>NZ_JAJITD010000001.1 GCF_020880815.1 Paraburkholderia sejongensis
TGAAGGGTCGTTCAAGACCAGGACGTTGATAGGTCAGGTGTGCACGTACAGTAATGTACTGAGCTAACTGATACTAATTGCCCGTAAGGCTTGATCCTATAACCGGTATGTTTCCGGGTTCGGTGAAGAACCCCGAGGCACGGTTGAGATCGGTGTTGTGCCGCAAACAACACAACCCCCACACACACGAATCCTTTACGCTTCTTCCAGATTGGCTGTGGCGCCAGGTCTACCCGGACCCGTCGCGACGCAGCAACCCGTCATGCCTGATGACCATAGCGAGTCGGTCCCACCCCTTCCCATCCCGAACAGGACCGTGAAACGACTCTACGCCGATGATAGTGCGGATTGCCCGTGTGAAAGTAGGTAATCGTCAGGCTCCTCATGCTGTATGTCCAGAACCCCGGTGTCTCCGAAAGAGAACCGGGGTTCTGGCGTTTACGCGGCTGTTCCCGAATAGAACCTCACCGCGGCGGTGGGGTTTTTGCGTTTACGCGCGGCCCCCCCCCGCTGTATGCGGAGCGCAAACCCATCGTGGCTCGTCTCGTCACAGCCTGCCATCCGCAACGCGTCGGCGACACGTTTCCCGCAAAGCTCGATTGCCCGCGATTGACTCAAACCTCCGTACGCTACTTCAGCTTACGCCGGCGACCTGGCTCCTTGCCATGGAAACGCCGTCAGCACTTGCCGGATCGCGATATCGAACGGTGTACGACGGCCTATTCCCAGTTCCTCCAGACGGCTCGAAGCAAGGTGGCAGTTATGCGGGCGCGGCGTCGCGTCCGCCGGCGTGTGTTGCGGCATCAGATGTGCGTCGAGTTGCAGCGCTTCGGCGAGACGTACCGCAATTTCGTATTTGGTCATCGGTTCGTCGCCGGACCATTGCACGATGCCGGTGATTGGTTCGCCGCGTGCATGCCGCTCAAGCATCTGCCGGATCACTACCGCGACGTCCGGCGTGAAGGTCGGATAGCGTATCGCCCACGCGTCCATTGTGGCGGGTTCACCGCCCGGAGCGGCCGACGCGGCGATCGCCGGCACGAGGCTCGTCACTGCCGACTCCGACCAGTTGACGATCGGCCCATACAACAGCGGCAGACGCAGCACGCAGCCGCGGTCCGTTGTCTCAGTCAGTGCACGTTCGCCTTCCAGCTTGCTATGTCCGTACGCGTTGAGCGGCGCGGGTGCGTTGTCGTGTCGATAGGGCGGATGAGTGCCGTCGAACACATAGTCGGTCGAAATGGACAGCGTCCATGCGCCGCGTCGGTCTGCCGCCGCAGCGATTGTGCGCACCGCGTCGACGTTCAGCGCGCGCGCCAGTGCCGGGTCTCGCTCGCATACGTCGGGACGGCGCTCCGCCGCGGCGATCACGACCGCGTCCGGCGCCGTCTGTTCGATGAAGCGTTCTACCGCTCCGGTATCACGGATATCGAGTGCGACGGTTTGCGCCGAGGGCCGGCTGAACGCAGTGGCAACAACTTTCCAGCTGGTTTGCTGCGTCAGTTCATCGACGAGCGCGCGCCCCAACATGCCGGAGCCCCCAATGACGGCAACCTTGAACATGAGCAGCTCCGTTCAGCGCGTGGACGAGACCGTATAGCCGGCCTCATCGATCGCCGCTTTCAGTGCTTCAACCGGCTGCACCGACTCCACCACCACCCGGCCGCTCGCCAGGTCCACCTGTACCTGCGCGGTGGCGTCGTGCTCGCGGATCGCGTTGGTGACGGCGGCGACACAGTGCTGGCAACTCATGCCTTCAACGTGGAGTTCGATTGTCATGACGGAAACCTCGGCGAAAGTAGATTGTGATGGGTTGAATTATGCCTGCCGATCCGTACTTCAGTCGTTGAGCTTCCCATCATGGGAAGGTGTACGATCGACCCAAACCTTGGGGAATAGACATGAACATTGGCGAAGCGGCTCGCGCGTCGGGCGTCACCGCGAAAATGATCCGCTACTACGAAAGCGTTGGTCTGCTGACGGCCCAGTCGCGTACCAGCGCCGGATACCGCGTATACGGACCAAAGGAAGTGCACGCGCTGCGCTTCATCCGCCAGGCACGGCGGCTTGGCTTTCTGGTGGAGGACATTCGCCGGCTGCTCGCGTTGTGGCACGACCGCTCACGCGCGAGTGCGGAGGTGAAACGGATTGCGCTTGAGCATGTCGCGGAGCTCGAGCGCCGGATTGCGGAGCTCACCGACATGCGCGACACCCTTGCGCATCTTGCCGATCATTGCCACGGCGACGACCGGCCTGACTGTCCGATCATCGAGCGATTGGCCGATACTGACCTCGTTTCGGGACAGGGGTGTCATCCTCTTTAAGGTGTCGGCCGGCATGAAGTGCAACTCAATTGCATAACCGGCGCAACCCGCGTGGGCTTTGCACCGATATTGTGCGTTAAATCAAGCATGCGGTTTTGACGCTTATTTTCGCTTTCAAAGAACGTAATGAAATCAGCACGATGTGCGCATCGTATTTGTGCATTATTCCAAAATGGAATGCCCATCATGCGAGCATTTCACTGTTCAGGTTGCACCATCAGGACTATGATTCGGGTTAACCCTTTTACGGGAAATCCCTGATGCCAATCACCGGGGATTCGATCTGATCCTCGGAGAACACCATGTTTGCATTCCTTCTTGAAACGCTGAGCACCTGGTTTGAAACCGCTGAACGTAACCGTCGCGAAGCCTACCTCGCATCGTCGTCGGATATCGTCCAGCTCGAACAGCGTATTCGCTCGCTCGAAACCAACGGCTACTCGCTGTAAATTGACGTTTAGAGCTTGATGTGGCGGCCCTCATTTGGGCGACCGCAGCGGTACCTGTGCAAAGCCCCGTGCAAAACGGGGCTTTGTTGTTTTCCGGCCGCGTAAATCGTCGGCTTTTACCTGCCTGAAAGGCCGCGGCGTCAGGACGCTCAGCGTGGCGAATATCGACTAGCTTCGCAACGTACGTCGAGGTAAGGTAGGGCGTTTTTGCACACGACGGTAATTCATCAACAACCGGGGCCGCCCATGTCTTCCGTCCGTTCGCTCCCATCATTCCAATCTACGCTGGCGACGATCGTCGTGGCGGTGCTGACACTCGGCAGCGCCGCGCCGGAAGCGTTTGCCGGGCCCGAGAGTGCTCGCCCGCCGGTGATTCTTGACACGTTGGGCGGTATCAACAACGGCCAGAGCGGCTCCCTGTTGCTGAACGCACCGCCGTCGCCGCAGCCGATCGTCGCTGCGCCGCCAATCGCCGCCCCCGTCGAGTTGCCGCAGGATTCCGCGCCACCGTTCGTCGTAGCGCCGTATATCCAGTTGCCGGTGGGCGGTGGGCCGTCGCGTCCGATTCCTCGGCCGATGCCGTTGCCGCAATAGACCAGCCCGGCCGCCGCGGCGGCCAATCCCTCACGCCGCGTTTTTCCATCACGTGCTGAACTGACACTGGCCTTGGGCGGCAGGCGACGCGTTGCGCATCTCGCCGTGTGTGCGAGTCCGTGCAGCGATGTGTGTCTGGGTACCTCGGACCCGCTCGATCCTTCATGCCAGCTGTGCATATCTCGTCGTTCCCGCCGCGTCAAAGCATTGGGGTTTCGGCGCATGGCGCCCGCCAAACCGTCCGACGACAATCGTTTCACGCTCTGTCGCTCGAAATCTGCGCGCGGGGGCACCGGCTCTAGATCGGAATACACAACAAGGAGACAGCAACATGCCGACTCATTGGATGCAACGGGCCGCGCGCGTCTGTATAGCGCTGTTCGCGTTTGCGGTGCTGCCCGCCGGGAGCGTGAGCGCAAAGGACACCACCGAAAAGCCGACGCTGACGCTGGCCGTCGGTGGCCTGCCGGGTCTCTACTATCTGCCGGTGCTCGCCGCGCAACAGCTCGGCTATTTCAAGGACGAAGGCCTGAACATCACGCTCGAGGATTTCGCCGGTGGCTCGAAAGCGCTCGAAGCGGTCGTGGGCGGCAGCGCAGACGTCGGTGCCGGCGCGTTCGAGCACACGCTGTTCATGCAGGCAAAGGGGCAGCACTACCGGGCGTTCGCGCTGATGGGCCGCGCGCCGCAGATCGTCATCGGCGTGGTGAAAGCGAAGGCGGACAGCATCAAGTCGCTTGCCGATTTCAAGGGGGCGAAGGTCGGCGTAAGCGCGCCGGGGTCGTCGACGGATCTGGTGCTCACCGTCGCGCTGCGCAAGGCCGGCGTGCAGCGCAGCGAGATTTCGGCGATCGGCGTGGGCAGCGGCGCAACCGTGCTGGCTGCGGTCGGCAGCGGGCAGATCGACGCGTTATCGAACGTCGATCCCATGATGACCAAGCTCACCCGCAGCGGCGCAATCAAGGTGTTGGTCGACACACGGACGGTGAAGGGCACGCAAGAGGTGTTCGGCGGTACGATGCCGGCGGCGACGCTGTATGCGCCGGAGACCTTCATCCAGAAAAACCCGAAGACCACGCAGGCGCTGGCCAATGCGATCGTGCGCGCGAATCACTGGCTGCAGACCGCGAGCGATGCCGATCTGCTGAAGATGGTGCCGCAGGCCTATTTGCTGGGTGACCCGCCGCTTTATCTGGAAGCGTTCCACAACGTGCGCGACGCCTATTCGCCGGATGGTCTGATGCCCGCCGATGGCCCGGCGACAGCGCTGCGCGCACTGGCGTCGTTCGATACCCGGCTCGATCCGAAAAAGATCGATCTGAGCGCGACCTATACCAACGAATTTGCGACCCGGGCCGCTGCGCAGTTGAAGTGAGCGGGCGGAAGGAGCGCGGTCGCGCGCGCGGCCACCGGCGGCCTGCTGCGCGCGCACGAGCAGCGCGGCCGGTGGCTGGCGTGAAGCGAGCGCGCGTAGCCGTGCAATCTAGCTCGGCTGGCCTACGCGCGGACCGGTTCACCCGCACCCGCACCCCTCACGCTCAGTTGCCGCGATACTCGACCTTGAACGTCGCGGCCTTGTCTTCACCGAGCGTCTTCACGAGCCACGGCATCTGCTCCTTCAGCATTTTCGCGAGCGTGTACGGCGGGTTCAGAATGAACATGCCGCTGCCGAACAGCCCGTAGCCATCCTCGGGCGGATTGCTGACCGTCAGGCTGACGTGCAGCCAGTTGTCCTTCTGCAACTGCTTGAGCTGATCGGGGAAGCGCTGCGACTCGGGGCGCTTCACTTGCGGATACCAGACGGCATAGGTACCGGTCGGAAAGCGCTTGAGGCTTTCTTCGACACAGCGCAGCGTGCGCGTGTAGTCGCGTTTATCTTCATACGACGGATCGAGCAGGACCAGCGCGCGCCGCGGCGCCGGCGGCAGCAGCGTGAGGATGCCGTCGAAGCCGTCGCCTGCATAGAGCATCGCGCGGCGGCCCGCGTCGCGGAAATTGTGGCGCAGCACGTCGATCTCGGTGCTGTGCAGTTCGAACAGGCGCATGCGATCCTGCGCGCGCAACTGTCGCCATGCGAGGTACGGCGAGCCCGGATAGAAGCGCAACTGGCCGTCGGGATTGAGCGCGCTCACTTCGTCGACGTATTCGGCGAACAGCGGCGGCAGATCGTTGCGCTCCCACAGTTTGGCGATGCCGGTTTCGAACTCGCCGGTCTTGGTCGCGTAGCCTTCCTTCAGCGAATAGACGCCGGCGCCGGCGTGCGTGTCGATGTACCAGTAGGCTTTGTCCTTCTGGCCGAGATAGCTTAAGAGCTGCAACACGACGGCGTGTTTCAGAACGTCGGCGTGATTGCCGGCATGGAAGGCGTGGCGGTAGCTGAGCATGATGAGAGGACGCTGAAAGAGCGCTGGCCGGGGCAAAGGAGAGGCGGCGCGCGGTCGCGTATTGTACGCGACCGCGCGGGCGCGGCGGTCCGTGCGCCCGCGCGGCCCCGCGGTTCGGTTACTCGTGCGCGTCGCCGATGATTTCCTCGATCCGCTGCTTGAGCTCCGGCGTAATGCGTGTGGCGAATTCGGCCGACCGCATGTTCTCTGCAATCTGCTCGACCCGCGAAGCGCCGGTGATCACCGTGCTGACATGGGGATTCTTCAGGATCCACGCGATCGCGAGTTGGCCGACGGTGCAGCCGAGTTCGTCGGCGATCTCGCCCAACTGGCCGACCACGTTGTTCCTGCCCGGGTCGGTGAGGTGCTGGCGCAGCCAGTCGTAGCCCTGCAGTTGCGCGCGGCTGTCGGCGGGTACGCCGTCGCGGTATTTGCCGGTCAGCAGACCCGATGCGAGCGGGCTCCACGTGGTCAGGCCGAGGCCGATGTCTTCATAGAGACGCTTGTATTCCTGCTCGACACGCTTGCGATGGAACAGGTTGTATTGCGGCTGTTCCATCACCGGCTTATGCAGATGATGGCGCTCGGCGATCTCGTACGCGGCGCGGATTTCGTCGGCGCTCCATTCGGACGTGCCCCAATACAGCGCTTTGCCGCGCGTGATCATGTCGCTCATCGCCCACACCGTTTCCTCGATCGGCGTGTTCGGATCGGGACGATGACAGAACGCGAGATCGACGTAATCGAGTTGCAGACGCTTGAGCGAATGGTCGATCGCGTTCAGCAGATATTTGCGGTTGAGCGTGTGGTACTGGTTCGGCGCTTCGGTGAGCCCCCAGAAAAACTTCGTCGACACCACGTAGCTCACGCGCGACCACCCGAGCTCCTTCAGCGCGTGCCCCATGATTTCCTCGGACTTGCCGCCCGCATAGGCCTCGGCGTTGTCGAAGAAGTTGACGCCGGCGTCGCGCGCCGCGGCCAGCGACTCGCGCGCCGCGCGATGATCGACCTGGTTGCCATAGGTCACCCACGAGCCGATCGACAGCTCGCTCACTTGCAGGCCGGAGCGGCCCAGACGTCGATAATCCATGCATGTCTCCTTGTTGGTGATGCGTCGGAATGGAGCCGGGATGACCCGGAATTCAGCGCCGAAAGCGTCCAGTGTAAAGAGATACCGTTCGATGTGCGGTTTACCTATGCGGGTCACAGGGTTCATGCACAATAGCAAGCCTGGCCGCCGGGCTGTAGCCGCCGAACGGTCTATGCCGTTCGGCCGAATTCACGCCGCGCGCGCTCGTGTGGTCTCATTGCTCATCAACTGCATGGAGGTTCTAGATGTCGTCTACGAACACGAATCTGAGCGGCAAGGTTGCCGTCATTACTGGCGCCGCGAGCGGCATCGGCAAACAGATCGCGTTGACTCTTTCCGCGGCGGGCGCGGCGGTCGCGATCGCCGACCTGAACCAGGACGGCGCCAACGCCGTAGCTGAGGAAATCAACAAGGCCGGCGGCAAGGCGATCGGCGTGGCGATGGACGTGACCAACGAAGACGCGGTCAACCAGGGCATCGACAAGGTCGCCGCCGAGTTCGGTTCGATCGACATTCTGGTGTCGAACGCCGGCATCCAGATCGTCAACCCGATCGAAAACTATTCGTTCGCCGACTGGAAGAAGATGCAGGCGATTCACGTGGACGGCGCGTTCCTGACCACCAAGGCCGCGCTCAAGCACATGTACAAGGACGATCGCGGCGGCGTCGTGATCTACATGGGCTCGGTCCACTCGCATCTGGCCTCGCCGTTGAAGTCGGCTTACGTGACCGCCAAGCATGCGTTGCTCGGTTTGTCGCGCGTGCTGGCGAAGGAAGGCGCGGCGCACAATGTGCGTTCGCACGTCGTGTGTCCGGGCTTCGTGCGCACGCCGCTGGTCGACAAGCAGATCCCCGAGCAGGCAAAGGAACTCGGCATCAGCGAAGAAGACGTGATCAAGCGCGTGATGCTGGGCGGCACGGTCGACGGCATCTTCACGACGGTCGAAGACGTCGCGCAGACGGTGCTGTTCCTGGCGGGCTTCCCCACCGCCGCGCTGACCGGTCAGTCGTTCGTCGTGAGCCACGGCTGGTATATGCACTAACGGAGTGCCTATGGCGCAACGCAATCTGAAGCGGGCGCGCGTGGGCGTGTCCGGCGACGGGGAGGGGGCCGGTCCGGCGCCCTCCACCCATCCGCGCCGGCCTCTCCAGTTGCCCAACTACGAAACCATCGCGCTGATGCTGCAAGGCGGCGGCGCGTTGGGCGCCTATCAGGCCGGTGTCTTTCAGGGACTTTACGAAGCCGGTATCGAACCGAACTGGCTCGCGGGAATTTCGATCGGCGCGCTGAATACCGCGATCATTGCTGGCAATCCGCCGGAAAAACGCGTCGAGCGTTTGCTGCAGTTCTGGGAGACGATCTGTCAGCCGGCTTTCGGGCCGCCGTTGCCGGCCTTCATCGAGCATGCGCTGTTCAATTCCAGCGATGCGGTGCGCAAGGCTTTTACCGCGACCCAGGCGGTGAGCGCACTGGTCGAGGGACAACGGGGCTTTTTCGTGCCGCGGTTCCCGCCGCCATTGCCCACGGTGTCCGGGCCGCCGCAAACGGCCAGCTACTACGACACCGCGCCGCTGAAAGCCACGCTCGAGTCGCTGTGCGATTTCGACCGGATCAATTCGGGCGAGATGCGCGTGTCGGTGGGCGCGGTCAATTGCGGGACCGGCAACTTCGCGTACTTCGACAATACCCATACGACGCTGCGGCCCGAGCATTTCATGGCCTCGGGCGCGTTGCCGCCGGGCTTCGCGGCGGTCGAGATCGACGGTCAGTACTACTGGGACGGCGGCCTGATGTCGAATACGCCGCTGTATGAGGTGATTCAATCCACCCCGCGGCGCGACACGCTGGCATTCCAGGTCGATCTGTGGAGCGCGATCGGCCCGGTGCCGGACAACCTCACCGACGTGCAGGGCCGCATGAAGGATATCCAGTATTCGAGCCGCACTCGTCTCGTGACGGACATGCTGCAGCGCTCGCAGCGCTTCCGGCACGTGCTGCGCGAAGTGCTGGACCGGGTGCCGGCCGGGCAGCGCGACGACCCGTGGTGCAAGCTCGCCGACGAGTTGTCCTGTTCGAAGCGCTACAACGTCATCCACCTGATCTACCGCCACAAGGAGTACGAAGGGCACTACAAGGACTTCCAGTTCGGCCTGTCGACGATGCGCGAGCATTGGCAAAGCGGTCTGGACGATATCCGCCGGTCGCTTGAACAGCCCGACTGGCTCGACTTGCCTGAGAACGAAGCGGGCTTCGTCACGCACGACATTCATCGCGACTCGCGTTGAATATCGACCAACAAAAAAACGGCGCCCTTTCCACCAGAAAGGGCGCCGTTTCTACAGGCGCTTGCAGCATCGAATCCGCTGGCTGGCGCGGCCTGAAAGCCGCGCCGCTCAATCTCTTACTTCAGCACCTGAGCAATCGCGCTAGCGACGACGTCGAGGTTGCGCGTGTTCAGCGCGGCCACGCAGATACGGCCGGTGCCCACCGCGTAGATGCCGAACTCTTCGCGCAGACGGTCAACCTGCGGTGCGGTCAGACCCGAGTACGAGAACATCCCGCGCTGCGCGTTCACGAAGCTGAAATCGCGATCGACGCCATTTGCCTTCAGACGCTCGACCAGACCATTGCGCATCGCGCGGATACGGTCGCGCATTTCGCCCAGTTCGGTTTCCCACGTCGCACGCAGTTCCGCCGACGCGAGCACCGCCGCCACCACCGAGCCGCCGTGCGTCGGCGGGTTCGAGTAGTTGGTGCGGATCACGCGCTTCAGTTGCGACAGCACACGGGCCGATTCTTCCTTGCTGGCGGTGATGATCGACAGCGCGCCGACGCGCTCGCCGTACAACGAGAACGACTTCGAGAACGACGACGACACGAACGCGTTGAGTTCCGCCGCCGCGAACAGACGCACGGCTGCCGCGTCCGCATCGATGCCGTCGCCGAAACCCTGGTAGGCGATGTCGAGGAACGGCACGAGATTGCGCGCCTTGACGACTTCGACCACCTGCTTCCACTGTTCGACGCTCAGGTCGACGCCGGTCGGGTTGTGGCAGCAAGCGTGCAGCACGACGATCGTGCCTGCCGGGTAGCTGTTCAGCGCGCCGAGCATGCCGTCGAAGTTCACGCCGTGCGTGTGCGCGTCGTAGTACGGATACGACTCGACGGTGAAGCCCGCGCCTTCGAACAGCGCGCGGTGGTTTTCCCAGCTCGGATCGCTGATCGCGACCTTGGCCGCCGGATTCATGCGCTTGAGGAAGTCCGCGCCGATCTTCAGCGCGCCCGTGCCGCCCAGCGCCTGCGCCGTGACGACGCGGCCGGCCGCGATCAGCGGCGAGTCGTTGCCGAGCAGCAGCTTTTGCACCGCGGCGTCGTAGGCGGCAATGCCTTCGATCGGCAGATAGCCGCGCGGCAGCGCGGCTTCGACGCGGGCCTTTTCCGCATCTCGCACGGCGCGCAGCAGCGGAATCTTGCCTTCTTCATTGAAGTACACGCCAACGCCCAGGTTGACCTTGGTGGCGCGGGCATCGGCGTTGAAAGCTTCGTTCAGGCCCAGAATCGGGTCGCGGGGAGCAAGTTCGACGGCGGAGAACAGAGACATGATGAGTGGGCAACAGTAGTGAAAAGAGGGCGGCTTCGCGCGCGGGCGGCGTTGCCATTGGCGTTGCGGAGTTCCGGGCGTTCGACGTAAGTCCGGCCAAACGCGAAATCCGCAGGTGGCCTGGCGGCAGCGGCGGGCGAGCGCAACTTCGCATTGTAACGAATCCGCGTGCGTTTTTAGGACGGCGGCGCCGGCGAACGACAATTATTTGCTTGAAAATCAGGCACTCCGGGGCCATCTGCGGCTGGTCGGAATTCGCGCGGGCCCGCTCACGGCGCCCGCCCATCGCGACGCGAGGCCACCCGATCCCCGCGTCGCGCAACCCGTTAGAATGATCCTTTGCCCCTGGCCCGGTGCCGCATCTCATGTCCGAACACCATCTGACTGAAGCCGACGATACGCTCGACGAATCCAAATTCGTCACGTTCGAAGGCTCGCCGTTCAAGCTCTACCAGCCGTATCCGCCCGCCGGCGACCAGCCCACGGCCATCGACTCGCTCGTCGAAGGGGTCGGCGACGGGCTGGCGTTCCAGACGCTGCTCGGTGTGACCGGTTCCGGCAAGACCTTCACGATGGCTAACACGATCGCGCGGCTCGGCCGCCCGGCGATCGTGTTCGCGCCGAACAAGACGCTTGCCGCGCAGATCTATTCGGAGTTCCGCGAGTTCTTCCCGCGCAATGCGGTCGAGTATTTCGTGTCGTACTACGACTACTACCAGCCGGAAGCGTACGTGCCGCAGCGCGACCTGTTCATCGAGAAAGACTCGTCGATCAACGAGCACATCGAGCAGATGCGGCTGTCGGCGACCAAGAGCCTGATGGAGCGGCGCGACGTGGTGATCGTCGGGACCGTGTCGGCGATTTACGGTATCGGCAATCCGTCCGAATACCATCAGATGATCCTGACGCTGCGCATCGGCGACAAGCTCGGCCAGCGCGACATCATCGCGCGTCTGATCGCGATGCAGTACAACCGCAACGAGGCGGACTTCCAGCGTGGTTCGTTCCGCGTGCGCGGCGATACGATCGATATTTTCCCGGCCGAGCACGCCGAGATGGCGGTGCGCGTCGAGCTGTTCGACGACGAAGTCGAAACGCTGCAGCTGTTCGATCCGCTCACCGGCCGCGTCCGGCAGAAAATTCCGCGCTTCACTGTGTATCCGTCGTCGCACTACGTGACGCCACGCGAGACCGTGCTGCGCGCGGTCGAAACGATCAAGGCCGAACTGCGCGAGCGGCTCGAGTTCTTCTACAGCGAAGGCAAGCTGGTCGAAGCGCAGCGGCTCGAGCAGCGCACCCGCTTCGACCTCGAAATGCTGCAGGAGCTCGGTTTCTGCAAGGGCATCGAAAACTATTCGCGGCACTTCTCCGGCGCCGCGCCGGGCGAGCCGCCGCCGACGCTGGTCGATTATCTGCCGCCCGACGCGATCATGATGCTCGACGAATCGCACGTGCTGATCGGCCAGTTGAACGCGATGTACAACGGCGACCGCTCGCGTAAGGAAAACCTCGTCGACTATGGTTTCCGTCTGCCGTCGGCGCTCGATAACCGGCCGCTGAAGTTCAACGAGTTCGAGCGCAAGATGCGCCAGGTGGTGTTCGTGTCGGCCACGCCCGCCGACTACGAGCGCAAGACCACCGGGCAGGTCGTCGAACAGGTGGTGCGGCCGACCGGCCTCGTCGACCCGGAGATCGAAGTGCGCCCGGCACGCACTCAGGTCGACGACGTGCTCAGCGAGATCAACGAGCGCATCAAGGCCGGTGACCGGATTCTGGTCACGGTGCTGACCAAGCGGATGGCCGAGCAGCTCACCGAGTTTCTCGCCGACCACGGCGTCAAGGTGCGCTATCTGCACAGCGACATCGACACCGTCGAGCGGGTCGAGATCATCCGCGACCTGCGGCTGGGCGCATTCGACGTGCTGGTCGGCATCAACTTGCTGCGCGAGGGGCTCGATATTCCGGAAGTGTCGCTCGTCGCGATTCTCGACGCGGACAAGGAAGGCTTCCTGCGCGCCGAGCGCTCGCTGATCCAGACGATCGGCCGGGCGGCGCGTAATGTGAACGGCAAGGCGATCCTGTATGCGGACAGGGTGACCGACTCGATGCGTCGCGCGATCGACGAAACCGAGCGGCGCCGCGCGAAGCAGATCGCGTTCAACGCCGAGCACGGCATCACGCCGCGCGGGGTGGTCAAGCGGATCCGCGACATCATCGACGGCGTGTACAACGTCGACGAAGCGCGCGCCGAGTTGAAGGAACAGCAGACCCGCGCGAAATTCGAGGATATGTCCGAGAAGCAGCTGGCCAAGGAAATCAAGCGCCTCGAAAAGCAGATGATGGAGCACGCGAAGAATCTCGAGTTCGAAAAGGCCGCGCAGACGCGCGACCAGCTGGCCTTGCTGCGTCAGCGCGTGTTCGGCGCGAATGTCGGCGACCACGTCTCGGGCCTCGAATAACCGCTGCGTTTTCCCGCTGCACTGAGTTTGTTGCTATCCCGACGGGTGCGGCTGCGCGCCGCGCCCGTTTGACGAAGCCCCGCCCTTAAACGTCTGCGCAATTTGCCCGTAGCGGGGGGCCCTCGGCCTGTCAATTCCGGCCCCGTTTGACCGCTTCCACACCGTCTTCCTTAAGCCAGCCTTAAGACCCTTCCGGCATAAGGCCTGGCGTGCTTCCGTGTTTGTTCTCCCTCGCGAACGATGATAAACTCGACCAATATTGAGAATGGTTCGCATTTAAATTTACATCCGGCTTGCGCGGCGCACTGTTCCCAATGGGTTCGATTCCAGTCTGATAAAAACAAGGAGTTTCAATGCGGATTTCTTCATTTGTGCGTGGCGGCGCGGCAGCCGTGGCCGCCGTCGCGGCGCTGTCGGCGTCGGCGGCCGAATATCCGATCGGCAAGCAGCAGATCCAGGGTGGGATGGAAATCGGCGCGGTCTATCTGCAGCCGATCACGATGGAACCCGAAGGCATGATGCGCAAGGCTTCGGATTCGGACATCCACCTCGAAGCCGATATTCACGCCGTCAAGAACAATCCGACCGGTTTCGCCGAAGGCGACTGGATGCCGTATCTGCAGGTGCGCTACGAACTGACGAAGGCCGGCTCGAGCCAGCCGCTCAAGGGCGACCTGATGGCGATGGTCGCGAACGATGGTCCGCACTATGGCGACAACGTCAAGCTGCAAGGCCCGGGCAAGTACCACCTGAAGCTGATCGTCGAACCGCCGATGCAAACCGGCCACATGGCGTTCGGCCGTCACGTCGACAAGGAAACCGGCGTGGGTCCGTGGTTCAAGCCGTTCGCGATCGAATATGACTTCACCTTCGCCGGGATCGGCAAGAAGGGCGGGTATTAAGCGGTGCAGCGAGTGATGCGGCGGGGTGCCCATCAGTGAATGCAGCAGACGGCGCGCGGGCGTCCGGTGATATCTCCGGAGTCGGCGCGTCGTGTTTTCCGGAAAGGCCAATGAGAATCAACCGAAAGATCGCGACGCTCGCCGCCACGCTGTTGCTGGCGGCCACGGCTCAGGCAGCCGACCTGCCGACCTTCCAGCTGGAAATGAACGACGGCAAGCTGAACCCGGCCCGGATCGAGGTGCCGGCGGGGCAGCGCATCAAGATCGAAGTGCGCAACACCGGCAAGGGCGCGGCCGAATTCGAAAGCGTGCAGTTGCGCAAAGAGAAGGTGTTGGCGCCCGGCGCCGACTCGTTCGTCGTGATTGCTCCGTTGCAACCGGGCGAATACAAGTTTTTCGACGATTTCCACCAGCAGGCGCAGGGCGTGATCGTCGCGAAGTAGCAATGGCCTCGAACGCGAGCGCGCCGCGTCAGGCGAGCGCTCGCGTTCGTGGGTAGTAGAGGCATCGAAGGGAGAGCTCGAATGGGTCAGATTCTGTTCATCGTGTGGCGGGAAAGTGTCGAGGCGCTGCTGGTCGTCGGCATCCTGTACGCGTGGTTGAAAAATGGCGACGCCGATGCGCGCCGCGGCTTGCCGTACCTGTGGGGCGGCGTGGCGGCCGGTATTGTCGCGGCGGTGGCGCTCGGCGCGGCGCTGGTGGGCTTCACCGAAGTCCTTTCCGGCGACGCTCAGGACTACTTCCAGACCGCGATGGTGCTGATCGCCTGCGTGCTGATCGTGCAGATGGTGCTGTGGATGAAGCAGCATGGCCGCACGCTCAAGCGCGACATGGAACAGTCGCTGCAAAAGAGCCAGCGCGATTCGAACTGGTGGGGCGTCGCGCTGCTGGTCGCGCTGGCGATCGCGCGCGAAGGAAGCGAGACGGTGATCTTCCTGTATGGCCTCGGCTTCGGCCAGTCGGGTCACGTCGACGGCAGCCAGACGCTAGCGGTGGCGATCGGCCTCGCGCTCGCGTTCCTGACCTTCTACCTGCTGCAACTCGGCGGCAAGGTGTTCTCGTGGCGGCTGTTCTTCCGCGTCACCGAAATCATGCTGCTGTTCCTCGGCGCGGGCCTGTTCCAGACCGGCGTCGACAAGCTGATCGACAAGGAATTCCTGCCGACGCTGGTCGACCAGCTGTGGAATTCGTCGGCGATCCTCGACGATTCAGGCACCTTCGGCTCGCTCGTCGCGACGCTGACCGGCTATCGCGCGCATCCGGCACTGATGAACGTGCTTACCTATGCGCTGTATTGGGCGGTCGTCTGGCTGCTGGTGCGTCGCGCGACTCGCAAGCCGGCGCAGCAGACCGCGGGGCGCGCGGCATGAGCACCATGATGGCTCCCCGGCCGGGCCGCCTCGCGGCGGCCGGCCAGTGGATGCAGCGGCATGGCGCGCTGATCCGCGGCATTCAGTGGATCGTAGTCGCGGTGTACGCGTTCCTGATCATCGTGCCCGCGGTGATGCCGTTGCCGGACGACTCCGCGCATCTGTGGAACAACCTGACGCTCGCCGCGCAGTTCGTGTTCTGGGGTATCTGGTGGCCGTTCGTGCTGCTGTCGATGGTGATGCTGGGGCGCGTCTGGTGTGGCGTGCTGTGTCCGGAAGGCGCGCTCGCCGAATTCGCCAGCAAGTTCGGCCGCGGCCGCGCGATTCCGCGCTGGATGCGCTGGGGCGGCTGGCCGTTCGTCGCGTTCGGCATCACGACGATCTACGGCCAGATGGTCAGCGTCTACCAGTATCCGAAGGCGGTGCTGCTGGTGCTGGGCGGCTCGACCTTCGCGGCGATCGTGATCGGTCTGCTGTACGGGCGCGAGAAGCGCGTCTGGTGCAAATACCTGTGTCCGGTGAACGGGGTCTTTTCGCTTCTGGCGCGGCTCGCGCCGTTCCACTACAAGGTCGACGAAGACGCGTGGCGCCGTTCGTATAAGAACGGCGAGCACGGCCATCGGGTGATTCCGATCAACTGCGCGCCGCTCGTGCCGTTGCGCAACATGAAGGGCGCCGCGGACTGCCATATGTGCGGCCGTTGCAGCGGCCATCGCGACGCGATTTCGCTGAGCTGGCGCACGCCGTCGACGGAAGTCGTGCAGCTGGGCGACCAGCGCGCGAACCCGTGGGACACCGCGCTGATCCTGTACGGTCTGCTCGGCATCGCGATCGGCGCGTTCCACTGGACCGCGTCGCGCTGGTTCATCGACCTGAAGATGTTCGCGGCGACGTGGCTCGTCGATCGCGATATCACGTGGCCGCTGGAAACCAACGCGCCTTGGTTCCTGTTCACCCATTACCCCGAGCAGAACGACGTGTTCTCGTGGCTCGACGGCTCGCTGCTGATCGGCTACATCCTCGCGACCGCGCTCGTCTATGGCACCGCGTTATTGCTGCTGCTGATCGGCGCGACGCGCATGCTAGGCCGCTTCAATGGGACCCGGCTGCATCATCTGACCCAGGGATTGATTCCGATCGCCGGTGCCGGCGTGTTCCTCGGCCTGTCCGCGACGACGCTGTCGTTGCTGCGCGCCGAGCACGTGCCGCTGTGGTGGGCGTCGGATCTGCGCATCGCGATTCTGGTCGTCGCCAGTGCGTGGAGCGCGTGGCTCGCGTGGCTCGTCACCGGCCGCTACAGCAAGCGCTTCGTGCCGCGCGCGCTGACGATGCTGTGGTTCGTCGCGGCGCTGGCGGTCGTCAACAGCGCGTGGTGGCTGATGTTCTGGGGCTGGGCGTCGAAGTAAGGCAGCGCCTGCGAGTGTTCGGTTGTCCCGCGAGCTAATGCGCGCGGGACAACCCGGAGACAACTCCAGGCGCGCTCAAACCCGCAACGGAAAAACAATAAGGCCGTGAGATGCCAACATCTCACGGCCTTATTCATTTCGATTCTCAGCGCTGCACGCCATCGCGCGCCTTCACTGCAGGTGGGAACCAAAAAAGCGGCCTGGCTCGCTGCGACGGCTGGCTTGGTGTCTGCACGAAGGGGTCTAGTTCTCGCGTGCAAGCCGTCGTGGCTGGCTAATGCCAAACACCTCTCTGGGAGGTGGTCCCCACAATACCCGGTACGACTAACTACTCGTGCTGCTTACTTCGTCAGAATCAGTTTGCCCAGGCGCGTGGCCCGCAGCTGGTACGTCTCGCCGTTGTGCACGATGCTGATGTGGCTATGGCCTTGCAGCAGCGCGTCGCTGCGCACGACCCGCTCCGACGTCTCTGCCGAACCGTTGCTCCTCTCCGAGGCGGGTTTCGCGGCGGGCGCGCCCGTTGACGACGATTTCGGGCGACTGGTCAGCGCGGCCGCCGGGCGGCGCAGGCTGAGCGTGGAAGGGCGGGAGAGATCGGTCATTCGTTTGAGCTTGTTCGTCGATTCGATGAAATAATTCTAAATGATAACCATTCCTATTTACAAGTTTGCGAAATTCATCGGGTTGTACTTTCGATAGGTAGTGGAGAAAGCGGCCGAGAGAATCGTGGGGGGCCGCCTGAATACGGCCCCGCGAAGGCGACGCGGGAGCAGCGCGCCCGCGTCGAAGATCAGTGCAACGGTCCCGGTTCCTGTTTCGCCGCGACGTACTGGCGAATCAGCCGCACCGTGTCGATGTCGTTCTCGCGATACGCGGACTTGACGATCTCCTGCGTCTGCACGGCGTCCTGATCGGTCGACACCGGCAGCGTGGTCGCGTATTCAAAGCGCAGGAACAACTGCAACTCGTCGGGCTGCTCGATCGTCATCGTCAGCGAGCCGCCGACGTGATCGGCGGTCGGCAGGATGTCGTAGCGCACGCTCTGGCTCTGCTCGAGCGTCACGCGATCGCGCACGGTCGCCTGGCCGTAGTGCAGCTCGCGCTCCAGCACATTGCCTTCGCGCGCCAGGATCGTGCAGCTGTCGAGGCCCATCACGAACAGTTGCGGCTGCTCGGCGCGCAGCACGAGCCCTTCCCACAGCTGCTCGCGGGTCATCGACTCGACGAAGGGATTCAACGGATCGTTGATCTGGATGAGGTGTTCGAAATTCAAGACGGCTGCGTCCTATGAAAATATTGCAATACCCGTGGTCCGGCCGGCGCGGGCGTTCGCGCGTGCCGGTCCGCCGCCTGTTTCATGCGACGGCGAGGGCGGAGCGGATCGAAATGGTATGCGTGAGGATCTTGTGGACCGGGCACGCATTGGCGATTTGCAATAGCCGTTCCCGCTGCTCGTCGGAAAGCTCGCCTTCGAGGATGATCTGGCGGTCGATCGTCGAGCCCCCGTCGCCGGTCTCGATCGACAGTTTGACGCGCACGCCGGCGAGCGGCCACGCTTTGCGCTGCGCGTACATCTTCAGCGTGATCGACGTGCACGCGCCGAGGCTCGACAGCAACAGCGAGACGGGTGTCGGGCCGCGGTCGCCGCCGCCTAGCGATTCGGGTTCGTCGGCGAGCCACGTGTGCTTGCCGTCATCGAACATCACCTGGAAATTCGTCGAACCGATGTGGGCGGTGACGGTGGACTCTGCCATGCGCGCTCCTGAAAATGGACGGGAAACGGGGATGAGAAACGCCGCGCGCCGTGGCCCGTCGCGATGACGGGCACGCTGCACGGCATGAGTCGTTATTGTGACCGAATTTATCGGCGTTCGCGCCTTGAAGGATGGGCTTCGGCCGGGTCGACAAACCGGCCGCTGCGCGGCGCGCTGTGCGTCAGTGCGTGATTTCGCCCATCCGCCCGGCCTGATAATCGATCACCGCCTGGCGGATCTCATCCTCGGTGTTCATCACGAACGGGCCGTAGCGGACCACCGGTTCCTTGAGCGGCACGCCGCCGAGCAGCAGCACCTCCAGCGGCTCGTCGCCGGCGGCAAGCGTCACCGAGTCGCCGTCATCGCCGAACACGATCATCTGGCGCGCGTCGATCGCGCGACCCGCGTCGCCGTCTCCATACCGCCCGCGCCCCGACAGCCCATACGCGAACACCCGATAGTCGGCGGGCACCGGTTGGCGGATAGACGCGCCCGGTTGCAGCGAGAAGTGCTGGTACAGGATCGGCGTGCGCGTTTCGATCGCGGCCTTCACGCCGAGCGCCTCACCGGCGATCACCTTCACGCGCACCTTGCCGTCCGCGGAGGTGGCCACCGGAATGCTCGCCGACGGTATCTCCTGATAACGCGGCGCGATCATCTTGTCGCGACGCGGCAGGTTGACCCACAACTGCAATCCGTGCACACGGCCGCCGGTGCGGGTGAATTCCGGGTCGGGCATTTCGCTGTGCACGACGCCCGCGCCGGCGGTCATCCATTGCACGTCGCCGGCGCGCAGGGTGCCCGAGTGGCCGGCCGAATCCTTGTGGCCGAACTGACCCTCCAGCACGTAGGTGACGGTCTCGAAGCCGCGATGCGGATGATCGGGCGCGCCGATCGCTTCGCCCGGCGCGTAATCGACCGGTCCCATTTCGTCGAGTAGCAGGAACGGGTCGAAGTCCATCAACAGCCGCGTCGGAAACGGGCGGTGGACCACAAAGCCACCGCCTTCGACCGTGTGAACCGACGGAAAGGTGCGTTCGATCGTGCGTGACGTGCTCATCAATATCACCTCAAAAAATGGGGAATAGCGTCATTTTTGAAACATGGGGCTATTATAGGGACCGTTTTTCGAGGTGCCAGCCGCCCGATGGCAATGGATTGTTCTGTTAATGGAACGATGAGATGAAGATCGATTCACATAATCTGAATGACCTGATGTACTTTTCGCAGGTCGTCGAACATGGCGGGTTTTCCGCCGCAGAGCGGGTGCTCGGCATCTCGAAGTCGCGTCTGTCGCGCCGGCTCACGGAGCTGGAGGCGTCGCTCGGCGTGCGGCTGTTGCAGCGTTCGACCCGCAAGCTCGCGCTGACCGAAGCGGGGCAACTGTTTTATCAGCACTGTCAGGCGATGCTGAGCGAGGCGCAGGCGGCGGTCAACGTGGTACAGCAGCTACGCTCGTCGCCGCGCGGCACGGTGCGGGTCAGCGTGCCGGTGACGATCTCGCAGACGATCCTGTCGACCATCCTCCCTGAGTTCATGCACCGCTATCCCGAGGTGCGCGTGGTGATGCGGGTCACGAACCGGGTGGTCGATCTGTTCGAGGATTCGATCGACGTCGCGTTGCGCGTGCGTTCCGATCCGCCGGAAAACGCCAACATCGTCGTGCGGCCGTTGTGGCGCACCGAGCAGATGCTGGTCGGCGCGCCGAGCCTGCTGCAGCAGAACGCGCCGCCGCTCACGCCCGCCGATCTGAGTCGTTTCGAAACGCTCGACGTCCCGACCGGCGACGGCCGTCACGTCTACAACCTGATCTCGCCCGACGGCACGCGCCACGCGCACGAACACGAACCGCGCCTCGTCACCGCCGACCTGATGACGATCCGCGAAGCGGTGCTGGCCGGCGTCGGCATCGCCGCGCTGCCGGAGATGATGTATGGCGCCGCGTTGCGGGCGGGGCAGTTGTCGCCGGTGATGCCGGGCTGGAGTTTTCCGACTCCGCAGTTGTACGCGGTGTTCGTGTCGCGCCAGGGGATGGTGCCGGCGGTGCGCGCGTTCGTCGACTATCTGGTCGAGATGCTCGATCCGGATCAAGGTACGCACATCCTGGGCGAGTGTCCGGTGCGCGATGAAAAGGCGCAAGCGCGAGAGGCATCGGTCAGCAAGGCGGCTGCGACGTCCGCGGTAACTTCATAAGTAGCCCGCTCAGGTGGCCCGCTCGGCTAGCCCGCTGCGCCGGTCATCCGCCCAGGCCGCCGGCGCGTATCCGCATCGCGGGCGCGCGCGGCGCAAATCGTTTTTAGCATTTAAGCGCGGCCTGTCATGATTACTTTCAATGGCCGTTTGCTTGAATGCGTGCGCGCACAGGCATATATTGAAATCCCTTTCGCTAAGGAGCCTCCTATGCGAAAACTCATGGCCGCTATCATAGCGAGCCTGATAGGGCTGACCGCGCTGTCCGTGTCGACCACGGCCGTCGCATGCGGTGGTACGAGCTATCAGTCTTCGGCCGATGGCAAATGACCCCGCCGCCCGAAGGCGCCGAGTGCGCGCAAAAAAAGGCCTTCATCGGACGATGAAGGCCTTTTACTTTTTGGGCCCTGTTCGAGGGGCCCGGCGTGGCTTTGCAGCAGGCGCCGGTTACTTCGCCTTCGGCTGCGTGACGAAGCCGATCTTGGTCAGACCGCCGGACTGCGCGGCCGACATCACCTGCGCGACCTTCTCGTACGGCACCTTGCGGTCCGCGTCGAGATGCAGTTCCGGCTGCGGGCTCGCCTGCGCGGCCTGCGCGATCTTCGCCGCGAGCGCCGCGTCGTCGACCTTGTCTTTGTCCCACAGGACATTGCCGTCCGCGTCGATCGAAACCGTGACCTGCGCGGGCTTGGTGTCTTCTTTCTGACTGCTTGCATGCGGCAGATCGATCTTGACCGCGTGACGGATCACCGGAATCGTCACCATGAACACGATCAGCAGAACCAGCATCACGTCGACGAGCGGCGTCATGTTGATCTCGTTCATCAGGCCGTCGTCATCGTCTCCGGCAAAAGGGCTCATTGCCATCGGAATGCCTCGTCGATCAGTTGGCGCGGGTCGCGAGACGCAGACCGTCGCGCTTGGTGGACGACAGACGCGCGCCCGTCACGAAGAACGCATGCAGACCGTGCGCGAAGCGGCTCAGCTTCGCGACGATCGCCTTGTTGGCGCGGGTCAGCGCGTTGTAACCGAGCACCGCGGGAATCGCGACGAACAGACCGAACGCGGTCATGATCAGCGCCTCGCCGACCGGGCCAGCGACCTGATCGATTGACGACTGGCCGCTCGCGCCGATTGCGAGCAGCGCGTGATAGATGCCCCACACGGTGCCGAACAGACCGACGAACGGCGCGGTGCTGCCGATCGACGCGAGAATCGCGAGGCCGCTCTGCATGCGCGCGACGCTCTCGTCCATCGTGTCCTTCAGGCAGCGCGTGACCCAGTCCGACACATCCATCCGGTCGTGCAGATGCGGCTGCGTCTGATGATGATGGTCGGCCGCTTCCTGACCCGACAGCGCGAGCGCGAGGAACGGGTTGTCCTGCGGGGTCGATGCGCCGCCGCCGAGCTTCTTCACGCCGTCGGCGAGATCGTCCGAATGCCAGAACGCCTGCTCGGCGTTCTTCGTCAGACGCTTCAGACGCATCACGTTCCAGCCTTTGACGACGATTACGCTCCACGACATCACCGACATCACCAGCAGCGCGAGCGCGATACCGCGCGTCACGAAATCCCCTTGCGCCCACACGTGCGCCAATCCGTAGTTTTGCATTGCAATTCCTTGTTTTGAAAGCTGCTTCAATCGGTCAGATTGAAGTTGAAAGGCTGGGTATACGCGGCCCTGACCGGCTGGCCGTTCTCGAGATAAGGCTTGCAGGCGCTCGCGTGCACCGCGGCGAGCGCGGCGTCGTCGAGGCGGCTGAAGCCGCTGCTCTTCTTCAGCGCGATCTCTTCGAGCTTGCCGCTCAGGCCGATCACGAAGCGCACGTACGCGGTGCCGGTCTCGCCGCGACGGCGCGACAGCGCCGGGTAGTCCGGTTGAGCGATATTGCATTCGACGTGCGAAACGTTCTTCGGCGCGCTGATTTCCATCGTCTGCCGGCCGATCGCGGGAGCCGCGGCGGCGGGCGGCGCGGCCGGAGCGGCGGGCGCGGGCGGCGTGGGATCGGCGGCCTCGACCGGCGTCGGCGACGGCGCGGCCGCTTGCGGCAACGGAGTCGGCGCCGGTTTGGGCGTTGGCTTCGGCTTGGGCTGGATCTTCGGCTTCGTTTGCACCGGCGGCGTCGGCTGGGGCGGCGGCGGGGCGATCGATTGCAGCGCGATCGGCGCGGCGAGCGGCGCCGGCGGCAGCAGCTCGGCCGTCATCACGTGCGACTCGATCGCCGGCTGAGCCGGCTCCTGACGCAGTGTCATCACGACCGCGAGCAGCGCGACGTGAATCGCCGCGACCGCCGCAATGGCGGTCAACGTGCGCGAATTCGGTCGGGTGGACGAAGCCAGCGGAGCGCCGGCGGTTACGGGTTGTGGTGCCTGCATGGTCAGTGTGGCAGCACGGCGCCGGGGCGGCGTGTCGGACGGGACAGCGTCATGTTCGGAAGATCAGCAGCGAAATGAACAGGGTAGCAACGAAACCAATCAGCAATTCCATCGCGAACTCCTTTCTCAGGGTGAGCGGGATAGCTGGCTGGTACGGATACTGGCTTGCTGACGGCAGTGGATGAAGCAGTGGCGCCGAAGATGTGCAGCACGTCGGCGGCACATTCGAAAGCGCATTAAAAGCTACGTTAAATGTGTATCCGGCGTAAGGGGCGCGTGGACGCAGCGGGCAAAGCCCGTGCGCCCGTCGAGCCGACTCAGGCTGCCTTGCGCTCGTAGAACGACACCTGCGCGACCTGGGCAACCGACTGCACATGCTGGTGGTCGATCCCGACACCGCAACGGCTCGCGCACACGCCGCTTTGCAACATGACGTCGCGGACGGATTCCTCGCACTTGCCGCAGCAGGAGGCGACGCCGAGCTCGAACTGCAGCTCGTCGAATGAATCGATGCCGTCCGCAATCGAGGAGCGGATTGTGCGGTCGGACACGGATTTGCAGACACAGACAATCATGGCAGGGCGTGATAGCTAACGTTAATGCGAATTATTATCATTTTGTTTGGACCGTTTGGCAAGCGCGCTGGACGATTTTTTGTAACAAAACCAGACTCTTAGAATGGGTTTCGTCGGAGGGAAGGAAAGTCGGCGGCGTGCTGGGCGGGGCAGGAAATCGCCGTGGAGGCGAGGCCGCGCCGGCCTGCGGGTGCCGCAGGCTGCGCCGGTCAGGCCGCGCGCGAGTCCGCGGCGGCCGTGCGGCGCGACGGGATCAGCACCTGTTCGACCGCCGCATCGATCTGCAGCAGCGTCGCGGCGAGTTGTTGCTGGTGGCGGCCGTCGTCGGTGGAGTAAAAGCGCGGCAGCGGGGCGGCGGCCGGTGCGGCGGCGCGCAGGCCGTGCTGCTCCAGCACGCGTTCGAGCTGGCGCGCGATCGCCACGCTGGTGTCGATCAGCGCGAGCCGCTGGCCGACGATGTCGCGAATCGCCGCGTCGAGGAACGGGTAATGGGTGCAGCCGAGCACCAGCGTGTCGGCACCGGCGTCCAGCATCGGTTCGAGATAGCCGTGCAGCAGCGTGCGCAATTCGGCCGAGCCGACGTCGCAACGCTCGACCGCCTGCACGAGGCCGTGGCCGGGCTGGCACAGGAAGCGGCAGTCGGCGGCATAGCGTTCGAGCAGCCCCTGAAAACGGGCGCTGCGCAGCGTGGCCTGAGTCGCGAGCACGCCGGCAACCCGGCTTTTCGATTGCAACGCGGCCGGTTTGACGCCCGGTTCGACGCCGACGAGTGGAATAGGGAGTTTTTCGCGCACGTACGCGATCGACTGCGCAGTCGCGGTGTTGCACGCGACCACCAGCGCCTTCGCGCCTCTGGCGGCCAGCCATTCGCCGATCGCGAGCGTGCGGTCGGTGATGAAGTCGTCGTCGCGTTCGCCGTATGGCGCGTACAGCGAGTCGGCGACGTACAGCAGCGCCTCTTCCGGCAATTGCGCGCGCACCGCGCGCAGTACCGACAGACCGCCGAGCCCCGAATCGAAAATACCGATCGGCGCCTGCGACGCGGCGTCAGCGGCAAGACCGAAGGCAGTCGGGGAGGGCGATTGGGCAGGCATAGGCGAAGAAAACGTCCGCGGCGCGGCGAACCGCAACGAGCGGGGAAATCCGGAAGGTGCGCAAGTATATCGCCGGCACGGCGCCCTTTAGCGCGAATCCTCAGCGCCGTGGCGGTGACGCTACGCTTGCGGCTCAACGCATTGCCGAGCCGCCCGCGCGTGAACGTGCAGCGTGATCCGCTCAGGATTCGACCGAACCCATCGCGCTTTGCTGATAGTTCTGGATACCGATTTTGTCGATCAGATCGATCTGCGTTTCCAGCCAGTCGATATGTTCTTCGGTGTCGTCGAGAATTGTCGTAAAGATTTCACGCGAAATGTAATCGCGAACCGATTCGCAATACGCAATCGCTTCCTTGCAGGTGCTTTGCGAAATCTGTTCGAGCTTCAGATCGCATTCGAGAATCTCTTTGGTTTCCTCACCGATCAGCAGCTTGTGCAGATCCTGCAGATTCGGCAAACCGTCGAGCATGAAAACGCGTTCGATCAACATGTCGGCGTGTTTCATTTCGCCGATCGACTCGTCGTATTCGTGCTTGCCCAGCTTTTCGAGGCCCCAGTGACGGTACATCCGCGCGTGCAGGAAGTACTGGTTGATAGCGGTCAGCTCGTTTTTCAGCTGCGCGTTCAGATATTCGATGACCTTCTTGTCGCCTTGCATGTTTATTTCCTTTAGGGGACCCTGGAATTTCCAACAACAATAAACGCCCTACCTGAAAAAGCCAAGGAAGCCGGCACAACTTTTGGCATATTCGCCAATACCGTGTGACGCTTCGCATGGGCAATAAAAAGCCGGGACCGCGGCCCCGGCTTCTTCACGCACACTGGCAGGCGTGCTCAGGCTTTCGCGGTCGATCAGGCGGTCGCGACCGGGATCTTGCCGATCTTCGCCTGCCACTCCTTCGGGCCGGTCTGGTGCACCGAGGTGCCGGTCGAATCGACGGCCACCGTCACCGGCATATCCTGCACGTCGAATTCGTAGATCGCTTCCATGCCGAGGTCTTCGAACGCGAGCACTTTCGCGCTGCGGATCGCCTTCGACACCAGATACGCGGCGCCGCCGACGGCCATCAGATACGCGGCCTTGTGCTTCTTGATCGCCTCGATCGCGACCGGGCCGCGCTCGGCCTTGCCGATCATCGAAATGAGGCCCGTTTGCGCGAGCATCGTCTCGGTGAACTTGTCCATGCGGGTCGCGGTGGTCGGGCCTGCCGGGCCGACTGCCTCGTCACGCACCGGATCGACCGGGCCGACGTAGTAGATCACGCGGTTGGTGAAATCGACCGGCAGCTTTTCACCCTTCGCGAGCATGTCGGCGATGCGCTTGTGCGCGGCGTCGCGGCCCGTCAACATCTTGCCCGACAGCAGCAGCGTCTGGCCCGGCTTCCAGTTCGCGACCTGTTCCGGCGTCAGCGTGTTCAGATCGACGCGCTGGCTGGTTTCCGTGTTCGGTTCCCAGTGCACCTTCGGCCATGCGTCGAGCGACGGCGCTTCGAGTTTGGCGACGCCCGAGCCGTCGAGCGTGAAGTGCGCGTGGCGGGTCGCCGCGCAGTTCGGGATGATCGCGACCGGCTTCGACGCGGCGTGCGTCGGCGCGGCCATGATCTTCACGTCGAGGACGGTGGACAGACCGCCGAGACCCTGCGCGCCGATCCCCAGTGCGTTGACCTTCTCGTGCAGTTCGACGCGCAGCTCTTCGATCCAGTCCTTCGGACCGCGAGCGATCACGTCCTGAATGTCGATCGGATCCATCAGCGATTCCTTGGCCATCACCATTGCTTTTTCAGCGGTGCCGCCGATACCGATGCCGAGCATCCCCGGCGGACACCAGCCGGCGCCCATCGTCGGCACGGTCTTCAGGATCCAGTCGACGATCGAATCCGACGGGTTCAGCATCGCGAACTTCGACTTGTTTTCCGAGCCGCCGCCCTTCGCCGCGACCTGCACGTCGACCTTGTCGCCAGGCACGATCTCGTAGTGGATCACGGCCGGCGTGTTGTCCTTGGTGTTCTTGCGCGCGCCTTCCGGCGGGCTCACGATCGATGCGCGCAGCACGTTGTCCGGGTTCAGGTAACCGCGGCGCACGCCTTCGTTGATCATGTCGGTCACGCTCATCGTCGCGCCGTCCCAGCGCACGTCCATACCGACCTTGACGAACACCGTGACGATGCCGGTGTCCTGGCAGATCGGGCGCTTGCCTTCGGCGCACATGCGGCTGTTGGTCAGGATCTGCGCGATCGCGTCCTTCGCGGCCGGGCTCTGCTCGAGTTCGTACGCGCGGCCGAGGGCTTCGATGTAGTCGAGCGGATGGTAATAGCTGATGTACTGCAGCGAATCAGCGATGCTCTGAATCAGGTCTTCCTGTTTGATGACGGTCATGGCTAGCTCAGTGGGGAGTGGCGCTTGTAGTCGGATCGCAGCGCGGTGCGGTCAGTCTTGCGCCTTCAGGGGAGTGGAACCTTTGATGCCGCCCACGGCGTGCAGATGCGCGGGCTCTTCGAAATGCTTCGGATGCGTGTGCGTGGTCAGACGATCGACCAGCGCCATCACCAGCGCGGACACGAGGAACGCGACGTGGATGATCACCTGCCACATGATCGTGTGGGTCGAATTCTGGTCGGGGCTGATGAAGGTCTTGAGCAGATGGATCGACGAAATGCTGATCAGCGCCATCGAAAGTTTGACTTTCAGCACGCCGGCGTTCACGTGATCGAGCCATTCCGGCTCGTCCGGATGGCCTTCGAGACCGAGCCGCGACACGAACGTTTCATACCCGCCGATGATCACCATGATCAGCAGGTTCGAGATCATCACCACGTCGATCAGGCCCAGCACGACCAGCATGATGTTGGTCTCGTCGAGCTTCATCGAATCGGCGACCAGATGCCAGACTTCTTTCAGGAACAGCACCACATAGACGCCCTGCGCGACGATCAGGCCGAGATAGAGCGGCACCTGCAGCCAGCGGCTCATGAATATGAGGTGGGGGAGCGCGCGTATTGGGCGGCGCGGATGGGCGGCGGTGGGTCGCGAAGCGGACATAGGCAACGGTTCGATGAAGCGCGGATGACGGAACGTGGGCCAACGCGCCGGCGGCGCGTGGGACGGGCACGCGGCGGGAATGGATCGGTGCACTGCGCGAGCACGCTGCTCGACTGCGTATCCGACACGCAAACCCGGCGCCGACGACGCTGCGGCTCGCGGCCACCGTGGGCCGCGCGGCTCGCGTCGGGCGCGCTATTGTACAGCGTCGGTCGAAAATGCTGCCGGGCGGCCGGCAAGCGCGGGCGCAATGCCCGGCCGGCTCACGACGCGACCGGCGGCACGCGCCGTGCCTTCAGACTCGCGAGCCCGATGCCGGCGACCACGCAGGCGAGCGCGATGCCGTGCGCGAGCGTGGGCCGCTCGCCGAGAACCACGATCCCATAGAGCGCGGCGGCGACCGGCAGCACCGCGCTGAACACGCCGGCGAGACTGCCCGGCACGTGGCGGATGCCTTTCATCCACAGCCAGAACGAGAAGATGCTGGCCGACAGTCCGTACCACAGCACCAGCATCCAGACGCTCGACGGCACCGCGCGATAGTCGAACTGTGCGAGCGCGCCGGCGCCGAGCGGCAGCATCAAGAGCAGGCCGAACAGGTGCGTGTACGCGCAGATGTCGAGCGGCGCGAGCGTTTGCGTGAGACGGCGCGACAGGATGATATAGAGCGATTCGCAACCCACCGCGCCGAGCACCATCAGGTTGCCGGCGAGCGAACCCGCGCCGGCCGCGGCACTCGCCTCTTGCCCGCTATGCGCGAGATTGATCACGACCACGCCGGCGATCGCCAGCCCGATCGACGCGAGCGCGCGGCGATCGGGCCGCTCCCTGAGGATCAGCCACGACAGCAGCGCGACCACCGCGGGAATCGTGCTGGTGATCACGCCGGCCGCGACCGCACTGGTGCGCGCGACGCCGTTAAGCATCAGCAGCGTGAAGCCGAAGGTGCCGAACAGGGCCTGCAAAAACAGATTGATCCATTCGTCGCGTTTGACGCGGCGCAGCCTGGCGACGCGCAACAGCGGCCACAGCACCGCCATCGCGATCACGAAACGCAGCAGCGCGAACAACGGGACGGGGACAAAGGCGACGATCGATTTACCGATTCCGACATTGCTGCCGACGAGCAGCATCGAGGTAATGAGGAGCAGGGCGTAGCGATTCAAGCTGGAATCCGGACGGCTAGTTCAGTTAGCATTGTAAGAGCCCGTGCCGGACGGCGTAAGGGCGGGACAAGGGCGCAACGAGGGCGCGCCGCGTGCCGCGCGATCTAAGGGTTTTCGCTGGGGCGGCAGGCCGCGCTGCGTAAGTGGCCGGTAAGTTGCAGCCATTATGTTTGAACATGACGGGCGGGCCGCGTATCTGGCCCGCGTCGCATGGACGATGTTGCGACGCCGCACCGCCAGGGGCGGCATCGCGAGGTGGGAGACAGCGCCGCTTGCGTTCGAGCGGCGCGCACACGATAAGGCGCGCGAGCAGCGCGCGCCGGCCAGGTTTTACGTTTCATCTTCACCAAGGGGTTGTCGATGTCTGCGATTGAATCGGTTCTTCAGGAACGCCGCGTTTTTCCGCCTTCCGCCGCCACGGCGAACGGCGCCACGATCTCCGGCATGGACGCGTACCGCGCGCTCGCCGCCGAAGCGGAGCGCGATTACGAAGGCTTCTGGGGACGTCTCGCGAACGAGACGCTCAGCTGGCACAAGCCATTCACGAAGGTGCTCGACGAATCGAAGGCGCCGTTCTACACGTGGTTCGAGGACGGTCAGCTGAACGCGTCGTACAACAGCATCGACCGTCACGTCGAGGCCGGCAACGGCGAGCGCGTCGCGATCGTGTTCGAGGCCGACGACGGCACCGTCACCAACGTCACCTATCAGGATCTGCTGCAGCGCGTGTCGCGTTTCGCGAATGCACTGAAAAAGCGCGGCGTGAAGAAGGGCGACCCGGTCGTCATCTATATGCCGATGTCGATCGAAGGGATCGTCGCGATGCAGGCTTGCGCGCGCATCGGCGCGACCCACTCGGTGGTGTTCGGCGGCTTCTCGTCGAAGTCGCTGAACGAACGGCTGGTCGACGTCGGCGCGGTCGCGCTGATTACGTCGGACGAACAGATGCGCGGCGGCAAGGCGCTGCCGCTGAAGAACATCGCCGACGAAGCGCTCGCGCTCGGCGGCTGCGAGAAGGTCAAGAGCGTGATCGTGTATCGCCGCACCGGCGGCAAGGTCGGGTGGCACGAAGGCCTCGACCTGTGGATGCACGAGATCACGCAGGGCGAATCGGATCAATGCGCGCCCGAGTGGGTCGACGCCGAGCATCCGCTGTTCATCCTCTATACGTCCGGTTCGACCGGCAAGCCGAAGGGCGTGCAGCACAGCACCGGCGGCTATCTGCTGTGGGCCGCGCAGACGCTCAAGTGGACCTTCGACTGGCGGCCCTCCGACGTGTTCTGGTGTACCGCCGACATCGGCTGGATCACCGGCCATAGCTACATCACGTATGGACCGCTGACGCTCGGCGGCACCCAGGTCGTGTTCGAAGGCGTGCCGACCTATCCGGACGCCGGCCGCTTCTGGCAGATGATCGCCAAACACAAGGTCACGCTGTTCTACACCGCGCCGACCGCGATCCGTTCGCTGATCAAGGCGTCCGAAGCCGACGCGAAAGTGCATCCGAAGAGCTACGACCTGTCGACGCTGCGCATCATCGGCACGGTCGGCGAGCCGATCAATCCGGAAGCGTGGGTGTGGTACTACGAGAACGTCGGCGGCGGCCGCTGCCCGATCGTCGATACGTGGTGGCAAACCGAAACCGGCGGCCACATGATCGCGCCGATGCCGGGCGCCACGCCGCTGGTGCCGGGCTCGTGCACGTTGCCGCTGCCGGGCATCATGGCCGCGGTCGTCGATGAAACCGGACAGGACGTGCCGAACGGGCAGGGCGGGATTCTGGTGGTCAAGCGTCCGTGGCCGGCGATGCTGCGCAACGTGTGGGGCGATCCGGACCGCTACAAGAAGAGCTACTTCCCCGACGAACTCGGCGGCAAGCTGTATCTCGCCGGCGACGGCGCGGTGCGCGACAAGGAGACCGGCTACTTCACGATCATGGGCCGGATCGACGACGTGCTGAACGTGTCGGGTCACCGGCTCGGCACGATGGAAATCGAATCGGCGCTGGTTGCCAATCCGCTCGTCGCCGAGGCCGCGGTGGTGGGCCGGCCGGATGCGACCACCGGCGAAGCGGTGTGCGCGTTCGTCGTGCTCAAGCGCGCGCGTCCGCAGGGCGAAGAAGCGGTGAAGCTCGCGAACGAGTTGCGCAACTGGGTCGGTAAAGAGATCGGTCCGATCGCCAAGCCGAAGGACATCCGCTTCGGCGAGAACCTGCCGAAGACGCGTTCGGGCAAGATCATGCGCCGCCTGCTGCGCTCGCTCGCCAAGGGCGAAGCGATCACGCAGGACGTGTCGACGCTGGAGAACCCGGCGATTCTCGATCAGCTCGGCGAATCGCTGTAAGTGCGCGAGCGCTCCGGCTGCTTTGCGTGCTTCGATTGCTTTGAGGAGAGGGGCTGGGTCGGGCCTCTCGTGCGAATGGCCGGCGTGAACGGGGCGCGGTTGCAGGCGGCCTGTTTCACGCGGGCCGCTTCAATGCCTGCCGCACGGCCATTGTGCATGGCCTTCGTTGTCGCGTGCCGCAAGGCCTCGTCAAGGACTCGCTCATCAAGCCTCGCGCGGACAATCCCGATTGCCTGCCCGAGGCCTTTTTGATAAATAGGCGCATGGCCGCGCCTCATCCTTCCTCCCGCGCTACGTTGAACCCGGCACCCGAACCGCCTCCGGTCTCGGCGGCGATGGCGCTCGCGCATCGCAAGTACTGGCGTTTCAATCTCGCGCTGATCGCCACGTTGATGACGCTCGGCTTCATCGTGTCGTTCGTCGTGCCGCTGCTCGCGCCGTCGCTCGATCCCATACGGCTCGGCGGCTTCAGGCTGCCGTTCTATTTCGGCGCGCAGGGCGCGATCCTGATCTACCTCGCGTTGATCGTCGTCTATATCGTGCTGATGCAGCGCGCCGACCGGCAATTGCAGCGCGCGTTCGACGCGGATGCGCGGCGCGGTGCGGCAGCCGATGCGATCAGCGATACCGTCGCGGCAGCGACGGCCCCCAGCAGCGCCGACGCCGACGCCGGCGCGCAGTCCGCGCGCGGACGCTGAGCCGATGAAGCTCACGCACCGGCTGATCCGCTCATATGCGTTCTATACGCTCGGCTTCCTGCTGTTCGTCTATGTGATGTGGCGCATCGAGCGCAGCACCGGACCGGGCGTGTGGATCGGCTATGTGTTCCTGTTCGTGCCGATCGCGGTGTACGCGGTGATCGGCGTGCTGTCGCGTACCTCCGATCTCGTCGAATACTACGTGGCCGGGCGGCGCGTGCCGTCGGCGTTCAACGGGATGGCGACCGCGGCGGACTGGCTGTCGGCCGCGTCGTTTATCGGCCTCGCCGGCTCGATCTACGTGACCGGCTATGACGGCCTCGCGTATCTGATGGGTTGGACCGGCGGCTACTGCCTCGTCGCGTTCCTGCTCGCGCCGTACGTGCGCAAGCTCGCGCGCTACACGATTCCCGATTTTCTCGGCACGCGCTTTTCGAGCAACGCGGTGCGCGGGCTCGCCGCGCTTGCCGCGATCCTGTGCTCGTTCGTTTATCTGGTCGCGCAGATCCAGGGCGTCGGGTTGATTGCGACGCGCTTTATCGGCGTCGATTTCGCGATCGGGATTTTCTGCGGGCTGGCCGGCATTCTCGTGTGTTCGTTTCTCGGCGGCATGCGCGCGGTCACGTGGACCCAGGTCGCGCAGTACATCATCCTGATCGCGGCGATTCTGATTCCGGTGTCGATGATCGCGCACAAGGACGGTCTCGGCTGGGTGCCGCAACTCAATTACGGTCGTCTGATGGAGCGCATGGAAGCGCTCGAAAAGCAGGTGCGCGACGCGCCGCTCGAGGAGCGCGTGCGCGACGACTATCGACGCCGCGCCGCGCTGATGCAGCTGCGCATCGATACGTTGCCGCAATCGTATGTCGATCAGAAGCAGCGTCTCACCTTCGAGGTCGCCGATCTGCGCCGCCACAACGGCCCGTTGCGCGAAATCAAGGAACGCGAGCGCGCGCTCGAACAGTTTCCGCACGATGCGTCCGCCGCGCAGATCGTGTGGACCCAGCAGCGCGACGAGATGCTGATGCGCGCGACCGCGCCGGTGCCGATGCACGAGCCGTTTCCGGCGCGCGGCGACGAAGACCGCAGCACCCATACGCGCAATTTCCTGTCGCTGCTGCTGTGTCTGTCGCTCGGTACCGCGAGCCTGCCGCACATTCTGACGCGCTATAACACGACGACCTCGGTCGCGTCGGCGCGGCGCTCGGTCGGCTGGACGCTGTTTTTCGTCGCGCTGTTTTATCTGACGGTGCCGGTGCTGGCAGTGCTGATCAAGTACGAGATGCTGACCAACCTGGTCGGCCATCACTTCGCCGATCTGCCGCAATGGCTGACGCAATGGCGCAAGGTCGAGCCGAGCCTGATCAGCCTCGCCGATACTAATGGCGACGGCATCGTGCGCTGGAGCGAAATCCAGATGCAGCCGGATATGGTGGTGCTCGCGGCGCCGGAGATCGCGGGGCTGCCGTATGTGATGTCGGGTTTGATCGCGGCGGGGGCGTTGGCGGCGGCGCTGTCGACCGCGGACGGTCTGTTGCTGACGATCGCCAATGCGCTGTCGCACGACGTGTACTACCACATGGTCGATCCGAATGCGTCGAGTCAGCGGCGCGTGACGATCTCGAAGATTCTGCTGCTGGGGGTGGCGCTGTTTGCGTCGTATGTCGCGTCGCTCAATACCGGGAACATTCTGTTTCTGGTCGGCGCGGCGTTTTCGCTGGCGGCGTCGAGTCTGTTTCCGGTGCTGGTGCTCGGCGTGTTCTGGAAGCGCACGACGCGGCTCGGCGCGGTGGCGGGGATGGTAGCGGGGCTGGTCGTGTGTATCTACTACATCGTGTCGACGTACCCGTTCTTTACGCAGATGACGGGTTTCACGGGTCCGCGCTGGTTCGGGATCGAGCCGATCAGTTCGGGCGTGTTCGGTGTGCCGGCGGGGTTTCTGGTTGCGATCGGGGTCAGTCTGTTGGATCGGAAGGCGGATGCTTATACGATGGCGTTGGTGGATTACATTCGGCATCCGTAGGGTCGCCGGGAATCTGGCGACCAAAACAAAAATCCCCGTAAGTCGTTGACCGTACGGGGATTTTTTGCGAATTCTTGCTGGCGGAGAGAGGGGGATTCGAACCCCCGATAGGTTATTAACCTATACACGCTTTCCAGGCGTGCGACTTAAACCACTCATCCATCTCTCCGCGAAGGAGGCGAATTATAGCAAACTTCGCGCCGTCCGCCAGAGCCGGCTTGAGGGAGTTCGATGCGCGCCTCGAACTTGCGTATCGTTCGACGCGTCGTGTGGTCGAGCGCGCCGCGCTTGTGATGCCGGATACCATATCGGGCACCACGCCTCCACTCGCGCAACACCCACAACGAACCGGACCGACCCGCCATGAGCGTATTCACCGAAGACAAGATCGACTGCCACTGTCACGTATTCGACCCGTCGCGCTTTCCGTATCGCGCGGACGCGGTTTACCGTCCCGCGCAGCAGGAGATCGGCACGACCGCGCAATTCGTCAACGTGATGGATGCATACGGTGTGCGCCACGCGCTGCTGGTGGGGCCGACCAGCGGCTACCGCACCGACAACCGTTGCATGCTCGATGCGCTGCAAAGCCACCCGGCGCGCTTTCGCGGCATCGCCGTGGTCGAGATGGACACCGGTCGCGACGAACTGCGTGCGCTGCGCGCTCAGGGCGTCGTCGGCGTCGCGCTCAATGCGGCGATGGACGGGCTCGAACCGGTGATGGGCGCGGCCGGCCTGTTCGCCGCGCTCGCGGATCTCGGCATGATCGCGCAGGTTCAGGTGGTCGACGACCAGATGACGACACTCGGTCCCTGGCTGGCGCGGCAGCCGGCGACGCTCGTCGTCGATCACTGCGGGCGGCCGGACGGCGCGCTCGGTGTCGGGCAGCCCGCTTTCGAAGCGCTGCTGCGTCTGGCCGATCGCGGTAACACGACGGTGAAGCTGTCCGGCTGGCAAAAGTACGCGCGCCTGCCGTATCCGTACGAGGACGCGTGGCCGTACGCGCATGCGTTGCTGCGCGCGTTCGGGCCGGGACATTGCGTGTGGGGCTCGGATTGGCCGTTTCTGCGCGCGCCCGAACGTCTCGATTACGGGCCGTTGTTGACGCTGTTCGAACAGATCGTGCCCGATGCCGAAGCGCGCCGGCAGATCATGTGGGACACGCCGCGGCGGCTTTTCGGCTTTGACCAGCCGTTGCGGGGCGCAGCGTAGAGCGCGGCTATTCGCGCATTCAAATTGCCGGACACGGGCGGCGCGGGCAAGATAGCGTGAACGGCGCACGACCGCGCACGACGGCGCACGACGGCGCACGACGGCAAAGCAGCGGGTCGGCGCGTCAATTCTTCGAGGACACGCAGATGAATCATCCCGACTACGCACGCGAGGACACCGGCAATCTCGTGCTGCTCGAGCACGTCAACCTGACGATCCCGGACCAGCGTCCGGCGACCGCGTTCTACGTCAGCGGTCTCGGACTCACGCGCGATCCGTATCTGATGACCGGCGTGACCAACATGTGGATCAACGTCGGCCGTTCGCAGATTCATCTGCCGCACGGCGACCCGCAGCGTCTGCGCGGCCATGTCGGGCTCGTGCTCGGGGAGCGCGCGGCGCTGCTCGAACGGTTGCGCGCGGTGCGCCCGTTGCTCGCGCATAGCAGCTTCGGCTGGCGCGAAGGCGCGGACCGCGTGGAAGTGACCTGTCCGTGGGGCAATCGCTACGACTGCCTCGATCGCGACGCGGGCGCGCCCGACGCTCCATGGAGTGGTCTCGATCTCGGCATCGCGTACGTGCAACTCGATGTGCCGGTCGGCAGCGCGGCGTCGATCGCGGCGTTCTATCGCGAGATGTTCGGCGCGTGCGTCGAAGTGCGTGAACGCGACGGTTCGCGGCAGGCAGTGGTTGCAATCGGCACGCGCCAGCAATTGATTTACGTGGAGACGTCCGGCGCGACCCAGCGCTACGACGGGCATCACATCCAGATTTACGTCGCCGATTTTTCCGGACCGTATGCACGCCTTGCCGCGCGCGGACTCACTTACGGCGAGGAGACGCATCAATACCGGTTTGCCGATCTCGTCGATCCGGTGAGCGGCGAGCGCCGCTTCCAACTCGAACATGAAGTGCGCAGTCTGCGTCACCCGCTGTATGCGAGACCGCTCGTGAACCGCAACCCGGACATGACGAACCGGAACTATCCAGGCGGTGGCGAAGGCTTTCGCGGACGGTTCTGATCGCGTTCGCTTATTCGCGGGCGATACGCTCAGCCATTTGTTATTCGTCACTCAAGGCCGGATCCGGCCACCCACATTCAGCCGCCCGATTGAATTTCCTTGCGCCGGTATTTAACCGGCTTTTGATTTTGCTTTGCCGCTGCTACCTAAAGACAATATGAAAACGAGCAGGGCCGGCGGTTTCATCTCCCGAATGGCTGCGCATTAATCGCTCTGTACTACGCGCTGCCGTGACGAATACTTGCGTCGCCGCTTGCGGCATGAGTGGGCCGCCGAGGGCCCCGGCAACCTGCGGTCGACTCGCTATCTGGGACGCGCTACCGCTGGCTGCGCATTGCTATACAGGGTCGGATTCAACCAGCGCGCGGCTATCCGCCCTCCGATCGAAGTTCAGAAAGTGCGAATCTTTACCGACGCAACACATACAAGAAAAATTTGACCTTTTTTGGTAAAAAAGTATGACTTGTTCTAGGCCAAGTCATTTCTTCAGGGTACGATTTACGCCGGTTTGAACGATTTCGGGAATAATTTCCCGGTAAAGTTGTATCTGGGCTGTAATCGGTAAAAGGTTCGCGGCAGTTTTTTGCCCGCGCACCCGTACGTGTCGACCCTGTCAATCTGAATCGCCGCGAAGCAAGCCTTCGTGCGCCTCGGTTCAATCGGACACCAGACGTGCGTTCATAGCACTGTAGGACAGTAGGTTCACAGAACCGCGATTTGATCGCGAGAAGTTCTGCGCCGCTGTTCGTCCGAATCTCAGCAAATTCAAATTCAGTCTTTTTATCGGGAATTTTCCCGGCATTGGATTTACTCTTCATGGTAAAACGACGTCAATTTATTGGCTGCCTGACGGCATTTGGCGCAAGCGCTCTTTTGACCGCGTGCGGCGGTGGCGGCAGCTCGGAAGAAGGCGGCAGCGCTAATTCCGCTTCTCCCAACGCGACGAATAAGGCGACCGCGAAATCCGCGTCCGCGCACAATACGTCGATTCCGCCGGCTTCGTCGCTCACCGACGGCAACGGCGACGTGTGGACGCTCTCCGGCGGTTCGGTCTACAAGAATGGTCAGAAAGCCGGCAACAACTACAACGTGTCGCTGGTCCTGTTCTACGGCAACACGATCTATCACGAGGGCACCGGCGGTCAGTTCTACGGATGGACCGGCTCGGGTTGGGTGTCGTGCAACGATCCGCGTCTGGGCGGCACGTCTGCCGATGGCACCACGTTGCCCACCGCGTCGTACATCATCGACAAGTCGGCCGCGATCTGGACGCTGGTCAACGGCGTCATCTACTGCAACGGTGCGACGGTCGGCAACACCTACAACGTGACGCTGGTGTTGTGGTACGGCGGCAAGATTTATCACTGCGGGACCGGCGGCCAGTTCTACGTCAACGCGGACGTCTCCCAGCAATGGCTGCCGTGTAACGATCCGCGTACCGCCATCTCGGCGCCGGCGGGCATGTTCTACGGGATGAACGGCCACTTCGACTACACGTACACGCCGAGCAAGCTCGTGTCGATCCTGCAGGCGATGGGCTGTACCAGCTATCGCGTCGGCTGCACCGCCGACCAGATCCAGCTCGACGCGGTAAGCAAGATCGCGAAGGCGTTCCAGTCGGCCGGCATGACCCTGGTGGTCCTGATCAATCAGGGCGTCTACGACAACAACGGCCGGGTGTGGAACAGCGAATCGACCGCTTACAGCGAAGGCTTCTCGGCCGCGCAAACGATTGCGAACACGATGAAGCCGTATGGCGTGACCATTTACGAATGCGGCAACGAGTTGACGCGCCAGGATGCCACCGTGAACGACTTCACCTACGCTGGCACCAAGGCGTCGGACTTCAACAACGCGAACTGGCCGGCGATGCGCGGCGTGATGCGCGGGATGATCGACGGCGTGAAGTCGGTCCAGCCGGACGCCAAATGCGGGATCAACTTCTGCGTGAACGACGTCGGTGCGTCGGATGCGCTGTGGGACGGCATGCAGCCCGATGGCAGCGGCGGTTATCCGAAGGTGCGTTGGGACATCACCACGTGGCACAACTACGAGGTGTATGGCGATCTGCTGTCGCTCGGCACCGACGGCGCGGGCCCGGGCTTCGATCTGCCGACCTACTGCAAGGCGCGCTATGGCGTACCGTTCATCGTCACCGAATGGAACACCGGACCCGAGCAGACGCAAGCCTATCGCGGCAGCTACATCACGTCGAAGCTCGGCGATTACTACCAGGCTCGCAAGACCCACAACATCCAGGCCGTCATGTATTACGTGCTCGATAGCGGCAACGACACGTACGGGATCATGCTCAACGGCACGCCGATGAATCCGCCGTACAGCGCGTTCACGAGCTTCACCTCGAGCCATCCCGACAACTGATGCGCAAACGTTAGCGCGTCAACTTCTGTCCGGTGTGACGGGATAGCGGCGCCAAGCGCGCAACGCAGCGGCGCCCGTCACTCTCGCGGATCGTTCCGGGAGGTGCGGGCGCCGTTCTATTTCCGCCGGGCGCGCGCACCCAGGCCATCGCCATTCCGCCGTCAGCACGTCCACCGATCTTGCTCTAAACTACCGCGCCGAACTCACGCCGCCCGCCACGTCACGAGCAAGTCACCGATGCCCGCTCCCGCCGATCCCACCGATTCGTCCACCATCAGCCTGCCCAAACATCCGCCGTTCCAGCGCTTCTGGTGCACCCGCATCCTGTCGTCGCTGTCGTTCCAGATGCTCGCGGTCGCGATGGGCTGGCACGTCTACGCGCTCACGCACAGCGCGTTCGCACTCGGCCTCGTCGGCCTCGCGCAGTTTCTGCCGATGTTCCTGCTGACGCTGGTCGTCGGTCACGTCGCCGATCGTTACGATCGCCGCCGCATCGCCGCGATCTGTCAGAGTCTCGAAAGCATTGTCGCGCTGCTGTTCGCGATCGGCACCTTCGGCGGCTGGCTCAGCGCGCCGGTCATCTATGTGCTGGCCGCTTGCGTCGGCGCATCGCGCGCGTTCGAGTCGCCGGCGGTGTCGTCGCTGCTGCCGGCGGTGGTGCCGCGCGGCGAGTTGCCGAAGGCGACCGCGTGGGCCACTTCCGCGAATCAGACCGCGCAGATCGCCGGGCCCGCGCTCGGCGGTTTGCTATACGGGATCGGGCCGGGCGCCGCGTATCTCGCGTGCATGGTGTCGTTCGCGGCCGCGGCAGTAGCGGTATGGAGCATTCCGCTGCAACTGAAACCCGCGAGCCGCGCACCGGTCACGCTCGAATCGATCTTCTCGGGCATCGCGTTCATTCGCCGCGAACCGGTGATTCTCGGCGCGCTTTCGCTCGATCTGTTCGCGGTGCTGTTCGGCGGCGCGACTGCGCTGTTGCCGATCTTCGCGCGCGACGTGCTGCACGCGGGCCCGCTCGGGCTCGGGCTGCTGCGCTCGGGCACCGCGATCGGCGCGCTCGCGGGCACCATCTGGCTCGCGCATTTCCCGCTGCGCAGGCGGCCCGGCGCGGCGATGTTCGGCGGCGTGATCGCGTTCGGCATCGCGACGATCGTGTTCGGGCTGTCGCATCAGTTCATCGTGTCGCTGATCGCGTTGATGGTGCTCGGCGCGTCGGACACGATCAGCGTGGTGGTGCGTTTGTCGCTCGTGCAGCTGCGCACGCCCGACGATATGCTCGGCCGCGTCAATGCGGTCAATTCGCTGTTCATTGGCACGTCGAATCAATTGGGCGAGTTCGAGTCGGGGATTACCGCGGGGTGGTGGGGCGCACGGCCGGCGGTGCTGGTCGGCGGCGTCGCGACGGTGGCGATCGCGCTGCTGTGGATGCGGCTGTTTCCGCAGCTGCGCAATACCCGCAAGCTCGAACGCGAAGAGGAACTGGCGAGCGCCTGACAGCGCTCGCCGGAGCGCGGGCCGCTCAGGTGCCGGCCGGCATCCGCGCCGGGCGCCACGCGCTCCAACGTACGGTCGCGAGCACCGATGCCGCGACGATCAACCCGCCCCCGACCCACGCGGTCAGCGAAATTCGCTCCCCTAACCAAAGACACGCGAACAGCGCACCGAACGCCGGTTCGCTGCCCATCAGCAGCGACACGCGCGTCGGGCTGCTGCGTTTGATCGCGAAGTTCTGCGCGAAGAACGCGAACAGCGTGCAGGCGATCACCAGATACGCGACGTAGCCCCAGAAGGCCGGATGCGCATGCCACGACGGCAGCGCGGGCCACTGCCGCGGCGCGAACAGCAAAGCGGCGACCGTGCTGCCCATCGCGACCACGCCGGATTGCACCGCGGTCACCGTCAACGGCGGCAACGCCGGATCGCGCATCACATGCTTGGTTACGCAGACGGTCAGCGCGCGCAGCAGCGCGGCGAGCAGGATCAGCGCATCGCCGGGATTCACGCTCAGCGTGCCGGCGCCGGCCAGCAACCATGCGCCGCCGAGCGAAAGCAGCACCGCGAGCCATTCGACGCGGCTCGGCGCGCGCCGCAACAACCCCCATTCGACCAGCGGCGTCAGCACCACGCAGACGCTGATCAGAAATGCCGCATTGGCCGCGCGGGTCATCAGGATCCCAAAGGTTTCACACAGGAACACCGCGAGCAGCAGCAGGCCGACGCCCACCACGCCGCGCAGCGTGCGCGCGTTCGTGGTGCGCAGCGCGCGCAGTGACGGCGTCAGAAGCGCGAACGTGATGCCGAAGCGCAGCGCGAGCAGACCGAGCACCGGATAGAACGCCAGCGCGCTTTTGACGACGCCGTACGAGGTGCCCCAGACGGCGGCCACCGCAAGCAGCATCAGATCGGACAGCATCAATAGACGTTCGGATTTCGACATGGCGGGGGCCTTGGAGAGGTAGCGGAAGACAACGAACGAGTTATTGTCCCGTTTTGCGCCACGAACGATAATCGGGTCGTCGCGCACAGCTTTTATGTCGCGAATGCACAAATCGATTGAACCGCGTTGTGTCCGTCCCGCGAGGCTGCTCCCCATGATTCCAACCGAACTGTTTGCGCTGTTGCCCGATATGGCGGTGTTTGCGCGCGTCGTCGAGGCCGGCAATTTTTCGCTGGCGGCGCGCCAGCTCGGCAGTACGCCGTCCACCGTCAGCCGCCAGATCAAGCGGCTCGAGCACGCGCTCGCGACGCGCCTGCTCGAACGCTCGACGCGCACGGTGCGCGTGACCGAATCGGGCGCGCAGGTCGCGCTGCTGTGCCGCGACATGGTGAGCGCCGCGTCCGCCGCCGTCGATGCGGCCGGCCAACTGGCCGGCAAGCCGCAAGGCAAGGTCAGCGTCAGCGCGCCGACGCAGTTCGCGCGCACGATGTTGCATCCGCTGATGCCGGGTTTTCTGCGCGCGTACGACGCCGTCGATCTGCAGATTCTGTTCACCGATCACGACGTCGACCCGCTCGCCGCCGATGTCGATCTGGTGATCCGCCTGACCGAACATCCGCCGCCGGGTCTGGCGGGGCGTCGGCTCGGCGCGGTGCGCTGGCTGCTGGCGGCGTCGCCCGGCTATCTGCTCACGCACGGAGTGCCGGCCGAGCCGCGCGATCTGCGCGGCCACGCGTGCATTTACCTCGGCGAAAGCGCGGACGATAACCGCTGGCGCTTTCGTCGCGGCGCCGAGACGCAGAGCGTCGAGGTACGCGGGCGCTATGTCGCCAATCATGCGGGCGCGCGACTCGAAGCGGCGTTGCAGCACTTCGGCATCGCCTGCGTGCCCGAGTTCGCGGCGGCCGCCGCGCTGGCGAGCGGCGAGCTGGTCGAAGTGCTGCCCGACTGGCAGCTCGATATGCGCGCGTATGTGGGCTCGGTGTGGCTGCTGTATCCGCCGAACCGCTTTTTGCCGCCGAAGGTCAGGGTGCTGATCGACTACCTCGCGCAGCATGTGGGCGCGGCGCTGGATGCGCACGTAAAATCGCTCACCCCCAACCCGACGCGTGTCGCGGCGACCCGGCCGCGACCGACAGGAGAACCTTCATGAGCCAAGCCGAACTGCAGCCAGGCGCGCCGGTCGCGGCGACCGTCTATCGCGGCGACTGCATCGAGAACACCCATCTCGCGCACATCGCGCTCGTCGATGCGGATGGCCGTCTGCTGTATTCGTTCGGCGATCCCACGCGCATCACGCTGCCGCGCTCGGCCGCGAAGCCGGCGCAGGCGCTCGCGGTGCTGGAAACCGGCGCGCTCGACCGTTACGGTTTCGACGCCGCCGATCTCGCGCTGATGTGCGCGTCGCACAGCAGCGAGCCGCGCCATCTCGAACGCACCCGCGCGATGCTCGCGAAAGTGCAGGCGAGCGAAGCGGACATGCGTTGCGGCGGGCATCCGCCGTTGTCGGACGCGGTGTATGTGGACTGGCTCCGGCGCGGCTTCACGCCGACCGCGGTGTGCAGCAATTGCTCGGGCAAACACGCGGGGATGCTGGCCGGCGCACGCGCGCTCGGCGTCGCGCTGGCCGGCTATGAGCTGCCCGACCATCCGTTGCAGCAGCGCGTGAAGCAGACGGTCGCGAGCGTATGCGATCTGCCCGACGACGGCGTGCAATGGGCGATCGACGGCTGCAATCTGCCGACACCGGCGTTTGCGTTGGACCGGCTCGCGCGGCTCTTCGCGAAGCTCGCCGCCGCCGAAGATCAGGTCGAAGCCGCCGCGCTGCCAGCGCAGTTGGCGCCGCGCACGGCCGCGCTCGCACGGATCTATCGCGCGATGACGTCATATCCGGAGCTGGTCGGCGGGGAAGGGCGGTTCTGCACGCTGCTGATGCAGGCGTTCGGCGGCGCGCTGGTCGGCAAGCTCGGCGCGGACGGCAGCTATGCGATCGGAGTGCGCGCGTCGGAGCAGACCGCGCGGCTCGGCGCGCGCGGTGCGCTCGGCATCGCGGTGAAGATCGAGGATGGCAACGTCGGCGTGTTATACGCGGTGACCGCCGAGCTGCTCGCGCTGCTCGAGTTGGGGACTCCTGAGCAACGCGCGGCGCTCGCCGGTTTTCATGCGCCGAAGCGGCTCAACACGATGGGCGTCGAGATCGGCCGGATGGATTTTTCGACCGAACTGGCGCGCGCGCCGCAGTGATGTACTACGCGGCCGCGCGCGCTGGCGCGACGCCGAGCGCATTGCGGATCGCGTTGGCCAGTTCGGCTGCCGCGAACTTCGCGACGTAGCCGTTGGCGCCCGCGTTTTTCACGTGCGCCTCGTTGGCCGCGCCGGTCAGCGACGAATGGATGATCACCGGAATATCACGGGTGCGTTCGTCGGCCTTGATCTGGCGCGTCAGCATGAAGCCGTCCATCTCCGGCATCTCGAGGTCGGTCAGCACCAGCGCGATGCTGTCTTTCGCGCGCGCGCCGTTCTGCTGCGCGTCGCGCGCGACCTGTTGCAGCGTGGCCCACGCTTCCTCGCCGGTCTTGGTCATGATGAAGTCCGCGCCGATCGCGGTCAGCGCCTGTTCGATCAGCTTGCGCGCGAAGCCGGAATCGTCGGCGGCGAGAATCTTCGCCCCGCGCGCAATGCCGAGCGCTTCGCCGACCGAGGCCGGATCGACGCTCGGATGCTGCGACGGGAACACGTCGCGCAACACCTGTTCGACGTCGATCACCTGAGCGAGCCGCGAGTCGCCGGTATTGCCGTCGATGCGCGCGATGCTGGTCACCAGCTTGCCGCCCGCGGAGCCGTCGGCCGACAGCACCTGGTTCCATTCGAGCCGCACGATGTCGTCGACTTCCTCGACCGCGAACGCCTGGGTCGAGCGCGCGAATTCGGTGACCAGCAAAATATTCAGGCCGCGCGTCGGCTCGCAGCCCATCAGGCGCGGCAGGTCGATCACCGGAATGATCTGGCCGCGAATATCGACCGCGCCCATCACGAACGGCGACGAACCGGCGATCGGCGTGACCGTCGGCATCGTCGAGATTTCGCGCACTTTGAACACGTTGATCCCATACAGCTCGTGCGCATCGCTGCCGGGCACGCTGCCGAGGCGATAGAGCAGCAGTTCGAACTTGTTGGAACTCGTGAGGTTGCTACGTTCGTTGCTGCGGTCGTTGTTGCGTTCGTGGTTGGCACGCTGTTCGTTTGCCATCGGAATCTTTCTCCAGGGTGCGGCGCTCGCCGCTTGTCAATGCGTGGGTGCGCCATGCAGGTCGTTCGCCCTGGCGCGTGGCTTATTTCTCGGTTATCGGCCGCGGTCGCGAAAAATTCAGCGCGATGCCGCGTTTTTTGCGTGGCGCGCGGGTTGATACGGATGCCTGACCACCGGTGGTCCGATGCCGCGTTTTCGTATAAGGGTTGCTGCGCCGGTCGGCGCTACGCCGAATGCGATCTTTTCAGCGATAATCCGACGCTCGTTCGGAGCCGTTCTCACGCACCGCGCTTGTGCGCGCGAATGCGGCGCAACAGCAGGCGTCCCGACGATTCTTTCCGCCTTCGATCCGGATGCCCGCATGAGCAAACCCGCCAATCTGCCGCAACAGCTGGACCATCTGCTTCGGCAAGCCGTCGCGATGCAACAGAACGGCGCGCTCGCCGAAGCGGAAGAACTCTATCGCGAGATTCTCGAACTCAAGCCCAAACATGCGGACGCTTTGCGCTGGCTCGGCGAACTCGCGTTGCAGGGCGGCCGTTTGCCCGAAGGTGTGGAGCTGCTGAAAAAGACCCTCGCGGTCAATCCAAAACAGCCGGCCGTGCATTCGAATCTCGCGTATGCGTTAAACGCGCTGCAACGTCACGACGAAGCGCTCGCCAGCGCCGAACGCGCGCTCGCGCTGCAGCCGAAATTCCCCGATGCATTGAACAATCGCGGTAATGCGCAGGCCGCGCTGAACCGGCCGCTCGATGCACTCGCGAGCTTCGAGCGCGCGCTTGCGCTGGCGCCGCAATTCGCGGCGGCCTGGAATAATCGCGCGTGCGTGCTGCGCGATCTCGGCCGTTATACCGATGCGCTCGATAGTTGCGATCAGGCGCTGAGCTTGCAGCCGAACTATCCGGATGCATGGAGCAATCGCGGCAATGCGCTCGGCGATCTGAACCAGCCGCAAGAGGCCGAGCGCTGCTATCGACGCGCGCTGGAACTCGCGCCCGGCTTCGTCGATGCATGGAATAACCTGGGTCTCGCGCAGGTCGAGCTGGACCGGCGCCGCGACGCGTTATCGAGCTACGAACGCGCGCTCGAACTGAATCCCGCAGCGGTGGAAACGCATTGGAATCGGGCGCTGTGTCTGCTGCAGATGGGCCGCTTCGAGGCCGGCTGGCGCGAGTACGAATGGCGCTGGGAACGTAACCGTATCCGCGCGGGCAAGCGCGAATTCGCACAGCCGCTGTGGCGCGGCGATTTTCCGCTCGACGGCAAGACGATCCTGCTGCATGCGGAGCAGGGGCTTGGCGATACGTTGCAGTTCTGCCGTTATGCGCCGCTGGTCGCGAAGCTCGGCGCGAAGGTCGTGCTGGAAGTGCCGGGCGCGTTGCTGCGGCTGATGAAAACGCTCGACGGAGTGGACCAGTTGATCGAAGCCGGACAGCCGCTGCCGCCGTTCGATTGTCATTGCCCGTTGCTCAGTTTGCCGCTTGCATTTCGAACCGACGAGACGAGCATCCCTGCGACGACGCCTTATCTGTTTGCCGATCCGGTTGCTGTCGAGCAATGGCGCAGGCGGCTGGATGTCGATGCGAATTCCAGTGCCCGCCAACTGAAAGTCGGCCTCGTGTGGGCCGGCGAAAACCGCGCGCACGTCGCCGAACTGCGCAAGATCGATGCGCGCCGCTCGCTCACATTCGAGCGTTTCGCGCCGCTGCTCGACGTGCCGAACGTGCGCTTTTTCAGCGTGCAGAAGGGGATGGCCGCGCCGCAACTCGCCGCGAGCAAACTGCGCGAACGGGTCGCCGATTACGCCGATGAGTTGCACGATTTCGCCGACACGGCAGCGCTGGTCGCGAATCTCGATCTGGTGATTTCAGTCGATACATCCACCGCGCATCTGGCCGGCGCGCTCGCTACGCCGGTGTGGATTTTGAACCGTTTCGATACCTGCTGGCGCTGGCTGCTCGCACGGAGCGACACGCCGTGGTATCCGCACGCGCGGCTGTTCAGGCAGCCGGCTCTAGGTGATTGGGACAGCGTGATCGACGCGGTTCGCGACACGCTCAGCGAGTTGAATGCGGCGCATGCCGGCGGGGCGTAGCGCGTAGCGGCGCTCGCGCTCGTGCCCCTATCCGTTGTTCGAGCCGCGTTCGCATTCCCATTCGCTGCTCGCGGCCGAACCTCAACGATCAAAGGCCGCAATGAAGGGCGATACAGACGGCCGCCACATCCATGCTGGCGGTTCAACGCACTTCTACTCCCCGGCAGCCTGCTCGCGCATGCGACGGGCTTCGTCGCGCAGGAACTGCTGGTAATCGTCCAGATCGCCGTCGAAGGGCTCGACGCCGCCCTTGGTGACCAGCCAGAACTCGTCGCATACCGCGCGCAGCAGTGACCGGTCGTGACTGACCAGCATCACGGTGCCTTCGAATTCGTTGAGTGCCACGCCTAGCGCTTCCCGTGTGGCCAGATCCAGGTGGTTGGTCGGCTCGTCGAGCAGCAGCAGGTTGGGGCGCTGCCACACGATCATGCACAACACGAGCCGCGCCTTTTCGCCGCCGCTCATCGTGCTGACCGCCTGATGGACCATGTCGCCACTGAAGTTGAAGGTGCCCAGGAAGGTGCGAAGCGATTGTTCAGTGCCGCTCTGGCCGGGGGCGCGCATATGCGGCGGCGTGTCTCTCGCAAGGCGGATCATGTGTTCCATCGGCGTGTCGAGCGGGCGCAGCACGTCGAGTTCCTGCTGGGCGAAGTAGCCGATGTTCAGGCCTTTGCCTTCGCTGATTTCGCCGGCAATCGGCGCCAGCGCGTGCGCTATCGTCTTCACCAGCGTGGACTTGCCCTGACCGTTGGCACCCAGGATGCCGATGCGCTGGCCGGCCAGCACGGATCGGTTGATGCCGTGCACGATGACCGTGGGCGGCGTGCCCGCCGATGCGTCGGTCGGCGCGGGGTAGCCGAAGCTCGCGTCCAGCATCGACAACAGCGGGTTCGGGACGTTGAGGGGCTCCTTGAACTCGAAGTTGAACTCCGCATCGGCAAGCACCGGTGCGATCTTCTCCATGCGCTCGAGCGCCTTGACCCGGCTCTGCGCCTGCTTAGCCTTCGAGGCCTTGGCCTTGAAACGGTCGATAAATTTCTGCAGGTGGGCGATCTTGTCCGCCTGCCTCGCTATCGCGGCCTGCTGCAACAGCAGCTGTTCAGCGCGCATGTCTTCGAACTTGCTGTAGTTGCCGCCATAACGCACGAGCTTGGCGTTGTCGACGTGCACCGTCACCTGCGTCACCGCGTCGAGGAATTCGCGATCGTGGCTGATCACGACCAGCGTTCCCTGATAGCGCTTGAGCCACGCTTCCAGCCAGACCAGCGCATCGAGGTCGAGGTGATTGGTCGGCTCGTCGAGCAGCAGCAGGTCGGACGGGCACATCAGCGCGCGTGCCAGTTGCAGCCGCATGCGCCAGCCGCCGGAGAAACTGTTGACGGGCTGGCTCAGCTGCGCATCAGTGAAGCCAAGACCCAGGATCAGCGCCTGAGCACGTGCGGGGGCATCGTGTGCGCCGGCGTCGTGCAGGTCCATGTAGGCGTGCGCCATGCGCATTCCGTCATCGCCAGCTTCGGCGGCGGCGACTTCGGCCTGCGCGGCGAGCAGCACGGTGTCACCTTCGACGACGAAGTCGGTCGCGCTCTGCTCGGTTTCGGGCATCTCCTGCGCGACCTGACCCATTCTCCATGCGGGAGGGATCGAGAATTCGCCACTATCTTCGTGCAGCGTGCCGTTTAGAAGGCCGAAGAACGATGACTTGCCGGCGCCATTGCGGCCGACAAGGCCAATCTTTTCGCCGGGTGCGAAGGTGACGGACGCGCGGTCGAGCACGACATTGACGCCGCGGCGCAGCGTGACATTACGGACGGAAATCATAAGGAGCTACTTCGGAGAGGACCCGCATGATAGCCCACTGGACGTACGAGACTGTCTCTTTCTGGCCGCACGAAGCGTGACCGGCTAGCTGGATCTGTCCCCGGCGATCGGCAACCGCGATTGCAACCGGTGACGCATAATATCGGCCATGTCATTTTTGCGCGCCATTTTCAGGACCCGCCATGGAAATTAAAGTCAACTTTCTCGACAAACTCCGCCTTGAAGCCAAGTTCGATGACTTCACGGTTATTGCCGATCAGCCCATTCGTTATAAGGGCGATGGCTCGGCGCCTGGTCCGTTTGATTACTTTCTGGCCTCGTCGGCTTTGTGTGCGGCTTACTTTGTGAAGCTGTACTGCGTAAATAAAAATATTCCGACAGAAAATATCCGCCTGTCACAGAATAATATTATCGATCCTGAAAACCGGTACAAACAGATTTTCAAGATTCAGGTGGAACTGCCGCCGGATATCTCGGAAGTGGACCGCCGGGGCATCTTGCGCTTTATCGACCGTTGTACGGTGAAAAAAGTCGTGCAAACCGGACCCGAGTTTGTCATTGAAGAGGTGGAAAACCTCGATGCCGACGCTCAGTCGTTGCTGACGTTGAAGCCGGCATCGGATGTCAGCACTTATATTGCGGGTAAAGATCTGCCGTTGGAGCAAACCATCGCCAATATGTCGGGCATTCTGGCGGGCCTTGGCATGAAGATCGAGATCGCTTCGTGGCGCAATATCGTTCCGAATGTATGGTCGCTGCATATCCGCGATGCGCACTCGCCGATGTGTTTTACCAATGGCAAGGGCTCGACCAAGGAAAGCGCGTTGGCGTCGGCATTGGGAGAGTTTATCGAGCGCCTCAATTGCAACCATTTCTATGGCGGTGCGTTTTGGGGCGAAGATATCGCCAACGCGGAATTTGTCCATTATCCGAACGAGCGCTGGTTCAAGCCGGGCCGTAAGGATGCGCTGCCTGCTGAAATTCTGGACCCGTATTGCCTGGAAATTTATAACCCCGATGGCGAGTTGCGAGGCTCGCATCTGTACGACACCAACTCCGGCAATGTGCAGCGCGGTATCTGTTCGCTGCCGTATGTGCGGCAGTCGGACGGCGAAGTGGTGTATTTCCCGTCCAACCTGATCGAGAACCTGTTCGTCAGCAATGGCATGAGTGCCGGTAATACGCTGGCCGAAGCACAGGTGCAATGTCTGTCCGAAATCTTCGAACGCGCGGTCAAGCGTGAAATTCTCGAAGGTGAAATCGCGTTGCCCGATGTGCCGCAAGAAGTGCTGGCGAAATATCCCGGCATCCTGGCCGGGATTCAGGGATTGGAAGAGCAGGGCTTTCCGGTGCTGGTAAAGGATGCATCGCTGGGGGGCACCTATCCGGTGATGTGCGTCACGTTGATGAACCCGCGCACAGGCGGTGTGTTTGCCTCGTTCGGCGCGCATCCGAGCTTCGAGGTGGCGCTCGAGCGCAGTCTGACCGAATTGCTGCAGGGGCGCAGTTTCGAAGGCCTGAACGATTTGCCTCAGCCCACCTTTGTCAGTAACGCGGTGACCGAACCGAATAACTTTGTCGAGCACTTCATCGATTCCAGCGGTGTGGTGTCGTGGCGCTTTTTCAGCGCCAAGGCGAATTTCGAATTCGTTGAGTGGGATTTCTCGGGCCACGGTGAAAATTCCAATGCGCAAGAAGCCGCCACGTTGTTCGGAATTCTCGAAGAGATGGGCAAAGAGGTCTACATGGCGGTATTCGATCAACTGGGTGCCGTCGCCTGCCGGATTCTGGTGCCCGGTTATTCGGAGGTTTATCCGGTAGAAGATCTGATCTGGGATAACACCAATAAGGCGCTATTGTTCCGCGCCGATATTCTGAATCTGCATCGTCTGGATGATGCCGCGCTGGAAGCATTGCTCGAGCGGTTGGAGAACAACGAACTGGATGAGCAGTCCGATATTGCCACTTTGATCGGCATCGAATTTGACGAGAACACGGGCTGGGGGCAGCTAACCGTTCTCGAATTGAAGCTGCTGATACATCTGGCGTTGCAGCAATTCGAGGCGACGCAAGAACTGGTGGGAGCCTTCCTGCAGTACAACGACAACACGGTCGAGCGTGGATTGTTTTACCAGGCCTTGAATGCGGTGCTGGAAGTACTGCTCGACGACGAGCTGGAACTGGACGACTACGCGGTCAACTTCCGTCGCATGTTTGGCGATGCCCGGATGGACGCGGTAATGGGGTCGGTGGACGGCAGCGTGCGCTTTTATGGCTTGACGCCAACCAGTATGAAACTGGAGGGTCTCGACAGACACCATCGTCTCATCGATAGCTATAGAAAACTGCATAAAGCGCGGGCTGCTGTGGCGGCTATCGCGAGTTAGGGGTTCATTTCACGACTGGATTCTCCGGGCGCGCGCGGATTTCGGTGGCCGGAGAATCCCGTGTCAAAGAGGCCTCTCGTTGGCGGGGCCTCAATCGACGACATCACCGTATTCTTTTAGTACGTCACGGAAGCCCCACTGCCCGTAAAACTGTGCTGGGTAGGAGAGTCATTCGCATAGTCGGAAACCGCCTGGATGATGTTGACGATCTGCTGCGGCAGCCGGCCGCCACTGATAGCGGTCATGGCAGTGCGATCCATCTCGACGGCGACGGGGATGTCTTTGATAACGAGCGTGTTCATGTCGATTCTCCAAGGGGCAATGAGTCAGTCAGGAATGTGAGAGCTTGTAGCGAGGGTGTCGTCACGCCTCGATCGTGATCGAGGCAAAGTGCATGCCAAACGCTTACGCCGCGCGTCAGGCGATCCCGCAACCACCTGAAAATACTGGCTCGTAATGGCGAGCGGCGCGAATGGGCCGAGCGACGTGCGCGCCGCGGCCGGTGGGCCGCGTCCAACGGTTCGCAGGCGCTGTCGGTTCGATCGCGACACATTCCGTTGCCCCGCCCGCGCGATCCGACGCATTTCCGCCGACCCGCGTAGACTGAGCGTCCGTTCATCGACGGCAATGCCAAGGAGAGCTATTCAATGGAATACAGACATCTGGGTGCATCCGGTTTCAAGGTGCCGGTGCTCAGTTTCGGCACCGGTACATTCGGCGGCAAGGGCGAGTTTTTTCAGGCGTGGGGCGCGACCGACGTCGCCGAAGCGCGGCGTCTGATCGACATCTGCTTCGACGCGGGCGTGACGATGTTCGACACCGCCGATATCTATTCGCGCGGCGCGTCGGAGTCGGTACTCGGCGAAGCGCTGAAGGGCAAGCGCGACCAGGCGATCATCTCGACCAAGGCGACCTTCCGGTTCGACGATGGACCGAACAACGTCGGCTCGTCGCGTTTCCATCTGATCCAGGCGGTCGATTCGGCGCTCAAGCGGCTGCAAACCGACTACATCGATCTGTTCCAGCTGCACGGTTTCGATGCGAAGACGCCGGTCGCCGAAGTGCTGTCGACGCTCGACGACCTCGTACGCGCGGGCAAGATCCGCTATACCGGCGTGTCGAATTTCTCCGGCTGGCATCTGATGAAGTCGCTCGATGTCGCCGACCGCTACGGTTATCCGCGCTACGTCGCGAATCAGACGTACTACTCGCTGGTCGGCCGCGATTACGAATGGGAGCTGATGCCGCTCGGCATCGACCAGGGCGTCGGCGCGGTGGTCTGGAGTCCTCTCGGCTGGGGCCGGCTGACCGGCAAACTGAAGCGCGGCCAGCCGCTGCCGGAGACGAGCCGCCTGCACAAGACCGCCGACATGGGGCCGCCGGTGCCCGAAGAGTATCTGTTCCGGGTGCTCGACGCGCTGGACGAAGTCTCCGCCGAAACCGGCAAGACTGTGCCGCAGGTAGCGTTGAACTGGCTGCTGCAACGCCCGACCGTCGCGACCGTGCTGATCGGCGCGCGCAATGAAGAACAGTTGCGCCAGAACCTCGGCGCGGTCGGCTGGAGTCTGACGCCCGAGCAGGTCGCGACGCTCGACGCGGCGAGCGCGACGCGGCCAGCGTATCCGTACTGGCATCAGGAAGGTTTCGCGGAGCGCAATCCGAAGGCGGTCTGAGCATCGCGCCGCACGGCGCCGCGCCGAGATCGGGCGCGGCGCGCGGCGAGTCTCCCGGTCCGGCGCAGCGGCTAGCCGGACCGGTCACTCGTCAAGCCAACCCGCCATTGGCCCGCAACACCTGCCCATTCACCCACCCACCGTCCGGCCCCACCAGAAACGCAACCACGCCCGCCACGTCGTCCGGCTCGCCGAGCCGTTGCAGCGGCGGCATCTTCGCGAACGTGTCGATCTGCCCGGCGGTTTTGCCGTCGAGGAACAGCGGCGTCGCGACTGGTCCCGGCGCGACCGCGTTGACCGTGATGTTGCGCCCGCGCAGCTCTTTCGCGAACACTCGCGTGAACGCTTCGACGGCCGCCTTGGTCGCCGTGTACATGCCGTAACCGGGCAGGTTCAGCGCGAGCGCGCTGGTCGAGAAATTGACGATGCGCGCGCCGTCGTTGATCCGCGCGGCCGCTTCGCGCAGCGTGTTGAAGGTGCCGCGCACGTTGATGTCGAAAGTCTGGTCGTAGAGCGCGTCGGAGGTGTCGGCGAGCGGCGCCGGCTTCATCACGCCTGCGTTGTTGATCAGCACGTCCACTTTGCCCAATTCCCGTTCGGTGATGTCGAACAGGCGGCGCACGTCGTCCGGCTTCGACACATCCGCCTTCACCGCGACGGCCTGGCCGCCGGCTTCGCGGATCGCGGCGACCAGCGTTTCGGCTTCGCCCGCACTGGACGCGTAGTTGACCGCGACCGCGAAGCCGTCGCGCGCGAGCCGCTGCGCGATGGCCATCCCGATGCCGCGCGCCGCGCCGGTGACGATTGCGACTTTCGATTGTTGAATGCTGTTCATGATTGGTTTCCTTTGCGGAGTGGGTGAGTCGGTGAGCTGAATCATGAATGCTTTCGACGCCGAGATAATCGGGCTAGACTTGCGATCATCATTCCATTTACTTTAATAATCCCGTTGCCATGGACCGGTTCGAGGAAATGCGCGTATTCGTGCGGATCGCCGAGCGCCAGAGCTTTACCCGCGCATCCGACGATCTGCGTATTCCGCGCGCGACCGTCACCAATCTGATGAAGCGGATGGAGCAGCGGCTCGGCGCCCGCTTGCTCGAACGCACGACCCGCACGGTGCGCCTGACGCCCGACGGCGACGCGTACTACCGCCGCTGCGTGCGTCTGCTCGCCGATATGGAGGAGGCCGAAGGATCGTTTTCGAATCTCGCGCCGAAAGGGCTGCTGCGCGTGAATGTGCAGGGCACGCTCGCGCGGCATTTCGTGGTGCCGGCGCTGCCCGCGTTTCTCGAACGCTATCCGGGCATCGAACTGATGATCGGCGAGGACGACCGGCTCGTGGATCTGGTGCGCGAGGGGATCGACTGCGTGTTGCGCGCGGGCGTACTGCAGGATTCGTCGATGGTCGGGCGGCGCGTCGCATTGCTCCAGCAAGTGACGGTTGCGAGTCCTGAGTATCTGGCCGCGTACGGCGAGCCGGCCACGCCGGCGGAGTTGTCGGGGCTGTCCGCGCATCGCGCGGTCAACTACATTTCGAGCGCGACCGGCAAGCCGGTGCCGCTCGAATTTCGCATCGACGGACGCGATAGCGCGCTGGTATTGCCGTCGGCGGTATCGGTGAGCGGCGCCGATCTGTACGCCGGCGCGGCGCTTGCCGGCCTCGGCATCGTCCAGGTGCCGCGCTACCGGGTCGACGGCGAACTGGCCACCGGGCGCTTGCGAGTGATCCTCGCCGGCTATCCGCCGCCGCCGATGCCGGTGTCGGTGCTGTATCCGCAGAACCGCCAGCTGTCGTCGCGCGTGCGGGTGTTCGCGCAGTGGCTGACGGAGATTTTCGCCGCGGTCGGTTAAAGCGCGACGGTTCGCGTTAGGATCGAATCCCGCGCACTCATTCGAAGGAATCGCACATGTTGTCGGAAGACGAACTGGCGTTACTCGACGCGATCCGCTCGACCGGCAGCCTGTCGCGCGCGGCGGCGCGGCTCGGCAAGGCGCCGTCGACGATCTCCCACGCCGCGCGGCAACTGGAGGCGCGCTTCGACGCGCTGCTGTTCGACCGGCGTCGCTACCGGCTGCAACTGACGCCGGCCGGCCAACTGCTCGCCGACGAAGCCGGCCGGCTGATGCTAGACCTGCAACGGATGACGCAACGCGTGAAGCAGGTGGCCAGCGGCTGGGAAGAACGGCTGTGGATCGTGACGGACGAGATCCTCGAATTCGAACTGCTGATGCCGGTCGTGCGCGCGTTCGACGAACTCGGCTCGGGCGTGCGGCTGCGCTTCACGCACGAAGTTCTCGGCGGCACGTGGGAGGCGTTGCGCGACGGCCGCGCGGACCTGATCGTCGGCGCGACCAACGAGCCGCCGTCGATCGCGGGGCTGCGCTGGTTCGAACTGGGCGTGATGGAGTGGGTGTTCGCGGTCGCGCCGCGTCATCCGCTCGCGGCGCTCGAAGAGCCGCTCACCCGCGAGCGGATTCGCGAGCATCGCGCGGTGGTGGTGGCCGATTCTTCGCGCGCGAGCGCCGGTCGCGCATATGGGGTGCTGGGTGGCCAAACCGCGCTCGCGGTGCCGACGATGCGCGCGAAAATCCTCGCGCAGCGCGACGGGCTGGGTGTCGGCTGGCTGCCGCGCGAACGGGTCGCGTCGTTGCTGGAGCGCGGCGAACTGGTCGAAAAATGCACCGCCGATCCGCGCGAGCCGAACGTGTTGTACGTCGCGTGGCGCGGCGACCAGGAAGGGCGCGCGCTGACGTGGTGGCTCGAGCAGCTGCGCCAGCCGCGGCTCGCGCAGCGGTTGGTGCGGGGGCTGGCGGTGACGGCTTAGGGTTTGCCGGCGCTGCCCGACCCTTAACACGAGTTCGGCCCGCGTCAAAATCCCGATTTCAAAATCGAATCCTATCTATATCGCGGTAGCGGTCAGACCGATAAAGTACGTACCAAGCGAAAGCTTTGTATGGATCGCTTAAACGGTGCTGGACCATATTCGACATGCCGCCGCAAGGCGCGACAGTGCGAGATCCATGAGGCGTTCAACGGTTCTTCGTCATTAGTCGATCTTCGCGGCGACTGGCTGATCAGTTAGTTCAACATACAAAAACGGATGATGTGCGCCGAACGTGCGTCCTTCGCTTTTTAAGCTGGATCAACTTTGGCGTGGCGCAGGACGGGCGTTCAGTTTGCCGTCGACGCGCTCGCCATGTTCGCCAAGGCCCAGTCAAGACGGAAAACTGGCGCGCGAATTTCTACCCTCCGTGACATCCGGTAGCTCGTCTGCTGGTCGCCGCATCGTACGGAGAGCGTCCGCATTCTGCTCGATGAAATCCGACGGGTGAACGTCGAAGGGGCAGACGCGCAGCTGACATGATTGGCTGAGCGTCCGAACGTTGGTGTTCAAAGCAGTAGACCTCAATTTGTCCCTCAACGATCGTTCCAAAACTCTTACGTTCGCTTCGGTCTCCAGGCGCGTGATAACCATGTTTTTGTAGCGAATATCTACTGACCTTAGAGGCATTAATCGGTTCTATTTAATTCGCAGTATTAAACAAAGTTAAATAAAGTTAAATAATTTTTGTAGAAGGACGAGTCGTGAACAAATCGTATAAAAGCATCTGGAATGAAGCGCTTGGATCGTGGGTGGCTGCATCGGAGAACACATCGGCACGCGGCAAGAAAAGTTCGAGTCGAAAGTTAAACACTGTGGTCGCCGCTGCGGCGCTTGCGATGTGTCCGATGGTCGCGTCCGCGTCCGCTCTGTGTCTGAAGGACAGTAATGGGACGAGCTTTGTTACGGGAGATGGCGGGGGCGGTGTAAATCAAGGCGCCTGTAGTGATGTTTTTAATACGACCACGGGTCTGAGCACTTTCGCGCTTTTGCAGTCAGGCTCCAGCGCAGCGAACAGTGCTTCGCAATTGTTGCTGACCGGCGGCAAGGCCGTTTTCTCTCTGAATCCGAGCCCTTCTGGCGTCAGCAGTTCGGTGAATCAGCTGACGATGACCGCATCCGGAAACAACGTGTTGATGACCGGGTTGGCGGCGGGCGCCGTGACGAGTTCGAGTCTGGACGCAATCAACGGTAGCCAGCTGTATTCGCTGTCCACGTCGACCTCGACGGGCCTGAGCACGGCGACCAGCGGCATCGGCTCGCTGTCGACGGGCCTGAGCACGACCAAAAGCAACGTCGCTTCGCTGTCGGCGTCGGCCTCGACTGGTCTGAGCACCGTGACCAACAATCTGTCCACCCTGAGCACGTCCATTACGAACGGCACGGTTGGCCCTGTCCAGCGGACCGGCACGGCCAACAAGCTCGCTCTCGTCGCGGCGGCCGGCACGGGCGCGACGCCGGGCGCTGCACAGGTGCTCACCAACATGGCGAACGGGCAGGTTTCGGCGGCCAGCACGGACGCCATCAATGGAAGCCAGCTGTATTCGCTGTCGGCCTCGACCTCGATCGGTCTGAGCACGGCGACGAGCGGCATCGGCTCGCTGTCGACGGGTTTGAGCACGACCAACAGCAATGTTGCTTCGCTGTCGGCCTCGACCTCGACGGGTCTGAGCACGGCGACTAGCGGCATCAGCTCGCTATCGACGGGTTTGAGCACGACCAACAGCAATGTCGCTTCGCTGTCGGCGTCGACCTCGACGGGTCTGAGCACTGTGACCAACAATCTGTCCACCCTGAGCACGTCGATTACGAACGGCACGGTTGGCCCTGTCCAGCGTACCGGCACGGCAGGCACGCTGGCTCTCGTCGCGGCGGGTGGCACGGGTGCGACGCCGGGTGCTGCACAGGTGCTCACCAACGTGGCGAACGGCCAGGTGTCGGCGGCCAGCACGGACGCCATTAATGGAAGCCAGCTGTATTCGCTGTCGGCCTCTACCTCGACGGGTCTGAGCACGGCGACCAGCGGCATCGGCTCGCTGTCGACGGCGCTGAGCACGACCAACAGCAACGTTGCTTCGCTGTCGGCCTCGAGCTCGACGGGTCTGAGCACGGCGACGAGCGGCATCGGCTCGCTGTCGACGGGTTTGAGCACGACCAACAGCAATGTTGCTTCGCTGTCGGCCTCGACCTCGACGGGCCTGAGCACGACGACCAGCAACGTCGCTTCGCTGTCGACGGGTCTCGGCACGGTGACGAACAATCTGTCCAACCTGAGCACGTCGATTACGAACGGCACGATCGGCCCTGTCCAGAAGACCGGCACGGCGAACACGCTGGCTCTCGTCGCACCGGGCGCCACCGGAGCGAATCCGGGCGCCGCACAGGTTCTGACCAACGTGGCGAACGGCCAGGTTTCGGCGGCCAGCACGGACGCCATCAATGGCAGTCAGCTGTATTCGCTGTCCGCTTCGACCTCGACCGGCCTTAGCACCGTGACGAGCAACGTTGCTTCGCTGTCGACGGGTCTCGGCGCGGTGACCAACGATGTGTCCAGCCTGAGCACGTCCATTGCGAACGGCGATCTCGGTCCTGTCCAGTTGACCGGCACGGCGAACACGCTGGCGCTCGTCGCGCCGGGCGGCACGGGTGCGAATCCGGGTGCCGCACAGGTACTCACCAACGTGGCGAACGGCCAGATTTCGGCGACCAGCACGGACGCAGTCACGGGCAACCAGATGTATTCGCTGTCCGCCTCGACTTCGACCGGCCTGAGCACCGTGACCAGCAACGTCGCTTCGCTGTCGGCGTCGACCTCGACGGGTTTGAGCACGGTGACCAGCAACGTCGCGTCACTGTCGACCGGTCTGGACACGACGAACAGCAACGTCGCTTCGCTGTCGGCGTCGGCCTCGACGGGTCTGAGCACGGTGACCAACAATCTGTCCACCCTGAGCACATCGATTACGAACGGCGCGATCGGTCCCGTCCAGCAGACCGGAGCGGCCAACACGCTGGCGCTCGTCGCGGCGGGCGGCACCGGTGCGAATCCGGGCGCGGCACAAGTGCTGACCAACGTGGCGAACGGCCAGGTGTCGGCGGCCAGCACGGACGCCATCAACGGCAGCCAGCTGTATTCGCTGTCGGCATCGACCTCGACGGGTTTGAGCACGGTGACCAGCAACGTCGCGTCGCTGTCCACCGGTCTGGATACGACCAACAGCAACGTCGCTTCGCTGTCGGTATCGACCTCGACGGGTCTGAGCACGGTAACCAGCAACGTCGCGTCGCTGTCGACCGGCCTTGACACGACCAACAGCAACGTCGCATCGCTGTCGACGGGGCTGACCACGGTGACCAACGATGTAACCAACCTGAGCACGACCATTGCGAACGGCGCGATTGGCCCTGTCCAGCAGACAAGCACGGCGAACACGCTGGCTCTCGTCGCGCCGGGCGGCACCGGTGCGAATCCGGGCGCGGCACAGGTACTCACCAACGTGGCGAACGGCCAGGTTGCGGCGACCAGCACGGACGCCATCAACGGCAGCCAGCTGTATTCGCTGTCGGCATCGACCTCGACGGGTCTGAGCACCGTGACCAGCAACGTGGCTTCGCTGTCGACCGGCCTTGATACGACCAACAGCAACGTCGCGTCGCTGTCGACGGGGCTGGACACGACGACCAGCAATCTCACGTCGCTGTCGACCTCGACCTCGACGGGTTTGAGCACGGTAACCAGCAACGTCGCGTCGCTGTCCACGGGTCTCGACACGACGAACAGCAACGTCGCGTCGCTGTCGACGGGCCTCGGCACGGTGACCAACGATGTGACCAACCTGAGCACGTCGATTGCGAACGGCGCGATTGGCCCTGTCCAGCAGACCGGCACGGCAGGCACGCTGGCTCTCGTCGCGCCGGGTGGCACCGGTGCGAATCCGGGCGCTGCACAGGTGCTGACCAACGTGGCGAACGGCCAGGTGTCGGCGACCAGCACGGACGCGGTCACGGGCAACCAGATGTATTCGCTGTCGGTATCGACCTCGACGGGTTTGAGCACGGTGACCAGCAACGTCGCATCGTTGTCCACGGGTCTGGATACGACCAACAGCAACGTCGCTTCGCTGTCGGTCTCGACCTCGACCGGCCTGAGTACGGTGACCAGCAACGTCGCGTCGCTGTCGACGGGTCTGACCACGGTGACCAACGATGTGACCAACCTGAGCACGTCGATTTCGAACGGCACGATCGGTCCTGTCCGGCAGACCGGCACGGCAGGCACGCTGGCTCTCGTCGCGCCGGGTGGCACGGGTGCGAATCCGGGCGCCGCACAGGTACTCACCAACGTGGCAAATGGCCAGGTATCGGCGGCCAGCACGGACGCGGTCAACGGAAGCCAGCTGTATTCACTGTCGGCCTCGACCTCGACGGGATTGAGCACGGTGACCAGCAACGTTGCTTCGCTGTCGACCGGTCTGGACTCGACGAACAGCAATCTCGCTTCGTTGTCGACCTCGACCTCGACGGGTCTGAGCACGGTGACCAGCAACGTCGCTTCGCTGTCCACGGGTCTGGACACGACGAACAGCCACGTCGCGTCGCTGTCGACGGGGTTGGACTCGACCAACAGCAACGTCGCTTCGTTGTCGTCGGGTCTGGACACGACCAACAGCAACGTCGCGTCGCTGTCCACCGGTCTGACCACGGTGACCAACGATGTGACGAACCTGAGCACGAGCATCGCGAGCGGCAATATCGGTCCTGTGCAGCAAACGCCGGTGGCCAACCAGCTCACGCTGGTTGCTCCTGGCGGCACGGGTGCGAATCCGGGAGCGGCGCAGGTGCTGACCAACGTCGCGGCCGGCCAGGTTTCGGCGACGAGCACGGACGCCGTGAACGGCAGCCAGTTGTACGCGGTTCAGCAGCAGGTCAACTCGTTGAGCACGTCCGTGAGCAACGCCGTCCTGAACGACATGAACCAGGGCAATGCGAGCGGGGCAAACTCGAACGCGAACGGAGAAAATTCGCACGCGTCGGGCGATAACTCGACGGCAACCGGCCAGAACTCGAACGCGACGGGTGAGAACTCGACGGCGACCGGGGAAGCGTCGAACGCGTCGGGCGACAATTCGACAGCAATGGGTCAGGGCGCAACGGCGTCAGGCGACAACTCGACGGCCGAGGGTCAGGGCGCGATTGCTTCGGGCAACAACTCGAAGGCTGACGGTCAGAACGCACAGGCAACCGGCGACAACAGTACGGCGCTGGGCCAGGGCTCGATGGCGTCGGGTGATAAGTCGGTGGCAACGGGTCAAGGTTCGATTGCGTCGGGCGGTGGCTCGACCGCATTGGGGCAGGGCTCGACGGCTTCTGGCTCATCCTCGACCGCACTCGGCAACAATGCCCTGGCAACGGCGGACAACTCGGTGGCACTGGGTGCAAACTCGGTGGCAAGCGAGCCTAATACCGTGTCTGTCGGTTCGCCGGGTAACGAACGCCGGATCACGAACGTCGCGCCGGGCATCAACGGCACCGATGCCGCCAACATGAACCAGCTGTGGGGCGTTCAGTCGAGCGTCAATCAGGTGGCGCGTACCGCCTATTCGGGTGTGGCGGCGGCGACGGCGTTGACGATGATTCCGGATGTCGATCCCGGCAAGACGATCGCAGTCGGGATCGGTGCGGCAAGCTACCAGGGTTACGCCGCGTCGGCTCTGGGCATCAGTGCCCGGATTACCGCCAACCTGAAGGTGAAGGTTGGGGCGGGCATCAGCTCGAACGGCACGACCTACGGTGCAGGCGCGTCGTATCAGTGGTAGCGCAGTAGTCCCGGGCATACGTGCTACCTGAGGTATGCCGGGGTTATGTCGAGCAAATACTCGACATGAAACGCCAGTGATGTATGCAGGGGTTCAATGGGAGATAACAGTTCGCTGTTCCGACCATTGCTCCTGCTTTATATCCATCAGCGGAAAATCGCCGTCTGGCGACGTTATTGCATGCATCAGGTAATCCCGCAGCGCGGCTGCGACATGGGATTACCGGCTATTAGTGGAATTCGTGCAATAACGCCGCACTTTGGCTTCGAGTCATCTCAACCAATCTATCCGTTGGCGTTAGACATAGAAAAGCCTGCGCAGGGGCGCATGCGGCAAAGGCATTAGTCGGGAAAAAACTTTCCTGACTGATCGCAGGGCACTTTGAATTCATGGGCAAGAACATGCGCATTGGCATATCCGTGCTGACCCATTCAGGCCAGAACATCTGGCAGAATGGCCTGGGTCAGAACATCATTTTCCTTTCCGAATTATTTAAACGGCTGCCATTCGTGCAGTCGGTCTCGCTAATCGATGCCGGCGATCAGCTTGCCATGCCGCCCCAGGTGGACATGGGCCTGCACGATATACGCATCCTGAAGCCCCAATGGGCAACCGACGAAGTCGATGTCGTCATCGAAATGGGCGGCGCGCTCGATATCCAGTGGCTCGACCTCATGCGGGCAAGGGGGAAAAAGGTCGTCTATTTCTGTTGCGGCCAGCCGTTCGTCACGCTGGCCGAACCGGCCGTGTTCGACAACCCGACCCATGCGTGGCGCCCGGACCGTTGCGACGAGGTATGGCTGCTGCCCAAGGACACGGCATTCGTACCGATGATGCGGACGTTTCACCGCTGCGACGTGCATATCGCGCCTTACATCTGGCATCCGCATTTCGTCGAACGGCGCGCGCAGGAAGTGGTCGACAAGCTCGGCGCGCGCTACGGCTACCAGTCTCGCGCCGCGCGTCCGCGCGGCGAGCGTGCCGGTTTGCGCGTGGCCATCTTCGAGCCGAATATTTCGGTGGTCAAGACTTCGAGCATTCCGATGCTTGTATGCGACGAGGCATATCGGGCCGATCGCGAATCGGTCACGGCCATGCACGTGCTCAATACACTGCATCTGAAAGATCATCCCACCATGCTTTACCTTGCCAACTCGCTGGATCTGATTCGCGAGCACAAAGCGACGTTCCACGGCCGGCACGATATCGTCGGTTTCATGACGCAGTATGCCGATGCGGTGGTTTCGCACCAGTGGCAGAACGATCAGAACTACAGTTATCTGGACGCGTTGTACGGTGACTATCCGCTGATCCACAATTCGCCGTGGCTGCGCGAGGCGGGCTACTACTATCCGCAGTTCGATGCGCGCCAGGGCGCCGCGCAACTGCTACGGGCGGCGGCGGAACACGACGGCAATCTCGATGAATACCGTGCCCGCGCGCAACGTGTATTTCAAGCGGTCGATCCGTTCAACCCGAGCAATCTCGACGGCTATGCCGCGAGGTTGCTGCATCTGTGCCGCGACGCGAACTTCGCGAAGGCAGCGGGGAGCCGGGTATGAGCGTCGAAAAAAAACCCGTGTGCCGTCCCCGCAGATTGCGCGTCGGGGTGTCGATATACGTCCGCAAGGGCCAGCAATCGCTATGGGAAAACGGGATTTACCAGAACTGCGTTTTCCTCGTGATGCTGTTGATGCGCTCGCCATTGGTCGGCGCGACTTTTCTGGTCGCGGGCGGCGGTGACGGCGAACCGGCCGATGCGCAGAACTTTCTGGCCGATTCCCCGGTGCCGATCATCGATATGAACGAAGCCGCCACGGCGCTCGATGTGATGATCGAAATGAGCGCCCAGCTCAACCGGGAATGGGTGATCGCATTTCGCGAGCGCGGCGGAAAAATCGTCTCGATGAGAGTCGGCAACGACTACGTGATCGATATCGAACGCATGATATTCGGCAAACCGCAAGCGCTGCTGATTACCCGTGCGCCGTATCACGAGGTGTGGACGCTGGCGGAATACGAAAACACGTGCGTGCCGTACTTTCGCAGCACGTTCCGCTGTCCGGTGCGGGTGATGCCGCATCTGTGGAGTCCACTCGTGCTGCAACGCGAAGCGCAGCGGCTGCCCGAGGGCGTGAGCTTCGGCTATCGCCCCGGCCGCCGGCGCTGGCGTGTGGGCATTTTCGAGCCGAATATCTGCATGGTGAAGACGAGCTTTATCCCGCTGTTCACATGCGAGGCGGCGCACCGCGCCGATCCCGGCATGCTCGAACACGTGTGGGCCTTCAATACACTGGATCTGAAAGCGCATAGCGGCTTTAGCGAATTTGCCGGCAGCCTCGATCTCGTCAGGCACGGGCTGGCGTCGTACGAGGCGCGCTATCCGTTCTGTCAGATCGTCGCCGCCAACGTCGACGTGGTGGTCAGCCACCAGTGGGAAAACGCGCAGAACTACGTCTACTACGAAGCGTTGTACGGTGGTTATCCGCTCGTTCACAACTCGCATCTGATCGGCGAGTGCGGATATCGTTATCACGAATTCGATTGCGAGGAGGGCGGCCGCGCGCTGCAGCGGGCCTTTGCGGAGCACGATCGCGAGTTCGACGCGTACCAGCGGACCGCGCGGACGTTTCTCGCGCGACTCGATCCGGAAAACGAGGCCAACATACGGATCTATTCCGACGCGCTTGCCGCGCTGTATGAAGGTGAAAACGCATGATGTATTCAACCATTGCCGCGGCGAGGTGCGTATGAGCGGACTGCGCATCGGCATTACCATCGGTCTGCATCACGAGGCCGAAACGCTGTGGAATAACGGCATCAAGCAGAACGCTGCTTTTCTTGCCGAAGCGTTGCGGCATTGTCCGCAGGTGGCCGGCGTCGTGCTGGTCAACACGACGCAGGTTCCCATCACGCCGGCGTTGCCGTGGGATCAGACGCGCTATCCGACCCAGACCTTCGATGCCGCCAAAGATAACGTCGATGTGCTGATCGAACTCGGTGGCCAGATCGACGCGCTGCAGACCGCTTATCTGAAGCATCGCGGCGTGCGACTCGTGTCGTACTGCTGCGGCTTCGAGTACGTTCATGCGATGGAGTCGGTGTTGTTCAGCAAGCCGACGTGGGGCGCCAACCTGTTCGTCAACCAGCGCTATGACGATATCTGGATCATCCCGCAGGTCGAGAACATCAGCCGTTCGTATTTCGAGGTATTGCGCCGGCAAAGCGCTCGCGTGGTGCCATTCGTTTGGAGTCCCATATTTCTCGACGCACGTGTCGCGAACCTGCCGAATGCCGGCGAGTACCAGCCGCGTGAGGGCGCGAAGCGCCTGAGCGTGATGGAACCGAATATCAATGTCGTCAAATTTTGTCTGTATCCCGCCTTCATTGCGGAACTGGCGTATCGCCAGCGGCCCGACCGTATCGCGATTCTCCAGGTGACCAATGCCGACGGGATCGCGAGAAACAGTGCTGAGTTCATCGCGCTGATGAATCAGCTCGATATCGTGCGCGACCAGAAGGCGGTGTTTCTGGGCCGTCACGAAACGCCGGCCTTTCTTGCGAGCAACACGGACATTGTCGTGTCGCATCAACTGGAAAACCCGCTTAACTATTTCTATCTCGAAGTCTGCTGGCAGGGCTACCCACTGGTGCACAACGCGCATCTTTGCGCGGAGCTGGGCTATTACTACAAGAACAATGAAGTGAACGAGGGCGCGCGCCGCCTGCTCGAAGCGATTGAAACACACGATGCACAGGCATCGCACTATCGCCAGCGGCAACGCGCGCAAATAGCGCGTTATTTACCTGGCAATTCGCAACTCGTGGCAACGTACGACGCGCTGCTCAGCGAGCTGATGGCGCGACCCGTTCGCTAGGAAAACAGCGACGAGCACGGCCGACGTGGCCGCGCTCGTCAAACCGACTTGAACGGGGGACGCCACAAAGCCGGACCTTTCTAGCTGATAAGAAACCTTGCATCGCGCACGGCCGGTTTCGTCGTGCGTTGAGTTGTACTTCCCCAAACCGCCATCTTCCCGTTTCCTGATTTGGGCTTAAAATCCAGGCGGCCGCCTGATGCCGACCCGGTGCCTGGATCACGTTGTCTTCGATGCACCGCCGTGCGACGTCGCGCTCGATCAATTAAAAAATCGCGGTGTACGCGATTAATCAACACGGAAAGTCAATGGCAACTTCTAGCGAAAAATCTTCTGGGCAAGCACGTTACGCGAACTATCCCAGCCTGGTGGACCGGGTCGTGCTCATCACGGGTGGCGCGAGCGGCATTGGCGCTTCGTTCGTCGAGCACTTCGTCGCGCAAGGCGCACGTGTCGGCTTTCTCGACATCGACTCGAACGCGGGAGCAGCGCTTGCCGAATCGCTCGGTAACGCGCGCCATAAACCACTCTTCGTCGCCTGCGACGTTACCGACATTGCCGCGTTGCACGCGGCCATCGCCGAAGTGCGGGCCGCATTCGGACCGATCGAGGTGCTCGTGAACAACGCGGCGAACGATCGCCGCCACGCGCTCGCCGACGTTACCCCCGAGTCGTTCGATGCGGGCGTTGCGGTCAACGTGCGGCATCAGTTGTTCGCAGTGCAGGCCGTGGTCGAAGATATGAAGGCCGCACGCGCGGGCTCGATCATTAATCTCGGCTCGCATTGCTGGATGCTCAAGAGCACCCAGTTCCCGGTTTACGCGATGAGCAAGGCGGCTGTCCAGGGCCTGACGCGCGGGTTCGCCAAGGAACTCGGCGCGTATGGGATCCGCGTGAACACGCTGGTGCCGGGCTGGGTGTTGACCGACAAGCAGCGCAACCTGTGGCTCACCGACGAAGGCCGCGAAGAAATACGGCGCGGCCAGTGCATCGACGAGGAAATGGAGCCCGGCGATCTCGCGCGCATGGCGCTCTTCCTCGCGGCCGACGACAGCCGCATGATCACGTCGGAGGATGTGATGGTGACGGGTGGCTGGTCGTAAGGCCGATTCTCGCCCGGCGGTTTCGTCCATTCGTTGATTCGCATGCATGCGTCGTCGCACGGCATTGCGGGCAGGAGGACGAGCGGTAGCGGCGTGGCAATTGCCGATTAACCGCCGCGCCGCGTGTTGCGCTGCTCGGCTTCGCGCAATTCCTTCAGATCCTGGCCGATGGCCAATGCGCGATGTTCTATTTCGTCATCCCAAGCTTCGCTGCCGCACAGAACGGCGTGTAATTCCTGGCAGCGTTGCAGAAGTTTCGACGGCCCCAGCATCGACAGGCCGCCGGAGACGCCGTGCAGCCATCTGCGCAGCGTTGCGATGCTGCGTGCCGCGATGACGGTATCGAGTCCGGCGATGTCGAAAGCCGCCTGCTCGACAAACGCGGCCGAGTAGGCGGCCGGGACCGCCGGAAGCCTGGGCAGCGCCGCTTCCGTTGCGGCCGCGGCAGGGGCGGAAACGGTGCTGGCAACCGGGCCGGCCGCGCTATCGAGCACCCGTGTCAACACCGCCAGTGGAACGGGCTTGGTCAGATAGTCGGTAAATCCGCGTTGCCGGCCTTCGTTGATGTCGTCGGGATAAGCGCTCGCACTGACTGCATAGATCGGCATGCTCATCGCTCTCGCGCGAATCGCGTCGAGCAGTTCGCAACCGCCCAGAACCGGCATGTCGATGTCGGTTAGTACGATGTCCACCGGCTTGTCCGTCTGCTGTCTGACCAGCAGGGACAGCGCTTCTTCGCCGTTCGCGGCTTCGATCACGTTGGCGCCCAAGGTAGTCAACTGATCGCGCAGCAAGCTTCGATTGAGCAGATTGTCCTCCGCGATAAGTACAGTCAGTTTGCCGAAGTCTCGCCGCGACGACGGAACCTGCTCGCTCGGCCGCGTATCGGTTCTGCGTTGATACTCGGGCGCGAACATCTCGGTGGCCGACTTGATCCCCGACTGACTATATACAGAGATGTCCACGCCGCCGTCCTCGCGCGCGGCGGGCACGAGCGGGCCGTCCTGACTGAGCCAGACGATGTTGCGCGAGTTGCCCCACCACGCGAGCACATCCGCGCGATTGAACTCGTCGGTGGCGATCAGGTAATCGTGTTTGCGATGGTCTACCGGCTGACGCAGGTCGGAAAAGACCGTGACGATCGATCTCTCAGGATCGTAGAGACTCGTGAGCCATTCCTGGTATTCGCTGGCAAGACAAAGAACGGCGGGTTCGGTAGCGGGCAAGGTCCACTCCGCGCCCGCCGTCGGACCGTCGCCTTTGCGCAAAGGCAGCTTGACGGCAACGCGGGTGCCCACGCCGACCGTACTATCCACCGTGATGGTCCCTTTCATCAGTTCGCAAAGCCGCTCGCAGATCGACAGGCCGAGACCCGTACCTCGCGCCTGCGCGAGACGGTTGCTATTGCCTTGCGTGAACGGTTGAAACAACTGCTTCTTCAGTTCTTCGGAAATGCCGATGCCGGAATCGGCAATATCGATTTGCAGCGCTTCGTCGGCCCACCGCACCCGCATCACTATCTTGCCGGATTGCGTAAACTTGAAAGCGTTGCTCAGCAGGTTGTTGACGACCTGAGATATCCGCACGGGATCGAAGAACAATTGCGAAGGGATCGCCCGGTCCAGCACCAGATAAAACTTGAGTCCCTGTTTGACGGCCAGATGCGCGTGCGAAAGCGCGATACGCTTCATCAGAGTCGTGACCGATCCCCATTCCTCGTCGATCCGCAGTTCTCCGACATCAATCTTGGAAAAGTCCAGAACGTCGTTGACGACCTGAAGCAGGCCCATCGCCGACACCTGCATTGCCATCACGCGCGCCTCCTGTTCCGGCGCCAACGTGCCGAGCTTCAGCAACTCGATGTTGCCGACGAGAGAGGCGAGCGGCGTGCGAATCTCGTGGCTCATCGACGCAAAGAAGTTCACCTTCGCGCGCGCGACCGATTCGGTCGCCAGCTTGGCCTCACGCAGCACCTGTTCGGCCATCACGTGCTCGGTCGTGTCGGCGATCGCACAGAAAAAGATATCTTCGCGATTGAGCGTCGCCGGCGCAAAGGTAATTTTCAGATGTACGCTTTCTCCCTTCGTTCTTTCGAGCACGAACGGAAACTGAAAAATCCTCGTACCTTCGGCGAGAGCGAAAGACTCCTTGTTGACGCCCTGGTTTTTGAATTTCTCGCTGAGCGCCGCGGGCAGTGTGTCCGAATTCTCGATCCCGAGCGTGGTTCGCGCGATCTGGTTCGCGAGCACGATGCTGGAGTCGTCCTTTTTGACGATGCACAAGCCCACCGGCGTCGCGTGGACGAGCAGGTAGTTGAGCAGTTCGCTTTCGAGCGCTCGCGATGCTTGCGCGTAGGTGCGCGTCAAAAACCGGTAGTTCCAGTATCGAAACGTCGAAAGCAGAAGAACGACCAGCGCAGCCGTAACCGACAGCACCAGCAGCAGCTGATAACGCATCGTGACGATCTGTTGACGCAACGGCACGACGCGAATGACGTGACCGATGCCGAAAATGGTCGACGGACGCCGTAACGCCCAACCATAACCGGCGATCCAGTGAAACCTTCCGTCTGGAAGCGCGCGCGTCTGCGCGTCGATCGCGCGTGCCTGCGCATCGGGAATGTCGCCGATAACCACTACCGCGCCATCGCTCGTCACCCAGATGAAATTGGGAGACGATGGCAGGAACGATTTTCTGTTTTCGGCCTGCAAATCCACGCTGGTTAGCACCACGGCATAAATAGCGCCCCCGCTCGGAACGAGCGACGCTCCAACCGCGTGCGGCGGTTCTCCATCGTCGGCGCCGGGTATGCGCAGCCAGATAATCCGCTTTTCACGCGCCGCGAGAGCGGGGTCCAGGCCCAGCGCACGGTAGCGCCGAAGCACGAGATCGACGAGTTTGCGCGCGTCGTCAGGCGATTGGGGGCGCAGGGCCCGAGGCGTGCCGGTCGGCAGACCGAACTGATAGGCGACGCTGCCGTCGGTGAGAACGATTTCGATGGGAGGCGGGGGGCCCGACGCCGACAGCAATTGCACGGTCGCATCGCAACTTGCTTTGAGGACAGCCTGAGCTTGTGCGTCCGGGATGCTGGCTGTGCAGGTTTCGCCGGGGTGCATCGGCGTCTGCGGCAGCAGAACGCCGTTTGCCCGCAGCTCTATCACCAGACTGGCCGTCGTCAGTGCAATGTTGCGCTGTTGAAAACGGTCGAAAAGAGATTGTCCAAGCGATTGGGTGATTCGCTCTTCCTGATTCAACGCGCTGGTCAACAACGCCGAGACGGTGACCGCAGCCCCGGCGAGTGCGCCAAGAATCAGCAGGATGATCACCATTGAAAACACATGGCGCTCGCGCTTCAGATTCCGCTCGAGCGAGTGACGCGCCTGCAATGCGGGGTCCCCGATCAGATTCAGGGGCGCCGGCATCAGATCAGTCCCTGCTCTTGCGCGTATTTGACGAGATTGGCGTTGGTGTCTATGTGGAGTTTGCGCATCGCCGAACTCTTTTGCGTTGCCACCGTGGTAACCGAACGGTGCAGTTGCCCGGCGATCTCGGTCACGGACCATCCGAGAGCGAACAGACGGACCACTTCCAGCTCCCTCGGCGAGAGATCGCGGGCATCGCGAAACTCTTCCTCGGTGTTGCCTCGCTCGGCCAGGTGGCCGCTTAAACCCGGCGACAGAAAGGTCCGTGTTTCTTTCGATAGCGCCTTGATGCAGGCCTGTTCGAGCACGTCGAGGTTTTCGCCTTTGCCGACGATGCCTGCCACGCCAAGCTGACATAGCTGCTGCAAGATGCCGCCGTTCGTCAGCGACGTGAAGATGACGATCGGGATCGCGGGAAAGCGGCGCCGCAGCTGCATGACAAGACGGAGCCCGTCTTCGTCGGCGCCGAACGCCTGCATCGTGAAGTCGGTGACGATCAGGCCGCATGCCACCGTCGTCAGCATTTTCAGAAGTTCGGACCCCGATCTCGCGGCGCCGACGACCTCGAAAACAGGATTTGCGCTGAGTGTCTGGGTGAGCGCCACACGGATAACCGCGTGGTCGTCGGCCACCACTACCTGAATTCGGGACATAGGTTCCATAGACGCCAGCTGGTTTATTTGGAACTGCGAACAATCTTATTCCACCGGAGCAGCTTTTGCAGCGGAAAACGGTGGGCGCTGTTTCAACGCCGCGCAACCGCCGCGCGCCGAGCCATTGCGCGGGCGCGGAAATACCCCCGCGGCGCACTTAAACGCACTGTGCAACCGATTTCAACCTCGCGCTGTTGAAATGGCACGGTACTATTTACTTGTCAGACTTTATGGTTTTTTAAAGCGGACTGTAAGCCGGTGGGGCTTTCTTTCAGTCATTTTGCCTCACCGGATTCTTTTCGCAAGCAATGATTAAGAAAATTCGCGAGTACGCGCATTTTCGAATCCATTCTATAGGTGCCCGCGATAGAGGGGTCTATATTTTCTCCCCCGCAGCGGACAGTCGACGGGTTTCCCAATCTTCGAGGCCGCCGCGCGGCCGCAACGAGCGGCGGCGCCGGCGGCGCCCTTTGGAGCAGGCTCACCCATCTGCGCCGATGCGGCGAAAACAGCGGGGCATAACCGGTAAAGCGCTTTTTGGCGCGGGTTCTGGAGATTTCGTAATGGAAGACTGTGCTGGCTTTTCAGACAACGCGCGCAAGAACTGGGTATTTGTTGTTTGTGACTGGCTAGTCAATTTCATCCTGCCGCTGCTGTCATTGTTCTTTGTGATGTTTTGCTACATCCTGTTCCGCCTCTGGTTTTGCCCGAAACTCAGCTGGTGGCTGGTTGCCATGAACGTTTTTTTGATCGCGTGTATGGGAGCGGTGGCAGTGATGTTTGCCATTGGCTCTCGAGAGATCGGTCTGAAAGTGAAATCGTCGCACCAATCGAAACAATAGCGGCGCAGTCGCTGGATAAAGATTAAATTCGGTTAGGCCCCCTTCGAGCGGGGCGGCCATTCGTGGTCGCCGTGCGGTAACAATTTTTGTTTTGTGTGATTGGATTGGCGATGGAAGAATTCACACCGTTTCGGGAAATCACCGACGAACAATGGGCGCGCGTTTCCCCACTGTTTCTTCAGGAGCGTCCAGAGTCGAGTGACCGGAGAGGTCGCCCGCTCGTCGACGCACGCAGTGTGTTGAATGGCGTGCTATGGGTCATGTACTCGGGCGCGTGCTGGGCCGCGATGCCGAGCAGGTATCCACCTCATACGACATGCCACCGGCGCTTCAAGGCATGGAGCGATTCAGGCCTGTTCGACCGTGTGACGGATGCGCTGGCGGGCTGTCGAGTCATCAGAAAGCACCCGCTTAGCCCCCGTCCCGCAAATACTCGATAAACCGGTCCGCGACCGGCTCGGTCGCACCGCCGCGCCGCAGCAGCAACACTTCCGACAGCAACGCCTCGCCCTGCAACGGCACGAAGCACACGCGCGGATCGCCGATCTGCCGCAGCGTATAAGGCACCAGCGCGACCCCCATCCCGAATCCGACCATCGTCACGACGGTCTGCCACAGCCGCGCCTCGTGCCGGATCAACGGACTGAACCCCGCACTCACGCACTGCGCGATGATCAGATCGTGATAATGCGGCGACACGGTGCGCGGAAACAGAATGAACGGCTCCTGCGCGAGCGCGCGCAGATCGACCTTGCGTTTGCGCGCGAGCACGTGGTCGGCCGGCAAGCAGCACAGAAACGGCTCGGAAAACACCGTCGTCGATACCACCTCCGACGGGAAGTTGCCCCAATGCGCGTAGCCCATGTCGATCTGCATCCGCTGGATCGCCTGCACCTGCTCGCTGGTGTTCATCTCCTTCAGCACGATCTCGACGCCCGGGTGATCGGCCTCGAAACGGCCGACCGCCTGCGGCATCCCGCGATACAGCATCGAGTTCACGAAGCCGATCCGCAGCCGGCCCGCGAGACCGTGCGCGGAGCGCTGCGTGATGCGCTCGGCCTCGCTCGCCTGCAACAGCAGCCGGCGCGCTTCGCCGAGCAGCGCCTGGCCTGCGTTGGTTAGGGTGACTGACTTGTTGGTGCGCGCGAGCAGTTGCACGCCGAGCTGCTCTTCGAACTTGCGGATGTCGAAACTGAGCGCCGGCTGCGAAATAAACAGCCGCTTCGCCGCGCGGCCGAAATGCAGTTCTTCGGCGACCGCCACGAAATAGCGCAATTGCTTCAGTTCCATCGGTGTCTCCCCGGCAACGCTGTATCGATCGATAATGTTTGTTTATCGTACCGGATACAAGTTGTATTAGACGATTATCGAAGCCGCTTCTATGCTGCGTTCCACTACACGCCCGTTCAGCAGGGGCATCAGATGGAGACACACAGCATGGCCGACCTCATCGACCAGCCGGTTCACGGCTCGTCCAACATCCCCGACAGCCGCGGCATCAACTTCTTTTCCAGCGACCCCGAACTTGCACGTCTGCTGCGGCTCCATCTCGGCGACACGCTGTACGACGAACTCGAAAGCCAGTTCGTCACGCTCGGCCAGCGCGCGTCCGACGAACTCGACCTGTGGGCGCTGTCCGCCGACAAGCACCCGCCGACGCTGAACCATCGCACCCGCCGCGGCGAAGCGCTGCAAAGCATCGACAAACACCCGGACTACGTCGCGCTCGAACGCGTCGCGTACGCGGAACTCGGCCTTGCATCGATGAGCCACGCGAGCCACGACGGCAAGCCGCCGCCGCCCCCGCTCGTCAAATACGCGCTGACGTTCCTGTTCGTGCAGGCCGAATTCGGGCTGTGCTGCCCGGTCAGCATGACCGACTCGCTGACCCGCACGCTGCGCAAGTTCGGCGCGCCGGAACTGGTCGCGCGCTTTCTGCCGCTGCTCGCGTCGCGCGATTTCGACACGCTGTACCAGGGCGCGATGTTCATGACCGAGCAGGCGGCCGGCTCCGACGTCGCGCGCATCGCGACCCGCGCGGCGCTCGAAACCGGCGCGAACGGTGAGCAGCAATGGCGCCTGTACGGCGACAAATGGTTCTGCTCGAACGCCGACGCCGATCTGGCGATGGTGCTCGCGCGCCCCGACGGCGCACCGGACGGCATCAACGGTCTGGGCCTGTTCCTGCTGCCGAAAACGCTGCCCGACGGTTCGCGCAACAGCTACCGGATCATCCGTCTGAAGGACAAGCTCGGCAGCCGTTCGATGGCGAGCGGCGAGATCGTGCTCGAAGGCGCGCACGCGTATCTGATCGGCGAAGTGGGGCGCGGCTTTCACCAGATGGCCGACATGATCAACATGTCGCGGCTGTCGAACGGCGTGCGCGCGGCCGGGCTGATGCGCCGCGCGCTGACCGAGGCGCTGCATATCGCGCGCAATCGCGAAGCGTTCGGCCGCAAGCTGATCGCGATGCCGCTGATGCAGCGCCAGTTGATGAAGATGATGCTGCCGGCCGAGCAGGCGCGCTCGATGTTCATGCGCATCGCGCTGCTGCTGCAACAGGCCGATGCCGGCGATCGCCACGCGGCGAAATGCGTGCGCATCCTCACGCCGCTGATCAAGTTCCGCGCGTGCCGCGACGCGCGGCGCGTGACCGGCGACGCAATGGAAGTGCGCGGCGGCACCGGCTACATCGAGGAATGGAGCGACGCGCGGCTGGTGCGCGACGCGCATCTGGGCTCGATCTGGGAGGGCACCAGCAATATCGTCGCGCTCGATATCGCGCGGGCCGCGAAACGCGACGGCGCGCTCGAACCGCTGCGCGCGTATCTGCAGGATCAACTCGGGGTTGCCGGACTGCCTGCCGAAAGTCTCGCGCTGCTGCGCTGGACGTTGACCCGCGCATGCGACGCGCTTGCCGGCGTCGCCGACGCCGGCCGCGACGAATGGGTCCGCCAGGCGGGCTCGGCGCTGTATCACGCGAGCACGGCCGTGCTGATGGCCTGCGAAGGCGCGCGCCTTGGCCCCGACTATCGCCGGCTCGCGCTCGCGCATCTGGTGGTGCGGCACAAGCTGCTGCCGACCGATCCGCTCGATCTGCGCGGCGCGCAAGACGAAATCGAGGTGCTCGACGCGCTCGTCAACGACCGTCCGGTCACGCTCGCGCAAGCGCTGCAACTGCTGCCGGCCGGAGGCGCGCAATGACGCTTGCGACCCATCCAGGCCAGCAAGGCCGGCAAGGCCAGCCGCGCAACGACGGCTGCCACGGCGCGCTGCAAGGCATCAAGGTGGTCGATCTGAGCCGCGTGCTCGGCGGCCCGTACTGCACCCAGGCGCTCGCCGATCACGGCGCCCAGGTGATCAAGCTCGAACCGCCGGACGGCGACGAAACCCGCGGCTGGGGCCCGCCGTTCTTCGGCGACACCGCGTGGTACTTCGCCGGCGTGAACCGCAACAAGCAGGGCATCGCGGTCGATCTGTCGTGCGACGAAGGCCGCGCGATCCTGTGGAAGCTGCTCGAAGACGCCGACGTGCTGGTCGAAAACTTCAAGCCCGGCACGCTGCAGCGCTGGGGGATGGATTACGAAGGGATCCTGAGCAAACGCTTTCCGAAACTGATCCATTGCGCGGTATCGGGCTTCGGCCCGGACGGCCCGCTCGGCGGTCTGCCCGGCTACGACGCGGCAATCCAGGCGATGACCGGCCTGATGAGCGTGAACGGCGAGCGCGACGGTCCCGCCACGCGCGTGGGCCTGCCGGTCGTCGATATGGTCACCGGTCTGAACGCGCTGGCCGGCATCCTGCTCGCGCTCGCCGAGCGCGCGAAGAGCGGGCGCGGCCAGTCGATCGATATCTCGCTGTACGACTGCGGCGTGTCGCTGCTGCATCCGCATCTGCCGAACTATTTCGGTTCGGGCCGCACGCCGCAGCGCAGCGGCAACGCGCATCCGAACATCACGCCGTACGACAGCTATCGCACCGCGACCGCGCCGATCTTTCTGGCGGTCGGCAACGACCGCCAGTTCGCGAAGCTGTGCGCGCATCTGGGCGCGCCCGAGCTGGCCGAGGACCCGCGTTTCATCGACAACCGCAGCCGCTGCGGGCATCGCGAGCCGTTGAAGGCGGCGCTCGAAAGCCTGCTTGCACAGCACGACTGCGAGCCGCTCGCGCAGCAGCTGATCCGGCTCGGCGTGCCGTGCGGCCCGGTGCAGACCGTCGACGTGGTCGCGCGCCATCCGCATACGCTGCATCGCAAGCTGGTGGTCGAGATGGGCGAGTATCGCGGCACCGCGTCGCCGATCAGGCTGTCGCGCACGCCGGCCACCTATCGCAGCGTGCCGCCGACGCTTGGCGCCGACACCCGCGACGTGCTCGACGCGCTCGGCATCGATGCCGATACGCAGCAGCGGCTGTTCGACGCCGGCGTGCTGAAGTCGGCCGAGCCGCCACTTGCGATAGCCGAAGCGCAGGCGCTGAAAACCTGACGCGTCGCCGCGGCGACGCGGCACGCTTTTGCGGCGACGGCACATAGAAAGCCGCGCCACCTCGCGCAGCACCCATAAGCAGTATCAGGAGACAGACACCATGCACCGCGATCACGACCAACATGCCGCGAGCCGGCAACCCACGCGCGCGGCGGCCGCCGCGTTTGTCGGCACCACGATCGAGTGGTACGACTTTTACATCTACGCGACCGCCTCGGCGCTGATCTTCGGCAAGCTGTTCTTTCCCGGCAGCGATCCGTTCTTCGCGACGCTCGCGTCGTTCGGCACCTTCGCGGTCGGCTTCTTCGCGCGGCCGTTCGGCGGCCTCGTGTTCGGTCATCTGGGCGACCGGATCGGCCGCAAGAAGGCGCTGGTCGCGACGCTGGTCATCATGGGCGTCGGCACGGTCGGGATCGGTTTTCTGCCGACCTATGCGAGCGCGGGCGCGATCGCGCCGGTGCTGCTGGTGCTGCTGCGGGTCGCGCAAGGGATCGCGATCGGCGGCGAGTGGGGCGGCGCGGTGCTGATGGCGAGCGAGCACGCGCCGCAGAACAAGCGCACCTTCTTCGCGTCGTTCGCGCAGCTCGGCAGCCCGGCCGGCCTGATCCTGTCGCTGCTGGCGTTCCGCGCGGTCACGTCGATGGATCAGGACGCGTTTCTCAGCTGGGGCTGGCGTCTGCCGTTCCTCGCCAGCGCGGTGCTGCTGCTGGTCGGCCTCGCGATCCGCGCGGGCGTCAACGAGTCGCCGGAATTCGCGGCGGTGAAGGAACAGCGCCGCGTCGCCACGCTGCCGGTCGCCGAAGTGGTGCGCGACGCATGGCGCACCGTGCTGCTGTGCCTCGGCGCGAACGTGATCGGCGTGGCCGGCGCGTGGTTCGTCAACACCTTCATGCTCAACTACACGACGCAGACGCTCGGCCTCGACCGCAAGCTGATTCTCGACAGCCTGTTCGTGGTCGCGTTCATCCAGCTGTTCACGCAGCTCGGCTCGGGCTGGTTCGCGCAGCGCATCGGCACCGGACGCTTCCTGAAGGGCGCGGCCGCGCTCGCGATGCTGTCGCCGTATCCGATGTTCGCGCTGGTGTCGACCGGTCAGCCGGTCGCGATCGTGGTTGGCATCGCGCTCGCGGTGATGTGCATGTCGAGCTCATACGCGGTGATGGCCGGCTTCATGTCGACCGCGTTCCCGGTGCGGGTGCGCTACTCGGCGATCTCGCTGTCGTACCAGCTGTGCGCGGCGCTGGCCGGCGGGTTGACGCCGCTGATCGGCACCGTGCTCGCGCACCGGTATCCGGGCGCGTGGTGGCCGCTGGCGGTGTTCTATACGTGCCTCGCCGGGGTGTCGCTGGTGTGCATCGGCACGCTGGAGCGGCGCAAGCGCACGCCGATGGCGGGGGTCGCCGAGGCGGCCTGAGGCCGGGCGCCCGGCTTGGCGGGCGCAGGACGAGAGGGGAGCGGCGGGGCGGCATAAGCTGTCCCGCCGCTTTGTCGTTAACCCCAGGACATACGGGCGTCGCAAGATGTCATCCTCAAGCGCGCGGAAATTCACCCGTTAAGCATGGGTGGACCGACTAACGACGGGGGCATCATCATGAACCGGTTTCGTTCGCTGGGCGTGGCGACGGGCGCCGCGCAACTGGCCAGCGCCGACATTCTCAGCCGCATCGGCACGGCTTCGCGCCGGCCCGGCGCGGCGCACCGGTTCGATCTGATTCTCGAACCACGCGCGTGGCAGGGCCCGGCCGCGCCGGACGCAAACGACGCGCAGTTCAAGATCCACGTATTCGACACGCTGCGCGGCTTCGAAAAGCGCGGCGTCGATGCGATCGTGCTGCCGTGCTTTCTGAGCCATACCTTCATCGACGAACTCACGGCCAACCTCACGGTGCCGGTCGCCAACATCATGAGCGCGCTGTCCGCGCACGTGCGGCGCACCTATCCGTCGGCGCGGCGGATCGGCGTGTTGACGTCGGCGGCGATTCGCGCGAACGGCCTGTTCGAGCGGTATTTCGAGGCCGGCGCGTGCGAGCTCCGCTATCCGCGCGACGTGGCCGGCTTCGATTGCGTGACGAGCGCGGTCTACGGCGACGACGCAATTCGCCACGGCCGCCTGTCCGGCCGCCCGCTCGAACTGCTGCGCTCGGCCTGCGCAGATCTGGTCGCGCAGGGCGTCGAGCTGATCGTGCCGGGCCTCGCGGAGATCGGCATGGTGCTGCGCGCGTTGGGACCGGTCGGCGTGCCGCTCGTCGATACGAACCAGGTCTATGCGCGCTATGTCGCGCAGGCCCGCTATCCGCAGCCGCAGCCGGCGTTCCGGATCGGCGTGGTCGGCGGAATCGGGCCGGCCGCGACCGTCGATTTTCTCGGCAAGCTGGTGCGCAACACGCCGGCCGCGCGCGATCAGGATCACCTGAAGGTGATCGTCGAGCAGAACCCGCAGATTCCGGATCGCACCGACGCGCTGCTCGGCGGCGGCGCCGACCCGACGCTCGCGCTGTACGCCGCGTGCAAGACGCTGGAGGACAGCGGCGCCGATCTGATCGCGATGCCGTGCAATACCGCGCATGCGTTCGTCGAACGGATCCAGCCGGCGCTGCGGGTGCCGATCGTCAATATGCTCGACTGCACCGCCGATTATCTGCGCGACACGCTGCCGGAGCTGCGCGAGGTCGGCGTGCTGGCGACGAGCGGCACGCTCGCGAGCCGCGTCTACGAACACGCGCTCGACGCGCGCGGCTTCGTGCAGGTCGCGCCGTCGGCGGCCGCGCAGGCGCGGCTGATGAACGCGATCTATGGGCCGCGCGGCGCGAAGGCCGGCTACACGTCGGGGGAATGCTGCGACGACCTCGCGGCGGCGCTCGACGATCTGCTCGGGCAGGGCGTGCAGGTGATCTTGCTGGCTTGCACCGAACTGCCGCTGCTGCTGCGCGAGCCGGTGATCCCGTGTCCGGGCGGGCGGGTGGTGCGGCTCGTCGATCCGACCGAGGTGCTCGCCAGGCGCTGCGTCGCGTATGCGCTCGGCGACCGTGCGGCGCAGCAGCGCGGCGCGGAGTGTGCGGGGGACTGCGCGGAGGACTGTGGGGCGGACAGCGCGCCGGCGCCGGTGACAGGGCGCGCGCCGGTGGAAAGCGCGGTCGGCTAGCGGCATCACGCCCGCGACGCCCACCGGATCGGCGCCATGGAAAACTGTATAAACATACAGTATAGTATCCCGTTGCAACCAGGCAGCGGGCGCGGCACGCGACTTGCCTGCCGACTTGCCTGCCTTTAGCGCCGCGACGCGATCGCGCGCGGCGCCGATTTCACCGAACTTGCGCGGTCGCGAGCCGGCCGTGAGAGGTGATCCACTCCTTCAGACGGTCGGAAAAATTGTCCTCGAACGACGCTACCCGTGACACCCCCGCTGGCGAGGCCAGCCGCACTCCGAAAGGCACGATCCGCATCCGCGGCGCGCGCCAGCACAACCTGAAAAACGTCGACCTCGACGTGCGCACCGGCGAAATGACGGTCGTCACCGGGCCGTCCGGGTCCGGCAAATCGAGCCTCGTGTTCGACACGCTGTACGCGGAAGGCCAGCGCCGCTACGTCGAAACCTTCAGCGCGTACGCGCGCCAGTTCCTCGACCGGATGGACCGGCCGCAGGTGGACCGGGTCGACGGCGTGCCGCCGGCCATCGCGATCGACCAGACCAACCCGGTGCGCAGTTCGCGCTCCACGGTCGGCACGATGACCGAGCTGAACGACCATCTGAAGCTGCTGTACGCGCGCGCGGCCGAGCTGTTCGACCGCCAGAGCGCGCACCCGGTGCGGCACGACACCCCCGAGACGATCTACGCGGAACTGCTGGAGCGCACCGCGCAGGACGAGCCGCGCCTCGTCGTCACGTTCCCGGTCGAGCTGCCCGAGTCGGCCTCCGAGCAGGAAGTCGAGCAATGGCTGTCGGCGAGCGGCTACACGCGCGTGCAGGCGCAGCGCGAAGTCGAATCGGCGACCGGCAAGCGCAAGTTGCTCGACGTGGTCGCCGACCGCTTCCGCCTGGGTTCGGTCGACAAGGCCCGCGCGGTCGAAGCGATCGAGGCGTCGCTCAAGCGCGGCGGCGGGCGCGTCAACATCTACGTGCTGCCGGCCGCGTCGGACGAGCCGCAGGCGCCTGACGCCGAACCGCGCATCTGGCGCTTCTCCACCGGCCTGCACAGCCCCGACAGCGATCTGCGTTACGCGGACCCACAGCCGGCGCTGTTCTCCTTCAACTCGGCCTACGGCGCCTGCGACGTGTGCCGCGGCTTTGGCCGCGTGATCGGCGTCGACCTCGGCCTCGTGATTCCGGACGCGCGCAAGACGCTGCGCGAAGGCGCAATCAAGCCGATGCAGACGCCCGCGTGGAAGGAATGTCAGGACGACCTGATGCGCTACGCGGCCAAGGCCGACATCCGCCGCGACACGCCGTGGGGACAGCTGAGCGAGCGCGAACGCGACTGGGTGATCAATGGCTCGCCGGACTGGAACGGCAAGTGGCAAACGCATTGGTACGGCGTGCGGCGCTTCTTCGAGTATCTGGAATCGAAGGCGTACAAGATGCATATCCGCGTGCTGCTGTCGAAGTACCGCAGCTACACGCCGTGCGAAACCTGCGGCGGCGCGCGCCTGAAGACCGAATCGCTGCTGTGGCGGCTGGGCAGCAAGGCGAACGCGGACGAAGTCCTCGCGCCCGCGCAGCGCTTCATGCCGCGCGGCGTGCAATGGCAGCGCGCGCAGCTCGAAGCGCTGCCGGGTCTGACCGTGCACGACCTGATGCTGCTGCCGATCGAGCGGATCCGCCGCTTCTTCGACGACATCACGCTGCCGAGCGCATTGCTCGACGACGCGCTGAAACTGCTGCTCGCCGAAGTGCGCACGCGCGTCAAATATCTGTGCGACGTTGGCCTCGGCTATCTGACGCTGGACCGTCAGAGCCGCACGCTGTCGGGCGGCGAAGTGCAGCGGATCAACCTGACCACCGCGCTCGGCACCTCGCTGACCAAGACGCTGTTCGTGCTCGACGAGCCGAGCATCGGGCTGCATCCGCGCGACCTGAACCGGATCGTCGAAGCAATGCACCGGCTGCGCGACGCTGGCAATACGCTGGTGGTGGTCGAACACGATCCGTCGGTGATGCTGGCGGCGGACCGGCTGATCGATATGGGCCCCGGTCCGGGCGAGCGCGGCGGCTCGATCATCTTCGACGGCGCGCCGGGCGCGATTCGCGACTCCGGCACGCTGACCGGCGAGTACCTCGGCGGCCGCCGCCATGTCGCCGATGCCGCGCACTGGTCGCGTCGCGCGGTCGATGCGGACACGCCGCGCATCGTGCTCGAAGGCGCGACCGAACACAATCTGCGCGACGTGACGGTCGAAATTCCGTTGCAGCGGCTGGTCTGCGTGACCGGCGTGTCGGGGTCCGGCAAATCCACGTTGCTGCAGGACGTGCTGTATCCGGCGATGGCGCGCCACTTCGGCCTCGCCACCGAGTCGCCGGGCGCGTACCGCAGCCTGCGCGGCGCGGAGCAGGTGACGGACGTGGTGTTCGTCGACCAGTCGCCGATCGGCAAGACCGCGCGCTCGAATCCGGCCAGCTACGTCGGCGCGTTCGACGAAATCCGCAAGCTGTTCGCAAAGGCGCCGCTCGCGCAGCAGCGCGGCTATAGCGCCGGCATGTTCAGCTTCAACTCGGGCGACGGCCGTTGCCCGACCTGCGGCGGCTCGGGCTTCGAACACATCGAAATGCAGTTCCTCAGCGACGTGTACCTGCGCTGCCCGGATTGCGACGGCCGCCGCTATCGCGCGGAACTGCTCGAAGTGAAGATCGAGCGCGGCACGCCGGCGCGTGGGCTTTCGATTGCCGACGTGCTGGAACTGACCGTCAGCGAGGCCGCCGCGTACTTCGCGCAGGACGCCGAAGTATTGCGGGTGCTGCAGCCGATCGTCGACGTCGGCCTCGAATATGTGAAGCTCGGCCAGCCGGTGCCCACACTGTCGGGCGGCGAGGCGCAGCGTCTGAAGCTGGCCGGCTTTCTCGCCGAATCGGCGCAGGCGCGCAGCCCGCGCGGCGCGAAGCAGGCGCTGCCCAAGCGCCTGTTCATGTTCGACGAACCGACCACGGGCCTGCATTTCGACGACATCGCGAAACTGATGCAGGCGTTCGGCAAACTGCTCGCGAGCGGTCATTCGCTGATCGTGATCGAACACAATCTCGACGTGATCCGCGCGGCCGACTGGCTGATCGATCTCGGTCCCGAAGGCGGCGACGGCGGCGGTCTCGTGCTGTGCGCGGGCACCCCGGACGAGGTCAAAGCCTGCGCCGGCTCGCATACCGGCGAGGCACTGGTCCAGTACGACCGCGCGATGGCGGCGCTGAGCGCCGCGCGCGACGGCGCCGGCGCGTTCGGCGACGACACCACGCTGCACGGCATCCCGCTGCAAAAGGCGCTCAGCGCGGCGCGCGCGCGGCGCGCGATCGAAGGCGAGGACGTGGTGCGCATCGTCAATGCGCGCGAGCACAACCTGAAGGCGCTCGACGTCGATATCCCGCACGGCAAGTTCAACGTGATCACCGGCGTATCGGGCTCCGGCAAATCGACGCTCGCGTTCGACATCCTGTTCCACGAAGGGCAGCGCCGTTACCTCGAATCGCTGAACGCGTACGCGCGCTCGATCGTGCAGCCGGCCGGCCGTCCCGAAGTCGACGCGGTGTACGGCATTCCGCCGACCGTCGCGATCGAGCAGCGGCTCTCGCGCGGCGGCCGCAAGAGTACCGTCGCGACCACCTCGGAGGTGTGGCACTTCCTGCGCCTGCTGTATGTGAAGCTCGGCTTGCAGCATTGCGTGCACGACGGCACGCCGGTCACGTCGCAAAGCGCCGAGTCGATCGCCGCGCAGTTGCTGCGCGATCACAAGGGCCAGCACGTCGGCTTCCTCGCGCCGCTGGTCGTCAATCGCAAGGGCGTCTATACGGATCTCGCGAAGTGGGCGAAGGCGCGCGGCAATACCCATCTGCGGGTGGACGGCGAGTTCGTGCCGGTCGATCCGTGGCCGAAGCTCGACCGCTTCCGCGAACACACCATTGAGCTGCCGGTCGCCGATCTGGTGATCTCGGCGGATCACGAGGCCGAACTGCGCGCGGCGCTCGAACAGACGCTCGACGCCGGCAAGGGCGTGATGCATCTGCTCGCGCCGCTCGACGGCCTGCACGCGGCAATCAACAACGGCCACTCCACCACGCAGCTCGGCGCGGTGAAGGTGCTGTCCACCAAGCGCGCGTGTCCGGAGTGCGGCACCAGCTATCCGGAACTCGATCCGCGCATGTTCTCGTACAACAGCAAGCACGGCTGGTGCACGAGCTGCGTCGGCACCGGCCTCGCGCTGACCCGCGAGCAGCGCGCCGCGTACGACGACACGATCGCCGCCGACGACAATCGCGGCCGCGAACAAAGCCTGCCGTCGGAAGAGCAGGAACCGGAAGGGCTGGTCGACGAGCCGTGCGGCGATTGCGGCGGCACGCGGCTGAATCCGGTCGCGCGCGCGGTCACGTTCGACACCCAGGCGATCACCGACGTCGCGCAATGGACCGTGTCCGACACCCGCGCGTGGATCGACACGCTGGAGATGACCGGCCGCGACGCCGAAATCGCCCGCGACGTGGTCAGCGAAATCGGCAGCCGGCTGCAATTTCTCGAAGAAGTCGGGCTCGGCTATCTGAGCCTCGATCGCGCGGCGCCGAGTCTGTCGGGCGGCGAGGCGCAGCGCATCCGGCTGGCCGCGCAACTCGGTAGCAATCTTCAAGGCGTGTGCTACATGCTCGACGAGCCGACCATCGGCCTGCATCCGCGCGACAACCAGATCCTGCTGAACGCGCTGCGCAAGCTCGGCGACAAGGGCAACACGCTGGTCGTCGTCGAACACGACGAGGACACGATCCGGCGCGCCGATCACATCATCGATATCGGCCCGGGCGCCGGCAAGCGCGGCGGCTCGCTGATCGCGCAGGGCAGCGTCGCGGACCTGTCCGCGCAGCCCGACTCGCTGACCGGACGCTTCCTCGCACAGCCGATCGTGCATCCGCTGCAAGCGCGTCGCGAGGTCGTGCCGGCCGGCAAGCGTACTGCCGCGGTGCCGGAGAACTGGCTGACCGTGCACGGCGGCAAGCTGCACAACCTGCGCGACGTGACGGTCGGCATTCCGCTCGGGCGACTGGTCGCGGTCACCGGCGTCAGCGGTTCGGGCAAGTCGACGCTCGCGCGCGACGTGCTGATGACGAACCTGCTCGACGCGGTCGGCCGCTCGGTGCTGTCGTCGCCGGCCACCCGCCGTGCGCGCGCGGCGGCTGAAGAAAAGCCGGCCGCCAACCGGCGCTCGAGCGTGCTCGCGCGCAGCGCGCCGCGCGCGCCGTTGAACGTCACCCACAACTGGCAAGGCTGTGAGTCGATCAGCGGGTGGGAGAGCATCGACCGCGTGCTCGAAGTCGATCAGACGCCGATCGGCAAGACGCCGCGCTCGTGTCCGGCCACCTACATCGGCGTGTGGGATGCGATCCGCAAGCTGTTCGCGGGCACGCTGGAAGCCCGCGCGCGCGGCTATACCGCGTCGCGCTTCTCGTTCAATACCGGCGAGGGCCGCTGCCCGGCCTGCGAGGGCCAGGGCGTGCGCACGATTGGCATGAGCTTCCTGCCCGACGTGAAGGTGCCGTGCGACGTCTGCCACGGCCAGCGCTTCAATCCGGAGACGCTCGCGGTCACGTGGCGCGGCAAGAACATCGGCGACGTGCTGACGATGGAAATTGACGAAGCGGTCGAGTTCTTCGCGTCGATCACCAACATCGGTCATCCGCTGCAACTGATGAAGGACGTCGGGCTCGGTTATTTGACGCTCGGCCAGCCGTCGCCGACGCTGTCGGGCGGCGAGGCGCAGCGGATCAAGCTGGTCACCGAATTGAGCAAGGTGCGCGACGACATTACGCGGCGCGGCCAGAAACCGCCGCACACGCTGTACGTGCTCGACGAGCCGACGGTCGGCCTGCATATGGCCGACGTCGCGAAGCTGATCCGCGTGCTGCATCGGTTGGCCGACGGCGGTCACAGCGTGATCGTGATCGAGCACGATCTCGACGTGATTGCCGAGGCGGACTGGGTGATCGATCTCGGACCGGAAGGCGGCGTGGGCGGCGGCACGATCGTCGCGGCGACCGATCCCGATAGCCTGTCGCGGGTCGCCGCGAGCCACACCGGCGCGGCTTTGCGGCCGGTGCTCGCGCGTACGGCCACCGTTGAGTCGCTGGCCGGGGAAGGGACCAACGGTTGAGTTGAGTCGCCGGGGGCCGCCGCGGCCTCCCTGGCCGTTCTATCGGGCCGTTGTTGCAACCGCGTCGGTTGCAACAACGGCCCGACATTTCGCGTCACTGGAGCGCCAGATTGCTGCACTGCGTTCGGTCTTGCCGCGGGCAAAACGAACTCCGCGCGCCGCGTATTTTTAAATCATACGAAAAGCCCATCGATGTTTCAGAAATGAAACCTTTTTTGTCATTCGCTAAATCAGCATTTTGATATTAATTGGTGCCTTTTGTTAATCAGGTCAAAATGACCGGATCATGAAGCCGATAAATTCCCGCTTTGCGAATAAAGGGCGGAATGACTTGCATTATTTGCAATTTTCCGCTTTTCACGTTTGAAACATTTTTGAAGCCCGATCAAAAGCAGCAGCGGATCGGCGAATCACGCGGGCTTCGCATTATCGGCAAGTCGCATGACGCCGGCGAGCCAGCGCTGAATCAACGCGCCGATGTGCGCTCGGCGCAACCCGGGCGGGGCCTGCGCGGGTTGTGTGGCGGACCGACGCGCATGCTGATATCGAACGCTCAATTGCGGGTTTTCGTCAGACATTGTCCTTTCATTAATTGTGCGTTTTGAATTTACTAAAGCGGGCGCATCCGCTAACATCACGCTTAATCCTTTAAGTGGCGCTCGCCACGGCTTCTGTTGATTAATTCATTCTCTCGTTCCGCCTGGCTATAGGGCCATCGGGCTCCGCAACGTATGTACGTTTGGGGAAAGATCATGCCGCAAATGCACCTTGATTCAGCGAGAATTACGTGGCTTCATTCGCCGGCCCCCACTGTCCGTGCTGCGGCGCGGCGAATCGGCATTGTGCTGTTCGACGGCTTCTGGCTGCTGGGGCCGGGCACCGTGGTCGAGATGTTCCAGAGCGCCAATGAACTCGCGGGCACCCGCGCCGGCGAGGATCCTCCTTACGAAGTGCAGTTTCTGTCGATGGACGGCGGCAATGTCGCGAGTTCGTCGTCGGCGCGCATCTGGACCGAACGGATCGATCCGCGCTTCGGCGCCGGCTTCGACGTGCTGTTCATCGCCGGCGGCTATGGCGCGCGTGCGGCCGCGCGCGACGAACGTCTGCTCGGCTGGTTGCGCGCGGTGCAGGCGCGCACCCGCGCGATCGAGGCGATCGGCGAGGGCCGCAGCGTACTGGAGGCGGCCGGCCCGAGCGAGCATGACGGCATGCTGACGCGCTACCCGGTCGGCGCCGCCGCTACCCCGGAGGGCGCATTCGGCGCGGCCGCCGATCGCAACGACTGCGCGCGCAGCGCGCTGATGTTCATCAAGCGCGATCTGGGCGCGGAACTCGCGCGCAGCGTCGCCGATCGCGTGATGCCCGGGATGGCGGCGACGTGGGTGCCGTTGCCGGCCGAGGGCGGCACGCTCAGTGTCGCCGAGAAGATCCGCGCGGCCGCGCGCTGGATGGAGGCGAACTGCGACCGGCCGGTGTCGGTCGCCGACGCCGCGCAGGTCGCGGCGATGAGCGAGCGCAATTTCCTGCGCCGCTTCAAGCACGAGATGCAGGTCACGCCGTCGGACTACCTGTTGCAGGTGCGGCTACGCATCGCGTGTAACTTTCTCACCGAGACCGAATTGCCGGTCGACAAGATCGCCCGTCGCAGCGGTACCGGCAATGGCGATCGTCTTGCCAAAATCTTCCGCAAGCGCATGGCCCTGTCGCCAACCGAATATCGTGCCCGCAGCCGGGCGGCCAGCGAGGCGTAGCATGAGCGCATAGCGTCATGCGAACGGGCGCTTGCCCGTACGCTCCGGTTTTCAGATGCGGTCGCATTCGCGCCGGTATGCGCTTCGTTTCGAAGCGCGGCGCGTTAGCGGCCGTCACGCTGGCCAGCCTTTTTGCGAGTACAGGCGATGGGCAACAGGGTCATTGCGACGGCATTGCCGGAGGTCAAGCTCGTCGAGCCGGAAGTGTTCGCCGACGAATACGGCTTCTGCTACGAGAGCTTTAGCGCGGACGAATTCGCCGACGAGGTCGCGGCGGGATTCAATTTCGTCCAGGATCGACATCAACGCGCGGTGCGCGGCGTGCTGCGCGGTCTGCATTACCAGGTGCAACGTCCGCAGGGGCGGCTGCTGCGCGTGGTGCGCGGCGAGGTGTTCGACGTCGCGGTCGACGTGCGCCTGCATTCGCCGCACTTCGGCAAGTGGTGCGGCGAGTTGCTGAGCGACGCGAACCAGCGGCAGATCTGGGTGCCGCCCGGTTTCGCGCATGGCTTCGTGGTGCTGTCGGAGGTCGCGGAGGTGGTCTGGAAAACCACCGAGTACTGGTTTCCCGAACTCGAGCGCTGCCTGCTGTGGTCCGATCCCGACATCGGCATCGAGTGGCCGATCGACTACGAGCCGATTCTCGGCAGCAAGGATGCGGGAGGGCGGCGGCTGTACGAGGCGGAGAACATTCCGTGACTGTGCCGGCCGCGATGATCTGGATCACGAAGCATCGCCGCCGCGAGAGCAGCCAAAACGAGAGCCGTCAAAACGATGCCGCCGATCACCTATGCGTCCTCGTCGGAAACCGGGAAGGCGCATACGTGAGCGGCGGCATGGACATACAGGAAGGCTAGCGGGGCGGCAACAATTGCAAGACGGCGCGGCAACTATTGCAACAGCTCGGGCCTGGGACTACGAAAACGCTGTCTGCAACCGTCAGCGTCGAATCACGCCCATCAGCAAGGTGACGAGGAAGATCACGAGGAAGATGAAGAACAGAATCTTGGCGATTTCGGTCGCGCCCGCGGCGATGCCGCCAAAGCCGAACACCGCGGCGATGATGGCGATGATGAAGAAAATCACAGCGTATCGAAGCATGGTGCCTCCACCGATGGATTGTTGAAATGACGTTGGAACGGCGACCCGTTGCCGACGTCGAGCGTCGTCGCGGGGTGAGATGCCGGCGTAACGGGGATTCAGCAATAGCTGTGCCCACGGGCAGCGCGCTCGCCGCCGCGCCGCGTGATCGCAATCTTCGGGTGAAACGCGCGTGCCTATCGATGCGGTTCCTGCATATCGATGCACGCACAACCATCGCGCAAAATTCGTACGGATACCGTAACAGTGCCCGCTGGTCAGCTTGCAGCCGTCAGCCGCGCAGCCAGTGATACGCGAGCGGCGCAGCCAGCACGCCCCACGTCAACGCACAGATCAGCAGCGCCAGCGTGACCGCCGCGCTGCCGCAGTCTTTCGCGCGCTTCGACAGATCGTGCCGTTCGAGTGAAATCCGGTCGACGGTGGCCTCGAGCGCCGAATTGAGCAATTCCACCAGCAGCACCAGCAGCACCGACGCGATCAGCAACACGCGCGCGATCGGGTCCACCGGCATCCACAGCGCGAGCGGCACGAGCAGCGCGGCGAGCGCCGCTTCCTGACGAAACGCGCTTTCCGCGCGCAATGTCGCGATGAAGCCATCCCACGAATGACGCAGCGCGAATACTGCGCGCAGCGGACCACTGCGTTTCGCGGGCGCGGCGACGTTAGTCACAGAGTCGGGCGGCGCGGCCGAAGACACGGAAGAAGCGGGCTTTTTGCACATGATCGGACGCTGGGTAAAAGACCAGTAAAGCCGGAAGTCGGCAATTTTTGCGGCATTTGACGCGAACAGGAGCCCAAAGTGTTGCAAATTACCGTTCAAGTAGCAAATCAAGCAGCGAATCGTGATATCGTGGCGCCCGCCGACGAGCCGTCCCACCAGACGCGAGACAAGCCCCGTGGCTTGGCCCGCCGGCTTCGGAAAGATGACTGAGCGCATCACCGGTTGATCTGCTGCCCGGTATCGTCCTCGCGCCGGCGTCGCCCGCCGGCCGTCCCCCACTCAAGTTTTCGCCGGATTCTCCGTAATACGAGAAGGCGAGTGTTCATCACACCTGCGGCCCCCGTTTTCCACTTCGCGCGCTTGCGCGGCAGACCGGCTACGCATCGCACCCGAGCGGATCGGGACGCGCACGGTCGAGCTTCAACAAGCTGAGCTGTTCATGAAACCAGTTGTGTCATTGTGCGTTTCGCTGGCCGCGCTGGCGGGCCTGTCGGGCGCCTGCGCCGCGGGCGCGGCGCCGTCCGCTGCCGCGTCCGTCGAGCGCGCGGCCTTGTCCGGTACGGCGGCACGTGCTGCGACGCCCGCGCCCGCAGCCGCAGCCACGCCCGCGCCCATGCCCGCAGTCGCAGCCGCAGCCACAGCGACGCCAACGCCCGCCGCCACCGCCCCAGCCGCGCCGGGCGCAACCACCACTCAGCTCTCCTTCGCGACGCTCGGCGCCTATCAGCCGCTCGCGCTGCGCGGCGTCGAGGACGCCCGCACCGTCAATCTCGGCGTGCGGCTCGACCGCGTGGTCACCGCCGCGCGGCTGCGTCTGCGCTACACGTATTCGCCGGCGCTGGTATTCGGGCTGTCGCATCTGAAGGTGTCGGTCAACAACGAGGTGGTCGCGACCGTGCCGTTCGACCGCGAGCACGCGGGCCAGCTCGTGACCCAGGACATCGTGCTCGATCCGCGTTTCCTGACCGACTACAACCAGATCGGCCTGCGCCTGATCGCGCATTACTCGCTCGATCATTGCGAGGAGCCGGAAAACTCGGCGTTGTGGGCGGACGTAAGTCCGTCGAGCGAATTCATTCTCGACACCGCGCCGATCCGCTTGCCGGACGATCTCGCGCTGCTGCCCGCGCCGTTTTTCGATCGCCGCGACGCGGCGCGGCTGCGTCTGCCGTTCGTGCTGCCGGCGGGCGCCGGCAACGCGACGCTGCGCAGCGCCGGCGTGCTCGCGTCGTGGTTCGGCGCGCAGGCCGACTACCGTCAGGCGCGCTTCCCGGCGCTCGCGACCTTGCCGACCGACGCGCACGCGGTCGTGGTCGCGCGTGCCGCGCAGTTGCCGGCGGGACTTACGCTGCCGCCGGTCAATGGCCCGCTGCTGATGATCGCCGACAATCCGCTGGCGCCCGGCCGCAAGCTGCTGATCGTGACCGGCCGCGACGACGCCGAAGTCGACGCGGCCAGTACCGCGCTGGTGCTCGGCACGACCGCGCTCGCCGGCCCGGCGGTGCAGCTCGCGCGCGTCAGTGCCGGCGCGCCGCGCCAGCCGTACGATGCGCCGCGCTGGTTGCCGGTCGACCGGCCGGTCGCGTTCAGGGAGTTGATCGACGATCCGGCGCAACTGCAGGTGCGCGGCAGCTCGCCCGACGCGATCCGCCTGAACCTGCGAGTGCCCGCCGATCTGTATTCGTGGAACGGCACCGGTGTGCCGCTGAAGCTGAAGTACCGCTACACCGCGCCGACCGTGCAGAACAACTCGGCGCTCGCGGTGCAGATCAACGATCAACTGGTGAAGTCGTATCGCCTCGCGCTCGCCAGCGCCGACGATGCCCAGGGCCGTCTGCAATTGCCGGTGCTGTCGAACGCCAGCACGCGCAGCAGCAATGCGCTCGATATTCCGGCGTTCCGGGTCGGCAGCTCGAACCAGCTGCAGTTGCGCTTCAATCTCGATTCGCAGCGTACCGGGCTGTGCCAGGGCGTCGCGTCGAACCCGGTGCAGGCGGCGGTCGATCCCGATTCGACGATCGACTTTTCGAGCTTCGTGCATTTCGCGCGGATGCCGAACCTGGCGTTCTTCGCGAACAGCGGTTTTCCGTTCACGCGCTATGCCGATCTGGCGCAGACCGCGATCGTGATTCCCGAGCACCCGGCGCCGCAGGAACTCGAAAGCCTGCTGACGATGCTCGGCCACATGGGGCAGTGGACCGGCTATCCGGCGCTGCGGGTACAGATCGCGCGGCCGGGCGAGATCGCGCAGCTCGGCGGCAAGGATCTGCTGGTGATCGGCGGCAACGGTTCGGCGCCGTGGCTCGCGCACTGGCCGCGTGCGTTGCCGTTGAGCATCGCCGGCGATGCGCAGCGCGCGGATGGGCAGGGTGGACCGGGCGGACCGGGTGGACAGGGTGGGCTCGCGCGCGCGTCGTTCGCGGTCGACGCGCAATGGCGCAACGGCGCGCGGCTGGCGGACGGCGGCGCGCGAATCGAACGCGACGGCCCGCTCGCCGCGCTGATGGGCTTCGAATTGCCGGGCAGCAAGGGCCGCAGCGTGGTCGCGCTGACCGCGACCGATCAGCAGCATCTGCCGCAACTGCTCGACATGCTCGAAAAGCCCGAGCGCGTCGCGCAACTGCAAGGCGACCTCGCGCTGCTGCGCGATGGCCGGCTCGACAGCATGCGGGTCGGCGATACCTACGTGGTCGGCTATGTGCCGTGGTATGCGCGGCTGTGGAGCAAGGCGATCCAGCATCCGGTGCTGCTCGGCGTACTCGGCGCGTTCGCCGGGCTGCTGCTCGCGATCGGTGCATTCACCGCGTTGCAGGAACTCGCCGCGCGGCGCCGGGGAGTGTGAGTGATGAGGTTCGGGAAGGACGGGCTGCGAGTGGCGGCGCGAGCGGGGGTGTGGCGCGTGGGGGCACGCGCGTTGGCTGCGGCAGAAACGTTCGTATCGGCCGTTGTGGGCGCAGTCGCGTTGACTTTCGCGGCGAGCGGGTCGGCATCCGCCGCGCCGGCCGTGGCCACCGGCGCTGTAACCACTGCAATCGCCGCGACCGCCACGCCTACCGCAACCACCGCCACCTGCGGCGCCGCCGAATGGCCCCGCTGGCAGCAGTTCAAACGCGACTTCATCTCCGCCGACGGCCGCGTGATCGACGTCGGTTCGGCCGACGAGCGCACCGTGTCCGAAGGCCAGTCATACGCGTTGTTCTTCGCGCTCGTCGCGAACGATCGCGCGGCCTTCGACACGATCCTGCAATGGACCGAACAGCATCTCGCGCGCGGCGATCTGACCGCGCACCTGCCCGCATGGCTGTGGGGCCGCGACGCCGACAACCGCTTTGCGGTGCTCGACAGCAACGCGTCGTCGGATGCCGATCTGTGGATTGCCTATGCGCTGCTCGAAGCGGGCCACGCTTGGCACGAGCGCAGCTACACCGCGCGCGGCGCGGTGCTCGCGCGCCGCGTGCTCGACGAGGAAACGGCCAGCATGCCGGGTCTCGGTCTGACGCTGCTGCCCGGACCTGCCGGGTTTCATCCGGACGTCGATCTGTGGCGCGTGAATCCGAGCTATACGCCGCCGCAGGTGCTGCGCGGGCTCGCGACGCGGCTGCCCGACGATGCGCGCTGGCCGCGTCTGCTCGCGAGCGCGAGCCGCGTGCTGGTCGATACCGCGCCGCGCGGCTTCGCGCCGGACTGGGCGCTGTATCGCGCGCATCGCGGCTTCGCGCCCGATCCGCAGACCCATGCGGAGAGCGCGTATAACGCGATTCGCGTGTATCTGTGGGCCGGCATGCTGGACCGCCGCGATCCGCTCGCGGCGACGCTGCTCGCGCACTATGCGCCGTTCGCGAGTTTTATCGCCGCGCACGGCGCGCCGCCGGAAAAGGTCGATACGAGCAATGGCGAGGCCGGCGCGAACATGGGCAACGCCGGTTTCTCGGCGGCGGCCGTGCCGCTGCTCGACGCGCGCGGTCAGCGCGCACTCGCCGATGCGCAGCTCGCCCGCGCCGCGCAACTCGATCGCGATGGCGCGGCCGGTTATTACACCAGCGTGCTGAGCCTGTTCGCGCTCGGCTGGCGCGAAGGCCGCTATCGGTTCGCCGTCGACGGCACGCTCGCTGCGCAGTGGAGCACGCCGTGTCGCGTCGCGTTGCAATGAGACGCGCGGCGCGACTCGGCGTGCTGGCGGCTGTCGTGGCGGTGCCGGTGGCGGTGAGCGCCCGCGCGCGCGCCGATACCAGGGAGCCCGAAGCAATCCGCGCGGCGGCGGTGACGCGACCGGCGGGGGTCGCCGGCTCGCCAGCCACAGCCGCTCGCGTCAGCGCCGCAGCGGATTTCCCGCCGCCGGCCGATCCCGCCGCGCAGCGCCTGCTCGCGACCGCGCGGATGTGGTCGACCAAACATCGCGACGACCTCGCGCTGCAGGCGATCGACAAGGCGCTGCTGGTCGCGCCGGCCGACCCCGCGTTGCTCGCCGGGCAGGCGCGCATCCAGTTGCGTCTCGGCCGTGCGCAGGCCGCTCAGGCGACGCTCGCGAAGCTGCGCGCCAAAGCGCCCGACAACGCCGCGACCCAACAGATCGACGACGAATTCCGGGTCGCCACCAACGGCCGCGAAGAGCTGGCCACCGTGCGCCTGCTCGCGCGCAGCGGCCAGTCCGCCGAAGCGGTGCGCCGTCTGCAACGGCTGTTTCCGCACGGCGCGCCATCCGGCTCGCTCGGCGCCGAGTACTACCAGATCCTCGCCGGTACCCCCGATGGCCGCGCGCAGGCGTTGGCCGCGCTGCATCGGCGCGTCGCCGCCGATCCGGGCGACCTCGACGCGGCGCTGGTGCTCGCCAATCTGCTGAACGCGCGCGCCGATACGCGCGCCGAGGCGAACCGCATCGCGTGGAATCTGGCGACCCGGCCCGACTCCGACCGCGGCGCGTCGCTCGACACATGGCGTCACGTGCTGCAATCGGCGGGCGCGGATCCCGCGTATCTGGCCGCGCTGCGCGCGTATTTGCAGCTGGTGCCGGACGACAGCGAATTTCGCGAGCGCGTCGGCGTGCTCGAAGCACAGCTCGAAGCGCAGCGGCAACTCGAACGCAACCCCGACTACATCGCGCAGCAGCGCGGCTTGCAGGCGCTCGCGCACAACGATCTGGCCGCCGCCGAGACGCTGCTCGCGCGTGCGGCCCAAGCGCGCCCCGACGATGCGCAAGCGCTCGGCGGTCTCGGTCTCGCGCGGATGCGGGCGGGCCGGCACGACGAAGCGCGCGCGCTGTTTCTGCGCGCGGCCGCGCTCGCGCCCGACAATCGCGGCAAATGGGAAGGCCTCGCGCGCACCGCGCAGTTCTGGGGCACGCTCGCGCAGGGTCGCGAGGCCGCCGCCGCGGGGCGCGCGCAGGATGCCGAGCGGGCCGCGCGCGCCGCGCTCGCGCAGCAGCCTGACAACGCGGACGCGCAGCTGATGCTCGCCGACGCGCTGCTCGCGCAACACGACTGGCCCGCGGCCGAACCGCTGCTGCGCAAACTGCTGAACGCGCGCGAACCGAACCTCGCGGCGCTGCGCAGCACCCAGACGCTGTTCGAAAACACCGGCCGCGCCGCGCAGATCGAACCGTTGCTCGACGCGCTGCAAAGCCGCTTTACGACGGCCGACGCTCGCGCGAGCGTCGCGCAGCTGCGCGCCGATCTGCTCGCGAAACAGGCGGATCAACTGCTCGCCGACGGCGCGCGCGGGCCGGCCGCGCAGCGTTACGAAGCGGCGCTGCGCAGCGAGCCTGACGCGCCGTGGACCCGTTTCGCGCTCGCGCGTCTGTACCGCGATCTCGGATTGCCGCAACTCGGCCGCGCCGTGATGGACGAAGGTCTCGCGCTGTCGGGCTCGCCGCAAATGCGCTACGCGAGCGCGCTGTATCGCAATTCGCTCGACGACGTCGGCGGCGCGCAAGCGGTGCTCGCGCTGATTGCCGAGCCGGACCGCAGCGACGGCATGCGCGCGCTCGAACGCAATCTGCACACGCAGCAGCGGCTCGCCGACGCGCGCGCCGCATTCGCGCGCGACGATCGCGAGGCCACCGCGCGCGCGCTCGACGATGCGCGCACGCTCGCCGGCGACGATCCGAATCTGCTCGCCGCGGTCGGCGCGCAGTGGATCGACGCGGGCGAGCCCGACCGCGGTCTCGCGTTGCTCGGCGACTGGCTCGCCGCGCATCCGCGCGAGGCCCAGACCGACGTCGACCTGCGGCTGCGTTACGGCGACCTGCTCGGCAGCGCGCGCCGCGATGACGAACTAACCGCGTGGCTGCAACAGTTGCGCGACGACCGCACGCTCAAACTGGACGCCGCGCAAACCGCGCGGCTCGAAGACCAGGCGCTGCGCGCCGCGTTGCGCGAGACCGACGCGGCGCTCGATCGTGAGGATTTCGAAGCAGCGCGGCAACGGCTCGCGACGGTCAGCGCGGCGGGGCGGCGCGACCGACGCTACACGCTCGAACTTGCCGATCTGCAGCGCGCGCAAGGCGACTATGCGGCCGCGCGCGCGACGCTCGCGCCGCTGCTCGCCGCGCAGCCGGACGATGCCGACGCGCGACTGGCGCTCGCCCGCGTGCTGGAGCAGGACGGCGAGCGGCGCGCCGCGCTGCGGGTCGTGCACGACGTGCTCGAGAACGCCGCGCCCGACGACATCGATACGCGCCTCGCCGCCGCGCGCCGGCTCGCCGCGCTGAACCAGCCGCGCGACGCGCAGCAGGTCACCGCGGCGTTGCGCGTCGCGTATCCGGCGCGCGCGGACGTGACCGTGCAAAGCGGCCGCATCGCGGCAGACCTCGGTCACTACGAGGACGCGGTGTCGCTGTACCGGCTCTCGCTTGCGCAGGAACGCGCGAGCGGCGTCGGCGCGGGCCCGGACGGCACGCCCGCGCAGGCGGCGCTCGCCGATCTCGAACAGCGCCGCAATCCGCTGCTCGAAACCGGCTGGCTGCCCGCGTACAAATCGGGCGATGCCGGCATCTCGCGGCTGAGCGCCTGGCAGGTGCCGGTGTACGTGCAGATTCCGTACCGCTACGACGGCCATTTTTTCGCGCACATCGATACCGTGCGGCTCGATCCGGGCAAGCTCGACCTGAGCGCCGCCAATCAGTCCGCGCTGGACGGCTTCGGCACGATCGGCGCGGCCGACCGCAAGCTCGCGGCGCCGGTCACGTTGCCGAACGGCGTGGTGCTGCCGGGCGCGTCGCTAGACGATCGTCTCGCGCAGCTCGCGAAATCGCCGTATCTGCCGCGCCCGGTCACCGGCGTCGCGCTCGGCGCCGGCTATACGTCCGACGCATGGCGCGTCGATGCCGGCACGACGCCGCTCGGTTTTCCGGTGCATTACCTGGTCGGCGGCGTGCGCTATCGGTTCGATCTCGGCCCGGCGAGCTTCTCGGTGAGCGGCTCGCGCCGCCCGGTCACCAGTAGTCAGCTGTCCTACGCGGGTATGCAGGATCCGGTGACCGGCATCGTGTGGGGCGGCGTGCGCCGCGACGGCATCGACCAGCGCGCATCGGTCGATGTCGGCACGCTCAACCTGTTCGCCGAACTGGGTCTGGCCGAGCTGACCGGGCGCAACGTCGCCAGCAATCAGGAACTCACGCTGCGCAGCGGTTTCTCGCTGCCGGTCTGGCGGCGCGCGAATAGCCAGGTGAGCACCCAGGTGAGCACCGGCCTCGTCGGCAACGCGTGGCACTACACGAACAATCTGCGTTTCTATTCGTACGGGCAGGGCGGCTATTACAGCCCGCAACGCTATCTGTCGCTCGGTGTGCCGCTCGAATGGATCGGCCGGCGCGGCGCGCTGAAGTGGGATCTGAGCGCGACGCTGGGCGTGTCGAACTCGTATGAGAAAAGCTCGCCGTACTACCCGATCGGCTTGCCGTCGTCGCCGTCGCTGAACGGCGCGCCCGCGATCGGTCCGTACGAGGGCGGCTCGACGCGCGGCGTCGCGTTTTCGTACGGCGTGGCCGGCAGCGTCGAGTACCGCTTCAATCCGCATCTGCAGATGGGCGCGCAGTTCAGCATCGATCGTTCGCACGACTATGCACCGAGCGCGGGGCTCGTCTATCTGCGCTACACGTTCGATTCGCGCAAGCAGGACTACCGTCTGTCGCCGCAGCCGGTGCGACTTTATTCGAGCTATTGAACCGCGATGCCATCAGACGAGGGACAGCACCCGTGAACACCGCTTCCAGCCCAGCCGAACCTGGTCCGTCGGTCCTCGCGCTCGGCCGCCGGCTCTTGCGCGCGTTCGGGCGAGCCGGCGCGCAACGCGCCGCGGCGCGCGCGGGCCGGCTCGCGATCGAGGCATTGCCCGCCGAATGGGCGGCGCTCGAAACGGGCAAGCTCTACGCGATCTACGCGGCGCCGCGCACGCCGGGCACCGATGCGCTGCTGTGGGACAGCGCGCGCGCCGCGCGCACGCGCGACGTGACGGTGGTGCTCGCGCGCGAGCGCGCGGCGGTCGCCGCGCGACTGCGCGAGCTAGGCTTCGGCAGCGGCGCGCCGGCCGCGGGCTGGCCGCGCAATCTGAACGTGCTGGCGATGCCGCCGCTGACCGACGCGCACGCGCCGGGCGAGGGCGATGCGCATCGGCTCGCGGATGAGCCGGGGCCCGGCGGCGGCCAGCCGCACACCGCCGGTGATCCGGCCAGCGCGCTGCCGGCCGGGCGCGTCGCGCCGCTCGCCCGACTGTTCGGCGGCTTGCGCGCGCTCAAGCGTTTCGGCTTGCGCGCCCGCGCGCTGTATTTCATCGAAGGCGCGGAGCGCTGGTTCGACTGGGACGACGCGGCCGCGCTCGCGCACGAAGGCCGCATGCTGGCGAACTGGTGCGCGGCGCGCCGCATCACGATGGTGCTGCTGCTCGGCGTCGACAGCGAGGCCGCCGGTGACGAGGCCGGATCGTCCCCGTGCGGCGCGTTGCACAGCGCCGCCGGGCACGCCAGCCGCAACGCTTTCCACGCGGCCTGCGCGGGCGTCGCGCGGATGGAGTCGACGCACGGCGAACTGCTGTGGCACGCGGACTTCTGGCGCGCGGATCGCACGCTGGTGACCGGCGAAGTGCGCGCGCTGCGCTTTACCGAAGGCGGCCGCCTGAGCGTCGCCGCCGACACCCCGGCCGCGCTCGCCGCGCGCGGCGACGGCCTGCTCGCGCGCGACGAACAGCGCGTGGTGGTGAGCCGCGCGGTGGTGCGCGGCCACGAAGCGTGGCTGCCGCCGCAGTGGGAGGTGTACGCCGATCACGCCGCGGTGCTGACCGCGTGCGCCGATGCGCAGGCGGCGACCGTGGTGCTCGATTACGCGGGCGGCGCGCAGCTCGAAGCGCTGTGCGCGACGATCCACGCGCTGCGCCGCCGGGCCGGCCGCGCGCTGAAAATCGTGGTCGCCGAGCGCGGCGAAGTGCTGCGCCATCAATACGAACTGCTGGTGCTGACGCTCGGCGTGAACCTCGTGCTCGGCCGCGATCTGCCGTTCTCGCGGCTGCAGTCGCTGCTGCAATCGTTGCAGGGACAGCTCTATACACGCGCGCTGGTCGCCGACTATCGCAGCGCGTTGAGCGCCGCGCTGAGCGACGACGTGCGCGGCTATCTGCCGGCCGGCGCGTTCTGCGAACAGGTGCGCAGCGTGCTCGAACGCAGCGCCGCGTTGCAGTTGCCGCATGTGCTGGTCAAGCTCACGCTGCTGCCGCAAACCGCGCACGTCGACGCGCTGCGGCACTGCGTGCCGCGCCGCGCGGGCGACGTGCTGACCGCCGACGCATCGCACCTGTACGTGTTCCTGTTCGCGTGCCGGCTCGCCGATGCGGACGCCGCGCTCGCGCGCATCGTCGAGGTGCCGGTCGCGCAGCTCGCGGCGACGCTCGTGCATCTGCCGGAGCAGCGCATCGGCGCCGAGCTGGACGCGCTGGAGGCGCTGAACCGGCGCACGCGGATTGCCGATTACAGCGATCTGTTCGCCGCGCCGGCCGCGGGGCCGGCGGCGGCTGTGCAGGCGAGTTCGCCGCACGCGGCGCGGCTCGCCGCCGACCAGTTGGCGCAGGTCGAGGCGGCGCTGGTCGATGCGCGCGCGCAACTTCACCACGACGATTCGGGCGGCCACGCTGCGTCGCGGACGCCGGGTGCCTGGCACAGCGAACCAACGCGAATCGCTGTCGCGGGCGATCGAAGCGGCGCGACCGATGGCACTAGCGCGCCCGATGGAGCGCACGCAGCCGATGGCACGAGCGCGGCCGACGCCGCCGCCCGTGCGGCCGCCACCGCTCAATCGCCAGCGGCACCCACCCCCACCCCCACCCCCACACCCGCGCGCCGGCGCGCGCAACGCTGCGCGATGCCGGTACGCGCGAGGAGCGGCACATGATCGAATGGCTTCTGATGTGTTTCGCGACCGGCCTGTTGCTCGCGCTGCCGGTATGGATCGTCTGGCAGCGCGCCGGTTCGCGGCGCGCGCTCGCGGCGATGCGCGGCTTCGATCCGCGCGACGCGGTGCGCTGCGAGATCGAAGCGGTCGCGCTGCACGCGCGTCTGTTGCCGAGCGCGGACGCCGGCCCCGCAGCGGCCGCCGATAGCGGGGAGCGCCGATGAAAGCCATCGCGCTCGTCTCCACCGCGGGCGGCACCGGCCGCACCACGCTCACCGCCGCGCTCGCGGTCCTGCTCGCGCGCCGCGGCCGCCAGGTCGTCGCGCTCGACTTCGATCCGCAGAACCTGCTCGGCGCGCAACTGGGCATCGACGCGCTGCCGACCACCGGCCTCGCCCAGGCGCTGCTCGATGCGGGCACCGCGTGGCACGCGTCGACGTGGCGCAACGCGGACGGTGTGCTGTTCGTGCCGTACGGACAGGTGTCGGTCGCGGACAGCACGCATTGCGATGCGCGCCTTGCCGCCGAGCCGCGCTGGCTCGGCGACGCGCTCGCCGAACTCGATCTGCCCGAGGACGGCGTGGTGCTGCTCGACACCGCGCGCTATCCGTCGCAGCAGGCCGAGCACGCGCTGCGCTGCGCGGACCTCGCGCTGTGCGTGACGCCGCCCGAACCGGTCGCGTGCACGACGCTGGTCGCGCGGCTCGCCGCACTGCGCGCCGCGTGCGCGAATCTGCGCATCGTCGTGAACCGTCTGCATCCGGCCCGCGACATGCAACGCGACGTGCTCGCGATGCTCGGCGCCGCGCTCGGCGACGGCCTGCCGCTCGCGCAGCGCGTGCATCTGGACGTCGCGATGCCGGAGTCGTTCGCGCGCGGCACGTGGCTGTTCGACGACGCGCCGCATTCGCAGGCGTCGCACGATCTGCAAGGGCTCGCGAATTGGCTCGATGCGTGGCTGGAAGCATCGCTCGATGCACGACACGATGCACCGCTCGCCGGCCCGGCCATGGCGCCGCGCCGCGAGGACCCGTCGTCATGAGCGCCGCACCTGCGCGCGGCTGGCGCGAACGCCTGCTCGACTGGCTCGCGCGCGGCCTCGGTGTGGCCGCGCCGCGCACGCCGCACGACTGGCTGGTGCGGCTGTTTTTCCAGCCGCCCGCGCCGGGCCGTCCCGATTACGCGCGCCGCTGGCTGCGCGCGGCGGTGCTGCATTTCGCGCTGCAATGGGGTGTGCTCGAACCGCAGCGGCTGCGTGCGTGGCTGTGGCGCGCGTTCGTGCGCGCGCCGCGGGCGCCGGCCGAGCGCGTCGCGCCGAGGGTGCGCGCGCTGTTCGCGTGGGTCGATCGCTGGCTGGTGCCGCTGTGGCTGTGCGGCCGCCGCGTGCGGCGCCGCTTCGACGCGCTGCTGGACAGCCTGCCGTGGCAACGCTGGGGCGAGCGGCTCGAAACCGTCAGCGGGCGCGTCGGCCATGTGCGCTGGCTGCTGCCGCTGCTGCTGCTCGCCGGCGCCGCGTCGTGGAGCCTGATCGGCACCGCGCCGCTGCAGTCCGGCGGGCAGTTCGCTTTCTTCGCAGTACTGGTGGTCATCGCGTTGCTGGTGCGGCGCTTGCCCGGCCGCATGCCGGCGCTGATCCTGATCACGCTCGCGCTGCTCGCGATGGGCCGCTACGTGTGGTGGCGCATGACCCAGACGCTGTCGTTCCAGTCGCCGGGCGAAGCGGTGCTCGGCTATCTGCTGTTCGGCGCCGAAGCGTACACGTGGTTGATCCTGCTGCTCGGTTTCGTGCAGACCGCGTGGCCGCTGCAACGCACGGTCGCGAGCCTGCCCGCCGATCCGGCGAGCTGGCCGAGCGTCGATATCTATATTCCGACGTACAACGAACCGTTATCGGTGGTGCGGCCGACCGTGTTCGCCGCGCAAGGGATCGACTGGCCGGCCGGCAAGCTGCGCGTCTATCTGCTCGACGACGGTCATCGCGACGAGTTTCGCGAGTTCGCCGCCGCTTGCGGGATCGACTATCTGACCCGCGACGACAACCGCCACGCGAAGGCCGGCAACATCAACCGCGCGCTGACGAAAACAGCCGGCGAGTACATCGCGATCTTCGACTGCGATCACGTGCCGACCCGCTCGTTCCTGCAAACCGCGATGGGCACGTTCCTGCGCGATCCGCGTTGCGCGATGGTGCAGACCCCGCATCACTTCTTTTCGCCGGACCCGTTCGAGCGCAACCTCGGCACGTTCCGGCGCGTGCCGAACGAGGGCAACCTGTTCTACGGCCTCGTGCAGTCCGGCAACGATCTATGGAACGCGGCGTTCTTCTGCGGCTCGTGCGCGATCCTGAAGCGCTCGGCGCTCGAGGAAGTGGGCGGCGTTGCGGTCGAGACCGTCACCGAGGACGCGCACACCGCGCTCAAACTGCACCGGCGCGGCTACACCACCGCGTATCTGCCGACCGTGCAGGCGGCCGGCCTCGCGACCGAAAGCCTCGCGAGCCACATCAAGCAGCGCACCCGCTGGGCGCGCGGCATGGCGCAGATTTTCCGCATCGACAATCCGTTCCTCGGCCGCGGTCTGAGCTTCTTTCAGCGGCTGTGCTACGGCAACGCGATGCTGCATTTCTTCTACGGCGTGCCGCGGCTCGTGTTCCTGACGATGCCGCTGGCCTATCTGTTCTTCCAGATGTACTTCATCAACGCGTCGGCGACCACCATCGCCGGCTTCGTGCTGCCCTACATCGTGCTTGCGAACATCGCCAATTCGCGGATGCAGGGCAAGTACCGTCACTCGTTCTGGGCCGAGGTCTACGAATCGGTGCTCGCGTGGTACATCGCGCTGCCGACCACGATCGCGTTCTTCAGTCCGAAGCACGGCAAGTTCAACGTGACCGACAAAGGCGGGCAGATCGGTCAGGACTATTTCGACTGGTCGGTCTCGAAGCCGTACCTGGTGCTGCTCGGGCTCAATACCGCCGCGCTGCTGGCCGGCCTGTACCGGCTCGCGTTCGGGCAGGGCGGCGAGACGCCGACGATCCTGATGAACGTGTTCTGGACGCTCTACAACCTCGTGATGCTCGGCGCGGCCGCGAGCGTCGCGCGCGAGGCGAAGCAGGTGCGCGTCACGCACCGGATCGCGATGCGCGCGGCGGCGACGCTGCTGCTCGCGGACGGCACCACGGTCGCTTGCACGACCAGCGACTATTCGACCGGGGGCCTGGGTCTCGACGTCGAGCCGGGCTTGCAGCTCGCGCCCGGCGATAGCCTGGGCGTGTGCCTGAGCCGGGGCGACCGCCAGTTTCATTTCCCGGTGTACGTGAGCCGTTTTGTCGGCCGGCATCTGGGTGTGCGTTTCGACGGCCTCACGCTCGACCAGGAACGCCAGCTCGTGCAATGCACGTTCGGCCGCGCGGACGCATGGCTCGACTGGGACGAGCAGACCGAAGAGGACGCGCCGCTGCGCGGTTTGAAGGAAGTGCTGGCGCTGGGCGTCGAAGGCTATTCGCGGCTGTGGGGCGGCCTCGCGCGCGCGGGCGCCGCGCTGCTCGCGCTCGACCGCACCCGTTATTGAGGCCGCCCGCGCATCCGCACCTCGGTGCAGCGGCGCGGCCATTGAGAGAACCTGGTCATGACTGTGTGGAACCTGTATTTCATCGTCAAGCTGTACCTGTTCGCGGGCGGCCATCTGCAACCGCTGTGGCTCGCCAATCTCGGCTTCGCGCTCGCGCTGGCCGCCAGCTCGACGCTGCGGCGGCGCTCGCTGCGAATCTTGCGCAACCTGCTCGGTATCGCGCTCGGCGTGCCGCTGATGTACCACGAAGCGAACGTGCCGCCGTTCTCGCGGCTGACCGAGGAGTTCGGCAATCTGACCACTTTCAGCTTCGGCTACTGGCTCGAACTCGCACAGCGCTTCGTGCCGCCGATGCTGCTGCTCGCCGCGCTCGGCGTGCTGGTCGGCTATCTGATCGTCAATCGCTGGGTGCGGGTCGCGACCTTCGTGCTGATCGCGCTGGTCGCGATTCCGCTGTGGCACGAGGGCGGGGCGGTGCTCGCGCAACTGCGCGGCGCGGCGGCCGGCGCCACGAGGGCAAACGGGAACGCAAACGCGAACGCGGCCGGCAACGGCGCGAATGCGCCGGCCGCGCAGCCGCTCGACCATAACGCGGCGCTCGCCGCGTTCCGTACCCAGGAGTCGCAACGGCAGGTCAGCTTCGGCCATCTCGCCGCCGACGCGAACCAGCAGTTCGACGTGATCGTGCTGCATATCTGCTCGCTGTCGTGGGACGACCTCGACGTCGCGAAGGCGCGCAATCATCCGCTGCTGAGCCACTTCGACTATCTGTTCACGAACTTCAGCACCGCCGCGAGCTACAGCGGGCCGGCCGCGATCCGCGTGCTGCGCGCGAGCTGCGGTCAGCAGGCGCACGCGGACCTGTACAAAGACGCGCCGCAGCAGTGCTACCTGCTCGCCGATCTCGCGCAGGCCGGCTACACGCCGCAGACGCTGCTCAATCACGACGGCCACTTCGACAACTTCCTGCAACTGATCCACGACAACGCCGGCGTGCCGAACGTGCCGCTGATTGCGAACACCGCCGCGCCGGTCGCGATGCACGCGTTCGACGGCTCGCCGATCCGTGACGACTACGCAACGCTGGCCGCGTGGTACGCGCAGCGCAGCAACGTCGCCGGGCCGGTCGCGCTGTACTACAACACGATCAGCCTGCACGACGGCAACCGGCTGCCGAACAGCAATCTGTCGAGTATCGATTCGTACCCGCTGCGCGTGAACCGGCTGATGAGCGACTTCGATCGTTTCGCGGATCTGATCGCGTCGTCGGGGCGGCGCGCGGTGATCGTGTTCGTGCCCGAGCACGGCGCGGCGCTGCGCGGCGATACGAACCAGGTTGCGGGGCTGCGCGAAATTCCGACTCCGCGCATCGTGCACGGGCCGGTCGGCGTGCGGGTGGTCGGCTTCCAGGGCAGTCATGGCGCGACCACCGTGATCGACAATCCGTCGAGCTTTCTGGCGGTGGCGCAGCTGCTGTCGAACCTGGTGTCGAACAGTCCGTTCAAGCCGGGCGCGAGTCTGTCGCAGTACGCGGCGAATCTGCCGCAAACGCAGATGGTCGGCGAAAACGAGGGGACGGTGACGATGAAAACCGCGTCCGGCTACGTGGTGAAGACGCCGGACGGCGTGTGGGTGGACGGCAAGTGATGAAGACCGGCAACGCGGTGAAGGACAACGGGCGCGGCGGCTGGCCGCTCGACGATATCAGCGGCCTCGCGCAGCGCTTGCCGGAAGTCGAGCCGCGCCGCTATTTCGATGCGCAGGCGCAGGACGCTTATCGGCAGGCGCTGCTGAAGTGGCCGGTGCTCGCGCGGCTGATGACGCTGCTGCCGGCGGACGGCGATGAGGGCGAGGGCGGCGCGCCGAACGTCGCGGTGGACGTCGCGCAGGGCCTCAACGAAACTGCGTGACCGCCAGCAGCAATACCATGCTGCCGATCGCGCCATCGAGCACCCGCCACGCGCTCGCGCGGCGAAACAGCGGCGCGAGCAGGCGCGCGCCATAGCCGAGACCGACGAACCACAACGCGCTCACCGCCATCGCGCCGAGCGCGAACGCGACCCGCGCGCCTTGCGGTTCTCTCGCGCCGGCCGTGCCGATCAGCAGAAACGTATCCAGATACACGTGCGGGTTGAGCCACGTGAACGCGAGCGTCATCAGCACGATCGGCAGCGCGCGTTGCGCGGGCGGCGCCGGGTTTGCCGAAGCAGTCACCGAAGCGTTGGCCGTGCCGCCGTCGAGCACCGCATGGCCGGGCCGCACCGCGCGGCGCAGCGCGTTGATCCCGAACCACGCGAGATACGCGAGCCCGACATACAGCATCGCGTGCACGAAGCGCGGGAAACGCTCCATCAGCACCGCGGCGCCGCCGACGCCCGCGCCGATCAGAATGAAATCCGACAACGTGCACAGCAGCACGATCTTGCCGACGTGCGAGCGCATGATCCCCTGGCGCAGCACGAAGGCGTTCTGCGCGCCGATCGTCACGATCAGCGACGCGCACAGCGCTGCGCCGTGGGAAAACGACAACCAGTTCATAGAAGGTCCCAAAAACGGAAGAGGCGATGGACGAAGCGAAACATTGGCGCTAGTCTGCGGGCTGGGCTCTCATAAGAGAAGCTAATTTACTTAATGCCGATTAAGGAACGCTAATGTTGGACTATGCGCTGCTTGACGCGCTGGCCGCCGTGGTCCGCCACGGCTCGTTCGACCGCGCCGCGAGCGAACTCAATATCACGCCGTCCGCGGTGTCGCAGCGGGTCAAGCTGCTCGAGGAGCGAGTCGGCAGCGTGCTGGTCAAGCGCGGCCAGCCGTGCGTCGCGACGCCGTCGGGCGCGCTGCTGTGCCGTCATACCGAGCGCGTGCAACTGTTGGAAGCGGAACTGAACGGCCGCCTGCCGGCGCTGCCCGGCGCGCTGGTCGAGCAGCGGCCGGCGCTGCGGGTCGCGGTCAACGACGACAGCGTCGGCACCTGGTTCATCGATGCGGTCGCGCCGTTTTGCGTCGAGCGCGAGATGCTGCTCGATCTGGTGATCGACGATCAGGACCACACCGCGCAGCGGATTCGCGATGGCAGCGTGCAAGGCGCGATCACCACCCAGGCCGAACCGGTGCAAGGCTGCCGCTCGGTGCGGCTCGGCCGGATGCGCTATCTGGCGGTGTGCTCGCCCGCGTTTCGCGACCGCTATTTCGCGGCCGGCGTCACGCGCGACAGTCTGCGGCGCACGCCGTGCGTCGATTTCAATCCGAAGGATCAACTGCAACGGCGCTTCATGCGCCGCATCACGCGCGCGGAACTGGAGCCGCCGCTGCACTGGATTCCGCACGTCGGCGGTTTTCTGCGCGCGTGCGTGACGGGGCTCGGCTGGGGGATGTGTCCGGAGCGGATGATCGCCGGGCACCTGGCGCGGGGCGAGCTGGTCGAGATCGCGCCGGGCAAGCATATCGACGTCGATCTGTACTGGCAGAGCTGGCGGTTGTCGATCGGCTGGCTCGACGATTTCAGCGCGATGCTGAGAAAACGCGCGGGCGAGTTTCTGGATTGATTCGAGGCGAGGCGGCCGCCACCCGCGCCGCTACAGCAGCAATTCGATCGAGTGAAATAGCCGCTTCATCTCCGGCTCCGGCGAGCGCGCGCCGGCGTCGATCGTCTCACGCAGGCAGTCCAGAAAACATTCGGCCGCCGGGCTCGTCGGCGCGCCGCGCCGCGACGTGATGCTGACCAGCGTTTCGTCGACGGTTTCGCGCAATTGCAGTGCCGCGAGGTTTTCCTTCGCGAGCATCACCTCGACGAGCGGCCACGGAAAGATGCTCAGCATGTCGGTGTGCGCGAGCAGACCGAGCACGATCGCCAGCGAATGCGCGAGCAGGATCGTGTGCGGCACGCGCATCCCGCGCTGGCGGAACAGGTTGTCGGCGATCGACTCGCGGCTCGCCGGGTCGTAGTTCAGCACCCACTCCGCGTCCTGCAATTCGAGCAGCGTGCGGCAGCCGGCCAACGGATGCTCGCGCCGCGCGACCACCGCCGAATGGGTCGAAAACAGCGGCACGTTATGAAACTCCGATTGCGGCGACGCGGGCGGCGGCCGGCCGATCGAAAAGTCCAGACTGCCGTCGCGCAAACGCGGCTGCACGACCGCGAGCAGGCCTTCGAAAAATTCCAGCTGCACTTCCGGCATCCGTTCGCGAAAGCGCTGCACCGCGGGCGGCAGGAAGGTCAGCGCGACCCACGGCGTGACACCGATCGACAGCTTCCCCGCGGCCGCGCCGCGCATCGCCTCGATCTCCGCTTCGGCGCGCTGCAACTGGCCGAGCACGAGCCGCGCATGCACGACCAGCGCGCGGCCGAATTCGGTGAACGCGACCCCGCTCGCGCCGCGCACGATCAGCGGCGCGTGCAGATCGGCTTCCAGCTCGCGCATCGCCTTGGTCACGGCGGCCGGCGACAGCTCCAGCGAGCGTGCCGCGGCCCGGATACTTCCGGTATCCGCGATCGCCGCCAGGGTATTGAGTTGATGCAGTTTCATCTCATTTGCACGGGGGAGGGTGGCAACCGCTGGTTGCTGGCGGAACGATTCTACGCCTGCCGCTCGAATATCGGCGTGGCTATGCTTGGTTCACTTTTCAGCTAGTACGACAGAGGAGACACCCGTGAACACGATGGTCATTCCCGCCGGCATCGCCGCAGTCGAAGAAGAAATGATCGAGTTGCGCCGCCGCATCCACGCGCATCCCGAACTCGCGTATGAGGAATTCGCGACCGCCGATCTGGTCGCCGAACGCCTGACCGAATGGGGCTACAGCGTGCATCGCGGGATGGGCGAGACCGGCGTGGTCGGACAATTGAAAGTCGGCAACGGCGCCCGCCGGCTCGGTCTGCGCGCCGACATGGACGCGCTGCCGATCCACGAAACCACCGGCCTGCCGTACGCGAGCAAGGTGCCCGGCAAGATGCACGCATGCGGCCACGACGGCCACACCGCGATGCTGCTGGCCGCCGCCAAACACCTCGCGCAGGAAAAGAACTTCGACGGCACGCTGAATCTGATTTTCCAGCCGGCCGAGGAAGGTCTTGCCGGCGCGAAGAAAATGCTCGAAGACGGGCTGTTCGACGAGTTCCCGTGCGACGCGGTGTTCGCGATGCACAACATGCCCGGCCATCCGACCGGAAAATTCGGATTCCTGCCGGGTTCCTTCATGGCGTCGTCGGATACGGTCGTCATCAAGGTGATCGGGCGCGGCGGCCACGGCGCGGTGCCGCATAAGGCGGTCGATCCGGTCGTCGTGTGCGCGCAGATCGTGCTCGCGTTGCAGGCGATCGTCGCGCGCAACATCGCGCCGCTCGACATGGCGATCATCACGGTCGGCGCGATCCACGCGGGCGAAGCGCCGAACGTGATTCCCGAGACCGCCGAGATGCGCCTGTCGGTGCGCGCGCTGCGCCCCGAGGTGCGCGACCACCTGCAGGAACGCATCACCGCGGTCGCGACCGGTCAGGCGGAGATCTTCGGCGCGCGCGCCGAGGTCGATTATCAGCGCCGCTATCCGGTGCTGGTGAACGACGTCGAAATGACCGCGCTCGCGCGGCAGGTCGCGCTCGACTGGCTCGGCGAAGACGGGCTGATCCGCGATATGCAGCCGCTCACCGGTAGCGAAGACTTCGCGTTCCTGCTGGAGCGCTGCGCGGGCAGCTATCTGATCATCGGCAATGGCGACGGCGAGGGCGGCTGCATGGTCCACAACCCCGGCTACGACTTCAACGACGACGCGCTCGCAACCGGCGCCGCGTACTGGGTCAAGCTCGCGCAGACGTTCCTGGTCTGACGCGGCGGCGCGGCGGCGGCATTCGCCGGCCCGCTCCGGCAGTGATGGCAGTGTTGGCCGTGCGCGCAGCGAGGGCCACGCCCGCAGCGGCGCGCAGGCCGCGCAGTAAAACACGATGGAGACTCAGATGAACTATTCCGCCACCCCCCAGCCCGCGGACCGCGACGCAGCGCAGCGCGTTGCCACGGCCGCCGGCGGCGCGCCAACGGCGCTTGCGCCCGAAAAACGCGCGAGCCACGCCAAGGCGATTGCCGCGATCACGCTCGGCAACGGCCTCGAATTTTTCGACTTCACGATCTACAGCTTCTTCGCGACGATCATCGGCAAGCTGTTTTTCCCGGTCGAAGGGCAGCTCGTGCAACTGATGCTCGCGGTCGGCACGTTCGGGGTCGGCTTCATCATGCGGCCGGTGGGCGGCGTGATTCTCGGCGGCTATGCCGACCGCGCGGGCCGCAAGGCCGCGATGAGCCTGACGCTGTGGCTGATGACGCTCGGCTCGGCGATCATCGCATTCGCGCCCGGTTACGCGACGATCGGCGTGGCCGCGCCGCTGCTGATCATCGTCGCGCGGCTGATTCAGGGCTTCGCGCTGGGCGGCGAGGTCGGCGCATCGACCGCGCTGCTGCTCGAATACGCGAGCGACCGCACGCGGGGTTTCTACGGCAGCTGGCAGTTCGTCAGCCAGGGCGCGAACACGGTGGTGGGCTCGCTGCTCGGCGTCGCGCTCGCCTCGACGCTGTCGCCGGCCGCGCTCGAAAGCTGGGGCTGGCGCGTGCCGTTCGTAATCGGCATGGCGATGGGGCCGATCGGCATCTATATCCGGCGGCATCTGGACGAGACCTTGCCGGGTGTCGAGGATGGGGCGGCGCAGGCGGCCTCGACCCCGCTCGCGAAGCCGGCCGAACAACCGGCCTCGCTGCCGGTGCGCAAGCTGTTTCGCGACCACGCGCGCTCGATCACGACCGGCACGCTGACGACGATCGGCGGCACCGCGGCGAACTACATCGTGCTGTTCTATCTATCGACCTACGCGATCAAGATCCTGCATCTGCCGATGGCGTCGGCGTTGTGGGCCGCGTGGACCGGCGCGGTGGTCACGGTGATCTGCTCGCCGCTCGCCGGCGCGCTGTCCGACCGGCTCGGCCGCAAGCCGGTGATGGCGGTGTCGCGCGTGCTGCTGATTCTGGCGGTCTATCCGGCCTTCATGGCGATCAACGCGGTGCCGACGGTGCCGGTGCTGCTCGCGGTGGTCGCCGCTCTCGCGGTGCTGGTCGCGTTCACCGCGGTGCCCAATATCGTGATGCTGCCGGAGCTCTTTCCGCGCGCGATCCGCGCGACCGGGATGTCGATCGTGTATTGCCTGGGCGTATCGATTTTCGGCGGCTTCGCGCAGTTTTTCGCAACGTGGCTGATCCAGATTTCCGGCAGCAATCTCGCGCCGGCGTGGTATCTGATCGGGTGCAGCGTGGTGTCGCTGCTGCCGTTGCCGTTGATGCGGGAGACGGCGGGCAAGCCGATCGATTGAGGACGCGACGCGCGGCGCCGCGCGCACAATGACCCGCAAAAAAAGAGGCGCGATCGAAAGATCGCGCCTCTTTTGCCATCCGCCAACGGTCCCGCGCAACACTCACCGCGCGGTCGATTTCCCTCCATTGGTCACCGGCGTCCCATCGCCATTGCCGGCCGGCGCATCGCGCGTCTCCGGCATCGCCGCCCACACCAGCAGCACCGCGAGCGCGCCCGCCGCCGCGAGGCAGAAGAAGCTCACCGCATTGCCGAAGTGATCGGCGACGAAGCCCGCCGCGGTCGTGCTGAGCGTCGCGCCGATCCCGGCCGCGAGCCCGAACAGACCGATACACAGGTTGTAGCGGCCCTTGTCGCCGGCCACGTCGGCGGCGATCAGCGGCAGCATCACGCCGAACACCGCGGCGCTCAGACCGTCGAGCATCTGCACCGGCACCAGCAGATACGGACTGCTGATCCCGGCGAACAGCAGCGCGCGGATCGGCAATGCCGAGAAGCCGAGCAGCAGGATCGGCCGACGACCCCAGCGCTCGGCCGAGCGGCCGACCCACGGCGACATCATCGCGACGATCGCCTGCGGGACGATGATGCACGCGGCAATCACCAGCTGCACGTTGTCGCCCATGCCGGCCGTCACTTCGCCGGCCGCGAGATTGAGCATCGCCGCGTTCGACAGATGGAACAGCACGATGCATGCGGCGAACAGCAGCAGACGCCGGTCGCGCAGCAACTCGCGCAGGCTCTCGCGCCGCTCCAGCTGCTCGGGTGTCGGCGCCGCTTTGGGCAGCTCGATCGTGTCGGTGCGCTGGATCATCGATAGCGCGATCAGCGCCGGCACCGCGAGCCCCGCGGTCAGAAAGAACACCGCGCGCGGCGAGTAGTACTCGCCAAAGAGACCCATCAAGCCGGCGGCGACCGCGCTGCCGATCGACGCCCAACGCGCGTTGCGGCCGAGCCGGTCGCCGAGATTGGCGCGCCCCACCAGCGCGAACGAGATCGCCGCGAGCGCCGGCGTCAGCATGCAGCTTGCGAAGCCGTGGAACACCTCGGCGGCGATCACCGGCAGCACGGTCGGGCTGACCGCGAGCAGCATCGCGCTGAGGATGATCGCGACGATCGCCCACGCGGCCGCGCCTTTCTTGTTGCGCAGCGCATCGACCGCGGCGCCGCCGGGCACCTGGCTGACCATCGCGCTGATCGTGCCGACCGACAGCACCATGCCGATCTCGCCCTGGGTCCACTTATGCGATGCCAGATACGACGCGATGAACGGCCCGAAACCGGTCTGCACATTGGCGACGAAGAAGTTCAGCCAATCGAGCGCGCGCAGACTGCGGGCCGTGACTACTGTGCGGACCGTCATCGGACCGCCCGTGCGTTGGAGACCGCCACGGCGGTCGAGCCGGACGGCGCCGAGCCAGTCGTGCCGCCGGCCGAGCCGCCAGCCGGGGAGCCGCCGGCCGATGCGCCCGGCGCGGACGCGGCGGGCACCGCGGAGGCGGCGGGCGCCGGCGCCGGACCGGGCGACACCGCGCGAATCGGTTTATCGGCGGCGTACGGCGGCGTTGCGTTGATCTGCGCGTCGCTCAATTCGAGCAGCGGATGCAGTTCCTTGTCGCGCGTGACGAAGCGCAGCGCGGACCAGTTCGCGGCGATCGTGCGGCGCTCGGTGCTGACCATCCCGCTGACGTCGAGCACCACCGCCTGCGGCTGCGCGTTGCCGTCGATCAGCACGTCGACCACCCGGCCGACCTTCGCGCCGTTCGCGCGCTCGACGGTTGCATCGAGCATCGGCAGCTGCGGCGCGCTCGCCTTGTTCGCGGCGGCCGGCACCGCGCCCGCGTTCAGCGTGATCGGTGCTTCCTTCGCGCTCGGCGTGAAGCGGAACGCGCTCCACGGGAAGTTCACCTTGCGGTCGCCGACGCCGAGAAAGCCCTGCAGATTGACGACCATCTCGAGCGGCTTGCCGGCGGCGTCGGCGATCATGTCGACCGCGCGGCCGACCGGCTTGCCGTCGGGCTTCTGCACCTGGCTGTCGAGCAGCGTGTGGGCCGCGTTGCGATCGATCGCGCGCAGCAGGATCAGCTGCCGCGGCGGGGGCGGCGGCGGGGGCGGGGGCGGCGCGGCGACGGGCGGCGACGGCTCGACCCGGCGCGGCTTGACGACCGGCTTCTTCGGTTTCTTCGGCTGCTCCGGCTCGTTGCTCGCGGTCTCGGCCGGCTCCGGCTCGGACGCCGCGACCGGCGCGCTGGCCGGCTCGACCGGCATCACCGTCGCATCGACGATCGGGGCCTGCTGGGTGCCCCACAGCATGGTGCTGCAGCCGCTCAACGCGGCGAGCGCGAGCAGCGCGGCCAGCGCCGCGAGCATGCGCGCGACCCGCAGCAGCGCGTGCAGCGCGAACGGTTCGAACGGGGGACGCGCCGCGATCGGTGCACTCGATGCGATCGATGCAATCGATGCAATCGGCAGGCGCCCGACAGGACGCGGAAAACCGCCAGTCATCGGGAAAAGCTCCACGTAGCAGGTGCGGGCGGAGGCGAGGAGCCGCCGCGATTGGATGAGATAGGGGCAGAGTTTAACCTGCACGGCTCGCCGGCCCCGGTTTCGCGCGCGCCGCGGCGCGGCTCGCGATGCACGGCGCGTGCCCGCCGCGGGCGTCACATGGGGCGCGCGCGCTCGCCCGGCAGGCTGCTCGGCGCGTAGGTGTAAACGCGCGGCGTGCGTACGCGCTGTGCCGTCGCGCCAAAGATATAAGTCGCGCGACATGTCCGGCATGCCATTCATGCGATTGGACCCATATTTGTGTTCCCCTACATTGCGACTCAGAAAAGCGCCATTCGAATTCAATACATCCACGAGACAACCCTGACGACGGCTCGCCCGCTGCGGCCGTTTCAGCACGCTGATAAAGGAGGCAGTCATCATGATGGAACCCCAGGCCCTCGCGACACCCGAGGTCGCGCCGGAGTCGTTCGACTCCAAAGGCTTTCTCGACCGCTACTTCGATATCACCGCGCGCGGCAGCACGCAGCGCGCGGAAATCGTCGCCGGCATCACGACCTTCCTCGCGATGGTCTACTCCGTGTTCGTGGTGCCCGGCATGTTCGGCAAGGCCGGCTTCGACACCAGCGCGGTGTTCGTCGCCGTGTGCCTGACCACCGCGTTCGGCTCGCTGCTGATGGGCGTGTGGGCGCGTCTGCCGATCGCGATCGGCTGCGCGATCTCGCTGACCGCGTTCACCGCATTCGGCCTCGTGCTCGGCAAGGGCCTGCATCCGACCGTCGCGCTCGGCGCGGTGTTCCTGATGGGCGTCGTGTTCACCGCGATTTCGGTGACCGGCGTGCGCTCGTGGATCCTGCGCAATCTGCCGGAGGGCATCGCGCACGGCACCGGCATCGGCATTGGCCTCTTTCTGCTGCTGATCGCCGCGAACGATGTCGGCCTCGTCGTGAAGAATCCGGGCGCCGGTCTGCCGGTCTCGCTCGGCCATCTCACCGCGTTGCCGGCGCTGATGTCGGTGGCCGGGCTCGCGGCGATCGTCGGGCTGGTGCGCCGGCGCGTGCCGGGCGCGATCCTGATCGTGATCGTCGCGATTTCGGCGCTCGGGCTCGCGCTCGATCCGGCCGTCGCGTTTCACGGCGTGTTCGCGGTGCCGTCGCTGTCCGCGCCGGGCCATGCGTCGCTGATCGGCGCGATGGACGTGAAGGGGGCGCTCTCGATGGCGGTGTTGCCGAGCGTGCTCGCGCTGGTGATGACCGCGGTGTTCGACGCGACCGGCACGATCCGCGCGGTCGCCGGCCAGGCGGGGCAGCTCGATGCGAATGGCCGCATCATCAACGGCGGCCGCGCGCTGACCGCCGATTCGGTCAGCTCGATTTTCTCGGGACTGCTCGGCGGCGCGCCGGCGGCCGCGTATATCGAATCGACGGTCGGCGTCGCCGCCGGCGCGAAGACCGGGATGGCGGCGGCGGTGGTCGGGCTGCTGTTCCTCGTGGTGATGTTCTTCTCGCCGCTCGCCGCGCTGGTGCCTTCGTATGCGACCGCGCCCGCGCTGATGTACGTCGGTCTGCTGATGCTGTCGAACGTCGCGAAGCTGCATATGGACGACATGGTCGATGCGATGGCGGGGCTCGTGTGCGCGGTGTTTATCGTGCTGACCGCGAATATCGTGACCGGCATCATGCTCGGCTTCGCGACGCTGGTGATCGGCCGGGTGGTCAGCGGCGAGTATCGCAAGCTCAATGTGGGCACGGTGGCGATCGCGGCGGTGCTGGTCGGGTTTTATGTCGGCGGCTGGGCGATCTGACGCTAATCGGGGATCTTGAGCGAAATGGGCGGCGCTGCTTGACTTTCGCGTGGGCATCGCCCAACGCTTCAGTCGTTCAGCCCGCATGCCGCGGGAAAGGAGACGCAGATGGATCCCCAACACCGCACAGCCACTCGCGAGGAATGGCTCGCCGCGAGCCGCGCGCTGCTCGCCGAGGAAAAAGCCCATATGCGCGCCGGCGACGAACTGGCGCGCAAGCGGCGCGAATTACCGTGGGTCAAGGTCGACAAGACCTATACGTTCGATACGCCGCAAGGCCGCAAGACGCTCGCCGGGTTGTTCGACGGACGCAGTCAACTGATCGTCTATCACTTCATGATGGGACCGGATTGGCAAGAGGGCTGCGTCGGCTGCTCGTTTCTGTCGGACCATATGACCGGCATCGTCACCCATCTGGAACATCACGACGTCAGCTACGTGACGGTGTCGCGCGCGCCGCTCGCGAAGATCGAGGCGTTCAAACAGCGGATGGGATGGAGTTTTCCGTGGGTGTCGTCGCATGGCAGCGACTTCAATTTCGACTACCACGTGTCGTTTACGCCCGAGCAGCTGGCGAGCAAAAACGCGTTCTACAACTTCAGCGAGCAGGACGTCGGCATCGACGAGCAGCATGGCCACAGCGTGTTCTACAAGGACGTGAACGGCGGCGTGTATCACACGTACTCATGCTTTGGACGTGGCGACGAGCGCTTCATCAATACCTACGCGCATCTGGACGTGACGCCGAAAGGGCGCAACGAACGGAGCAATCTGACCGATTGGGTCAGGCATCACGACCGCTATGACGGGAACGGGAAGGCGGACGGCGGTTGCGCGGCGTGCGGACAGTGAGGGGGAGCGGGCGCGCTATAACGCCATCTCGAACGCGGGCCGGAAAAACATTTCCATCGCCATCACGACGAGGCTCATCGCGGCCGCGGCGAGCGTCAATACGCCATATTCGTCATAGCGCGCGTCGTACAGGCACGCTATGACGAACAGAATCGCCAGCAGGTTGGTTAGCCAGTCGAAATTCAGCGCAAGGGTCATCGATCGGGTCCGGGCTCATGTGCGACGGTCTGAGCGCACTTCAAGGCCGGCGCGATTCTATCGAAACGAGCTTACGGATTCGCAACGATTGCGCTTACACAGCTTACGGTTGCACGCGCGTGTGAGGACACCTGAATAACGTGTTTGCGCGGGCTGCGTGGCAACTGCGCCGCGAGCCCGCGGCGCGCCTAGCGGGAGTGCGGATCCGCCATCATGTCGCGCTCGATCCACTCGATCACCGACGTGCGGCGCGGCTGCCAGCCGAGCAGCTTGCGCGCGCGTTCGCCGCGCACCCGGCTGTTCGAGCCGAGCCCGTACGACGCCATCTCGTAGCCCCATTCCTCTTTCGCGTCTTCGAGCGGCCAGTTTTGCGGCGCGCCCAGCTTCAGCGCGCGGGCGATCGCCGCGCTCATCTCCCGGAACGACGCTTCGCCGCTTTCGACGAAATAGAACGCGCCGGCCGGGGTCTTTTCGAGCGCGAGCCGATACAGCTCGGCGACGTCGTCGATATGGACGTTCGACCAGATGTTGCCGCCGCTGCCGACATGGCGCACCACGCCGCTCTTTTGCGCCTGCCGCACGAGGCGCGGCAACTGCACGCTCGCGCTGCCGTCGACCGCGCCGTGGCCGTAGATCAGCGTGTTGCACAACACCGCCGAACGGATGTTCTTGCCGGCGGCGTCGAGCACCAGGCGATCAATCGCGACGCGCGCGGCCTTGTCGGCGGTCGGCTCGGGCAGCGCGTCTTCGTGATAGATGCGCGCGTTGCCGCGCTCGCCGCCCGACGCGTCGCCGACGATGCTCGAACCGCTGGTGTGCAGCAACACCTTGCCGGAGCCGGCGAGAGCGTCGATCAGCGCGCGCACCGCGCCTTCGTGGTCGCTGCTCGCCGCGTTGATCACCGCGTCGGCGGCTTGCGCTTCGGCGTGCAACCGCGCGCTGTCCTCGAGCGTGCCGACCACCGGTTCGATGCCGAGCCGGCGCAATTGCGCGCTGTGTTCGGGACTGCGGATCAGACCGCGCACCTGATGGCCGGCGCGCGCGAGATACGCGGCGATCGAGCCGCCGATAAAGCCGCTTGCGCCTGTAACGAAAATCTTCAAGACGTTCTCCTGTGTGCCTGGCCTGAGTGCCTGAACGGGGACCGCGAGCGCGATCGAAAGGCGTGCAGTATGGCGTCGAAAATTTCTCGCAAAAAGGCGCCTGGTTTCAAATCAATCTTGATTTGAAATCAATAATCGCAGTTGCCGGCGGGTTCTCCTATCACTGTTTTATCGCTGACTCCTGGGGCGCCGGGAGTGCCGCCGCGCCGCCGGACTGGCCGTTGCTTTGGCCGATATTTCGTACACGTGTATATACAAGTCTGCCGCCGGAGTGCTGTAACCCGGCCCGCGCAGGTGTGTCCAAATCGTCCGCGGACGCCTTTGCCAAGCTATCAAGCGCCCGACCGCGCGTCCTCAGCTCCGCTCATGGAAATCCCCAGGCGGGAAATCTTGAAAAAGAAGTTGTATATACAACAGCGGCCCGCTAGACTTATTCGAACTTGTATAGACAGGACCACAACCATGATTCTCAAGCCCGGCTATCTGACCCTCCCGCAACTGCGCCAGATCGCGCGCGAACAGGTCACGCTGCAACTCGATCCCGCCAGCCACGCCGCGATCGACGCGTGCGCACAGGCGGTCGCCGACATCACCGCCAGGGGCGAGCCGGCTTATGGCATCAACACCGGTTTCGGCCGCCTCGCCAGCACCCACATCCCGCGCGACCAGCTCGAGCTGCTGCAACGTAACCTCGTACTGTCACACGCGGTCGGCGTCGGCGAGCCGATGTCGCGTCCGGTCGTGCGTCTGCTGATGGCGCTGAAGCTGTCGAGCCTGGGCCGCGGTCACTCGGGCATCCGCCGCGAAGTGATGGAAGCGATGATCAAGCTGTTCAACGCGGACGTGCTGCCGGTCATCCCCGTCAAGGGTTCGGTCGGCGCTTCGGGCGACCTCGCGCCGCTCGCGCATATGTCGGCGGTGCTGCTCGGCGTCGGCGAAGTGTTCGCGAAGGGCGAACGCATCGCGGCCACCGACGGTCTCGCGCTGGTCGGCCTGAAACCGATGACGCTGCAGGCGAAGGAAGGTCTCGCGCTGCTGAACGGCACCCAGGCATCGACCGCGCTCGCGCTCTACAACATGTTCGCGATCGAAGACCTGTACCGCACCGGTCTCGTGGCCGGCGCGCTGTCGGTCGACGCGGCGATGGGCTCGGTCAAGCCGTTCGATGCGCGTATCCACGAACTGCGCGGCCATCAAGGCCAGATCGATGCGGCGGCCGCCTACCGCTCGCTGCTCGAAGGGTCGGGCATCAACGTGTCGCACGCCGATTGCGACAAGGTGCAGGACCCGTACAGCCTGCGCTGCCAGCCGCAGGTGATGGGCGCGTGTCTGGACCAGATGCGCCAGGCCGCGCAAACGCTGCTGACCGAAGCGAATGCGGTGTCGGATAACCCGCTGATTTTCCCGGACACCGGCGAAGTGCTGTCGGGCGGCAACTTCCACGCCGAGCCGGTCGCGTTCGCGGCCGACAACCTCGCGCTCGCCGCGTCCGAAATCGGCGCGCTCGCCGAGCGCCGTATCGCGCTGCTGATCGACGCGACGCTGTCGGGCCTGCCGCCGTTTCTCGTCAAGGATGGCGGCGTGAACTCCGGCTTCATGATCGCGCACGTGACCGCGGCCGCGCTCGCGTCGGAAAACAAGACGCTCGCGCATCCGGCCTCGGTCGATTCGCTGCCCACATCGGCGAACCAGGAAGACCACGTGTCGATGGCGACGTTCGCCGCGCGCAAGCTCGGCGACATCGCCGAGAACACCGCGAACATCCTGTCCATCGAACTGCTGGCCGCCGCGCAGGGCGTCGATCTGCGCGCGCCGCACAAGACCAGCCCGAGCCTGCAAAAGGTGATGGACCTCGTGCGCGGCGAAGTCGCGCATTACGAGCTCGATCACTACTTCGCGCCGGACATCGCGGCGATCACCAGGCGCGTGCAGGACGGCTCGATCGCGAAGCTGAGCCCGTTCTCGTTCGTGTCGGAACAGTAAGTTTTGACTGTGCGCGGATCACGCCGATGAACGCACCCGCTTATCAGGGCATCAAGGACTTCATCCTCGCGCGCATTCACGCGGGCGAGTGGGCCGAAGGCGACCAGGTGCCCTCCGAAAACGAGCTTGCGCGCGAGTTCAACGTCGCGCGCATGACGGTCAATCGCGCGCTGCGCGAATTGACCTCGGAGCAGGTGCTCACACGCGTGCAGGGCTCGGGCACGTTCGTCGCCCGGCCCAAGTACGAGTCGACGCTGGTCGCGATCCGCAGCATCTCGGACGAAATCGTCGCGCGCGGTCACCACTATCAGGCCAAGGTGCTCAGCATCGGCGCGAGCATCGCCGACGAAGCGCTCAGCGAGGAAATGCAGCTGAAACCGGGCAGTCCGCTGTTTCATTCGCGGCTGCTGCATTTCGAAAACGACGAGCCGGTGCAGCTGGAAGAGCGCTGGGTCAATCCGGCGGTCGCGCCCGACTACGCGCTGCAGGACTTCACGAACACCACGCCGAACCAGTACCTGGTGCGCGTCGCGCCGTTGCAGCGGGTCGAGTACCGGATCGAGGCTTTAGCCGCCGACGCCGGCACCCGCGACCTGCTCGACATGGACGAGCGCGAACCATGTCTGGTGCTGCACCGGCGCACGTGGTCGCAAGGGCAGGTCGCGTCGGTCGCGAATCTGTGGCACCCGGGCACGCGCTACCGCTTCACAGGTCATTTCTGAACGGGTTTTTTCCGCTTACCACCGAATCTTTATCGAATATCTTCGAGCATCGCGAGGGACACCATGAACAATCCGAAACACATCGATCCGCGTCTTGACCCGACCCGCACGATCCGCGCACCGCGCGGCGCGGACAAGACCTGCAAGACCTGGATCGCGGAAGCCGCGTACCGGATGATCCAGAATAATCTGGATCCCGAAGTAGCCGAGCACCCGCACGCGCTGGTCGTGTACGGCGGCATCGGCCGCGCCGCGCGCAACTGGGATTGCTTCGACCAGATTCTCACGTCGCTCAAGGACCTGAACGAAGACGAAACGCTGCTGATCCAGTCGGGCAAGCCGGTCGGCGTGTTCCGCACCCATGCGGACGCACCGCGCGTGCTGCTGGCCAATTCGAACCTGGTGCCGCACTGGGCGACGTGGGAACACTTCCACGAACTCGACCGCAAGGGCCTGATGATGTACGGCCAGATGACCGCCGGCAGCTGGATCTACATCGGCAGCCAGGGGATCGTGCAGGGCACCTACGAGACCTTCTTCTCGGTCGCGAACCAGCATTTCAACGGCGACCCGAAGGGCCGCTGGATTCTCACCGGCGGCCTCGGCGGGATGGGCGGCGCGCAGCCGCTCGCGGCGACGATGGCGGGCTTTTCGATGATCGCGGTCGAATGCGACGAGACCCGCATCGACTTCCGTCTGAAGACCCGCTACGTCGATAAAAAAGCGAAGACGCTCGACGAAGCGCTCGCGCTGCTCGACGAAGCGAAGCGCGCCGGCAAGCCGGTGTCGGTCGGTCTGCTCGGCAATGCGGCCGACGTGTTCGCCGAGTGCGTCGCGCGCGGCATCACGCCGGACTGCGTGACCGATCAGACCAGCGCGCACGATCCGATTCACGGCTACCTGCCGCAAGGCTGGCGCGTCGAAGACTGGCGCGAGCGGATGAAGACCGCGCCGGACAGCATCGTCACGCCGGCCAAGCAGTCGATGGCGGCGCAGGTGCGGGCGATGCTGACGCTGCAGGAGCGCGGCGCGGCGACGCTCGACTACGGCAACAACATCCGCCAGATGGCGCTGGAAATGGGCGTTCAAAACGCGTTCGATTTCCCCGGCTTCGTGCCCGCGTATATCCGCCCGCTGTTCTGCGAGGGCAAGGGCCCGTTCCGCTGGGTCGCGCTGTCGGGCGATCCCGAGGACATCTACAAGACCGATGCGAAGGTCAAGGAACTGATCCCCGACGATCCGCATCTGCACAACTGGCTCGACATGGCGCGCGAACGCATCGCGTTCCAGGGTCTGCCGGCGCGGATCTGCTGGGTCGGCGTGAAGGATCGCTATCGTCTCGGCCAGGCGTTCAACGAGATGGTCAGGAACGGCGAGCTGAAGGCGCCGATCGTGATCGGGCGCGATCACCTCGACACCGGTTCGGTCGCGAGCCCGAACCGCGAAACCGAAGCGATGAAGGACGGCTCGGATGCGGTCAGCGACTGGCCGCTGTTGAACGCGCTGCTGAACACCGCGGGCGGTGCGTCGTGGGTCTCGCTGCATCATGGCGGCGGCGTCGGCCTGGGCTTCTCGCAGCACTCGGGCGTCGTGATCGTCGCCGACGGCACGCAAGCCGCGCACGAGCGTCTGGGCCGTGTGCTGTTGAACGACCCGGCGACCGGCGTGATGCGTCACGCGGATGCCGGCTACGAACTCGCGCAGCAGACCGCGCGGGAAGCCGGCCTGAAGCTGCCGATGCTGGGCCGCTGATCGTGGCGCAATCGGGCAGCATGGCAAGCGTCACGCTGATTCGCGGCGCCGAACTGGTGGCGGCGCCGTGGAAGAACGGCGGCGGCGTCACGCGCGAAGTGGCCGCGTTTCCCGCCCAGGCGGGCGGCGCGGCGGCCGGCGATTTCATGTGGCGCGTGAGCGTCGCCGAGATCGCGCAGGCCGGGCCGTTTTCGCGCTTCGACGGCGTCGAACGGACCCTCGTGCTGCTCGCCGGCGCGGGCATGCTGCTCGACGAACTCGACGGCGCGAGCGTGGTTCACACGCATGCGTTGCGCCAGCCGCTCGATATCGCGCGTTTCGCGGGCGAGACGCGCATCGATGCGCGGCTCGTCGACGGTGCGACGCGCGACTTCAACCTGATGGTGCGGCGCGACGTGGCGCAGGGCGAACTGGATGTGTGGCAAGCCGAGGAGCAGGCGAATGCGCTGCGCGTGCTGGACGCCGACGTGGTGCTGCTGTTTTGCGCGAGCGGCGCGGTGAGCGTGACGTTGACCGCGGGCGAAGAAGCGCAAACGTCGCGGCTCGATTGCGGCGACACGCTGCGCATCGACGCGCCGGAGGCGTTGCACTGCGCGCTCGCGGGAGACGGCGCGGTGCTCGCGATCAACATCCGCTATACGCGCTGACGCGTCACTCAAACGGCAACACCCACAGACACGCAACCCGCTGCAACGAGCAAAGCGATGAAGCAAACCGTCTGGCATCACCTGAACTTGTGCCCGCAGGGCGACCCTCGCCACACGCTCGCCGACGCGGCGCTGGCGGTCGAGGACGGCCGCATCGCGTGGCTCGGCGCAGCGGGCGAACTCCCCGCGCAATATGCGGCGTGGCCGCGCGAAGATCTGCACGGCGCGTGGGTCACGCCCGGGCTGATCGACTGCCATACGCACCTCGTGTACGGCGGCCAGCGCGCGGACGAATTCGCGCAGCGCCTGGCCGGCGTCAGCTATGAAGAGATCGCGCGGCAGGGCGGCGGCATCATCTCGACGGTGCGCGCGACCCGCGCCGCCGACGAAGCGACGCTGTTCGCGCAGGCGGCCGCGCGGCTCGAAGCGCTGCTCGCCGAAGGCGTGAGCGCGATCGAAATCAAATCCGGCTACGGCCTCGGCCTCGCGAGCGAGCGCAAGATGCTGCGCGTCGCGCGGCAACTGGGCGAGCGCTATCCGGTCAGCGTGTACACCACGTTCCTCGGCGCGCATGCGCTGCCGCCCGAATTCGCGGGCCGCGCCGATGCGTATATCGACGACGTCTGCAACACGATGCTGCCCGCGCTCGCGGGCGAGGGCCTCGTCGATGCGGTCGACGTGTTTTGCGAGCGGATCGGTTTTTCGCTGGAGCAGAGCGAGCGCGTGTTCAACGCGGCCGCGCGCTTCGGGCTGCCGGTCAAGATGCACGCGGAGCAGCTGTCGAATGGCGGCGGCGCCGCGCTGGCCGCGCGCCATCGCGCGCTGTCCGCGGATCACCTCGAATTTCTCGACGAAGCGGGCGTCGCCGCGATGAAGGAGGCGGGCACCGTCGCGGTGCTGCTGCCGGGCGCGTATTACTTCATCCGCGAAACGCAGTTGCCGCCGCTCGATTTGCTGCGCCGTTACGAGGTGCCGATCGCGATCTCCACCGACAGCAATCCGGGCACCTCGCCCGCGACCTCGCTGCTGTTGATGATGAACATGGGCTGCACGCTTTTCCGCATGACCGTGCCCGAAGTGCTGCAAGGGGTGACCGCGCATGCGGCGCGCGCGCTCGGCAAGAGCGACGTGCACGGCGCGTTGCAGGTCGGGCGTGCGGCCGACTTCGCGGTGTGGTCGGTCGATTCGCTGGCCGAGCTCACTTACTGGATCGGCCGGCCGTTGTGCGCGCGTGTGGTGCGCGGCGGTCAGACCGTTTATACGCGGCGCGAAACGCGTGCTTCGAACTAGAACCTGAGAGATGACCCAAGCCAATCAATCGCTGTTCGCCGCCCACGCGTATCTGCCCGATGGCTGGCGCCGCAACGTGCTGCTCGAATGGGACGCGGCCGGCACGCTGACCTCGGTGAAACCGGATCAGGCCGGCCAGCCCGCGGGTGTAGCGCAGGCCGCGGGGCCGCTGATGCCAGGTATGCCTAACCTTCATTCGCACGCGTTCCAGCGCGCGATGGCGGGGCTCACCGAATATCGCGCCGCATCTGGCACAGGCGCAACCGATAACTTCTGGTCGTGGCGCGAGCTGATGTACCGCTTTGCCGCGCGCGTCACGCCGGAAGGCCTCGCGAGCATCGCGCGCTGGCTGTACATCGAAATGCTCAAGGCCGGTTATACGTCGGTGTGCGAGTTCCACTACGTGCATCACGCGCAGGACGGCCAACGCTATGCGAACCCGGCCGAGCTCGCGCAGCGCGTGGTCGATGCGGCAGCGGCGAGCGGCATGGGCATCACGATGCTGCCGGTGCTGTATCAGTACAGCGGCTTCGGCGCGCAGGCGCCGCGCGACGATCAGCGCCGCTTCATCAATACGCCGGAAAGCCTGCTCGGACTGCTCGGCACGCTGCGCGCCGCGCGGCCCGAACACGCGGCGCTGCGCTACGGCGTTGCGCCGCATTCGCTGCGCGCGGTGTCGGAAGCGTCGCTGCGCGCGCTGCTCGGCGGCCTCGGTGCGGATGCGCCGGTGCATATCCATATCGCCGAACAGACCGCCGAAGTCGACGCGTGTGTCGCGACCGTCGGCGCGCGGCCGGTGCAATGGCTGCTCGATCGCTTCGATGTCGATGGCCGCTGGTGCCTCGTGCATGCGACTCACGTCGATGCGAGCGAAACGGCCGCGCTCGCGAAGAGCGGCGCGATCGCCGGTTTGTGTCTGACCACCGAAGCGAATCTCGGCGACGGCATTTTCCCGGCGCCGCAATATCTGGAGGCGGGCGGACGCATCGGTGTCGGTTCCGACAGTCATATCGGGGTGGACTGGCGCTCGGAATTGCGGCTGCTCGAATACGGCCAGCGTTTGACGCGCCGGCAGCGCAACGTGCTCGCTTCGGCGGACGCGACCTATGTGGCCGACCGTCTGTACGACGCCGCGCTCGACGGCGGCGCGCGCGCGACCGGCCGCGCGGTCGGCGCGTTGCAGGCCGGCCGGCGCGCGGACTGGCTGGTGCTCGATAGCGCGCATCCGAACATCGCCGGGCATGCGCCGCACGCGTGGCTGTCCGGCGTCGTATTCTGCGAGCACGGCGACACGCCGATCCGCGATGTCTATGCCGGCGGCGTGAAGGTCGTCGACCAGCGCCGGCATCGCGACGAAGAGGGCGCTTATGCGCACTATCGCGCGGCGCTCGCCGAACTGCTGAAATAGACTGGACCACGCTCGAATGAGCCCGGTGCGCGACGGCCGCGCGCGGCTCTCTTTCCGCTCCAACCGACTCCGGACCGACATGACTGCTTCCAACCCCCCAGCGGTTTTCTCGCTACAGCAAGGCAGCCTGCCGCTGCTGATCTCGATCCCGCATCTGGGCACCCAGATTCCGGCCGACATCGCCGCGACGATGACGCCGGCCGCGCAACGCACCGACGATTGCGACTGGCATCTCGATCGCCTGTATGGTTTCGCGCAGCGGCTCGGCGCATCGATCCTGACGCCGCGCTACGCGCGCTACGTGATCGATCTGAACCGTCCGCCCGACGGCGCGAATCTGTATCCGGGCCAGGACACCACCGGGCTGCTGCCGGTCGATACGTTCGACAAGGAGCCGCTCTATCGCGACGGCCACCTGCCCGACGACGCCGAAATCGCGCGGCGTCGCGACGCGTATTGGAAGCCGTATCACGACGCGCTGGCCGGCGAACTCGCGGCACTCCAAGCGCGCCACGGCAAGGTGCTGTTGTGGGAAGCCCATTCGATCCGCTCGCGCGTGCCGCGCTTTTTCGAAGGCCGTTTGCCCGATTTCAACTTCGGTACGTCCAACGGCGCGAGCGCGGTGCCGGGTCTCGGCGAGGAACTGGCCGCGCTGGTCGAGCGTCACGGCGGCTATACGGCGGTCGCCAACGGCCGCTTCAAGGGCGGCTACATCACGCGTCAATACGGGCAGCCGGCGCAGGGCGTGCATGCGGTGCAACTCGAACTGTCGCAGATCACCTACATGCAAGAGCAGATGCCGTATGCGTACGACGAGACTCTGGCCGCGCAGGTCGGGCCCTTGCTCGAAGCGCTGGTGAGCACGGCGCTGGAGCGCGTACAAGCAGCCTGATTGCAGTCTCGGCGAACAATGATGAAAGCAGCGCGAAATGAATCGCGCTGCTTTTTTTTCGCCGCCGCAACGCGAACGTGTAACAGCATGTGTCCGCGATTGCGCGCGCCCGCGTTCCTGTGGAATGGTTTGAACGTCGCACGCGCGCGGCCGCGCGTGCAGGTTCGATCGGCGGCGCGCTGCGCGTAAAAAAAGCCCCGCAAAAGCGGGGCTTTTCGATGTGCGCCATGTCTGCGGACATGGCATCACCGCCATTAGTGGCAGCGCTTTTCCCAGTGATGATGAATGTGCACCTTGTGGCACTCGTGATGATGCTGATAGGCCTGAGCAGGAGCGATTGCACCGAGAGCGGCGACGGTTGCGGCGATGGCGAGAACGATCTTCTTCATTACAAAACCCTTAAGTCGATGTTGTGGAGCAAACGATGAAGCACGGTGCGTGCCGCATCGGCGCGTAAGCATGCCACAGCGCGCGGCCAAAGCGTAGGAACAAGCTGCGAATCCAGCTCTCGAAACAACGGATGATGCGCGCTGGGCCCTGTTTCAAGCTGCGTTGCGCCGATTCGGCCCAGTCAAGTTCGCAACCCGCGTAACTTCGGCATGAAAGCGACACCTATGATTGAGCCAGCGAGCCGGCGTTGCGCGTTGCGCTGCAATGCGGCTACCCTTTCAAAACGATGACGCGCACGGTGCGCGTATCCATTTTTCATCGGGCAATCAGATGGACGACCGAGCGATGGAAGATTCCGACCAATTGCAGCTGCCGGTCTGGCGCGCGAACCTGGTGCTGCTGACCAGCGAAGTCGGTGCCGCGAGCCGCCTCGCGCGGATGATGACGTTCTCCGCGAGTTATCTGAAGCTGATGCTGGCGGGGCAGCGCGAATTCAGCGAGGAATTCGTGCGCGGGGTCGAGGCGGTCACCGGTTTGCCGGCCGGCTGGATGAACGTGCCGCACAGCGCGGACGAGATTCCGCCGAACGCGCGCAACGCGATTGACAACGAACAGCCGCTCGCGCGTTTTCGCGGCACCGCGCATCCGGTGCGCAAGAAAACCGTGCTGCGGCCGCCCGAGCCGATCTTCGGGCAACCGGGGCCGGCGCGGCGCATCGAGGAAGAAACGCTCGATGTCGAAGCGCATCGGCGGCAAGCGCATTTTCGCAAGGTGCGCGAGGTCGCGACCCAGGAGGTGCGGCGCTTCGAGCGGCACCTCGTGCATGCGCCGGTCGAACTCGCGTCGATGCGCGCGAAGGTCGAGGAGGTGATCGCCGCGGCCGAACTCGACGACCACGTGCAGGCCGATCTCGCGGGCCGCCTCGAACAGATCGACAAGCATCGGCATTTGCTGCTCAGGCACGTCGAGAAACTGCAGGCGTTGCTGAGCCAGCTTGGCGAAGGGGAGTGAGCGCGCGGCGGCGATTGGCTAGCAGCGCGATAAGGCGCGGGCCGGGGTGCATCTTGGGCAAACTTGTCGGCAGGTTGCGATCGCCCCGCGCGGTGCCGTTCGCCGCGGCGCTTGCGTTGTTCCATGCGGTCCTGATCCTGCCGTCGGCGAGCGCAGCCGAAATCAGCACCGCCTCCGACGAGCGCGCGCCGTCGACGATCGAGCGCGATGTGCATCTGTTCGTGATCCAGAAAGACGGCTCGGTCGAGGAGCACGACGACACGGTGCTGCGCGCCGACACCGCGAGCGGCGTCGACGAGATCGCGCAACGCTACGTGTGGTTCAACAAGGACATCGAGCAGGTGCAACTCTTGGCCGCCGAAACGCTCGATCCCGACGGCGGCGCGCATCCGGTCGGCCTTGATGCGATCCGCGACGTGCAGGAGCCGCGCTCGGCCGGCGCGCCGAGTTTCGAGGACGGCGTGTTGCGCACGGTGATCTTTCCCGGCGTGCAGACCGGCTCGCGCGTGCATCTGGCGTTTCGCAAGACCCGCACGCGGCCGTTGCAGACGGGCACTTTCGGTTATCTGGTCGAGCCGACCCGCGAGCCGGTTCAGTTGCAAAGGCTGATCTTCGATTTGCCGGCCGACGTGCCGCTCTATGCGGACGCGCGCGGCTATGTCGCGCTGCCGCCGCTCAGCGCGAACGGCCGCACCCGCTACGAGTTCGAGTACCGGCACGGCCCGTATGCGCGGCAGGAGGCGGGCGCGGTCGGCTACGCAAACTGGGGCGACCGTCTGATGGTGTCGACGGTGCCGGACTTCGCGGCATTCGCCGGGCGCTACCGGGGACCGGCCAGTGCCGACCCGAGCCGCGCCGATCCATCGATCGTGCAGCTTGCGCACGCGTTGACAGCGGGCCTGACCGAGCCGCGCGACGAGGCTCGCGCGCTATACGACTGGGTGCGTCTGAATATCCGCTACGTCGCGCTGTTTGTCGGCGAGACCGCGGCGATTCCGCACCGCGCGGCCGATATCCTGCGCAACCGCTACGGCGACTGCAAGGATCAGGTCGCGCTGTACGGCGCGCTGCTCGCCGCGCTCGGCATTCGCAGCGAGCCGGTGCTGCTCAACCTCGGTCCGTACTACAGCCTGCCGGCGGTGCCCGGTTACGGCGCGAGCGCGATCAATCACGCGATCATCTGGATTCCTGAGCTTGCGCAGTTCGCCGATACGACCGCGGGCGGCACCGAATTCGGCTATCTGCCGAGCGCGGTGATGGACCGGCCGGTGCTGCTGGTCGATAGCGGCGTGCTCGCGCGTACGCCGGCCACGCAGCGGCGCGAACGGCGCGCGCGCGTGCAGCTCGACATCGACGACACCGGCGCGGCGAACTACGCGTACCGGGTCGAGGAGGCTGGCTTTACCGCCGAGCTGGAGCGCAACACGTTGCGCCGCGCGAGCGGCCAGCGCGCGCAGCAGATCGCCGCGAACCGGCTGCTGCAAACGGGCCTGCACGGCAGCGCTCAATTGCAGAGCGATGACGTCGCCGCCACGCACGGGCCGTTCGCGACGTCGATGCAGGGCAGCGTCGCGCATCTGATCTGGAAGGACGGCACGACCGCGCTGCCGGTGCTGACGAGTTTGGCCGGCGGGATCGCGTCGCAGGTTCAGGCGTGGCTCGCGGAACCGGTGCGAACGCAGCCGTGGGCATGCATCGGCGGAGAGTTCGACGAAACGCTGGAACTGAGCCTGCCGCGCTTCGCGCGGGTGACCGATCTGCCCGCCGACAGCACGGTCGAGAACCCGCGGCTCGCGTACAGCTCGCGCTACGTGTTCGATCCGGCGACGCGGACCTTGCAGGTCACGCGCCACCTGCGCGCCGCGTTCGGCCATCAGATGTGCAGCGCGAACGAATTCGCGGCGCTGCGCGACGACCTCGTGCGGATCGAACGCGACCTCGCTGCCCAACTGATCGTGAAGGCGGTGCGCACGCAGTGATCCCGTAGTGAGCCCGCAGTGAGCCCGCAGCGAGCGCACGGGTCGTGCACAGTGAGCGCACCGCCGTGCCGCGTTACACGCCGCTCTTCGTGACGATCGGCACCCACTTGCCGTTCTTCACCTGATACAGCGTCGACGCGCCGCTCTTCAACGCGCCGGTGTTGTCGAACGAGATCTTGCCGGTCACGCCGTCGTAGTCGATCGCCTTCAGCACCGGACGGTACACGTTCGGCGAGTCGGACTTCGCCTGCTGCATCGCCTTGATCGCGACCCACGCGCCGTCATAGCCGAACGGCGCGTACGACAGGATATCGGCGCCGAACTGCTTCTTGAACTTCGCGGAGAAGTCCTTGCCGCCCGGCAATTGCGACAGCGGGCGGCCGTATTCCCACGCCATCACGCCGTCGGCAGAGTCGCCCGCGAGCTTGATGAAATCGTCGTCCATCACGCCGCCGCCGCCGACTAGTTGCGCGTTCAGACCGAGCTGCTTCATCCGGCGCGCGAAGCCGGCTGCCTGGCTGTCGAGCCCGCCGAAGAACACCAGGTCCGCATTCGCGCCTTTGAACTTGGTGATCTGCGTGGAGAAATCGACCGCGTGGTTGTCGGTGTACTCGCGCGCGACGATCGCGCCGCCATGCGCCTTCACCGCTTTCTCGAACTCGTCGGCCTCGCCCTGGCCGAACGCGGTGCGGTCGTCGATGATCGCGATGCGTTTGGCCTTGGTCACGTCGACCGCGTAGGCGCCGGCATTGCCGGCGTTCTGCGCGTCGGTCGAGATCACCATGAACGCGTTCGCGAAGCCGCGGCCGGTGATGATCGGATTGGTCGCGGCCGGGTCGAGCACCGGAATGCCGGCCTGCTCGTAGACCTGCGAGGCCGGAATCGTGGTGCCCGAGTTGAAGTGGCCGACCACCACCGCGACGCCCGAGTCGACCAGCTTCTGCGCGGCCTGCACGCCGACGCGCGGATCGGCCTGATCGTCCTGCGAGACGATCTCGAAGCGCGCGAGCTTGTCGCCGATTTTGATCTTCTGCGCGTTGGCTTCGGTGATCGCGAGCCTCACGCCGTTTTCCAGGTCCTTGCCGTAGCCGGCGTTGGCGCCGGTCAGCGGTGCGGCGAACCCGATCTTGACCACCAGGTCGTCGGCGAAACTGGCGAGAGGCGCGACGGCGAACAGCGCGCCTGCGAGCATCGCGAGGGGTTTCAGCGTGTTGCGAAGACTCATGGTCTCTCCTTGCATCGACGGTTGTTATGAAACGCAGGACAACAAGGCTGCTACGACACGGGCGGCCACGAAGGCGGCCGCGCGAATCGCACGGCTGGCTACGACGGATCGGGCGCCGCATCGCGATGCCGGACTGCTCAGCGGCAGTCGCTTCGGGGTACGAAGCGGCCGTCGGCGCTCGATCTGACGCGAATATAGGAAGCCAATTTGCGGCCGTCTTGGCTGAACGTGGCGTGTTCAATGCGCATTTCGGCACAGGGCGGCTCGCGTGCGCAGGCTGCGCAGCAAGCGTGCGTATCAGGTGCAAACGCGGGCGCGTGATGGGGCGAGAAGCTCGCGTGCGGTGCGAGTCTCGAAGAGGGCTGCGAATTAGTGCATGTGCTCGAGAAGCCGGCGCGAGAAGAGTGGCGCGCCGGCGGGGTGGGGCGAGTGTCGCCCGAGGTTTTTTAGCGCTCGCCCTGCAGGCGCAGCAGCTCTTCGCGCAGACGCAGCAACGGCGCCTTGGTGTCGTCGTCGGCCCACGTGTCGAGATCGTCGATCGCGCGCTGGCAGCCGTCGAGCACGAGGTCGAGATCGACCGGCACGCCGTTGTTCAGCGCGAACTCGATGGTCTCGGCGAACTGCTGGCACTCGTCCTCGCCGTACGAGATGTCGAGGTTGTCGGCGATCACTTCGGCGATGTTGCTGCGCGCCTTGTCGTCGGCGGTGACCATATCGACGATGCCGCGCGCGACGGCCGGCGAGTAGTAGAGCGCGATGTCGAGCCACTGCGCGGGATCGAAGTCGGGCTGGTCGAACTGGTTCTCGAAGAACTCGATCGCTTCCTGTTCGTGCGCTTCGTCCGCGTCGACGCTGATGCACAACTGCTCAAAAAATTCTTCCCGCTCGCTGCGGATATGACCGTCCATCGATGCCTCGTCTGCTAAATGCCGGATACCTGAAAAATGCCGTGGACGCCGCAAATGCCCGGGTCCACGCGGCTCGCATTATAGGACGAGTGCGCGAGCGGGGCGCGCAACGCCGGTCAGACGGTCTCGGCGACCCACGCATCGAACCACTCGCGCGGCTGCGCGATTTCGCTTTGCGACGCGACCAGTTCCAGCTCGTAGCGCCCGGCTTTCCAGGTGGTCCTGACGACCGCGTTGACCGCCGCGAGCGTGTGCTCGAACGCCGCGCGGACCGAGTCGCCGAGCAGCGTGCGCGCGACGAACACCGCGCTGGTCAGATCGCCGACGCCGACCGGCTGGCGCGCGAACGGATAGAGCGGGCGCTGGCCCATCCACGCTTCGCGCTCGGTGACCACCAGCATGTTGAAGCGGTCGGCGGGGCTGTTGCGATCGAGCAGATGCTTGACCAGCACCAGTTTCGGTCCGCGCGCGAGCACTTCGCGGCAGGCCGTCACCGCTTCTTCGAAGGTCTCGATCTCGCGGCCGACGAGGCGCTGCAATTCGGTGTGGTTCGGCGCGATCGCATCGGCGACGGCCGGCATCTCGCGCACCAGAAACTCCTGGATGCCCGGCTCGACCGAGCAGCCGCCGGCGGCGCCCATCACCGGATCGCAGAAATACCAGGCGCGCGGATTGACCGCCTTCACCGCCTTGACGATTTCGATCACCGCGCGGGCCTGCTCCGGCGTGCCGAGATAGCCGGACAGTACCGCGTCGCAGCGCGGCAGCATGCCGATCGCGCCGATGCCCTCGACCAGTTCCTCCATTTGCGACGCGTCGATCGCGCTGCCGCTCCAGTGGCCGTACTGGGTGTGATTCGAAAACTGCACGGTGTTGAGCGGCCACACGTTGACGCCGAGCCGGGCCATCGGGAAGGTGGCCGCGCTGTTGCCGGCGTGGCCGAATACGACATGGGACTGGATACTCAGAACGTTTTTCGTCATGGTAGGGCTCGCGCAGGGTCTCGCGCGCGATCAGTAAAGCGGGAAGAGGGCTGGTTGGGCGGGCCGCTCGGGCTCGCGCCAGACATGCGTATTCCAGGTGACGCGCAGGAAAAATGCCTGCGCCGCGGCGCAGGCAGTTGAGCAAACGATACAGGAGTTTGGCGGATGCGAGTTGATCCGTCCCCCTGTTGTTGCGTCTAACCATCAAAGCGCGTGCGAAGTTTGACCAAAACTCACAAAGGCCAGCGCCGCCGATGCGTTGGATCGTAGCTGGCGGCCGGCGCTTTTCAGCTTATGCTTTCAACCCGTGCTTCACACCAGTTCGCGGTACAGCGCGAGATAGCGTTCGGCCGACGCGCCCCAACCGAAGTCCTGGCGCATCGCGCGCCGCTGCGTGGCCTTCCATTCGGTGCGCCGTCCGTACAGCGCGAACGCGCGGCGGATCGCGGCGGCGAGGCCATGCGGCTCGAAGCGCTCGAACACGAAGCCGGTCGCGCGATCGTCGGCGAGATTTTCCAGCGATGCGTCGGTCACCGTGTCGGCCAGACCGCCGACGCAATGCACGAGCGGCAGCGACCCGTACGCGAGCGCATAGAGCTGGGTCAGCCCGCACGGCTCGAAACGCGACGGCACCGCGACCACGTCGCTGCCGGCGATGATCGTATGGGCGAGCGCCTCGTCAAAGCCGAGTTCGACCGCGACCGCCTCCGGATGCGCGTGCGCGACCATCTTCAGACCGCCTTCGAGCACCGGGTCGCCGGTGCCGAACACGACCAGCTGGCCGCCGCGCTTGACGATCTCGGGCACCGCGCCGAGCAGCAGGTCGAGGCCTTTCTGCTCGGTCAGGCGACTGACCACGCCGAACAGCAGCGCGTCGCTTTTCTGCGCGAGGCCGAAGCGCTTTTGCAGCGCCTCCTTGCACGCGAGCTTGCCGGCCAGACGCGACGCGCTGTAATGCGTCGCAAGCAGTGCGTCGCTGGCCGGGTTCCACACCGTGTAATCGACGCCGTTCAGAATCCCGCTCAGATCGTGCGCGCGATGCCGCAGCAACGCGTCGAGGCCGCCGCCGTGCGCGATCGTCTGAATCTCGCGCGCGTAGGTCGGGCTGACCGTCGTGATGCGATCGCTGTAGTAGAGCCCGGCTTTCAGAAACGATAGCTGTCCGTAGAATTCGACGCCGTGCATGTCGAAGAAATCGGCCGGCAGACCGAGCAGGCCGAACTGATGCGCGGGGAAAACGCCCTGGTAGGCGAGGTTGTGGATCGTGAAGACGCTGCGCGCCGGCGCGCGGCCGTGCTCGCGTTCGGCGGCTTTCAGATACGCGGGCGCGAGGCCCGCGTGCCAGTCGTGCGCGTGCACGATCTGCGCGGACCACGCCGGGTCCAGCTGCTGCGCGAGTTGCGCGGCGACCCAGCCGAGCAGCGCGAAACGTTGCGCGTTGTCGCCGTACGGCACGTGCGCGTCGTCCAGATACGGGTTGCCGGGCCGGTCGTACAGCGACGCCGCGCGGATCACGTAGACGTTCAGGCCGTTGCCCGGCAGCGTGCCGCGCTCGAGCGTCACGTCGGGCGTGTCGAAGCGGCGCCCCAGCCGCGCGACCGGTTGCAGATCGCGCAGCCCGGCGAGCACCGCCGGAAAGCCCGGCAGCAGCACGCGCACGTCGGCGCCGCGCTCGATCAGCGCGGACGGCAACGCGCCGGCGACGTCGGCGAGGCCGCCCGTCTTGAGGAGGGGATACAGCTCGCTGGCGACGTGCAGCGCGCGAATCGTCATAGGCGGGGTCCCGGTCGGGTTACGAAATTCGGTGCGTTGCTAGGGCTTGGCCAACGCTTCCTGGGTGACCAGCACGACGCCGTCGTCGGTGCGGTAGAAGCGCTCGGCGTCGCGCGCCGGGTCTTCGCCGATCACCGTGCCTTCCGGAAGCGTGCAGCCGCGGTCGATCACCACCTTCTGCAGGCGGCAGCTCGCGCCGACCGTCACCTGCGGCAACAAGACTGCCTCACTGATGTGACAGAACGAGCTGACCTTCACGTTCGACGACAGCACCGAGCGCGAAATCTGCGAGCCCGAAATCACGCAGCCGCCGCATACGATCAGGTTGTTGCCCGAGCCCTGCAAGCCCTTCAGGTCGCGCACGAACTTCGCGGGCGGCAGCTGTTCCTGATACGTCCAGATCGGCCAGCTGCGGTCGTACAGGTCGAGCGTCGGGATCGTCGATGCGAGGTCCAGATTTGCTGCCCAGTACGCGTCGATCGTGCCGACGTCGCGCCAGTACGGCTCGACGCTCGGATCGGACGACACGCACGACATGCTGAACGGATGCGCGATCGCGACGCCCTGGGTCACGACGCGCGGCAGGATGTCCTTGCCGAAGTCGTGATCGGTGTCGATCATCGCGATGTTTTCTTCGAGCAGCGAGTACAGGTAGTCGGCGTTGAACACGTAAATGCCCATGCTCGCGAGCGCGATGTCGGGGCGGCCGGGCATCGCGGGCGGGTCGGCCGGTTTTTCGACGAAGCCGGTCACGCGACGGTTTTCGTCGACCGCCATCACGCCGAACGCGACCGCCTCCATGCGCGGCACCTCGATGCAGCCGACCGTGCAGTCGGCGCCGCTCTCCGCGTGATCGGCGATCATCCGCGTGTAGTCCATCTTGTAGATATGGTCGCCGGCCAGCACGACCACGTACTTCGGGCGGATCGAGCGGATGATGTCGAGGTTCTGGAACACCGCGTCGGCCGTGCCGCGATACCAGTGCGCGCCTTCGACGCGCTGCTGCGCGGGCCACAGATCGATGAACTCGCCCATCTCGCCGCGCAGAAAACTCCAGCCACGCTGCAGATGGCGCAGCAGCGAATGAGCCTTGTACTGGGTGACGACCGCGATGCGGCGGATGCCTGAATTCAGGCAGTTGGACAGCGCGAAATCGATGATCCGGTATTTGCCGCCGAAGTGCACCGCCGGTTTGACGCGCTTGTTGGTCAGCGGTCCGAGCCGGGTGCCGCGTCCGCCGGCGAGCACGATCGCGAGGGTGGTGCGCTGCAAGTCGTTCAGCCGTGCCGGAGTGTTCATGTTCGTCTCCATCCCATGCGTTTGCGCGATCGATGGGAGCCTGGGCTCCGGTCTCGCGCCAGAGGGTTGTCTGGTTCTGGTGGTCTGTTTCTGTTTCGCCCCGGGTGATCTGCTCGCTTGCTCGCCTGTTCGGCGATGGTTCTTCGTGCCGGAATCCTTGTACCTGCAGGCCGCGTCGGCGTGCATCGCGTTTTGCGTGGCTGCCGCGCGTTTGCCTGATTCGCGGCCTGCTTCGCGGCCCGATTCGCGGCCCGATTCGCGGCCCGATTCGCGGCCCGATTCGCGCGCGACCTCGCGGCAAAAATTTGCCGCCGCGTTGCCGTTTTTTCACGGCCGGCCTGGCGCTGCCCGGTCGTGGGTTCGTCACGTAGTTCTAGCACCGATTGGCTGCAAGCAAATAATTTTCTTGCGCAGGCCGCGTATGCGGCCCTCCTTGCACGATCGGCTGTTGCCGCGCGCGCATCCGTGCGGCGCAGCACATAGGGCACGAGGTCGCGACGGCGCGCGCGCTAATGCGCATCGACGCAACATGCATGCCAGCAACGGGAGCGCGCGGTCGATGCGCGGGCCAAGCGCACCCATGAGCGGCTTCGACGCCGCGCCCGCGCGCAGCGTCGTAGAATCGTGCGCTGCTGGCAGGAGGCGCGGGCGCCGGCAGTCATGCGGCCCGAGCCTCGCACGTTCCACTGTTGCGCTTTTCCCGGACTATTTCGATGAGTTTTCGTCGCCCGTTTCCGCTTGCCCTGTCGACTGTTTGCACTGTTGCCGCGCTGACCGCGATGTCGGCGGCGCTTGCTGCCACGCCGGCCAGCGTGGTTAGCGCTGTGGACGGAGCGAGTCCGGCTGCCGCGAGCGCCACCACCGCCGCCGACGATTCCGGTCCGGCCTACGGCCCCGAACTGCAGGGCTTCAACTATCCGGCGCCGGTCGAGCGTTTTACGTTCACCTCGCAGGGCGTGCCGCTGCAGATGGCCTACATGGACGTGAAGCCCGCGCACGCGAACGGCCGCACGGTCGTGTTGCTGCACGGCAAGAATTTCTGCGCGGCGACTTGGGACGCGACGATTCACCGGCTCAGCGATGCCGGCTACCGAGTGATTGCGCCGGATCAGATCGGCTTCTGCAAATCCAGTAAACCCGAGCATTACCAGTACAGCTTCCAGCAACTCGCGCGTAATACGAATGCGCTGCTCGAATCGCTCGGCGTGCATCACGCGACCGTGGTCGGCCACTCGACGGGCGGGATGCTGGCGGTCCGCTATGCGCTGATGTATCCGCAAGCGACGCAGCAACTTGTGCTGGTCAATCCGATCGGTCTCGAAGACTGGAAGGCGAAGGGCGTGCCGTCGCTAGCGGTCGACGAGTGGTATCAGCGCGAACTGAAGACCAGCGCGGACGGGATTCGCCGCTATGAGCAGAACACCTATTACGCGGGGCAGTGGCGTGCCGATTACGAGCCGTGGGTGCAGATGCTCGCGGGAATGTATCGCGGGCCGGGCAAGCAGATCGTCGCGTGGAATTCGGCGCTGCTTTACGACATGATTTATACGCAGCCTGTGGTTTATGAGTTCGGCCAGTTGCAGATGCCGACGCTATTGCTGATCGGGCAGAAGGACACCACCGCGATCGGCAAGGATGCCGCGCCGCCGGCGGTGCGGGCGAAGCTTGGGCGTTACCCGGAACTGGGTCGCGCGGCCGCGCAGGCGATTGCGCATGCGACGCTGGTCGAGTTCGCGGGGCTCGGGCACGCGCCGCAGATGCAGGATCCGGATGCGTTTCATAAGGCGCTGCTGGAGGGGTTGGCGGCGGTGCCGGCGAATCGGTGAGGGGAATGGTGCGCTGTCCGACTTGAAACTCCTTCGACTACCGTTTTTGTCGAAACTGCCTAATGGCTAATTCAGGATTTGCGTGAAAACTCTTGCTGAACGACTGGGGTAATTGGCAACGCATTGCGAACCGGTCGGTTGCTCGGCCGATCGTACTTATCTTATGCTATTTGCAAGTAAATGTGGAATAAGCGGAAGACGAGAGCCGTATGGTTGCATGTCTTTGTGCCGAAAAGCAGGTGTTTCCAACTAAGTTTTTTTACTCATCGGGTCTTCAGGGGGGCGAGATTTTGCCGTTAGTACGTGAGGCAACCTTGCCGAAAGCAGTACGCAAAAATACCCTGCAACTAATAACGTATAGCTGAGACCCCGATGTCATCTAAAGCCTTTTTTTCTCACTCCAGTGCAGATAAAGATATTGTACGTCCGACTTTTGAAATGCTAGGAGCGGGCCTTGCACATTACGATGAACGGACCTTTGAGCCGGATAGCACAAGCGCAGACGTCATTCTCGAAAGCTTAATGAACAGTCAGGTCTTCGTCTACTTTTTCAGCGAGCATGCCATCGATTCGAACTGGGTGTCGCGAGAGTTGACGTATGCTCAGCACTTATTTTTCAACGGAACAATAAAAAGGGTGATGGTCATCCCTTTGTCCGAAATATCACGGCAGAAGCTTCCTGTGTGGATGAGCCCTTTTGTTGTTCAGCAATTATTAAATCCGAAGTTTATTGCTGCCCGAATCCGCAGCGCTTTGCAGGAGCTCGACGTGAGCTCACAGTCCGCAGCGGAATTGTTTTTGGGGCGAGATGCGGAACTTGCAAATCTTAAATCCGACCTCACGCGTAGTGATCAGCCAAGAGTTACATCACTTTTTATCTCCGGGATCGATGGAATCGGCCGGCGAAAACTGCTCCAACGCGCCTATGCTGACGTGTTTTCGTTTTTGCCTCGTGTTCACATTGAGATTGAACTGCATCGTTTCGAGGGTGAGGTAGAGTTCTACGACAAGCTCTTAACGGTATCGAGCCCTCTTCGAGACGCAGGAAATGGTTTCCCGCGTGCAGAGGAATTTTTGCTGCTTGAGGCAGACGATAAAACCGATCAGTTGGTCAGATTATTAAATATTGTAAGCAACTGTCGCCAAACGATAGTTTTAAAGGGTGGAGAGGAGCTATACGACGAACGGGGCCATATTACCGATTGGTTAGAAACGCTCCTTTTGCGCCTCGACACGGCTTATCCCGTATTAGCGGTTGTTTCGAGCCGTAAGCCGAGATTAAGTGCGTCGACCGATAGTTCGCGTATTGCGTTCTCACATCTTTCAAGTTTGAGCACTGAGGCAAGTAAGTCCCTCTTGCAATTCGCTGCGTTTCCTGATGAAAGACCAGATCCGAATATCAACCTTAATAGCATGATGGACTTTGTTGAGGGGCATCCAGGACTTATTCATATGGCCGCGAGTGCGATCCGGCGTAAGCAGTTGGGTGCCATTGATGTCCAAAAAAGAATTCTCGTGACCGTCGGCGAGCGAGCGGCATTGCTTGTTGAACGATTTGCTTTTTCTCCAGAAGAAATCAGAATTATTTCGCTGGTGGACGAACTGGGTGCCCTAACCATTTCGGATCTGGAAATCGTGTTCGAGAATGGTGACAAGTTGGATTATTTGCCTCTCGTAACTAAGCTAGAGGGCTATGGAGTACTTGAAAGTTGGGCGGGTACGGTGCGCATCGCCCCCTTTTTGCGTAGGGCACTTATTCATTCTCGAAATCTTCCCGAGATCGAACAATTCCTCTCGCGCGCGAGAAAGAAACTCATTGATTTTGTTAACAAACTTGGACCGACCGAGGGGGATGGTATTAATCTATTGTCCGCTGCGATTGTCGCGTCCATCAGGGAAACTGGGGATTTTAATAGTGTTCTCGCGCCGAGACCGCTCGTCGCTAGTCGTTTCTTACAGGTCGCGCGCAGATTATATGATAATTCAGATTACAAAAATTCACTTGCCATAGCCAATAAGGCCTATGAACTTCGAATCGCACTCAGCGATGAGGCTCAAATCGAGGCACTTCGTTTGCGAGGGCTCTGCGCCGCTCGGCTTGAAAAAACGGAGATATTAGAGGATGCGAAGGAAGAGTTGCTCAATGTTGGCACGGTAAAAGCTCGAAGAATTTCCAAATTTATGGATGGGCTTGCGAGTAGGTTAGGTGGAAGTTTTGATATTGCGGCTTCGCGTTTCGCCGAAGCTTATGCATTAGATGGGGATGGCGATTATCATGTTCTGCGTGAAAGAGCGTTTATTTCTCTTTTTGAGGAGGATTTGGATTCGGCTGAGCGATTCGCGAGGGCAGCTTTGCGAGTTGCCCCTACCAATCCGCATGCGATAGATATTCTTCTTCGGGTTTTGATAAGGCGATTTGAATTAAATAGAACTTCTGGTGCAATTGTGTTGGAGATAGAAGATCTGATGCTTGCATTAAAAAAATATAAGGCGAATGCGGACAGATTTTATGAGTTAAACGAGATTAGGTTGGAGATAGCAAAGCGTAACTACTCGCAAGCGGAGAAGCTTTTATTGCAATACTCTGCTGACCGCGCCATAACGCAAACAGAGCGAATGATGCTTACGATGCAGCTAAACTTGGTGCAGAAGCACTATAGTAAGGCGCTTGAGACGCATGGTGCGCTGGAGAAATTTGTAAAGAACAACAGAACTGGTGGCCGTCAGATGCTGGTACTTGCCAAAGCATTGTTGGTGGAAACCTTGATAGCATCAGAAGTTTTCCCGAGAGCCCACGACGAATTGAAAGATGCCGAAGTGAGATTGCCACGCGGATTGGTGAAAAATTTGGAGACCTCACTCGCTAATGGGATTGCACACGCGAGGTACTCGATCGATAGCCGGCTGAAAGAGTGGGCAAAACAAGTGCTTGGACGCGCTTAAGTCGACGGGCTTCGAGTTTGCTATTGTTGCCGTCCAGCTGGTCAGACATTTATCGGACCAGCTGGATTCTTGACCGCAGCCGGCAATAAGAGCGCCCCAAAGCTAGGGGGTACTGACGTTGGAAAGTCTAAAGTCAGTAAGAGCGTCTTCCTTGGGAAATCCGCGAAGAGATTATTTTTGCCTCCTGCCATTTTTATTTCACTCAGAGGCCTCTATGGGAAGAGTTTGGGAGCATCCATGAAGGGTTTTACAGTGTTGGGGTGTTGCAAGCAGCCAGTGTTATGCGAGCTTGGGCAACTGTCGATGCTGTTGCTGAGCGCGCAGAAGGAAACCCATCGAGAATTGCGCCACGGGTACACGATTCGGGCGTGTTTCATCGGGCGCTACTGGAAGGTTGGCGGCGGCGCTGAAACTCGGTTCACGAAACCGGGCCTTCAACGGCACTGTATGATCCACGCACGTGGCTACGCCGTGGAGCGGAGATCATCCGCGCGATGCTGCGAGTAATACATGGCCGTATGCGCTGGCCCGCAGGTTTCCCGCAGGTCTCCCGCAGGTCTCCCGCAGGTTTCCATTAACCCGCCCCACCGCATGCTCACCATCACTGACGACCTCGCCGCGACATTCGGAGCGATCGGCTCGGCCGTATCGCTTCTGGCGGCCATTCCTTATGGCCTCGCGATCGTCAGGCGTACTGTCCGTCCGCATCTGTTCACCTGGCTGATCTGGGCGTTGGTCACGACGATCGCAGCGGCCGGTCAGTTCGTTGCGGGCGCCGGTCCTTCCGCGTGGTGTACCGCGGCGATCGCGCTCACGTGCATTCTGATTTTCATTGCCAGCATCCATCGAGGCGAGCGAAGCCGCACGCGATCCGACTGGTTCTTTCTCGGCGCGGCGCTGTCGGCGATCCCGCTATGGCTGGCGACCGACGACCCGGCTCTGTCGATCTACCTCGTCACGCTGATCGAACTCGCGGGTCTCGCTCCGACGATCCGCAAGACCTTCTCCGATCCGTGGGGCGAAAGCCTCGCGTATTTCGTGCTGTGTGTCGTCAAATACGCGCTTGCGTTGCTGGCCTTGCGGCACTGGAGTCTCGCGGTCGCGTTTTATCCGGGCGTCAACGTTGTGGCGTCGATCGGCATTTGCGTGCTGATGGTCGTGCAGCGTTATCGGCTGCGCTCAAGCGGCGCGATTCAATAACAGTAGGAGAAGTGCAAAGGGCGGCTGTGCAAGAGCCGCCCTTTTGCAATGGATGCGCAAGCAGGCCGTGCTACTTCCCGCCGTTCAACTCTTCCCAGATCTGCGCACCAATCTCGAACGAGCGCAACCGCGCGTCGTGATCGTAGATCTGCGCGGTCAGCATCAACTCGTTCGCGCCGGTCTGCTCGATGATCGACAGCAGTCCTTCGCGAACCGTGTCGCGATCGCCGAGCACCGTACAGGCGAGCGAGTGCGCGACGTTGTTCAATTCCATCTCCGATGCTTCGAGCCGGTCGACCGGCGGCTGCAACTGCCCCGGCGTGCCGCGCCGGAGATTGATGAACTGCTGCTGCAACGACGTGAACAGCCGCGCGGCCTCGTCGTTGGTATCGGCCGCGAACAGATTGACGCCGACCATCGCGTATGGCTTGTCGAGCGTCGCCGACGGCCGGAACTGCGCGCGATACATTTGCAACGCGGTCAGCATGTAATCGGGCGCGAAGTGCGATGCGAACGCGAACGGCAGACCGAGCGCGGCCGCCAGTTGCGCGCTGTACAGCGACGAGCCGAGCAGCCACAGCGGCACCTGCAGGCCGGCGCCGGGCACCGCGCGAATGCGCTGCCCCGCGACCGGCTCGGCAAAATAGCGCTGCAATTCGACGACGTCGTCGGGGAAGCTCTCGGCGCTGTTTTGCAGGTCGCGGCGCAGCGCGCGGGCGGTGGTCTGATCGGTGCCGGGCGCGCGGCCGAGGCCAAGATCGATCCGCCCCGGATAGAGCGACGCAAGTGTGCCGAACTGTTCGGCGATCACGAGCGGTGCGTGGTTCGGCAGCATGATGCCGCCGGAGCCGACCCGGATCGTTTTCGTGCCGCCGGCCACGTAGCCGATCACAACCGAAGTCGCCGCGCTCGCGATGCCGGTCATGTTGTGATGCTCGGCGAGCCAGAAGCGCTTGTAGCCGAGTTTTTCCGCATGCTGCGCGAGCGAAAGCGTGTTTCTGAATGCATCGGCCGGCGTGGCGCCGGCGGTGACCGGCGAAAGGTCGAGAACCGAAAAGGGGATCATGGTTGATTGATTGCGAGTGGCGGCGCTTTCGCGCGATGGGCCATTGTGGCAAAGCCGGCATTTTTCTGCTGGCGACGCCGCGATGTCCCTGCCGGCCGAAGGGTTTGTCGTGGGTGCACTCAGCGCCGCACTGGGGGCCCGCTTCGCATCGCCCGTTGCGTGGCGCGGAAATTGCGCCCGCGTAGCGTGTCAGCGCGGTGTTTCGCGCGCCCGTACCATGTATTTGCGGCGCACGCATATAAGCAATCCCGTGAGTGACCGTGCGCCGATCCTTATTCAAGTGTACGGTTAAGTATCGGTGCGGCGACCCGGCGTGATGATCCCGCGTGTCGTCGGCTATCTCGCATGATGTGAAGGAGTCTCCGATCCCATGAATGTCAGCAAAGAGTTTCGTACCCGCTCATTTCAGGACGTGTGCCACGCATTGCTCGACCGCGGCGAGATCGCGCTTGTCGATGTGCGTGAGGAACAGCCGCACGCGCGCAGTCATCCGTTGTTTGCGGCCAATCTGCCGCTGTCGCGGCTCGAACTGGAGGCGCCGCTGCGGCTGCCGCGCCTGGGCGTGCCGATCGTCGTGTTCGATGCCGGCGAAGGTCTCGCGCGGCGCGCGGCCAGCCGCTTCGCCGAACTCGGCTATACCAACGTCGCGTTGCTCGAAGGCGGCCTGCACGGCTGGCGCGAAGCGGGCGGCGAGCTGTTCAGCGGCGTCAACGTGCCGAGCAAGGCGTTCGGCGAACTGGTCGAGAGCGTGCGGCATACGCCGTCGTTGTCCGCGCAGGAAGTGCAGGCGCTGCTCGATCACGAGGCCAATGTAGTGGTGCTCGACGCACGCCGCTTCGACGAATTCCAGGCGATGAACATTCCCGGCAGCATCAGCGTGCCGGGCGCGGAACTGGTGCTGCGCGCGCGCCAGCTCGCGCCGGATCCGGCCACGCGGATCATCGTCAATTGCGCGGGACGCACGCGCAGCATCATCGGCGCGCAGTCGCTGATCAATGCGGGTGTGCCGAACCCGGTCGCCGCGCTGCGCAACGGCACGATGGGCTGGACGCTGGCCGGACAGCCGCTCGCGCACGGCAGTTCGCGGCGCGGCGGCGGCCCGCTCGACGACACGTTGCGCCTCGTCGCCGCCGAAGCCGCGCGCGCGCTCGCCGATCGCGCGCGGGTCGGCCGCACCTCGCGCGACGAAGCGCGCCGCTGGGCCGGCGAAGAGGTGCGTACCGTGTACCGCTTCGACGTGCGCTCGCCGGACGAATACGAAGCGGGCCACGTGCCTGGTTTTCGCAGCGCGCCGGGCGGGCAACTGGTGCAGGAAACCGACGTGTTCGTGCCGGTGCGCGGCGCGCGCGTGATCGTCGCGGACAACGACGGCGTGCGCGCCAACATGACCGCGTCGTGGCTCGCGCAGATGAATCTGGAAGTGTTCGTGGTCGACGGTTTGACGCCCGCCGATTTCGCCGAGAAGGGCGCGGCGCCGCCGCCGCGTTATGCGGCGACGCCGCCCGAAGTCGACGAGATCGAGCCGGCCGAACTGGCCGCGCTGCTGCAGGCGCCGGGCACCGTGGTGCTCGATTTCGCGAGCAGCACGAGCTATCTGAAGCGCCATGTGCCGGGCGCGTGGTTCGTGATTCGCAGTCAGCTCGACGCCGCGTTGCGCACGCTGCCCGATGCGAAGCGCTACGTGGTGACCGGCTGCGGCGCGATCCTCGCGCGCTTCGTCGCGCCGGAACTGGCGGCGGCGAGCGGGCGGCCGGTGCAGGTGCTGCGCGGCGGCACGCGCGCGTGGATCGACGCGGGGCTGCCGGTCGAGGCGGGCGGCACGCGGTTCGCGTCGCCGCGCATCGACCGCTATCAGCGGCCGTATGAAGGCACCGACAACGCGCGCGAGGCGATCAGTGCGTATCTGGAGTGGGAGCAGGGTCTGCTCGCGCAACTCGCACGCGACGGCACGCATGGGTTCCGGGTGATCTGACGCGTCGACCGGGTTCGATACGGGCCTTGCGTCCATGCGCGAATCATCTGCCGATTCGGTGTAAACGCGCTCTCGCCTAACCCGTCCAATGCGTTTAAATTAACGCCATCTGGAAGGCTTTTCGAGGGACCAGGGCGGCCGTAAAAGGCAGCGGTTTGTCATCCCGGCGAGGGCGTGAGGTGAGTGGCCAAGGTTGCTCATCGCCGCGTCGGAGCAGACCGCTGCGCGTCGTCCGTGGTGCTTCGCTCGAGGCGGCGAACGAGCCGCCGTCACTTTCCGGTTGACCGTATCGACCGAGCTGGCGACGCATTGCACTGCGTCGCCTTTTTGCTTGTGGCGCGGGTTTTTTGTGTGCGCCGCTTGTCATCCTGCGCTTGCCATCCTGGTGGCTTGCCGCCGAGCCTTTTCATCCGTTCACCCGCTTTACCACGCGCGCAACACTTGCGTGCGCGATCGTACTCGCGCGGGCCGCGTCGCTCGCGCTTTTACCGAGGCCCGGTTATGCTGGCAGCACCCACTACAAACCGGTGTGGCGCGCCTGCATCGCATGAATCGCGGGTTTCGCGCGCCGCCGGACAGGACCCGCCGTGAGTCTCAAACCGCTCGGTGTCGCCCTGCTGGCAGCGTGTTTTACGCTTGCCGGATGCGACCAGCAACAAAGCGATCAGGCCGTGCAAAAACTCAAAGACTTTTTCAACGCCGTTAAACCGGATGCGCTCCTGCTGAAGGACATGACGCCGGGGCTCACCACCGAAGCGCAGATTCGCGCGCAGATGGGCAAACCGGAAACCGAACGGACCTTCACCGACGGTTCGAAGCGCTTCGAATATCCGCGCGGCCCGCAAGGGCTGAACACCTACATGGTCGACATCGATCGCGACGGCAAGCTGCAGGCGATCACCCAGGTGCTGACCGCGGCCAACTTCGCGAAGATCCGCAGCGGCATGACCGAAGACGAAGTGCGCCGGCTGCTCGGCAAGCCTGGCGAGATCGCGGTGTTTCCGCTGAAGCCGGAAACCGTGTGGAGCTGGAAATGGCGCGAGGGCGGGGTGACCGAGGAAGGCATCTTCAACGTGCATTTCGATCAGAGCAAGCGGGTGTACACCACGTCGCGCTCGGATGTGATCCGGGGGCGATAGAAGCAACAGCGCGGCGAGAACGTGGAAACCGCGCGCAAAGCAACGTGCAAGTCGCCCGGCGGCGACGCGCGGCGACACGACAGCAACAAAGCGGGGTGGGGCGATGATACGTCGACGTCGATACAGCCGGATCGGGCTGGTGTTGGGAGGCGGCGCCGCGCGCGGCTGGGCGCATATCGGCGCGATCCGCGCGCTGCACGACGCGGGCATCAAGCCCGACGTGGTGTGCGGCACGTCGATCGGCGCGCTGGTCGGCGCGGTCTATGCGAACGGCGATCTCGACTGGCTCGAGGAATGGGTGTCGCGCCTGACGTGGCAGACGGTGGTGCGGCTGCTCGATCTGCGCATCTCGGGCGGCCTGCTCGGCGGCCGCAAGGTGATTCAGCTATTCGCGGACAAATTCGCCGGCCGCTCGATCGCGCAACTGGCCATGCCGTTCGCGGCGGTCGCCACCGAGCTCGACAGCGGCCGCGAAATCTGGCTGCAGGACGGCAGCACGATCGACGCGGTGCGCGCGTCGATCGCAATCCCGGGGATCTTCACGCCGGTGCTGCACAACGGCGTGTGGCTGGTCGACGGCGGGCTGTGCAATCCGGTGCCGGTGTCGGTCGCGCGCGGGATGCGCGCGGACTGCGTGATCGCGGTCGATCTGAACAACGACATCCTGAACGGCCGCGACTTCGGCGGCGCGATCGTCGAAACCCCCGCGCTCGACCCGGCCGCGCCGCCGCCCGTCGCGCTGCGCCGCAACGGCAAGCCATGGCCGCGCTGGCTCGCGCCGGCCGACCCGGCCGCCACCCCCGCCGACGTGAGGGTGGCGCCGAAGCCGAGCGTGCACGTGCCGTCGATGCTCGCGTCGATCGCGCAAAGCATCGACATCATGCAGGTGCGGATCTCGCGCAGCCGGCTCGCCGGCGAGCCGGCCGACATCCTGATCCAGCCGCGCCTCGGTGGGATGGGCATTTTCGATTTTCATCGCGCGGCGCCGGCGATCGAGGAAGGGCGCGCGGCGGTCGAGCACATGCTGCCGGCGATCCGCGCGCGGCTGGCAATGGATCAGTGACGGCGGCCTCGCGGCCGGGCGGGCACCCGCCACGCTCGACGCGCTGAGCGCGGAGGTGTCAGCGTCGACCAGCCCTACGCCGACCACCGCCGCAGCTTCGAACACCGCGCCGATCGAGCAGCGCGGATCGCCTTTTTTATCCGCTGCACGAGGCTGCGCGACACTCCGACGCGCTCGGCGAACTGCGCCGCGGTAAGAAAAATCAGTCAATGACTCATGTGTGAGTCACCAAGGCCCTTTATGACTCATAGGTGAGCCAATCGGACGGGGCGCGCTCGGCCATCCTCCAGCGGCCATCCCCGCGCGTTATATCGAAAAAGCGACCGCAAACTTGCAAAATCGCGGCACCCCGCCGCGCGCCGCTCCCGCCTGACAAACAGATAACCCCTGTCACACCAAGCGCTCCGGGCGATTCAGTACGTCGGAGAGCCGCATGCTGCGTCGCAGCAAAGCAATCGACCGGTATTTGAGAAATTGATTTTCGCTTGCGAGACTGCGCGCCACGCCGGAGCAACGGGCAGGTCCAAAGGCCGCCGGGCGCCGCGTAACTTCAACAAACCTGGACGGAGACACGCGTGTTCCTTTATGGCTTCGGACCCGTGCTGCTGGCCGGCACGCTCAAGACGATCGAGCTGTCGGTGCTATCGCTGGCGGCCGCGGTGCTGCTAGGCCTCGCGGGCGCGGCGGCGAAACTGTCGCTGAATCGCCCGCTGCGCATGCTCGCGACCGGCTATACGACGCTGATCCGCTCGGTGCCCGATCTCGTGCTGATGCTGCTGCTGTTCTACAGCATCCAGATCTGGCTCAACGATCTGACCGACCTGTTCGGCTGGGATCAGATCGACATCGATCCGTTCGTGGCCGGCGTGCTGACGCTTGGCTTCATCTACGGCGCCTACTTCACCGAAACCTTTCGCGGCGCGTTCCTCGCGGTGCCGCGCGGCCAGCTCGAAGCAGGCAGCGCGTATGGGATGAGCGGCGCGCGCGTGTTCACCCGCATCCTGTTCCCGCAGATGATGCGCTTCGCGCTGCCCGGCATCGGCAACAACTGGCAGGTGCTGGTGAAGGCGACCGCGCTGGTGTCGATCATCGGTCTGGCAGACGTCGTGAAGGCCGCGCAGGACGCGGGCAAGAGCACCTTCAACATGTTCTTCTTCATTGCGGTCGCCGCGCTGATCTATCTGGCGATCACCACGGTCTCCAATCTCGTGCTGATCCGGCTGAACCGCCGCTATTCGATCGGCGTTCGACACGCGGAGCTCTGAACCACATGATCGACATCCTCAATCAGTTCTGGCGCGCGTACCTGTTCTGGGACGGTCAGCGTCTGTCGGGTCTCGCGGTCACGTTGTGGCTGCTGGTCGCGTCGATCTCGATCGGCTTCGTGTGCGCGATCCCGCTCGCGGTCGCGCGCGTGTCGAACAGGCGCTGGCTGTCGATGCCGGTCCGCGCGTACACCTACGTGTTTCGCGGCACGCCGCTGTACGTGCAATTGCTGCTGATCTACACCGGCATCTACAGCCTCGAATTCGTGCGCTCACACAGCCTGCTGGACGCGTTTTTCCGCAGCGGCTTTCATTGCGCGATTCTCGCGTTCGCGATGAACACCTGCGCATACACGACCGAGATCTTCGCCGGCGCGATCCGTTCGACCTCGCACGGCGAAGTGGAAGCGGCCCGCGCGTATGGGATGAGCTGGTTCACGATGTACCGGCGCATTGTGATACCGTCCGCGCTGCGCCGCGCGTTGCCGTTGTACAGTAACGAAGTGATCCTGATGCTGCACGCGACCACGGTCGCGTTCACGGCGACGGTGCCGGACATCCTGAAGGTCGCGCGCGATGCGAACTCGGCGACCTATCAGTCGTTCAACGCGTTCGGGCTCGCGGCGCTGCTTTACCTCGTGGTGTCGTTCGCGCTGGTGGCGCTGTTCCGGCGCGCCGAGCGTCGCTGGCTCGCGTATCTCGCGGTGCGCACGCACTGAGCCCGCATTGAGCCCGCACTGAGCCTTCTTCACCCCGATCCGACTCTTCACAGGGAGAGCATCTTGCTCCATACGACCCAGACCGAAGCCTGCAAGCTCGCCATTCAGGACATCCACAAGCGCTACGGCGACAATGAAGTGCTCAAGGGCGTGTCGCTCAACGCGAACAAGGGCGACGTGATCAGCATCATCGGCGCGAGCGGTTCGGGCAAGAGCACCTTCCTGCGTTGCATCAATTTTCTCGAGCGGCCCAACGCCGGGCAGATCATCGTCGACGGCGAAGTGGTGAAGACCAAGGCCGATCGCGCGGGCAACCTCGAAGTCGCCGATCACAAGCAGTTGCAGCGCATCCGCACCAAGCTCGCGATGGTGTTCCAGCACTTCAATCTGTGGGCGCATATGACGGTGCTCGAGAACGTCGTCGAGGCGCCGATCCATGTGCTCGGCTTGCCGCGCAAGCAAGCCGAAGAGCGCGCGCGCGAATATCTGGAGAAGGTCGGCCTCGCGCCGCGTTTCGAAAAGCAGTATCCGTCGCATCTGTCGGGCGGCCAGCAGCAGCGCGTCGCGATTGCCCGTGCGCTGGCGATGGACCCCGACGTGATGCTGTTCGACGAACCGACCTCCGCGCTCGATCCGGAACTCGTCGGCGAAGTGCTGAAGGTGATGCAAAAGCTCGCCGAGGAAGGCCGCACGATGATCGTCGTCACGCACGAAATGGGCTTTGCACGCAACGTGTCGAACCACGTGATGTTCCTGCACCAGGGGCGCACCGAGGAAGAGGGCGATCCGGCCGAGGTGCTGAGCGCGCCGCGCAGCGAGCGCCTCAAACAGTTCCTGTCCGGCAGCCTGAAGTAACGCGCGGCTCGCGCGGCTTCGGTTCCCGTCCATCTTTTCGCGTCGATCTCCAGCGATGGCCCGTCCGTCCAGCCCGGCTCGCACGACCCAGGTCGCGATCGTCGCGTTGCCGCCGGTGTCGATGTCGGGCGTCGGCCCGCTCGTCGATACGCTCAATCTCGCCAATGAAATCGATGGCCGCGCGCTGTACCGCGTGCAGGTGTGCTCGTGGGACGGCCGCCCGGTGCCGCTCGCGGGCGGCGCGCAGTGGCCGGCCGATGCCGCGTTCGGCGACGCGATCGCGTGCGACTGGCTGATCGTGATCAGCGAACGCTTCCAGCAGTTCGCCGACTATCGGCTGTTTCTCGCCAGCCTCGCGCGGGTCGGCCAACGCACGCCGCTCGTCACCGGCATTCACCACGGCGTGTGGTGGCTGGCGATGGCGGGCCAACTGTCCGGCTATCGCGTCAGCGTGAACTGGGAGACGTATCAGCAGTTCTCCGAACAGTTCGAGCGCTCGATCGTCACCCAGCAGATCTTCGAAATCGACCGCGATCGCGCGACCTGCGCGGGCGGCCAGGCGAGCGTCGATTTCATGCTGGCGATGATCGGCCGCGAACACGGCCCCGAACTCGCGGAGCGGATCGCCGACACGCTCGGCGTCGGCGTGCTGCGCGCAGGCGAGGAGCGTCAGCGCATTCCGTTCGTCACCGCGCCGGGCGAGCGGCATCCGCGCCTGAACGATGCGCTGCTGCTGATGGAAGCGAATATCGAAGACCCGCTGACCAGCGATGAAATCGCCGGCCTCGTCGGCGTGTCGCGGCGTCAGCTCGAACGGCTGTTTCGCCAGTATCTCGGCTCGATGCCGTCCAAATACTATCTGGGCCTGCGGCTCTCGAAAGCGCGCACGCAGTTGCAGCGCACCAGCAAGTCGGTCGTGCAGATCAGCCTCGCGTGCGGCTTCGCATCGGCCGCGCACTTTTCGAATGCGTATCGCGAGCGCTTCGGGGTGACGCCGCGCGAGGATCGCCGCAACTGGATCGAGCGGCAGACCGGCGCGCATGGCGGCGCGAGCGAGCCGCGCCCGGCCGCGCTGATCGAGCGGCCGGAAACGGATTGACGCCCGGCGCCCGGCGCCCGGCGCCGCGCGGAACCCCACAGAAAGCGTCGCGTATGCGCAAGACGGAAGGCGCGCGGTTTCCTACACTAGCGGTATTACCTGTTACCCGAAACGAGGATTTGCCATGAACGACCTGACTGTGACACGCCAGACCTTCGACGAAGTCATGGTGCCGGTGTTTGCGCCGGCCGCCTTCGTACCGGATCGCGGTCTCGGCTCGCGCGTGTGGGACACGCAAGGCCGCGACTATGTCGACTTCGCCGGCGGCATCGCCGTCACCGCGCTCGGTCATGCGCATCCGGAACTGTTGAAGGTGCTGCACGAGCAGGGCGGCAAGCTGTGGCACATCGGCAATGGCTACACCAACGAGCCGGTGCTGCGGCTCGCGAAGCGCCTCGAAGACCTGACGTTCGCCGACCGCGCGTTCTTCGCGAACTCGGGCGCCGAAGCGAACGAAGCCGCGCTGAAGCTCGCGCGCCGCGTCGCGTTCGACCGGTTCGGCGCGGACAAGGCCGAAATCATTTCCTTCACGCAGTCGTTCCACGGCCGCACGTTGTTTACCGTTAGCGTCGGCGGCCAGCCGAAGTATTCGGAAGGCTTCGGTCCGGTGCCGGCCGGCATCACGCATCTGCCGTACAACGACATCGAGGCCGCGAAGCGAGCGATCGGCGCGCAGACCTGCGCGGTGATCGTCGAGCCGATCCAGGGCGAGGGCGGCGTGATCCCGGCCGATCCGGCGTTCCTGAAGGCGCTGCGCGAAGCCTGCGACCAGCACGACGCGCTGCTGATTTTCGACGAAGTGCAAACCGGCGTCGGCCGCAGCGGTTATTTCTACGCGTATCAGGACACCGGCGTGACGCCTGACATCCTGACCACCGCGAAGGCGCTCGGCAATGGCTTTCCGATCGGCGCGATGCTGACCACCAACGAGCTGGCCGCGCACTTCAAGGTCGGCGTGCACGGCACCACCTACGGCGGCAATCCGCTCGGCTCGGCGATCGCGGAAAAGGTGGTCGAACTGGTTAGCGATCCGAAGCTGCTCGAAGGCGTGCGTTCGCGCGGCGAAGCGCTGAAGGGTCATCTGGCCAGACTCAACGAACGCTTCGGTCTCTTTACCGAAGTGCGCGGCAAGGGTCTCCTGATCGGCGCCGAACTGAACGACGCGTTCAAGGGCCGCGCGAAAGACTTCGTCACCGCGGCCGGCCAGCATGGCGTGATCATGCTGATGGCGGGTCCGGACGTGCTGCGCTTCGTGCCGTCGCTGATCATGCCGCTCGACGACATGGCCGAAGGTTTCGCGCGTCTGGAAAAGGCGTTCGGCGAACTGGTCGGCGCCGCGCAGGCCGCGTCGAAGTGATGGCGCGGCAGTCCAACCTGCACGCGAACTCGCGGATGCGCATCCCACGCGCGCTGCGTCACATTGAACAGGAACGATGATGCTCTTCGTACGTCCAGGCCGCCTCGCCGATCTCGATGCGCTCGAGCAGATGGCGCGCACCGCGCAACCGGTGCTGCATTCGCTGCCGCACGACCGGCGCGCGCTCGAAGCGCGCATCGCGTTGTCGGAAGACTCGTTTCGCGCGGAAGTCGATTTTCCGGGCGAGGAGTTCTATCTGTTCGTGCTCGAAGATTCGCAGACCGGCAAGCTGATGGGCACCGCGAGCATCGTCGCGGCGGCCGGTTACGCGGACCCGTTCTACGTGTTTCGCAACGACGCGCTGATTCACGCGTCGCGCGAGCTGCACGTGAACCGCAAGATCCACGCGCTGACGATGTCGCACGAGCTGACCGGCAAGAGCCGGCTCGCCGGCTACTACATCGACCCGTCGCTGCGCGGCGACGCGGCCGCCCAACTGATTTCGCGCGCGCGGATGATGTACATCGCCGCGAATCGCAAGCGCTTCACGCCGGAAGTGTTCTCGCTGCTGCTCGGCGTGACCGACGAGAACGGCGTGTCGCCGTTCTGGGAAGCGCTCGGGCGCAAGTTCTTCGGCCGCAATTTCGCCGATATCGAAGTCGAGTCGGGCGGCCGCAGCCGCACCTTCATCGCCGAAGTGATGCCGACTTATCCGGTCTACGTGCCGCTGCTGCCGGAAGCGGCGCAGCGCGTGCTCGGCGAGCCGGATGCGAACGCGCTGCTCGCCTATGAGATCCATCTTGAGGAAGGCTTCGAGACCGACCGTTACGTCGATATCTTCGACGCCGGTCCGGTGCTGACCGCGCAGGTCGATCGCAGCGCGAGCGTCAGGTACAACGAAACGCGCCTGGTGCGCGAGGCCGCGGCGCCGCAGGGCGACACTTATCTGATCGCGCACAACGGCGCCGACGGCGAGTTCCGTTGCGTGCTCGGCGAACTGGCGGCCGGCAAGGAAGCCGGCGCGGTGCTGTCGCAGGCGGCGCGCGCCGCGCTCGGCGTACGCGACGGCGATGCGGTGCGCTGCGTGCCGCTGCATCGGCCGCAGGATGAACATTCGGGAGACGCGCAATGATCGTCGTTCGCGTAGTGCAACGAGGCGATGTGGATGCGCTGATGCGGCTCGCGCAGGAAACCGGCCCGGGGCTGACCACCTTCAAGCCGGATCGCGACGCACTGGCGGCGCGTGTCGAACGCGCGCGCCGCACGATGGAAGATCAGGCCGCGCCGCACGAGGCCGGCTATTTCTTCGTGATGGAAGACACCGCGACCGGCGACGTGGCCGGCGTATGCGGGATCGAAACTGCGGTCGGTCTGCAGCAGCCGTTCTACAACTATCGCGTGAGCACGGTCGTGCACGCGAGCCAGGACCTCGGTATCTGGACCCGGATGCATGCGCTGAACATCTCGCACGATCTGACCGGCTATGCGGAAGTGTGCTCGCTGTTTCTGAGCCCGCGGTATCGGACGAGCGGCGTCGGCGGTCTGCTGTCGCGTTCGCGCTTCATGTTTCTCGCGCAGTTCCGCGAGCGCTTTCCGCAGCGGTTGTGCGCGGAGCTGCGCGGCCACTTCGACGCAGAGGGCTCGTCGCCGTTCTGGCGCGCGGTCGGTTCGCACTTCTATCAGATCGATTTCAATGCGGCCGATTATCTGAGCTCGCATGGCCGCAAGGCGTTTCTCGCCGAGCTGATGCCGCGTTATCCGGTCTACGTCGAGCTGCTGCCGGAAGAGGCGCAGCGCTGCGTCGGGCTCACCCATAGCGACACGCTTCCGGCGCGCCGGATGCTCGAAGCGGAAGGGCTGCGCTACGAGAATCACGTCGATATCTTCGACGCCGGTCCGGTGCTCGAATGCCATATCGCCGACCTGCGCACGGTGCGCGAGAGCGTGCTGGTCGCGGCGGAAATCGCACAGCACGATGACAGCGCGCCGCAGGACGGCCCGAAGTCGATGGTGTCGAATACGTCGCTCGGCGATTTTCGCGTCGGCGTGGTGGCCGGGCTCGCGCAGAACGGCGTGTTCCGTCTGAGCGCGCTCGAGGCCGCCGCGCTAGGCGTAAAGGCCGGCGAGCCGCTGCGGGTGCTGCCGTTGAAACACAAACAGGGATGATCATGAGCGAGCTTTTCATCGACGGCGCATGGGCCGCCGGCACAGGACCCGTCTTCGCATCGCGCAACCCGGGCACGGGCGCGGTGGTGTGGGAAGGCAACAGCGCGTCGGCGGACGACGTCGATCGCGCGGTACGCAGCGCGCGGCGCGCGTTCGCCGCGTGGTCGGCGCTCACGCTCGACGAGCGTTGCGCGGTGGTGCGCCGCTTCGCCGCGCTGGTTAACGAGCGCAAGGAAGCGCTCGCCGACGCGATCGGCCGCGAGACCGGCAAGCCGCTGTGGGAGGCGCGCACCGAAGCGGCGTCGATGGCCGCGAAGGTCGAGATTTCGATTCAGTCGTACAACGAACGAACCGGCGAAAAGCGTTCGGCGATGGCCGACGGCACCGCGGTGCTGCGGCATCGTCCGCATGGGGTGGTCGCGGTGTTCGGGCCGTACAACTTCCCGGGTCACCTGCCGAACGGGCATATCGTGCCCGCGCTGATCGCCGGCAATGCGGTCGTGTTCAAGCCATCCGAACTCGCGCCCGGCGTCGCCGCGCTGACGGTGCGGATCTGGCACGACGCGGGACTGCCCGCCGGCGTGCTCAATCTCGTGCAGGGCGAGAAGGAGACCGGCGTCGCGCTCGCGAACCATCGGCAGATCGACGGGCTGTTCTTCACCGGTAGTTCGGATACCGGAACATTGCTGCACAAGCAGTTCGGCGGCCGGCCGGAGATCGTGCTGGCACTCGAGATGGGCGGCAACAACCCGCTCGTGATCGGCCCGGTCGCGGACCTCGACGCGGCCGTCCATCACACGATCCAATCGGCGTTTCTGTCGGCGGGGCAGCGCTGCACCTGCGCGCGCCGCATCTTCGTGCCGGACGATGCATTCGGCGAGCGTTTCCTCGCGCGCCTGACCGAAGTGACCGCGCGGATCGGTGTCGGCGAATACGACGCGCAGCCGCAGCCGTTCATGGGCGCGGTGGTGTCGGCGCGCGCAGCCGCGCGCTTGATCGCCGCGCAGGAGCGTTTGCTGGCTAGCGGCGCCAAGGCGCTGCTGAAGATGGAGCAGCGCGATCCGCAACTGGGCTTCGTCACGCCCGCGATTCTCGACGTGACCGCTGTGAAGGACCTGCCGGACGAAGAACACTTCGGCCCGCTCGCGCAGATCATCCGCTATCGCGGTTTCGACGCAGCGCTCGAACAGGCGAACGACACCGAGTTCGGTCTGTCCGCGGGCCTGCTCGCCGACGACGAAGCGCTGTGGACGCAGTTCCAGCGCACTATCCGTGCGGGCATCGTGAACTGGAACCGGCCGACCAACGGCGCGTCGTCGGGCGCGCCGTTCGGCGGGCCGGGCCGCTCCGGCAATCACCGGCCGAGCGCGTACTACGCGGCCGACTACTGCGCGTACCCGATGGCCTCGGTCGAGAGCGCGCAACTGAACATGCCCGCGAGCGTCTCGCCGGGCCTCCAATTCTAAGGATCGACGATGCAAGCCACTGAAGCCAATTTCGACGGCCTGGTCGGCCCGACGCACAACTACGCGGGGCTGTCGTTCGGCAACGTCGCGTCGCAGAACAACGAGAAATCGGTCGCGAATCCGAAGGCGGCCGCGCGCCAGGGGCTGCGCAAGATGAAGCAGCTCGCCGACCTCGGTTTCCATCAGGGCGTGCTGCCGCCGCAGGAGCGGCCGTCGATGCGCCTGTTGCGCGAGCTCGGCTTTTCCGGCGACGACGCGAGCGTGATCGCGCGCGTCGCGCAGCAGGCGCCCGAGCTGCTCGCGGCCGCGAGTTCGGCATCGGCGATGTGGACCGCGAACGCGGCGACCGTCAGCCCGTCGGCCGACACCCACGATGGCCGCGTGCATTTCACGCCGGCCAATCTGTGCAGCAAGCTGCATCGCGCGATCGAGCATGAATCGACGCGCCGCACGCTCGGCGCGATGTTTAGCGATCACGATCGTTTCGTCGTGCACGAGGCCTTGCCCGGCACGCCAGCGCTCGGCGACGAGGGCGCGGCCAATCACACGCGTTTTTGCGAGCAGTACGGCGCGCGCGGCGTCGAGTTCTTCGTGTACGGGCGCAGCGAGTATCGACGCGGGCCGGAGCCGAAGCGCTTTCCGGCGCGCCAGACGTTCGAGGCGAGCCGCGCGGTCGCGCATCGTCACGGGCTGCAGGACGCGGCGACCGTGTTCGCGCAGCAGAACCCCGAGGTGATCGACGCGGGTGTGTTCCATAACGACGTGATCGCGGTCGGCAATCGCAACACGCTGTTCTGCCATCAGCTCGCGTTCGTCGAGCAGAACGCGGTGTACGACGAACTGCGCGCGAAGCTTGGGCATCTGCAAGCCGGCTTCAACGTGATCGAGGTGCCGGACGCGCAGGTCGGCGTCGCCGATGCGGTGTCGTCGTATCTGTTCAACAGCCAGTTGCTGACGCGCCCCGACGGCAAGCAGGTGCTGGTGGTGCCGCAGGAGTGCCGCGAAAATCCGCGCGTGGCCGCGTATCTGGACGAGCTGACCGCGCACAGCGGACCGATCGACGACGTGCTGGTGTTCGATTTGCGCGAGAGCATGAAGAACGGCGGCGGCCCCGCTTGCCTGCGTCTGCGGGTCGTGCTCGACGACGCGGAACGCGCGGCGGTCGCACCGGGCGTGTGGATCAACGACGCACTGTTCGGCCGCCTCGACGCGTGGATCGAAAAGCATTATCGCGACCGTCTCGCGCCGGCCGATCTGACCGATCCGCAACTGCTGATCGAGTCGCGCACCGCGCTCGACGAACTCACGCAAATTCTCGCTCTGGGCTCGCTGTATGACTTCCAGCGCTGAGCACGCGATGCCGGCGCCGCTGCCGCTGCTCGACGATTTCCTCGCGTGGTCGCTGGCCGGCTCGACGCCCGCTGCGGATCAGGCGCGGGGCAACTGCGCGAACGGCGTGCGCTATGCGTGGCTCGACGACGGTGTGCTGTTGCTGGAACCGGCGCCCGCGCATGAGCCCGGCGACGTGCGCAGAGTGCTGGTGTCGGCCGGCGTGCACGGCGACGAAACCGCGCCGATCGAACTGCTGTCGCGCATCGTCGCCGATATCGCGCACGGCCGCGCGGCGCTCGCGTGCCGCGTGCTGGTGGTCCTCGGCAACCTCGACGCGATGCGCGAAGGCTGCCGCTATCGCGACGACGACCTGAACCGGCTGTTCAGCGGCCGCCATCGGCAACTGCCCGAGAGTCACGAAGCGCCGCGCGCGGTCGTGCTGGAGGAGGCCGCGCTGCGCTTTTTCGCGGAAGCTTCCGATGCGCCCGGCGCGCGCTGGCACATCGACATGCACACGGCGATCCGCGCATCCGCGTTCGAGCGTTTCGCGCTGCTGCCGCACACCGGCAAGCCGGTGTCGCGCGCGATGTTCGAATGGCTCGGCGACGCACGCATCAGCGCGGTGCTGCTGCATACGACCAAGGGCAACACCTATTCGCATTTCACCGCGCAAGCGTGCGGCGCCGATGCGTGCACGCTCGAACTCGGCAAGGTGCGCCCGTTCGGGCAGAACGATCTGACGCGCTTCGCGGGCGCCGACCTCGGCGTGCGCGCGTTGCTGGCCGGCACGCGGGTGGAGGAACGGAGCGACGCCACGCTGCCGCGCGTGTTCACCGTGATCGATCAGTTGACCAAACAAAGCGACGCGTTCGAGTTGCTGGTCGCGCCGGACGTGCCGAACTTCACGCCGTACCCGCAGGGCACCGTGCTCGCGCGCGACGGCGCGTACAGCTACACGGTGCGGCACGACGAAGAGCGTCTGGTGTTTCCGAACGCGACGGTCAAGCCGGGCCTGCGCGCCGGTCTGCTGGTGATCGACACGACCGCCGACACGCTGTCCAAGCTTGTCTAGACAGGTAGCGTGTACAATCGCGGGCGTCGCGGCTCCGGCAGCAGGCTTTGTTCTGTCCGATCGGCCGGCCGCGCGAGTCCGCTGCGCGGCGGGCGCGGCACGCGTCGCGCCGCCCGCCGGTCCGGCTCCGTTTTAGTCAATACCGTAGAGGAACACCCGTAATGAAGATGAATTGGCCCAACCTGGCCGCGCTCGCGCTGTGCGCGTCGGCGGCACTGAGCGCGGGCTCCGCGTCGGCGGCGGAAATCAAGGAAGTGCGCTTCGGCGTCGAGGCGTCGTATGCGCCGTTCGAATCGAAATCGCCGACCGGCGAGCTGCAGGGCTTCGACATCGACGTCGGCAATGCCGTGTGCGCGAAGCTGAAGGCCAAATGCGTGTGGGTCGAGAATTCGTTCGACGGCCTGATCCCGGCGCTCGCGGCGCGCAAGTTCAATGCGATCAATTCGGACATGACGATCACCGAGCAGCGTCGTCAGGCGATCGACTTCACCGATCCGATCTACACGATCCCGAACCAGATGATCGCGAAGAAGGGCAGCGGCCTGCAGCCGACCCCGGCTTCGCTGAAGGGCAAGCATATCGGCGTGTTGCAGGGCACGATCCAGGAAACCTATGCGAAGGCGCGCTGGGCGCCGGCCGGCGTCGACGTCGTGCCGTATCAGACCCAGGACCAGATCTACGCGGACCTCGTGTCGGGCCGTCTCGATGCATCGTTCCAGGACGCCGAAGCGGGCTCGAAGGGTTTCCTGAAGAAGCCGCAGGGCGCGGGCTTCGAGTTCGCCGGTCCGGCCGTCAGCGACGAGAAGCTGCTCGGCGCGGGCGTCGGCTACGGCGTGCGCAAGAACGACACGGCGCTGAAGGACGCGCTGAACGGCGCGCTGAAGGAACTGAAGGCGGACGGCACGATCGACCGCCTCGCCGCGAAGTACTTCGACGTGAAGGTCGTGCTGAAGTAAGCGCGACGACGCCGCGAAGTTGTACCGCAACAACGGCCGCTGATGCGGCCGTTGTTGCGTTTACGCGCCCCGGGCGTGCGCGAACCCATCCGGGCGGCGGCGACATCGCCTCGAAATATTCGGTAACCCGAATGGGCTTTGCTTACAAATGAAAACGATTATCATTCGTGGCGGTCATTTTCCAGCGCCGGCGCGTCAGGCCGCCGGCATATTTGCGATAGCCAGGATGGGAACAACGAAAGTGGTAGAGGCGGGGACATTCGACGCAGGCCAGCGCAGCCGCGCGTTCTGGCTGCGTCAGCTGCGCCAGTGGCACTGGATCAGCTCGGCGCTCTGCCTGGTCGGCATGCTGCTGTTCGCGCTCACGGGCTTCACGCTCAATCACGCCGCGCAGATCGAAGCGCATCCGCACGTCGAGCGACGCAGCGCGAGCGCGCCGGCGGCGCTGCGCGACACGCTCAGCCACATATCGCCTCGCGACAAAAGTCCCAAGGGCTCGGTCCCGCCGGAGTTGTCCGCATGGCTTTCCAGCACGCTGCACATCAACACCGCGGGCCGCACCGCCGAATGGTCGGGCAACGACGTCTATATCGCGCTGCCGCGCCCGGGCGGCGACGCATGGGTCAGCGTCGATTTCACGACCGGCGAGACCCAGTACGAACTGACCACGCGCGGCTGGATCGCGTATCTGAACGATCTGCACAAGGGACGCAATGCCGGCGCCGCGTGGAGCGTCTTCATCGACATCTTCGCGGCCGCCTGCATCGTCTTCAGCGTGACCGGGCTGTTGCTGCTCAAGATGCACGCCCGCGGGCGCGTGTCCACGTGGCCGCTGGTCGGCTTCGGACTCGTCGCGCCGCTCGTGCTCGCGATCCTGTTCATTCACTGATCCCTTCCGTATCCATTTCATCGAGGAATCCTTAGCATGCGTCGACTCATCGCCGTTACCCTCACCGGGGTGGCCGCCGGCCCGCTCGCGGGCGAGGCCCTTGCCGCCGAAATGACCGTCAACGTCGATCTGCCGCGCCTCGACGTCGCCGAATATCACCGCCCGTATGTGTCGATCTGGGTCGAGCGTGCCGATCAGACGCCCGTCACCACGCTGGCGGTCTGGTACGACCAGAACAAGCGCAACAACGAGGGCACCAAGTGGCTGAAGGACATGCGCCAATGGTGGCGCAAGGCCGGCCGCGATCTGCAGATGCCGGCTGACGGCGTGTCCGGCGCGACCCGCGCGCCGGGCCAGCAGGTGGTGTCTTTCGTCGACGGCAAGGCGCCGCTCGGCAAACTGCCGGCCGGCGAATATCAGCTGGTGGTCGAGACCGCGCGCGAAGCGGGCGGCCGCGGCGTGGTGCGGGTGCCGTTCGTGTGGCCGCCGGCGTCGGCGACCACTACGTCGGCCAAGGGCGAGCAGGAGCTCGGCACCGTCACGGTGAACGTCAAGCCTTGACGCGCTCTTGCGTGGCCGGCTTGGGCTTCCGCCTGGGCTTGGGCTTCTTCCACATCACTTTTTCGAGCGCAATCCAATCATGAAACTTGCCACTGCCAGGCTTTCCCGCCACGCCTTCGCATTTGTTCTCGCCGCCGCGTTGCCGCTGGCCGCCCATGCGGACCGGATGTGGTTGCTGCCGTCGACGACCGAGCTGTCGGGCAACGATGCGTGGGTCACGGTGGACGGCGCGATCTCCGACACCGTGTTCGCCGCCGATCACGCGGCGCTGCGTCTGGACGGCCTGACGATCACCGCGCCCGACGGCTCGGCCGTGAAGGAACAGAACGCGATCACCGGCCGCTATCGCAGCGTGTTCGACGCGCAGTTGCCGAAGGACGGCACCTATCGCTTCAGCGTGCAGAACCGCCTGCTGTTCGCGTCGTATAAGGTCGGCGACGAGCGCAAGCGCTGGCGCGGCAATGCCGACGCGTTCGCGAAAGAGGTGCCCGCCGACGCGCAGGATCTGCAGGTGACCGAAAACGATCTGCGCGTCGAGACCTTCGTCACGCGCGGCAAAGCGGATACGGGCGCGCTCAAGCCGAGCGGGCGCGGTCTTGAACTCGTGGCCGACAGCCATCCGAACGAGCTGGTCGCGCTGACCCCCGCGAACTTCCGGCTGATGCTCGACGGCAAGCCGGCGGCGAACGTGAAGGTGTCGGTGGTGCCGGGCGGCACGCGCTATCGCGACAACCTCGACGAGATGACGATCGTCACCGATGCGAGCGGCAAGTTCGCGATCAGATTCCCCGCGCCGGGCGCCTACTGGGTCGGCGCGCAGGTGCGCGACGACCGCACGTCGGTCAAGCAGGCGAAGGAGCGCCGCGCGTCGTATGCGGCGACCTTCGAGGTGCTGCCGCAATAAGTAGACGTGCGAATGAATCACCGTTCCAGTTCGCACGACGCGCGCGCGGCGATGCCCAATCCGCCGGCGCGCCGGGTGCTGGTGCCGGCCGCTATCGACGGCGGCGCGCTCGCGCCGGTGCGGGGCGGGCGGATTGTGTCGTTCGGCGGCGAGACGATGGGCACCATCTGGTCCGTGCGCTGCGTGTTGCCTGAAGACGATGCCGTACAGCGGGACAGGCGTGCGCTCGCGGCAGCACCGGATGACTCGCTCGAAGCATCGCTGGATACCGTGATTCGCCGCGTGCTCGACGACGTGATCGCGCAGATGAGCAACTGGCGCGACGACTCGGACGTGAGCCGCTTCAATCGCGCGGCCGCGGGCAGTTGGGTGAGCGTGCCGCCGGCCTGCTTCGACGTGATCGAAGCCGCGCTCGCGGTCGCGCGCGACAGCGGCGGCGCGTACGATCCGAGCGCGGGTCCGCTGGTCGATGTGTGGGGCTTCGGACCGGCGCCGCGCGCTGCCGGCTCACCGTCAGTTGAACTGATCGAAGCCGCGCGCGCTCGCTGCGGCTGGCAGCGCGTCGCGACCGAGCGCGCGAACCTGCGCATCTATCAGCCCGGCGCCATCGCGCTCGACCTGTGCGCGATCGCGAAAGGCTATGCGGTCGATGCGGTGCGCGACGCGCTGCTCGCGTGGGGCATCGCGCACCTGCTGGTCGAAATTGGCGGCGAGCTGCGCGGCGACGGCGTCAAACCCGACGGTCTGCCGTGGTGGGTCGAACTCGAAACGCCGCCGCTCGATCACGCGGACCACGCGCACGACGCAACCATCGCTGCGCCCGAAGCGCCGCCGCCCACCATCGATCTGATCGCATTGCACGGACTCGCGGTCGCGACTTCGGGCGACTATCGCCGCTATTACTTCGACGCGGGCGTGCGCCGCGCGCATACGCTCGATCCGCGTACCGGCTATCCGGCCGATCACGCGCTCGCCAGCGTGACGGTGCTGCACGCGAGCTGCATGCTCGCCGATGCATGGTCGACCGCGCTGACCGTGCTCGGCCCCGACGCCGGCCTCGCACTCGCGCAGCGCAAGCGGCTGGCCGCGCGCTTTATCGTGCGTACGTCGACGGGATTTCGCGAACTCGCGAGTCCCGCCTATCGGGCGTTGCTCGAATGAGCGGCACGGGGCGGTTCAATCGTTGGCGCGGTTTTGGGCTCAGTCGTTTGCTCGAACCCGCGCGGCTCGCGTGGCTGCTCGCCGCTGCCGGTGCGCTGCTCGCGTGGGCCAGTCCGGTGCGCGCCGGCAGCGCGGCGGGCGTCGGCTTCGCGTATCTGTGCGCGTGTGCGGCGATCGTCGCCGCGCATCGGGCGCGCGGGCAGGCGGCTCTGGCAACCGGCACCGATACGCCGGAACAAGAACAAGACGACGTAATCCTCGTCGCGTACGCGAGCCAGACTGGCAGCGCCGAACAGCTCGCCACGCAAACGCGCCGCGTGCTCGAAGCGGCCGGCACGCGCGTTCGTCTCGCGCCGCTCGGCTTGTTGAAGAGCGACGACCTGCTCGCGCATGCGCGGGCGTTATTCGTCGTCAGCACGACCGGCGAAGGCGAGCCGCCCGATCACGCCGCGCCGTTCGTCCGCCGGGCGATGCAGGCGGAACCGCACGACAGCCACGCGACCCAGCTGGCGACGCTGCGCTACGCAGTGCTCGCGCTCGGCGACCGCGCCTACGCGAACTATTGCGCGTTCGGACACCGCGTCGCCGGCTGGCTCAATCATCGCGGCGCGCAGCCGCTGTTCGACACGATCGAGGTCGATAACGGCGACGCGCTGGCGCTGCGCCGCTGGCAAACGCAACTGTCGACGCTCGTCGGCAGCGACGTCGATACCGCATGGATGCCGCTCAACGACAGCATCTGGACGCTCGATCAGCGCGAGTTGCTGAACCCCGGCAGCGCGGGCGCGCCCGCGTATCACATCGGCTTGAGCCCACGCGATGCCGCTACGCTCGACTGGCAGGCCGGCGACATCGCCGAAATCCAGCCGCGTCAGCCGGCGCATCGCGTGCAGCGCTGGCTCGCGCGGCATGGGCTCGACGGCGCGGCACCCGTGCATTGCGAGGGCCGCGCGATGCGCTTCGAGCAAGCGCTGGCCACCCGCCAACTGCCGAGCGAAGACGACGACCGCAACGACGACCGCAACGACCATCGCGGCCTGTCACCGCAAGACTGGATCGACACGCTTGCGCCGCATGCGCGGCGCAGCTATTCGATCGCGTCGCTGCCCGCCGACGGCCGGCTCGAACTGCTGATCCGCCAGGCGCGCGCCGGCGATGCGAGTGCGGCCGGCGGCTACCGGCTCGGACTCGCGTCCGGCTGGCTGACCGCGCACGCCGAGCCCGGCGACGAGATCACGCTGCGGGTGCGCACCAACCGCGCATTTCATGCGCCGCGTGACGCGCGGCCGCTGATCCTGATCGGCAACGGCACGGGCCTCGCGGGCCTGCGCGCGCATCTGAAGCAACGCGCGCGCGACGGGCAGCGCCGCAACTGGCTCATCTTCGGCGAGCGCAGTGCCGCGCACGACTTCTTCTATCGCGACGAAATCGCCGCGTGGCAGCGCGACCGGGTACTCGAACGCACCGACCTCGCGTGGTCGCGCGACGGCGGCGAATTGCGTTACGTGCAGCACGCGCTGAGCGCGGCGGCCGATGCGCTGCGCGAATGGCTCGACGCGGGTGCGGCGATCTACGTGTGCGGCAGCCTCGATGGGATGGCGCCGGACGTGCATCGCGCGTTGCTCGCGATCGTCGGCCAGCAGCGTCTGGACGAGTTGATTTCAGCGGGCCGCTACCGGCGCGATGTGTATTGACTCGAACGCGCCCCCGCGCAACCTCCGGCGCGCCACACCTTGCCAATTATTTCGAGATATTCGTGGGGTAAGGATGTCGGTGTCTGAAGCGCTGCGATAAAATCGTCGCGCACGTTGACGCGCGATGGCGCTCATACCATCGAAAAAGCGCTCGACGCTGCGACGAAAAACAGAACATGAGCGGCCAGGCGCCGGCGGCGCCGAGCGGGGACAGACATGACCAGCATCGCAATCGAGACTCCGGGCGCGAGCGTCGCGACCGACGGCGCGTCGGCCGTCGCCAGCTTCGCGCGGCAACCGATCCTGAACCGTGAAGGGATGCTGTGCGGTTACGAGCTGAAAGTGCTCGCGCCCGACGTGCCGCCCGATGCGCCGCCCGACGGCAGCGAACCGCCGGACATGGCCATCACCACCGCCGCCGCACAATCCGACACCGCCACCACCGCCGACAGCCTGCCAAGCCGCGCGCCGACCCCGGCGCAACGCATCGCGCGCGCGATCGTCAGCGCTCTCGTGCAAGCCGACGTACGCGGCGCGCTGACCCGTCACCCGGCCTACGTCGACGTGAACCGCGACCTGCTGCTCGACGACGCGATCCTGCGCCTGCCGCGCGAGCGTTTCATCCTCGAACTGCCGCCGTCGCTCGAAGTCGACGACACGTTGATCGAACGCATCGTCTATCTGCACGGCCGCCGCTATCGCTTCGCGCTCGACGACGTCACCCAGCCCACCGACAGCTTCGCGAAGCTGCTGCCGTACGCGGAGATCATCAAGATCGACGTCGCGCGGGTGCCGCATGCGCTGCTGCCGAAGCTCGCGAGCGTGCTGAAATCGGCGGGCAAGCTGCTGCTCGCGCTGCGCGTCGATGCGCAGGACGCTTTCGACACCGCGCACGGGCTCGGCTTCGATCGCTTCCAGGGCTATTACTTTGCGCGCGCGCAGAGCGCGGCGACGCGCCGGGTCAGCGCGCCGCGTCACGCGCTGCTCAATCTGCTGCAACTGCTGGCGGGCGAGCCGACCGTCGCGCAGCTCGAAGCCGAGCTGAAGCTGAACCCCGTGCTGGTCATGCATCTGATGAAGCTCGCCAATTCGAGCGGCCTCGCGCTCGGTCATCGGGTGACGACGCTGCGCGACGCGATCAACGCGACCGGCACCGACCGCATCGCGCGCTGGACCCAGTTGCTGCTGTATGCGGACGGCCGCAAGGTCGCGCTCGAAGACGACCCGCTGCTGCAACTGGCTGCAAGCCGCGCGCGCTTCATGGAACTGGCGATCGAGCGGCTGCCGGAAGCCGGCCGCGACGAAGCGGACGCGGCGTTCCTGACCGGGGTGTTTTCATTCGTCGATGCGGTGTTCGGCGGCTCGCTCGAAAAGACACTGAACGTGCTTACGTTGTCGCGGCCGATCCAGGCCGCGATCCTGCATCGTGAGGGCAGGCTGGGGCTGCTGCTGAGCGCGGTCGAGGCGCTCGAAAGCGGCGCATGGGACAGGCTCGGCGAACTGAGCGACGAGTTGCAGCCGTTGACGCTGGAGGAGCTTGCGCGGTTGGGACTCGCGGCCGGCGCATGGGCCGGCGTCGCGGATCGCAGCGCGGAAGGGCTCGAACGGATCGAGGATTGAAGGCGGGGCGGGTCCTAGAACAGGCAGCCGGACGCCACGCAAACGATTTTTTCCGGGCAAACACAGGAACGAAACAACGTGAAGCAGCCGATCAACGATCGCGCCAGGTCTTCACATCATCTCCATTTCCCGCATCTGCCCCTGGCCGAAAAAACGTCCTAACTCCCTGGCCAGTTCGTTGAGCACGCTCATCTCCTTCTGCGAGATGCGCCGCGCCTCCTGGGTATGCGACCAGTCGCCGTACAGCAGCGCGACGCTCTGATCGGTTTCGTCGATCACCGGCAGCAGCACGAACGCGCGGGCGTCGTCGAACGAGCGGCGGAACCACTCCGGCAGCCGCGCGACCATCTTCGGGTCGCGCGCATTCTCGATGAAGATGCCGACCGAGTTCGCGATCGCCAGATGAAACACGTCGGGCTCGAACGCGGTGCTGAAGGTGAGCCGCGGCAGCGCCGCGTCGATCTTCGGCCCGAGACCCAGCCGCGCCTTGAAGGTGCCGTTGCTGTGTTTGACGAACACCACCACGCGCGCGAAGCCCAGGCCGGCGAGCACGGTTTCGGCGGCCATCGCGAGCGCGGGCGCGAGCGGACTCGCTTCGGGCAGGCCGCGCAGATCCTTTACGCCGACCGCGATGCGCGCCTCGGGCGACAGCGCCTCGCGCGCGATCGCATCGGCATTGGCGCGCAGTTCGGAAATTTCCGCCATCACGCCGTCGCCGCCTTCTTCGCGCGCGAGCGCAATGCTCATCTGCAGCAGCACTTCCGGATCGGTGTTCAGCGCGCCGCCGTATTGCTGCGCGAGTTCGCCGATGCGCGCCTCGCGCTCCAACTCCGGCATGTTCTGCTGGGTCAGGATGTCGGCGACCGCGGTCGAGTAATTGGTGATCGCGCGCAGCCACTGCACCTGGCGCGGCTGCGTGACGTCCTGCGGATCGAACTCGCCCATCCCCTGACGGATCGTGTCGGGCAGGCGCCAGCGCACCGCGGCCTCGGCGCCGATTTCGTCGAACGTGACGCCGAGCACCAGCACGCACGCGTCGTTCTCGAGCGCGCCGCTGTCGATATGGCGGCGAATCTGGTCCCATTCGGCGTCCAGATAGAACACCACCAGCAGCTTGCCGATCTGCCGCATCAGCGTGCAGACCACCGCTTCCTCGCCGGCGCGCAGATCGCCGCGCTCGGTCAGCTTGCGCGCGACGCAGCCCGACAGCAGCGTGCGGTTCAGTTCCAGTTTCGCGTCGATGCGGCGCGGCGCGCTTTGATGAAAGTGATCGACGAGCTTCAGCCCGACCACCAGATGGCCGACCGCATCCATGCCGAGCACCATCAGCGCGCGCGACACGGTCGTGATGTTGCCGCCGAACGCCATGTACATCGCCGAGTTCGCGAGCCGCAGCACCTTCTGCGTGAGCGCGAAGTCCGACAGCACCACCTGCACGAGGCCGGTGAAGTCGAGGTCGTCGTTGTTGACCGCCGTCATGGTGGTGCGCAGCGATTGCGACAGCATCGGGAAATCGCCGCGCTCGCTCATGCGCGTCCAGAGCCGGTCGAGCACTGCCGCCTTTACCATGTGAGTCCCGCCAAAACCATACATGTTCCAGTGAATGCCACGCCGGGAGTGAGCCGGCTTGTTCCGCTGCGTGGGCGCCGTGCGTGCATGCCCGTTACGCGTGATGCAACTGTAGCTCGCGCGCGAGGAAGCGCTGTGCGAGTTCCTCGGACGGCAGCGCCTTGCAGACCAGCCAGCCCTGAATGTGATCGCAGCCCATCTCGGTGAGCAGCGCGCGTTGTGCTTCCGTTTCGACGCCCTCGGCCACCAGTTCGAGATCGAGCGTTTGCGCGAGACCGACCACCGCGCTGACGATGGCCTGATCGTTGCGCGAGGTTAGCAGATTCTCGACGAAGCTCCGGTCGATCTTCAGCTTGGCGAGCGGGAAGCGTTGCAGATACGCGAGGCTCGAATAGCCGGTGCCGAAATCGTCGACCGCGAAACGGATGCCCATCGCGGTCAGTTCCTCGAGCAGTCCCTTCGCATGCGCGGGGTCGTGCATCAGCAGGCTCTCGGTGATTTCGAACACGAGCCGGCGCGGATCGATGCCGGTCAGCTGCAACGCCTCGCGCACCGAGTCCTTGAAGCGCGGATCGCGAAACTGCTGCGGCGACACGTTGACCGCCACGTATTGCAGCGCGATGCCCTTGGCGTCCCATTGAATCAGCTGCATGCACGCGACCTTCAACACCCAGTTGCCGAGAAAGTTGATCAGCCCAATCGACTCCGCGAGCGGAATGAACATCGACGGCGGCACGAGGCCGTGCACCGGATGCGCCCAGCGGATCAACGCCTCGACGCCGACCACGCCGTGCGTGCGGCTGCTCGTGATCGGCTGGAAGTGTAGCGAGAACTCGCCGTTGCGAACCCCGTCGTAGAGGTCGGCCTCCAGTTTCAGGCGTTCGGCGTCGGCCGGGTCGTCGTCGGGCACGTAGAACGCGAGCGTGTTGCCGCCGGCCGCCTTGGCCTGCAGCAGCGCGTGATCGGCCCAGCGCAGCAGATGCGTGTCGTGGCCGCCGGTGTCGTTCGCGTGCCGCACGTCCGGATACAGCGCGATGCCGATGCTCGCCGACAGGTGCACCTGCTGGCCGCGGAATACATACGGCTGCTGGATCGCGGTCAGCAGCCGGCGCGCCAGCGCCTCGGCGGTCGCGGCCGCGTCGGTGCGGTTCGCGGCCGGCTTGACGAGGATCGCGAACTCGTCGCTGGCGATGCGCGCGACCGTTTCGTTCGGGCTCGTCATGTTGAGCAGCCGTCGCGACGTATCGCGCAGCATCTCGTCGCCGGCGTCGTAGCCGAGCGCGCGGTTCACGCGCTGATAGTCGTCCAGATCGAGCAGCAGCAGCGCGACCGGCGTGCCGTGCGCGTCGGCCTTGTGCTGCGCGTCGAGCAGCGTCTGCACGAGGCCCGGCAGATTCGGCAGGCCGGTCAGGCGATCCAGATGCAGCGCCTGGGTCAGCCGTTCCTCGGTCGCGCGCCACGACGACACGTCGAAGCCGGCGATCGCATAGCCGTCGACGCCGTCGTGGCTGCTGCGCACCACCCGCAGTTCGACCGTGATCGGATAGGTCAGCGACTTGACCAGTTCGAGCGTCGCTTTCTCGACGTTGCCCGACACCGCCGCGCGCTTGAGCAGCGCGTCCAGAGCCGGCGCGTCGGCCGGCGCGACGAGGTCGTGCAGCGTCGCGGTCTCCAGATACTCGCGGTGATAGCCGATGAAGCGCAGGCTCGCGTCGGACACGTAAATGAAGCGCAGCGCGTCGTCGACGTGCGCGAGCAGGTCGACCGCGCCGACCACCTGTTCCAGTTGCGGCGCGCGGTTCGGGCTGACGGCCGGGCGGATCTCGTCGGCGCGACGGCCGAACGCGCGCAGCCGGTCGATGACCGTGCGCAAGGAGCCCCGGCGGGGCGCGGTGATCCTGTTCGCTTCCATGTTTGTCGCTGGCAACCTGAGTTCGTCCGCTGGCGGCGGGGCTGCTGGGTCCCCGGCGGGGGCGGCCGGTAGCTAGCAGGTCGCCCTATCAGAACGGGATAACGACGCGCGGGCGAATTTCTTTAGCCTGCCGCGCAGAAAAACATCCGGTAAACAGGCGCCGGGTGCCGCGCTCTCGCGATTGGGCTAAAGTGGCGCCGCATCGCGACCGTTAATACGGCGAAGTCCATTGATACGGCCAACCCCAGTGTGCTGCGCCGGCCGCGAAGCCGCGACCGCGCAGCCTTTCCGAACCTTGCAACGATGATCCAAGTCCGAATGCTCCGTCGCCAGGTCCTTCGCGCTGCCACCGCCCGTCCGGGCCGCATCGCCCGCTGCGCGGGACGGCGCGGTGCGTGATCCGTACGCCGACGCCGCGCGCGGCGGCCAGCCGGGCGAGAGCGCGCAGCACGTCCCGCAGTACGTGTACGTGGGACGGCAGCCGATACTCGACCGCACCGGCGCGCTCAACGCGTACGAGCTGCTGTTCCGCGCGGGCGCCTACAACTACGCCGAAATCAGCGACGACGCCCAGGCGACCGCCCAGGTGGTCGCGCGCACGATCGGCGGGATCGGCGTGCCGGCCGTGCTCGGCGCGCACCGCGGCTTCGTCAATATCGACCGCACGCTGCTGTTCAGCGACATCGTTCACCTGATGCCGCCGGAGCGCTTCGTGCTCGAAATTCTCGAGACCGTGCGTTTCGACGCTACGCTCGCGCGCCGGCTCGACGAGCTGCGCGGCGCGGGCTTTCAGGTCGCGCTCGACGACGTCGGCGAGATCACCGACGAGCTGCTCGCGAAGCTGCCGTACGCCGACATCGTCAAGATCGATTTTCTGCAGACGCCGCCCGCGCTGGTCGCGAAGCTCGCGTCGATGCTGCGCGGCCAGGGCAAGACGCTGGTCGCCGAGAAGGTCGAGACGCGCGAGGACTTCGCGCTCGCGCACGAACTGGGCTTCGACCTGTTCCAGGGGTATTTCTTCGCGCGCCCGCAAGTGCTGGCCGCGCCGCGCAACCGCTCGCTGCGCCCGGGGCTGCTGCGGCTGCTCGCGCTGCTGTCGCGCGATGCCGGCATCGTCGAACTCGAGGCCGAACTGAAGCTCAATCCGAGCGTGGTCGTGCAGCTGTTGCGGCTGGTCAATTCGAGTGCGTTCGGGCTCGGCCGCAATATCGCGTCGCTGCGCGAGGCGATCATCGCGACCGGCACCCGGCAGATCTCGCGCTGGGCGCAACTGCTGCTGTACGCCGATACCGGCGATCTGCCGTGGCGCGCCGATCCGCTCGTGCAGCTGGCGGCAACACGCTCGCGTTTCATGGAGCTGGCCGCGAACTGGCTGCGTCCGGCCGACGGCGAATTCGCCGACGCCGCGTTCATGACCGGGATCTTTTCGCTGGTGCACGTGGTGCTCGACAGCACGCCGGAGACGGTGCTCGAAAAGCTCGGCCTCGCCGCGCAGATCCGCGACGCGATCGTCGCGCGCAAGGGCGAACTCGGCGCGCTGCTGCTGATCGCCGAAGTCGCGGGCGAGGGCGGCGACGCGGCGCCGGTCGCGGCGGCGGCGGGCTTTGCCGCGCTCACGCCCGAGGTGCTGTCGGAGTTGAATCTGTCGGCGGCTGCGTGGTTCGGCGCACATGTGGCGGAGCCGCCTCGCTGACTGGCGTCGCCAGGGTGCCGCGGTGCCGCGGCGACGCTGCGCGGTGGATCCTTTCGATCGGCTTGTGCTCGCCGCGCGAGACGACACGCGTCGCGTATCCGTGCTCCAATAGATTGTTCGGCGACGCCCGGCGTGGGGCCGGGACGCTGCTGGCAATGAAACGGATCGAACGCGTGCCCGCACGCATGGAGGAGCAGATGCAGTTGAAGATAAAACAGTTACCCGTGTCGCTCGCCGCCGTCGTGATGGCGCTTGGCTGCGCGATGCATGCGCCGCTCGCGTCGGCGACGCTCAAGCCCGGCGATAGCGCGCCGGTGTTCACCGCCGACGCGTCGCTCGGCGGCAAGACCTACACCTATTCGCTCGCCGACGAATTGAAGAAGGGGCCGGTCGTGCTGTACTTCTATCCGGCCGCGTTCACCAAGGGCTGCACGATCGAGGCGCACGAGTTTGCCGATGCGGTCGACGAATACAAGAAATACGGCGCGACGGTGATCGGCGTGTCGCACGACAACATCGATACGCTGACGAAGTTCTCGGTCAGCGAATGCCGCAGCAAATTCCCGGTCGCCGCCGATGCCGACGCGAAGGTGATCGGCGCATACGACGCCGGCATGCCGCTGAAAGCGGGGATGGCCAACCGGGTCTCGTACGTGATCGCACCGGACGGCAAGATCATTTACGAATACACGAGCCTGTCGCCGGACAAGCATGTCGAGAACACGCTGAACGCGGTCAAGCAGTGGGCGGCCGCGCATAAGGGGCAGTGAGCGGCACGGCAATCAGCGGCACGGCAATCAGCGGCAGGGCAATCAGCGGCATGGCAATGAGCAGCATGGCAATGAGCGGCAGGCGGCGCTGGTTAAGTTCGGCAAGCGCCGGGATCAACTCGCGCCCGGGCCGCCGCGGAGATCACGCCACCGCCCGCTTCGCGCTGCCAGCTTCACGCGGCCCCGCGCCACCCCCGTGCTAGGCTAGGCCCTTTTTCCGGGTGAGCTAGCGATGCCGATTCTGGTTGCATTGTTTGCGCTGATCGCGCTGGTGTACGGCGCGGTCCGCGCGTTTGACGGTCTCGAAGCCGCGTTCGGTCTGGGGGTGGCGATTGGCGTCGCGGTGCTGGCCGGCGCGCTGGTCGTCGCCGCGCTCGCGTACTGGTGGCAGCGCCGCCGCGAAGTCGCGCCGAATCTGCGCGACGGCGACTGGACGCATGAACTCAAGGGCAGTTGGGGCTCGGTGCGGCTCGCGGCGCCCAAGCGGCTGTGCGAGATTCGCGTCGGCGACGCGCAGGGCGCATATATATTCGCCGACCTGCTCGGCGCGCAAGTGCAGGGCCGTGATGCGCAGGCGCATGTCGCGCTCAAGGTGAAGGACCCGCGCCACGGCGAATGGCTGGTGCCGATGACGGGCGAGCGGCAGGCGCGTCAATGGCAGCGGATTTTCTCGCTGGCCATCGAGCAGAAGCTGTAACGCCCGCCGCCTCACACCATCACACCGCACCCGTCGCCGCATCCCCGCGGCGGCGCGCCTTGCGCGCTTCCCAGCGCACCCGCAGGCGATCCATATACAGGTAGACCACCGGCGTCGTATAGAGCGTCAGCATCTGGCTGACGATCAGCCCGCCGACGATCGAGATACCGAGCGGCGCGCGCATTTCCGCGCCTTCGCCGCCGCCGAACGCGAGCGGCAGCGCGCCGAGCAGCGCCGCGAAAGTGGTCATCATGATCGGCCGGAAGCGCAGCAGACAGGCCTGGTAGATCGCATCGCGCGAGGACAGCCCCTTGCGCGACGCGTCGATCGCGAAGTCCACCATCATGATCGCGTTCTTCTTCACGATCCCGATCAGCAGGATCACGCCGATCAGCGCGATGATGCTGAACTCGGTCTTGAACAGCAGCAGCGCGAGCAGCGCGCCGACGCCCGCGGACGGCAGCGTCGACAGGATCGTCAGCGGGTGGATGTAGCTCTCGTACAGAATCCCGAGCACGATGTAGACCGCCGCGAGCGCCGCGAGGATCAGGATCGGCTGATCGGACATCGACTGCTGGAACGCCTGCGCGGTGCCCTGGAAGCTGCCGTGAATGGTGGCCGGCATGCCGATCTCGGCCATCGTGTCGTAGATCGCCTGGGTCGCGGTTGAGAGCGACACGCCCGGCGGCAGGTTGAACGAGATCGTCGACGCGACGAACTGGCTCTGGTGATTGACCGACAGCGGCGTGGTGCCGGGCCCGAAGCTCGCGATCGTCGACAGCGGCACCATCGTTTCCTTCGAGGTCGACACCGCCGAGCCCGACGACGCGCTCGACTTGCCGCTCGCCGCGATCGAGTTGATCGCCTGGTTGCGCGCCGAATCGGCGGCAATGCTGGCCGCGCTGCCGGCGGTGGTGGCCGCGGTGCCGCCGGTCGCCGCGCTGGTGGTGCCGGTCGCCGCGTTCGAGGTGACCGTGCCGGCCGGCGCATTGGTGGTCTGCGCGCCGCTCGCGGAGCCGCCCGACGTGCTGATGTAGAGGTCGTGCAGGATGTCCGGGCTCTGCCAGAAGCGCGGCGCGACTTCCATTACCACGTGGTACTGGTTCAGCGGGTTGTAGATCGTCGACACCTGGCGCTGGCCGAACGCGTCGTACAGCGTGTTGTCGATCTGCGAGGGCTTGATGTTCATGCGCGCGGCGGTTGCGCGGTCGATCGTCACCATCGCTTCGAGGCCGCCTTGCTGCTGGTCGGAGTTCACGTCGGTGAGCTCCTTGCGCGCCTGCAGCGCCTCGGTCAGTTTCGGCCCCCACTTGTACAGATCGGGCGTCGAGTCGGCCAGCAGCGTGAACTGGTACTGCGCGTTCGATTGCCGGCCGCCCACCCGGATGTCCTGCACCGCCTGCAGGAACGTGCGCGCGCCGGCGACGTCGCCGAGCGGGGCGCGCAGTTGCTGGATCACCTGGTCGGCGGACAGCTTGCGCTCGCTCTTGGGCTTGAGCGACACGAACATGAAGCCCGAGTTGGTCTGGCGCCCGCCGGTGAAGCCGGCCACGCTCTCGACCGCGGGGTTCTTGCTGACAATCTCCATCATCTGCGTGAACTTGCCCTTCATCGCCTGGAACGACGTGCTCTGGTCGGCCTGAATGCCGCCGACCAGCCGCCCGGTGTCCTGCTGCGGGAAAAAGCCCTTCGGCACGATGATGTACAGCGCGACGTTCAGCCCGATGGTCAGCAGCAGCACGGCCACGATCAGGCGGGGATGCTCTAGCGCCCAGCCGAGCGAGCGTTCGTAGCCGTTTTGCAGCGCGGTGAAGCCGCGTTCGAGCCCGCGCCCGAAGCGGTTTTCCTCGCGCTTCTCGTGCTTCTCGCGCAACAGGCGCGAGCACATCATCGGCGTGAGCGTCAGCGACACCAGCAGCGACACCGCGATCGCCAGCGACAGCGTCAGCGCGAACTCGCGGAACAGCCGGCCGACGATTCCGCCCATCAGCAGGATCGGCAGGAACACCGCGACCAGCGACAGGCTGATCGACAGCACCGTGAAGCCGACCTCGCGCGCGCCGACGAACGCGGCCTTCATGCGCGGCATGCCGTCCTCGATGTGCCGCGAGATGTTCTCCAGCACCACGATCGCGTCGTCGACCACGAAGCCGGTCGCGATCGTCAATGCCATCAGCGACAGGTTGTCGAGCGAGAAGCCCATCAGGTACATCGCACCGAACGTGCCGATGATCGAGATCGGCACCGCGACGCTCGGAATCAGCGTGGCGCGCCAGTTGCGCAGGAACAGGAACACCACCATCACGACCAGTGCGACCGCGATCACCAGCGTGCGCTGGGTGTCTTTCAGCGACGCGCGGATCGTGGTGGAGCGGTCCGAGGTGGGCAGGATATCGACGTCGGCGGGCAGCGACGCATGCAGTTGCGGCAGCATCGCCTTCACGCGGTCGACCGTTTCGATGATGTTCGCGCCGGGCTGCCGGTACAGGATCACCAGCACCGAGTGCTTGCCGTTCGCGAGGCCGAGGTTGCGCAGGTCCTCGACCGAGTCGACCACTTCGCCCATGTCCGACAGCTTGACCGCCGCGCCGTTGCGATACGCAATGACCAGGTCCTTGTACTGCGAGGCCTTGGTCGCCTGGTCGTTGGTGTACAGCTGCACGCGGTTCTCGCCGAACTCGATCGCGCCTTTCGGGCTGTTCGCGTTGGCCGCGGCGAGCGCCGCGCGCACGTCTTCGAGACCGATTCCGTAGTGCGACAGCGCATGCGGTTCGAGTTCGACGCGCACCGCCGGATTCGCCGAGCCGCTCACGTCGACTTCGCCGACCCCTTGCACCTGCGACAGCGACTGCTGCAGCACGGTGGCCGCCGAGTCGTACAGCTGACCCGGCGTCAGCGTGTTCGACGTGAGCGCGAGAATCAGGATCGGCGCGTCGGCCGGGTTGACCTTGTGGTAGGTCGGGTTGCTGCGCAGGCTCGCGGGCAGATCGGCGCGCGCCGCGTTGATCGCCGCCTGCACGTCGCGCGCGGCGCCGTCGATGTCGCGGTTCAGGCCGAACTGCAGCGTGATGCGGGTCGAGCCGACCGAGCTCTGCGAGGTCATTTCGCTGACGTCGGCGATCGAGCCCAGGTGCCGCTCCAGCGGACTTGCGACGCTGGTCGCGACGGTCTCCGGGCTGCCGCCCGGCAGCGACGCCTGCACCGAGATGGTCGGAAAGTCGACCTGCGGCAGCGGCGCGACCGGCAGTTTGGTGAATGCGAACACCCCGGACAGCGCGATGCCGATCGCCAGCAGCGTGGTGGCGACCGGGCGGGAAATAAACGGACGCGACAGGTTCATCGCCTAGTTCCCCGCATCGGTGGCGGGCGGCGTCGCGCTACCGGGCGAATCGTCGCGATGGAAGCGCTCGCGCAGCCGGCGGCCGAGCGAATCGAACGCGAGATAGATCACCGGCGTCGTGAACAGCGTGAGCAGCTGGCTGACGATCAGACCGCCGGCGATCGCGATGCCGAGCGGACGGCGCAGCTCCGAGCCCGCGCCGGTGCCGAGCATCAGCGGCAGCGCGCCGAGCAAGGCGGCGAGCGTGGTCATCAGGATCGGCCGGAAGCGCAGCAGACAGGCCTGGTAGATCGCCTCGCGCGGCGGCTTGCCTTCCTCGCGCTCCGCGTAGAGCGCGAAGTCGATCATCATGATCGCGTTCTTCTTGACGATACCGATCAAGAGCACGATGCCGATGATGCCGATGATGTCGAGGTCATGACCGGTGATCAGCAGCGCGAGCAGCGCGCCGACGCCCGCCGACGGCAACGTGGACAGGATCGTGATCGGATGGATGAAGCTCTCGTACAGCACGCCGAGCACGATGTACATCGTGACGATCGCCGCGAGGATCAGGAACAGCTCGTTGGCGAGCGACGCCTGGAACGCGAGCGCCGCGCCCTGGTAGCGGGTCTGGAACGACGCGGGCAGGCCGATGTCCTTCTGCGCCTGCTCGATCGCCCTGACCGCCGCGCCGAGCGACGAACCCGGCGCGAGGTTGAACGACACCGTGGTGGCCGGGAACTGGCTCAGGTGCGTAACCAGCAGCGGGGCGGGGCGCTCGATGAACTTCGCGATCGACGACAGCGGCACCTGGCCGCCGCTCGCCGTCGCCGAGGGCAGGTAGATCGAGTTCAGCGACTCGATGTAGTGCTGCATCTCCGGCTGCACTTCGAGGATCACGCGGTACTGGTTCGACTGCGTGAAGATCGTCGAGATGATGCGCTGGCCGAACGCGTCGTACAGCGCGCTGTCGATCGTGGCCGGCGTGATGCCGAAGCGCGCGGCGGTCGCGCGGTCGATCTCGATGAACACCGAGCGGCCGTTGTCCTGCAGATCGGTCGCGACGTCGGCGAGTTCGGGCGCCTGCTTCAGGCGCTCGACCAGCTTGGGCACCCACGTGGTGAATTCGCCGATGTTCGGATCGGTCAGCATGAACTGATACTGCGTCGGGCTGACCGTCGAGTCGATCGTCAGGTCCTGCACCGGCTGCATGTAGAGCGTCGCGCCCGGAATATGCGCGACGTCTTTCTGCAACTGGCGGATCACTTCGCTCGCGTTGCTGCTGCGGTCGTCGCGCGGCTTCAGGTTGATCAGCATCCGGCCGCTATTGAGCGTGATGTTGCTGCCGTCCACGCCGATGAACGAAGTGAGGCTCTCGACATCCGGATTTTTCAGGATCCGGTCGGCGAGCGCCTGCTGACGCTCGGCCATCGCCGCGAACGACACCGACTGCGGCATCTGCGTGATCGCCTGGATCACGCCGGTGTCCTGCACCGGGAAGAAGCCCTTCGGCACGAACACATACAGCAGGCCGGTCAGCACCAGCGTCAGCACCGCGACGACCAGCGTCGCGCGCTGCCGTCCCAGCACCCACGTGAGCGCGACCGCGTAGCGCGCGATCACCCAGTCGATGAAGCGGTGCGCCTTCGCCTCGAAGCGGTGGCTCTCGTGCGGCGGCGTGTGGCGCAGCAGCTTCGCGCACATCATCGGCACCAGCGTGAGCGACACGACCGCCGAAATCACGATCGTCACCGCGAGCGTGATCGCGAATTCATGGAACAGCCGGCCGACCACGTCGCCCATGAACAGCAGCGGAATCAGCACCGCGATCAGCGACACCGTCAGCGAGATGATCGTGAAGCCGATCTGTTTGGAGCCCTTGAGCGCGGCTTCGAGCGGCGGCTCGCCTTCTTCCACGTAGCGCGCGATGTTCTCGATCATCACGATCGCGTCGTCGACGACGAAGCCGGTCGCGATCGTCAGCGCCATCAGCGACAGGTTGTCCAGCGAGAAGCCGCACAGGTACATCACCGCGAGCGTGCCGATCAGCGACAGCGGCACCGACAGGCTCGGAATGATCGTCGCGTAGACGTTGGCGAGGAACAGGTACATCACCAGCACGACCAGCACGACCGACATCGCCAGTTCGAACTGCACGTCGCGCACCGATGCGCGGATCGTGGTGGTGCGGTCGGTGACGACCTGCACGTCGAGCGCGGCCGGCAGCGACTGCTGCAACTGCGGCAGCAGCTTCTTGATGCTGTCGACCACCTGGATCACGTTCGCGCCGGGCTGGCGCTGCACGTTCAGGATGATCGCCGGGGTGTTGTCGACCCACGCGCCGAGCTTGGTGTTCTCCGGGCCCGACACGATGTTCGCGACGTCGGTCAGCATCACCGGACGGCCGCTCTTGTATGCGACCACCGCGGTTTTGTACTCGTCCGCGCTTTGCAGCTGGTCGTTCGAGTTGATCGTGTAGTTGCGGGTCGGGCCGTCGAAGTTGCCCTTCGGCGTATTGACGTTCAGGTTCGAGATGGTGGTGCGCAGATCGTCGAGATTGAGCCCGTACGCGGCGAGCGCGCGCGGGTTCGCCTGAATCCGGATGGCCGGGCGCTGGCCGCCCGACAGGCTGACGAGGCCGACGCCCGCGACCTGCGAGATTTTCTGCGCGAGACGCGTGTCCGCGAGGTCCTGCACCTCGGTGAGCGGCATCGTTTTCGACGTGATCGCGAGCGTCAGGATCGGCGCGTCGGCCGGGTTGACCTTCGCGTAGATCGGCGGCGCGGGCAGGTCCGACGGCAGCAGGTTGCCGGCCGCGTTGATCGCGGCCTGCACTTCCTGCTCGGCGATGTCGAGCGGCAGGTCGAGGTTGAACTGCAACGTGATGATCGACGAGCCGGCCGAGCTTTGCGACGACATCTGGTTCAGCGACGGCATCTGCCCGAACTGGCGTTCGAGCGGCGCGGTCACCGACGAGGTCATCACGTCCGGGCTCGCGCCCGGATAGAAGGTCTGCACCTGGATGGTCGGATAGTCGACCTCGGGCAGCGCTGAGAGCGGCAGAAAGCGCAGCGCGACGAGGCCGACCAGCATGATCGCCGCCATCAGCAGCGCGGTGCCGACCGGACGAAGAATAAAGGCGCGGGATGGATTCATGCGGTAAGTGCTGTGCCTTTACTTTATTGCGCGGCCTGCGACGCGTGGCGGCCGCGATGCGCGTGGGCACCCGATGCGGCCGATGCACCGCCCGGCGCGCTCGCGCCATGCGGGCCCGACGCGCCCGCCGCACCGGCGGCGCGCGCGGCCGGAATCGTGATCTTCGCGCCTTCGCGCAGCCGGTCGGAGCCGTCGGTCACGACCCGCTCGCCGACCGCGAGGCCGGACTGGATGCTGGTGCGCTCGCCGTCGACCGGGCCGACCTTGACCTCGCGCACGGTGACCGTGTTGTCCGCCTTGACGACGTACACGAAGCGGCCCATCGAGCCATTGAGCACCGCCGAGGTCGGCACGATCACCGCGTCCTTGATCGTATCGACCAGCAGGCGCGTGTTGACGAACTGATTCGGGAACAGCCCGTTGTCCTTGTTCTCGAAGATCGCGCGCAGCTTGACCGTGCCGGTGGTCGTGTCGATCTGGTTGTCCATCGTCTTCAGCGAACCGACTTCGAGCGGGCGGGTGTTGCTGCGGTCGTACGCGGTCGCCGACAGCTGCTCGCCGTTCGCGGTGTGCTTGATGATCTGCTGCAGGTTGTCTTCGGAGGTCGTGAACAGCACGCTGATCGGCTGCAACTGCGTGATGACCGCGATGCCGTTCGCGAGCCCCGAGGTCACGTAGTTGCCCGGGTCGACCTGGCGCAGGCCGACGCGGCCCGACACCGGCGCGGTGATGCGCGCATAGATCAGGTCGAGCTTGAAGGTATCGATGTTCGCCTTGTCGGACTTCACCGTGCCCTCGTACTGACGCACCAGCGACGCCTGGGTGTCGACCTGCTGACGCGCGATCGAGTCCTGCTCGAGCAGCGTCTGATAGCGCTTCAGATCGAGGCGCGCGGTTTCCAGCAGCGCCTGATCGCGGATCAGCGTGCCTTCGGCGTTGCGCAGCGAAATCTCGTACGGGCGCGGGTCGATCTGGGCCAGCACGTCGCCCTTCTTGACCATCTGGCCTTCCTTGAAATAGACGTCCTGCAGCACGCCGCTCAACTGCGGCAGCACGGTGACCGTGGCGAGCGGCGTGACGGTGCCGAGCGCGGTCAGCACGACCGGCATTTCGCCCTGGGTCGCGGTGGCCACGTGCACCGGTTGCGGCATGTTGCCGGGGGCGCCGGGAGCGCCGCGGCCGAAGCGGCCCGCGCGCGCGCCGCTGGCGGCGCCGGGCGCGCTCGCGCCGGCACCGGGGCCGCCCCACGGATGCCAGCGCCACAGCACCACGCCGAGCACCAGCAGCACCACGACGATGATCGCGACGGTGCGGCCGCGACGCCGCTTCACCGTGCCGGGCGCGCCCGCTTGCGCGCCATCCGCGGACGGCTTCGGCGTGGCGGGGCGTTGAGTTTCCGGGTGCTTTTGTTGTTCGTCCATCGGTTCGGTCTGGTGACTGGCAAGTGATGTGAGCCGCTCGCGCGGGCGCCGCTAAAAAGGACAGCGGCACACCGGCGGTGCAAGTGGCGGGCAGGCGGATTAGACAGCGGGCGCGGCGCGCGATGTCTCGGCGCGATGCTACCCGGCGTACGGGACAGAGATGTTAACGCAATGCGAAATCATCGAGGCGGCGCGGCGCCGTTGGCGATGGTGCCTATGGCCGGCGGCGCGGTCCCGCAACCGGGATGCGTGATCGTACGTTGCGGCCTCTGTAACAGTCCAGCCAAGCTTTTTTTCGGTTGATTACGAAGGTTACAGAGGGTAGGCGACGGGTCGGCTAGCGGCGGCCGGTGTTTGGTGTCGGGCCGTGGGTTCCCCGGGTGGCCGCAGCCGCAGCCGCAGCGGCTGACGGGTTCGACGCGCGCTTACAGGTCGAGCCGGCGTCCCGGCGTGCCGCCGATTTCGAGCACGATTTTGTCGATGCATTCGAGCAGCGCCGGTGCGGCGTTGGCGATCAGCCAGTCGCGCGGGCACTGGTCGGCCGAGCCGCCGCAGTTGACCGCGTAGCGTTCGCCCGACGGCCCGACGAAACCGAGCGCGATCGCGTTCAGACCGTCGTACCACTCGCCGGTGGCGATCGCGTAGCCGCGTTCGAGCGTATCGGCGATCGCGTTTTCCAGGCGGCCGCCGACGTTCGGCCACTCGTCGCCCTCGGCGGTCTGCAGGCCGCTCAGCAGCGTGTTGCGTTCGGCTGGCGCGAGCGCGGCCAGATACGCGCGGCCCACCGCGGTGCGCGTGAGGCTCATCCGCGAGCCTATTTCGAGCCGCGACACGAGCACCGCCGAGCGCGGCCGGATCGTGTCGATCACGACCATGTCGTAGCGGTCGCGCACCGCGAGGTGCACCGACAACGCGGTGCGCTCGGCCAGCGCGATCAGGTACGGCCGCGCGCGCGCGCGAATGTCGAAATTGCGCAGGAAGCCGTTGCTCAGTTCCAGCACCGACGACGTCAGCACGAATCGCTCGCTGTCCGGCAGCCGCAGCAGAAAGCCCGCGCTGACCAGCGTCGCGCTGATGCGCGACACCGTCGGTTTCGGGATGCCGGTCAGTTCGGCGAGTTCGCGATTGCTGAGCGGCGCGTGGGCGGCGGCGACCGTGCGCAGCACGGTCAGGCCGCGCGCGAGCGCAGTGACTTCGTCGCCGGTGCTGTCCTTGCTGTCCTTGACGGGAGCGGCGGAGAGGGGGGAAGGCAGAGGTCGGTTCATACGCTTTTTTGGAACGGTATTTCGAGTTTTCTGTTCGTCAGCTGGTGCTGTGCGCGCCGGGAACCGGCCGGCAGGCGCTGGAGCGACGCGCCGGCTTGAGTAAATTTTAAGAATTGATTGTATCGGAACGAATTACCGGAAGCCGCTTGAAGCTTTTTATCATTTTGCTTGACTTAGTCAGCATAACCATAAAAAATGGAATCTTGTTTCGAAACACCGAGTTAATTGCACGTTTTTGCCCATATTTTGGGTGTTCGGTCGAATTTACCAGATTGAAGCGTGCTAATCGGTAGCGCCTGAGCTGGCCCAGGATTTCCGGCCGCGTCGAGTCAGCGCTTTCGAAAAACCGTCTCTCAGGTTCTAGCACGGCCCTCGGAATGGCTAGAACTTTTTCAAAGCGTCACGGCAACGTGACGCTTTTTTTTTGCCTGTATGGAGTTTCACGTGCACGTATCGCCGTGGTATCAGTCCACCCGCGCAACCACGAAGTGCATGACATCCGTGCGCCGCTCGGCAAACCCGGCCTCGCAATAGGCGAGATAAAGGCGCCACGTGCGAATGAAGGTTTCGTCGAGATTCAGGCCGCGCACCGTGTCCAGGTTCGCCTCGAACCGCTGCCGCCAGAGTTGCAGCGTGCGCGCATAGTCGAGACCGAATGACAACGCGGGCGACGCGTGCAGCCCCGCCGCGCTCGCGCCACGCACGAAGCGCTCGGCACTGGGGAGCATGCCGCCCGGGAAAATGTACTCGCGGATGAAATCGCTCGACGCGCAATAGGCGGCGAAGTGCGCTTCGTCTATCGTGATCGTCTGCACCAGCGCGCGGCCATCCGGCGCGAGGCGATCTCGCAGTTTGCGGAACCACACGGGCCAGTAAGTCACCCCAACGGCTTCGAACATCTCGATCGACACGACCGCATCGTACTGACCGTCCAGATCCCGGTAGTCGCGTAGTTCGACACGGGCAAGCCCATCGAGACCCTCGCGCCGGATCCGTTCGATAGCGAAGTCGCGCTGGTTCTGCGAAATCGTCACGCCATGGACCTGGATGCCCAGGCGCGCCGCGTGGATCGTAAAGCCACCCCAGCCGCAGCCTATCTCCAGCACGCGCATGCCGGGCCGCAGACCGAGCGTCTCGACGATACGGCGGTACTTCGCCTCCTGCGCCGCGTCGAGCGAGCGTATCGGGTCGCCGTCGAAGCAGGCGCTCGAATAGGTCCAACTCTGATCGAGCCATAGCGCGTAGAACGCATTGCCGATGTCGTAGTGCGCGTGAATGTTGCGCCGGCTGCCCGTGCGTGTGTTTATCCGCAAGCGGTGTCGGAGGTTGTACCAGAGCTGCGCGAGCCGGCCGCCATGCACCGCGCGCTTCACTGCCGCCTCGTTACACAGCGCGAACCGCAGCAGCGCGACGAAATCGGGCGAATCGAGCCACTGGGCGCGGTACGCTTGCGCCACGCCGATATCGCCCGCGCGCAGGATCGCGCGGCACGCACGCCAGTCGAGCACGTGCAGCACGGCGCCCGGCTGCTGATGCGGATCGCCGAACAGGTAGTGCGCGCCCTGCGGCGTGACCAGCGTCAGATGGCCGACCCGGACCTGACGCAACACGCCGAACAGGAGCCGCGCGCACAGCGGCATCGCCGCGTTGGTCGAAAGCGAACGCAGCACGTTCATGATGAGCCGTCCTTGTCTCGTCGTGGAATACTGGCCGGCGCGCACGGCCCGCTGCGATCCGCATGGCCCGAGCCCGGCGGACGGGCGCCGTAAAACGGCACGCGCTTGAGCCACAGGCGCAGCGCCTGCCAGTGGATGTGCATCATCACTGCAAGCGCGGCGAACGGCCGGCGGGCGACGGCACGCAACGCGCTTCGCGCACTGAGCGGCTCGCCGCGCAGCGCGAGGGCGGTGCGCAGCAGCAGTCCGTTTCGATCGTGATAATCGATCGCGACGACGACCGAACCGTCGCGCAGGCGGACGCGAAACGCGTAGTGACCCGTGACGTCGCAAAACGGCGAGACGTGGAACGTTTTGCGACAGATCAGCTCGGTGTCGTCGCCGATCGGCGCGTGATCCGGCGCACTCAGCAGATAGCCGTGACGCGCGCCGAACGTGTTGCGCACATCGGCGTAGAGCGCGCGCAACGCGCCTTCGCGGTCGTAGCAGAACCAGAAGCTCACCGGGCTGAACGCGTAGCCTAAAACGCGCGGAATGGTCTGCAGCCAGATGTCCCCGTCGGCGGGGACCCCGGCTTCGGCGAGGCGCCGGCGCATCCAGCTCTCCAGCGGCTGGCCGTCGTGCGGCCCGTAGTCGCGCGTGACGAGGCCGAGCGGCGCCCAGCGGTCGATACCGAACCACCAGCGCTGCAACTGCGTCACGCAGGCAAGGTTGCAGCTCAGATACAGCACCGGATAGACGAATCGATGCCGCGCCGGACGCAGCCGTTCGTGCATCACGTTGCCGGTCAGAATACGCGCGGCGATACCGTCCCTGCCGTCGTTGCCATCGTTGCAGCTCGCTTCGATGCTCATCGCACCGCCCACGCCGGAAGCTCGCCGAACGCTTGCGCGACGTGCAGCGCGGATTTCAACCCGTCCTCGTGGAAGCCATAGCCGGTCCACGCGCCCGCGAACCACGTGCGCCGGTGGCCTTGCAGTTCGGGCAGACGCTGCTGAGCATCGACGCATGCAAGGTCCAGCAGCGGATGTTCATACACGTATCGACCGATCACGTGTTCCCGCGCGGGCGCCTCCACTGCGTTGAGCGTGAGGATCACCGGTGTGCGGAACGGCAGCGGCTGCAATTGGTTGAGCAGATAGCTCACGCACACAGGTTGGCGGTGGCCCGACGCCTGCGACACGCGTGCGCCGAGGTAATTCCACGCGGACCACACGCGCCGGCGGCGCGGCAGCAGACGCGTGTCGGTGTGCAACGTCGCGTAGTTGCGCTGGTAGCGCACTGCGCCAAGAATGCCGCGCTCCTTTTCGTCGGCGTCGACGAGCAGGCGCAGGCTCGTCGGCGCGTGGCTGGCGAGCACGATCGCGTCGAAGCGCTCGGCTCCCGCCTCGTCGGTCACGGCGGTGACGCCTTGCGGGTCGCGCCATACCGCACGCACTGGTGTGTTCGTCCGGACGTCGTCGAGCGTCGCGGCGATCCTGCGCACGTACTCGCGGCCGCCGCCCACCACGCTTTTCCACGGCGGCCGTCCATTCACCTGCAGCAATGCATGGTTCAGGCAGAAACGCAGAAACGTGGCGGCCGGAAAACGCAGGATCTCGTGAGCAGCGCTCGACCAGATCGCCGCCGCCATCGGCAGCAGGTAGTGACGCTGGAACGGCGCGCCATAGCCGCCTTCGACCAGCAGCTCGCCGACGGAGCAACGGTTGCGGCTCGCGTTTTCCAGATGCCGCTGCGCCGACGCGTTAAAGCGCAGGATGTCGCGCAGCATGTGCAGGAAGGATGGCGAGAACAGGTTGCGACGCTGCGCGAAAACCGTGTTCAGGTTCGTGCCGGCCCATTCGAGCCGGCCGTCATCGAGCGAGACCGAGAACGACATGTCGGTGCGATGCGCGCGCACGCCGAGTTCGCCGAACAGCGCGACGAGGTTTGGATAGCTACGATCGTTGAAGACGAGAAAGCCGGTGTCGACGGGATGCCGCAAGCCGTCCAGTTCGACGTCAACGGTGTTCGTGTGGCCGCCAAGGTAGCCGGCGGCCTCGAACAGCGTGACCCGGTGACGGCGCGATAGCAGCCACGCGCTGGCCAGGCCGGCAATGCCGCCGCCGACCACCGCAATGCGTTGGCCGGGCGGCGGGCAGATGAGTTCGCGCTGCATGTCGATCACTCTCCTGTTCGCGTTGTTCAGGACCGTGACTGCAGATACGGACGAGCCGCGCGTGCGGATGCATGCGGACTCAACGATTCGCATCGGCCGGCTCGAAGCCCGGCTGGCCAAGCTGCGCGGGCACCTGCGGCACGCGGACGAACTGCGAGGTGTCGTAGCCGATCGCGTCGAGCCGGGCGAGCAACGCACGGTAGGCGTCGTCGCTGATCACCGGCTCGCGCGCGAAGATCCAGCCGAGTGTCTTGTCCGGATTGCCGAGGATCGTGTAGCGGTAGCCGGGGTCGACATACAGCGTGAGTTGGGTGAAATACACGGGCCAGAACAGGCGGACGCGCCATGTGCCGCCGCCGCTGCCGGGCTCGACGGTATCGACGAACTGGTAGCGGCGCTCGTGCTGATCGAAACCGCCCTTGCGTCCGACGAACACGTCGTCGATGCGGCCATCCGCGCGCAGTGTCCATTCGGCGCGGGTCGCCACGAAGCCGTGTTCCGCAAAGTAGGGCACATGCGCGATCACGTACCAGCGGCCCATATAGCGCGGCAGATCCACCGCCACGGCTTGCAGCGGCAGCGACGCTCGCGGGTTGGGATTGGGCGGATGCCCGCCTGAGCAGGCTGTGGTGCCGAGCAGCGGGGCCACGGCGAGCGCGGTCATGACGAGCGCTGTGATGAAGCCGCGGGCGGCATGAACGATGCCGCGGGTCATCGCGCGGCCCTCGTGCCGTGCGCGTCGCATCGGTCACGCCTGTTGCCCGGCTCGCGCTTTTCGAACAGGTAGTGGGCCACCCCCCATTCGCTGCCGCGCGCATAGCCGAACAGTTCGGCGACGGCCATGTAGAACATGCGCCAGCGTTGAAACCACAGTTGCGTGTCCTTGCCGTACACGTCGGCGAGGATCGGCAGGATCTGCGCGCGCGCCGCATCGAGCGCGGCGAGCCACTGTTCGGCTGTGCGCGCATAGTGCGTACCATCGAGCCACCATTGCCGGTTCACGCGAAGGTCGTCCTGGAAACGCAGCAGCAGTGCCGCCGACGGCATCGTGCCACCGGTGAAAAAGTGCCGCGACATCCAGTCGGTTGCGTCGCTCGACGCGAACTGATACGCGAGCGAGCGATGCGCGAACATATGCACGAACAGCCTGCCGTCGTCGCGCAGCCAGCGCGAAAGCTTGCCGAGCAGCAAGCCGTAGTTCTTCATGTGCTCGAACATCTCGATCGAGACAATGCGGTCGAAGCCGGCGTCATGCTGCGGAAAGTCGAAGTCGGCGATGTTGCCGGTCAGCACCCGCAGGTTCTTCAAGCCGCGGCGCGCCGCGCATTCTTCGATGAAGCGCCGCTGCCCTTGCGCGTTCGATAGCGCGACGATTTGCGCCCGGGGAAAGCGTTGCGCAAGCCACAACGCGAGCGATCCCCAGCCGCAGCCGAGGTCGAGGATCCGCTGAGCGTCGCTGAGACCGGCGCGCTCGACATAGCGTTCGAGCATCGCCACTTCCGCTTCGGCCAGCGTTTCGCTACCGCGCGGGTAGTAGCCGCACGAGTATTTCAGGTGAGGCCCGAGGTGGGCCTCGAAGAACCGGGCCGGCACCTCGTAGTGCTGCGTGTTCGCCGCACCCGTTTCGACCGCAATCGGACTGGCGCGCAGGTCGGCCAGCAGCCGCTCCAGTGCTTCGGCGAGGGCTTCGCCGTCGTCCGCGTGTTCGTCGCGCAGACGTGCTCGTATCAGGCGCCGCATGCCCGCGCGGATCAACGCGTCGGGCAGCCAGCCGCGTTCGCAGCAGCGGATGATCCAGTGATCGTCGATCGGCGCGGCGGCGCTCGGGTCGGTCAGCGTCGTGCTCATCGTGGGGCTCCTTTGAGGCCGGACTCAGCGCGGGTCTTCGTGTCACTTGCGACGCGGCGGCCACGGCACCAGCGCGCTGGTCGAGCGCAGGTAGTCGTCGTAGCCGGCGCGCGTGCGCGCGAGGTGCGCTTCGAGCAGCGGAATGCCGGACACCTTCATTAGCAGCCACGCCATCAGCAACGGCGGCGCGAGCGTGAGCCAGCCGAACGGCAAGCGGATCGACAGCACGGTGTACGCGAACCAGTGGACGCATTCGAAGAAGTAGTTGGGGTGACGCGAGTAGCGCCACATCCCTTCGCGGCACACCTGCCCGTGGTTCGACGGCCGCGCGACGAAGCGTGCCAGCTGACGGTCGGCGAGCGCTTCGCCCGCCACGGCGATCACCCACACGAGGACGGCGCCCGCCGCGCTCGCGGCCGATGCGGATTGCGCGGACCACGCGGGAACAAAGAAGGCGATGGCCAGCAACAGCGCGACGACGGCCTGCAACTGGAAAAACCAGAAGAAATTGCGCGGCGCGGCGACGCCCCATTCGTCGCGAAAGCGCTGGTAGCGTGCGTCCTCGGGACCTGCGGCATTGCGGCACCATAGATGAAGCGCGAGGCGCATTCCCCACACGCCGCCGCCCATTGCGACGAGCGAGCGGTTCAACCCCGCACCGTTGCCCGCTACACCGGCGAAGACAGCGATGGCGCCGAGTCCGGCGGCCCACACGGGATCGATCATGCCGGCGTTGGCCGTGCGCAACTGCCAGAGCCACACCGCGCCGAACATCAGCACGAGCCCGGCGGCGGCTACGGCGATACCAGCGATCACAGACATGGATGCTCCGATGAACGGTCACATCCCTCAATACGGACGACGGGGCGCCCCGGATGCATCGAAGAGCGTTGCCACACCGCAAAAAAAATTCTGGCCGCCCAAAAGGCGGCCTGTGCGCGAGGGAAGGGCTGGCGAAGGGTTGGCGAACGGCTGGCGAACGGCTGGCGAACGGCTGGCGAATGACGACGCTCAGGCCGCGTGAATTTCGCCGCTGGCGAGCACGGGCCCGGTCGGCTGCCCCGTGGGCGAGCCGCCATGCGGCTCGAGCGACACAGCCAGCACCGCGCCCGACGTGATCTGCGCGAGGATCTGCGGCGACAGCGGCATCGACGCAGGTGCATCCGGCGGGAACACGCCGAGCGGAATCGGCTTCGCGTTGGGCGCAATCAGCCATAGCTCGGTCGAACGGTCGGCGGCCACTTGGGGGTGGACCGCCGGCACGACCACCATGCGGGCCCGGCGCACGTCGACCGTTGCGGTCCAGTGCGCAACGCCGTCACTGCGCGCAATGGTGGCCACCATGTAGTTGTTTTGCGCGACGACGGCCGTTGGCACCTGAGCCTCCTTGCGCAGGGTGACGAGGTTCAGCGCCAGCAGCACGAGGGCCGCGGCGCTTGCACCGATGCCGAGCCAGCGCCACACGGCGAGGTTATTCCACCAGCCGCCGCGCGCCTGCGCCGCGGGGCCGGAGGCCGCGGGCAAAAAGCCCAGATCACGCTGGATCCGCGTCCAGACGCGAGCGGGCGGTTCGAGCGGAGCGAGGTCGTCGGTTAGGGGGGCGAAACGCTCGATCCACTTGTCGAGCGTCGCGCGCAAGATCGCATCGCGATCTGCCCTGCGTTCGAGCGCGCGGCGCGAGTCGCTGTCGAGCACGCCGAGCGCGTATTCGGCGCACTGCAGATCGTCGTCGGGATTGGCTGGCGTATTCATCGCTCGAGGCACGTCTTCAACTGCAGCAGGCTGCGGCGGATCCAGCTTTTCATCGTGCCGAGCGGCACGCTAAGGCGCTCCGCCAGTTCGCTGTAGGTCGCGCCGCTAAAGAACGCTTCGCGCACCGCGCCGCGTTGCTGCGGCTCCAGCTCGCGCAGACAGGCTTCGAGCCGCCGTCGCTCGTCGCTGTGTTGCGCGACGTCGAACGGTGTCGGGGCCTCGTCCATGAGCGTGACGATCTGCTCATCGTCGAGCGGCGCTTCGCGATGCTGGCGCATCCGGTCGATCGTGCGGTTGCGCGCGAGCGTCAATAGCCAGGTCATCGCGCTGCCGCGCTCGGGATCGAAGCTGTCCGCGCGGCGCCACGCGTTCGTGTAGACCTCCTGCAGCAGGTCTTCGGCTTCGCTGCGATCGCGGATCATCCGCACGATGACCGCGAACACGCGTGAAGCGGTGAGTGTGTAGAAGTCCGCGAAAGCCCGCTGATCTCCCTGCGCCACGCGTCGCACAAAGTGCTCGAGCTGGGCGCGGCGAGCGTCGTTGGTCTCGTCGAGGTTACGGGACGTGTCGTTCATGCGCAGGACTCGATCGTTATCGCGCGGGCGCGGATGTGTCCCGCAATATAACACCGCCTGCGCGACCGTCCGGACGGCTCGCCGTCTTCATATCGCAGCGCTTATACCGCGCATAACGGACTTTTATTTCGACCGGGATATTGGCTCATCACCATTTCCCCTGACATGACGCGCAGGGCCAGCTGCGCTGTCGCGCCGACGCGTCATCAATCTTCCCGTCCCGAGAGTCTTTATGAAAAGAAAAATGGCTTGCGCCGTTCCCCGCGCACTATCTCGTCCGGCCGCGTTTCTGGCCGCGCTCGGTATCTCTGTCGCATTGAGCACCGCCGCCATGGCTGCCCAGCCGATGGGTGTCGCGTTCGTCTATCTGGGCAATCCCGGCGATGCGGGCTGGACCTACGCGCACGAGCAGGGCGTGAAGGCGATCGAAGCGCAGTTCGGCGACAAGATCAAAGTCACGCGCGTCGAGAACGTGCCTGAGTCGGCCGACTCCGAGCGCGTGTTCCGCGATCTCGCGAACAAAGGCAACAAGATCATCGTCGGGTCGAGCTTCGGCTTTCAGGACTTCGAGTTGAAGACGGCCAAGGATTTTCCAGACGTTGTCTTCGAGCATGCGACCGGCTACAAGAAGGCCGCAAACTTCGCGACCTACGACGTGCGCAGCTATCAGAGCGCCTATCTGGCCGGGCTGGTCGGTGGGTACACGACCAGGACGGGCACGCTCGGCTTCGTCGGCTCCGTCCCCGTTCCCGAAGTGGTGCGCAACATCGACGCGTTTACGATGGGCGCTCGCTCCGTGAATCCGAATGCGAAAGTGAAGGTCGTATGGATCAACAGCTGGTTCGATCCCGGCAAGGAGAAGCAGGCGGCTGAAACCCTGATCGGGCAAGGTGCCGACGTGCTGATCCAGAACACCGATTCGACCGCCACGATGCAAACGGCGGAGCAGAAGAAGGTGCATGCGTTCGGCTGGGACTCGGACATGAAGAAGTTCGGTCCCAATGCGCAACTCGGCGCGTGTGTCAGCTACTGGGGCGTCTACTACTCGCGTCTGATCGAACAGGTGCAGTCGGGTACCTGGACTAACGCGCCGACGTGGTGGGGCCTGAAGGAGAAAGCTATCGACCTCGCCAGCATCAACCCGCAAGCTGTGTCGCCAGCGGCGCAAAAGGCGCTGACGCAAAAACGCGAAGACATCATCGCCGGTAAATTCGATCCGTTCGCCGGGCCGATCAAGGATCAGAGCGGTGCGATCAAGATCGCCGCCGGAAAGTCGATGTCCGACGCCGAATTGTTGCGTATGAACTGGTTCGTGGAGGGCGTGGACGGCTCGCTGCCGAAATAACCTCGCCGACGAGGAGGAGACACCGGTGAGCCTGATCAATCCATCGAACTGGAGCGCGGCCGGGTTTGCCGAGCAGGGGCTTGCGCCGACGCGCGAACAGATCGTGGCTCGCCGACGGTCAACGCGTTGCTAGCGCCACCTCCCTATGCCGCTCTTTGCGGCGGCTTCCGCCGATTTCCGTCGAGTGAAAAAAAATCGCCGGCTCGCGTTCCCTGAACCACGAGCGCTCGCGGGTTCGACAGCGAGATGTTCGCCGCGCGCAAGCATTTGAGGAGGGTAAACAGCAGTTGGCTTTTGATTTCCGCGGCGATGCGGGGACTTTTGACGTATCCAGTGACCGTCAGCGTGATGCCGTCCGCCGTCAACTGGCTGAACACCACGCAAGGCACCGGGTGTTCAAGGATCGATGGATGATCCGCGTAGGCATTGAACAGAATGTCCTGAGCCTGCTCCGGATCCACGTCCAGCGAGAACGTTAACGCGATTGTGACCACGCCTTGACTCGTGTTGCCCATCGTCACGTTGCGCACGTTCTGCGCGATCAGCTGCGAGTTGGGCACGATTACCGTGGACTTGTCGGCCAGCTGGATCTCGGTAGCGCGAACATTGATGCGCCGGATGTCACCCTCGATGCCGGCAAGACTGATCATGTCGCCGACCTTCACCGGGCGCTCCGCGAGCAAGATCAGCCCCGAGATGAAATTCTTGACGATCTCCTGCAGGCCGAAGCCAATGCCCACGGACAATGCGCTGACGATCCACGCAAGGTTGTGCCATCTGACTCCCAGTACCGACAGGGTCTGCAGTGCGACGAGCAGGTAGCCGATGTTGGCGAACAACGTCAATAGCGACGCACGCATGCCGTCGCTCATTGCCGTCTTCGGCAGCAACTGGGTGTCGAACCATCCTCGAACGGATCGGACCAGGTACAGTCCGACGCCGCACGTGAGCGCCGCGTTGACCAGATGCTCGGGAACGATATTCAGCGCGCGCAGCCGGCCGCCGCCCAGCACCTCGACGATACTGGCGAACAGACCGGCGGGAGTCGTGCCGAGGCCACCGGTGAGCAGGGCCACCACTGCGGCGACGATCAACATGCTTCGACAGAGCCCGGACAGCACCGTCGCGATCTGCTCGAGATGGAAGTCTTTCAGCCCCAACAGCTGCCCGATCGCCTTGCCGCTGCGGTGCGCGGGACAGAAGATGCTTTCGCACGCATCGTGCGAGAGGCGGGTTAGCAGATACAGCGTGCACAGTACGAGGTGGAACCACACCATTTCGTAAGTGATGAAACGCGCGACGGAGACATAGCCGCACAACAATGCGATGAGGGTGCCAGCGACCGCCAGGCTGACCGCGGCATGTATCAGGCCGGCCAGCGTCGTGCGTGCTTCGGCAGACTCGCCGGCCGCGGCCAGAGCCGTGCGCACCCGGTTGGCCCGCATCAGCGACGCGCCGATGGTCAATGCAACGATCAGCGCAACGATGCCGCGAGTAAAAATCGTCAGCGGGACACTGGTGTCGACGGCCAGGTCGATTTGCTCCAGCGTCCCGGAAAAAAGCAGCAGTCCCGCGAGTATGGGCGGGAACGGGCGCAGTGCGCGCGCAAGCGGATCGGCGATGGCGGGCAAACGCCAGGAAGGATGCCGTGTACAGAGCAATGCCTCGCCGAGGGCGGCGATCAACGCGCAAGTCACCGTGTGCCTGAAAAGCCCGTTCACGAAGCTCTGCAGCGAAGGCGACAGGGCCGTTTGGCTCGCCAAGGCGACGCCGACCAGCTGCAACGCGCCAATCGTGGTCCCCACCGCGATGAGGACCGTCGACATCGCCAACGCGCTGCGCCGCAGTCGCCCCTCTGGAAGACGCCGCAAGCAGATCGATGCCGCGATCCGTTGAAGAACGCGGGTGCCGATCGTCGCGCAGCCCACAGCGATCAGGAGCAGCACAGCGGCGGCCAGCCGGTGATGCGGTTGCCATATCGATCCAGGCTGCGCCCGGATCTGGCGGGCGAATGCTCGCAAACGTCGATAGTCCGGTTCGTCCGGGCGGACCACAGGCCGCCAGAAGTCGGCGCTGATGATGCTGCCAGTACGAAGCGCGAGCTGGTCTTTCAAATGTTCGTGCAGTAGCCGCGCGATCTGCGCATTGACGTTCGAAAGCCCATCTTTGATGCGCCCGGCCTGCTCGATTTCAGCGTCGAGTCGCGCCTGCTGGTTGGCGAGCGCCACCCGCTGCCGTGCCACTGCCAGTGTTTCGCCGCCTGCGCCGGCAGCGGGAGGTGCGCCGAGCACGTCCAGTTGCGCGTGCGTTCTTGCCAGCATCGGCTGCAAAGACAGGGTCATCAGGCTGTCCGCCTCGGTGGCTGCCTGGCGGCTCAGCGTGTCGAGTTCGAGTAGCTGCGCATCGCTGGTTGCGCTCGATGCGCGCTGTCTGATCCCGTCCGCCCGAGCCTGAAGGGCGCCGAGCGCTTGCGGTGTGTCTGCTTCGACGGGCCCGTCGGCCGAAACATCCGCGGTGTCTTCGCTTCGCGCACTCCATGTGGAAGCGGCACCTGCGGCCACCGGAGCAAGAGCGGAGACAGCCACGATAAGGCTAAGGAAGAACGCAATGACCTGTCGCATGACGCGGGCTCAGTTGGGGAGAGATTGCCGGCAGTTGTGCGGCGCTGACATGGCGATCGTGTGCCGATATCGCTTTGCTGCCAGTTCGCGTCGGCAGAAAAGGGCTATACAGTCCAAAAAATTCCGTGCGAACCAAAGATGATTATATTATCATTTATGATTGAAGTATGCATAAATGATGGTGGCGCGGTGTCCTGGTCGTGCATGGGCGAACTGCGCAACAACGAATTGCGCACGGCCGCCCGTTCGCTTACGCACCTATGACCTGGTTGCGCTATCTGGAGTACCGATCCATTGAATGCATCGGTTCGGGTGTCACCCGAGCACCCGTGCAATCGCGCAAGACCCGACTCAACCATGACTGCCTATCATCGCCAATCGTTATTCTGGGGCGCGGTCGCGTTGTCGGCCGGTGTCCTCCTATGGAGCCTGCGCTCCGTGCTCACCCCCTTCCTGCTCGGGGCGATGATCGCGTACGTACTACAGCCGGGCGTGGAATGGCTAGTACGTCTGCGAGCGCCGCGGGGTCTTGCTGCGCTGGTCATGATGTCGCTCTTCGCGACGCTGATGGCGCTGCTGGTTCTGCTGGTATTCGTGGTCATTGAGCTGGAAGGCCCGCAGCTATCCGGACAGATTCCTTCGCTCGCGTCGAAACTCGAAACCGCCGTCAGACCCTCGCTGACTGCCGCCGGGATCGGCTACTGGCCGGACTGGGCGAGCGTGCGCGGCGCGCTTGCCGCGCAGCTGACGACAAGCGGTCACGACGCTATGCTCTCGGCGTTGCGATATCTGCGCACCGGCAGCAGTGCGATGATCGGCCTCGTGGGCGATCTTGTGATGGTGCCGCTGGTTCTGTTTTATTTGCTGTATGACAGACCCGAAGCAATCGCGCGGCTCGAAAGTTTCGTGCCACGGCGCTGGCTCGCACAGACGCGCAATTTCGTTACCGACGTCGACTGCATGATGTCGCAGTACCTGCGGGGGCAACTTCTGGTCGTCGCGGTATTGGCCGTTTTCTACCCCGCCGCGCTAGCTATTGCCGGATTGCGGATCGCGTTGCCGGTTGGGGTTCTGACTGCACTGGCTATCCTCGTTCCATACATTGGATTCGCGATAGCGCTGGCGTTCGCACTTTTGGCCGCGGTTCTGCAATTCGGCGATTGGTACGGCGTAGGAGCGGTCGCGCTTGTGTACGGCGTCGGTCAGATACTCGAAAGCGTCGTTCTCACCCCGCGCCTTGTCGGCGAGCGTATCGGTCTGCATCCGCTCGCGGTCATCTTCTCTTTACTGGCGTTCGGGAAGGTGTTCGGGTTTTTCGGCGTTCTGCTTGCACTGCCGGTCAGCGCCGCCTGTGTGTCGGCGTTGCGGGAACTGCGCAGGCGCTATCTGCGCTCGGCGCTTTATCGGGGTTGAGCGGGCCGGCCCGCGCGGGGCAGAGCGCACGCCACCGGCGCTCATCGAACGCTCGCGTCGCCCGCCGGCATGGGACGCCTGGCGACCTTTTCCGCCTCCACACGTTTGAGGCCTAAAGCCTGCAACACCACCGCCGCGATGTTCTGCGCGAACCTTTCCTGTCGTGATCGAAGGACTTTTCGCGACCGACCGATCGTCTTCGACGACGCCGGGAAATGAAGCTCGACCGCAAGTCCGGCGAGGACGGTGCCAATCACCGACAGCACCGATATCAGCTCGTCCGAAACGACGAAGCGACTTTGCGCAATGCCCCTGCGTGCGTCGCGCAACAGGCGCTGTCCGAGTCTACTGCTCAACGCACGCGCGGACAGTCCCTCGCGGATTAGCAGGTGTCCCCACGCTGGCTCGTAACAGGCGCGCAAAAGCGTGTGACGTACCGACACGGCGACGACTTCCGCCGGGTCGGACAAGCCGCCGACGAGACCATCGAGCGTCTCGACAAATTGCGCGAATAGCCAGTCGACGAGTGCCGTGAGGAGCCCTTCCTTCGAATCGAAGTGGTTGTAGAACGATCCGAATCCAACGTCGGCCGCGTTGGTGATCGCGTTGATCGTGACACCCTCCATGCCCTTTTTCACGATCAGCGCGAACGCCGCGTCGAGTAGACGCACGCGTGTTTCCCGCCTGCGCCGTGCGAGCCGGGGCGACCGTTCTGCGGTGGCCTCGCGGCGTTCGCCCGACCCCCTCACAGCCTGCCGACGACTCGCCCGCGGACTGCGGACATTTGACATGTTGCCTCCCTGGTCACTGTTTGACCCAATTCTAAGTATTAAAGTCATAATTGACAATATCATCAGAAATGGGTTTAATGTCACCCGGGCGCCTGTGCTGGTGGAAATCGGGTACCCATGACGGCCCACGCGGCCGGCGGACTCAGCGATCCGAACTGAAAGGCGCTGATGCACACCGTCCTTGCTTCGGCGACCAGCGCACAGCGGCGCGCATGCATCAGGCCGCGCGCTGATCGCGCGCCGCCGACTCGCGACACTGCCCGCGCAGCTGACACCGCTCAGCACCAAACGAATTTCTGCCTGAACTCTTCAGCTTTCCTGTGAACATCGTGAAACATTCCGGTCCTCACGCGCCGAGACGGGCGCGTTCCCTGTTACGTTCCTGCGCCCGCTCGATGCATCGGGTACCCGTCGTCATTGCGGCGTGCAGCGCCATTGTTCTTTGCGGATGTCACCATCGCGACGCGGCCGTGCCTGAAGCCAGGCCCGTGGTCGCGCTTGCCGTTCATCCGGATGGGCGTATCGCGGGCGACTCGTTGCCGGCGCAGGTTCAGGCGCGCTACTCCACGCCGCTTTCGTTCCGCGTCGGGGGAAAAATCATTGAGCGGCGGGTGCGGATCGGCGACACGGTGAAGGCAGGGCAGGCGGTCGCCCGACTCGATCCCACCGATCTGCAAAGTAACCTTGTCAATGCGCGCGCCCAGCTCGACGCCGCCGAACATCGGCTCGTCTTCGCGAAGCAGCAGCTCGAGCGGGACGAGGCGCAGGCACGCGCCAATCTGATCTCGACCGCGCAGCTGGAACAGACTCAGGACGCTTACGCTTCGGCGCTCGCGCAGCGCACGTCAGCTCTCGCGCAGATGTCGCTCGCGACGGATCAGCTGCGTTATGCGACGCTCACGGCCGACCACGATGGTGTGATCACCTCGGAAGATGCCGACACCGGTCAGAACATTCAGGCCACCCAGGCGGTTTATCGCCTCGACTGGACGGGCGACATCGATATCGCTTGCGACGCTCCCGAAGCAACGGTGAACGCGCTGGCGGCCGGCAGCAGAGCGCACGTCACGCTGCCCGCACTGCCCGGCAAGACGTTCGATGCATCGGTGCGCGAGGTTTCTGCCGCCGCCGATCCGCAAAGCCGCACCTGGCGCGTAAAGCTGACGCTAACTTCGCCGGGCCCCGAGGTGCGTCTGGGCATGAGCGCGAATGTGACGTTTGAGGCCGCCAGCAACGCCGGCGCCGCACAGTCCTACACGCTGCCCGTGACCGCGCTCTTTCACCGCGGCGAGCAGCCGGCGGTATGGGTCGCGCGCACGGGTAGTGACACGCTCGAACTGCGTCCGGTCACGATCGGGCGATATGACGAACGCACGGTGCTGGTCGACTCGGGCCTGCACGATGGAGACCGGGTCGTGCTGCAAGGCGTCCATGCGGTTAGCGCCGGCGAGCATGTTCAGGTGGTTCCTCCTCTGCATCCGGAGGGCTTGCCATCATGAACGCTCGCGACCCTCACGACACCTGCGACGATGCACGCGCGAAAACAGGCGACGGCTCGCACGCCGAAGGAACCGGTTTCAACCTGTCTGCGTGGGCATTGCGGCACCAGCAACTGGTGATCTTCCTGATCGGGCTCGCCACGCTGTTCGGGGTGATCGGTTACACGCACCTCGCGCAATCGGAAGATCCGCCGTTCACGTTTCGCACGATGGTGATCAAGACCTACTGGCCGGGCGCGACGGCCCGCGAAGTGCAGGAGCAGATCACCGACCGCATCGGCCGCCAGCTGCAGGCGGCGCCGTATGTCGACAACATCAAGAGCTACTCGCGGCCCGGCGAGTCGATGATCTTCTTTGCGATGAAGGACTCGGCGCCGGTCAAGGAGGTGCCGCAGACCTGGTACCAGGTGCGCAAGAAGGTGGGCGACATCCAGGCGACGCTTCCGCGGGGAACGGTCGGACCGTTCTTCAACGACGAGTTCGGCGACGTCTATACGAACATCTACGCGCTCGAAGGCGACGGTTTTTCGCCCGCGCAACTGCACGACTATGCGGACAAACTCCGCACGGTGCTGTTGCGGGTGCCCGGTGTCGCGAAGGTCGACTACTTCGGCGATCCGGATCAGCACGTCTTCGTCGAGATTTCGAACGCGCAACTGACGCGGCTCTCGATCACGCCGCAGCAGCTCGCTCAGGCGATCGACGCGCAGAACGCCGTTGCTCCCGTCGGTACGCTCACGACGGCCGACGACCGCGTGTTCGTGCGGCCAAGCGGCGCATTCAAGGACGAGCAGGCGCTCGGCGACGTGTTGATCACGGTGAACAAACGCGCGTTTCGCCTCGGCGACATTGCGACGATCAAGCGCGGCTACGACGATCCGCCGGTCACGCAAATGCGGGTGGGCGGCCAGGCGGTGCTCGGCATCGGCGTGACGATGCAGAAGGGCGGCGACGTAATCGACCTCGGCAAGGCGCTCGACGCGAAGACGGCGCAACTTCAGGCGTCGCTGCCGGCGGGGCTGAAGCTCTCGGCCGTGTCGAGCATGCCGCACGCGGTGAAGCATTCGGTCGATGACTTCGTGGAGGCAGTGGGCGAAGCGGTGGCCATCGTGCTGGTGGTCAGTCTGATATCGCTCGGCCTGCGTACCGGCATGGTCGTCGTGATCACGATCCCGATCGTGCTCGCGGTGACGGCGTTGTGCATGCATCTGTTCGGCATCGGGCTGGATAAGGTATCGCTCGGCACACTCGTGCTCGCGCTGGGGCTGCTGGTCGACGACGCGATCATCGCGGTCGAGATGATGGCGGTAAAGCTCGAACAGGGCTGGAGCCGGATGCGCGCGGCGGCCTTCGCCTATACGAGCACGGCCTTTCCGATGCTGACCGGCACGCTGGTGACGGTCTCCGGCTTTCTGCCGATCGCACTCGCGAAATCGAGCACCGGCGAGTACACCCGTTCGATCTTCGAAGTGTCGGCCATCGCGCTGATCGTTTCGTGGTTCGCGGCGGTCGTGCTGGTGCCGTTACTGGGTTTTCACCTGCTGCCGGAGCACAAGGGAAAGGCGAGCGGTGACCACGGTCACGAACACGACGTGTACAACACGGACTTTTACCGGCGTCTGTCGGGCTGTGTGAGCTGGTGTATCGACCGCCGCTGGGCCGTGCTCGGCATCACCGCCGTGCTGTTCGCCATCGCGATGGCGGCGTTCACGCGCGTGCCGCAGCAGTTCTTCCCGAATTCGGAGCGGCCCGAACTTCTCGTCGACCTGAGGCTGCCGGAGGGCGCGTCGTTCGACGCAACGCTGCGCGAAGCGAAGCGCTTCGAGAAGGTGCTGGATGGCAAACCGCAGATCGAGCATTTCGTCGACTTCGTCGGCACCGGCGCGCCGCGCTTTTACCTGCCGCTCGATCAGCAGCTTCAGCAGCCGAACTTCGCGCAGTTTGTCATTACCGCGAAAGACGTCGAGACCCGCGAAGAGTTGATGCACTGGCTCGACGCGAAACTGCAGAAGGACTTCTCCGGCGCGCGTACACGCGTCGCGCGCCTTGAAAACGGGCCGCCCGTGGGCTTTCCGATCAAGTTCCGCGTGAGCGGCGACGATATCGCCACCGTGCGTTCGATCGCGGATACCGTCGCCGAAAAGACCCGCGCCGATTCGCGCACGCGCAACGTCCAGTTCGACTGGGACGAGCCCGCTGAACGCTCGATCTCGTTCGAAATCGACCAGAACCGCGCGCGGCAACTTGGCGTCACATCCGAGGACGTCTCCAGCTTCCTGACGATGACGCTGTCCGGCTTCACGGTCACGCAGTATCGCGAGCGGGACAAGCTGATCAATGTCGATCTGCGCGCGCCGAAAACCGAGCGCGTCGATCCCGCGAGACTCACGAGTCTCGCCGTGCCGACGCCGAACGGCCCGGTGCCGCTCGGTTCGCTCGGACACGTGCGCAACGCGCTGGAGTACGGCGTGATCTGGGAACGCGACCGCCAGCCGACCATCACGGTGCAGGCGGACGTGCGCGGCGACGCGCAGGGCATCGACGTCACGCGCGACATCGACCGCGCGCTCGCCGACGTGCGCGCGCAGCTGCCGGTCGGTTACCGGATCGACGTCGGGGGCGCGGTCGAGGAGAGCGTGAAAGGCCAGACATCGATCAACGCGGAAATGCCGCTGATGGTCATCGCGGTGCTGTTGCTGCTGATGATCCAGCTGAAGAACTTCGCGCGTACCTTCATCGTCGTGCTGACCGCGCCGCTCGGACTGATCGGCGTAGTGACCGCGCTGCTGCTGTTCGGCAAGCCGTTCGGCTTCGTCGCGCTGCTGGGGGTGATCGCGATGTTCGGCATCATCATGCGCAACTCCGTGATTCTCGTGGACCAGATCGATCAGGACATCGCGGCGGGGCAGCCGCGCTTCGACGCGATCATCGGCGCGACGGTGCGGCGCTTCAGGCCGATCATGCTGACCGCCGCCGCCGCCGTTCTTGCACTGATACCGCTGCTTCGCTCCGGTTTCTTCGGCCCCATGGCGACCGCGCTGATGGGCGGCATCACGGTCGCCACGCTGTTGACGGTGTTCTTTCTGCCGGCGCTCTACGCGGCCTGCTTCAGGGTCCGGCGTGACGAATGCGCGGCGCAACACCTCGTCGCCGAGCACACGGAGGTTTGATCATGAGCTTTACCTATAAAAATCACGTGCTCGCGGTGGCTGCCGCGCTGACTGTCTCGGCGTGCTCGTTCGGGCCGAGCGGCGAAGCACCGGCGATGCCGTCGCCCGAGCATTACGGCGCCAAGGCCCAGCCGTCCAGAACCGTGACGGCCGCGGGCGTCGCACAGACATTCGATGTCGGCGCAACGGCCACGCCCGGATGGTGGCGCCTGTACCGTTCCGACGCACTCGATGCGCTGGTCGACGAGGGCTTGCGCAACAGCCCGAGCCTGGCGGCCACGCAGCGCACGCTCGCGGCCGCGCAGGAGCAACTGCGCGCGCAGGTCGGTGCATCGACGCTGCCGTCGATCGACAGCGCCGTGCAGGTCGAGCGTGCGCGCACGGCGGTCGTGCCGGGGCTGGGACCGGAGCAGGTGCAATACAACTTTTTCGCCGGCCAGATCTTTACGCACTACACATTCGACCTGTTCGGCCAGACGCGTTACACGAATTCGGCAAGCGCCGCGCGCGTACATGTGCAGGAGTTCGAACTGGACGCGTCGCGGCGCGCGCTGGCCGCCAACATCGTCGCGAGTGTGATCAATGTGGCGGCGCTCGACCGGCAGATCGCGCTCACCGAGCGGCTCGCCGACGTGTCGAACGCTGTTGCGACCGACGATGCGCAGCGGTTCTCGCTGGGATCGGCGTCACGCGCGCAGATGCTCGAATCGAAACAGGACGCGGCGTCGATCGCGGCGCTGCTGCCGCCGCTGCGGCAGCAGCGCGCGTGCGCCGTGCATGCGCTGGCGGTGTTGATCGGCCGCACGCCGGATAACGCACCGAACGTGCCGAATCTCGACGCGCTCGCGCTGCCCACGCAGGTCCCCGTTGCGGTGCCGTCGGATCTGTTGCGGTCGCGTCCGGACATTCAGGCGGCGGACGCCGCCGTCAAGGCCGCCGCTGCCGACGTGGGCGCGGCGACCGCGCAGCTTTACCCGAGCCTGTCGCTGACCGCCTCGATGGGGCGCGGCGGCTTCAGCTGGCCGGCCGTGTTTTCGGGCGCGGGCGGCTTGTGGGCGCTCGGCGCGGGACTGTCGCAGCCGATCTTTCATGGCGGCGCGCTGTTCGCACAGCGTCGCGCGTCGATCGATGCCTACGACGCCGCCGTGCTCCACTACAAGTCGACGGTGCTCTCCGCGTTCCAGGATGTCGCCAATTCGCTGGCCGCGCTGGACAACGATGCGCAAACGCTCGCAGCGGCGGATATGGCCGCGGACGCAGCCCGTGTCGCGTTCGACGATGCCGCGTCGCGCCATCGCATGGGCTCGCTGCCGGCGAGCGCAACCCACGCGTCCGAATCGCGCTACCTGAACGCGCAGATCGGCGCGGTGCGCGCCGCGGGTCAGCGCATGAGCGATACGGCGGCGTTGTTCCAGGCGATGGGGGAACTGCCTGCGGGCCGGCAGAGCACAGCATCGACGCAATGACGGTGCGCGGATGAAGAGCGTGCGCTATGACAGACTGATCGCACGCGGCCTCGCCGTCAGTCTTGCGCGAGCGGCTCTTCCGCCACGGGCAGCGGACGCGTGGCGACTTTTTCCGCTTCCGCGCGCTTGAGCCCGAGTGTCTGCAGCAGCATGGCCGCCGTGCGCTCCGGCAGGTGTTCGCCGTTGAAGCCGAGTTCCGCAAGCAAACCTGTTGCGGCTGCGCCCGGCACGACGTAGTTCAGTTCGGCCGCGATCGCGGACAGTACCGTGCCGCCGACTGCGAGAAATCCAATCAAAGGGTCGGCGACGGCAAATCGCTTGGCCTCGATACCGTTGCCGAGGTCGCGCAGCAGCCGATGGCCTAACCCACGGCTCAACGTGCTTGCCGAGAAGCCTTCGCGGATCAGGAATCGTCCCCACACCGGGTCCTGCCGGGCCCGCAGAATGGTGTGACGAACCGACACCGCGACGACCTCTGCCGGATCCGCAATGCCGGCCGCGATGCGGTCGAGCCTGTCCGCGAATTCCTCGAACACATTGTCGACGAGCGTCGAATAAATCGCCTCCTTCGACTCGAAGTGATTGTAGAACGAGCCGAAGCCGACATCGGCGGCCTCGGTGATTTCGTTGATCGCGACGCCTTCCATGCCTTTCTCTGCCATGAGCCTTAGCGCGGCATCGAGCAGTCGCGCGCGCGTTTCCCGTTTGCGGCGCGCACCGCGCGGCTCGCGTTCTTCGACAACGGGGGCCGGCGAGGGCGTCGCGCGGGGCGTGCGGGGCGTGCGTTTTGGGGTCCGGCGATTGGTCGTGGTCGTCATGATCGATTCAATTGTGGTCTTTTCCGCAGTATAGATTCGAACCTCTATGTTGACAAAACTATCAGCGATGAGTTTAATGTCACTAACGGCGCCCGGCGCCGGTCTGACAATAGCCATGGAGCGACGATGGAGACGACCACCGAAAACGATGCGGCACCGGAACTGACGACCGGGCAGCCGGCGCGTCACCCCCATCCGACGGCGAAAGCGACGGCTTTGGCCTATCTGATCTTCGATCGGCCCGATCTTCAGATAGCCGAGCGTTTTCTGACCGACTTCGGACTGCAAACGGTTTCGCGTGACGATGGTTTATTACTGCTGCGCGGCACGGGCGCTGCGGACTTTTGCTACGTCGTGCGCAACGCGCCGAAAGCGCGGTTCGTGGGCTTCGGCCTGCAGGTCGGCAGTCGCGACGAGCTCGACGCGCTGCAACAGCTGCCGGGCGCGGCGCGGCTCGAACGTTCGGCACTGCCGGGCGGCGGCTACGTGGTGACGCTGACCGATCCTTCGGGGTTTCGTGTCGATGCGCTGTGGGGCCAGTCGCCGGCAGAGAGCCTGCCTCACAGGTCGCCGTTGCCGTTCAACTCGATTGACGCGACGGTCCGCGTCAACGGCACCCAGCGACCGCCGGGCCATGCACCCGAGGTCGTTCGCCTCGGGCACGTGGTGCTCGAACTCGCCGACTATCAGACGACCTGCGCGTGGTACACGCGGCACTTCGGCTTCATTCCGAGCGACGTGCAGGTGCTGCCCGACGGCTCTCCCGCCGTCGCCTTCATGCGCGTCGATCTCGGCGGCGAGCCCGCCGACCACCACACGCTCGCGCTGGCCCAGGGATTTGTCGCGAAGTACAGCCATAGCGCTTACGAGCTCGTCGACGCGGACGCGGTGGGCATGGGACAGCGTGTTCTGCGCGACAGCGGCTGGACCCACGCGTGGGGAATCGGCCGCCATGTGCTCGGCAGCCAGATCTTCGACTACTGGCAGGACCCGTGGGGCGACAAGCACGAACACTACTGCGACGGCGATCTGTTCACTGCCGACGCGCCGACGGGCATCCACGCCGTGAGCCGCGACGCGATGGCGCAATGGGGACCGACGATGCCGCGCAGCTTCACCAAGCCGAAATTGACGCCGGTGAGCATCGCCGCACTGGTTCGCAATCTGCGCCGCAGCCCCGACCTGACGCTCGCGAAGCTAAGGACGCTCGCCAGAATTTTCGCCTGACGCAACACCTGTTCATCGAACCCGGAGACTAGAAATGGCTGTTCACGTTCTGCATTACCTGCATGATGGTCGCGCCCAGTGGGGCGTCGTTGCCGATGGCGCGATCACGCCGATACCCGGCGAGTTCGGGTCGACCGCCGAATTCATCGAGGCGAACCCGGTCGAGCGGCTGGTATTGCTCGACGGCCCGACCATTGCCGAGTCGCAGGTGCAATGGCTGTCGCCGGTGACGGCAAACCAGCAGTTCATCTGCCAGGGAGCGAACTATCGCCAGCATATGATCGAGTCCGGCATGGACCCGGACGCGAAGAAGTTCAACATGATCTTCACGAAGGCGACGAGCTGCATCGTTGCGGCCGACTCCGCGCTCGTGAAGCCGAAAGAGGTGCGGTTCCTCGACTACGAAATCGAACTCGGTCTCGTCCTCAAACGGGACATCACCTCGCGCGTCACGGTGACAGGCGAGAACCTCCACGAGTTCGTCGCGGGCGCCGTGATCGTCAACGATTACTCGGCGCGCGACATCCAGATTCCGCAGATGCAGTTCTACAAGGGCAAGAGTTATCGGACGTTCGGCCCGGTCGGGCCGTACCTGTGTCTGCTGCAACGAGAGGACATCGCGAGGCTGGGCGAGCTCGTGCTGACGCTGACAGTCAATGGAAGCGTCCGGCAGAACGACACCACGGCGGGGCTCGTCTACGGTCCCGCGGAAACGCTGACCGAGCTCTCCGGCGTTCAGGATCTGCACGCCGGCGACCTGCTCGCGACCGGCACGCCGTCCGGTTGCGCATTGATCATTCCGACGCCCGACAAGCAGCGCGCCGCCGCCCAGTTGCCCGAAGCGGAAAAGTGGCGCCTGTTCCTGAATCTGCAGGCCGAACGGACCCAGTATCTGCAGGTTGGCGACGTCGTCGAGGCGAGCATCGTCAGCCACGACCGCTCGATCAATCTGGGCGTGCAGCGTAACCGCGTGGTCGCAGAGGCACAATGAAAGGCGTCGCGAACATCGAGGACGTCCGTGCTATCGAAGCGCGCGGACAACACGCGGATCTGCCGGCGAACACCTACGAGATGATCCGCCGAGGCGCGGCCATCAATCCATCCGCGCCGGCGCTATCGTTCTTCGCGACAGTCGACGACTACTACGCGAATGCCGAGTGCTGGACCTATACCGAGCTGCTGCGCGACATCACCCGCACCGCCAATATGTTTTCGCGGCTCGGTGTACAGCGCGGTTCGGTCGTCGCGTACGTGCTGCCGAATCTGCCCGAAACCCATTTTGTGATCTGGGGTGCGCAGGCGGTCGGGATTGTTTGCGCAATCAATCCGCTGCTCGAAGCGGCGGCGATCGGCGAACTGCTCAACGCGTCGGGCGCGACCGTGCTCGTTACGCTCGCGCCGTTTCCGGGCACTGACCTCTGGCAGAAGGTCGGTTCGATCCTCGACGAGGTTGCGTCGCTCAAGCACGTCGTGCTCGTCGATCTCGCCGATCACGTGACGGGCGAACGGCGCTCGACAGCCCTGCGGCGTCAACGCGGCGAATGCCCGGGGCCGCTCGATGGTGGGCGCGTGCCGGGCGACATGCCCGCGCGGATCGTCGTGCACGACTTCAACGCGGCAATCGCGTACGAATCGAGCACCGCGCTCACCGCCGGGTATCAGATGAGTGCCGACGACCTGTCGTCGTATTTTTGCACCGGCGGCACGACCGGTTTGCCGAAAATCGCGATGCGCCGGCACGGCAACGAGGTGGCCAATGCATGGAGCGCGGGCCAGTTCTTCGGCGACAGCGTGGGACCCGGCAAGACGATGTTTTGCGGCTTACCGCTTTTTCACGTCAATGCGGCGATGGTAACGGGATTGCTGCCGTTCTCGCGTGGCGCTCATGTCGTGCTCGGTACGCCGCAAGGGTATCGAGCCGAGCGGGTTGTCGCGCGTTTCTGGCAGATCGTCGAACGTTATCGGGTGAATTTTTTCAGCGGTGTGCCGACGCTTTACGGGTCGCTGCTGGAGGTGCCGATCGGTGGCTGCGACGTCAGCTCGCTCGAATATGCGCTGTGCGGCGCCGCGCCGATGCCTGCGCAACTTCTGCGTGCATTTCAGGCTCGCACTGGCATCAGGATTCTCGAAGGGTACGGGCTCACGGAAGGCACCTGCATCAGCACCGCCAACCCCCCGCTGGGCGAACGGCGCGCTGGTTCGATCGGCCTGCCTCTGCCCGGTCAGGCGATGAAGGCGGTGATCGTCGACGAAACCGGGCGGTACCTGCGTGACTGCCATGTGGATGAGCCCGGACAGCTGGTGATTTCCGGTCCCAATGTATTCAGCGGTTATGCGAGGCCGGAACAAAACCGCGGAATCTGGCTGGACCTGGGCGATGGCCGCCGCTGGCTCAATACCGGAGACATCGGCCGTTGCGACGCCGACGGGTACTTCTGGCTCACCGGCCGCAAGAAGGAACTGATCATTCGTGGCGGCCACAACATCGATCCAGCGGCAATCGAAGAGCCGCTGCATCGTCATCCCGCTGTCCGACTGGCTGCCGCCATCGGCCGGCCGGATGTGCATGCGGGCGAGTTACCCGTCGTGTATGTCGAGATGAAGGCCGGCATGCGCACGACTGAAGCGGAACTGTCCGAGTTTCTGCGGCGCGAGATTCACGAACGTGCGGCGCTGCCCAAGGCAATCCGGATCGTCGATGCGATGCCGTTGACGGGCGTCGGCAAGATTTTCAAGCCAGCGCTGAGGTGGCGCGAAATGGCGGATGCGTTGCAGTCGGCCCTTGCTGAAGCCGGAGTCAACGGAGCAGGGGTTAGCGTCATGGAAGACGCCTCTCGCGGCGTGTCGGCTCACGTCGACCTTCCCAGTGCTCAGTTCGAACGAGTGGCGCGCGCGACGCTCGGGCGCTTCCCGTTTGCCTTTTCGCTGTCTGCTCCGCCAAACCCGCCACGCAAAGGTGGGAGCGCCGCAGCGATCGATACGGCAAATGGCCGGCAAGTGAAATCAGATTAGCGGGATATTCAGTCGTCAGAAAGACGGCGTGAAAACGCGCGTTTCACTCAGTACGACTATGTAATGGGTTGTCCGGAGTTTGTTGGGGCAATCGAAAGACATGAATTCAGACAAGTGGCGATCCCCGGCACCGGTGAGATCGGCCGTAACTTGCGGGCGAAAAAATTATTCAGCGACGAGACAGGAGGAGACACGTGAATTACAGGAGAAGAGTTCGCTCCGGCGGTTTGGCGGTTTGCATTTTCTGCGCCGCGCTTGCTGATACTGCACATGCTCAAACGGCTGGAAGCTTTACGGTGGCCACAGGGTGGCTTCATGTCGCGCCCCAGAGCAGCGCAACGCCGCTCACCGTGGAAAGCGTCGGTGGTGTCACGGTGAATCAGCAATTAGCCGGTAGCGGGGCGCACGCAACGTCCACGGATACGGTGGGAATTACCACCGAGTACTACGTCACCGATCACATAGGCGTTGCCACACTCATTGGGCTTCCACTGACCGTGAATCTAGTCGGAGACGGAACACTCGCGAAATATGGCACGCTCGGTTCGACGCGACCGATGCCGCCCGCTCTCGTCCTTCGATACCATCTGCTCGCCGCCCAGTCGAAATTCCGTCCTTTCCTCGGATTGGGCGTGAACTATACCTGGTTCACTCAGGTTCGCACGACTAACAGTACGTTCGTCACTGACAGTCTCGGTCCAGGCGGCTCCGCGCATGCATCCCTTAGTTCATCCTGGAATCCGGTCTTCCAGATCGGCGCAAATTACGCGATCACAAACCACTGGTCCGTGGGAGCCAGTGTCGATTACGTTCCCGTCAAGACTCATCTCACGCTGGACGGGACCACGGCTAATGGGACGCCAATCGTTTCACGAGCGACGATCCGCCTGAACCCCGTCAATGTTTTCCTGAACATCGCGTACACGTTCTAGTACGCACGGGCAGCGCGCGAGTGGCTATCACGCATGCCTTCATCACATCTGCAGCAATACCTCGGTTTGGGTGAAACAATGAAACGACAAATGCTTGAAGCGATCCTGTTTGCACTGCCGAAAGTGCTCGATCTGACGGCGCGCCGCTTCCCAGACTACCGGAAGCGCCTCGAGGAGCGAAACCTGGTCGCCTGGATCGGCCTGATGGATCGCAGCCTCGGTCGCGTCATCGAGGTGAGGAACGGTCGCATCCGCTCGCGTGCGGACACGCATCCGCAAGCCGACGTGAGCATGCTGTTCAAGGACGTCGCCACGGCCCTTAAATTCCTTTCGCCGCGCCAGGATCACGCAGAAATTATTCATGCGGCAAAGAACTTCAAGGTGATCACGGAAGGCGACGATGAACTGCTGGTGTGGTTCATGCAAACGCTCAGCATGATGCAAACCGTCGGCCTGCCAATGGGCGTGCGGATGCGCGACGGCACCCAGCGTTATACGACGTGCACGAATGGAGGCCCGTTGTTCGTCTATGTGAAGGCGGGCCGCATCGTTCGCGTGACGCCCATCGATCTCGACGACAACGACGCGGCGAGCTGGCAGATCGAAGCGCGCGGCCGACGCTTCAGCCCGCCGCGACGAGGCCTCGTCGCACCGCACGCATTGTCGGTGAAGTCGCTCGTCTATTCGGACAAGCGCATCCTTCATCCGCTCAAGCGCGTCGATTTCGATCCCGATGGCGAGCGCAATCCGCAGAACCGCGGCAAGTCGGGCTATGTGCCGATCAGTTGGGACGAGGCGCTCGATATCGTCGCGCGCGAGATCAACCGGCAAAAACGGCTTCATGGTCCGGGCTCCATCACGTTTCCGATGTCGTCGCATCATCAGTGGGGCAATGTCGGCTACTACCTGAGCGCGTTGACCCGCTTTGCGAATCTGATCGGCTTCACGCGCGTTGCCGCCAATCCCGACAGCTGGGAAGGCTGGTACTGGGGGGCGATGCATCACTTCGGCAACTCGATGCGGGTCGGCGTGCCGGCAGGGTACGGGGGCCTCGAGGACTGTCTGAAAGAAGCGCGGATGATCGTCTTCTGGTCCTGCGATCCCGAGAGCACCAACGGGGCCTACGCGGGATTCGAGGGCACGCCGCGCCGTCTTTGGGCCAAAGAGCTCGGAATCGAATTCGTCCACATCGATCCCCACTGCAATCCGACCGCGCAGTTGCTCGGTGGCCGCTGGATTCCCGTGCGACCGCAGACCGACGCGGCCCTCGCTACCGCGATCATGTACGTGTGGACCGTGGAGGGCCTGTACGACGAGCACTACGTTGCCAGCCGCACGACCGGCTTCGACCAATGGCGCGCGTATTTGCTGGGCCACGCAGACGGCCTGCCGAAAACGCCCGAGTGGCAGGAGGGCGAGACCGGCGTGCCGGCGAAAGACGTGCGCGCGCTCGCGCGCCGGTGGGGGAAGAACAAGGTCTATCTCGCGGTCGGTATGACCGGCGCGGGCTTCGGCGGCGCGGGGCGCGGCGCGACCGGCGCGCAATGGGCGCGTTGCATGGTCATGATGATGGCGATGCAGGGATGGGGAAAGCCGGGCGTCAATTTCGGCTGCCTCGAACTCGGCGCTCCTCACGACCTGCATTTCTATTTCCCGGGATACGCGGACGGCGGCATGTCCGGCGACCTCGCGTGGACCGCGAACGCAGTGAACAACTACCAGCGCATGCCCCACATTCTGACCATGAACCCGGTGAAGCAGATGGTTCCGCGCCAGCAGTTGCCCGACGCGATCATCGACGGTCACGCGACGGGTTATTTGTGGGACGGCATTTCGCAGGAGGCGCAGTTCGCGCCGTTCAGCTACCCGATGCCCGGCTATTCGCCGATCCACATGATTTATCGCTATGGGGGCTCAGCTTTCAGCACGGTCACGAAGTCCGGACGCTGGCTCGACGCCTATCGACATCCGAGCATCGAGTTCGTGGTCAACCAGTCGATCTGGATGGAAGGGGAAGCGCAGTTCGCCGACATCATTCTGCCGGCGTGCACCTCGCTCGAGCGCTGGGACATCGGCGAATGGTCCAATTCCGGCGGCTACGCGCATCATGGCTACAACACCGTCAATCATCGCATCGTGACGTTGCAGCACAAATGCATCGAACCGCTGGGCGAGTCCCGCTCCGACTACGCTATCTTCACCGCCATCCTGAGCCGCCTGGGTCTGGGCGGCGTGTTCACCGAAGGCTGCGGTGAACTCGATTGGGTCAAGCGGGTGTTCGAATCGTCGGATCTGCCCGTTCACATTTCGTGGCGCGACTTTTGTCGCAAAGGCTATTTTGTGGTTCCGCCGGAGAAGCCCGAATTGCGGCATCCGGTCGATATGCGCTGGTTTGCGGAAGGTCGTCGCAAGGATCTGCACGAGCCTCATCCGCTGCCGTCGCAGTACGCCGAACAGTTCGGCGAGGGCTTGCAGACGCCGAGCGGCAAATTCGAGTTCGTGCCGGAGCTGCTGATGCGGCATACCCGCGACAACCCCGAGCGACCGCCGGTGAATCGCTATATCCCATCGTGGGAGGGATTGCGCTGCGGCCTGTCGGCGCGTTATCCGCTGCAATTGATCGCGACTCACAGCCGCTACAGTTTTCATACTCATTGCGACGGCAAAAACTCGTCGGTCAACAGCATCGAAGATCATCGCGCGCTGGTCGGCGGGCACCGTTTCTGGCTGTTGCGACTCAGTCCCGCGGACGCGTCCAGTCGCGGCATTGCTCATCGCGATCTCGTGAAGGTCTACAACGAGCGGGGCGCTGTCATTTGCGCGGCCGACATTTCACCTCTCGTCACCGCGGGTGTCGTCAAGTCGTATGAGGCGAGCGCCGAATTCCAACTGATCGAAGTGAACGGCGAACGCGTCGAAATAGGCGGTTGCATGAACCTGCTGACCCCCGACCGGCCGCAAACGGCGGGTACGAGCAGTATGAGTCCGAATTCATGCCTGGTGCAGGTCGAAAAATGGAACGGCGCCGATGCGTTCATGCTCGGTCGCGCAGCGTGAGGAGTGCGAGATGAGCAAGTGGAATCTGGTGATCAAGGTCGGGCAGTGCGAGAACTGTCACAACTGCGTGATCGCCGCGCGCGATGAGCACGTCGGCAACGACTTCCCCGGTTATTCGGCGCCGGCCTGCGCCGATGCCGAAAGCCCCGTTCGCATCCTGCGCCGGGTCCAGGGCGACTCGCACATGGTCGAGACCACGTATTTGCCGGTGATGTGCAATCACTGTGACGACGCGCCTTGCATGCGGGTCGGCGGCGACGCAGTGCGCAAGCGCGCCGACGGCATCGTCATCATCGATCCCGAGAAGGCGCGCGGCCGCAAGGACATCGTGAAGGCCTGCCCATATAAGGCAATAGTCTGGAACGACGCGTTGCAAGTGCCGCAGACGTGGATCTTCGATGCTCATCTGCTCGATCAGGGCTGGCCGCATCCGCGATGCGAGCAGTCTTGCCCCACGGGCGTCTTCGAGAGTGTCAAGCTCGACGACGCAGCGATGGCGGAAAGGGCGCGACGCGACGGACTCAAGGTCTTGCGGCCCGAATTGAAGACCCGGCCTCGCGTGTGGTACAGCGGACTGGAGCGCTGGGAAAGCGTGTTTATCGGCGGATGTGTGAGCGCACGGGTCGGCGGCGTGGTGGACTGCGTCGCCGGCGCGGACGTGACGCTTTATGCGGGGCAGCAGCGGGTGGCCGAGACGGTGTCGGACGCGTTCGGCGACTTCCGGTTCCCGGGGCTCGCGAAAGGCAGTGGCGGCTATCGGGTGGAGATCAGTCATCCGCTGGGCAACGCGTCGCGGGACTGCGAACTGGGCGAGAGCGTTTTTTTAGGCGAGATCGGCCTCGTGCAGTCGGCGAGTCCGGTCGAACTCGCCTGACGCGATTTCTTCCTCGTTTAATGCGGCAGATTCCCTGCGGCCGACAGCCTCAGCGCGCCAGCACCGAAACAGTCGCGATGCCGAGAATCGTCATCACCAGCGACGCGCTTACGTGAATCACCACTTCGCCGGCCGCCCAGCCGAGCCGGCCGTCCTGCAGGCGCTGCACGACTTCCGCGGAGAAGGTCGAGAAGGTGGACAGGCCGCCCATCAGGCCGGTGATCACGAACAGGCGCCACTCGGGCGCAAGCTGCGGCACTCGCGCGAAGCCCGCGACCGCCACGCCGATGATGTAGCCGGCGATCACGTTGGCGGCGAGCGTGCCGAGCGGCAGCCCGCTGAAGAGGCCGTTCATGCGAATGCCGAGGAACCAGCGAAACAGCGAACCGAGTGCGCCGCCGATGGCGACCGCGAGAAAAGACCAGTACATGGGGAGAGGAATCGAAACCGGAAGGTCGACAAACCGGTTGATGCGGAGCGAGCCGATGCCGCGTCCGCATGACCGGGCGTAGCAGGCATCATCAGCCCCGAGGGCGGTTAATGGAGAATGCCATCTCCAGCCGCGCAGTCTAACATCGGCGCGCGGCTTTTGGGGACAGGCTCAAAGGGGCGCGAGGCGGCGCGGAGCGGGGCGGAAGGGCGGCGCAACGGCGGCGGCCCCGATCGCGTCGCGCCGTCCGCGTTGCGTCACTCCGGCGTCGCCGAAATCTTGTGGATCGACAGATCCGCGCCGTTGTATTCCTCTTCCTGGTCGAGCCGCAGCCCGACCGTCTTGCGAATCACCCCATAGACGAGCGTGCCGCCCAGCCCCGATACGACGATCCCGCCGAGCGTGCCGAGCACCTGCGAGCCGAACGCGACGCCGCCCAGGCCGCCGAGCGCCTGCGTGCCGAAGATACCGGCCGCCAGCCCGCCCCACGCGCCGCATAGCCCATGCAGCGGCCACACGCCGAGTACGTCGTCGATGCGCCAGCGGTTTTGCACGCAGGTGAACATATAGACGAACAGCACGCCGGCGATGCCGCCCGTCACCAGCGCGCCGAGCGGATGCATGATGTCCGAGCCCGCGCATACCGCGACCAGTCCGGCGAGCGGCCCGTTGTAGGTGAAGCCCGGGTCGTTGCGGCCCGCGAACCACGCGGTCAGCGTGCCGCCGACCATCGCCATCAGCGAATTGACCGCGACGAGGCCGCTGATCTTCTCGAGCGTTTGCGCGCTCATCACGTTGAAGCCGAACCAGCCGACCGTCAGCACCCACGCGCCGAGCGCGAGAAACGGAATGTTCGACGGCGGATGCGCGGCGATGCCGCCGTCGCGATGGTAGCGACCGTGGCGCGCGCCGAGCAGCAGCACGGCCGGCAGCGCGACCCAGCCGCCGAACGCGTGCACCACCACCGAACCGGCGAAGTCGTGAAACGGCGCGCCGAAGACCTGCGTGAGCCAGCCCTGGATGCCGAAGCGGTTATTCCACGCGATCCCCTCGAAGAACGGGTAGATGAAGCCGACCAGCACGAAGGTCGCGAACAGTTGCGGATTGAATTTCGAGCGTTCGGCGATCCCGCCCGACACGATCGCCGGAATCGCCGCGGCGAAGGTCAGCAGGAAGAAAAAGCGCACGAGCGCGTAGCCGTTGTGTTCAGCGAGCGACGCGGCGCTGCCGAAAAACTGCACCCCATACGCGATCGTGTAGCCGATGAAGAAGTACGCGATCGTCGAGACCGCGAAGTCCACCAGAATCTTGACGAGGGCATTGACCTGATTCTTCTTGCGCACCGTGCCGAGTTCGAGGAACGCGAACCCCGCGTGCATTGCCAGCACCATCGCGGCTCCGAGCAGAAGGAACTCGGTATCGGCGCCGCTTTTCAGACTTTCCATCGATGTGTCCCGCTTATGCCAAAAAAGAGTGCGATGGGAGCAAGAAGCGGGCCAAATTTGTGCCGACCGCGTCGGCCCGGTGCAAACCGGGCACCGGCATGGATTCGATGACGCCCTCGCTCGGGGAGATGCACTCAGACGATGCACCTGAACGGCGACGATGAGCACAACATCAGTGCATGTCAGGCGGGGCTCGGCGGGAACGAACCAATTCAGGGCGAATTATTCGATTTTAATTACGGTTAGATTCGAAATCCTGACGGATCGGTGCATGTTAATGTGCGTTGGCGTTTGTCGCCGAAACCGGCGCTGCCCGGGCGACGCGCATTGCGCGGGGGCCGCGTCCGGCGGCCCACGGTAGCGTCCGCGCTGCTTTGTCTTCGCCCGCAAAGCCGACATAATGTGCCGACTCCGCGCCCGCTCGGCGGACCACCCCTCCAATGCGCACGCATGAGACTGACCACCAAAGGCCTGTTGCTGATCGCGATCCCGGCCGTTTTCGAACTCGCGCTGCTGTCCGGCCTCGTGAAGGCGCAGGCCGACACGGCCCTGGCCGAGCGCCTGGCATTGCACAGCGAGAGCGTGCTGCGCCACAGCGCCGCGATTGTCGATCCGGTACTGTCGGAGTCGGTCGCGCTGCGCGGCGCGGTGCTCGCCAACGACGCGCGCTTCGCGACGCCGGTCGGGCTGTGGATCGACCTCGACCGGCGCATCGATCAACTGGCCGAACTGGTCGCCGACAATCCTGGCCAGGTCGAGCGCGTGGTCGAGGTGCGCCAGGCGGTGCAGGCCTACCGGCAATGGTCGGACCGGGTTCAGGACCTGTTGCACGCGGGGCGGCACGACGATATCGCCGCGCGCTTTCGCGACCTTGCGCAGGCCGATGTGCTGGACCGCTTCCGCTTGCACGTGAACGCGTTTCAGGCCGAGGAACGGCGTCTGGACGCGCAGCGCTCGAACGCGGCGGCCGCTGCGCGGGAGCGCCAGCAGACGCTGATCGTCGCCGCCGCGCTCGGCTCGCTGCTGTTCGTTGGGCTGGCCATGTGGCTGTTCACGCGCGGCGTGCGCGGCCGGCTCGCGCTGCTGTCCGACAACGCCGGCCGGCTCGCCGGCAACGAGCCGCTCGCGCCGCTCGGCGCGGGCCGCGACGAGATCGCCCGGCTCGATCTGACCTTGCACGAGACCAGCCGCCGGCTGCTCGAAGCGGAGCGCATCGAGGCGCGCTTTCACGCGGATCTGGAGCGCCGCACGGTCGAACTCGCGCGCATCAACGAGACGCTGCGGCAGCAGACTCAGGAAAACGAAATGTTCATCTACAGCGTGTCGCACGATCTGCGCGCGCCGCTGGTGAACCTGCAGGGTTTTTCGAAAGAGCTGATCCGCGCCGGCGACGAACTGCGCGCGGCGGTGCGCGGCTCGTCGCTGGCGGCGGCGACGCGCCAGCGGATCGAGCGGATCGTCGACGAGGACATCGGCGAGGCGCTGCATTATCTGCAGACCGCGGTGCTGCGCGCGTCGCACATCATCGATGCGCTGCTGCGGCTGTCGCGGGTCGGACGGGTCGAGTACCGGCGCCAGCGGGTCGATATGCGCGACATCGTGCAACGCGTGGTCGATGCGATGCAGGGCTCGATCCGCGCGCGGCGCGCGCGCGTGACGGTCGGCGAATTGCCCGCGGTGTGGGGCGACCCGACCGCGCTCGAACAGATCTTCGCGAACCTCGTCGGCAACGCGGTCAATTACCAGGACCCGAAGCGCGCGAGCCGCATCGAGATCGGCACGACGCCGGCGCCGCCCGGTGTGCATTCGCTGCGGATCTTCTACGTGCGCGATAACGGCCTGGGTATTCCGGAGATCGCGCTGCCGCGTCTGTTCAATGCGTTCCAGCGCCTGCACGGCACCGCGACCGCGGGCGAGGGGATCGGCCTTGCGCTGGTGCGCAGGATGGTCGAGCGGCACGGCGGACGGGTGTGGGCGGAATCGAAGGAAGGGACGGGGACGACGTTGTATCTGTCGCTGCCCGAGGCGGACGCGAGGACGGAGGCGGGGGCGGGGCGCGAGCAGCCGGCCGCGGGCGCGCCGGCGCTTGCCGAGGCGGCGGCCGGCCAGCCGTCGCGCGACGCGCGGGGCGGCCCGCAGGCGCAGCTCGACGCGCGCGAGCGGGCGGGGGCGGCCAGTGACGCTAATGCCGGGGCAGGGGCGGCGGTGTTCGGCGCGGGTGTGGCCGCGGCCGGCAAGCCGGCCGCGCGGTCGGTCGCGCAGTCGGTCATGCGGGCAGGCGGGCGCTCAGTCGCGCAGTCGGCCGAGCCCGAGCGTCCCCTCTGAAGACTCCCTAGCAGCGCGCGAATACGCGCCGCGGCTTCAACAGCCGGCGCCCGCGCACCGACCAGTAGCAACCGCAAACCACCAGCAACGCGACGCCCGCCAGCGCTTCGACAGGGCTCGGCCGCAGGCCGTGCAGACCGTCGATACTGAACAGTCCGTTGGCGGCGATCAGCAACGCCGCCCACAGCGCGCACGCGGCCTGCAACAGCAGACGCGTGCCGGTCAGATGTCGCGCGCGGTTATGGCACGACCAGGCGGCCGGCCGGCGGGCACAGAAAAAAGCGATCGCCATCAGCATGATGACGAGAGTCACGATCCAGTCGATCAGTTTCATCGAAACAGCACTCCCTAAAGCTGCCGCGACTATAGGGAAGTGCTGAGCCGGAAACTATCGGACGATTCTCAAATGTTGGATCGGATTTTCGGCCGGCGGTGGTCGCCGCCGGGGAGAGATTCGAGCGCGGGGGCTGGGCCCGCGCTCGCTGCTCGATGCATCGATGCAGTTCAATGCTCGATGCGGGTGCCCAGCAGCACGAGGAATTGCCGGAGCCACTCGGGATGCGCGGGCCACGCGGGCGCGGTGACGAAGTTGGCGTCGGTGATCGCGGCGTCGACCGGGATGTCCGCGTATTCGCCGCCGGCCAGCTTCACTTCGGGCGCGCAGGCGGGGTAGGCGGAAATGCGCTTGCCGCGAATCACGTCGGCGGCGGCGAGCAACTGCGCGGCATGGCAGATCGCGGCGATCGGCTTGCCGGCCTCGGCGAACTGCCGCACCAGTTCGATCACCTTGGGATTGAGCCGCAGATATTCGGGTGCGCGGCCGCCGGCGATGCCGAGCGCGTCGTACTGCTGCGGATCGACGTCGTCGAAGGTGGCGTTCAGCGTGAACTGGTGACCGGGCTTCTCGGTGTAGGTCTGGTCGCCCTCGAAATCGTGGATCGCGGTCTTCACGCGCTCGCCTGCTTTCTTGTTCGGACAGACCGCGTCGACGATATGGCCGACTGCCTGCAGCGCCTGAAACGGCACCATCGTTTCGTAATCCTCGGCGAAGTCGCCGGTCAGGAACAGGATCTTCTTTGCCGCCATCGTATATCTCCGGTTGATCGATACAACGTTGGGATGCTGCCAGTGCTCGGGGTCGATGCTGAGTGCTCGATGAGGTGCTCAGTGAGGTGCTCAATGGGGTGCTCAATGAGGTGCTCAATGAGGTGCTCAGTGACGTGCTCGGCCAGTCTACTCCATGAAGTTTGACAGAACCGGGTCCGCGTTTGCGCGGCGCTCGCGTTCAGTTCCGGCGGCGGCCGGACTGCGCGCCGCCCATCCCCGGATCGCGGCGCCGGCGGTATCATGGGCGCGTCTTTGCTAGCGTGAGCCGCCCGGCGCGGCTCCTACTGATCATGATTTCATCTGTTTCCTCTTCGTTGCTGCGCCGCGTTGCGTGTGTAGTGTTCGGTTTTGGCGTGCTGGCCGCGTGCCAGAAAAACGATGCGTCGACCGGCCAGGTCGCGGGCAAGCTCAACGACGCCGCCCAGCTCGCCGGTCAGAAGCTCGACCAGGCGGCGAGCTACGTCGGCCGGCAAGTCGACGCGACCAAATCCGCCGCGCAGCAGAACCTCCAGTCGGCCTCCGCGCCGTCGATCAAGATCGACCCATCGGCGCTCGCCTCCAGCGCGCAGGCCAATCTGCAGAACGCCGCGAGCGCGGCCAACGCGCAACTCGGCAAGGCCGCGTCGCTGACCGGCCAGGGCCTCGAAACGGCGGGCCGCAAGCTGCAGGCATGGTCGGCGCAGAACGCGAGCGCGTCGGCTTCGGCGAACGCGTCGAACGCATCGGGCGATTTCGCCGATGCGCAAAAACGGACGGACAAATGACATGCGCGTCAGTCGATTTCGCAGCGACCGGTTTGACGCTGCCGTTAAATGTAACTATGATCGTTGCACTTCGTCGGTCTCGGGCGGGTGAGATGTGAACACCAGTAGCCGCTTTGCGTTTGCCGTGCATGTGCTTGCGCTGCTGTCGTTGCAGAGCGGGGTGCCGTTGTCGTCGGAGATGATCGCGGGCAGCGTGAACACCAATCCCGCGCTGATTCGCCGGCTGCTGGCGATGCTCGCGGAAGCGGGCCTCACCACCTCGCAGCTGGGCGCGGGCGGCGGCGCGCTGCTGGCGCGCTCGCCCGCGCAGATCACGCTGCTCGACGTGTATCGCGCGGTCGACGATGCGCAGTTGTTCGCGCTGCATCGTGAGGAGCCGAATCCGGCCTGCATGGTGGGGCGCAATATTCAGGGCGTGCTGCGCGGCGTGATCGATGAAGCGCAGCAGGCGATGGAGGCGTCGCTGGCGGCGCGCACGCTCGCCGATGCGACCGCCGACGTGGTGCGTCTCGAGAAACAGCGCGAGCGCAGGCGCCGCGCGTGAGCCGATGAGCCGGTGCGGCGGGCGCGTCGCGCTGGCCTCACCGGCACTTGCAAGCAGGAAGCGCGGGGCACGTGTCGAGCCGTGTGAACGGTACGCGCGCCGCGGACGGGCAAACGAAGCAAACGAAGTAACCAACGCAAACGGGGTGAAGTCCCCGCTTTTTTTCTCTTTATATGTAATCGATCTAGTTACATATTCAACGGTCAGGAGCACGATGAAATGAGCAAGCAACTGAAAATCGCACTGTTCGGCGCGACCGGCATGGTCGGCTCGCGGATCGCGGCCGAAGCGGCCCGCCGCGGCCATCAGGTCACCGCGCTGGTGCGCGATCCGGCGCGCGTGCCGGCCGGCGTCGCGAATCTGCATGCGGCGCGCGCCGACCTGCTCGACGCCGCGAGCGTCGGCGCGGCGGTGCGCGGGCATGACGTCGTCGCGAGCGCGTATGCGCCGCCGCAAGGCGATCTCGCGACGCTGACGCGCGCCACCCATGCGCTCGTCGAAGGCGTGCGCGCGGCGGGCCTGAAGCGTCTCGTGGTGGTGGGCGGCGCGGGTTCGCTCGAAGTCGCGCCGGGCAAGCAGCTGGTCGACACCGACGGTTTCCCGGACGCGTATAAGGGCATCGCGCTCGCGCACCGCGACGCGTTCGACTACTACCGCGGCGTCACCGATCTCGACTGGACCTTCTTCGCGCCGGCCGCGCTGATCGCCCCGGGCGAGCGCACCGGCACGTTCCGCACCGGCGCGGCCACGCTGATCGCCGATGCGGACGGCAACAGCCGCATTTCGGCGGAAGACTACGCGATCGCGTTCGTCGACGAACTGGAGCAGGGCCGCTTCGTGCGGCAGATCGCGACCGTCGCTTATTGAGCGTCTTACTGAGTGACTTACTGAGCGTCGCCGTTCGCGCAAGCTCCCTAACATTCGGTTACGCATGCGCGGGCGCGGCGGGCAAAACAGCGGCTACACTTGGCGTCTCCCGTTTTCTTACGGATTGCCATGCAGTCATGCCCGTCGCGGCGTGAGTCCGAGGCTGCGCCGTCCAGCGGCGGGCAGCAGCCGGCGACCCGCGCCGTTCCCCATTTCTCCTCCGACCCTATCGACCACGCGCCGGCCGCGCGTCGCGCGCGCTCGCCCGTTGTCAATCGTCTGAGCGGCTGGCGCGGCTGGTTCGGCGCGCTGCTCTGCGCGACGCTGCTCGCGTGCGTCGGTCTCGCGCCGCGCATCGCCAGTGCCGCCGGCGCGAGCGAGGCCGCCGCGAGTGCTCCGGCGCCCGCGCCTGCCACGCCGGTGATCCCGGCGTTGCAAAGCCTGATCAATAGCGCGACCGTCAACGCGACGCCCGCCGCGCCGGCTTCCGGCGCATCGGCCGCCGAGGCGGCATCTGCGCCGTCGGCCGCGAGCCAGGCGGAACTCGCGCGCTCGCTCGACAGCGTGATCGCGACGCTCGACAACGATCGCCAGCGCACCGCGCTCGTCAACCAGCTGAAGAAACTGCGCCAGGTGTCGCAGGACGCCGCGCAAACCGTCGGTCCGGCCGCGCCCGCGCAGCCCAGCCCGGGGCTACTCGGCGCGATCGCGTCGGGGATCGCATCGTTCGAATCCGACATGCACCAGGGCCGCACGCCAGTGCGCTACTGGAGCGGCCGCCTGACCGCGGCCGGCAACGAGCTGTACACGATCGTCTCGGGGCAGAGCCGCGAAAGCCTCGGCAGCATCCTGCTGGCGATGCTCGCGATGCTGGCCGGCTGGGGCGCCTGCGCCGGCGCGCTGATCTACCTGCAGCAGCGGCTGTACCGGCGGCTCGGCGTCCAGATCGGCCTGCGCCCGAATCCGACCACCCGCGAGCTACTGGTGTTCGCGTTGCGCCGCGTCGGTCCGTGGATCATCGCGTTCGTCGCCGCGCTCCTGTTCGTGCGCGCGATGCCCGATGCGCTCGGCCGCACGCTCGGCATGGTGGTCGCGTATGCGATCGTGGCGGGCGCGGTGTTCTCGGCGATCTGCCTGATCATGTTTTCGCTGTTCGGCTCGGGCCACCGGCGCGTCGCGGTGCGGCTGCTGATCGATCACGCGCGCCGCGTGCTGTTCGTGATCGGCGTATGCGGCGCGCTCGGCGACGCGGCCGTCAACTACGACGTCGCGCATCAGCTCGGCTCGAATCTCGCCGCGCTGATTTCGACCGCGGCCAATATGACGGCCGCGGTGCTGACCGGCTATTTCGCGCTCGCGTTCCGGCGCCCGGTCGCGCATCTGATCCGCAACCGCTCGTACGAACTGCGCAACGACCACCAGGCCGCGACCGATGCGTTCGACGTGCTCGCCGCGCTGTGGCACGTGCCGGTGCTGGTGCTCGCCGCCGCGTCGGTGGTCGCGACGCTGGGCGGTTCGGGTTCGAGCGAGAACGTGCTGCAGATTTCGATCGTCACCGCGCTGCTGCTGGTGCTGGCGTTTTTCCTGTCGGCGATCGTGCTGCGCATGACACGCCCGCGCAGTGCCCGCGCGCGCCGTCGCTCGCCGTATCTGACGCGTCTGCTGCGCTTTTGCGGCACGCTGCTCACGCTGTTCATCTGGCTATTCTTCTTCGAGTTGGCCGCGCGGTTGTGGGGGGTGTCGCTGGCCGCGATGGTCGAGCAGAACGTCGCCGCGCGCGGGATCGCGCATGCGGTGACGGCGATCGTCGCGACGGTGTTCATCGCGTGGCTGCTGTGGATTCTGGTCGACACCGCGATCACCGAGCAGCTCAATCCGGGCAGTCCGCGCAACAAGGCGCGCAGCCCGAGCATGCGGGCCCGCACGATGCTGCCGCTGGTGCGCAACGTGTTGCTGGTGACGATCATGACGATCGCCGGCATCGTCACCGCGGCGAACCTCGGCATCAACGTGACGCCGCTGCTGGCGGGCGCCGGCGTGATCGGTCTGGCGATCGGCTTCGGCGCGCAGTCGCTGGTGACCGACCTGATTACCGGCCTGTTCATCATCATCGAGGACACCATTTCGGTCGGCGACTGGATCGACGTCGACGGCGGCCACGCGGGCACGGTCGAGCATCTGTCGATCCGCACCGTGCGGCTGCGCGACGGCCAGGGCGCGATCCACGCGATCCCGTTCTCGCAGATCAAGATCGTCAAGAACCTGTCGCGCGATTTCGCGTATGCGGTGTTCGAAGTGCGTCTCGCGTTCTCGACCGACGTCGATCAGATCATGCAGCTGATCCGCGAAGTCGGCGCCGATCTGATGGCCGACTTCCGCTACCGGCGCGAGATGCTCGGGCCGATCGAGGTGTGGGGGCTCGACCGTTTCGATCCGAACTGGATGGTCGTCAAAGGACAGATCAAGACGCGGCCGCTGCAGCAATGGAGCGTCGCGCGGGCGTTCAATCTGCAGCTCAAGCGCAAGATGGACGAGGTCGGGATCGAGATTCCGGTCGCGCAGATGCGGGTGTACACGTCGTCGAAGGACAGCGAGGGCGAGCCGTTGCGCGACGATGAGATGACCGGTTTCGTCGCGCCGGTGGAGGGAGGGCGGCCGGTGCCGCGCGGCGATGACGGTGCTTACGGGCGGCAGTCGGAGGCGCTGCGCGAAGGGGCTCACGCAAGGACGCACGAACCTTCACGGGAACGCTCGCGCGAAAAGGAGCGCGAGCGCAAACCTGCGCGCGAAGCCGTGACCGACGAACCCTATGAGGCGACGCATCAAGCGACGCATCAAGCGACGCATCGAGCGGCCGGCCTCGGCCCGTCGGCGCACGCCGCGCCGCCGGTGCCGCTCGCGCCGGTGCGCGACGTATCGCATGAACCGCGGCCGGCGCCGCCGCCGACCGGACAAACCGCATCGACTCCGCCGCAGATTCCGACCGCGGGCGATGCGGGCGGGAAGACCTGAATTCGCAGGTTCAGTTCAAGCGAGCGCTAGCGCGTCGGCAACCCGCACGACGTCGTTCACATGCGTGCTGATCCGCGCGGCTTCGACGCCATACACGTGCAGCGACACGGCTGTGGCATCGCTCAGGTTGCCGAGCCGATGAATCGCGCCGCGCCCGCTGCGCACATACGAGACCGCGCCGGGCTGGCGCGCCTGCGAGCGCAGCGCGCTCGCGCAATGCTGCGACTCGTCCCACGCGAAAATCGTTTCGTTTAACTGACCGTCGAGCACCGCGTAGCCGCACCACGTGTGATGCGCATGCACCGGGCTCGCCTGACCCGGCTGCCAGACCAGCGCGGCAATCGCGTAGCGGCCGTGCGGGTCGGCGGCGAGCAGGTGGCGCCGGTAGCAGTCGGCCGAGCCTTCGCGTTGCGCGGGCGCGAGCAGCGCCGGGTCGGCGGCCGCCTCGGCGAGCGCGACACGCATGCTGCGCGCGAAGAAACGCGAATGCGACGGTTCGGGGAAGCTCGCGCAGGCCTCGAACATCGCGTCGAGCGTGTCGCACAGACGCGCGAGCGGCGTACGCGCAAAATCGCGCTCCGCCGGCGTGGCCGCACGAAAAGTCGCCGCCTGCGACGGCATCGGATAGTCGGCAAGGCGCTCGAAAGAGGGGGCGCGGAACTCGTCGGTCATGGTCGTGGTGCAGTGGCTGCGCTGCTGATCGGCTGTTTTTGGGTATCGATATTTATACCCGTTTGACCCGAGAAAGAGTTTCCATATAATTCCCCCACGGGTTAGAAAAGTAGAATAATTTCCTCTAAGGGGTAGCGCATGGGCATGGATATCATCGACCGGAAGCTGCTGGAATTACTGCAGGAAGACGCGACCATGCCGATCGCCGAACTCGCGCAGCGCGTGAACCTGTCGCAGACGCCGTGCTGGAAGCGGCTGCAGCGCCTGAAGGAAGCCGGGGTGATCCGCGCGCAGGTCGCGCTGTGCGATGCGCGCAAGCTCGGGGTCGGCACCACGGTGTTCGTCGCGGTACGCACCAACCAGCACACCGAGGCGTGGGCCGCCGCGTTCACTCAGGTAGTGCGTGACATCCCCGAAGTGGTCGAGGTCTACCGGATGAGCGGCGAGACCGATTACCTGCTGCGCGTGGTGGTCTCCGATATCGACGACTACGACCGCATCTACAAGCAGCTGATCACGAGCGTGCCGCTGTACGACGTCAGTTCCAGTTTCGCGATGGAGCAGATCAAGTATTCGACCGCGTTGCCGGTGCGTTCTTTTGCGGTGACCTGAGCGGCGCGCACCGCGCTGCGCGGGCGCTGTGTGTTGCAGTGAGGGCGCTGTGGGATCGCTGTGAGATCGCACTGCCGCGCCCGCACCGGCAGGTGCGCCGCTTGCTGCGAATCTATCGAAGTCAGCGCCGCGCGCGCGAATTCCAGGCGATCCGTTCGTTGCTATGCAAGCCGCGTGCAAGCTCAGTGGGCGTAGAATTCGCGTTCCCTGAAAACCCGCGACTGCTTCGCGAACCGAGCCCGCTTCAATGACCAAACCGCCGCGCAAGAAGGACCCCACCGTCGGCATCGCCATCTTCATCGTGGTGGCGATCCTGCTGGTGATCGTCACGCTGTTCTATAACGCGATCCGCGAGAAGGAAGAGTTCGACAGCCACAACGCGACCCCGCCGTCGGTGACCTCGCAGGCGGCCGCGGCGGCCAACGCGCTGAAGCCGGCGAGCGGTCCCGCGCAGTAAGCGGGTCGCCGCGACGCGGCGGCGCTTCCTCGCGGCGCGTCTTGTCTTATTGGTCCGGCAGCCGGATCATGCTCGCGTCCTTGCGAATCTGCGCGGATGCCGCGAGCATCTGCTTGCATTGATGCGCGAGCAGTTTCATGTCGTGCACCGCGTCGGCGGTGTACTCCGGCGACTTCTCCGTTTCGACCACCATCGCATCGAGTTCGCGCGTCATCAGCTTGATCTGCTCGCCCTGGTCGGCGGGCAGCGCGGTGCCGGCTTCGGCCGCGCTCAGGTTCTCGCGCACGAGGCTCAGCGCGCGTTGCAGCGGCTGCAGCGAGATGTCCTCGACCTGCTGCTGCTGTTGCGCGGAAGTGCGTAGCAGCGGCGAGGCCGCGGCGATCTGCGATGCGAGCACGTGACTGCGCACCAGCAGGCCATTGAGTTCCGGCACGAACTTCTGCGCGGACTTCGGTTCGAGCATCATCCGCTGGAACGCCTGGCCGAGATTCGCGAACGCGACGTGCACGTTCTTGCGCGCGAGCCGGTAGCGGTAGTCGCGATCGAGCGCGGTCGCCGCGGCGCTGGCCGCGGCCGAGGTGCCGCTGTTCGCCGCGCGCGCGGCCGGGTTGTTGACCGTCGCGGCGCCGGCGGCGGCTTCGGGCGCGCCGGCAGTCGCGGCCGCGGCCCCGGCCGCCGCCGTATTGGCGGCGACGCTCACCGTAGCGCCGGTTGTGGCGCTAGGGCCCGCCAGCGCCGCTGCGCCAAAGCCGAGCCCCGCATCGGCCATCGCTGCGGCCGGCGCGAGCGCGCCGCTTTCGGTGACGGTCGCGACCACCGCCGCGGCCGGCTTGCCGCTCCACCACCAGCTCGCTTCCAGATACTGGCGGGTCGCACTGATCACGTTGTTGACCAGCTTGCCCATCAGCCGGTATTCCCAGTACGGGAACAGGTGGCTCGCCGCGATCGCGATCGCACAGCCGACCACCGTGTCGATCGCGCGCTCGCCGATAATGCGCATGCTGCCCGGCGCCAGCAGATGGAACAGCAGCAGCACGTACGACGAAGTGAACACCACGCTCGCCGTGTAGTTGAACAGCAGCAGGCTGTAGCTCATCACCATCGACGCGAACATCACCACCATCAGCAGATGCGGCTGCTTGACGAACATGATCAGCGCGATGCTCGCCGCGCAGCCGATCAGCGTGCCGATGATCCGCTGGCCGTTGCGCTGTTTGGTCAGCGAATAACCGGGCTTCAGAATGATGACCGTGGTCATCACGATCCAGTACGCGTTGGTGAGCGGCAGCAGGCGGCCGAGCCAGAAACCGACCGCGACCGCGATCGTCACCCGTAGCGCGTGGCGAAAGCTCGGCGAGGCCATCGTCAGATTCGAGAAGATCTGCCCGAACGGCACCCGCCGGCTCGACACGAAGCGGCTTAGCGCCTGGTCGATACGCAGTTCGGTTTCGGTCGCGCTCGGCTCGCTCGTGAGGCTGCGGTGCATCTTGTCGATCAGCCGCGTCGCGCTCCAGATGCGGCGGAAATTGGCCGACACCGCCGAATACGCTTCCGGGTTATGGGTCGGCAGTTCCTTCTTGCGCATCAGTTCGATCTCGTACTCGATCGCGCGCAGTTCCGCCTTCACGTTCACACGCTTGCGCGGCGCCTGATTCTGCAGCACCGCGAGGCCGATTTCCTCGAGATCGGCGGCCGCCTTGCGGATCAGGTCGCGATAGAACACCAGCAGATCGGAGCCGCCGAACGTGCTGCGCACCAGCGTGTAATCGGTTTGCGCGCCGACGAACAGCTCGTGCAGATCGACGGTATTGATGAACAGGTTGTAGAGCATCGCGCGGTGCGGCTCCAGCTTGCCGCGCCTGAGCCGCGGCAGGTTGCGCAGCACGATGTCGCGCGCGGCCTCCTGGCGGTCCACGGCGGAAATCTGCTTGTCGACCAGATTGCGGTAGCACTCGTCGAGATCGTTGTCGAGGTCGTAGAACGCGGCGCGCGCGAGCAGGTAATCGGCGCACGCGAACACGCTTTCGGCGAGCGCCTGCTGCTCGATCCGGTTCATCATCCAGCGGCTCACGAAGGTCGACCAGTACGTGTACCAGAGGCCGCCGAGCAGGATCCACGACGCGTTGGTCAGCGCCTGCAGCGGCGTGAAGTGATCCTCCAGCGTCATGATCATCATGAACAGCGTCGCGAAGCTGATCTGCGGCCAGCGGTTGCCGTACACGACGATCAGCGACAGCACGAACGTGAGCGGCACCACGGTGGCCCATAACGCGACCGGGTTGACGGTCGCCAGACCCGTGGCCAGAGCGGACAGAAAACCGATCACCGTGCAGGCCAGCATTTCGTTGTGCTTGTACTTCAGCGGCCCGGGCATGTCGACCACGCACGCGCCGAGCGCGCCGGTCGCGATCGTGAAGCCGAGTTCGCGATCGTGGAACACGATCAGACACAGGAGCACCGGTAAGGACACGCCGACCGCGATGCGCAGGCCGCCATAAAAGTACTGGCTATATAAGAATTTTCTGATTTCGACCGAATAGCGCATCGACTACCTGGGATTGATTCACGAAGAAAACCACAGTTGAGAAGGCCGCTCCAAATTGGTGTCGAGTCTATCTTATTTCCGGACCCTTCTGACCTTGGACGGCGGCCCGCGTTATGCGCCGGCGAGGCGGTTTGTTATGCTGTCGCTTCAATTTTGGCGACCGCTTGCGAGCGTCGCGAGGCCTGCCACCGGCTCATCCGAATCCATGCTGCAACTCTTCTACTCGAACCGCTACGAAACGCTGGTCGGCGCGCTGCTCGACGACCTCGGAGAGGCGCCGTCCGACCCGTGGACCGCGCGGCCGGTGATCGTGCCGAGCGCGGCCGTGCGGCGGCGGCTCGAACTCGATATCGCCGCGCGCCAGGGCATCTGCGCGAATATCGACTTCGGTTATCTCGCGCAATGGCTGTGGGCGCGGATCGGCGGCGTGATCGACGTGCCGAAGCATTCGCCGTTCGCGCCGGACCGCCTCGTGTGGCGCTGCTACCGGCTGCTCGCCGACGCCGACGAAACGCTGCCGTGGAATGCGTCACCGCGTCTGCGCACCTATCTCGACGCGGCCGATCCGTCGATGCGCTACGAACTCGCGCGGCGCGTCGCGACCGTGCTCGATCACTATCTGACCTATCGCCCGGAATGGCTGCTGCAGTGGCACAAGGGCGGATCGATCTTCGCGAGCGGCACGCCCGACGACAGCGGCCCGCGTTTGACCGGCGCGAGCGAGTCGGCGCGCGAGGACGAACGCTGGCAGGCCGCGTTGTGGCGCGCGGTGCTGGCCGAACTCGCGCAAAGCGCGCAAGAGGCGAACGGCGCCGCGCGCGGGTCCGTCAATGCATTGCCCCCCGCGTATCGCTTCCTCGATGAAATCGGCACGCTGGACCTCGACGCGATTTCGAAAGCGCAGTGGCCCGAGGCGGTCAGCGTGTTCGCGCTGCCGACCATGCCGCCGCTGCATATCGCGCTGCTGCGCGCGCTGTCGCGCTGGATCGACGTGCGGCTGTACGTGATGAATCCGTGCCGCGAGTTCTGGTTCGACGTGGTCAGCGAAGGACGGGTGCAGGCGCTCGACGCGGCTGGCAAGCTCGACTATCAGGAGGTCGGCCATCCGCTGCTGGCCGAATGGGGCCGCCAGACCCAGGCGCAGTTGCATATGCTGCACGAGCTGACCGAGAGCGCGGCGTCGGCGGAGACCGGCGAGTACAGCGAGAACCCGCAACCGAGCTGGCTCGCCGCGGTGCAGAACGGCATCCTCGATTTGCGCGCGGAAAGCGACGCCGAAGAACTGCCGGTCGAACGCGGGATCGAGGTGCACGTGTGTCACAGCCTGTCGCGCCAGCTCGAAGTGCTGCACGACCGCCTGCTCGGCTGGTTCGACGAATTCGACGATCTGCAGCCGTCCGACGTGCTGGTCGCGGTATCGGATCTGGCCGCGGCCGGCCCGCTGATCGACGCGGTTTTCGGCACCACGCCGGCCGGCGACACGCGGCGCATTCCGTACCGGATCACCGGCTTGCCGCCGTCGCAGGCGAACCCGGTCGCGCGTCTGCTGCTCGACTGGCTCGCGCTGCCCGAGCGCAGCGTCGGCGCGCCGGACCTGATCGAATGGCTGCGCGTCGATGCGATCGCGGTGCGCTACGGGATCGATGCGAACGCTTTGGAGGCCGCGCAGGAATGGCTCGCGGCGGCCGGCGCGCGGCGCGGGTTCGCGCCGCTCGAACCGGTCGGCGAGCACGTGTCGGTCGCGCGCCATACGTTCGCCGATGCGCTGACGCGGCTCTATCTCGGCTACGCGATGCCGGCTGGCGGCGAACCGGTCGACGCGTGGCTGCCGGTCGAAGGCGCGGACGGCTCCGGCGCCGAACTGCTCGGCCGGCTGTCGCGTTTCGTCGAGGATGTGGAGAGCTTCGCCGCGAACTGCGCGCTCGAACGCACGCCGGCCGAGTGGTCGCAACTGCTGCTCGAAACGCTCGGCCAATGCTTCGATGGCGGCGTCGAGTTCGCCGATTCGCTGGCGGCCGTGCGCGATGCGCTCGACGCGATGAACGCCGCGATGCAGGCGGGCGCGCAGCAGGTGCCGTTGCCGGCGTCGGTGGTGCGCAGCGCGCTCAGCGAAGCGCTCGACGACCCCGCGCGCGGCGGCGTGCCGTGGGGCAGCGTGACGTTCTCGTCGCTGACCAGCCTGCGCGGCTTGCCGTTCCGGGTCGTGTGTCTGGTCGGCATGGACGACGGCGTGCTGCCGTCGCTCGCGCGCGCCGACGAGTTCGATCTGATGGCCGCGTTCGGCAAGGCCGGCGACCGCCAGCGCCGCGACGACGAGCGCAATCTGTTTCTCGATCTGCTGCTGGCCGCGCGCGAGCGGCTGTTTATTTCGTACACCGGCCGCAGCATTCGCGACAACGCGCCCCTGCCGCCGGCCGCGCTGGTCGATGAACTGCTCGATCACCTCGCGCAGGTGTCGGCGGGCGAACACGCGAGTCCGGCGCAGGTCGAGCACGCGCGGCGCGCGTTCCTGATCGAGCATCCGTTGCAGGCGTTCGCATCGGACTATTTCGCCGCGCAGCCCGATCTGTTCACTTACGACGCCGACCGCGCCGAACTGGCCACACTGCTTGCCGAACCGCAGCATGCGGCCGCCGCGCCGTTCTTCGACCGGCCGTTGCCGCCGGAAGACACGCGGGAAATCGAGTTCGACGACTTCGTGCGCTTCTGGCGTCATCCGGCGCGCGCGCTGCTGCGCGATCGCCTCGGCATCGCGCTCGCCGATGCGCAGGGCGAGCTGCTCGATACCGAGCCGTTCGATCTCGACTACGCGGGCCGCGATGCGCTCGCCGACAGGTTGCTGCCGGTGCTGCTCGATACCGCTACCGACGACGACACGATGTTCGGCCGCGTGCAGCGCGTCGCCGCCGCGAGCCCCGAGCTGCCGGGCGGCGCGACCGGCGCGGTGTGGCGTTCGCGCGAACTGAACGCGTTGCGGCAACTAGCGCTCGCGGTGCGCCGCGAGGTGGCGTCGGGCGTGGAGCGGCTGCCGTTCGCGCTGGAGATCAAACCTCGCTGGCCGTCGCTCGACCAGTCGTTAGGCGATAACGCCGCGCACGGCCAACGCCCGGTCCAGCTGTTCGGCGCGTACGACGCGCAACTGCGCGAGGCCGCCGAGGCCACCGCTGCCTCTGCTGCCACCTCCGCACCGCTGCAACTGCGCGGCACCCTGAATCTGCTGACTGGAACCGGACAGGTGATTTTCCGTTACGCCAAGGCCACCGCGCGCGACTACCTGTCCGCGTGGCTCGCGCATCTGGTCTATTGCGCGGCGCAGCCGGACGGCCCGCGCCGCACGGTCTGGCACGGCAGCGGCGAAAGCTTCGAGCTTGCGCCGGTTGCCGCGCCGCTCGAACAACTCGCGCCGCTCGTCGCGCTATACCGCGCCGGCCGCCGGCTGCCGCTGCGCTTTTTCCCGAAGAGCGCGTGGACCAGGGTCAGCGAGAGCGAGTCGGCCGCCCAGGGCGTGTGGATCAACGACCGGGTGCGCGGCGAATCCGACGATGCCGCCTTGCGCATCGCGCTGCGCGGCACGCCGCTCACGCTCGACGAACCGTTCGGCAGCCTCGCCGCGCTGGTCTACAAGCCGTTGCTGCAACACCTGCGGAGCGTGTCATGAGCGACGCGCTGCGCCATCGGACGTTGGTCGCCGACGAACTCGACGTATTCGCCTGCGCGCTCGACGGCGTGAACCAGATCGAAGCGTCGGCGGGCACCGGCAAGACGTGGAACATCTGCGCGCTGTACGTGCGCCTGCTGCTCGAAAAGAACCTGAACGCGGATCAGATTCTTGTCGTCACGTTCACGAAGGCCGCGACCGCCGAGCTGCACGAACGGATTCGCGGCCGGCTCGCGGAACTGCATCGCGCGATCGAGATGGACGACGACGGCGGCGATCCGTTCGTGCGCCGTCTGTTCGAAACGACGCTCGCGCCGGAGAACGGCATCGAGCGCGACGCCGCGTTGAAGGTCGTGCGCCGCGCGCTGCGCACCTTCGATCAGGCCGCGATTCACACGATCCACGCGTTCTGCCAGCGCGCGTTGCAGGAGGCGCCGTTCGCCGCCGCGATGCCGTTCGCGTTCGAGATGGAAGCCGACGACGCCGCGCTGCGCTTCGAGCTGGCCGCCGATTTCTGGCGCGAGCAGGTCGAGCCGGTCGCGCATGCGCATCCGGCGTTCGCCGCGTGGCTGGTCGCCAAACGCGCGGGTCCCGCATCGCTCGACGAGCAGCTCGCGCGACGCCTGAAAAAGCCGCTCGCGCAGCTGCGCTGGGGCAGCGTCGCCGCCGACGGCGCGGGCGCCGATGCGCAGGCCGGCTTCGACGCCGCGTGCGAACTGTGGCAGGCCGAGCGCGACGCGATCGTCGCGCTGCTCAGCGACGCGCAGGAGCGTCTGAGCAAGACCAGCCACAAGCCCGAGCACGTCGGCGCGGCGATCGCCGCATGGAACGACTACTTCGCGCAGGGCGACTGCCACGCGGCGCCGCCGCGCGCCGCGCTGAAGCTGACCGTGTCGGCGTTGAAGAAGGCAACCAAGGTCAAGTTCGAGCCGCCCGCGCATCCGTTCTTCGAGCACGCGGAAGCGCTCGCGGCGGCCGTGGTCGCGGCCGAAGCCGCGCAGCGCGCGCGCTGGCTCGCGCTGGTGCAGACGTGGCTCGACTACGCGCCGGCCGAACTGGTCGCGCGCAAACGCACGCGCCGGGTGGTGTCGTTCGACGATCTGCTGGCGAACCTGTATCGCGCGCTGGCCGCGCATCCGTGGCTCGCCCAGGCGCTGCGCAGCCGCTACCCGGCCGCGCTGATCGACGAGTTCCAGGACACCGACCCGTTGCAGTTCGCGATCTTCAGCCGGATCTTCGCGCCGGCCGGGCCGCTGTTTCTGGTCGGCGATCCGAAGCAGGCGATCTACAGCTTCCGCGCGGCCGATCTGCACACCTATCTGGCGGCGCGCGAATCGGCCTCCGCGTGCTACACGCTCGCGGTCAACCAGCGCTCGACCGCGCCGATCGTCGATGCGTGCAACCGGGTCTTCGAAGCGAATCCGCGCGCGTTCGTGCTCGACGGGCTCGACTATCAGCCGGTGCGCGCGGGCGAGCGGCGCCGCGCGCCGTTGGTCGATGCCGATGCTGCCGCGCACGAGCGCGATTTCCGTGTCTGGACCTTGCCGCAAGGCGACGCCGCGCTGAGCAAACGCGACGCGCAGCGCGCCGCAAGCGAGGCGTGCGCGGCCGAGATCGTGCGGCTGCTGCGCGGCGCGCGCGGCGGCACGGTCACGCTCGGCGAACGGCCGCTCGCCCCCGGCGATATCGCGGTGCTGGTGCAGACCCACAAGCAGGGCAGCCTCGTCAAACGGGTGCTGGCAGCGTGGGGTGTCGGCAGCGTGGAACTCGCGCAGGCGTCGGTGTTCGCGACGCTCGACGCCGAGCAGATCGAACGCGTGCTCGCGGCGATCGATACCCCCGGCGATCTGCGCCGGCTGCGCGCCGCGCTCGCGACCGACTGGCTCGGCCTCGACGCGGCCGCGCTATGGCGTCTGACCCAGGTCGCGGACGCACCGGACGCGCCGGCCGCGCCCGGCGACGCGACGCCAGCGGCCGACGCGATGGGCTGGGTCGAACGTTTTTCGCGCTACCGGATGCTGTGGCACGAGCGCGGCTTCGCGGTGATGTGGCGCACGCTGATGCGCGAGTTGCGGGTCGCGCAGCGGCTCGTCGCCGGCGTGGATGGCGAGCGCCGTCTGACCAACGTGAACCATCTCGCCGAACTGGTGCAGGCGCGCGCGGCGACCCAGCCGGGCATCGCGCCGACCTTGCGCTGGCTCGCCGCGCAGCGCGAGCAGGGCGGCGGCGAAGACGCGCAGTTGCGGCTCGAGTCGGACCGCAACCTGGTGCAGATCGTCACCGTGCACAAGTCGAAAGGCCTCGAATACGCGGTGGTGTTTTGCCCGTTCCTGAACGACGGCGGCTTGCGCGAACCGCCGTCGTCGGGCTTGCCCGATGCGCGCGAATATCACGACGACAGCGGCGACGCGGTGCTGCATTACGGCTGCGACGACGAAGAGGCCGAGCGGGCCTCGCGTTACGCGGTGCGCGAGCAGGCGGCCGAGCGCGCGCGGCTCGTCTACGTGGCGCTCACGCGCGCGGTGTATCGCTGCTATCTGGTCGCGGGCACCTATCTGTCGGCGCGCTCGACCAAAGAGTCGCGCCGCAGCGTGCTGAACTGGCTGGTCGGCGGCGCGGGGCACACGTTCGACGCGTGGCTCGCCGAGCCGCCCGACGAAGCGGCGCTCGCCGCCAGCTGGCAGGCGCTCGGCGGTGGTTCGATCAGCTTGCAGCCGCTGCCCGAAGTGACGCGCCGCATTCCGCTCGAAACGCTGCAGGATGAGAGCGCGCAGCTGCTCGCGCGCGCGAACCGGCGGCCGCTGCGCGATCAGTGGCGGATGGCGAGCTTCAGCGGCCTGATCGCGGCGGGCGGCAGGAGCGGCGACGCGCAGGCAGCGGCGCCGCACGAAGAGGTGCGTCCCGATCACGATGAAATCGTCGACGCGCTGGAGGCGGCGCCGCTGCTCGCGCCGCTGCCGGCGAGCCCCGCGCCGACCTACGCGGACGACGACATCCTCGGCTTCCCGCGCGGCGCGGCGGCCGGCGAGTGTCTGCACCGGATGTTCGAACTCGCGGATTTCAGCGATCCCGACACGTGGCGCGACGCGATCATCGGCGCACTGCGCGAGCGACCCGCGCCGGCCGAACCCGAACTCGCCGCGCGTTTGCCCGCGATGATGCAGCGCCTGCTCGCGGATGTCGTCTCGACCGAGCTGGTGCCGGGGATGACGCTCGCGCAGCTCGATCCGCGCCGCCGGCTGAACGAACTGGAGTTTCTGTTCGCGGCGCCGTCGCTCGATTTTCCGGCGCTGCGCGAGTTGCTCGGCGAATACGGTTACCCCGATGTCGCGCTGGAGCCGGGCGTGCTGCGCGGCTTCGTCAAAGGATTTATCGACATGATCGTCGAGCATGACGGCCGCTTCTGGATCGTCGACTGGAAATCGAATCATCTCGGCGACAGCGCCGCCGATTACTCGGCCCCGCCGCTCGAAGCGGCGATGGCGAGCCACGCGTACCACTTGCAGGCGCTGCTCTATACGGTCGCGCTGCATCGCTATCTGAAGACGCGGGTGCGCGACTATGCGTACGACACGCATATCGGCGGTTACCTGTATCTGTTCGTGCGCGGCGTGCGGCCCGACTGGCGCGATGCCGACGGCGCGGCCGGCGTGCACGTGCGGCGCGCGCCGTTCGAACTGGTGGCGCTGCTCGACGCGGCGATGATCGGAGGCGGCGCATGAGCATGCTCGAACAGGAGGTTCCGGCGCCGCTTGGGCTCGAAGATATCGGCGTCAATCTGCCCGCGCCGGCCGACTTCAGCATTGCGCTCGCCGAGGGTTTCGCGCGACGCATCGGGATGCTCGCGCGGCGCGGCGGCGCGTCGACCGAGGTCGTGAAGTGGGCCGCGCGCGCCGCGTTCGCGGCGAGCCGCGCGACCGCCGAGGGGCACGTGTGCGTGCCGCTCACGACGCTCGCGCGCCGCTTCGATGCGTCGAGCGCCGAGGTGCGCGCGGCGCTATCGGCGAGCGGGATGGCGAGCGTGCTGAGCCACGACGACGCGCAACCGGCAGCCGCGTTGCGGCCGCTCGTGATCGATGCGCAGGGGCGGCTCTATCTCGCGCGTTACTACGACTACGAGCGGCGTCTGGCGCGCGCGCTGGTCGCGCATGCGGCGGCCGACGAGCAGGGCGCGGCGCTCGATGGCGATCCCGCCGCGTTGCGCGAACGTCTGTTGCGCTATTTCGGGGTGCCAAAGGACGACGAGATCGACTGGCAACGCGTCGCGGCCGTGATGGCGCTGTCGGGGCGGCTGACGATCGTCAGCGGCGGTCCCGGCACCGGCAAGACCACCACCGTGGTCGGCGTGCTCGCGTGCCTGCTCGATGCGCGCGCCGATCTGCGCATCGCGCTCGCCGCGCCGACCGGCAAGGCCGCGCAACGGATGCAGGAAGCGCTGCTCGCGCGCGCCGGCGACTTGCCGCCGGCGCTTGCCGCGCGCCTGCCGCAGACTTCGTACACGCTGCATCGGCTGCTCGGCTCGGGGCCGGGCGGGCGCTTCCGGCATCATCGCGACAATCCGTTGCCGTACGACGTGGTGGTGATCGATGAGGCATCGATGATCGACGTCGCGATGGCCACCCATCTGCTCGATGCAATCGCGCCGCACACGCGGCTCGTGATGCTCGGCGACAAGGATCAGCTCGCGGCGGTCGAGGCCGGCGCGGTGTTCGCCGAACTGAGCGCCCGGCCGGCGCTGACGCCGAGTGGCTTGCGGCGGGTTGCGCAGGCGCTCGATCTCGACGAGGCGCGGCTCGCGAACGCGTTGCCGCGCGCAGCGGATGAATACAACGATGCGCCGCCGGACGACCTGTTCGCGGCGCCCGCAGCGTCGGGCGCCAGTCCGCTCGCCGATTGCGTGGTTTGGCTCGAGCGCAACTACCGCTTCGGACTCGAATCGCCGATCGGCCGGCTGTCGCTGGCGATCCGCCACGGCTCGCCGGGCGACGCGCTTGGCGTGCTGCAAATCGATCCGCTCGAAGCGTGCGCGGCGGCGTTGCACGAGGACGCGCACACGACGCTGAGCGAGCGCACGATCGCGCGACTCGCGGCCGGTTTCGCGCCGTACGCCGATGCATTGGCCGCGGCGCTCGCCGGCGACGCGCCCGATCCGCTGCCGCTGTTCGATGCGCTGAACCGGTTCCGCATTCTGTGCGCGACGCGGCTCGGCGCGCGCGGCGTCGATCAGGTGAATGCGGCGATGGCCGCCCAGGTGCGCCGCGCGGCCGGCGTCACGCTCCCGGTCGGCGCGCAATGGTTCGCCGGCCGGCCGGTGATGGTCACGCGCAACGACTACGCGCTCGGGCTGTTCAACGGCGATATCGGCATTGCGCTGCCGGGCGCGGGCGGCGCGCTGCGGGTCTATTTCCGCAGCGGCGACGGCGGCGTGCGGGCGGTGTCGCCGGCCGCGCTGCCGCCGCACGATACCGCGTTCGCGCTGACGGTCCACAAGTCGCAGGGTTCGGAGTTCGAGCACGCGGTGCTGGTGTTGCCGGCGGCGTTCAGCCGGGTGTTGTCGCGCGAGCTCGTGTACACGGCGATCACGCGCGCGCGCGAACGGGTCGAAGTGATCGGCGCGCGCGCGGTGTTCGTGCAGGCGGTGGCGACGCCGACCCAGCGGGATTCGGGGCTGGCCGCGCGGATCGCGGATGCGCGGGTGTGAAAGGTCAGCCGGCGACCCCGCTCGCGGGCGCGCTGTCCTGCAGCCGGCTGCGCATCGTCTTGCGGTACCACAGCGTCCACAACGCGAGGCCGCCATAGATGCCGTATCCGATGAACGGCGACACCACGAGAAAGCGCTCGACTGGCCACGTCAGCGCCATCCATGCGCGCAGCGCGGTTTCGGCGGTCAGTCCGCTGCCCCACACCAGCGTCATCACGCGCATCGCCGATGCGAGGCCGGGGCGCTCGCGCCACAGCGCGTCGAAGTGAGCGGCGCCACCGGCCATTTCGCGCGCGACGCTCGCGCGGGCGAGATAGAAGATCAGCGGCCGGCGCATCGGCAGCGACAGCAGGAACACCACGCCGATCGCGCCGGAGATCAGCGACTCGCGCAACAGCAGCATGCGCGCACTGCCGCCGAGCGCCATCGCCGCGACCGACAGCACGATGCCCGCGAGCACCATCACACTGAGCGCGTCGACCCGGCGAAAGCGCGCGAGTTCGATTGCGCTCCACACGAGCGGGGGCACCGCCGACGCGATCAACGCGCCGGTCTCGCCGACGTACGGCCGCGCGAGCCGGTACGCGAGCCACGGCAGCAGGAAGTTGACGGCCAGTTCGAGCACCAGACCCGGGCGGATTTTCATACGGTTTTGCGCGGTAAGCGGAGGAGGCAGTATCGATGAAGCGGCCGCGCCGACGCAAATTTTTTCACGGTCGGCGCGGTGACGAAGGACCTGCACTGGCGGCCCGCATCGCTCTTATCTTGCGCATCTCACGTTCGTCGCGTTGGCCGTCCCGCGCACCGCTTGTACACTGACGCTTCCACATCTGACCCACGCTATGACCTCCCGCTACCCGATCCCGCCGAACGAAATCGAATTGACCGCCGTGCGCGCGCAGGGGGCGGGCGGCCAGAACGTCAACAAGGTATCGAGCGCGATCCATTTGCGTTTCGACGTGCGGGCGTCGTCGCTGCCCGAGGTGTTGAAGATGCGCCTGCTCGCGCTGTCCGACCATCGACTGACCCGCGACGGCGTCGTCATCATCAAGGCGCAGGAGCACCGGACTCAGGAGATGAACCGCGCGGCGGCGCTCGCGCGGCTCGACGAGCTGATCGAAAGCGTCAGCGTGACGCGCAAGACGCGTGTCGCGACCCGGCCGACGCGTGCGTCGAATCTGCGGCGGCTCGACGGCAAGGCGAAGCGCAGCGAGGTCAAGTCGGGGCGCGGCCGGGTTCACGAGTAGTCCGGCCGGGCTCCCAGCGATCACTGCCGCTGCTCAAGGGCGCGGACTACCGCTTGCCGCGCCGGCCGGTACGAACCTCCGCGAGCGGCGTGGCCGCCGGCACGAAATCGACGCACAGCACGTGCGTACCGTCGCTCTCGAACGCGATGGCCGCGGTGTAGCAGTCCTGACCGTCGGCGAGCGAATAATGCGGACCCATCATCGCGACCCGTCCCGGCGCGGCGAGCGCGTGCCGGAAATACGCGCGCCGCGACCAGTTGCTGCGGGTCTCCGCATAGAGCGGCGCGAGCCGCCGCGGCGGGGGCGGCACCGACGCGGCCGTCACCGACGGCAGCGTCTGCTCGCCCTGGCCGTCGGTGAGAAACACGCGGCGCGCCTCGGGCAGATGCCAGATGCACTGCGCGGCCTGTTCGAGATTGCCGGTGCTCCGGTAGACGTCGACGGCGGCCAGCACCGCCTCGGCGAAGCCCTCGAAGCCGAGCCGCTGATGGCTCGCATGGGCGCGCTCGTAGTCGGCGAACTTGCTCCAGATCGACGCGATCAGCTCCGGCACCCTGGTGCAGGCCGCCTGCACCGAACTCTTCGGCAGACCGAACCAGAAACCCTGCACGAAGTCGACGTCGGCCTGCATCAGGATCATCAGCTCCTCGTCGGTTTCGACGCCCTCGGCCAGCACCAGCGTGCCTGACTGGTGCAGCATCGCGATCAGGTGGCTGATCATCGATTCGTCGCCCTCGCGCTTGCCGGCGCGCGCGACCAGCGAGCGGTCGAGCTTGACGATATCGGGACGGAACCGCCACACGCGGTCGAAATTGGAAAAGCCGGTGCCGAAATCGTCGATCGCGATCAGGAAGTCGCGCGGCTGCGACGCGGCGAGCATGCTGGCGACCGCGGATTCGTCGTCGGCCGGTTGCTCGAGCACCTCGATCACGATGCGCTCCTGCGGCAGGCCGAAATGCGCGGACAGTTCATCGATGAACGCGCGCTGCGGCCAGCCCGTCTCGAACACCTGCGGGCGCGTGTTCAGGAACAGCCAGCCGGTGCTGATGCCTTGCTCCATGAAGTTCGCGACATGCAGACAGCGCGCGATGCGGTCGAGCTCGCGCGCCTCGGCGGCCGAGCGCGTACCGGAAAACAGCACTTCCGGCGAAACCGGCAGGCCGACCGGATCGAACGCGCGCAACAGTCCCTCATAGCCGACCACGCACTGATGGGTGACCGACAGCACCGGCTGAAACACGCTATGCAAGGTCAGCGCGCGCCACGTCGCGGTCCAGCCGGACTCGCCGCGAACCAGATGCGGGAGCAGGCCGCTCAGACTCAATTCGCTGACGGATGGCATAGAAACGGGCATGAGAGCGGACATGGGATCGTTGCGGCAAGCGGGTGAGAGGGCGCGCAAACCCATTCGGCGCGCAATGGCGGCTCGCCTGAAGCGTCGACGGGGCAACGCGGATACGGCCCGGGAACGCGAAGGACGATGCCAGTCATGCTGGATTCCGGCGAATTGGTCAAAATCAGTCTAGCAGTTTGGCGCGCGCAACAATGTGCGGGGTATCACAAACACCCACGCCCGAAATTGCCCGCAAACCGGCCACCCGTGGCCCTCCGGCAATGCTTTGCGAATCCCTCGCCGAGCCGTTCGGACCCGGGCCCGGCGCGAGATCGATTCTCAATCGCAATCGTTGCCTACACGCCGAGGGTAACAAAGCGGGAAGTGCCCGCCCGCCAAATTCCAGGCGCGGATGATGCGTCCGCGGGCGGCCCGCGATAGCGGCTTGCGGGCGGCTTGCGATGGCGGCTTGCGATAGCGGCTTGCATAAGCGCGCGACGCCGCGCCGGCGCGGTTCCGGCTGGCCGGGCCGGCGCGGGTTGAGGCAGCCCCCTGCGGGTCTTGGCGCGCTGTCGGACGAAGACGGGATTGTTGCGCAGCCGTGCTGGCAACGGGCGTGTCGGCAGGTTCGCCGCGGCACGGTTATGCTGCTGCTTTTCTTGAAAAGGAGATGAGGTAATGGCGGAAATCGCGGTGGTCGCAATTTCGGTGGCGAAGCCGGGCCATGAGGAGCAACTGCGCGCGGCCCTCGAAGGGATCGTCGGGCCGACGCGCGCTGAAGAGGGCGTGCTGCAGTACGACTTGCACCGCGACCTGCAGGAGCCGCGCCGGTTCGTGTTCGTCGAGCGCTGGACGAGTCAGGAGGCGCTGGCCGCGCATGCGCAATCGGCGCATATCCAGGCGTATCGCGCAGCGGTCGTGGACTGGGTCGAGCACGCGGAAATTCGCGTCGTGTCGAAGATCGCGTGATGGGCGGCGGCGCGCTTGCGGACGCGCATACGCGCGCCGCGTGGCGTGCCGCTGCGTGGCCTGCCGCTGCGCGCGGTCGAGCCTTAGTGCGCCGCTTGCGGCACGTCGAGAATCAGGATGATGGTCCAGTCCGCGTCGCCGTCATGGTGATACTGGCGCTCGGCGACGATGAACGGCTGCTGCTTGCCGGCCGGCCCGAGGAACAGCACGTCGCCTTCCATCGGCAGGCATTCGACGGGCGGCAGCGCGAGGTACGCTTCCTGACCGCCGCGCGGCATCAGTTTTTCGATCTTGCGTGATGCTGCTTCGGTCCATTCGATATCTAGCTGGATGTTGCTCATGCTGTCCTCCGCACCTGAGTGCGCACGGGTTAGGGGATGCCGGCGCGGCGCCGGGCGGTGCGCGACTTTAGCATACCGAAAGCGCAGCGCCGCGGCCTTGCGCGGTAAGGGGCGGGTGGCCCGGCGGGCACGCGTCGCGTCGAGGCCGCGTCGTGGCCGCGCCGGCCGGCGCCGTCTTCATGATGAACGGGCTGATAACAAAAAAGCCGAAACCGGCGATGCCGGCTTCGGCTTTTTCACCTGCACGGCGAGGACCGCGCGGCGAAACCTTTACGTGGGCTTAGGTGCCCGCGTCGGCGGCCTTCTTGTTGTGATGGTGCGGAGCCGTCTTGTGATGCTTGGCCGGCGTGGCAGGCGCGCTTTCCATCGCTTGCTGACGATTTTGCAAGTCTTGCGCGCGCTGTTCGATGTCCGCTGCCTTAGCCGGATCGGTGCTGGTTCTGATGCCGGCGTCTTGCGCGTGCGCCGCGCCCGTTACGGCACAGAGGGAAACCAGGATCGCCAGGGACACTTTCTTCATCGTTACCTCCGTAGAGTGGTGGTGGACCCAAGTATTGCCTGTCCATCAGGAAAGACAATGCATTCTAGCGAGCAAACTCCGCTCCAGCCGATGGCTTTGTAACCGCGCTAAACATTTGTTACATCTCGTAATTGCCGTCGATGCGCGATGCGTCGAAAGGCCCTTTGCAGCGGGGCTCGCGCGGTGTCGGCACGGGGTTCGAGAGCGTCGCGGGCGCATCCGGAAATGCGTCGCACGGTTAAATAACGCACGTTCGGCACCGGCTGCTCAGAACCAGCCGATCGCGCTATACACATGAAACTGCGCAATTCCGACCAGCTCGTGCAGCGCGATTTCGGCAACCGCCAGATTGCCAAAGCGCGGCAGCACGCCCAGTCGCGCGGAGCGCGCGCTGGAGATCTGCGGCTGCGGTTGGATCCCGAAGTGCCGGAAGTCGAGCAGCGCGCGCGGCATCTGATACGCGGACGTGACAAGTATCAAGGTGTCGTAATGAGATTGGCCAACAATGGCCGATACGTTGCGGGCGTTTTCGTAGGTCGTGCGGCTGGTCCTTTCGAGCACGATGTCCGAGCGCGCTACCTGCCGCTCCAGCAGGTAGGGCAGGTAGGTGTCGGCTTCGGTCGCGCTGTGGCGCTGCGGATTGCCGCCGCTCACGATCACGTGGCAACTGGGCGCAGTGCGCTTGCAGGCGGCGTAGGTCTGCGCGGTGACCTCGATGCGCGGGAGCACGTCTCGTGGCGGCACCAGCTGGTGGTTGTCGTCGTAGACCGTGCCGCCGCCGAGCAGAACGATCGCGGTGTGCGGCGCAAACCTCACGGGCGCGGCACTGTTGCGTTGCGGTTGCGCGAGGTCGAGCAGCGGCGCGGCCAGCCAGCCAGCGGCGAGTAGCCAGAACAGCGCGAGCGTGCAGATCACGAGGGGGCGACGGGCGCTTTTCCAAAGCACGATTGCTGCAAAAAAAAGCGCTAATAAAATGAATAGAATCAATTTAAATGGGGTAACGTATGTCTTTCGGGACAAATCTACGGGCTTGCCATCGCGCCGCGGCGGTTGCATCGTCGGTTCGTAGAGAGAACGCTAGCACGACGTTCAGACGGGGGTTCCGAAAGCGAGACCAGGCAGCATCTGCCGGGAATCCGTTGCCGCATGGGCTGCGAGCTTCCGGACAGAAGCGGGTGCCACGCGCGTCACCGGTGGCGCGGTGAAGCGTGGGCACGGATGTGTCATAGCTGCACTTTAAGAAAGAAGTGAGATGACCACGTATTCCAACGAAGCCGTACTTGAAGCGCTGCGGCGAGCGCAATATCGTCAGGTTCCCTGGGCCAGAAGGCCCGGTGTCTTCCAATATCTCCGCGCGCTGGGTCTGATGGATACCGTTAGACAGCGCACCGTCGCGCCGGCCCCCGGCTTTCATGCCCCAGTCGACATCGCCGTGCTCACCGAGCGCGGCAAAGCTGAGTTCGCGCGGCTCGAGCACGACGAGCGTCTGCTCACGTGGACCGCGCAACGCATGAACGATTACGTTCTGGCCGCCGAGCGGCAGTCCGCTGCGGCGGACGAGGTAAGGCCTTAGCTTAGGATTCATCGCTGTTCAGATTCGTTGTCCGCCAGGGCGTACCGCCCCTGGGTGGGCGCGTGTTTCCGCTGACCGGCTGCCTCGCACGGCTGGGGAGCGATGCGCTGCTCTGCCGTCGCGAGCGACGGGCGCTGCGCGTCGGCCGATCGCTATGGCGTTTCGCATTCCCCTTTCCCCCGAAAAAAAAGCCCGTATCGCGAAGATACGGGCGTACCGGAATTACTACTGCCACGCTGTGCTAATGGCGTTAAATCAGACTGGCGCGGTGCCAGGTGGTTCCCCGATTATCAGCGCTGCGATAGCGATCGTTTGATATTTCGCGCGCTGCATCCATCGATTCAGTCCGGCTTGCACGTCAACGGCGTCGAGGTTCGTCGCGAGGCGCATCGGGCCGCGCTCGCACGTTGCTGGCGATATCCCCCCGCAGATCGCCGCGCGGCGCCGGCGGCGTGAACTCGCGATTGTGCGCTTCGCTTTGCTGCCACGCTTCCAGCGTCGCCGGTCGGTCCGGTCGCCAGTTCCACCCTTGCGGGCGTTGTTGAGCGAATGCCGGTGCGGCCATCGATGAAATCACAATGCCGCACAACAGCAGTGACATTGGTTTCATACCAAGCTCCCCCCTAAGCCATTTGACTCAAGGTCTGTTTGCATAGGTACAAACTTATGCCGCGTTGCGAAAGCGCGCTGTAATTAATAGTAAATGGATGTTTCGCGCGGAGCATTTTGCGCGCGTTGGGTGTCAGAGGCCGCGCTCGCGACGGGTGGGCCAGGTCGTGCGCAATGGGTCGCACGACGGGCGCCGCGGGGTCGCGCAAGCAGGTTTTGGCGTGGCGAGCAGAAGGAGGGGCGCTCACCGTGGAGCCGCGCCGGTGACGAACGCTAAAGGAGCGGGTGGCGGCGCCGATAAAAAACCGGGCGCCCGCAGGCGCCCGGTGTGAGGCAGCGTCGCGTCAGGCCATCTTGACCGGCGCGCGCCACGATTCCGGATTGGTCCAGAATGCGCCGCGCAGACGGTCGCGACTCGGCGGTGCCGGCGGTTTGGCCGCCGTCGCACCGATGCGGCCGCGCAGCGAAATTTCGCGGCCGCTGGTACCCAGCCGCTTCACGATTTCAGCGAGCGTGCCGTCAGCTTGCCACTCGTCGAAGCGACGCCGGCAAGTCGGCGGCGACGGATAGCGGCCGGGCAGCTTGGACCAGCCTTCGCCCGTCGACAGCACCCACAGCACCGCATTGACCACCGCGCGTGCTTCCACGCGCGGCCGGCCACGCCGTTCGCTGCGCGCCGGCTCGGCACAGAACAAAGCCTCGACTAGCGCCCACTCGTTGTCTCTCAAATCATCGAACAGCATCATGTTTCACCTCAGCGAAGCTAACTCCGGTGCGCTGCCCCGCGCCGCGCACTCTTCAGGGACTCGATAGGCGAGTTTCAAAGGGAACGGGCTTGCCACGCTTTGCCATTCACCCGGAAATCATGGCGCCGTTCCTGTGCTTCTCGTAATGCACGAACTATGCCAATCTGATTCCGATTGCCTGAAAGCCTTGTGGCGGCGGGCCAGCACAGGCGCCGACCAGCGCCGTATAAGAATCCAAAAAACCTATCTCGCAAATCGGGACAATCACCAATCTTGTGCACACAGGCCCGGCCAGCGTGCGTCCGCGCCTTTTTGCTGCATTGCAGCGAAGATGCCGAGGCGTCGCCCCTGCACGATGTTCGCCGTACAATGCGCATCAAATTGCATCATTAATGAGGGCTGCAAATGAATGTGACGCTGCGACAACTAAGGGTTTTCATTGAGGTCGCACGCCTGCAAAGCTTCAGTCGAGCCGGCGATGAAATCGGGCTCACGCAGTCAGCGGTCAGCCGGTGCGTGCGCGAGCTCGAAAGCGAGATCGGGCTGAAGCTGATCGATCGCACGACGCGCGAAGTGCAGTTGACCGACGTCGGCGGCAACCTGGTGTCGAGCGTGTCGCGGCTGCTGTCCGATCTCGATGACGCGTTGCGCGAGATCCGCGAAATCGGCGAGCAGCGCCGCGGCCGGGTCGTGGTGGCGGCGAGTCCGACCGTCGCGTGCCGCTTGATGCCGCGGGTCGTGGCCGCGTGTGTGCGGCAGTTTCCGTATGTGACGCTCGGCTTGCGCGACGACGTGCAGAGCGACGTGGTGCGCAAGGTGAAGTCGGGCGAGGTCGATTTCGGCGTGATCATCGGCCCGTTTGCGGACGACGATCTGCTCAGCGAGACGCTGATGACCGACTCGTTTTGCGTGGTCTCGCGCGACGACCATCCGCTCGCCGCGCGCGAACAGGTCGCGTGGCAGGATCTGGACGGCGAGCAACTGGTGATGCTCGATTACGCGTCCGGTAGCCGGCCGATCATCGACGCCGCAATGCAGGCGCAGGGCGTCAGTGCCAACGTGGTGCAGGAACTTGGGCATTCGGCGACGGTGTTCGGGCTGGTCGAGGCGGGCGTCGGCATCAGCGTATTGCCGTGGCTCGCGCTGCCGCTGCCGGCGGGGGCGTCGCTGGTCGCGCGGCCGCTGGTGCCGCGTGCGGAGCGGCGCGTCGAACTGGTGCGGCGGCGCGACCGCTCGCTGTCGCCGGCCGCCGAAGCGGTGTGGGATCTGATCCGGCAACTGCCGGGGCGGGCGGAGGAGTTGAACTGACAGGCGCGCGCTACACTACCGCCTCCGCGGCGCCTGCTGACAGCGTGTGCGCCGGATCTGATCTTTTCATCCCCCGGAAGCCCCGATGAGCGAACTGGACCTGCCTGTGCCCTCCATCCCGAATGCGCGCGACGCGGTGCGCGCGCTGCGCCCGTCGCAGATCCGTGAAGTCGCCAATGCCGGTTTCGGCGTCGAGAACGTGTTGCCGTTCTGGTTCGGCGAGTCCGACCGCGTGACGCCGGCCTTCATTCGCGACGCCGCGAGCACCGCGCTCGCCGCCGGCGCGACCTTCTACACCCACAACCTCGGCATCGCGCCGTTGCGCGCCGCGCTGGCCGGCTATGTGAGCGGGCTGCACGGGGCCACTTCCGCTGAGCAGATCGCGGTCACGAGCGCGGGCGTCAACGCGTTGATGCTCGCCGCGCAACTGGTGGTCGGCGCGGGCGATCGCGTGGTCGCGGTGACGCCGCTGTGGCCCAATCTGGTCGAGATTCCGAAGATTCTCGGCGCGCACGTCGAAACGGTGGCGCTCGGCTACGGCGAACACGGCTGGCAGCTCGACCTCGGGCAATTGCTGGCCGCGCTGACGCCCGACACGAAGATGCTGATGATCAACTCGCCGAATAATCCGACCGGCTGGGTGATGAGCCGCGATGATCAGCGCGTCGTGCTCGAGCACTGCCGCCGGTATGGCATCTGGATCGTCGCGGACGAAGTGTACGAGCGGCTTTACTACCCCGACGACGCGAGCGGCGCCCGCGCCGCGCCGTCGTTCCTCGATCTGGCGACGCGCGATGAACGGGTGATCTGCGTCAATTCGTTCTCGAAGGCGTGGCTGATGACCGGCTGGCGGCTGGGCTGGATCGTCGCGCCGACCGCGTTGATGGACGATCTGGCGAAGCTGGTCGAGTACAACACGTCGTGCGCGCCGTCGTTCGTGCAGCAGGCGGGCATCGCCGCGCTCGAGCAGGGCGAGCGTTTCACCGAGGAGCTGGTGCAGGACCTGAAGACCTCGCGCGATCACCTGGTGCGCGCGTTGTCGGCGGTGCCGGGCGTCGACGTGAAGGCGCCGCTGGGCGCGATGTATCTGTTCTTTTCGATGCCGGGCTCGGCGCACAGCCTCGAATTGTGCAAGGCGATGGTGCGCGAGGTTGGGCTGGGCATCGCGCCGGGTAGCGCGTTCGGGCCGCAGGGCGAGGGCTTCGTGCGCTGGTGCTACGCGTGCGATACCGCGCGGCTGGATGCGGGCGTCGAGCGTCTGCGGCAGTTTCTCGCGCGGCACCAGCACGGCTGACGCCCGTTTGCGCCGCCGATAGCGGAGCCGGCGGCGCGGACCGTAGCGGGGGCGCTCACCGCTGCGAGCGACCCGGCGTCGCTGCGCACCAAGGCGCAATTTCCCACGCGGCGGATTTTCCCGTCGCGCGTCGTGCGCATGACGCACCTTACCGCACGGGCTCGCTGGCCCCCTCGCGGCGAGCGATGCACGGCGGATGCGGCTTTACGCCCCGGTCGTTTTTGCGTAATATGGCGCTCAGTCACGCGATTCCCTTCAGGAATATCGCTGCTCCGTCCGGCTGGGTCTGGCTCGATAAGTCTGTTCGCCGCCCCCCGGTGCGTGCTCCCATCAATATGACCGATCAGAATCGGGCGAGCGCGTCTTCAGTTCCACATCGTCTGTTTGATCCGGTTCTTTGACCACAGGGTCTGACCTAGCTGCATGAATACCCAAGAGGCGAAGATCGTCCTCGAGACTGCCTTGATCTGCGCGCAGGAGCCGTTAAAGCTCGGCGAATTGCGCAAGCTCTTTGCCGACGGCGTGTCGGCAGACACCGTTCGGACCTTGCTCGAAGACCTTAAGCGGGACTGGTCGGGGCGCGGTGTGGAGCTGGTCGGGCTGGCGTCGGGCTGGCGGTTTCAAAGCAAGCCCGCGATGCGCTCGTATCTGGATCGTTTGCATCCGGAAAAGCCGCCGAAATATTCGCGCGCGGTTCTCGAAACGCTCGCGATCATTGCCTACCGGCAACCGGTGACGCGGGGCGATATCGAAGAAATTCGCGGTGTGACGGTGAATACGCAGGTCGTCAAGCAGCTGGAGGATCGCGGCTGGATCGAAGTGATCGGGCATCGCGACGTGCCGGGGCGCCCGGCGCTGTACGCGACGACGCGGCAGTTCCTGGACGACCTGGGCCTGACGGCGCTCGACGAATTGCCCCCGCTCGCGGACCCGTCGGCGCAACTGAACGCCGATCTGCTGGGCCAGCACGCGATCGAGTTTGCCGAGGGCGACGCGCACAGCGCGGCTTCGGACGAAACGCTCGAACCCGCGCCGCAAGCCGAACCGGCAAGCGAGCCGGATTCGCAACCGGCAGCGGAGCCCGCCGGCGCGAGCGGTACCGCAGATGCTGCCGGGCCGGATAGCGCGGCGCAGGAGCACGAAGCAACAGAACAGACTGAACCGGTACGCGCGGCGAGCGAGCCGAGCGTCGCCGGTTCGGCGCAGCACCTCGATCCGGTCCCCCAGACCGATCCGGCAACACCCGCGCACGACTCGGGCATGTCTCGCGATACGGAGCATGCCGCCGAGCCGAACCCGATCGAAGCGGCACACGACGATCCCGAGGATCGCCGCGATACCGCGCAGGACGCAGGCTTTCTGACCGACGACGAAACCGAGTCGCGCAGCGCCTGACGTAACCGAACTTTTTAGCCGCGCCCGCAACGGGCGCGCGCGACCTGACACTTTGAGGTTGTTTTGACACATACCCACGACACCGATTCGTCCGAATCCGAACGCGCCGTTCCGTCGGCGCGGACCGACGAAGCGCGCACCAAGCAAGCGTCGGCCGGCGAGGGCGAGCGCCCGGCGCAGAACCTGGAAGCGGACGGCGAAGAGCGTCCGCGCCGCGGTCTGCGTCGCGGGCCGCGCAGCCTGATCGCGCGCCGCCGCGCCGGGGCGAAAACGAAGGCCGCCGAAGGCGCGCCGGCGCAGGGCGCGCCGGTCGTTACCGAAGCGCCGCCGGACGGTGAGGTCGTCGCGCAGGTGCGCATGCCGCGCAAGGACGCGGGCGCGCGGCAAGGCGGTCGACGCAATGCGGCTGGCGCGAAGCAGGGCGCGCCGCGCGAAGGCCAGCCGCGCGAGCGTCAGCCGCGCGAAGGCGGCCAGCGCCAGAATCGCCGCGGCGGCGGCGAGGCCACTGCGGCAGCCGAGACCCCTCAAGATGATCTGTTCTCGTACGTGACGTCGCCGGCGTTCGACGCCGACAACAGCACGACGGGTGGCGTACGCGCGCCGATGCTGCGCCGTGGCAAAGCCGCGGGCCCCAAGCGCGTGCTGTCGCCGGACGACGACGCGCCGAAGCTGCACAAGGTGCTGGCCGAAGCGGGCATGGGTTCGCGCCGCGACATGGAAGAGCTGATCATCGCTGGGCGCGTGTCGGTGAACGGCGAGCCGGCGCACATCGGTCAGCGCATCATGCCGACCGACCAGGTGCGCATCAACGGCAAGCCGGTCAAGCGCAAGCTCGCCAGCAAGCCGCCGCGCGTGCTGCTGTACCACAAGCCGACCGGCGAAATCGTCAGTCATGCGGATCCGGAAGGGCGCCCGTCGGTGTTCGACAAGCTGCCGCCGATGAAAACCGCCAAGTGGCTCGCGGTCGGCCGTCTCGACTTCAACACTGAAGGTCTGCTGATGCTGACCACCTCGGGCGATCTCGCGAACCGCTTCATGCATCCGCGTTATAGCGTCGAGCGCGAGTACGCGGTGCGAGTGGTCGGCGAACTCGCGGAAGGGATGCGCCAAAAGCTGTTGCACGGTGTCGAACTCGAAGACGGTCCGGCAAACTTCCTGCGCATTCGCGACGGCGGCGGCGAGGGCACCAATCACTGGTATCACGTCGCGCTGGCCGAAGGGCGCAACCGCGAAGTGCGCCGGATGTTCGAAGCGGCCGGCCTGATGGTGAGCCGGCTGATCCGCACGCGTCACGGCCCGATTTCGCTGCCGCGCGGGCTGAAGCGTGGTCGCTGGGAGGAGCTCGAGGACAATCAGGTGCGCGCGCTGATGGCATCGGTCGGCCTGAAGGCGCCGAGCGAAGAGCGCAGCAGTAGTCGCAATGCCGCGCCGGAGCGCCGTCAGCCGGATCCGATGCAGACTTCGATGGGCTTCATCAACCGTGAGCCGGTGCTGATGTCGCATAGCCGTTTCGAGCAGCAACCGCGTGGCCAAGGTCGTCGCGGCGCGGCGGGGGGCGGCTTCGGCGGGGGCGCCGGTGCGGGCTTCGGCGGCGGGCTGGGCGGCGGTTATGGCAATCGCGGCACAGGCGGTCAGCGTGGCCGGGATGTCGACGGCAATCGTGCGCCGTCGCCGAATGGCAATCGCGCGCGCCCCGGCGCGGGGGCCGGTACTGGCGGCAAGCGTGCCGGCGCGCCAGGCAATGCGGGCAACCGCGGGCCTGGCGGCAACCGTGGTGGCAACGGCAATCGCGCAGGCGGCAATACGAATCCGGGCGGCGCGAATCGTGGCGGCGCAGGCGCGCCGCGGGGGCGCTCGCGCGGTCGTTAAGCGGGATGGCGAGCGCCGGCGGAAACGGTCGCGGCGAGCCGCCGTCCTCTACCGGTCAGCAAACGGCCGCCACTGTGTGGCTGCGCCCGGCTGATGCTCATACAAGCTCCGAGCGGAAAATACTGCTCGTGCAAAAAGGCGAGGCGGTTACTCGCCTTTAAGTATTTATGGCGTTTCGCCACCTATCGCGCTCGACGATTACCGCATTTTCGAGCGCTGGTTGGAGGCGCGCGGCAGCCCGATAAGGGCTGGATCGCAGCAATGCATCTGCCGCTTCCTGCCCACACAGCTTCGCCGCGCTGCCGGCCGCCTTGCAAAAGCCTCGGATCGCAGCCATATCGGCCAAAGATTCCCATGAAATCAAGCGGAAATGCATGCTGCGCGGCGTTCGGCGGATTGCGTTTGAACCGAAAAAAGGCTACAATCGCGAAGTCGCTGGGCGTACGGTTTCAATGTGCGGCTCAGGTGCGACCACCGGCAATAAGATGATGGGCGTTCAGCCCATTTTTTTTTGCCGCTCAGTTCTTCGTGGTTCGGCATCTCGGGTTCGCATGAACGTGCGCCGGCTTGGCGCGCGGCCCGCTTGGTTGTTTGCAGAAGAGGCGCGAGGCTCGCTGCGCGAACATCTAAGAGGGCACTGTGCAACTGACGGAACTGATTGAAACCACGGTCGTGGGACTCGGCTACGAGCTCGTCGATCTCGAGCGCACCGGGCGCGGCATGTTGTGTATCTATATCGACCAGCCGGCCGGCATTGCGATCGAAGACTGCGAGAAGGTCACGCGTCAGCTCCAGCACGTTCTGACGGTCGAAAATATCGATTACGAGCGGCTCGAAGTGTCGTCGCCCGGTCTCGACCGTCCGCTGAAAAAACTGGCGGACTTTGAACGCTTCGCGGGCAGTGAGGCGGTTATCACACTGAAAAAGCCATTGGACGGACGGAAATCGTACCGGGGCATTCTGCATGCTCCGCAGGGCGAAACGATCGGTCTGGAATTTGAAGGGAAAGAAGGCGCCGCGATGCTCGATTTCACGCTCGCGGACATGGACAAGGCGCGCCTTGTTCCAAAAGTTGACTTTAGGAGCCGCAAACAATGAGTCGCGAAGTGTTGATGCTGGTGGATGCGCTGGCACGCGAGAAGAATGTCGATAAGGACGTGGTATTTGCCGCGCTCGAAGCGGCTCTCGCTTCGGCCTCCAAGAAACTCTTCGAAGAAGATGCGGACATCCGCGTCCATATCGACCGTGAAAGCGGCGAACACGAAACGTTTCGCCGCTGGAAGGTGGTGCCGGACGAAGCCGGTCTGCAGGAACCGGATCAGGAAATCCTGTTGTTCGAGGCGCGCGAGCAGCAACCCAGCATCCAGCTCGACGAGTACATCGAAGAGCCGGTGCCGTCGATCGAATTCGGCCGGATCGGTGCTCAGGCCGCCAAGCAGGTGATCCTGCAGAAAGTGCGTGACGCAGAGCGCGAGCAGATCCTGAACGACTTCCTCGAGCGCGGCGAGCACATCATGACCGGCTCGGTGAAGCGCCTCGACAAGGGCAACTTCATCGTCGAATCAGGCCGCGTCGAAGCGCTGCTGCGCCGCGACCAGCTGATTCCGAAGGAAAATCTGCGCGTGGGCGACCGTGTGCGCGCGTACATCGCGAAGGTCGACCGCACCGCGCGCGGCCCGCAGATCGAGCTGTCGCGGACCGCGCCGGAATTCCTGATGAAGCTGTTCGAGATGGAAGTGCCGGAAATCGAACAGGGCCTGCTGGAAATCAAGGCGGCTGCCCGGGACCCGGGCGTGCGCGCGAAGATCGGCGTGGTCGCATATGACAAGCGCATCGATCCGATCGGCACCTGCGTCGGCATTCGCGGTTCGCGCGTGCAGGCCGTGCGCAACGAGCTCGGTGGCGAAAACGTCGACATCGTGCTATGGTCGGAAGACCCTGCCCAGTTCGTGATCGGCGCGCTCGCGCCGGCAGCCGTGCAGTCGATCGTCGTCGATGAAGAAAAGCACTCGATGGACGTCGTCGTCGACGAGAACGAACTGGCGGTCGCAATCGGCCGCAGCGGCCAGAACGTGCGACTCGCCAGCGAACTCACCGGCTGGCAGATCAATATCATGACGCCGGATGAATCTGCGCAGAAGCAGAATCAGGAACGCGGCGTCCTGCGCGACCTGTTCATGGCGCGTCTCGATGTCGACGAAGAAGTCGCCGACATCCTGATCGACGAAGGCTTCACGAGTCTCGAAGAGATCGCCTACGTGCCGCTCAACGAAATGCTCGAAATCGAAGCATTCGACGAAGACACCGTCCACGAACTGCGCAACCGCTCGCGCGACGCGCTGCTGACGATGGCGATCGCGAACGAAGAGAAGGTCGAAAACGTAGCACTCGACCTGAAGAGTCTGGACGGCATGGACGCCGACCTGCTCGCGAAGCTGGCCGAACACCAGGTGCAGACGCGCGACGAACTCGCCGAGTTGGCCGTGGATGAACTGGTCGAGATGACCGGAATGGAAGAGGATGCCGCTAAGGCGTTGATCATGAAAGCACGTGAACACTGGTTCCAGTGAGAAATGACCATGGCGCACTGAATTGAACGCGGCCGCGAGGCCGCATGACCCGATGCTAACCGCAAGGAATCGGTCCTTGCATTAAGAGGAATGAATGGCGAGTAACAACGTAGCCCAATTTGCCGCGGAACTGAAAATGCCTGCAGGCGTGCTGCTGGAGCAGCTGCAGGCAGCGGGCGTCCAGAAGGCGAGCGAAGACGACAACCTGTCCGAGGCGGACAAGGCGCGTCTGCTCGATCACTTGCGCAAGTCGCATGGCTCGACCGATGCCGACAAGCGCAAGATCACGCTGACGCGCCGACATACGTCGGAAATCAAGCAGTCCGATGCGACGGGCAAAGCTCGCACCATTCAGGTCGAGGTGCGCAAGAAGCGCACGTTCGTCCGCCGCGACGAAACGGTCGCGGAAGGCGGAGACGCATCGAATCATGTGGCCGAAGGCGCGGACGTCGAAGATCTGGAACTTCAGCGCCGTGAGGAAGAAGCGCGTCACGAAGCCGAGCTGCTCGAAAAGCAGGCTCAGGAGCTGAAGGCGCGTCAGGAACAGCTCGAACGCGAAGAAGCCGAGCGCCAGGCGCGCGAACGCGCGGCCGAAGCCGAGCGTCAGCGCGCGGAAGACGAAGCGAAGAAACGCGTGGCAGCGGAAGCGGCAGCTCGCGAGAAGGCCCAGCAGGCGGCGGCGCAAGCCGCGCAGCCGGCTGCGCAAGCCAAGGGCAACGAGCAGGACGAAGAGCGCGCAGCAGCCGAGCGCGCCGCGCAGCGCGAAGCCGCAAAGAAGGCCGAAGACGCCGCGCGTCAGGCGGCCGAAAAGGCGCGCGCCGAGCAGGAACAGATCGCCAAGCGCCGTGCGGCGGCGGAAGCCGAAGCGCGTGCGATTCGCGAAATGATGAACACCCCCCGCAAGGCGCAGGTGAAGGCGCCGGAACCGGCACCGAAGCCCGCCGAACCGGCCAAGGCCGCCGAGGCCAAGGGCACGCTGCACAAGCCGGCGCGTCCGGCAGGCGAGACGTCCGCACGTCCGGCCGCGAAGAAGCCGGCCGCGGCGGCTCCGGCTGCCACGACCGCGCCGTCCGCGGGCGACAAGAAGAAGCCGGGTGCAGGCAAGGGCAGCTGGCAGGACGACGCAGCGAAGCGGCGCGGCATCAAGACCCGCGGCGACACCAGCGGCGGCGTCGATCGTGGCTGGCGCGGTGGTCCGAAGGGCCGCGGTAAGCATCAGGAACAGTCCACCACGTTCCAGGCGCCGACCGAACCGATCGTGCGTGAAGTGCACGTGCCGGAAACCATCACGGTTGCCGATCTCGCGCACAAGATGGCGGTGAAGGCGTCCGAAGTCATCAAGTCGATGATGAAGCTCGGCCAGATGGTCACGATCAACCAGATGCTGGACCAGGAAACGGCGATGATCATCGTCGAAGAACTGGGCCATCGCGCGGTCGCGGCGAAGCTGGACGATCCGGAAGCGATGCTGGTCGAAGGCGAAGTGAGCGATGCGGAAGCGTTGCCGCGTCCGCCGGTCGTCACGGTGATGGGTCACGTCGACCACGGCAAGACCTCGCTGCTCGACTACATCCGTCGCGCGAAGGTTGCCGCGGGTGAAGCGGGTGGCATTACGCAGCACATCGGCGCTTACCACGTCGAGACGCCGCGTGGCGTGATCACGTTCCTCGACACGCCGGGTCACGAAGCCTTTACGGCAATGCGTGCCCGCGGTGCGAAGGCAACCGACATCGTGATTCTGGTGGTGGCCGCCGACGACGGCGTGATGCCGCAGACCAAGGAAGCGATCTCCCACGCGAAGGCAGGCGGTGTGCCGCTCGTCGTCGCGATCAACAAGATCGACAAGCCGGACGCGAATCCGGAGCGCGTGAAGCAGGAACTCGTCGCGGAAGGCGTCGTGCCGGAAGAGTACGGCGGCGACTCGCCGTTCGTGCCGGTGTCGGCGAAGACCGGCGCGGGTATCGACGATCTGCTCGAAAACGTGCTGCTGCAGGCCGAAGTGCTGGAGCTGAAGGCACCGGTCGAAGCACCGGCCAAGGGTCTCGTGATCGAAGCAAAGCTCGACAAGGGTAAGGGTCCGGTTGCAACGATCCTGGTTCAGTCGGGTACGCTCAATCGCGGCGACGTCGTGCTGGCAGGCAGCGCCTACGGTCGCGTGCGGGCAATGCTCGACGAGACCGGCAAGCCGACCAAGTCGGCTGGCCCGTCGATCCCGGTCGAAATCCAGGGTCTGTCGGAGGTCCCGCAGGCTGGCGAAGAAGTGATCGTGATGCCGGACGACCGCAAGGCGCGTGAAGTTGCGCTGTTCCGTCAGGGCAAGTTCCGCGACGTCAAGCTGGCGAAGCAGCAGGCCGCGAAGCTCGAGAACATGCTCGAGCAGATGGGCGAAGGCGAAGTTCAGTACATGCCGCTGATCGTCAAGGCCGACGTGCAGGGTTCGCAGGAAGCGCTGGTGCAGTCGCTGCAAAAGCTGTCGACCGACGAAGTGCGCGTGCAGATCGTGCACGGCGCGGTCGGCGGGATCAGCGAGTCGGACGTCAACCTCGCGACGGCGTCGAAGGCGGTCATCATCGGCTTCAACACCCGCGCGGATGCGCAGGCTCGCAAGCTCGCGGAAGCCAATGGCGTCGATATCCGCTACTACAACATCATCTACGACGCAGTGGATGAAGTGAAGGCGGCGATGTCGGGCATGCTGGCACCGGAGAAGCGCGAAGTCGTGACCGGTACCGTCGAAGTGCGTCAGGTCTTCAAGGTGCCGAAGGTCGGCGCGGTGGCCGGCTGTATGGTCACGGACGGTTTCGTCAAGCGCTCGTCGTCGGTGCGCGTGCTGCGCAACAACGTCGTCATCTTCACCGGCGAACTCGATTCGCTGAAGCGCTTCAAGGACGACGTGAAGGAAGTCCGTCAGGGCTTCGAGTGCGGTATGTCGATCAAAAACTTCAACGACATCGTCGAAGGCGATCAGTTCGAAGTCTTCGAAGTCACCGAAGTCGCGCGTACGCTGTAATTCATGCGGCACTGAACAACGGGCGGAACGGGCTTGACGCCCGCTCCGCCCGTTTTGCATCCGTCATCACGGAGCACATAACACCATGACCAAGAAACGTTCTTCCCCCAACCGCAACGTGCAGATCGCCGATCAGATCCAGCGCGACCTCGCCGAGCTGCTGCGCGAAGTCAAGGATCCGCGCATCGGCATCGTGACGTTCCAGAGCGTCGAGCTGACGCCTGACTACGCGCACGCGAAGATCTACTTCACGACGCTGACCGGCGACCCGCAACAGACGCTCGAAGCGCTCACGCACGCGGCCGGCCACCTGCGCAATCTGCTGTTCAAGCGCTTGCACATCCATACGGTGCCGACGCTGCATTTCCACTACGACAAGACGATCGAGCGCGCTGTCGAAATGTCGCGTCTGATCGACGAGGCAAATTCGACGCGTGCGAAGGAAGACTGAGCGTTTGCCGGGCCGTGCGCGTGTTCAGCCGCGCGCGGCGCCGTTGTTCGTATCCATCGAAGAAGTCTTTGCCTCACTGACATGACCGCACCTCAACGCCCCCGCGTGCCGCGTCGCGCGCTCGACGGCGTGCTGCTGCTCGACAAGCCGCTCGGCCTGTCGAGCAACGACGCGCTGATTCGCGCCAAGCGTCTCTATCTGGCGAAAAAGGCGGGCCACACCGGCACGCTCGACCCGCTTGCCACCGGTCTGCTGCCGCTGTGTTTCGGCGAAGCCACCAAGTTTTCGCAGGATCTGCTCGAAGCCGACAAGACCTATGAGGCCACGATGCGCCTCGGCGTTCGCACGACCACCGGCGATGCCGAAGGCGAAGCGCTCGAGATTCGCGCCGTCGACTGCGACGAAGCCGCGGTGCTGGCCGCGTTGCCAGGCTATATCGGCGAAATCACGCAGGTGCCGCCGATGTATTCGGCTCTCAAGCGCGACGGCAAGCCGCTGTATGAATATGCGCGCGCCGGCCAGACGCTCGAGCGGGAAGGGCGTCAGGTGACGATTCATGCACTTGAGCTGATCGCGTGCGCGCTGCCGGACGTAACGTTTCGCGTCACGTGCAGCAAAGGCACTTATGTGCGCACGCTCGCCGAGGACATCGGCGAGGCGCTCGGTTGCGGCGCGCATCTGGTCGCGCTGCACCGCACCGGTGTGGGCGCGCTGACGCTCGACGGTTCGGTGACGCTCGACGCACTTTCCGACGCGACCGAGGCCGAGCGCGACGCGTGGCTTAAACCGGTCGACGCATTGCTGTCGACGTTCCCACAGGTGAATTTGAGCGACGACGACACGCGCCGCTTTCTGCACGGCCAGCGCCTGAAGCTGTCGACGCTGACAGTTACCGCCGAAGCGGCGAAGGCAGCGCGGGTCCGGGTGTATTCGGCGCAAGGACGCCTGCTTGGCGTCGCGAAGCCGGGCGACGGTGTGTTGGCACCTGAGCGCCTCGTCGTGACCGCCGAAAGCTGAACAGCACGCGCGGGCTCGTCATCCGGAGGAGAGTAGGCACAACAAAAAAGCGGGATCGCTTCATAGCGATCCCGCTTTTTTTATGCTGCGGCGGAAAGTTGGACTCGATCCGCGTCACTGAACCGCCAACGCACTCAATGCGCCGCGGCCGCCGCCGCACCCGCATCGCCGCCCGCGCGCTCCGGTCGCGTGATCCAGATCAGCGCGATCAGCGCGACGAAAATGCCGGCCGAGATAAAGAACAGATCGTTCACGCCGAGTTGCGCGGCCTGCTGCGTGACCATCGAGTTGAACAGACCGTAGGCCTGCGGCTGACTATAGCCCGCGGCGCCCATCTGATGAATCGACTGCCCGAACGCCGGGTTGTACGCGTTCGCCTGCTCGGTCAGTTGAGCGTGATGCATGATCGTGCGGTGATCCCACGCGGTCTGAAAGATCGAGGTACCGATCCCGCCGCACATGATCCGCACGAAATTCGACAGACCCGACGCCGCCGGAATCCGATGCCCAGGCAAGCCCGACAGCGTGATCGATACGAGCGGAATGAAGAAGCCCGCCATGCCGATGCCTTGGATCAGCGTGGGCAGCATCAGCGAATACGTATCGACGCCGGTCGTGTAGCGCGAGCGCATCCAGAAGCACAGCGCAAAGATCAGGAACGACAGCGTCGCGATATAGCGCGGATCGGTGCGCGGCAAAATCTTGCCGGTCACCGGCGACAGCAGGATCGCGAACACCCCGACCGGCGCCATCACCAGACCCGCTTCGGTCGCGGTGTAGCCGATATCGGTTTGCAGCCACAGCGGCAGCAGCACCAGATTGCCGAAGTAAAGCCCGTAGCCGATCGACAGCGCGATCGTGCCGCCGGTGAAATTGCGCCGGCTGAACAGCGACAGGTCGACCACCGGATGCTCGGCCGTCAGTTCCCAGACGATGAAAAACGCCAGCGCGATCACCGCGACGAGGCCGAGCACGACGATCGTCGTCGACGAGAACCAGTCGAGGTCTTTACCCTTGTCGAGCATCACCTGCAGCGAACCGACCCAGACAATCAGCAGACCGAGACCGACGCCGTCGATCGGCGCCTTCCTGAGCACCGAGTCGCGGTTGCGAAAGATCGCCCAGGTGGCGACCGCCGCGGCCGCGCCGACCGGAATGTTGACGTAGAAGATCCACGGCCACGAGATGTTGTCGGAAATCCAGCCGCCGAGAATCGGGCCGGCGACCGGCGCGATCAGGGTGGTCATCGCCCACATCGATAGCGCCATTGGCGCCTTCGCGCGCGGATAGCTGGCGAGCAGCAGCGTCTGCGACAACGGAATCATCGGGCCGGCCACCGCGCCTTGCAGCACGCGCGACGCGAGCAGGAACGGCAGGTTCGGCGACAGTCCGCACATCCACGACGACAGCACGAACAGCACGATCGACGCCATGAACAGCCGCACCTGACCGACGCGGTCGGTGAGCCAGCCGGTCAGGGGCACCGAGATCGCGTTGGCGACCGCGAACGACGTAATCACCCATGTGCCCTGGTCGGACGACACGCCGAGATCGCCGGAAATCGACGGAATCGATACGTTCGCGATCGACGTATCCAGCACGTTCATGAACACGGCGAGCGACACCGCGATGGTGCCGATCACCAGTTGCGCGCCCTCGAGCGGCGGATGAGGCACTTGCGCCTGAGCCTGAGCCATTAGAAATGCCTTCTATTGAGGGTCCGCGCCGCTTAGCTCTTCGTCGCCGGCTTGGCCGCGGCCGCGCCGGTTTGCGTGGACTTCTGCGAGGCGCCGTTCGCACCCGCGTTTTCCGCGATGATGCGGGCGATCACCGCGTCGGCTTCCGCGCCGTACTTGTCGAACACGTTGGTCTGATAGGCGGTGTTCGACGCGTTGCCGAGCTGGCCGCCCGTATCGTCCTTGATGTTCACGTCCGCCTGCATCGACAGACCGATGCGCAGCGGGTGCTTTTCGAGTTCCTGCGGATCGAGCGCGATACGCACCGGCAGACGCTGCACGACCTTGATCCAGTTACCGGTCGCGTTCTGCGCCGGCAGCAGCGAGAACGCCGAACCCGTACCCGCCGAGAAGCCGACCACCTTGCCGTGATACGGCACCGACGAACCGTACACGTCGGCGGTCAGTTCGACCGGCTGGCCGATGCGCATATGCTTGAGCTGCACTTCCTTGAAGTTCGCGTCGACCCACACGTCGTGCAGCGGCACGATCGCCATCAGCGGCGTACCCGGCGACACGCGCTGGCCGACCTGCACCGAGCGCTTCGCGACATAGCCCGTCACGGGCGCCGGCAGCGTGTTGCGCGCGTGGTTCAGGTACGCGTCGCGCACCTTCGCGGCGGCGGCCTGCACGTTCGGGTGATCCGAGATCGTAGTGTTCGCGGTCAGCGCGTGGTTCGCGGCGAGCTGCTGCTTGGCGGCGTCGAGCGCGGCCTGCGCGGACTTCACTGTGTCGCGCGCGTGCGAGATTTCTTCCAGCGACACCGCGCCGGTCTGCGCGACCGCCTGGCGACGCTTCAGGTCGTCCTGGGCGCGCGACAGATCGGCCTGACGGGCGGCCACTTGCGCTTCGTACTGGCTGTCGTCGGCGAACAGGCCGCGCACCTGGCGCACCACCTGGGCGAGATTCGCTTCGGCCTGTTCGAGTGCGACGCGCGCGTCGGCCGGGTCGAGTACGACGAGCGGATCGCCGGCCTTGACGATCTGCGTGTCGTCGGCGTTCACCGCGATCACCGTGCCGGTGACCTGCGGCGTGATCTGCACGACGTTGCCGCTCACATAGGCGTCGTCGGTGTCTTCGTGGAAGCGCGCGACGAGGAAGTAGTACAGACCGTAAGCGACCGCGGCGATCAGGATCACGATGACGAGCAGCGTCATCATGCGCTTGCGTTTGCCGTTATTCGCCGCTTGCGGTGGAGTAGCGGGCTGCTGGGGGGTGCTCATTGATGTGCTCCGGGTTCTTTTGAACGTCGTCGTTTATTCGGGTGTTCGGGCGTGTGTTCGTTCGCTCGTGACGGGTAGGCGCGGGATCGCTCAGTTCGACGCGGTGCTCGCGGCCGGCGCCGTTGCCGGGGCATCGGTCGGCACCACGAGGCCGGTTTGCGTCGCGTCGAAGCCGCCGCCCAATGCCTTGATCAGGCCGATCTGCAGGCTGCGGCGACGCATCTGCAGGCCCGTCACCGTTTGCTCGGCGGCGAGCCGGTTTTCGTCCGCGGTCAACACCTGCAATTGGGGCGACAGGCCGGCCTTGTAGCGCACCACGGCGAGCTGATACGCCTTGGTCGACGCATCGAGCGCGCGCTGCGCGTCGCCGGCCTGGCGGTCGATCGAGCGGATCGACGAGACCTGCGTCGACACGTCCTGCAGCGCGTTGATCAGCGTCTGGTTGTAGTTCGCGACGTCGAGTTCGAAGTCGGCGTAGCGGCCTTTCAGCTGTGCGCGCAGCGCGCCGGCGTCGAAGATCGGCAGATGGATCGCCGGGCCGAACTGGATCTGACGGCTGGATGCGGTCAGGAAGCGGCCCCAGCCGAACGCGTCGAAGCCGAAGCCTGCCGCGAGGTTGACGTCCGGGAAGAACTCGGCCTTTGCTTCCTTCACGTCGTGCATCGCGGCTTCGACCTGCCAGCGAGCGGCGACGATATCCGCGCGGCGCGACACCAGATCCGCGGGGATGTTGTCCGGCAGAGCGACTGGGTTGCCGACGCTCAGCGTCGGCTTGTCGATCTGCAGGCCGCGGTCCGGCCCCTTGCCGAGCAGCGCGCCCAGCTGGTAGCGCACGACGGTGATCTGGCCGTCGAGGTCGGTCAGGTTCGACTGGCTGGTCGCGATATTTCCGGTCGCGGTTTGCTTCTCGACGTTGGTGTCGAGACCGGCGCCGACGCGGTCATTGGTGATGCGGCCGATGTCCTGGCGGTTCGCGATCTCGTGCTCGGCGATGTCGCGGAACGCATACAGCTGCGCGAGCTGGTTGTAGGTGCTCGCGACCGATGCGGCGAGCGTCACGCGTGCCTGCTGCATGTCGGCCTCGGCGGCCATTTTCTGCGATACGGCCTGGCCGAGTCGCTGACGGTTCTTGCCCCACAGATCGAGATCCCACGACGCGCTCGCGAGCACGTTGTTTTCGCTATACCAGGTGCCACCGTAAGGGGGCGGGAACAGCGCATTTGCGGAGTACAGCTCGCGGGTCCACGAATACTTGAGGTCGGCCTTTGGGAACAGTGCGGAGCGCGAGCTTTCGATATACGACGACGCCTTCGCGAGCCGCGCCTGGGCCTGGGCGATCGACGGGCTGCCGTCGAGCGCTTCGGCGATCAGCTTGGTCAGTTGCGGGTCGCCGAACTGGTTGGCCCAGTCGAGCGACGGCCACTGGCCGCCTTCGCCCGGCAGGCTGCGGGTCGACTCGTACTGCGTCGGCGCGGCGATCTGCTTGTCGCTCCTGACGCCGAAGTAGTTCGCGCACCCCGTGAGGGCGAGCGCTGTCACCGCGGCGGCGACAGCGGCCCGGCTCGACAGCGCGGGCGCGGACAGGGAAAGGGATTTCATCGCTCGACTCTTTGAGTGGAAGGTAATGATGGACGCAGCAAGTAATTTCTTACGTTTTGCTGTCGGCGCTGCCTGCGGCGTCACGGACAAGGCCCGTCTGTTCGCCGGAATTGACGAGCACGCGGCGCAGCATGCTCTTGAGAAACCCCACTTCCTCGGGGGTGAAGCCGTTCAGCAGACTATCGAGTACGCCATTGAAAATGCCCGGCATGCGCGCGGCGATCGCATTGCCTTCAGCGGTCAACGCGAGGCGCACGACGCGCCGGTCTTCGTTGCTGCGCACCCGCGTGAGCAGGCCGCGCTTCTCGAGCCGGTCGATCAGCCGCGTGACGGCACTGGCGTCGATCCCGTATTCACGGGCGAGTTCGGCGGCGAGCAGGCACTTGCCGCTGGCCACCATGAACAGGATGCTGCCTTGCTGACTGGTAATGCCGAGTTCGGCCATGCTGCGCTGCGTGACCAGATTCGACATTGTGGATTTCACTCTTGAGAGCAGGTAGCCGACGCTTTCGCCAAGCTGATACTCGCTTAGGTCCGGCGTGGGTTCGTTGGACGGCTCCGTCATGATTCTCGTGCGAATGCAATGGTTGACTAGGCAGCAGTATAGTCGGCTGTTGGTTGACGCGACAAGTGTTATTGCAGCTTAGGCAAGGATTTTTTCGCGCTCGTGCAAGAAAAGGGTGCGGATCGCTTAAAACGTGGCGGGGCTGCGTTTCTGCGAGGTCCTGCAACGGGGTGAGGCGTCGGTCCATTCGGGAATACCAGAAAGCATCATTGGTACATGCTATAATGTTGGGTTCCCAAAAGTGCGCTTTGGGCTAGTCGTGTTTCGGGTTGGTGGTGATTGAACCTCCGGCCAGTATCAGCAGGCGGCAGCAAGCGGCGCACTCCAACTGTCTTCAGGTTTCCTATGACCCGCGCCCTACGCAATATCGCCATCATCGCTCACGTCGACCACGGCAAGACCACGCTCGTCGACCAGCTCCTCCGCCAGACCGCCACGTTCCGCGACAACCAGCAGGTTGCAGAGCGCGTGATGGATTCGAACGACATCGAAAAAGAGCGCGGCATCACGATCCTGTCGAAGAACTGCGCGGTCGAGTACGAAGGCACCCACATCAATATCGTCGACACGCCGGGACACGCGGACTTCGGCGGCGAAGTGGAGCGCGTGCTGTCGATGGTCGACTCGGTGCTGCTGCTGGTCGACGCGGTCGAAGGCCCGATGCCGCAAACGCGGTTCGTGACCAAGAAGGCGCTTGCGCTCGGTCTGAAGCCGATCGTCGTGGTCAACAAGGTGGATCGTCCGGGCGCGCGGGTGGACTGGGTCATCAACCAGACCTTCGATCTGTTCGACAAGCTGGGCGCGAACGACGAACAGCTCGACTTCCCGATCGTCTATGCATCGGGTCTGAACGGCTACGCCGGCATGACGCCGGACGTGCGCGACGGCGACATGCGTCCGCTGTTCGAAGCGATCCTGAAGCACGTGCCGGTGCGTCCGGCTGATCCGGAAGCGCCGCTGCAGCTGCAGATCACGTCGCTCGACTACTCGTCGTACGTCGGCCGTATCGGTATTGGCCGCATCACGCGCGGCCGTATCAAGCCGGGTATGCAGGTCGCGGTGCGCTCGGGTCCCGAGGGTGAAATCCTCAACCGCAAGATCAACCAGGTGCTGTCGTTCAAGGGTCTCGATCGCGTCCAGGTCGACTCGGCAGAGGCGGGCGACATCGTGCTGATCAACGGTATCGAAGAAATCGGTATCGGCGTGACGATCTGCTCGCCCGAGCAGCCGGAAGCGCTGCCGATGATCACCGTCGATGAGCCCACGCTGACGATGAACTTCCTCGTCAACTCGTCGCCGCTCGCGGGCCGTGAAGGCAAGTTTGTGACGAGCCGCCAGATTCGCGACCGTCTGACGAAGGAACTGAACCACAACGTCGCGCTGCGCGTGAAAGACACCGGCGACGAAACGACCTTCGAAGTGTCGGGTCGCGGTGAGCTGCACCTGACCATTCTGGTCGAAAACATGCGCCGCGAAGGCTACGAACTCGCGGTGTCGCGTCCGCGCGTCGTGATGACCGAAATCGACGGCGTCACGCACGAGCCGTTCGAAAACCTGACCGTCGACATGGAAGACTCCCACCAGGGCGGCGTGATGGAAGAGCTGGGCCGCCGCAAGGGCGAACTGCTCGACATGACGTCGGACGGCCGCGGCCGGACCCGTCTCGAGTACCGTATTTCGGCGCGCGGTCTGATCGGCTTCCAGTCGGAATTCCTGACGCTCACGCGCGGCACGGGTCTGATGAGCCACACGTTCGATTCGTACCAGCCGGCCAAGGAAGGCGCGGTCGGCGAGCGTCGTAACGGCGTGCTGATTTCGCAGGACGACGGCGCCGCTGTTGCCTACGCGCTGTGGAAGCTGCAGGATCGCGGCCGTATGTTCGTGTCGCCGGGCGACGCGCTGTACGAAGGCATGATCATCGGCATTCACAGTCGCGACAACGACCTCGTCGTGAACCCGATCAAGGGCAAGCAGCTGACCAACGTGCGTGCGTCGGGTACCGACGAAGCCGTGCGTCTCGTGCCGCCGATCCAGTTGTCGCTCGAATACGCAGTCGAATTCATCGACGACGACGAGCTGGTCGAAGTCACGCCGCAATCGATCCGTCTGCGCAAGCGTCACCTGAAGGAACACGAGCGCCGCAGCGCGAGCCGCAACAAGGGCGCGAGCGAGTAAGCGGGCCGCGTGATTCCGGATAGAAGCAGTTGAACGAAAGCCACCTTCGGGTGGCTTTCGTGTTTCTGGCGCATCCTGTCTCGATGTCCGCGCGCCGTTGCGAGCGCCCGACGTGGCGCGTGGCGCGCGACGACCGCGCAAACGGTTTCCCGCCACTTCCCGCAGAACACTGTTTCAAGCCGTGAAGAGATCCCGGTAAGCGCTGAAAACCCCGTGATGACGGGGCTTTGCGGCTCGGCTGTTCGCTATCTGGGCTATTCGTTCTGTGCTATGCTCCCGGGTGCAAAGTTTTAGGTCCTTCCAAGCAAGACTTGATTCGCGCAATCCGCTAAACGGTCAGGCCGTGTCGCGGAAGGTTCTGTAACCCGCTATTTCTCGAGAAGCTCGAAGAAAGGTGAGCGTAAAAATGATGAAGCAATTCCAGTCGAACTCTTATCTGTTCGGCGGCAATGCTCCGTACGTTGAAGAAATGTACGAAGCGTATCTCGATAATCCGGCGTCAGTGCCCGAGACCTGGCGCAGCTATTTCGATGCGTTGCAGAACGTGCCCGCATCGGACGGCAGCAATGCCAACGACGTGGCCCACGGCCCGATCGTCGAATCGTTTGCCCAGCGCGCCAAGGCCAATGCCTTCCTGCCTCGCGCGACGGCCGGCGGCGAAGACCTCGCTACCGCCCGCAAACAGGTTTACGTCCAGTCCCTCATCGGCGCATATCGCTTCCTCGGCTCGCAATGGGCCAACCTCGATCCTCTGAAGCGCCGCGAACGTCCCGCGATCCCCGAACTTGAACCCGCGTTCTACGACTTCACCGAAGCCGACATGGACCAGGAGTTCAGCGCGACGAATCTGTACTTCGGGTTCGAGCGCGCGACGCTGCGTGACATCGTCAAGGCACTGCGCGACACGTACTGCGGCACGATCGGCGCCGAGTACATGTATATCAGCGATCCGGAGCAGAAGCGCTGGTGGAAGGAGCGCCTCGAATCGATCCGTTCGACGCCGAACTTCAGCAACGACAAGAAGAAGCACATCCTGAACCGCCTGACGGCCGCCGAAGGCCTCGAGCGTTTCCTGCACACCAAGTACGTCGGCCAGAAGCGCTTCTCGCTCGAAGGCGGCGAGAGCTTCATCGCGTCGATGGACGAAGTGGTCCGCCACGCCGGCGCCAAGGGCGTCCAGGAAATCGTCATCGGCATGGCTCACCGCGGCCGTCTGAACGTGCTGGTCAATACGCTCGGCAAGATGCCGGCTGACCTGTTCGCCGAATTCGAAGGCAAGCACGTCGACGATCTGCCGGCTGGCGACGTGAAGTACCACAAGGGCTTCTCGTCGGACGTCGCAACGGAAGGCGGCCCGGTTCACCTGTCGCTCGCGTTCAACCCGTCGCACCTCGAAATCGTCAACCCGGTGGTCGAAGGTTCCGCGAAGGCGCGGATGGACCGTCGCGGCGACGACAGCGGCGTGCAGGTGCTGCCGGTGCAGATCCACGGCGACGCGGCTTTCGCTGGCCAGGGGGTCGTGATGGAGACGCTGAACCTCGCGCAAACGCGCGGTTACGGCACGCACGGCACGCTGCACATCGTCATCAACAACCAGATCGGCTTCACGACGTCGGACCCGCGCGACTCGCGCTCCACGTTGTACTGCTCGGACGTCGTCAAGATGATCGAAGCGCCGGTGCTGCACGTGAACGGCGACGATCCCGAAGCGGTCGTGCTGGCGACCCAGCTCGCTATCGACTTCCGGATGCAGTTCCACAAGGACGTCGTGGTCGATATCGTCTGCTTCCGTAAGCTGGGCCACAACGAGCAGGACACGCCGGCGGTCACGCAGCCGCTGATGTACAAGACGATCGCCAAGCACCCGGGCACGCGCGCACTGTACGCTGAAAAGCTGGTGCAGCAGGGCGTGATCACCGCAGAAGAAGGCGACGAATTCGTCAAGGCCTATCGCAAGGCGATGGACGAAGGCCATCACACGGTCGACCCGGTGCTCTCGAACTACAAGAGCAAGTACGCGGTGGACTGGGTGCCGTTCCTGAACCGCAAGTGGACCGACGCAGCCGACACGGCTGTGCCGCTCGCGGAACTGAAGCGCCTCGCCGAACGCATCACCACGATCCCGGAAAACTTCAAGGTTCACCCGCTCGTCGAGCGCGTGATCAACGACCGTCGCGCAATGGGCCGCGGCGAAGCGAAGCTCGACTGGGGTATGGGCGAACACCTCGCGTTCGCATCGCTGGTCGCATCGGGCTACGCAGTGCGCCTGACCGGTCAGGATTCGGGCCGCGGCACGTTCACGCACCGTCACGCGGTGCTGCACGATCAGAACCGCGAGCGCTGGAACGACGGCACCTACGTGCCGCTGCAAAACATCGCCGAAGGTCAGGCAAAGTTCACGGTGATCGACTCGGTGCTGTCGGAAGAAGCGGTGCTCGGCTTCGAATACGGCTATTCGACCGCTGAACCGAACACCTTCGTCGCATGGGAAGCGCAGTTCGGCGACTTCGTGAACGGCGCGCAAGTCGTGATCGACCAGTTCATCTCGTCGGGCGAAGTGAAGTGGGGCCGCGTGTCGGGCCTGACCATGTTGCTGCCGCACGGCTACGAAGGCCAGGGTCCGGAGCACTCGTCGGCGCGTATCGAGCGTTTCCTGCAACTGTGCGCGGACCACAACATGCAGGTCGTTCAGCCGACCACGCCGGCGCAGATCTTCCACCTGCTGCGTCGCCAGATGATCCGCCTGTTCCGCAAGCCGCTGATCGTCGCTACGCCGAAGTCGCTGCTGCGTCACAAGGAAGCCGTGTCGGATCTGTCCGAACTCGCGAAGGGTTCGTTCCAGCCGGTGCTCGGCGAGACCGACGAGTCGATCGACGCGAAGAAGGTCAAGCGCGTGATCGCCTGCTCGGGCCGCGTGTACTACGACCTGGTTGCGCATCGCCGCGAAGCGAAGGCCAACGACGTCGCGATCATCCGTATCGAGCAGCTCTATCCGTTCGCGCACAAGCAGTTCGAAGCAGAACTGAAGAAGTACGACAACGCGACGGAAGTGGTGTGGGTGCAGGACGAGCCGCAGAATCAGGGCCCGTGGTTCTACATCGAACACCACCTGAAGGAAGGCATGAAGGAAGGGCAGAAGCTGGCATACAGCGGCCGTCCGGCTTCGGCCTCGCCGGCAGTGGGCTACTACGCGAAGCACTACGAGCAGCAGAAGGCGCTGATCGAAGGCGCTTTCGGCCGCCTCAAGAGCGCGTCGATCGCTAAATAAGGAAACAGACGAACCGGGAAAGCGCCGAGCGCTTTCCCGCGCCGCGCTCAACGGACCAACGAAGGTACAGGCGCGGCGCTCAGGGTTCGCAGGCGGTCGTGAACAAGCGCCGTCACCCGATACGTATTCAGGATACTCATAATGGCTATTGTTGAAGTCAAGGTTCCCCAGCTGTCCGAGTCGGTCTCGGAAGCCACGATGCTGCAGTGGAAGAAGAAGCCCGGCGAGGCTGTCGCTCAGGACGAAATCCTCATCGAAATCGAGACCGACAAGGTCGTGCTCGAAGTGCCGGCACCGTCGGCAGGCGTGCTCGCGCAAGTCATCTCGAACGACGGCGACACCGTCGTCGCCGATCAGGTGATCGCGAAGATCGACACCGAAGGCAAGGCAGGCGCCGCTGCTGTCGAAGCCGAAGTGAAGCCGGCTCCGGTTGCTGCCGCTGCTGCCGCACCGGTCGCTCAGGCTGCTGTCGCAACCGGCTCGAACACCGCTGCTTCGCCGGCTGCCGGCAAGCTGATGGCCGAGAAGGGTCTGGGCGCTGGCGACGTCGCCGGCACGGGCCGCGATGGCCGCATCACCAAGGGCGACGTGCTCGCCGCCGGCGCACCGGCTGCCAAGGCGGCACCGGCTCCGGCTGCCGCACCGAAGGCTGCCAAGCCGTCGCTGCCGGAAGTCAAGGCGCCGGCATCGGCCGATCAGTGGCTGAAGGACCGTCCGGAACAGCGCGTGCCGATGTCGCGTCTGCGCGCGCGTATCGCCGAGCGTCTGCTCGAGTCGCAGCAGACCAATGCGATCCTGACCACGTTCAACGAAGTGAACATGGCTCCGGTGATGGACCTGCGCAACAAGTACAAGGACAAGTTCGAGAAGGAACATGGCGTGAAGCTCGGCTTCATGTCGTTCTTCGTGAAGGCGGCCGTGCACGCGCTGAAGAAATTCCCGCTGGTGAACGCGTCGATCGACGGTAACGACATCGTCTATCACGGCTACTTCGACATCGGTATCGCGGTCGGTTCGCCGCGTGGTCTGGTGGTGCCGATCCTGCGCAACGCGGATCAGCTGAGCCTCGCCGACATCGAGAAGAAGATCGCCGAATTCGGCCAGAAGGCCAAGGACGGCAAGCTGTCGATCGAAGAAATGACCGGCGGTACGTTCTCGATCTCGAACGGCGGCGTGTTCGGCTCGATGCTGTCGACCCCGATCATCAACCCGCCGCAGTCGGCAATTCTCGGCGTGCACGCCACCAAGGAACGTCCGGTCGTCGAAAACGGCCAGATCGTGATCCGCCCGATGAACTACCTCGCGCTGTCGTACGACCACCGTATCATCGACGGTCGCGAAGCAGTGCTGTCGCTGGTCGCGATGAAGGACGCGCTGGAAGATCCGGCACGCCTGCTGCTCGACCTGTAAGCGCACGTTCCACTGGCGCCGGCCGGCCATCGCTTGCCGGCGTCATCCGCAGTAAGTCTTCACGCATTCAGCAGCACCGGAACGGCGCGCGCCACCTCGGGTGGCCCGGCGCCGTTCCCCCATCCAAGGGATTGTCATGTCCAAAGAATTTGACGTCGTCGTGATCGGCGCCGGCCCTGGCGGTTATATCGCCGCCATCCGCGCAGCGCAGCTCGGCAAGACCGTCGCATGTATCGAAAAGTGGAAGAACCCGGCCGGCGCGCTGAAGCTCGGCGGCACCTGCCTGAACGTCGGTTGCATTCCGTCGAAGGCGCTGCTCGCGTCGTCGGAAGAGTTTGAAAACGCGTCGCACCACCTCGCCGACCACGGCATCACCGTGGGCGACGTGACGGTCGATATCTCGAAGATGATGGCCCGCAAGGACGGCATCGTCGAGAAGATGACCAAGGGCATCGAATTCCTGTTCCGCAAGAACAAGATCACGTGGCTCAAGGGCCATGGCAAGTTCACCGGCCGCACCGACGCCGGCGTGCAGATCGAAGTGAGCGGCGAAGGCGAAGCCGAAGTCGTGACCGCGAAGAACGTGATCATCGCGACCGGCTCGAAGGCCCGTCATCTGCCGGGCATTCCTGTCGACAACAAGCTGATCGCCGACAACGAAGGCGCACTGAGCTTCGACACGGCACCGAAGAAGCTCGCCGTGATCGGCGCGGGCGTGATCGGTCTGGAACTCGGCTCGGTGTGGCGCCGCCTCGGCGCGGAAGTGACCGTGCTCGAAGCGCTGCCGGAATTCCTCGGCGCGGCTGACCAGGCGCTGTCGAAGGAAGCGGCCAAGCAGTTCAAGAAGCAGGGTCTCGACATCCACGTCGGCGTGAAGGTCGGCGAAGTGAAGACCAGCGCGAACGGCGTGTCGATCGCTTACACCGACAAGGACGGCAACGCGCAGACGCTGGATGCGGACCGCCTGATCGTGTCGGTCGGCCGCGTGCCGAACACCGACAACCTCGGTCTCGAAGCGATCGGCCTGAAGGCCAACGAGCGCGGCTTCATCGACGTGGACGACCACTGCGCGACCTCGGTGCCGAACGTGTACGCGATCGGCGACGTGGTGCGTGGCCCGATGCTCGCGCACAAGGCCGAAGACGAAGGCGTGCTGGTCGCCGAAGTGATCGACGGTCAGAAGCCGCACATCGACTACAACTGCGTGCCGTGGGTGATCTACACCGAACCGGAAATCGCATGGGTCGGCAAGACCGAGCAGCAGCTGAAGGCCGAAGGCCGCGAGATCAAGACCGGCCAGTTCCCGTTCATGGCGAACGGCCGCGCGCTCGGCATCGCGAAGGCGGACGGTTTCGTCAAGATGATCGCGGACGCGAAGACCGACGAACTGCTCGGCGTGCACATCATTTCGGCGAACGCATCGGACCTGATCGCGGAAGCCGTGGTGGCGATGGAGTTCAAGGCGGCGTCGGAAGACATCGGCCGCATTTGCCATCCGCACCCGTCGCTGTCGGAAGTCATGCGCGAAGCGGCACTGGCCGTCGACAAGCGCGCGCTGAACATGTAATCGCGCACGCCTGACTGAACGCAACCTTGGCATCACCAAAGGCGGGCGGGGTTCATTCCCTCCCGCCTTTCTTTTTGCAGCAAGCAATACGATGAACGTCACCGAATACTACGAAAAAGAACTGCAGACGCGGGGTTATCAATCCGATCCGGCGCAGCGCGCGGCGGTCGACCGTCTGCAGCGGTGCTATGAAGAGTGGGTCGAATACAAATCGCGCCGCTCGAATGCGTTCAAGAAACTGATCAACCATCCGGACCAGCCGCGCGGCGTCTACATGTGGGGCGGGGTGGGGCGCGGCAAGAGCTTCCTGATGGACAGCTTCTACATGATCGTGCCGGTGCAGCGCAAAACGCGGCTGCATTTCCACGAGTTCATGCGTGAAGTGCATCGCGAGCTGGAAGAGCTGAAAGGCCAGGCCGACCCGCTCGACGAACTCGCGCGCCGCATCTCGAAGCGCTACCGGCTGATCTGTTTCGACGAATTCCACGTGTCGGACATTGCCGACGCGATGATCCTGTACCGCCTGCTCGACAAGCTGTTCGAGAACGGCGTGCAGTTCGTGATGACCTCCAACTACGCACCGGACACCTTGTACCCGGACGGTCTGCATCGCGACCGGATGCTGCCGGCGATCGAGCTGATCAAGGAGAAGCTCGACGTGATCAACGTCGACGCGGGCATCGACTACCGGCGCCGCACGCTGGCCCAGGTCGAGGTCTATCACACGCCGCTCGACGCGGCCGCCGGCAAGGCATTGCGCGCCGCGTTCTCGCAGCTCGCGGCGGTGCCCGACGAAAGCCCGATCCTGCATATCGAAAAGCGCGAGCTGAAGGCGCTGCGTCGCGCGGACGGCGTCGTCTGGTTCGATTTCGCGACGCTGTGCGGCGGCCCGCGCTCGCAGAACGACTACCTCGAACTGGCGAGCCGGTTTCACGCGGTGATCCTGTCGGACGTGCCGCAGATGTCGGTGCGGATGGCCTCCGAAGCGCGCCGCTTCACGTGGCTGATCGACGTGTTCTACGACCACAAGGTCAAGCTGTTGATGTCGGCCGCGGTGCCGCCGGAGCAGCTGTATCTCGACGGTCCGATGGCCAACGAATTCACTCGGACGGTGTCGCGCATCGTCGAGATGCAGTCGAAGGAATATCTCGACGCGCCGCGCCGGATCGTCGACACGTCGCTGACCTGACGCGCCCCGTGCGGATGCGTCGCACCGCGGGCGGGAGGGTATGCGCGCGGATGTGCGCCCGACCGGTGTACCTGTTTGCCCAAAAAGGTACTCCAGGAATCAGAATGGTCTGATGGCCCACGCGGGGATGACTGGCTATCTTTTGTCGTAGTTCTGACAAAGGAGTGACCATGAATCCGTACCGCGAGATGACCGAAGAGCAGTGGCTGAGCGTCGAGCCGTTGCTGCCCGAACTGCAGCCGCGCAGAGAAACGCGCGGCCGTCCGCTGGCCGACACCCGCGCGGTGCTCAATGGCGTGCTGTGGGTCATGCAAAGCGGCGCGAGCTGGTCGTCGATGCCGCGCCGCTACCCGTCGTATCAGACCTGTCATCGCCGCTTCAAGGCATGGTCCGACGCCGGTGTGCTCCGGCGCGTGGTCGAGCAACTGCTGGGCGGCGCGAGCGCGGATCTGTGCGATTCGATGGCAGCGCGCATGCGCACGCGGGTGTCCGCGCGGCCGAAGCGCAAAGTCGGCGTTCGTGCGCCGGTGCCGCTTCAGGTCGAGTCCGCGCCGCAGGTCGAGTCCGCGGTGCGCAAGCCGGCCAGCGCCGCGCTGCAATCGGGCTCACCGTCTGCGCCCGCGGAATCGATCCGGCAGGCCGCTTAGGTGGGTTTCTCAGGCACTTTGCGTTCACGCAGGCCGCTGGCGCGCAACGTTCGAGCAAGCGAGTTCGAGCAAGCGAGTTAGTCACGCTTTTCACTTAGGCCGCGCACATGATCGCGCGGGCTCGTCAAACGGTTTGCCGCAAAACAAAAACGGCCGCGCGATCATGATCGCCGGCCGTTTTTCCTGTTGCTCAGTTGCGTTAGCGAAAGCGTTCGCTTCAGTTCAAGCTTCCTGTCAGCGCGAACCGGCGCCGTCGATATTGCCGGTACTGCGCGAATCCGGGCAACGCTTGCCGCGCCCCTTGAACCTCACTGCTGCCGGATCCACGTCTGCGAGCGGCCGAGCAGCGCCACGCCGATATAGCCGCGCACCACCAGCTTGTTGCCCCCGTCTTCGAGGTGCATCTTGCACTTATAGAGCTTGCCGTTTTCCGGATCGAGAATCTGCCCGTGGTCCCACGCGTCGCCATCTTTCTTCATGCTGTCGATGATGGTCATGCCCAGAATCGGTTGATCCTTGCGCGCGTCCGTGCACTCGGTGCAGCGGCGGTCCGGCCGATCGTTCGGATTGAGCCCCTTGATGACCTTGCCGCTCAGTTCGCCGTTGCCGTCCTGGATGATCTGCACGAGCGCCTTCGGCTGTCCGGTGTGATCGTCAATCGTTTGCCAGGTGCCGACCGGCGACGCGGTTTGCGCGAGCGCGCTGACCGCGCTTGCGAGCAGCGCGCCGGCGAGTGCCGCCTGGCGGACGGTGCGCAGCGCGACTGCGCGAGCGTGTTCGGTGAATTGCGTCATTGCCTTCCTCCTTGATGAAAGACGCGCGATCGTGGTCGCGCGGCGTTATGGGCATCGCGGAAGGACGTGCGGCCGTGGCCTCGCGCGATGCGGGACGATGCGCGCGGCGGGCCGCATGCATCGTCAGCGGAGAATACGCGAAACTCCCCGTGCCGTTTGATAGTGGAACTTCTAATCTGCACGCGGCACGCCGGCGCACGCATCGATTGAATGCGCGCTCAATTCAACTGATACGAAAACGTCGCGTTGATGCGCGGACTGCGCGACGCACTCTCGACCGGCGCGTCGCCGACCGCCTTCGCGACCGACAGATCGAGGCTGTAGTAGCGCGCATCCGAAATGCGGAAGCCGAACGCAATCGACGACATGTGCGACGGCGAAGGCGTGCCCGCATGCAAATACACGCGCGCGATGTCGAACGATACGTACGGCGTGAACGAGCGCAGATATGTGAAGCCGAGCGCGATCGGCCGGTTGACCTCGAACATCGCGCCCCAACCCGAATCGCCCGACGCCTCGCCGGGCTGATAGCCCTGCGCGAAACGCTGCGCGCCGAACGAGATCTGTTCGGAGGTCGGCAGCGATACCGCGCTGTACTGTCCGGTCAGCGAAATCGACGTGCCGATCTTCAGCGGCCATTCGTTGCTCTGCGAGAAGCTCGCGCCGGTGCGCACGAAAGTCAGCGACGCCGGGTTCGTGATCACCGTGCCCGGCACGTTCGAGTCGCCGGCCTTCGACGCGCCGAGAATGTCGAACGCCTTCGCGACGTTGACGCTTGCGCGCCGCACCTGGCCCGGATCGACCGCGGTGTAGTCCGCCTGCAACTGCATCACCCGCACCTGCGAGCGCAGGCCGATCTGCGCGCCGGTCTGCGTGTTGTGGTAGCGATCTTCGTTGTGCGATGCATAGACCGACGCGGTGCCGAACAGGCTGCGCGAATCGCTGAGGATCAGTGGATAGGACAGCGAACCGCCGAGCTTGTCGTTGATCACCGTGCGTTCGACATAGGAGGGCAGGCCCGGGTTGTCAGTCGGGTTGCCGCGATAGTGCGACGCATCGATATTGCCGGTCAGGCCGTTGCTGCCGATCGGCACGCCCGCATGCGCGGCGAGATAGGTGACGTTGTCGCGGCCCTTCGGCAGCAGCGCCGAGATGCTCAGCTGTTCGCCGAGCGCGGTCAGTCCGTTGGAGGTCGCGGTCAGCAGCCCTTGCACGCCGGGCTGGTTGAAGTTCACGCCCGCGCTGAAGTTGAACGGCTTGCGCTCGACGGCCAGCTCGAGCGTGGTCGCGCCGTCGGTGTTTTGCGGCGACGGCACGTTGGCCGTGACCTTGATGCCCGGAATCAGGCCGAGCACATGGATGAAGCGCTCGAACGTTTCGCGCCGCAGCGGCCGGTCGGCGACAATGTGCTCGGAGATCGCGCGGATCTTGTCTTCGACCGGCCCCGGATTGCCGGTGATCTTCACCGCTGACACATAGCCTTCCACCACGGTCACCCGCACCACGCCGCCTTCGAAGGTCTGCGCGGGAATGAAGGCCATCGACAGCGCGTAGCCGCGCTCCTGATACAGCTTCGTCACGCCGTTGGCGACTTCGATCAGCTGGCCGATCGTGATGTCCTTGCCGACGAGCGGCGTGAAGCGTTGCGCGACTTCGTCGAACGGAATCGACTTCACGCCCTCGACCTGCACGCGCGACGGCGTCAGATGGCGGGCCAGCAGTTCCTGCAACTGGGGGGCTTGCGGCGCGACCTGCACGGTCACGTTCGGACCGCGGTCGGGGGCTTTGACCTGCGGCAGCGAATCGAGCGGATTGCCGCCGACCACCGCGCCGGCGGGACGGCTCTGCGCGTGCGCTTGCATCTGCGTCGCGCCGGCCGCGAGTGCCGCGAGCGCGAGAGTCCAACTGCTCCAGTGAAGCCGGTTACTGCGATACCCGAATGTCATCGGATGTCCCTCGTATGCTGTTCTTGTTTTGCGAGTCGCGCCGCCTGGCCGGGCGGGTCGCGCTCGCTTATGTCATGCTCGCCGCGCACTGGCGGCGCTTGCATCTGCGTGCATCTGTTTGCATCTATAACGTCACCACGGCAGCCGGCTTGAGCCGGGCATCGCCGCGCGACGTGCATTCGCTAACCACGCCACGCGATGCGCGGCCCGCATCGTCCAACTGTTCCAGCGCTTACTTATGGCTGACCGGCAGCAGGCTGCCGAGCAGCGTCGTCACGCTGCTGGCCGCATTGCCCGAGCTGCTGGACGCGCTCGCAGCCGACGAACTGCTCGAGCCGCTCAACGTGCCCAGCGAGCCCGTCACCGTCGTCACCGTGGCGCTCAGCTGACCGACCAGCGACGTCACCGGCGCGAGCGCCGAGCTGCTGGCGTTGCCGCTGGAGGTGCCGTTGTTCAAGCCGCTCAGCGTGCCCGTCAACGTCGCGAGCGGATTCGACGTGGTGCCGCCGCCGCTGCCGCCGGGTGTCGAGGTCAGCGAAGCGAGCGGCGAGCCGCTGGCCGTCGAGCTGAGCGTCGCGAGCGGCGCGCCGCCGAGCAGCGTGGTCAGCGAACCGAGCGGATCGTTGCCGAGCCCGAGACCCGCGAGCGAGCCCTGCAGCGCGCCTAGGGGATTGACGCTCGACGACGTGCCGTTCGCGACCGCCACATGGGTGCTGCCGACGAGGCTGGTCAGCAGACCGGCAACCGGATATGCGCCGTTCGGGCCGTTCGGATTCACGAGGCCGCCGGCATTCGTGACCGTATTGCCGAGCGAGCTGACCAGCATGCCGGCATCGTTGCCGAGCGCGTTACCGGTCGCCGAGCCGACCTTCGCACCCGCCGTATCCAGCGCGCCGCCGACCTGCGCGAGCACGCCGCCGAGCGGTACGCCGAGGCCGCTCCGGGTCCCGACCGTTTGCGTGATCAGGCCGGCGCTGGTGACGAGCGGCGTGATCGCGGTGCTGAGCGGTTGGGTGACCTGCTGCACGGTCGACGAATCGAGCACGTTGCCGAGCGTCGCGCCGCCCGCGTTCAGCGTGGTGGCGGTCGTCGCCAGCGTGCTCGCGAGCGGTGTGGTGAGCGGCGCCAACGCCGAGAACTGGCCGCTGCCGAGTCCGTCGACCGCGTTGCTCACGCCTTGCACGACGCCGCTCGTCGAGCTGACCACCGAGCCGAGGCCGGCCACCGTGGTGCCGACCGGGTTCGCGGTGCTGCCGGTCTGGCCCAGGCCGTTGCTGACGGCGTCGGCGAGTGCGTTCAGCGTGGTGCCGGTGTTCGACACCGCATCGCCGAGTCCCTCGGTGACCTTCGAGCTGACGCCCGGAATGCTTTGCGCTGCGATCGTGTTGCCGAGATCGCTGGTGGTTTGCGCGACGGCGGTCGCGAGGCCGTTGGTGCCGTGCGCGCCGGTCGTGGTGGTCGTCGTGGTGGTGCCCGCACCGCTGCCGCTGCCGGTGCTCGACGCGCTCGGCGGCGCGCTGACGGTGCTGCCGCCGCACGCCGACAGCAGGCTCGCAACCGCGACGGCGATCAGCGGCGCGCGCAGCGACGCTACGGTCGCGCACGCTGTCTGGAGAGAAAAGAGACGTTGACTGGACATGGTGCTCCTCCGTGTTGTTCGGGCTTATTGGCTACGGGTGTTTCAATGCGCCGGTGCCGGTGCCGGTGCCGGTGCCGGTGCTGGTGCTGGTGTCACGCGCGTGCGAGAGGCGTGGCCGGCCAGGACAGCGGCTGTGGCGGCGAGCGGGCTATGCAGTAACTGCGGGTCGGCTCGCGGGCCAAGCCACCGTTCGGGCCGGCTAACCGAGTGGCGGGTTCGACGCGCGGGGGTCGGGCGCCAGCTCGCGCGACGCGCAGCGCTTTCACGTCCGGCGTGACAGCGCCGCGCGCGTTGCACAGGCCGCTTACTTCTTCGCCAGCCCGCCGAGCAGGCCGCCGACCAGCGACGTCACCGGCGTCAGCGCGCTGCTCGCGGTGCCCTTGGTCGAGCTCGTCGACAGCGCGCTGGTGGTGGCCGCGGTCGTGGTCGCCGCGGCGTTGGTAGTGTTGGCGGCGGCCGCGCCGGTGGTGGTGGCGGCAGTCGTCGCCACGTTGCCCAGCGTGCCGGTGACGCCGGTCAGCAGGCCGGTCACCGGGGCGAGCGGGCTGCTCGTGCCGCTGGTCGCGCTGCTGAGGGTGGTCGTCACCGTCGACAGCAGACCGGTGACCGGCGCGAGCGCGCCGCCGCTGGAGTTGCTGCTGGTCGAAGCGGTGCTGCCGGCCGCGCTGCCGACGCTACCCGTCACGCTCGACAGCAGGCTCGTCACCGGCGCGAGCGGGCTGCTCGTGCCGCCGCTGGCGCTGGTCAGCGTGCCGGTCACACTCGACAGCAGCGTCGTCACCGGAGCCAGCGCGCCGCTCGTGCCGGTGTGGCCGGTGCCGCCGGTCGCGCCGCTCAGCGTGCCAGTCACGCTGGTCAGCGTCCCGCCGAGCGAGCTCAGGGAGCCGCTGCTGGTGCCGCGGGACAGGCCGTTCGTCAGACCGCCGAGCGCGCTTGTCACCGCGCTGAGCGGATTGCTGCTGTTGCCGGTCACGAGGCCGCCGACCGACGCGACCACGGTGCCGGTATCGCTGACGGTCTTGCCGAGCGCGCTCGTGACGGGGTTGCCGCCGGTCGACGCGACCGTCACGCCGGCCTTGTTCAGGCCGCTGCCGAGCGTCGCGAGCAGCGAGTTGACCGGTGCGCCGAGACCCGTGACGTTGCCGACCGTCTGTGTCGTCGACGACACCACCGAAGTGATCGGCGTGATCGCGGTGCTGAGCGTTTGCGTGACCTGTTCGACCGGACCGGTCGATAGCACGTTGGTGAGCACGCCGCCGCCGTTCGCGACGGTCTGGCCGAGCGTGCCGACCGTGTTGCCGAGCGGCGTCGTGACAGCCGACAGCGGCGACAGCGCGCCGCTACCGAGGCTCTTCACGAGCGTGCCGGTGTCGCTGACCGCGTTGCCGACGTTGCCGACCACGCCGCCGACGCTGGCGACCGTGGTGCCGACCGCGTTGCTGCCGGTGCCGAGCTGGCCGAGCCCTTGCGATACGCCGTTGCCGAGCGTCGATACCGCTGCGCCGACGTCCTTCACGACGCTGCCGGCGGCCTGGGTGGTTTGCGAGCTGACGCCCGGCAGCGTTTGCGATGCGACCACCGAGCCGACGCTCGAGACCGTGGAGCCGACATCGCCGACCACGCCGCCGCCGTTATCGACGACCGTGCCCAGCGCATTTTTGGCCGTCGACGTATTCGTGCTCGTGCTGTTATCGGTGCCCGGCGTGCTCGAATCGCTGCTGCTCGTCGTGGTGGTGGGCGTCGCGCCGGAGCCGCCCGAGCCCGCCGAACCGCTGCCGGTGGTCGACAGCGTGCCGCCGGCCGAGCCGCTGCCGGTGCTGCCGGTGCCCGTGCTGAGGCTGCCGGAGCCGCCGCACGCGCCGAGTGACAGCAGCGCGGCGACGCTCGCCGCGATCAGGGTTGCCCGAATCGTCGTGTTGGTCGTTTGAATGTTCATGTCGCCCTCGTATCGTATGGTTTGTTGGGTGTTGCTGCGGGCCACTCTCTGCATGAGCCGTGCCATTTTTGAGCGGCGAGGTCGCGATTTTTTGCGGCGCTTCGTGCAAAGCGTTATGCGACAAGGCTTGGCGAGATTTCTGAAAAAACGGCGAAGGGCGTCGCGGAGACAGGAGAGGCGCTTTTTTTATGCGTTTGTGAGCGCTGCGTAACGTAACGAGCCGGGCGCGCCGTTACGGCGCAGCGCGTAACGCGCTTGAGCGGAAGGGGGCCGCGTGCTTCAAACGCGCTGTTGAAACAGTTAATTAGTGCAGCGAATCTAAGTTATGGTTAGCCCTATGTATGCTGGCGCACGGACTGCCGTTACTCTGATAGAGACAAAAAACATACAGAGTTCCGGCATCGCGGCAATGGACAATTGCTTAAAAATGTTTGTTCGGCTATAAATCCGGCAAGCATCAAACAATTGATGTGGGAGGTGCGTTATCGAACAGACGGCTCTAATACGTCCGTTTTAGTCAAAAGCGGCTGCAGGGTGGAGCGACTTCGGCGCAACCGGCAGGACCGGAAATGAGAGAAGTACGGTCAATGACGCCGGGAGAGTTCGAGCGTACAGGCAGCACGAAACAACGAATAAAGAAGTTCCGAGGGTACAAAATGAAAAAATTCACACAACGCTTCCTGAGCGACGACAAGGGCGTGACGGCCATCGAATACGGGCTGATCGCGGGGTTGATCGTGCTGGTCATCGCGACAGCGGTGACAACGCTGGGTACCGACCTGAAGACGGTATTCACCAACATCTCGAACTCCATCACGGGTACGTCCGCAGCATCGTAAGCGGCAGTTCATAAACGTTTTGTGTGGCATTCGGCGTAATCTCGCCGAGTGCCTCCCCTGCGTTTCTGCCGAATAGCGGTATTGATTAATGCGAATTGAATATTTCAATTCGCGGCGCATCGCTTTGCCTGTCGAGTTCGAAATGAGCGTCCTTTTGGGAACGGTTTTATTTATTGCCTGGGCCGCAGTCGTTGCAATAAGCGACTGCCGCGCGAGGCGCATTCCCAATTCAATTGTCATTGCGGGATTAGCGGCGGCATTCGGCTGCGCGCTATTCGCGGGCAATCCATTTCACACTACCTTCATTCAGTCGGCGACCGGCGCGGTAGTCGGTTTGCTTGTGCTCCTGCCGTTCTTCGCATTCGGTCTGATGGGCGCCGCGGACGTCAAGGTCTTCGCGGTGCTCGGCGCATGGTGCGGAATGCACGCGCTGCTCGGACTGTGGATGGCCGCGAGTCTCGCGGCCGGCGTGCACGCGTTGTGGCTGCTGATCGTTACGCGCACCCGGCTCATGAGTCTCGGTCGCGCGGGCGCAGGCGCGCGGGTTGGCGCCACTTTCGAACTGGCGGGCCGCGCGGCGACACCGTATGGAGCCTGTCTGACGGTCGCCGCGACGCTCTGGCTGGTGCTGCAAACGGCCGGCGGGAGGATGTGATGAACACGCACAGCAGGCAGCGCGCACCGCGCGATCTGACGAGGCGCGCACGCAAGCAGCGGGGGATGGCGGCGATCGAATTCGCGCTGGTGTTCCCGCTGTTCTTCGTGATCCTCTACGCGATCGTCACGTACAGCCTGATTCTCGTCGCGCAGCAGAACCTGACGCTCGCCGCGTCCGAGGGCGCGCGCGCCGCGTTGAACTGGCAGAGCAATTCGTCGATGAGCGATGCGCTGACCAGGCGCGCAAGCGCGGCTTGCGACGCCGCGAAACTGGTCGCGGCCACGCTCGTGCAGTCGATGCATTGCACGACCACGACCACGAGCTGCGGGCCGGGCAACGCGATGCAATGCATCAGCGTGTCGCTGAGCTTCGACTACAGCGCGAACCCACTCGTGCCGACCTTGCCCGGATTCGGCCTGGCGCTGCCCAACAAGCTATTCGGCAACGCGACCGTCCAACTCAATCCGGAGAACATCCAGTGATGCATGCGCCGGCCTTCCTCGTTTCGACCGCCGGTGTGCCAGCACGCGCGCGGCGCGACGCTTCGCGCGGTATAGCGCGCGGGGTTTCTCTCAACCGACGCAGTTTTTCGCACGACCTGTCATGCCGAATCTGACCAAAATTCTTGCCGGTGTCCTGATCGCGATCGCGCTGCTGCTCGGTCTGTTCGCGTGGTCGCTGTCGCGCCGTCCGGCGCCGGTCGCGGTCGCGCCGGTGGCCGAGGCGAGCTTCCCGGTGGTGGTCGCGACCCGCACGCTGGCGGGCGGCAAGCCGATCACCGTCGACGCACTGCGCGTGCAGAAGCTGCCGATCAATCCGAACGGCGCGTTCACCGATCCGTCGCAACTGCTCGGCCGCGTGCCGAATGCCGACATCGGCCCCGACTCGCCGGTGCTCGAAGCACAACTGTCGTCGGGTCTGGCCGAGCGGATCGAGCCGGGCGAGCGCGCGCTGTCGGTGCGCGTCGACGAAGGCAATGCGGTCGGCAACCGGCTGCGGCCGGGCAATTTCGTCGATGTGTTCTTCACGCTCAAACGCGACGGCAATCCGGGCAGCGGCGCCGAGATCGACCGGACCCAGGCGCGGCTGCTGCTGTCGAAAGTGCGCGTGCTCGCGTTCGGCGGCGCAACCACGACCAGCGACGCTGGCGGCGATCCGAACGGTCTGGTGCGCACCGCGGTGCTCGCGGTGCCGGTCGCCGACGTCGATCGTCTGACGCTCGCCGAGAGTTCAGGCCGGCTGGTTCTCGCGTTGCGTAATCCGAAGGATCCCGAAGTATTGGATCAGGACTCGCTGCCGGCCTATCCGGCGGTATTGAAAACCGCCGCGCGCGCGGGCAGCGAACCGCTGCCGGATTCGACCCGGGCGGCGGCCGGTGTTGCGCTCGACGCGTTGTCGGGCGCCGGCAACGGCGCCGCGCACCCGGCGGCGCCGCGTGCGCCGACGGCGGCACCGATCGCGCCGACGCGCGTCGCGAGCAACGCGGGCGGCGCCGGCGGCACGGGCCGCACAAGAGGCGGTATCGAAGTGATAAGGGGTGGGCGAGCCGAAACGGTCGCCTGGTAAGCGGTTTCAGGGAGCGGGCGGCCAGTCGCGTCCATAACTACATGACAAAACGGATTTTTGCTTTGAGAAAGGCTGCGTGGCTCGGGCTGGCTTTGCTGGGCGTGTCGGCTATCACCGATGCGGCCTCGCCGGCGCAGCGGGCGGCGGCCGCGCGCGCGTCGCAAACCCATCAGCCGGCGAGCGAGAACGCCCCGGCCGATTTCAACGCGGCGTCGCAGAACGTCGAGCTAACGGTCGGCGCGCAGCGCCAGATCGGCGTCGGCCATGCATTGCAGCGGGTTGCGATCGGCGACCCGAACGTCGCCGACGTGCTGATCGTCAAGGGCGACAAGCGCGGCGGCGTGCTGCTGGTCGGCAAGGCCGCCGGCACCACCAGCCTGATGGTGTGGACCCGCGATCGCGAGCTGCCGCTGAACTACACGGTCAACGTGACCACGCCGGCCGCGGCGTCGCTGCTCGGCGCCGATACGCCGAGCGTGAAGGTGCTCGGCAGCACCGCGCTGGTGTCCGGTTCGACCGCGACGATGGAATCGCACCAGCGCGCGGTGGTCGCCGCGCAAGGCGCGCTCGGCAAGGACGGCACCGTGTTCGACACATCGACGGTGGCGAACCGCGCGGTCGTGCAGGTCGACGTGCGGGTGGTCGAGTTCAGCCGCTCGGTGCTGAAGGAAATCGGCTTCAACTTCATGAAGAACAACAACGGCTTCACGTTCGGCTCGTTCGCGCCGTCGTCGTTGACCTCGTTTACGGGCGGCGGCACCCCGGCGCTCGACGTGACCAGCACGACGCCGATCTCGTCGGCCTTCAACCTGATCTTCAACTCGGCCTCGCGCGGGCTGTTCGCGAATCTGAGCCTGCTGGAAGGCAACAATCTCGCGCGCGTGCTGGCCGAGCCGACACTGGTCGCGCTGTCGGGGCAGAGCGCGAGCTTCCTCGCCGGCGGCGAAGTGCCGGTGCCGGTGCCGCAGGCGCTCGGCGAGACCTCGATCGAATACAAGTCGTACGGGATCGGGCTGACCGTCACGCCGACCGTGCTGAGCCCGCAGCGGATCGCGCTGAAGGTCGCGCCCGAGGCGAGCCAGCTCGACTTCACGCACGCGGTGACGATCAGCAGCGTGTCGGTGCCGGCGTTCATCACGCGGCGCGCCGATACCACGGTCGAACTCGGCGACGGCGAGAGCTTCGTGATCGGCGGGCTGATCGATCGCGAGACCGCGTCGAACGTGTCGAAGGTGCCGCTGCTCGGCGACCTGCCGGTGCTCGGCGCGTTCTTCAAGCAGTTGAGCTATCAGCAGAGCGAACGGGAACTCGTGATCATCGTGACGCCGCATCTGGTGTCGCCGCTCGCGAAAGGCGCGAGCCTGCCGTCGACGCCGGGCGAGCAGTCCGAGCAGCGCAACGCGCCGGTATGGCGTTCGCTGATCGGCGGCTTCGCCGCGCCGCGCGACGCGGTGCCGGGATTTTCGAAATGACGCCGGCACGCGCGGCAGCGCGCACGCGCACCGGCACGCAGTACGACGCGGCGGCCTCGCAGCCGATGCCGCAAGAGGATGTTCAACATGAACGCGAGAACGTATTCGTTGACTGAACGGGCGATCACCGACCATTTCGTGTTCGCGTCGCTTGCCGACGAACACGTGCATTGGCTCGCCAATACGCTGGTCAACGCGGGCATGGTCGAGGCCTCGACGCTCGATCCGACGCTGCTGCTCCAGCGCATCGCGACGCTCAATCCGTCGCTGGTATTCGTCGACTTTTCGTGCGGCCGAGGCGCGGCGGCGAGCGCGGCCGCGAGCGCGGTGCGCGCGAATCATCCGGCGCTGCAGATCGTCGCGCTCGGCTCGCTGGCCGAGCCCGAGAGCGCGCTGGCCGCGCTGCGGGCCGGGGTGCGCGACTTCATCGATCTGTCGGGGCCGCCCGAAGACGCGCTGCGGATCGCGCGCCAGGTGCTCGACAACCTGGTCGAACCGGTCAGCCGCCACGGCAAGGTCACCGCGCTGCTCGGCGCGCGCGTCGGCATGGGCGTGAGCACGCTGGCCGCGAACCTGGGCGTGCTGATGCAGCGGCGCGACGTCGCCCATGGGCGCCAGGCCGCGCTGCTCGATCTCGGCCTGCCGGCCGGCGACGGCTCGCTGCTCCTGAACACCCGCAGCGAATTCAATTTCGTGGAGGCGGTGCGCAATTTGCGCCGCTTCGATCAGACCTTCGTGCATACCGCGCTGTCGCATCACGCGAGCGGTCTCGCGCTGACCACGTTGCCGCCGAATCTGGCCGACATGCGCGAGGTGTCGTACTCGTCGTCGATCGGTTTGCTGACCCGGCTGCGCGCGTTCTTCGACCAGCAACTGATCGACCTCGGCGGCTTCAGCAACAGTGAATTCATCGCGCACGTGGTGCAGGCGGCCGACGAAACCTGGCTGCTGTGCGACCAGGGCGTCGCGTCGATCGTGTCGGCGGTCAGCGTGCTCGACGCGCTGCGCGAAGAGGGCGTCGATACCGCTGGCGTGCGCCTGATCGTCAACAAGTTCGACGCCGACCTCGGGCTCGCCGCCGCGCAGATCGCGCAGCGCCTCGAGGTGCCGTTGCTCGCGACGCTGCCCGAGCGGCGCATCCCGCTCGGCCAGGCGGTCAATCAGGGTCATCTGCTGGTCGACGTCGCGCCGCGCGATCCGTACGTGCGCGCGCTCGAACCGCTGATCGAACGGCTCGGCGGCGCGCAGGCGGCGGCCGGCCACGCACGCGGCAAGTCGCCGCTCGGTGCGCTCAAGCGCCTCATTCCCACTACTCCCAAGCGGTCCTAAACGATGGCAAAAGAGATCCAGTTTGCCGACGACGCGCCGGCGTTCGCGCATAGCCAGCAGTTCCAGGACATCAAGAACGCGGCGCACGAGCACCTGCTCACGCGTATCGAAGAGCTCGGCTCCGAGTTTGGCCGCTGGTCGCGAAACGCGATCAACCAGTTCGTCGATCTCGAGATGGACAGCTTCGTCAGGCTGCGCCGCATTCCGATCAACGAGAGCGAAGTGCGGCTGATCGCCGAGGCGCTGACCAAGGAGCTTGCTGGCTTCGGGCCGATCGAGGATCTGCTCGCCGATCCGGCCGTCGAAGATATCCTGATCAACGGCTACAACGACGTGTACGTGTCGCGCCACGGCATCCTCACGCGCATCCAGGTGCGCTTTGCCGACAACGCGCATCTGCTGCGGATCGTCCGGCGCATTCTCGCGCCGATCGGCCGGCGGCTGGACGAATCGAACCCGATGGTCGACGCGCGCCTGCCGAACGGCGGCCGCGTGAACGTGGTGATCGAGCCGCTGTCGATCGACGGGCCGATCGTGTCGATCCGCAAGTTCCGCAAGGATCCGATGCGGCCCGACGATCTGCTCGCCAACGGCACCTACAACGCGGAGATCGGCGCGCTGCTCGAAGCGGCGGTCGCCGCGCGCTGCAACGTGCTGGTCGCGGGCGGCACGAGCTCGGGCAAGACCTCGCTGCTGAACGCGCTGGCGTTCCATATTCCGGACGCCGAACGGGTCGTGACGATCGAGGACACCGCCGAGCTGTCGCTGAACCACCCGCACGTGGTGCGGCTCGAAAGCCGTCCGGGCGGCTTCGACGGCGCCGGTGTCGTGACGATTCGCGATCTGCTGCGCAATACGCTGCGGATGCGGCCGGACCGCATCATCGTCGGCGAAGTGCGCGGCGGCGAAGTGCTCGAAATGCTGCAGGCGATGAACACCGGCCACGACGGTTCGATGGGCACCGTGCACGCGAGCTCGCCGCGCGAGTGTCTGTACCGGCTTGAAATGCTGGCCGGCTTCGCGGGCTTCCAGGGCACCGAGTCGAGCCTGCGCCGGCAGATCGCCAATGCGATCGACTTCATCGTGCAGATCGGCCGGCTGTCGAACGGCCGGCGGCGGATCCTGTCGATCACCGAGGTCACCGGTCTGTCGGACAACATCATCGCGACCCAGGAGCTGTATCGCTACGAGCCGATCGTGACGGCCGAGGGCGAGGAACTCGATAACTGGGTGTCGCTCGGGATTCATCCGCACTCGCCGAAACTCGCGCGCTTCCGCCAGACGCTTGGCGGCGGCGACGCGGGGCAGGGCTTCGGCGGCGGCGGCGGGTTCGGCGGCGGCAGCGGCGGCGGTTTTGGCGGGGGCTTCGGAGGCGGCGGTGGCGGCGGCTTTGGCGGAGGCTTCAATGTCTAGCGCGATCCTGGTCTGCGTGGCGCTCGCGCTCGTGTGCGCGGCGCTCGCGCTGCTGCTGTGGCAGCGCGGCACGCAACGCAAAGGCCAGGCGAGCGTCGCCCGCTATATCGATAGCCGGATGGCGTCGGCGGCGTCGCCGGCCGGCGCGGCCGCGGGTGGGGTGGGCGGCATCGGCGGAATCAGTGGCACTAGCGGCGGCGCGGCGGCCGGTGCGCAGCGCGCGCCGCGTGCGACGGCGGCCGCGGCTGCGGCCCGCGCGTCGTCTCCATTGATCGCGCCGACAGCGCCCTCGGCCGACGCCGACTGGCGCGAGCGCGCGCAGTACCTGTACGCGCGGGCCCGCTTCACGGTGCTGTACGCGCTGACCCGCGCGGGTCTGGCCGATGCCAAAGGTCCGCTGACGCTCGGCGCGCTGCTGGTGCTCGCGCTGTGCGGCTGGGCCGCGCTGGCGGGCGGCCTGATGGCGTTCTGCGCGACGCTGGCCGTCTGCGCGATGGGTTTCTATTTCCTGCTGACGATCCGCGCGGCGAAGCGTCGCCAGCAGATCGTGCGGCAACTGCCGCTGTTTCTCGACGGCATCGTGCGGCTCATCACGCTCGGCAACAGCGTGCCGGCCGCGTTCCAGGCCGCGTTGCAGAGCACCGAGGCGCCGCTGCGCGACTGTCTCGACTACGTGTCGCGGATGCTGCGCACCGGCGTCGAAATCGATCGCGCGCTGTCGCAGGTCGCGGCGATCTACGGCGTGCGCGAGCTCGAACTGGTCGGCGCGGTGCTGCGGCTGTCGGTCAAGTACGGCGGCCGTGCGGACGTGATGCTCGACCGGATGGCGTCGTTCATGCGCGATCTCGAACAGGCCGAGCGCGAACTGGTCGCGATGTCGGCGGAAACGCGCCTGTCTTCATGGGTGCTGGCGATGCTGCCGGTCGGCATCGGCGGCTTCCTGATCCTTTCCAATCCGAAGTATTTCGCGTCGATGTGGTTCGACCCGAGCGGACGCCAGCTCGTCTATCTCGCGTTCGGCCTGCAACTGGTCGGCGCGTATCTGCTGTACCGCATGACGCGCCTGAGGGACTGACGATGCAAGCTCGACAACTCGTCGTTCTCGCTCTGCTGCTGGCCGCGCTCGCGGCGCTGCTGCTCGCGGGTCTCGTGCTCGCGCGGGTGGTGGCGGTGCGGCGCAGCGAGCGCACGCTGCGCCAGGCGCTCGACGAGCGCGCGTTGCAAAGCGCGGCGCTCGCCGCGGCCGCGCGCGGTGGCGACGCCGCGCAGGGCAACGCGAAGCCGGCGCCGCGCGCGGCCCGGCCGCAAGGTTTCAAGGGGCTGCTGGAGCGCTTCGCACACACCGGCATGCGCTGGCTCGATACGCCGTTCGGCCGCCAGGTGGTCGCCCAGGAAGAGCGCCGTCTGCTCGAACAGTGCGGTTTCGTCGATACGCGCAGCCGCGGGCTGTTCCTGATCGCGCGACTGGCCGGCATGCTGGTGCTGCCGCTCGTGATCGGCGTGCTGCTGAACGGCCACGTGGCCGGCGTGCGCTACGTCGCGTTCGTGCTGGCCGCCGCGATGGCCGGCTTCATGCTGCCCAAGTTCGTGCTCGCGCGGCGCGCGAGCCGGCGCCGCAACGGCGTCGTCAACGAACTGCCGCTGCTGGTCGATCTGCTGCGGCTGTTGCAGGGCGTCGGGCTGTCGCTCGATCAGGCGTTGCAGGTGATCGTCGCCGAGTTTCGCGCGATGCTGCCGGTGCTCGCGAGCGAGCTCGAAATCGCGCAGCGCCAGTTCGCGACCGGCCGCACCCGCGAGCAGTCGCTGAACCGGCTGTCGTCGAGTTACGACAACGAGGATTTGCGCGCGGTGGTGCGTCTGCTGGTGCAGGTGGACCGCCACGGCGGCGCGGTGCAGGAGCCGCTCAAGCAGTTCGGCGACCGGCTGCGCGAAGCGCGCCGCGCGATGCTGCGCGAGCGCATCGGCCGTCTGACCGTGAAGATGACCGGCGTGATGATCGTCACGCTGCTGCCGGCGCTGATGATCGTGACCGCCGGGCCCGGTGTGCTGGCGGTTCAGCATTCGTTTCGCACGGCGAAGCATTAAGGATTTTCCATGATCGACTTTTTCCGTTCCGGGCATTGCCGGCAGCCGCTGCGGCTTGCCGCGGCTTGCGCGACGGCCGCGGCGCTCATGCTCATTGGCGCGTGCGCGTCGAAGACGCCGCTCGGCTACGGCGTCGGCGCGCAGGCCGAGCGCGAGATGATGGCGCAGCAGGCCGACAACGCGCCCCCGCCGAACACGCCGGGCATGTACCTCGGACTGATCGACCAGATGCAGTCGCAGGGACTGTACTTCGCGTCGCTCGCGCATATCGATGCCTATGACAAACAGTACGGCGCGAGCCCCGATTCGATCCTGCTGCGCGCCGACGCGTTGCGCATGACGGGGCAGGCGGCCGCGGCCGCGAACGCATACGGCGAGCTGCTGAAGACGCCGCTGGCGGCGCGCGGTTATCGTGGCCTCGGTTTGCTCGCGGGCGCGGCCGGCGATTTCGCGACTGCCGCGCAGCAATTGCAGCAGGCGGTGCACCTCGCGCCGACCGATGCGGCGACGCTGTCGGATCTCGGCTATGCGCGCTTGCGCGACGGCGACATCGACGGCGCGCGCGTGCCGCTGATGCAGGCGGCCGAACTCGATCAGAAGAGCCCGAAGATCGTCGCGAACGTGGTGCTGTATCTGCTCGCGAGCGGCGGCGACGCGCAGGCGCTCGCGGTGATGGACCAGCAGCAGTTCGCGCCGGAGGTGCGCGCGGCGATCCGCGGCGATGCGGCGAAGATCGCCGCGGCCGGGCGCGCGCATGCGCGCGCGACGCCGACGCAATTGGCGGCGCCGGCTCAACCGCAACAGGCGGCAAAAGAACAGGAGCAGGCGCGGCCGGCCGCGCAGACGCGCACGGTCGCGAGCATGGGCAGCGAGCCCGCGCCGCGTCTGCTGCAGCGTTTCGCGCAATAGGCGCGCGCGCTCGTCAGCGATTCAGGGAGTGGACATGACAAACAGAACGGCAATCCGGGGTTGCCTCGCAGCGATGCGAGGGATGGGGGCGGTGGCGGCGGTGGTTGTGAGCGCGACGTTCGGCGCGACGCCGGGCTTCGCGCAAAGCGCCGGACAGGAGGGCGCGGCCGCGCAGCCGGTGCAGCAGGACGTGCAGCAGGAGGTGCGCAAGAGCGACGTCGGACCCTCGGCGCTCGCATGGCTCGATCTTCAGCGCAGCAACGCGCAGGCGGCGCCCGCGCAACCGATGCTCGGCGCCGAAGCCGGCCTCGCGTACAAGCGTTACATGGAGTCGTTCAAGAACAGGATTCCTGAGCACTACGGCTCGACGTTCGGCTCGGGCGGCAACGGCGGCAGCGGTTCGGGTAGCTCGGGCGGCGGCGCGTCGGGATCGGGCGGCTTGAACTGACATGCGTGCGCAACCACCGGTCCGGGCCGCGCACGCGGCCGCGAGCGGCGTGCCGCGTGAGCCTGAAGCGCAGGCTGCGCTCGCGTCTAGGCGGGCCTTTGCGATGACGCCGCGGCGCGCGCGTGGGTGGTCGCGGCGCAGCGCAATGCAGCGCGTGCGCTTCGGCGGCGGCCGGCGCGGGCAGCGCGGCTCTATCATGATGATCGCGGCGATCGCGCTCGGTCTGGCGATCGTCGCGCTCGGCGCGGTCGACGTCGGCAACGTGTACTTCGTGCGCCGTTCGTTGCAGCGCACCGCCGATATGTCGGCGATGGCGGCCGTCCAGGTGATCAGCACGCCGTCCGGTTGCGGCGGCGCGCAGAACGCCGCGCAACTGAACGCGCAGGCCAACGGCTTCACCGCCGACGGCAGCAACTACACGATCAGCACGACCTGCGGCCGCTGGGACACGAGCAGCAAGACCTACTTCGGCAACAACGGCAATCCGCTCAACGCGGTGCAGGTGCAGTTGACGCAGCAGGTGCCGATGTTCTTCCTCGCCGGGCCGTCGATCAGCGTCAGCGCGAGCGCGACCGCGCTGGCGTCGAATATCGATGCGTTTTCGCTCGGCACCGGCATTGCGTCGTTGAATACGCAGCAGTCGGCGCTGCTCAATGCGATTCTCGGCGGACTGCTGAAGAGCAATATTTCGCTGAGCGTCGGCGATACGCAGAGTCTCGCGAGCGCGCATATCAAGCTCGACGATCTGCGTGTGGCGCTCGGCGCGGCGTCGATGCAGGGGCTGCTCAAGACCTCGGTCACGTACCAGCAACTGGTGGCGGCGATGGTCAGCGCGTTGCAGGCGGGCGGCGATACCGTCAATGCGACGATCCTGCAGGCGCTCGAAGTGGATGTGCCGGGCGGCCAGAACATTGCGATCGGCGATAACGGTACGTCGGCGCCGGGCCTGCTCGCGCTGGGGCTCGCGAACGCGAATTCGGCGGCGAGCGCGACGGTCAACGCGCTCGATGCGGTGATGGTCGCGGCGCAGATTGCGCAGAGTAATCCGGATGGTTCGGCGGGGTCGGTGATCAATTTGACGACGGGTATAACCGGGGTGGCGGGTCTTTCTCTTCAAGTCATTCATCCGCCAGTGCTGGCTGTGGGCGAGGCGGGAACAGCAACCGCCAACGGCGTGACCGACTATCGGACCCAGGCACGCACGGCGGCGCTGCAACTGGGCGTCAAGTTGCTGCCGGTGGGGTTGCCGACGCTGACAGTCGGCGTACCCGGCCTCGCGGCGATTTCCATCTCGGCACTGAGCACGCCGATTGCGCTGCAACTGGCTGTCGGAGCGGGTACAGCATCACTGGTATCGATTGATTGCGAAAGCACGAAAGCGGCCACCAATGCGACGATTCTGGCTAAGCCGAGTATCGTGAACGCTTGCCTCGGCAGCGATTCGTCGTGCAGTACTCCCATTGGCATCGCATCGATCTCGACCGAAGTGCTCGGCATCACCAAAAAGGTGGCCACCGTTCAGCTCGACAATACGCAAACACTGTCGCTTGGGCCCGCGAGCGGAACCCAGCTCGTGTTCAATGGCGCTTCAGGCAGCTTCGATTCGTACCAAACGGTCAATTCCAATGCGCTCGGTTCAGATGCATCGGTGCTCACCACTCAGGTACTTAATGCGTTGCCAAATCTCCTGAAAGTCAAGGTATTCGACGACAGGGTTGATTTGTCGGGAGCCATCGCGCCGATTCTTAGCGCTGTGGGCGACGCTCTGAAGCCGTTGCTCAAACCCGTCTTTTCCCTGCTCGACACCGTGTTGCTCCCGGCCCTGCAACTCCTCGGCGTCCAGCTCGGCACCGCCACCGTCCACAACATGTCGCTGACCTGCGGCGTCCCGCAACTGGTCCAATAGCCTATCCAAGATTCCAAGATGAGAACCACCACCAAAATCGAGGAACTCGATATCTACGTCTGGGAGGGCAAGGCCGATATCGTCGACCGCGTCGCGCGCTGCATGGCGAGCTTCGACGTCGAGGTGATCCGCGCGGACGATATCGCGATCTCCCCCGAGCGCACCGCGTTGCGGCCGGCGCTCGCGATCATCAGCGTATCGGTGATCGACAGCGGTGCGCTGATCCTGCGCGACTGGCAGGCCGCGCACGGCATTCCTGTGGTGTGGGTCGGCGCCGCGCCGCGCGAGCACGATCCGGCCGCCTATCCGGCCGAGTACTCGCACGTCCTGCCGCTCGACTTCACCTGCGCCGAATTGCGCGGGATGGTCACCAAGCTCGTGCTGCAGATGCGCGCGCACAGCGCCAAAACCCACGAATCCGACGCGCTGATCGCGAACTCGGAATGCATGCAGGCGCTGCTGCACGAAGTGGATACCTTCGCCGACTGCGACACCAGCGTGCTCGTGCACGGCGAGACCGGCGTCGGCAAGGAACGCATCGCGCAGCTGCTGCACGAAAAACACAGCCGCTACGGCCAGGGGCCGTTTGTCGCGGTGAACTGCGGCGCGATTCCGGACGGCCTGTTCGAGTCGCTGTTCTTCGGCCACTCGAAAGGCTCGTTCACCGGCGCGGTGGTCGCGCACAAGGGCTACTTCGAACAGGCCGACGGCGGCACGCTGTTTCTCGACGAAATCGGCGATCTGCCGCTCTATCAGCAGGTCAAGCTGCTGCGCGTGCTCGAAGACAGCGCGGTCACGCGGATCGGTTCGACCACACCGATCAAGCTCGATTTCCGGCTGGTCGCGGCGACCAACAAAAGCCTGCCGCAACTCGTTAAAGAAGGCACCTTCCGTGCCGATATGTACTACAGGCTCGCGGTGATCGAGTTGAAGATTCCGTCGCTCGAAGAGCGCGGCGCGGTCGACAAGATCGCGATCTTCAAGGCGTTCATCGCCCAGGTGGTCGGCGCCGAGCGGCTCGCGACGCTGCCCGATCTGCCGTACTGGCTCGCCGATGCGGTCGCCGACACGTATTTCCCCGGCAACGTGCGCGAGCTGCGCAATCTGGCCGAGCGGATCGGCGTGACGGTGCGGCAGATCGGCGCGTGGGATGCCGCGCGCCTGCAACGGCTGCTGGCGCTCGCGCGCAGCAGCCAGCCGGTGCCGGTGGAGAGCGCGGCCGAGGTGCTGGTCGATCGCAGCAAATGGGACATGGCCGAGCGCAACCGCGTGCTCGCCGCCCTCGATGCGAACGGCTGGCGCCGCCAGGATACCGCGCTCTATCTCGGTATTAGCCGCAAGGTTTTGTGGGAAAAGATGCGCAAATACCAAATTTTCGACGAAGAGCCCGAAACTCGCGAAAGTGAGTAATAATCGTCCGCTTTAATAAAACAAAAACCGATAAACAGGTAATTCATGGACCGAAAGTCGAAGCTTCGAGAGATTGCGCTGGCCGCATGTATCGTGCTGGGGGCAGCACAAGGCGCGCACGCGCAGGCTCTGTCGAATGGCGGCGCGAGCGGCGCGGTCGTGTCCCAGCCGGGCACCACGACGGCCTTGCCGGACACCTCGCAGGCCGGGCAGGGGGAGACCACCGCGCTGACGCCGGATGAAAACCGTCAATCGGCGGCCGGCAATGTGGCGGAACTGCAGCAGATGATCCACGGCTCGGAGCTGAGCGAGCTGCGCACCACGTACAACGGCACCTACGGCGCGAGCCTGCTGTTCTACGGCAAGGAAATGACCTATTACGTCGCACTGTTCCAGCAGAAAAACTTCTGGCGCGTGATCAAGACTCAGGACGTCGGGCGCGCGGAATTGATCTACAAGGATTTCGTGCGGCAGACGGTGCAGCTGTCGGATGTCGAAATTCGCCGCACCCAGCTCGAAGCGCAGAAGGCGTTCACGCAGCGGATGATCGCGCTGTCGCAGGATCGCGCGAATCGCCTGCAGGCCGACCTCGATGTCGCGCGTCAGCAGCAGAGCATCGTCGCGAGCCAGCAGCAGCAGAAGCGCGCCGAAGCCACGGCGCTCGCGCAGCAGAAGGCGCAGGCGCAGGAACAGCTGCGCGCCGCGCAGCGTCAGGTGCGCGACCTGCAGCGCCAGCTCGAGACCGGGTTGCCGGTGCATTGAGCGTCAGTGTTTGACGCGCTGGCGCGCTGCGCGCGCCAGCTTCCCGGGCGCTCATGCATTCAGGCATTCAGGCGTTCAGGCGTTCCGGGATTCCCCATTCCCTCGTTGTTCATTCCCGCGGCTCGACGGCTCGCGGCGGCGTCGTTGCGCGGCGTCGCCGGACGCATCGTTTGAAACCGGCCCGGGTCGCTTCGTTTTCCGGGTGTCGCCGTTTTTCACCGATGCCACCGGAGCACGCAATGCAAGCCGAAGCAAACCTCACCGGCTACCGGCCGGCCGCCGCCCGGGCAAACCCGCTCGACGCGCCACAGCCGGCGCCCGCGCGGCGCGTGCACGCGCGCCACGTCGTCGAAGCCGAACTGGAACACCTGGATTGGGCCACGCAGCAACCGGCGTTGGAACTCTTCGCCGCCGGCTACTGGCGTCGGCGGGTGCTGGCGGTGAAGGGGAGATTCGAGCTGACCGAACGGCAGCTGGCACGACTGGAGAAAATCCTGCAGCGCCTCGGTCCTTGTACGGACTGACCGGGCACTGCCTTACTGGATTTGACTGATGATGCGGCGGTGGTGATGCAGTGATGATGCGGTGATGAGGCGCGCGACGCTTCGCGCGCTTATTGATGGCCGCCGGAGCTGCCGCCGCCGTGGTTACCGCCATGATTGCCGCCGTGGTTGCCACCGTCGCCGCCGGTGCCGAACAGACGGCGCCGCCGCGTGACGACTACCGGGCCGTCCGGGTTGCCGCTGCGCTCGTTCGACGAGGTGCGCTCCGACGGCGCGCCATACGATTCGCGCGGCTCACGCGGCTCCCGGTGTTCGCGCGAACCGTGCGGGCCGCGCGCGCTGTGTTCGCCGTGCGACGGCCGGCCGGTGCGCGGCGCCGGCCGCGTGCCGGTGTCGAGCTGGATCGTGGAGATCGCGCGCTTGTAGATACCTTGCAGGCCGACCGGCGTGCGCAGCATCACCAGGTACTGATCGAACGACTCGATGCAGCCGGTCAGGCGAATGCCGTTGACCAGATAGATCTCGACGCGCTTTCGTTCCTTGCGCGCGGCGTTCATGAAGTCGTTTTGCGGATGCGATTCTGCGGAGGCCATGGAGAATTCTGGTTAGAGAGACGGTGGTTCGGCGCGATTCTACCCTGTGTGGGGGCAGAACGCGTCGCTGGTCCGAATTCTGTCCACTATAGCGGCTCGCGCGCAGATAAGCATCCGATAAGCGCGCACTGTAACGTTGAGTTACGAATCTGCTGATCAATGGCGGGTCCGTCCGGACTCTCCAGGCGTCGCCCGCAGCGCTGGCGGAAAAGACCGGTCGCGCGGCGCACTGCGCACCTTCGCGAACCACGAAAAAAATACTATGGAATAAAGCGCGCCGCCGTCGCGTTAAGCGCTGTATGACGGCATCGCAGCGCGCGTTCCGTCGCCCGCCTGGCCGGTCCGCGAATCGGGCGCCGGGCATCCGTCAGGAGGATCAGATGAAAGCATCCCAGCTTCTGTCAGCACTATTCGTGTTGCTCGCGCTCGCGTGCGGCACGCTCGCGAACGCCGCCGATAACGACAGCGCCGCGTCGGGCAGCAGCGGCAACAGCAACAGTAGCGGCGGCTACTAGCGCCGCGCTCGCGTATTGCGCGCCGGGTGACATTCGAAGCGGAAGTGATCGCGTGGCTCCCGCAGTTGCGCCGCTATGCGCGCGCACTGACGGGCGAGCCCGCCTGGGCCGACGATCTCGTGCAGGATACGGCGGAGCGGGCGCTTGCGCGCTGGACGGCGTTCCGGCCGAACAGCAACCTGCGCGCGTGGCTGCTGACGATCCTGCGGCATCTGTATATCGATCAGTTGCGCGGCCGTCGCGAGATCGCGGTCGACGACGAAAGCGCGCCGTGGCGCAACCTCGAAGCGCCGCACGGCGAAGTCGACGGGCTGGTGCTGCGCGATGTGCAGCGCGCGCTGTATTGCCTGCCGCTCGAACAGCGTGAGGTGCTGCTGCTGGTGGGCGTCGAGGAACTGTCGTATCAGGAGGCGTCGCGCGCGCTGGGCGTGCCGATCGGCACGGTGATGTCGCGGCTGTCGCGGGCGCGCGAGCATCTGCGCGCGTTGCTCGGCGAAGACGCGCAGGCGTTGCCGCGGGCGGCGGGCGAGGGCTCTGCGCAGGTTCGCACGCAGGCCAACACGCACGCTTCCGTGCAGGCCAACACGCAGGGCCCCGCGCACGCCCCCGCGCAGGCCCACAAGGCTGCGCCGCTGAAAGTAGTGAGAATCCGCAATGACTAACGACGATCTCGACGCCGGGCTGCCCGAGGGGCTCGATTTACGCACGCTGTCGGCGTACGTCGATGGAGAATTGCCCGACGCACAGCGGGCCGCGATCGCCGCGCAGCTTGACGCGCATCCGCGGGCCGCCGCGCGGGTCGCCGCGTGGCGCGCGCAGGACGCGGCACTGCGCGCGTTATGTGGGGTGCCGCGGCGCGATGGGCGGATGCGGGAACAAGCGGCGGCGCACGCAACGACACCAGCGACGACACAAGCAACGACACAAGCGGCGACACAACAGGCGGCACGCGAGGAGAACGAGGCGCGCGAGGAGACCACCCAGCGCGACAGCGCCGCGGTGCCGGCCGACGGCACCGTGCGCGCGCAACCCGCCCCGTCGCCCGATGAACCGACCTATATCGTCGTGCGCCGCACCCGCCCGTGGTGGCAGCGCGCGGGCCTCGCCGCCTGCTGGCTCGCCGCCGGCGCCGGCCTCACGCTGGCTCTCGGGCCGCTCGCGCCGCGGCTGACGGGCGGTGCATGGAGCGGCGCATGGGGCCGCTTCGGCGCGCAGCCGGCCGGCTTCGCGCAACGCGCGGACGTCGCGTATGCGGTCTATTCGCCGGAGCGGCGTCATCCGGTCGAGGTCGCCGCGAGCGAAGAGGAACATCTGATCAACTGGCTGTCGAAACGTCTGAACCGGCCACTGTCGGTGCCGTCGTTGCAGGAGTATGGTTATTCGCTGGTGGGCGGGCGGCTGCTGCCGGGCGAGGCGGGGCCGGCCGCGCAGTTCATGTACGAAAACCAGGCGGGCGCGCGGCTGACGCTGTACGTCGCCGGCGGCACCCAGGACCAGACCGCGTTCCGGCTGTTGCGCGACGGCAATCGGCGCACCTTCTACTGGGTCAGCGACGGCATGGGCTACGCGCTGTCGGGCGCGATCGCGGAGGGCAAGCTGCGCGCGATCGCCATCGACGTGTGCAGCGCGCTCGGCGGCAAGCCGGAAGCGTGGCAGCAGTAGCGGGCGCTCGCGCGGCCGGGGCGTGTCGCGTGGGCCGCCGCTTTTGCGCCGCGTCGCGATCCGCGCCGGTCTCGGCCTCTCCGCCTCGCCGCCTTTCCGCCTCTAAGCCTCTAAGCCTCTAAGCCTCACAGCCGCCAACAGGAGCCGCCGTGCCCCACACCCTGCCGCCGAACCTGTCCGCCGCGCAGTTCGACCAGGCACTGGCCGGCTGGCGCGCGATCGTCGGCGATGCGCAGGTGCTCACGTCCGACTCGAGCCTCGCCGCCTATCTCGATCCGTTCGCGCCGGGCGCGCCCGGCGAGTTCGCCGCGAGCGCCGCGTTGCTGCCCGCGTCGGTCGACGAAATCCGCGCACTGCTACGGATTGCCAATCAATATCGAATTCCGTTGTGGACCGTATCGACCGGACGCAACTTCGCGTACGGCGGCGCGGCGCCGCGCCTGAGCGGCTCGGTGGTGCTCGATCTGCAACGGCTGAACCGCATCCTCGCGGTCGATGAAACGCTCGCCTACGCGCTGGTCGAGCCCGGCGTCAGCTACTTCGACCTGTACGCGCATCTGCGCGAGCACGGCTACAAGCTGTGGGTCGACCCGCCCGCGGCCGGCTGGGGCAGCGTGGTCGGCAACACGCTCGAGCGCGGCTTCGGCTACACCGACTACGGCGATCACGCGGCCGCGCAATGCGGAATGGAAGTGGTGCTCGCCAATGGCGACGTGCTGCGCACCGGCATGGGCGGGATCGAAATCGGCGGCGCGTGGCAGCTGTATCAGCCTGGCTACGGGCCGTCGTTCGATGCGATGTTCATGCAGTCGAACTACGGGATCGTCACCAAGCTCGGCGTGTGGCTGATGCCGGCGCCGCCCGCGTATCTGGTCGGTGAAATCCAGTTCCAGCACGAGGCCGATCTGGCCGCGATCGTCGATATTCTGCGGCCGCTGCGGCTCGACGGCACGATTGGCAATCACGCGGTGATCGAGGGCGGCTTGCGCCGCGCGGCGGGCCTGTCCGCGCGCCGGCAGTGGTACGACGGCGCGGGCGCGATGCCGGAGAGCGCGGTGACGGCGATGCTGGAAAAACTCGGCGTCGGCCGCTGGAATCTGCATTTCGCGCTATACGGCGCGCCCGAAGTGATCGACGCGCGTTATGCGCTGATCGAGCGGGCGTTTTCGACGGTGCCGCGGGCGCGGCTGATGGCGGCGCGTTATGCGGGCGATGCGCAGCCCACCGGCGGCGGTGATCGCAACATGGCCGGCATCCCGGCGATGAGCGCGTTTCGCATGCTCGACTGGCGCGGCGGCGCGGGCGCGCATGTCGATTTCTCGCCGATCTGTCCGGCGAGCGGGGCCGACGCAATGCGCCAGTACACGATGGTGAAAACGCGCGCGGCCGAATACGGCTTCGACTACTACGGCGGTTTTACCGCCGGCGCGCGGCATCTGCATCACATCTTCGCGGCGATTTTCGCGCGCGACGACCCGCGCCAGCGCGAGCAGGCCGGCGCGCTGCTGCGCTCGCTGATGAGCGACGCGCGCGCGGCCGGCTACGGCCAATATCGCGCGCATCTCGCGGTAATGGACTTCGCGGCCGCGCAGTACAGCTTCAACGACGGCGCGTTGTTGCGGCTGTCGGAAACGATCAAGGACGCGCTCGACCCGAACGGCATTCTGGCGCCGGGCAAGCAGGGGATCTGGCCGGCCGCCTGGCGGGACCGGCGCGGATATACGTAAGTGTGTGCCGAACGACAACCGGGAGGCATCATGGATAGACGCGGTTTCATGCTGACGAGTGTCTCGCTGGCGATCGCGGCGGGCGGCGCGTGGCCGTGGTTTGCGTGCGCCGCCGGAGACGCATCCACCGCGCGCGCGTTGGCAGTTGTCGATTCGACGCTCGCGGCCGGCGACCTGCTCGCGTGCTACGCACGGCAGTTCAGCTTGCCGGTGTTCGAAACCGGCGACGACATCGGCGCGCTGTGGTTCGCGACACTCGCCCCGTTGCTCGCCGCCGCAACCGTCATCACCACCGCGCCGGCGGCACCGGCCGCGCGCAGTGCGGCTTCATTGATCGGCATCACGCGTGCATCCGATCATTTCGTGCTGAGCCGTCTCGCGCTGTGTAGCGGATGCTTCACCGAGCACAGCCAGCAGCGCCACGCGATGCCGGGCGAACAAGTCGAATACGTGGCGTTCGCGTTGACGCCGCGCGATCGCCGCGAGCCTCGACCCGCCACCCCTCGGCCCGCCACCCGCTAGAACTTGTACGCGCTGTTCTTCGGATCGAACGTCGCGTCATCGAAGCGCTTCGGCGTAATGCTCTCGAACACGATCCGCTCGAACAGCTTGCCGTCGTTGTCGTAAGACTCGACGCTGCGAAAGTACGGATGCCGCAGATCGAGCCCCAGCGTTTCCTTCTTCGCATAGAACTCGGGCTGGCCGGTCGGCGTCTCGAACGTGAAGGCGACGACCCGCACATCGTCGATAGTCTTCACTTCGATCTGCACCGAACGCGGCAAGCCGGTCTTCGCGTACCTTTTGCCCTCGGCCAGGTACTGCGCGGCGATGTACTCGGTGCCGAGATCGCGCACCTCGTGATTCGACTGCGAGCGCGCGAGCGCGCCGTCCAGCGAAGTCCACATCGGCATCACGTTCATGATGCCGCCCAGGTGGCCGTACATTTGGTCGCTGCGCTTCGATTCGTCGTAGATGATTTCCTGGCCCGCGTGCGCGCCGTCGGGCAGCCACTTCGCGTAGATTCGCAGCGGTTCGCGCGTGAGCCGCACCAGCATGTGATCAGGTTTGTCGGGCCACTGCCCGTGAATGCGCTCGGAGCGCGACATCGTGAACTCGTACGACGGATAACCGTTCGGTCCCGCCTGAATATAGCGCGGCAACGTCAGCGGATCGAGCGACTGGAACAGCGCGACCAGTTGCGCATCGTCGAGCTTTTCAAGCGCGCCGCTTTGCTGCGCGGCGCGCAGCCATTTGACCTGCTGATCGAGTGTCAGCTTGCCGACCTGCGCGGGCGGGGTGGTCGGCGCCTTGACCGCGCTCGCGGTCTCGAGCGGCGGCGGGCGGTCGTCGTTCTGCGCAAATGCCGCCGGCATCGCGACGGGAGCGGCGAGAGCGGCGAGAGCGGCGCCGGCGAGCAGCGTGCCGCGCAACCAGCGTCGGCAGCCGGCCACGCCGCTCAAAGCGCCACGCCGCATCGACCCCTCGGCGAGCGCGGCGGCGGGCGGCCAGCCGCCGTCGGCGTGCACATACGAGAGCGGGTGGTGCGAACGGGCGGACAGGCGGTGCTTCATGCGTTCCTCCAGGAAGTGGCGCGAGCGACGGCCGCCCCGCGCGAAAACGCGAGGCACCGTCACGCGGGCCGCGATGACATAACGTCAGGCACGCAAGCGTTATTCCAGTCAGTTCGCTTTGTGTTTCGCGAGTTCCTCGTCGCGCAGCGCGCGGCGCAGGATTTTGCCGACATTGGTTTGCGGCAGCTCGTCGCGGAACTCGACCAGCTTCGGCACCTTGTAGCCGGTCAGATTCTTGCGGCAGTGCGCGAGTACCTGCTCGACGGTCAGCGTCGACGAGCGCCGCACGATGAACACCTTCACGCGCTCGCCCTGGGCCGGGTCGGGCACACCGATCGCCGCGACTTCGCGCACGTCCGGATGCGCGGCGATCACATCCTCGATTTCGTTCGGATACACGTTAAAGCCCGACACGAGGATCATGTCCTTCTTGCGGTCGATCAGCCGGATAAAGCCGCGCGAATCCATCACGCCGACGTCGCCGGTCGCGAGCCAGCCGGCCTCGTCGATCACCTTCTCGGTTTCGTCCGGCCGATTCCAGTAGCCCTTCATCACCTGCGGACCTTTCACGCACAGCTCGCCCGCCTCGCCGATATTGGCCCAGCTGCCGTCGTCCTTTCTGAAACGCACCTGAGTGGACGGCGCGGGCAGCCCGATCGAGCCTTCGAAGTCGCGCAGCTTGCTCAGATCGACCGGATTCATCGATACGATCGGCGAACACTCGGTGAGCCCGTAGCCTTCGACGATCGGTTTGCCGGTCACCGCCTTGAAGCGCTCGGCGACCGCTTTCTGGGTCGCCATCCCGCCGGCCATCGCGAGCTTCAGATCGGAGAAGTCGCGCTTGCAGAATTCCTCGTTGTCGAGAAACGCGTTGTACAGCGTATTCACCGCGGTCATGCCGGTGAATTTCTCGTGGCGGATGATCATCATCACGCGCTTCATGTCGCGCGGATTGGCGATCAGGATGTTGCGCCCGCCGAGCCCCATGAAGATCAGCGCGTTCACGGTCAGCGAGTAGATGTGATAAAGCGGCAGCGGCGTGAGCACCGTTTCGACCTCGCCCGACAATTGCCCGGCGGCCCACGCCTTCGCCTGCAGCAGATTCGCGATGATGTTGCGATGCGTGAGCATCGCGCCTTTCGCAACCCCGGTGGTGCCGCCGGTGTACTGCAGGAACGCGATGTCGTCGTGGCTCACCGGCACTCGCGTGAGCGTGCGCGCGTAGCCGATCGACAGCGCGCTCAGCAGCGGCACCGCCTGCGGCAGCTGATAGGCCGGCACCATTTTCTTCACGTGACGCATCACGAAATTGAGCAGGCGTCCTTTCGGATTGAGGCCGTCGGCGAGCAGATCGCCGAGCCCGGTGACGATCACGTCGCGCACCTGGGTGCCGGGCAGCGCGTCTTCGACGGTCTTCGCGAAGTTCTCGAACACGACGATCGTGCGTGCGCCGCTGTCTTTGAGCTGATGCGCGAGCTCGCGCACCGTATAGAGCGGGTTGACGTTGACGACCACCGCGCCGGCCTTCAGCGTGCCGAACAGCGCGACCGGATACTGGAACGTGTTCGGCAGCATGATCGCGACGCGCTCGCCGGGCTGCACGCCGATGCTTTGCAGATACGCAGCGAACGCGTTCGCCTTGCGGCCCAGCTCCCCATAGGTCAGGTTCGCGCCGACACTGACATACGCGACGCGCTCGCGGAACTGCGCGACGCATTCGTCGAAGAACTGGCCGATCGATTCGTACTGCGTGACGTCGATCTCGCGCGGCACGTCGTCGGGGTACGACGCGTACCAGATGCCGTCGGTGTTCGGCGCGGACCCGGCGGCGGCGGGGAGCGGGGCTTGGGTGGGCTGGGTCATCGATCGTCTCCTGAAGCCGTGGTGGCCTTTGTTGGTATCCCGGTGGATCGCGCGGCGCGCTAGCGTTCCAGAATCGCGACGACCCCCTGGCCGCCCGCCGCGCAGATCGAAATCAGACCGCGCGCGCCGCCGCCCGGCTTGTCGAGCTGCGCGAGCAGCTTCGCGAGGCCCGCGACGATCCGCGCGCCGGTCGCCGCGAACGGATGGCCGGTCGCGAGCGAGCTGCCGTTCACGTTCAGCTTCGCGCGATCGATCGCGCCGAGCGCGCCCGCGAGGCCGAGCTGCGTGCGGCAATATTCGTCATCCTGCCACGCCGCGAGCGTGCATAGCACCTGGGCCGCGAAAGCCTCGTGAATTTCGTAGAAGTCGAACTCCTGCAAGCTCAGGCCGGCACGCGCGAGCATGCGCGGTACCGCGTGGACCGGCGCCATCAGCAGTCCTTCCCGCTGGTCGAAGAAGTCGACCGCGGCGGTCTCCGACCAGCTCAGATAGGCGAGCACCGGCAGTCCGCGTTCGGCCGCCCATGCCTCGCTCGCGAGCAGCACAGCCGATGCGCCGTCGGTCAGCGGCGTCGAATTGCCGGCGGTCAGCGTGCCGGCATCGCGGTCGAACACCGGCTTCAGGCTCGCGAGTTTTTCCAGCGTCAGGTCGGCGCGCAGGTTGTTGTCGCGCGCGAGGCCCTTGTACGGCGTCATCAGATCGTTGACGAAGCCGCGCGCATACGCGTCAGCGAGCTTGCGGTGGCTGTCGTACGCGAGCACGTCCTGGGCTTCGCGCGAGATGTTCCAGCGCTTGGCCATCAGCTCGCAATGCTCGCCCATCGACAGGCCGGTGCGCGGCTCGCTGTTTCTCGGCAGCAGCGGCTTGAAGAACATCCCGGGGCGCAGCTTGCTGAGCGCGCCGAGCCGCTGGCCGGCACTCCTGCCGCGATTCGCTTCGAGCAGGATCTTGCGCATCCGCTCGTTGACGCCGATCGGCGCATCCGAGGTGGTATCGACGCCGCCCGCGATGCCCGCGTCGATCTGGCCGAGCGCGATCTTGTTGGCGACGAGGATCGTCGCTTCGAGGCCGGTGCCGCAGGCCTGCTGCACGTCGTAGGCGGGAGTTTCCTTCGCGAGCGTGGTGGACAGCACCGACTCGCGCGTCAGGTTGAAATCGCGCGAGTGCTTGATTACCGCGCCCGCCGCGACTTCACCGAGACGCACGCCGTGCAGTTCGTAGCGGTCGATCAGGCCTTGCAACGTGAAGGTCAGCATGTCCTGATTCGACGCGTTCGCGTACGCGGTGTTCGAGCGGGCAAACGGGATCCGGTTGCCCCCGACGATGGCGACGCGGCGCACGGCGGGTTGCGGGTGGGGCATGTGGCGGCTCCTTTGGGGCGGTCCAGGTTAGCGGGTAGTGCTTGCTGCCTTGCTGCGCGGGTAATGGCAGCGCGATCGCGGCCGGATTGTGGCCGGATTGTGGCCAGGATCGCGCGGCCGTCACTGCAAGCGCCACTGCATGCGCCCGCGCAAATGCGGCTTTTCTCCGTTGATATCGCGCACCTCCAGGTCTCGCTCGATCAGCGACGGCGCCGCGCTCCACAGCGACACCTCGCCCGGCAGCAGCATCGGCAGCTTGAATTCGGCGGCGAGCGTCGCTTCGGCGAGCGGCTTCGGCGGCTGCAGCGAAGACGCCGCTCGCGCCAGCGTCCACATCCCGTGCGCGATCGCGCGCGGAAAGCCGAACGCCTTCGCCGACAGCGCGCTCATGTGGATCGGGTTGTAGTCGCCGGACACGCTCGCGTAGTCGCGGCCCAGTTGCGGCGCGAGCTGCCAGCGCGCGAGCCGTTGCAGCGGTTCCGGCCCCGGCTCGAGCGCGGCGAGCGGATCGCCGATCGCCGGCACCGCGCGCTTCAGATAGACGCTGTCGCCGTCCCACACCGCCTCGCCGCGCCGGTAGATGCGGGTATGGACGACGAACGCCTGGCCCTTGTCGTGGCGCAGCAGCGCGCCGAATTCGACCTCGACGCGCAACTGGTCCTTGTACGCGAGTGGGCGGCGCAGCCGCACGTGATTGGCCAGATGCACGAGCCCGAGCGCCGGCCACGGAAAGGCCGGATCGGTCAGCATCAGAAGATGCAGCGGAAACGCCAGCAGATGCGGGTAGGTGAGCGGCACGCCGTGCTCCGGGATAAAGCCGCACACGCGCGCGTAACGCCAGATCGGGCCGGGGTCGAGCGCGACCGCCGGGCGCACCAGCCGCAGCGCCGGCAACGCGCTCTCGCGGCCGCGCTTGACGACACCGCACAGCGCCCGCGCATACAGTTTCGCCGGCGCCGGCAGCGTCTCGACGACGATGGTTTTCGGCCGCGCGCCATTGCCGCCCGGTGTGTGCGCGGCATCGCGACTGCCGAACGGATCACCCGCGTCGCCCATACCCATGCCCATGCTGATGCTCTCCCGTTCAGTGTCCGGCCCGGTTGCCGCTTAGTTGCCGTTCAGTAGCCGCTCAGTTGCGGCTGAGTTGCCGTTCAGTCGCCGCTCAGGCTCCACGCTTCGGCTCCACGCTTCGGCTCCACGCTCAGGCGCCACGTTCAGGCTCCCCTCACGCGCCAAGCAGGCTTTGACCGCAGACCCGCACGACCTGGCCGGTCACGCCCGCGCTGCCCGGCTGCGCGAGCCACGCGATGGTGTGCGCGACATCGACCGGCTGGCCGCCCTGGCTCATCGAGTTCATCCGGCGGCCGGCTTCGCGGATCGCCAGCGGAATCTTCGCGGTCATCTGCGTTTCGATGAAGCCCGGCGCGACCGCGTTGATCGTAATCCCACGCGCACGCAGCCGCGGCGCCATGCTCTGCACGCGGCCGATCACGCCGGCCTTCGAGGTCGCGTAATTGGTCTGGCCGGGATTGCCGGCGATCCCGCTGATCGACGACACCGCGACGATGCGCCCGCCGTCGCGCAGGATGCCGCCGGCGAGCAGCGCGTCGTCGATGCGCTCCTGCGCGGTCAGGTTGATGTCGAGCACGCTTTGCCACGCGGCTTCGGTCATCTTCGCGATGGTTTTGTCCTTCGTGATGCCGGCGTTGTGCACGACGATGTCGACGCCGAGTTCGTCGAGCGCGGCGGCGATCTGCGCGGGCGCTTCGGGCGCGGCGATGTCGAACGTCAGCGCGCTGCCGTGCAACTGGCCGATGGTGGCGTCGAGCGCGTCGCGCGCGCTCGGGATGTCGAGGCCGATCACGTGCGCGCCGTCGGCCGCGAGCACCTCGGCGATCGCCGCGCCGATCCCGCGCGCGGCGCCGGTCACGAGCGCGCGCCGGCCGGCGAGCGGCTGGCGCCAGTCGAACGGGGCGGCGGCCGCGGGGTTCTCTGGCGCGCTCGCGTCGATCCGCACCACCTGACCCGACACATAGGCCGAACGCGGCGACAGGAAAAAGCGCAGCGTCGCGTCGAGCCCGTGTTCGGCGCCGTCGGCGACATACACCAGGTTCGCGGTGCTGCCGCGCCGCGCTTCCTTGCCGAGCGAGCGGGTGAGGCCTTCGAGCGCGCGCTGCGCGGTCCATTGGCGCGGACTCGCGCAGGCCTCTGGCGGGCGGCCCAGCACGACGATCCGCGCGCATTTGCCGAGCGAGCGCAGCGTGTCGTGAAAGAAGCGGTAGAGCGGTTCGAGCTGACAGCTGTCCTCGATGCCGCTCGCGTCGAACAGCAACGCGGCGAGCTTGCCGGCCGAGCCGCTCTCGGCCGGCTCGAAGCGGCCGGTCATCAAGCCGTGGCGGGTGGCGAGCGGCACCCAGGCGGGCGCGCTGTCGTGCGCGACGCTGGTCATCCCGACGCTCGCGACCAGCTTCGCGAGCGCGTCGAACAGGCGCGGTTCGCGGCCCGCGCCGATCGCGATCAGGCCGTCGAACTCGGGCCGGTCCGCGCGGTAGCGGCGCAGCACCTCCGGCTTCGGCAGCCCGAGCGAGCGGGCCAGCCGCTCGCCGAACGGCGAGTTGACGAACTTCAGGTAGGAGTCGTTCATGTTGTTGTTGCTCCGCTGGTCACGCGCGCGCGGGCGGCGCTTGCAAGGGCCTATGAAAGGGCTTTTGAAAGAGCCTTTGAAAAGGCTCTCGCAAGCATCGCTTGACCGCGCCGGACGTTTGTCAGTGTGCCTTGAGTTTGCCCTGAGTTTGCCTTGAGTTGCGCGCCTGCGGTGGGCTTTACCGTGCCGCGCCACGGGTTTTTTATCTAAAGGGCGCGTCGTCAGGCTGCCAGTTCCAGCGATTTGTCCAGCGCGTCCCTGCGTTTTTGCAGGCTCGCGAGCATGTCGAAGTCGGCCGGGAAATCGTCGACCTTCACGACCTCGGCGCCGAACCGCGCGTAGTCGTCGAGCACGCGCCGCTCGTCCGCGTCGAGCAGACCTTGCTGGTGCGCGCGCTCGGTCCACGCGGCCAGTTGCGGCAGGCTTTGCGGCATCGGTTCGAGCAGCCCCTGCTTGACCGCGTCGCGCAGCTTCTGGTCGATCTGCGTGAAGCGCGGTTGCAGCGCGAACACCAGCTCGCCGTAGCCGAGCGCATCGACGTCCGGATGCGGCACGTACGAGTCGGAGACCAGCCGCTCGCGCGCGGCGCCCGGCGTTTGCATCAGTTCGGCGATCTCGCCGCCGAGTCGGTCCGACGGCTCGCGATGCGGCAGCCCGAACGGGAACGCGAGCACCCGCACCAACGTCGCGGCGAGCCGGTTCGGGTAGTTCGCGAGCACGCCGTCGAGCGCCTGCTGGGCCTTGTACAGCGAGTCCTCGACGCCCCAGCGCACGAGCGGCAGATCGGCTTGCTGCCGTCCTTCGTCCTCGAAACGCTTGAGCGTCGCCGAGATCAGGTAGAGCTGCGAGAGCACGTCGCCGAGGCGCCCGGAAATGCGCTCGCGGCGCTTCAGATCGCCGCCGAGCACGAACATCGACACATCGGCGAGCAGCGCGAACACCGTCGCGAGCCGGGTGGCCGCGCGGTAGTACGGATTGAGCGGCGCATACGCACGGCGCGGCTTCGCAATCAGCGCGCTGCCGCCGAGCCCATAGACGACGCTGCGCACCACGTTCGACAGCGTAAAGCTCAGATGTCCGAAGAATGCCGCGTCGAACTCGCGCAGCGCTTTCGCGCGATCCGGCTCGCGGGTCGCGCTCATTTCCTTGAGCACGTACGGATGACAGCGGATCGCGCCCTGGCCGAAGATGATCAGGCAGCGCGTCAGAATATTCGCGCCTTCGACGGTGATCGCGATCGGCACCTGCTGATACGCGCGCGCCAGAAAATTCGACGGCCCCATGCAGATGCCCTTGCCGGCGGCGACGTCCATCCCGTCGTTGATCACGCTGCGGGCGCGCTCGGTGATGTGATATTTGGCGATCGCCGAAATCACCGACGGCTTTTCGCCGAGGTCGACCGCGTGCGCGGACAGGCGGCGCGCGGCGTCCATCACGTACAGGTTGCCGCCCATCCGGCCGAGCGCTTCCTGCACGCCCTCGAACTTGCCGACGGCGGTGCGGAACTGCCGCCGGATCGCCGCGTATGCGCCGGTGCCGCGCACCGCGATCTTCGCCATCCCGACATTCGACGACGGCAGCGAAATCGCCCGGCCCGCGGCCAGGCATTCCATCAGCATGCGCCAGCCGTTGCCGACCTGGTCGCGCCCGCCGATCACCCAGTCGAGCGGAATGAACACGTCCTTGCCCGAGTTCGGCCCGTTCTGGAACACCGCGTTCAGCGGCCAGTGACGGCGGCCGATGTTCACGCCCGGGTGGTCGGTCGGAATCAGCGCGCAGGTGATGCCGGGTTCGTCGTTCGGCCCGAGCAGGTGGTCCGGATCGAGCGCGCGGAACGCGAGACCGAGCACGGTCGCGATCGGGCCGAGCGTGATGTAGCGCTTGTCCCACGTGACGCGAAAACCGAGCGTCTCGCGGCCGTCGTGGATACCTTTGCAGACGATGCCGACATCCGGAATCGCGGCCGCGTCGGAACCCGCGTACGGGCTCGTCAGCGCGAAGCACGGGATGTCTTCGCCACGCGCGAGACGCGGCAGATAGTGGTTTTTCTGCGCTTCGGTGCCGTAGTGCATCAGCAGTTCGGCGGGCCCGAGCGAGTTCGGCACCATCACCGATACCGCCGCGGCCGAGCAGCGCGTCGCGAGCTTCATGATGACCTGCGAATGCGCGTAGGCGGAGAACTGTTTGCCGCCGTACTGCTTCGGAATGATCATGCCGAGAAAGCCGCGCTCCTTGATGAACCGCCACGTTTGCGGCGACAGGTCCTGCCAGAGCATCGTGGTCTCCCAGTCGTTCGCGAGGTCGCACAGCTGCTCGCATTCGACATCGAGAAACGACTGTTCTTCAGCAGTGAGCGTGGCCGGGCCGTAGCCGAGTAGCGTGTCCCAGTGCGGGCGGCCCGAGAACAGTTGCGCGTCCCACCAGACGGTGCCCGCTTCGATCGCGTCGCGCTCGGTCGGCGACATCTGCGGCAGGATCTTGCGGAACAGCTCGAACACCGGCTTGGTCAGCCACGCGCGGCGCAGCGCCTTGAGCGTCAGCACCAGCGCGGGGAGTACGAACACCAGCGCGAGCACGGTGGCGAGCAGGGGACCGGCCGCGCCGCTCAGCTGCGCGGCCGCGACCCACACGATCAGCGCGGCGAGCCACCAGGCGGCGCGGGCCTGGACGTAGACGAGGGCGAGCGCGGCGACGACGAGCGCGAGCATGAACCACGGCATGACGTTTCCTCCTGTTTCAATACGGCGTGCGAACGCATCCGCGACAGCATGGACGGCTCGCGTTGTGTCGATCTGTTTATCGGTAGTGCTGCAATTGGCGCGCCATCGGCGCGGCCTGGTGTGGCGTGGTGAGGTTGGGTGCGGCCGGACGGCTTCGGCTGGAGCCGTCCGGGCGATGCGTGCGCGCGGCAGCAAGCGCGCTTATGCGTTCACGCACTCACGCGGTGCCGTGCAGCAGGTGCTGGAACGTCGCCGAAGCGGTTTCGATACCGGCGCCGCGGGTTGGGTCGTCGGCCGGATCGCCGTCGATCGAGCGGGGCGCCTGCGCGGTCCCGTTCGACGCGGCCTGCGAGAGCGCCGTGCCATTGGCGCCTTCGTGCCGCTGCGGGTGCGCTTGCGCGTGGGGCTGCGTCTGCTCCGGCTGCTGCTCCTGCTGCTCCTGCTCCTGTGCCGCTGGCGCGCCTTGCTGTGCGCAAGCCGCCGGGCCGTCCAGACCGTCCGCATTGCCGTCGGCCGCATCGCCTAGCACCGCCGCGAAGGTGGCCAGTTGCGAGCTGTCCGGCAGCGGCGCCTTCAGCGCGGCGACCATCAGCGACGCGAGCCGCGCGATCAGCTGCAGATCGTCCATCGACTTGCCCTGCGAGAACTCGGAAAGCAGGCTGTCGGTATCGCTGCCGGCCAGCACCCCGGACAGCGCGCCGATCGCGAAGTGCAGCCGCCAGCCGAGTTCTTCGCGCGGCAGATGCGGCAGCGCGCGCTGGAACGCAGAGAAGAAACGCACCGCGACCGACTCGTAATGCGCGTTCAGAAAGTCGCGGATGAATGCCGACGGATCGGTGTACGCGCGCCCGAGCAAACGCAGAAACGCCTTGCCGCCGACGCGCGGATCGCGCGAGAGCCGCAGCGCCGGAATGAACATCGCGCCGAGCACGTGCTCGCAGGTCAGGCGCTCGCCGAGCAGCGCGTCGAAGCGGTCGAGCAGCTTCAGGCGCTCCTGATTGAGCCGGTCCAGGCGGCGCGACAGCATCGAATGAATCAGCGATTCCTTGCTGCCGAAGTGATAGTTGACCGCCGCCAGATTGACTTCGGCACGCGAAGTAATTTGCCGCAGCGACATGGCTTCATAACCGCAATCGATGAACAGCGTCTCGGCCGCGTCGAGAATGCGGGACTTGGTATCGCCGGCGTGCCGGCCTGTTGTGCGAACTGCCATATTGCGTCTCCCAGTTGCCGGACTTGCCGGCTCGCAAACAAGCGATTCAAATTCGTATTTGAAACAACCGTTTTTTTTCAGGATAAGGAAAGTGGATGCGGACGATCAAGGGGCTGTCTCGACTAACTCCTCTAGAAGACCTGACGAAGGTCGACTTTCCCGGCTGCGCGGTTCGTCGATTCCGCGCGGAAAATAAAAAAGGCCGTTCCGAACGAATCGGAACGGCCTCGTATAGCTGGCGATCTGGTTTTGGCCTCGCATCCGTCGCGGGGTCGACCCGCGCGTTGCGTATAGGTGACGCGCTTTGGCGTCGTGGCGGTTCGAACCGCCTTGGCGGCTATTGTGCCCTGAAACGCGCCGGCACAATAGCCGTTTAGTTCGAACGCTTCAAGCTCGGTGCCATGAGGGCGGCGCGGCTTTTACACGCGGCCTTCATGCGTCACCCCGTGCATCACCCCATGCGTCACCTCATGCGTGTCCGCCCGCGGTCTGCGCGCCCAACTCGCGCGCCGACTGCGTCATGTCGATGCCGCGCCGCTCGCGGCTGAACGGAATCAGCGCGCAGATCACGATCGCGACAATGCCGATCACGATCGCCATCACCAGCGCATAGTTGTTGCCGTGCATTTCGGCGATCTTCGATTGCAGCGGCCCGTTGACCGACGCGATCAGATTGCCGAGCTGATACACGAGACCGGGGAAGGTCGCGCGAATTTCATCGGGCGAGATTTCGTTCAGGTGCACCGGGATCACGCCCCACGCGCCTTGTACCGAGATCTGCATCAGGAATGCGCCGAGCGCGAGCAGCGCCGGCGTGCTCGAGAATGCCCACAGCGGCAGCACCGGCAGCGCGATCAACGCGGAGATGAAGATCGCGCGTTTGCGGCCGATCTTCTCCGACGCCCAACCGAAGAACAGCCCGCCGCAGATCGCGCCGACGTTCAGCGTGATCGTGATCCACGACACCGTATGCGCGTCGAACTGGTGCTGCACGCGCAGGAAAGTCGGATACAGATCCTGCGAGCCGTGCGAGAAGAAGTTGAACGCGGTCATCAGGATGATCGCGTAGATCGACAGACCGACGTTCTGTTTGAGCGTTGCGACGAGGCCCGGACGGGCGCGCTTTTCGAGCGTCCTGAACGCGGGCGATTCCGGCACGTGCGCGCGGATGTACAGCACGAGCAGCGCCGGCAGCACGCCGACGAAGAACATCCCGCGCCAGCCGATGTATTGATAGAACACGCCGAACACGATCGACGCGAGCAGATAGCCGCTCGGATAGCCGGCCTGCAACAGGCCGGAGACGATGCCGCGCGATTTCGGCGGCACGGTCTCCATCGTCAGCGCGCCGCCGACGCCCCATTCGCCGCCCATCGCGATACCGAACAGCGCGCGCAGGACCAGCAGCGTCATCAGGTTCGGCGACAGACCGGACAGCAATTCGAGCAGCGAGAAACACGCGATGTTGATCATCAGCGTCGGACGGCGGCCGTATTTGTCGGCGAGCCAGCCGAAAATCAGCGCGCCGAGCGGACGCATCATTAACGTCAGCATGATCGCGACCGCCACCGACGGAATATCGGTATTGAATTCCTGGGCGATATCTTTCAGCACGAATACCATCAGAAAGAAATCGAATGCGTCGAGCGTCCAGCCGAGATACGCGGCGATCGTGACGTTTCTCTGTTCCCGGGTCCAGCTCATTGATTGTTCTCCTGTGTCTCCATAAACCCGCGTTTTAACGCGAATGGCTCGTGGCCCGTAGCGCGTTATGCGAGGCGGCTGTGGCCGAGTGTACGCCGAGAGTTAAGCGCTTGCATGGTTCAGTCCGGCCTTATCGGTGTTAATCCCGACAGCAAATTCCGTGCTGAATCCGCATTGCATAATTAATGTCCGGTAAATGTAATGGTTGTATTAAAGATGTCGGTATTCGTGTTTGTTGTTTGTAAAGTTAATCCGGTTTTTACGGCTGCCCGTCATTGACGATATGCAAAAGCGCCGGCTTACCAGGCAGTGACGGCAGGGCCGGCATCGCCTTCGGAGTACTGCTCATTGCTCGCGCGTCGCATCGCCGGGTTCGGCGGCCGCGCGGTCGAACGACGAGCCGCTTGCGTGCCGGCCGGTGTCGCCGGCGGTATGGCCGCTCGCGCGGCACAGCGCGGCGGTGACTTCCGAGCCGAGCAGAAACACCACCGCACAGAAGTACAGCCACATCATCAGCACGGCCAGCGAGCCCGCCGCGCCGAACACGCCCGCGGTGCCCGCACGCGCGAGATAGAGACTGAACAGATGCCGGCCCACGGTGAACAGCAGACTCGCGACCACGCCGCCGGCCAGCGCGGGCCGCAGCGGTACCGAGGTGTCGGGCAGCCACTTGATCAGCGCGCCCAGGCCGACCGCCAGAATGACAAAACCGAATAGCGATTGCGCCGCCTGGGCGATCGTGCCCAGCGTCGAATTACCGAAGATCATGCCGCCGACCGTCGTGATCGCCGCATCGAGCACCAGCGACACGACCAGCAGAAAGCTCAGACCGATCAGCAGTCCGATCGATACGAGCCGGGCTCGCAGCACCAGTGCGATCCCCGCGATCCCTTTGCGCGACTGCGCGGCGAACACGATGTCGAGCGCGGTATTGAGCGACGCGAAGGTCGCCGATGCGCCGACCAGCAACAGCACGACCGAGAACGCCGCGGCGACGCCGCTGCCGCCCGCGTAATGCGCGTGGACGACGATGTCCTGCATCGCCTGCGCGGCCTCTTTGCCGAGCAGGAACTGCACCTGCGCGAAGAAGCGTCCCTGAGCGATGTCGCGGCCGAAGATCCAGCCGATCACCGCGAGCACCAGCAGCAGCGTCGGCGCCAACGAAAAGGCCGAGTAGAACGCGATGCTCGCGCCGAGCATCGGGCAGCGGTCCGACATGAAGCGGGTGACGGTGTCGCTCGCGACGTGTAGCGCGCGGAACCGGCCGGCGGAGCGGGGCGACGCGTACGATGACGGTTTTTGCATGGTGTCCTCTGCGGGCGGCGGTCGCGCGAACCGGTGCGCTGCGCGCGATCGACGGTAACGATGGTCGTTGCGCGCTAGTTGCAGCACGACGCGCGCCCGCTCTTGACGCGGATGGCGCGGCGCGTGCTGCGGGGACGTTTGAACCGCCGGCTGCTCTTCGCTACTCTTCGTTATCTTTCGTCCCTCCATTTGCCTCATCGCCGTCATGTCGTTGCCGCCTTCGTCTTCGTTGCTCGACGCGCTGCTCGCCGCAGTTGCGCGGCGTTATCGCGTGCCGGCGCTTGCCGTCGTGTGCGCGCCCGGCGGGGAGAGTAGCGGGCCGAACAGTGGGCCGAACAGTGGGCAGAACAGCGGGCACCCCAGCGCGGCGACGCTGCTCGCGCTGGCGATCGAACAGGCGCGCGAGGCGATCGCCCGCGGCGAGGCGCCCAACGCGTCGAGCGCACGGCTATTCACCGGCGCGCTCGCGCGGCTGATCCGCGACGCGCTGCGCGAGAACGGCGGCGATCCGGTGTTTCAGGCGATGCTGCTGCGCCATCGCACGGCGGTGGTGCGCGAATATGCATCGCTGGCCGCGCACGCGGACCGGGACCGTCGCCGGATTCACGCGAGCATCAATGCGATCGCGCATCCGGCCAAGCAGCAGCGGCTCGACGCGGGCGCGCAGCGCGACGCACTGAGCCGGCTGCACGCGCTGGCGTTCGCGCACGCGTGGGCGCAATTCGGCGACGCGCTGCAGGCCGCTGTCGACACCCCGGAACTTGCTCGCGACGCCGCGCTCCAGCGCAACCTCGCGCAATTGCTCGGCAGCGCCGAGTTACAGCGTCTGCGACGCCTCGATGCGCTAGCGACGGATCCGCAGGTGCGCGGCTATCGGGCGCTGTGGGAGCGGCAGGGGCCGCGTCCCGGCAGTTCGGGCGCGCTCGCGCGCGGCGTCAGTGCGAAGCAGCGTGGCGCCGAGGTGGAGGCGCTGGCGAGCGACGCGCTCGAAACGCTCGCGCGGCGGCTGAACGAAGCGTGCCGGCGGCCGGACGGTGAGCCGCCTTTGGCTTCGTACCGAGTCGTCAACTCGATGCGCGTGCCGGCGACGATACCGGCCAGCCACGAGCGCGCGAAGACCGAATGGGACGTGGTGCTGTTGCGGCGGACCCGCGCGCTGACGCCCACCGCGCTTGCGGGTACCGACGCGCAGACATGGGACGTATGCCTGCTGGTCGAAGCGAAAGCATCGGTCGACGCCGCCACCACCGATCTGCCGCGTCTTCTGCGCGGTCTTGCTCTGCTGGCGCACGCGGACCCCGATACCGTGTACTCGTTTCAGACGCAGCAGGGTACGGTCCAACTGAACGGCGCGTCGCTCGCCGCATTGCGCACCGACGCGGCGGCGCTCGCGCGAACGGTGCTCTACTGCTGCGACGCGCCCGCCGACACCGCGCCGCGCGTGCTGAGCCCCGCGAGCCGGATGCAGTTGCTGTCGGCGCCGGCGAGTCTGGAATTCGCGAATGCGCTCGCGCACGGGCGCGGCGTCAGCGACGCGGACCTCGAACCGGTGTGGCGCGAGTTGCTCGAAGCGCCGCGCTGGCGCGCCGTCCTCGATCAATACCTGACGCTGCGCCAGGTTCGCGATCTGATGGTGCATGCGGACGATTTACGCGCTGCAGTCGCCGCGCCGGCCGCTGACGGCGCCGCTCACGCGCCCGGGGCAGGCGCGCGCGTTGCTACGACCGTGAGACCTTCCACTCAACCAGGAGCGGCAATGGACACGCAGCCGAAGCGACTCTCGGACACGCAGGTGCAGGTCGAAAACAAGATCTACGGCTATCGTTCGCGCGAGGAGGCGGATCGATTCATGCAATGTTTACGCGACGGCGACGCCAACTGGTGTGTTGCCGACTGTCCGCCGCAAACGGTGGTCGATGCGTATCCGGCAGATGCGCGCAAAGGCGCGGGGATCACGATCGGGCCGCCGTCGGGCGGGCTCGATAACGATGAGTAACCGCGCGACGAGTAACGACGAGTCTCCACTGCGCTACGGACGCCACGCCGCGCCGAGCGTCGCGCCCGGCGCGAGTCCGCAACGAGGCGAGGATCGCCCGGCACCGGACGCTACAACCATTCGGAGCGCAGTCCGACCGCGAACTCGTCGACCTGCGCGCGCGCCGGTAGCGCGGTTTGCGCGCCCCACGCCATCACGGTCAGATTCGCGGCGGCGGTCGCGAAGCGGATCGCCGCCGCGAGCTGTTGCCGCTCGGCGAGCGACACCGCCAGTGCGCCAGTGAACGCGTCCCCCGCGCCGGTGGTGTCGACCGCTCGCAGCGGTTTGACCTGCACCGATAGCACGCCGTCGCGCGACACCGCGATGCAGCTTCCGTCGCCGAGCTTCACGCACACCCGCTCGACGCCTTCTTTCAGCAACGCATGGCCGGCCCGCGCGGCGCTCTCGCGATCTTTGACGTCGATGCCGGTCAGCGCCGCCGCTTCTTCGACGTTCGGCGTCAGCGTATGCACCGCCGACCACAGGCTGTGAATGGCGCCCGAGCCCGCCCGTTGGGGCGGCGCGGGGTCGAGCACGACCCGCAGCGCGCGCCGTTGCGCGGCGGCGAGCGCCGCCATGCACGCATCGACGCTGATCTCGCAGTTGAGCGCGAGCACGCTGCCGGCCGGCGCGGCTTCGATCGCGGCAACCGCGCTGTCGATGTCCGCGGCCTGCCACGCGTCGTTCGCGTTCGCCGCCAGTACGATGGTTTTCCTGCCGCTCTCGGGCACGAAGATCATCGACACCGCGGTCGACTGGCCGGCCGCGCGCCCCACGCGCGACACGTCGGCGCCGAGCGCGCGCAACGGCGCGAGCACTTCGCCGGCGAAGTCGTCGTCGCCGACCATGCCGAGCAGTTGCGCCTCGTGGCCGAAGCGGCGCGCGAGATACGCGATGTTCGCGGCCTTGCCGCCGGCCAGGCGCGAGAAGTGATGGGCGCTTTGCGTCTCGAACTGGCCGAGCGGCTGGTCGATGCGCATTTGCAGATCGAGGTTGATGCTGCCGAGGCTGACGATGGTGGCCATACGAAGTACCGGAAAGGTGGGCGCTCGCCGGCCGGTTGCGATTTCAGCCGGTGAGCGGCGGCGCGGATGCGGGTCGCGTTTGCGCTGCGAGCGAGCATCGGCTGTACCTGGGGCGCACGCGTGTGCGCCTAACGATGCTTCAACGGATCGTGTCCCCAGTTCATCAACGAATAGCGCCATGCGGTCTGTTCGAGCTCCGCGGCCGGATGGGCGGGGCGCTGCGCGAGATGCCGCGCGATGTAGCCGAGCACCTTGCGCATGTGGCGGATGTCGTCTTCCGATAGTTCGTTCTGCCTGGTGCCGAGCAACTGGACGATGCGGCGGCCCGAGCGGTGGCCGACCGATTCGCCGCCGTCGTGTTTCTGACCGACTTCGCGCGATGCGTCGGTATCGAGCCAGCGAGCCAGTTCGCTCGCGCTCATGTTGACCTGCCGTTTGAATTCGGTGACCACGTCGTGGTCGCTTTTATCGCTGGAGGAGTCGGCGTGGGTCATGGTCGGCGTGCCTTCATGCGCGCGGATCCGGCAGCGCCCGGTCGACCAGATAGCGGCCGTGCTCGACGCCGGCGCGCAGCGCTTCGGCCTCGGTCAACCATTCGGGGGTGATCGGCTGCGCGTTCGCGAGGCCCGGCGGCAACTGCATCTGCTGGCCGTCGCGGATCAGCGCGATATCGGCGATCCATGCGTGGCGCGCGTTCTGGTACGCAGTGACGGCGATCAGCGTGCCGCGATAGGCGACGCGAGTCTGATGGACGGACGGCGAGCCGGCGGGCGTCGTCGCGCCGCCGGTCGACGGATCGCCGGCGCGATAGGTGTCATCGGAGGAGGGGTTCATGCTGTCCTCGGCTGGCGGAAAGACTGCCAGCACGAGAGCAAGCGCCATGCCGCGCGCGGCGGCGAGCGATGTGGTCACGGTCCGCTCTCTCGCGGCCGGCGCGGTGACCGGCGACCGGCAACCGGCCGTGGCGGATTCGACCCGCTCAGTTCCGATTCGCCGGCGCGTTCGGATCGCGCTCCGCGAGTGCCTCCAGCAGCGACGCCGACGGCACGAAAAACAGACAGCCGGTCACCGCGCGGCTGAAATCGAGCAGGCGATCGTAATTGCCCGGCGGCCGGCCGACGAACATGTTCTCGAGCATCTGTTCGATCGGCGCCGGCGAGCGCGCATAGCCGATGAAATACGTGCCGAACTCGCCCGAGCCCGGCCGGCCGAACGGCATGTTGTCGCGCAGGATTTTCACTTCCTCGCCGTTTTCGTCGAGCGTGGTCAGCGAGCTGTGCGACGAAGTCGGCTTCACGCCGTCGGCGAGTTCGATATCGTCGAGCTTGGTGCGCCCGATGATGCGCTCCTGCGCCTCGACCGACAACTCGTTCCAGGCCGCCATATCGTGCAGATATTTCTGCACGAGCACATAACTGCCACCCGCGAATTGCGGATCTTCTTCACCGACCACGGTGAAGTGCACGGCCTCGTTGCCGACCGGATTCTCGGTGCCGTCGACAAAGCCGACCATGCTGCGCTGATCGAAATAACGAAAACCGTGCACTTCATCGACGGTCGTCACCGCGTCGCCGAGCCGGCTCATCAGATGCGTGGCCAACTCGAAACACAGGTCCATCTGGTCGGCGCGGATGTGCAGCAGGATGTCGCCGGGCGTCGCGATCGCGTGGCGCTCGCCGGCCCCGAATTCGCGGAACGGATGCAGCCCGGCCGGGCGGGGCGCGCCGAACAGCGCGTCCCACGCTGTGCAGCCGAACGCGCACACGCAAGATAGTCCACCGTCGGGGATGCGTTTGCCGACCGCCCGCACGAGCCCGGCGATATCCGCGCACCAGGCGCGCACGGTCGCGTGGCTGGCCGCGTCCGGCTTGATCGTCATGACGATGAAAATCGCGCTGCGCTTGGCCTGAGTGGAGACGGCCTGCGGTTCGAAAGTGACGGCGGCGGGGATCGGGGTATCGGACATCGCGGGCAGACCTTTGTGGTGACGTTGCGGGAGAACCGGTTATATAACCCGAAGCGCCGCAAAACGCCATTAAGAGCGGCGCCCGTTCGATCGAATTCGCTGTGGCGAGCCGCTCTGTCTCACGCGCACAGCGCCCGGACCTGCCGCGCAGCCGCGCGCATGCGCCGCCACTTCTGCTTTTCCAGCCACTGCAGCGATTCCTGCACGACTTCGGGCGGAACTGCGCTGAAGGACTCGCCGCGAATCAGCGTTGCGCTGGCGGCAATGTCGTTGAATTGGCCGAGCGTGTCCTGCACCGACGTCAACGCCTTGATGGCGCGGCCGTGGCCGCCTTTGATGACCGGTTCAAAGAACTCGAGCAGATAGCGGAGTTTTTTGCCCGCCTTGCGCACGTCGTGCAGTTCTTCCTCGTGAGCGGTCTCGCTGCGCGCCGTGCGTTTGCTGCGCTTCATGAACGCGCGTTGCGCCAGACGGACGCGTTCCTCGGCGAACGCCTGAATCGGCAGATCGTTGCAACACGCTTGCAGTGCGGTTTGCGCGCGCAGCAGCGCGTCGTTCAGAAACGGCTCGACGGTGTCGCTATTGAGCAGCGTCCGGCTATCGAGCACCGCCTGTGCGCGCTTGTCTTGCGCCGCGCTCACCAGCAGTGCGAGCGATGCACGTGAGTGCTGAGCAACGCGTAGAAGATCACCAGCAATATCCCAATCGCGGGTTTCGCCTGCCACTGCCGCGAGACGCCTGAATTCTTCGCTGGCCTGGGTGGTCGCTTCTTCTCCGAGATAGGGGGAGTACGCCCAGTACAACGCTCGAAGTTTTCTGAGCGCGACGCGAAGTTGATGAAATCCCTCTGCATCGCTTTCGGTGGAAAGTTCTCTGGCCCTTTCCACCGCTTCGGCGACGAGCGGCGTCGCCAATAGCGAGAAAGTACTGGCGATCGAGTCTATTTTTGAAAGGGTAGAACCTTTCGGACGGCGGCCGACTTTGAGAGGTACGTTAGGTCGTGGCAAGCGCCAGTCGGCGTCCATATCCATGACGGTCTCGCGTCCAAAGAGTTTTGATTTGCCCAGACCTTATCACGCCCGGTTCCGGTCGCCGAATTTGTGACGTCTTGATGAAAAAACTCGCGCATGTCGCGAGTACTGCGCGATCGCATCGCGAGATTGCTGGCATGTGCTGACTGTATTAGGATGATCAGCCATCTGGCGCCGCCCAGTACGTCTGTACGTAGAGCGGGCGTCAAAATGGTTAGAGACAAATGGGAGTTCGTTTTGAAGAAGCGCGCAACCGTGATCTGTCGCAGAGGTAAGCGAATCCTTCTGGTCGCACGTCATCAATCAAAGTGGGCTTTGCCGGGCGGGATACTCAAGCGTGGAGAGCATCGCTCGGCCGCCGCGCTGAGAGAGCTCAAGGAAGAAACCCGGCTTTCGGGAAGATCGGCGAAATATCTGTTCGACTTCCGAGGCAAGCAGAAGCACCATCATGTGTTCTTCTGCGAAATTCCGGGTAGCGCCAAGGCGCGTCCGAGTAACGAAATCGCCAGGTGTCGCTGGGTTCATCCGGACGACCTTCCCCGACTGATCACCAGCGGGCCGACAACCGATATCGTGAAGCTGATGAATCAGCGGCGCAGGAAGTAGGCCGGCTATCGAGCGCGGTCGGCCGGTATGTTGGACCGGTGAAGAGGTAGGGGCAGGTAAGGGCGCGTGGCGGGTAACGCCATCGCAAGTCGTTCGGATCAACGCAGCGCGGAAAGCGAGTGAACCGAAGCGCGATTGAACCGAAGCGATTGAACCGAAGCGATTGAACCGAACTGCGGCGGCATGCCGAAAAACAAAAAACCCCGTAAGACGAAAATCTTACGGGGTTTCTCGATACTAAAGCTTGGTGCCCAGGAGAGGACTCGAACCTCCACGGTGTTGCCACCGCTAGGACCTGAACCTAGTGCGTCTACCAATTCCGCCACCTGGGCACGTCTTCAAGCTAGACCGCTATTTTAGCGTGATGATTAAGCTTGTCAATCCCTACTTCGAACAAACTTGCTTTCTCATCTGCCCGGTTGAAACAGCAGCGAAGTGATGCAATCGCTACCGAACCACCGTCCTGCTCATCCGACTTTCGATGCCGCAAACAGCGGTTTCGATTGCCGGGTCTTACATAAAAAAGAGAGCCGCCAGAAGGCGGCTCAACTTTTGAATCTGGTGCCCAAGAGAGGACTCGAACCTCCACAGTGTTGCCACCGCTAGGACCTGAACCTAGTGCGTCTACCAATTTCGCCACCTGGGCAGGTGATGAACTGCAAAGAACGCCATTATAGCTCGAATGTGACACCTGTCAAGCGTTTCGCTACAAGCTTTTTAACACTGCAGTGGATCGGCGCAAGCGGCCCGCGCACCGCCACCGACGGCCCGCTTGGCCGGGCAACACGGGTGTTAGAATGCCTCGCAGTAGTTCGTCGGCACATTTGCATATAGGTACCCAGGCACGTATATGCGTATATAGAGTGTCCGTACGCGCGTCGACTCGGCGTTGAACGAGCCGGGCCCGGCCCGGGCAGTTTGCGGTGCAATCGCAGTAGAGCAGCAAGCAGCAGATGCAATGACGATGCAGCCCAGGCGCGATGCAGATGCAGATGCAATTGAGCGACTGCGCGCATGCCACCAACGCCTTTTCAGGCCGGACCCTAGCGCCGACCGACGTCCATGCAACGAGAAAAAACCATCGACAAGCCCTTGAGCAAATTTCCGTATCCGATTCCAAGCCGCGAAGAAATCCTCGGCGTATTGCGCACGAGTGAAACGCCGCTTGCCGCGAACGACATCGCCGAAGCGCTGTCGATCAAGCGCCAGGAGCGCGAAGGATTTTTCAAGCGCCTCGGCGCGATGGAGCGCGATGGCCAGATCCGGCTCGATCAGCGCAATCTCTATCAGTTGACCCATCCGTCGAATTTCGTCGCGGGCCGCGTGCAGGGCCATCGCGACGGCTACGGCTTTCTGATTCGCGACGACGGCCAGGACGATCTGTTCCTGCCCAACGGCGAAATGCAGAAGGTCATGCACAACGACCGCGTGCTTGCGCGCATTGTCGGCTATGACCGGCGCGGGCGTCCGGAAGGGCACATCGTCGAGGTCACGGATCGCGCGAACAAGCGCGTGATCGGCCGGCTGCTGAACGAGAACGGCGCGCTGATCGTCGCGCCCGAAGACAAGCGCATCGGCCACGACATTCTGATTACGCAGAACACCCGCAAGGCGAAGGTCGGCCAGGTGGTGGTGGTCGAGTTGACCGATTTCCCGAGCCGTCATTCGCAGCCGCTCGGCCGCGTGGTCGAAGTGCTCGGCGATATCGACGACCCCGGCATGGAAATCGAAATCGCGGTGCGCAAATACGGCGTGCCGCACGAATTCAGCGGCGCCGCGCTCGAGGAAGCCGCGCGCCTGCCCGACGAAGTGCGTCCCGCCGACATTCGCCATCGCGTCGATCTGCGCGACGTGCCGCTCGTCACGATCGACGGCGAGGACGCGCGCGACTTCGACGACGCGGTCTATTGCGAGCCGGTCAAGGTCGGTCGCGGCGACGGCTTCCGCCTGATCGTCGCGATCGCGGACGTGTCGCATTACGTGCAGCCGCAAAGCGGGCTCGATACCGATGCGCTCGAACGCAGCACGTCGGTCTATTTCCCGCGCCGTGTGATTCCGATGCTGCCGGAGAAGCTGTCGAACGGACTGTGTTCGCTCAATCCGCAGGTCGACCGTTGCGTGCTGGTGTGCGACATGATCGTCACCGCGCGCGGCGACGTGAAGGCGTACCAGTTCTATCCGGGCGTCATGCATTCGGCCGCGCGGCTCACCTATACCGAAGTCGCCGCGGTGCTGAAAAACACCAAGGGACCGGAGGCGACCCGCCGCGCTGCGCTGCTGCCGCAACTGCAGAATCTGTACGGCGTCTACAAGGCGTTGTTCGCGGCACGCCAGAAGCGCGGCGCGATCGACTTCGATACGACCGAGACGTATATCGTCTGCAACGCGCAGGGCAAGATCGAGCAGATCGTGCCGCGTACCCGCAACGATGCGCACAAGCTGATCGAGGAATGCATGCTGGCCGCGAACGTGTGCGCGGCCGATTTCCTCAAGCGCAACAAGCATCCGGGCCTGTTCCGTGTGCACGCGGGGCCGGGTCCGGAAAAGCTCGAGAATTTGCGCACGTTCCTGCGTGGGATGGGCCTGACGCTCGGCGGCGGCGATACTCCGCACGCGAGCGATTACGCGGCATTGATGGCGCAGATTCGCGACCGGCCCGACGCGCAGATGCTGCAGACCATGTTGCTGCGCTCGATGCAGCAAGCGGTCTACAGTCCCGACAACATCGGGCACTTTGGTCTCGCGTATGAGGCTTACGCACACTTCACGAGTCCGATTCGCCGCTATCCCGATCTGCTCACGCATCGCGCGATCTACGCGATTTTGCAGGGCCGCAAGTATCAGCCGCAGCCGTCGCAGGGCGTCGAACTGAATACTGCGCTGTCGCCGCGTGCCCGGGCGATGCAGCAGGCCGACGAGGAGAAACGCGGCCCGCGCGCGCGCGGGAACAACGTCGCGATCTGGGAAGAACTCGGGCTGCACTGCTCGGCGAACGAGCGACGCGCGGACGAAGCATCGCGTGACGTCGAGGCATGGCTCAAGTGCTATTTCATGCGCGACAAGCTCGGCGAAGAATATGGCGGGATGGTCAATGGCGTTACGTCGTTCGGTATTTTCGTGCAGCTCGACTCGCTGTTTATCGAAGGTCTCGTGCACGTGACGGAACTCGGTTCGGACTACTTCCAGTACGACGAGATCAAGAACGAGTTGCGCGGCGAGCGTACCGGGATTCGCTATCGACTGTCGGATCGCGTGCGGGTGCAGGTGAGCCGCGTCGATCTCGACGCGCGCAAGATCGACTTCCGCCTCGTGCGCGACACGCCGATCAAGCCGCCGATGGTCCGCGGCGGGGCGCCCGACAAAGCCGCGTCGAACGCCGGTGACGGCGCGGGTCCGCGCGTGCGTTCGTTGCCGCCGGCCGAGCACGGCGGGGCTGCTGGCTCGCGGCGCAAGAAGGCCGCGCCGGCGCAGAGCGCGGCGGTCAAGGAAGCACGCGCGGAGCGCGGCGCGGCGAACAAGCACGGCGCCGCGCCGAAGGCGGCGTCGAAGCAGGCACGCAAGAAGCGCTGAGGCGGTTGCAGCGCCATACCGCGCGCAGCGGGCACGTGAACGCGTGCCGGTTGCGCGCGGTATGCGTTTGAGCGTGTCGACGGTTTTGGTGCGGGCGCGCTGGAGCAACGCGATGGGCGTTGCTACCGGGACAGCGCGGCACAGGTATCCGGTTTTATCTTCATCACAGCGGCGCGCACTGACGCGCGCCCAATCAAAGGTTGTTCAGTCATGGCACGTCACAAGGTTTTATACGGTTTCCACGCAGTGACCGCGCGTATCCGGCACGATGCGTCGACGGTCGAGGATGTCTATTACGACGCGACCCGCAAGGACCGGCGGATGACCGAATTCCTGCACGTCGCGAAGGAAGCCGGCGTGCGCCTGATCGCCGCCGACGAAACGCGTCTGTGGGGACTCGCGCGCACCGAGCGCCACCAGGGCGTGGTCGCACGCGCCGGCGATATGCCGCTCGCGCAGAACCTCGCCGAACTGCTCGACGGCATCAGCGGCTCGCCGCTGATTCTGGTGCTCGACGGCGTGACCGACCCGCACAATCTCGGCGCTTGCCTGCGCGTCGCCGACGCGGCCGGCGCGCACGCGGTGATCGCGCCGCGTGATCGCGCGGTCGGCTTGAACGCGACCGCCGCGAAGGTTGCGAGCGGCGCGGCCGATACGGTGCCGTACATCACGGTGACGAATCTGGCGCGGGCGCTGCGCGAGCTGAAGGATGCGGGCGTGTGGATCGTCGGGACGGCCGGCGAAGCCAGCAAGAGCGTCTATGAGACGGAGCTGGATGGTCCGGTCGCGATCGTGATGGGCGCGGAAGGCGAGGGGATGCGGCGTCTGACGCAGGAGACCTGCGATATCGTCATGCGCATTCCGATGGCGGGGACGGTGGAGAGTCTGAACGTTTCCGTTGCAAGCGGTGTGTGTCTGTTCGAGGCGGTGCGGCAGCGGGCGGTGAAGAAGTAGAGCTTTTTGCCGCCTCTGCTGTTCTTGCTGTTGGTCGATTGATGTGGCGCCCGGGACACTTTGGTGTTGCCGGGCGTTTTGGTTTGGGGGGCAGTGGGGTGCGTGAGCGGGCTTTCCTGCGGGGCGGTTGTGCGTAAGTGGCCGTTGGGCGTTTTGACGACTAGGCGGTGAGGATTTTTTTCAGATCTTCGAAAAAGTCATTTGTTGAACTGTAGCCCCACGAAATAGGATTGAAATCAAATCCGTACGCCTCATGAAATATTTTGTCCAGGTTTATACTAGCCTCCTCTTTGAATTTGTCGATTTCGACTAGCGTGGCTTCAAGCTGTCGGGGTGTGCTGTCTTTCTTGAAGCAGACGACAACTTCTGCCAGTGTATCGCCCCACATGTCGGAATCCTGATTTAGATAGGCTCCGAATAGCGTGTCGAACTGAGGGTATGAGTTTTCGTTGATCATTTTTCGGCAAAGGGCTTGCGAGCAGATTCGGAGGTGGGGCTATTCGATCAGGATGCGCGCCAATTCATTGAGAAAAGAGTTGGTTTTATGTCCCCATAATTCGGGTGAAAATTCGGTGCCGTAAATTTTTTCGTACGCGAAATCAAGATCATCTCTGTATTCTTCCATAAAGGAGAGGATCTCGGTTATCAATTCGCGATGATATTTTGGAGGACTATCTTTCTTGTAGCATGAGACGATTTCCGTAATTTTATTGCCGGATAAATCATAGTCCTGGTTAAGATAACCTCCGAAAATTTCGTTCATTCGTGGGTGGCGCTCTGTCAGCATGTGATGAAGTTTCATTAGCGATCGAAATCGTGTAAGCGTTACCGGTTCGTAGGTCAGTGAGTAATAAGAATTTTTTTCAGATCGTCAAAGAAGTGGCCGGTAGTAGCATATCCCCATAAAATGGGATCGAAGTTAAATCCATATGCTTCGCGAAAAACCTCATCCAGTTTTCCCCGGGCTTCCTTCCTGAAGTTATCTATCTCGACCAAAATATTTGAAATCTCTTCGGGCGAGCTATCGTTTTTATAGCAGGTGACAATCTGCTCTACAGTGTCACCCCAATATTCGGAGTCTTGATTGAGGTAGGCTCCAAACAGTACGTGAAATTCACAATCGGAGTTTTTGTCAATCATGTCGAGAGCGGGTGGGGCGCATATAATATCGCTTGACTGTGCAGGTCGCGGGGACTGTGGATTGCGCTATTCGCTCAAAAGTCGCTTTAATTCATTAAGGAAGGAAGTGGATGTGTGGCCCCAGAGTTTCGGCTTAAAGCCAGTTCCATATTCTCTTTTAAACTCTAATTCGATCGTATCGGGATGGTCGGTGAAAAATAAATTAATTTCTCTAATTAAGTCCTGGTGGTGTTGCGGGGGACTGTCCTGCATGTAGCATGAAACTATTTCGGCGATTGTGTCGCCGAAGAGGTCAAAATCCTGGCCGAAATATGCACGGCAAACCAGATATAATTGTGGGTATCGATCCGATGACATGGGTTTCCTTCAATCGACATACGCACTGAAAATGTAATATGGCCTGCCGATGTGGGTTTGCGCGTTAAATGAAAATTTGTGGATACGCGGGGAACCTACGTTGTAAGGATTTTTTTTAATTCTTCTAGAAAATGATTGGTTGATTCGTATTTCCATAAAATCGGGTCGAACTCGTCTCCGTAAGCTTCAGAAAAGATTTCATCAATTTTTTCACCAGATTCGGATTTGAATTTTTCTATTTCTGCAAGTGTAGCCTTGATTTCATTCGGGGAACTGGCTCTCTTGAAGCAAAGGACTACCTCCTCAACAGTCTCACCCCAAAGATCAGAATCCTGATTGAGGTAGCCGCCAAACAAAATATAGAATTGAGGGTACGATTTTTCGTCGATCATTTTAGTAGGTAAGATGTAAGAATATAATAAGGCATTCCGTTGTGGGTTCCGAATTTGAGAGATATTCGAACGGTATTCATGTCGCGCAGTTCTCCCGTTGCCCGGACTATTCCATAGCCGACCTTTCGTCCGACATTCTGTTTCAGAATTAGAAGCTGATCGGGATTTGACCGAGCCCAACCACTGATTCTCGATGCGTTGTTTTCCATCACTTGCGAAATTGCCCATTGCGCCGCCGACAAGTCCCGAAACGACGATACAACTCTTCGCTCTGGTTCTAATCGTAGCCGTTCCCGCAACTGAGCCTCGGTCCTTCCGACATGCTTCTCTATGGTATGACCACCAAGCCGGCTGCCGCTTTTAGCCTCATGCATCTGCAGATCGATCCGCCCGCTCGTAATCCGCGCCACCCGCACGGCCTTGATCGAGCTGGCAAAGCCAAACGGCACCGCCAGATCGACCAACATTCCAATCCGACTCGCGACATCGGCCTGAGCCTTCAGCGTCTGCGCGAACTTCCCCGCGCCGCGCTGCGTTAGCGTGTCCGCCTCGATGCCCGTCATCAGCTGACGCAAGCCCGCCGCCGCTGTATCCGAGCCGTGCGCGCCGAACACGATGCAGCCCGCTTTGCTGGCCATCGTCGGTTCGGGCAGCACGCACAGCGCGCTTGCGCCGACCATTTCCAGCACGCCAGCGGCGATCTGTACGCCGCCCCAAAGGCGGTTGGTGAGCATCGCGGTCTGGTCGATTGTCCCGCGAGTCAATACGGCGGCCAGTTGCGGCGCACTGAGCACCACGCGCACGCCGTCTGCGTCCAGTTCTTGTTGCATTCGAAAGTCCCCTGTTTGATGGACTGTCGAAGCTAACAAGCGACCCTGTACGCGCGATATGGGCGGTGGATGATTCCGCGGAACCACTTTTCCTGGGACGGGCTGTTGAGGAGGCGGATGCGAAGCGTGGGGAGCCTGATATGCCTTGAACACGAAATTACCGACAGGCCCACTAGGCGGTGAGGATCTTTTTCAGATCGTCGAAAAAGTGATTTGTCGAACTGTAGCCCCACAAAATAGGATTGAAATCAAATCCGTACGCCTCGTGAAATATTTCGCCCAGGTGTATACCAGCCTCCTCTTTGAATTTGTCGATTTCGACCAGCGTCGCTTCGAGTTGTCGGGGTGTGCTGTCTTTCTTGAAGGAGACGACAACCTCTGCCAGTGTATCGCCCCACATGTCGGAATCCTGATTTAGATAGGCTCCGAACAGCGTATAAAACTGACGGTATGAGTTATCGTTGATCATGTCCGGAAAGGGAGCGAATTTTTTACAAATGGGAAGGTGATTAATAGGTTTAATATATCTGAGCGTCTCATTGCACGGAAGTTGTGGCTTCCGCTATTCACTCAAAAGTCGTGTTAGTTCACTGAGAAAAGAAATGGTTGTATGACCCCATAGTTTCGGATCAAATCCCGATCCGTACTCTTTTTCGAATGCGGCATCAAGATCATTGGGGTGGTCATGCAAAAATAAATTTATCTCATCGATAAGTTGGTGGTGATAGTGTCGTGGGTTGGTGTTTTTATAGCACGAAATTATTTCTGGAATCGTGTCGCCAAACAAATCAAAATCTTCGCCGAAATATGCGCCAAATATTTGCTCCATTTGCGAGTATTGTTCTGGTGACATTGTTTTTTCCTTATTCAATATAGGCCGAAACTATGTAATGAGGTAATCCATTATAGGGCTCATTTTTTAAGATGACTTTAACGTTATTTCGCGACGTCAGCTTTCCTGTGGTCCGCTCAACTCCGTAGCCGACATCTCCTGGAATGGTTTTTTGGAGCGTGAGGACGGTATAGCGGTCCGAAGTTCGAGCCCAGTGTTCAATTCTTACTCTATGGGAACGGAGGACCTCGGATATCGCCCATTCCGCTCGTTCTTTGTTGGCGAAAGAGGACGCGACACGCCGTTTGGGCTCTAGCCTGAGCCGCTCCCGCAACTGCGCCTCCGTCCTCCCCACATGCTTCAGCAGCGTATGTCCGCCAATCCTGCTGCCGCTTTTAGCCTCATGCATCTGCAGATCGATCCGCCCGCTCGTAATCCGCGCCACCCGCACGGCCTTGATCGAGCTGGCAAAGCCAAACGGCACCGCCAGATCGACCAACATTCCAATCCGACTCGCGACATCGGCCTGAGCCTTCAGCGTCTGCGCGAACTTCCCCGCGCCGCGCTGCGTTAGCGTGTCCGCCTCGATGCCCGTCATCAGCTGACGCAAGCCCGCCGCCGCTGTATCCGAGCCGTGCGCGCCGAACACGATGCAGCCCGCTTTGCTGGCCATCGTCGGTTCGGGCAGCACGCACAGCGCGCTTGCGCCGACCATTTCCAGCACGCCAGCGGCGATCTGTACGCCGCCCCAGAGGCGGTTGGTGAGCATCGCGGTCTGGTCGATTGTCCCGCGAGTCAATACGGCGGCCAGTTGCGGCGCACTGAGCACCACGCGCACGCCGTCTGCGTCCAGTTCTTGTTGCATTCGAAAGTCCCCTGTTTGATGGACTGTCGAAGCTAACAAGCGACCCTATACGCGCGATATGGGCGGTGGATGATTCTGCTAAACCACTTTTCCTGGGACGGGCTGTCGAGGGGGCCGATGCGAAGCGTGCGGAGAGGGGCGAACCTTTCGGCCTGGCCGGATTCGACGGGGCTTTGTGATTTATTGTCGAATGCTTACTCGTGTAGCAGTCTTATTAGTTCACTGAGAAAAGTTATCGTTGTATATCCCCATAAATGAGGATCAAATCCTTCTCCGTAGTCGTTCTCAAAGGCGGAGTCAAGGTCTGCTGGATGCTCGCGTATAAATGAATTGATTTCGTCAATCAATTGGTAGTGGTATTTGCGAGGGGCAACCTCCTTGTAGCACGAAAGGATTTGAGGGATTGTGGTTCCCCATAAATCATAATCTTGGTTAAAGTACGCGCCAAAAAGCTCATACATTCGAGGATGACGTTCGGATAGCATATTCAGTATTTATCCAACATGTGAAGTAAGAATGTAGTAAGGCATATTGTTGTACGTCTTATATACGAGGACGACAGTCACGTTATTCATCTTTGTCAGCTTGCCGGTCGCTCGCGTGACGCCGTGTCCAAGATTTCCGGTAACGTGCTTGGTCAAGACAAGCGGTATATTTCGTTGTGCGGACCGAGCCCAAGTCTCAATTTTTGTCCTGCTGGACAGCATTACGTCTGATATCGCATGTTCAGCAGTTTGAACGTTATAAAACGATGAAGCCACCTTTCTTCCCGGTTCTAATCGTAACCTCTCCCGCAACTGCGCCTCCGTCCTCCCCACATGCTTGAGCATCGTATGGCCGCCGATTGAACTCCCCGCCTTGGCCTCATGCATCTGCAGATCGATCCGCCCGCTCGCAATCCGCGCCACCCGCACGGCCTTGATCGAACTGGCAAAGCCAAACGGCACCGCCAGATCGACCAACATTCCAATCCGACTCGCGACATCGGGCTGAGCCTTCAGCGTCTGCGCGAACTTCGCCGCGCCGCGCTGCGTTAGCGTGTCCGCCTCCATCCCCGTCATCAGCTGACGCAAGCCCGCCGCCGCTGTATCCGAGCCGTGTGCGCCGAACACGATGCAGCCCGCTTTGCTGGCCATCGTGGGTTCGGGTAGCACGCACAGTGCGCTCGCGCCGACCATTTCCAGCACGCCGGCGGCGATCTGTACGCCGCCCCAGAGGCGGTTGGTGAGCATCGCGGTCTGGTCGATTGTCCCGCGAGTCAATACGGCGGCCAGCTGCGGCGCACTGAGCACCACGCGCACGCCGTCTGCATCCTGTTCTTGTTGCATTCGAAAGTCCCCTGTTTGATGGACTGTCGAAGCTAACAAGCGACCCTATACCCGCGATATGGGCGATGGATGATTCTGCTAAACCACTTTTACTAGGACGGGCAGTTGAGGAGGCAGATGCGAAGCGTGGGAAGAGGGGCGAACTTTGCGGCCTGGCCGGATTCGGCCCAACGTGAGCAAAGTGAGCAACCCGCACAACCACGCCCGAAGGCCAAAACCCACCACGGCTCCGCGCGCCTCAAAAAACGCCCCGAAAACGCCAGAAAAACCCCGCCTAACCCCGCCCCAAACCCCCACCCACCCCAACCACCGCCCGCCACTCCGGTAAACTAGCGATTTTTCACGCCTCCTCGCATCTCCCATGACTCAAGACGAACTCAAGCAACTGGTCGGCCAGGCCGCCGCCGACTATGTGAACGCCAACGTGCCGCAAGGCTCGGTGATCGGCGTCGGCACCGGCTCCACCGCGAACTGCTTCATCGATGCACTGGCCGCCAGCAAATCCCGCTATCGCGGCGCGGTATCCAGTTCGCTCGCCACCACCGCGCGTCTGCAATCGCACGGCTTCAAAGTGCTCGACCTGAACGAAATCGATTCGCTGCCGGTGTACGTCGACGGCGCCGACGAAATCGATCACGGCGGCGCGATGATCAAGGGCGGCGGCGGCGCGCTGACGCGCGAGAAGATCGTCGCGTCGGTGTCGGAAGTGTTCGTCTGCATCGCGGACGCGAGCAAGGTGGTCGATACCCTCGGCCAGTTCCCGCTGCCGATCGAGGTCGTGCCGATGGCGCGCACCGCAATCGGCCGTCGCGTGACGGCGCTCGGCGGCGTGCCGGTCGTGCGCGTGACGAAAGAGGGCGTGCCGTTCATCACCGACAACGGCAACGAGATCATCGACGTGAAGGGCCTGACGATCAACGACCCGCGCACGCTCGAAGCGCACATCAACGCATGGCCCGGCGTCGTCACGGTCGGTCTGTTCGCGGGCCGCGGCGCGAACCTGTGCCTGCTCGGCACCGACACCGGCGTAGAAACGATCACCTACGGCCGCAACTAAGCAGCGAATCCGCACACTGCGCCGCTGCTGTTCAGCTACTGTTCATACAGCGAGTGCGCGGGCGGTCCGGGCAATCCGGACCGCCCAACTCATCCTGGCCATCCACCACCCGCAAAGCTCACGCACCTGAAGTACGCGGAGCACCTAAAAGTACCTAACGCGCCTCGCACACGCCGCGTCCCGTCCGAACGCATAGATGCACATAGACGCACATCGACGCGCATCGACACCACCTCAATCACCACCACCCAATTCTCACCGCGCAGCCTGTCCAATCGCCTGCGTCATCCGCTGTAAATAACGCTCCACCGAAAATTCCGAACGTGCATCGCTGAACGCCTGCGCGGCCAGTTGCGCGGCCAGCGCGGGATCGTTGCGCAACGTGTCGATCGCGTCGCCAAGCGCGCGCGCGTCGCCGGGCTTCACGAGCCAGCCGTTGTGTCGATGACGCACGATCTCGGTCACACCGCCGGCCGCCGCGGCGATCACCGGCCGCGCGGCGGCCATCCCTTCGACGATCACGCGGCCGAACGGCTCGGGCTCCGTCGACGTATGCAAGATCACGTCCATCGCTTTCATCCACGCGGGCACGTCGTCCTGAAAGCCCGCGAAGTGCACGCGATCGGCGACGCCGAGCGCGGCAGCCTGCTCGTGCAAAGCTCGCGCATAAGCGTCTTCGCCGAATAGCGGTGCGCCGACCAGCACCAGATGCATATCACGCAAACGCGCGAGCGTATCGAGCGCGATGTGTTGTCCCTTCCACGGCGCGAGCCGGCCGAATAGTCCGGCGAGCCACACATCCGCGGGCAAGCCGAGCCGCGCGCGCAACGCAGCCATGTTCTTTCCGTCGACGCGTTCGAACGCACGCGCATCGATGCCGTTGTAGATCACTGGTACGGAGTCCGCATCGATTCCGGTAAGCGCCGCGAGCGAGCGCGCCGACGCGTGCGAATTCACGACCACGTGATCGACCGCGAGTCGCACGAGCCATTTAACGATGTTTAATTGCACCCGGCCGAAATGCTCGCGCGTGAGGATGTCGTGCTGATACCAGATCACCGGCCGGCGATGCAACGGCTTGCCGAGCGCACCGAGCACGAGTGCTTTCTGCGTATTGAGAAACAGCACGTCGAAGCGTCGCGCGTGCGCGGCGATCGCGCGGACCTGGCGGAAAATACCTGGCACTACTTGCAGGCAGCGAGCCAGTGATGCATGGCGCACGACTTCCGATACGCGCGCGTCGCTGATCACCCGCACGCGCGCGCCGAGCGCTTCGAGACGCGCGCGGAACGGACCGTCGGAAAGCAGCACGACCTCGCTGCGCGCGCGGCAATGCGCGGCCAGTTGCAGCAGTGCGAATTCGGCCCCGCCGAGCTGCCCGCTCTGATCGACGAACAGCACGCTGGGCATGGCGCCGGCGTGCGTCGCGGAGTCTGTGTTGGAGGTCGTGCCTGAATCGGGAAGGGCGGACTGCGGCAGCGAGGAGGCGAGAGGCGAAGCGTCGAACGTCGAGTGCATAGACAAACTGAACAATGAAGACCGTGAGTTCGCGACGGCGAACAAACACTCCGCATTATTCGCGCACTGTCGCGCGTCGAATGTGGGCACCCGCACGCACAGCGCGGAATGGGGCACATACACTGCTAGTTAGCCGTTGTGGCGTTTTGAGACAGGTAGGTAGCAATATGAAAGTGGCGATCGTGCACGATTGGCTCGTCGCACCAGGCGGAGCCGAGAAGGTGCTCGAGCAGATCATCGAATGTTTTCCCGACGCCGATATTTTCAGCCTCGTCGATTTTCTCGAAGATCGCAAGCCGCTGGGTGGCAAGCCGGTTACCACGTCGTTCATTCAACGTCTGCCGATGGCCCGCACACGCTATCGCGCGTATCTGCCGTTGATGCCGCTCGCGGTCGAGCAGTTCGATCTGTCCGGCTACGACCTGATCATCACGAGTTCCTACGCGGTCGCGAAGGGAGTGCTGGTCGGCCCCGATCAGACGCATGTGAGTTATGTGCATTCGCCGATGCGTTATGCATGGGATCTGCAACATCAGTATCTGCGTGAAGCGAAGTTGTTGAGCGGACCGAAGTCGTGGGCCGCGCGCGTGATGCTCCACTATCTGCGCGGCTGGGATGCGCATTCGGCCAATGGCGTCGATAGTCTGATCGCGAATTCGCAATTCGTGGCGCGGCGCGTGATGAAAACCTACCGGCGCGATGCGGTGGTGATTCCGCCGCCGGTCGATGTGAGCGAATTCGAATTGCGTTCGCAGAAGGACGAGTTCTATCTGACCGCGTCGCGGATGGTGCCGTACAAGCGTATCGATCTGATCGTCGATGCGTTCAATGCAACACCGCATCGCCGGCTGGTCGTAATCGGCGACGGGCCGCAGATGGCGTCGATTCGCGCGAAGGCCGGCGCGAACGTGACGATTCTCGGCTATCAGCCGTTCGCTGTGCTGAAGGATTATTTGCAGCGTGCGCGCGCTTTCGTGTTCGCGGCCGAAGAGGATTTCGGCATCGTGCCGCTCGAAGCGCAGGCCTGCGGAACGCCGGTGATCGCGTTCGGCAAGGGGGGCGCGCTGGAGACGGTGGTCCCGGTCGGCGACCCGCATCCGACCGGGGTGTTTTTCGCGAATCAGACGGTCGCGTCGCTGCTCGCCGCGATCGAACGCTTCGAGCGCCTGCGCGCCGCCATCACGCCGGCGGCCTGCCGCGCGAACGCCGAGCGGTTTTCGGCGGCGGTGTTCCGGCGCGCGTTCATGGCCGAGGTTACGCGCACGATTTCGGCCGCGGGGCCGCGCGAGCGCGTCGTCGCGGTGGAGCGCGGCGAGCCCGAGCTAGCGAACCAGTCGCGCGGCTGGCGCGGCGACGCGGCGCGCAACGGCAGTTGGGGGCACTGACGCCGGTCCGGCTCGGTGCGCCGGCAGCGAGATGGTTTTCGGAGAAGAACCAAAGGTCTCATCGCTGTGTAGTGACTTCGCAGCAGCAGTAATGAGCCGTGCGGGCCGGCGCGCCCGCTCGGCCATCGATGTGGGGCAGCCGTTCGGCTCCGGCCGGCCAGCGGGTTCGAAAAAAACCCGCTGCCGGGCGAAGCCGCCGCGGCGTATCCGCATCAGTCGGGCAGGGGTTGAACTTCATTAAAGCAGCGGGATGCGCGCCGTGCGCAAGTGACGTGGACGTTCACGAGTGCCGCATGCCTCGCGTAGCCATAAAGACCTGAAGCAGACGTTCGCCAGTGTGGGCGCTGGGCGGCCTGATCGCGATCCCGCGGTGCAGGCGGCGCAGCGTGCGACGGCGATTCACGACAATGGGTAGCCGTCATCCGCGCGTGGAAGCGACCCGCCACGCATCGACGGCCTTTGGACGAGGACGAATTTAAACTCATGAACGCCGATCGACTTCCGGGACCGGTTCCCGACTATTCCGCAACCTGGACCACGCTGCGAGGCCAGTTGCCGATTACACCGATTCGCACCGAAGAGGATTACCAGCAGATGGTGCGGGTGTCGAACACGCTATCCGAGTATCTGAGCGGCGGCGCCGAGGATCCGCTCGCCGATCTGCACGCGATCGTGACCGAGCTGATCGCTCACTGGCAGGCCCGCCACCCGACGCTGCCGCAGGCCGAGCCGCGCGAAGTGCTGCGGCATTTGCTGGCCACGCATGGGCTCAAACAGAAGGATCTGGCCGGCATCGCGTCGCCGACGGTGGTCAGCGATATCCTCGCGGGGCGTCGCGCGATCAGCAAGAAGGTCGCCAAAGCGCTGGCGGCGCGCTTTCAGACCGACGTCAGCGTGTTTCTGTGACGAGCGGTTCGTCGCGCGATGTGCTCGCCGGCTGCCCGCGAGCCGCCGCGCATGATTGCGCATGAGTGTGCATTCACGCGCGCTGGCGTCGATTACCGCTCACTGCCGGCGCGTTGCGGCGGGCGCGATTCAGTTAGCGTCGAACGTCAACGCCGGCGGCTGCTGATCGAGCCGCCGGCGTCGGCGTTTCGGCGTTGGTGTTTGCATCCGCAATGGCATCCGCATTTGCATCCGCCATCCGCATTGGCATTTTTCGTCGCCGCATTCCCCGCGCGCTTACCTCGGCGCCTGAATATCCGGCGGGTCGCCGGCCGAATACGTATACGCGTAGGCGTAGTCGTAGGTGCCGCGGCGATTGTGACTCTTCGCCGGCATCGCATTCATCACGCCGCCGATCACCCGCGCCCGCGCGCGCCGCAACTTCTTCAGCGCGTCGGCAAGATGGGTTTCGGTATGCGCGCCCGCGCGCATCACCAGCACCGTCGAACCGGCCAGGTTGGCGATCACCGCGGCGTCGGCGACCGCGAGCAGCGGCGGCGTATCGACGATCACGAGGTCGAACTGCTGTTCGAGCCGCATGAGGATTTCGCTGAAGCGCGGCGAGGTCAGCAGCTCCGACGGATTGGGCGGATACGCGCCCGACGCGATGAAGTGCAGACCGCTGACGCCGGTCGCGCGCGCCGCCGCTTCCAGGTCGGCCTCGCCGGTCAGCAGTTCGCTCAGCCCGCCATGGGGCGCGCGGCCGAGATATTGCGCGAGCCGGCCGCGACGTAGATCGGCGTCGATCAGCAGCACGCGATTGCCGGACTCGGCGAGCAGCGTCGCGAGATTCGCGCACAGGAAGCTCTTGCCGTCGGACGGCGCCGGACTCGTGATTGCGACGATGCGGTTCGGCGCATCGACGAGGCCGAACTGCAGCGTCGCGCGCAGGCTGCGCAAGCCTTCGACGGTCGTGTCGTACGGATGCGTTTTCACCAGCAGCGAGCGCATGGGCGTGCGGCCCGACGCGATCACGCTCTGCGTGCCGACTGCTTCGGTATCCAGAGCATTGCGAGCAGTTGACGAGGCGCTGCCCGGCGCGCGCGGATGCAGCAGATTCGCGAGCGCGGCGCGCGGCTTCGTCAGCACGGACCCGCTGGCGCGCGGCCCGGCCGGCACCTCGCCCGGCGTCGAGCGCGGCGCCCGGAGCGCGCGCAACTGCTGGTCGCTGCGCGCCTGTTCGGGGCTGAACGTGATCCCACCGAAAATCGGCAGCTGGAAGCGGCGTTCGACGAACTCCGGATCGGCCACGCCAGTGAAGAATTTGTGCCGGCAGAACGCGAACGCAATGCCGCCGAGAATCCCGAGCATCGTGCCCGCGCCGATAACCAGCGCGCCCTTCGGCCGGATCGGCTGCGACGGCACCAGCGCCGCGTCGAGGATATGCACGTTGCCGACCGTGCCGGCGCGTGAAATCGACAGCTCCTGAATCCGGTTGAGCAGCGCGACGTAGATCTCTTCGGCAACCTTGGCATTGCGTTGCAGCGCGAGCGCATTGCGCTCGGAACTCGGCAGCGTCGCGAAGTGCTGTTCGAAGCGCGTTTTTTCGCGGGTCAGCGCGTCGATCTGCGCGTCGATCTGCTGCACTTCGGGTGCGTGCTCGGTAAAGCGCTGCATGAGCTGCGAGCGCTGGATGCGCAACGCCGCGATCTGCTTCTCGTAATCGAGCCCGCCTTGCAGATAGACGCCGGCTTCCTGGGTCGGCTGGAACGAACCGGTCTTCGCCTGATACTCGGACAATGCGGTCTCGGTGCGCTTGACCTCGTCGCGCAGATGCGGCAACTCGCTATTGAGAAACTCGAGCTTGTGGCTCGCTTCTTCCTGCGCGCGCTCGGTGCGCTGCTTCAGATAGGAGTTCGCGACCGCGTTGGCGACCTCGGTGATCAGGCGTGGATGGGTGCCCGTGTAAGACAGCTGCACCACGCCGGTATCGTGGCCTTTCTCCGCGACGAGCAGCGCGCTCGACAGCGCCGACACCGCGTCGAGCTGGTTGTAGCGGATCAGGTGGAACTCGGTGCCGGGCCGCGCGATCAGCGTGTCCACCAGCAGCGCGACGCCGTTGCCGCGCGCCTGGACGCCGGCCACGCCGGTCAAGAGCGGCGCGCCGCTCGCATCGCTCAGTTCGAAACGGCCGCCGTCGAGCGCACGCAAGGTCAGGCGCGTGCCTTCGAGCGCGGCCGGCACCGTGATCGACGCGACCTCGAAGCGCTCGCCACCCCACGCATACGCGCGCAGCCCGGGCGGCGCGCCAAGCGGCTGGCCCGGCCGCGCGAACGACGCGCTCAGGCGGCCGAGCAGCGGCATGGTCCGCGCACTGGCGCTGAAGTTTAGATGCAGCTGATCGACAACCGGCTCGACCACGCCGCGGCTGCGGATGATTTCGATCTCGGCGTCGGTGCGCATCGGCTCGGCCGGCGGTAGCAGCGACACCGACTTCTGGTTGGGCGCGCCGCCGTTGGTGCTGGTGTCGACCTGCAACAGCGCGTCGGCCGAATAGACCGGCGTGGCCAGCTTCGCGTAGATCACCGCGGCGACGATCACGCTGGCCGCGATGCCGAGCACCCAGCCGAGCTGCGCGAGCACGATGCGCGACAAGTCGCGCATCACCGCATCGTCTTCACCGGCGGGCGCGGGACCGTAATCCATCTCATAGGAACTCATAGCGATACTCCATCGCGTGAAGCGATCTGCAGCGATTCGAAGCGATTCATTTCGACATCTGCACCGTGTAGAACAGCGACTGCAGTGTCGGTGTGATCTGTTCGAGCGCGCGGTTGAAACGCGCCGATTTCGACACCTGCACGTACACCACGTCCTTCGGCTGCAGCGTGAACTTGGTCATCAGCATCAGCGCGTCGACCTGGGTCATGTCGAGCTGATAGACGTCCGGGGTCAGCGTCCTGTCGGCACCGCGCACCACGTACACGAAGCGCGGGTCGCCGGTCTTCACGTCCAGACTGCCGGCGCCGGTCAGCGCGTCGGCGAGCGTCAGACGGCCGCGGTTCATCGGCAGCGAGGTCGGCTTGTTCACTTCGCCGAGCACGAACACGCGGCTATTCGAGCGGTCGGGCACGTCGATGATGTCGCCGTCCTCGAGCAGCACGTTCTGCAGCGGGTTGCCGGTTTCGAGCAGCGCGGCGACGTCGACCGTATAGCGGCGGCCGTTGCGGGTCACGCCGACGTTCTGCAGATCGGCGTCGGGCAGCGCGCCGCCCGCGCGATTGATCGCGTCGAGCACGGTGAGCGGCGCATCGGTGATCGCTTCGGAGGAGGGCGTGCGCAGATTGCCGGTCACCTGCACCGACTGGCTGTTAAAGCCCGACACGCGCACGTCGAGCTGAGGATCGCGAATCGTCCGCGACAGCGCTCGGGTCAGCGCTTCCTGCACCTGTTGCGCGCTCTTGCCGACCACCTCGAGGCGGCCCACGCGCGGAAAGAAGATCGTGCCGTTGCCGGCGACCCGCACCGCGAGGCCACTTTCGCCGCCGCTCGATGAGCTCGCGGCGAGCGGCGTCGCGCCCTGGGTTTGCGCGGGACCGGGCGACGGACCCACGCTGGCCGGCAACGGCGGCGTGCCGGTCGGGCCGACCCCCAGCGCGCCGGTCAGCTCCGGGTGGTCCCAGACGATGATCGTCAACTGGTCGCCGATTCCCACGCGGTATTCGTACGCGGCGCGCGTGGCCGGACTCAGACACGACAGCGGACAGGGCGCCGGCACGAGCGCCGCGCGTTCCTTGCGGAAATACTCGAGGTCGATCATCTGTACTGGAAACTTCGCCGCGGTCTGCTCGGGAGGCGCCGGCGGTTCGAGTCGTGCGGTATCCAGATACGGTCCAGGCGCCAGCGAGCAGGCGCAAAGCGATACGGCCGCAAGAGCCGCGGCCATTGTTTTGGTATTCATTGTTACGGTCCTTCAGAAAGCGGCGTCGAGAATCCCCCCGGTTTAACGCACCGCTTCCTGCCAAGCTCCGCGCATCGCGCGTAAACCGACTCGCCATTTGCGAAGCGACAGCGCGAGCCCGCCGCGCTCGAAGCCGAGCGACAACGCGCGCAGGAACCCCGGGTCCGCGCGATCGCCGATCAGCGTCGAGTACACGACGAACGCCCAGCGACCGGCCGGGCTCAGGTGTTCGCACATGATGAGTCGAAGATTGAATGACGCGTTGTAGAACGCCGCGTCGTTAAATGAGTAGCGCTGGTCTTCGTCGCCGCGCACGGCGGGGAAGTGTTCGACCAGCAAGGCCGGGTCGTAGACGAGGGTCCAGCCGCGCCCGCGCACGTCGAGACTGAACGCCATCTCGCAGTGCACCTGCGCGCCGGTGCCGCGCAGCCGCGCGTCGAAGCGCAACGCGCCGATCGCGTCGCGGCGAAACGCCATGTTCACGCCTTTGAGCACCTGGACTTCGCGGGCCGCGCCGTGACCGATATGGTGATTGCCGATCGTGCGGCCATACCAGCGCACGAGGCCGACCGTCGGCTTGCGGCCTTCGAGAATGCGGCCGCGTTCGTGCACGATGTCGCGCCCGCCGATGCCGCCGAGTGTCGGATTCTGTTTGAAGGCCTGGGCGATGCGCGCGATCCAGTCGCGATGCGGCGCGGCGTCGTCGTCGGTGAAGCACAGCACGTCGCCGCTCGCGCTTTCGATGCCCAGGTTGTACGCGGCCACCACGCCGGGCCGCTGCACCAGCACCACGCAGCGGCGCGGCTCGGGGCGACTCGCCTCGCGCGTGCGCAGCCAGTCGAGGGTCGCGTAATCGTCGTGGCGCGCGACCACGATCACTTCATCGGCGCGCCGCTGCTGCGCGTCGAGCGCGGCGAGGCAGCGGGCGAGATCGGCGGTACGACGGTAAGTTGGAACGATGACAGAAACTCTCAACTGCGACTTCCGAAGCGGCATGGTCAGAATGCGTTACGGCCCACAAAGCCCTTGAAGATCGTCAGGAAGACGATTTTCATGTCGAACCAGAATGACCAGTTATGAATGTAGAAGAGATCGAACTTCACGCGCGCTTCCATTTTTTCGACCTTGGTGGTCGCGCCGCGATAGCCGTTGACCTGGGCCCAGCCGGTGATGCCGGGCTTGATCCGGTAGCGGTGCATGTAGCCGTACACCTGATCCTTGTACAGATCGTCGTGTTCGAGCGCATGCGGGCGCGGGCCGACCACCGACATCTGGCCGAGCAGCACGTTCAGGAATTGCGGCAGCTCGTCGAGGCTGGTGCGGCGCATGAACTTGCCGAGCTTCGTCACGCGCGAGTCGTTGCGGGTTGCCTGGGTGACCTGACCATGTGCTTCCTGATGCACGCTCATCGAGCGGAACTTGTAGATGCCGAACGGCCGGCCGTCGACCCCCTTGCGGATCTGCCGGAAGAACACCGGGCCCGGCGAGGTCAGCTTGATGCCGAGCGCGAGTACCACGAACACCGGCGCGAGCAGCAGCAGCGCAAACGCGGCGAATAGCCGGTCGAACATCAGCTTCGGCCACATCTGCGGCGGCGAGAACGGCGTCGCGGACAGGTTCAGCGTCGGCAGACCGACCACATCGACGATCGTGTGATTGAACAGCGACAGGCTGCGCACGTCCGGAATGAAACGCAGATTGACGAAGTCGTCGCGGAACGTGCGCGTGAAGCGGTAGATCGTGCGCTCCTCGGACAACGGCAACGCGAGCCACACTTCGTTGACGCGTTCGTTGCGAACCTTCGCGGCGAACGCCTTCAGATCGGTGAGCACCGGCAGGCGCGTGAGTTGTGCGCAATATGGCGCGCCATATTGCGCGCCGTATTGTGCAGCATACGCGTCGTGGCCTTGCACGCTGGTGTCGAATACGCACACGGGCTTGAAGCCGGCATCGGCCGCATGCTCGAGATGCGCGAGCAGCGTGCGCGCGAAGCCCGGCGCGCCGACGATCGCAACCGTGCGCGCATTGATGCCGCGGCGGCGCAACGAGCGCAGCACCGCGTGCGTCACGCAGCGCGCGGCGATTAGCAGCACGCCGGAAATCAGCGTCGAATAGCCGAACCACAGCCGTGAGACCGCATCCATCCGATGCAGCGTGAAGGCCAGCACCAGCGAGGTCGCGGCCACCGTCAGCCATGCTGCGGCGAGCCGCGCGAGCACCGGCGCGAGCGCCTTGCCGCGCCAGGTTTCATAGACGCCGAAGCCCGGAAACAGCAACAGCACGAGCACGCAGTTGAACGCGATCAGCAGGCGCTCGGTGTCGGATAACGCAATCGGTGTCGAGAAACGCATCCAATAGGCGAGCAACCCGCCCGCCACCACGAAGAGTGCGTCGAGACATCGCGCAGTATTCCTGAACATATTCGAATGAACCCCGGTAATCGAATGGTGCGCAGCCTGACGGTCTTATTCGACGGTCTCGGCCTGGCGCAGACGCGGCAGCAGCCGATCGAACTCGCGCTTGACGAGGCCGTAGCATTCGCACGCGCGGGCTTCGAGGCCCTTGCGGTCGAGCACCTTGATATGGCCGCGGCTGTGATGGATCAGCCCTTCGTCGTGCAGCTTGCCGGCCGCTTCGGTGATGCCCTCGCGGCGCACGCCGAGCATGTCGGCGATCAGTTGCTGGGTGACCGTCAGATCGTTCGATGCGACCCGGTCCACTTCGATCAGCAGCCAGCGGCACAGCTGCTTGTTCAGCGCATGGTGACGATTGCAGGCGGCGGTTTGCGCGACCTGGGTCAGCAGCGCGTGCATGTACAGCAGCATCAGACGGCGCAGGAAGTCCGAGCGGGCGAACTGCTGCTTGAGCGCCTGCGCGCTCATCCGGTACGCGAAGCCCGCGCATTGCACCTGCACGCGGTTCGGCATGGTTTCGCCGCCGGTCAGCACCGGCACGCCGGTCATCCCTTCGCGGCCGACCGCGGCGATCTCGACCGAACTGCCGTCTTCCATCGTCGAGAGCATCGAGATGATCGCGGTGGTCGGGAAGTACACGTGATGGATGCGTTGACCGGAGTCGCACAACAGCTGCTCGGTGCGCAGGTGAACCAGTTCGAGATGAGGGGCCAGCGCCTGCCATTCGTGCGACGGCAGTGCGCCTAGCAGATGGTTACCGTGCAGATCGGATTGAAGTGTCAACATGATCGGTCCTCGCATGCGAGCCGCGCGTCGCGCGTCGCTCTGATTCTTTGATCCGATGCCCGGTCCCCACGGCTCGCTGCCTGGCGAGCAGCGAAGAGGAACAGGATCGGCCCCGTATCGGCCTGTATGCCGCCGCCGTTGTCGTAGCGCAGGTTTGCGGCAGCAGGTTGTGCGGACAACTAATAGCGAGGACCGTGCCAAGGTTAGGGAAAACGCGTGCTGGTGCGGTGCAGCGTGCGAAGCGCCGGTTCGTCGGGCAGCGAAAGAGCGCTTTTTGTTTCACTTCTGCACACCCCCCCAGGCGGGGCAATGCATCGGATGAAAACTCCGGGTTCGCCGCGGACCCTTGAATAACGGGCCTGACGGCGAAAAAGCGGGGGGCCGTCGAACCTGTCTCAGAATTGAAATTGCCGTCGCATGCACGTTTTAGTGCGCTCTTCGTCAGGTGCCGGAAATGATTCAGAAGTGTTAAACCCTGCGCGGGCGCGGTCTTCGCGAGGCCTGTGCGCAGGGCCTCGCGCGCAGGCCGAAAGTTGCCTGCGCGCCAACACTCGTTTAACAGAACGGGCATAAAAGTTCGCGCGCCGCGAGCTTCTATGCGCTTCGCGCGAATGCGACTAGTCGCGAATGACCACTAGCCGTAATAAATGGCCGATAACGCATTGAGCGCGCGGACCTCGCCGGATGGACGCGGGGATGTTTCATCATCGTTAGATCGCGCAAGCGGGTTCGCTGGCCGCGCATACGGCAGCAGCGTAACGACACAGCGACGCTCGGGCGCGAGATGAAACCAGTCGCGCGCGGCGCGATAGCGCGGATCGACGATGTGCACGAAACGCGCGAAGCGTTTCGTTTCGAGTGTGAGCTGCCAGTGACCCGTCTCGGCGTTGTGCTCGACGCTAATCGTCATACCGAGGTCATGACGTTCGCGCACGTGCCGCTCGGGCAGATGAAACGCTTCGGCCACCACCGCGCCGCTCGCCGCATCGCGCAGCGTCGCGATCGTCACGTCGTGCGTGCGCGGGCCGAAGCGGTACGCGTGGGTGAAGTCGAAGAACTGGCCGAGCAGCGCGGCCGCGCTCACGCGCTGCATGCTGTGCGGCGCGAGTTCGACCGGGCGCCGCGCGGACACCACCTTGACGCTGCCGTCGCGCAGACACAGCAGTTCGAGTTCGCCGCCAAACGTTTGCGGGCGTTCATTGATCAGCTGAATATCGAGGCCGTTCAGCCCTTCGTCGGTGAAGCCGACCTGCAGCGGCCGCAGCGCGTTCGCGAAGCCGTGCAGCGCGCTCTTGGGGCGCCCGCACGCGTCGATCAGACCCCAGCCCGCGCCCGCGCGTAGATCCTGCATCTGCCACACGAGGCCGCCGCCGCACGACGAACCGGCGCGGCGCCACTCGGCGAACACGTCGCCGATCACGTCGGCGACAACCGCGCGCGACAGCTCCAGATAGCGTGGCGGGTCGTCGTAGCGCAGCCGCGCCGGCTCGACGCCGTACAGCGTCTGCAGATAGTGGTCGCGCACGTCGTCGAAATCCCAGCCCGCGCCCGGGTCGCGCGGCACGGCCGCTTTCCAGCGCGGATCGTGGACGTGGAGCGTGCCGAGCGCATCGTGCAGCGTCGCGTCGTCAGGCACGTTGGCGAACGCCAGACACTCGGCGGCGAAACGCACCTGGGCGCGGCGCGCATCCTCCAGCGGGCGCTGATACGCGCCGACCCCGTAGTAGTGCGTAATGCCCGCGTTAGTCGAAAACGGCCACGCGCCGCCGGACGGCGAGTTGCTCACGTACGGCACGTCCGCGCGCTCGCGGGCGACCAGCGCGGGCAGCAGTTCGGTAAATAGCGGCTGCGTGCGCCGCGCTTCGGGCAGGCCGAACATCGCCGCCTGCTGGTCGACCTCGCTGCCGCCGCACAGCACCGCGAGCGCCGCGAAACGCCGCGTGCGCGCGAGAAACTGGCTGGCCTCGCGCTCGATCAGTGCGCTGAACGCGGTGTCGCTCGGATAGTCGAAATTGGCCAGCGCAAAGTCCTGCCAGATCAGTACGCCGTATTCGTCGGCCAGTGCATAAAACAGGTCGGACTCGTACAGCATCGTGCCGCCGACGCGCAGCATGTTCATGCCGGCCGCGCGCGCAAGCTCGAAGGTGTCGCGCAATTGCGCTTCGCTGCCGGTCAGCGTGACGAGATCGGCGCTGGTCCAGCAGGCGCCGCGGCAGAACACCGGCACGCCGTTCACGCGCAACGCGAAGCCCTCGCCATCGGCGCCACGCTCCACTTCGATCTGACGAAAGCCGATCGAACCGAGCGGATGCGAGTTGAGCGTGCCGTCGTCATCGAGCTGTAACGTCAGAGGATAGAGCGTCGGTTCGCCGTGGGTGTGGGGCCACCAGCGTTGCGCCTGCGGCACGCGTACTTCGCCGCGCAATGTGTACGGATCGTCCCACTGCAACGACGCGGATGCGTCGCCGCAAAAAAATCTTGCGCGGCACGCGCGGAGATCGTGCGGATACGCGAAACGTAACGTCAACGAAACAGCCCCGTCTTCGCGCTCGATCCGGCTGGTCAGATCAATCGAGTCGAACGCGTGCGGCGCGTCGCCCAGTATCTCGATCGGGCGCCACGGACCGACCGGCTGGATCGGCGGACACCAACCGGGCATATGGCCGAGCAGCGTCGTACGCAGATTGCGAAGCGTCGGCGGCGTGACGAGCCGCGGGCGCCAGCGCGCGCGCGAGCGTTTGGCCGCCAACGCCGGCGTCAAGGACCGGAAGCACAGTGCGAGCGTCGTTTCGCCATTCAGTTCGATGTCCAGATCATGCGCGACGAACATCGATTCACAATCGAAACGTTTGACGCCGTCGAGCCACACTTCGGCAAGCGTCGCGAGGCCATGAAAGCGCAAGCGGCGCGGCCCGTGACCGTTCAGTGTGACGCGATACCAGTGATCGTCGAACGCGAGCGGCGGCGGATTGTTCACGTCGAGCAGACCGGCCGCGCGGCGCGCGCCCGCCACCGTGCCGGGCACTTGCGCGGCGAGCCAGCCGTGTTCGGGCAATTCAGCGGGCGACGCATACGCGTGCGCCGGTGTGCTCAGGCACTGCCAGCCGCTGTCGACCGGTTGCGGCCACCACGACCGGGCGGCGGGTGCGGTGGTGGCGGTGGTTGCATTCGCAACCATCCGCGCGGTGCCGGGCTGGGGGGAAGGTGTTGCGGGAAGGCTGGCGGTCGCGGCGGGGCGGCTCGTGCCGCCATCGTCGGGCGCCGGAGCGAGAGTCGATACATCCACGGCGGGTTCCTGAAGGACGCACGCGCGGCCGGGGCCGCGCGCGTCGAGCGTCAACGCACCAGCGCGGCGAGCGCCGGCAGGGTTTTTTCATAGGCGCTTTCGAGCACGTCGAAGCAGTCTTCGCAGGTATCGCGGCGGCCGCGCGCGAGCGAGCGGATCAGCCGGAACTGCATCACCATCGACTCCGACGCGATCCGCTGCGCGGCGGCCGGGATCGCCGCCGGAATCTCGAAGCCCTGCTCGAACAGCCACAGCAGATACTTCGACAGGAACTCGAAGTTCGCGCCGAGCTGGCGCATCAGATTGAAGGAGTACAGATGAAAGTACGCTTCGTCGCGCTCGAACAGCGTGTCGAGATGAGCCGGAAACGCGGCGCGCCATTGCGAGACCGGATTGACCAGCGGCCGCCGTTCCAGATGCGCGCACAACAGCTGCGCCGACGCGTCGGCGAGCGCGACGCCGGTGAGCGCGGGACGTGACTGCTTGGCGAACTCGACATACGGAAACAGCAGATCGGGTTGCCCGGCGAAGCGCGGCAGCTTGCGGAACACGCCGTCGTAGTCCTCGCCGTCGAGCTGGTGATAGCCGGCATTGTGGAAGTAGCCGATCCGGCGCGCGACGATATCGACGAAGTCGATGCCGATCGTCGTCTTCGGATGCTCGCGGCGATACGAGGTCGAGCGGGTGTCGGGCAGGTAGTAACCGTCTACTTCGACCAGCACCGTATGGCCGCGCAGCGTCTGCGCGAGCACGCGCGCTTCGAGCGAATCGTAAATCGCGAGTTCCTGCACCTGGATGCCGTACAGCTGTTCCAGATCGTCGAGCGGAAACTTGAAGAAGGTGAACTGATCGCCCTCGAAGTCCTGCGTGACGGTGAACGCGAGCGCCGCGCGCGGATCGAGCCCGAAGCCGTGCAGCAGTTCGATCCATAGGTCGACGTAGCAGTTGGTTTCCTGCCAGACCCGCTCGCCCTGATGCAGCGCATGCGGTACGTGCTCGCGCAAGCCGGTGCCGAGTGGCGGGATGAACGCGGCGCTCGCTTGCGGCGCCTCGTTCTTCCCGCCCCCGCGGCGCTGCAGCCCGGCGCTCGCCCACGTGCCGCCGCCAGTCGGTGTCGGCGCTGTACTCATGCGCGCTCCCCGAGCGAGGCGGGCGCCGCTTGCAGCGCATCGCCCACGCGCGCTTCGGTATCGCCCCACAGCAGCGCGCGCACCGCGTCGGGCCACGCGTTCACGTCGAGCCCATGATGACGGAACAGCGCGAGCGTGATGCGCTCCATCCCGAAGCCGACGCAGCCGGTATGCGCGACCGAGCCGTCGTCGCAGGCGATCTTCCAGATCGCGCCGAAATGCTCCATGTGATAGTTGAACGACAGGCACGCGGTCTTGCCGCGCGGATCCGCGACCGGGATCAGCAGTTCGAACTTCAGCGCCTGCGCGCGCTGGCTGTCGGCGACGATCTTGCCGCCGCGGCCGAAGAACGGATCGTTCGCGAGATCGACTTCGACCGGCAATTGCAGCAGCCGCACCAGCAGCGTGCCGCGCTCGATCCACATCTGCCGGAACGCCATCACCTGTTCGGCGCTGCCGAGCCGCACGTATTCGCGCTGGCGGAACATCTGCATGCGGCCCGGATCGAGCGACGGTTCGTGGCGGAAGCAGTACGACAGCACGTCGAGCGTGCGGCCGCCGGCGGGCAGCGCGCCGCGCCGCGCGATCACCGGATAGACCGGATAGCAGGCGGCCGGCGTCAGCACCAGCCGGGTCGGCTTCTGCTGCTCCATCCACGCATCGTCGCGCTCGTCGTCGCGCTCGTTCATCGCGTCGTCGAGCGCGCGCAGCAGACGCTGGTGGCCGAGATCGTTGCCGCAGAACGAATGGACCGTGCCGGCCAGATTCGGAAAGCTCTTCAGATATTCGCTATCTTCGAAGTCGGTGCGGCGCATCGCCGGCGGAAAGCGCAGTACTTCGGGCTGCTGATCTTTGCCCAGATGCGTGATCGCGAGGTTCAGGCGGTCCACCACGTCCTCGAAGATCTGGCTGCGGCCGTACAGACCATTCTCGCCGGTATCGATCAGCAGGCCGGCGGCCAGCATTTCGTCGCGCAACGTGAGCGACGGACCCACGTCGACGGCCATTGCGGTCGCCGCGGCAGCGGCGCGATCGGTCATCAGATTCATTCAATGTCTCCCCGAGGCGGCCGGACGTTGCGCGAGCAACAGGCTCGCCGTGTTCTGTGCGATACGGTCGTTGTTGATCATCAGCGGCGCCGAGTGCAGGTCGCGCAGATGGCGGCCCACGCTGTACGGGGTGCCGTTCTTGTAGCCGGCCATCCCGCAGATCATCAGCACCTGCTGCACCACCTCCAGCGCGGTGGTCGAGATGCTGGTCTTCAGCGTATTCATGTCGGACGCGAAGCCGAGTTGCGCGGCGAGCGGCGCGTCGGCCTGCTCGCGATCCGGCCCGTGGTGGCGCGCCTGGTGCGCCACGCGCGCGGCCTCGAACGCGACCGCGAGACGCGCCTGCATCATTTGCAGCAGGCCGACCGCGTCGGCGAGCCGTAGCCCGGCCGGCGGCATCGTGCCGGGTTTGGCGCGCGCCTGGGCGCGGAAGAACGCCTTCGCGCGATTGACCGCGTCGGTCGCGATGCCGGTCCATACCGCGGCCCACAGCGTGTGCGATACCGGCAGCATGGTCTGGTCGGCGATCTCGGCGAACGGCGTCGCGAGAATCTGTTCGGCAAGTCCGTCGGTGACCAGCCGGAAGCCCTCGCTGCAGGTCCCGCGCATGCCGAGCGCGTCCCAGCCGCCGCGTTTTTCGAGTTGCGTGTCGGCGCGCAGCGCGACGGCCAGCAACTGGTCAGACGCGGCCGCCTGCGCATGGCGGCGCGCGGTGACGAGGATCGCATCGGCGTGCGCGCCGTACGAGATCGTCGGTGCGAGCTTTTCGAGTCGAAAGCGCGCACCATCGAGCTCGACCGAGCACGCGCTGGTGCGCATGTTGCCGCCGATCGTCTCCTCGGAAGTGGCCGACGCGAGCAGCCATTGCCGGTCGGCCAGTTGCGCGAGGAAGCGGGCGTGCCACGCGGACTCGCCGCGATGCGCGTCGATGCAGGCCACCTGGATCTGGTGCATCGCATAGATCATCGCGGTCGATGCGCAACCCTGCGCGAGCGTCTCGCAGATCGCGCCGATCTCGGCCAGCGACAGACCCGCGCCGCCGCACGCGGCGGGCACCAGCGCCGACAGCAAACGTTCGCGCTTGAGCGCGTCGAAAGCCTCGGTGGGGAAGCGGGCTTCACGATCGACCGCGTCCGCATGCTGCGCTGCGATCGCCGCGCAACGATGCGCGGCGGCGCGCCACGCGGGTTCGGTCGTGAGCGCGGTCAACGCGGCTGCGGCGGGGGCGCCGTCGTCGCCATGGGCGCCGGCGCAGGACGTGCCGGCGGCCGCCGCGGCCGCCGGGTCCAGCAGCGGGGCGCTCATGCTGCCGCCTTTGCCTGTTGCAGTTCGGTGATCGCGGCGGCCATCGAGTCGATGCTCGAGAACAGCCGTCGCGTGAGCAGGCGGTCGGGAATTTCAACGTTGAATTCGTCTTCCATCGCGAGCATCAGGTGCACGGTCGCGAGCGACGAGAGGCCGGCGGCGTACAGATCGGCATCGTCGGCGAGACTCTCAACCGGAACGTCCAGGCGGGCGGATTCGGCAAGGATGCGTCTCAAGGCTGTCTTCATTGGGTGATCCCCTTCTGGTCCAAGGTCTAATGGTTAGGGCCTGCACAAAACGATCGCTCGAAGGCGTGCTTCGCGTGGTCGTGTTTGCTTTGTTGTGATGGGTCTTGACGGCCCGGGCGCCGTATACGCGCGTTGGCCGTGAAGCAGTCAGTCGCGGCGGCCCCGGGGGGCCTGCGACGCTGCTGGAGCGCATCGTGAGTCGCGCCCCGGTAACCGGTATTTAAGAATTGTCAAAGCCTGACGTCGGTGCGATGGCGCACGGAAACTGGCGGTTGTCGCAAGTACCGTGGAGCCCATGACGAAGGACCGTGATGCCGGGGCCTGCCTGCCGGCCGCGCCGGTCCACCCGAACCGTTGACGCTGGGGAGCGTGATGAACTGGAAAACGCTGGAATTCGAGCAGTTATCCGCACGTGAGCTGTATGTGGTGCTGCGCGCGCGCAGCGCGGTGTTCGTCGTCGAGCAGTCGCATGTCTGCCTCGACGCGGACGGCCGCGACGAGCACGCGTTGCACGTGTTCGCGGCCGACGACATGTCCCGGCCGATGCCGATCCTCGCGTATGCGCGCGTGCAACCCGGCGATTCAGAGGATCCCGAAGTAACGATCGACAAGGTGCTGACCAGCCCGTTGCGGCGCGGCGACGGCACCGCCGAGCAACTGATCGAACGGGTCCTCGACGCGGTCGCCGAACGCTGGCCGGGCCGCGCGACGCGGGTCAGCGCGCCGCTCGGGCTGCGCAGCTTTTACGAACAATTCGGCTTCCGTAAGACCGAGGGACCGTATCTGGAACACGGCGTGCCGTTTATCGGCCTCACACGTCAGGTGCGCGGCACCCAACCGCGCTTCGGCGCGCGGCGTCGCGCGGCCGACGGGGAATCGCTCGTGAATACCTTCGAGCTGCTGTAGTGCCCGCTGTGCCTGTTACGCCGCCGGGCGCAGGGCTCGGCGCGCGGCGCTCGCGGGATGCTGCCCGCGCGCCGCGTCCAGCGGTCTCTTCCGTAGCTGCTTTACCCACGGTTGCGCGGATCGCGCAGCGCGCGCCGACGCCGGCGTTACGCGATCCGCTGCGCCCGCCGCTGTTGCTGTTCGGCGCGACGCTCGCGCTGCTCGTGCTGCGTCAGGGCCACCTCGTCGAATATCTGTTTCCGCTCGGCGCGATCTGCGTTGCGTTGCTGCTGTATCTGCGCTCGCCCGCGCATTACCTCGGTTTCGTGTTCTGGCTGTTCTTCCTCGGGCCCGAAGTGCGGCGGCTCGCCGATTTCGTCAACGGCGCGTTCAACGCGCAAAGCCCGATCATGATCGCGCCGCTCGCCGCGGTGTCGCTGTCCGGGCTGAGCCTGCTCAAGCATATGGCGATCCTCGGCCAGCGCCGCGCGGCGCCGCTGGTGCTGATCGTGCTCGCGCTGCTGTATGCGTTCGTGGTCGGCGCCGCGCAGGTGGGACCGGCCGGCGCAACCTATACGCTGATGACGTGGCTTTACCCGGTGCTGATCTCGTTCTATCTGATTCTCACGTGGCGCCACTATCCCGACTATCACCGGGTGCTGCTGAAGACCTTCGTTTACGGCGGACTCCTGATGAGTGTGTACGGCCTCGTCGAATTCGTCTCGCCGTTGCCGTGGACCGCGTTCTGGCTGCAGGGCTCGCAGATGGTCACCGAGGGCCACGCGGTGCCGTTCGGCATGCGCGTGAGCAGCACGATGAATTCGTGCGGCCCGTTCGCGGTCACGTTGATGGCGCTGCTGTTGACCTCGCTGGCCGCGCGCGGCTGGCCGCGCATCGTGCTCGGCTGCCTCGGCGTGCCGGTGCTGCTGCTGACCAGCGTGCGCAGCGCGTGGGGCGGCTTCGCGGTCGCGCTGCTGTATTCGTTCGCGATGCTCGACGGCCGTAACCGGGTGCGGATGCTTGCGGTGGTGCTGAGCCTCGCGCTGCTGGCCACGCCGCTGATGCTGATCGACCAGGTCGCGACGCCGGTGCTCAAGCGTTTCGACACGATGCAGAACCTGGGCAACGACACCAGCTTCCAGGAGCGCACCGAGTTCTACAAGACTTTTCTCGCGTCCGCGCTGACCAATATCGCGGGGCAGGGGCTCGGCACCACCGGCATCGGCAGCAAGCTCTCGGACAACCCGGCGGTGGCGACCATGACCGACTTCGACAGCGGTCTGATGGAAGTGCCGTATGTGATGGGCTGGCCCGGCACGCTGCTGTACGTGAGCGGGATCGCGATGCTGCTCGCGCGCGCGTTCCGCGCGAGCCGCCGGCATCCGCGCGATCTGCTCGCCAATGCGGGCGTCGGCATCGCGTTCGCGATCACCGCGATGATGGTGTTCGCGAACATGCTGACCGGCGTGCCGGGGATGTTCTTCTTTCTCGGCGCGACGTTGCCGGTGGTGTCGCTGCGCTATGCGCGCGAAGGCCGCAACATGAGCCGCGCGGCCGCCGCGCCCGAACCGGACAATCACAACGACAGGCAGCACCCGACGCAGACGAGGCGCACGGACCGATAAGCACGAAAAAAGCAGGATGAAAGACAACAGGATGCGGATTTTAATCGTTACTCATGTAGTTAGAAAAAACGACGGGCAAGGGCGGGTCAACTACGAAATCGTTCAGGGCGCGCTCGCGGCTGGCCATAGCGTGACGCTGCTGGCCGCCGAGGCGGCCCCCGAACTGCTCGACCATCCGCGCGTGCGCTTCGCGCGGATCGCGCCGAGCCGGCTGCCGGGCCGGCTGCTGCAGTACCAGTGCTTCGCATGGCGGTGCGGCGCGTGGATTCGCGCGCATCGCGACGAGTTCGACATCGTGCACGTGAACGGCTTTATCGCGTGGGCGCGCGCCGACGTCAACGCCGCGCACTTCGTGCACCACGGCTGGTATCACTGCGGCTTCTATCCGTTCCGTCTGCTGCGCGGGTTCTATCACGCGTATCAGGTGCTCTACACGCTGCTGAACATCGGCTGCGAGAAGTGGGCGTTTCGCCGTGCCGAGGTGATCGTGCCGGTGTCGCGCAAGGTCGCCGCCGAAGTCGCCGCGCTCGGCATCGACACTCAGCGCATGCAGGTGATCTACAACGGCGTCGATGTCGGCGAATTCGCGCCGGGGCCGGCCGAGCGGGCGCGCTTCGGCTTGCCGGCGCAGCCGTTCATGCTGCTGTTCGCCGGCGATCTGCGGATGCCGCGCAAGAACCTCGACACCGTGCTGCACGCGCTCGCGGCGGCCCCCGCCAACGTGCATCTGGCGGTCGCCGGGCGTCTGCACCACAGCCCGTATCCGGCGCTCGCGCGCTCGCTCGGTCTCGCCGAACGGGTCCATTTCACCGACATGGTGATGGACATGCCCGCGCTGATGCGCTCGGTCGACGCGTTCGTATTTCCGTCGCGCTACGAGGCGATGAGTCTCGTGCTGCTCGAAGCGTTGTCGGCCGGTTTGCCGGTGATCACCGTGCGCACCGCGGGCGGCGCCGAAGTGATCGATGCCGGCAGCGGCATCGTGCTCGACGATCCGGACGACGCGCGCGCGCTGACGGCAGCGATCGTGCGGCTCGCGAGCGATCCCGGCTACGCGGGGCGGCTCGGCGCGAGCGCGCGTCGCGCCGCCGCGACGCTCAGCTGGCAGGTGATGGCCGAACGTTATCTGGCGCTCTACGAACAGGTGCATGCGCGGCGCCGGGCGAGCGCGTGGCCGGCGCGCGCACGCGCATCGGTGGAGCAGCAATGAACAGAACCAGCAACGAGGCGCTCGGGCGCGGCGCCGGCAGGACTGCGAAAGAAATGGATAAAGGGACCGGCAGCGAGTCGGGCAGCGAGTCGGGCAACGGTGCCGGCAACGGGATCGCTCGCGAAACAGATCATGGCGCGGCCGCCGTGGTCGCCGCCGAGGCGGGCAGCCGGCATCCGTCGATCGACTCGTTGCAGATCGGCATGCACTGGTTCAGCGAGCGGCCCGGCGGGCTCGACCGCATGTATCAGTCGCTGATCGATACGCTGCCCGCGCAGGGCGTCGGCGTGCGCGGGATCGTGGCCGGCAGCGCGGCCGTGCTCCACGCGTCCGGCGGGCGCGTGCAGGCGTTCGCGCACGCCGACGCACAACTGCACCGGCGTCTGCGGGGCGCGCGGCAACTGTCGCTGGCGTTGCGCGCGGCGCGGCTGCCCGACCTCGTCGCCTCGCATTTCGCGTTGTATGCGGCGCCGACCTCGGGCGTGTTCCGGCGCGTGCCGAAGGTCGTGCATTTTCATGGACCGTGGGGCGCGGAATCGCATCCGGAAGGTGGCGGCGGCTGGTCGCGCGCGGCGCGCATCGCGCTCGAACGCTTCGTGTATCGCGGCGCGACGCGGCATATCGTGCTGTCGCGCGCGTTCGGCCGGTTGCTGCACGAGACCTATCGCGTACCCGACGACAGCATCCGCATCGTGCCCGGCTGCGTCGACGTCGACCACTTCGATATCGCTGCCGATCGACGCGCCGCGCGTGCGCGGCTTGGTTTGCCGCAGGACCGGCCGCTGCTGTTCTGCATCCGCCGGCTGGTGTCGCGCATGGGTCTGGAGGATCTGATCGACGCGCTGGCGCTCGTCAAGCTGCGCGTGCCCGACGTGCTGCTGACGATTGCCGGCAAGGGACCGCTCGAAACGCAACTGCACGCGCGCATTCGCGCGCGCGGACTCGACGCTCACGTGCGGCTCGCCGGCTTCGTGCCCGTCGACGATGTGCCGCTTTGGTATCGGGCGGCCGATCTGTCGGTCGTGCCGACCGTGTCGCTCGAAGGCTTCGGGCTCACGACGATCGAGTCACTGGCGGCCGGTACGCCGGTGCTGGTTACACCGGTCGGCGGTTTGCCGGAAGCGGTCGCGCCGCTGTCGAACGCGCTGGTGTTGCCGTCGGGCGGCTACAAGGCGATCGGCGAGGGGCTCATCGACGCGTTGCTGGGCCACAGCGTGCTGCCCGATAGCGACGCGTGCCGCGCGTACGCACGACGTCATTTCGACCGCGCGGTGGTGGCCGCGCAGGTGGCCGACGTCTATCGCGAAGCGATCCGCGCGTTCTGATACGACTGCGGCGATGAGCGTGCGTGCGCGCAAAACCTTCGAGCGGGTGGTGGTCGCCGCTGCGCTGGCGTTGCCGCTGCTTGCGTTGCTGGCGGCGTCGGGGAGCGGTGCCGGCGGCGCTGTGGTGACGCCGGCGGCCGGCGCTTCCGGTTCGCTGTCCTATCGAACCTCGTGGATCGGCAATACGTGGGGCTACGGCGATCGCCGCTGGATGCAGATCGACGTGCAGGCGCTCGCGGTCGCGCCCGACGGCGACGTGTTCACCAACGCGCCGTGGGACGAGAGCGGCGGCGAGCTTGGCCAGTACCGCGACGGCGACCTCGTGCGCCACGGCGGCGACTCGCATGGCTGGGGGATGATGGGCGGCGACGCGATCGCGTTGAACGACGACTACGTGTATGCGGCGCAGACGATCGTGAGTCTCGGCAACGAAGAGGCGAAGCACCGGCCGACGCCGCCCGAGGGCGAAGTGTGGAGCGGCGTGTCGCGCCGCAGCCGCGCGGATATTCGTGAAGGGGTGCCGTTCGCGGGGCAGCTGAAATTTCCGGGCGGCAGCCGTCTCGCGTTTCTGCGCATCGCGCGCTACGCGGCAAAAACCGATTACGCGATTCGCGGACTTGCCGCCGACAACAGCCGGCTGTTCGTCGCCAACCCGCTCGACAATCGCGTGCAGGTGTTCGACGCGAGGACCATGCAGCCCGTCGCCGGGTTCGCGGTGCGCGAGCCGGGGCGGATCGCGCTCGCTTCGGACGGTTCGTTGTGGCTGATCGAAAACAGTCGCGGCGCGGCGGCCCCGCACGTCGTGCATCGTTCGCGCGACGGCGCGCGGCTCGGCGAACTGGCACTGCCCAGCGACGCGGTGGCCGTCGATCTGACGGTCGATGCGCGCGGCCGCGTGCTGATCGCCGACAACGGCGTGCGCCAGCAGATCCTGATCTACAGCGCGGCGCCGGCGAGCGGCACAGATAAGGCAAGCGGCGCGATGCAACTGACCGCGACCTTCGGCGAGCGCGGCGGCATCTACGCGGGCCGCGCGGGCATGCCGGGACCACGGCGTTTCAACGGACTGACCGGCATCGGCGTGGACCACGCGGGCAATCTGTACGTATCGATGAACGGCGCTGGCCCGCGTCCGCGCAGCGCCCCGGACACCTACGACGGCGCGCTGCTCGAAAGCTACGCGCCGGACGGCAGGCGGCGCTTCAGTCTGCAGGCACTGCTGTTCGTCGACGGCGCGCAGTTCGTCGACGGCGAGCCGCCGTCCGTGTACAGCGGCAGCAAGCGTTTCACGCTCGACCTGACGCGCGGCCCCGGCGACGAGTGGACCTACGCGGGCTACACGGCCGACCGCTTCCGCTATCCGTGGGACCCATACTTCCATCTGTGGCTCGGCGGCCAGCGCGGCATGCCGATGGTGCGCGACGTGCAGGGTCACCGGCTGCTCTATACGACCGACATGTATTCGGCGTACTTACGAATTTACCGCTTCGTTGCCGGGCGCGAGACCGCGATCCCGGCCGGGCTATTCGCGCTCACGCATATCGACGGCGCGTGGCCGCCGGGTCAGCCGCCGCACGGCGAATGGATCTGGCGCGACGCTAGCGGGCGCGGCGACTTCTCGGCCGCCGCGTTCGAGCAGAGCGCGAGCGGCGGCGACGCGCCGCCGCTGCGCGGCTGGTGGGTCGACAGTCGCGGCGACGTCTGGCAGGCGACCCAGACCGATGGCATCCGCCGCTTTTCGCTGCAGGGTTTCGACAAGCGCGGCAACCCGGTCTATCGCTACACGGCGTTGCGCGAATACCCGATGCCGGCGCCGTTCAACCATCTCGCGCGACTCCAGTACTCGGCCGCCGACGACACGATGTACCTGTCCGGTTCGACGCCCGCGCAGCCTTTCAATCAACTGAACTGGAACGGCGCCGGCTCACGGCTCGCGCGCTACGACCACTGGCACAGCGCGACGCCGACGCTGCGGTACCTGATCGAATGGCCTGATGTAAGTGGTTCGGAACCCAGCGGCTCCGAACCCGGCGGCTCCGAACCATTGTTGATCAGCGGCTTCGCGCTCGCCGGCGACTACCTGTTCGCGGTCGAAGGCCGCCGCGCGCGGGTGCGCGTGTACGACCAGGCGAGCGGGTGCGAAGTCGGGCAGTTGGCGCCGGGCAAGGAAGTCGGCTCGACCAGCGGCTGGACCGACGTGCCGATGCCGATCACCGCGCACCGCCTCGCCAGCGGCGAATACCTGGTGTTCGTCGAGGAAGACGCGCGCGGCAAGGTCCTGATGTACCGCTTCACGCCAAGTTAGGCGGCACGCGCGCGTCACCCCTCGGCCTGGTTCGCCGACGGCACCACGCGGGTCCACAGCTTGTAAAGCGCCGCGCGCAATTCGCTCGAACCATGCAGCGACATCCCGAAGTTCGCGGCGGTCAGCGCGAGCCCGACCGCGATCGCCAGCGGCAGCGCGCTGATCAAGTCGGCCAGCGCCACCGCGACCAGCAGAAAGGCCAGATGCGCGAGCATGTTGCGCACGATCGACCACGCGTGCAGCTTCGAAAAGCCAAGCAGTACGGAATAATCGAACAGCGCCTTCAGCACCACGACGACCCCGGCGCCCATGATCCCGTACCAGTGAATCGCGGCCCACAGCGCGCCGGCGAAGAACGGCAGTTGCAGCCAGCTGACGGTCGCGACAGACGCGGGGCTGGTCTGTGCCTGGATGAGCATGCCGAGAATGCTCGATTGCCCGGCCAGCCACACGCCGAGCACCAGCACGCTGGCGACCGGCGCCGAGGCGGCCATCGTCGGCCCGAGCCACAGCAGCAGAAACGGTTTCAACGCGAACAGCGCGACGATTACGCAGGGCGTGAACGCGCCGTTCAGAAACGCCAGCGAGTTATGCGCGAGCGCGTTCGCATCCTTGCGCGAGGCCGCCGACAGCCGCGGAAACAGCGTGCGCACCATCGCGATCGGCAGCAGGTTCAGACGCGTGACGAGATTCTGCGGCGTCGCGTAGTAGGTGACGAAGCGCGCGCCGAGCAGCGCGCCGATCAGCACCCGGTCGAGCGTCGCCGCGAGCATGTTGGCGCCGGAAAACATCAGCATCCAGCGGCCGTTGCGAAAGATTTCGGTCATCAGGCGCCATTCCGGCCAACGCATGCGGCGAATCTTGAGCGCACGGATTGCGCCCACGCCGAGCAGTACGGCGGCGATAAAACGCGCGATCACGCAGGCCGGAATCACGATGGCGAGCGATGCCGAAAACGCGAAGATCGCCGCGAGCGGCAGCAACTGGAACAGCGCGGTGCCGAGCGTCTGGTTGACGTTGTAGCTGGCGAAGCGCTCGACCCCGGTGATCGCGCCCGCGAACACCCACGACACGTTGGCGAGCGGCACCGCCGCGGCGATCCACGGCAGGCTCGCGAGCACTTCCTTCTGGAACGCCGGATCGATTTTCACGCCGTGCGTGATGTACAGGATGGTGCCGCCATAGATCAGCGCGCCGCCGACGATGCCGGTGGCCAGATTCATGAACCAGGCACTCCAGAAGATTCGCTCGATGGAATCGTCGGTTGCATTGCGGGCCTTGGCGATCTGGTTTTCGGTCGCGAGGCTGGTGCCCAGGTCGAGCACGCTGAAGTAGCCGATCAAGGTCCACACCAGGTTGATCACGCCATAGCGCGCGGCGCCCAGCAGATGGATGTAGGCGGGGACCGTGACGAGCGAGACGAAGGTCGGTGCGACGGCTCCGGCGAAGTTGATGATGATGTTTCTGACGATACTTCTTTCCATAGTCCACTGTCCGGCCGGTCACGCGAGCAGTCGTGCGAGCTGGCTCGGCACGGCGCTCGCGTGGGCATGCGCGCCCTGCGGCATGCGGCGGCGATTGGTCGCGAGTCTTGCATCTTGCCCTGATGTGGCGCGCGTCTGTGTGGGTGGCCGAACAGATAGACGCGATAGGGACACGGTTAAATGTCACCGGAAACCGGCCGGCGCGCAACGGCCACGGCAACGTTTGCGTCGGAGTCCGCAACAGTGTGGCGGGGCGCACATATGAGCAGGGGGACGTTTGTTGTAATCCCTGAAAGAAAAATCAGGTAAGGAGTGAACTTTGAGACCCCTCGTCTTCGACGGCAATTTCGGCTGGTTGCATCCAGCGGACGGGCCGGATGGCGTTGTAATGTGTGCCCCGTTCGGCTTCGATTCGCTGTGCACCTATCGCGGCATGCGTCTGCTGGCCGAACGCCTTGCCGCGCGCGGGATGCCGGTGTTGCGCTTCGACTATCCGGGCACCGGCGATTCGGCCGGCGAGCCGACCGACCCGGGCTTGTGGCGCGCGTGGATCGACAGCGTCAAGCAGGCGGTCGCGCAGTTGCGCGCGCAGACCGGCGTCAAGCGGGTGAGCCTGTGCGGTCTGCGGCTGGGCGGCATGCTGGCCGCGCTCGCCGCGCAGGAACTGGGCGACGTGCATGGTCTCGTGCTGCTGTCGCCGGTGCTGTCGGGCAAGACCTATCAGCGCGAGTTGCGGGTCGCTTACCGGCAGTGGGTGGCGCTGCCCGAATCGATGGATTGCGTGGTCGAGCCCGATACCGACGAGTTCGTCGAGGCATATGGCTTCCGGATGTATCGCGACACGCTCGAAGGGCTGCGCGGCGCCGATCTGGCGCGCGACACCAGCCGGCCCGCGGCGCGCGTCTTGCTGCTCGATGCGCTGAACCCGGCGCGCGTCGACGCGCTGGCCGCGCACTATCAGCAGCATGGCGTAGAGGTCGAGCGCCAGCCGTTCGACGAATACGGCCGTTTCATGCTCGAGGCGCTCGCCAGCGAGGTGCCGCACGCGGCGTTCGACGCGATCGAACGCTGGTTCGCGGCAGATGCCGCGGCGTGGGCGCCCACGCCGGCAGCGGTGCCGCGCCGCGGCGAAGACGGCGCGGGTGGTCACTACGTCGCGCCGGGCGTGTTCGAAACGCCGGTGTGGCTGAACGACGGCCAGGTGTCCGGCGTGTACTGCCTGCCCGACGGCGCGGCCGCCGCGAGCGCGCCGGCGGTGGTGATGGTCAATACCGGCGCGGTGTCGCGGATCGGCAATGCGCGCTTCGGCGTGCGGTTCGCGCGGCGCCTCGCGCGCCAGGGGATCGCGTCGCTGCGGGTCGATATCGGCCATCTCGGCGATAACCTGCCGACGGCCGGGATGCTCACCATCGACGGCCTGTACGCGCAGTCGTGCGCCGACGATGCCGCCGCCGCGTCGCGCTGGCTCGCGGCGCGCGGCCATGCGGGCGCGGTGCTGCTCGGCATCTGCTCGGGCGCTTACGCCGGCCTGCATGCGGCGACGCGCGAGCCCAGCGTGCTCGGGGCGGTGCTGGTCAACGTGCAGAAGTTCATCTGGAGCAACGTGTGCGACGAACACGGCCAGCCGATGGTGCCGGTCGCCGCGTTCGGCTCGACGCGCAACTACCTGCGCTCGCTGACCAAGGTGCACAAGTGGCGCCGCGTGTTCCGCGGCGAGACCGCCGGCTTCGGCGTGGTGCGCGAGCTGGCGGTGCGGATGGTGTCGCGCGCGATGGTCACCGGCGCGCATCTGCTGGGCCGGCTGTGCGGACGCGAGCTCGGCGCGAGCGACGAGCGGCGCCTGTTCGCCGGGCTCGACGAACAGCGCGTCGAGACACACCTCGTGTACGGCGTGCTCGACGAAGGCGTCGAGGAACTGGAGCGCTGCTTCGGCGCGCGCGGCGCGCGGCTGCGGCGCTACGAGCATATCCACGTGGCCTTCTGCAAGCACACCGATCACGCGATTCTGTCGTCGGTCGCGCAGGAAAACGTGATGTCGTACGTCGAAAAAGTCTGTCGGGGCGGCTTCCGCAAGCTGCGTCAACCGGAACCCGCGACGCTCGACGACGGCGCGCGCAACCCTGCGGGCGAGGCCGGGTTGGTCGCCGATGCCGCCGGCGGGTTGCGGCCGTTCGGAGAGGCGTGATGGCGGCGTGCACGGCGGCGCGTGTCGGCAGGGGGCGGGCGGCGCGCGGCGCCGCAACGGTTCGCGCGCGAGCGGCCCGCCAATGCCGCTGCCAGTGCCGCTGGGAGTGCCGCTGGGAATGCCGCTGCCACTGCAGCGCGCCAGAGCGCGGTGCCATCTGGCGCGCGAGCTGCCGACCCTCGCTGCCGCCATCGATGCATGGTCAACCGCAAGCCGGCGGGCGCATGTCTGCTCTGCTGCGGCTTACGCGTTTCGCGACGCAGGCCGGCATGCCGTCGTGCGCTCACGCGGCGCCCGTCATCACCGCCGGGAGCGAAGAAAGTACCGCGTGGTGGCTCTATCTGAGCACTCACAAAACACGCGCCGCGCTCGGGCTCGACTGACGCGCGGACCCGGAAAACAACGATTGCGACCGCGAGGCACGTCCTGACATCACGCCGGCCCTTGAACCCGAAAGAACCGAACAGTGGGATCGCATCATGAATCGAATAGTAGAACCAGGCAATCCGCTCATCCCGCAGACCGGGCCCGACGGTAGCGCCGCCAGCCTGGCGCAACCGACCGTGCAGCCGGTGATTCTCGCGGGCGGCTCCGGCACGCGGTTGTGGCCGCTGTCGCGCGAGCGCAATCCGAAGCAGCTGATCGGCCTGCTGGGCGAGCAGTCGCTGCTCGAAGCGACGCTGCGCCGGCTCGACGACGCGTTCGCGGTCGCCGCGCAGGACGCGCCGCGCGCGAAAGCGCCGGCCGCGCCGCTGGTCGTATGTTGCGAGGAGCTGCGGCTGGCCACGCTCGAACGCGTCGAGCAGTACCGCAAGCCGGTGCGCATGCTGCTCGAACCGGCGCCGCGCAACACCGCGCCGGCGCTGACCGTCGCCGCGCTCGCCGCGCAGGCGGCGGCCGCGGCCGGCGACGATCCGATCCTCGTCGCGCTGCCCGCCGATCATCTGATCGCCGATCACGCCGCGTTCGGCGCCGCTCTGAACGCGGCGCTCGCGCAGGCCGAGCGCGGCGCGATCGTCACGCTCGGGGTGCCGCCGCAGCGCGCGGCGACCGGCTATGGCTATATCCGTACCGGCGCGGCGCTCGGCACGCGCGGCGCGCGCGCGATCGAGCGCTTCGTCGAGAAGCCGGATGCGGAACTGGCCGAGCGCTACTACGCGTCGGGCGAATATTGGTGGAACAGCGGCATGTTCGTGGTGCGCGCGTCGGTGTGGCTCGCGGCGCTCGCGCTGTGCCGCCCGCTGATCGCGGCGGCCTGCGCGGATGCGTTCGCGCGCGCGAGCATGTCCGCCGACGGCGCGCTGCATCTGGCGGCCGATGCGTTCGCCGCCTGCCCGGCCGATTCGGTCGACTACGCGGTGCTGGAGCGCATCGGCACCGACGCGCGGCTCGTCGGCGTGACCGTGCCGCTCGATGCGGGCTGGTCGGACGTCGGCGCGTGGGATTCGGTGTGGGATGCGTCGAGCAAGGACGCGGCGGGCAACGTCGCGCGCGGCCGCGTGATGTTCGATGGCGCGCGCGACAGCTTCGCGCATTCGGACGGCCGTCTGGTCGCGTGCGTCGGCGTGAGTGGTGTGGTGGTGGTCGAGACCGCCGACGCGGTGCTGGTCGCCGCCAAGGACCGGGTGCAGGACGTCAAGGCGATCGTCGGCCGGCTGAAGGCGGAGCAGGGCAGCGAGGCACACGAGCATCGCAAGGTCGGGCGGCCGTGGGGCTTCTACGATTCGCTCGAACGCGGCGAGCGCTTTCAGGTCAAGCGCATCGTCGTGAAGCCGGGCGGGCGGTTGTCGCTGCAGATGCATCATCATCGCGCCGAGCACTGGATCGTGGTGCGCGGCACTGCGCTAGTCACGCGCGGCGACGAACAGTTCCTGCTGGCGGAGAATCAGTCGACCTTCATCGCGCTCGGCACCACGCACCGGCTCGAAAATCCCGGCAAGACGCCGCTGGAGATCATCGAGGTGCAATCGGGCGGCTATCTGGGCGAAGACGACATCGTGCGCCTGGACGATCAGTACGGCCGCGGCGACGGGGCGGCCCACGGCAGCGCGGCGAGCCACGGCAGCGCGGCGAGCCACGGCAGCGCCGTCGGCTGACGAACCGAAAACGGAGCGCTGCGCGCGGCCCGCGCCCCTCGATCCGCGCCATCTTCACCACGCGCCCGGCTCATTTCGCGAGCGGCGCCGTGGCGCTTTCGACCGGCAGCGGCGCAGCGCTTTGCGCGCTGACCGCCCACGCATTCAAGCCGGCTTCGCGCTAATCCGGCATTTCATCTCAAAACGTGCGTATTCGCACTATGCATTCCTCCCGAGGCAGGCACGCTTGATGAGCACGCCTGGCGCCCATTACAAACCAGCGCGTTACATGAACGAAACAATTGTTCAGAGGGATAACCCTGTCAGGAAGTGTCCCAACTGGCGCATCTGTTTCGAACCAAGCAACGTATCGTAAAACGATCCTGGTTGCATAAAAACGATACGTACGGGCCCTTCATTCATCAGGCTACGCGGGGGTAACACCGCATCGGGGAGAGAGTTTATGGAACAGGCGAACAAGGATCGCTCGCTGGTGAGCAAGGTGATGGACGGCCTCGTGACCGGCATCGTCGAGGAAAAGTACGGCGCGATATTGCCGCCCCAGGACGTGCTGTCCAAGGAGTTCGACGTGAGCCGCACGGTGATGCGCGAGGCACTGTCGATGCTGCTCGCGCGCGACATGCTCGACGTGCGTCCGAAGATCGGCACGCGGATCCGGCCGATGAGCGACTGGCGCATGATCGACGAGGACGTCGTCAACTGGCGCTTTCGCGCGAAACCCGACCCGATGTTCCTGCGCGACGTGATCGAGTTCCGCATCCTGATCGAACCGCGTGCGTCGGCGCAGGCGGCCGCGCGCGGCAGCGCCGCCGACGTCGCGGCAATCCGCGAGGCGTTCGAGGCGATCCGGCTGGTGCGCCCGAGCGAGAGCGGCTATCTGGAAGCCGACGAGCTGTTCCATACGCGCATCGTGACCGCGAGCGGCAACCAGTTCTTCAAGCAGATGGCGGCGATCATTCGCGGCGCGCTGTCGACCGTGCCGCCGATCGTCAACGAGCGCGAAGGCTTGTGGGAAAGCGTGATCGCTTCGCATCAACGGGTCGTCGAGGCGATCGAGCGGCGCGATCCGAAGGAGGCCGAAATAGCCGCGCTCGCGCTGATCGATCACAGCGCCGAGGAACTCGGGCGTTTTTCGGCGGAGCCGCCGGCGCGCGTGTAAGTGGCGCGGCGGTTAGCCAGGCTGAAGGGAGGGCGGCGCCCTCCAGGTCCACGCGGTGACGGGCGGCATGCGCGACAATAGCGGCTGTTCGAACCGCAAGGACCCCTGGCCCCCCGATGACAGACACGACCCCTCAGGCAAATTCCCACTCAACTCTTCCGATCGACCCGGCCCGCGAAATTCGCTGGGGCATCGTCGGTACCGGCCGGATAGCGCGCCGCTTCGCGCAAGGGCTCGCCCATGTGCCGCAGGCGCGGCTCGCCGCGCTGTGGTCGCGGCGCGCGCAACCGGCCCACGCGTTCGCGGCCGAATTCGGCGGCACGCCGTGCGACAGCTTCGACGCGCTGCTCGCAAGCGGTATCGACGCACTCTATATCGCCACTTTGCAGGACAGTCACGCGGACTACGCGATCGCCGCGTTGCAGGCGGGCCTGCACGTGCTGTGCGAAAAACCGGCGACCATCAATCGCGCGCAGCTCGAACGCGTGCTCGCGGCCGCGCGCGCATCGCAGCGTCTGTTCATGGAAGCGATGAAGCCGTCGTTTTATCCGTTGTACAGAAAGTTGCGCGCGCAACTGGCGGCCGCGCCGATCGGCGAGGTCGGTCTCGTGCGCGCGGGCTGCTCGGTGCCGGGCGTGCCGGCCGATCATCCGTCGCTGTCGTTCGAGCACGCGGGCGGCGCGCTGCTCGATATCGGCGTCTATGAAATGTTTCTCGCGGTCGACTGGCTCGGCGCGCCGCGCGACGTGCAGACGCTCGGGCGGCTCGGCGCGAGCGGCGTCGATACGTTCGCGAGTCTGAACAGCCTGCACGAGCGCGGCGGCATCGCGCAGCTATTTTGCGGACTCGATCTGCACGGCAAGGGCGATGCGCTGCTGATGGCCAAAGGCGGGCACGTAACGATTCACGAGCCGTGGTGGAACCCGTCGCGCGCGACGATCCGCTATGCGGACGGCCGCGTGGTCGAACTCGACGAACCGTTCGAGGGCGGCGGGCTGAACTACGAGACCGCGCACTTTTGCGAGCTGATTCGCGCGGGGCAGCTGGAAAGTCCGCTGATGCCCCACGCGACGTCGCTGGCGATGATCGCGATGGCCGACGCCGCGCGCGCGGCGCTGGGGCTCAGGTTCGCCGGCGAGTGACGCAGCGCGCGACTCAGTGCCGGGTCGGCAGCGCGAGGCGCCTTTCGTACCAGCGCTGCACCCATTCGAGCACCTGGCACAGCACCCAGTAGATGGCCGCTGCTGCGAGATACAGCGGCAGCGGCTGATAGGTCGACGCGATGATTTCCTGCGCGCTGCGCAGCAGCTCGGTCACCGTGATCACCGACACCAGCGAGGTGTCCTTGATCAGGCTGATCAGGCTGTTCGACAGGCTCGGCACGGCGATGCGCAGCGCCTGCGGCGCGATCACGTAGCGCAGCGTCTGGCGGCGCGACAGGCCGAGGCTGTACGACGCGAGCCACTGACCCTGGTGAATCCCGAGGATCGCGCCGCGCATGCTCTCCGACAGGTACGCGGCGACGTTCGCCGACAGCGCGATCACGCCGGCCGGCGTGGGCTCGAGCGAGATGCCGAAGCTCGGCAGACCGTAATAAATCACGAAGATCTGCACCAGCAGCGGCGTGCCGCGCATTATGCTGACGTAGATGCGCGCGAGCCAGTTCAGCGGGCGGCTGTGGCTGATGCCCATCAGCGCGAGCACCGCGCCGCCGATCAGGCCGAAGATCATCGACAGGACCGCGAACTTGATCGTCAGCACGGCGCCCTGCGCGAGCACCGGCAGCGATTCGACCAGCAGGGAAGGGATGGACATGGGTGGTGTACTGAGTGGCGCGCAAAGCGCACATCATAAACTTTGGCGCGCGTGATGGCGCGGCTCGCGCGCGGCGCATTGGGGTATACGTGACGCGCGCTCGCGCGGGCCTTGGGGATCGCGCGTGCCTCGGCGAGGGCGGCGTGCGGCGGGCCGCATGACCGCGCGGCACGTCGATGGCAGGCGCCGCACAAAAACGAAGGGCGGCATCGCCGCGGATGCCGCCCTTCGTCGCACGCGGTGCGTATTTATTTGGCCGGCTTCGTGACGTCGATACCGAACCACTTGTCCGAGATCTTCGCGAACGTGCCGTCCGCTTCGAGCTGGGCCATTGCGTCGTCGATCGCCTTCGCGAACTTCGGATTGCCCTTGCGGAACGGAATCCCCGACGGGTTGCCCGCGCCGACGTTCGCGCCGGTGCGAAGCGGCAGCTGCGAGTTCTTCAGCAGGTACGCGAGCATCAGACGGTCGTTGAGCGCCGCGTCGAGCCGGCCGGCGGCCAGATCGCGCAGGTACTCGGGCGCGCCCGGGTAGGTCTTCACGTCGATGCCGGGCACCGACTTGGCCATGTCCATGTAGTTGGTGCCGAGGCCGACGCCGAGCTTCTTGCCTTTCAGCTCCTCGAGCGAGTTGAACTGGCGGGTGTCGTCCTTGCGCTGGATCAACTGCGCGAACGAGTACGTGTACGGCGTCGAGAAGTCGAGCGACTGCTTGCGCGCGTCGGTGATGCCGACCTGGTTGACGATCACGTCGAACTTGCCCGCCTGCAGGCCGGCGATGATGCCGCTCCATTCGGTCGTGACGAATTCCGGCTTCACGCCGAGCTTCGCGGCGACCGCCCTGGCGATGTCGACGTCATAGCCGACCAGTTCGCCCGACGGCGCTTTCGAGTTGAACGGCGGGAAGGTGCCTTCGAGACCGATGCGCAGCGTGCCGCGTTGCTTGACCTGGTCGAGCAGATCTTCCGCATGCGCGGCGACGGCGGTAAACGACGCGCCGATCAGCGCGACGGCGAGCAGCTTTTTCAGCAGACCGAATTTCATCGTGTTCCTTTGTGTACGTCTTGAGTACGTGTGGCTTTGAACGGGCGCAAGCATAACAAACGAAGCTATCGAAACCAAAATACCGTTTGTGTATGTCTATATTCCGTGCGCATAGCGCAGGCCCGCGCGACTTTGCGCGTTAGCGCAGCGCCTGCACGCATTCGGCGACGAGCGCGGGTCCCCGGTAGATGAAGCCCGTGTAAAGCTGCACCAGCGACGCGCCGGCCGCGAGCTTGGCGCGCGCGTCCTCGCCCGAGAAGATGCCGCCGACGCCGATGATCGGCACCGTGTCGCCGACCTCGGCGCGCAGCTTGCGGATCACCTCGTTCGACGCGTCGAACACCGGCTTGCCCGACAGGCCGCCGGCTTCGTCGCCGTACTGCATGCCGGTCACCGCGGTGCGCGAGAGCGTGGTGTTGGTCGCGATCACGCCTTCGAATTTGTGGCGCAGCAGCGTGTCGGCGATCGACTTGACCTGCTCATCGTCGAGGTCCGGCGCGATCTTCAGCGCGAGCGGCACGAGCTTGCCGTGCAGGTCGGCGAGACGCTGCTGCTTGTCTTTCAGCGCGGCGAGCAGCGCGTCGAGTTCGCCCGCGCCCTGCAGTTGGCGCAGATTCTTCGTATTCGGCGACGAGATGTTGACCGTCACGTAGCTCGCGAACGGATACACGCGTTCGAGGCAGTACAGATAGTCCTCGGCGGCGCGCTCGATCGGCGTGTCGGCGTTCTTGCCGATGTTCAAGCCGAGGATGCCGCGATAGCGCGCGGCCTGCACGTTCTTCACGAACTGGTCGACGCCGGCGTTGTTGAAACCCATCCGGTTGATCACCGCGTGCGCCTGCGGCAGCCGGAACATGCGCGGGCGCGGATTGCCCGGCTGCGCGCGCGGCGTGACCGTGCCGACCTCGATGAAACCGAAGCCGAGCGCCGCCAGACCGTCGATGCAGGCGCCGTCCTTGTCGAGCCCCGCCGCGAGCCCGACCGGGTTGCGGAACGTCAGTCCCATCACGGTGCGCGGCGCATCCGGCACGCGCGCCGCGAGCGCGCCGGCGAGGCCGGTGCGGCCGGCGGCGCCGAGCATGCGCAAGGTCAGGTGATGAGCGTCTTCCGCGTCCATGCGAAAGAGTTGGGCGCGAATAAGCGGGTAAAGGGAGCTAAGCACGGGATGAAGCCGGACGGCCGAAAAATGGGAACCCGCTATTTTACCGGCTTTGCGCGCGCGGGCGGCGCACTGCGCGGGCGCTTGCGGTCAGGGCTGGGATGACGGCTCAAGGCTTGAGCGGGCCGCGCCGTCCGTGCATCGCGAAATCGACCGGCGGCAGATCGATGCTGGCCGGATCGAGCACGCGCCAAGCGCCGTCGATGAGGCCTTCCAGCGGACGGAAATTCGCTTTGTACGCCATCTTCGGACTCTCGCGAATCCAGTAGCCGAGATACACGTAGGGCAGATTCAGGCTGCGCGCCTGCTCGATCTGCCAGTAGATGTTGTAGGTGCCGAAGCTCGCATGCGGCAGGCCGGGCTCGAAGAACGTGTACACCGACGAGAGTCCGTCGCCGAGGATGTCGATCATGCTGATCATGCGCAGCGCGCCCGGCGCGTCCGGACGCGTGTTCGGACTCGCGGCGGCCGGCTCGCGGAATTCGACGAGGCGCGAGTTGATCCGGCTTTGCAGCAGGAACTGCTCGTACTGATCGCGGCTGTCGCGGTCCATCCCGCCGCCCGCATGCCGGGCCGACTGGTAGCGCATATACAGCGCGTAGTGTTCCTCGTCGTAGTGCAATGGCGCGACGGTCGCGATCAGGCCGCCGTGCTTTTTCCACACGCGCCGCTGCGTGCGATTGGGCTGAAACTGCTCGACCGGCACACGCACCGGCACGCACGCGCGGCAGCCGTCGCAATACGGCCGATAGGTGAACACGCCCGAGCGCCGGAAGCCCGCCTTGACGAGATCCGTGTAGACGTCCGAATTGATCAGGTGACTGGGAGTGGCGACCTGCGAGCGCGCGATGCGGCCGTCCAGGTAACTGCAGGGGTAGGGCGCCGTTGCATAAAATTGCAGCGCGGAAAGCGGGGAAAGAGGCAGCTCGTTGGGATGAGTCACGTTGGCAGCTCTCGATGCGTCTCTGTAATGCAAACCCGGCGCGCCTGGCAGCTCGGAGGCCGCGATTCGGTGAGCGGCGGCGCCGGATTCGGCCTGATTCTTTCTTCCTACGCCGCCCGCGTGACGAGCTCGAGCAGGACGGTCTTGTCGAAGCGCCACGGAATCGCCGGGGCGCCGACCGCCGCGCGAACATGCGCGACGAACGCCTTGCGCGCTATCTCGCGACCGCCCAGCGAGGCCAGATGCGACGTGTTCTGCTGGCAGTCTATCATTTCTATTTCGTGACGTCGCAAGTGGGAAACGAGCGCGGCCAGCGCCATTTTCGAGCCGTCGGTGACCTCGGTATACATCGATTCGCCGAAGAACATCCGGCCGAGCGACACCCCATACAGGCCGCCCACGCGCCTGCCTTCGAACCAGGTTTCGATGCTGTGCGCGTCGCCGAGGCGGTGCAGCGTCGAATACGCTTCGACGACCTCGGCGGTGATCCATGTGCCGCGCTGGCCGCGTCGCGGCGCCTGCGCGCACGAGCGCATCACCGCGGCGAAATCGTGATCGACGCGGATTTCCCACGCGTCGTCGCGCAACACGTGTTTGAGCGTCTTGCGCAGCGACGGCGACAGTTTGAATTCGGCGGGGCGCAGGATCATGCGTGGATCGGGACTCCACCACAGCACCGGCTGGCCGTCCGAATACCACGGGAAGATGCCGCGGCGGTAAGCATCGAGCAGGCGCGACGGCAGCAGGTCGCCGCTCGCCGCGAGCAGGCCGGGCGCGCCGCTCGCCGCGCTGAGCGCGCGCTCGACGGGCGGAAACGGATCGTCGGCACCGAGCCAGGGAACCATGCGCGCCGCTCAGCCTTCGCGCAGCGAGCGGAAGATGTCGCCGGTATGCAGGCCGAAACTGCCGGCCGCGCGGTCGGCGAAAAAGAACCGCAGCGTTTGGCCGACGGTCGGAAACGCGATCTCGTCCCAAGGGATCTCGTGCTCCTCGAACAGCTTCACTTCGAGGCTTTCTTCACCAGCGGCAATGTCGAGATCGAGCAGCCGCGCCATGTAGAACAGATGCACCTGATGCACGTGCGGCACGTTCAGCAGCGAAAACAGGTTCTGCACTTCGACGCGCGCGCCGGCTTCCTCGAGTGTTTCGCGCGACGCGGCCTCGGCGGTCGTCTCGCCCATTTCCATGAAGCCGGCCGGCAGGGTCCAGTAGCCGTAGCGCGGCTCGATCGCGCGCCGGCACAGCAGCACCTTGTCGTCCCAGACTGGAACGGTGCCGACCACGTTGCGCGGGTTCTGATAGTGCACCGTGCCGCAACTGCCGCACACGAAACGCTCGCGATTGTCGCCCGGCGGAATGCTCAGACTGACGCCGTGGCCGCAGACAGAACAGAATTTCATAGAGAGGGGACGAGAAAGGGTGATAGGAGTTTATCACCGGGGCGGGGCTTTTCTGAGACGCTGGAGAGGCTATGCGGCGGGGGCGCAGCTTCGATCGCAGTGCCCGCCCGGCAACGCCGTCGCGCGCACGGCCAGGTCTGACATTGGTTGACAGTCGATTTTCAACTCCGCTGATAGCATCGGTCCCGATGGTTGCAATGGAAGCCCCCCGCGTCCGCTGCAGTCATCTGTTCTCTCTTGTACATTGCCTCGTAGTCTTGGGCGCGTCATTTGTTTGACGCGCTTTTTTTTTCGCCTGAAGGCTCGGGATCTCAGTGGCGCTCTGTCGATTTATGGACTCTTTTTTCGTTTTTGTGTTTTTGTCCCTGGCGCTGGTTCTGTATTGCGCCGTGGTGATCTGGCTGGGCTAGGGCGGCCGCTTTTATTTTTTGCATCTATTGCCTGCGAATTCTTCCGGGAGCCGGCATCCGCATCGCCCGCGTCCGGCGATGCGCACAAAAAGCGGACGACAAAAACAAAAAAGGGTTACACGCCGATGCGTTGTAACCCTTCAATGACTTCGTGGTTGCGGGGGTAGGATTTGAACCTACGACCTTCGGGTTATGAGCCCGACGAGCTGCCAGACTGCTCCACCCCGCGTCCGTCGAAGAAAAGATTATAGAACAACCAAACGGCGAATGCAATAGCTATGTAAGGACTAGCTTCATAACCGAAACAGGTTGCGCAGCAAGCGGATACGTAGCGCGCGAAAAAGCCGGTTTCGAACGCTGCGCTAGAATCCAGATCTCCACGCGGCTCGCTATGTTCTGGCACGGCGAGCGCTTCAACTCTCTGATCCCGCTTCGAACCCCTATGGATATCGCTCACGATCTACAGCTGATTGCCGTTCAGGAAAAGACGCTCGTTTTCCCCCGTTTCGATGCCGACCGCGCGTGGCAAGTCGGTGCCTATCTGCACGAGGTCGCGAAAGCGCGCGGTATCGCCGCCGCGATCGACGTGCGCACGTTCGGCCAGCCGCTGTTCTTCAGCCTGCTCGACGGTGCGACCCCGGACAACGTCGACTGGGCCCGCCGCAAGGGCAATACGGTCGCGCATTTCCGGCGCAGCTCGTACGCGATCGGTCTGAAGATGCAGCAAGCGGGCGCATCGCTTGCCGACAAGCACGGTTTGCCGGCCACCGAATACGCGTCGCACGGCGGCGCGTTTCCGTTGACAGTGCAGGGCGCGGGCGTGATCGGCTCGATCACCGTGTCGGGCCTGCCGCAGCGAGCGGACCACGAACTGGTGGTCGAAGCGCTGTGCGCGCATCTCGGTCACGACTACGGCAAGCTCGCGCTCGCGAAGGCCTGAGCCGATGCGGTTGCCTCCGTATGCGTTGCTCGCGATCGCGATCGTCGCCGAAGTGATCGCGACTTCGGCGATGCGGGCCTCCGACGGCTTTACGCGCGTGCTGCCGTCCGCGCTCGTGGTGGCCGGTTATGGCGTCGCGTTTTACTGCCTGTCGCTGACGCTCAAAAGCATTCCGGTCGGGGTCGTGTACGCGGTCTGGTCGGGCGCGGGGATCGTGCTGATTACGCTCGTCGCGCTGGTGCTGTACCGGCAGGTGCCAGATCTGCCGGCGATTATCGGGCTCGGGCTGATCGTCGCCGGCGTCGCGGTGCTCAATCTCTTTTCGAAGATGCAGGCGCATTGAGCGCCTGCCGCGCGCGGCAATGACTTCGCTTACTTGCAGCGGATGATCATCGAGCGGTTCTTGACGTTCGCCGACACGACGTTCGTCACGCTGCCGCCGGCGGTGCCGCCTTCGTCGTTATCTTTCGACACGATGTCGTAGCCGGTCGCGCCGCAGGCCTTGCCGGCCTGCACGTAGCACGACGCCCAGCTCGAGCCGGCGTCGGCGCCGCTGCAGTTGATCGCGAAGCCGCTCTGACCGTTCGGCAGGTTGATCAGCGACGTGGTGTTCGACGACGCGCAGCCGGCAATGCCGGCTGCGAGCAGCAACGCGGCGGGCAGCGCGGCCGGGCGCGATGCGCGCCGCACGAGCGGCACGACGGCCAGCGCCGCGTTCGAGCGAAGGCGAAAAAATCGGTCGGCGCGGCGCGCTTGCGTCGTGAAATGCATCGTAATGAGTCCTTTCATGCGGATAAATCGGGCTGGCCGGTTGGCCGATAAGGTGCGCCTTACGACGCGCGTTCAAGCGTGTGCAGCGGCTAGGAATCTTCGAGCCCGAGTTCGAACCTCAGACCCGCGGCGCCGATGAGCCGGCGAGCTTCGTCGCCTTCCGCGGTGGCCGCGTCTTCCCAGATACTGATCGCTTTCGGAATGTCGATGCCGTGATTTTCGGCGTACGCGAACCACAGGTTCGCGGCTTGCGGCTCGGGCAGTTCGTGATCCTGCAAAAAATATTTTCCCATATGGCATTCGCTGAACTTGGGGAGTGCGTGGAAGAATGGTCGGGCGAGCGCGCCCGGTACGTCGCTCGTGACGCTTCGACCAGCGTGTCCTGCATAAGTTATGCAAGCGTCGAACGGCGGTCGCGCAGAACTTATCGTGTCGCGATGCGCCTTATTGTGTCAGTGCGGGTCGCGTTTGAGCAGGTCCGCGCATTCGTTTGCGATGCGCGGACAACGCGCCCGCCCGGCAATCGTAAAAGAGGAGAGCGAACCATGGCTGAACGGGTCAGTGGCCCTTATCGCGGTTATTACATCAGCGCTGCCGCGCGTCTCGTGCCGGTCGGCAGCGCATCGAGCACGCCGGGCGCGGCGAGCATTGAGCCGGGCGGCGAGGTGCAAAGCACCTACGTCGGCTCGGTCAGCCTCGCCGAACTCGGTCCCGACGATCCGCACCGGATGGAAACCCTGCTGGAACTGGGCGACCGCCAGCGCTTCGGTAGCGAAGAAGAGGCGCTCGCGTTCGTCGAACAGGCGGCGCGCGATTATGTCGACCGTCTGCTCGACGGGCAGTGACGCCGCGCAGTAACGCCGGCAGTGACCCCGGGCGGCCCGCGCTGGACCCCGGTCCGGCGCGGCGAGTACCATAGCGAAACCCGCGCGGGAGCGGCGGCCGGCGGCGCTGTCCGAGCGCCGGCGCCGCTCCCGCAATCTTTGAAGAGGCGACCATGGAAATCCGCTTTCCCGCAGACGCGCCTGCTTACCGCGACTCGAACCTGACCGTGGTCTTTTCCGCGTTGGTGGATGGCGAGCCGGTCCCGTGCGCGATCTCGGTCGAAGCGCTCGAGGATCATTTCGGCGCGTACAGCGAGGACCTCGAGGGCTGGCTGCGCGCGTTCGACGCCGGCCGCCCCCGCATCGAGGCGGTGGCGCGCGAGCATCTGCAGATCAGTAACGGTACGCCGGTGCTGCTCAAGAGCGGGCATTTTCCGCCCGGGCAGATGGCGGGCTAGCCGGCATCGCGTGCCGGCAATCAACTACGGCGGGCTCGCGCTCGCGGGCAGCGCTTCAGCAAGCTTCCTTCCGGTTCCGGAGTTCCCACGCGCATTCGCAGCGCCCTCGCAGCGCTTTCGCCGCGCCTTCTTACTAGTTCGTGCCGCGCGCCGCTGCCTCGCGCGCCGCTTCGACGCATCGCCGGATACCTTCCTGATACGAGGTTTTTTCTATCGGCCCGAGCAAAGCCGTTAGCGCGCTGTCGTCGAGCACCACGGGCTCGGTCATCAGGTAGTTCATCTCCACCAACTCCCGCATCAGTGGACTGAACAGGCCGAGCACACGCAGCATGCTCTTGCCGGCCACCATCAGCTTCGGCTCCGTTCCCATCAGTGCATACGCTTGCCGCGCGATCTCGCGCTGCGTGATCGTGCCGGTACCGGCCAGATGCCACCAGCGTCCATAGGCTTGCGGCGTGCGCGTGAGCGTTTCGACGACCGGGCCGATGTCCGGTAAATACACAAACTCGTGCGGCACGTCGATCGGTCCGATCATCTGCGCGCGCTTGCCGCTTGCCGCGCCGACGAATAGGCCATTGAGCAGACTGCGTTCGATGTTCGGTCCATAAAAGTCGGGCAGCCGTAGCACCAGCGTTTCGAGCCCGCGCTGGCCATGCGCGGCCAGAACGAGCTGCTCCTGCGCGAGCCGCATGCGCCCTTTGAACGTATGCGGTTCACGCGGATGATCCTCGCGGATCGGATTGCCGCGCGCGCGACCGTACGGATACACGGTGCCGATCAGGATCAGACGTTCGACGCCCGCCGCGGTCACGCCGGCCAGCGTTTTCTCCATCAACGCAGGATGCTGCGCGAACCGGTGGTACGGCACGCCGACCAGATAGATGATGGTCTGCAGGCCGGCCGCCGCGGCTTCGATCGAGCGCGGATCGTCGGGATACCACGTGACTATCTCCGCGCGCGGGTCGTTGCCGAACGCGCGTTGCAGCGGCTCGCGCGAGCGGCCGACCACGCGGTAGTCGCGACCGGCCGCGCTCAATGCCGTCGCGATGCTTTGCCCGGCCGCGCCCGCGGCACCGAATAAACCGACTTTTCCCGTGACTTGCATGACGACTCCCTGTGTGCGGCGCGAGTTTCCCGCGTGCAATGACAAATGAAAACTTACTGAACACTGTTCACTAAACGGTGTTCAGTTTAATTTGACTTTTCAGTTTGTCAATCTCAAAATCGCGGACATGGGAATCGCCGAACGAAAAAACCGCCAGAAGCAGGCGCTGCGCGAACGCATCCTCGATGCCGCGCGGCGCATCGTGATGCGCGAGGGATTTGCCGCGCTGTCGATGCGCAAGATCGCCGACGCAATCGAATATTCGCCCGCGACGCTGTACCTGCATTTCGCGAGCCGCGACGAGATCGCGCAAGCGCTGTGCGAAGAGGGTTTCGCGCAGTTGCTCGAGACTTTCGCGCCGCTCGCGCGCATCGAGGATCCAGCGCAGCGGCTGAAGGCGCTCGGGCGCGCGTATGTGGCGTTCGGCGTCGAGCACCCGCAGACGTACCGGCTGATCTTCATGGAGGATCCGAGCTATACCGGCGCGGCGTTCGGGGCGATGGCGGGGGCGCGCGAAGGGAAGGCAAGCGCGGCGGCTGCGGAGGTGGAAGAAGCCGGTGACACGCCCGCCGCGCTGCCCAACCAGGTTAGCGCAAGCGCCGACGATTCCGGCAGCGCCGCGCTGCGCATCATGATCGACGCGCTCGACGAATTACGCGCGGCGGGGCGTCTATCGGCGCCGGTCGCCCAGGTGGACTCGGCAATCCTCGCCGAAGCGTTATGGGCGGCCCTGCACGGCATCGTCGCGCTCAATCTCACGTGTCCGGTTTTCCCGAACGCGCCGCTCGATGCGCTCGTCGGCGTGACGCTCGATGCGTGGCTCGGCGCGCCGCCCGCCAGCGGCGCCGCGTCCCCCGCGAAACGCAAGGCCGCGCGCACGTGATAACGTTCAGTTCCCCGTCACGCTAGCGCCGCCGCGCGCCGTTCTCCATGTCCACGTCCGCCTCGCCCGCCGTCAGCGACGAAATCGCGACCCACGTCACCAACCGTATCGGCTTCATCGAACTGGAGCGGCCCAAGGCGCTGAACGCGTTGTCGACCGGGATGATCCGCGCGATGCACGCGGCGCTCGACGAGTGGCGCGAGGATCCCGAGGTGCTGGCGGTGGTGGTGCGCAGCCGGCATGCGCGCGCGCTGTGCGCGGGCGGCGACATCCGCTTCATGTACGAGGCCGCGCAACGCGGTGACCAGCGGGCGCGCGACACGTTCTTCAGCGAGGAGTACCGGCTCAATCACGCGATCTTCACCTATCCGAAGCCGTATATCGCGTTGATGAACGGCATCGTGATGGGCGGCGGGATGGGCATCTCGCAGGGCGCGCATCGCACCGGCGGATTGCGCGTCGTCACGCAATCGACGCAGATGGCGATGCCCGAGACCCGCATCGGCCTGTTTCCCGACGTCGGCGCCAGCTGGTTTCTCGCCCGCACGCCGGGCGCGCTCGGCCGCTATCTGGCGGTGACCGGCGCGACGATCGGCGCGGCCGATGCCCTGTACGCCGGCCTCGCCGATGTCTATATCGACGAGCAGGCGTTGCCCGCGTTGCTCGACACGCTGGGCCGCGAGCCGTTCGAGCGCGGCGCCGAGGTGGTCGCGTGCATCGAGCGTGAGGCGGCCGCGTATCGGGTCGCGCCAGCGCCCGAGGATGCGCCGCTCGCCCACGCGCGCACGTTGATCGACCGGCATTTCGCGCTGCCGGATCTCGCGCGCATTCTCGCGTCGCTCGAACAGGAGCGCGCGCGCGGCGGCGAGGGGGCGGAGTGGGCCGAGCAGACGATCGCGGTGTTGCGCGAGCGCTCGCCGTTGTCGATGGCGGTCTCGCTGGAGGTGGTCACGCGCGCGGAGGGCTCGATGGCCGACGTGCTGCGCGTCGATCTCGATCTGACGCGCTCGAGCTTTGCGCTCGGCGATACGGTGGAGGGGATCCGCGCGCGCATCATCGACAAGGACAACGCGCCGCGCTGGCGTTTCGCGCGGATCGAGGACGTCAGCGCGGCCGACGTCGAGCGGATGTTCGAGAGCCCGTGGCCCGCGAACGAGCATCCGTTGCGCGAGCTGCGCGGCTGAACGCGCAGCGAGGCGCGCTTACTCTTCGTCCTCGGTTGCCATGAACGCGCGCATGAACACGAGCGCGCCCCAGCCCCACATTGCATTGGCCGCGAAGCCGACCGCGAGACGCGGCAGCATGTTGCCGCTCGGCCAGATGCCGCGCAGTGGATCGACGACGAACACGCTGGCCGCCGTCAGCACGATGCCGCCGAATACGAAGGCCGGCACCCACGGCGCGCGACGATGCGGCGCGACGCGCAGCAGCCAGGCCATCAGCACGGCCCAGCACGCGCTCCAGATCGCGTTCGCGATGAACTCAGGCAGGCCGAGCGGCAGGAACGGCGCGGTCGAAAAACCGCTTGAATCGATGATGCCGGCCGCGTGCATCAGCGACAGCGTCGATTCGTGAAAAAACAGCGAAGCCAGAAAACCGGCGACAAACGGCAGAATTATTTTTTGCATGCATTGCACCCGCACAGTACAGGCGGCGCAATTGTTTGCAAAACCCGTACCGGATGATAGGAAAACGTGCGCCATTATATCGACAGGGGTCGTGTTGCCTGCGATGGCGTGCATAAAGCGCAACACCTGTATGCCCGAGCGACGGGCTAATCACGAAAGCGGAATTCCTAAGCTAAAAAAAATCGTTCAAAAGCCGCGGACCGCTCCATAGACTGTTTCCTCATGCAGACGGCGCCGGTCGCCGTCATTTGTCGAATCGAGCGCATCACGCGCACGTTGGTCGAGGAATCCCGTCGCGATGTCCAGCCTGATGCCGAATCCCTGTTGCCGCACGGCCTGCATGTGCAGAAAGCCGCGCGGCCGTCCGCCCGGCGCATAGCCGATAGCCATTGCTGGCGGCCCGAGCCGCCGTGCGTTTCTCAATTCCTTCGCTTGCGTCGCAGCGCGTGGCCGGATACCGGCCCGCTGCGCGCGGCCGGCGTGCGCGCGGCGTTCGCGCGCAGCGTTTCCATTTACGTTTAGAACGAGGCAGGAGCAATAACATGAATGTGTTCTGGTTCATTCCGACTCACGGCGATAGCCGCTATCTCGGTACGTCCCAAGGCGCACGTGCCGCCGACTACGATTACTTCCGCCAGATCGCGGTCGCCGCCGATACGCTCGGCTACGAAGGCGTGCTGCTGCCGACCGGGCGCTCGTGCGAAGACGCGTGGGTGGTCGCATCGAGCCTGATTGCCGCGACCCAGCGCCTGAAGTTTCTGGTCGCGGTGCGCCCGGGACTGTCGTCGCCGGGGCTGGCCGCGCGGATGGCGGCGACCTTCGACCGGTTGTCGAACGGGCGTTTGCTGATCAACGTGGTGACCGGCGGCGATGCGACCGAGCTGGCCGGCGACGGCGTGTTCGTCGATCACGACACCCGCTACGAAATCACGGACGAGTACCTGCATATCTGGCGCAAGCTGCTCGCCGCGTCGCACACCAACGACGCGATCGATTTCGACGGCAAGCATCTGCAATCGCAGGGCGGCAAGGCGCTCTATCCGCCGGTGCAGAAGCCGCATCCGCCGCTGTGGTTCGGCGGCTCGTCGGCGGCCGCGCACGATATCGCGGCGGATCATATCGATACCTATCTGACGTGGGGCGAGCCGCCTGAAGCAGTCGCGAAGAAGATTGCCGACATTCGCGCGCGCGCCGAGTCGCGCGGCCGGCAGATCCGCTTCGGCATCCGCCTGCACGTGATCGTGCGCGAGACCGAAGAGGAGGCGTGGGCCGCCGCCGACAAGCTGATCAGCAAGCTCGACGACGACACGATCGCGCGCGCCCAGGCGTCGTTCGCGAAGATGGACTCGGAGGGGCAGCGCCGCATGGCCGCGCTGCACGGCGGCAAGCGCGGCGGGCGCGAGCAGCTCGAAATCTATCCGAACCTGTGGGCCGGCGTCGGCCTCGTGCGCGGCGGCGCCGGTACCGCGCTGGTCGGCAATCCCGAGCAGGTCGCCGAGCGTATGAAGGAATATGCGGCGCTCGGCATCGACACGTTCATCCTGTCCGGCTATCCGCACCTGGAGGAATCCTATCGATTCGCCGAACTCGTGTTTCCGTTGCTGCCGCAGCGCGCGAGCAAGGTCGCCAATGGTCCGCTGTCGGGACCGTTCGGCGAGATCGTCGGCACCAGCGAGCTGCCAAAGGCGGCGAGCGCGAGCTGAGCGCGCGCGACGCACGGTTTGGGTTCGCACAAGGAGAAAACATCATGACGCAAGGCACTTTGAGCGCGGCCGCGCCGCCGGACGCGCAGGCGTCGCGCGGCGCGCGCGCCGACGCATTGCGCCGCTTCGGCGCGCATCTGCTGCCGTGGCTCGCACCGCTCGCGATCCTGCTCGCGTGGGAACTGGCCGCGCGCAGCGGCGCGCTGTCGACCCGCGTGCTGCCCGAGCCGCTCGCGGTCGTGAAGGCCGCGTGGTCGCTGATCCAGTCGGGCCAGATGTGGGCGGACGTGCGCGTCAGCACGTGGCGCGCGGTGTCGGGCTTTGCGATCGGCGGCGGGATCGGCCTCGTGCTTGGACTTGCGACCGGGCTGTTCCGGCCCGCCGAAATCATGCTCGATTCGAGCGTGCAGATGATCCGCAACATCCCCGCGCTGGCGATGATTCCGTTAGTGATCCTGTGGTTCGGCATCGAAGAGGAGGCGAAGGTGTTTCTCGTCGCGCTCGGGGTGTTTTTCCCGGTCTACGTGAATACCTTCCACGGCATCCGCTCGGTCGACGCGAACCTGATCGAAATGGCGCGCAGCTATGGCGTCAGCGGCTTCGCGCTGTACCGGCACGTGATCCTGCCCGGCGCGCTGCCGTCGATCCTCGTCGGCGTGCGCTTCGCGCTCGGCCTGATGTGGGTCACGTTGATTGTCGCCGAGACCATTTCCGCGCAATCGGGCATCGGCTACATGACGATGAACGCGCGCGAATTCCTGCAAACCGATGTGGTGGTGGTCGGCATTCTGCTGTACGCGGCGCTCGGCAAAGCGGCCGACATGCTCGCGAAGAGCCTCGAGCGCGTGTCGCTGCGCTGGCATCCGGCCTATCAGCGAGGAGCGAAAGCATGAGCGCAACGACGTTATCGACGAGCTTCGGCGGCATCGCCGGCCGCGATCTGGAGGCCGAACTCGCGCAGCCGCGGGTGGGGGAACGGGCCGCGCCGCTCACGCGCCACGATGCGCGCAACGCCAACGATTACGCGGTGCAGCTGCGCGGCGTCGGCAAACGCTACGGCGAGCGCGCGGTGCTGTCGGACTTCGATCTGTCGATCGAGCGCGGCAGTTTCGTCGCGATCGTCGGGCGCAGCGGTTGCGGTAAATCGACGTTGCTGCGGCTCGTCGCCGGACTTGAGACGGCGACTGCGGGCGTGCTCGACAAGCGCGCCGCGGATGGTACCCCGCTCGATACCCGGATCATGTTTCAGGACGCCCGTTTGCTGCCGTGGAAGAGCGTGCTGCAGAACGTGATGCTTGGCCTGGGCCGCGGCGCGCGCGACGATGCGCGGGCGGTGCTCGCCGAAGTCGGTCTGCTGGAGCGCGCGAACGACTGGCCCGCGCAGCTGTCGGGCGGTCAACGGCAGCGCGTCGCGCTTGCGCGGGCGCTCGTGCATCGTCCGCAACTGCTGTTGCTCGATGAACCGCTCGGCGCGCTCGATGCGTTGACGCGCATCGAAATGCACGCGCTGATCGAGAGGCTTTGGCGCGAACATCGCTTCACCGCGCTGCTCGTGACTCACGACGTGCATGAAGCGGTCGCGTTGGGCGACCGGATTTTGCTGATCGAAGAGGGGCGCATCGCGCTCGATCAGCCGGTCGCGCTCGAGCGGCCGCGCGCGCGGGCGTCGGCTGGTTTCGCCGCGCTGGAAGAGCACGTGCTGCAGCGCGTGCTGAAAAACGCGCCCAATGACGATGCGCTGTCGCAGCATGGCTACGAGCCTTTCGACCCGTACGGCGTGGCGGCTCCGGTGGAGCGGCGCGCCCGGCCGACCGAGGTGCGCTGGGCGGTCTGAAGTCCGAGCGGGCCAGCTGATTCGCGTGGTCCGATCATCCGTGTTTCGTTTTCAACTGTATCTGTGGAGTTAATTCAAATGAGCATTTCCGCCATCAACGTGCGTAATCAGTTCAAAGGCAAGATCAAGGAAATCATCCGCGGTTCGGTGGTGTCCGAAGTCGACGTGGAAACGCCGTTCGGGATCGTTACGTCGGTGATTACGACGCGCTCGGTCGACGAGCTCGAATTGAAGGTCGGCTCGGAAGTGGTCGCGCTCGTGAAGTCGACCGAGGTGTCGATCGCGCGGTTGTGAGTGCGGTTGTGAGTGCGGCGGTTGGGATGGCGCTGCTGTCGAGCTGCCGCGTGGCGCTACGGCGGTGGCGCTCCCGCAGCGGTACTTCCACTGTGATGCTGCGGCCATCACGCTGCCGCAGCGATCATTCTGCGGTGATTCGGCCGCAAGGCCCGCACGACGCTATTTTGCATTCGCGCCGCTCGCGGGCGGCGGGTGCGACATGTGATCGTTGGTCGGCTTGTCCGGCCGCTTGATCGGCATGTTGTCGGGATTACTGGCGCCGCCCGCGCCCGACGCCGCTTCGGGCGGTTTGGCCATCGGCGCATGGCTATCCGGCGGCGCACTCGGGGCGGACTTCGTCTGCCCAAAGGCTGCGGCGCTGCATGCGAGCGCCGCGACGAAGGCGGGCGCCAGCACCGCTGCATGCGCCGATGTGTGTGCGAAAGCGGCCACCGTCCGCGCCGACCATCTGCTTTGTTTCATATCGTTCTCCTTCGATGCCGCGTGCCGTCGCGATTCGGGCCCGCATGATGGGTAGACACCCCGCTGCATCGACAATCAGCTAGTAGCACACGGTGTTCCGGGGCGCGCGGTCAGCCGGCGGCGTGCTCGCGCCGTGTCGACACGCGCGCAAACGAAACTGTTTGCGTGCGTGCCGCCATTGCGGTTCAAGGCGGCGTGGCCAGCGTGCACGATCCACTATCGCGGCCGCGTGGCGCAGAGCACCTGCATCGGCGGATGAAACTTGCTAGGATGAATTGAGCATTCCGACGGAGACGGCCATGTCGAGATCCTTGAGTCCAGAAGCGGTCGAAGCGTTGCGGCGTCTGAACGACGTCGGTGTCGGACAGACGGCGCCCGAAGTCGCGCAGTCCGCCGTGGCGGAGTTGCTGGCGAGCGGCCTCGTGGCCGAGGCGGGCAGCGGCGAGGTCGAAATCAATTGCAGCGGCCGGCAGTATCTGTCCGGCGATTGCGACTGATTGGCCGGTCGGCAACGATTCGAAGGAACGGTGGCAGGTCGCAGGCGAGTCGCGAGCGATCGCGACATTCGCGGGACGCGTGCGGCCGCTTGCAGGCGAGCAGCGATACCACGGAGGCAAGCATGGAGCCGAAGGGCCTCGACATGGGCGATTACCAGGAGCGCTATGGCGACTACGACATCGAGGTCGCGGTCGAGCAGGTGCTCACCGGTGTGAAGGCGCATTTTCGGGTGCTGCGCAATGATGCGACGGTAGTCGACTGGCAACTGGTGCATATCGACCAGCTGTGGCCCACGGAGCATGCGGCCGCCGAGGCGGGGCTGCGCGCGGCGCGCGAGGTAATCGACGCCGGGCTGGCGGGTTAGCCGCGAATTGGATGCTGTGTAAACGCCGCTGGCGCCGGCATCGATACTCGATGCGCGGCGCCAGGTTGGGCGCTGCCCTACGCGGGCAGCGAATTCAACGGTGCGAGCCGGCTGCTTACTGACCGAAGAACACCGACTGCGGGCCGTTCGCACGTTCCGCGTGGGCGCCCGACTGCGACGATGCGCTCTTCACGCCGCCGTAAGCGGTCGTGCCGTTGTTGGCGCTGGCGCGTTCTGCGGCGATGGTCTGCTCGTTCTGGCCTTGCTGCGAAGCCGGTGCGCCAACCGACGGACGGTAGAACGGTGCCGGACCATAGCCGCTGGCAAAAGCGGGGGCGGCGATCGAGGCGGAAGCGGCAACCAGCAGGGCGGCGATGAACTTGGTCTTCATGAGGAAACTCCGATAACGTTTCGACTGCATTTCAGGGAGGCGTCGCAGGAGCCGGTGAGGTAGGTGTCCGCGACATCAATGGAACCGAGTGTATACCCGTACTATCGAAAATTTGTACCGATAATATGAATTTACTATTCCCGATCTGAAAACAATCGGTCCGAGCTTTGCGCGACAAGGGTCACCTGTGGTCTGACCCTGTTGACCAAGGGTTTTTTGACAGGAGCCGCGAAGTGATAGCGCGGATTTGACGGACAAGGCGCCGCGAGGCCTCCCATGCCGAGTTCAGGCGAAAGCTGGCCGGCTAGCGTATACTTTTGCGTTTTGCGCGTGCTGGCTGACGGCGTTAGTCGTCCTTCAGGCGCTGCAACGTGGTCGCCGGGGCGCAAACGATCAGAACCATAAAAACGAGCCACGGTCGAGTGCCCGCGGATTACCCGCAACTCCATGAATTCTCAGCAAAACTCAGTGAAAACAAGCCCCCGCCGCGTATCCGTCGCGCCGATGATGGACTGGACAGATCGTCATTGCCGTTCGCTGCATCGGATGATTTCGCGCCACACCTGGCTCTACACCGAGATGGTGACGACCGGCGCACTGCTGCACGGCGACGTGCCGCGCCATCTCGCGTTTACGCCCGATGAAGCACCGGTTGCGCTGCAACTCGGCGGCAGCGAGCCCGACGATCTGGCGCGCTCGGCGAAGCTCGGCGAGCAATGGGGCTACGACGAAATCAACCTGAACTGTGGCTGCCCGTCGGAGCGGGTGCAGCGCGGCGCGTTTGGCGCATGCCTGATGAACGAGCCGCGACTCGTCGCCGACTGCGTGAAGGCGATGCGCGACGTGGTGTCGGTGCCGGTGACGGTCAAGCACCGGATCGGTGTCGATGCGGTCGAGGAATATGGGTTCGTGCGCGATTTCGTCGGCACGATCGCCGAGGCAGGCTGCGAGGTGTTCATCGTCCACGCGCGCAACGCGATCCTGAAGGGGCTGAGCCCGAAGGAAAATCGCGAGATTCCGCCGCTCAAATACGATTACGCGTATCAGCTGAAGCGCGACTTTCCGCAGCTGGAAATCATCATCAACGGCGGGATCAAGACGCTCGATGAAGTCGAGTTGCACCTTCAGCATGTGGATGGCGTGATGCTCGGGCGCGAGGCTTATCACAATCCGTATGTGCTGGCCGACGTCGACGCGCGTTTCTACGGTGCGACGCAAGCGCCGCTGACCCGCGACCAGGTCGAAGCAAAACTGATCGAGTATTGCGCGGCGGAAATGGCGCGCGGCACCTATCTCGGCGCGATCACCCGGCATGCGCTGGGGCTGTATCGCGGCGAAGCGGGCGCACGCGGTTGGCGCCGGGTTCTGTCCGATAGCAAGCGGCTTGCTGCGCGCGACCTGGCCATCTTCGACGAGGCAAGACAGCATCTGCGTGAGCCCGTCGAAATTTTTGAATAAAGGGCTAGGCAAACGCAAATCTTGTTCGTATAATCTTGCTTCTTCGTCGGCGAGACAAGTTTTTAAAGCAAGTCAAGCAGATGTTAGTGGTGGCTGTAGCTCAGTTGGTAGAGTCCAGGATTGTGATTCCTGTCGTCGTGGGTTCGAGTCCCATCAGCCACCCCAAAGAATTCAGGCAGTAAAGTTTTGCAAACGGCGTTGTGAGAAATCACAACGCCGTTTTTGTTTTGTCTGGGCTCTTTGAGTTTTGCCCCGCGAGTTCCTCGACATGGAGTGCGGCGCTCGCATTGCGCCCCGGTCCAGGCAATCGCGGGATCGTTTGCTTCGTGCTGGTGCAACGGGGCGCACCTCCCTTCGCACAAACGAGGCCGGAGTAAGAGCGCGGCGGACACGAGTTCAGCGTCGTCGACGGCCCCTCAATGCCCGTGTCCGCCCATCCCACCCCCGCTGCTCCACGAACTCCCGCCTCCATGCACGCCGCCGTATCCGCCGCCGTGCCAGCCGCCATGACCGCCGTGCCAACCGCCGCCCTGGCCGTGCCAGCCGCCGGGACCATGCCAGTAGCCGTGGCCACCGTGGTAATAGCAGCACGGACCGCCGAATCCGCCATAGATACCGACCGTCCCATACACCGGCGCATAGGGCGGTCCATACGCATACGGATAGTAGGGCGCCGCGTAGTCATAGCCGTATCCGTAGCCATATCCCGGAGACGGCGCGACCGCGCAGCCGGTGAAACTCGCTGCCGCCGCCAGCAGTGTCATCGATGCCATCAGCCTGCTCACGATTTTCTCCTTGCGTCATAAATCTCGGAAAAGCCGCGCGCAGCAGAGTTCAGCCGCATTTGTGTCCGCGCGTTACGGTGGCCGGGCCGCTCTCGCGCTGAACCGTTGCGATGAAATGAACGAAGTGAAGCGACGCGCATTCGATCGCGTGCGGCGCGTGATCGCGCTTAATCGTTTGACCTGCTCAGAGCAGCCGTCGTGCCACCGGCGACCTGTGTCGCATTCCACCAGAGCGCGAGGCAGACAGTAAGACAAATCAGGCGGGACGGGCGCGAGGCTCCGGCGTTATAGAACGTCGCTACAGCACCGGCAGCAGCGCGACGCTTTATTTGAATCGCTATAGCAGCGTTTGGGGCCGAGACGTGTGCCGCGCTTTCTCGACAGAGCACTGCGCAACACGGAAGCTCGCAACATGACCAGCATGCCGGGCATCAATGCGTAATGGCGCCCACCTGATGCAACAACGGATATACGCCGACAACGAATGCCGCATACAACGCGGCCATCGTCACGCCGGCGGCGGTGCCCCAGATATCACGCGACGCGGCGCCCTGGCGGAAATGCATCGGCAAGCCGACCGCCAGATAGCCGATCAGAAAGAACACGACGACCGCGAGCACGGGCGGCAAATCGTGGCCGATAAATCCTGGCAACGCGGACAGATTGAATGAATGCATGGGGCGGACAAACGCGCAAGGAGGGGATTCGCGCCACGTCGGCACACGAGAATCCGAACCGACGAATAGCGCAGGATCGACGTCACGCTCGACGCTTTGCGTCACGACGATCTATGCCGATTAAAGTCCACGCCTATGCGATACGCAAGCAAAACACTGTTTAAATTTTTTACCGACAAGACTTGCTTGCAACTGGCCTGCGACACGACTTTCAGCGAGCGTTGGCCGCGCTTCGCGCGGCTTTCATCGCGAGTGTGCAGCAAGTTCATCGCGAGTCCGCGACGCTCGCTTCAACGCTTGCGCGCAGCCTTCAGAAGCGGTTCGAGCAGCGGCTTCAAACCGTTGTGATCGATCTCGTGCATCAGCGCGAGCAGACGGCCGATCTCGCCGGGCGGAAAACCTTCTCTCGCGAACCAGTTCAGATAATGGCCGGGCAGCTCCGCGATCAGGCGGCCCTGGTATTTGCCGTACGGCATCACGCGTGTGACCAGCAGTTCGAGTTGTTCGGGATTCATCGCGACGTGATGCAGGTGAATGACAGCCAGGTGGCCGGTAAGTAGCCAGTAAGTAGCCGGCGCAGGCGGCAGCCCGCGCATTCTAGCGTGTGTGCAGCTCTCGCAGCGGCGTGGTAACGTCTGCGCTTTCCGTTCACCTCTTCGACAGGACAAGTTAGATGGAATACCGCAGACTCGGCGACTCCGACGTGCAGGTCAGCCTGATTGGTCTGGGCACGATGACCTGGGGCGAGCAGAACACCGAACAGCAAGCGCATGCGCAGATCGACTACGCGCTCGATCACGGTGTGACGCTGATCGATACCGCCGAAATGTACCCGGTGCCGCCGCGCGCCGAAACGCAAGGCTCGACCGAACGCTACATCGGCACGTGGCTCGCGCAGCACAAGAGCGCGCGCGAGAAGATCGTGCTCGCCACCAAGATCGCCGGCCCCGCGCGTCAGCCGCACAATCCGCGTCATATCCGCGGCGCGGACAACCAGTTCGACCGCAAGAATCTGACCGAGGCGCTCAACGACAGTCTCAAGCGTCTGCAGACGGACTACGTCGATCTGTATCAGCTGCACTGGCCGGATCGCAGCACGATGACGTTTGGCCGCCCCGTGTATCCGTGGGTCGACGACGCGTACACGGTGCCGATCGAAGAAACCCTGTCGGTGCTCGCCGAATTCGTGAAGGCCGGCAAGGTGCGCCATATCGGCGTGTCGAACGAAACGCCGTGGGGCGTCGCGCAGTTTCTTCGCGCGGCCGAAAAGCTCGGCCTGCCGCGCATCGTCAGCATCCAGAATCCGTACAGCCTGCTGAACCGCACCTACGAGGTGGGTCTGTCCGAGTACGCGCATCGCGACAACATCGGTCTGCTCGCCTATTCGCCACTCGCGTTCGGCTGGCTGTCGGGCAAGTACGAAGGCGGCGCGCGTCCGGCCGGCGCGCGTATCACGCTGTTCGAGCGCTTCCAGCGCTACAGCAAGCCGCATGCGGTGCAGGCCACCACGCGCTACGTCGAGCTCGCGAAGCGGCACGGCATGTCGCCCGCGCAATTCGCGCTCGCGTTCGTCAACAGCCGGCCGTTCGTGACGAGCAATCTGATCGGCGCGACGTCCCTCGAGCAGTTGAAGGAAAACATCGCGAGTGCCGACGTGAAATTGTCGGCGGAAGTGCTCGCGGAAATCGACGCGCTGCACGAGTTGCAGCCGAATCCGGCACCGTAAGCGCCGTTGCCGTGGACGTCGCGAGCGCTGCGCGTGCAGTGAAAAAGCGGCGCTCACGGCACGCGCTTGATGTGATGGTTAGGCGGGTTGCGGGGGAAGGGGGGCCGAACTGAGCGGCCCGCAGCCCGCAGCCCCCAGCCCGCCACAGTCACTCATCTTCGCGGCGAATTCTCGCCCAGATCCCAGAACAATCCCGCCATCATCTGCAGCCCCTCGCGCACGACCGGGCCGAGCAGATGTTCGTTGGGCGCATGCTGCGAGCAGGCCGGATACGAGTGCGGCACCCAGATCGTCGGCAGTCCGAGCGTATCGGCGAACACTTCGTTCGGCAGCGTGCCGCCGAGGTTCGGCAGCACCGCGGTCTTCTTGCCGGTGGTCTGCTCGAGCGATGCGATCGCCCACTCGACCCACGGATCGTCCGGATCCAGCCGCGTGGCCGGCGCGCCGCGTTCGACTTCGATCTCGACCAGTTGAAAGCCGTGCGCATCGAGATGCTCGCGCAGATGACGGCCGAGGTTTTCCCAGTTGGTGCCGACCACGAAACGCAGTTGGCAAACCGCGAACGCCGACGACGGAATCGCATTGACCGGGTTCTCGGGGTTGCCCGCCTTCAACGCCAGCACCTCGAAGCTGTTCCAGCCGAATACGCGCTCCGGCGCGCTCAGGCCGGGCTCGCCCCAGTTGTCGTCGACCGCCGGGTCGCCGGGGCCGCCGCCGACCGCGATGTCGGCCAGCGCGCGGCGCACGGCCGGCGGAATCGGCGGCGGGCGCAAGCCTTCGACCGCGATCACGCCGCGCGCATCGACGAGGCTCGCCAGCGCATTCGCGAGCACGGTGGCCGGGTTGCGCAGCAGCCCGCCCCAGTTGCCCGAATGATGCGCGCCGTCGCGCAGATTCAACGACAGCCGGAAATTGACGGCGCCGCGCGAGCCGAGAAACACGGTCGGGCGGCGCGCGGCGAGGCGCGGGCCGTCGGAAGCGATCAGCACGTCGGCGGCGAGTTCGTCGCGGTGCGCGCGGCAGATCGCATCCAGTCCGGGCGAGCCGGTTTCCTCGCCCATCTCGATCAGCAGTTTCGTGTTGAAGCCGAGCTTGCCGTCGCGCGCCGCGAGCACGCTGGCGAGCGCGGCGAGATTGATCGAATGCTGGCCCTTGTTGTCGGCGGTGCCGCGGCCGAACCAGCGCTCGCCTTCGACCGTCACCGTCCACGGATTCAGCGGCGCGCGCCACTGGCTGTCGTAGCCGCGCACGACGTCGCCGTGGCCGTAAATCAGGACGGTCGGCAGCGCGTCGCCTTCATGGCGGTTTGCGAGAAGGAACGGGCCGAAGCCGTCCACCGGGTTATCGACGATGCGCGTGCTGAAGCCAAGACGCTGCGCTTCGGGCTCGATCTCATCGGTCAGATACGACAGCAGCAGCGCGCCGCGCCCGCTCTCCTGACTTTCAGTGCGAAAGGCGACGCGCCGGCTCAGGTCGGCAAGAAAGGCGCCGGAGTCGAAATGCCGGGTAGCGTGCTCGATCGCCTCGGTGCGGCTCATGGGGTGTCTCCAATGCGGGGGTATCGTGGGGGAAGGGGCGCGAGGCTCGATGGGGAGCCGGTCGATCCGGCACGCAAGCGCCGATGCCATCAGTGGCCTGCACTTTGCGACTGATTCTAGAAGCGCATTATTTTTGTCACAATGATCGTGTTTCGAAGCTTGCGTTGCCGGAAAGGCAAAGCTCGCACACGAGGCGAAGCGTTTTTTCAGCGCCGCATGCGCGTGAACGCACGCCCGCGCAGACGCGTGATCCGTGAATCGTTGCAACCGACCGGAAAGAGGCAATCGAATGGCACGTTCCCTGCACGGCATCGCGCTGCGCTATTTCGTCGAAGTCGCGCGCAGCGGCTCGCTGAGCGATGCATCCGAACGGCTGCACGTCGCGGTATCGGCGATCAGCCGGCAGATCGCACGGCTCGAAAGCGAGCTCGGCGCGACACTGTTCGAGCGGCGGCCGCGCGGGATGGCGCTATCCGAAGCCGGTGAGCGGCTGCTCGGGTACGCGCAGCGCAGCCTGCTCGAAGCTGAGCACGTGATGAAGGAGATCGGTGGTCTCGCGACCCTGCACGGCAGCCGCATCAAGGTGGCGACCGCCGAGGGCTTCGCGGTCGATTTCCTGCCCGCCGCGATTGCCGATTTCCGTCGCGAACACCCGGGCATCGACTTCACGTTGTCGGTGATGGCGCCGGCCGACGCCACCCGTCAGGTGCGCGACGGCGACGCCGACCTCGCGATGACCTTCAGCCTCGCGCCGGAGAAGGGTGTCAAGGTCGAGCACACCGAACGCTCGCCGGTCCTCGCGCTGGTGCGCGCCGATCATCCGCTCGCCGCGCGCGCGAAATTGTCGTTGGCCGAGGTGAGCCGCTATCCGCTGGCGCTGTCGGAAGCGGGCACGACGATTCGTCAGTTGATCGACATCACCTGCGCGCTCGAAGGCATCCTGCTCGAGCCGGACCTGATCTGCAACAACAGCGGCTCGATGTATCGCTATGCGCAGAAGAGCGGCGCGATCATGTTCACCGGCCTGCTGACGGTGCGCGATCGTTACGCGGACGACGGCTTCGTCGCGATTGCGTTGTCCGATCCGCAGATGCGCCAGCGCAGCATTCAAGTGCAGACGATGGCCGGCCGCGAGTTGCCGCCGTCGGTGCGCGCGTTTCGCGATCACCTGATTGCGCGGATCGTCGACGCGAAACCGGCCGGCACGGCGGCGCCGAAAGGGGCGCGCGCGGGCGGTAAGCGTGCGCCGCGACGCACGCAAGCGGGCCGGTGAGGTAGGTCCTTCAGGTGGGCCGCTCAGGTGGGCCGCTGACGCGGGCCTCGGAAGCACGCGTAAACGCCCCACGAAACAACGGCGAGCGCACGCTAAACGGGCAAATGTCCTCCCGGAATGCGAATCACGACCTAAACTGTGGTGGACGGGCGCGGCCCCGGGCCTCCGGCATGCATGCGCAACCATCACGAACACCGGGGCAATCATGACAATCTCATTGCGCTCGCGCGATGCCGCCCGCGATGCTGCAACGCACACTGTCGGCATCATCGAATCCGAACAACAAACGCGGCGCGTCGTTGGCACGGCGCAACCGGCAATCACAAGGCGATAGGACCACCAATCAATGGCGCAACAAAAAACCAATCCGAAACTCGAACAGGCGCTCACGCGTGGCGATCTGGCAATCCGGCAGGCGAACTCGGCGCGCGCAACCGCGTTGTTGCGGGCGCTCGCGAGGATGATCGTCGATGCGTCGGCAACCATCGGCGTCGAAGCGTTCACGCTGATTCACGACGGCGACAAGATCTACGATCCCGCCGATGGGCTGTGGCCGCAGGCGCTGCTGATTTCGCTCGATGGTCCGGTCGAGGATTCGGACCCCGACGAACTGCGCACGATCCGGCTGCTCGCGAACGATCCGGGCACCGTGTTCCGGGTCGAGTGGCAGCGTGCCGACGGCAAGATCGGGCGACATGAGGGCGGTCCGTTCGCGACTGTCGCGTTCATCTCGGACGTCGAGATTCCGTGGACCGACGACGAAGATTGACGCGGTAAGTCAAAAGATTCGCCGGCGACGGCGCAGAGGTACGGTCAGCGCGGGCGCATGTGAAATGCGCGCGCGGCTGGCCGTTTTCGCATGATGGGCGAGGGCGGCCTCGCGCCTACTTCATCATCCGGCGCCGGAACAGGATCGCCGACACGATAAAGCCGCCCACCGCATACGCGGCTAGCACACTCACATGCAGCAGCGCATGTTCGAGCGGTCGCCCCAGCATCGCGGGGCGGATCAGTTCGACCGCGTTCGCAAGCGGCAACGCTGCGGTCACGATCTGCGCGGCGGCGGGCAATTGCGAGGTCGGAAAGAATACGCCGGAGAGCAGCAGCATCGGCGTGAGCACCAGCGTCTGGTAGAACATGAAAAAGTCGTACGACGGCGCGAGCGCGGTCACGATCATCGCGACGCTCGCGAATGCGAGACCGGCGAGCACGATGACCGGCAGCGCGAGCAGCATCGACGGAAAACTCGCGTAGCCGAGCGCGCCGGCCACCAGCATGATCGCGATGCCCGACAGCACCGACTTGCTGGCCGCCCATGCGACCTCGCCGAGCACCACGTCGCCGAGCGACAGCGGCGTATGCATGATCGCCTCCCACGTGCGCTGCACGTGCATGCGCGAAAAGCCCGAATACATTGCTTCGAAACTCGCCGACATCATCACGCTCGACGCCGCGGTGCCGGCCGCCAGAAACGCAATGTACGACACGCCATCGACGTGTCCGACCATCAGCCCGAGCCCCAGACCCAGACCGAACAGATAGATCATCGGATCGGCGAGATTGCCGAACATCGATGCAAGCGCGAGCTTCTTCCACACCAGATAATTGCGCCGCCAGACCGCGATCCAGTTCACCGCGTTGGCCGGGAACGCGGCGAACGGTTGCTGTGCGGACGGCGTGCCGTCGTGAGTGTCGTAGGTGCGTGCGTCCATCAGAGTTCTCGCGTATGTCGTGCGTGGCGGGTGCCGCGCATGATCAGTCCTGCATCTCGCGGCCGGTGAGCCGCAAGAACACATCTTCGAGATTGGCTGGCCGGTGCAGATAGCGCAGACCAGTGCGTTGCTTGAGCCGCGCGTGCACCGGCTGCGCGTCGTTCACGTAGCAGAAGAGCGTTTCGCCGCTGATCTCGGTGCGCTGGGCGAGCGGCGCGAGTTCGTCGCGCAACGCCTGCGGATCGGGACCGTAGATTTCGATCACGTCGCAGCCGATCTCCGACGCAATCAGCTCGCTCGGCGCTCCCTCGACGATCTTGCGGCCTTCCTCGATCACGCACAGCCGGTGACAAAGCCGTTCGGCTTCTTCCATGAAGTGAGTGGTCAGCAGGATCGTCTTGCCGCGCGCGAGCAGCGAGCGCAGCCGTTCCCAGATCAGATGGCGCGCCTGCGGATCGAGCCCGGTGGTCGGCTCGTCCATGATCAGCACGTCGGGGTCGTTGATCAGCGCGCGGGCGAGCGTCAGGCGCCGCTTCATCCCGCCCGACAACTCGCTGACACGCGCACCGGCCTTGCTTTCGAGCCGCGCGAATTCCAGCAGACCGGGCACCGCGTCGCGGCACTGCGCGGCGCTCAGGCCGAAGTAGCGGCCGAACACCAGCAGGTTTTCGCGCACCGTGAAATCGGGATCGAGATTGTCGAACTGCGGCACCACGCCGACGCGCGAACGCGCGATCCGCGCGCGGCCCGGAATCGGTTCGCCGCACAGCCGGATCGCACCCGCATCGGGCGCCGCGATGCCGAGCAGCATCCGCAGCGTGGTGGTCTTGCCCGCGCCGTTGGGGCCGAGCAGACCGAAGCACTCGCCGGCGTTCACATGAAACGATAAACCGTCGAAGACGGTTTTCTCGCCGTAGCTTTTCCTGACCTGGTGAAATTCGATGGGGGCGACAGACATGGATCGAACCGGGCTCCGAAGATCATGCAAGGCATGCGTGCTGCGTGAGCGGCCGCAAGCGCCGCGAAGCCGCCTATTCTAGGGGGTATGGGCCAGCGTTGCGAAGCGCTGTCCGGGAACGCGAAATGCATGCGATGCGGGGGGCCGCGGTGGAAGTATTGCGCTGCGGCATCCGTGCGCAACGGACATGCGCTTTTCGCCCAACCCCTGTGCAGACTGGATCACGATGCACCGACTCCGCACTTAGCGGTTTCCATCCCTTGTCAGCCCAATTGCGGCGCACCATGATTGACTTAGACCGCGCTTCCCGCGCGAATGGAGAAAACGATGGCGAGCTACCAGAAAATCTTGTTGTGCTACGACGGCTCGCGCGAAGGCCGTAAAGCCCTGCGTTGCGGCGCCGACCTCGCACTGGATCTGAAAGCGGAAACGCATCTGCTGTCGGTCGTCGATATGCGTTCGAGCATTGCGCAAAGCGCGGGCCTGTTGACCGACGTCGCGTGCGGCAGCTTCGAAAAAACGGCCCGCGAAATTCTGCAGGAGGGGGTGAACTGGCTCACTGAGCGTGGCGTGAGCGCGCAAGGGCATTTCGCGTTCGGTCATCCGATCGACGAGATCGCCAATCTGGCCAACGAACTGCATGTCGACCTCGTGGTGGTCGGCCATCGCTGCCGGACCGGTTTGTCGCGCTGGTGGATGGGCGCGGGCAACACGCCGCTGCTCGACCGCGTGTCGTGCAGCATTCTGGTTGCGTGCTCGTCCGGACAGGAACAGCAGCAGGCGGAGGCCGCGTAAGCGGACGGGCGCTGAAAAAGCCTGATGCGTGACTGGCCTCGCCGGTCAGCCACGCATCCATTCAGACATTCAGGCGCAGCTTAACCTCACTCGTTCAGATTGATCGCCGCAAGCTTCCACGTGATCACCCCTTCGCGCCGGAAGATCGCCGAGTAATTCGCGTTGCCTTCGCCGCGCTGATAGGTGACGACGAATTCGTTCAGGCCGCGGTAGCCGGCGGTGCTTCGCCGCGCGGGCGGTGCCGCGTTCGGCGCACTTGCGGTGTCCGCGGCTGCGGCTGCGGGCGCGCCATCGGCGCCGGCCGCGGGCGCTGCCGGTTGTTCGCCCGGCGTGCCGCGCGGCGGCATTCCGTTGAGCAGCGCGGACACGCCATCGGGGGTGGCATACGCGTCGACCAGCGGACCAATCAGCGTCACGCCGATCACCGCGCCGATCGTGGCCATCTTGTTGCCGGCGTCGGCTTCGAGGCGGCGCGTCAGCATCGCGCCGACCTGCTGCTTCAGGCTGTCGCGCAACGCAGGGAAGTCCACGTACTGATTGACCGTCTGAACGTCTCGCGCATCCGCCGCGCGTTTCAGATTGTTCACCGCGATATACGGCGATGCATAAACAAACCCCAGCGCAGCAATCACGATCACCACGATCAGTGTGATCAGCAGCGGCCGGGTGGCACTGCCCTGGAAACGTTTCGGCATTCTCATCGAATGGGACTCCCCGTCAGTGATGATCAAACGTTGACCACGGCGAGTTCGGAACGATCCCACTCCGTACGAATATCCGGACATCCGATGCATGCTGGATGCGTGCCGGGAATTCGCGCGGGCGTGGCTCAGGTATCGGTCATGCTTCGCTCACGCTTCGAATACCGCGCCGTGGTTGGCTTCGTCGGCTATGCAACGGTCGATCATACGACATACGGCGTCGACTGTGCCGACCATGATCAGCCGCGACGGCCCGTGATAGACCCGCACCGGCGCGCGCCGCGCGGGCTCGGCGAGATTCAGGCCGGAATTGAGCGACACGCGTGCGAACGCCGGCAACGACGACGGCAGACCGGCGGCCGGCACCGCTTCGTCGAACAGCGACGGCGTCTGCGCCGCGGGTGCTTCGAGCGGGGCGCAGGACGTGAGCTTGCGCAGATGGCGCAGACGACCGAACTGGCGAAAAGGCAGCAGGCGGGCAAGGCGTTCCATGAGTCTCTCCAGACGATGCGACGTGAATGCGGCTTGGTTTCGGAGAACCGGCCGAAGCGAGGCACGCGTGCAGCACACGCGGCGCACGCGGCAAGCGTGCGTGACAGGCGCTCCGGCGAACAGCTGGGGCGTTAGAACTCGCCGGGGCGGATCAGCCCGACGGCGATCCCTTCGAGCGCGAATTCCGCGCTGCCGGTCGCCACGAAGATGTTTTCGTAATCGGGGTTCTCGGCGATCAGTTCGAGGCCGTTCGGGCGGCGCTTCAGGCGCTTGACGGTCACGTCGTCGCCAAGCCGCGCGATGATGATCTGGCCGTCCTTCGCTTCGCTGCGTTTTTGCACCGCGAGCAGGTCGCCGTCGAGAATGCCGGCGTCGCGCATCGACAGACCGCGCACTTTCAGCAGGTAGTCGGGCTTGCTCGAGAACAGCGCCGGGTCGCACGCATAGTGCTGCGAGATATGTTCCTGCGCGAGGATCGGGCTACCTGCCGCGACCCGGCCGATCAGCGGCAGCGACAGCTGCATCAGCGCCGCATGCGGCAGCGTGAGCTGATGCGGCGCGTCGTCCAGCCCCGGCGTCTGGCCGCCGAGCAGGCGGATGCCGCGCGACGCGCCGGCCGCGAGCTCGATCACGCCCTTGCGCGCCAGCGCGCGCAGATGTTCTTCCGCGGAGTTGGCCGAGCTGAAGCCCAGTTCGGCGGCGATTTCGGCGCGGGTGGGCGGGAAGCCGGTGCGTTCGATCGCACGTCGGATCAGATCGAAAACCTGCTGCTGGCGGGCGGTGAGTTTGGTCATGGGTCACTGTATGTATGAACAGGTGACTGTATTTTTATACAGTATTCGGCGCAATTCAAGCTTTACTTTAAGTTCGTCGCGACGCCCGCGCGGGGGCGTCGTTTTCCCGCGTCATCGCAACGATCCCGATGTTCAAGCGACGAGCGCGTCTGTCGTTACCACTTTTGCGTATTAAAAAATGAATAAACATTATTTTTAATGATGAAAGCGCTTCGATAGACTGGCTCCCGGGTTGGCGCTCATGTGCACGTGACCGCGACACAGAACAACATCAGACGCTCATTAGCGGACCATCACGCGGAGAAAAGTTGACATGAACCATCGACACACCGGCCTTGCGGGCCGCACCAAGAAACTGTTCGCGGCTCTGGCGGTCGGCGCGGCCGGCGCGCTCGCAATGTTCGGCGCGAGCGGCGTCGCGCACGCCGACACGACGCTGCTGAACGTGTCCTACGATCCAACCCGCGAGCTGTATCAGGACGTCAATCAGGCGTTCGGCAAGGAGTGGAAGGCCAAGACCGGCGAGACGATCACGTTCAAGCAGTCGCACGGCGGCTCCGGCGCGCAGGCCCGCTCGGTGCTCGACGGTCTGCAGGCCGATGTGGTGACGCTCGCGCTCGCTTACGACATCGACGCGATCGCGAACAAGGGTCTGCTCGACAAGGGCTGGCAAAAGCGCCTGCCGGACAACGCGTCGCCGTACACGTCGACGATCGTGTTCCTCGTGCGCAAGGGCAATCCGAAGCACATCAAGGATTGGGACGATCTGATCAAGCCGGGCGTGTCGATCGTCACGCCGAATCCGAAGACCTCGGGCGGCGCGCGCTGGAACTATCTGGCCGCGTGGGCGTACGCCGAACATCAGCCGGGCGGCAACGACCAGAAGGCCAAGGAATTCGTCGGCAAGCTGTACAAGAACGCCGGCGTGCTCGATTCGGGCGCGCGCGGCGCGACCACCAGCTTCGTGCAGCGCGGGATCGGCGACGTGCTGATCGCGTGGGAAAACGAGGCGTTCCTGTCGCTGAAGGAGTTCGGGCCGGACAAGTTCGAGATCGTGGTGCCGTCGGTCAGTATCCTCGCCGAGCCGCCGGTCGCGGTGGTCGACAAGGTGGTCGACAAGCACGGCAGCCGCAAGATCGCCGAAGCGTATCTGAACTTCCTGTACAGCGAGCAGGGCCAGGAAATCGCCGCGCGTAACTTCTATCGGCCGCGTTCGAACAAGGTGCCGGCCGAGTTGACCGCGAAGTTTCCGAAGCTGAAGCTTTACACGATCGACGATTCGTTCGGCGGCTGGGCCAACGCGCAGAAGACCCACTTCGCGGACGGCGGCGTGTTCGATTCGATCTATCAACCGCAGTAAGCTACTTTCGAGCGCGTCCTTCGGGGCGCGCTTTCGACTAGCCGGATCCGCCGGTTAGCGAGCCAGCAGGCAACAACCCGAGAACCGAGTATCGAATGACGACGTTGACCTTCCGCAAGCCGAGCGCGCTGCCCGGCTTTGGCCTGACACTCGGCATCACGGTGGCTTATCTGAGCCTCGTGGTGCTGATTCCATTGGCGGCGACCTTTCTGAAGACCGCGACGCTCGACTGGGACCAGTTCGTGCGCGCGGTCGGCTCGCCGCGCGTGCTCGCGTCGTACCGGCTGACGTTCTTCTCCGCGCTCGGCGGCGCGCTGATCAACGCGGTGTTCGGTTTTCTGGTCGCGTGGGTGCTGGTGCGCTACTCGTTTCCGTTCAAACGCATCGTCGATGCGGTGGTCGATCTGCCGTTCGCGCTGCCGACCTCGGTGGCCGGTATTTCGCTCGCCGCGGTCTATGCGGGCAACGGCTGGATCGGCCAGTTCATCGAGCCGCTCGGCATCAAGATCGCGTTTACGCCGGCCGGCGTGCTGGTCGCGCTGACCTTCATCGGTTTGCCGTTCGTCGTGCGCACGGTGCAGCCGGTGCTCGAGGAGTTCGAGCGCGAGCAGGAGGAGGCCGCCGCGTGCCTGGGCGCATCGCGCTGGCTGACGTTTCGCCGCGTGGTGCTGCCGGCCGTGTTCCCGGCGCTGCTGACCGGCTTCGCGCTCGCGTTCGCGCGCGCGCTCGGCGAATACGGCTCGGTGATCTTCATTGCCGGCAACGTGCCGATGAAGTCGGAGATCACGTCGCTGCTGATCATCACCAAGCTCGAACAGTACGACTACGCGGGCGCGACCGCGCTGGCGGTGGTGATGCTGGTGGTGTCGTTCCTGATGCTCCTGTTGATCAATACGTTGCAGTGGTATCTGCAGCGGCGCACCGGCCGCGGCAGCGCGGGTCCGGCGCCGGCGGCGGCCGGCAACGTCGCCGCGATCGGTGGAGGCGCGCAATGAATCGCACCCCGAAACAACCTGTCGCTCAGGTGAGCGGCGCGCGCCGTCCCGATCCGGTCACCGAGCCGCCGCTGGTGCGCTGGCTGCTGACCGGCATCGCGTTGCTGTTTCTCGCGCTGTTTCTCGTCGTGCCGCTCGCCGCGGTGTTCTATCAGGCGCTGAACAAGGGCCTGCGTTTTTACTTCGAAGCGCTCGCCGATCCGGACGCGCTGTCGGCGATCAGGCTGACGCTGATCACCGCCGCGATCGCGGTGCCGCTCAATCTGGTGTTCGGTCTTGCCGCGTCGTGGTGTATCGCGAAGTTCGAGTTCCGCGGCAAGGCGCTTCTGACCACGCTGATCGATCTGCCGTTCTCGGTGTCGCCGGTGATCTCGGGGTTGATCTACGTGCTGATGTTCGGCGCCCAGGGCTGGTTCGGCCCGTGGCTGCAGGAGCGCAACGTGCAGATCATCTTCGCGGTGCCGGGCATCGTGCTCGCGACGATTTTCGTCACGTTCCCGTTCGTCGCGCGCGAGCTGATTCCGCTGATGCAGGCGCAGGGCAACGACGAGGAAGAGGCCGCGCACGTGCTCGGCGCGTCGGGCTGGCAGATCTTTCGCCGCGTCACGCTGCCGAACGTCAAATGGGGCCTGCTGTACGGCGTGATTCTGTGCAATGCGCGCGCGATGGGCGAGTTCGGCGCGGTGTCGGTGGTGTCGGGCCATATTCGCGGGCAGACGGACACGATGCCGCTGCACGTCGAAATTCTCTACAACGAGTACAACTTCTCGGCCGCGTTCGCGGTGGCCTCGCTGCTCGCGCTGCTCGCGCTCGTCACGCTCGGGCTCAAGCTGCTGGCCGAGCGCCATATGTCGGCGGAGCTTTCCGCCGCGCACGACGTGCCCGCGCATGCGGGTCCGGCTGCGAGCGCCGGCGCCGGCCAGTCCAGCAGTTCGCAGTCCGCTTCCGAATCGTTTTTCGTCAACGCCGCGCCTGCGCCGCAGCGACACCCGCTCAAGCAAGGAGAGCTGTAAATGGGTATCACCGTTCGTAACCTGCAAAAGCGCTTCGGCGATTTCGTCGCGCTCGACAACGTGTCGCTCGACTTCCCGCCGGGCGAACTCGTCGCGCTGCTCGGACCGTCCGGTTGCGGCAAGACGACGTTGCTGCGCGTGATCGCCGGGCTCGAATACGCGGACGGCGGCCAGGTCGAGCTGCAAGGCCAGGACGTCGCGTCGGTCGGCGCGCGCGAGCGCGAAGTGGGCTTCGTGTTCCAGCATTACGCGCTGTTCCGTCATATGACGGTGTTCGAGAACGTCGCGTTCGGGCTGCGCGTGAAGCCGCGCAAGGAGCGGCCGTCGGAGAAGGTGATCCGCGAGAAAGTGCATGAATTGCTGAAGCTGGTGCAACTCGACTGGCTCGCGCAGCGCTATCCGTCGGAGCTCTCGGGCGGGCAGAGGCAGCGGATCGCGCTGGCGCGCGCGCTCGCGGTCGAACCGAAGGTGCTGCTGCTCGACGAGCCGTTCGGCGCGCTCGACGCGAAGGTGCGCAAGGAATTGCGTAGCTGGCTGCGGCGCCTGCACGACGATCTGCATATCTCGACGATCTTCGTCACGCACGATCAGGAAGAGGCGCTCGAAGTGGCCGACCGGATCGTCGTGCTCAATCGCGGCCATGTGGAGCAGGTCGGCAGTCCGCAGGATGTCTACGACCATCCGCAGACGCCGTTCGTCTACGAGTTTCTCGGCGCGGCGAACCGGCTGCATGGCAACGTGGATGCGAGCGGCTTCATCGTCGACGGCGCGGCGCTGCCGGTCGCGAGCGCGGCCGGTTTCAGCGGCCCGGCGTTCGCCTATGTGCGGCCGCACGATCTGCAGCTGTATCCGCAGGCGGCCGGGCATCGCGAGGGGATCGTCGTCGACGTGCGGCGCGTGGTGACGCTCGGCGGTTCGGTGCGGGTCGAGCTGGCTGGCCGCGAAGGCAATCTGCTCGAGGCCGAACTCGATCGGGAAGCGTGGCGCGATCTGCAACTCGGGGTCGGCGACGGCGTGACCGCGGTGCCGCGTGCGTTGCGGGTGTTTCCGGCGAACTGATGCACCGGGCGGCGACGAGGCACGCTGCCCGCTAACAATAATTTCGGCCGCCCAAGGGCGGCTTCAATAACTCTATCTACTCTGGCGGTACCGGAGACAAACGATGAATTTCCAGCAACTGCGCTTCGTGCGCGAAGCAGTGCGGCAGAACATGAACCTGACCGAAGTGGCGAACGTGCTGTACACGTCGCAGTCGGGGGTGTCCAAGCAGATCAAGGACCTCGAGGACGAACTGGGCGTCGATATTTTCATTCGTCGCGGCAAGCGGCTCACCGGCCTGACCGAACCGGGCAAGGCGGTGCATCAGCTGATCGAGCGGATGCTGCTCGACGCGGAGAATCTGCGCCGCGTCGCGCGTCAGTACGCGGATCAGGACAGCGGCCACCTGGTCGTCGCGACCACCCACACGCAGGCGCGCTATGCGCTGCCGAAGGTGGTCCGGCAATTCACGTCGGTGTTCCCGAAGGTGCATCTGGCGCTGCGCCAGGGCAGCCCACAGCAGATCGCGCAGATGATCATCAACGGCGAGGCGGATATCGGCATCTCGACCGAAGCGCTCGACCGCTTCCCCGACATCGTCACGTTCCCGTGCTATTCGTGGCATCACGTGGTGGTCGTGCCGAAGGATCATCCGCTGGTCGGCCGTCCGAACCTGACACTGGACGAGATCGCCGAATTCCCGATCGTCACCTACGATCAGGACTTCACCGGCCGCTCGCATATCGACCAGGCATTCGCGAAAGCGGGCGCGTTGCCCGACGTGGTGCTGACCGCGATCGACGCGGACGTGATCAAGACCTACGTCGAACTCGGGATGGGGATCGGCGTGGTCGCGGCGATGGCCTACGATCCGAAGCGCGACACCGAACTGGTCGCGCTCGATACCCAGCATCTGTTCGAGGCGAGCACGACGCGGGTCGGTTTGAGGAAGGGCGCGTTCCTGCGCGCGTACGCGTACCGGTTGATCGAGATGTTCGCGCCGCAGTTGAACGAGGCTGAGATCGCCGCGCAGTTGCGCGAGGCGGCTTAAAGCGGACTAGCAGCATAAGGCGACCTTGCGCAGCCTTCAGGTAGCCTTGGGCAGCTTTACGCAGCCCTACGCAGCCTGAAGGCAGCACAGCAGAGGCACGCACGCGGAGCAAATCCGCCTGCGTGCCTCTTGCGCTTTCACGCATCGCTGCGCGTGGCGCTTCGCATACAATCGCGGTCATGACTATCTCGAATTCCTCAGTTCCCCCTTCCAGCGCGGGCGCCGCGGCGCTGCCGCGCATCGCCGTGCTGGCGACCGGCGGCACGATCGCCGGCTCGGCGGCCGATGCGGCCAACACGGCCGGCTATAAGGCCGGCGTGGTCGGCGTCGATCAGTTGCTGGCCGCGGTGCCGGCCCTGTCGAGCGTTGCGCGGCTCGCGCCCGAGCAGATCGCCAGCGTCGACAGCAAGGACATGGCGCTGCCGCTGTGGACCACGCTCGCGCAACGCATCAACACCTTGCTCGCGAGCGACGACGTCGACGGCGTAGTGATCACGCACGGTACCGACACGCTCGAAGAAACCGCCTACCTGCTGCATCTGACCATCAAGTCGGACAAGCCGGTCGTGCTGACCGCGGCGATGCGGCCGGCCTCGGCGCTGTCGGCCGACGGTCCGTTGAATCTGCTGAACGCGGTAACCGTCGCCGCCCATGCAAGCGCGCGCGGGCAGGGTGTGCTGGTCGCGTTCAACAACCGGATTCATAGCGCGCGCGACGTCGTCAAGACCAGCACCTATGCGGTCGATGCGTTCCAGTCGCCGGAAATCGGCGCGCTCGGCTGGGTGCAGGACGGCCGCGTCGAATTCCAGCGCCGCGTGCTGCGCGCGCATACGCTGGCGAGCGAATTCGCGATCGGCGCGGCGTGGCCGCAGGTAGAGATCGTCGCGAGTTATGCGGGGGTGTCGCGCATTGCGGTCGATGCGCTGGTCGCCGCCGGCGTGCGGGGGATCGTCGTCGCCGGCACCGGCAACGGCTCGATCCATCAGAGCTTGCAGCAGGCGCTGGTCGATGCGGTTGCGCGCGGCGTGCCGGTGGTCCGCTCATCGCGGGTCGGCTCGGGCCACGTGATGCGCAACGGCGCGGCCGCCGACGATGCGCTCGGCTTCGTCGGCGCGGGTGCGCTCAATCCGTACAAGGCGAGGGTGTTGCTGATGCTCGCGCTGGCCGCCGGCGTGACGGACGCGGCCGCGCTGCAGAAGGTGTTCGATACGTATTGATGGGATTGAGCGGCAGTTGCCTGCCCAATCCGACAGCTGGACACCCGGCCACGACGTCTGACCGACCAAGGCTTCCCCGTCGCAGCCGGGTGCCGCTGCGGACCCCACTTGCCGCTCTCAGCCCAGAGCGGCACGATTTGCCCGCTGCGCCGCGCGAGCAGCCGAAGCTGTCGCGCGACCAACGGGCGCCCCACCGGTGACTGCCACGCGCTACGCGCCACGTGCCGCTGCTAACGCCAGTGCAGCGCCAGTGCAGCGACGGTGCGTCGAACGCGGGCCATCGTTCAAGCCTTCAAACCAGCCTCAAGCCGCTTTCGCCTGTTCGTCGCGAGGCGCCTGTGCGACCTCGTGATTGCCCATGATTTCGAGCGCGCGCACCATCGCCGAGTGATCCCACGCCTTGCCGCCGTTCGCCGCGCACACGCTGAACAGCTGCTGCGCGCTCGCGGTATGCGGCAATGCGATGCCGAGCTTGCGCGCGCCGTCGAGCGCGAGATTCAAATCCTTCTGATGCAGCTCGATCCGGAAACCCGGGTTGAACGTGCGTTTGGTCATCCGCTCGCCATGCACTTCCAGAATCCGCGACGACGCGAAGCCGCCCATCAACGCGCGCCGCACGCGCTCCGGATCGGCGCCCGAGCGCGACGCGAACAGCAGCGCTTCGGCGACCGCCTCGATGTTCAGCGCGACGATGATCTGATTGGCCACCTTGCAGGTCTGGCCCGCGCCGTTCTCGCCGATCAGCGAGATGTTCTTGCCCATCAGTTCGAACAGCGGCTTTGCCTGCGCAAACGCTTGTTCCGGGCCGCCGACCATGATCGTCAGCGTCGCGTCGCGCGCGCCGATCTCGCCGCCGGACACCGGCGCATCGAGATAGTCGACGCCGAGCGCGTTGATCTTCTTCGCGAACGCCTGGGTGTCGAGCGGCGAGATCGAGCTCATGTCGATCACCAGCTTGCCCTTCGTGAGACCGGCGGCCACGCCGTCGTCGGCGAACAGCACGTTGGCGACGTCGGGGGTGTCGGGCACCATGATGATGACGATCTCGGCCGCCTGCGCGACCGCCGTCGAACTGGCGACGACGCTCGCGCTCTTGGCGATGTCGTCAGGCACCGGATACGCGCCGTTGACGATCAGCGAGTGGCCGCCCTTCGCGAGATTGCGCGCCATGTGCGCGCCCATGATGCCCAGGCCAATGAAGCCGATCTTTGCCATATCTTTGAATCTCCAGGTGAAAGGGTAATGCGGCGGGCAAGTGCGCGGACGCGACTCAAGCCGCCGCGTGCGCGGCGCCGCGCATCTGACCGGCGACGCTTTGCAGCCAGCCGAGTCCCGCTTCGGTGCTCGCGCGCGGCTTGTATTCGCAACCGACGTAGCCGTCGTAACCGAGCGAGTCGAGCAGTGCGAACAGGTACGGGTAGTTGATCTCGCCGGTGCCCGGTTCGTGGCGCCCCGGATTGTCCGCGAGCTGGATGTGGGCGATTTGCGCGAGGTTCTTTTCGATCGTCGCCGCGAGTTCGCCCTCCATCCGTTGCATGTGATAGATGTCGTATTGCAGGAACAGGTTGTCCGAGCCGACCGCGCGGATCACGTCGAGCCCGTCGCGCGAGCGGTTCAGCGCGAAGCCGGGCAGGTCGTAGGCGTTGCACGGTTCGACCAGCAGTTTGATGCCGACCTTTTTCAGCTCGCCCGCCGCGAAGCGCAGGTTGTCGACGATCGTCGCGCGGGCCTTGTCCGCATCGACGCTGGCGCCCGCAATGCCGACGAGGCAGTTCACTTGCGGCACCTTCAACGCGCTCGCGTATTCGATCGCGCGCCCGACGCCTTCCTGAAACTCGCCGACGCGCTCGGGCAGACACGCGATCCCGCGTTCGCCGGCCTCCCAGTTGCCGGCCGGCAGGTTGTGCAGCACCAGCTTCAGCCGATGACGCTGCAACTGCTCGTTGATGTCCGCGGCCGCGTACGGATACGGGAACATGAATTCGACGGCATTGAAGCCGGCGTTGGCCGCCGCCGCGAAACGGTCGAGGAACGGCACTTCGTTGAACAGCATCGTGAGGTTCGCTGCGAATTTCGGCATGGTGCGTGGGTCTCTCAGGTCGGTCGGAAAATGGCGCGCGGGGCAGTGATCGTCAATCGAGCAGGCTGACCGCGGTCGGCGCATCCGCGCGTTTTTCGGCGAGTTCCTCGAACTCGTTGATCGCATCGATTTCGGTGCCCATCGAGATGTTGGTCACGCGCTCGAGGATCACTTCGACGATCACCGGCACGTTGAACTCGCTGAGCATCGACTGCGCTTTTTGCAGCGCCGGCTTCAGCTCTTCCGGCTTGAACACGCGGATCGCCTTGCAGCCGAGACCTTCGGCGACCGCGACGTGATCGACGCCATAGCCGTTGGTCTGCGGCGAGTTGATGTTCTCGAAGCCGAGCTGTACGCAGTAGTCCATTTCGAACGCGCGCTGCGCCTGGCGGATCAGCCCGAGGTACGAGTTGTTCACGACCACATGCACGTACGGCAGCTTGAATTGCGCGCCGGCGGCGAGCTCTTCGATCATGAACTGGAAGTCGTAGTCGCCCGACAGCGCGACGATCGGCCGTTGCGGATCGGCTGCGCGCACGCCCAGCGCCGCCGGAATGGTCCAGCCGAGCGGGCCCGCCTGGCCGCAGTTGATCCAGTTGCGCGCCTTGTACACGTGCAGGAACTGCGCGGCGGCGATCTGCGACAGACCGATCGTGCTCACGTAGCAGGTATCGCGGCCGAACACCTGGTTCATCTCCTCGTACACGCGCTGCGGCTTGATCGGCACGTTGTCGAAGTGGGTCTTGCGCTGCATCGTCTGCTTGCGTTGGCGGCACTCGGCGACCCACGCGGCGCGGTCCTTCAGCTTGCCGGCCGCTTTCCATTCGCTCGCGACTTCGACGAACAGTTCGAGCGCGGCCTTCGCATCCGACACGATGCCCAGATCCGGTCCGAACACGCGGCCGATCTGCGTCGGTTCGATATCGACGTGGACGAACTTGCGGCCCTTCGTATAGACGTCGATGCTGCCGGTGTGGCGATTGGCCCAGCGATTGCCGATGCCGAGCACGAAGTCGGAGGCGAGCATCGTCGCGTTGCCGTAGCGATGCGAGGTTTGCAGACCGACCATGCCGGCCATCAACGGATGGTCGTCGGCAATCGCGCCCCACGACATCAGCGTCGGGATCACCGGCACGCCGACGATCTCGGCGAACTGCACGAGCAGGTCTTCCGCCGCCGCGTTCAGCACGCCGCCGCCGGACACGATCAACGGCTTGTCGGCCGCGTCGAGCAGCGTGAGCGCCGCTTCGATCTGCTTGCGCGTCGCCTTCGGCTTGTAGACCGGCAGCGGTTCGTAGGTGTCGATGTCGAATTCGATTTCGGCGAGCTGCACGTCGATCGGCAGATCGACCAGCACCGGACCCGGGCGGCCCGAACGCATCAGGTGAAATGCCTGCTGGAACACGCGCGGCACCAGCGCCGGCTCGCGCACCGTGACCGCCCACTTGGTGACCGGCTTCGCGATCGATTCGATATCGACCGCCTGGAAGTCTTCCTTGTACAGACGCGCGCGCGGTGCCTGACCCGTGATAGCGAGAATAGGAATCGAGTCGGCCTGGGCGGAGTACAAACCGGTGATCATGTCGGTGCCGGCCGGGCCCGACGTGCCGATGCACACGCCGATGTTGCCTGGCCGCGCCCGCGTATAGCCCTCGGCCATGTGCGAGGCGCCCTCCACATGGCGCGCGAGCACGTGGCTGATGCCGCCGGCTTTGCGCATCGCCGAATAGAACGGGTTGATCGCGGCGCCGGGCACGCCGAAGGCGGTATCGATGCCTTCTTTTTCGAGCACCAGAACCGCTGCGTCGATGGCTCTCATCTTGGCCATGGATGTCTCCTCAATGTCGGTAAACGAATCTGTTGAGGGACACTTTAGGGCTGCGATAAAGGTTTGATAAGATCAGTCCGGGTCGCTTATTTCGAAACAAAAAGTATTGAATGGCGGGCGACGCGGCGGCCGGCGGAGCCGCACGCCAGAGACACCCCGGAGACAGGCAGGAGACGACGATGGACCGCTTCAAACAGATCGAAACCTTCGTGCGGGTCGCCGATGCCGGCAGCCTCGCGGCCGCGGCGCTGGAAGAGGGCGTGTCGCCGGTGATTCTCGGGCGGCGCATCGATGCGCTCGAAAAGCGCCTCGGCGTGAAGCTGATGTACCGCACGACCCGCCGGCTCGTCGTCAGCGAGGACGGCGCCGCGTTTCTCGAACGCTGCCGCGGGCTGCTGGCCGAATGGGACCAGGCGGAGAACGAGCTGAGCGCGGGGCGGCGCGCGGTGAGCGGCCATCTGATCGTATCGGCGCCAGCCGCGTTCGGTCGCAAGCACGTCGCGCCGCTCGCGCCGGCCTTTCTCGCCGGCAAGCCGGAATTGCAGATGTCGTTCAATCTGACCGACCGGGTCGTCGATCTGGTGCGCGAGGGCTATGACCTTTCGATCCGGATCGGCGGCGCGGTCGACCCGAACTTCGTCGCGGTGAAGCTCGCGGCGAACCGGCGCGTGGTGTGCGGCACGCCCGAGTACTTCCGCCGCCACGGCAGGCCGAAGACGCTCGAAGATCTGCCCGCGCACAACTGTCTCGCGTTCAATCTGCAAGGCGGCCAGAACCGCGGCTGGTATTTCCGCCGCAATGGCAAGCTGGCGACGGTGCGGGTCGGCGGTACGCTCGACTGCAATGACGGCGAGCTGCTGCATCGTTGGGTGTCCGAAGGACTCGGGCTCGGCTGGCGCTCGACGTGGGAAATCCAGCGGCAACTCGCGTGCGGCGAGCTGGAAACGGTGCTCGACGAGTACGCGCTGCCCGATTACGACATCCTCGCGGTGTATCCGCAGCAGCGCTATGTGCCGGCCAGGGTGCGGTATTTCATCGACTATCTGAAAGAGGTGTACGCGAGCGACGGATATTGGAATCGGGCTTCTTATTAGCGGGGGTGTCCGGTCCGCGCGGCTTGTTGCTGCGCCCTCGATTGGTTCGTCTTACCGATCTTTTGGCGAACGTGCGCGTGAGGTGGGAATAAACTCGGCGCAAGGCCGGTTATGCGAGGAAAGGAACGTCGCGCGCGAACTGCCGCAAAGCGACGGCCCGCACGATGCACCCGCCATGTCTTTGGAGGGCCCACGTGGTCCAGACCGATTCAGACGCCCCCGACGATGCCCGCGCGCGCGGCGCGCCGAACGTCGACGCCGATGCCGATGCCGATGCCGATGCCGACGCCGCTGCGGATGCCGCCAGAAGCCGCCGCTTCCAGCAGCTTGCGCTGCCGCATCTGGACGCCGCGTACAACCTCGCGCGCTGGCTGTGCGGCAACCCGAACGATGCCGAGGACGTCGTGCAGGAGGCGTTCATGCGCGCGTTCCGCTTTTTCGATACGTTTCGCGGCGACTCCGCGCGGCCGTGGCTGCTCGCGATCGTGCGCCGCACCTGGTACACCGAATGGCGGCGGCGAGCGCCGTCGCACGACATGCTCGAATTCGACGAAACGATGGACGACGCGACGCTCGACGGCTGGAGCGCCGGCGGCGACGATCCGCAGACGCTGCTGATCCGCGATGAAGATGCGCGCGAAGTGCATGAAGCGCTGGCGCGGCTGCCGGTCGAGTATCGCGAGGTGCTGATCCTGCGCGAGCTCGAGGAGATGGGGTATCGGGAGATCGCGGTAGTCGCCGACGTGCCGATCGGCACGGTGATGTCGCGGCTCGCGCGCGGGCGGCGCAAGCTCGCCGAGGTGCTGCTCGCGCAGCGGGGCGCAGGAGCGTCGCCGGCAGGCGGCGGGCGGGGCACGGCGCGGGGCGGGCCGGGGGCGGGCGCGGCGCAGGGCGCGCAGCAGGAAACCGGTGCCGGGCAACGCTCGAAGCCGCTCGCGCGCAGCGGCGACAAGCGCGGCCGTGAAGGGCGCGACGGCCGCGAAAGCCGCCACGGTGACGGCGACAGCTACCGCGATGACCGCGCCGCGTCGTCCACAATCGCTTCACCCGCGACCGCGACGGTCACCCAACTCCGGACGTTCGCCGACGGCCGGCCCGCTAACCACCCCGGCGCTGCCGCCGGTTCCGCCCAGGAGACGCCCGATGGACTGTAACGAAGCGCGGCCGCTCCTCGATGCGAACGCCGATCACGAATTGCCGGCGCCCGACGCGCGCCGGGTCCAGCAGCATATCGAGAGCTGCGCCGACTGCCGGCGCGCCAGCGAGAACCTGCGCGTGTTGAGCGCAGTGCTGCGCGCGGCGCCGTATCACCGGGCGCCGACGTCGCTGCGCGCACGGATCGTGGCGGGCCTGCCGGCGACGGTCGATGAAGGTCCCGCGGTGTCGGCCACGGCACGGATTCGGAATGAAGGCGCCGCACAGGCACCGGCGGATGAGTTTGCTGGCGCGGGTAGCACGGGCGCGGCGACCGGCATCGGCATCGGCACGGCAGGCACGGCAGGCACGGCAGGCACGGCAGGCACGGCAGGCACGGCAGGCACCGCCGCGCCGGAACCCGAGTCGCCGCGCCCGCGTCGCGGGGCGTCGTGGCTCGCGTGGTTAGGCGGCCGCCGACGCGGTTCGGGCGAGTCTGACGGTCGCGACGGTTCGCGCGGTGCGACCGGCTCGCGCGACGGCTTCGGAGGCTGGGGCGTCCTCGGTGGCCCGCTCGCCACCGGCGGCGCGACCCGCGCAGCTACACGAGGCGGCCTCGCCGCACTCGTGATCGCATTGTGCGCGGCCGCAGTCGTCACGCTAACGCTGCATCGTCCCACCGAATCCGCGCCATTCACCGACGAACTGGTCGAAAGCCACGTGCGCGCGCAGGTGTCGGGCCGCGACATCGATGTGATTTCGACCGACCGGCACACGGTCAAGCCGTGGTTCAACGGCAAGCTCGACTATGCGCCGCCGGTCGAGGACCTGGCGGCAGCCGGCTTCGCTCTGCAGGGCGGCCGCCTCGACTACCTCGCGCATCAGCGGGTGGCGGTGCTGGTGTACCGTTATCAGAAGCACGTGATCGACGTGTACGTGTTTCCGCAAGGCGCGCTGCGCGGCGGCGCGCTGCCCGCGGCGCTCGAGCGCGACGGTTATTCGATTGCGCATTGGGACGCGGCGGGCATGACGTGGTGGGCGATTTCCGACGCCGCCCCCGATGCACTGAGCGGCCTCGAAGCCGCGCTGAAGGCGCGCCTGCAGGCCGGCAGCGAGCGCACGGAGGCGGGCTGAGGGCGCGCCGGTAGCGGGGGAAAGGCGCGCCGGTAGCAAGGAGGTTGGAGCATTCGCAACCGCGCGAACGCGACAATCGCATCGAGCGGACCAAGACCTCGCCCTAAACCCTTGAAAACACACCCGATTCCGCAGTCGCCCGAGCGTAATACCTTGCAACCCGTCCCCATCCGGGTTATAGTCTTGGGCTTCTCACTTGCCGCACCGGTTCCGACGCCCGGGCGGCTTTAATCCACAAGGAGTGTGTAATGCGTCATTACGAAATCGTCTTTATCGTGCATCCCGATCAAAGCGAGCAAGTGCCCGCCATGATCGAGCGTTACAAGAGCACGATCACGTCGCACGGTGGTCAGATCCACCGCGTCGAAGACTGGGGCCGTCGCCAACTGGCCTACATGATCGAGAAACTCGCGAAGGCTCACTACGTCTGCATGAACATCGAATGCGACCAGACCACGCTCGACGAGCTGGAACACGCGTTCAAGTTCAACGACGCCGTTCTGCGTCACCTGATCGTCAAGATGAAGAAAGCCGAAACCGGCCCGTCGCCGATGATGAAGGAAGTGCAGCGCGAAGAAGCCAAGAAGTCGGCAGCAGCTCAGCCGACCGAAGCGCAGGCTTAAGACACACTATTTAAGCTGCCAGACGCGTAGCGTCGCTGTCGCTCACGTACACAGGTAAATCACGTACATGAACCGGCTGCAACTTACGGCAAGCGTCGTCGAACGCGCAGCGGTGCGGTACACCCCCGCCGGCGTTCCGATTGCAAGCTGCACGTTGCACCACCGCACGGAAGTCGTCGAGGCGGGCATTGCCCGTCAGGTCGAACTGACCGTCGAGGCGGTAGCCGCGGGCGCAGCGAGCGGTCAGCTCGAAAGCTGTCAGATGGGCGTCGAAACGCTCTTCACAGGCTTTCTGGCGAAAAAGCACCGTAACGCACGCACTCTGGTATTTCACATCACAGCATTGCAGGACATTGGAAAGGACTAATCATGCCCCGCCCGACTGGTAAGAAATTCGACAAGCGTCGTCAGCAACAGAACCCGCTCTTCAAGCGCAAGAAGTTCTGCCGTTTCACGGCTGCTGGCGTCGAATACATCGACTACAAAGACATCGAAACGCTGAAGGACTTCATCGGCGAGAACGGCAAGATCACGCCGGCACGTCTCACGGGTACCAAGGCGCATTATCAACGCCAGCTGGACACGGCCATCAAGCGCGCGCGTTTCCTCGCGCTGGTGCCGTACACCGACCAGCACAAGGCCTAACCCGACGACGCGATAAGGAGCATCCGAATGCAAATCATTCTTCTGGAAAAAGTCGTCAATCTGGGCAACCTGGGCGATATCGTCAAAGTCAAGGACGGTTACGCACGTAACTTCCTGATCCCGAACAAGAAAGCTCGCCGTGCAACGAAGGAAGCCCTGGCTGAATTCGAAGTGCGCCGCGCGGAACTCGAAAAGATCGCCGCTGAAAAGCTGGCAGCCGCTCAAGCTCAAGGCGAAAAGCTGGCAGGTCAGACGGTTCAGATCAATCAGAAGGCTGGCGTCGACGGCCGTCTGTTCGGTTCGGTGACCAACGCCGACATCGCTGAAGCACTGGGCAAGCAAGGCTTCGCAGTGGAAAAGGCGCAAGTGCGTCTGCCGGAAGGCCCGCTGAAGATGGTTGGCGAGCACCCGGTTCAGGTCGCGCTGCACACCGACGTTCTCGTCGATGTGACGGTCGCTGTGATCGGCGAGCACGTCTAAGCCGACCGCGGCTAAGCATTAGAAGGATCAGCCAGCAGTAGATCGTTGGCGAAGAGCAGGGGCCGGGTGACCGGCCCCTGCTTTTTTGCGTCCGTTTCCGCCGTTTTTCGCTCGCCCCGGCCGCCGGATTACCCGATAATTCCACTCCATGAACGCACCGCCAAAAGACCCCCAACTCGAGTCGCTGAAAGTCCCCCCGCATTCGATCGAGGCCGAGCAATCGGTGCTGGGCGGCCTGTTGCTCGACAACGGCGCATGGGATCGCATCGCCGACTTCCTCGCCCAAAGCGACTTTTACCGCTACGACCACCGCATCATCTTCGAACACATCGGCAAGCTGATCGCCGCCACGCGTCCTGCCGACGTGGTGACCGTGTACGAAGCGCTCGGCACTTCGGGCAAAGCGGAAGACGTCGGCGGGCTCGCTTACCTGAACGCGCTCGCGCAGAACACGCCGAGCGCGGCCAATATCCGCCGCTACGCGGAAATCGTGCGCGATCGCGCGGTGCTGCGCCGGCTGGTGTCGGTCGCCGATGAAATCTCCGCCGACGCGTTCAACCCGCAGGGCAAGGAAGTCCGGCAACTGCTCGACGAAGCCGAATCGAAGGTGTTTTCGATCGCCGAGGACGGCGCGCGCGGCACCCAGGGCTTCCTCGAAATCGGCCCGCTGCTCACCGAAGTGGTCGAGCGGATCGACACGCTGTATCACACCGCGAATCCGAGCGATGTGACCGGCACGCCGACCGGCTTCGTCGATCTGGATCGCATGACCTCGGGGATGCACGGCGGCGAACTGATCATCGTCGCGGGCCGTCCGTCGATGGGTAAAACCGCGTTCTCGATGAACATCGGCGAATACGTCGCAGTCGAGTACGGGTTGCCTGTCGCGGTGTTCTCGATGGAAATGCCGGGCACCCAACTGACGATGCGTATGCTCGGCTCGGTCGGCCGGCTCGATCAGCATCGGATGCGAACCGGGCGCCTGACCGACGAGGATTGGCCCAAGCTCACGCACGCGGTGCAGAAAATGAGCGAGGCGCAGATCTTCATCGACGAAACCGGCGGTCTGAATCCGATGGAACTGCGCTCGCGCGCGCGCCGGTTGTCGCGGCAGTGCGGCAAGCTCGGGCTGATCATCATCGACTACCTGCAGCTGATGAGCGGCTCGTCGTCCGGTGAAAACCGCGCGACCGAAATCTCCGAAATCTCGCGCTCGCTGAAGAGTCTCGCGAAAGAACTCGACGTGCCGGTGATCGCGTTGTCGCAGCTGAACCGCGGTCTCGAGCAGCGCCCGAACAAGCGGCCGATCATGTCGGACCTGCGCGAGTCGGGCGCTATCGAGCAGGATGCGGACGTGATCCTGTTCATTTATCGCGACGAGGTGTATAACCCCGACAGCCCGGACAAGGGCACCGCGGAGATCATTATCGGTAAGCAGCGTAATGGCCCGATCGGGCCGGTTCGGTTGACGTTCCACGGCCAATACACGAAGTTTGACAATTTCGCCGGCGCGCAGAATTTCTACGGCGGCGAGTGACACACCCCGGTCCCATCCGTCTCGCGAGAGGGCGACGCGACGTCGCCCATTTGTTGTAACAGCGTTGTCAAAAGTGCGACATCGGTTACACGACGGTACAATGTGGCGGTTTTATGTCAGCCATCACGTGACCCATTTCCAGGATCCCAATGTTCGGTCGATTCATGCCCACCGAGGGCAAGTTTTTTGATATTTTCAATTCGCACGCAACGTGCATCGTCTCGGCGAGCCGTGAACTCGAGCTGCTGATCGACAATCTGCAGGACGCCGAAACCCACAAGCAGAACGTGCAGAAGGCCGAAAAAGCGGCCGACAAACTCACGCACGAATGCATCGACCTGCTGCACAAGACTTTCATCACGCCGCTCGACCGCGACGAGATCCACAAGCTGATCACGACGATGGACGACATCCTCGACCTGATGGAGGACGTCGCAACCGCGATTTCGCTGTACGACGTGCAGTCGGTCACGTCGGAGGCGAGCCAGCTCGCGCATATCTGCACGGCGACCAGCGAGCGGGTGCAGTTCGCGGTCAGTCTGCTGGCGGACATGAAGCAGGCGAGCCAGATCCTGAAAGCTTGCGAAGACATCGACCGGCTCGAATCGGAAGCCGATCGCGTGTTGCGTGCGGCGATGTCGAAGCTGTTCCGCGAGGAAGACGACGTCAAGGTCCTGATCAAGCTCAAGGCGATCTACGAGCTGCTCGAAACGATTACGGACAAATGTGAGGATGTGGCGAACATCATCGAAGGCATCGTGCTGGAAAACGCATAATGCAATCGATCCAACTCGCTATCTGGGTCGTCGCCGGCCTGGTCGCTATCGCGCTCGTGTTCGACTTCATGAACGGCTTTCACGACGCCGCGAATTCGATCGCCACGGTCGTTTCGACCGGCGTGCTGAAGCCGCAGCAGGCGGTGGCGTTCGCGGCGGCGTTCAACGTCATTGCGTACTTCGTGTTCCACCTGAAGGTGGCCGCGACGGTCGGCAAGGGCACCATCGACCCGGGCATCGTCGACCACTACGTGATCTTCGGCGCGCTGGTCGGCGCGATCGCGTGGAACATCATCACATGGCACTACGGGATTCCGTCCAGTTCGTCGCATGCGCTGATCGGCGGGCTCGTCGGTGCGGCGCTCGCGAAGTCCGGCTGGGGCTCGCTGAACATGGACGGGCTGATGAAGACCGTCGCGTTCATCTTCATCTCGCCGCTGCTCGGTTTCGTCCTCGGCTCGTTTTTCATGCTGCTGGTGTCGTGGCTGTATTTCCGCACGCCGCCGAGCAAGGTCGACCGGCGCTTTCGCCGCCTGCAACTGCTGTCCGCGGGCCTCTATAGCCTCGGGCACGGCGGCAACGACGCGCAGAAAACCATCGGCATTATCTGGATGCTGCTGATCGCCACCGGTTTCGCGTCGCTGAACGCGGATGCGCCGCCGCTGTGGGTGATCGGCGGCTGCTATCTGTCGATGGGTCTCGGCACGCTGTTCGGCGGCTGGCGAATCGTGCGCACGATGGGCCAGAAGATCACCAAGCTCAAGCCGGTCGGCGGCTTCTGCGCGGAGGCGGGCGGTGCGCTGACGCTGTTTACCGCGTCCGCGCTCGGGATCCCGGTGTCCACCACGCATACGATTACCGGCGCGATCGTCGGCGTCGGTGCGACTCAGAAGCTGAGCGCGGTGCGCTGGGGCGTGGCGGGCAATATCGTGTGGGCGTGGATTCTGACGATTCCGGCCTCCGCGATCCTGTCCGGCGCCGCCTGGTGGCTAGGCCACCATTTTCTGTAACGCCTCCTCAGATACCTTGCGATAGGGCCTGCGCCGCTGAGCAGCGCGCGCAGGTTACGGCACTGGAGCCGCCTGCTGTATCGCAACGTTTCCTTCCCTTCCGGGTGTACCGTCCAACGCGCGATTTCGCCGCTTTCGCGGCGAGCGCGCGCATGGCGCTTCGCGGTTCGTTCAGATCAGCGGCGCGCTGCCGCCATCCATCGGGATGACCGCGCCGGTCACGTAGCTCGCGCGACGGCTTGCGAGAAACAGCGCGACGTCGGCGATTTCCTCCGGCTTCGCGTAGCGCCCGAGCGGCACCTTCGCCTGACCGCGCGCGAGCGCTTCCTCATTGCCGATGCCCTGTTGCGTCGCCTCGAGCCTGACCGCTTCCTCGACGCGTTCCGTGAGCGTCGAGCCCGGATTGATCGCGTTGATGCGGATGCCGTAGCGCGCGTAGTAGTGCGCGAGGCCGACGGTCGCGAGCATCAGCGCGGCGTTGGCCGCGCCGCCCGCGATATGGATGTCGCTCGCAATCTTGCCGCCCATCCCGATGATGTTGACGATCGTGCCGGGCTCGCCGCCGCCGGCCTTCGCGCGTTCGGCCATCCGGCGCAGCACTTCTTGTTGCGGGTAGATGTAGGGGAAATATTTCGCTTCCATCGTCGCGCGGAACGCGTCGGCGTCGAGCGTTTCCGGGTCGTAGCGGCGCGCGGCGCCGGCGCTGTTGATCAGCACGTCGATCGGGCCCACCGCGGTGCTCACTTCCTCGACGATATCGGCGGCGCTGTGCGGCTCGTGCAGATCGGCGCGGGTGCGGTGCACGTGGAAGCCTTCCTCTTTCAGCTGCTCGTACGCGCGCGCCAGGTTGGCGGGGTCGCGCGACACGATCGCAACTTTCGCGCCTTCGCGCGCGAACGCGCGGGCGCATGCGAAGCCGATGCCTTTGCTGCCGCCTGTGATCAGCACCACCTTGTCTTTGAGCCCAAGTTCCATCGTCGCCACCCGCGGTCAAAAGAATATCGATGACGATAGCAGATCGGCGCGGCGGCGGTTGACCCGAAAACCCGCGCGCTCGTCAGTAACCGCCGTTCGCGAAGCGGGCGATCGGATCGTCGCTGGTGTGGGTCGGCGCGGCAATGCCGCGCGAAGTCGTCGAAGCACGCATCAATTGCACGCCGTTGCCGCTTTCACCCTGTGGAGCCTGTTGCGCCTGCTGGGCCTGACGCGCCGCCACGGCGGCGGGTGGGGGCGGTTCGAAGGCGTCGGCGGCGGCATCGATCGCGTCGGGTGCGCTGGTTCCGGTCGTGGCGGTCGCCCCGGCCGGGGTGGCGGTGCGCCCCGTTAGCGAGGCAGGGGCGACAGGCTGGGTGCGTTGGGCCGCTGGCGAGCCGGCTTCATACATGCTCGCTTGCGCGGAGGGCGCGACGACCGGCGACACGGTGCCTGCGGAGCGCGCCTGCAATTGCGCGGCGCTCAGTCCGGGCGGCGACGATTCGAACTGCTCAGCCTGAGCGGCAGTCAATGCGGTGGTCGGGATGAAGGTCGCCTGGGCGGCAGTTGTCGGAGGCGGGCGAGAGGCGAAATCGCCGCGCGCTGTTTGCGCCGACTCGCCAGCATAAAGCGGCGCTTGTGCTGCGGCCTTCGCCATAGGCGCCGTGGCGCTGGCCATGCCGGCCGCACCCGTCACGCCGGCAGCGCCCACATCTCCCGATGACCCGGGCGACCCCGCCGCAACACTGGTCGCCGCCCCAGGCGCGGCTGCCTGATAGCTCGGCGCATCGAACGGCGTTGGTGTCGCGGCAGGTCCCGCGACCCGCCGAATCCCGTCGAACCGCTTCGCCCAGTAAGGGTTGGTCAGATAGTCGAGCCGCACCGTGCCGCCGGTCGACGGCGCATTCACGAAGCGCAGCTTGCCCACGTAGATACCGACGTGCGAATGCGCGCGCCCGGTCGTATTGAAGAAGATCAGATCGCCGGGGGCGATCCCGTCCGGCTCGATCGACTCGCCGCGCCCGCTCATCTCGGCGGTGGTGCGCGGCAGATTCACCGACGCCGCGCGCAGCACCACATAGCGCACGAGGCCGCTGCAATCGAAGCCGCTATCGGGCGTATTGCCGCCCCAGCGGTACGGCACGCCGACGAGGCCCATCGCCTGAATCGAAATTTCCTCGCGGCCGATGCTGCGATCGACGAAGTGCGGGAAGCCGGGCGGTGGCGCACGATACGCGCCGTTCGCGACGACCACGCCGCCGGAGCCGCGCGCGCTCTTTTGCGGCGCGCCGGCGCAGGCGGCGAGCAGCAGAACGGGGAGCAGCGAAAGGGCGAGTCGGCGCATGAAAACGGAACGGGGTAAACACCCGTTTACTCACTGACGATGTCGGGATGGTAGCCGCCCGACAAGGGTGTCGCAAGAATTGTTGATAAATTACTTGAGGTTTACGCGCTAACTGTTGCCGGCACGGCACGCACCGGGCGAACGCGCGAGACAATAAAAAAGCCGCGTCCGGCGCAACCCGGACGCGGCTTTACAGCAATAACGGCGCTAGACCTTACAGAATTTCCGACGCGTAATCGGCCAGACGCGAGCGTTCGCCGCGCGCCAGCGTCACGTGCCCGCTATGCGCCCAACCCTTGAAGCGGTCGACCACGTAAGTGAGCCCCGAACTGCCTTCGGTCAGGTACGGCGTATCGATCTGCGCGATATTGCCGAGGCAAATGATCTTCGTGCCCGGGCCCGCGCGCGTGACCAGCGTCTTCATCTGCTTGGGCGTCAGGTTCTGCGCCTCGTCGATGATCAGATACTTGTCGACGAAGGTCCGGCCGCGCATGAAGTTCATGCTCTTGATCTTCAGGCGCGAGCGGATCAGCTCCTGGGTCGCCGCGCGGCCCCATTCGCCGGCCGCGTCGTCGGTTTTCTGCAGCACTTCGAGGTTGTCGTCGAATGCGCCCATCCACGGCTGCATCTTTTCTTCCTCGGTACCCGGCAGGAAGCCGATGTCTTCGCCGACCGGCACCGTCGCGCGCGTCACGATGATCTCGTTGTAGCGCTTGTCGTCGAGCACCTGCGCGAGGCCCGCGGCGAGCGCGACCAGCGTCTTGCCGGTGCCGGCCTGGCCGAGCAGCGTGACGAAGTCGATTTCCGGATTCATCAACAGGTTCAGCGCGAAGTTCTGCTCGCGATTGCGCGCGGTGATCCCCCACACGTTGTTCTTGTGATGACCGTAATCACGCAACGTCTGCAGCAATGCGGTCTTGCCGTTCAGCTCGCGCACCAGCGCGTGAAACGCCGGCTCGCCGTTCTGCGGTTCGAGATAGACGAACTCGTTGACCAGCATCGATGCGCACAGCGGACCCGTGACCCGGTAGTACGTGGTACCGGTCTTGGTGTCCTGCCAGCTTTCCATGCCCTTCGCGTGCCGGGTCCAGAAATCCTGCGGCAGCGCGCGCACCCCCGAATACAGCAGATCGCTGTCCTCGAGCACCTGATCGTTGAAGTAGTCTTCGGCGGGCAGGCCGAGTGCGTGCGCCTTGATGCGCATGTTGATGTCTTTCGACACCAGCACGACCTGGCGATCCGTGCGATCGCGCTGCAACGCGCGCACCACACCGAGGATCTGGTTGTCGGCCTTGCCTTCGGGCAGGCCTTCGACCGGCTCGATCGCGGTCAGCTTGGTCTGGAAGAACAGCCGGCCGGACGCTTCGCGACTGCCGAGGCGTGCGAGCGAAATGCCCTCGGCCATGTCGCCGGCATTGGCGACCAGCTGGTCGAGCGTGCGGCTCACCTGACGCGCGTTACGCGCGACTTCCGACATGCCCTTCTTGTGGTTGTCGAGCTCCTCCAACGTCATCATCGGCAGATAGACGTCGTGTTCCTCGAAGCGGAACAGGCAGCTCGGATCGTGCATCAGCACGTTGGTGTCGAGCACGAACAGCTTCTGGATCTCGACCGGCGCGGCACTCGCGCCGCGTTTCTTGCGCGTGGTGCCGGTTGCCGCGACAGGGGCGGCGGCTTCGGCAGTGGGTTGTTTCGCCGACGGCGCGCGCGCGACGACGGGCTGCGCGTCCAGTCCGGCAGCGGCCGCATCGGCCTCGGCTTGCGGGCGCGCAGCGGGGACCGGCTGCAACAGCGCAGCGGTCTGTTTGGTCTTGCGGCCGCGGGCCGGGGCGGGCTGCGCGGCGGGCACCGGCTCGACGGCCGGCACCGGGCGCAACGTGGTCGCCGCATTGGCGGCATGCGCCATCGGTGTGGCGACATTGGCGCGGCCGTAATCGGCCGGCTCTGCGGATTCCCCTTCACGCGCCGTTTTTTTCGCGGCGGCGCGCGCGGGCGTTGTGGCTTTGGCCTTGTATTCGTCAGGCGACAAAAGATTGCCGAGCTTGCTGGGGGGAGTAGGCAAAGGCATGGTTTCCCTCGAAATAATCGGGTCACATATCGTGCGCCGCCCGTCGCATTCTGCCGGCGCCCTCATGGGACGCACAGTCTGCGCGAGGAGGCGCGCATTCGGTCTAGAGATGCCGGTTCGCCTGGTCTTCGATAGGCTCCTTGACGGAAGCGCGCGGCGCAATGAACGGACGGCCGGGCGCAATTAAAAAAGCCGCCGCCCCGGCATTAGGGGCAAGCGGCTCGACTACGATGCTCGCGTTGCGCCTCACGCTCCGAACGGCACCGGTGGATCCGGTCAAGCGGCCGTCGGAACTGGCGCAGCGCAGAATATTGTGGGGTGGACAGGCACTCATTGCGGCCCAATATAACGCGCCTCAAAGCGCTTGTACAGCCTCCAGAATTTCGTCGACGTGACCCGGCACCTTGACGCCGCGCCACACCTGGCGAAGCACCCCTTCGGCGTCGATCAGGAACGTCGAACGCTCGATTCCGCGCACTTCCTTGCCATACATTTTCTTCATTTTGATGACGGAGAAGAGTGCGCACAGCGTCTCTTCGGGATCCGAAATCAGCGGGAACGGCAGTTCGAGCTTGGCCTTGAAATTCTCGTGCGAACGCAGGCTGTCGCGCGACACGCCGAGCACTTCCGCGCCGGCTTTCCTGAACTTCGGATACAGATCGCGGAACTGCAGACCTTCGGTCGTGCAGCCCGGCGTGTTGTCCTTCGGATAGAAATACAGCACCACCTTCTTGCCCCGCAGCCTGGACAGCGTGATTTCGCCGCCGGTCGCGGGGGCGGTGAAGTCGGGGATGGGTTGGTCGACTGCGATGGACACGAGGTTCTCCGGTTGTTGGGGCCGGCGCCGCTAGCTGTCGCAGCGTCGGCCGGTCTGTCGTCGAGGTTGTTGTTGTTCGGGGTGCGGATGGCGGGGGCAGCGCAACCGGCGGCCCGTCCGGCTCAGGGCTGGACGATCAGCTCGCCCGAGCGCCCCGGAATTTCGCCCCACGTAACAGGGTACGATGGCAGCGTGTCGCGGTCTAGCGTGGCGTAGTAATCGCCCATCGTCGCGAACGTGTGACCCTGCGCGCGCCAGCCTTCCAGTAGCTGTTCGAAAATCGGCGCGAGCTTCTGGCCTTCGAGTTCCGCGTGCAGCGTGAACACCTGATCGTGCGGGTTGTTTTCGGTGTGCCTGAGCAGCCACGCGGCAACGTTGTGCGTGTCGACGCCGTCGACGCCGAGCACCTCGTCGAGCGTCGGCAGCGTGGTGGGCAGTTGCACGTGATTGAGCGTGCGGCCTTCGACCACCGGCAGATACGGCGAGTGGCCACGGCCGTCGGACGCATAGCGCATGCCCCACGCGTCGATCTGCTCGAACGCGTGGCCGTTCATCTGCCAGCCGGCGGCGCCGTGCGTGACCGGCGGCGCGCCGAACACTTCGACGAAGCGCTCGTGGCTGTGCTGCATCTGCCGCGCAGTCCACGCGCGGTCTTTCGAGCGCACGTTGTCCTGCCAGTACACGTGGTCCCACGTATGAATGCCGCACTCGAAGCCGGCTTCGTGGATCGCCCGCATCTCGGCCGCGGCCTTCGCGCCGATGTCGGGACCGGGCAGCAGCACGCCGTACATCAGCTGGCGGATGCCGTAGTGCTCGACCACCGACGTGCGCGACACCTTCTTCAGAAAGCCCGGCCGCAGCACGCGGCGCATCGCCCAACCGGTGTGGTCGGGGCCGAGGCTGAAGAGGAAGGTGGCGCGCGCCTTGAAGCGGTCGAAGATGCGGGCGAGATTCGGCACGCCTTCGCGGGTGCCGCGCAGCGTGTCGACGTCGATCTTCAGGACGATGCGAGCCAAGGCCGCGCTCTTATTGCTGTTCGACGAGCGCGCGGGCTTCGGCGACGTGGCCGCGATACGCTTCGAAAATCTTGCGCAGCGCTTCGTCGAACGTCGAGGTCGGCTTCCAGCCGAGTTCCTGCATCGTGTTGTCGATCTTCGGCACGCGGTTCTGCACGTCCTGGTAGCCGTTGCCGTAGTACGCGCCCGACGACGTTTCGACCAGTTGCACCTGCTTGGCCATCGCCGCGTATTCGGGGAATTCGGCGGCCAGCGCGAGCATCTTGTGCGCGAGCTCGCGCACCGAGAAGTTGTTGGTCGGATTGCCGATGTTGTAGATCTTGCCGGTCGCGACGCCGTTCTTGTTCTCGATGATCTTCATCAGCGCGCTGATGCCGTCGTCGATGTCGGTGAACGCGCGTTTTTGCGCGCCGCCGTCGACGAGGCTGATGTTCTCGCCGCGCACGATATGGCCGAGGAACTGCGTGACCACCCGCGAGCTGCCTTCCTTCGGCGTGTAGATCGAGTCGAGGCCCGGGCCGATCCAGTTGAACGGGCGGAACAGCGTGAAGTTCAGGCCTTCCATCCCGTAGCCCCAGATCACGCGGTCCATCAGCTGCTTCGAGCACGCGTAGATCCAGCGCGGCTTGTTGATCGGGCCGTACGACAGTTGCGACTCTTCCGGATCGAACTGCTCGTCCGTGCACATCCCGTAGACCTCGGAGGTCGACGGAAACACCAGGTGCTTGCCGTACTTGACCGCGGAGCGCACGATCGGCAGGTTCGCCTCGAAGTCGAGTTCGAACACGCGCAGCGGCTGCTTCACGTAAGTGGCGGGCGTGGCGATTGCGACCAGCGGCAGAATCACATCGCACTTGCGGATGTGATATTCGACCCATTCCTTGTTGATCGTGATGTCGCCTTCGAAGAAGTGCATCCGCTCATGATTGACGAGGTCGCCCAGGCGTTCGGTCTGCATGTCCATCCCGAACACTTCCCAATCGGTCGTTTCGAGAATGCGTTTGGACAGGTGATGGCCGATAAAGCCGTTCACACCCAGAATCAGGACTTTTTTCATGAATGTCGGGGAGTTTGGAGGAGCTTGGCGAATTCCGCCGGACTGACGACAGTTTCTGTGCCGTCGTGCTGCTGCCGTAATTCGTGGATGGTGATCGCGCGGCCGTCGCCGCAGATCGCAAAAACGGCATTATCGCTTACGTGCAGGCCCGGCGGCAAATCCGAGCGGAGCGCGCCGGGTGTGGCCAGACGCGCGCGCGCGACGATCAGACGGCGGCCGTGCACCTCCGTGAAAGCGCCCGGATAGGGCGGCGCGACCGCGCGGATCAGGTTGTAGACCTGCTGCGCGGACTGGCTCCAGTCGATCCGGCCGTCTTCCGGTTTGCGCCCGCCGTAGTAGCTGCCGTGCGCGAGATCGTTCGGCAGATGCGGCGCCTCGCCGGCGAGCAGCGCCGGCAGCACGCGCCACAGCGTCTGCTCGGCGGCCACCGTCACCTTGTCGAAAACTTGCGCGGCGGTGTCGTCGGGCAGGATCGGCACCGGCGTCTGCGCGATGATCGCGCCGGCGTCGGGCTTGGCGGCCATCTCGTGCAGCGTCGCGCCGGTTTCGGTTTCGCCGTTGAGCACCGCCCAGTTGGTCGGCACCCGGCCGCGGTACTTCGGCAGCAGCGAACCGTGCATGTTGTAAGCGCCCCGTGCGGCGAGCGCCAGCAGCTCGAGCGGCAGCATGTGCCGGTAGTAGAACGAGAAGATGAAGTCCGGCCGCGCCGCGCTCACCGCGGCGCGCAACTCCGCGCTTTTCGGGTCGGCCGGCGTCAGCACCGGGATGCCGTGCTCGGCCGCGACCGACGCGACGCTGCCGAACCAGATGTTCTCGCTCGGGTTGTCTTCGTGAGTGACGACGAGCGCCACGTCGACGCCGCGCGCGAGCAGCACCTGCAGGCAGCGCACGCCGACGTTGTGATACGCGAATACGACGGCGCGCGGCTTCATGGCATGGGCTCCTGGCCGGCGAGCGGAGTGGCTTGCACCGCCGCTTGCGTGACGCTTTCGCGCGGCGCCTGGCTAATGGGCACACCGTCGCGTTCTTCGAGAATGGTCTGCACCAGATAGCGCGGCCGCGCGCGCACCTGCTGATAGATCCGGCCGATGTATTCGCCGAGCAGCCCGAGCGCGAAAATGATCACACCGAGCAGGAAGAAGGTGATCGCGAACAGCGTGAACACACCTTGCACTTCCGCGCCGATGATGAAGCGGCGAATCAGCAGCAGCACGAACAGCGCAGCGGACCCGAGCGACAGGATCACGCCGATGAACGACAACCACTGCAGCGGCACCACCGAGAAGCCGGTCACGAGGTCGAAATTGAGCCGGATCAGCGAGTACAGCGAATATTTCGATTCGCCGGCGAAGCGCTCTTCGTGAGCGACCTCGATCTCGACCGGATTCTGCGCGAACGTGTAGGCGAGCGCCGGAATGAACGTGTTGATCTCGCCGCAGCGGTTGATCGTATCGATGATGTGACGGCTGTACGCGCGCAGCATGCAGCCCTGGTCGGTCATCTTGATGCGGGTGATGCGCTCGCGCAGCTGGTTCATCGCGCGCGAGGCCTTGCGCCGCCACAGGCTGTCCTGGCGTTGCAGGCGGATCGTGCCGACATAGTCGAAGCCTTCGCGCATCTTCGCGACCAGCTTGCCGATTTCTTCCGGCGGATTCTGCAGGTCGGCGTCGAGCGTGATCACGATGTCGCCGCGCGACTGTTCGAAGCCCGCGAGGATCGCCATGTGCTGGCCGTAGTTGCCGTTCAGCAGGATCACCCGGGTCGTGTCCGGACGCGCGCGGAACTGCTCGGCGAGCAGCGCGGCGGATTTGTCGCGGCTGCCGTCGTTGATGAAGATCACTTCGTAACCGGTGCCGAGCGCGTCGAGCGCCGGGTACAGGCGCGCGAACAGCGCGGCCAGTCCGGCTTCCTCGTTGTACACCGGGATGATGATCGACACCTCCGGGGTGACCGCGCGATATGGCGTATAACTCATGTCCGCTTATTTTCCGTATTGTTCGCAAATTTCGTTGACCGCGCGGCACACGCGCTCGACGTCGGCTTGTGTCATCAGCGTGAACAGCGGCAGCGTGACCGTGGTCGCGCCGAAGCGCTCGGCGTGCGGGAACATGCCTTCCCTGAAACCGAGCCCGCGATACAGCGTGAACAGATGCAGCGCCGGATAGTGCACGCCGGAGCCGATGCCGCGCTCCTTGAGCTCGCCCATGAAGCCCGCGCGGTCGATCGACAGTTTTTCGAGCGGCAGCGTGATCTGGAACATGTGCCAGTTGCTGTTCTCGAAGTCGGCGACCGGCAGGCCGACGCCGAGCTTCACCGCGGCGCCGCCTTCGAGCCCCGCGAAGTACGCGCGCACGAGCTTCCTGCGCTGCGCGATGAATCGTTCGAGGTGCGGCAGCTGGCCGAGGCCGACCCGCGCGGCGACGTCGGTCAGGTTGTACTTGCCGCCGAGCACGTCGCAGTCCATGCCGTCGAAGCCGGTGCGGGTGATGCCCTGCAGCCGGTACTTCTGCGCGAGCAGCGCCTCGTCCTCATTGTTGAGCACCAGCGCGCCGCCTTCGACCGACGTCAGATTCTTGTTCGCATGGAAGCTGAACGACACGATGTCGCCGAGCTTGCCGATACGCTCGCCGTTCCACGTCGAGCCGAACGCCTGCGCGGCGTCCTCGATCACGCGCAGGTTGTGCGCGCGGGCGATCGCGTAGAGCCGGTCCATATCGACCGGCAGGCCGGACAGAAACACCGGCAGCAACGCCTTGGTGCGCGGCGTGATCGCTTTTTCGAGCAGGTTCAGATCGATGTTGCGGGTGACCGGGTCGATGTCGGCAAACACCGGGGTCGCACCGGTTTCGAGGATCACGTTGCAGGTCGACACCCAGGTGGCCGGCGTCGTGATCACTTCGTCGCCGGGACCGACGCCGGCGATGCGCAGGCCGATTTCGAGCGTCGCGGTGCCGGAATTGAAGGTGCGCACCGGACGGCCGCCGCAGAACTCGGACAGCGCCGCCTCGAACTTCTGGTTCTGCGGACCGGTGGTGATCCAGCCGGAACGCAGCACGTCGGCGACGCCCTGAATCGTTTCCTCATCGACCTCGGGTTTGACAAACGGCAAAAACGGGACTGTTGACTGGGTCATGAATGCATCGCTCGATTGATAGGGGCTCAGCCCGACGGGCGCGAAGTAAACCACAAAGTACGCGCAAACCCAAGGCCACGGCTGAAACGCGCAACCGCATAGCATACCGCGGCCCACCTTACGTCTGGCTTAGGCGGCTCGCAGGCCGCCCGGTTCCTGCGCGTGGCGGCGGGGTGCGGCCGCTTCGGGCCGCTTCCGGCCGCTCCCGCGCTGCCTTTTCCGGCGGGGCGCCGCGCGCTGCCGGCATGGTCCTGCTCGACGACGCGTGCTCAACTGCGCGCGAGCACGAATACGCCGATGAGGATGATGCCGATGCCGACCAGCTTCTGCACCGACATCACTTCGCCGAACAGGTACCACGCGGCCAGCGCGTTGACGACGTAGCCGAGCGACAGCATCGGATAGGCGATCGACACGTCGACCCGCGACAGCCCGACGATCCACACGACCACGCTGACCACGTAGCACGCGAGGCCGGCGATGATCGGCGGCTGCGTCGCGAGCCTGAAGCCGATGGGCAGGATGTTCGCACGGGTGAATTCGAAGTGTCCAACGGCATTCGTACCGGCCTTGAGCAGCAGTTGCGCGCCGGCGTTCAGCGTCACGCCGGCCAGAATGCAGAAGAGGGAAATCGGGTTCATCGAACGTTCGGGTTTTCGTAGTTAGGGGTGGGCCGGCGACGCCGGGATGGGCGCGGAGGCCGGTTCGGCGGGCGCGGTCGGCGGCGCGCTCGCGGTCAACGGTGCGCTCGCCTCGGCCGCCGGAGCGGACACGGCAGCTGCGCCCGCGGCACCGCCCGCCGGCAGCGGCTTCATCACCACCACCCGGCGCGAGTCGCGCGCGATCACCTGCATCGGCAGGCCCTGCTGGACGAGGCGGTCATAGGTCGACGGCGGAATCAGCGCGAGCGCGTAGCGCTCGGCCTTCCAGCGCTCGATCCATGCGTCGATGGTCGGCACCCATTTTTGCGGCTCGACCGAGATGCCGAACGCAAGCTCGTCCGGGTGCTCGACCATGATCATCGTGTGACCGATGTAGAACGGCAGCGTGTGATCGAGCACGCCGACCGAGTAGAACGGCGTGTCCGGCGGCAGCTTCGCGAGTTGGGCCTTGATCGCCGGGGCGAGCGGCGCGCCCGAGCTGAGCCGGCCGAACACGTCGTGGCCGGTTCCGGCGATCGTGCCGAGCAGCAGCCACGCCGCGCCGAACGCGGTCAGCGCGCCGAGGCCGGCGCGTTTGCCGACGCCGCCGGCCAGCCCGCGGCGATTGAGCCACAGCGCGACCAGCGTCAGCACGAACGCGACCGCGAGTGCGGCGAGCACCCAGCCGCGGAACTCGGCATACAGCTCGGCCGGGTTGCGGGCGCTGCCGGCGCGCGGCAGGAACAGCGCGGCGAACGCGGCGGCCACGAAGAACAGCGCATAGCCGGCCAGATGGCGATGCAGCTGCTCGCGCGTGACGAGCGGCAGGTACATGCCGATCAGCATCGCGATCGGCGGGGCGATCGGCAGCGTGTAGGACAGCAGTTTCGAATGCGACGCGCTGAAGAACAGAAAGATGAACACGATCCACGTGAGCATCAGCGTGACCGGCGCGAAGCCGTTCGGCTGGCGCGGCTGGCGCCACGCGTGGCGCACGCTTTGCACGCTCACCGACAGCCACGGCAGGAAGCCCACCAGCAGCACCGGCACGAAGTAGTAGAACGCGCCCGGGCGGTTCTGCTCCGGCGTCAGATAGCGCCTGAACTGCTGGACGACGAAGAAAAAGTTCAGGAATTCGGGATTGCGCTGCTGCACCAGCACGAACCAGGGCGTCACGACCGCGAAGAACACCACCAGTCCGCTGATCAGATACAGACGCTTCCACAACGCCCAGTCGCGCGCGATCAGCGTGTACAGCACCAGCACCGCGCCAGGCAGGATCACGCCGACCAGCCCCTTGGACAGCACCGCTAGCGCCATCGACGCCCAGCACACCCACATCCAGCCGCGCGCGCACGCCGGGCGCAGCGCGGGGCGCTGCGCGAGCAGCAGCGCGCACAGCGTGAGCGTCATCCAGAACGACAGGCCCATGTCGAGCGTGTTGAAGTGGCCCATCAGATTCCAGTACGGCGAGCAGGCGAGCACCAGAGCCGCGAACACGCCGGTCGCGGTGTTGAACAGCCGCGCGCCGGTGAAGCCGATCAGCAGCACGCCGGCAAAGCCGGTCAGCGCGGTGTACAGGCGCGCCTGCCATTCGCCGAGCCCGAACCATGCAAACGTCAGCGCGTTCGCCCAGGTTTGCAGCGGCGGTTTTTCGAAGTACTTGTAGGCGTTGTAGCGCGGCGTGATCCAGTCGCCGGTAACGAACATTTCGCGCGCCATTTCGGCGTAGCGGCCTTCGTCGCTCGGCAGCAGATGGCGCCAGCCGAGCGGCACGAACCAGATTACGGCAAGCGCGAGCACCAGCAGCAGGATCGTGGTGCGGTTGAGCGGTAGCCTCGATGGCGTATCGTTCATCAATTTCAACCTTTTTGTTATCGATGCCGCGCGCGGGCGGCGCGGTGGTGCGCGACGGGCGGCGCCGCGTGCCGGCCTGGGCCGGCGCGTGGGCGCCCGGCTCAGGCTTCGATCAGCAACGCGGCGGCGACCTTGCGGCCTTCGGCCATCAGAATGTTGTAGGTGCGGCAGGCGGCCTTGAAGTCCATCGCCTCGACGCCGATGCGTTTTGCGGTCAGCGCCGCGGTCAGGCGCGGGTGCGGAAAGCGCAGCCGCTCGCCGGTGCCGAACACGACGACCTCGGGCGCGGCCTCGATCAGCATCGCGAAGTGCTCGGCGCTCAAGTGCTCGAACGACGAGACGGGCCAGCGAATGACTGGCGTGTCCGGCAGCACGAGAATGCTGCCCGAGTGACGTACCAGATTGATTTCGACGTAGTCGGCGCCGTAGCCGGTAACGGTGTTCAGCGCGCCGCTCGAATCCTGATGTAATTTCAAATTGGTTTTCCGAAGTCGTCGTGAGACGTCAGGGCGAAAAGCCGGCCGGGTTCGGCGCGGCGCCGACCGCGCGGTTTGCCGCGCGCGACTGCCCGCCTGACTCCGCGCCTGACTCCCCGCTTGACACACGAGGGGGGCCGAAAAGGCTTGCCGATGCGGTTGGTGCATTGCGGAAGTCGGCCAAAATCCGCTAAATTATAACTTTTTAGCCGCCTTGCGGCGCCCCTCGCTCAAGTGCCGTCACAAGCTGCGGTTGAGCATCGTCGTGGCCCACCGGCTACCTGCGTCGGCCGCGCCCGCTTTTCGTTGCGTTTCCGAGCCGTTTTTTCCGCTGCTCGATCCGACCCGCGCCAACCCGCGCGACCCCGCCGCGTCAGCCCCAAGGTTTGCCCAAGCCACCAACCAGGATGAAGTGCCCGCCGTGAAACCGATTCTCAAATCCAACAAATTGTTGAATGTCTGCTACGACATTCGCGGGCCCGTTCTCGAACATGCGAAGCGGCTCGAAGAAGAGGGCCACCGGATCATCAAGCTCAATATCGGCAATCTCGCGCCGTTCGGCTTCGACGCGCCTGAAGAGATCATTCAGGACATGATCCGCAACCTGCCGAATTCGTCGGGCTACTCGGATTCGAAAGGCGTGTTCGCCGCGCGCAAGGCGATCATGCACTACACCCAGCAAAAGGGCGTGCAGGGCGTCGAACTGGACGACATCTACATCGGCAACGGCGCGTCCGAGCTGATCGTGATGGCGCTGCAGGGGCTCGTCAACGACGGCGACGAAGTGCTGCTGCCGGCTCCCGACTACCCGCTGTGGACCGCCGGCGTCAGCCTCGCGGGCGGCACCCCGGTGCATTACACGTGCGACGAGTCGAACAGCTGGATGCCCGATCTGGACGACATCCGCGCGAAGATCACCCCGAACACCCGCGCGCTGGTCGTGATCAACCCGAACAACCCGACCGGCGCGCTGTATTCGGACGAACTGCTGCTCGGCCTGATTGAAATCGCCCGTCAGCACGGGCTGATCATCTTCGCCGACGAGGTCTACGACAAGATCGTCTACGACGGCAAGACCCATACGTCGATGGCGTCGCTGTCGCAAGACGTGATCACCGTCACCTTCAACAGCCTGTCGAAAAGCTATCGCTCGTGCGGCTATCGCGCCGGCTGGATGGCGATTTCGGGCCTGACCGGCGAAAATCGCCGGCTCGCCAAAGACTATCTGGAAGGCCTCGGCATCCTCGCATCGATGCGGCTGTGCCCGAACGTGCCGGGCCAGTACGCGATCCAGACCGCGCTCGGCGGCTATCAGAGCATCAACGACCTGATCGTGCCGGGCGGGCGCCTGTACAAGCAGCGCGAACTCGCGTACGACATGCTGACCGCGATTCCCGGCGTCAGCTGCGTGAAGCCGGAGGCGGCGCTCTATATGTTCCCGCGCCTCGACCCGAAGGTGTATCCGATCCAGAACGACCAGCAGTTCATCCTCGATCTGCTGCTGGCCGAACGCGTGCTGCTCGTGCAGGGCACCGGCTTTAACTGGAAGACGCCGGATCACTTCCGCGTCGTGTTCCTGCCGAACGTCGACGACCTGACCGATTCGATCAACCGGATCGCGCGCTTCCTCGACGGATACCGCAAACGTCACACCGCCTGAGCCAGCCTCGCGTACGATGTGGCGCGACGCGCGCCACTCCCGACTCCCGTTTTTTAATCATTTACTCGAAACACACGCTGCATGGAACCGATCAAAGTTGGACTGCTGGGCTTCGGCACGGTAGGCAGCGGCACCTTCACGGTACTGCGCCGCAATCAGGAAGAAATCAAACGTCGCGCGGGCCGCGGCATCGAGATTGCGCGCATCGCCGTGCGCAATCCGGCCAAGGCGAGCGCGGCGCTCGGCGCCGACGCCGCCGGCGTTGCGCTGACCGATGACTTCAACGCGGTGGTGGACGATCCGACGATCGCGATCGTCGCCGAAATGATCGGCGGCACCGGCATCGCGCGCGACCTCGTGCTGCGCGCGATCAAGAACCGCAAGCACGTGGTCACGGCCAACAAGGCGCTGCTCGCGGTGCACGGCACGGAGATTTTCGAGGCGGCGCGCGCCAACGGCGTGATGGTCGCGTTCGAGGCGGCGGTGGCGGGCGGCATTCCGATCATCAAGGCGCTGCGCGAAGGGCTGACCGCGAACCGGATCCAGTACATCGCCGGCATCATCAACGGCACGACTAATTACATCCTGTCGGAGATGCGCGACCGCGGGCTCGACTTCGCGACCGCGCTGAAAGCCGCGCAGGAACTCGGTTACGCGGAAGCGGACCCGACCTTCGACATCGAAGGCGTCGACGCCGCGCACAAGGCGACCATCATGAGCGCGATCGCGTTCGGCGTGCCGGTGCAGTTCGACCGCGCGTATGTCGAAGGGATCAGCAAGCTGGCCGCGATCGACATCCGCTACGCGGAAGAGCTCGGCTACCGCATCAAGCTGCTCGGCATCACGCGCCGCACCGACAAGGGCATCGAACTGCGCGTGCATCCCACGCTGATTCCGGAAAAGCGTCTGCTGGCGAACGTCGAAGGCGCGATGAACGCGGTCGTCGTGCACGGCGACGCAGTGGGCCCGACGCTGTACTACGGCAAGGGCGCCGGCGCGGAGCCGACCGCCTCGGCGGTGGTCGCCGATCTGGTCGACGTGACGCGCCTGCATACGGCCGACCCCGAGCATCGCGTGCCGCATCTGGCGTTCCAGCCTGACAGCCTGTCGAACACGCCGATCCTGCCGATCGACGAAGTGACGAGCGGCTACTACCTGCGTCTGCGCGTCGCCGACGTGACCGGCGTGCTCGCCAACATCACGCGCATCCTCGCGGACAGCGGCATCTCGATCGATGCGCTGCTGCAGAAGGAATCCGAGCGCGTCGACGCGAACGGCAAGGGCGAGACCGACATCATCCTGATCACGCACGTCACGGTCGAAAAGCAGTTGAACGCCGCGATCAAGTCGATCGAGGCATTGAGCACCGTCGTCTCGCAAGTCACGAAGCTGCGCATGGAAGCGCTGAACTAGGCCGAACTATGAACTACCTATCCACGCGCGGCGCCGGAGCCGGCGAGCGCCATACCTTCTCCGACATCCTGCTGGGCGGCCTCGCGAAAGACGGCGGCCTGTATCTGCCGGCCGCGTACCCGCGCGTCAGCGCCGATGAACTCACGCGCTGGCGCACGCTGCCGTACGCGGATCTCGCATTCGAGATCCTGTCGAAGTTCTGCGACGACATTCCCGCCGAAGACCTGCGCGCGCTGACCCGCAAGACCTACACGGCCGCCACGTACTGCAACGTGCGCGACGACGAAAGCGCCGCGCAGATCACGCCGCTCAAGACGCTCGGCACCGAGAACGACGCGCCGCTCGCGTTGCTCGAACTGTCGAACGGGCCGACGCTCGCGTTCAAGGACATGGCGATGCAGCTGATCGGCAACCTGTTCGAGTACGCGCTGGCCAAGCACGGCGAGACGCTGAACATCCTCGGCGCGACCTCGGGCGACACCGGCAGCGCCGCCGAATACGCGATGCGCGGTAAACAAGGCATCCGCGTGTTCATGCTGTCGCCGCACAAGAAAATGAGCGCGTTCCAGACCGCGCAGATGTATAGCCTGCAGGATCCGAACATCTTCAACCTCGCGGTCGAAGGCGTGTTCGACGACGCACAGGACATCGTCAAGGCGGTTTCGAACGATCACGCGTTCAAGGCGAAGTACAAGATCGGCACGGTCAATTCGATCAACTGGGCGCGCGTTGTCGCGCAGGTCGTCTACTACTTCAAGGGCTACTTCGCGGCGACGAAGAGCAATGACGAGCGCGTGTCGTTCACGGTGCCGTCGGGTAACTTCGGCAACGTGTGCGCGGGGCACATCGCGCGCATGATGGGGCTGCCGATCGAGAAGCTGGTCGTCGCGACCAACGAGAACGACGTGCTCGACGAGTTCTTTCGCACCGGCATCTACCGCGTGCGCAAGGCGGCCGAGACGTATCACACGAGCAGCCCGAGCATGGACATCTCGAAGGCGTCGAACTTCGAGCGCTTCGTGTTCGATCTGCTCGGCCGCGATCCGGCGCGCGTGCTGCAACTGTTTCGCGACGTCGAAGAGAAGGGCGGCTTCGATCTCGCGGCGAGCGGCGACTTCGCGCGGGTCAAGGAATTCGGCTTCGTGTCGGGCAGCAGCAACCACGACAGCCGGGTCGAGACGATCCGCGACGTGTTCCAGCGTTACGACACGATGATCGACACGCATACGGCCGACGGCGTGAAGGTCGCGCGCGAGCACCTGCAAGCGGGTATCCCGATGATCGTGCTGGAGACCGCGCAGCCGATCAAATTCGGCGAGACGATCCGTGAAGCGCTGCTGCGCGAGCCGGAACGGCCGGCCGCATTCTCGGGACTCGAAGCACTGCCGCAGCGCTTCGAGGTCGTGCCGGCCGATGTGCAGCGGGTGAAGGACTTCATCGTCGCCAACACGGGCGCATAAGCCGCGCGCGGGACGATAAACGGGCGGGCGTTGCTGCGGCAACCCCGCCGCCCCGCACCGAAAAACACAAAAAGCTCTCCATGACGCCAGGCCGCCCAGGCTGATGGCATCGGCCGCTACAATGCTCTTTTAATCCGCGGCTTCGAACTCCCAGATGTCCACTCCCACGCCCCGCGCCCCGATGCTCGCCACCGGCGAGGCATTGGCGATCCTGCTCGACGCCGCGCACCCGATCGACGGCACGGAAACGATCCCCACGCTCGACGCGCTGAACCGCGTGCTGTCCGCCGACGTCACGTCGCCGCTCGACGTCCCGCCGATGCACACCAGTGCGATGGACGGCTACGCGGTGCGAATCGCCGATCTCGCGCACGGCAGCCGCCTGCCGGTGTCGCAGCGGATTCCCGCCGGTCATGCGCCGGCGCCGCTCGCGGCCGGCAGCGCGGCGCGCATCTTCACCGGCGCGACAGTGCCGCCGGGGGCGGACGCGGTCGTGATGCAGGAGCAGACCGAGGCCGCCGGCGACGAAGTGACGATCGTGCATCGGCCGCAGGCGGGCGAGTGGATCACCGCGCAGGGCGCCGACATCCGCGCGGGCTCGGTGATCCTCCCGGCCGGCACCCGGCTCACGCCGCAGGCGCTGGGGCTGGCGGCGTCGGTCGGCTGCGCGCGGCTCGATGTGCGTCGCCGAGTGAAAGTCGCGGTGTTCTTCACTGGCGACGAACTGACAATGCCCGGCGAGCCGCTCAAGCCAGGCGCGATTTACAACTCGAACCGCTTCACGCTGCGCGGGCTGCTCGAGAACCTCGGCTGCGACGTGACCGATTACGGCATCGTCGCGGATCGGCTGGACGCGACTCGCGCGACGCTGCGCGAAGCCGCCCAAGGGCACGACCTGATTCTGACTTGCGGCGGCGTGTCGGTCGGCGAGGAAGATCACGTGAAGCCGGCGGTCGAAGCCGAAGGGCGTCTCGCGCTGTGGCAGATCGCGATGAAGCCGGGCAAGCCGCTCGCGTTCGGCGCGGTGCGCCGTGGCGCGGAGTCGGGTGCAGACCGTGGCGCAGACCCCGGCGCCGAAACCTTCTTCATCGGCTTACCCGGCAACCCGGTGTCGAGCTTCGTCACCTTCCTGCTGTTCGTGCGGCCGTTCGTGCTGCGCCTCGCCGGCGTGCAGGCGGTCGCGCCGCGCGCGCTGTCGCTGCGCGCCGACTTCACCCAGGGCAAGGCCGATCGACGCAACGAGTTTCTGCGCGCGCGCGTCAATCCGGCGGGCGGCCTCGATCTGTTCCCGAATCAGAGCTCGGCTGTGCTGACGTCGACCGTGCGGGGCGACGGGCTGATCGACAATCCGCCGAACCACGCGATCAGCGCCGGCGAGACCGTGCGCTTCATTCCGTTTTCCGAACTGCTGAACTGAGGCCGGCGAGTCGCGGCAGACGCGACTCGGACCGGCGCTAATCCGATGAAGATTGAACTCCGATATTTTGCGAGCGTGCGAGAAGCGCTCAACCTGGCCGACGAAACCGTCGAGCTGCCGTCCGGCATCGCGACCGTCGGCGACGTGCGCGCGTGGCTACGCGTGCGCGGCGGCGTGTGGGCGGAGACACTGGCCGAGGGCCGCGCGTTGCGAATGGCCTGCAACCACGTGATGACCGACGCGAGCACGCGCCTGACCGACGGCTGCGAGGTCGCGTTCTTTCCGCCGGTTACCGGCGGCTGAACGCGCGTTCGCAGTCAGCGCGTTTGCCGCGTTTGCCGCGTTTGCCTTTAGCCAACAGCCTCAGGAGTCGTCCATGCCCGTTCGCGTCCAGACCGAAGATTTCGACCTCAGCGCCGAGGTCGCCGCGCTGCGCGCGCGCAATCCGAAAATCGGCGCGGTGGCCTGCTTCGTCGGCACGGTGCGCGATCTGAACGAGGGCAGCGCGGTCGAGACGATGGAGCTCGAGCATTACCCGGGCATGACCGAGAAGTCGCTCGAGGCGATCATCGAGCGGGCGCGCGAACGTTGGCCGGGCATCGAGGTGCTGATCGTGCACCGGGTCGGCAAACTGTATCCGCTCGATCAGATCGTGCTGGTCGCGACGACGGCCGCGCATCGCGGCGACGCGTTCGCGTCGTGCGAATTCGTGATGGACTATCTGAAGACTGAAGCGCCGTTCTGGAAGAAGGAAAAGACCGACGCGGGCGAGCGCTGGGTCGACGCACGCGTGACCGATGATGCCGCGCTCGCGCGTTGGGGTGTCGAATCGGGGAACCGGACTGCGGAGTAGATCGGCGTTCGCTGCCGCCGGCAGCGCGCGGCGTCGCCCACGGACTCACGCACCCACGCACCCACGCACCCGAGCGTACGGCGCCAAAACCAACCCAACCTTCTCACTCGTCCCGCGACCGCCCGATGATCGGCACCGGAAACGGCTCGCCGGCTGGTCGCGATGGATGCGCGTCGTCGTCATCGCGCGGCCGACGCTTTGGTGCGACCCGTTCGAGCAGCGCCTGCTGCTCCGGCGGAATCTTGTAATCCCAGCCGAACCGGCTCAGCTGCAGGCTCTGCGCGATCCGCAGCGCCGGCTCCATGAAGCGCACCGCCGCGGCCGGCTGGTAGCGCGATTCGACCGTATCCAGAAACAGGTAGAGCCAGCGGCTGAAGTGCCGGGGCTCGACGCCTTCGAGCGGTTGATGCGCCTGTTGCACGTTGCCGCGATACTGCTTCGCGCCAAGCACGAGGCTGCCCCAGAACGTGCACATCTTCGGCAGATGATCGTCCCAGCGGCCCGCGAGCTTCGCGTCGAAAACCGGGCCCAGTAGCGGATCGGCGCGGACCCGGTCGTAAAAGCCATACACGAGCGCGCGAATGTTCTCGTCGGTGGGTTCGGGCGCGCGCTCGACCGGCGGCGCGGCGGGGAAAGACGGATTCATACGGATTCCACAAAAATACAATTTCTGACGCCGACGACTCGCGACGACTGGTAACCGCTGCGCGCCCCCCGCGGCCTCGAGTCCCGCGTGGCGCGTGGCGCGCGAGCGGCTCCGGTAACGCAAAACGGCTGAGGTCCGGCGCGGCCGAACGGAAGAAAGGCTCGAAACCCCTGTTTTTCGTATCAATGATCGAAGCGAGAAACGTTACCATTGCCGATGCACAATGACTAAAGACCGATGCCGTCCGCTCCTCATGTTAGGTCGCGGTGTTGGACCCGTAGCGGCAACCCTTGCATCGACGCGGTTATCCGCGCCATCGCGGCCCTCTGAATCGTTGCTTTTCACGTCATACCAGAACTTATGAGACTCACCGACTACACCGATTACTCGCTGCGCGTGCTGCTCTATCTCGCGGTGCGGGGCGACGGATTATCGACGATTCAGGACATTTCGCAAGCGTACGGAATTTCCAAGAACCATCTGATGAAAGTCGTGCAGCAACTGGGTGAGCGGGGCTGGGTCGAGACCGTGCGCGGCCGCAACGGCGGCTTGCGGCTCAGCGCACAAACGTGTGCGGTGACGGTCGGTGAGGTGGTGCGGCTGACGGAGAGCGATTTCGCGCTGGTCGGCTGTCTGCCGGACCGCCAGGGCGCGCAGCGCGCCTGTGTGATCACGTCGCATTGCCGTTTGCGCGGGGCGTTGCAGGCGGCGAACCGGGCGTTTCTCGCGGAACTCGATCGATATACGATTGGCGACGTCGCGCAGCCGCAAAGTCCGCTCGCGGCGCTGCTCGGGCTGAGCGTCGGAATTCCGCTGGTGCCGCTCGCGAGCGCGGAGTCGGGGCCGGGCGGTCCGGGCAGCGGCGGCACTCCAGCGCCGGCCGTGTGAAAACGGGGCCACGACAGACGTTTCTCTCAAATGTCAAATAGTTGCGCCCGAGGCCAAAAAAACGCTTGAAACCCTAATAATTCGCCTCAATTTGGTGGTAATCGAAATTGGAGGTCTCTAATGAGAATCGACAAACTCACCACTAAATTCCAGGAAGCGCTTGCCGATGCGCAAAGTCTCGCGGTCGGGCATGACAATCAATACATCGAACCGCTTCACGTGCTGTCGGCTCTCGTCGCGCAGCAGGACGGTTCCGCGCGCTCGCTGCTGTCGCGCGCCGGCGTCCACGTGCAGCCGCTGCAGACCGCGTTGAACGACGCGATCACGCGCCTGCCGCAGGTGCGGGGCACCGACGGCAACGTGCAGATCGGCCGCGAACTGACCGGTCTGCTGAATCAGGCCGACAAGGAAGCGCAGAAGCTCAACGACACGTTCATCGCGAGCGAGATGTTCCTGCTCGCGGTCGCCGACGACAAGGGCGAGGCCGGCCGGCTCGCGCGCGAGCACGGCCTGTCGCGCAAGTCGCTCGAAAGCGCGATCGCCGCGGTACGCGGCGGCTCGCAGGTGCATAGCCAGGACGCCGAGAGCCAGCGTGAAGCCTTGAAGAAATACACGATCGACCTGACCGAGCGCGCCCGCGCGGGCAAGCTCGATCCGGTGATCGGCCGCGACGACGAAATCCGTCGCTCGATCCAGATCCTGCAACGCCGCACCAAGAACAACCCGGTGCTGATCGGCGAGCCGGGGGTGGGCAAGACCGCGATCGTCGAAGGTCTCGCGCAGCGCATCGTCAACGGCGAAGTGCCGGAGACGCTGAAGAACAAGCGCGTGCTGTCGCTCGACATGGCCGCGCTGCTGGCCGGCGCCAAGTATCGCGGCGAGTTCGAGGAGCGCCTGAAGGCGGTGCTCAACGACATCGCGAAGGACGAAGGGCAGACCATCGTCTTTATCGACGAAATCCACACGATGGTCGGCGCGGGCAAGGCCGAAGGCGCGATGGACGCGGGCAACATGCTCAAGCCGGCGCTCTCGCGCGGCGAACTGCACTGCGTCGGCGCGACCACGCTCGACGAGTATCGCAAGTACATCGAAAAGGACGCCGCGCTCGAGCGCCGCTTCCAGAAGGTGCTGGTGGACGAGCCGTCGGTCGAGGCGACCATCGCGATCCTGCGCGGCTTGCAGGAGCGCTATGAGCTGCACCACGGCGTCGACATCACCGACCCGGCGATCGTCGCGGCCGCCGAGCTGTCGCATCGCTACATCACCGACCGCTTCCTGCCGGACAAGGCGATCGACCTGATCGACGAGGCCGCGTCGAAGATCAAGATGGAAATCGACTCGAAGCCGGAGGAGATGGACCGGCTCGACCGTCGCCTGATCCAGCTGAAGATCGAGCGCGAGGCGGTCAAGAAGGAGAAGGACGAAGCGTCGCAGAAGCGTCTTCAGTTGATCGAAGAGGAAATCGAGCGTTTGAATCGCGAATATTCGGACCTCGAAGAAATCTGGACCGCGGAAAAAGCGGCCGTGCAGGGCAGCGCGCAGTTGAAGGAAGAGATCGAGAAGACCCGCGCGGAAATCACCCGTTTGCAGCGCGAAGGCAAGCTCGAGAAGGTCGCCGAACTGCAGTACGGCAAGCTGCCGGGGCTCGAGGCGCAACTGAAGGAAGTCACCCGTGCCGAGGCCGAGGAGCAGAACAGTCCGAAGCGTTTGCGGCTGCTGCGCACCCAGGTCGGCGCCGAGGAAATCGCCGAGGTGGTGTCGCGCGCGACCGGGATTCCGGTGTCGCGGATGATGCAGGGCGAGCGCGAAAAGCTGCTGCAGATCGAGGCGAAGCTGCATGAGCGGGTGGTCGGCCAGGACGAGGCGATCAGCGCGGTCGCCGATGCGATCCGCCGCTCGCGCGCGGGTCTCGCGGATCCGAACCGGCCGTACGGCTCGTTCCTGTTCCTCGGACCGACCGGCGTCGGCAAGACCGAGCTGTGCAAGGCGCTGGCGTCGTTCCTGTTCGATTCGGAGGAACACCTTATCCGCATCGACATGAGCGAGTTCATGGAGAAGCACAGCGTCGCTCGGCTGATCGGCGCGCCGCCGGGCTATGTCGGCTACGAGGAGGGCGGCTATCTGACCGAGGCCGTGCGCCGCAAGCCCTATAGCGTGATCCTGCTCGACGAGATCGAGAAGGCGCATCCGGACGTGTTCAACGTGCTGCTGCAGGTGCTCGACGACGGCCGCATGACCGATGGCCAGGGGCGTACCGTCGACTTCAAGAACACGGTGATCGTGATGACCTCGAACCTCGGCTCGCAGGTGATCCAGTCGATGGTCGGCGAGTCGCAGGACGCGGTCAAGGACGCGGTGTGGGAAGAGGTGAAGCTGCACTTCAGGCCCGAGTTCCTGAACCGGATCGACGATGTCGTCGTGTTCCATGCGCTCGATCGCTCGAACATCCAGTCGATCGCGCGGATCCAGCTGCAGCGTCTGCACGAGCGGCTCGCGAAGCTCGAGATGCAACTGGTGGTGTCGGACGGCGCGCTCGAGCACATCGGCAAGGTCGGTTACGATCCGCTGTTCGGCGCGCGGCCGTTAAAGCGCGCGATCCAGCAGGAGATCGAGAACCCGATCGCGAAGCTGATCCTCGCGGGCAAGTTCGGCCCGAAGGATGTGATTCCTGTCGACGTCGAAGACGGCAAGCTGGTGTTCGAACGCGTCGTGCATTGAGCGTGGCGGATCGGTAACGCGGCGCGACGGCGGCAGGTTCGCCGTTGCACTCGACGTTAAAAAGCCGGCAACGAAGGAGACTTCGTTGCCGGCTTTTCTTTTGGCGCGCGGTGTTGCGGCAGGCGTTCGCGGCGGTTGGGCGCGGTAAGCTGCGACCGAACGGCGAAGCGAGCAGCGGCCAGGCACCGCCGCGCGCCGCGCGAGCAAGGCGACTTAAGCGTTGCCCTTGTTGCCGCCGAACAGGGCGGACAGGCCGCCGAGCGCGCCGAGCACGGTGGTCGCATTGAGCTGGCCTTCGGCCGGCACCTGGCCGTCCGGCGTGGCCGCGTTGACGACGTGCGGCAGAATCTGCGACAGCAGGCCCGTGACCTGGTCCGGCTGGACCCCGGCCTTCGCGGCGATGTCGGTCACCGCCTGCGAGCCGAGCACGTTATGCAGCGCATCGGCCGCGATCGGCTGGTTCTCGCCGTTGCTGACCCACGACGACACCACATCGCCGAGGCCCTTTTCCTGGAAGCGCTGGATCAGGCCGTTCAGGCCGCCCGGCTGGTTGTTGACGAATTCGAGCGCGGCTGCGATCAATGCTTGCTGGCCGCCGCCTTCGGGCGATTTGCCGAGCAGGGAACCGATTGTGTCGAGTAGGCTCATGACGGTCTCTCTTGAATGCCGGCACGTGCGGGACGGCCTGGCGGGTGAACGCGCCGCGCGGTTGCGTGGCGCAGTGAAACGGAGCGGAGCGGCGCGGCGGTTGCGGGCGACAGCTTCAGCGCCTGTGCAACCGCTCGTGCATTACGCGCCGGACGCGGCGGCGGCCGAAGCCGCCTTGCTCTTCTTGGCCTTCTTCTTCGCAGCCTTGGCGCCCGACGCGTCAGCCGGCGCGCTGGCCGTCGCGGCGGCCGGCGCGGCTGCTGCCGCCGCGTCGGAGGCCGCGGCCTTGCTCTTCTTCTTCGACTTTTTGGCTTCCGATGCCGCCGCGGGCGCAGCCGGCGTGGCGGTCGTGGCGGTCGTTGTGGCCGGCGTCTGGGCTGCCGGGGTGGTCGCGGGCGCTGCCGTGGTGGCGGGTTTCGTGGCCGGAGCGGGGGCCGGTGCCGGCGCTGCCTGCGTGCCTGCGGAACTGCTCTTCGTCGAGGGTTTCGCGCCGGTCGGCGGCGCCGACGAACCGTTGATGGTCAGACCGGCGGCTTCCAGGTTCGCGACCGATTTCTGGCCGATGCCCTTCACGCGCGCGGCGAGATCGTCGGCGTTCTTGAAGGGGCCGTTTTTCGCGCGTTCATCGAGGATCGCTTTTGCATGCACGGGACCGATGCCCTTGACCGATTCGAGTGCGGCCTGATCGGCGGTATTGACTTCGACGGCCGCGGCGAATCCGGCCGACAGCGACAAAGCCACAGCAACACAAAGCATGAAAAGCTTTTTCAGCATGGCAAGCACTCCATTGAGGGCAAAAAAGTTAGCCGGGAACGGACGACGCATTCTGTCAGCGGGCGCCGCGTTTAAGCATAGAACAAATCGCAGGCCCAATTTGCGAACGCGGACGATTTATACCGATCGATTCGTGACAAGTAAATCAGGGCGGACAATATTTAAAACTTTTTCGAGACATGTAATAGCGCCGCGTTTATCAGTCGATATCAGTAGGGATAGAAGGCGCGAAAATAATCGACAGGTCGAATTGCGGGATGGCGGGGCCGATATTCAAATGCAACTAACGGCCTGATTAACGTAACTACTTCAAACTGCTCAGCCCGACGAATCCACTGGCAAACCCGCGCCGCCACGCAGATAGCGGCGACTGATGACCCGCCAGTAAACGAGCAGGCCCACTCCGGCGATCGCCAGACTCGCGGTATTGGCGACCCAGAAGCCGCGTGCGCCGGTCAGCCACGGCGGTGTCAGACCGGTGGTGTCGAAGCCGAGCGCATAGCCGCCGCCGAGCCCGACGCCCCACAGTGCGACCGCGTAGATGACGGTCGGCACGACCGCCACCTTGTACGCGCGCAACACGAACGCGGTGGAAATCTGCAACGCGTCGAACAGGTGATAGCAGGCGACGATCACGACGAGCGGCAACGCCGCCGCCGCGACCTGCGCGTTGGTCGTGTAGCCGCCGACGATATACGGTCGTAGCACCAGCACCAGCGCGCCGTAGCAGCACGCGATCACGACCGCCATCATGATGCCGTGGCGCGACAGCGTGCGCGCCGCTTCCGGCCGGTGCGCGCCGAGTGCCTGGGCGACCAGCGTCGATGCCGCGATGCCGATCGACAGCGGCGTCATGTACAGCACCGCGCCGATGTTGCCGGCGATCTGATGGCCGGCGAGCGTAGTCGTGCCGAAGCGCGCGATAAACAGCGCCATGAACGTGTACGAGGTGACCTCGATCAGGTACGACAGCCCCATCGGAATGCCGAGCCGCAACTGCGCGGCCTGGCGCTTCCAGACCGGCCAGCAGAACTGCGTGAAAATGCCGAGCGCCTTGAAGTCGTCGACGCGCGCGAGCAGCAGCATGGCGAGCACCGCGAGCGTCCAGTTCAGCACGGTGCTGACCAGTGCGCAGCCCGGCCCGCCGAGCGCCGGCACGCCGAGGCCGCCGAAAATCAGCCACAGGTTGAGCGGAATTTTCAGCAGCAGCGCGGCGACCTGCAGGAACATCACGAGCCGCGGTTTGCCGAGTGCATTGGCGACCGAGCTGTAGATCCGGAACGCGAGCCCGGCGGGCAGGCCGAACGCGAGAATGCGCAGATAGGCGAGCGTGCGCTCGTGCAGCGCATCGGGCACGCGCGACAGATTCAGCAGCGGGCCCGGAAAGAACAGGATCAGAAAGCCGAGCACGGTCAGCGCCGCGCCGAGCCACAGCGACTGGCGCACTTCCTCGCCGATCTCGGCGTAGCGGCGCGCGCCGTACAGTTGCGCGGTGATCGGCTGCAGCGCGGTCAGAATGCCGGTCAGGCCGATATAGACCGACACGTAGATCGACGAGCCCAGCCCGAGCGCGGCCAGATCGACCGCCGAAAAGCGGCCGACCATCGCCGTATCGATCACGCCGAACGCGATGATGGCCAGCTGGCCGATCAATACGGGCCACGCGAGCGCGGCGATTTTCCGTATGTCGGCGAACATCGTCAGTCGGGCTTCTTGTGCCAGCTGCGGCGCTTCACGCCGGGCGCGGGCTTCGGCCGGTCGATCCGCACGTACAGGCGGAAGCGCTCGTCGCGGTCGGCCGCGCGGCGGCCTTCCCAGACCAGCTTCCAGATGTAGTCGGGCATCGCGCTCGGATCGCCGAACTCCTGGGTGTCCTGCCGCAGGATCACGTCGCAGTCCTGATCGAACGCGAAGTGCATGTCGCCGAAATACGCGAAGGTTGCGATCTGCGCGTTACCGAGCCGCACCGGTGCGATACAGGTGTAGTCGTCGGGCAGATGGCTGGCGATCTGCTGCGCGACGTCGCGATAGGTCCGGCTGTAGTTGACGACCGGTAGCCACAGCGTCATCAGCAGCACCCACATCAGCGTGGTGCCGGCGCTGGACAGCACGACGCTGCGCCACAGCACCTTCGGATGACGCGCGAGACGCCAGCGCACCAGCACGAACCAGCAGACGGTGACCGCGATCGCGCAGACGAGCGACAGGATCTTGAACTGCGGCACGTAACCCGGCGCGAGGCGCGCGAGGTTGCGCGCGAGCGGATGCGGGAAACCGGTCAGGCTGGCGACGTACACGAGCCACACGAAGCTGCCGAGGATCGTGAAGCTGAGCAGCGCGAACCAGTCGATCGCGTTGATCGCGCCGCGCTTGAGGGTCGGCAGCGCGAAGGTCGCGAGCACCGCGAGCGGCGGCAGCAGCAGCATGTAAAGCCGGTTCGACTGATGGCTTTGCAGCACCACCAGCACGAACAGCGGCGCGATCACCGACAGCGGAATCGCCACGTGCGGCGCGCGCCGCAGCCCCTTCCAGCTGAACCACGACCACACCGCGAGCGGCCACGCGGGCCATGTGAACAGAGGCAGATTTTTCAGTGCATATCCGGCGACCGAGCCGGGCGGGCCCGCGAACGAGCTCAGGCTCACGTGGACCCACTGGTTCAGATACCAGACCGCATCGACGGGGAACGCGGCCAGCGCGATGATCGGCCACGACACCGCCAGCACCAGCGCGACCGGCAAACCGGCGAGCAACAGCCAGCGCGAGCGCGTTTCGCGCACGATCAGCGTCATCGCGAGCGTGCCGACCAGCAATGCGCCGACCAGCACCGGGCTGCTCGCGAGCGTGACGAGGCCGATCGCGAGACCCCAGATCAGCGCGCCCTGGATCGGCTTGTCCATCATCCGCACGAGCCCGTAGACGAGCATCGCGATACAGACGAACTGCGCGAGTTGCGGGGTGGTCTCGTGACCGCGCTCGGCGAGCCCGAAGCACGCGAGCAGGATCAGCAGCGCGCCGTCGGCGAGCGTGCGGCCATAGTCGCGCGGCTCCGGCTCGCCGCCGAATGCGTATTTGAACGGCTGGACCTCGGCGCGGCGGCCGAGCAGGTAGGCCGCGTACCAGACGAACGCGCAGCCGGTGCAGAACAGCAGGCCGGTGAATACGCGTGATGCGTTGCTCGCGTCGAGCCACGGCGCGAGCAAGCGGATCGCGCTGGCGCCGAGCCAGTAGCCAAGCGGGCCGTCCTCGGTCAGGTATTTGCCGACGAGATTCGGCAGCAGCCAATCGTGGGCGCCACCGTTGGCCATGGTCCACATCACGCCGAAGCCGGCTGCGTCCTCGTTCTTCCACGGATCGCGGCCGAACAGGCCGAACGATGCGTAGACGATACAGATGGTCAGCAGCAGCCAGCGCGGCAACGCACTGGTCGCTGAGGCAGTGAGGCGAACGACAGGTCTCATGCGGTGTGTGGGTATTGAATAAGCGATGCGGCCGGAGCCGAACGGCAGGTCCGGCGGGACTGGCCGGTCTGGAGCATCCGGCATTGTAGTCGTGCCGCGCGACGCCCGTCACGGCCGGTAACGACCCGCAACGTGATCGCGCAGCCTGTAACACAATGTGCGCGGGTGCGGCATTGGCGGGCAGTGCGCAGCCCGTGCCGGGCGTGGCGCTGCAAGGTAAGCGGCCGCGCTGCCCACGCAAAGCACGGGCGACAAAAAAGGGCAGCTCGCGCTGCCCTTTCTGTTTGCTTCGTAGCCGGCCGGAAGCCGGCGACGCGGCGGTATTACTTCGCTGCTGCCTTGCCCGAAGCGCGCGTGCCGAACTTCTTGTTGAACTTCTCGACGCGGCCGGCCGTGTCCATGATCTTCTGCTGGCCGGTGTAGAACGGGTGCGATTCCGACGAGACTTCGATCTTTGCGAGCGGGTAGGTCTTGCCGTTGAATTCCGCGGTTTCGCGCGTCTGGATGGTCGAGCGCGTCACGAACTTGAAGTCGTTCGACATATCGACGAACAGGACTTCGCGGTAATCCGGGTGAATGCCTTCTTTCATGGTCTTTCCTTTAATCTGGCGGTAGCCAACCCGCGTGCAGCCTTGAATGAGGCTGCCTTCAGGCGCGAGCCACTTGCCTACGGTCGAAAAACCGCGATTATGCCAGAAAATCAGTCCCTTGGCGATTTTTCTGCCAGCGGATTCTATTCGGGCCGCTGTGCGGTTCAAGCGCGGACGGCAGCGCAATCCCGGCGTCGGCGCCACTGCTGCAAACCGCCGTGGCGCGAGGCTTCGGCGCGGTTCAGCACGGCTCGCGGACCGCCCCGTCGTCAGGCCTGCGGGAAGCTTAGTCCGACGCGCGCCGGGTCCTGCCGGTAAAAACGCGCGAGCAATCGATACAACTCCGGATACTCGGCCTCGAACGCCCGCGGCTTCACGAACAGCGCCTCGCTGCACACCGCGAAGAACTCCGACGGATGATCGGCCGCGTACGGATCGATCAGCGATTCGCGCTCGAAGCGCGTCCAGCGGCGCTCGGGCACCGCGTCGATCTTCGCGCAGAACTGGTCGTACGCGTGGTCGAACACGTCGGCCCATGCCTGCGCATCGAGCGGCGCGTGCCAGCGGCGCAGCAGCGGCGGGTGGCCGTCCGCCTCGCCGTTCAGCATGTCGATCTTGTGCGCGAACTCGTGAATCACGACGTTGTACGCATCGACGCCGTCGGTCATCTGCGCGTCTTCCCACGACAGCACGACCGGGCCGCCTTCCCACGCTTCGCCGCTCGCATCGTGCTCGACCTCGTGGACCACGCCGTTTTCGTCCTCGACGGTCTTGCGGATCACGAACTCGCCCGGATAAACGATCACGCCGACCCAACCGCGGTACAGATCGAGGCTCAGATTCAGCACCGGCAGACACGCTTGCGCGGCGATCGCGACCGTCATCGCGTCGGTCAGCTCGAGTTCGTGCGCGGTCGAAAATTCCTTCTGCGCGATGAACAGGCTCGTCAGCTCGCGCAGCCGGGCGAGATCGGGCGCATCGAGATGAGCGAGAAACGGCAGGCCGGCGAGCGTCGCTTGCCACAGCGGTTCGTCGATCGGATAGTCGCGCAGCGCGCGCTCGCGGCGGCGCGCGTCCAGCCAGTGCGTGAGTTTCGACAGCATGCGTGCATCACCCCTAGTCGATCTGTGTTTGCCACGCGGCGAACAGCCCGCCGCAGATCGCGACGCCGATCAGAAAATAAAAACCGTCGAGCGACGCGAGGAAGCTTGCCTGCTGCGCGACGGTGCGGCTCAGCGACGCCAGCGCGAGCGCATGTGCCTCGGTGGCCGCGTGGCCGGCGGCGGCAAATCCCTGGGTCAGCGTCGCGAGCGTGTTCTGGAACACCGGATTGTACGGATTCACGGACTCCGCGAGGCGACTCTGATGCAGCGCGAGCCGATGCTGTTCGACGATGATCACCGACGCGGTCGCAAACGAGATCGTCAGTTGCCGCACGATGTTCTTAAGGCGGTAGCCGTGCGTGAACTCCTCGATCGCGAAGATGCGGAACGTCAGGTTCGCGACCGGCAGCACGATGAACAGCAACAGCAGGCCGCGCAGCAGCAGCGGCACGACCAGCGCCGCTTCGCCGACGCCGGGCGACATCCGCGTCATCCACGCGGCGGCGAACGCGGCGAGCGCGAAGCCCGGCACGATGATCCACTTTTTGCGCGTGAGCAGCTTCGCATAACGCAGATAGACGAACAGCGCGCTCGCCGAAATCAGCGAGGTCACGCCGACCAGCTGGCCGGCGTTCTCGACCGGATAACCGAGCCCGCTTTCTAGAAAGCGCGAGATCAGATAGCTGAACACGGTCGTCATGTAGTAATAGAACATGTACAGCACGAGACCGACCTGAAAGACCTTTTCGCGCAGCGCATGCAGGCGCACGAGCGGCGCCGGATGATTCCATTGGTGATAGATGAACCAGCCGAGCGCGACGCAGCCGGCGAGCGTCAGCAGGATCAACCCCGGCGACGCGCTGAACAGCTGGAAGCGCACCTGCTGCATCACGATCTGCAGCGCGCCTTGCGCGAACGCGAACACCAGATAAGGCCAGAAGTGCGCGGCGCCGCGCTCCTCGGGCAGGCGATCGCCGGCGTCGGGCAGCGCGAGCAGCGCCAGCCCCGCGAACAGCACGCCGGGCGCGACCGTGCACGCGAACAGCGCGCGCCAGTCGAAATGCGAGACCAGCTGGCCGCCGACGAGCGGCGCCAGCGCGCTCGACAGCACGATCAGGATCAGGAACGCGCGGGTAGCGGTGGGACGCTGCTGCGGCGTGAAACTCATCTGGATCAGGATGCGGCAGGTGCCCATCATCGGGCCGATGAAGTAGCCCTGAAAGCCGCGCGCGACCGCGAGTTCGATCGAGGATTCGCTGAGCGCCGCGGCGACCGCGCCGGCCGAATAGAGCAGCATGCAGCCGGCCACGTAGCGCCGGTAACCGAAGCGCTCGACCCACCACTCCTGTTGCAGGATGCCGAGCACCGCGGCGACCGCGTATGCGCTCGATGCCCACACCAGTTCGTCGGGCGATGCATTGATGCCGCCGGCGATATAGCTCGCGAAGAACGAGAAGATCGCGTTGTCGAAATAGTCGAGGCCGGTGACGACCGCGAGCACCCACGGGAAAAAATCGCCACGCAGTTTGCCGGCGCTGAACCACGCGATGCGGGGCGAAGGCGCGTTCATCACGCGTTGCGGGTCCTGGCGGCGCGGCGCGCTGTGCCGCCGGGCTTCGCGGATGCCGGCGTGGCAGCAGGGCGGGGCGCCGTGCTCGCCCCGGTTTGCGCATTGCGACGCTGCTCGAGCAACTGGTCGGCGTTTTCGCCGGCCAGCCGCCGTTCCAGATAGTCGAGATCGGGGCTCAATTCCGCGCGCAGCTTCTGCGCTTCCTTCAGTTCGCGGCGCATCGTCTCGATGCGCGCGTCGAGCGCTTCGACCTGCCGCGCAATCGCATCGCGAATCTGCTGCAGCGATTCGGTCGAGAAACGATGGCCGCCCTCGACCGGTTCGAGGGGACGCTTCAGCATTTCGGTGATCGCGTGCAGCGAGAAGCCGAGCGAACGCAGCCGCAGGATGCGCGCGAAGCGCTTCAGATCTTCCTCGTCGTATAGACGATAGCGGCCCTCGCTGCGGGTGGGCGCGACGAGGCCGCGTTCCTCGTAGTACTTCAGTGTGCGCGGGGTGACGCCGAGCCGTTCGGCGGCGTCGCGCACGGTCAATAGCGCGGGGGAGTCCTTCGACATAACGATGCTCGGCAGGAACAGACTGCCGGCATTGTACTGCAACGTGTACGTTCACGTACATGTTGACGGGCGCGTTGACGGGCAGCGGGCCGGTGCGGGGCTGAGCCGCTGGCGCGGCGCGCGGGCGAAAAAAAACCGCTCGGCGAATGCGAGCGGTTTTTCAGGCCTGTGGGGCAGTGACCGGCCGATCGGGCCGGCGCCAACGTACTGCTCGTTAGCTGCCGCCACCACGGCGCATCATGTCGAAGAACTCCGAATTGCTCTTGGTCTGGCGGATCTTGTCGAGCAGGAATTCCATCGACTCGACTTCGTCCATGTCGTGGATGAACTTGCGCAGCACCCAGATCTTCTGCAGCACTTCCGGCTTGATCAGCAGTTCTTCGCGACGCGTGCCGGACTTGTTCAGGTTGATCGACGGGTAGACGCGCTTTTCCGCGAGACGGCGCTCGAGGTGCACTTCCATGTTGCCGGTGCCCTTGAACTCTTCGTAGATCACGTCGTCCATGCGGCTGCCGGTTTCGATCAGCGCGGTGCCGATGATGGTCAGCGAACCGCCTTCCTCGATATTGCGCGCGGCGCCGAAGAAACGCTTCGGACGCTGCAGCGCGTTGGCGTCGACACCACCAGTCAGCACCTTGCCCGAGGCCGGCACGACGGTGTTGTAGGCGCGCGCGAGACGCGTGATCGAGTCGAGCAGAATCACCACGTCGTTCTTCATTTCGACGAGGCGCTTGGCTTTTTCGATCACCATTTCGGCGACCTGCACGTGACGGGCGGCGGGTTCGTCGAAGGTCGACGCGATCACTTCGCCGGCCACCGAACGCTGCATTTCCGTCACTTCTTCAGGACGCTCGTCGATCAGCAGCACGAACAGCACGACGTCCGGATGGTTCTGCTTGATCGCGTGGGCGATGTGCTGAAGCATCACGGTCTTACCCGACTTCGGCGACGCGACGAGCAGGCCGCGCTGGCCCTTGCCGATCGGCGCGATCATGTCGATGATCCGGCCCGTGACGTTTTCTTCGCCGCGCATTTCACGTTCGAGCAGCAGCACCTTGTTCGGGTGCAGCGGCGTCAGGTTTTCGAACATGATCTTGTGCTTCGAGGCCTCCGGCGGCTGGCCGTTGACCTTGTCCACCTTCACCAGCGCGAAATAGCGCTCGCCGTCTTTCGGCGTACGCACTTCGCCTTCGATCGTGTCGCCCGTATGCAGATTGAAGCGGCGGATTTGCGACGGGCTGATATAGATGTCATCCGTGCTGGCGAGGTAGGAGGTTTCCGGCGAACGCAGGAAGCCGAAACCGTCCGGCAGCACTTCAAGCGTGCCGTCGCCGAAGATCGTGTCGCCCGCTTTGGCTCGTTTTTTTAGAATGGCGAACATCAATTCCTGCTTGCGCAGGCGGTTCGCACTTTCGATCTCGAGGCCGTTGGCCATCTCGATCAATTGGGACACGTGCAGAGTCTTAAGCTCGGATAAATGCATACGGAGAACCCGCAGGAGAAGGTGCGACGAAATGAAATTCTGGGAGGAGGGTGAGCGGAGCGCTCAAAGACTTACACGTCTTTTCGACGTTTTGCGGATTCTAGCATAGCACACGCCAATTTCTGCCAGTACGGCGGCGTGACATCTTTGTCATTGTGCATGTTGCCGGCTGACAACATGCACGTTTGGCGGGCGCGATGGTATCAGGTTGACCTGATGCGCCGGCTCCGGTGTGCTTGCGAACCGTGCCGGTTCGCAAGCAGTGCGGCATTGCTTTACAGATTGCCGTCGAGGAACGCGGTGAGTTGCGACTTCGACAGTGCGCCGACTTTCTGTGCGGCTACCGCGCCGTTCTTGAACAGGATCAGCGTGGGGATGCCGCGCACGCCGAACTTGACCGGCGTGGATTGATGCTCGTCGACGTTGATTTTCGCGACTTGCAGGCGATCTGCATAATCCTTCGCGACTTCGTCGAGGATCGGCGCGATCATTTTGCACGGACCGCACCATTCAGCCCAGAAATCGAGCAGCACGGGTTTATCGGATTTCACGACGTCCTGTTCGAACGATGCGTCGCTAATATGCTTGATTTGTTCGCTCATTTATGAATACCTCTGATCGGTTCGAGGCCCGCCTGAATTGCTCGCCACGATACGTCAAAAACCAGGGAAAATTTCCGTTCGCTTTGCCGCCGCCACAGGCTTGCCGCGCATGGCCGGCAAAAGCTGAAAAAGCTGCCGGGGTTTTTACGCAATACGCGGAAAGGCTCGCAGTGCGGGTCTTTCAACTGGCAGTGTATCTTAATTCGCTATGCGTTGCCGATGGGCGATAGTACTCATTAGGGCAGTGGGGCTAATGCGGTTGCGACAGGAGTGCAGGGGGTCGCGAGGGGCGGGTGGCGAGCCGCGCGAAGGTGGCTTTTGCGCGACGGACGTCCGGCGCGACGCGGAGCAAAGTTGTCCGATCCGGCGCGTCGTTCGCGTTTTGCTCGTATTAACAGTCGCACAATGTGCGCGGCAATGATAGAATGTTTCGTGACGGGCCTCCTCGCATGGAGGGATGGTCAACCTGGTCAGGTCGGGAACGAAGCAGCCACAGCCGTTTTCCACCAGTGCCGAGGGTCAGGCTCGTCACCTTCCTTTTGTTTTCTCTCGCGGGTTCCCGCAAACTTCTCCAGCTTCCATATTGTTCGTTCGCCGTGTTCTTTCGGAACATTGTCGCGGTGGTAGCGCGCGTGCGTGTCCGGTCGTTCGGTATGGGTTCGCGGTGCGCGCTCAGCCTGCTCCAGCAAAGCGGGAGCGCGGCTTCACGCGTCGGCGGATTCGGTTTTGCGCGCCATTGTTACTGATACAATTTCCGGATGACCTATCAAGTTCTCGCACGCAAATGGCGGCCGAAGGATTTTGCTTCGCTCGTCGGACAGGAGCACGTGGTGCGCGCGCTCACCCATGCGCTCGACGGCGGCCGTCTGCACCATGCCTATCTGTTTACCGGAACCCGCGGCGTCGGCAAGACCACGCTGTCGCGGATCTTCGCCAAGGCGTTGAACTGCGAGACCGGCGTGACCTCGACGCCTTGTGGCGTGTGCCGGGCGTGTCGCGAGATCGATGAAGGGCGGTTTGTCGATTATGTCGAAATGGACGCGGCGAGCAATCGCGGCGTCGACGAAATGGCCGCGCTGCTCGAGCGCGCGGTGTACGCGCCGGTCGATGCGCGCTTCAAGGTCTACATGATCGACGAAGTGCACATGCTGACGAACCACGCGTTCAACGCGATGCTCAAGACGCTCGAGGAGCCGCCGCCACACGTCAAGTTCATTCTCGCGACCACCGACCCGCAGAAGATTCCGGTCACGGTGCTGTCGCGCTGTCTGCAGTTCAATCTGAAGCAGATGCCGGCCGGCCACATCGTCTCGCATCTCGAACGGATTCTCGGTGAAGAGAACGTGCCGTTCGACGCGCAGGCGCTGCGTCTGCTTGCGCGCGCGGCCGATGGTTCGATGCGCGATGCGTTGTCGTTGACCGATCAGGCCATTGCATATTCGGCGAACCAGGTCAGCGAGGAAGCGGTGCGCGGGATGCTCGGCGCGCTCGACCAGAGTTATCTGATCCGCCTGCTCGACGCGCTTGCGCAGGGCGATGGCGCGGCGGTGCTGGCGGTCGCCGACGAGATGGCGTTGCGCAGCCTGTCGTTTTCGACCGCGCTGCAGGATCTGGCGAGCTTGCTGCACCGGATCGCGTGGGCGCAGTTCGCGCCGTCGTCGGTGCTCGACGAGTGGCCGGAGGCGGCTGACTTACGGCGCTTCGCCGACGCGCTGAGCGCCGAGCACGTTCAACTGTTCTATCAGATCGCGACGATCGGGCGAAGCGAGCTCGGTCTCGCGCCGGACGAATACGCGGGCTTCACGATGACGCTACTGCGCATGCTCGCGTTCGAGCCGGCGCCGACCGGTGGCGGCGGGGGCGTGACCGGCGCGGGTTCGCAAGCGGGGGCGGCGGGTGCCGCAGGAGCGAAGCGCTCCGGTGCGCCGACCGTTGCCGCGTTGCGCGCGGTGTCGCCGTCGTCGATGACGGCGCTTGCGACCGCCGCGCCGCTGCCGTCCGCCGCGAGTACGCGCGAGGCGGTGCAAAGTGCGGCGCCGGTGGCAAAACCCGGCGCGCAAACTACCGTCGCCGCGGTGCAGGATCATGCTGTGTCGCCCGCGCTCGACGCTGGCGCGTCGCTAGCTCAAGAAGCTGCGCAAGCCAGGCAGAATGAGAACGGACCGGTTGCGCGCGCGGACGCGCCGTCGAGCGCCGCAACGGCACGTCCGTTGGCGCCCTGGGAAGATGCACCGGAGAGCGGAACTGCAGTGGTTGCCGAACCCGCCGGGCCGTCGGCGACCTTCGACCCTGATACGACGCCTGCTTCGGCATTGACCGCGCCCGCGGCTGGCGCCTTCGCGCGTGCAGAGCAAACCGCGCCGCAAGAGCAGGAGCACGAGCAGCAACCCGCGCCGGCCGCACTGGCCACGGCCAATCCGGCATCGCGCCGCGCCGGCGGCGCCAGCGCCGCGCTCGACGTGCTGCGTAACGCCGGCATGAAAGTATCTTCCGAGCGCGGCCGCGCGAGCCCGGCAGCTGCCGCCAGGCCCTCGGCACCGGTAGCGCCGAAGTCGACCGCGCCGCGTGTCGCTGTCCCGGTACCGGCGCCCGATCCGTCGCGTCGCGAGCAGCAGGACGCGCCGGCTTCGCCGGCACGCGCTGGCAACAAAGCGGCCAACAACGGCAACGGCGGTGGCCATAGCAACTCGCATGACAGCGCATCGATGCCGCCGCCGTGGGACGACATGCCCCCCGACGACTACATGCCGCTCTCGGCCGCGGACGACGCCTACTTCCTGCCGCCGGACGACGACTTCGTCCCGGTCTTCGACCGCGGTCCCGACGATGTCCGCATGGACACGGCCGCGAAAGCCGCGCCCGCGCCGGTCGTCGATACTCGCCCGTTGCCGCCCGCCGTGCCGCTCGATCCGCTCGGTTTCAGCGGCGACTGGCCCGCGCTCGCGGTTGATCTGCCGTTGAAAGGCATCTCGTATCAGCTGGCGTTCAACAGCGAACTGATGGCGCTCGAAGGCAGCACGCTGAAGCTGAACGTGCCGGTGCCGCAATACGCGGAAGCATCGCAGGTCGCTAAACTGAAGGCAGCGCTCGTCGAGCGGCTCGGTCGGAACGTCGACGTGCTGGTCGAGGTCGGCGCCGCACGCCGTACCGCCGCCGCGGCCGACGCCGCGCTGCGCGCACGGCGCCAGCAGGAAGCCGAGCGCGAGATTCATGCCGATCCGTTCGTGCAGTCGCTGATTCGCGAGTTCGGCGCGACCATCGTGCGCGACTCGATTCGCCCGCTTACCCCGGACGCCGCCCCGAACGGCGCGTCGCCGGCCCACTGATCGATCGTTCGCGGCGGCGTCGCAGCACGGCGCCGGAACGACAGATTTCACGCAATCCAGAAGGAGCATGTCCATGATGAAAGGTCAACTCGCCGGGCTGATGAAGCAAGCCCAGCAGATGCAGGAAAACATGAAGAAGATGCAGGAGCAGCTCGCGCTGATCGAGGTCGAGGGCCAGTCGGGTGCCGGTCTCGTGAAGGTGACGATGACCTGCAAGAACGACGTGCGCCGCGTGTCGATCGACCCGAGCCTGCTCGCCGACGACAAGGACATGCTCGAAGACCTCGTGGCCGCCGCGTTCAACGACGCCGTGCGCAAGGCCGAGGCAACCGCCCAGGAAAAAATGGGCGGCATGACCGCGGGCCTGCCGCTGCCGCCGGGCTTCAAGCTGCCGTTCTGAACCTGCTGTAACGAGGGCTCGCGCCGCAGCGGCGATCGCCGGGGCGCGGCCGGGAATGCGGCGCGGCGGTGCGGCGACGCACTGCGCCGAGCGCACGGCCGCCGGCATGGACCCGCGCGCAGCGCTCTAACGTCTCGCCCGGCCACCGCCGCCGCGTCCCAACCGGCCCATTCAAGCACGACCCACGTCGACGCCGATCCGTATGAAACAACCTTCCGCCTTGTCGGCGCTCGTCGAAGCGCTGCGCGCGCTGCCCGGTGTCGGGCCCAAGTCGGCACAACGCATCGCGTATCACCTGATGCAGCACGATCGCGAAGGCGCCGAAAAACTCGGCCGCTCGCTGCTGTTCGCCACCGAGCATCTGCAGCATTGCGAAAAGTGCAACACGTTTACCGAAGCGCAGATCTGCGAAGTCTGCCTCGATGAAGAGCGCGATCCGTCGCTGCTGTGCGTGGTCGAAACGCCGGCCGACCAGATCATGCTCGAACAGACGATGACCTACCGCGGTCTCTACTTCGTGCTGATGGGGCGGCTCAGCCCGCTCGACGGCATCGGTCCGAAGGAGATCCATTTCGACCGGCTCGTGAAGCGGGCGTCGGACGGGGTCGTCAAGGAAGTCGTACTCGCGACCAATTTCACCAACGAGGGCGAAGCGACCGCGCATTACCTCGGCCAGACGCTGAAGGCGCGCGGGCTTTCCGTCACGCGTCTCGCGCGCGGCGTGCCGGTGGGCGGCGAACTCGAATACGTCGACGCGGGCACGATCGCGCGCGCGATGCTCGATCGCCGCTCGATGTAGCGCCGGCCAGGCCGGGCCACGCCCCGCCGCGCCCCGCCAGCGATGCCGCGGCCCGAACAGAACAACGCAGATCAAGGAGACACATGAGCGCCACCCCCGAATCAGGCGCGAGCGCCGCGCCGCAGGACGCCCGCGGCCCGCTCGCCGGCGTCAAGGTGCTGGAACTCGGAACGCTGATCGCCGGGCCGTTCGCCGCGCGTTTTCTCGGCGAATTCGGCGCCGAGGTGATCAAGATCGAAGACCCTAAAGGGGGCGACCCGCTGCGCAAATGGCGCAAGCTCTATCCGGAAGTCGGCGGCACGTCGCTATGGTGGGCCGTGCAGGCGCGCAACAAAAAGTCCGTCACGATCAATCTGAAAGCCGACGAGGGCAAGGAGATCGTGCGGCGCCTCGCGAAAGAGGCCGATATCGTGGTCGAGAATTTCCGGCCGGGTCTGCTCGAAAAACTCGGTCTCGGCTACGACGTGCTGTCGGCCGAGAACCCCGGTCTCGTGATGGTCCGGCTGTCGGGCTATGGCCAGACCGGCCCGTATCGGGACCGTCCCGGCTTCGGCGCGATCGCCGAATCGATGGGCGGTTTGCGCCACATCACCGGATATCCCGATCTGCCGCCGCCGCGTATCGGCATTTCGATCGGCGATTCGATCGCCGCGCTGCATGGCGTGATCGGCGCGCTGATGGCGCTGCATCACAAGCAGGTGAACGGCGGCAAGGGGCAGGTCGTCGATGTCGCGCTGTACGAGGCCGTCTTCAACATGATGGAAAGCGTGGTGCCCGAGTACGGCGTGTACGGGATGGTGCGCGAGCGCACCGGCGCGTCGCTGCCGGGCATCGTGCCGTCGAACACCTATCCGTGCCGCGACGGCAGCATCGTGATCGGCGGCAACAGCGATCCGATCTTCAAGCGGCTGATGGTGGCGATCGAGCGCGACGATCTCGCCAACGATCCGGCGCTCGCGCATAACGACGGCCGCGTGCCGCGCACCCAGGAGATCGACGCGGCGATCGCCGCGTGGCTGTCCACCCGCACGATCGACGAAGCGCTGGCGGTGCTGAACGCGGCCGATGTGCCGGTCGGGCGCATCTACAGCGTCGCCGACATGTTCACCGATCCGCAGTTCCTCGCGCGCCAGATGATCCAGCGTTTCAAATGGCAGGACGGCCAGGAAATCACGCTACCGGCGGTCACGCCGAAGCTCTCGGCGACCCCCGGCGAGACGCGCTGGCTGGGGCCGGAACTGGGTGAACATACCGATGAAGTCCTGCAATCGCTAGGTTATGATGCTGACGGCCTCGCAAGGTTGCGCGCGCAACAGATCGTTTGATGCGCAGCAAATGCGCCGCGCCTGAACGAGGCGGCGAGGCGCGGTGAAGCCGCGCAAAAGATGCTCGAAAGAAGCACTGGCAAGCACGTAAAAGCAGTACCCCAAAAAGCAGCACGAGAAAAGCAGCACCAAAAAGCAGCACGCAAAGAGCGCGGCGCCGCGGCGCGACCCGCGCCGCTCGACAGGCGGATGAGACGAGGCGGATGAGGCGGATGAGACCCGGCGCGGCCGCGCATGCGCAAGCCGGCGCAAGCCCGGCGCCTCGGCAAGCCGGACCATAAAAATCTGGAGACAACAGACCATGCAACGCAGAACCTTCCTCGCCGGCGGTGCGGCGCTCGCGGGCGCCGCGCTGACGGCGGCGCCGTTCGCTTTCGCCCAGGGCAAACCCGAAACCGCCAAAGTCGCGATCGCGGTCGGCGGCAAGAATCTGTTCTATTACCTGCCGCTCACGATCGCCGAGCGCCGCAACTTCTTCAAGGACGAAGGGCTCGAGGTCGAAATCTCCGATTTCGCCGGCGGCTCGCAGGCGCTGAAAGCGGCGGTCGGCGGCAGCGCGGACGTGGTCTCGGGCGCGTTCGAACACACGCTGCTGTTGCAGGCGCAAAAGCAGATGTTCCGCGAATTCGTGCTGCAGGGCCGTGCGCCGCAGATCGTGCTGGCGGTGTCGAAGAAGACGATGCCGAACTTCAAGTCGGTCGCCGATCTGAAGGGCAAGAAAATCGGCGTGACCGCGCCGGGTTCGTCGACCTCGATCATGGCGAGCTTCGTGCTCGCGAAAGCCGGCCTCAGTCCGAAGGACGTCGCGTTCATCGGCGTCGGCGCGGGCGCCGGTGCGATCGCCGCGTTGCAGTCGGGACAGATCGATGCGCTCGCCAATCTCGACCCCGTCGTCACGCGCCTCGAACGCGCCGGCGAAGTGCGGGTCGTGTCGGATACGCGCACGCTCGCCGATACCCACAGCGTGTTCGGCGGCGACATGCCGGCCGGCTGCCTGTACGCATCGCAGGCGTTCATCACGAAGAACCCGAACACCACCCAGGCGCTGACCAACGCAATGGTGCGCGCGCTCAAGTGGCTGCAGAACGCGACCGGCAGCGAACTGATCAACACGGTGCCGGAGAGCTATCTGCTCGGCGACCGCGCGCTTTACCTCGACGCGTGGCAGCACGTGCGCGAGGCGATGTCGCCCGACGGTCTGATGCCCGCCGACGGTCCCGCCACAGCGCTGAAGACGCTCAAGGCGTTCGACCCGCTGATCCAGAACGCGCAGATCGATCTGTCGAAGACGTGGACCAACGACTTCGTGAAGAAGGCGCTGGCGACCGTCAAGGCATAAACGCGCCGACAACGCGATGACGCGCGCGATCTTCACGACCTTCGCAACCTCCGCGCCGTTCAACCCGAACCCACTCCGATCCCCGAAGCGAGCCGAACGATGACAGTTGCAGCCTTGGCGCTCGAAAACATCACCTGCACGTTCGCCGCGCGCGACAACCGCGCGCAGCGCTACACCGCGGTCAAGGACACGACGCTGCGGATCGAGCCGGGCGAGTTCGTGTCGGTGGTCGGTCCGACCGGCTGCGGCAAGTCCACGCTGCTGAACGTCGGGGCAGGGTTGTTGCAGCCGTCGGCGGGCAGCGTCAGCGTGTTCGGCGAGCCGCTCACCGGGCTCAATCGCCGCGCCGGCTACATGTTTCAGGCGGACGCGCTGATGCCGTGGCGCTCGGCGCTCGACAACGTGATGGCCGGCCTGTCGTTTCACGGCGTGCCGGCCGCCGAAGCGCGCGCGAAAGCCGACGAGTGGTTAAAGCGCGTCGGCCTCGGCGGCTTCGGCGACCGCTATCCGCACCAGTTGTCGGGCGGCATGCGCAAGCGCGTTGCGATGGCCCAGACGCTGATTCTCGACCCCGACATCATCCTGATGGACGAGCCGTTTTCCGCGCTGGACATTCAGACTCGCCAGTTGATGGAAAACGAGTTGCTCGACCTGTGGGCCGCGAAACGCAAGGCGGTGCTGTTCATCACCCACGATCTCGACGAGGCGATTGCGATGTCCGATCGCGTGGTCGTGCTGTCGGCGGGGCCGGGCACGCATCCGATCGGCGAATTCAGGATCGATCTGCCGCGTCCGCGCGACGTCGCCGAAATCCGTTCGCATCCGCGCTTCGTCGAATTGCATGCGCAGATCTGGGGCGTGCTGCGCGATGAAGTGCTGAAGGGCTACCAGCAGCAACTGACCGCTGTCTGAACGACCCGCGCATCGACCGATGCGCATCAAGACGAAGACGTGTTCAACAATCGTCCAAGGCAAACCAAGTCATGTGGAAGACGTTGCGCCCGAGCCGGGCGAATCTGGTGATCTGGCAATGGCTGCTGCTGGTGCTGTGCTTCGTGCTCTGGTACGTGCTCACCAGCCCGACGCTATTGCCGCCGTTCTATTTCGACGATCCCGACAAGGCCGCGTTCTTCTTCGGCGAGCCGCAGAAAGTGCTGCAGCGGATCTGGGAATGGTTCACGGGCGGCGAGATCTATCTGCATCTGTGGATCACGCTCGTCGAGACCGTGCTGGCCTTCGTGTTCGGCACCGCGATCGGACTCGGCGTCGGGCTGTGGCTCGCGCTCGCGCCGACCGCCAGCGCGCTGTTCGATCCGTACGTGAAGGCCGCGAACTCGATGCCGCGGGTGATTCTCGCGCCGATCTTCGGCGTCTGGTTCGGGCTGGGCATCTGGTCGAAGGTCGCGCTCGGCGTCACGCTAGTGTTCTTCATCGTGTTCTTCAACGTCTATCAGGGCGTGAAGGAAGTGAGCCCGGTCGTGCTCGCGAACGCGCGCATGCTCGGCGCGAATCGCCGGCAATTGCTGCGCTTCGTTTATCTGCCGAGCGCGATGAGCTGGGTGTTTTCGAGTCTGCATACGTCGGTCGGACTCGCGTTCGTCGGCTCGGTGGTGGGCGAGTATCTCGGTTCGGCGCGCGGCGTCGGCTATCTGATCCTGCAGGCCGAAGGCACCTTCGATATCAATACCGTGTTCGCCGGGATTCTGGTGCTGACCGCGTTCGCGCTGGTGCTCGATGCGATCGTCGGGATCGCGGAACGGCGCTTTATGAAGTGGCAGCCGCGTACGGGCGATACCGAGAAGTTGTGAGTGTCGTCGCAGGCGCGGGGTCCGTGAGTGGCTTTCCGGACCCCGCGCCGTTTGTGTCATGCGCCCATCGGCGCATCAGTGCATCAACGCATTAGCAGCGACCCGTCACGGCGTGATCACGATCTTGCCGATCACGCGCCGTTCGGCCATGTCGCGCAATGCGCGCGCGGTGTCGTCGAGCGAATAGCGGGCGGACACGTAAGGCTTGAGCTTGCCTTCGCGAATCCAGCCGACCATCTGCTGGAACGCCGCCTGATTGCGCTGCGGCTCGCGTTTCGCAAAGTCCCCCCAGAACACGCCGACCACGCTGGCGCCCTTGAGCAGCATCAGGTTCAGCGGCAGCTTCGGAATCTCGCCGTTCGCGAAACCGACCACCAGATAGCGGCCGCGCCAGCCGATGCTGCGAAACGCGGGCTCCGCATACACGCCGCCGACTGGATCGTAGATCACGTCCGGTCCCTTGCCGTCGGTGAGCGCCTTGATGCGCTCGCGCAGATCCTCGGTGCTGTAGTTGATCGTCGCGTCCGCGCCGTGCTTCACGCAGGTCGCGAGTTTTTCGTCGCTCGATGCCGCCGCGATCACGCGCGCGCCGAGCGCCTTGCCGATCTCGACGGCCGCGAGTCCGACGCCGCCGGCCGCGCCGAGCACCAGCATGGTTTCGCCAGCCTGCAGCGCGCCGCGATCGACCACTGCGTGATGCGAGGTGCCGTACGCGAGCGTGAACGCGGCCGCCAGTTCGAACGGCACGTCCTCGTCGAGCGGCACGCAGGCCGCGGCGGGCGCGAGCGCCTGTTCGGCGAAGCCGCCCGAGCCGGTGAACGCCGACACGCGCGCGCCCACCTTGAATTGCGTGACGCCCGCGCCGACCGCGCGCACGATGCCCGCGGCCTCGGAGCCCGGCGTGAACGGCAGGGGTGGTTTGAACTGGTATTTGTTTTCGATGATCAGCACGTCGGGGAAATTGACGGCTGCCGCTTTCACGTCGATCACGACGTGGCCGGGCGGTGGCTCGAGATCCGGCAGGGTATCGACGATCAGGCTTTCGGGCGGGCCGTATTGCTTGCAGCGAATCGCGCGCATCGTGTCTCCATATCGTTCAAAAGTTCGCAACGTCGTCGAGTGTAAAGCAAAGCGCACGACCGTGCGATTTGTTGCGGTGAAGGTGCGATCAAGGTGCGATCAAGGTGCGATCAAGGTGCGCGAAGGTGCGAGCACGGCGCGCCGCACAGCGCGAGTGGCGCGGTGCAAGTTCATTCACGCGCGCGCCGTGCGCGTGCTTCACGCAAGCATCTTCGCATGCAGAAAACGCCGGCCGGCGCGAGTGTTTTCCCTCCGATGCAGGCACGCCCGCGGTGTCGTTCGCGTGCCATCTTTCCTCGGTTACAATCGCCGCATGCGAATCCTACTCAGCAACGACGACGGCTATCTGGCGCCGGGTCTCGCCGCGCTTCACGAAGCGCTGAAGCCGATCGCCGACATCACCGTGATGGCACCCGAACAGAACTGCAGCGCCGCGTCGAATTCCCTGACGCTGACGCGGCCGCTGTCGGTCCTGCGCTCGGCCAATGGTTTCTACTACGTGAACGGCACGCCGACCGACTCGGTGCACATCGCGCTGACCGGCATGCTCGACCATACGCCCGATCTCGTGGTGTCCGGCATCAACAACGGACAGAACATGGGCGACGACACGCTGTACTCCGGCACCGTCGCGGCCGCCACCGAAGGAATCATGTTCGGCGTGCCGGCGATCGCTTTTTCGCTGGTCGATAAAGATTGGGTGCATCTCGAAGACGCGGCGCGCGTCGCGGCCGAGATCGTCGCGCATTATCTCGAGCGACCGTTGCCCGGACATCCGTTGCTGAACGTCAACATTCCTAACTTGCCGTACGACCAGCTGCGCGGTTGGCAGATCACGCGACTGGGCAAGCGGCATCCGTCCCAGCCGGTGATCCGCCAGACCAATCCGCGTGGTGAGCCGATCTACTGGATCGGTGCGTCGGGCGGCGCGCGCGACGCGAGCGAAGGCACCGACTTTCATGCGGTCGCCAACGGCGCCGTGTCGATCACGCCGCTGCAGCTCGATCTGACCTACACGCAGATGCTGCCCACCGCGCGCGACTGGCTGCGCGGCGGCAGCGACAATTCATGACCGGCGAGCGCGCGAAGCGCTTTCCGCTCGGCCTCGAGGACCTGGTGCGCGAGCCGCGCCGGCCGGAAGGGCGGCCGGGCGAAGTGCGCGCGGCGGCGCTCGCGGCGAGCGCGGCGTTGAACGGCCGGCAGCAGTCGGCGAAGTCGACGCAAGGCGGCGCGGCGGCGCGCGCGCAGGTAAAAGCCGCGGGTGCCGCATCGAATGCGGCTGCGGCGCGGCCCCAGGTAATTCCCCAGGCGAAGGTTTCCGGCGCGCTGACGGGTGCGGCGCTCAGCGGCACGACCGGAGCGGCGCCGAGCGGCGCGACGCCGCCGAAACCGCCGAAGCCGCAGGCCGCACCGGTTGCGAAGCCCACCTTGAACGGCGCGCCCAATAGCGCGTTGGCGTTGACCTCGGAACGGGTTCGTGAACGCATGGTCGAACGCGTGCGAGCCAACGGCGTGTCCGATCAACGCGTGCTGAACGCGCTCGCCGCGGTGCCGCGCCACCTGTTCGTCGACCCCGGTCTTGCCGCCCAGGCCTACGAAGATGCGGCGTTGCCGATAGGCCATCACCAGACCATCTCGAAGCCTTCGGTGGTCGCGCGGATGATCGAGCTGGCGGCGGCCGGCCGCGCGCTGAACACGGTGCTCGAAATCGGCACCGGTTGCGGCTACCAGGCGGCGGTGCTGAGCCAGGTCGCGCGCGAGGTTTATTCGATTGAACGCATCAAGCCGCTGTCCGAGCGCGCGAAGACCAATCTGCGTCCACTGCGCATTCCGAATATCCGGCTGCATTACGGCGACGGGCGGCTCGGTTTGCCGTCGGCGGCGCCGTTCGACGCGATCGTGATCGCGGCGGCCGGACTCGACGTGCCGCAGGCGCTGCTCGAACAGCTTGCGATCGGCGGACGCCTGATCGCGCCGGTCGGCTCGCAGGACGGACAGAGTCAGGTGCTGACGCTGGTCGAGCGCGTCGGACCCGCGCAATGGCGCGAGTCGCGGCTTGATCGCGTTTTCTTTGTCCCTTTAAAATCCGGAGTGATTTGACACCGATGAGTATGTTGCGCGCGATGCAAAGAACCACCCCGAATACCCCGATGACCGTAACCCAGCGCAGCGTGTGCGTGCTCGCCTTGTCCCTGTTGATGACGGCCTGTGCTTCCCGACTCGATCAGGCGCCCGTGGTCGACCGCTCCGGCGGCGGCATCCTCGCTACCGCGCCGGGTACGGCCGGGCAGCCGGCCGTACCGCTCGGTCCGCCGCCGCCCGGCTATTACCGCGTGAAGCCGGGCGACACGCTGTACCGGATTGCGCTCGAGAATGGCCAGAATTACCGCGACATCTCGACGTGGAACAACTTGACGAACCCGAATCAGATCGAAGTCGACCAGTTGCTGCGCGTCGTGCCGCCGGGTGCGAATACCGCGGCGCTGACGCCGGGTGTCGCGACCGCGCCGGTCGCCAACAACGGCGCGATCAGCAACGCACCGGCCGCGGTCGGTGCGGCGATGCCGCCGCTGTACGGCGCGGCTAGCGGCGGCGCGGCGGCCACCGGCGCAACGCCGGCGCCGGCCAATCCCGCGGCGAATGACGCCGGCAGCGCGGCGAACGGCAACGTCGCGTTCGCGTGGCCGGTACGCGGCCCGCTGCTCAACACCTTCAACGACTCGACCAACAAGGGCGTCAATATCGGCGGCTCGTCGGGCGAGGCGGTGAAAGCGTCGGCGGACGGCCGGGTCGTTTATGCGGGAAATGGGCTGCGTGGTTACGGCAATCTCATTATCATCAAGCATGACGCAACTTATCTCACCGCGTATGCACACAACCGCGCTTTGATGGTAAAAGAGGGGGATGCGGTGACGAAAGGGCAGAAGATCGCAGAGATGGGCAATAGCGATGCCGACCGTGTGATGTTGCATTTCGAAGTTCGCCGGCAGGGTAAACCTGTCGACCCACTGAAGTATTTGCCGCCGCAATAAGCGATACGACCATGCCGAAATCGAAGCGCCGCCCGCCGCAAGCCGATTCTGAAACGATCAGCGAAGCCACGTCCGCCGCAGTGGACGAAAGCGGCGCTTCGGAAGTGGACGACGAGATCGTCGAGGAACGCGATACCGACGATCGCCAAAGCGGCATCGACGAAGGCGACGGCGCCGAAGGGCGCACGGGCACCGCCGACGCCGCCCCCGACGCCGACGATTTCCGCGCACTGCTGCAGGCCGAGCTCACGGCCGACACGATCCAGCACTATCTGAACCGCATCAGCGTGAAGCCGCTGCTCACCGTCGAGGAAGAGCAGAAATATTCGCGTCTTGCCAAGGCCGGCGAGTTCGAAGCGCGCCAGGTGATGATCGAGCGCAACCTGCGGCTGGTGGTCAGCATTGCGAAGGGTTATCTGAATCGCGGCGTGCCGCTGCTCGATCTGATCGAGGAGGGCAATCTCGGCCTGATGCACGCGATCGAGAAATTCGATCCGACGCGCGGCTTCCGTTTTTCCACTTACGCGACGTGGTGGATCCGCCAGAGCATCGAGCGCGCCATCATGAATCAGGCGCGCACCGTGCGCTTGCCTGTGCACGTGATTCGCGAGCTTAACCAGGTGCTGCGCGCGAAGCGCCATCTGGAGAAAAACTCGATGAATTCCGGCGAGGCGGCCGAGCGCCGCGACGCCAGTATCGACGACATCGCGTATCTGACCGGCAAGACCACCGACGAAGTCACCGACATCCTCGCGCTGAACGAGCACACCGCATCGCTCGACGCGCCGCTCGACCTCGACCCGGCGAGCAGCCTGCTCGATCTGCTGTCCGACGATCAGAGCCAGTCGCCGGATGCCGAGGTCCAGCATCGCGAGCTCGAAACGCTCACGCGCGCGTGGCTCGCGCGGCTGTCGGACAAGCATCGTCACGTGATCGAGCGGCGCTTCGGGCTGAACCACATCGAGCCCGCCACGCTCGAGGAACTGGCCGACGAAATGGGCCTCACGCGAGAGCGGGTGCGCCAGATTCAACAGGAAGCGCTGGTGCGGCTCAAGCGCTTCTTCGCCTCCAACGGCGTGCGCAAGGACGCCGTTCTCTAAGTTAATGACACCGATTCTTGTTTTCGACATCGAGACGATTCCCGATGTCGCCGGCATCCGCCGTCTTGAAGATCTGCCCGCGTCGATGAGCGACGCGGAAGTCGCCGAGCACGCGTTCGCCGCGCGCCGCGAAAAAACCGGCAACGATTTCCTGCCGCATCACCTGCAACGGGTCGCGGCCATTTCCTGTGCGTTCCGCGACGACAACGGCTTCCGGGTGCGCTCGCTGGGCACGCCGCAGGACGGCGAGGCCGCGCTGGTGCAGTCGTTCTATCGGGTTATCGAGAAGTACACGCCGCAGCTCGTGTCGTGGAACGGCGGCGGTTTCGATCTGCCGGTGCTGAACTACCGCGCGCTCGTCAACGGCATCCCGGCCAACCGCTTCTGGGATCTCGGCGAAGACGACCGCGACTTCAAGTGGAACAACTACATCAGCCGCTACCACGCGCGCCATACCGACCTGATGGACGTGCTCGCGATGTACCAGGCGCGCGCGAACGCGCCGCTCGACGCGCTCGCGAAGATGTGCGGCTTTCCCGGCAAGATGGGGATGGACGGCAGCCAGGTGTGGAGCGCGTTCCAGCAGGGGCGCATCGAGGAGATTCGCAATTACTGCGAGACCGACGTCGTCAACACGTACCTGCTGTATTGCCGCTTCCAGTTGATGCGCGGCGGCTTTTCGCCGTCGGAGTACGCAGACGAGATCAACCTCGTGAAGAACGCGCTGGCGCTCGAAACCGCGCCGCAATGGGCCGAGTATCTGGCGGCGTTCGAGCCGCAGTGAGTTTGACGGCGAGGCCCGGCGCTTCGTCTACAATCTCGCCTTTCCCCCCAAGTCTGTCAGGAAGTCGCAGGTGTCCCGAACTGCCCCTCAGCGTCGCTCGCCGCGGCGCCACAAGCCGGCCCCGACGCCGGCGCTCGTCGTGACCGGCAACGAGCCGGTCATCGAAATCACCTCGCTCGATATGGAAGCGCGCGGCGTGGGCCGCACCGAAAGCGAAGACGGCACGCCCGGCAAGGTCGTGTTCGTCGAAGGCGCGCTGCCGGGTGAGCGCGTCAGCTACTCGACGCATCGCAGCAAGCCGAAATTCGAGCAGGCCGAAGTCGTCGAGGTGTTCCGTGAAAGCGTGATCCGCACGACGCCGAAGTGCACGTACTTCAATATCTGCGGCGGCTGCTCGATGCAGCATCTCGATACCCGCGCGCAGGTGGCGGTCAAGCAGCGCGTGCTTGAAGACAATCTGCTGCATCTCGCGAGGCTGCGCCCCGAAACGGTGTTCCGGCCGATCCATGGACCGTCCTGGGGTTATCGCTATCGCGCGCGACTGGCGGTGCGCTTCCTGCCCGAGCGCGGCGGCATGCGCATCGGTTTTCACGAAAAGAAGAGCAGCTATATCGCCGACATGAAGACCTGCGAGGTGTTGCCGCCGCATGTGTCGGCGATGCTGATGCCGCTGCGCTTCATGGTCCGCAAGCTGTCGATCTACGACCGCATGCCGCAGCTCGAACTCGCGGTCGGTTCGTCGGTTACCGCGCTGGTGGTGCGCAACCTGCAGCCGCTCACCGAGGCGGACGAACAGGTGCTGCGCGAGTTCGCCGACGAACACAAGGTGCAGTTCTGGATCCAGCCGGGCGGCCCGGACACGGTCACGCCGCTGTATCCGCTCGACGTGCAGCTCGACTACACGCTGCCCGAGTACGACATCCGCATGCCGTTCAAGCCGACCGACTTCACCCAGGTCAATCACGCGATCAACCGCGTGCTGGTGAGCCGTGCGTTGCGTCTGCTGGCGCCGTCGCGCACCGATCGGGTGCTCGATCTGTTCTGCGGGATCGGCAACTTCACGCTGCCGCTCGCGCGCGTTTCGCGTGAAGTGGTCGGTATCGAGGGCAGCGAGGTGCTGACCCAGCGCGCGCTCGCGAATGCCGAGCTGAACGGCGTCGCCGGGCATACGTCGTTCGCGTGCCGCAATCTGTTCGAAGTCACCGCCGACGATCTGCGCGCGCTCGGTCATTTCGACAAGTTCCTGATCGACCCGCCGCGCGAAGGCGCGCTGGCGGTTGCCAAGGCACTCGCCGAGATCGCGCAGAGCGGCGATGGTCCGCTGCCCAAGCGGATCGTCTACGTGTCGTGCGCGCCGGCGACGCTCGCGCGCGATGCCGGCCTGCTCGTGCACGAGGCCGGCTACCGGCTGGTCGGCGCGGGAGTCGTCAACATGTTCCCGCATACATCGCACGTGGAATCGATCGCGCTGTTCGAGCGCGACTGAGTTTCGCGCGATCAAGCATCGCGCGACGCGCAGAAACGAAAACGCCACGACCGAGGTCGTGGCGTTTTCGTTTGCGGAAGAGACGGCGGGGAAACCGTCAGTTCGTGGCGCGGCTTAGAACTGCCCTTAGAACTGCCACCACGACTTCTTCGCGCCGGGCCGTGCGCGGCCGGTCACATACGGGCTGTCCGGGAAGGTGCCGGCCAGCACGCGGCGCGTGTCGTCGGCCAGTTGCTGGTTGTTCAGCTTCTCGTACGACAGGATCATGATGTGCAGCGCGTCTTCGATAGCAGGCGCGTTCTTGTACTCGCGCAGCGCGAGCTGGGCGCGATTGATCGCGGCCACATACGCGCCGCGGCGGTAGTAGTAGTCCGCCGTGTGCACTTCGTGCGAGGCCAGCGCGTTGACGATGTAGCGCATGCGCTGCGCGGCGTCCGGCGCGTACTTGCTGTTCGGGAAGCGCTCCACGACGATCTTGAACGCGTCGTACGACTCGCGCAGCGACTTCGGATCGCGCTCGCTCATGTCCTGGCCGGAGAAGCGGCCGAACAGACCGAGGTCGTCGTTGAAGTGGATCATGCCCTTCAGGTAATACGCGTAAGCGATGTCCGGGTGATCCGGATGCAGCTGGATGAAGCGGTCGATAGCCTGGTCGGCGGCGGCGTTTTCGTTGTCCTTCCAGTTGCAGTACGCGACGTTGATCTGCGCCTGCTGCGCGAAGTGGCCGAACGGGTCACGGCCCTCGAGCATCTCGAAGTACTTCGCGCATTTGCCGAAGTCACCACCGCTCAGGGCGTCGTTCGCCTCCGTATATAATTTGTTGTTGGTCCACGTTGCCGTTTCGTCGGTCTTCTCCGGCAGGCCGTGGCAAGCCGCAACAGCGACGACGGCCGCAACGCACGCAACGTATCCGGCCACTTTCCGGGCCGCCTTCTTGATGGCCGCCAAATTGATCGCCGCTTCAGTGATGGTGTTCAAGGCTCGCATTTTCCAGTCTAGCTTTACGTCCAGGTGACCCAGACTCAATGACCCGCTCAAATACTCCAGGCGCCGCCGGCGCCCGGAATAGCAACGAAGATTATAGCGTAAGCGCCAACCCCGACGACGCGTCGGGCGTCGATTCCCTCGATGACGACTTCGCCGCCGACGCCCTTGCAGCGGCCGGCCAGCAGGGCGCCGCGGCGACCCCGGCGATGGTGCCGAACCGCACCGCCGACGAAACCCCGCGCCATGTAGTGGTGCCAGACGAACTGGCCGGCGAGCGCCTCGATAAAGTGCTCGCGAAAGTCTTTCCCGAGTTTTCGCGCAGCCGCCTGCAAAGCTGGATCGAAGCGCAGCGGGTGCGCGTCGACGGCAAGCCCGCGAAGATCCGTCAGCCGGTGCCGCTCGGCGCGACCATCGAACTCGTGCCCGACCTGCTGCCCGAGCAGCTCGCGTTCACGCCCGAACCGGTGCCGCTCGAGATCGTCTACGAGGACGACACGCTGGTCGTGATCAACAAGCCGGCCGGGATGGTCGTGCATCCGGCAGCCGGCAACTGGAGCGGCACGGTGCTCAACGGGCTGCTGTATCGCTATGGCGAGGCCGCAGCCGGCCTGCCGCGCGCGGGTATCGTGCACCGGCTCGACAAGGAGACCTCCGGCCTGATGGTGGTCGCGCGCACGCTCGAAGCGCAGACCGACCTCGTACGCCAACTGCAGGCGCGCACCGTGAAGCGGCGCTATCTCGCGCTGGTGTGGGGCAACATGCCCGACGAAGGCACGATCGACGCGCCGATCGGCCGCGATCCGCGCGAGCGCACGCGCATGGCGGTGGTGACCGGTGCATCCGGCAAACCGGCGCGCACGCATTTCCGGCGCGTGACGTCGGCGATCTGGCAGCGTCAGCCGGTCACCGCGATTCATTGCGATCTCGAAACCGGTCGCACTCACCAGATTCGCGTGCATTGCGCGCACATCGGCCATCCGCTGCTGGGCGACCCGGTGTATGGACACGCGCGCGGCAAGCGCTCGGTCACGCCGCTGCCCGACGGCTTCGCGCGCCAGGCGCTGCACGCATGGCGGCTCGGGCTGATTCATCCGAAGACCGGCCGCTCGATGCAGTGGCGCGCCGACGCGCCGGCCGATATGGAGGCGTTGTCCGCGGCGCTCGGTCTGGGCCGCGACGACGCGGGCGAATTCGACGACGCGTACTACGAGGATGAGGACTACGATGCATCTGTCGACGATGCCGCTTACGCCGACGCCGAGAATGACGAAGCCGACCACGATGACCGCGACCACGATGACGACCACGAGAAGGACCATGACGAGGACGATCGCGCATGAGTGAGAACCTGCCGGACCTGAGTTTTGCCAATGTCGTGCAGCCCGCGTGGAACGTGTCGCCGCGCGTGCGCGCGCTCGTGACCACCCGCGACGGCGGACTGAGTCAGGCGCCATTCGGCCGCTGGCGCGCTGGCGCCGATCTGCCCGGCGGCCTGAACCTCGGCCTGAAAACCGGCGACGACCCGGCGACGGTCGCGAGCAATCGAACGCGGCTGCTGGCACTCGCCGGCGTGCGCGAAGCCGCCTGGCTTGAACAGGTTCACGGCGCGGGCATCGTGCGCGCCGACGAGGCACTCGCGCACGCACGCGAACACGGCGCGCCGTTGCAAGCCGATGCGAGCGTCACCGATCGCGCCGGCATCGCGTGCATCGTGATGGTCGCCGATTGCATGCCGGTGATGTTATGTGACGACGCGGGGCGCGCGGTCGGCGCCGCGCATGCGGGTTGGCGCGGGCTCGCGGCGGGCATCGTCGAACAAACCGCGCAGCAGGTCGCGCAACTGGCCGGAGTCGACGCGGGTGCGTTGCACGCGTATCTCGGACCGTCGATCGGGCCGGCTGCGTTCGAAGTCGGCCCAGACGTGCGTGACGCGTTCATGAACGGTGTCGACGGCGCGCAACGCGACGCGACCGCGCGCGCGTTCGTCGCGCATCCGGAAAATCCGGGTAAATATCTGGCCGATCTGCCGGCGCTCGCGCGAGTGCGGCTGCAACGGCTCGGCGTCACGCGCATCAGTGGCGGCGACCTGTGCACGGTCACGCTGCGCGAGCGCTTCTATTCGTATCGACGCGACCGCGAAACCGGCCGCATGGCCGCACTCATCTGGCTCGACGAGCACGCGCAGACGCTCGCCGATTAACCGCCGCGGGCACTCGTTCGCCTCTGTTCATACATTTGAAATCGAGCGGCGTATTCATACGATATTTATTACGCTCGTTCGTAAATTTTCTCGCGGCGTCGTATGCGCGATTAAGCCGTTCCGTCTCCTGTAATCCGCATTTTTGCTGCGCTGCCGGAACGCCCGTCGAGGGCTTCTTGCAGCGGCCCTGCGGGCCGGCCGCGCGCATGTATAAACATCCTTAAATCCATGCGTCGTAGGCGTTTTTTATCCGTGCGCGACGTCAGCCATCGGACTTCTTAAAACGCGATTTGCCACACAGGGAAAACGATAATTAAAAAACTATCGCACTGCGGCAAAATCGGGAACAAGCATTGACATGCCTTGTCATGGGGAGCAAGAATGTTCCTCCAAGCTCCTCGTCGTTCAAGGGGCCGGGCGTGACGAAGTCGCGAGCGATCGCCACATTTACACGACCTGCCTCTCAACCCGTCCGCAAGGACTTACCGGTCAAAAGCAGGTATGGCAGCATCTCATTCCTCAGCTTCCAACAGCACGGACTCCTCGACGGAGCACACGCAGCAGGCCGGTACGAGCGGCGCATCACCGGCCGCAGGCATGCAGCAGTTTCTAGATGCCTGGATGAACGCATGGCGTTCGTTCGGCTTGCCGCCCGGCGGTGCTCCGTTCCAGGTTCCCTCCATCCCGCAGATGCCGGATTTCACGCAGATGGCCGCGGGCTTTGGGCAGATGCCGGCGTTTCCGGGTATGCCCGACTTCAGCAAACTGACCACCGGCGCGCTACCGTCGCTGCCGGCGCTGAACATCCCCACTGCCGCGATCCCGCCGGAGCGTTTGCAAAAGCTGCAAACGGACTACTCGCGCGAGGCGATGGAGTTGATCCAGCAGGCCACCACGTCCGCGAACACGGCCCCCGAACTGAAGGACCGGCGCTTTAGCGCCGACGCATGGAGCGCGACGCCGGCGTATGCATTTACCGCCGCGTGGTATCTGCTGAACGCGCGCTATCTGCAGCAACTCGTCGACGCGCTCGACGCCGAGCCGAAAACGCGCGAGCGCATCCGCTTCGCGGTGCAGCAATGGACCGCGGCCGCATCGCCCAGCAACTTCTTCGCACTGAATCCCGAAGCGCAGAAAACGCTGCTCGACAGCAAGGGCGAGAGCCTGCGTCAGGGCGTGATGAATCTGCTGGGCGACATGAAGCGCGGCAAGATCTCGCAAACCGACGAATCGCGTTTCGCGGTCGGCGAGAATCTCGCCAATACCGAAGGCTCGGTGGTATTCGAAAACGATCTGCTGCAACTGATCCAGTACAAGCCGCGCACGCCGACCGTGCGCGAGCGGCCGCTGCTGATCGTGCCGCCGTGCATCAACAAGTACTACATCCTCGATCTGCAGCCGGAGAACTCGCTGGTCGCGCATGCACTCGATTCCGGTCACCAGGTGTTCCTGATCTCGTGGCGTAACGCGGATCAGTCGATCGCGCACAAGACGTGGGACGACTACATCGGCGAAGGCGTGCTGACCGCGATCGACACCGTGCGCAAGATCAGCGGCCGTGAGCAGATCAATACGCTCGGCTTCTGTATCGGCGGCACGCTTCTCGCCACCGCGCTGGCGGTCGCCGCCGCGCGCGGCGAACATCCGGCCGCGTCGATGACGCTGCTCACCGCGATGCTCGATTTCTGCGACACCGGCGTGCTCGACGTGTTCGTCGACGAAGCGCATGTGCAGATGCGCGAGCAGACCATCGGCGGCAAGAACGGTGCGCGGCCGGGACTGATGCGCGGCATCGAGTTCGCCAACACGTTCTCGTTCCTGCGCCCGAACGACCTCGTGTGGAACTACGTGGTCGACAATTATCTGAAGGGCCGCACGCCGGTGCCGTTCGACCTGCTGTACTGGAACAGCGACTCGACCAGCGTGCCGGGTCCGATGTACGTCTGGTATCTGCGCAACACGTACCTCGAGAACAAGCTGCGCGAGCCCGGTGCGCTGACCACCTGCGGCGAGCCGGTCGATCTGTCGAAGATCGATGTGCCGACCTTCATCTACGGTTCACGCGAAGACCATATCGTGCCGTGGCAAACCGCGTATGCGTCGGTGCCGTTGCTGTCGGGGCCGCTGAAGTTCGTGCTCGGCGCGTCCGGTCATATCGCCGGCGTGATCAATCCGCCGGCGAAGAAAAAGCGCAGCTACTGGCGCGTCGAAACCGATGAGAAGGTGCTGCCGGAAAGCGCCGACGAGTGGTTCGAAGCGGCGGCCGAAGTGCCCGGCAGCTGGTGGCCCGAATGGACCGAGTGGCTCGACCAGTTCGGCGGCAAGAAGATCAAGCCGCGCGCGGAAGCGGGCTCGGACGAATTCCCGGTGATCGAGCCGGCGCCGGGCCGTTATGTGCGTCAGCGCGAGTAGATTTCGACGCGCGGTTTCGACGCGCGCCGCGCGTCGAAGTATGCGCCGATCGGTGTCGGCGCGCGCCACCGGTTTGATGTAAGGCAGGTAGATGAGCGTCTGGTTGATGAAGGCGTAAGAGCAACGCATTTTTTAACGTAGCGGGCTGCGGTGACGTTAGCCGACACGCCCGGAGGATATGGAAATGACTGATGTTGTGATCGTATCGGCCGCTCGTACTGCAGTGGGCAAATTCGGCGGATCGCTGGCCAAGGTTGCCGCTCCTGAACTGGGCGCGGTGGCAGTGCGCGCCGTGCTGGAACGGGCCGGTCTGAAGCCGGAACAGGTGAGCGAAGTGATCATGGGCCAGGTGTTGACCGCCGGCTCGGGTCAGAACCCGGCACGCCAGGCGCTGATCAAGGCCGGCTTGCCGGCGGCGGTGCCCGGCATGACGATCAACAAGGTGTGCGGCTCCGGCCTGAAGGCCGTGATGCTGGCGGCCAACGCGATCATCGCGGGCGACGCCGACATCGTGGTCGCCGGCGGCCAGGAAAACATGAGCGCGTCGCCGCACGTGCTGCCGGGCTCGCGCGACGGTTTCCGCATGGGCGACGCAAAGCTGGTCGACACGATGATCGTCGACGGCCTGTGGGACGTCTATAACCAGTACCACATGGGCGTGACGGCTGAAAACGTCGCGAAGGAATTCGGCATTACGCGCGAGGCGCAGGACGCGTTCGCGGCGTTGTCGCAGAACAAGGCGGAAGCCGCGCAGAAGGCCGGCCGCTTCAACGACGAAATCGTTCCGGTCGAGATCCCGCAACGCAAGGGCGAGCCGCTGCGCTTCGCGACCGACGAATTCGTGCGTCACGGCGTGACCGCCGAATCGCTGGCGGGCCTGAAGCCGGCGTTCTCGAAGGAAGGTTCGGTCACGGCGGCCAACGCGTCGGGTCTGAACGACGGCGCGGCCGCGGTGCTGGTGATGTCGCTGAAAAAGGCCGAAGCGCTGGGTCTGACGCCGCTCGCGCGGATCAAGGCCTACGCGAACGCCGGCGTCGATCCGAAGGTGATGGGCATGGGCCCGGTGCCGGCCTCGCGCCGCTGCCTCGAGCGCGCGGGCTGGACCCCGGCCGACCTCGACCTGATGGAAATCAACGAAGCGTTCGCCGCCCAGGCACTCGCGGTGCACCAACAGATGGGCTGGGACACGTCGAAGATCAACGTCAACGGCGGCGCGATCGCAATCGGCCACCCGATCGGCGCGTCCGGCTGCCGGATTCTCGTCACGCTGCTGCACGAAATGCAGAAGCGCGATGCGAAGAAGGGGCTGGCGTCGCTGTGTATCGGCGGCGGGATGGGTGTCGCGCTCGCTGTCGAGCGTATTTAAAGTACGCTGGTACGCCGCGCGGCTCGACGCCCGATGCGTCGATGCGCGCGGCCTCGCGCCGGCAACGGGCATCAGGGCTGCGCCGCACGCCGAATGGCGTCGCGGCGCGTCGGCACTGGTGGCTCCCGCCGGCGTTGCGCATCGCTGCCCGGTCGCCCGGCGGCAATGGGAACCAGCATCAGGCGAGGGAAGAGGCAGCCAGCCGGCGCCTCGACAACGATAACGGAGTGGGTTTATGACACAGCGAATTGCGTACGTAACGGGCGGCATGGGCGGCATCGGCACCAGCATCTGCCAGCGTCTGCACAAAGAGGGCTTCAAGGTGATCGCGGGCTGCGGCCCGAATTCGCCGCGCCGCGCGAAGTGGCTCGACGAGCAGAAGGCACTCGGCTACGATTTCGTCGCATCCGAAGGCAACGTCGGCGACTGGGAATCGACCAAGGCCGCGTTCGACAAGGTCAAGGCCGAAGTCGGCGAAATCGACGTGCTGGTCAACAATGCCGGTATCACGCGCGACGTGGTGTTCCGCAAGATGACGCACGAAGACTGGACCGCGGTCATCGACACCAACCTGACCAGCCTGTTCAACGTCACCAAGCAGGTGATCGACGGGATGGTCGAGCGTGGCTGGGGTCGCGTGATCAATATTTCGTCGGTCAATGGCCAGAAGGGGCAGTTCGGTCAGACCAACTACTCGACCGCGAAGGCCGGCATTCACGGTTTCACGATGTCGCTCGCGCAGGAAGTCGCGACCAAGGGCGTGACGGTCAACACCGTGTCGCCGGGTTACATCGGTACCGATATGGTCAAATCGATCCGCCCGGACGTGCTGGAGAAAATCGTCGCGACGATTCCGGTGCGCCGCCTCGGCCAACCGGACGAAATCGGTTCGATCGTCGCGTGGCTCGCGTCGGACGAATCGGGTTTCTCGACCGGCGCCGATTTTTCGCTGAACGGCGGTTTGCACATGGGTTGATGAGCATCGGCGCGCCGCTCACAAGGCGGCGGGTCGGCTCAGTGGTTTTTCGCCGGCGTCCCGGCTGCGCAATGGATCCGATTGCACGGCCCGGACGCCGTTTCCGCGCTGCTTTAACCGAGCTTAAAGGCGTTACATGACTACTACAAAGAAAACGGCCGAACGACTGATCAAGAAATATCCGAATCGTCGGCTGTACGACACCGAGACGAGCACCTACATTACGCTGACTGACGTGAAGCAGCTGGTACTCGATCAGGAGGACTTCAAGGTCATCGATGCCAAAAGCAACGAGGACCTGACGCGCTCGATCCTGTTGCAGATCATTCTCGAAGAGGAGAGCGGCGGCTTGCCGATGTTCTCGTCGTCGATGCTGTCGCAGATCATCCGTTTTTACGGGCATGCGATGCAGGGCATGATGGGCACCTACCTGGAAAAGAACATCCAGGCCTTCATCGACATTCAGGCAAAACTGGCCGACCAGTCGAAGAATCTCTATGAAGGCAAGGCGATGAACCCCGAGGTCTGGTCGCAGTTCATGAACATGCAGGCGCCGATGATGCAGGGGATGATGACCAGCTACATCGAGCAGTCGAAGAACATGTTCGTGCAGATGCAGGAGCAGATGCAGAACCAGGCGAAGACGATGTTCGCGACGTTCCCGTTCACGCCGGGCGGCGCCGCTGTCAATGCGGGCAACGCCAATAATGCGCCGGGTACCCCGCAGGGCAATCCGGAGGCGGAGAAAAAGTGACGGCGGGGTGAGTTGCCTGAAGAGCTCGAGGGCTTCAGGACAGCCGCAGCAGACGAAGCCAGCCTGCATCGCACCGCGTCCGCGCGTGATTCAGGTGCTCGCCGGCTCAGGCGAATTTTCGCGAGCCGATCGTGGCCAGGAGCGCTGCGGACCGTCCGGTGCAGATTTCCTTGGGCAGTGGGCAGGCGTCGGCACGATACAATCGCGGATTGCCTGTGCGCTCGCCACTGAACGGCCGCTAATTGCACCGCAGGCGCTGTCGTCATCGCCTTCCTCGCGCCGGACCCGCCTCATGTTTCAGTTCGTATCCCTTATCTCGCCAACACCAACGCCAACGCCTTCGGTCTCGAAGGCCGTCCGGATCAGCGTCGCGTGACCCGCAGTTCGCCGAAATTCCTATGAGTCGCCTGTTTCTCGCCCCGATGGAAGGGGTCGCGGACTACGTGCTGCGCGACGTGCTGACAAGCGCGGGCGGTTTCGACGGCTGCGTGTCCGAATTCATTCGCGTCACGGGCTCGATGCTGCCGCTTCGCGTTTTCGAGCGCGAAGCGCCCGAAATCCTGCACGCGAGCGTCACCGCCAGCGGCACCCCGATGGTGATCCAGTTGCTCGGCAGCGATCCCGAATGGCTCGCCCGCAACGCCGCGTATGCGGCCACGCTGTCGCCGTATGGGATCGACCTGAACTTCGGCTGTCCCGCCAAAGTCGTCAATCAGCATGGCGGCGGCGCGATGCTGCTCGCCGATCCGAAGCTGCTGAACCGGATCGTCGCGGCGGTGCGCGCCGCGGTGCCGGCGCAGATCGCGGTCACCGCGAAAATGCGGCTCGGCGTGTCCGATACGTCGCGGGCGCTCGAGTGCGCGCAGGCGCTGGTCGAAGGCGGCGCGGCGTCGCTGGTCGTGCATGCGCGCACCCGCGACGACCGCTACAAGCCGCCCGCGCACTGGGAATGGGTCGCGCGCATCGACGACGCGGTCGACGTGCCGGTGATCGCCAACGGCGAGGTCTGGAGCGTGGCGGACTGGCAGCGCTGCCGGGCCGTCAGCGGTTGCGCGGACGTGATGATCGGGCGCGGCGCGGTGTCGGATCCGTTCCTCGCGCAGCGCATCCGCGGATGGCTGGAGCCGGTGCCGTCGGCGCGGGAATGGCCGCAGGTTCTTGCAGCGATCGCCGGTTACTTGAAGAAACTGCAGGCGCACGGTGCGTTGACTCACGAGCACGGTCGCGTGAAGCAGTGGCTCAGCTATCTGCAGCGGACCTGGCCGCAAGCGGCGGAACTGCATGCGGCGATCCGGCGGGTACAGAACTCGGCCGAGATTCTGACGCTGATCGGGCAGGCATTGCAGGCGCAACGGGCGCCGGCGCGGACGCAGCGGGCGATGGCCGGCGATGCAGCCGAACTTGCCGCCCTCGACGACTTCGACGACCTCGGTAATCCCGCTAACCTCGCCAACCTCGGCGAACCGCGCGGCCAATCGGACCGCGTCCTGCCAATCCCCATTTGAAACCTAGAATTCAAAGACTTACGAGCGGTAGCGGTGCCGAACCGCTACAATTCAGGGTTTAACGTCTTCAAGCGGTTCCCCATGTCTTCGACCCCCTCGAACGCTCCGGTCGCACCGGGCGCCACGCCGAAAGTCGGCTTCGTCTCCCTCGGCTGCCCGAAAGCCCTCGTCGATTCCGAGCAGATCATCACCCAGCTGCGCGCCGAAGGCTACGCGATCTCTGGCACCTATGACGGCGCGGATCTCGTGGTCGTCAACACCTGCGGCTTCATCGACGAAGCGGTGCAGGAAAGCCTCGACGCGATCGGCGAAGCGCTCAGCGAGAACGGCAAGGTGATCGTCACCGGCTGTCTCGGCGCGAAAAAGAGCGCGAGCGGTTCGGGCCTGATCGAGGAAGTGCATCCGAAGGTGCTCGCGGTGACCGGTCCGCACGCGGTCGGCGAAGTGATGCAGGCGGTCCACAACCATCTGCCCAAGCCCCACGATCCGTTCGTCGACCTGGTGCCCGCCGCCGGCGTGAAGCTGACCCCGCGCCACTACGCGTATCTGAAAATTTCCGAAGGCTGCAATCACCGCTGCACGTTCTGCATCATCCCGTCGATGCGCGGCGATCTGGTGTCGCGCCCGGTCGCCGAAGTGATGCTGGAAGCGGAGAACCTGTTCAAGTCGGGCGTCAAGGAACTGCTGGTGATCTCGCAGGACACCAGCGCGTACGGCGTCGACGTCAAGTACCGCACCGGCTTCTGGAACGGCAAGCCGATCAAGACCCGCATGACCGACCTCGTGGCCGCGCTCGGCGAACTCGCCGCCCAATACGGCGCATGGGTGCGTCTGCATTACGTGTATCCGTATCCGAGCGTCGACGAAGTGATTCCGATGATGGCCGAAGGTCCGTTCAAGGGCCACGTGCTGCCGTATCTCGATGTGCCGTTCCAGCACGCGCATCCGGAAGTGCTCAAGCGCATGAAGCGTCCGGCCAATGCGGAAAAGGTGATGGAGCGCGTGAAGGCGTGGCGCGAAATCTGCCCGGATCTGACGATCCGCAGCACCTTCATCGCCGGCTTCCCGGGCGAGACCGAAGAGCAGTTCGAAACGCTGCTCGACTTCATCCGCGAGGCGGAGCTGGATCGGGTCGGCTGCTTCGCGTATTCGCCGGTCGAAGGCGCGAGCGCCAACGAACTCGACGGCGCGCTGCCCGACGAAGTGCGTGAAGAGCGTCGCGCGCGCTTCATGGAAGTGGCCGAGCAGGTGTCGGCGAAGCGCATCGCGAAGAAGGTCGGCAAGACGCTGAAGGTGCTGGTCGACGAAATCAATGCCGACGGCGGCATCGGCCGCACCGCGGCGGACGCGCCCGAGATCGACGGCGTCGTCTATATCGCGCCGACCACCAAGGCGTCGAAGCGCTACAAGGTCGGCGATTTCGTGTCGGTGAAGATCACCGGCGCGGACGGTCACGATCTGTGGGGCGAGGTCTGAGCATGACCCCGAGCGCAGCGTCCACGCCTGAAATCCTCGCGCTCGGCGAGGCGATGATCGAGTTCAACCAGGCCGCGAAAGATCAGGCGAACTACCTGCAAGGCTTCGGCGGCGATACCTCGAACTTCTGCATCGCGGCCGCGCGCCAGGGTGCGAAGACCGGCTTCGTGTCGGCGGTCGGCGCCGATCATTTCGGCCGTCTGCTGATCGATCTGTGGGAACGCGAGCAGGTCGACACGTCGTTCGTGCGGATCGACCCGCAAGCCTCGACCGGTGTGTATTTCGTGTCGCACGGCCCGAACGGCCATGCGTTCGACTATCTGCGCGCGGGCTCGGCGGCGAGCCGCTACGCGCCGGCCGATCTGCCGCGCGATGCGCTCGCGGCGGCCAAGGTCGTGCATCTGTCGGGCATCAGTCTCGCGATCAGCGTCAGTGCCTGCGATGCCGCGCTCGAAGCGATCGCGCATGCGCGCGCGAGCGGCGTGCGCGTGAGCTTCGATACCAATCTGCGCCTGAAGCTGTGGCCGCTCGCGCGCGCCCGCGCGGTGATGCTCGAGGCGATTCGCCAGACCGACATCTGCCTGCCGAGCTGGGACGACGTGACCGAACTCACCGGGCTGACCGGCCGCGACGAGATCGTCGACTTCCTGCTGTCGCACGGCCCGAGCGTCGTCGCGCTGAAGCTCGGCAAGGACGGTTCGTACATCGCGACGCCGCACGAGCGGCGCGTGGTGCCGGGCCACGTCGTCGACGCGGTCGATGCGACCGGCGCGGGCGACTGCTTCGGCGGCGCGTTCGTCGCGCGTATCGTGGCCGGCGACGATCCGTTTGCCGCCGCGCGCTACGCGAACGTCGCCGCGGCGCTGTCCACCCAGGGCTATGGCGCGGTCGCGCCGATTCCGTCACGCGAGACGGTCGAGCGTTTGCTGGCCGGCTGAGCGCGACCCGGCGGGCCGCATCGTCGTACAGCAACGCACCGTCCCGCATCGAGCGTGAGCGCAGGATCATTTCTTCATAAAGACCGGCAGGATCACAGGAGGAGCGAGCAATGCAACGGGACGTAGTGGTGGTAAGCGGTGTGCGCACGGCAATCGGCGCGTTCGGCGGCAGCCTGAAGGATCTTGCGCCGACCGAGCTCGGCGCGCGGGTCGTGCGCGAAGTGCTCGAACGCGCGAGTGTGGCGGGCGACGAAATCGGTCACGTGGTGTTCGGCAACGTGGTGCACACCGAGCCGAAAGACATGTACCTCGCGCGGGTGGCCGCGATCAACGGCGGCGTCGCGCAACACACGCCCGCGCTGACCGTGAACCGGCTGTGCGGCTCGGGCCTGCAGGCGATCGTTTCGGCCGCGCAAAGCGTGCTGCTCGGCGACGCCGACATCGCGATCGGCGGCGGCGCGGAAAACATGAGCCGCGCGCCGTACTCGATGCCCGCCGCGCGCTTCGGTCAGCGCATGGGCGATACGCGTCTGGTCGACATGATGATCGGCGCGCTCAACGACCCGTTCCAGTCGATCCATATGGGCGTGACCGCCGAGAACGTCGCGCGCAAGTACGACATCTCGCGCGACGCGCAGGACGCGCTCGCGCTCGAGTCGCACCGCCGCGCGGCGCATGCGATCAGCAGCGGCTATTTCAAGGAGCAGATTCTGCCGATCACGCTGGCGTCGAAGAAGGGCGACGTCGTGTTCGACACGGACGAGCACACGCGGATGAACGCGACAGCGGAAGACTTCTCGAAGCTCAAGCCGGTGTTCGTGAAGGAAAACGGCACGGTGACGGCGGGCAACGCGTCGGGCATCAACGACGCGGCCGCGGCCGTCGTGCTGATGGAGCGCGCCGTCGCCGAAAAGCGTGGCGTGAAGCCGCTCGCGCGGCTGGTGTCGTACGCGCATGCGGGCGTCGATCCGGCTTATATGGGCATCGGCCCCGTGCCGGCGAGCCGCAAGGCGCTCGAGCGCGCCGGCCTGACTGTCGCCGATCTCGACGTGATCGAGGCGAACGAGGCGTTCGCCGCGCAGGCCTGCGCGGTCAGCAAGGAACTCGGCCTCGATCCGGCCAAGGTCAATCCGAATGGCTCGGGCATTTCGCTCGGCCACCCGATCGGCGCGACCGGCGCACTCATCACCGTCAAGGCGCTGTACGAGTTGCAGCGCATCGGCGGGCGCTATGCGCTGGTGACGATGTGCATCGGCGGCGGACAGGGGATCGCGGCGGTATTCGAGCGCCTCTGACGGCGGCCGCGGCGCGCGCCGGTGAGGTACCGGTTCGTGCCATAGGTTTCAGGCAGTACTGGGCAGCAACCAGCAACAAGGATGGCAAGGATGCAGGAATCGAAAGCGATCAACGGCGCGGCCGGGCACACGGCGACGCGCGTTTTGCGGCGGCGTGCCGGCGTGCTGGCCAGCGCCACCGCGCTGCTATGCGCCGGCGCGGCGCTGTGGGCGCCGGCCCAGGCATGGGCCGAAAGCGATGCGGTCAAGCAACTGGCGGCGCCGCCGGCGATCCAGTTGCCGCTGAAACCGAGCGCCGAGTTCGCGAAGTTTCCGCGCTACGTCGGCACGCTCGGCACGCGGCCGATCGTGCTGCGGCTCGGCCCGAAGACCGACGATCCGTCGGGCGTACACGGCGAGTATCAGTTCACCGACAACGGTGAAGTGATACTCATCGCCGGCGACCGGATGGAAGATACGCTCGAAGTCGAAGAGTCGAACGACGGCACCCATATCACCGGCAACTGGGTCGGCAAGTTCGCGGCGGACGGCTCGCTCGAAGGCGACCGGATGAACGTCGACGATTCCAATCCGCAGCCGTTCGTGTTGAAGCTGGCGGCTGGGCAGCCGGTGCCGGCGGCGGGTACGCCGGCTGGCGCGAACAGTACCCGTGCGCCGCGCGTACCGTCGGCGCAAGTGCCGGCGGCAAACGGCGCGGCGCCTGCCGCAACCGCGCCGGCGAGCGGCGGCGGTCACCCGGTCGGCGGCGTCAGCAACCTGCAAACCGGCGAGTGAGGCCGGTGCCGGCCCGGCTCGGATCAGGGCGCAGCTCCAATCACGCATCTCCCTGTCTTTTAGCGAATTTCACCATGACCCAGTCCAAACCCCAACGCGAGCTGCAAACCCGCATCGTGCGAGCGGAAGACCGCATCACGCCGGGCTTCGAATCGTTCTCGACGCCGGTCACCCGGGCGTCGACGGTGGTGTTCCCCGATCTCGCGACGATGCGCGCGCTCGACTGGAAAAACGACGCGCAATGGCGCTACGGCCTGCACGCGACGCCCACGCAGATTTCACTCGCGCAGCGCCTTGCGACGATCGAAGGCGGTAATCACGCGCTGTTGCAGCCGTCGGGACTGTCGTCGATTTCGAATGTGTACTTCGGCCTCGTGAAAGCGGGCGACGACGTACTGATCCCCGACAACGTCTACTCGCCGAACCGCGATCACGGCGACTGGCTCGCGCGCGATTTCGGCATCACCGCGCGCTATTACGATCCGCTGATCGGCGCGGGCATCGCTGACCTGATCCAGCCGAACACGCGGCTGATCTGGCTCGAGGCGCCCGGCTCGGTGACGATGGAAGTGCCCGACGTGCCGGCCATCACCGCGGCGGCGCGCGCGCGCAACGTGGTCACCGCGATCGACAACACGTGGTCGGCGGGCCTCGGCTTCCGGCCGTTCGAGCACGGCGTCGACATCTCCGTGCAGGCGCTGACCAAATACCAGTCGGGCGGCGGCGACGTGCTGATGGGCGCGACGATCACGCGCGAGCGCGGACTGCATCTGAAGCTGAAGGCGGCGCGGATGCGGATGGGCATCGGCGTTTCATCGGACGACTGCTCGCTGATTCTGCGCAGCCTGCCGAGCATGCAGCTGCGTTTCGCGCAGCACGACCGCGCGGCGCTCGCGCTCGCGACGTGGCTCAAGAGCCGCCCGGAAATCGCCGCGGTCCTGCATCCGGCGCTCGCGGACTGTCCGGGACATGAGGTGTTCAAGCGCGATTTCACGGGCGCGGGCGGGCTGTTCTCGGTCGTGTTCGACGAGCGCTATAGCGCCGCGCAGATCGACACGTTCTGCGAATCGCTCGAACTCTTTTCGCTCGGCTGGAGTTGGGGCGGCGCGCATAGCCTCGCGATGCCGTACGACATCGCGTCGATGCGCACCGAAGGCGAGTGGCCGTATCGCGGGACGCTGGTGCGCTTTTATATCGGTCTCGAGGAAGAGCGCGATCTGCGCGCGGATATCGAGCAGAGCCTCGCGAAGCTGGGTTGACGCGGGGCGGTTAGCCGGTTCGTTGAGACAGGAAAGAAGCCCGCCGGGATGTGTGCCCGGCGGGCTTTTTTATTGCGCGGCGTTGGGTATTGCGAAGGGGCCGGGGGGCGAACTGGTGGGTCGAGTTGGCCGTTCGGCTGAATAGGCGAGGCCGCGTTGCGAAGCTACGATGGTGCGTGTTGCGACTATCCGTTGCTGCCCGCTACGCGCTTCGATGAATCTGTATTTCTGGCTCTTATTGAATCTTGCTGTGCCGGTGGTCGGGCCGGTCTTCACGCTTGCGCTCGTCGCGCCTGCCTATGGCGGGCGGGTTGCCGGCAGGCTGATTGCGGCGTCGGTGAAGGACGGGCAACTGTTCTGGTGTGCTATCGGATTGTGTGCGGCCGGGATTTATGAAGCGGTGACGGCGCTCGAGCGCGGTAGTGGGGAAGTGTCGCTGCTCGCGCTTGCCATCGTGGCGTTCTGCGGGCTTGCGTTTATCTGTTCGTCGATCCTGACATCGAGCGTGCTCAAGGCGCGGCACGACGGTCTGGACGCGGCGCGGGACGGCCGACAGACGGAACTCAGCGTGCGTACGTTCACGCGGGTCGCGATAGTCATATCGATTCTTGCCACCTGCGGCGGGGCGGCTGCATTTGCAGCGCTCCACATCCATTTGAACTAGTCTTTTCCGAGATAATGCAGGCGTTATACTGCATTTTCTTGCGGAGGAAATAATGAAAAAACTTGCGGACTATATGGGATCCGAACGAGGCCACAACCAGATCGTGAAGGGCGGCGGGATTGCGATAGTGTTGATCAGCATCGGTCTGCTCGCGCTGTTGCTGCCCGGCATTTTCAATCGCTAATCAACAATCAATCATCGAATCCGCCGCCAGCGTTACCCGCGTGGCGCGGCGGGCGCCGAGCGTGGTGATGCCCGCTCTCGAAGCCGCAGTGTCCCACCTGCCGCGCGCAGAATCTCCCCAGCGTCAAAACAGCCGCAGCAACCCATCCAGTCCCACGTAGTTAAACGACACGCTGGCCGCTTCGCGCACCACCGGCTTCGCGCGAAACGCCACTGACAATCCCGCTTCCGCCATCATTTTCAGATCGTTCGAGCCGTCGCCCATCGCGATCGCGCGGCTCGGTTCGATGCCGAGGGTCGCGCAGGTCTCGCGCAGCGTGCGCGCTTTCACGTCGGCATTGACGATCTCGCCGATCACGTTGCCGGTCAGCTTGCCGTCGACGATTTCCAGCGTGTTCGCACGCGTGAAATCGAGTCCGAGGCGCGCCTTCAGCTTCTCGGTGAAGAACGTGAAGCCGCCCGACACCAGCAACGTTTTCAGACCCGCCTGTTTCGCGCCGGCCAGCATCCGCTCCGCGCCCGGCGACAATTGCAGCCGCTCTTCATAAACGCGTTCGAGCGCGCTTGCGTCGAGCCCCTTGAGCAGCGCGACACGGCGCGTCAGGCTTTCGTTGAAGTCCTTGATTTCGCCGCGCATCGCCGCCTCGGTAATCGCCGCGACTTGCGCCTTCAGGCCGCAGAAATCGGCGATCTCGTCGATGCACTCGATCGTGATCAGCGTCGAATCCATGTCCATCGCGACGAGGCCGAAGTCGCCCAGCCGGCGGCCGGCCTCGACGAACGCGTAATCGAGCTGATGCGTATCGCAGTACACCTCGACGTCGGCGCGCTGCGCAATGTTCGCATCGGCGATCCGCAGCGTGTGCGCGTCGACGGCGGCGGCTTGCGAACCGCGCGCGAGCGCGACGAGCGTTTTGTGGTGGTCGGCGCAAAGGGGCGCGGTGCTTTGAATGACGAGGTTCATGGACGGCCAGTGACGCGGAAAGAAAAGGGCGCGCGGCGCGCGCGGAAAATCCCGCTATTGTATCGGTTCCGCGCGGCGCGCCGGCCGCCGCGCCAGTCGCGCGGGCGTCGTGCAATCCGGCGCCCTGCGGTCCATACTGGCGCAACCGCGCGCATGCGCGGGCCATTGCATCAGGCGGAGCAAGACGCCCTCCATGGAGACAACGCATGACCCCGGCGACCGCCACCGACACATCTTCTCTCGCCCGCGATTTCGATCTGCGCAATCTGAGCCCCGCGTTCTACGCCGATCCGTATCCGGTCTACCACGCGTTGCGCACGCACGAGCCGGTCAAGCGCATGCCGGACGGCTCGCTCTTTCTGACGCGCTTTCGCGACGTGCAGGCGGTCTATCGCGACCCGAAGACGTTCAGCTCCGACAAGACAGTCGAATTCCGGCCGAAATACGGCGATTCGCCGCTCTACGCGCACCACACCACCAGCCTCGTGTTCAACGATCCGCCGCGGCATACGCGGGTGCGCAAGCTGATCGCCGGCGCGCTGACCGCGCGCGCGATCGCGGCGATGGAGCCGGGGCTGATCCGGCTCGTCGACGGTCTGCTCGATGCGGCCGCGCAGCGTGGGCGCATCGATCTGATCGGCGAGTTCGCGTCGGCGATTCCGGTCGAGATCATCGGCAACCTGCTCGACGTGCCGCACGACGAACGCGCGCCGCTGCGCGACTGGTCGCTCGCGATCCTCGGTGCGCTCGAGCCGTCGCTGAACGACGCACAGCTCGCGCGCGGCAATCGCGCGGTCAGCGAATTCGTCGACTATCTGCGCGGCCTCGTCGCGCGTCGCCGCGCTGCACCGGGCGATCCGCAGCACGACGTGCTGACGCGGCTGATTCAGGGCGAGGGGCCCGGCGAGCAACTGTCGGAAGAGGAGCTGCTGCAAAACTGCATCTTCATTCTGAATGCCGGCCATGAGACGACCACCAACCTGATCGGCAACGGTCTCGTCACGCTGACCGAATGGCCCGGCGAGCGCGAGGCGCTGCTGCGCGAGCCGGCGCTGATCGACACCGCGGTCGAGGAGTGTCTGCGCTTCGAGAGTTCGAACCAGCTGGGCAACCGCATGAGCACCGTCGATACCGAGATTGGCGGGGTGGCGCTCCCTCGCGGTACGCCGGTCACGCTGTGCATCGGCGCGGCCAAGCGCGATCCCGAGCAGTTTGCGCAGCCCGACCGCTTCGACATCCGCCGCGAGCCGAACCGGCATCTCGCGTTCGGCTTCGGGATTCATCAGTGCGCGGGGCTGTCGCTCGCGCGGCTGGAGGCGCGCACTGCGATCGGGCGCTTCGTGCGGCGCTTTCCCGCGTATCGCCTTGACGGCGAGCCCACGCGCGGCGGCCGGGTGCGGTTTCGCGGCTTCGCGGCGGTGCCGGTCGTGCTGAACGGCTGACGCGCGGACGCCGCACCGTAGCTTTTGCTTTCCCGTCGCAAGAGTTACCTGTGCGCCGCGAGCGGGCGCGCTCCCGCGCGGGTCACGCTTCACGTCGCAGCGTGACCCGCGCTGGCAGCGCGGCCGGCAGCGCACGCGTCGCGCCGGCCGCCGTGGCACGCTTGCTGCTTCGCGATTAGTTCCAGCCCACGGGAGCGCGCGATGGCACACATGATCTGGAAGGGCGCAATCAGTTTCGGGCTCGTCCACGTACCGGTGCAACTGTACCCGGCGACCCAGTCGGAGAAGGTCGGCTTCAATCTGCTCGACAAACGCACGATCGACCCGGTCGGCTACAAGCAGATCAACAAGCGCACCGGCAAGGACGTGACGCGCGAGAACATCGTGCGGGGCTTCGAGTACGAGAAGGACCGCTACGTCGTGCTGTCGGACGACGAAATCCGCGCGGCCAATCCCGAGTCGACGCAAACGGTCGACATTCTCGCGTTCGTCGACGCTGCCGACATCTCGTTTCTGTTTCTCGACACGCCGTACTTTCTGACGCCGGACCGCAAGGGCGAGAAGGTCTATGCACTGCTGCGCGAAGCGATGAAGGCCTCGGGCAAGATCGGCGTCGCGAGCGTGGTGCTGCACAACAAGCAGCATCTGGCCGCGCTGATTCCGCTCGGCTCGGTGCTCGCGCTCAATACGCTGCGCTGGGCCAACGAGGTGCGCAGTCTCGAGGAGTTCAAGCTGCCGCCGGACGGCGCGAAGCCGGCCGGCGTGTCGGCGAAAGAACTCGACATGGCCAAAAAGCTGATCGACGACATGAGCGAAACGTGGGACCCCGCGCAGTATCACGATACGTTTCGCGACGACATCATGGCGCTGGTCGAGCGCAAGGTACGAGCGGGTAAAACCGAGGAAATCACCGACGTCGAGGCGCCGCGCGAGTCGCGTAAATCAGCCGATATTCTCGATCTGTCCGATCTGCTGCGCCGCAGTCTGGGCCAGGGTAAGGGCAAGCAGGCCGCGGGTGGCCGCAAGCGGGCCGCCGCCGACGACGAAGGGCAAGCCGATACGGATGCCGACGGCGACGAAGAGGCCGCCGTGCCCGCCCGCAAGAAATCGCGGACGACCACCAGCGCGCGCAGCCGCAGCGGCAGTGGTGGCAGTGGAGGCAGTGGTGGCAATAGCGCCAGTAGTGGGCGCGCCGCGGCCAAAACCACGGCACCGGCGCGCAAGCGTCGCGCGGCTGCCTGAGCCCGCGGCCATGAGCACGCGACCTACAGCTGCGTCGTGAATTAACGCACCGCACCCGCCGACGTCATCGTCATGACCGACCGACTCGATCTCTATCACCGCAAGCGCCGCTTCGAGGACACGCCCGAGCCGGCCGGTGCCACGGCGCGCAAGCGCGGCGGCAGCCGCAAAGGCGCGGCGCGCGATGCCGGCGACACGCTGTCGTACGTGATCCAGGAGCACGACGCGCGACGTCTGCACTACGACTTCCGCCTCGAACTGAATGGCGCGCTGCTGTCGTGGGCGGTGCCGAAAGGGCCGAGTCTCGATCCGTCGGTGAAGCGCCTGGCGGTGCACGTCGAGGATCATCCGGTCGAGTACGGCTCGTTCGAAGGTGAGATCCCGCCCGGCAACTACGGCGCGGGCAGCGTGATCGTGTGGGATCGCGGCAGCTGGGAGCCGGCTGGCGGGCCCGCCGAGGCCGCGCGCGCGTACGCGGCCGGCAAGCTCAAGTTCCAGTTGCACGGCGAGAAGCTGCGCGGCGGCTGGACGCTGGTGCGCAGTCACATGCGCGGCAGCGGCGACAAGGAGCAGTGGCTGCTGATCAAGGAGCGCGACGACGAGGCGCGCGCCGAAAGCGACTACGACCTGCTGAAAAAACTGCCCGGCAGCGTGCTGGGCGACGGGGCCGCAAAAGGCAGGAAACCGAAGCAATCGAAGAGGGCCGGCCGGGCGGCTGAAAGCGCCGCGCCGGGTCGACGTGCGAGCCGCGGCGGCGATCCGAGGCGCCCGGACATCGTTGCGACGCGCAGCGACGACTCGCTGCGCGAACTCGCCGCGTCGCCGGCTATCGAAGGCGCGCGCGAAGCGGCGTTGCCGGCCAGCTTCAAACCGCAGCTGGCGACGCTCGTCGACACCGCGCCACCGGGCGACGACTGGCTGTACGAAATCAAATTCGACGGCTATCGCGTGCTTGCGCGCATCGAACATCCGGCTGAACCGGCCCGCGCAACGAAGACGGGCAACGCAACGAAAGCAGCGAAAGCGACAAAAGCCGCCAGCACGCGAGGCAACGCCGTCACGCTATTCACCCGCGCCGGCAACGACTGGACCGCGAAATTCAGCAGACAGGTGCAGGCCTTCGACGCGCTCGATCTGCACAGCGCATGGCTCGACGGCGAAGCGGTCGTGCTCGACGAACGCGGCGTGCCCAATTTCCAGGCACTGCAAAACGCGTTCGATGCGCAGCGTCCGCAGGACATCGTGATCTATCTGTTCGATCTGCCGTTCCTGAACGGCTATGACCTGCGCGGCGTGCCGCTCGAACAGCGGCGCGCGATCCTGCGCGCGCTGCTCGAAGGCGTCGACGAGCGCGTGCTGCGCTTCTCGAACGACTTCGCGTTCAGCGCCGACGAACTGCTGAAGAGCGCGTGCGACATGGCGCTCGAAGGCATCATCGGCAAGCGTCGCGACAGCCACTACGTGTCGGGGCGCTCGCCGTCGTGGATCAAACTGAAGTGCCGCCGCCGCCAGGAGTTCGTGATCGGCGGCTATTCGGAGCCGAGCGGCAGCCGCGCGGCGTTCGGCGCGTTGCTGTTGGGCGTCTACGACAGCGCGGGCAAGCTGCAATACGCGGGCCGCGTCGGCACCGGTTTCGACGCCGCGTTGCTGCGCTCTGTCAAGCAGGCGCTCGACGCGCACGCGAGCGAGCACATGCCGTTCGCCGCGCCGCCGCGCGAGCGCAGCCGCACGCCGGTGCACTGGGTCGAACCGGTGCTGGTCGCCGAATGCAACTTCGCCGAATGGACGAGCGACGGCATCGTGCGCCAGGCGTCGTTCGTGAGCCTGCGGACCGACAAGCCGGCGCGCCAGATCGTCAGGGAAACCGCCCGACAAGGAGCCGACGTGCAACAGCAAACCGAAACCGCCGCCGGCGCGGACACGCAGCAAGCCGCCGCCGGCAAGACCACGCCGAAACAAACCGCGGCTAAAAAGTCCGCGGCGACCGGCAAGGCCGCGACTACGGCCGCGGCAAGCAAAACCGCGGCGCGCAAAACGGCGGCCAGCGAAAGCGCAGCAAGCAAAACCGCAGCAAGCAAAACCGCAGCAAGCAAAACCGCAGCGAGCAAAACCGCAGCGAGCAAAACCGCCGCCATCCGCGGCACGCCACCGCGTTCACGTGCGCAAGCCGAGGTGGCCGGCGTGCGCATCTCGCACCCCGATCGCATCATCGACAAAAGCACCGGCGCGACCAAGCTCGATCTCGTGCAGTACTACGAATCGGTTGCTCAATGGATGCTGCCGCATCTGCGCGAGCGGCCGGTGGCGCTGGTGCGTGCACCCGAGGACATCGGCGGCGAGCTGTTCTTCCAGAAGCACAGCCAGAAGCTGTCGATTCCGCACGTCACCCAGCACGAGGGCCTCGATCCGGGCCATCCGCCGCTGATCACGGTCGACAGCGTCGCCGCGCTGGTCGGTGCCGCGCAGATGGGCACCGTCGAATTTCACACCTGGAACGGCGTCGCGTCGAACCTCGAAAAGCCCGACCGCGTGGTGTTCGATCTCGACCCGGACCCGGCGCTCGGCTGGGATCGGATGATCGAGGCCGCGCAGCTGACCCGCTCGCTGCTCGAAGAACTGGGCCTGCAGTCGTTCTGCAAGACCAGCGGCGGCAAGGGCCTGCACGTGGTCGTGCCGCTTGCGAAGCAGGCCGGCTGGGACGAGGTGAAGGATTTTTCGCAGGCGGTCGCGCAGCACATGGCGCGCACGCTGCCCGAGTACTTCAGCGCGAAGATGGGCGCGCAGAATCGCCAGAAGAAGATCTTCGTCGACTATCTGCGCAACAACCGCGGCTCGAGCACGGTCGCGGCGTTCTCGGCGCGGGCGCGGCCGGGGCTTGGCGTGTCGGTACCGCTCGCCTGGGATGAGGTGGCCGCCACGACGAGCGGCGATCAATGGAACATCGCCAACTTGCACGAGCGCCTCGCGGCTCTGCAAAGCGATCCGTGGGCCGCTTATGCGAAGACGCGCCAGCGCATCACCGCCGCGATGAAAAAACGTCTCGAGCCGGCGCGCTGAGCGCGCGGCGTTCCGGCCGTTAGCGCGAGCGGTGAATGCGCACGCGTGCGGCCCACGACAGCAGCCCAACCGATCCGATCACCACTCAAGGAGCACGCCATGAAAACCGCGCCGCAATCGACCGACGGCGATGAACACGCCAACTCGCACGCCAACCCCCAAGCCGACCAGCAAGCCGACCCGCAAGCGGACCCACACGCGCAAAAGAATCCCCGCTCGCTGCAGGAAACCGCGATGCCGCTGCCGCATGAAAGCGATCAGAACCCGCAGTCGCAGCACGAGGATGATCCCCGCGAGGTCGGCAAGCAGGCGCACGAGGATCTCGAGCAGGGGCTCGAAGATACCGACCGCCGCGGCGGCGGCGACTATCAGCAGCGCACGCAGAACGATGCGCATACCGACGTCAACTCGGATCGTAAGCAGTCCGGCACGAAAAGCGGATAAGCAATGAGCGGCCGAAAGCGGCTATCAAAGCGCCCATTGCCAACTACCAACGGCGAACCGCCCACGCATTGCGCTACGCAGCCAGACCCGGCTCGCGATCCCAATACGGCGGATCGCCGAAATGCGCAGCGAGAAAATCGATGAACGCGAGCGTCCTCGGCGGCACGAACGCGCGGCTCGGATACACCGCCCAGATCGCGACGTCGTCGGCGAGCGGATAGCTGTCGAGCACGCTCACCAGTTCGCCGCTGCGCAGATGGCGCGCGACGTCCCACGTCGATTTCAGCGCGATGCCGAAACCGGCCAGCAGCGCGTCGCGAATCACCTCGCCGTTGTCGGCGACGAGCCGGCCGCCGACCCGCACGTCGAGCGTGCCGGCCGGCGTCACGAAGCGCCAGTCTCGCTGGTCCGCGAGCACGATGCACTCATGCCGCGCGAGTTCCGCCGGATGATGCGGCGTGCCCCGCGCAGCGAGATAGGCGGGCGACGCGCAGAGTACCCGGCGATTCACCGCGAGCCGCCGCGCGACCAGCGACGAATCCTTCAGCATCCCGACACGAATCGCGACGTCGATACCCGCGTCGACCAGATCGACCACCTGATCGGTCAGCCGCAGATCGACGCTGACGCCGGGATAGCGGCGCAGAAATTCGCTGATCACCGGCGACACATGCTGGCGCCCGAACGACGACGGCATCGACACCCGCAAGCGGCCCTGCGGCTCGGCGCGCGCGCGGCCGACCGACGCGCGCGCGGCGCCGGCCGCGTCGAGCAGCGCGCTCGCGTGGGTCATGAATACTTCACCGTCCTGGGTCAGGCTGATGCGGCGGGTGGTCCGATGCAGCAGGCGCGCGCCGAGCAGCTTTTCGAGTTGCGCGAGGCGCGCGCTCGCGACCGCCGCCGACAAGCCGAATTCCCGCCCGGCCGCCGACACGTTGGCGAGCAGCGCGGCGCGCACGAACAGCGCGACATCGAGCAGATCGAGGCGCTCGCGCTGGCTGGGCGGCACATGGGACGCAGGGGCGGGCACAGTCATTATTCGGAAATGCCAAAAAATGTTTCAGCCATTATGGCGGTTTTCAACGAAGAAAAGCGCGCTTACGATCACACCCATGCGATCGCCGGTCGTGACGAACAGCGCAATACGCGCCCGACTGCGCTGAACAGAGGCCAACAGAGGCCAACAGAGGCCGGTGATCAATTCCGCTCGAACAAGCACCCGTCAAACATCGCCAAGGAGCATCCATGAAAGCCGTCGGACTCTACCGTTATCTGCCGATCGATCACGCTGAAGCACTGGTCGACGTCGAAATCCCGCAACCGGAAGCAACCGGCCGCGACCTGCTGGTGAAGGTCGAGGCGATCTCGGTGAACCCGGTCGACACCAAGGTGCGCGCGCCCAAAGACAGCGTCGAAAAGACCCCGCGCGTGCTTGGCTGGGACGCCGCCGGCACGGTGGTCGCCGCCGGTCCCGAGGTCACGCTGTTCAAGGTCGGCGATCCGGTGTTCTACGCGGGCAGCATCACGCGGCCCGGCGCGAACAGCGAGTTTCATCTGGTCGACGAACGGATCGTCGGCCATAAGCCGGCGTCGCTCGATTTCACGCACGCAGCCGCGTTGCCGCTGACCGCGATCACTGCCTGGGAAGCGCTGTTCGACCGTCTTGGCGTGTCGCCGCAGGGCGCGCACGAAGGCCGCTCGGTGCTGATTTTCGGCGGCGCGGGCGGGGTCGGCTCGATCGGCATCCAGCTCGCCAAACAGCTCGCGAAGCTGAAGGTGATCGCGACCGCGTCGCGGCCCGAGTCCGCGCAATGGGCGCGCGAGCTCGGCGCGGATCACGTGGTCGATCACTTCGGCGATGTGCCCGCGCAGATGAAAGCGCTCGGCATCGACGAGGTCGACTACGTGCTGATCTTCAACGACACCGACAAAAACTTCCCGGCCGCGGCGCAACTGATCAAGCCGCAGGGCGGCATCTGCACGATCGTCGAGAACAGCGCCGCGGTGCCGGTCGAACTGCTGAAGGCGAAAAGCGCCGCGTTTCATTGGGAGTTCATGTTTACCCGGTCGATGTTCGGCACGCCCGACATGATCGAACAGCACAAGCTGCTGACCGAGGTCGCACGCCTCGTCGATGCGGGCACGCTGCGCACCACGGTCGGCCAGGACCTCGGCCGCATCAATGCTCAGAATCTGCGCCGCGCGCATCAGTTGCTCGAAGCAGGGCGCGCGATCGGCAAGCTGGTGCTGACCGGTTTCTGAGCGAGCAGACAGAACGCCAACGCCAACGCCAACGCGTAGATGGACCACCTTGCCGGCGCCTCGCGGAGTTGATCCGCGAAGCGCCGGTTTTGCATTTGCGCGGCCATTGAGAGATGAAACGCAGAGATCAAACCCGGAGATAAAACCGGCCCGCAGAAACGGCTGTCTCGCAAGCGGGTTAACACCCGAGCCGATGCGTCGCGCGCGGCGCGCTGCTTGGCGTTAGACTGGCGGAGCAGCATGCTAAAACGGTTGCGCGTGTTGCGCCCGAGGCAAGCCGGCCCGCGGCTGTTAGCCGGGCAGGGCGCCGGCAGGCGTTGTGGACGCGAGCGCGCAGCGGCACAACAACGAGGTGACAGTATGGGCTTGCGCTTCAAACTCTCCGCCGTTTCCGTTGTCGCTTCTCTCGCCTGCGCGCTCGCGCCGGCCGCTCATGCGGCCACGCCGATCACGGTAACCAACCAGGCCGCGCTCGACGGACCGATCCGCTACACGGTTCGCGTGACTTCAAAACAGTTCGGCAATTCCCAGGAAACCCGCACGATCCGCTCCGGCGAGTCGGACGACTTCACGTGGAAGACCGTACCGCCGGGCGGACCGGTGCCGGCCACCGATGCCTGCCCGAACTACGCGTCGCTGCCGGTCGATTCGAATGGCGCGATGATCCGCCAGACGCAGATCCGCTTCGCGCCGGTGGTCGCAGCGGACGGCACGGCTACCGTGCAACTGAGCTTCCAGGCGCAGACCCCGCACGGTGTCAAAACCGTGACGAGCGGCGGCAAAACGCTCCAGTGTCCTAACGATGTCGGCGTGAGTCAGATCGTGCGCTTCACGATGCCGGTGAACGGCACCACGAAGACGCTGACGCTCACCGACGGCACCCAGATCGCGGTCAGCGCGAAGCGCTAACGGATGACGCGCTGGCGCGATGTTGCGCTGACCCGGCGCGCGCGGCGGCGCTCAGCCCTTGCGCGCAGCGCGCTCCAGCAAGCGGGCCGGCAGGAACTGATGTTCGGCCGAGAACAGCCGCCGGTACGTGAGCAGCACCGCGCCGACCGTCCCCAGCGCCGACGACGCAGCGATCAGAAACATGATCACGATCTGATAGCGCACCGCCTGCAGCGGCGACTGGCCGGCTAGCACCTGACCGGTCATCATGCCGGGCAGACTCACCACGCCGACGACCGCCATCTGGTTCAGCGTCGGCATCATGCCCGCGCGCACCGCCTGGCGCGCCGGCCCCTGCGCGGCTTCCCAGCGCGTCGCGCCGAGCGCGAGCGCCATGTCGACGCGGTCGCGCCGCGCGGTCAATTCTTCGGTCATCCGTTCGATGCCGAGCGACACGCCGGTCAGCGTATTGCCCAGGATCATCCCGAGAATCGGAATCGCATATTGCGGCTCGTACCACGGATGAATCCGGATCACGACGAACAGGCCCACCGCCGCGACCAGCCATGAGCTGATCCAGATCGACAGCACGCTGTCCGCGCGCTGGCCGGCATAGGTATGGTTGCCGCGTTGCGCGCCCGCGAAGCCGGCGATCAGCGTCATCACGATCATCAGCGGCAGCACCACGTACCAGCGGTTGAAGCGGAACACCCAGCCAAGCACGTAGCCGATCGCGAGCAGTTGCACGACGGTGCGAACCGCGGCCCACGCGAGCTTGCGTTCGAGATCGAGCTTGAGCGCGACCGACACCGCGCCGTTCACGACGATCAGCAGCGTCGCGAGCGCGACGTCCCACAGACTCAGATTTTGCAGACTCATGCGCGAGGCTCCCTGATCGCGTGGCTCGCGGCATCGGCTGCAGCGGCCGCCGCTGAAAGCGGCGCAGCCTCTTCCAGCACGCCCGCGCGCATCGTCAGATGCCGCTCGTTCATTCGCATTGCCTGCTCCAGATCGTGCGATACCCACAGCGACGCGTGTCGCTCGGGCGCGGCGTCGAACCACGCCTGCACCAGCGCTTCGATCGCGCGCGCCGACGCGGGATCGAGCGACGCGGTCGGCTCATCGAGCAGCAGCACTTCGGGCGCGAGTTGCAGCACGCGGATCAGCGCGGCGATCTGCGCTTCGCCGCCCGACAGTTCGCTCGCGCGCTTGTCGAGAAAGTCGTCGCCGCGGCCGGCCTCGACGGCGAGCGCCGCCGCGCGCTCGCGATCGAAACGCACGTCGCGATACGCGCGCAACTGGTACGGATAGCGCAGGTTGTCTTCGACGCTGCCGTCGAGCAACGCGGGCCGCTGGCGGATATACGCGACGTTGCGTCGATAGTGCGGCAGCCGCGCGCGTTCGAGCGGCTTGCCGTGCCACACGATGCGTCCGGCATCGAGCGGATCGAGCAGCGCGAGCGCGCGCAGGAACACGCTTTTGCCGGAGCCCGACGGCCCGGTGACGGCGACACGCTCGCCGGCGTGCAGCGCAAAACGGGTCGGTTGCAGCAGGGTCTGGCCGCGCTGCGCATCGCGCCGCGCGATGCCGTCGGCGAGAACGAAGGGAACCTCGGTCATGGTCGGTATTTCGTGGGGAGGTGGGGACGCGAACCCGGTTCATTCGCAATGCATTGCAACGAAAGATCGCAAGAAAGATTGCAACCCGGGATCGCATCGAACCCGGCAATGATGCCTGAGTGCGTCGCACGCTGCGCCAATATGCTGAACAATCCGCTGCCAGGCCGTGAGCCATGATAAAACGGCAAACGCGGCGCGGTGGCCTGCTCGTACACGGGCACGCAATCTGCTGCTGCACGCACAACGTAGAACAATCCGCGGAGTATCTGAATGGCAGTATCGAGCAGCATCGGAAGACGGATCGGAAAAATCATTGCATGGCTGCTGCTGGTGCTGGTGATTCTGCTCGTCGCGCTGGCCATCTTTATCGCGACGTTCGACTGGAATCGGGCGCGGCCTTATGTGAACGACAAGGTCAGTCAGGCAATCGGCCGGCCGTTCGCGATCAACGGTGATCTGAAAGTGGGCTGGCGCCATCCGGTCGGCGAAACCGGCTGGCGCGGCTGGGTGCCGTGGCCGCGTTTTTCGGCGGCCAACATCACGATCGGCAATCCCGAGTGGACGCGCCAGCAACAGTTCGCGACACTCGATGAAATCGATTTCGAGGTCAAGGTCCTGCCGCTGCTCGCGCACGACATCGTGATTCCGGCGATCAATCTGGTGAATCCGTCGGTCGATCTGGAACGCCTCGTCGACGGGCGCAACAACTGGACTTTCAAGCTGCCGTCGTCGAGCACGCCGTCGCAATGGAAGCTCGAACTGCACGATATCGCCTTCGCGAAGGGCAACATCGCGTTGTCCGATCAGCAGAAGAAAATCGATGTGAACGTGTCGATCGACACACTCGGCCAGCCGATCCCGCTCGGCGACGCGCTCAAGCAGCAGGAGGCGGCCTCGCGCAAGGCGTCGGCGGAGGCGATCGGCCGCGCCGGGGCGAAGAAGCTCGCGCAGCAGGTCGAGGACCAGGCCGCGTCGGAGGCGCAGGCCGCGTCCGCGGCGGCGGCTTCGGCGGCGGCTTCGAATGCCGCGCTGGCCTCGGCTGCTTCCGGACCCTCCGCCGCGTCGGGGATGACCTCAGGCGTGATGACCGCGAGCGCCACTGCCGCGAACGGCGGCACCGCCAGTGCGGTCGCCACCGCGTCGGACGTCGGCGTCACTGCCGCGCCGTCGCGCGCCGCGCCGCTCTACGCGATCGCATGGACCGTCAAAGGCACCTACAACCGCACGCCGGTGTCGGGCAGCGGCAAGGTCGGCGGCGTGCTCGCGCTGCAGGACGCGAAGCGGCCGTTTCCGGTGCAGGCCGACGTGAAGGCCGGCGACCTGCATATCGCGTTCGTCGGCACGGTCACCGATCCCGCCCATCTCGCCGCGCTCGACTTGCGGCTGTGGCTGCAGGGCAACAGCATGGCGCGGCTCTATTCGCTGACCGGCGTAACGTTGCCGGAGACGCCGCCGTACGCGACCGAAGGCCATCTGATCGGCCAGTTCAAGTCCAGCGGCAACGTGTTCACCTATGAAAACTTTACAGGCCGGGTCGGCGGCAGCGATCTGAACGGTTCGTTGACCTACACGGGTCGTCAGCCGCGGCCGTTGCTGCAGGGCGAACTGGTCTCGCATCTGTTGCAGTTCTCCGATCTCGCGCCGGTGATCGGCGCCGATTCGAACGCCAGCAAGGCGAGGCGCGGCGACGCGACCGCGCAGCCGAGCGGTCGCGCGTTGCCGGTCGAGGAGTTCCGCACCGATCGCTGGAAGGCGATCGATGCGAACGTCAAGTTCACCGGGCGGCGCATCATCAAGAACGCGGATCTGCCGATCACCGATCTGTACACGCACGTGGTGCTGGTCAATGGCGTGCTGTCGCTCGAACCGCTGAAGTTCGGGGTGGCGGGCGGCTCGCTCGAATCGAACATTCATCTGGACGGCAGCGCCGCGCCGCTGCAGGCGCGCCTCGCGATGGCGGCCCGCCATCTGAAGCTCAAGCAGCTGTTCCCGAACTTCAAGACGATGCAGAACGCGCTCGGTGAAATCAACGGCGATGCGTCGCTGTCGGCGACCGGCAATTCGCCGGCGGCGCTCGCGGCGACCTCGAACGGCGAGATCAAGGCGCTGGTATCCGAGGGCACGGTGAGCCGTCTGCTGATGGAGGCTGCGGGGCTGAACGTCGCGAACGTCGTGTATGAAAAGCTGTTCGGCTCGGCCGACGTGAAGATCAACTGCGCGGCCGCCGATTTCGTCGTGACCAACGGGGTGCTCGAATCGCGCGTGTTCGCGCTCGATACCGACGACGCGGTGATCGACATCGACGGCCACATCAATCTGCGCGACGAAACGATGGACCTCGGCGTGCATCCGCATACGAAGGGCTTCCGCGTGTTCTCGCTGCGCTCGCCGCTGTACGTGAAGGGCACCTTCAAGGATCCGCACGTCGGCGTGAACGCGGCCGCGCTCGCGTTGCGCGGCGGCGCGGCGGTCGGCCTGGGGCTGATCAATCCGTTTGCCGCGCTGCTGCCGCTGCTCGCGCCGAGCAACAACAAACCGCTGCCGTGCGCGCAATTGCTGTCGCAGGCGCGCCAGGTGCCGAAGGCGCCGCCGCCGGGCGTCAAGCAACAGCCGAAGCCGCCTATCTCGCTCGAGGGCGCGCCGGTCAACAAGCCGTCGAAGGGCGCGGCGTCGGCACCCGTCGACAATCGCAAGCCGGCGACGCCGGCGCCCGCGAGCGCCGCCGAATACAAGGGCAGCTGATGCTGACGGCCTTGCCCGCAAACTGGCTCGAATGGTGCGTCGGCGGCGGACTGTGCGTGGTGTTTCTGTGGGTGATCAGCGTGCCGCCCGCGCGCGAGCGGGTCGACGATGCGCTGATCGAATGATCTGCGCGTCAATTACCCGCAACAAAAAAAATGAGCCGCGCTGGCAGTTACGCCAGCGCGGCTCACTCGTGATTCGATCTCAGCGCAGCGAGCGCGGGGTTGCGTCGCCGGCCGCATCCTGGCGGCGCACGCCGCGGCGGGTACCGATCCGCGTCGCGCCGAACTCCGTCAGAATCTTGCCGCGCGCGCGGCTCGCGAATACAAGGAAGCCGAAGCCATCCGATTCGTACCAGTAACCGCCGTTCTCGAGACCGTCGAGCGGCTGTTCCAGTGCGTTGGTAATGGATTCGATGCAGCGCCGCCGCAATTCCGCCGGCCCCGGATAGGGCGGCTGCGCGCCGCGCACGCTGCATAAAAGCACGTCGAGCCCGGGCAGCACATGCGCATAGAGCACCGGTTCGTCCTGCGCGCGGGCGCGCGCAATTTTGGTGTCGAGCTGACCGAACGGCTTGAAATGCCGTAGGACCGCGAGGAACGACTCATCGCCGTCCACCTTCGCGCGTCTACGCTTTTTCGGGAAGGACATAAAAATTCGCCTGAAAAAGAATTGCAAGAAACGCTGCGTCCTCATGCGACCACTCCCGGCTTTAACGCCGCCGCACGTCGATCTTTTATAGCATACGAAAAGGCCGGATTCACGGTGATTCGACGCCAGCGCCGCCTCACTGCCTCCCGCACGAATCATGCCGAACCGCCGCGCCGCGCGCATTCGCATCCCAGCACATCTTGTCTCCATCATAGACGCAGGCGACGCCGAAAAAACATCCCATCCCAATAAAAAAGTCACTTTTCTGTGCGCCAGCGCCTCCAACGGGCGACGTTGAAATATCTCGAATTCACGTCGATAATGGCCCGTCCGGCCGCGCCGTGCCCGCCTCAGCGGGCGCGACCGATGCGCGTGAGCCGTGCCGTTCGAGTGACCGCCCGCCTGACCGCCTGCCTGAGCGCGTAGTGGCAGCCCCGCTCACAGCCTGAACGCCCTGACGGAAACATGAAACTATTTACCAAGGGTCTGCTGCTGATTGCGGTGCCGAGCGCGGTCGAACTCGCGCTGCTCGGCGTCGTCTTCGATACCCAGCAACAGACCGCCCAGGCCGCGCGCTGGGTCGACAACAGCAAGCAGATTCTTTATCAGTCGTCGGCGCTCGTCGATCCGCTGTTGCGCGAGGCCGCCCGCGTGCGCGCGGCGATGGTCAGCGGCGAGCCGTCGCTGATCGAGCGCCACGCGGTGTGGATCGAGCTCAACGACCGGCTCGCGAAGCTCGATACGCTGGTGGCCGACACGCCGGCCCAGGCCGAACGGGTGCACAGCATGCGCCGCGCGATCGACGCTTATCGCGAGCACAGCGCCGCGATCGCGCAGGCACTGCACGAGGGGCGTAGCCTGCGCCCGTACAGTGCGCTCGAAAGCGCCGCGTTGCCGCGTCAGGTCGCGCTGTTGCGCGATCTGTTGACGGACTTCGACGCGGCCGCCTCGCAACTGGACCTCGAACGCGCGAGTGCGCTCGCGCAGCGGCGCGAATTGCAGCAGCGTGCGTTGATCGCCGCGGTGTTCGGCTCGATGCTGATCTGGGCGATCACCGCGTTCGTGTTCGCGCGCAATATCGGCCGGCGTTTCGAAGTGTTGACCGATAACGCCGAGCGCCTCGGCAGCGGCCGGCCGCTGGCGGCGCCGTTGTCGGGCCGCGACGAAATCGCCGGACTCGACGTGGTGCTGCACCAGACCGATGCGCGTCTGCGCGAGGCGGAAGCCGAGCAGGCCGCGCTAAAGACGCAGCTCGAACTGCGGGTCGGGGAGCTGGCGGCGGTCAACGAGCAATTGCGCCAGGAAACGCAGGACAACGAGATGTTCATCTACAGCGTGTCGCACGATCTGCGCTCGCCGCTGGTGAATCTGCAAGGCTTCTCGAAGGAGTTGCAGGTGTCGTGCGACGAACTCGACAACCTCGTTGCGAAAGCGTGCCTGCCGGAGCACGAGCAGCAGCGGATGACCCGGATTCTCGACGGCGACGTGCGCGAGTCGTTGCACTATCTGCGCACCGCGGTCACGCGGGCCGCGTCGATCATCGACGCGCTGTTGCGGATTTCGCGCGCCGGCCGCCTCGAATATCAATGGCAGCGGGTCAGCGTCGGGCGCGTGGTCGGGCGGGTGGTCGATGCGCTGCAAGGGGTGATCCGCCAGCGCGCGGCCACTGTCACCGTGCGCGAGCTGCCGCCCGCGTGGGGCGACCCGGCGGCGCTCGAGCAGATCTTCAGCAACCTGATCGGCAATGCGCTGAATTTTCTCGACCCGGCGCGCCACGGCCGCATCGAGATCGGCGCGCTCGAGCCGGAACCGCTCGACGAACGCGAGCCGCGCGCGGTGCGCATGCGCACTTACTACGTCCGCGATAACGGACTCGGGATTCCGGCCGCGTATCTGTCGAAGGTGTTTCGTGCGTTCCAGCGGCTGCACGGCGACGTCTCCGGCGGCGACGGCATCGGGCTCGCGGTGGTGCGGCGCACGGTCGAGCGGCATGGCGGCCGGGTGTGGGTCGAATCGTCCGAAGGCGCCGGGTCGACCTTTTTCGTCGTGCTGCCCGAGCAGCCGGTGCGACTCTGAACACACGCGCGGCGCGCGAGCGCGCGGGCCGCGCATGCATGGCACGGAGAACTTATGAATCACGCGCAAACGGTCAGCATCGTGCTGATCGAAGATGACGACGGCCATGCGACGCTCGTCGAGCGCAACCTGCGCCGCGCGGGCATTTCGAACAGCTTTTTGCGCTTTCGCGACGGCCAGCAGGCGCTCGATTATTTTTTCGGCCCGGCGCCGGCCCAGCCGTTGACCGATGCCGGCGGCCAGCCGTACCCGTCGCTCGAGAGCCTCGATAACTTCGTCGTGCTGCTCGATCTGAAGATGCCGCGGGTCGACGGTTTCGAGGTTTTGCGGCGTCTGAAGGCGGCGCCCGAGACCGCCGCGGTGCCGGTGATCGTGCTGACCACCACCGACGACCCGCGCGAAATCGCCCGCTCGTATGAGCTCGGCTGCAACGTCTACATCTGCAAGCCGGTCGAATACGATGCGTTCATCGAAGCGGTGCGCCGGCTCGGCTTCTTCCTGCAGGTGGTCAAGCTGCCGGGCGGGCAGCGGCTGGCGCCGCCGCCGCCGCCGGCGCCGTAGCGGGCAATACCGCGCGATAGCCGCGCGGCATGCCTGAGACGCAACGCCGGCCGCCCGCAGCGAAGCTGTCCGAAAGCGATGCATGCGAACATGGACCCCCGTCAATCACCGAACCAGCCCCGGAACCCTGCATGACCGAAGAAGTGTCCTCGCTGCCCGCCGCCTACGTGCTCGTCGTCGATGACGACGAAGGCATCCTGCGGCTCGCGCGCAAGTCGCTCGAACGCGCCGGCTGCCGGGTCGCGATCTGCGCCGGCATCGACGCGGCCCGCGAACGGCTCGCGAGCGGCGGCCCCGATCTGCTGGTGCTCGACTATCAGCTGAGCGGCCCGGAGACCGGGCTCGATTTCTTCCGCCGCCTGCGCGCGGAAGGGATCAGGATTCCGGCGATCCTCGTGACCGGTTTCACCGACGAATCGCGTGTAATCGAAGCACTACGCGCCGGCGTGTCCGACGTGGTGCCGAAGTCCGGGGACTATCTCGACTACCTGCCCGAAGCGGTCGAACGGGTGCTGTCGCAGGTGCGGCTGCAGCGCGCGTCGGACGAGGCGCTGCTGCTGCGCGATCGCGAGTTGCACTACCGCACGCTGTCGGAGGCGCTGCCGCATCTGGTGCTGACCTGCGATGCGGCCGGCGACTGCGATTTCCTGTCGAAGCAGTGGTACGACTACACCGGGCTGCCCGAGCGCAGCTCGCACGGACTCGCGTGGCTCGACGCGGTGCATCCGGACGATCGCGAAGAGATTCGCCGCAGCTGGCTGAAGGCGGTCGCGAGCCGCAGCGGCGATTACCGCCAAGAGATGAGAATTCGCCGCCACGACGGCGAATACCGCTGGTTCGACGTGCGGGTGGTCGCGATGCGCGATGCCGAACAGAGCGTCAGCAAATGGTTCGGCAGTTGCACCGACATCCATTCGCAGCGCGAGGCCGCCGAAGAGCGCGAGCGGCTGCTCGCCTCGGAGCAGTGCGCGCGCCAGGCCGCCGAGGAGGCCAATCGCGCGAAGGACCGTTTTCTCGCGATGCTCTCGCATGAACTGCGCACGCCGCTCACGCCGGTGCTGGCCGGCGCGAGCGTGCTGGAGATGATTCCGGGGCTGCCCGAGCAGGCGCGCAGCAGCGTGCGGATGATCCGCCGCAACGTCGAGCTGGAGGCGCGGCTGATCGACGATCTGCTCGACCTGACGCGTGTTGCGAACGGCAAGCTGCGGCTGTCGCTGGAAACCGTCGACGTGCACGATGTGATCGACAGCGTGCTCGAACTCTTTCGCAGCGAGATTCAGGTCAAGCAGCAGGACGTGCATATCGACAAGCGCGCGACCCATCACTACGTGCTCGCCGATCGCGCGCGGCTGCAGCAGATGCTGTGGAATCTGATTCGCAACGCCGCGAAGTTCACGCCGGACGGCGGCCACATCTATGTGCGCACGCGCGACGAACGGATGCAGGTGCAGATCTCGGTGGAGGACACCGGGATCGGCATCGAACCGGAGCAGATCGGCAAGCTGTTCAATGCGTTCGAGCAGGGCGATCAGAAGACGACGCGGCAGTTCGGCGGCCTCGGGCTGGGTCTTGCCATTACCCGGGCATTGACCGACGTGCATGGCGGCGTGGTGACCGCGCAGAGCCCCGGCGCGCACTGCGGCGCGACCTTCACGATCACGCTGCCCACCGCCGCCGCGCCGGCGGCGGCCCCGCCGGTCGTGGCGACGAGCCCCGCGCAGCCGGCGCGCGCACTGACCGCGCTGCTGATCGAGGATCACGAGGATACCGCCGAGGTGATGGCGCAACTGATCCGGAGCCTGGGCCACGAAGTGACGGTGGTCGGCCGGGTCGACGATGCGCTGGCGGCCACGCAGTTGCGGCGCTTCGATCTGGTGGTGAGCGATGTCGGTTTGCCGGACGGCACCGGGCTCGACTTCATCAAGGCGTTCCGTGAACATTCGGACGCGCCGGCCGTCGCACTGACCGGTTTTGGCACCGACGAAGACGTGCGTCGTTGCCTGAGCGCGGGCTTTACCTCGCATCTGACCAAGCCGGTCAATTTCGCTCAACTGGAAAAGATGATTGAAAGCGCGGCGCAGGAGAAGGTTCGCAAAAGCGGGTAGTAAGGGCGCACCGCTTCTGAAACGTCAAATGTCCTAATGCCGCACAAGCAATGCGCTCCGAAAGGAAAATGAAAAGACAAAGGCCTGTTGCGAAATTGCTCGCAACAGGCCTTTTTATTTCCAACCGCTGCGGCCACTACCAGGCCGAAGCTTGCCCGCTATTAACGTTGCTGATTCTTCAGCGAATCGCGGATTTCACGCAGCAGCAGCACGTCTTCCGGCGTCGGTGCCGGTTCGGCCGGCGCGGCTTCAGCGGGGCGGCGCAGATTGTTGATGAATTTCACCATCAGGAAAATGATGAACGCGAGAATGATGAAGTTGATCAGCACGGTGATGAACGAACCGTAGCCGAACACCGCGACGCCCGCCGTTTGCAGGTCTTTGTACGAATCCGGGTTGCCTTTGTAAGTGGCCGGAATATGGCCGAGGCGAACGAACAGGTTGGAGAAATCGAGGCCGCCGGTAACGACCCCGATGACAGGCATGATCAGGTCTTTAACCACTGAATTGACAATGCTGGAAAAAGCGCCGCCGATAATCACACCGACCGCGAGATCCATCACGTTGCCCTTGAGGGCAAATTCTTTAAATTCCTTAACCATGCTCATACAAGCACCTCCCCAAATATGAATAGCCGAATAATACCAATCCGCGGCGGATAGGCTAGTGCTTTAGACGCACTGCAACGCAGGCGTTCCGCGCGAGCGTCTAGCGCGGAAACTGCGACTCGCGCTGACGCGCGCGTTGCAGATGCGCGGCAAAACTGACCGGGTCGGTATTGGTGCCGCAGAGCAGCACGCCGACGCGTTTGCCGTACAGCTGCTCGCGCAACGGCCCGAGCAGCGCGGCGGTCGCCGCCGCGCACGCGGGTTCGACCGCGAGCTTCAGCTGTTCGAACAGGATCAGCATTGCTTCGCGCAACTGATGATCGGACACGGTGACGAGTTGGTCGAGATGGCGGCGGCACAACTCGTAGCTGTATTGCTCGGTATGCGGCGCCATCAGCGAATCGGCGATGCTGTGCATATGGCCCATGCGGACCGTATGGTTGGCGGCGAAGCTTCTGCTCATCACATCCGCGCCCTCGGGTTCGACGCCGTACACGTGCAGATTCGGATTCGCGAGCCGCAGCGCGGTGGCGACGCCGGCCGCAAGTCCGCCGCCGCCGACCGGTACGATCGCCGCTTCCAGGTCGGGTGTCTGGGTCGCCCATTCGTAGCCGAGCGTGGCCGAACCGAGCACGGTGCGATAGCCGTTGAACGGATGCACGAAGTAGCGGCCTTCCTCGGCCTCGATGCGGCGCACCAGTTCGAATGCTTCGGCGAGATCTTCCGCATAGACGATCTCGGCGCCGTATTCGCGGCATAGCGCGACGCGCGCCGGATTGGCCGCGCTGAACAGCACGACCTTCGCGCTGATGCCCAGGCGCCTTGCCGCATACGCGACCGCGATCGCATGATTGCCGCCCGACACGCAGGTCACGCCCGCGCTCTTTTGCGCGTCGTCGAGCGCGAGCAGATTGGTGAACGCGCCGCGCGCCTTGAAACTGCCGCCGACCTGCAACAGCTCGAACTTGAAGTTCACCACTGTGCGTTGCAGCGATGAAAAATCGAGCCGGTCGAATACCGGTGTGCGCGCGACCCACGGCGTCAGCGCGAAGTGCTGCGCGGCGATGTCGTCGAGAGTGGGGATCGGCTCGCCGTCGATCGTGTGGTCCGTATGCTGCGGCATGGCGCTTGACATGGCGGTCGCTCCGGCGAGAAGGGTATATCGCTCAGACCCGTTGCAACGCGCGCAGTTTCCAAAGCGCCGCGCGCGCTGCCTGACGACGTGATGGCGCGATGGCGCGCCGGCGCAGGCTTACTGCGCGGCGTCCACCGACATGCTGTGGATGAACTTGCGCAAGAACCGTTCGCACTGCACCAGCTGATCGAGTTCGACGAACTCGTTGGCCTTGTGCGCCTGCTGGATGTCGCCGGGCCCGCAGACGATGGCTGGAATTCCCGCGTTCGAAAACAGGCCCGCTTCGGTGCCGTACGCGACCTTGCGCTTGTCCTGATCGGCGGTCAGCGCGCGCACGAGTTGCGTGATCGCGGCCTGCTCGGACGAATCGAGACCCGGCGCCGCGGCGATCTTCGTGATTTCGATCGCGGCCGACGGATGCTCGCGCAGCATCTTCGGCAGCAGCGTGCCGCGCGCGTACTCGTCGATGCGCGCGAAGATCTGCTCGGGATCGAGCGTCGGCAGATTGCGGAATTCGAACTGGAACTGGCATTCGGCCGGCACCGTGTTGATCGCGTTGCCGCCGCTGATCGTGCTGGTCTGCGCGGTGCTGAACGGCACGTCGTAGAGTTCGTCGAACGGGCCTTGCTCGCGGAACTGATCGGCCATGTCGCGGATAAAACAGATCAGGCGCGCCGCGTACTCGATCGCGTTCAACCCCTTCGGCGTCAGTGACGAATGCGCGGCCTGGCCGCGCACGCAGCACTGATACGCGTTGATGCCCTTGTGCGCGATGATCGGGCGCATGCTGGTCGGTTCGCCGACGATGCAGCCGTCCGGTTTCACGCCGCGCTTCATCAGCTCGGCGATCATCAAGGGTGCGCCGACGCAGCCGACTTCCTCATCGAACGACAGCGCGAAGTGAATCGGCTTCGCGAGTTTCGTGCGCTGCATCTCGGGCACCAGCGCGAGCGCCGCGCCGATGAAACCCTTCATGTCGCAGGTGCCACGGCCATACAGTTTGTCGCCGCGGATTTCCGGCTTGAACGGATCGCTGTCCCACTGCTGGCCGTCGACCGGCACCACGTCGGTGTGCCCGGACAGCACCACGCCGCCGTTGGTCTCGCCGTCGTGCGCCGGCAACGTCGCGAACAGGTTCGCCCATTGGCCGCCCTTGCCGTGCGTGAGCGTCGAGTCGATGCCGAGCGCGCGCAGTTCGTCGCGCACGGTTTCGATCAGACCGAGATTCGGGTTGCGGCTCACCGTGTCCATCGACACGAGACGGGTGATCCAGGGAAGCGAGGCAGGCGAGGAGGGGACGGAGGACGGACTGAAGGACGAATCGGAGGACGACGATTGCGCTGTTTCAGCGACGTGAGACATGACTTGACTCCTGCATTTGAGTCTTTCGATCATATCCCAAATTAAATGCCCCGCCACGCTGCGGGTAAGCCGCGCTGGCGTTGGCGCAGCGCAGCATCGAGACGAAAAAAGGGGGGACGTCCCCCCTTTTTCTCTTTACATCCCGTGAATGGCGATGCGGTCATGCAACGCGCGGGTCAGGAAGCCGGCAAGCGCGACCCGCGCCGTGCGTCGGCGGCCGTGACGGCTCAGCGCGCGGGCGCGGGCGCGGTGCCGCGGCTCGGCGCACCGAGCGCGCGCAAGGTTTCCTTGACGGTCGCGACCCGCACCGCGAGATCGGGGCTGCGCGTTTCGATGCGCAGCTTGTCCTGGCCCGCGAGCTTGATGTGCTTGTGCTTCTGCACCATCTCGATGATCCGCATCGCATCGACCGGCGGATTCGGGATGAACTGCAAGCCGATCACCGCTTCGCCCGCGTCGATCTTCGAAATGCCGAGCGGCTTCGCGGCGAGCCGCAAGCGATGCGTTTCCACCAGCGCCTGCGCCTGCGGCGGCAACTTGCCGAAACGGTCGATCAGCTCTTCCTGGATGCCGTCGATCGAATCGCTGTGTTCGCAGTTCGCGAGCCGCTTGTACAGCGACAGACGCTCCTGCACATCGCCGCAATAGTCGGCCGGCAGGATCGCCGGCGCGTGCAGGTTGATCTCGGTGGTCGCGGCGAGCGGCGCGGTCAGGTCCGGCTCCTTGCCGTCCTTCAGCGCCTTGACCGCGTCGTTGAGCATGTCTGTGTAGAGCTGGAAACCGATCTCGTGAATCTCGCCCGACTGCTTGTCGCCGAGCACTTCGCCGGTGCCGCGAATTTCGAGGTCGTGCATCGCCAGATAGAAGCCCGAACCGAGTTCTTCCATCTGCTGGATCGCTTCCAGCCGGCGCTGCGCCTGCTTGGTCAGACCTTGCGGATCGTGCACCAGCAGATAGGAATACGCCTGGTGATGCGAGCGGCCGACGCGGCCGCGCAACTGATGCAGCTGCGCGAGGCCGAACTTGTCGGCGCGATGGATCAGGATCGTGTTCGCGCTCGGCACGTCGATCCCGGTTTCGATGATCGTCGTACACAGCAGCACGTTCGCGCGCTGTGCAACGAAGTCGCGCATCACGCGTTCGAGTTCGCGCTCGTGCATCTGGCCGTGCGCGACCGCGATACGCGCTTCGGGCACCAGCGCCTCCAGCATCTGCCGGCGGTTCTCGATCGTCTCGACTTCGTTGTGCAGGAAGTACACCTGGCCGCCGCGCTTGAGCTCGCGCAGCATCGCCTCGCGAATCACGCTGTCTTCCTCGCGGCGCACGAAGGTCTTGATCGCGAGGCGCTTTTGCGGCGCGGTCGCGATCACCGAGAAATCGCGCAGCCCTTCGAGCGCCATCCCGAGCGTGCGCGGAATCGGCGTCGCGGTCAGCGTGAGCACGTCGACCTCGGCGCGCAGCGCTTTCAGCGCCTCCTTCTGACGCACGCCGAAGCGGTGCTCCTCGTCGATGATCACGAGGCCGAGCCGCTTGAACTGAACGTCCGACGACAGCAGCTTGTGCGTGCCGATCACGATATCGACCGAGCCCTCGTTGATCTGCTGGATCGCCGCGTTGACTTCCTTGGTCGACTTGAAGCGCGACAGCTCGGCGATCCGCACCGGCCAGTCGGAGAAGCGATCGCTGAAGGTCTGCGTGTGCTGTTCGGCGAGCAGCGTGGTCGGGGACAGCAGCGCGACCTGCTTGCCGCCCATCACCGCGATAAAGGCCGCGCGCAGCGCAACCTCGGTCTTGCCGAAGCCGACGTCGCCGCACACGAGGCGGTCCATCGGCTTGCCGCTCGTCATATCGCCGATTACCGCCGCGATCGCGGCCGCCTGGTCCGGGGTTTCCTCGAAGCCGAAGCTCTCGGCGAACTTCACGTAGTCCTTCGGTTCGAGCGCGAACGCGTGGCCCGAGCGCGCCGCGCGGCGCGCGTACAGATTCAGCAGTTCGGCGGCGGTATCGCGGATCTGCTGCGCGGCCTTGCGCTTGGCTTTTTCCCACTGGCCCGAGCCGAGCGAGTGCAGCGGCGCGCTTTCCGGATCGGCGCCGCTGTAGCGGGAGATCACGTGCAGTTGCGCGACCGGCACGTAGAGCTTGCTGTCGCCCGCGTATTCGAGGTGCAGGAACTCGGTTTCGCCTTCGCCGAGATCCATCGCCACGAGGCCCATATAGCGGCCGATGCCGTGCTGCGAATGGACGACCGGATCGCCGACCTTCAGCTCGGACAGATCGCGCACCATCGAATCGACGTTGCTCGCCTGTTCCTGGCGACGGCGTCCGGCGCGGCGCGCGAGCGGCCCGTACAGTTCGGTTTCGGTGACGATCGCGATGCCGTCGCCGGGCACCGCGAAGCCGTTCGCGAGCGGCGCGACGCCGAGCGAGAAGCGCGCGTCGCTTTTGAGCCAGTCGGCGAAGCTGTCCGCCGAGGCGGGCTTCAGATGATTGTCGGCGAGCAGTTGCAGCAGCGTCTCGCGACGGCCCGCCGATTCCGCGGCGAACAGCACGCGGTTCGGGGTGGTCTGCAGATACGCGCGCAACGCGGCGACCGGGTCGTCGGCGTGGCGGTCGATCGCGAGGTCGGGCAGCGCGAGCGACCATGCGCCGCCGCCGCCCGCCGGCAGCACGAGGCGGCCGAACGGTTTGGCGAGCGTGAAGAAATCCTCGTCGGACAGGAACAGCTTCTGCGGTTCGAGAATCGGCCGGTCGCGGTCGTGCGACAGGAAGTTGAAGCGTTGTTTCGTGTCGTTGGTGAAGCGCCGGATCGCCGCGTCGAGATCGCCGACGAACGCGAGTTGCGAACCTTCCGGCAGATAGTGGAACAGCGTCGCCGTGTCCTCGAAGAACAGCGGCAGATAGTATTCGATGCCCGCCGACGGCACGCCGTTGCCGATGTCCTTATAAATCGACGCGCGGCTCGGATCGCCTTCGAAGGTCTCGCGCCAGCGGCTGCGAAACGCGGTGCGGGCGGCTTCGTCGAACGGGAATTCGCGGCCCGGCAACAGGCGCACGTCCTTGACCGGATACAGGCTGCGCTGCGTGTCGGGATCGAACGCGCGGATCGAGTCGACCTGGTCATCGAATAGATCGATCCGGTACGGCAGCGGCGAGCCCATCGGGAACAGATCGAGCAGCGAGCCGCGCACGCAGTATTCGCCCGGCCGCACGACCTGGCTCACGTGCTCGTAGCCGGCGAGCGTCAGCTGCGCTTTGAGCTTCGCTTCGTCGAGCCGCTCGCCCTGGGAGAACGAGAACGTATAGGCGGCCAGAAACGATGCCGGCGGCATCCGGTACAACGCGGTCGTGGCCGGCACCAGCAGGATGTCGCAGCGGCCTTCGCCGAGATCGTGCAGCGTCGCCAGACGCTCGGACACCAGGTCCTGGTGCGGCGAGAAGGTATCGTAAGGCAGTGTTTCCCAATCGGGCAGCAGACGCACGCGCGCTTGCGGCGCAAAAAAGCCGATTTCCTGCGCCAGACGCTGCGCGTCGACCGCGCTTTCGCAGACCACCGCGAGCAGCGGCATCTTCTCGCGATAGGCGAGGTGGTAGCGGGCGATCAGCAATGCGTCGGACGAGCCGCGCGTGCCGTCGAAGGCGAAACGCTGGCCGGCCTTGACGAGCGCGACGGGCGAGGAGGACTGCGAGGATGCGGCGGTATCGGGCATAGGGGCAGAAAAAGCGGCTCGGGCTCACAGATGAGCGGCAAGTTTACGCGGGTGCGGGCGTGGATGCGAAGGACCTATTATAAAATCCGTCCTTTACTTTGACCTGGCGGTCTCCGCACTCGTGACTTCCCGTCTCTTCGCCCTGATCCCGTGCGCGGGCACCGGCAGCCGTTCCGGCGCCGCGATGCCCAAGCAATACCGTACCGTCGCCGGTCGCGACATGCTGCATTACTCGCTCGCCGCGTTCGACGCGTGCAGCGAATTCGCCCAGACGCTGGTCGTGATCGCGCCCGACGACCAGCATTTCGATGCGCGCCGCTTCGGCGGGCTGCGCTTCGCGGTGCGCCGCGACGGCGGCGCGTCGCGCCAGGCGTCGGTGCTGGGCGGGCTGCATGCACTCGCCGAATTCGGCGCGCACGACGACGACTGGGTGCTGGTGCACGACGCCGCGCGCCCGGGCATCACGCCGGCGCTGATCCGCACGCTGGTCGGTTCGCTGAAGGACGACCCGGTCGGCGGGATCATGGCGCTGCCGGTCGCCGATACCCTCAAGCGCATCGATCGCGGCTCACCGGATGGCCGCATTGCCCGCACCGAAGCGCGCGACGGCTTGTGGCAGGCGCAGACGCCGCAGATGTTCCGCATCGGCATGCTGCGCGACGCGATTTTGCGCGCGCAGGCCGAGGGCCACGATCTGACGGACGAGGCGAGCGCGATCGAATGGTCGGGCCATGCGCCCAGGCTCGTGCAAGGCAGCCTGCGGAACTTCAAGGTCACCTATCCGGAAGACTTCGAGCTGGCCGAGGCGATTCTGAGCCGGCCGGCGGCGGGATAGGGGCTGCATGAAGGGCCGCATTAGGGCAGCATTAGGGCCGCTTAAGGTTTCGATTATTCAAAGTTGATTCGAAGCTAAAAAGCTTCAGGACTCGAGGACGCGACGCAAATGGATTTCAGAATTGGACAAGGCTACGACGTGCATGCGCTGGTGCCGGGACGTCCGTTGATCATCGGTGGGGTGACGATTCCGTACGAGCGCGGGCTGCTCGGCCACTCGGACGCGGACGTGCTGCTGCATGCGATCACCGACGCGCTGTTCGGCGCGGCCGCGCTCGGCGATATCGGCCGCCACTTCTCGGATACCGATGCGAAGTTCGCGGGAGCCGATAGCCGCGTACTGCTGCGCGAGTGTGTCGCGCGCGTGAAGGCGGCGGGGTTTGCGATCGGCAACGTCGATAGCAGCGTGGTCGCGCAGGCGCCGAAACTCGCGCCGCATATCGAAGGGATGCGCGCCAATATCGCCGCCGATCTGGGTCTGCCGCTCGAGCGCGTGAACGTCAAGGCGAAAACCAACGAGAAGCTCGGCTATCTGGGCCGCGGCGAGGGCATCGAGGCGCAGGCCGCGGTGTTGCTGGTCAAAAACTGAGCGGAGCGGGCGGCGGCGCGGTTGCGCTGCCGCCCGCTGGCCGGACGATAAAAAAGCCCGCGGCTTCCTGAAAGCCAGCGGGCTTTTTTTTGCGCGGGGGCGAGCGCCGGTTACAGCGTCGTGCCGCCCACCGGCCGGTTGCTCGCACACAGTTCGCCGGTCAGCAGCCCGTCGAGAATCCGCAGCACTTCTTCCGGACTGCGGCCGATATTCAGGTTGTTGACCGACACATGCTGGATCGTGTTGTCCGGATCGACGATATAGGTCGCGCGCAACGCGACGCCGGCTTCCTTGTCGCGCACGCCTAGCTGATCGACCAGTTCGCCTTTCACATCGCCGAACGAGTAGTGATTGAGCCGGTCGAGCTTGCTGTTCTCGCGGCGCCACGCGAGCTTGACGAACTCGTTATCGACGCTGCCGCCGAGCAGCACCGCGCCGCGCTCCTCGAACTTCTTCACGAGCTTGCCGAACTCGACGATCTCCGTCGGACAGACGACCGAAAAGTCTTTCGGGTAGAAGTAGATGACTTTCCACTTGCCCGCAAACGATTGCTCGGTGATCTCTTCGAACGCCGAGCTGCCATTTTCCTCCGGATGATTAAAGCCGGGCTTCGCGGCGGTGACGGTGAACGCTTCGAGTTTGTCGCCAACGGTTTTCATGCGCGCACTCCTTGGTCAGTCTGAACACGGCCTGGTCGATGCCGGTTATCCGCGGCGTCAGGCGCTTCTCGCGAGCGGAAATTCGATTGTGACTTCCAGCCCCGGTCCCGGCGAGCGATTGCGCAGACGCAGCGCACCGCGATAACGCGCGACGAGCCGCTGCACGATCGCCATCCCGAGCCCGGTGCCGTTGGCCTGGGTGCGCGCCGAATTGACCCGGTAGAACGGCCGGGTGACGAGCGCGAGCTGGTCTTCCGGAATGCCCGGGCCTTCATCGACCACCGACAGCTCGACCCGCGAATGCGACACGCGGGTTTCGAGAATCACATGTGGAATCCCGTCGCCTTCGCTGCCGCCGTATTTGCGTGCGTTCTCGAGCAGATTGCCGACCACGCGCCGCATGTCGGTTTCGTCGGCCTCGATGACCGCCGACGGCGCCAGCCGCGTGATCAGCCGCATGCTGTCCTCGCTTTGCATCCGCGCGGCCAGTTCGCTCGCGATCACCGACAGGTCGACCGGCTCGGGCACGCGCTGCACCGGCCGCGCGTAATCGAGGAAGCGGCCGATGATCATGTCCATCTGTTCGATGTCGTCGACCATCGCGTCTTTGGTGGTCTGGTCGGACGGACTCATTTCGGTTTCGAGCCGCAGCCGCGCGAGCGGCGTGCGCAGATCGTGCGAGATGCCCGCGAGCATCAGCGCGCGATCGGCTTCGAGCTGTTCGAGGTCGCGCACCATCTGGTTGAAGCTGCGGTTGGTTTCGGCGGCCACGCCCATTCCGCGCTCGGGCAGCGGCTCGGGCGACTGCCCGGAACCGACCCGGCGCGCGGCCATCGCCAGACGCGCGAACGGCCGGTTCACCAGGCTCGTGATGAAGGCCGCGCCAAACAGCGACAGCGCCAGCGCGAACACGCCCCAGCCGGCCCATTGCAGGCCGGTCGCGTTATCGAGCTGATCGCGGTCGAGCGCGACCCAGTAATCGTCGTCGTCGATCTTGAAGCTGATCCACACGCCGTTGATGTCGTTCACGCTCTGCGCGATCACGGTGTCGTCGCCGAGACGGCCGCGAATGTCGTGCTCGATCAGCCGGTTCAGCGATTCGTCGGGCTGGAGTTTGTATTTGTCGGTGGCTTCGCGCGGATACACGCGCACCCCTTCATTACTCTCCAGATCCTGCAGCAGCGCGCGCCGCAGGTCGGGATCGGAGTAGAGGAGTGCGGTGCGCGTGAGCTTGACGATCGCGACGAGTTGCAGCGCCACGCGTTGCGCGCGCGGCTCGCGTTCGATCACGCGAAAGCTCTGAAACCACGCCGCGAGACTGACTGCGATCAGCAGTGCGATCAGCAGAAACGTTCGCCAGAAAAGGCCACCGAACGCGAGCGTCAGGAGGCGCCGGTCGATCCGCATGGGCCCTTCTTATTGGAAGTCAAACACAGCAATGATTTTGCATGGGAGCGCAGCGGTGTAGAGCCCGCTCCGCTCCACATCGGGCGGACGCACGAACTCAGGCAGCACCGTCGGGGATGAACACGTAGCCCAGACCCCACACGGTTTGAATGAAGCGCGGGCTGCCCGGATCGGGTTCGATCAGCTTGCGCAGACGCGAGATCTGCACGTCGAGGCTGCGGTCGAACACCTCGTACTCGCGGCCGCGCGCGAGTTCCATCAGCTTTTCGCGCGACAGCGGCTGGCGCGGATGACGCGCGAACACCTTGAGCACCGAGAATTCGCCGGTGGTGAGCGGAATTTCCTGGCCGGCCTTGGTAAGCGTGCGGGTCGCGAGATTCAGCGCGAATTCGCCGAACTCGAACACCTCGGTGGTTTCCGACGGCGCGCCCGGCAATTCGGACGGCGACTGACGGCGCAGGACCGCGTGAATACGCGCGACCAGTTCGCGCGGATTGAACGGCTTGGGCAGGTAGTCGTCGGCACCCATTTCGAGGCCGACGATTCGATCGACATCCTCACCCTTGGCCGTCAGCATGATGATCGGCGTGCGGTCGTTGCTGCCGCGCAGGCGCCGGCAGATCGACAAGCCGTCTTCGCCGGGGAGCATCAGATCGAGCACCAGCAGATCGAAGCGCTCGCGCACCCACAGCTTGTTCATGGATGGCGCGTTTTCCGCCACGTAGACATTGAAGCCCTGCTCGCCGAGGTAACGACGCAGCAGATCACGGAGGCGCGGATCGTCGTCGACGACGAGGATTTTCGAAGGGTTTTTGGTTTCCATGGTCGGCATCTTAGCGCGATTAGAAAGTGGTGCGCGGTTACACCATTTCCGGGGTTACAGTCGGTTACAAAATTTACCCGCAGTGTGGCACGACGTAAAGTATGCACGTTTAGACTCCTTTACTGAATGCGGCTGTTCGGTGGATACTCCACTCGACAAAAACTCTCGTACCCGGCTGTTACCGGGGTTTGTATACGCATCTGAGGTAGCCGGTTGCCGCGCCACGAAGGGAACAACATGAAGGGAGGGGTTTGGCCGACTGTACGCCTGAGCGTGATTGCACTGGCAGTAGCCGGTACGCTCGCAGGCTCGCTCGGCCCGACGCTCGCCCATGCGCAGCCGCCCGCTGAAAAAGCGGCGAGCGAGCGCGCGACCCGCAACGGCAATGGCAACGGTCGCGCGATGCGTCATGGTTCGAGCGTCGACCGTCCCGCCTCGGACGTGATGTTGCGCACCGTCGTTCCCCCCGATCTCGACCAACGCCGCCGCGACGGGCACATGACACCGGAAGAGCGCCGGTTGTTGCGCCAGCATATCGAAGACGCGGTGCGCGAACTGTACAAGCGCTAGTCCCCTCCCGCGTTCCTGTCCATTCTCTCTTCCCGCATTCGCTTCGCTTTCCTTCGTTGCTTCTTGCTCGCGGCTCACTCGCTCGCGTGAAAAATCCTGTTGCATCTTCGGCGTCAACTGGCGCGTTCGCTGTGCCGTTGTGTGGCCAGCATCGGCGTGTTTTCGTCCGCGTGACGGCGCGATTCGCGCGGTGATTTTCGACTCCGTCAATCAACCGGATCAGCGATGGTGAAATTCCTTCGACGTGCGAATGGCGGCGCAAGCCTGCGTACTGCAGCGGCCGCGCTGCCATTGCTGGGCTCGTTGAGCGCCGGTTCGGAAGCGGTCCGCGCCGGGCCGCACGACGCGCACGAGGCAACGGCCGGGCGCCGCATTGCGCCGACACCCGCCGCGGCAGCGGAGGACGGGCAGGACATGCTCGACCTCGACGATGCGCGCTTTTTTCTGACGCGCATCGGCTTCGCGCCCGGGCACGCCGAACTCGCTCACTATGTGGGCCTCACTCGCGCGCAAGCGGTCGATGAAGTGCTTGCGTCCACGCGCGCGCAAGCCGTGTCGTCTGCGCCCGATTGGCTTGCCGAACCGGTTCCGACCCGTGCCGAGCGCAACGCGTGGACGGCAGCGCAGCGTCGCGAGCAACAACAGCTGCGCGGCCAGCGTTACGAACTATTACGCGCATGGTGGGTGGGCGAGATGCTGGCGACGCCGTCGCCGCTCACCGAACGCATGACGCTTTTCTGGCACAACCACTTTACGTCCGGGCAGGACAAGGTTCCGTATCCGCAACTGATGGCGCGGCAAAATCTGCTGTTGCGCCGCCACGCGCTCGGCAATTTCGGCGAACTGCTGCATGAAGTCGCGAAAGATCCGGCAATGCTGCAATACCTGGACGGCGCGAGCAATCGCAAGGGCCGACCGAACGAAAACTTCGCGCGTGAGGTGATGGAGCTTTTCACGCTCGGCGAAGGGCATTACACGCAGCGCGACGTTGCCCAGGCGGCGCGCGCGTACACCGGCTGGGGGCTGGATGCCGACACGCTGGCCTACACGTGGCGCCCGGCTCAGCACGACGATGGCGACAAAAGCGTGCTCGGCCAAAGCGGTCCGTTCGATGGCGATCAGTTGCTCGATATTCTGCTGGCGCGGCCCGAAACCGCGAGCTTCATCGCGACGAAGCTGTGGCGCGAATTCGTGTCCGGCACCCCGGAGCCGGAGCCCCTCGAAGCGATTGCCGCGCGGTTTCGGGCGAGCGGCTACGACATGAAGGTCGCGTTGCGCGCGCTGTTTCTGTGCGACGCGTTCTGGCGCGACGGGAACCGCGGCGTGCTGGTGAAGTCGCCTGTGGAGTTCGTGGTCGGCACGTTGCGTGCGTTCGAGGTCGGCTACGACGGCACCGCGCGGTTCGTCGCGCAGATACGCGCATTGGGCGAGAACCTGTTATACCCGCCGAACGTCAAAGGATGGCCCGGCGGTACCGCATGGATCAATAGCTCGACGCTGCTGGCACGCAAGCAATTCGTCGAGCAGCTGTTTCGCGCGACCGAAAAGGCTGGGCCGATGCGCTCGGGTACTGCGTCGAGTGGGGAGCGGGCTGCGCGCGCGATGTCGGCGGCGCAGGCTGCCGCGCCGGCTTCTGCTGCCGCTGCCGCTGCCGCTGTCGCTGTCGCCGCCGCCGCGAGCGAGCCGCATACGCCGGCGCGCACCGCTCAGGGCGGCGTACGCTTCGACATCGCGAGCTGGCTCGCGCAGTACCACACTGCGCCGGCCGCGAAGCTTGGGTTGTCGATGGAATTGCAGTTGCAGCACGCGGTGCTGCCGTTCACGCCGGTCGATGCGATCGCCACCGATTCGACCGCGAGCGCGTATTTGCAAGCGTTGCTGATGGACCCGGCCTACCAGTTGAAATAACCTGCCGTTGCCGGCGGCGCGGCCACCACGAGGAGCAGCATGAAACGACGCAGCTTTCTATCGATGAGCGCCGCCGCCGGCGCGTCGCTGTGGTTGCCGCGCGCGGTCGGCGCGCAGGATGCGTCGACTAAGGCGACGGCGGATGCGCTGCTCCCGGCGGGCGGCGGCTACGACAACCTGCTGATCCTGATCGAGCTGAAAGGCGGCAACGACGGCCTGAACACGGTGATTCCGTTCGCGGATCCGGCGTACTACGCGCTGCGCAAAAACATCGGCGTCAAACGCGAACAGGTGCTTCAGCTCGACGAGCGCACCGCGCTGCATCCCGCGTTGCAGCCGTTGCTGCCGCTCTGGCAGAGCCGGCAACTGGCGATCGTGCAGGGCGTCAGCTACGCGCAGCCGAACCTGTCGCACTTCCGCTCGATCGAGGTCTGGGATACCGCGTCGCGCTCCGATCAGTATTTGCGCGACGGCTGGCTTACGCGTGCGTTCGCGCTGCGGCCGGTGCCCGCCGGTTTTGCCGCCGACGGCGTGGTGATCGGCAGTGCCGAAATGGGGCCGCTCGCGAACGGCGCGCGCGCGATCGCGCTCGTCAATCCCGCGCAGTTCGTCAATGCGTCGCGACTCGCGACGCCGGTGGCGCTGCACGAACGCAATCCGGCGCTCGCGCATATTCTCGCCATCGAAAACGACATCGTGAAAGCGGCCGACCGTTTGCGGCCGAGGCCCGGACAGCCGCACTTGAAGACCGCGTTCGCGGGCGGCGCGTTCGACAGTTCGATCAGAGCGGCGATGCAGGTGTTGGCCGCGACCGCTGCGCCGCCGGCGCGGTCGCACAGCGGGCAGGGCGTCGCGGTGATCCGGCTGACGTTGAACGGCTTCGATACGCACCAGAACCAGCCCGCGCAGCACGCGGCGCTGCTCAAACAGCTCGCGCAGGGATTGGTCGCGCTGCAGTCGGCGCTCGTCGAGCTGGGCCGCTGGAACGATACGCTGGTCATGACGTACGCGGAGTTCGGGCGCCGTCCGCGCGAGAACCAGAGCAACGGCACCGATCACGGCACGGTGGCGCCGCACTTCGTGACCGGCGGGCGCGTACGCGGCGGGTTGTATGGCGCGCCGCCGGTGTTAACACGGCTCGACGGCAACGGCAACTTGCCGGTCGGCGTGGATTTTCGCCAGCTTTACGCGACCGTGCTGGGGCCCTGGTGGGGGCTCGATGCGTCGGCGATCCTGCAGCCGCGGTTCGAGCCGCTGCCGCTGCTGCGCGTTTGACGGCGAAGCGTCATCTGCCTATTTCGCGCGCCACGCGATCCACAGCTTGCGGATCGGCGTCAACGCGATGCGTTGATGCAGCACGTGATAGCCGTCGCGTTCGATTTCATCGAGCAGCGCCAACGCGAGCGCCGCGAGTGCCAGCAGCGTGCGCTGTGCGCGGCGCGCGTTCGCAGGGACCGCGGCGAGCGCGGTCTGCACCGCGTCGCGGGCACGCTTGGTTTCGAAGCGCATCAGCTCGGTGAACGCGTCGGTGTATTTGCGGTTGATCAGATCGGCGGCGGTCACGTTGTAGCGCTGCATCTCGTCGATCGGGATATAGATGCGACCGTGACGCGCATCGTTGCCGGTTTCGGCGACGAACTGCGCGAGCATCAGCGCTTCGCCGAGCGACGCGGCCCAGTCGGTTGCCGTCGCGGCGGCATCGGCTGCACGAGTCGTTTTAGACGCCGCCGAGCGTGCGATCAGCGATGCAAAGTTGCCGCCGACCCCGCGCATGTAGCGTCGCAGATTCGGATAGTCGAGATAGCGCGCCTGGTCGAGATCCATCTCAAAGCCGGCCAGCATCTGCTGCAGCGCCGGATATTCGGCCGGCGCGTCGGGCAGGTGCGCTTCGAGCGCCTTCGACACCGGATGCGACGCCGACCCCGCGGCCAGCGCCGCGAGTTCCTTTTGCCACCACGCGAGCTTGGTGCGGCCGACCGCGGGATCGCTGGTTTCCTGGACCGTTTCCTCGAGTTCGCGACGCAGCGCGAACAGCGCCGTCAACAGCGGCTGACTGGCGGCGCTCGCCTGGCGAAGCGCATAGTAGGTGCTCGAGCCGGGGGGCGCAGCTTTCTGCTGGCAATAGTCGTCGAAATTCACGGGATGAGTGTCTGGGGAAGGGCGGCCGGGAAGGCGGCCTGGCGTCTGTCGGGCGCCTTTGCGGCGAGCCGAAAATTGTAGCATCGGCGCCGCTCACGCAGATGCCGGCGGGTGCAGACAAGCGCGAATCAATCGGTTAGAATCTCGCGCTTACGCTTTTGGGCGCATGTTTTACGTGCCAGGAAGCGGACAGGACATCGGGTAGGGCGCTTCGGCGACATACCCGGCTGCGAGGGTGGCGAAATTGGTAGACGCACCAGGTTTAGGTCCTGACGCCCGCAAGGGTGTAGGGGTTCGAGTCCCCTCCCTCGCACCACGTATCACGCAGGAACAAGGCAGGAAAAGAAAACCCCGTCAGGTCTATTGGACCGACGGGGTTTTTGTTTTTCGGGCCGCTGCGTCAGGTGCGGGCGCCCCGACGCTACGGTGACCCATCATCGGGCCGCCCCCCCCCGATCACACACCCAGAAACTGACGTGCTGCGATCCAGGGGCGCGCCGTTCAGGCGTCCGGCGTTCCCGCCTGTTCCTGCGCGCCCGGCAATTCCGCCTGCGCGGCGCCTTCGAGAAATCGCCGGGTCGATTCGAACGCCTGCAGCATCTGATCCGGCCACGGCGTTTGCAGCATGACCGCCTGATGGTTTTCGAATGCCGACGACAGCAGCTTTGCCAGTTCCGGCGAACGAAGATGACGCAGCACGACGCTGACCGCGATCGCCGTCGCCTGGCTCGCGCCGGCGGTCTGGAGTTCCGAGGCGGTCAGTGCCGCGACCTGTTTGTTGATGTCCACTGAAGCTTCCTGATGAAAACGAGGGTGAAGGCGCGTTGGCCAATGTGCGATTTTGACACGCGCGGCGGGTCGCGGTGAGATGGCGCGCCGCTCGCTCATTCATAAAATGCGGCTGCGCTTCGCGCGTTGGAGCGCGCGCAGTCAGTGGCTTGCGCGCCGCCGCCTGTTATTCGTTGCGCGCGTTCATCGTGTCGATGATCTTGTCGAGCGCCGCGCCGAAGGCGGCTTTTTCGTCGTCGTCGAGACAGTCGAACAGGTCGCCGTTCCACTTGCGCGCGATCGGCATCACCTTCCGGTACAGCGCGCGCCCCTGCGGCGTCAGCGACACCAGCACGACGCGGCCATCCAGCGCGCTTTGCTCGCGCTGCACCAGGCCTTGCCGGATCAGCGCCTCGGCTGCGCGGCTCGCCTGGCTTTTGTCGAGATTGGCATGGCGCGCGAGCTCCATGATCGAGAAGGGCCCGAACGATCCCACCGCCGCGATCACGCGCGCTTCCGGCAGCGTGACATCGAGCTTCGACGCATAGCGCTCGCTGATGCCGCGCTCGGCCAGTTTGTTCAGTACATGCAGACGATACGTGAGGAACTGCTCGAGCCCGGCTTTGGCGGAGTCCTTCATGGTCATCCCGTGACGAGTGGACGGTCGTGGCGCTCTGATTGTTGCTGCAACCGTCTCGCGGGTCAACGCACGCCGTATTTCAGACGCGTCAACTGCTCGGCCTCGTTGGCGAGCAGCCGCGCGGCATCGCGAATCGCGACTTCCAGCGTGATCGGCCCCGGCGCCGGCGAGAAGCAGCCGCTGAAATGTTCGGCCAGACGCGGCAGTGCGGCGGGATCGACCGCGCCGGACAGCAGCGTGGCGGGCACGCCGGCCGCCCGTGCATGCGCGCAGGCGATGAACGGCGCCTTGCCGTGCAGCGTTTGCACGTCCGAGCGGCCTTCGCCGGTGATCAGCCAGTTAGCGCCGGCGAGCGCGGCATCGAGCCCGATCTGCCGCGCGACCGTTTCCGCGCCCGGCTCGAACTGCGCGCCGAGCATGTGCAACGCGAAGCCGAGACCGCCGGCCGCGCCCGCGCCCGGTTGATTGCGCGCGCTGCGCCCGAGCGCCGCTTCGAGCAGATCGGCAAAACGCGCGAGCGCCGCGTCGATCGACGCAAGCTGGTCCGGCTGCACGCCTTTTTGCGGACCGAACACCGCGGTCGCGCCGTGCTCGCCGGTGAGCGGATTGTCGACGTCCGACATGCCGACGAACTGCGCGTCGGCGAGCCGCGCGTCGAGTTGCGACGCGTCGATGCGCGCGACCCGCGCAAGCTGTTCGGGCGTGCCCTCGAGTTCGTTGCCTTGTGCGTCGAACAGCTTCAGGCCGAGGCCGGTCAGCAGCCCGGCGCCGCCATCATTGGTGCTGCTGCCGCCGAGCGCGACGAAAAAGCGCCGCACGCCCGCATCGAGCAGCGCGCGAATCGCTTCGCCCATCCCGCGCGTGCAGCGCGCCGCGACCGGCACGCCCATGCCGACCGGATCGGTTATGCCGACGATCTCGGCGGTCTCGATGATCGCGCTGCCGTCCGCGAGCAGGCCGGTGAGCGCTTCGCGCAGCGAGCCGGCTGCGCTGCGCACCGTGAGCGGGCGACGTTCGCCGCCGCTGGTGAGCATCGCGTCGAGCGTGCCTTCGCCGCCGTCGGCCATCGGGCAGATCCGCACGCTGGCGTCGGGGCGCGCGCGCTGGATGCCGGTGGCGATCGCCTGCGCGACCTGTTGCGCGCTGAGCGAGCCTTTGAATGAATCGGGAGCGATGACGACGACAGGCGAGGGCGACGAATTCGGCATGGTGTCTCTTGAAAGTCTGAATCGTTGTAAGCGCTGGCGAGCGCCTGCGCCGCGCCCCGGGGCGAGCGACCGGCGAGCGAGTGCGTTAGCTTAGCAGCATGGGCGCGTCGGCTGAATATGCCGGAGCGCATAGGCGGGATCGCCGGCAAACGTGGCGGATACGGGCGGGCGCGAGCGGGCGGGCGCGGTGTTGGCGGCGTGAAAAGCGCGCTGCGAATCCAGCGGTAAATCGGCTGTGAATCGGCTGTAAATCGAGTCGCTGGCCGGCTCGCTGCGCGGCGATTAAAAAAGCGCGCGGCGTACACGCAAACCAGACGAAAAAGGCCCTCAAAACGATCGGAATGCAGGGAAACCTCGATGCAATCATCGAATCCCGGCTAGGCGCGCAAATAGTTTGCTAAAATATTTGGCTCTTTGGACTCAACCGTGTTGCCGACGGCCTGCCAGCCCGCGGCGCAGGCGCGTGATGGACACAGCTCGAGCAACGTAGCTCGACGCGACGCAAATCGATGCGAAGCGACATCGACGGGCAGCACGGAGAAGATAACTGATTCGCTCGAATAATTTTAGGACGATTGAAGCCATGGCTAACGTTGTTGAAAACCTCGGCAAGCTCGAACGCCGCGTGACGATTTCCCTGCCGAAGGATGCCGTGCAGAAGGAAGTGGATTCGCGTATCCGCCAACTCGCGAAGAACGTGCGCATGCCGGGTTTCCGCCCGGGCAAGGTGCCGCTCAAAATGGTGACGCAACAGTATTCGGGCCAGGTGGAAGCCGAAGTGCTGAGCGACAAGGTCGGCAAGGAATTCTTCGATATCAGCCGCGCCGAGAACCTGCGTGTCGCAGGCCAGCCGAGCTTCGCGCCGAAGGCCGACGCCGCTGAAGGCGACTACGCGTTCGACGCGACCTTCGAAGTGTATCCGGAAGTCAAGCTGGGCGACGTTGCCACGGCTGAAATCGAGCGCACCACGACCACCATCACCGAAGCTGAAATCGACCGCACTCTGGACATCCTGCGCAAGCAGCGCGTGCACTACCACGCTCGCGGAGAAGCCGGCGAGCACGGCGACGGCGGCGCGGACACGGCAGCTAAAGACGGCGATCGCGTGACGGTCGATTTCGTCGGCAAGCTCGACGGTGAAGTGTTCCAGGGCGGCAGCGCGGAAGATTTCGCGTTCGTGCTCGGCGAAGGCCGCATGCTGCCGGAATTCGAACAGGCCGCGCTCGGCCTGAAGGTCGGCGAAGCGAAGGAATTCGACTTGAAGTTCCCGGACGACTACCACGGCAAGGAAGTGGCCGGCAAGACCGCGCAATTCACGATCACGATGAAGAAGATCGAGTGGGCGCACCTGCCGGAAGTCGACGGCGAATTCGCGAAGTCGCTCGGTATCGAAGACGGCGATCTGACCAAGATGCGCGCTGAAATCAAGGACAACCTCGAGCGTGAAGCGAAGCGCCGCACGCAGGCCATCGTGAAGAACCAGGTGATGGACGCGCTGCTGAAGATTTCGGAACTCGACGTGCCGAACGCGCTGATCGAACAGGACCAGGAGCGCCTCGTCGCGATGGCCCGTCAGGATCTGGAACAACGCGGCGTGCCGAACGCGAAGGATGCGCCGATTCCGGCAGCAATGTTCAAGGAACAGGCAGAGCGCCGCGTCAAGCTGGGCCTCGTGCTGGCCGAACTCGTGAAGGCCAACGAACTGCAGGCGAAGCCGGAGCAGATCCGCGCCGAAGTCGACGAATTCGCCAAGAGCTACGAAGACCCGAAGGAAGTCGTCCGCTGGTATTATTCGAACCAGCAACGTCTTGCTGAAATGGAAGCGTATGTCGTTGAAGCCAACGTCGTCGATTTCGTCCTCAGCAAGGCGAAGGTGACGGACAAGGAAGTGAGCTTCGAAGAACTGGCAAGCGCAACGGCGCAGGCGTAAGCGTCGCTGCAACGGCGTGCCGGCTGTCGGAGCATCCGACGGCCCGCACGCCGTTTTTTTGTGCCGTAAGAAAAGCGTGGCGTACCGGGTCAGGTCGCGCGGCGCGCGCGAGAGACCGGCACTTGAATACGGGTATGTCGCACCAACTTGTGTCGAACATCTAATATTCAGAATATTTCCAGACAAGGATCCATTGCATGACCTTTCGCGCCCAAATGCTGGACACGTTGACCTCCCAATCGTCCCGGGATCTCGAAGCGCAGGCACTCGGTCTGGTGCCGATCGTCGTGGAAACGAGCGGCCGGGGCGAGCGCTCGTATGATATTTACTCGCGTCTGCTGAAGGAGCGCATCGTGTTCCTCGTGGGCGAAGTGAACGACCAGACGGCTAATCTGGTGGTCGCGCAGATGCTGTTTCTCGAGAGCGAAAATCCGGACAAGGACATCTACTTCTACATCAACAGCCCGGGCGGTTCGGTGTCGGCGGGTATGGCGATCTACGATACGATGCAGTTCATCAAACCGGACGTCTCGACGCTGTGCATGGGTCTGGCAGCGAGCATGGGTGCATTCCTGCTCGCGGCCGGCGCGAAGGGCAAGCGCTTCGCGCTGCCGAACTCGCGCGTGATGATTCACCAGCCGCTCGGCGGCGCGCGCGGTCAGGCGTCGGACATCGAAATTCAGGCACGCGAAATCCTGTACCTGAAGGAGCGCCTGAACCACCTGCTCGCGCACCACACCGGCCAGCCGGTCGAGCGCATCGCGCGCGACACGGACCGCGACAACTTTATGTCCGGCGACGACGCGCAAGCCTATGGCCTCGTCGACCAGGTGGCGCACAAGCGTCCGTGATCCGGTACGGTTTTGCTCCGTGGTCCGGTTGGAGTGGGGCAAAACCGCCAGCGGGTCGGTGGTGAAATGTTTAACTCCCGTCCGGGCGTCTACGGCACACGCCGTCATCCTGCTCACGTTCCCCGTCTTGCCCGAACTGCGGGGCGGGGGCAAACGGCGTATCATGTAATTCAGTCCGGAGGCTCACACATCTATGGCGGACAAGAAAGGTTCTAACAGCGAAAAGCTGTTGTATTGCTCGTTTTGCGGCAAGAGCCAGCATGAAGTGAAGAAACTGATTGCTGGCCCGTCGGTATTCATCTGCGATGAATGTATCGACCTGTGCAACGAAATCATCCGCGACGAAGCTGCGGGTGCCGGTATCGAGACGGGCTTGTCCAGGTCCGATCTGCCCACGCCGCAGGAAATCCGCGAAATCCTCGACCAGTACGTGATCGGTCAGGAACGCGCGAAGAAGATCCTCGCCGTTGCGGTCTACAACCACTACAAGCGCCTGAAGCATCTCGACAAGAAGGACGAAATCGAGCTGTCGAAGAGCAACATTTTGCTGATCGGCCCGACCGGTTCCGGCAAGACGCTGCTCGCGCAGACGCTCGCGCGCCTTCTGAACGTGCCGTTCGTGATTGCCGATGCAACCACGCTGACGGAAGCCGGCTATGTCGGTGAAGACGTCGAGAACATTATTCAGAAGCTGCTGCAAAATTGTAATTACGAAGTGGACAAGGCTCAGCGCGGCATTGTCTATATCGACGAAATCGACAAGATCAGCCGCAAGTCCGACAACCCGTCCATTACGCGCGACGTGTCGGGCGAGGGCGTGCAGCAGGCGCTGCTGAAGCTGGTCGAGGGCACGATGGCGTCGGTGCCGCCGCAAGGTGGCCGTAAGCATCCGAATCAGGACTTCATCCAGGTCGACACCACCAACATTTTGTTCATCTGCGGTGGGGCATTCGACGGCCTCGAGAAGGTCATCGTCGATCGTACCGAGAAGACCGGGATCGGCTTCGGCGCGAGCGTGAAGAGCAAGCAGGACCGCGACGCGGGCGAAGTGCTGCGCGAAGTGGAGCCGGAAGATCTGATCAAGTTCGGGCTGATTCCGGAACTGATCGGCCGTTTGCCGGTGGTCGCTACGCTCGGCAAGCTCGACGAAGCAGCGCTGATGAAAATTCTCGTCGAACCGAAGAACGCGCTGGTCAAGCAGTATCACAAGCTCTTCAACATGGAGCGTGTGGAACTCGAAATCCGGCCGGCCGCATTGCAGGCTGTCGCTCGCAAGGCGATTCGCCGCAAGACCGGTGCACGCGGCTTGCGCTCGATTCTGGAACAGGCGTTGCTCGAAGTGATGTACGACCTGCCGCAAATGAAAGGCGTTAGCAAGGTTATCATCGACGACAACGTTATCGATGGCGACGGCAAACCGCTGCTGATCTACGAAGACGCGCCGAAGGTCGCGGGTTCGAACTGATCGGCTTTAAGAATCTGCGAAAAAGGCCGTTCATGGCGACGTGAACGGCTTTTTCGTTTATCGTGTGGTCAGGTTGGTTGTTTTCACAATGGAGTCACTGAACCTTCGGATTCACTGAACTTTTCCCACACGCGAAGGCTTGCAATATTTTCTGCTGGCCTTACCTATCGAACGAACTGATTCCACTCATGGGGAAATGAAATGTCAGGAACCCAACTCCTCCCGCCGGAACGCATCACGTTGCCGCTGCTCCCGCTGCGCGACGTAGTCGTCTTCCCGCACATGGTGATTCCGCTCTTCGTAGGCCGCCCGAAGTCGATCAAGGCTCTCGAAGCAGCGATGGAAGGCGGCAAGCACATCATGCTCGTCGCCCAGAAAACGGCTGCGAAAGATGAGCCGACCGAAAAGGACATGTACGAAGTAGGGTGTATCGCCAACATCCTGCAAATGCTCAAGCTGCCCGATGGCACCGTGAAGGTGCTCGTCGAAGGTTTGCAGCGCGCGAAAACGCTTTCCATCGAAGAACAGGAAACGCAGTTCTCGTGCGAAGTCATGCCGCTCGAACCCGACCACGCCGACAGCGCTGAAACCGAAGCGCTGCGTCGCGCGATCGTGTCGCAGTTCGATCAGTATGTGAAGCTGAACAAGAAGATCCCGCCGGAGATCCTGACCTCGCTGTCGGGTATCGACGAAGCCGGGCGTCTGGCCGACACGATCGCCGCGCATCTGCCGCTCAAGCTCGACCAGAAGCAGCACATCCTCGAAATGTTCCCGGTGATCGAGCGCCTCGAGCATCTGCTCGCGCAACTCGAAGCCGAGATCGATATCCTGCAGGTCGAAAAGCGCATCCGTGGACGCGTGAAGCGTCAGATGGAGAAGAGCCAGCGCGAGTACTACCTGAACGAACAGGTCAAGGCGATCCAGAAGGAACTCGGCGAAGGCGAAGAGGGTGCGGATCTCGAAGAACTCGAGAAACGCATCACGGCTGCGCGCATGCCGAAGGAAGCGAAGAAGAAGGCCGACGCCGAGCTGAAAAAGCTCAAGCTGATGTCGCCGATGTCGGCGGAAGCGACGGTCGTACGCAACTACATCGACACGTTGATCGGCTTGCCGTGGCGCAAGAAGAGCAAGGTCAACAACGACCTGTCGAATGCGGAGCGCGTGCTCGACGAAGACCACTTCGGCCTCGAGAAAGTGAAGGAACGCATTCTCGAGTATCTCGCGGTCCAGCAACGTGTCGACAAGGTCAAGGCGCCGATCCTTTGCCTCGTCGGGCCCCCGGGCGTCGGTAAGACTTCGCTCGGTCAGTCGATCGCGCGTGCGACGAACCGCAAGTTCGTGCGCATGGCATTGGGCGGCGTGCGCGACGAAGCCGAGATCCGCGGTCACCGTCGTACGTACATCGGCTCGATGCCGGGCAAGATTCTGCAAAGCCTGACCAAGGTCGGCGTGCGCAATCCGCTCTTCCTGCTCGACGAAGTCGACAAGATGGGGCAAGACTTCCGCGGCGATCCGTCGTCGGCATTGCTGGAAGTGCTCGATCCGGAACAGAACCACACGTTCGCCGATCACTACGTCGAAGTCGACTTCGATCTGTCGGATGTGATGTTCGTTGCGACGTCGAACTCGCTGAACATTCCGCCGCCGCTGCTCGACCGGATGGAAGTGATCCGTTTGTCGGGTTACACGGAAGACGAGAAGGTCAGCATCGCGCAGCGTTATTTGTTGCCGAAGCAGAAGAAGAACAACGGTCTCAAGGAAGGCGAGATCGAAGTGACCGAAAGCGCGATCCGCGACATCATTCGCTACTACACGCGTGAAGCGGGCGTGCGTTCGCTCGAGCGTGAAGTGTCGAAGATCTGCCGCAAGGTCGTGAAGATGCTTCTGCTGAAGAAGGCCGAAGGCGCGGTGAAGGTCGACGGCAGCAATCTCGACACCTTCCTCGGCGTGCGCAAGTACGACTTCGGTCTGGCCGCGAAGGAAAATCAGGTTGGCCAGGTCACGGGTCTCGCGTGGACGGAAGTGGGCGGCGATCTGCTGACCATCGAAGCCGCGGTGATGCCGGGCAAGGGCAATGTGATTCGCACGGGTTCGCTCGGCGACGTGATGAAGGAATCGGTCGAGGCAGCTCGCTCGGTCGTGCGTTCGCGCTCGCGTCGTCTCGGCATCAAGGACGAAGCGTTCGAGAAGCAGGACATCCACATCCACGTGCCGGAAGGCGCGACGCCGAAAGATGGTCCTTCGGCCGGTATCGCGATGACGACCGCGCTGGTGTCGGTGCTGACCGGTATTCCGGTGCGTGCCGATGTCGCGATGACGGGCGAAATCACGTTGCGTGGCGAAGTGCTGCCGATCGGCGGTCTGAAAGAGAAGCTGCTGGCCGCGCATCGCGGTGGCATCAAGCTCGTGCTGATTCCGGAAGAGAACGTCAAGGATCTAACGGAAATCCCGGACAACGTGAAGAACGCGATCGAAATTGTGCCGGTCCGCTGGATCGACAAGGTGCTCGAACTCGCGCTCGAACGTGGGCCGCAGCCGTTGCCGGAAGAAGAGCCGAAGCCGTCGGCGCCTGTCGCGGCCGAGCCGGGCAAGGATGCCGCGACGGATGTCGTGAAGCACTGAAGCCAGCTACGCTCGAGCAACTGTTAGTCAGACGGTTGTTCGCCGAAGCAAAAAACCCGCGGTCTCGGCCGCGGGTTTTTTTATTTGTACCGGCGCCGTGAATTGCACCGTCACAGTCGCCCACCTTTGCGCGGCAATATGCGGTCATAAAAGTATTCCTCTAAAACTGCCCCGATCCGGCTCAACCCTTGTTGACACCGCGCTATCGGCTACTTCTAATGAGGCGGCCCGGCGCTACTGCCGGCCACGCTGAGCCAGGTGCTGTAAAGCACTGCCACAATTGCCTATAAACATACGGGGTTTGGAATGAATAAAACGGAATTGATCGATCACATCGCACAGCAAGCCGACATTTCGAAGGCCGCGGCAGGCCGTGCGCTCGATGCTGTGATCGCCGGCGTCAAGAGCACGTTGAAGAAGGGTAGTTCGGTCACGCTGGTTGGTTTTGGCACGTTCGTGGTCGGCAAGCGCACCGCGCGCACAGGTCGTAATCCGCGCACCGGAGCCGCGATCAAGATAAAGGCAGCGAAAGTTCCTAAATTTAGGCCTGGCAAAGCTCTGAAGGATGCGCTAAACTAATTGACTTGCTGCTTGAGGAATTGCTTGAAGCCGGTCCGCCGGAAAAGGTAATTCGGATTTGATTCAAGCGGTGACAGCGGAAGCACTGGATCATGAAACGGGTGCTTAGCTCAGTTGGTAGAGCGGCGCCCTTACAAGGCGTAGGTCGGGAGTTCGAGCCTCTCAGCACCCACCAGTTTCTGATTAGTAGCAGTGCTTCAGCAGCAAGCGCAGTATAAGGAGTGGTAGTTCAGTCGGTTAGAATACCGGCCTGTCACGCCGGGGGTCGCGGGTTCGAGTCCCGTCCACTCCGCCAGTATCCACGAAAGGCGAACTCCGGTTCGCCTTTTTTATTGCCCGCTGTTGTAAGATCGGGCGTTCTGTTTTTGGCACCCCTCACGCATGCTCGATTTCTTCCGCAATCACCAACGCCTGATGATGTTCATGCTCATCCTCGTCATTTTGCCGGGGTTGGGTTTTGTGGGTATTCAGGGCTTCCGCGGCTTCTTTGACGAAACTGCCAACGTCGCGAGTGTCAACGGTCACAAGATCACGCGCGCGGAGTACGACGACGCGATGCGTCAGCAGCTCGATCGCGCGCGTCAGATGCTCGGCACGCAGTTTGACATGAAGACCTTCGATACGCCGGAGCGCCGTCGTCAGATGCTCGACGGCATGATCGAGCAGCGCGTGCTCGCCGACGAAACGCAGCGGCTGCATCTGACCGCGTCGGACGAAGCCGTGCGTCGCACGCTGATGGCCGATCCGGTGATCTCGTCGTTGAAAAATCCCGACGGTTCGATCGATCTCGATCGCTACAAGCAGTTGCTGGCGATGCAGGGCATGACGCCCGACCAGTACGACGAGCGCGTGCGCTACAGCCTGTCGATGCAGCAGTTGCCCGCCGCGATCCAGGGCAGCGCGTTCACGCCGAAGACGCTCGCGCAGCATCTGACCGAGCTGGCCGAACAGCAGCGTGAAGTGCAGGGTATCGCGTTCCATCCGCGCGATTACGCGGCGAAGATCCAGCCGACCGACGCGCAACTGCAAGCGTATTACGACGCGCATCGCAACGATTTCGCGACGCCGGCTACTGCGACGATCCAGTATCTGGTGATGTCGCCGGCAACGCTGGCCGCGTCGGTTGCGCCGAGCGACGCCGATCTGAAAAAATTCTACGAAGAAAACATCGCGCACTTTCGCACCGAAGGTCAGGTGCGCGCGAGCCACATCCTGATCGTCGCACCGAAGGACGCGAGCGCGGCCGACAAAGCGAAGGCGAAGCAGAAGGCTGAGGAACTGCTCGCGCAGATCAAGGCGCATCCCGACCAGTTCGCGCAGATCGCGCAGCAGAACTCGCAGGATCCGGGCTCGGCGCCGAAGGGCGGCGATCTCGGTTACTTCGGCCGCGGCATGATCGCGGGCGGCCAGGCATTCGACGATGCGGTGTTCGGGCTGAAGAAGGACGAAGTCAGCGGCATCGTGCAGACGGACTTCGGTTTTCACATCATGAAGGTCACCGACGTAAAGCCGCCGGTCACGACGCCGTTCGAGCAGGTCAAGGACCAGATCGCGCGAGACCTGAAGACGCAGCTCGCCACCAAGGCATTCACCGAGGGCTCGGAAGGCTTCACGTCGCTGGTTTATGAAAAGGCGAAAAGCCTGCAGCCGGCCGCGGACAAGTTCAAGCTGCAGATCCAGACCGCGACGGTTACGCCGCAGCCGGATCCGAAGCTGCCGGCCGACAGCCCGCTGAATAATCCGAAGTTCCTCGCGGCCGTGTTCGCGAACGACTCGGTGACCGCGCGCAACAACACGCAAGCCATCGACGTCGGCAACAACACGCTGATCGCAGCGCGTGTGACCGACTTCAAGGCCGCAGCCGTGCCGGCATTCGACGCGGTCAAGGACGCGGTGCGTCAGCGCGTGATCGCCGCGCAGGCGAGCGAAGCCGCGCGTAAGGATGGCGTCGCGAAGCTCGCCGAGTTCGAGAAGTCGAAGACGACCGCCGGTTTCTCGTCGCCGCTGAAGGTTTCGCGCAACGACGCGCAGGGCGTGCCGCCGGAAGCGCTGAGCGCAATCTACAAGGTCGATGCGAAAAAGTTGCCGGCCTATGTCGGCGTCGATCTGGGCGACGACGGTTACGCGATCTATCGCGTCAACCAGGTCGTGGCCGGCGCGCCGGTCGATGAGCACCGTCTGGCTGCTGCCCAGCAACAGATCGCTCAGGTCGATGCGCAGTCGCAAGCCGAGGCGTACGTGAAGGCGCTGCGTGAGCGCTCGAAGGTGAAGTTCTACGGCTCGGTCGACACCGCCGCGCAGACCGCGGACCAGTAAGCAGACCAGAGCAGGACAGAAGGCGTTGCTCGCCGTCAGAAAAAAGCCCCGCAATCGCGGGGCTTTTTTCATCGTGCGCCCGGAATCGGCGCGCTGTCGCAACGGCTGCGTCAGCTTCACAGACAACCGCTGATCGCGCCCGTCGCATCGCCGCCGGCGCCGCCGCTACCCGCGCGGAAGCCGACCCACGTGCCCTTGCCGGTGTACGACGGCCGCACCACCGCGGCGGCGCCGTTAGGCGGCTGCTGACCCGGCACGTAGACGTCCATCGCCTGATCGTTGGCGAGGGTGGTTTGCGAGACCACTTGTTGCTGCGACTTGTCCGCCCATTTCTGCGCGATGCAGCTGGCGACCGCGCGCGGCGCTTGCTGGCTTTGCCCGACCGATTGAACGCCAGCGGGCGGTTGTGCGGCGCAAGCCGAGATGGCAACCGTCAAACCGATGAGTGGTAAATATTTCACGTTATCTCCTCAGAAGTCGCTCAGGAATGAGCCGGGGTGCGGGATGGCGAAGGCGTCGCTTCGGCTGTTGCGATCCGCGTCCCCTTAGTTCGGGAAACAAGTTGTTAGCAGGTTTTCAGTGCGGCGAACTTGTGCGAAGAAGTGGCTTCAGAGTGGGCCACACGTTGTTCAGCAGCACGGGCTGTGCCTGCTGGTTCGGATGAATCTGATCGGCCTGGAACATGTCCGGTTTATCCGCGATGCCGGCCAGCAGAAACGGCACGAGCGGCACCTTGAACTCCTTCGACAGTTGCCCGTAGAGCCCGTGGAACTTCTGCGTATAGTCGGGGCCGTAGTTCGGAGGCACGTACATGCCCACCAGCACGACCTTCGCGTGCCCCTGCTGCGCCTGTTCGATGATCGTGCGCAGGTTCTCTTCGGTGGTCGCGAGCGGCACGCCGCGCAATGCGTCGTTCGCGCCGAGTTCGACGACCACGATGCGCGGCTTCAAACGTTCCATCAACGCGGGCAGACGCGCGCGGCCGCCGCTTGTCGTATCGCCGCTGATGCTCGCATTGGCGACGCTATAATCGATTCGCTCCGCGGCGAGGCGCTCACGCATCAAGGCGACCCAGCCCGTATCGCGGGGCAGGCCGTATTCGGCGGAGATGCTGTCGCCGAGCACGACGATCACCGGCTTCGCGGGGTCCGGCGCATTGGCCGCATGAACCGGCAACGGCAACGCAACCAGCGCGGCGGCCATCATCGTGGCGCCGCATGCAGCGCTCAGCGCCGCGGCGCGAGGGACGAGGGCGCGCACTTTCAACCTACGCTTCACCATGCCAAACAGAACTGATCCAGTCATTGAAGTGCGGGGTTTGTGCAAGAGGGTTAAGGATGCAACGGGCGAACTGACGATTCTCGACGACATCGATCTGGCGATCGACGCCGGCAGCAGCGTCGCGATCGTCGGCGCATCCGGGTCGGGCAAGTCTACGCTGCTCGGCTTGCTCGCGGGTTTGGACAGCGCGAGCGCGGGCTCGGTTCGACTGCTCGGCAGCGAGCTCGGCGAACTGGACGAAGACCAGCGCGCGGCGCTGCGCAGCGGCTCGGTCGGCTTCGTGTTCCAGTCGTTTCAATTGATGCCGCATCTGACCGCGCTCGAAAACGTCACGTTGCCGCTCGAACTGCAAGGCGGGATCAGTACGCGCGAGGCTGCCCAGCGCGCGCGCGAACTGCTCGAACAGGTCGGGCTCGGCCAGCGCACCGGCCATTATCCGAAGCTGTTGTCGGGCGGCGAGCAGCAGCGCGTCGCGCTGGCGCGCGCGTTCGTCACGCGTCCGGCGATCCTGTTCGCCGACGAGCCCACCGGCAGTCTCGACGCGGCCACCGGCCACGCGGTCATCGATCTGATGTTCGAGATGAATCGCGCGCATGGCGCGACGCTGGTGCTGGTCACGCACGACATCGAGCTGGCGCGCCGCTGCGATAAGACAGTGACGATCGACGCGGGCCGGCTCGCGTGATCCACGCCCGCTGAGCAAAAACAAAGCGGGCCGTAGCCCGCCTGGTTTATTGCATCTCACGCGCACTCATACGCACTCACGCGCGCGCCACTCTCACCGTTTCAACGCCGCTCGCGCGCGCGCGATCAACGCCGACGTCGACGAATCGTGCTTGTTCGCATCGACGCTCGCGGCGGTCAGATCGGCCTCGACCACCTTGCCGAGAATCTTGCCGAGCTCGACGCCCCACTGATCGAACGGATTGATGTTCCATACCGACGCCTGCACCAGCACCTTGTGCTCGTACAGCGCGATCAATGCGCCGAGCGTACGCGCGGTCAATGCATCAAGCAGCAGCGTCGCGGTCGGCCGGTTGCCGGGGAACACGAGGTGCGGCGCGAGTTCTGGTTTGTCTGGGCCGGCCACTTTCTTCGCTTCTTCGAGCGTGCGGCCGAGCATCAGCGCCTCGCTTTGCGCGAAGCAGTTCGCCAGCAGCTTCGGATGATGGCTCGCGAGCGGATGTTCGGGCGTGAGCACCGCGATGAAATCGATCGGCACGATCGTCGGACCTTGATGCAGCATCTGGAAAAACGCGTGCTGGCCGTTGGTGCCGGGCTCGCCCCAGGTGACCGCCGAGGTCGGGTAATCGACCATCGCGCCGTCGAGTCGGGCGGACTTGCCGTTGCTCTCCATTTCAAGCTGTTGCAGATACGACGGCAGGAAATGCAGCGCCTCCGAATACGGCGCAACCAGATAGCTCTGCGAGCCGAAGAAGTTGCGATACCAGATGCCGATCATGCCGAGCAGCACCGGCAGATTCTTTTCGAGCGGCGCGTCGCGGAAATGCTGGTCCATTGCATTCGCGCCGGCCAGCAGTTCCTCGAACTGTTGCGGGCCGACCGCGATCATGATCGACAGACCGACCGCCGACCACAACGAATAGCGGCCGCCGACCCAGTCCCACATTTCGAACACGTTCTCTTTCGCGATGCCGAACTTGACGACTTCGGCGGTGTTCGCCGACACGCCGACGAAGTGCTTCGCGAGCGCGCTTTCCGGGCAGCCCTTGCTGACGAACCAGTCGCGCAGCGAGCGCGCGTTGGTCATCGTCTCGAGCGTCGTGAATGTTTTCGACACGATGATCGCGAGCGTCTCTTCCGGATCGATCTGCTGCATCACGTTGTACAGATCGGCGCCGTCGACGTTCGACACGAAATGCGTGGCGATATCCGGGGTGGCAAGATGATGCAGCGCGTGCACGACCATCTTCGGACCGAGGTCCGAGCCGCCGATACCGATGTTCACCACATGGCGGATCCGCTTGCCGGTATAGCCGGTCCACGCGCCGCTGCGCACCTGTTCGGCGAATGCGGCCATCTTCTTGCGCTCGGCCTGCACTTCGGCGAAGAACGGTGCGTTCGGGTCGGTTGCGCGCAAGGCGGTGTGCAGCGCCGCGCGGCCTTCGGTCGGGTTCACCACGTCGCCCGCGAACATCGCGTCGCGGCGCTTTTCGACGCCGGCTTCGCGCGCGAGCTGCACAAGCAGTTGCAGGGTTTCGTCGGTGATGCGGTGCTTCGAGAAATCGGCTGCGAGACCGCCGCCGGCGAACGTGAAGCGTTCGGCGCGGGTGGGCGCGGGATCGTTCTCGGGGGCGAACCAGTCGCGCAGATGCGCATCGCGAATCTTGTCGTAATGCGTTTGCAGCGAGGACCAGGAGGGGAGCGAGTTCTGGGTCATAGCGTCCGTCTAACCAAGGGGCACGAAGGAAGGCGCGCGCATCACGCGCGGCCGAGAATGATGCGATGCAGTCAGAGCGATGCTACGCGACCGGATTCGGCGATGGATTACTAACAATCGATCCGGCGCGCGGCGCAGACATTCAGTATAGCGGGGATGCGCGACAAGCCGCCCGGTTAAAGCGGATAGAACAGACGGTTCAGCAAGGTCCGCACCATCGGCGCGAGTTCGCCGGCCGTCAGCCCCGCGGGACCATGACCTTGCGCGGTCAGCGTGTCGGCGGCGAGGCCGTGCAGGTAGACGCCGGCGAGCGCCGCTTCGTAGCGCGGCAGATGCTGCGCGAGCAGCGCGCCGATGATGCCGCCGAGCACGTCGCCGGTGCCGCCCGTCGCGAGCGCGGCGTTGCCGGTCGGGTTCAGCGCGAGCCGGCCATCGGGCGCGGCGACGATCGTGCCGACGCCTTTGAGCACGACCACGCTGGCGAAGCGCGCGGCGAGCGCGCGCGCGGCGGCGAGGCGGTCGCGCTGCACGCTGTGCGCATCGCTGCCGAGCAGACGCGCCGCTTCGAGCGGATGCGGCGTCAGGATGCACGGATCGCCTTGCACGCCGCGCGCGGTCAATCCGGCGGCAAGCGCCGGGTCGTTCGCGAACAGGTTCAGCGCGTCCGCGTCGAACAGTTTCGGGACGTCGAGGGCCAGCACGTCGTGCAGCACCTTCGTCGCGCGTTCGCGCTGTCCCATCCCGCAGCCGATCGCGAGCCCGTCCATCCGGTCAAGCGGCAGCGTATCGACCGGGTGCAGCATCAGTTCGGGGTGCGGCGGATCGTACGGCGGTGCGCCTTCGCCGAGCAGCGCGACGTGGACTTTGCCGGCACCGCTGTAAAGCGCGGCGCGCGCCGCGAGGATCGGTGCGCCGCACATGCCGGTGTCGCCGCCGACCACCGCGAGACTGCCGAAGGTGCCCTTGTTGGTCGCGAAGTCGCGCGGCGGCATGAACGGGGCGAACAGTTCGGGCGCGTTCAGCTGGATCGCCGCGCGCGGGGTGTGCCGGGTGTTGCCGGCATTGCCGTTGGAGCTGCCGCTGGCGTCGCCGCCGGCTGAGGTGCCCGCACCGTTGCCGTTGCCATTGACGCCCTTGCTCAGCCCGATCGGCGCGACCGTCACCTGACCGGACAGATCGCGCCCCTGCGCGGTAAACAGCCCCGGCTTCGCGCCGATGAACGTGATCGTATGGGTCGCGTGGACCACCGCCGCGCCCGGGCCGCCGATCACCGCGCCGGTGTCGCTATCGAGCCCGCTCGGCACATCGAGCGCGAGCACCGCGCCCTGGCTCAAGCGGGCCTTCGTGCGTTGCGACAACTGCCGGGCCATGACCGCAAACACGCCGTCGAGCTCACGCGCGAGACCGATCCCGAACATCCCGTCGACGAGCCAGCCATAACCGTCGAGCGAGGCGGGCGGCGCCGCGTCGATCGGCACGCCCGCGGCGCGCGCGGCGTCGAGCGCCCAGCGCGCGTCGGCCGGTTTCACTTCGACCGGCATGCAGACTTCGACCGCGATGCCGGCCTTGTGCAATTGCGTCGCGACCACGAGCGCGTCGCCGCCGTTGTTGCCGGGGCCGGCGGCGAGCCACACGCGCTGCTGCGACTTGATCACCGACGTATCCGCGGCGATCCGTTCGAGCAGCCAGCGCGCGGCCGCGTGACCGGCCCGCGCCATCAGCGTGTGTTCGGGCAGCGCCGCGGCCGCTTGCGCTTCGGCGATCCGCAGATCGGTCAGCGTCAGTAGCGGCAGCGCGCGCGGGGTGGAGGGCGCGAGTGGATCGAGCAGGATCGGCAGCGAGTTGTCGGCGTCTGTCATGGCGGAATCTGGCGAGGCGCCCGCGGCGACGCGGGCAGTCGGGTGAATCGCTATGGTAGTGCCGATGGACGTGCGCTGCGTGGGTGTTTCGCTGCGCGCGCAGCGAGGCGGGGATTTACCGGAAGCGTTCCGGCCGCAACGCGGCGAGCGTGTCGGACGGCAGCGCGGGCGTCTGCCCGGACACCAGTTCGGCGATCAGCTGGCCCGCGCCGCACGCGAGGCCCCAGCCCGCCGGCCCATGCGCGGCATTGACGAACAGGCGCGGGTGCAGCGCATTGCCGATCACCGGCAAGCCGTCCGGCGACAGCAGCTTCACACCTTCCCACGGCAGCGCGGCGGAAATCCGAGCGGCGCCCGGAATCCAGTCGTGGGTCGCCTGGCCGAGCAGCGCGAGCGCTTCGCGGGTCAGCGCGTCGCCGAGCGGCTTGTCGACCTGGCCGGCGCCTTGCAGCACCGCGCCGCCGGCGATCCGCAGCCGGTGATTCATCCGGCTGATGCCGATCCGCTTGACCGCATCGACGATCGCCACATGCGGCGCGAATTCCTCGTGTGCGATCGGCGCGACCAGCGAATGCAGCCGCAGCGGATGCAACGGCAGTTGCAGCCCGGCGCGTTCGAGCAGCGCGAGGCTACCGTAGCCGGCGGCGACCACGACCGCATCGGCCTGGATCACGTCGACCTCGCGCGAGCGCGACCCGTTTTCGCGCGACGCCAGTTCGACCGCCGCGCGCTGGCTGTCGAGACGGATCGAAGTCGCTTCGCGACCCGCCATGAACTGCACGTCGCCCTGGTTATCGAGCACCTGCTTGATGAGCTTGGTAAAGAGCGGGCAGTTGGCGGTGCGCTCGTGCTCGAACAGCACGCCGCCGGCGAATTCCGGCCCGGTCGGCACCGCATGCTCGAAGGCCGCGCACTCGGCCGGGCTCAGCACGTGATGCGGCACTTCGAACTGGCGCAGCAGATCGAGCGCGCTCGCGCTCTGTTCCCACTCCTGCGCGGCGCGCACCAGATACAGAATGCCGCTCGCCTGTTCGAATTCGAGGCCGAAGCGGCTCTCGACGTCGGCCATCGCTTCGCGCGACGCTTCGATCAGCGGCCGCAACAGCGTGTATTGACGGGCGAACGCGGCCGGCTCCTGCCACTCGGCCAGCTGCTTGACGAACTGCCGCGCGGCGCCGTTGAAACCGGCCTTGTTGATTACCCCGTTTTTCGCGTTGTGGCGGCTCGCCATGAAGGTCGGGCCGAACCAGACGTCGAGCGGCGTCGGCAGCACGTTGCCGCCCTGGCCGTAAGTGGCGCCTTGCGCGACGGTCGCGTGACGCTCGACCACGCAGACCCGGTGGCCGGCCGCGCGCAACTGGTAGGCGGTGGCGACGCCCGCTATCCCGCCGCCGATGACGATGACATCCATTGCTCTGATTCGATGTGCCGGCGGGCGGCTCGCGCGCGCACCCGCTGGTTGTGACATGCGGCGCGCCGCGTTGCGTGAGCTTTTTCGCGCGCGCCGATCTGGTGAAAACGCCGAATGATAGCAGTCAAACCGCCCGCCCGGCGACGCGGCGGGCAGCGCCGGGCAAGCGTGCCGGCGCACCGAAAAGCCCCGGCCGACGCACCGCGAGGCCCGTTGGAAGCGCGTTCCCGGGGTATAATCCCGCACTTCCTTTCCGCCTCACGTCGCCTGCATGCGCGACTCCCCGGCATCATTGAGCGACGCAACGTCCAAGTCCCATGGCCCACTTCTCGTGTTTCCCCGGCGCTTCGGCCCTTTCCGATTTCCGTCAAACCCGTCTGCTCGAAACGCTCACGCGTATCGATCCGAATATCACCGGCGTGCGCGGCCAATACCTGCACTTCGTCAACGCGCAAACGCCGCTGTCCGCTGAAGACAGTGCGAAGGTCGCGGCGCTGATGCATTACGGCGATCCGTTCGAAGAGGGCAAGGAACGCGGCGCGGCCGAAACCTTCCTCGTGGTGCCGCGCTTCGGCACGGTGTCGCCGTGGGCCAGCAAGGCTACCGACATCGCGCATCTGTGCGGTCTGACCCAGGTGCGCCGGATCGAGCGCGGCGTCGAGTACACGGTGGTGCTGAAAAGCGGCCTGCTCGGCGGCAAGAAGACGCTGTCCGACGAAGCGCGCGCGGCGGTCGCCGCGGCGCTGCACGACCGCATGACCGAAAGCGTCGCGCCGTCGCGCGACCAGGCGATGCATCTGTTCGACGAACTGCCGGCCAAGCCGCTGCAAACCGTCGATGTGCTGGCGAGCGGCCGCGGCGCGCTCGAAGCCGCGAACACGGAACTGGGCCTCGCGCTCGCCGACGACGAAATCGACTACCTGGTCGACGCGTTCACGAAGCTTGGCCGCAACCCGACCGACGTCGAACTGATGATGTTCGCGCAGGCCAACAGCGAGCACTGCCGCCACAAGATTTTCAACGCGGACTGGACCATCGACGGCGAGAAGCAGGACTTGTCGCTGTTCAACATGATCCGCAATACCGAGAAGCTCAATCCGCAGGGCACGATCGTCGCGTATTCGGACAACTCGGCGATCATGGTCGGCGCAATGGCCGAGCGCTGGTTCCCGCGCACGCCGGAGCAGGGTGACGCGAACCCGTTGCCCCAACACTACCAGCGCCGCGTGGAACTCACGCACACGCTGATGAAGGTAGAAACCCACAACCACCCGACCGCGATCTCGCCGTTCCCGGGCGCCGCGACCGGCGCCGGCGGCGAAATCCGCGACGAAGGCGCGACCGGCCGCGGCGCGCGTCCGAAGGCGGGTCTGGCCGGCTTCACGGTGTCGAACCTCGAACTGCCGGGTGGGGTGGAAAGCTGGGAGAACGCGCGCGACACCGCGCAGCCGCTCGCCCAGCGCAATCCTGCCGACCAGCACGAAGCATATGGCCGCCCGGACCGCATCGCGTCGCCGCTGCAAATCATGATCGACGGCCCGCTCGGCGGCGCCGCGTTCAACAACGAATTCGGCCGCCCGAACCTCGGCGGCTACTTCCGCGCGTATGAGCAGAATGTCGGCGGCGTCGTGCGCGGCTATCACAAGCCGATCATGATCGCGGGCGGCATCGGCAACATCTCCGACCAGCACACGCACAAGCACGATCTGCCGGAAGGCTCGCTGCTGATCCAGATCGGCGGCCCGGGCATGCGCATCGGGATGGGCGGCGGCGCCGCGAGTTCGATGGCGACCGGCACCAACACTGCCGAACTCGACTTCGACTCGGTGCAGCGCGGCAACCCGGAAATCGAGCGGCGCGCGCAGGAAGTGATCAACGCATGCTGGCAGCTCGGCGACAAGAATCCGATTCTAAGCATCCACGACGTCGGCGCGGGCGGTCTGTCGAACGCGTTCCCGGAAGTGGTCGACGGCGCCGGCAAGGGCGCGGTGTTCGAGCTGCGCAAGATCCAGCTCGAGGAAAGCGGGCTTTCGCCGCGCGAAATCTGGTCGAACGAAGCGCAGGAGCGCTATGTGCTGGCGATCGCGCCGGCCGATCTGCCGGCTTTCGAAGCGATGTGCAAGCGCGAGCGCTGCCCGTTCGCGGTGATCGGCACGGCCACCGCCGAGCGTCAGCTCAAGCTGATCGACGCCGAGACGCCGGAAAGCGCGCATCAACCGGTCGACATGCCGATGGAAGTGCTGCTCGGCAAGCCGCCGCGCATGCATCGCGACGTCAAGCGGGTCGAGCGCAAGTTCGAACCGGTCGACGTGACCGGCCTCGCGCTGGCCGAGGTCGCGCAGAGCGTGCTGCGCCACCCGACGGTCGCGAGCAAGTCGTTCCTGATCACGATCGGCGACCGCTCGGTCGGCGGCACGACCGCGCGCGACCAGATGGTCGGTCCGTGGCAGGTGCCGGTGGCCGACGTCGCGATCACCACGCTCGACTACGCGGGCTTTGCCGGCGAAGCGATGACGATGTCCGAGCGCACGCCGCTCGCGGTCATCGACGCGCCGGCCTCCGGCCGCATGGCGGTCGGCGAGGCGATCACCAACATCGCGGCGGCGCCGATCGCGTCGCTCGATAAACTCAAGCTGTCGGCGAACTGGATGGCCGCGTGCGGCGCGCCGGGCGAAGACGCGGCGCTGTACGACACGGTCAAGGCAATCGGCATGGAACTGTGCCCGGCGCTCGGGATCGGCATTCCGGTCGGCAAGGATTCGCTGTCGATGCGCACCCGCTGGGAAGATCGTGGCGTTGCGAAGGAAGTGGTCGCGCCGGTGTCGCTGATCATCTCGGCGTTCGCGCCGGTCGAAGACGTGCGCAAACATCTGACGCCGCAACTGCGCCGGATCGGCGAAGTCGGCGAAACGGTGCTGATCGCGATCGACCTCGGTCGCGGCAAGCATCGCCTCGGCGGCAGTATCCTCGCGCAGGTTACCCAGCAGGTCGGCGACACGGTGCCGGACGTCGACGATCCGCAAGACCTGAAGCGCTTCTTCAACGCGATCCAGGCGCTCAACCAGAATGGCAAGCTGCTCGCGTACCACGACCGCTCGGACGGCGGCCTGTGGGCGACGGTGTGCGAAATGGCGTTCGCGGGTCACGCGGGCGTGTCGCTGAACGTCGACATGCTGGTGCTCGACGCGAACCACGAATCCGATTTCGGCGACGCGAAGGACTGGGCGAAGCAGACCAGCGGCCGTCGCGACGACCGCACGCTGCGCGCGCTCTTTAACGAAGAGCTCGGCGCAGTCGTGCAGGTGCGCGCGGCCGATCGCGACGCCGTGCTCGGCGCGCTGCGCGAACAAGGTCTGTCGGCGTGCTCGCACGTGATCGGCAAGGTCAACGAGCGCGACGTGATCGAAATCTATCGCGATGCGAAGAAGATCTACGAAGCACCGCGTGCCGAGCTGCATCGCACGTGGAGCGAGGTGAGCTGGCGGATCGCGCGTCTGCGCGACAACCCGGCTTGCGCCGATGCCGAATACGACGGTCTGCTCGACGCGGCCGATCCGGGCATCACGCCGGTGCTGAGCTTCGATCCGGCGCAAGACGTCGCCGCGCCGTTCATCGGCAAGGGCGCGCGTCCGCGCGTCGCGATCCTGCGCGAGCAGGGCGTGAACTCGCACCTCGAAACCGCTTATGCGTTCTACCGCGCGGGCTTCGATGCGCACGACGTGCACATGAGCGACCTGCTGGCGGGGCGTGCAAACCTGGCGGACTTCGCCGGCGCGGTCGCGTGCGGCGGCTTCTCGTACGGCGATACGCTGGGCGCCGGCGAAGGCTGGGCGAAGACGATTCGCTTCAACGCGCAACTGGCCGACATGTTCGCAGCGTTCTTCGGCCGCGCCGACACGTTCGCGCTCGGCATCTGCAACGGCTGCCAGATGATGAGCAGCCTCGCGTCGATGATCCCGGGCGCCGAAGCATGGCCGAAGTTCACCCGCAACAAGTCGGAGAAATTCGAAGCGCGCTTCTCGCTGGTCGAAGTGCAGAGCTCGCCGTCGATCTTCTTCGCCGGCATGGAAGGCTCACGCATTCCGGTCGCGGTCGCGCACGGCGAAGGTTTCGCGGACTTTTCTCAGCAGGGCGATGCGGCGAAGGTTGCGGTGGCGATGCGTTACGTCGATCACCGCGGTCAGGCGACCGAGCAGTATCCGTTCAACCCGAACGGCTCGCCGGACGGCATCACGTCGGTCACCACGGCCGACGGCCGCTTCACGGTGCTGATGCCGCACACCGAGCGGGTCCATCGCGCGGTGCAGATGAGCTGGCATCCGGAAGGCTGGGGCGAGGGCGCAACGGACGCGAGCCCGTGGCAGCGCGTGTTCCAGAACGCACGCCGCTGGCTCGGTTGATCGCGTAGGGAGTTGCCGCTCGAGCGGCGGTGACTCCCGGCTGAACCTCCGCGGACCTCGGCTGAATTTCAGCGGGGCGATGCAGCAAATAAAAAAAGCCGCCCGAGGGCGGCTTTTTCACATCCGGAGTTCGCAGACTTACTGAATCTTCGCGTTCTTGCGCAGATTCTCTTCGAACGCCTGCAGCTTTTCCTGCTGGATCTGCTGGACGATCTGCGCGCGCACCTGCTCGAGCGGCGGCGGCGTGACCGCGCGGATGTCGTCGACGCGGATGATGTGCCAGCCGAACTGCGTATGCACCGGCGTGTCGGTCATCTGGCCTTTCTGCAGATGCGTGGCCGCTTCCGCGAACTCGGGCACATAGGCCTTCGGGTCCGACCAGTCGAGGTCGCCGCCGTTCTTGCCCGATCCCGGATCCTTCGAATACTGCTTGGCCAGCTCTTCGAAGCTTGCGCCGCCCTTGATCTTCGCGATCAGGTCTTTAGCCTGCTGCTCGTTGTCGACGAGGATGTGGTGCAGATGGAATTCCTTGCCGCCGGCGTCCTTGACGAGCGCGTTGTAGCGCGCGGTGACTTCCGCGTCGGTCGGCTGGTTGTTCTTCACGAAGTCTTCGATCAGCGCGCGCAGCACCACCGTCTGCTGGGCCACCGCGATTTGCGCTTTGATGTCCGGACGATTCGGCAGGCCGCGGCGCAGCGCTTCCTGCATCAGGATCTCGCGATTCACGAGTTCTTCGCGCACAGCCATCTGCAACTGCGGCGTGTTCTGCTGGCCTTGATGAACCAGTTGTTCGATCAGCGCGTCGGCGCGCGATTTCGGAATCGGCGTGCCGTTCACGACGGCGATGTTCTGTGCGAATGCAGGTGCGGCCGCGAATGCAGCCAGCAATACCCAGAGGCGGGTTTTCTTCAAGGTCATCGAAAAGTTCCTAGCGGGGCAACAAAGCAAATTCTTCGGGCGTATACGCCGTGATGGCAAGGGCATGAATGCCGCGCTGCATGGCATCGGCCAGCGCATCATACACCATGCGATGCCGCGCCACGCGGGGCTTACCGGCAAAAGCTACCGCCACGATCGTGACGCTGAAATGACCGCCGGCGGCCGCGCCGGCATGGCCGGCGTGCTGCGCGCTGTCGTCGCTGATGCGGATCGACTCGACCGGCGCGAGCGCGGCGGTCAGGCGCGCTTCGATCAGCGCCGCGCGCTCGGCGGTGCTCGCGTGCATGAACAGGTCGCTCATCTCATTCTTCCTTCATGTACTTCGACAGCCACAGACTCTGTCCGACGATGAACACCAGCAGACAGCCGGTGGCGCCGAACAGCTTGAAATTGACCCATTGATCGGTCGTGTAGTGATACGCGACGAACAGGTTGAGCAGGCCGAGCAGGACGAAAAAGATCGCCCAGATGATGTTCAGCTTGCCCCAGATCGCGTGCGGCAGCGTGATCTGCTTGCCCATCATCGCTTCGATCAGGTTCTTGTTGAAACCGAGCTGCGACACCAGCAGCGCGACCGAGAACGCCCAGTACAGCACGGTCGGCTTCCACTTGATGAAGGTGTCGTTGTGCAGCACGAGCGTCGCGCCGCCGAACACGGTGACGACGCCGAGGCTGACCCACAGCATCGGGTCGACCTTGCGGTGGCGGAACGCCACCCACGCGATCTGCACCAGCGTGGCGACGATCGCCACTGCCGTCGCCGTGAAAATGCCCCAGATCTTGAAAGCGACGAAGAACAGGATGATCGGAAACAGATCGAACAGAAATTTCATTAGCTGGTCGGGAGGTCGGAGAGTGAATCGAGCCGTGGAGGGCGGGTTAGCGGGCGCGGCGCGCGAAGTTGGCGGGCGCTCTCGCGCGCAAAAAAAGCCGCGGCACCCAGTAGGCGGTGGCGGCACGCGGTGGCCGCGGCGCGTGCCCGCGCCGCTGGGCATTCGTCCACGGCCCGTTGTGGCTCAGTTCGCGCGTTACTTGGGCTCGAATTGTAACGCAGCCGAATTGATGCAGTAACGCAGGCCGGTCGGCGCCGGGCCGTCCTCGAACACGTGACCCAGATGCGCGCCGCAGTTTTTGCACTGCACCTCGATGCGCAGCATCCCGTGGGAGCGGTCGGTCTTCTCGGCGATCACCTCGCCGTTGATCGGCCGGAAGTAGCTCGGCCAGCCGCAGCCGGCGTCGAACTTGGTGTCCGATTCGAACAGCGGCGTGCCGCAGCACACGCAGTCGTAGACGCCGAGTTCCCAGTGGTCGCTATAGCGGCCCGTGAACGGCCGTTCGGTGGCCGCATGGCGGGTCACCTGATATTCGATGTCGGACAGCTGCTCGCGCCACTCGGCGTCGGTTTTCTGTACGGCCGGGGCGTCCTGCTTGAGATCGTCGGGGTTGCTCATGGTCGGTTCCTGTCTCGGTTGTCTCGGTTGTCTCGGTTGTCTCGCGGGTTTGCTTCGTGCAGGCGGTGAACGGCTGGTTGACCGGGGCCGTGCTCCGCGCAGCGGGCGGGTGCCGATGCGCGAGCGCGTACCCGCGTCACGACGAACAGCTCACTTCGAGCGAACTCGCCCAGTCGGGCGGCAGGCCTGCGTACGCTTCGTACTCGGGCTGTTCGTCGAACGGGCGGCGCAGCACGTTGGCGAGCCGTTCCACTTCGGAGAAGTCCTTTTCCTTCGCGCGTTGGATCGCCGTTTCCGCCAGATGGTTGCGAAGCACGAATTTGGGGTTCACGCGGTTCATTGCAATGGCGCGCGCGGCGTCGTCGCGGCTCTCTTCGGCCAGGCGCGCGCGATAGTCGGTCGCCCACGCGTCGAACGCGGCGCGGTCGAGGAACAGGTCGCGCACCGGCGCGTCGCCGTTCGCATCGTGTTTCGACACGCGCGCGAGGTTGCGGAACGTCAGCGTGAAATCCGCGCGGTTCGCGTGCATCGCTTCGAATAGCCGGTTGACCAGCGCGTCGTCGCCGTCGCGCGTTTGTTCGAGGCCGAGCTTCGCGCGCATACGGTTTTCGAGCGCCGGCGCGAAGCGCTCCTTGAAGCCGGCCAGCACGCGCTGCGCGTCCTCGATCGCGCGCTCGCTGCGCACGCTTTCGTCGTGCTGCTCGCCCAGCAGCGGCAGCAGTCCCTGCGCGAGGCAGAACAGGTTCCAGTAAGCGATCTGCGGCTGCATCCGGTACGCGTAGCGGCCCTGCGAGTCCGAGTGATTGCAGATGTGTCCGGCGTCGAAGCCGTCCATGAAGCCGAACGGACCGTAGTCGATCGTCAGACCGAGGATCGACATGTTGTCGGTATTCATCACGCCGTGACAGAAGCCGACCGCCTGCCACTCGACCATCAGGTCCGCGCTCGATCGCACCGCTTCGCCGAGCAGCGCGAGGTACGGATCGTCGGCTTGCCGGCAATGCGGATAAAACCGCTCGATCACGTGATCGGCGAGCGCGCGCAACGCGTCGACCCGGTCGTTCGCATAGAAGTGCTCGAAGTGGCCGAAGCGCACGAAGCTCGGCGACACGCGCGTGACGACCGCGGCGGTTTCGATGGTCTCGCGCCGCACCGGCTGATCGGAGCCGATCACGCACAGCGCGCGGGTGGTCGGAATGCCCAGATGATGCATCGCCTCCGAACACAGATATTCGCGGATCGACGAGCGCAGCACCGCGCGGCCGTCGGCCATGCGCGAATACGGCGTGCGGCCCGCGCCCTTCAACTGCAATTCGTAGCGCTGGCCCGCGTGTTCGAGCTCGCCCAGGCCGAGCGCGCGGCCGTCGCCGAGCTGGCCCGCCCACACGCCGAACTGGTGACCCGAATACACGGACGCATACGGCAGCGCGTCGGCCGGCCACGCGCGCGTCGCGTTGCCGCTGAACAGGTCGAGAAAGCCGGGATCGCGTTCGATGCCCTCGGGCAGACCGAGTCGCGCGGCGGTGTCGGCCGAGAAGCCGACCAGATACGGCGCGTCGAGCGGCGCGGCGGGCAGGCGGGTGAGGAAGGTGGCGCCGAGCCGCGCGAACGCGTCGGCCGGGGGCGTGGCGAGTGTGGTGGAAAGATCCGTCAAAGCTGCGGATGAGCCTGCAATGCTTGGGGAAAACGACATATTGAGCGCCTCTGGATTAGCCGATATTGTAAGTCCGCGCCAGCGGCGCTGCTGGCCGGCCGCGCGCGGCGTTCGAACCTTGCGCGGCGACCCGAACCGACACCGACAAGCCGAGGAGACCCCGCCTTATGACGACGCCGCTGCTGGGCCAGATGATGGACGTGCCGCTCACCGTGTCATCGCTGCTCGCGCATGCCGCGCGGCATTTCGGCAGCACCGAGATCGTGTCGCGGCGCATCGAAGGCGACCTGCATCGCTACACGTACCGCGATTGCGAAAAGCGCGCGAAGCAGCTCGCGCAGGCGCTGCTCGCGCTCGGCGTCGAGCCCGGCGAACGGGTCGCGACGCTCGCGTGGAACGGCTACCGGCATCTGGAGGCGTACTACGGCACGACCGGCTTCGGCGCGGTGTGCCACACGATCAACCCGCGGCTGTTCCCCGACCAGATCGCCTACATCGTCAATCACGCGGACGACGCGTACGTGCTGTTCGACACCACCTTTGCCGCGCTGGTCGACGTGCTCGCGCCGCAGTGTCCATGCGTGCGCGGCTGGATCGCGCTGTGCGACGAAGCGCACCGGCCGGCCACGCAAACGCCGCTGCTGTGCTACGAAACGCTGATGGACGGGCAGGACGGCAACTTCGAGTGGCCCGCGCTCGACGAGCGGCAGGCCTCGTATCTGTGCTACACGTCCGGCACGACCGGCAATCCGAAGGGCGCGCTGTATTCGCATCGCTCGACGGTGCTGCACGCGTTCGGCGCGTCGCTGCCCGATGCGATGAGTCTGTCCGCGCGCGACGCGGTGCTCCCGGTCGTGCCGATGTTCCATGTGAACGCGTGGGGCATTCCGCATGCGGCGCCGCTGACCGGCGCGAAGCTGGTGTTCCCCGGCAAGGACCTCGACGGCAAGTCGCTGTACGAGCTGATGGAGAGCGAGCGCGTCACCTATTCGGCCGGCGTGCCGACCGTCTGGCTCGGACTGCTCAATTATCTGCGCGAGGCCGGCGTGAAGTTTTCGACGCTGCAGCGCACGGTGATCGGTGGCTCCGCGTGTCCGCCGGCAATGCTGCGCACCTTCGAGGACGACTACGGCGTGCAGGTGATTCATGCATGGGGGATGACCGAGATGTCGCCGCTCGGCACCTTGTCGAAACTGACGTGGGAGCAGAGTCAACGGCCGCTCGACGAGCGCCGCAAGCTGCTCGAAAAGCAGGGGCATGCGCTGTATGGCGTCGATATGAAGATCGTCGGCGAAGACGGCCGCGAGTTGCCGTGGGACGGCGTCGCGTTCGGCGATCTGTACGTGCGCGGCCCATGGGTGATCGACCGCTATTTCCGCAAGGACGACTCGCCGCTGGTGGACGGCTGGTTCCCGACCGGCGACGTCGCGACGATCGACCCCGACAGCTTCCTGCACATCACCGACCGCTCGAAGGACGTGATCAAGTCGGGCGGCGAATGGATCAGCTCGATCGACGTCGAGAACGTCGCGATCGCGCATCCGGCGGTCGCGGAGGCCGCCTGTATCGCGTGCGCGCATCCGAAGTGGACCGAGCGGCCGCTGCTGGTGGTGGTCAGGCGCGCGGGGCACGAACTCACACGCGAACAACTGCTGGCGTTCTACGACGGCAAGGTCGCAAAGTGGTGGATTCCCGACGACGTCGTATTCGTCGACGAACTGCCGCACACCGCGACCGGCAAGCTGCAGAAACTGAAGCTGCGCGATCTGTTTCGCGACCACGTGCTGCCGTCCGCGCTCGAAGACAGCCGCAACTGTCCGCTCACGCCGGGCACCTGAGCCGCGCGAGAGCCAGATCAAACCTGGTCGCTGCCCGACGACCCTGCCGGCCGACCCCGCGGGACGACCCTGGGGGAAACCCCGCCCGGCAGTAAATTGAACGAGCGTGCTTTTTTGTGTATTCTGCCTGCTGAGCCCGGAAACGTCGCCCGAAAAGTCTGACAATGAGCAGACTCGATGAACCGGACAGGCGGCGCATCAGGCGCCGCCTCATTGCATGGATCGCATGGAGGCAGGCAGATGGCAGTGGACTACACAACTCACGACGGCGTGGCCGTCATCACGCTGAACAATCCTCCGGTCAACGGCCTCGGTCTGTCGACGCGAGCGGGTATCGTCGACGGGCTCGAGCGCGCGCAGAACGATCCGGCCGTCAAGGCGATCGTGCTGACCGGCGCGGGCAAAGCCTTCTCGGGCGGCGCGGACATCACCGAATTCAACACCCCGAAGGCCACCCAGGAGCCGACGCTCGGCACCGTCATTCGCGCCGTCGAAAACAGCCCGAAGCCGGTCGTCGCGGCGATTCACAGCGTCGCGATGGGCGGCGGTCTCGAACTCGCGCTCGGCGCGCATTACCGGATCGCCGCGCCCGGCGCGCAGATCGCGCTGCCCGAAGTGAAGCTCGGCATCCTGCCGGGCGCCGGTGGCACGCAACGGCTGCCGCGCGCGATCGGCCTCGAAGCGGCGCTCAACATGATCGTGTCGGGCGCGCCGGTGCCGTCGGAACAGCTCGCCGATTCGGGTCTGTTCGATGAAGTGGTGGAGGGTGATCTGGCGGAAGCCGCGCTCGCGTTCGCGCGCAAGGTCGGCGCGAAAACCGGCGCGCATCCGAAGGTCCGCGACCGCAAGATCGAGCATCCGAACGCGGCCGGCTTCATCCAGTTCGCGCGCAATACGGTGGCCGGCATCGCGAAGCAATTCCCGGCGCCGCACAAGTGCATCGACGCGGTCGAAGCGGGCGTGAAGAACGGTTTCGACAAGGGCCTCGCGTTGGAGCGCGAATGCTTCCTCGCGTTGGTGCAGACGCCGGAGAGCCGCGCGCTGCGTCATGCGTTCTTCGGCGAGCGCGCGGCCAGCAAGATCGCGGACGTGCCGGCCGATACCCCCGTGCGCGAGCTCAAGCAGGTCGGCGTGATCGGCGCGGGCACGATGGGCGGCGGGATCGCGATGAACTTCCTGAACGCCGGCATTCCGGTCACGCTGCTCGAGACGAAACAGGAAGCGCTCGATCGCGGCGTCGCGACGATTCGCAAGAACTACGAAGCAACCGTGAAGAAGGGCAAGCTCAAGCCCGAAGCGCTCGAACAGCGGATGGCGCTGCTCAAGCCGACGCTCTCCTATGACGACCTGAAAGACGCCGACCTGATCGTCGAGGCGGTGTTCGAGGAACTCGGCGTGAAGGAACAGGTGTTCCGCCGCCTCGATGAAGTTGCGAAGCCCGGCGCGATCCTCGCATCGAACACGTCGACGCTCGACGTCGACAAGATCGCCGCGTTCACCAGGCGTCCTCAGGACGTGGTCGGCATGCACTTCTTCAGCCCGGCCAACGTGATGAAGCTGCTCGAAGTGGTGCGCGGCAAAGAGACCGCCAAAGACGTGCTCGCGACCGTGATGAAGCTCGCGAAGAAGATTAAAAAGACCGCGGTGGTGTCGGGCGTGTGCGACGGCTTCATCGGCAACCGGATGATCGAGCAGTACGTGCGTCAGGCGCTCTTCATGCTTGAAGAGGGCGCGCTGCCCGCGCAGGTCGATCGCGCGATCGAGAAGTTCGGCTTCGCGATGGGGCCGTTCCGGATGAGCGATCTGGCCGGCAACGACATCGGCTGGGCGATCCGCAAGCGCCGCTATATCGAGCATCCGGAGATGCACTACTCGAAGATCGCCGACCGGCTGTGCGAGATGGGGCGCTTCGGCCAGAAGACCGGCGGCGGCTGGTACGACTACAAGGCGGGCGACCGCACCGCGTATCCGTCGAAGGTCGTCGACGAGATGATCGACGCGTTCTCGAAAGAGGCCAATACCGAGCGCCGCAAGATCAGCGACGAGGAGATCGTCGAGCGGCTGGTGTTCGCGCTCGTCAACGAAGGCGCGAAGATTCTCGAGGAAGGGATCGCGTCGAAGGCGTCGGATATCGACATGGTCTATCTGACCGGCTACGGCTTCCCGCTTCATCGCGGCGGCCCGATGCTGTACGCGGATACGGTCGGGCTCTACAACGTCGAACGCGCGATTCGCCGCTATGCGGCGCGGCCGAACGGCGATGCGTGGAAGCTCGCGCCGTCGATCGCGAAGCTCGCGGCCGAAGGGCGCGGTTTCAACGGCTGAGCGAGCCGGCAAGCGCGCGTGCAGTCGGACCGGGTCCCCGCACCGCGCGCATCTAAGGACTAAAGCGGCGCGGCTTCGCGCATACGCTGCAAAGGCAGCGAGCCGGCGCGCCGTTAACGATATTCGTGGAGATTTGCATGACTGACGCCGTAATCGTATCCACCGCCCGCACGGGTCTCGCCAAATCGTGGCGCGGCGGTTTCAACATGACGCACGGCGCGACGCTCGGCGGTCACGTGACACAGGCCGCGGTCGAGCGCGCGAAGCTCGATCCGGCGCGCATCGAGGACGTGATCATGGGCTGCGCGAATCCGGAAGGCGCGACCGGCGGCAATATCGCCCGTCAGATCGCGCTGCGCGCGGGGCTGCCGGTCAGCGTGCCGGGCATGACCGTGAACCGCTTCTGTTCGTCCGGACTGCAGACGATCGCGCTGGCCGCGCAACGCGTGATCGCCGGCGAAGGCGACGTGTACGTCGCGGGCGGGGTCGAGTCGATCTCGTGCGTGCAGAACGAGATGAACCGCCACATGATGACCGACGGCTGGCTCAACCAGCACAAGCCGGAAATCTACTGGTCGATGCTGCAAACGGCGGAGAACGTCGCGAAGCGCTACTCGATATCGAAGGAACGCCAGGACGAATACGGCGCGCGTTCGCAGCAGCGCGCGGCCGCCGCGCTCGAAGCCGGCAGGTTCAAGGACGAGATCGTGCCGCTGACGGTGCTCGCCGGCGTCGCCGACAAGGCGAGCGGGCGGTTGTTCACGAAGGAGGTGACGGTCAGCGGCGACGAAGGGATTCGCGCCGATACCACGCTCGAAGGCGTCGCGAAGATTCGCACCGCGCTGCCCGGCGGCGTGATCACCGCCGGCAATGCGAGCCAGTTCTCGGACGGCGCATCGGCGTGCGTGGTGATGAACGCGACCCAGGCCGAGCGCGAAGGCCTGCAGCCGCTCGGTATTTTCCGCGGCTTCGCGGTGGCCGGCTGCGAGCCGGACGAGATGGGCATCGGCCCGGTGTTCGCGGTGCCGAAGCTGCTGCAAAAGGCCGGCCTGAAGGTCGACGACATCGGTCTGTGGGAGCTGAACGAAGCGTTCGCGGTGCAGGTGCTGTATTGCGCGGACAAGCTCGGCATCCCGCACGACCGTCTGAACGTGAACGGCGGCGCGATCGCGGTTGGTCATCCGTACGGCGTGTCGGGCGCGCGGCTGGTCGGCCATGCGCTGATCGAAGGCAAGCGGCGCGGCGTCAAGTACGTCGTGGTGACGATGTGTATCGGCGGCGGGCAGGGCGCGGCGGGCCTGTTCGAGGTCGCGTGACGCGTTTTCGTGCCGTGGCGGCAGCCGGCGCAAGGTGGCGCAAGGTGGCACCAGCAGGCGCATGGTGACCGCTAGGGTGTTGCCGTGCCCGGCAGGCTGAGCGTGCCCTGATCGACGAAGCGGGTCGTGCCGCCGATACCGGCGCCGGCGAGTTTGCCGCGCAGCAGGTACGGCACCTGGCCGGACTGCGTCGCGCTGGCGAACGCGAAAGCCTGGCGGACCGCGGCGACGGCGGGGACGGTCAACGGCACGTTGACGACGGTTTCGCCGAAGCGCGGCACGGTACCGGCCTGATCGCTGACACCGGAGGCGAATGGCTTGCCGTTCAGCTCGAGATCGAGCGCGATGCCGGTAAAAGTCAGCGTGGTGTCGTTCGGATTCTGCACGCGCAGCTTCAGATTGAAGCGCATTTCGAAGCCCTCGCCGGGCAGCGGTTCGATGCCGGCGACGTTCACCCGTAATGGATCGCCGCCGAACATGCCGGCGCAACCGGCAAGCGTCAAGGCGGCGATGGCCATGACGAAAATGCGCAGCAGCGCGCAACGGGGCCTGCGAAGCAGCATGCGTAACGAGGACATGGCCGGCACCTGAAAGAAGGAAGCGGACAGTGAGCGAGGTGGTTACGCATTCTAACCGGCGCCGCGGCGGCGGTTTCGTGAGACGGCGCCGATGAACGCGGCGGCTCAGGCGAGCCGCCGCAACTGCCGGGCAACGAAGCTCGCGAGGCCCGGAAGCGCACCGCGAAGGAGCGCGCGCACAGCGCTCGTGCCGGACGATGCCGGCGCGATCCGCAGCGCGGCGCTGGCATGCGGCGCACGGATCGCCACGACGCCGTGCTGGCCGATCACGAACTGTTCGCCTTCGCGGACGGAGAACGACGTGACCGGCGCAGCGCTACCGAGCCATGCGAGCGAGTGGTCGCGAAAGCACAGTTCCAGCTCGCCTTCGACGGCCACGATAGCCGTGCCGGCACGCAGATCGACAAGTGTCGACTGGCCGCGGGCGACGCGTAACGCGCGAGGATCGGATGGGCACACGGCACAGTGCAAGCGAGTCACGATGGTTTCCTTCAATTCGTTTTCCTGCTGCACAGCTTATTGAGTTCGTCCACGTGAAAACAGCGACAGGCATCGACGATCTGAAGCGCTACAGCGAAGCATCCCGGTCGGCTGTATCGGTCGCCATCGTGCCGATCTGTATCTGTTCTCGCGCGCCGGTTGTGCGCACCATCGACGCATGAACGATTTGAGCTTCGAGCGGCGCGCCGCGCGCGCCGCCTCCTTATCGGACGGCCAGCCGCTGTACCGGCAACTGGCCGATCACTATCGCCGCGCGATCGGCAACGGCGCGCTGCGCGCGGGCGATCGCATGCCGTCGATGCGCGCATTCATGCAGCGCCACGGCGTCAGTCTCGCGACCGCGACCGAAAGCTATCGGGTGCTCGAACGCGCGGCGCTGATCGAAGCGCGGCCGCGTTCGGGCTACTTCGTGCGCATGCCGCCGGCGGCGCTGCCGGCCGCGCTCGAACCGGATCCGGCACAGTTGCCGGGCGAAGCGCAGTTCGTCGGGATTCACTCGGCGATTTCGACGCTCGTGTCGAAATTCCAGCGCTTCCCCGATGCGCTCAATCTCGGCGGCGCGACCGCGTGCCCCGAGCTCTATCCGACCGATGCTTTGCGACAGGCCGCGATGCGCGCGTTGCGGCGCGAGCCGACGCTGCTCACTTCAGCCGGCCCCGACCTCGGCGATCCGGCGTTGCGCGCGGTCATCGCGCGGCGCGCGCTCGACGGCGGCATCGAGATCGGCGCGGACGAAATCATCATGACGCACGGCGGCATCGAAGCGGTCAACCTCGCGCTGCGCGCGGTGACCCAGCCGGGCGACACGGTCGCGGTCGAATCGCCGTGTTTTTTCGGCTTGCTGCAGGTGCTCGAAAGCCTCGGACTGCGCGCGCTCGAAATCCCGGCGAGTCCGAGCACGGGTCTTGCGATCGATGCGCTGAGCTTTGCGCTGCAACACCATCGCGGCATCAAGGCCGTGGTCGTGGTGCCGAATCTGCAGAATCCGCTCGGCAGCGTGATGCCCGACGCGCACAAGGCGGCTCTCGTCGAGCTGTGCTCGCACGCCGGCGTGGCGCTGATCGAGGACGACCCGTATCGCGAACTGGTCGACGACGAGCCCGCGCCGAAATCGCTGAAGGCGTGGGATACGGACGGCACGGTGATTCATTGCACGTCGTTCAACAAGACGCTCGCGCCCGGTATGCGGATCGGCTGGATCAACGGCGGACGCTGGCATCCGCGCGTGCGGATGCTGAAGTTCGCGCAGTCGCGCCACAACCAACAGCTGTCGCAGGTCGTGCTGGCAGGTTTTCTGGAGACGGGCGCCTACGCGCGACATCTGCAGCGCTTGCGCGACAGCCTGCGATGTCAGCGCGAGCGCATGGCGCTGTCGATTGCCGCGGCGTTTCCCGAGGGCACGCGCTTTACGCCCCCGCGTGGCGGACTGTTTTTCTGGATCGAGTTGCCGCGCGGGTTGTCGTCGGCGGCATTGTTCGACGCGGCGCTGGATGACGGCATCCGCATCATGCCCGGGACCGTGTTTTCGAACACCGGGCGCTTCGATCATTTCATCCGGCTCAGTTGCCCGAGCACCGACCTCGACTTGCTCGACGACGCGGCGCGCCGCGTGGGGCGCCTCGCCAGACGGATGAGCGGGCATCGAGGGGCCGATGCATGACAGCGATAGCAGGTATCATTTTTGGCTGTGCGCTTCATGTCGCGACATGCGCCGCGACCTGCGCGGCGATATTCGCCGCGACACGTGCAACGAGCGACCGCGCGACCGACGTTGCCGCCCATCCATTCCGAACACCGCAATGACCGATCCAACTTCTCCCGCAAAAACAGTCCCCCCCGTGCTCCCCGAAAGCCCGTTCGTCGACCGTCTCGGCGCGCAGCTGCTGTCCGCCGCCGACGGCGTCAGCGAAGTGCTGCTGCCGTTGCAGCACGATCACATGAACACGTGGGACGTCGCGCACGGCGGCGTCACGATGACGCTCGCCGATATCGCGCTGGCGATGGCCGCGCGCAGTCTCGCCGGCGACGGCGTCGGTGTCGTCACCGTGGAGATGAAAGTCAACTTCATGCAGCCGGGCCGCGGCGAGTTGCGCGCGAGCGCCCGCGTGCTGCATCGCTCGACCACGATGGCCTATTGCGAAGGCGAGATTCGCGACAGCGAAGGCCACTTCGTCGCCAAGGCGCTCGGCACCTTCAAATACATGCGCCGCCTCGCGGTGGGCCGCGACGTCGCGCGCCAGCGTCTGCGTACCGACCCGGGCGCGAAGCCCGGTCCGAGCGACGGCTGAGCGTCCCTACCTCAAGACTTCAACGCCTCAACACCTCAAAAACACGCGCGCTTCGGCACCGAACCGCGGCGCCCGGATCAACCCAAGGAGACGACCCGATGAGCCAGATCAACCGCCAACTGCTGCTGGTTTCGCGTCCGCAGGGCGCGGTCACGCCCGATAACTTCAAGCTCGTCGAAACGCCGCTCGCGCCGCTGGCCGACGGCGAAGTGCGGGTGCGCAACCATTATTTGTCGCTCGATCCGTACATGCGCGGCCGCATGAACGACAGCAAGTCGTACGCGGCGCCGCAGCCGCTGAACGAAGTGATGATCGGCGGCACGGTCGGCGAAGTGGTCGAGTCGAAGAATCCGAAGTTCGCGGTCGGCGACAAGGTCGTCGCGATGTTCGGCTGGCAGGAGTACGGCACCTCGAACGGCGCGGGCATTCAGAAGGTCGACGACACGCACGTGCCGCTGTCCGCGTATCTCGGCCCGGTCGGCATGCCGGGCGTCACCGCGTGGTACGGGCTGAACCGCATCATCGCGCCGAAGACCGGCGAGACCGTGGTGGTCAGCGCGGCGAGCGGCGCGGTCGGCAGCGTGGTCGGTCAGCTCGCGAAGGCGGCCGGCGCGCGCGCGGTCGGTATCGCCGGCGGCGCGGACAAGTGCCGCTACGTAGTCGACACGCTCGGCTTCGACGCCTGCGTCGACTACAAGGCCGGCAACCTGTATCAGGACCTGAAGGCGGCGACGCCCGATGGCGTGGACGGCTGCTTCGAGAACGTCGGCGGCGAGGTGCTCGACGCGACGCTCGCGCGCATGAACGCGTTCGGGCGTATCGCGCTGTGCGGTTTTATTGCCGGCTACGACGGCCAGCCGCTGCCGCTGAAACATCCTGCGCTGATACTCACGCAGCGGCTGCTGGTGCAGGGCTTTATCGTCAGCGAACATATGGAAGTGTGGCCGGATGCGCTCAGGCAGCTCGGCACGCTGGTCGCGCAGCACAAGCTGCAGTATCGCGAGACCGTCGCGCAAGGGCTCGAGTCCGCGCCGCAGGCGTTCATGGGGCTGCTGAAGGGCAAGAACTTCGGCAAGCAGCTGGTCAAGCTGATCTGAGCGGCGCCTGGACTTCGCTACGACAACGGCACCGCCACTAAACCGGGATTGGGAAATGACGTTTGAATTTGCAGGCAAGGTGGCGGTGATCACCGGCGCGGGCAGCGGCTTCGGCCGCGCGTTCGCGCACAAGGGCGCGGCGCTCGGCATGAAGCTGGTGCTGGCCGATGTCGATGCCGCCGAACTCGCGCGCACCGTCGACGCGTTGCGCGCGGCCGGCGCCGACGCGATCGGCGTGCCGACCGATGTATCGAACGCCGCGCAGGTCGAGGTGCTCGCGCAGGCCGCGCTCGATGCGTTCGGCAAGGTGCATCTGCTGCTGAACAACGCGGGCGTCGGCACCGGCGGCCTGCTGTGGGAAAGCTCGGCGAACGACTGGTCGTGGGTGTTCGGCGTCAACGTGATGGGCGTCGCGCACGGCGTGCGGGTGTTCACGCCGATCATGCTCGCGCAGAACGAGCCCGCGCATATCGTCAACACGGCATCGGTCGCGGGGCTGCTGTCGCCGCCGGCGATGGGCATCTACAACGCGTCGAAGCACGCGGTGGTGTCGTTGACCGAGACGCTTTATCAGGACCTGAAGCTCGCGCAGGCGCACAGCGCGGAAGGCGCGCGGGTCGGCTGCTCGTTGCTGTGTCCGGCGTTCGTGCCGACCGGCATCGCCGACGCCGAGCGCGCGCGTCCGGCCGACCTGCGCAACGCGGGCCGGCCGACGCGTTCACAGATCGCCGCCGGCAAGCAGTTGCAGCGCGCGGTGCAGTCGGGGCGCCTGAGCGCCGACGACGTCGCGAACCTCACGTTCGACGCGATCGCCGCGCGGCGTTTCTATATCATCACGCATCCGGGCATCATGGCGACCGTGAAGCTGCGCCACGACGATATCGAGCAGCTGCGCGAGCCGTCCGATCCGATGTCGCTGAAGCCCGAAGTGAAGAGCGCGGATTAGTCGCCGGTTGTCGGGTCGTTGAAGCGGCATCGCGCGCGGCCCGGCCTTCGTTGTTGTCCAGAGCGGGGCGCTCGTGCGCGGCGCGGATTGCCACGCGTCGCGGGGCGCCTCCCGCCACACTTCTATCACGCGTCACACCTCTCACACATGCCGTTGAATCCGAAGATCGAGCAGGTGCTCGACATGATCGCGCGGGCCCGGCGCCCGCAGTATCACGAGATGAGCGCGCAAGCGGCGCGCGCGTCGTATGAAAAGAGCGCGCCGATCCTCGAGATCGCGAGCGCGCCGATGTTTTCTATCGAAGACCTGCGGGTTCCGACCCGCGACGGCGCGACGATCCGCGCGCGCCTTTACTGTCCGGTCGAGCCGAGTTGGGCGGAACCGCTGCCGGCCTTTCTCTACTACCACGGCGGCGGCTTCACGGTCGGCAGCGTCGACACGCATGACGCGTTGTGCCGGATGTTCGCTCGCGACGGCCGCTGCGCGGTGCTGTCGGTCGATTACCGGCTCGCGCCCGAGCACAAATTCCCGACCGCGGTGGAAGACTCATTCGATGCGCTCAGCTGGCTGCACGCGCACGCGGCCGAATTCGGCCTCGATGCGCAGCGCCTTGCGGTCGGCGGCGACAGCGCGGGCGGCACGCTGGCGACGGTCTGCGCGGTGCTCGCGCGCGACGCCGGTATCGCGCTCGCGCTGCAATTGCTGATCTATCCGGGCACCACCGGCCATCAGCAGACCGACTCGCATTCGCGGCTCGCGAACGGTTTTCTGCTGTCGGGCGACACGATCCAGTGGTTCTTCGAGCAATACCTGCGCGACAGCCGCGATCGCGACGACTGGCGTTTCGCGCCGCTCGACGGCGTCAGCGGCGCGCCCGATTTTCACGGCGTCGCACCGGCATGGATCGCGACCGCCGAATACGATCCGCTCAGCGACGAGGGCGACGCGTATGCGGACAAGCTGCGCGCTCTTGGCAATCGGGTCACGCTCAAGCGCTACCCGGGGATGATTCACGAGTTCTTCAAGATGGGCGGCTATGTGCCCGAGGTCGCGCAAGCGCACGCCGATGCCGCGGCGGCGTTGCGCGCGGCGTTTGGGACTGAGTGAGGGACCGAGTGAGGGACGCAGTGAGGCGGGTTTAAGCCACGCTGACCGGATCGCGCTCCACATTAAACGCAAAACTGCGCTCGAAATCCCCCGGCCGCACCACCCGGTGCGAGCCGTTATCGTCGCTGCGCTCGGCCACCGCGACGCCTAGCACGTCACCGAAAGCGGCGACCCGAAGCCCGGTCGTGCTGCGCGTACCGTAATCCGGCGACTCGATAAACGCCGCCGACAACACCCGTTCCCGTTCGAGCGGAATTCCGGTCGACGGCAACTCGTCGTCGCGCGCGAGCCGCGGATCGCGCATCAGATCGATCAGCCGTTCGAGCGGCGGCATCGGCTCGCGTGCGAGCAGCGCACCGAGTTCCGCGCGCTTTCTGACCAGCTTCGGCCACGCGGTATCGAGCACCGCGTTCGAAATCCCGTGCGTGCCCGCCGTGAGCAGTTCGGGCTCGCGCCGCTCGACGCCGCGATTGCAGTACCACGCGAGTTCGCGCCGGTTCCAGTCGCCGACCAGCAGATTGAAGCCGTTATAGATATCGCCGGTTTTGGCGACGTGCCGCAGATAGGCGAGCGGCGACGCGTGCGGCCGGCCGTCGGCATCGCGCGCGGCGCCGCTCAGCCAGTCGCTGACCAGCGTGCCGCGGGTCGGCGCGTCGGCGCGCATTTCGCTCGGCGCGCGGTAATTGGTCAGCGCGGCGAAGCGGCCGTCGCGCGTGAGCCCGAGCCACGTGCCGCCGCCGACCAGATCGCGGCCGGCCAGCACCGCCGGCGCGTCGCGCCACCAGCCGAGCGGCTCGGCGGTGCGGCGGAAGAATTCGTCGCGATTCGCGGCGAGCGTGAACAGCGGGCCGTCGACCGCGTCGGGTCGCCAGTCGAAAACGATCAGGCACATCGGGGCGCGTCTCCCGGTGAGAGCGTAGGCAACGGCGGCGCGAGCCGCCAAAAAAATCGGACGAGAACAAACCCGCCATTAAAAAACGGCGCATCGCTGCGCCGCTTCGGGTTGCGTCCGCCGTTCAGACTTCGGTCGGCAAACCGTAAGGCAGCGGCAGGAACCGCAGCGCCGGGCCGTCGGCCGCGCCCAGGTGCACGCTGCCCGATTCGAGCGCCGCGAGCTTGATCTCGACCAGCACATCGACGCCGCCGCCTTGCGCGGACGCCGCGTTGACGATCATCCCGCACGGCTGGCCCGGATCGTCCGAGTGGAACAGTTCCGCGCCCGGGCGCACCGTGTCCAGTTCGCCGGCCACGTTGGCGAGCGACGTGCGCCGCTTGATCGTGCCGCGATACTGGCTGCGCGCGACCACTTCCTGGCCCGGGTAGCAGCCCTTGCGGAAATTGACCGCGCCGAGCACGTCGTAGTTGACCATTTGCGGCACGAACTGCTCGACCACCGGCTGCGTGATGCGCGGCTCGCCCGCGCGAATGTCGAGCCAGTCCCACACGGCCGGCGACACGCGCTTGAGGGTGGCGTCGAGCGACGGCAGCAGCGCTTCGACCTGCGCCCTCGGTCCGATCCACAGATAGCGCAGCCGGTCGAGCGCATCGGGCACGCGGATCAGCGTGCCCGCCGCGCCGTCGAGCTGCACGTGCACGCCGTCGGGCAGCGCATCGAACACGCCGGACAGCGCGCGGCGCACGTCGCCCGCAAGGCCGACCACCGCGAGTTCGGCGCTGGCGTCAGCAAGCTTCGCCTTGGCGCGCAGCACGAACATCGACAGGCGTTTTTGCACGGCCGCCTGCACGTCCTTCGACACCAGCAGACGGATCGTGTCGCCGCTGCGCCAGCTGAGGAACGACGCGAGCAGGCGCCCCTTCGCCGAGCAGTAACCGGCGAGCCGCGCATTGGCGGCGTCCAGATGCTGGACGTCGTTGGTCAGCTGGCCGTGCAGGAAGCTGGCCGCGTCGTCGCCATGCACGTCGATCACGCCGAACTGCGGCAGCGGCATGTAGGCGCCGTGCTGGAGCACCGCGTCGAACTGGTCGGCCGACGGACGAGGCAGCACCGGCAGCGCGCTCGGTGCGGCCGCTGCGGCCGCTGCAGCAGCGGTGGAGGCGGGGCTGGAAGGGGGGGCTGATGCGTTAGCGGAGGCGTTGCCGAGCGGTGTATTCATGGATTCCGGGAACAGTCAATTCTGACTTTGGCTAAGGCAAACAGTTATTATATTCAGTCCAACCCCGTCACGTTTCCATGTCCCTTCTGAAGAAATGCTTCGCCGCCGGCGCCGTCGTAGTCGTGCTGGCCGCGGCGGCTATCGCCGCCGGATCTTACTGGGCCACCCGCCCGCTCGAATTGACCCCGGCGCAACTGGACGTCACCGTCAAACCGCACAGCAGCCTGCGCAGCGTCGCGCTGCAACTGAATCGCGGCGGCGTGCCGGTCGAGCCCGAGCTGTTCATCCTGATGACGCGGCTGCTCGGGCTGCAAAGCGAACTGAAATCCGGCAACTACGAATTCAAAAGCGGCATCACGCCGTACGACGTGCTGCAGAAGATCGCGCGCGGCGACGTCAACGAGTATGTCGCGACGATCATCGAAGGCTGGACCTTCAAGCGCATGCGCGCGGAGCTGGACGCGAATCCGGCGCTCAAGCACGACTCGGCGGGTCTGTCCGACGCGGATCTGATGATCGCGATCGGTGCGCCGGAAGCGTCGATCGGCAACGGCGAAGGGCTGTTCTTCCCGGACACCTATCTGTTCGATAAAAACACCAGCGACCTCGACATCTACCGCCGCGCGTACCGTCTGATGCGCGTGCGGCTCGATGAAGCGTGGCTCGCGCGCGCGCCGAACCTGCCGTACAAGAGCCCGTACGAAGCGCTGACGATGGCCTCGATCATCGAAAAGGAAACCGGCAAACCGTCCGACCGGCCGCTCGTCGCCGCGGTGTTCGCGAACCGTCTGCGCGCGGGCATGCCGCTGCAGACCGATCCGACCGTGATCTACGGGATGGGCGAGAGCTACGCCGGGCATATCCGCAAGAAGGATCTGCAGACCGACACTCCTTACAATACGTACACCCGCATGGGCCTGCCGCCCACGCCGATCGCGCTGCCGGGCGTCGCGTCGCTGCAGGCGGCGCTCAATCCGGCGCCGAGCACCGCGCTGTATTTCGTCTCGCGCGGCGACGGCAGCAGCATCTTTTCTGACACCCTCGGCGAGCACAACAAGGCCGTGGACAAATACATTCGAGGGCAATAATGGCGCGCGGCAAATTCATCACGTTTGAAGGCATCGACGGCGCGGGCAAGACCACCCATCTTGGCTGGTTTCGCGAACGGCTCGAAGCGAAGCTCGCGGCCACCGGCCGGACCGTCGTGATGACGCGCGAACCGGGCGGCACGCCGCTCGGCGAGCAGATTCGCGAGATCGTGCTGCATCAGAAGATGGACCTCGAAACCGAAGCGCTGCTGATGTTCGCGGTGCGCCGCCAGCACCTGGCCGAGGTGATCGAGCCGGCACTGGCACGCGGCGACTGGGTGTTGTCCGATCGCTTCACCGACGCGACCTTCGCGTATCAGGGCGGCGGCCGCGGCCTGCCGCGCGACAAGCTGGAGACGCTGGAGCGCTGGGTGCAGGGCGGTTTTCAGCCGGACCTGACGGTGCTGTTCGATCTGCCGCCCGCGGTGGCCAACGAACGGCGCAGCGCGGCGCGCGATCCGGATCGCTTCGAGCGCGAATCGGCCGCCTTTTTCGAGCGCACGCGCGCCGAATACATGCGCCGCGCCGAGGAAGCGCCATACCGGTTCGCTATCATCGACTCTTCGCAAAGCATCGCGCGTATTCAGAAGCAGCTTGAAGAACTGATTGCAACTATTTGATTTTCAAGCAATATAATTGAAATTTATACGAGCTTGTAAAGCTCGGGCGAAGTCTGAAGTAGCGTATTCAACCCATTGATTGCAAAGACCAACGATGATCTACCCGTGGCAAGCCGATGACTGGAACCGCCTGCAGCAGCTGCGTGCTCACTGGCCGCATGCGCTGCTGCTGCACGGCCAGGCCGGGATCGGCAAGCTGCGCTTCGCGCAGCACCTCGCGCAGGGTCTGCTGTGCGAGGCGCCGCAGCCCAACGGCGAGCCGTGCGGCACCTGCGTCGCCTGCAACTGGTTCGCGCAGGGCAATCATCCCGACTACCGGATCGTCGTGCCCGAGGCGCTCGCGGCCGAGGCGGGTCCGGTCGCCGGGTCGGCCGCCGACGAGAAAGCCGACAAGGCCGATGGCGACGAGGGCAAGAAGACCCGTGCCCCCAGCAAGGAAATCAAGATCGAGCAGGTGCGCGGTCTACTCGACTTCGTCGGCGTCGGCTCGCATCGCGGCGGCGCGCGCGTGGTCGTGCTGTATCCGGCCGAGGGGCTGAACGTCGCGGCCGCCAATGCGCTGCTGAAGACGCTCGAGGAGCCGCCCGCCGGGGTGGTGTTCCTGATGGTGTCGGCACGGATCGACCGGCTGCTGCCGACCATCATCAGCCGCTGCCGCCAGTGGCCGATGAGCGTGCCGGCGCCGCAGGCGGCCACCCAGTGGCTCGCCGCGCAGGGCATCGACGACGCGCCGGCGCTGCTGGCCGAAGCGGGCGGCGCGCCGCTCGCGGCGCTCGCGCTCGCCAGCGACGAAAACCGCACGCTGCGCGACTGGACCCTGAAGCAGCTCGCGGCCGGCGCGCAGTGCGACGCGTTCGCCTGCGGCGAGGCGCTGCAGAAGCTGCCGGTGCCGCTGGTGCTCGGCTGGTTGCAGCGCTGGATGTACGATCTGCTCGCGCAGCGCACCGCCGGCGCGCCGCGCTATTTTCCGCAGGCGCACAAAGCGCTCGAACGCTGTGCGGCGCAGGCCGACGCCAACGCGTTCGCGCGCTTTCTGCGCAGCGTGACGCGCCAGCGCGCGGTCGAGAATCACCCTTTGAATGCGCGTCTCGTGTTCGAGGAACTGTTTATCGGCTATCGCACACTGTTCGCGTGAGCCTTCATGTGAGCCTGTCATTGCCGCGTCTGTCACGCGCCAGCCCTTATTTTTCGCAGGACCTGATCATGTTTGTCGATTCCCACTGCCATATCAATTTCGAAGGACTCGCGGACCGTCTGCCGCAAGTGCTCGAGAACATGCGCAGCCTGTCGGTCACGCACGCGCTGTGCGTGTCGGTCGATCTCGAAACGCTGCCGTCGGTGCTGGACGTCGCCAGCCGCTGCGAGAACGTCTATGCGTCGGTCGGCGTGCACCCCGACCACGAGCATATGCGCGAGCCGAGCGTCGCCGAACTGGTCGAACTGGCGCAGCATCCGAAGGTGGTCGCGATCGGCGAAACCGGCCTCGATTACTACCGTCTCGAAGGCCGCACGATCGCCGACATGGAGTGGCAGCGCGAACGCTTTCGCACCCACATCCGCGCCGCGCACGCGACCGGCAAGCCGTTGATCGTTCATACGCGCTCGGCCTCGGAAGACACGCTGCGGATCATGGCCGAGGAACGCGCCGGCGAGCCGGGCGGGGTGATGCACTGCTTTACCGAGCCGTGGGCGATCGCCGAACAGGCGCTCGCGCAGAACTTCTACATCTCGCTGTCGGGCATCGTCACGTTCAAGAGCGCGACCGACGTGCAGGATGTCGCGCGCCGCGTGCCGCTCGAACGTCTGCTGATCGAAACCGACTCGCCGTATCTCGCGCCGGTGCCGTATCGTGGCAAGCCGAATGAACCTGCGTACGTCAGTTATGTCGGACGCTTCATCGCAAAGCAACGCGAGATGCCGGACGAGGCGCTGGCCGCCGCGACCACGCAGAACTTTTTCAGGCTGTTCAAGATTCCGGCGCCGGCCACGGCCTGAACGGCGAACGCCCATAAAGAACCGGGCGTTGCAACTGAAAATCCAGCAACATCAAATGGATAGGGAAGTTTCCTAAAGCACTATATGAAAAATATTTCGACGTCGTCCGCTGCTTTCCAACCGATCTGCGCCATGACGGCCGCCCGAGCGTTCGCGCCCGCGCGACGCCTCGCCTGTGCCGCCGCGCTGGCCTGCGCCGCGCTGGTCGCGGTGCCCGCGCACGCGGCGCCGATCGACTCGCTGATCAAGTCGGTCAAGTTCGACGACGTCGACGGCGTCAACAAGCTGCTCGCGAAGGGCATGGACCCGAACAGCGTCGACCAGCAGGGCAATCCGCTGCTGGTGCTGGCCGCGCGCGAGAAATCGGAGAAGGTCACCGCCGCGCTGCTGAAAAATCCGAAGACCGATATCGAGGCGCAGGACAAGGCCGGCGAAAACGCGCTGATGATGGCGTCGCTGGCCGGCGACCTGAACATCGTCAATCAGCTGCTCGCGAAGGACGCCGAAGTCAACAAGAAGGGCTGGGCGCCGCTGCACTACGCGGCCGCGAACGGCCATGACGACATCGTCAAGGTGCTGCTCGATCATTCGGCCTACGTCGACGCCGGTTCGCCGAACGGCACCACGCCGCTGATGATGGCCGCGCGCGGCGGCCACATTTCGACGGTCAAGCTGCTGCTCGATAACGGCGCGGACCTGAACGTGAAAAACCAGATCGGCATGACCGCGCTCGATTTCGCGAAGACCTACAAGGAGCCGGACGTCGTCGAAGGCCTGACCGCTCGCATGCAGCAGAGCCAGAAGTAATCGCACGCGCGGCGGCATGCCGCTGAACGAGCCGGCCCGGTGACGGCGCTGTCGCGCGCGGCCCTGCCGATGCTCGATGGATTTGTTCGATTTGTCTGACATCGATAAGGCCTGGCTGCTGCCGTCGCGTAAAACAGTGCAGAATGACGACTTTGGCGCGCCCTTTGGCGCGCCGTCCGGATGCGGCGAAAAGACCGCGTGATAAACAAACCTGGAAAGGAACACCATGCTGCGGGCTTTGATTTTCGCCGGCGCGCTCGCCTTGCCGCTATCGGCGGCCGCGTTTACGGGAGGCGACCTCAACAAGCTGTGCACGAAGACGGACGTGGCTTCACGCTCCGCCTGCGCGGCCTATATCGAAGGCGCGGCCGACGGTATCTTCAACACGATCGATGCAATCGGCGGCACCACCGGCCCGCGGGTCGGCCAGTATTTCTGCCTGCCGGCGGATGCGCGTTCCGCGCAGTTGACCGACGCGGTGCGCAAGTACATCGCCGACAACCCGAACGCCGCGGGCTACAACGCCAGCACCGCGATCTCGCTGGGTCTGGGCAAGGCGTTTCCATGCAAGAGCGGCAGCTGATCGACGCCGCTTGCCGCGCCGGCCCGCGATACGCGTAGTAGCGGCCCGGCGCAATACTTGCGGCGCGCGCAGCGCACGACGCGCGCGCCGGGTGCTGCGGGTCCCGTCCACCGCGCAGGTGTGACGGACTCCACCAAGGTTCGTCGTCCCACCGGCGCGCCGCCGCTCTTCGAGCCCGGAGGAAGATGCCGTAATGCCCACTTTCTACGACTTCACCAAGGTGGCCGCCGCGCCGCTGCACTCGTGGCTCGGCGTGCTGATCGTGACCGCGCTCATGACGATCGCGACGATCGGCGTGCATCGCTTCGGCGCGCGCGTGGTCAAGCGCATTGCCGAACCGCACGCGCTCACCAGCGTCGTGCTGCGCTACATCGACAAACCTTCTCTGTTTGCGCTCGTGATCCTGATGCTCGCGTGGATCTGGTCCGAGGCGCCCAATACCCTCAATTTCATCGAACCGGTACGCGACATCACCGGCATCGCGCTGATCGCCGCGCTCACGTGGCTGTCGGTGCGCTCGGCCGCGGCGATCGGCGAAGCGATCATCCGCGCGCATCCGCTCGATAGCGCCGATAACCTGCAGGCGCGCCGCATTCATACGCAGGCGCGGGTGCTCGCGCGCTCGGTGATGATCGTGATCGTGATCGTCGGTGTGGGCGGCGCGCTGATGACCTTGCCGAACGTCCGGCAGATCGGCGCGAGTCTGCTGGCCTCTGCCGGTGTGGCCGGTCTGGTTGCCGGTATCGCCGCGCGGCCGGTGCTCGGCAATCTGATCGCCGGTTTGCAGATCGCGCTGTCGCAGCCGCTGCGGCTCGACGACGTGGTGGTGATCCAGAACGAGTGGGGGCGCATCGAGGAAATCACCGGCACCTACGTGTCCGTGCGGCTGTGGGATCAGCGCCGGCTGATCGTGCCGCTGCAATGGTTTATCGAAAACCCGTTCACCAACTGGACCCGCAGCAGTTCGCAGATCATCGGCACGGTGTTCCTGTTCGTCGATTACCGGATGCCGCTCGCGCCGCTGCGCGAGGAGCTCGCGCGGATCGTCGAAAACGCGCCGGAGTGGGACCGGCGCGTGCAGGTGTTGCAGGTGTTCGACTGCACCGAACGCGCGATGCAGCTGCGCGCGCTGGTCAGCGCGCCCGATTCCGGTCTCGCGTGGGATCTGCGTTGCCGGGTGCGGGAAGGGCTGGTCGAGTTTATTCAACGGCACTATCCGGAATGTCTGCCGCGCGGTCGCGCCGAGGTGTCGGGGGAACTGGAGCCCGGCAGCGGGTCGCCGGTCGACTGGCTGCCGCGCAGCATGCAGGCGCCGGCCGGCAGCACCGCCGCGCATACCGAAGCCGATCCGGTCGCCACGCGGATCGGCCGGCCGGAGGTGGCCGAGGCTGCGCGCAACGCGAAGGAGCGGGCTTAGGGGGCTTGGGGCTCCCATCGGCTCGAAGCCCGGCTCGAATCCCGGCTCGGGTATGCCGCTTGCTACCTTGCGGGGCGCGATCGCACCGCGGTAAGCGGTGCATCGCCTTGGCCGGCGCAGCGCAAGGTCCCTCCGCGAAGTCACCCGAAGCGCGGGACGCGACGCGCCGCGCATCCCGCAGATCAACCCACGCGGCGTGCGGCCGCCATTTGACCCATACTTAAATCATTCACGCATTGGCGCGCTACCGGCTACCGGCGGGCGCAATCGTGGTCCGGGCCGAGCCGTTGCATGCGGTAGCGGTTACACGCCGCGCGCGTGAACTTCCGGGCCCGCGACCGCAGCCAGGCGCGCCGCACGTACCACAAGGAGGACATCGAACATGGGCCGACTGATCGTCGTGTCGAATCGCGTTGCGACGCCGACGGAGACCAAAGGATCGGCAGGCGGGCTCGCCGTCGGCGTATTCGGCGCGCTCAAGGACGCGGGCGGGGTCTGGTTCGGCTGGAGCGGCGACGTGGTCAGCGAGACCGTCGCCAACGCCGGGCCGGCGCTCGAACAGGACGGCGCAGTGACGTTCGCGACCGTCGGGCTCACGCGCAAGGATTACGACCAGTACTATCGCGGCTTCTCGAACGCGACGCTGTGGCCGGTATTCCACTATCGCAACGATCTGGCGCGCTACGAGCGCGAGGAATACGCGGGTTACCGCCGCGTCAATGCATGGCTGGCGCACAAACTGATCAAGCTGCTCGAACCGGACGACGTGATCTGGATTCACGACTACCATCTGATCCCGTTCGCCGAGGCGCTGCGCAGCGAAGGCGTGACCAACCGGATCGGTTTCTTCCTGCATATTCCGTTTCCCGCGCCGCAGATCCTGCTGAACATCCCGCCGCATGAGGAGCTGGTGAAGTCGCTGTCGTGCTACGACCTGCTCGGTTTCCAGACCGCTACCGACCAGCAGGCCTTCCACGACTACGTGACCCGTCATGCACGCGGCACGGTCAGCAACGGCAATCAGGTCGAAGCGTTCGGCCGCAAGCTGCGCACCGGCGTGTACCGGATCGGCGTGTTCCCCGACGAAATCGCCGACCAGGCGAAGCGCTACGAAAGCCGCCAGCACGTGCTCGATCTGAAGCAGAGCCTGGAGGGGCGCAAGCTGATCATGAGCGTGGACCGGCTCGATTATTCGAAGGGTCTGGTCGAGCGTTTCCGCTCGTTCGAACTGCTGCTCGAGCGTTCGCCCGAATGGCGCGGCAACGTCACGCTCGTGCAGATTGCGCCGCCGACGCGCTCGGACGTCGCGACCTATCAGAAGATCCGTCAGGACCTCGAATATGAAGCAGGCCGAATCAATGGCCGTTATTCGGGTCTCGACTACACGCCGATCCGCTATCTGAACCAGCAGTACGACCGCTGGAAACTGATGTCGCTGTTCCGGGAATCGCAGATCGGCTTCGTCACGCCGTTGCACGACGGCATGAATCTGGTCGCGAAGGAGTACGTCGCCGCGCAAAATCCCGACGACCCCGGCGTGCTGGTGCTGTCGATTTTCGCCGGCGCGGCCGCGGAATTGAGCGGCGCTCTGCTGGTCAATCCGCACGATGCGATCGGCATGTCCGAAGCGCTGCAGCAGGCGTTGCAAATGCCGCTCGCCGAGCGTCAGCGGCGTCACGAGATCAATATGGCCGCGCTGCGCAAGAACGATCTCGGGGTCTGGCGCGATTCGTTCCTGCGCGATTTGCGCAGCGTGCCGTTGCGCAACACGGGCGAGGGCGGCGGCCACAAGTGAGCGGCGCGCGGTGGCAAGCCGCAACGGAGCGTCACGCGTCCCCGTCTCCCGGATGTAAGCCGGGTGTAACAGCACCGAGCAAATGCAAGAGCTGCGGCGTGGCCGCACGCGTCAGGAAATAATGCACGCTAGCGATGGTGCATGGGACGCTCACGCGCCACGTGCATTGCCCGGATGTAATGGCGCTGTCATACTCGGCGTCGCTGACGTGCACCGCGATCACGCGCAAGCCGTCAGCTCATGGAGACAGATATGAAAATTGCGCAGATCGCCCCGCTGACCGAATCCGTGCCGCCGAAACTCTATGGGGGCACCGAGCGGGTCGTGTCGTATATCACCGAAGCGCTGGTCGAGCAGGGCCACGACGTGACGCTGTTCGCGAGCGGCGACTCGGTCACCAGCGCGAAGCTCGAAGCGGTCTGGCCGCGCGCGTTGCGTCTGGACCCCGGCATCCGCGACCGCGTCGCGCCGCATATGCTGTTGATGGAACTCGTGCGCCGCCAGGCCGAAGAGTTCGACGTGCTGCATTTTCACCTCGACTATTACTCGTTCTCGGTATTCAAGCGCCAGGACACGCCGTTCGTGACCACGATGCACGGCCGGCTGGACCTGCCCGAGCAGCAGCCGGTGTTCGACACATTCAACACGGCGCCGGTGATTTCGATTTCGAACGCGCAGCGTCATCCGTTGCCGCAGGCGCACTGGCTGACCACGGTCTATCACGGGCTGCCCGAGCAGCTGTATACGCCGCAACCGGTCGAACAGAAGTACCTCGCGTTTCTCGGCCGGATTTCGCCGGAAAAACGCGTCGATACCGCGATTCGCATCGCCGGGCGCTGCGGCATCCCGATCCGCATCGCCGCCAAGGTCGATTCGGCCGACCGCGAGTACTTCGAGCGCGAGATCCGGCCGTTGCTCGATCTGCCGTATGTCGAGTTCATCGGTGAGATCGCCGATCATCAGAAGGCCGAATTTTTGTCGGGCGCGCATGCACTGCTGTTTCCGATCGACTGGCCGGAGCCGTTCGGCCTCGTGATGATCGAGGCGATGGCCTGCGGCACACCGGTGATCGCGTTCAATCGCGGCTCGGTGCCCGAGGTGCTAGAGGACGGTGTGACGGGCTTTATTGTCGAGGACGAGATCGGCGCGGTGGCCGCGGTGAACCGGCTGCACAAGATGCCGCGCGCCGGCGTGCGGCGCCGCTTCGAGGAACGCTTCACGTCGCACCGGATGGCGCGGCAGTACGTGGATGCGTATCAGTCGGTGATTCGCGCGCAGAAGCGTTCGCGCTTCAAGGTGATCGATACGTCGGGGAGTTGAGAGGGCCGCGGGTCGATCGGTGCCAGATTGGCGCTGGATCGGCATTCAATCGGCATTCAGGCACGAGCGGTGCTGCGCGACGCGCGGCGCCGCTTTTTTTATGGCCGGCGACCCGCTGCAACTACGGCGCAAGAGCGCGGCGAATTTGCGCCGCCAAACTCGCCGGCAATAGAAAAAGCCGCACGAAGCACTCGACCAGAGCTTCGCGCGGCTTCGCGCAGGTTGCTGTTGCGATGGACGGCGCACGGCCGGGAGCCGCCGCGACGAGCGCACCGCAATGCGCCCGTCAGCGCGCTCAGATCTTCAGGCGCGAGACCTTCGTGCCTTGCAGCGACACGTCGCCCATCAGGCCCGCGTTGGTCATCACGAACACCTGCACCGGGGCGGTGGCGGTGTTCGTGTCGACCGCGCCATTTGCGCCGATCTTCACGAGCGCCACCGACGCGTCGACGCCGGCCGACCAGCCGTCCGCGTTGCGGAATTTGTCGAGCGAATCCTGGGTCATGAACAGGAAAATGATCGCCTTCGACTGCGCGCCCGCCTGCAGGCCGAACGAACCCGAGATCGTGCTGTAGTAGCCGACCGTCGCGCCGCCGACGCGCAACGCGCCTTCGCCATACTGACCGCCGACGATAAAGCCCGCTTGCAGCACCGACGGGAACACCAGCACGCCGCGCGCCTTCGATACCAGTTCGCGCGAGCCCGGCACCGTGTTGAACAGCTTCGAGAGCGTGCCGTCGACGCTGGCGTCGATCGCATGGCGCTTCGAAGCGTCGGTGGCGGGAGTCTGGTTATTGTCCTTGGGACCCGTCGTCGTACAGCCGGCGAGTGCAAGGCCACCGAAAGCAATCGCAGCGGTCGTCTTCATCATGAAGTGTCGTCTTTGCATCGTTTTTCTCCGTCGTGAGTCCGGGCACAACCGTAAATGGTGCTGCCCGGTTGCCATTGAGTTATATCACACGCGCGCGCGGATGGCGCGTTGCGCGATGACGCTAAAAGCCTTGCAGGGCAAGGCTTTGAGGCGAATCGTAAGGTGCCGGCAAGTAATTTTGACCGGCGTTTCGCGACGCTTCCACGCGCGCCGCGCGCGCGCTGCGCACGGAGAGAAACGCGTCGGGCGCCCAGCGCACGCCGATTTTGGGGACGCTTCAGCGCGCCCGTCCAATGCGCCGGTTTTTACCGATCGACGCGGGTTCGCCCTTACCTCTGTAACAGAACTGAAAGTGTTGTTTCGGCGCAGCGCGCGGCGGCCCTGTGCTGCGGAAACGACAACTGGCTCAAAAACAGTGTCGAATGGTGACGGGGCCGGGCGGCGCAACGAACGAGGCGACTCACGGTGCATTTGTGAGCAGTCGCTGCAGCCTGCCCGAGGGTATCCAGCGCCGCGCATCAGCCGTTATTCGCCGGGCTCTTGACCACGGGCGGCCGCCGCAACGCGCGGCGGACCATGCCGATGATCGCGCCGATCGCGAACAGGATCGCAGCCGGCACGACCCAGTAGCCGACGAACGCGTGCCACAGATAAGCCATCAGCGTCGAACGGCGCACGTTGTACTCGTTGATCGCGTCCTGTTGACGTGGCGCGTTGGCGGCCAGCACGTCGGGCGGGCAGCCGGCGGCTTTTGCTACGTCGGGCTTGCCGTGGCAGTGCGCGGAGGCGCCGGCGGCGCGTTGCGCGTCGGAGAAATTCCAGGTGGTTAGCGCGCGCTCGAGATCGACCGCGTTATACGACATTTCCTCGCGGATCTCGTTGACCGCGACGATCGCCACGGGCACGGCCCAGAATATGATCACCAGCAACCACCGCCTTAACCAGCGGTTTTTGTGCTTCGAAACCATCCTTGCCTCCGATCGATGCTCAGCAGCACGAACGACAAGATGGCGGCCCGTCTGATCTTGATTCTGTATTTAGGGGGTGGGCCGTCTCCGCAGTCATCATAGAAGAAAACGGCGTGACCTGGCGGGCGCACTGTGGAGCGCGGTCCCGCCGCATGGGCAGATGCGTTGCGAAGGCGAGCGATCGCGTGCAGGCGCGGGGGAAAGAGAAAGAGAAGGGGAAAGGGAAAGGCCGGCAACGCCGGCTTGCGCGTCGAGCGATGCAGACGTGCAGCGATGCAAGTGGTGAGAGGAACCCGGCGCCGCGTTCATCGCGCGGCGCCGGCTTGATCCGATGCGGGGGAGGGCGGTTAGTTCGCCGGCGCCGACGACAGGCAGCTCTTCATGAATGCCTTGCGCTCGTCGCCCTTTTTGTCGGCGGCCTTGGTGTTGCAGACCTTCATCTTTTCCTGCTGGGTCATCGGTGCGGCGGCCGGCTTCGCGGACAGGCAGGTCTTCATGAACGCCTTGCGCTCGTCGCCCTTCTTGTCGCCGGCCTGCTTGTTACAGTCGGCCATCCTGGTTTGCTGGCTGTTCTCGGCGAACGCCGGCGATACCAGCACCGCGCCGAGCACCAGTGCAGCGATAGCGGATTGAATTTTCATGGGACACTCCATCGTGATGACAACGGTTTTGGTCGTTTTTGCGCGCGGGCCTCGATGGCCTCCCGTGCCCATCGGCGCATCCATTATGGCAAATGGCATCTGCGAAAACGTCTTTCGATGCGTCGCGGTTGACAGCCGCATGCGCTCGTTTTCCCTTAGGGGCACGCTCGAGATGGCGGCGCGACGTTTGAAACGGCCGAATGGAAATGAAAAAGAAATCATGCTATGCAATGCAAATAAATTCATTCCGTCTGTTCAAATAGTGGCAATCAAATGGTCTCGGACGATATCCGAATCGATGCAAAAAACTCGCAACTAACTTTTTTGCATTGCTGCGAGTGCAACTGAATGGAAATTGCTCCGAAATCCCACGCCTGCATGCCGTCCAAAGCGACCCGCCGGCGAATGCCGTCCACAGCTTGCTGATTGATCTTTGCAAGGAGCTTCATCATGCATTACCTATTGATGTACGAGCTGGTGCCCGACTATCTGGCCCGCCGCGGCGAGTATCGCGACGCACATCTGAAGCTCGCGTGGGCCGCCGTCGAGCGGGGTGAACTGTTGCTGGCCGGCGCGCTCGCGGAGCCGACCGACAGCGCGGTGCTGCTCTTTGACGGCGCGTCGCCGGCGGTCGCGGAAGCCTTTGCCAAGGCCGATCCGTATGTATTGGCCGGACTCGTGACGAGTTGGCGCGTGCGCGAATGGACGACCGTGGTCGGCGCACACGCAGCGCGGCCGGTGCGCGTATAAGCACGCGCGGCAGCGAGTCGAGCGCGAGATTACGCGGCGCACGTCGCGCGTGCGCGGCTCGCGCATACGCATTTTTAAGCGCGGCGATCCCACCGCGACCCGGCGTTGCGGCGGGCCGGCCCAGCACGGCCGACGCCGTCGCGCGTACTATCAAAACGCATTGAAATGCGTACTGATTCATTCATTCGGATTTCTAAAGGCTATTCGCAGCGGATCAATGCGCTTGTGCTCCGCAACACGCCGATTCGATGCTGGATAAGACGGCATTTCTGTTACGGCAATAGGTGAGAAGGCGCAGCGAAAAACACAATATTGTTTCTATCCGTAACACTTGTCTCAACTATATTCAGCTCCTTGAATGGGATGGTATGCTTCGTGCACAAATTCTCCCATGCACGAGTGAGACCGCGTTTTGTGCGTCGAAACAGGGATGAACCGCACCAACTCCGGGCGGGATCGCCGATTCAGACCGACCGTACAAAACAAATTTGTGCAACCGGGGGCCGTACACGGGTCGTGAAAGTCAGGAACCCGTGGCAGGCCCAACGCCGCGGCCAGGCCAGGCCGCGTGGAGAACATCCAATGTTTTTCGAAGAACTGAACAACGACGAATGGGCGCTGCTGGCGCCGCTCGTCTCCGACGAGCCGGCCATCCGTCTGAACCGGCGCGGCCGGCCGCGCGCCGAACCGCGCATCGTGACGAATGCCGTACTGTGGATTCTGACCACGGGCGAACCGTGGTCCAGATTGCCAGGACGCTATCCGTCCGGCCCAACCTGCCGCCGCCGCTTCGAAGAGTGGCAACTGAACGGCATCCTGCTGGAGATGGTCCGCCTGCTGTCGCAAAGCGGGCGCAGCTTCGCGTACATTCCCCAACCGGCGCCGCCCGTTGCGGCCAAACCCGCGGCACCGGTTGCGCAAACCCGCACGAGCCGCGAAGACACCTTGCGCGGCGTGTCGTGGAAGAGTCCCGAGTCATGGCAGGCGCCGCGCGTATCGAGCGCGCCGGGCCAATGGCGCGTGGCCGATCCGATCGGCGACATCACGCGGCAATTGTCCGGACTCCCGAACGAGGCCGCGCCGCTGCGCGCGGCTACGCCGGCAGCGGCCGGTGCTGCGAGCGGTGCCGCGCGCGCAGTGTGGGCGGTGCAGCCGCTTGCCACGCAGCAGCGGCAGGCAGGTAGAGCAGTGGACCCGCTCGGTGGGACGCCGGCCCCGCAAGCGGTCGCTCAACCGGTCGCTCAACCGGCGGCGCACGCGCTCAGCGTCACGCAGGCGGCATTGTCGGCGATCGATGCGACGCTCGCCGCGCACGGCTACCGGATATCCGAAGCGGCAGACCAGCACGCGAGCTTGCACGGCGCGCCGGGCACGTCCAGCGCGTGTAGCGTGGATGAGCGGCGCGAGCCGCTGACGCTGTCGCTCGCGCCGCGCGGTATGCAGTTCGAGGATCCGCGCGGTTATCTGATCTACGTGGTGGTCGAGCAGGTGCCCAACGCGATGTATCGCGCGTCGGTGGAGATCACGAAGGACGGCGCGCGTGTCGAGCGTTCGGGCCTCGTCGGTCCGCGTTTCGAGGTGATCGCGGACGCGCAGCGCTTCGCGTTCGATTGGGCCCGTCAGTGGATCGATCGCGAGTGCGCGACCGCAGCGGCGGCGGTTGCGCTGGCCGCACGGCAGGCGCAAGCGAATGTAGCAACAGCGACCCACGCGATGTCCGGCTATGCGGCGCGCTCGGCAGCGCATCCGCTGTCGGCGCTGCGTCATGCGCCAGAGCCCACGTCGTCCGGCAGCGCGGTGAGCGGCGCGGCGCCCAGTGATGGCTCATTGAGCATCCCGCCCGAAGGGGCGCCCGGACCTTCTCTCAATACGCCGTCCGGCACCTCATCGAGCGCATTGCGCGGACCGCTGCGCCGTTACCCGGGCGAGGCCGCGAGCGCCGCCGTAACGGGCAGCACAGGCAACATGAGCAACACGAGCGGGCCGGCTGCAACGGCCGGCGCTACGGGCGCCGCGAGCGGCGCAAACGAAACCACCACGACCGAACGTTTCTCGTCGTCATACCGCGAACTCGTCTCGCACGCGGCGCACATGGAATAAGCCCGGCATGCCCCGCGGCGTCTTCGCGCCGCCGCAGGTTCCCGCCTCGTTTCACTGCCGTCCGTATGTATCGTCGAAGCGCACGATATCGTCTTCGCCAAGGTACGAACCGGACTGCACCTCGATCATTTCGAGCGGCATCTTGCCCGGGTTTTCAAGCCGGTGGGTCACGCCCAATGGAATATAGGCCGATTCGTTTTCCGACACGATGAAGCGCTCCTCACCGCGCGTGACGAGCGCGGTGCCGCGTACGACGATCCAGTGCTCGGCGCGATGGTGATGCATCTGCAGCGACAGCCGCGCGCCCGGCTTGACGACAATGCGCTTGACCTGAAAACGCTCGCCGCTGTCGACCGAATCGTAGTGGCCCCACGGCCTATGCACCTTGCGATGGCTGGCCGCTTCGCCGCCGCCTTCCGCGCGAATCCGCGCGACGATCTTCTTCACGTCCTGCACGCGCGAGCGGTCGGCGACGAGGATCGCATCGGCGGTTTCGACGACCACGAGGTTCTCGGTGCCGACGCAGGCGATCAGGCGTCCTTCGGAATGCGCGAAGGTCGCGCGCGCGCCCTCGAACATCACATGGCCACGACGCACGTTCTGCTCCGGGTCCTTCTCCGAGATGTCCCAGATCGCGTCCCACGAGCCGACGTCGGACCAGCCCGCGCGCAGCGGCACGACTATGCCGGCGGCCACGTTCGGCTGCGCTTCGCCGCCGAGCTGCTCCATCACCGCATAGTCGATCGAGTTCGCCGGCGACGCCTTGAACGCATCGCGTTGCAGGCGCAGGAAGTCGCCGTCCTGGCTCGCATTGCCGAATGCGCTCACGCACGCATCGTGAATCGCCGGCTGGAACTGGCGGATCGCATTGAGCCACGTCGACGCGCGCAGGATGAAAATGCCGCTGTTCCACCAGTATTCGCGCGATTCGACATAGCGTTGCGCGAGTTCCAGGTGCGGCTTCTCGACGAAGCGCTCGAGCCGGTGCGCGACGTTGCCGCTCGATGCTTCGGGCTCCGTAGCATTGGCGCCATCGACGGCGCCATCGGCGTCGCCGTCGACCGGCGCGCCGATACGGATGTAGCCATAGCCCGTTTCCGCGCGCGTCGGCACGATTCCCATCGTGACGATATGGCCGGCCGCCGCATACCGCACGCCGGTCGCGACCGCCGCATGAAAGCCGGCGCTGTCGGTGACCGCGTGATCGGCGGGCATCACGACCATGATGCCGTCCTCGTCCTGCGCGGCGATCGCCAGCGCGGCCGCGGTCAACGCGGGCGCCGTATCGCGGGCCGCGGGTTCGAGGATCAGCCGGCTCGGCTTGCCGCTGATGCGCAACTGTTCGGCGGTCGTGAAGCGCTGTTCCTCATTGGCGACCACCGTCAACTGGCCGGCGAGCGGATAGCCGGCGTCGAGGCCGTCGAGACGACGGGTCGTCGATTGCAGCAGCGATTCGTCGCCGAGCAGATCGATCAGCTGCTTCGGATGCTGTTCGCGCGACATCGGCCACAGTCGCGTGCCCGAGCCGCCGGCGAGAATCACCGGATGAACCTTCAGTTTGACGCCGGTGGAGGCGGCGCATTGGGAAGCCGGCGCGCTGGCCGGGGCGGACGTGGGCCGGGTGCCGGCAGGGGGGAGCGAGGCCGCAGCGGTCATGATGAACTCCTCGAGGCTGGAAGAATGCCGTCGAGTTTGACACGAACCGCTAAATCAATAAAAGCGCGTTAAATCACATTGCCATCAAATTCCGCATTAAATCTATCCAATACGGATTTAAAATTTCCCGAATATTCAATAAAAAATAAAAATTACCTGAAAAAAATTGGCGTGGATTTTTTTACACTCGATTGTGCGCAAGAATGACGTCGACGGTGGTGCGCGAGCCGGGGCGATGCCAGCGGCCGGGGAAGACACTGCGTCCGGGCTGTCTCGAAAGCGCTTCGAACAAGGGCTACGACAGCGCGCGAGCGGTCGCGAAAACGGTCTCGCCAGCGCTCGCCAAGCGCCCCTGTCAAGCTTTATTGCGGCAACAATTACCGCTCAAAATCCGCAAAAAATGTCGAAATTTTGACCGATACAATTTGAGATATTTTGCGGTATTGCCGTGCGAATTTTAATACCGCTTTATTGATATATGTACAAGGGTATTCACTCATTTCGACGCGCTTTATTCAAAGCGGCAATGCCCGGCGCACGCATCAACCAACCCGCATTAACCAATCGACGGACGACACTTGACTGACGAACTGAGGGACAGCCGATGCTGAGCGTTCTAGCGAGAATCATCGACATCGCCATGGTCGCGCTCGCCGCGCTGCTGGCGGCGGCCGTGCACAGCGGTCAACCGGTATGGCTCGACGACATGCAAAGCGTGTCGCTCGCGTTCGGCTGCCTGCTGGTCGTGGTGTTCTTCCCGGCGCTCGGGATCTATCAGTCGTGGCGCGGCAAGCCGCTCTACGATCTGCTGTCGCGGGTGGCCGGCGGCTGGCTGCTGGTCGAAGTGGCCGGCGTGCTGATCAGCTTCAGCGTGCACCGCTCGGACAGCCTGTCGCGTCTGTGGCTGGTGTATTGGGCCGTCGCGACGATCGCGCTGCTGGTCGTGACCAAGACGCTCGTCTATTCGATTCTGCGCGGACTGCGCCGCGAGGGCTTCAACCAGCGCGCGGTCGCGATCGTCGGCAGCGCGCCGTATGGGCGCTTCCTGATCGAGCAGATGCGCGGCCGTCCCGAAGCGGGCTTCGCGCCGGTGGTCGTGTTCGACGAGAACGGCACGACCAATCCGTACGAGGACCCGGACGCGGCCGCGTCGATCGACGGCGTGCCGGTCGAGCGTGACTATCAGCGCCTGCTGCAACTGCTGCGCGAGCGCGCGATCCGCGAACTGTGGCTCGCGCTGCCGATGTCGAAAGAGAAGGCGATCCATCGCTTCGTCAGCGATCTGCGCCACGACTTCGTGAACATCCGCTTCATCCCGGACGTCGGCAGCCTGACGCTGTTCAATCAGCCGATGGTCGAGCTGCTCGGCGTGCCGGCGATCAATCTCGCCGCGTCGCCGATCACCGATCTGCGCGTGCTGCCCAAGCGCGTATTCGACCGCCTGTTCGCGCTCGTCGCGTTGAGCGCGCTCGCGCCGCTGATGCTGGCGATCGCGGTGCTGGTCAAGATGAGTTCGCCGGGGCCGGTGCTGTTTCGCCAGCGGCGCAAGGGCATCGACGGCCGCGAGTTCGAGATCTACAAGTTCCGCTCGATGAAGCTGCACCATGAGCAGGCCGGCACGCTCACCCAGGCGCGCCGGCACGACCCGCGTATCACGCCGGTCGGCGCGTTCCTGCGCCGCACCAGCCTGGACGAGCTGCCGCAATTCATCAACGTGCTGCGCGGCGAGATGTCGGTGGTCGGGCCGCGCCCGCACGCGCTCGAACACGACGACATCTACAAGGATCTGGTCAAGGGCTACATGCACCGCTACCGGATCAAGCCGGGCATCACCGGCTGGGCGCAGATCAACGGCTATCGCGGCGAAACCGACCGGATCGAAAAGATGATGGGCCGCGTGAAGCTCGATCTGTACTACATGCAGCACTGGACCTTCTGGCTCGATCTGAAGATCGTCGCGCTGACGCTGTGGAAGGGCTTCACGGGCAGCAACGCGTACTGAGCGCCGGCGCTCAGTGCTCCGAATCAACCTATTTTTCGAGGTGTAACAGATGAACCTGACGATCATCGGCAGCGGCTACGTGGGGCTCGTGACGGGCGCCTGTCTGGCCGACATCGGCCACGACGTGTTCTGTCTCGACGTCGACCAGCGCAAGATCGACGTGCTCAACGGCGGCGGCGTGCCGATCCACGAGCCGGGTTTGCAGGAGATCATCGCGCGCAATCGCCGCGCCGGCCGCCTGAGTTTTTCGACCGACGTGCAGGCGGCGGTCGCGCACGGCGAGATCCAGTTCATCGCGGTCGGCACGCCAGCCGACGAAGACGGCTCCGCCGATCTGCAATACGTGCTCGCGGCCGCGCGCAACATCGGCCGTTATATGACCGGCTTCAAGGTGATCGTCGACAAATCGACGGTGCCGGTCGGCACCGCGTCGCGGGTGCGCGACGCGGTCGCCGCGGAACTGGCCGCGCGCGGCGTCGAGCAGATGTTCTCGGTCGTGTCGAATCCTGAGTTCCTGAAGGAGGGCGCGGCGGTCGAGGACTTCACGCGGCCCGACCGGATCGTGCTCGGCTGCGACGAGGACGTGCCCGGCGAAAAGGCCCGCGAGCTGATGAAGCGCCTGTACGCACCGTTCAATCGCAATCGCGAGCGCACGCTGTACATGGACGTGCGCTCCGCCGAATTCACCAAGTACGCGGCCAACGCGATGCTGGCCACGCGCATCTCCTACATGAACGAACTCGCGAATCTGGCCGACCGGGTCGGCGCCGATATCGAGGCGGTGCGCCGCGGCATCGGTTCCGATCCGCGCATCGGCTACGACTTTCTGTACGCCGGCTGCGGCTATGGCGGCTCGTGCTTTCCGAAGGACGTGCAGGCGCTGATCCGCACCGCCGCCGACGAGGGCGCGAACCTGCGCATTCTCGAAGCGGTCGAGGCGGTCAACGACGCGCAAAAGCAGATCCTCGCGCAGAAGATCGTCGCGCGGCTCGGCGAGGATCTGTCCGACCGCACGTTCGGCGTGTGGGGTCTCGCGTTCAAGCCGAACACCGACGACATGCGCGCGGCGCCCAGCCGCGAGCTGATCGCCGCACTGCTGCGCCGCGGCGCGCGCGTGAAGGCGTACGACCCGGTCGCGATCGACGAAGCGAAGCGCGTGTTCGCGCTCGATCTGCGCGACGTGCCGCAGCAGCACGCGCGGCTCCAATTCGTCGACGATGAAATGGCGGCCGCGCAACACACCGATGCACTGGTGATCCTGACCGAATGGAAGGTCTTCAAGAGTCCTGATTTCGACGCGCTCAAACGCGCGTTGAACACGCCGCTGGTTTTCGACGGCCGCAATCTGTACGAGCCGGACGCGCTGCTCGAACTGGGCATCGAATACCACGCGATCGGCCGGCGCCACGCGCTGCGCAATGCGCCCGCGCGGGTCGGCGCGCAAGCTCTGGTGCCGGCGAACGAGTCATGTTTTCCAACGTTCTGATCGTCTGCCACGCGAACGTGTGCCGCTCGCCCGCCGCCGAGATGCTGTTCAAGTCCCGGCACGCGCGCGCGGCACGCGACGGCGCCGCGCCGATCGCGTTTCACTCGGCGGGCCTGCGCGCGATCGACGGCCACCGGATGGACCCGGTGATGCGGCGCCTGCTCGAAGAGCGCGGCGTCGCCGCCGGCCCGCATCGCGCGCGCCGGCTCGACCGCAAGCTGGTGCGCGCGGCGGACCTCGTGCTGGTCACCGAGCGCGCGCAGGTGAGCGACGTCGAAGCGCTCGACCGGGCCGCGCGCGGCAAGGTTTATCCGCTCGGCAAATGGCTGGCCGATACGGACGTCGCCGATCCGCACGGCGGTGCGGAACACGACTACAGGGAGAGTCTCGTGCTCATCGAACATCTGGTCATGGGATGGCTACAGAAAATATGCTGAACAAACCCCACGCCGCAGCTTCGCCCGCGAGCCCGCGCGCGAAGCTCGGCGCCGCATTGCTGCTCGCATCGCTGCTGTCGGCCTGCGCGACCGCGCCCGGCAATTATCTCGACACCTCGCGCCTGAAGGACAACGATCCGGCGCCGAGCGAAACCTATCCGGTCCATCTGATCACCGCGAACCTGATCGTCAGCCAGGCGCAGGCCGCCGCGAGTCAGCCGCAGCTGTTGCCGCCGGCGCCGCTCGCCGATCCGTCGCAGTACGTGTACCGGCTCGCGCCGCAGGACATTCTCGGCATCACCGTGTGGGATCACCCGGAACTGACCACGCCGCAGGGCAGCACGCTGTCGTCGGGCGGCAATACCACGCAGAGCGTCGCGGGCGCGTTGCAGCAGCCGTATACGGCCGCGCTGCCGGGCCAGGCCGATCCGTACGGCCAGACCATCGCGCACGACGGCACGATCTTTTTCCCGTTCGTCGGCCGTATCCAGGCAGCCGGCAAGACCACCGGCGAGCTGCGCGAGCAGTTGACCCGCGGCCTCGTGCGCTACATCCGCAATCCGCAGGTCGACGTGCGCGTGCTGTCGTATCGCAGCCAGAAGGTGCAGGTGACCGGCGACGTCAGGCAGCCGGGCCCGCTCGCGGTCAGCGACGTGCCGCTCACGCTGGTCGACGCGCTGACGCGCTCGGGCGGCGCCACCGACAACGCCGACATCCAGCGCGTGCGGCTCACGCGCAACAAGCAGTTGTACGTGCTCGACGCGAACCGGATGCTCGATCGCGGCGACACCACCCAGGACGTGATGCTGCAAAACGGCGACGTGATCAACGTGCCGGACCGCAGCGACAGCCGCGTGTTCGTGCTGGGCGAGGTGAAGACGCCGCTGCAGATGCCGATGCTCAAGGGCCAGTTGACGATCGCCGACGCGCTCACGCAGGCCGGCGGGATTCTGAACACCGACGCCAATCCGCGCCAGATCTTCGTGATGCGCGGGATGCGCGAGCACCCGACCACGCCGGAAGTGTTTCGCCTCGACATGACGCAGCCCGACTCGATCATGCTGTCCTCGCAGTTCCAGTTGCAGCCGATGGACGTCGTGTATATCGGCACCGCCGCGTCGACCACCTTCAACCGCGTGTTGCAGCAGGTGCTGCCGAGCGTGCAGACGCTGTTCTATCTGAAGCAGTTGACGCGCTGACGACGAAGGTCCGCCGCCGCCGGTCGCGCACCGCTGTGCGGGGCGAGGCGCGGGACCTCGGCGCGGGACCTCGACAACACCGAAGTACCACACGAAACGGGATCGAATTGTGAGCACTCAACTCTCTCCACACATGAGCGGTCCGCTCAAGACCGAAGAAGAGGACATCGTCCTCGGCCAACTGGTCCAGGTGATCCTCGACGACATCTGGTGGCTGCTCGCGATCACCGCGCTGATCGTGTCGCTGGCGATCGCGTACTGCTATCTCGCCAAGCCGGTGTACTCGGCCGACGCGCACGTGCGCGTCGAGCAGTCCGACAACACCTCGCAGGCGCTCACGCAGACGCAGACCGGCGCGGCGATCACGAGCGGCTCGCAGTCGCTGGCCACCGACGCCGAAATCGAAATCATCAAGAGCCGCGGCGTGGTCGGGCCGGTCGTGCAGCAGTTGAAGCTGAACTTCAGCGTCACGCCGAAGACGATTCCGCTGCTCGGCAACATCGCCGCGCGGCTTGCGACGCCGGGGCAGCCGGCACGTCCGTGGCTCGGCCTGAGCTCGTATGCCTGGGGCGGCGAGAAGGTCGAGCTCGATTTGATCGACGTGACGCCCGCGCTCGAAGGCGAAAAGCTCACGCTGCGCGTGATCGATGAGCAGCACTACGAATTGCTCGCGCCGAACGGCTCGCTGCTGCTGCGCGGCCGGGTCGGCGAGCAGGCGCAGGGCGGCGGGGTCACGATGAACGTCGCGACGCTGATCGCGCGGCCCGGTCAGGAGTTCATCGTGGTGCGCGCGAACGACCTCGATGCGATCAGCGGATTCCAGTCGTCAATCAGCGTGCAGGAGCAGGGCAAGCAGACCGGCGTGATCCAGATCTCGCTGGAGGACAAGAATCCCGAACACGCGGCGCTGGTCGCCAATGCGCTCGCGCAGTCGTATCTGCGCCAGCACGTGTCGAACAAACAGGCCGACGCGAGCCGCATGCTCGACTTCCTGCAAAGCGAGGAGCCGCGTCTGAAGGGCGACCTCGAACGCGCGGAAGCCGCGCTGACCGCGTATCAGCGCCAATCCGGCTCGATCAACGCGAGCGAGGAGGCGAAGGTCTACCTCGAAGGCAGCGTGCAGTACGAGCAGCAGATCGCCGCGCTGCGTCTGCAGATGACCCAGCTCGCCGAGCGCTACGGCGACGACCACCCGACGCTCGTCGCCGCGCGCGAGCAGATGGCCGAGCTGCAGGCGCAGCGCACCAAATACGCGGACCGCTTTCGCGATCTGCCGGCCACTGAAGTGAAGGCGGTGCAATTGCAGCGCGACGCGAAAGTCGCCGAAGACATCTACGTGCTGCTCCTGAACCGCGTGCAGGAGCTGTCGGTGCAAAAGGCCGGCACCGGCGGCAACGTGCATATCGTCGACGCCGCGCTGCGCCCGGGCGTGCCGGTCAAGCCGAAGAAGGCGCTGATTTTGTCGGCCGCGGTGATTCTCGGGCTGATCGCCGGCACCGGCTTCGTGTTCCTGCGCCGCAATCTGTTCAAGGGCATCGACGATCCGGATCACGTGGAGCGCGCGTTCCATCTGCCGGTGTTCGGCATCGTGCCGCTCAGCGCCGAGCAGGCCCAGCTCGAAAACAGCTTCCTGCGCGGCGGCGAACGGCTGCGCCCGGTGCTCGCGAACGCGCGGCCGAAGGACGTGACGATCGAAAGTCTGCGCAGTCTGCGCACCGCGATGCAGTTCACGCTGCAGGACGCGCGCAACCGCATCGTGATGCTGACCGGCCCGATGGCCGGCGTCGGCAAGAGCTTTCTCACCGTCAATCTGGCGATGCTGCTCGCGCACTCCGGCAAGCGGGTGCTGCTGATCGACGGCGATATGCGCCGCGGCGCGCTCGAGCGGCAGGTGGGCGGCGATCAGGACAACGGTCTGTCGGAACTGCTGAGCGGCCAGATTTCGCTGGAGGAAGCGATTCGCACGACCAGCGTCGAGGGGCTCAGCTTCGTGTCGTGCGGACGGCGGCCGCCGAATCCGTCCGAGCTTCTGATGTCGCCGCGGCTGCCGCAGTACCTGGACGCCCTCGCGAAACGCTACGACGTAATCCTGATCGACACGCCGCCGGTGCTCGCGGTGACCGACGCGTCGATCATCGGCGCGTACGCGGGTTCGACCTTCTTCGTGATGCGCTCGGGCATGCATAGCGAAGTCGAGATCGCCGATGCGCTCAAGCGTCTGCGCGCGGCCGGCGTGCATGTGCAGGGCGGCATCTTCAACGGCATGCCGGCGCGCTCGCGGGTCGGTTACGACCGCGGCTACGCGGCGACTCAGGAATATCTGAGCACATGAGCCGAGCCCATGAGCCGACCACATGAGCCGACCACATGAGCCGACCACATGAGCCACGCACATCAGCAGAACGAACAGACGAGGACATCCCGATGAAAGTGACGGTACTGGTTCCGACCTATCGCCGCCCGGCCGATCTGGCGCGCTGTCTCGCGGCGCTCGCGCGGCAGTCGCGCGCGCCCGACGAAGTGGTGGTAGTCGCGCGCGTCGACGACGACGCGACCCATGCGTGCCTGCGCGATCCGGCTACGCGCAGCAGCCTGCCGCTGGTGATCGCGCCGGTCGACCTGCCCGGCCAGGTCGCGGCGCTCAATCGCGGACTCGATGCGGCGAGCGGCGACGTGATCGCGATCACCGACGACGACGCCGCGCCGCGCGCCGACTGGGTCGCGCGCATTGCCGCCGCGTTCGCCGCCGATACGCGCCTGGGTGCGCTCGGCGGACGCGACTGGGTGCATGAAAAAGGCCGCGTGCTCGACGGCGCACGGCCGCTGGTCGGCAAGGTGACCGCGCACGGCAGGATCATCGGCAACCATCACCTCGGGGTCGGCGCCGCGCGCGAGGTCGACATCCTGAAGGGCGCGAACATGAGCTATCGCGCGGCCGCGGTCCGCACGATCCGCTTCGACGCGCGGCTGCGCGGCGCGGGCGCGCAGGTGCACAACGACATGGCCTTCAGCCTCGCGGTGAAAAACGCCGGCTGGAAGCTGGTGTACGACCCGCAGGTCGCCGTCGATCATTTCCCGGCCGAGCGTTTCGACGACGACAAACGCGACGCGCAGACGATGGCCGCGCTGCGCAACGCCGCGTACAACTTCCACCTGATCCTGCGCGACCAGTTGCCGCCGCTGCGCCGCGAAGCCGCGTGGTGGTGGTGGACGCTGGTCGGCACGCGGCTCTATCCGGGGCTCACGCATGCGGCGCTCGCCCTGCTGTCGAAACAGGCGCCGCTGCGACTGTCGCGCTGGCGCGCGGTACGCGGTGGCGCGCACGAAGCGCGCCGCGCGTTGTCGTGAGCGAGGAGAGCGAGCGCATGCGTACCGAAGTTCACGTTCATCTGTTTTACGGCGCCGATCCGCGCTTCTATCGCAAGGGCGACGAGATCGGCTGTCTGTACGGCTATCACCACGCCGAGTCCGACGCGTTCAGCCTCAGCTATTCTCAGGACGCCCAGGAAAGCAGGCCGATGCGGCTCGTGCGCCGCGCGTTGAAGGCGGCGCTCGGCTTCGATTTCATCCATACGTGGCGCAATCGCGCGGCCATGCTGCGCGCCGATGTGATCTGGACGCACACGGAGCAGGAGTGGCTGGCCGCCGCGCTGATGCTGCTGCTGTGCGGCCGCAAGGCCGGCGCGGATGCGGCGCCGCTGCTGCTCGCGCAAAGCGTGTGGCTGCTCGACAAGTGGCCGTCGTATGGGATCTGGCGCAGCTGGCTGTACCGCAAGCTGATGACGCGCGCGGACCGGCTGACCACGCTCGCGAGCGAGAATGCCGCGCTGTGCCGGCGGTATTTCGGGCGTGATGCGACGCCGTTGCTGTATGGCCTCAATACGCGCGATTTTCCGGTTGCGCGGCCCACGCAGTGGCAGCCGCACACGCCGCTGCGCATCGCGGCGATCGGCAACGATCGCGACCGCGACTGGGAAACGCTGATCCGCGCGTTCGGCAACGATCAGCGCTACACGGTCAAGCTCGCGACGCGGCGGCGGATCCCGGCGTCGCTGCGCGCGTCGAATGTCGAAATCGCGCTTTTTTCAGGCATTAAAAAGCAGCACGAGCTGTACGACTGGGCCGATGTGATCGTCGTGCCGTTGCGGCCGAATTCGCACGCTTCGGGCATCACCGTGATGCTCGAAGCGGCGGCGGTCGGCAAGCCGATGATCGTCACCAACGTCGGCGCGCTCGAAGATTACTTCCCGGGCGACGAAGCCGCGTACGTGCCGCCGTTTTCGCCGCAGGCGTTGCGCGACGCCGCCGATCGCTTCGTCGCCGCTCCGGGCGAAGCGCTGCGCCAGGCGCAGGCGGCCGCCGCCGGGTTGCTCGCGCGCGAGTTGACCACGCAGCACTATGCGCAGCAGCATGTGAGGATCACTGAGGAAATGCTGCGCGAGCGGGGGCGGCTGGCGGGCGCCCCCGCTCGCGCGCCGCAACAACCGCAACAAGCGCAACAAGCGCAGCCGAGCCAGCACGCGAGCGCGCACGAATCGCGCGGAGGTCTGTAAGCGATGGCGACGCTTCCGCACGCCGCGCCGGCCGTCCCGCCGGCCCAGGCGAGCGGCCGGCTGCTGTCCGGCAACCGCCAGGAATGGCTGCCGCCGCTGCTGCTCTGGCTCGTCACCGCGCTGTTGATCGTCGCGCATCAGGGCACCGTGTTGACGCTCGCGTTCCCGGTGCTGGCGGTGCTGACCGGTCTGTGGCTCTACTTCAAGAGCCCGGCGCGCTATCTCGGCTTCATGTGGTGGCTGTGGTTTCTGAGCCCGGAAGTGCGGCGCCTCGCCGACTGGTCGAAGGGCTCGTTCACGCCGACCAGCCTGATCCAGGTCGCGCCGCTCGCGGTCACGATGATCAGCGGCCTGTCGCTGCTGCGCTATTACCGCCTGCTCGGCCAGCGCCGCGGCCTGCCGGTGCTGCTGATCCTGCTCGGCCTCGTCTACGCGTTCCTGATCGGCGTGATGTCGAGCGGCCCGCTGGCGGCCACCTACGACCTCGCGAACTGGCTCTATCCGATCCTGATCGGCTTTCACATCATGGCGCACACGCGCCAGTATCCGCAGTACCGCGACACCATCGTCAATACCTTCATCTGGGGGATGCTGGTGATGGGCGGCTACGGGCTGATCCAGTTTTTCATCATGCCGCAGTGGGACGCGCTGTGGATGCTCGGCTCGCAGATGAACTCGCAGGGCGACCCGGTGCCGCTCGGCGTGCGCGTGTTCAGCACGATGAATTCGTCGGGGCCGTTCGCGTTCGCGATGATGGGCGCGATGGTGTTCGTGATGGCCGCGCAGCACCGGGTCCGCTGGATCGCCGCGGGCCTCGGCTTCTTCTCGTTCGCGCTGAGCCTCGTGCGCTCGACATGGGGCGGCTGGGTGATCGCGCTGCTGATCCAGTTGATCAAGGCGAACAACAAGGTGCGGGTGCGCATCGTCGGCAGCGCGGTGTTGCTGGCGGGTCTGTGCGTGCCGCTGCTGGCGGTCGGCCCGGTCGCCGAACGGATGCAGACGCGGCTCGCGACCATCGTCAATCTGCACGACGACCAGAGCTACGCGGCGCGCAACGAGTTCTACGCGAACTTCGCGAAGACCGCGTTCACCGACGTCGCCGGCGAAGGGATGGGCGCGACCGGCACCTCGACCAAACTGTCCAGCGACAGCGGCCAGCTCGGCCAGTACGGCAACTTCGACAGCGGCGTGATGAACATTCCGTTCGTGCTCGGCTGGCCCGGCACGCTGCTTTATATGTCGGGGATCGTCTGGCTGCTCACGCGCGCCGCGCTCGCGTCGCTGCGCATGCGCGACGACAAGTTCGTGTCCGCGTGCGTGAGCCTGTGTCTCGCGACCTTCGCGATGCTGGTGTTTACGAACTCGCTGGTCGGCACTGGGGGGCTGCTGCTGTTCATGAGCGCTTTTTCGATTCTTTCCGCGGTTCATTACGAAAAAATGAACCGCCGACGCATGCAATTTCTCCACGGAGGCACGGATTGAGAGTCGCCATTGTCACGCACGTAGTGCGCCATAACGACGGCCAGGGGCGCGTCAACCACGAGATCGCGCGCGCCGCGCTCGACGAGGGCATCGGCGTGACGCTGGTCGCGTCGCACGTCGCGCCCGAGCTGCTCGCGCATCCGAACGTGCGCTGGGCACCGGTGAAAATCGGCCGCTGGTGGCCGACCAATCTGCTGCGCCAGCAGGTGTTCGCTTTGAAGAGCGCGCTGTGGCTGCGCGCGCACCGGCGCGAATACGACGTGCTGCACGTGAACGGCTTCATCACGTGGATGCCGGCCGACGTCAACACCTCGCACTTCGTGCACAGCGGCTGGTTCGGCAGCAAGTACTATCCGTTCGGGCTCACGAAGGGGCTGTGGTCCGCGTACCAGTCGGTCTATACGCGCTGCAACGCGCTGCTCGAACGCTGGGCGTACCGGCGCTCGAAAGTGATCACCGCGGTGTCGCAGAAGGTCGCCGACGAAATCCGCGCGATCGGTTTGACGCCGGACAATCGGGTCGACGTGATCTACAACGGCGTCGATACGCGCGGCTTCGCAGCGGCCAGCGGCGAGCGCGCACGCTTCGGTCTGCCAGGCGATGCGTTCCTGCTGCTGTTCGTCGGCGATCTGCGCACGCCGCGCAAGAATCTCGGCACCGTGCTCGCGGCGCTCAAACATCTGCCCGAGCATGTGCAGATCGCGGTGGCCGGGTTTCTGCCGGGCAGTCCGTATCCGGACCAGGCGAAGGCGCTCGGCATCGCGCATCGCGTGCATTTTCTCGGCCTCGTGAAAGAGATGCCGGTGCTGATGCACTCGGTCGATGCGTTCGTGTTTCCATCGCGCTACGAAGCGATGAGCCTGTCGCTGTTAGAGGCGATGGCGGCCGGCTTGCCGGTCGTCACCGCGCGTACCGCCGGCGGCGCCGAAATCATCACGCCCGAGTGCGGGATCGTGCTCGACGACCCGGACGATCCGAAGGCGCTCGCCGCCGCGGTCGCGCGACTCGCGAACGACGAACGCGCGCGCCGCGCGATGGGCGAGGCCGCCGGTGAACTCGCGCGCGGTTTCGGCTGGGCGCGGATGGCCGCGCAATACATCGACCTGTACCGGCAACTGGCCGGGCAGCAAAAAAAACGCCGGCGCAGCCGTGCGGAGGCATCGACGCTCGCGCACGACGATGCGCTGACGCTCAATCAGCTTGCCGGACAGAAGAGCGCGAAATGAGCGCGGCAATGGGGTTGGCTGTTGTCGGATTGGCGCGCGATTCCAGGCAATGCCAGGCAACCCCGGGCAATGCCACGCCATTCCAGCCGCTTCACTTCTTTCCACATATCGATAACCTGATTCTCCAGAAGCAACGCACAGGGAGCACACCAACATGACGAATGGCTCAATCAAATCTCTGCAGATCGGGATGCACTGGTTTCCGGAACGCGCGGGCGGTCTGGACCGCATGTACTACTCGCTGGTCGGCGCGCTGCCGGGCGCGGGCGTCGCGGTGCGCGGCGTGGTCGCCGGCTCGCCGCAGGTCGCCGCCGACACCAATGGCGCGATCAACGGCTTCGGCTCGGCCGCGCAGTCGCTGCCGCTGCGGCTGATGGCGGCTCGCCGCGCGCTGCGCGCGGAAATTCGCCGCGCGCGGCCCGACGTGATCTCGTCGCATTTCGCGCTCTACACGTTTCCGGGGCTCGACGTGACGCGCGGGATTCCGCAGGTGTCGCATTTCCAGGGGCCGTGGGCCGACGAGAGCCACGTCGAAGGCGCGGACTCGCTCGGCCAGCGCGCGAAGCGCTATCTGGAGCAGTCGGTGTATGCGCGTTCGTCGCGGCTGATCGTGCTGTCCGATGCGTTCGGCAAGATTCTCACCTCGCGCTACGGGATTGCGCCGGAGCGGGTGCGGGTCGTGCCGGGCTGCGTCGATGTCGAGCAGTTCAATCTGCCGCTGTCGCGGGCCGAAGCGCGGCTGCGGCTGCAACTGCCGCAGGACCGGCCGATCGTGCTGGCGGTGCGGCGGCTGGTGCGGCGCATGGGCCTCGAAGATCTGATCGACGCGGTCAAGCTGCTCAAGCGCAGCGCGCCCGACGTGCTGCTGCTGATCGCCGGCAAGGGGCGTCTCGCCGACGAATTGCAGGCGCGCATCAACGAGGCCGGGCTCGAGCACAACGTGAAGCTGCTCGGCTTCGTGCCCGATCAGCATCTGGCGGCGCTGTATCGCGCGGCCGATATCAGCGTCGTGCCCACAGTCGCGCTCGAAGGCTTCGGGTTGATCACGGTGGAGTCGCTCGCGTCCGGCACGCCGGTGCTGGTGACGCCGGTCGGCGGCTTGCCGGAAGCGGTGGCGGGGCTGTCGGCGGATCTGGTGCTGCCGGAGACCGGCGCGCAGGCGATTGCGGCAGGTCTGGCCGGCGCGCTGAACGGCACCGTGAAGCTGCCGGATGCGGATGCATGCCGCCGCTATGCGAAGGAGCATTTCGACAACGCGGTGATCGCGAAGCGGGTCGCGGCGGTTTACGCGGAGGCGATCGCGGGGGATGCGCTGCATTGAAATGGCGCCGCCGGTCCCTGCAAAAAAAATTGCGCGGTAAATAACGGCACGCCGTTCGCGAACTTGAGCCCGGATCGGCCCTTACACGCACTTTTTCGACTTTATTTCGTAAAGCCTCGAAACGCGGCGTTTTGCGCCGCTTTCGTCACGTTCGCGTCACACATCCACGACGATAATCCCCGCGCCCGAAAGCACAAAAACACAGCCGGGCGCCCCGCAACGAGCGGGGGATCCTGTATTTCAGATCACGGGGAATCTCAGATGACCATCCGTCACCGCATCACGCTGCTCGTCGTTCTGATGCTGGTCGCGCTATCCGCCATTGGCGGATACGCGGTGCTTCAGACCCGCAACGGCGCCGTCAATGTCAGGCAGGTCACCCAGGGCGTCGTGCCGAGCGCGCTCGCGTCGGCCGACCTCGTATCGCAGCTCAAGGACGTGCAGCTCTCGATGATGACGCTCGTCTACGCGCCCGACGCGAATATGGTCGCGCAGGCGCAGGAGCAGTTAAAGAGCAAACAGGCCGCATTGGCCGCCGCCCTCGAGCTGCAGGCGAGAGCCGCGCAAGGGCAGGCGCAGACCGGGCTGGTCAGCCAGGCGCGCGAGAGCCTCGCGAACTATTTCAACGCGGTGAACGATACCGCGAAGCTGAAGGCGGACGGCAAGAACGATCTCGCGCAGGCCTATCTGTTTGCGAACGTCGCGCAATACCGCGACGAACTCGAAGGGATCGTCGAGACGCTGCGAATCGAGAAGAACCGTCAGAAGGACGCGGCGATCGACGCGCTGAACAGCGCGCTCGCGACCACCACGACCGCGCTCGCCGCTGCCACCGGCGCGGCAATCGCCGCGCTGCTGGCGATCAGCGCGCTGCTGTACCGGCAGATTACCCGGCCGCTTAGCGACATGCAGACGATGATGAGCGAGATCGCAGCGAGCCAGGACTTTACGCGCCGCGTACCGGTCGGCCGAATGGACGAGGTTGGTCATTCGATCGTCGCGTTCAACGGAATGATTGAGAAGATCCAGCACAGCTCGCTGCAATTGAAGCAGAAAACCGCCGATATTCAGGCGATGTTGCAGAACATGCAGCAGGGCATTCTGACGATCGTCGACGGCGCTCTCGTGCATCCGGAGTACTCCGCGTATCTGGAGGCGATCTTCGAGACCCGTGAGATCGCGGGCCGCTCGCTGCTCGATCTGGTGTTCGGCGGTACCGGTATAAGTAGCGACGTGCGTGCGCAGATCGAAGCGGCGCTCGACGCGTGCATCGGCGAAGACAGTATGAACTTCGAGTTCAATCAGCATCTGCTGGTCAACGAGATCGCCCGGCCGCTGCCGGACGGCCGCGTGAAGACGCTCGATCTGAGCTGGTCGGCCATTACCGACGAACACGACGTGGTGCAGCGCCTGATGCTGTGCGTGCGTGACGTGACCGAATTGCGCGCGCTCGCGGCCGAGGCCGGCGAGCAGAAGCGCCGCCTCGAAATGATCGGCGAGATCCTCGCGGTGAGCCAGGAGAAGTTTCATCACTTCGTCGAAAGCGCGACGGGTTTCATCAGCGAGAACGAGCGGATCATTCGTCAGCATCACGAACCGAGCCATGAAGCGGTGGCCGAACTGTTCCGCAACATGCATACCGTGAAGGGCAATGCGCGCACTTACAGCCTGCAGCATCTGACCGGCATCGTGCACGAAACCGAGCAGCGCTACGACGCGTTGCGCCGCGCGGAGAATCGCGACGCATGGGATCAGCAACAGCTGATGGAGGATCTGCATCGGGTCAAGGCCGCGCTCGAGAGCTACGCGACGCTCAATGAAGTGAGCCTCGGGCGCAAAGGGCCCGGCAGGAGCGGCAGCGTCGAGCGCTTTTTGATGGTCGATCGGGAGTCGATCCAGAAACAGTTGGCACTGCTGGAGAGCGCGGATCCGGCCGACCGGGAAGCGCTCGCGTCGATGCGCGCGGCATTGCGGCGCGAGCTGCGGCTGCTCGGCACCGAATCGATCCACGAAGCGCTGGCGGGCGTGCTCGACTCGCTGCCGTCGCTCGCGGACGAACTCGGTAAACAGGCGCCGGTCGTGCGGATCGCCGACAACGGCTACCGGGTGCGCGGCGAAGTCAGCGGCACGCTGCGCGACGTGTTCACCCATCTGCTGCGCAATTCGGTCGATCACGGTATCGAAGCGGCGGCGCAGCGGCTCGCGAACGGCAAGCCTGCGGCCGGCATGATCGACCTCGAAATCGGCGTCGACGAGCACGCGCTGCAGATCACGATCAGCGACGACGGCCGCGGTCTCGCGCTGGCGAAGCTGCGCGCGGCCGCGCTTGAACGCGGCTGGATCGAGGCCGATGCCGCGCTCGACGACGAGGCGATCGCGGAGCTGATCTTCCGCTCGGGTTTCTCGACCGCGCAGAGCGTCAGCGAGATTTCCGGCCGCGGCGTCGGCATGGACGCGGTGCGCGACTTCGTGCGGCGCGAGCATGGCCGGATCGAATTGCGCTTCACCGACGAGCGTCGCGGCGCCGACTATCGACGCTTCCAGACCGTCGTGTATTTCCCCGAAAACTGGGCGGTCGACAGTCTCGACGGGGCCGCCGGGAGCGCGCGAGCGCCGGCGCGCGAGCGTGGTGCGCAAGCCGAGGCGCACGCCGATACGCGCGCGGTCACCGGTTGAGCGAAGCGACAGGAGTCGGTTGTGTTTGAAATTAATCTTCTGGCCGCCGCGGGTGGTGGCATCGCGGTCGCAGTCGTTGCGGGATACCTGTGGCGCAGCAAGTCGCGCGCCGCCGCGGCAGCGCAGCGGGTCGACGCGCTCGCGCGGCAGGCGCTCGAAATGCAGCGCGACGCGGCCCTTGCGCTGGTCGAGCACGCGAATCAGGAGCGCGATGCGTCGCAAGCGCTGCTCGCCGACCTGCGCGCGCAGGCCGAAGCGGGCGCGCACGAGCGCGACGAGTTGCAGGCGTCGCTTGACGCGCTTACCGCGCGCAAGGACGAATGGTTGCGGCAGGCGAGCCGCGTCGCCGGCGAGGCGGCCCGTCTGAAAACGCTGTCGATCACGTTCGAGCGCTGGCACGAGCAGATGATCTCGCTGATGGCGCAGAACCGCGATATGCACAAGAAAAACCAGGAGCTGTCGTCGATCGTGCAGCACGTGCTGATCGTGTCGCTCAATGCGTCGATCGAGGCCGCGCGTGCCGGTGCCGCGGGCAGGGGCTTTTCGATCGTCGCCGGCGAAGTGCGCTCGCTCGCGTCGCGCTCGCAGGAGCTGTCGAAGAGCTATCGCGAGAGTCTGCATCGCAACGATTTGACCACGGCCGCAACGTTTCAGGACATTCAGGCCGGCGGCAAGATGATTACCGCGTCGCTCGGCGGCGTCGAGGCACTGGCCACGCAGTTTCAATCCCGACTCGAACAGGCCGCGGCGTGATCAGCGATCAGGCGAAGCACAGCATCGCGGAAATTTTCGAGCAGGCGGCCCGCACCCGCTTGCCCGCGACAGCGGGAGACTCGTGCGAGATCACCGCGGTGCCGAAGTGGAGCGCTGACAATCCTGCGCAGCCTTGCGCGATGGCGCTGACGATTTCGTCGATCGCGTTTCGTCTGCTGTTCGTGCTGCATTTCGGCAAGGACGAGGCGACGCGCGCGTACTACGCCGGCGGCGACGCGAACCGCTCGCTCGCGCAGACGCTGATGGAACTCGGCAACCTGTGTTGCGGTTACATGAACCAGCAACTGGTCAAATATTTTCCGGACCTCGGAATGTCGACGCCGTACGAGCTGAACAGCACCTGTGTCGAGCATCTGGACGAACTGCGGCCCGATCACGTGTGGACGTATGAGCTAGTGATCGGCGCAGCGGCCCGGCTCGGCGTCACGCTGTGCGTGTGTGCGCAGGCACCGCTCGATTTCAAGGCCGACGTCGGCGCGGCCGACCAGTCCGAAGGCGAACTCGAACTTTTCTAGCCCAATCGCATTAGTGGACCGAAACACGATGAATACCAGCAAGCCCGTCAGCAAGATGCTCGTGCTCGACGACGATCCGGCCCACGCCCCGCTCCTGAAGCAATGGTTCGACGAACACAATCTGATCGCGCTGAAGGTGCGCGACAGCAGCCGCCTCGCTAGCGTACTGGGCACCAATATCGACCTCGGCGGGGTTCTGCTCGCCGGCGACTACGGCGGCTCGGTCGAGCGGGCCGCCGAGGCGGCCGCGCGCATCCACGCGGCGCGCCCCGAGCTGCCGATCATTCTGCGTTCGAGCGGCACGCGGCCAACGGCGCCACTGCCGCCCGCGTTGGCGAACGTGGTGTGCGCGAGTTTCGACGCCGCGGACCTGAGCGCACTGGCGGCGGCCGTCGATCAATACATTTTCAGCCTCGACTTTCCGCACGCGCTGGTGCGCGGGATCGCGCAGATCACCGAAGCGCGGCTCGGTACGCTGTTCGACGGCGTAACGGTGCGCCGCGAGACGACCAGCGTGGTGCGCGACCGGATCATCTTCGGCGAAGTATTCAGCCTGATTCCGCTCGAAGGCGCGTGGTGCCGCGGCTACATGCTGATGCAGGCGCAGGAGGACGCGCTGCTCGGCATGATCGAACGCAAGCGCGCGGCGTGCGCGCACCGCACGAGCGTCGCGCAGCCCGATTTTCGCGACCTCAACAGTCTGCTCGGCGAGTTGACCAATCTGATCTGGGGCGCGTTCAAGGACCGCTTCCTCGCCGCGCAGAGCATGCGAGAAGCAAGTCAGGTGCAGGTGCCGTTGCTCGTCAATCACAAGCATCGCTACATCTCGTTCGGCTCGGACAATCCGCAACTGTGCTTTCAATACGTATTGAGCGACGCGGCGAGCGGGCAGGCGGTGACGATCGATCAGCGCTTCGTGTTCAGCTTGCGCTGGTCGCCGGAGGATTTTTCCGAACACACGGCGGATCTCGACGCGCTCGTCGAATCCGGTGAACTCGATCTGTTTTGATTCAACGCGTCGATAAGCCGACGCACCGCAACGCAATGCAAGGGAAATGGCTATGGCAAAGATTCTGGTAGTGGACGATTCGAGCACGGTGCGCGACGAAGTCGCGGGCTTCCTGACCAAAAACGGCCTCGATGTCGCGACCGCGATCGACGGCAAGGATGGGCTGACGAAGCTGAAGACCGACTCGAATATCAAACTGATCGTCAGCGACGTGAACATGCCGAACATGGACGGCCTGACGATGGTTGAGAAGATTCGCGGCGAACTCGCGAACCACAGCGTCAACGTGATCATGCTGACGACCGAAAGCAGTCCGGCGATGAAGGAACGCGGCAAGGCGGCCGGCGTGAAGGGCTGGATCGTCAAGCCGTTCAAGGGCGAGGCGGTGCTCGAGACGTTCAGGAAGCTGGCTGGCTAATCGCCCGTCGCGAATCCGCTGGCGTGGGGCGGTCGGCGGTGACGCCGGCCGCCGTGCACTGATCGCGCCCCGCGCATATCAGAACGTCTCGTGCTGCTGATTACGCGCGAGATCGGCCTGCACCATCATCTGGCACAGCTGTTCGAGTGTGGTTTGCGGCTGCCAGCCGAGCGTGTCGCGCGCCTTGTCCGCGCAGCCGATCAGCAGTTCCACCTCGGCCGGCCGGTAGAACTTCGGATTCACGCGCACCAGCGTCTTGCCGGTCGCGACGTCGATACCGGTCTCGCGCTCGTTCTTGCCCGACCATTCGAGCTGATAGCCGGCCGCGCCGAAGGCCATCCGCACGAAGTCGCGCACCGTCTCGGTACGGCCGGTCGCCAGCACGAAAGTGTCGGGCTGCTCGGCCTGCAACATCCGCCACATCCCTTCGACGTATTCGAGCGCGAAGCCCCAGTCGCGTCGCGCGTCGAGGTTGCCCAGTTCGAGCACGTCCTGTTTGCCGAGCTTGATCTTCGCGACCGTGTCGGTGATCTTGCGCGTGACGAATTCGCGGCCGCGCAGCGGCGATTCGTGATTGAACAGAATCCCGCTGCTCGCGAACAGGTTGTACGACTCGCGATAGTTGATCGTCGACCAATGCGCGAACAGCTTCGCGACGCCGTACGGGCTGCGCGGATAGAACGGCGTGCTCTCGCGTTGCGGAACCGCCTGCACGAGGCCGAACATCTCCGAGGTCGACGCCTGATAGAAGCGCGTATTGCGGCTCAGGATGCGCAGGCCTTCGAGCAGGTTCAGCGCGCCGATGCCGGTCACTTCGGCGGTGGTCGCGGGCTGATCGAACGACACGCCGACGAAGCTCTGCGCCGCGAGGTTGTACAGCTCGTCGGCCTGGCTGCTCTCCAGCAGACGCAGCGTCGAGCCGAGATCGGTCAGATCGTGTTCGACGAGCCGCAGATTCGGATGATCGAGCACGCCGAGCTCCCGCATGCGCCAGAAATTGACCGAGCTGGTGCGCCGGTAGGTGCCGGTTACCTGGTAGCCCTTATCGAGCAGCAGGCGGGTCAGATAGGCGCCGTCCTGGCCGGAGACGCCGGTGATGATCGCTTTGCGTGGCTGGTTCATAAGCTGGGTTGCCTTGTGGTTTTGTGAATGGAAAATATGTGCGGCGTTGAAACGGCCGGGCACGCCGGCTCAGAGGTGGCTCAAGCACGGCTCAAGGACGGCTCAGGCACAGCTCAAGCGCGGCTTTGCGGTGCCGGCCGCGCGACGTTGGCGTTGACGCTTGCGTTGACCGTTGCGTTGATGTTCGAGGTTGCGTTCGCGGTGGCGTTCGAGCTCGCGCGCGCGCCCGTGGCTTTGCCGCGGCCGCCGCGAATCAGCCGCTTCTCGAAGCCGAACCACGTGATGCTCGCGTACGCGAGCGTGACCGCCAGCGCGAGCGCGGCGCTCAGATAGCGGTTCAGATGCAGCGGCCACACCGCATACAGCACGCTCAGATGAATCAGGTAGATCGTGTAGCTGATCGTGCCGATATAGACGAGCACGCGATGGCACAGCAGCCGCTTGACGAAGCCGCGGCTTTGCAGCGCGATCACGACGATCGACGTGCACAACACCAGCGACACGCTATACAGCCCCGCATTCGACAGCGGCGTATTGGCGGCCCGAAAGCGCGGAAAGTGCAGATGCAGCCACGCGAGCACCGCGAGCGCGGCGAGCATCCCGAGCACCGCGAGTGGCTTGAACGGCTCCAGCGCGTCGCGATCGCGGCGCACCGCGAGGGCCAGCAGCGCGCCGGCCGCGAGCAGATCCATGCGGAACGGCGTCAGGTAATAGATCGGCCAGAACGAATCGAACCACGGCGTGGCAATGGCACGCAGCACCGGCACGAGCACGATCAGGCCGGCCGCCACGTAGCCGAGCAGGCGCTCGGGCACCAGCAGGATCACGAACGGCCAGAAAATATAGAACTGCTCTTCGACCGCGAGCGACCACAACACGTTGAGACTGTCGTGGCCGCTCTGGTTGAGCGCATCGCCGATATTGGTCGAGAACAACGCATACCAGTACCAGTGCCGGGCCCACGCGAGGCCGAACAGTAGCGACGACACCAGCATCAGCAGCAGGTACGGCGGCAGGATGCGGCGCGCGCGGCGCGCATAAAAGTACTTGAAATACGACTGCCGCTGCGTTTTGCGTTCGAGCAGGATGCAGCTGATCAGAAAGCCGCTCAGCACAAAAAACAGATCGACGCCCATCCACAGCGGCGCTTTCAGTGCGTGCTGCGCGAACACCGCGAGCACGGCAAGCGCGCGCAAGCCGTCGAGCTGCACGATGCGGGAATGGGAGGGCGCGAGGGGTGATGCACTGGCAGTCATGAACCGTCCATGGTGTAAAGCGGATGGGCCGGGCGAAGCGGCGCGCGCGTCGCTACGAGTGCAATCGATTCTAGGGAAAAGAAATTCGCGAAAAAACGCAAAGCAATTGAATAAGTGAAGCGGATTGAAACAGGGTGTTTCTTTAGCTATTCGAAACGCATTTATATGCTTGTTCGCGAGCCGGAGCGCAATCCGTAACCGGTGCGCGAGCATCTTATTTAAAGGCGGTAAAAAAGGCCTGGCCGATGCAATGACAATGCCCCGGCGACAGCGAGCTGTTTTATTCACTATTAAAAAATCATTTCTTTTATATCGATCGGATCGACGAATATTTTTGAATTACTTTCGATTTTCGTCGGCGGATTTTTTACGCGTAACGTAGGCGGGTAGTCGATTGGCCGGGTCGGTCGCGAGGCGTGGGCCACCGGTCGTCGGGCCGTGCGCGTCGTCGCTCGCCGCATCGCGCACGGACGCTCGCTCGCTTGCATCCGCGCCTCTTCCACCGGGCTAACGCGCACCTCGTCGCGCGTCGTCTCAACCCATCGTCGCATCACCGAATTTCGCACCGCGCCGAACCGGTCCGCGTGCGTCGCCCCGAGCGGCTATTCGATTGGAGGATCTGCCTTGCCCCGTGTCACGTCCACCCGTTGGCTCGCCATCAGCGCGTGCGCCGCGGCTGTCACAGTCGCATCGCTTTGCGCGGTGGCGCCGGCGCGCGCGCAAACGGCGTTGCCCGCGACCACGTCATGGCTTGGCAACAGCTCCGGTTTCGGCGACGGCACGTGGACGCAGATCAATATCACCGCGCTCGCGGTGAGCCCGGACGGCAAGGTCTATACGAACGCGCCGTGGGACGAAAGCGGCGCGGAGGCGTCCGTCTATCAGGACGGCAAAATGCTCGGCTTCGCGGGCGGCACGCATGGCTGGGGCAATAGCGGCGGCAATGCGATCGCGATCAATCGCAAGTACGTGTTCGTCGCGCTCGGCGTCGGCAACGAAAAAGGGCGTCTGGCCGGGCAGGGTATATGGCCGGAGAAGGGCAGGCAATGGTTCGGTATTTCGCGGCGGCTGATCAGCGATCCGAAACGCGTCGCGCCGTTCCAGCCGGCGGCCAGCGCCGCCGACCCGCATGCGCAGCTCGCGGCCGGCTTCCTGATGACGAACGACGTGCCGACCGGCACCGATGCCGCGCTCGGCGGCCTCGCGGCCAGCGCGACGACGCTGTACGCGGCCAATACCGCGCGCAATCGCATCGACGTGTACGACGCCGAGTCGATGCTGAAGAAGGCGACGTGGGACGTGCCGGAGCCGGGCCGCATCGCGCTCGCGGCCGACGGCTCGCTGTGGGTGCTGACCGGCACGCGCGGCGATGGCCCGCCCGCAATCGCGCATTACACGGCGGATGGCCGCCGCATCGACGAAAACTTCACGCTGCCGGCCGGCACGCTTGCGGTCGATCTCGCGACCGACGCGCAAGGCCGCGTGCTGATCGCCGATAACGGCCCGCGCCAGCAGGTGCTGTTCTTCAGCAAACGCGACGGCCGCTATAGCGAAAGCGGCACGCTCGGCGAACGCGGCGGCATTTTTAGCGGCGTCGCCGGCAAGCCCGGTCCGCAGCGCTTCAACGGCCTGACCGGCGTGGGTGTCGATGCACGCGGCAACGTGTTCGTGTCGACCAACGGCATCGGTCCGCGTTACGCGCCGCTCGGCGCGGGCCTCGGCGCAACGCTCGAAAGCTACGCACCCAGCGGCAAACGCAACTGGCAGGTTCAGGGGCTGCTGTTCGTCGATGGCGCGTGGCTCGATCCCGCGCGGCCCGACAGCGTCTATACCGGCAACAAGCGCTTCGAACTCGATCTGTCGAAGCCGCCCGGCGAGGACTGGAAATACGTAGGGTTCCTGTCGAATCGCTTCAAGTACCCGGACGACCCGGTGTTCCACACCGACCAGTATCCGGGGCTGCCGATCGCGCGGCGCGTGCAGGGCCGCACGTTCCTGTATCTGACCGACATGTACGCGGACCATCTGAAGATCTATCGCTTCGATCCGCAACACGACGGCGAAACCGCGATTCCTTCCGGCCTGATCGCGGGCCGCGAGCGCGCGGTCGCGCAGGTGCCCAATGCGCCGCCCGGCGGCGACTGGATCTGGCGCGACGCGAACGGCAACGGCCGTATCGAGCCCGCCGAGTTCGCACCGAATACGAGCGGCACGAAGCTCGCGGGCGGCTGGGGCTGGTGGGTGGACACGGCCGGCGACATCTGGCGCGCGCGCGACAACAAGGGGCTTTACCGCTTCCGCTTCGGCGGCCTCGACGCGCACGGCAACCCGCTCTACTCGTATTCGAACCTCACGCGCTACCCGGTGCCGCCGCCGTTCACCGAACTGCATCGCGCGCTCTACGACCCGGCTACCGACACGCTGTACGCGACCGGCTACACCGCCGACGCGCCGTTCGAGCGCGGCTTCTGGAAAGAGGTGGGGCGGGTGCTGGTGCGCTACGACAAATGGTCGAGCGGCACGCCGGTGCAGCGCTATGCGATCGCGCTGCCGTGGCAGCCCGGGGCCAAACCGATCGCGACGATCATCGGCGTCACCGTCGAAGGGCAATACCTGTTCGGTGTCGAACCGGTCGGCACCGTGCATGTATGGGACAAGGACAGCGGCCGCGAACTCGGCGTGATCCGTCCGGGCCCGGAAGTGGGCCGCGCGTCGGGTTGGGTCGATGTGCCGAACGGCATCAGCGCGGCGCGCCGCGGCAATGGCGAATACCTGGTGTTCGTCGAGGAGGACGCGCGCGGCAAGGTGCTGATGTACCGCTGGAAACCGTGACGCGATGTGGTGCGCGCGTCGCGCTGACACGCCCGCAATCACCGCTCACACCCCCGCAATAACCGCTCACACCTCCGCAATAACCGCATAACCGAAGGCTTCGATGGACAAAGGCATTCTCAGAAACGTGGCGATCAATTTCTTCGGGCTCGTACTGCCGACCTTCGTGTCGCTCGTCACCGTGCCGTCGTATATCCGGCTGCTCGGCGTCGAGCGCTACGGCGTGGTCAGTCTCGTGTGGACGCTGATCGGCTACTTCGGGATTCTCGATCTCGGTATGAGCATGGCCGCGCAGAACCATATCTCGAAGGCGCGCGCGTCCGGCGACCAGCACGAAAGCGCGCGCGTGTTCTGGAGCGCGACGTGGCTCAATCTAACGACCGGCGTGATCGGCGGCCTGATCATCTACTTCGGCGCGTTTCTCTACACCGCGTACTTCACGAAGGTCTCGCCCGAGCTGCAGCACGAGGTCTATATGGCGCTGCCGTGGCTCGCGGTCGCGATTCCGATCGCCAACGTGTCGTGGGTGTTCGCCGGTGCGATCAACGGCGCGGAGCGCTTCGGCGTCTACAACACCAACCAGACGATCGGCACCTTCCTGTTCCAGTTGCTGCCGCTCGGCGTCGCGCTGTGGCTCGGCGCGAACCTGCAGAACGTGCTCGCGGCCGCCGTGTTCGCGCGCATTCTGGCAGCCGTGCTGCTCGGCCGCTCGGCGCTGAAAGTGCTGGAAATACGCAGCATTCTTGCGCCGCAGCTCGGCGTCGCGAAGGGCCTGTTCAACTTCGGCGGCTGGATGCTGATCGCCAGCGTGACCACGATGGTCGCCGATTCGCTCGATCGCGTGATGCTCGGCTCGCGCCTCGGTGCGCGTTTCGTCACTTACTACACAGTGCCGCAGAACCTCGTCACGCGACTGAACATCGTGCCGACCGCGCTGGTGCGCACGCTGTTTCCGCGGCTCTCGGCGGTCGGCCGCGCGGACGCTGACACGATCACGCAGCAGTCGCTCGAATTTCTGAACGGCGTGTTCACGCCGGTCGCGCTGGTCGCGATGCTGGTGCTCGAACCGTTCCTGCATCTATGGGTGGGCAGCGAGATTGCGACGGTGGCGGCACCGGTGGGCCGCATCATGATCGTCGCGGTGTGGCTGGTCGGTCAGGCCAACGTCACGCGCATCCTGATCCAGTCGCAGGTCAATCCGGCCACCGCCGCGCGTATCGGTCTGCTCGAATTGCCGCTGTTTGCCGGCGCGCTGTGGTTCGGCATCAGCCATTACGGGTTGACCGGCGCGGCGGTCGCGGTCGCCGCGCGCGCGCTGTTCGACTACGCGCTGCTGCTCCATTTCGCGGCGATCCGCGCGCGCCAGATCGTGCTCGACATGCTCGCGCATCTCGCTTTCCTGCTCGCGAGCCTGTGGCTCGCGAGCTTTCTGCCGAGCCTCGCGCTCGCGCTCGCCGCCGGCGTGTTGACGGTCGGCGCGAACCTCGCGTGGTCGATCACGATGACGCCCGCTTTGCGCAATCTTGCGCGTTCACTGCTCCTGCGACTGAATCCGAGGAAAAGCGCATGAATCACGACGTCCTTGAAAAAAACCTGTTGAGGCCGGCGACGCGCAGCGCGCTCGACGAACTGACCCACGTGCCAGGCGCGCAGCCGCGCGCGCCGCGCGGCCCATTGCGCACCGACCAGGACGTGCGCATCGCGATCGTGCACGACTGGCTGGTCACCTATGCGGGTGCCGAGAAAGTACTCGAGCAGATGATCGCGTGCTTTCCGGACGCGGACCTGTTCAGTCTGGTCGACTTTCTTGACGACCGCAGTTTTTTGCGCGGCAAGCCGGTGACGACCTCGTTCATCCAGAAACTGCCGCGGGCGCGCAGCAAATACCGCGCGTATCTGCCGTTGATGCCGCTCGCGATCGAACAGCTCGACGTGTCCGCGTACGACGTGGTGATTTCGAGCAGCCATGCGGTCGCGAAGGGCATTCTGACCGGGCCGGACCAGGTGCATATCAGCTACGTGCATTCGCCGATCCGCTATGCGTGGGATCTGCAGCATCAGTATTTGCAGCAGTCGAAGCTGACGCACGGCCCGAAGTCGGTGCTCGCGCGGCTGATCCTGCATTACATCCGCAACTGGGATATCCGCACCGCGAATTCGGTCGACAGCTTCATTTCGAACTCGGCGTTTATCGCGCGGCGCATCAAGAAGGTCTATCAGCGCGATGCGCAGGTGATTTTTCCGCCAGTCGACGTCGATGCGTTCTCGCTGTGTACCCAGAAAGAGGATTTCTATCTGACCGCGTCGAGGATGGTGCCGTACAAGAAGATCGATCTGATCGTCGAAGCGTTCGCAAGGATGCCTACGCGCAAGCTCGTCGTGATCGGCGACGGGCCCGAGATGGCGAAGATTCGCGCGAAGGCGGGCCCGAATGTCGAGATTCTCGGCTATCAGCCGTTCGAGGTACTGAAGGACCATATGAGCCGCGCGAAGGCGTTCGTGTTCGCGGCTGAAGAGGACTTCGGCATTTCGGTGGTCGAGGCGCAGGCGTGCGGCACGCCGGTGATCGCGTTCGGCAAGGGCGGGGCGCTCGAAACCGTGCGCGATCTGTCCGGACCGCAGCCGACCGGGATGTTCTTCGATCGGCAGGATGCCGAAGCGATCGTCGCGGCGGTCGAGCGCTTCGACGAACTCGCACAGCGCTTCGTGCCCGCCGATTGCCGCGCGAATGCCGAGCAGTTTTCGGCCGAGCGGTTTCGCGAGCGTTTGTTCGCGCACGTGCGCGCGGCCGTGCCGGCGCTGCGCGGCGTGACGTTGCCGCCGTATGTGCAGTATGTGCCGAACCCACCCGGCCTCGAGCACAGCGAGCGGGAAGGCCAGCACGAGTTGCCCGCCGATCTGCCGCGCATCCTCGCGGTCGACCAAAGCGGCGTGCTCGGCGGCGCCGAGCTGTCGTTGCTCGAAATCGTCAAGGCGTTGCGCTCGCGCGTCGAGGTCGTGCTGTTCGACGACGGGCCGTTTCGCAGCGAACTCGCGAAGACCGGCGTCGCGGTCAACGTGCTCGACGCCGGCGTGCTGAAAAACATCCGCAAGCAGGGCGGCTCGCTGCCGAAGGGCCAGGCGTTGAAGGGGCTGCTCGCGCTGGTGCGGGCGACCGCGCAACGCGCGCGCGCGGCCGACGTGATCTACGCGAACACGCAACGCGCGATGGTGATCGGCGCGGTCGCCGGCAAGCTCGTGCGGCGTCCGGTGGTCTGGCATCTGCGCGACATCGTCAGCGCCGAACACTTCGGCGGCAAGCAGCTGGCGATCATCAAATGGTGCGCGCGGCTGGGTCTGAAGCATGTGATCGCCAATTCCGCCGCCTCCGCGCAGGCGTTCGCGCAACTCACGCAATTCGACAGCAAGCGGATCGACGTGGTGTTCAACGGCATTTCGGCCGAACCGTTCGACGCGTTGCGCGCGGTGCCGCAAGCGACGCTGCGTGAACGTCTGAAGCTGCCGCGCGATGCGTTTCTGGTCGGCTCGTTCAGCCGGCTCGCGCGCTGGAAGGGGCAGCACGTGCTGCTCGAAGCGATGGTGCTCAATCCGCAGATGCACGCGGTGCTGGTCGGCGCGGCGCTGTTCGGCGAGGACCAGTACGAAGTCGAATTGCACGCGTTCGTGGCCGCGCACGGGCTCGGCGAGCGTGTGCATTTTCTCGGCTTTCAGCACGATATTCCCGCCTGCATGTGCGCGGTCGACGCGGTCGTGCATACGTCGATTACGCCGGAGCCGTTCGGCCGCGTGATCGTCGAAGGGATGCTGGCGCGCCGGCCGGTCGTCGCGGCGCGCGCCGGCGGTGTGCTCGAAATCATCGACGATCACGAAAACGGCATCCTGTGCACGCCGGGCGATGCGCACGCGCTCGCCGATACGCTCGCCGAATTGCGCTCGAACGACGAACTGCGCGAGAAGCTGGTCGAGAACGGCTATCGCAGCGCGCTGAGCCGGTTTGGTACGCAGAGCTATGTGGACGGGGTCGCGCGGATTTTGAAGGACGTGGCGCGGACCTAAAGCGGTATCGGCAAGGACGGCGGGACTCGCAACGGTGCGGGTCTCGAAGAAGAGCGGAGCGAAAGCCGGATGGCATTCGCTCCGTTTTTTTATCGTTTATCGCATATCGGTTATCGCGTTTAGCGGGCACGGCGCGCGGCGCCGGATTTAAAACTCGCCGACCATCTCATCGCCGGCAATTCGACGACGCGGTAGAACACCCAAGCGGCCGGCACCGCGACGAACATATAAGCGAACGACGGCCAGATCGACATCTGCAGCGACGAACGGAACAGCCACGACGACAGCAGCACGAAGATCGGCAGATGGATCAGATACAGCGAAAAGCTGAAGTCGCCGAAACGCGCGAGGACGCGCGAGCCGCCCGCCGCAAGACCGCTCAGCAGTGCGCGTATTGCGCCCGCCGCGCGCTCTGTCTGCGCGCGCGGCGCCAGCGCCTTGTGCAGATAGCACGCGAACGCGAGCGCCCAGAACTGGAATGCGGCGTACTGGCCGAACTGAAACGCGACGCAACCGGCCGCGCCGAACGCCGCCGCCAGCCAATAAAACCCGCGCGGTACACGGGTATTTGAAGCGCGGCTCGCCTGCACGTCGGCAATCCACGCGCCGAGCATCCACGAAAACCAGTACGACGTGAAGAACTGAATGTCGTGGCGCTCGAGCAGATATGCGGACACGACGTTGATCGCGGCCACGCCCGCCACCACCGCATTGATGCCGAGCCGGCGCCGCAGCGCGAACAGCAGCGGATAGATCGCATAGAACTGCACTTCGAGCGACAACGTCCACAGCGCGCCGTTCGAGCCAAAGGTCTTGCCGGCGACGCCTTGCAACGACAACAGGTTGACGAAAAACGTGCGCAGTCCGGTGTCGCCGATCTTGTGGCTGACCGGCGGCAGTTGCAGGCTCAGCGAATCGAGCGCGAACGTCAGCAGCAACGCGGCAAGCAGCACCGGATAGATCCGCGCGAAGCGGCGCAGCCAGAAATGCCGCGCATCGAGCCGGTAAGCGGGATTATCCGCGACGCGCAGCGCGCCGCCGCGGTGGATGCAATAGCCGCTGATCACGAAGAAGATCGGCACGCCGGCCGAGCCCCATGCGATCGGAAAAGTCAGATAGGCGGCCAGCGCGCTCGGGCTGAACGAGCGGCCGACGCTGTGATGGAACGCCTGAATCCCGACCCAGACGACCTGGCGGCAATGGAAGTACGCGACCAGCAACGCGGCGAAGCCGCGCATCGCGTCGATCAGGTGCTCCTTGCCGGCGCTCGCGGCGCGCGCGTCCCCGCGCGCACGGGACGACGCCGGCTGCGCGGAGCGTGCAGGGGGAGTGAGGGGCAGGGATGAGCCGGCGGCATCCAGCAATGGATCGCTCATGGGCAGTCCTTATTTGAAGCGGGAACGGGATAAGAAGAAGAGGTCGGCAAACGCTATCACCGGGTCATGCTGTCAATCGTGCGGGCGCCCACAGTCGTGCGGGAGCCAGCGTTAAGGATTGTCAGGACATCGCCGGCCGGATTAATTCGAACTCCGGCGCGCACGCACGCTTCGTTGGCCACCGGCCGCAGCGGGAAACCTCCGGCCAAACCGCGCGCGCCGCGACAACCGCGGCCCACGAAATGCGCCAATGGATCAACGTATTGCGCCGCCGCATAGGTCGCCGCGCGATCTCCATGCTAAAACATCGCGGTCGGGAAAAAATCGATAAAAAATGCCGGGCGAATTAGCCGGGCTATCGATTTTGTGACGAGTTGTAATCGAGGATAAGAAAATGCGATGTCGAATTATTTATCGCTTTTGTCATGTTAATTTGAGATACGGATTTTCTGACCCGAGGTCACGTGATGAACCTGCATTTGCTCGCCGGCGTCGCCGTGCTTCTGATCCTGATCGCCGCTTCGGCCTATCGCGATGCGCTGCGTAACGAGCCGATCGGCCGTTACCGCGCCAATCCGGGCAAGCTGCCGCCGGTCGACGAAGAGCAATGAATGACGCGAGGCCCGGGTCCCGTCGATCCCGGGCAGCGACCGCGCCAGGGGCGCGGTTCGCATGTAAGAGTTTCAGATTTATTCAATAGCCTCGCGTAGTGGGCTGGGTAACAATGACCCAATTTATTCCACTATCCGGCATCGTCGGAATTCGCCGATTATCGAATTAATTGGAGAAATCAGCGCGAGTGAATTGAGCAGCCGTCGAGCAGCCGTCGAGCGCCCGTCGAGCGCCCGTTTGCCGGTCCGATGCCGGCATTGACCGGGCGGGTCCGCGAATCCATCAACTTCTAACCGATGTGGGAATGTCTACCATGCTGAAAGTCACCAAAGCCGTGTTTCCCGTAGCGGGCCTCGGGACACGATTCCTGCCGGCTACCAAGGCAAGTCCGAAGGAAATGCTGCCGATCGTCGACAAGCCGCTGATCCAGTACGCGGTCGAGGAAGCGATTGCCGCCGGCATCACCGAGATGATCTTCGTGACGGGCCGCAGCAAGCGCGCGATCGAAGATCACTTCGACAAGTCCTATGAGATCGAATCCGAACTCGAAGCGCGCAACAAGCAGAAGCTGCTCGACCTCGTGCGCAGCATCAAGCCGGCCAACGTCGACTGCTTCTACGTGCGCCAGGCCGAAGCGCTCGGTCTCGGCCATGCGGTGCTGTGCGCCGAAAAACTGGTCGGCGACAGCCCGTTCGCGGTGATTCTCGCCGACGATCTGCTGCACAGCTCAAAGCCGGTGATGAGCCAGCTGGTCGATACGTTCAACCACTATCACAGCTCGGTGATCGGCGTCGAAACGATCGCGCGCGAAGACAGCCGCTCGTATGGCGTGGTCGACGGCCGCGAGTGGGAAGACAACGTGATCAAGATGTCGGGCATCGTCGAAAAGCCGGCGCCGAACGAGGCGCCGTCGAACCTCGGCGTGGTCGGCCGCTATGTGCTGATGCCGACGATCTTCAAGCACATCCGTGCTCTGAAGCCGGGCGCGGGCGGCGAGCTCCAACTGACCGACGCGGTGCAGTCGCTGCTGACCGAGGAGCAGGTGCTCGCGTATCGCTACTTCGGCACGCGTTTCGATTGCGGCAGCAAGCTCGGCTATCTGAAGGCGACCGTCGAGTTCGCGCTGCGTCACCCGGAAGTGAAGGCCGATTTCGAAGCGTATCTGCAGGCTTATCTGCGAAACGAGGCGGGCACGGTGGCGGATGCCGCCGCGACGCAACTCGCGGAAGAAGCGGCCTGAGCGTCGCATAACGCGATGCATCGCGTCGCCAGCCAGAGCGGCTGGCGACGCCTGCTGCAGCCGGTGCTAAAACCGCTGCCAGAACCGCTGCTACAACAGCCCGAGCGTATGCCGGGCGATCATCAGTTCCTCGTTGGTCGGAATCACCCACACCTCGACCGCGCTCTGCGCGTCGCTGATGCGCGGACCGTGGCGCGCGTTCGCGTCGTCATCGAGCGACACGCCGAGCCACGTCGCCGCGCGGCACACGCGTTCGCGCACCGGCGCCGCGTATTCGCCGATCCCGGCCGTAAACACGATCGCATCGAGGCCGCCGAGCGCGGCCGCGAGCGAGCCCAGTTCGCGCGAAATCCGGTAGCAGAACAGATCGACCGCCTCGGCGGCGGCCGGCGAATCGCTTGCGAGCAGCGTGCGCATATCGCTGGAGATGCCGGAAACGCCGAGGAGTCCGGAACGTTTGTACAGCAGCGAGCCGATCGCGCGCGCATCCATGCCCGCTTCCTCGATCATCCACAACAGGACGCCCGGATCGAGACTGCCGGAGCGCGTACCCATCACAAGTCCTTCGACCGCGGTAAAACCCATCGTGCTGGCGACGCTGCGGTTTTCCGCCAGCGCGGTCATGCTCGCGCCGTTGCCCAGATGCAGCACGACGGTTCTGCCGCGCGCGGCGCGCTCGCTGTATTGCGGCAACACGCTCGCGATGTATTCGTAGGAGAGACCGTGAAACCCGTAACGGCGCACGCCTTGATTCGTGATGTCGGGCGGTAGCGCATAACGCGTGGCGACTGACGGCTGCGTGTGATGGAACGCGGTGTCGAAACAGGCGATCTGCGTCAATTGCGGATTGCGCGCGGCGATCGCGCGGATCGCCGCGAGATTGTGCGGCTGATGCAGCGGCGCGAGCGGCACCAGTTTGTCGAGCGCGGCCAGTACCTCGTCGTCGATCACAACCGGTTCGCCGTAATGCTCGCCGCCGTGCACGACCCGATGGCCGACCGCCCGCAGCGTCGCGCCGGCCGCATGGGTGCGCAGCCAGTCGAACAGGAAGTCGAGCGCTTTTTCGTGCGGCAGCGACTCGCCGTCCGGCCAGCGCCGGTCCTCGATCACTTCGCCGTTCACGCGTTTGACCGTCATGCGCGGCGCGGTGTACAGCTCTTCGAGCTTGCCGCCGGCGATCGGCTCGAGCGTCGTGCCGTCCATCGAAAAGGCCTGAAACTTGATGCTGGACGAACCCGAGTTGATGACCAGAATCACTTCCATGCGAGCCCCCTCAGACGATCGCCGCGGATAACTGTTCGCGCCGCGCGAGCGCGACCAGCGACGCCACCGCGCAGGACGCGAGCCGGGTCAGCACCGAGTCGGCGCGGCTCGTCAGAATGATCGGCACCTTGGCGCCGAGCACGATCCCGGCCGCATCGGCGCCGGCCAGAAACGACAGGCTTTTGGCGAGCACGTTGCCCGCTTCGAGGTCCGGCACCACGAGGATGTTCGCGCGGCCCGCGACCGGCGACGCAATGCCCTTGATCTGCGCGGCTTCGACGCTGATCGCGTTGTCGAGCGCGAGCGGGCCGTCGAGAATGCCGCCGGTGATCTGCTGGCGGTCGGCCATCTTGCATAGCGCGGCGGCATCGAGCGTCGACGGCACTTTCGAATTGACGGTTTCCATCGCCGACAGGATCGCGACGCGCGCGGCCGGAAAGCGCAGCGCATGCGCGAGGTCGATCGCGTTCTGCACGATGTCGCGTTTTTCGTCGAGCGACGGGGAGATGTTGACGGCCGCGTCGGTGATGATCAGCGCGTCCTCGCGGCCCGGCACGTCCATCACGAAGCAGTGGCTCACACGCCGCTCGGTGCGCAGACCGGTCGCGCGCGCGACCACTTCGGCCATCAGTTCGTCGGTATGCAGCGAACCCTTCATTAACGCCTGCGCGCGGCCCTCGTGCACCAGTCGCACGGCCGCGGCGGCCGCCGCGTGACTGTGCGGCGCGTCGACGATCGGCAACTCGCCAAGCTCCAGCTTGCCGGCCTGGGCGGCCGCGACGATCTTCTCGCGCGGGCCGACGAGGATCGGCGCGATCAGGCCGAGCCGGGCCGCTTCGATGACCGACGCGAGCGAGTCGTGATCGACCGGATGCGCGACCGCGGTCGGGGTGGGCGGCAGCGACGCCGCAAAGGTGACGAGTCGCTCGTATTTGTCGCGGTGATGTTCCATCGGCTGTCTCCTTGGCGGTTCCACGGCGGGGTGCGGGGTGAACGGCGCTGAAACGCCGACGCGCGCAGCGGGCGGGAGCGGCCCATTGCTGCGGCGCGTCAGTGCAGAGCAGTGTAGACGGTGGCCTGTGGGCTGGCAAACACGAAAATGCAGGAAAACGCGGGGAAACGCAATGTGACACGCGCATGAAAAACGGGCGCCGCATTGCGCGGCGCCCGTCGTTGCATCAACCGAGCCTCGCTAGCGGCACGCGAGGGTCGTGGTCAGAAGCGCTAGCAGCGCTAAACCACCTCAAGCCTGCCGCTTCACCTCGAGCCGGAACTTGTGCAGCAGCGGCTCGGTGTAGCCGCTCGGCTGCTCGCGTCCTTCGAACACCAGCGCCTGCGCGGCCTTGTACGCGATGCCGTCGAAGCCCGGCGCCATCGGCTTGTAAAGCGGATCGCCGGCGTTCTGCTGGTCGACCACCTTCGCCATCCGCCTGAAAGTCTCCTCGACCAGCTCGCGGTTTATCACGCCGTGATACAACCAGTTGGCGATGTGCTGGCTCGAAATGCGCAGCGTCGCGCGGTCTTCCATCAGGCCGACGTTGTGAATGTCCGGCACCTTCGAGCAGCCGACGCCCTGATCGATCCAGCGCACCACGTAGCCGAGAATGCCCTGCGCGTTGTTGTCGACTTCGGCGCGGATTTCGTCGTCGCTCCACTGCGCCTGTTCGACGACCGGAATCGTCAGCAGGCCGTCCAGCAGTTCGTCGCGCAGCTGCGCGTAATCGGTGCGCTCCAGCTCCTGCTGGACCGCCTGCACGTCGACCTGGTGATAGTGCAGCGCGTGCAGCGTCGCGGCGGTCGGCGAGGGCACCCACGCGGTGTTCGCGCCGGCCTTCGGATGCGCGATCTTCTGTTCGAGCATCGCGTGCATCAGGTCCGGCATCGCCCACATGCCCTTGCCGATCTGCGAGCGGCCGCGCAGGCCCGCGGCCAGACCGACCAGCACGTTGCTGCGCTCGTACGAGGTGATCCACTTGCTCGACTTCATGTCGCCCTTGCGCATCATCGGGCCGGCCAGCATCGCCGAGTGCATCTCGTCGCCGGTGCGGTCGAGAAAGCCCGTGTTGATGAACGCGACGCGCGCCGACGCTGCGTCGATACACGCGAGCAGGTTCACGCTGGTGCGGCGCTCCTCGTCCATGATGCCCATCTTCAGCGTGTTGCGCGGCAGCTCGAGCAGATTCTCGACGCGCGCGAACAGTTCGCTCGCGAATGCGACTTCCGCCGGGCCGTGCATCTTCGGCTTGACGATATAGATCGAGCCGGTGCGCGAATTGAGCCTGTTTTGACGGTCGCGCAGCGCGCACAGCGTGGTGATCACCGCATCGAGAATGCCTTCCGGAATCTCGTGGCCGTCCTTCGTCAGCACCGCCGGATTGGTCATCAGATGGCCGACGTTGCGGATAAACAGCAGCGAGCGGCCATGCAGCTTGACTTGCGACTTGCCGTCCGCGCCGGTGTATTCGCGGTCCGGGTTGAGCCGGCGCGTGAAGGTCTTGCCGTTCTTCGTGACTTCCTCGGTCAGGTCGCCGTTCATCAGGCCGAGCCAGTTGCGATAGAGCTGCACCTTGTCGGCGGCGTCGACCGCCGCGACCGAGTCCTCGCAATCGATGATCGTGCTGACCGCCGCCTCGACCACCACGTCCTTCACGTGCGCGGCGTCGGTCTTGCCGATCGGATCGTTCGCGTCGATCTGGATTTCGACGTGCAGGCCGTTGTGCTTGACCAGCACCGCCGACGGCGCGCTCGCGTCGCCCTGATAGCCGATGAACTGCGCGGGCGTTTTCAGGCCCGTGCTGCCGCTCTTCAACGCGACGACCAGTTGGCCGCCTTCGACGCTATAGCGGGTCGCGTCCACATGCGAGCCGTTCGCGAGTGGCGCGGCCTCGTCGAGGAACTTGCGCGCATACGCGATCACCGCGGCGCCGCGCACCGGGTTGAAGCCTTGCTGCTTTTGCGCGCCATTGGTCTCGGGAATCGCATCGGTGCCGTACAGCGCGTCGTACAGGCTGCCCCAGCGCGCGTTCGCGGCGTTCAGCGCGTAGCGCTCGTTCGACAGCGGCACGACCAGCTGCGGGCCGGCCTGTTCGGCGATTTCGCTGTCGACGTTCTCGGTCGTCGCCTTGACGCTGGCGGGCGCCGGCACGATGTAGCCGATCCCTTCGAGGAACGCGCGATACGCGCGCAGATCGCGCACCGGGCCGGGATTGGCGCGATGCCAGTTGTCGAGTTCGGTTTGCAGGCGGTCGCGCTCGGCGAGCAGCGCACGGTTTTTGGGCGCCAGCTCGTGAACGAGGGCGTCGAAACCCGACCAGAAGGCGGCGCTGTCGATCCCGCTGCCGGGCAGGGCTTCGGTTTCAACGAACTGGTCGAGATTGGCGGCGACCAGCAGTGCGCCGCGCGGGTTCATCTGAGTCATCGACTGCTCCATCTGTTATGGGACCGATGAGGGGGCACCGGTCCGCGTTATGCCACGGATTGCCTTGCTGCGAGAGGGGTGCCGCAACGGCCGGTTGCGGCGGGTTTTGCTAACGGGGGCGGGGTCCGCTCAGCCGCTCAGTTGTTGAGCGCCTGGATGCCGACTTTGGCGACCTGCGCGTCCTGCTCGGACTTCACGCCCGACACGCCGACCGCGCCGATCACCTGGCCGTCGACGATCACCGGCACGCCGCCTTCGAGCGTGCCGGACAGCGGCGCGCTGAGAAACGCGGTGCGGCCGTTGTTGATCATGTCTTCGTAGACCTTGGTTTCGCGGCGGCCGAGCGCCGCGGTGCGGGCTTTTTCGGTCGCGATGTAGGCGGTGGACGGCGCCGCGCCATCGAGACGCAGCGATGCGAGCGGATGACCGCCGTCGTCGGCGATCACGATCGCGACGGCCCACTTGTTCTTCTCGGCTTCGGCGCGGGCGGCTTCGAGAATGCGGGTCGTTTCGGTGACGCTCAACACGGGTTTGCTCAGCATGATGTCTTCCTGTCTGGTTCTGTCTGGTTGATCGGGAGGCGCCGCCGGTTCCACGCCGGTTCCAGCCCTGGACCGCTCGCGCGAGGCGCTGCCGCCCGGGCTTGCCGTCCCCGCGTGGACACGGGCGGTGCAGCAAGCCGCGTGCGGCCGGGCGCGCGCGTTGGAACCGAAGATTCTACTGCCCCGCGCGCCGGTTCGAAACGGCGGCTTGCCCGAAGGCCCGCGCGCTTTACAATCGCCTCTTGACCAGAACCTGCGAGCCCGAGGGCGCCCCCACCATGCCGACCATCAGCGAGCTTTTCGTCTATCCGATCAAATCCTGCGCGGGCATCGCGCTCAACGAGGCGCGCCTGCTGGCGACCGGCCTCGAATACGACCGCAACTGGATGATCACCGATCCGCACGGCGCGATGTACACGCAGCGCGCCTATCCGCGCATGGCGCTGATCAAGGTCGAGCTTGGCGACGAAGACCTGGTGATCCGCGCGCCCGGCATGCGCGAGCTGTGCACGCCGCTCGACGCGGCCCGGCTCGCGCAGGCGCCGCGCGTTGACACCTCCGTGTGGCGCGATGCGGCCTACGGGCTCGACACCGGCGAGGAAACCGCCGCGTGGCTCAGCGAATTTCTCGGCTTGCCGGCGCGCTTGCTGCGCTTCGATCCGCTGCGCGAGCGGATCGTCGATCGCGATTACACGGAAAGCACGGGCGGCGCCACGACCTTTTTCGCCGACGGCTTTCCGCTGCTGGTGGTCGGCCAGGCATCGCTCGACGACCTGAACGCGCGCCTGAACAGCAAGGGCGCGCCGTCGATTCCGATCGACCGGTTCCGGCCGAACATCGTGCTGGACGGGCTCGATGCGTATGAAGAAGACTTCGTGGAGCGCTTGAGCGTGGCCGCCGGGGCGAATGGGACGAGCGGCACGAATGGCACGAGCGGCGGCCATAGCGCGAACGATGCGGCGGCGGTCGAACTGCGCCTCGTCAAGCTGTGCGCGCGCTGCCCGATGCCGACCGTCGATCAGGCTCGCGGCGCGCCCGATCCCGACTGGCCGAACGAGCCGACCGACACGTTGCTCGGCTACCGCGCGAGCGCGCGCTTCGACGGCGCGGTCACGTTCGGCAACAACGCGCTGGTCGCTAGCGGCGCGGGCGCGTGGTTGCGGGTCGGGCAGGAAGTTCAGGCCGAGTTGGCGTTCGGCGATTGACGCGACCGCGCGTCAGGCCGCGTACGCGATCGCTGCGGTCGTCCGCGCGTGTGAAGTGGCATCACGCTGCCGCGCGCTTTCGCCCACCGCATCGCCCACCAGGATCACCGCCGGGCTGCCGAACCCGGCGCTCATCGCATCGGCGGCCAAACGGTCGAGCCGCGTGAGCAGCCGCCGTTCGTCGACGCCGCCCGCCCACTGCACGAGCGCCGCCGGCGTCGCGGCCGGCAGATGCGCGAGCAACGCGCTCGCGATCCGCTCGATGCGCCGCATGCCCATATAGATCGCGAGCGTCGTGCGGGTCGCCGCGAGCGCGGCCCAGTCCGGCTCGCCGTGATCTTCGGTGTGCGCGGTGACGAAGCTCACGCCGTGACAATGCCGCCGATGCGTCAGCGACATCCCGAGCGAAGCCGCCGCCGCGAAGCCCGACGAAATCCCATTGACGATATCGACCGCGATGCCCGCGTCGCGCAGCACCGCGATTTCTTCTCCGGCGCGGCCGAACAGCAGCGCTTCGCCGCCTTTCACGCGCACCACGTGCAGCCCCTTGAGCGCATAACGGCGCATCAGACGTTCGATAAACGCTTGCGGCGTCGAACGGCAGCCGCCGCGTTTGCCGACGCGGATCACCCGTGCTTGCGGCGCGAGCGAGACGATTTCCGGATTGGCGAGGTCGTCGAGCAGCAGGACGTCGGCGGCGGCCAGCGCCTTGACCGCTTTTAACGTCAGCAAGTCGAGGTCGCCTGGGCCCGCGCTCAGCAGCGTGACCTTGCCGGGGGTGAGCGTGTCGGCGGGGGTAGGGCTCGTCATCGTCGTGTCCTTCGGTTGTGCGCGCCGCGCGGCTGGAACTGCGACGGCGCTGCGGCGCGCGAAATAAAAAAGCGTCCGCTCGTGTGATGCACGAGGGGACGCCGTTGTCCGTTGCATTGCGGGTTAGCTGCTTTGAAGCCGGTCCGGGCGGGGCAGCGTAGCGCTTTATATAACCGCCTACGGATGCACCTGTGCCTGAAGCTGCGCGCCAGTGCGGAGTCTTTCAGATCGGATCGGCTTCGCTCAGCACGGCAGCGTTGCTGCGATGAGCGTGTGCATCGTTAATGCAAGGACCACGCCACGTGGTTGCAGGCCGCCCGCCAAAGCTCGCTCAAAACCACACGCAACCATTCGCAAAGCCACTCGAAAGCCCGCGCACCACTTCGCCAGACACGCTCGCGCACCATCGGGTCGCACTCGCGTTGCGCACGCGCACAGTGCTGCGTCGCACCATCGCTGTGCCTCGGCGCATCAAAACGCAACGCGCGGCGCGCACGGTCCGCGCGGTCGCATAAGCGCGCAAACCCATAGCGCGTAAGGCGCCGCGGCCTGCTTTTTAACAATTGGCACAGCCTTTGCATTAAGCGATGCCAACGGGCCAACGCAGGTCCGCCGCGCGCGCAGCACCGCTGCCGCGCCGTAGCAGAACCCGAGCAACATCGAAGCAGCACCGAACAGGACAACGGCGTCCCCCGGATTCAGCCCTCGGCTGGATTCGCGGGACGCCGTTTTTATTTCCGCCACCGCATTCGCCAGACAGAAGAGGACAGCGCGCTCATGAAAATCATCGTTATCGGTCACGGGATGGTCGGCCACAAACTGGTCGAATGCCTCGCGCAGGAGCCGGCGCACGATCTCGACATCACCGTGCTGGGCGAGGAATCGCGGCCGGCCTACGATCGCGTGCATCTGTCCGAGTTCTTCGCGGGCAAGAGCGCCGACGATCTGTCGCTCGTCGAGCCGGGCTTCTTCGAACGCCATAACGTGCTGCTCAAGCTGAACGCGCGGGCCGTCGCGGTCGATCGCGATGCGCGCACCGTGACGGTCGCGAGCGGCGAAACGCTGCCGTACGACCGCCTCGTGTTCGCGACCGGTTCCTATCCGTTCGTGCCGCCGCTGCCGGGGCGCGAGCGCGCCGATTGCTTCGTGTACCGAACTATCGATGATCTCGAAGCGATGCGCGAATGCGGCGCGCGCGCGAAGACAGGCACCGTGGTCGGCGGCGGCCTGCTCGGCCTCGAATGCGCGAAGGCGCTGCGCGACATGGGGCTCGACACGCACGTGGTCGAATTCGCGCCGCGCCTGATGGCGGTGCAGGTCGACGACGGCGGCGGCCGCGTGCTGCGCAGCCGGATCGAAGAACTCGGCGTGACCGTGCACACCGCGAAGAACACCAAGGAGATCGTCGACGGCGACGGCGGCACGCACCGGATGCAGTTCGCCGACGGCAGCCACCTCGATACCGACATGATTGTGTTCTCGGCCGGCATCCGCCCGCGCGACGACCTCGCGCGCGCATGCGGGCTCGAGATCGGCGCGCGCGGCGGCATCGTCATCGACGACGCATGCCGCACCAGCGACCCGTTCGTCTACGCGATCGGCGAATGCGCGCTGTGGCGCGGTCAGTTGTTCGGCCTCGTCGCGCCCGGGTACGAAATGGCCCGCGTGGTCGCGAAGCAACTGCTCGGTAATCCCGCTCAATTCGCCGGCGCCGATATGAGCACCAAGCTCAAGCTGATGGGCGTGGACGTCGCCAGCATCGGCGACGCGCACGGCAGCACGCCGGGCAGCCGCACCTATCAGTTCAGCGACGAACGCAAGCAGGTCTACAAGAAGCTGGTGGTGTCCGACTGCGGCAAGTATCTGCTCGGCGGTGTGATGGTCGGCGACGCGAGCGAATACGGCACGCTGCTGCAGATGATGCTGAACCGCATCGAGCTGCCCGAAGCGCCCGAATTCCTGATCCTGCCGCAAGCGGACGGCAACGCGAAAGCGGCGCTCGGCGTCGACGCATTGCCGGCCGCCGCGCAGATCTGCTCGTGCAACAACGTGTCGAAGGGCGATCTGTGCGCCGCCGTCGGCGCGGGCGCGACCGATATCGGCGCATTGAAGTGCGCGACCGGCGCGGGCACCTCGTGCGGCGGCTGCGTGCCGCTCGTCACCCAGGTGATGAAGGCCGAGATGAAAAAGCAGGGCATGGCCGTCAACAACCACCTGTGCGAACACTTCCCCTATTCGCGTCAGGAGCTGTATCACCTGGTGCGCGTCGAAGGACTCCGAAGCTTCGGCGCGCTGCTCGCGAGGCACGGCCGCGGGCTCGGCTGCGATATCTGCAAGCCGGCGGTCGCCAGCATTCTCGCATCGTGCTGGAACGAATTCGTGCTGAAGAAGGAGCACGCGTCGCTGCAGGACACCAACGACTACTACCTCGCGAACATTCAGCGCGACGGCACCTATTCGGTCGTGCCGCGCATGCCCGGCGGCGAAGTGACGCCCGACGGCCTGATCGCGGTCGGCCAGGTCGCGAAGAAATACGGGCTGTACACGAAGATCACCGGCGGTCAGCGGGTCGATCTGTTCGGCGCGCGCGTCGAGCAATTGCCGCTGATCTGGGAAGAGCTGATCGCGGCCGGCTTCGAATCGGGCCACGCGTACGGCAAGTCGCTGCGCACCGTGAAGTCCTGCGTCGGCTCGACGTGGTGCCGCTATGGGGTCGGCGATTCGGTCGGCCTCGCGGTCGACCTCGAGAATCGCTACAAGGGGCTGCGCACGCCGCACAAGATCAAGTTCGGCGTGTCGGGCTGCACCCGCGAATGCGCGGAAGCGCAGGGCAAGGACGTCGGCGTGATCGCCACCGACAAGGGCTGGAACCTGTACGTGTGCGGCAACGGCGGGATGAAGCCGCGCCACGCGGAGCTGCTCGCGGCGGACCTCGATAAAGATACGCTGGTGCGCTACATCGATCGCTTCCTGATGTTCTACGTGCGCACCGCCGACCGTCTGCAACGCACCAGCGTATGGCGCGAGAACCTCGAAGGGGGCCTCGCGTATCTGGTCGACGTGGTCGTCAACGACCGGCTCGGCGTCGCCGCCGAACTCGAAGCGGAGATGCGCAACGTCATCGACACCTACGAGTGCGAATGGAACAAGGCCGTCAGCGATCCCGACACGCGCAAGCGCTTTCGCCACTTCGTCAACAGCGGCGAAGCGGACGGCAATGTCAGCTTCGTCGAGGAACGCGGGCAAATCCGGCCGGCCACGCCCGACGAGCGGCAAGCGCGCCTCGTGACGATTCCGGTGGTGGCGCAGCCGGTTTAAGCCGCGCTTTATTGCACATCTTTCGCAGTTTTTTGCCCGTTCACTGAGGAGCCCTAGCCATGAAAAACGAACACTTGCCCCGCGCGTGGACCGCGATCTGCCCGCTCGACGACATCGTGCCGAACACCGGCGTCTGCGCGCTGATCAACGGCGAACAGGTCGCGGTATTCCGGGTGGACGGCGGTAACGACGAGGCCGAACGCGCGTCCGCCATCTACGCAATCGAAAACTTCGATCCGGGCTCGCACGCGGCGGTGCTGTCGCGCGGGCTGGTCGGCAGCCTCGGCGAGCGCATCGTGGTGGCCTCGCCGATCTACAAGCATCACTTCGATCTGCGCACCGGCGAATGCCTCGAAACGCCCGCGTATTCGGTCAGCGCGTTTGCCGCGCGGGTCGAAAACGGCCAGGTGATGGTCGAGGCCTGATTCGGCCGCGTTCTTCGCTATTGCTCAAAACTCCTGACTATCCGGTTCGCGCATGACTGCTACCAGCGTAAAAAGCGTTTGTCCGTATTGCGGCGTCGGCTGCGGAATGGTGCTGCACGTCGAAGACGGCCAGGTCGTGAAGATCGCGGGCGACACGGAGCATCCGGCCAACTTCGGGCGCCTCTGCACGAAAGGGCAGTCGGCTCACGTCGCGCTGCGCAAGTCGGGCCGGCTCGAAGGCGCGTTCGTGCGCCATGCGCGCGACCAGGATCCGGTGCCGCTGCCGATCGCGCAGGCGTTGAGCGACACCGCCGCGCGGCTGCGCCGCGTGCTCGATCAGCATGGACCCGATGCGTTGTCGTTCTACGTGTCGGGGCAGATGTCGCTCGAAGCGCAGTACCTCGTGAACAAGCTCGCGAAGGGCTTTATCGGCACCCACAACATCGAGGCCAATTCGCGGCTGTGCATGGCAAGCGCGGCGAGCGGCTACAAGCTGTCGCTCGGCGCGGACGGGCCGCCCGGATCGTACGAGGACTTCGATCACGCGGATCTGTTCTTCGTCAGCGGCGCGAATATGGCCGACTGTCATCCGATCCTGTTCCTGCGGATGATGGATCGCGTGAAGGCCGGCGCGAAGCTGATCGTCGTCGATCCGCGCCGCAACACGACCGCCGAAAAAGCCGATCTGTTTCTGCAGATCAAGCCGGGCACCGACCTCGCGTTGCTGAACGGGCTGCTGTATCTGCTGCACGAAAGCGGCGCGACCGACGCGAAGTTCATCGCCGAATTCACCGAGGGCTGGGATGCGATGCCGGCGTTTCTCGCGGACTACACGCCCGAAAACGTCGCGCGTATCACCGGTCTTGCCGCCGACGATATCCGTAAAGCCGCGCGGATGATCGCGTCCGCGAACGAGTGGATGAGCTGCTGGACGATGGGCCTGAATCAAAGCACGCATGGCACGTGGCACACGAACGCGCTGTGCAATCTGCATCTGGCGACCGGCCGCATCTGCCGGCGCGGCAGCGGACCGTTCTCGCTGACCGGTCAGCCGAACGCGATGGGCGGGCGCGAAATGGGCTACATGGGCCCGGGTTTGCCGGGGCAGCGTTCGGCGCTGGTCGCCGAAGATCGTGCGTTCATCGAAGCGTTGTGGGGCATCGCGCCCGGCACGCTGAACGCCGGCACGGGTACGGGCAGCAGCGGAGCCGGCACGGTCGACATGTTCGCGCGGATGGCCGCCGGCGACATCAAGGCGTGCTGGATCATCTGCACGAATCCGGTCGCGACGCTGCCGAACCGCCAGAGCGCGATTGCCGGTTTGCGCGCGGCCGAACTGGTAATCGCGCAGGACGCGTTCCTCGACACCGAGACCAACCGCTATGCCGACGTGCTGCTGCCCGGCGCACTATGGGCCGAAGCCGACGGCGTGATGGTCAATTCGGAGCGCAATCTGACGCTGATGCAGCAGGCGGTCGAGCCTGTCGGCGCCGCGTTGCCGGACTGGCAGATCATCGCGCGGATCGCGTGCGAGATGGGTTTTGCCGACGCGTTCAGCTATGCGAGCGCGGACGAAGTATTCGCCGAGATCACCCGCGCGGCGAATCCGGCGACCGGCTACGACCTGCGCGGCGCGAGCCATCGACGCCTGCGCGAGACGCCGCTGCAATGGCCGCTCGCGCCGGATACCGCTTGCGCGCGCAATCCGCTGCGCTACCTGAACGACGGCGTGAGCCAGACGCTGCGGCAACGCGCGGACGGCAGCGTGCCGCGCATCGCGTTCCCGACCGCGAACGGCAGGGCGAAGTTTTTCGCGCGCGCTTACGCGCCCGCGGCGGAATTGCCGGACCGCGAATTTCCGGTCGTCCTCAACACCGGCCGGCTCCAGCATCAATGGCACACGATGACCAAGACCGGCAAGGTCGCGATGCTCAACAAGCTGAACCCGGGACCGTTCGTCGAGATTCATCCGCAAGACGCGAGCGCGCTCGGCATCCGCTCGAAGGACCCGGTCGAGATTCGCTCGCGTCGCGGCCGCGCGGTGTTGCCGGCCGTCGTCACCGATCGCGTGAGCGCCGGGCAATGCTTCGCGCCGATGCACTGGAACGACGTGTTCGGCGACGACCTGTGCATCAACGCGGTGACCAACGACGCCGTCGATCCCGTTTCTTTGCAGCCCGAACTGAAAGTCTGCGCGGTCGCGCTGGCGCCGGTGACGGTCGAGCATCATGTGCAGCCGGACGACGCGGACGCCGCGCGTTGCACGCCATCCGGCGCGACGGCAGTGTCAGCGACGAATGCCGAGGATTCCTCCATGCCGCGTATCGAAGCCCTGACGAGCCTGCTGCAATTGCCGCGCGAGCCCGCGCCGTCTCTGACCGATGCCGAACGCGCGTATCTCGTTGGCTTCGTCGATGGCCTGCGCTCGGCCGAGGCGAGCGGTATCGACAGCGTGCCGGTATTGCCGGCTGCCGCGCCGTTCGATGCACCCAAGCGTCTGTACGTGGACGGCCTGCTGGCGGGACTCTACAGCCGCGGTGCGACGACGCCCGGTGCCGCAGCCGCATTGGCGCAGCCCGCACCGCTGGAGGAGTCGCGCGAAGCCGGCGTGCGCATCGTGCGCGCACGGCCCAAGGTCACGCTGTTGTGGGCCTCGCAAACCGGCAACACCGAGTCGCTGACCGAGCGTTACGCGACCCGGCTCATGGAAGCGGGTTTCGAAATCCGCACCGCGTGCATGGCCGACTATCCATTCGAGTCGCTCGCGAAAGCGCAGTACGTGCTGCTGATGACCAGCACGTTCGGCGACGGCGATGCGCCCGACAACGGGCAGGAATTCTGGACTGAGCTGAGCGCGCAGGACGCCGCGCGTCTGGACGGCGTGCGCTTCGCGGTGCTCGCGCTCGGCGATCGAAACTACGACCAGTTCTGCGGCCACGGCCGCCGGCTCGACGAACGGCTCGCCGAGCGGGGCGCGCTGCGACTGCTCGAGCGCGTCGACTGCGACAGCGACTATCAGCAAAGCGCCGATGCGTGGCTCGAGCGCGTGATCGCCGGCATCAAGGCGGCGGACGCGGCGCTGCACGCGGTGCCGCCGGGCGGGATGATCAACGCGGTGGTGGGCACGGTGCCGACGAGGACACGGCCGGCCGCGTCGCGCGTGACCGGCAATGTGCGTTTGAACCGCCAGGGCGCCGCGAAGGATACGCGCTACGTGTCGCTGCAAACCGGCGACTCGAACCTCGAATACGAAGCCGGCGATGCGCTCGGCGTGTGGCCGAGCAACTGTCCCGAACTGGTCGACGAACTGATTACGCTCAGCGGGCTGCACGCGGACGCGCCGGTGCACGTCGCCGGTCACGGCGACATGCGGCTCGCCGATGCGCTCGGCAAGCACTACGAGATCGCGCGACCGAGCGCCGAAGCGCTCGCGTTCATCGCGTCGCGCAGCGGCAACGGCACGCTGCGCGAGCTGCTGACGCCCGCGCGCAAGGCCGATCTGAAGCAATGGCTGTGGGGCCAGCAGCTCGCCGACGTGCTGCACGAATTCCCGCTGAAGCTGAGCGCAACCGAGCTGACCGGCATGCTCAAGCGTATGCAGCCGCGTCTGTATTCGATCGCGTCGAGCCCGCAAGCGCATCCGGGCGAAGTGCATCTGACGGTGTCGGCGGTGCGCTACAACAATGGCCGGCGTCATCGCAAAGGCGTGTCGTCGACGTTTCTCGCCGATCGCGCGAGTGCAACCGACGTGCCGGTCTTCGTGCAGAAGTCCGCGCATTTCCGGCCGCCGCATCAATCCGATACGCCGATGATCATGGTCGGCCCCGGCACCGGCATCGCACCGTTTCGCGGCTTTCTGCACGAGCGGCGCGCTCGCGGCGACCGCGGCCGCAACTGGCTGTTCTTCGGTGAGCAGCACGCTGCCACCGATTTCTACTATCGCGACGAACTCGAAGCGATGCGCGCGAGCGGTGTGCTCACGCAACTGGACGTCGCGTTCTCGCGCGATCAGGCCGACAAGATCTACGTGCAGGACCGCATGCGCGAACACGGTGCGCAATTGTGGGCATGGCTCGAAGAAGGTGCGCATTTCTACGTCTGTGGCGACGCGAACCGGATGGCGCGCGACGTCGATGCCGCCTTGAAAGACGTGATCGCGACGCACGGCGGTCTCGGCGAAGAAAAAGCACTCGAATATGTGAGCCGTTTGACGCGCGAGAAGCGCTATGCGCGCGACGTGTATTGAAGCGACCGCGCGAGGTGGCGCCGACATTGAATAAGTGAGAAAAAGCCGTAAAACAAGGGCCCCGATGGCATAGGGCTTGCGTAAAGAAGTCCGGATCGAAAATCTGAACGACCTGCCGGTGCGAGTACATGCGACACGGCGACGAGCGGGTCGACAAGGCAATCTATTTAGTGAGGATCTCTGATGAAAAACCTGATGCATTCCCTGAAGAGCGGCGACTGGCGCGCGCTGGTCGCCTGCTTTCTGTATTTCGACACGGGCTTCACTGTCTGGGTGCTGTATGGACCGCTCGCGCCGTTCATCAGCAAGAGCATTCATATGACGCCCGCGCAACAGGGTCTGCTGGTCGCGGTGCCGGTGCTGTCGGCCGCGATTTTGCGCGTGACGCTCGGCAATCTGTATCAGTCCGCGCATGGCAAGCGCATCGCGTTGATGGGGGTGCTGTTGTCGGCGGTGCCGACCATCGTGTTGCCGTTGCTGCCGGGCGTGCCGTCGTATCAAACGCTGCTGGTGCTCGGCGTGTTTCTCGGCGTCGGCGGAGCGAGCTTCGCGGTCGCGCTGCCGATGGCCGGCAGCAACTATCCGCCGAAAGTGCAGGGCCTCGTGCTGGGACTCGCCGCGGCCGGCAATATCGGCGCGGTGCTCGACGGCTTCCTGTTTCCGCAACTGGCCACGCGTTACGGCTGGCAGCTCGCCGCCGGCGGTGCGTTGCCGCTGCTCGCGATCGCCGCGCTGACGCTGTATTTCTGGGCCAACGACGCGGGCGTCAAAACCGGCAGCGTGCTGCGCGCGTTCGGCAGCTTCGCGACCACGCTGGTCGGGCTGATCGTGCTGGTGCTGCTGGTCGAGGCGGGTCTGTTCGGCGCGGGCAAAACCGGCGTGCTGCTGTTGCCGGTGATCGGCGCGCTGCTCGCGATCGCGGTGTTGCCCAAACGCTATCGCTCGGTACTTGCCGAGCGCGATACGTGGGTGATCATGCTCGTCTATAGCATCACGTTCGGCGGTTTCGTCGGCATGTCCTCGTATGTGTCGCTGCTGCTGACCGATCTCTATCAACTGTCGAAGATCGACGCGGGTCTGTTCATGGCGTTGCTCGCGGCGACCGGCGCGATGGTGCGGCCGCTCGGCGGGCTGATCGCGGACCGGGTGTCGGGCGTGCGCGCGCTGACCGTGCTGCTCGCGATCATCGCGGTGGGCGACTTCGTGTTCGCCGCGGCGATGCCGTCGCTGACCAACGGCATCGCGCTGCTGCTGTGCCTGTACGTTGCGTTCGGTCTGGGCAACGGCGCGACGTTCCAGCTGGTCCCGCATCGCTGGGCCGGCCGCACCGGGTTGATGTCGGGCATCGTCGGCGCGGCAGGCGGGATCGGCGGCTTTTATCTGCCGGTCGTGATGGGCATCGCGAAGGAGAGCACCGGCAGCTATCAGATGGGCTTCGCGACGTTCGGCGCGTTGGCCTCCTGCGCATTCGTCGCGATTGTCGCGCTGCGCCGGCCGTGGATGGCATGGTCGATGCACACGGGCGTGCTGCATGCGCATGCGACGGAGTGAGAGCTGCTTGCATCGCGTGAGTCGCGTGCCTAATATGCAGCCAGGAGGCTGCATATGAACACATCGACCGATCGCATCGAAAAGCAGATTCTGCTGCGCGCGCCGCGCTCACGGGTGTGGCGCGCGCTCGCCGACGCCGAGCAATTCGGCGCATGGTTCGGCGTGAATCTGACCGGCAAACGCTTCGTGCAGGGGCAGTACGTGCAGGGGCACATCACGTATCCGGGCTATGAACATCTGGTGATGGACGTGCTCGTCGAACGCGTGGAGCCCGAACGTCATCTGTCCTGGCGCTGGCATCCGGCCGCGATCGACATCACGATCGACTACACGCCGGAGCCGACCACGCTGGTCGAGTTCGATCTGACCGAGGTCGACGGCGGCACGCTGCTGCGGGTGGTCGAATCGGGTTTCGATCAGTTGCCGGTCGGGCGCCGCGCGGAAGCGTTCCGGATCAACGACGACGGCTGGGGACAGCAGATGGGCAATCTCGAACGACATGTCGGGCAAGGGTAGCGCGGCATCGGCCGGAGCCGGCGCTGCGCGGCGCGCGGTGGGGAAGAACGGCGCCTCCGGCAGGGGCGCGGCGAGAGCCGCTACGCGCGGCGCGAACGTGCGTGCCGCCGCGGGAACGACGGCGCGAGCCAAAGCAGGAACCTTAGCGCGTAGCGCGAAAGCGCCGCGCAATTGCGCGCCGGTGTTCGCGGCGCTCGGCGACGAGACGCGTCTACGGTTAATCGCGGCGCTGTGCGCGGGCAGCGCGCTGTCGATCGCGCAATTGACGGCCGGCACCGAGATTACCCGACAGTCGGTGACCCAGCATTTGCGGGTGCTGGCCGACGCGGGTTTGGTGCATGACGTGAAGGTCGGACGCGAGCGCTTGTGGGCGTTCGAACCGTCCCGGCTCGATGCGGCGCGGCGCGCGCTCGATGCGATTTCGCGGCAGTGGGATCAGGCGCTGCTGAAGCTGAAGGCGGCCGTGGAAAAGTGAGGGGTGCGGGCGGGATGGAGAGCGGGGAGAGCGCCGAAGCACAAGGCGATTCGCGCCAACGCAAACAGGGCCACAAATGGGCCCCGCATCACCGCAATCAGCAGAGAAAACTTAATCCGCGATCCGCTTGTCGGCCAGCGCGTTCTGGCAGTCGGCCAGCACCTGTCTGAGCAGACGTGCCTGCGGATCAAGTTCGTCGGTATCGAGAATTTCTTCGACCGCGTCGCGCGCCCAGTCGGTGTCGACGAATTGGGCGTGGCGCCGCGCGATTTCGACCGCAATCGCCGACAGTTTCGCGACGCATAACCAGTCGGCTTCGCGCGCGCGGCGGTCGAGCCACTTATGCGCGGCTTGCACGTGAAACGCCGCGTCGGGCCAGTCTTCGTTCAGGTAATAAGCGCCGAGGCTTCCGCATGTGAGCCAGCACAACAGCTCCAGACGGTCACGGGGACTCAGATGTTGGCGTACATCACTCATGGCGACGCTCGCTGCAGTAAATGGCTTCCCGGTGAGGGCGGCCGAGCGCCGTCCTCCGCTTTCAACACACATTAGCATGCGCAATTCCCGGGCCGCAATGCCTGACCAACCCTGGCGCGCAAAGTGGTGCGCGCCCGGGGGCGAGCGGGGCGGCAGGCGAGCGTCGCCAGCTCTGCCGCCGCATCGTGTTGCGCGCCGCCGTCAGCGCTCGCCGCGTGTCGCGACGATGAAAAGCCGCGGAAACGGCAGCAGCACGGTGCCGTCGTCGAATGCCGGATACGCGTGGGCGATCCCGTCGCGGTAGCGTTGCAGGAACGCGTCGCGTTCGGCCGCATCGAGCGCGGCGAGAAACGGCCGCAGCGCGCTGCCCTTGAACCATTCGACCACCGCGTCCGCGCCGCCCGCCAGCGGGTGGTGGTACACGGTGCGCCACACGTCGACGCGCGCGCACAGCGGTTTGAGCAGCGCGTAGTACCACTCGGCGCGATGACGCATCGTGCGCTCGACGCCTTTCAGTTTCGCGGCCCACGGTCCGTTCGCGGCGACTTCGCGCTGCAACCGGTGCGCCGGCTCGTCGAGATTGTCGGGCATCTGCACCGCGAGGCTGCCGCCCGCCGCGAGTTTGTCGACCAGCGCCGGCAACACCCGCTCGTGGTCGGGCACCCATTGCAATACCGCGTTCGCAAGGATCACGTCATACGGTTCGCGCGCGCTCCACGTCGCAATATCGATTACCTCGAAACTGAATTGCGGCAGCCGCTCGCGCGCCGCCGCGATCATGTCGGCGGAACTGTCGATCCCGCTCACCGCCGCGCCCGGCAGACGCGCGGCCAGCACCTCGGTCGAGTTGCCCGGTCCGCAGCCGAGGTCGATCGCGCGCCGCGCGCCGTCCACCGGGACCGCGGCGAGCAGATCGCGCACCGGCCGGGTGCGCTCGTTCTCGAACAGCATGTACTGTTGCGCGTGCCAGTCGGCCTGCTTGGGGGTGCCCGTTGCGCTCATGTCGTGACTCCTCGTGGGGTTCGGTGCGGCCATTCTCGGCGCGTCGCGGCGCACAGTAAAACGAATTTATGCTTCCGATTGCTTCATTTTTCTTATGAAAATCGACACCCTCGGCGTGCAGGCTTTCGTCGCGATCGCCGATCGCGGCAGCTTCCAGAGCGCGGCCGATTCGCTGCACGTCACGCAAACCGCGATCACGCAGCGGCTACGCAAGCTCGAAAGCTATCTGGGCGTGGCGCTGATCGAACGCACCACGCGCTCGATGGCGCTGACCGAAATCGGCCGCAGTTTTCTGCCGCAAGCGCGCCGGTTGCTCGGCGAACTGGCCGACGCGCTGGTCGAGATTCGCGAGACCGGCATCGCGCAACGCGGCGACGTGTCGATCGCGTGCGTGCCGACGGTCGGCGTGCAGTATCTGCCGCGTATTCTGCAGGCCTATTCCGCGCGTTATCCGCATAACCGCATCAAGATTCTCGATCACGCGTCGGCGGCGGTGCAGGAGGCCGTCTTGCGGCGGGAGGTCGAGTTCGGCATCAACATCGCGCGCGAGCATCATCCCGAACTCGCGACGGTGCCGCTCACCGAGGACCGCTACGTACTGATCTGCCACGACGCACATCCGCTCGCCAGGCGGCGGCGCATCGCATGGCGGCAGTTGCAGGCCTATCCGCTGATCTTTGCCGGCGAGATCAGCGGCAATCGCGCGCTGCTCGACATGGCACTGGCGTCGAGCGAAATCGCGTTGCGTTCTTTTTACGAGGTGCAGCGCAGTTCGACCGCACTCGGGTTGGTCGCGCAAGGGGTCGGCGCGGCGGTGGTGCCGGCGCTCGCCGTGCAGAACGGCGCGTATCCGAACGTGCGCGCCATCGAACTGACACAGCCGTCCGTGTCGCGTACGCTAGTGCTGGTCGCGCGCAAGAGCGCGCAGTTGTCGCCGGCGGCCCAGGCGCTCTACGACATGATCCGCGAACAGGCGACGCTGAAAGCCGGCTGACAGCTTGCCGCGCGCAATGCACAGCGCGGCGACGCCGCGCGTATCGCCTTTCTCCAACCGCTCAACCCGAACCACGGACCACGGACCACGATGCTGCGAATACTCGGCAAGACCACCTCGATCAACGTGCGCAAGGTGCTGTGGACCTGCGCGGAACTGGGCCTGTCGTTCGAACAGGAGGACTGGGGTTCGGGCTTTCGCTCGACCGAGGTCGATGAATTTCGCGCGCTCAATCCGAACGCGATGGTGCCGGTGATTCGCGACGGCGAGTTCGTGCTGTGGGAGTCGAACTCGATCATCCGTTATCTGGCGAACCGCTATCGCGGCGACTGGCTCTATCCGGCCGAGCCGCTGGCGCGGGCGCGCTGCGATCAATGGATCGACTGGCAGGCGAGCGAGCTGAATCGTTCGTGGAGCTATGCATTTCTCGCGCTGGTGCGGCGCTCGCCCGCGCATCAGGATGCGCAGCAGATCGCGCTGTCGTGGGCGAACTGGTCGCGGCATATGGCGATCGTCGAACAACAACTGGCGCGCACCGGCGCGTTTATCGCGGGGGCGGCGTTTTCGCTAGCGGATATTCCGATCGCGCTGTCGGCGAACCGCTGGCTCGAAACGCCGCAGCAGCACGACGATTTTCCGGCGCTCGATGCTTATCTGGCGCGGCTTGCGCAGCGCGATGGGTATCGGGAGTATTGCCGCAATGGGACGCCGTGAGTGGCCAATCGCGTGCGAAGGGAACACGCGGGGAGACCAGCCGTTGTACTCCCGGGACATCGCACATGTATTTCAGATTGCCTTCTAAATTATTTCCAATTGCTTTCCATCGACGCTTCTGCGCACCGTCCGCCGCGTCCCCTACAATGGCGGCCTTTGACCTTGAAGGTTCGACGATGCGGGCAACCAAATTCGCGCTGGCGCTGCTGACAGCGTGCTTCACTCTGAATGCGAGCGCCGAGATGACGGCCGCGCAATACAAAAAATGGGCGCACGCCGACAACGACTCGATCTACGCGGCGTACATCACCGGCACGATCAACGCGCTCGGCTGGGCCAACGGCGATCTGGTCTCGCAAAATCGGCCGCCGCTGTTCTGTCCGCCGGAAAAGCTCGCGCTCGGCAATCAGACCGTCTATCCGATGCTCGATGCGTTCTTCGCGAATCATCCGGGCATCTCCGATGACTTCCCGGTCGGACTGGCGATCCTGCGCGCGTTGCAGGGCGCATTTCCGTGCGCCACCAGCGCCGGCGCCGGCACGGGAGAAAAGCGGAAGAAATGAAGCGCAGAAAGTGACGCGCTGAAATGCAAAAGCGCCGGCGGGATCGCAACCCCGCCGGCGCTTCGAAGGGCCAACGTCAAACTCCCGACGTCAAACCCGCAACCTCAAACCCGCAACCTCAAACCACCACCATCAAACCTGCACCAGATTCGGAATCTGCACGTCCGGATTGACGTCCGCGTCGTAATCGATTCCCTTCATCTCGAAGCCGAACAAGCGCAGAAAGTCGGTCTTGTAGCCGGCGAAATCGGTGAGCTCGTAAATATTGTCGTTGGTCACCTGATTCCACAGTTCCTGCACGCGGCCCTGGACCTGCGGGTCGAGTTCCTTGTAATCGGCGCGCAGACGGCCTTCATCGTCCAGATGCGGCTGGCTGCCGTACAGGCTGTCCTTGAAGAGGCCGTAGACCTGCTCGATGCAGCCTTCGTGCGTGCCTTTTTCCTTCATCACCTTGAAGAGCAGCGACAGATACAGCGGCATCATCGGAATCGCCGAGCTGGCCTGGGTGACGACCGCCTTCAGCACGGACACGCGCGCATCGCCGCCGTTGGCCGCGAGCTTTTCGCGGATGCCGAGCACCTTCTGGTCGAGGTCCTTCTTGGCCGCGCCGATCGAGCCGTTCCAGTAGATGTCGTGCGTGATCTTCTCGCCCAGGTAGGTGAACGCGGTGGTTTTCGCGCCGTCCGCGAGCACGCCCGCTTCGGCGAGCGCGTCGATCCACATCTGCCAGTCCTCGCCGCCCATCACCGCGACCGTGTGGGCGATTTCTTCCGGCGTCGCCGGCTCCAGCACGGTTTCCTTGATCACTTCCTTGTCGGTGTCGATGCCGCGCAGGTTGACTGCCTTGCCGATCGGCTTGAGCACCGAGCTGAACACTTCGCCGGTCTTCGGATGCTGGCGCTTGGGCGCCGCGAGGCTATAGACGACCAGATCGACCTGGCCGAGATCGCGCTTGATCACTTCGATGGTGCGCGCCTTGACCGCGTCGGAGAACGCGTCGCCGTTGATGCTGGTCGCGTAGCGGCCTTCGGCGGTCGCGAACTTCTCGAACGCGGCGGTGTTGTACCAGCCTGCGGTGCCGGCCTTGGTTTCGCTGCCGGCGCGCTCGAAGAACACGCCGAGGGTGTCCGCGCCCGAGCCGAATGCGGCGCTGATGCGGGCGGCGAGGCCGTAGCCGGTCGACGCGCCGATCACGAGCACCTTCTTCGGGCCGTTGGCGATGGGGCCGCGCGCCTTCACATACTCGATCTGTTCCTTGACGTTGGCTTCGCAGCCGGTCGGATGGGTCGATACACAGATGAAGCCACGCACACGCGGTTTGATGATCATGAAACACCTCTTGTCGGAATTGGCGACATTATAGTGGCCTCGCCGCACGGGCCGGGCATCGGCGGGGGGCGCCCTCGCACCCGGGCAAAAATCGGCGCCGCCCCCACATCTTGGTACGATTGCGCCTTTTCCAGCCGATCACAGCAAGCGTGAAGCGTCTTTTCTCCTTCTTCCTGGCGGCCCTCGACAAAGGGCTGACCGCCGCGAACCCGCTGTTCGCGAAGGGCTGGCGGCATCTGCGCCACCCGACTCGCCGCACTTTCGCGTGGGGGCTCGCCGCGCTGCCCGCGCTGTTCCTGCTGTACGTGCTGCTGCTGATTCCTTTTACGCCGGGCATCGGCGACATCCGCAAGGCGAAGGTCGAGCAGCCGGCGCAGATCCTGTCGGCCGACGGCAAGCTGCTCGCCGAATTCAAGCCGTCGAACCGGCAATGGGTCGGTCTCGACCAGATTTCGCCGACCGTCGTCAACGCGCTGATCTCGACCGAGGACCATCGCTTCTACCAGCATTTCGGGCTCGACTGGCGCCGCACCGCGTCGGCCGCGCTGCACACGTTTTCCGGCGACCGCCAGGGCGGCTCGACGCTCACCCAACAGCTCGCGCGCAATCTGTACCCGGATGAAATCGGCCGCGCGCCGACGCTCACGCGCAAGCTGAAGGAAGCGATCACCGCGATCAAGATCGAGATGCTCTACACGAAGCCGGAGATTCTCGAAACCTATCTGAACACGGTGCCGTTTCTGTACAACGCGTACGGGATCGAGATGGCCGCGCGCACCTATTTCGACAAATCCGCGGCCGACCTGAACGTGCTCGAAGCGGCGACGCTGACCGGCATGCTCAAGGGCAATGCGTACTACAACCCGGTGCTCAATCCGGAGCGCGCGCTGCAGCGGCGCAATACGGTGCTGGGGCAACTGGTCAAGTACGGCAAGCTGACGCCGGCCCAGTACGACACGCTGAGCCGCAAGCCGTTGCGGCTCGATTTCGAGCGCCAGGTCGAGCCGCCCGGACCGGCGCCGCACTTCACGCAGCAACTGCGCAAGTGGCTGGTCTCGTGGGCCGATCGCAACGACTACAACATCTATTCCGACGGCCTCGTGGTGCGCACCACGCTCGACTCGCGCTTGCAGACGATGGCCAACCAGGCGGTCAAGCTGCAGGGCAACCAGTTGCAGGGGATTGCCAACTCGGCGTGGGGCACGCATTCGGGCTGCTCGGCGGACAAGGACCTGCTGCGCGCGTTCCTGCGCGAAACGCCGGAATTCCGCGCGGCCAAAGACGGCGGCCAGAGCGACGACGACGCGCTCCGGCAGCTGTTGACCGACCGCAAGCTGGTGCAGAACGTGTGCGACACGAAAACCCGCGTGCAGGCCGACTTCCTCGCGATGGACCCGCGCACCGGCGAGATCAAGGCGTGGGTCGGCAGCCGCGACTTCAGCGAGGATCCGTTCGATCACGTGCAGCAGGCGCGTCGTCAGCCGGGCTCGACGTTCAAGCCGTTCGTCTACGCGGCCGCGTTCCAGGCGGGCGCCAAGCCGGACGACAAGCTGCCCGACAATCCGGTCGAAATCCAGCTGGCCGGCGGCGAAATCTGGAAGCCGAGCGACGAGGACGAACCGAGCGGCCGCGAAATCAGCCTGCGCGACGCGCTCACGTATTCGCGCAACCGCATCACCGCGCAGGTGATGCAGACGGTCGGGCCGAACAAGGTCGCGCGGCTCGCGCGGGCGATGGGCGTGCGCGACAGCCAGCTCGATCCGGTGCCGTCGCTCGCGCTCGGCACCAGCCCGGTCACGCTCAAGGAGATGGTGTCGGCGTACGGCACGATCGCGAACCTGGGCGGCTACGTCGAGCCGCTGATGGTGACCCGCATCGAAGACCGCAACGGCAACGTGCTCGCGCAGTTCGAGCCGGCGGCGCCGCAGCGCGAACTGCCCGCCGATACCGCCCGCACGCTGGTCGACGTGATGCGCGACGTGGTCAGCCGCGGTACCGGCGCGAGCATCCGCACGCGCTTCGGCGTGCGCGGCGACATCGCCGGCAAGACAGGCACGACCCAGGGCAACGCGGACGGCTGGTTCATCCTGATTCAGCCGCAGCTGGTGGCCGGCGCGTGGGTCGGTTTCAACGACAGCCGCGTAACGCTGCGCAGCGATTACTGGGGGCAGGGCGCGCATAGCGCGCTGCCGATCGTCGGCGATTTCTTCCAGCGCGCGCAACGCGCACGGCTGGTGGACAGCCATCTGAAGTTCGACACCGAGCAGCAGCCGGGCTGGTTCGCCGAACGCAGCGCGCGTCTGCGCGACTGGTTCGAGCAGGTGTTTTCGCGCAAGCCGGCACAGCCCGAGAAGCAGGTCAGTGCGCGCGCAACGGTGCGGCGTGCGCCGGTGGTGACGGCGGAGCCGGCCGCGTCGGCGGCTTCGGCTGTGATCGAGGTGCCGGAGATCGCGGCGGGGGCGTCGGTGGTGCAGGGCGATGCGCACGGGTTGCCGCCGCTGTTGCCGGCGCCGGGCTCGGGTAGCGGGCCGGCGGCAGGGGCAACAGCGGCAGCGCCGGCGAACGGCAATGGGGTCGACGGTGAAGCGCATGGGGACGGCGCCGCCGCGCTCGCGCCGACCCCGACGCCCGACGACGTGGTGCCGCCGGACGCCGGCGGGCAGGGTGGCGCAGCGGCGAATAACGCCAACGGGGCGAACTGACGGGCAAACTAAGCGGCGAACTAAGGGGCGAACTAAGGGGCGAACTAAGGGGCGAACTAAGCGGCGAACCGAGCGCGACTACCCCCGCGCGACCCCAGCCTCACCCGGCGAGCGCTCATGCGGATTGCCATGCGCGGTTTCGAGCGACGAATCGTGATGCAGCAGCAACACCGCGGCCATCCCGATCAGTCCCGCGCCGGACAGGCAGAGCAGCCCGGCGCCGAAGCCGCCGGTGCTGTCCTTGATCCAGCCCATCGCGAACGGCCCGAAAAAGCCCGCCAGATTGCCGAGCGAATTGATCGCCGCGATCCCGCCGGCGGCCGCCGCGCCCGACAAAAACGCGGCCGGCAACGTCCAGATCACCGGCAGGCAGCCGAAAATTCCGAACCCGGCGATCGACAGCGCGATCATCTTCTGCACCGGATTATCGAGCCCGGCCGCCGCCGCGATCCCGCCGGCCGCGACGAACAGCGCGATCGCGACATGCCAGCGGCGCTCGAGATGGCGATCCGAATGGCGCCCCCACACAATCATGCTGATCAGCCCGACGATATACGGCAGAGACGTGACGAAACCCGTCTGCACATTGCTGAGCCCGAACGACTTCACGATCTGCGGCAGGAAGAAACTGAGCCCGTAGTTGGTCGCGTTCGCGCCGAAATAAATCAGCGCGATCGCCAGCACGCGCGGATTGATCAGCGCTTCCTTGACGCTGAAATGCCGCACCGCCTCGCGATGCTCGCGCTCCTGTTGCTGCCGCGCGATCAGCCAGTCGCGCTGCTCGCCCGACAGCCAGCCGGCGTCGGCGGGCTTGTCGGTCAGATACAGCAGCACCACGAACGACAGCAGCACCGCCGGCAGCGCCTCGATCAGATACAGCCATTGCCAGCCGCCGAGCCCGCCGCGGCCATCGAGCGTCAGCAGCGCGCCGGAAATCGGGCCGCCGATCACCGTCGACAGCGGAATCGCCGCCATGAAGTAGCCGACCACGCGGCCCCGGTACGCGGCCGGAAACCATAAGGTAAGCAGAAAGATGATGCCGGGGAAAAAGCCGGCCTCGGCGATGCCGAGCAAAATCCGCAACCCGTAGAACACGTGCGCGGGCGACATTCCGGTGAAGCTCGCGATGTTCGGAATAAACGCCATCGCGCCCGCCAGAATGCCCCACGTAAACATGATTCGCGCGATCCAGCGGCGCGCGCCGAAGCGTTCGAGCAACAGGTTCGACGGCACTTCGAAAAAGAAATACGCGAGGAAAAATACTCCGGCGCCGAAACCGAACGAACTGGCCGACAGACCGAGCGCCGCGTTCATCTGCAACGCCGCGAAGCCGACGTTCACGCGATCCAGATAGGCGATGAAATAACAGAGCATCAGGAACGGGATGAGCCGGACCGTGACGCGGTGCATGGTGCTTGCCTCGAGATTCATCGATGTCTCCTCCGGTTCGACGACCGGTATGTGCCGCTATGTTGTGAGGGATGCGGATCGAGATGCCCGGGTGCTGAAAAAGGCATCGATAAAGACTAGGCGTTCGCTGGCGATTCCGGAAGTTCTTTTGTGAACCATACGGTCCGCTCAATCTCGAATGTCCGAACGGTACGAAATTGCGTCCATTGTTATGGGGCACGCAACAGTGTTTTCAGCGGCAGCGGCTGATCTTGGACGGGCTAATACGGATAATTATGGGATTGGAAAACCGGTTAAAAATGCAGGTGTCGTCATGAAGTTCGAGCAGGATTCAGACAGTCTTCCCGATGTGCGCGCAACGATGCGATCGCCTGGCGATGCAGCGATCGCGCGCGTGGGATCGACGCAAAAGAAGAGGGTGTCGGGTATCGCGCGGATGCGCGGTTTCGCGGCGGCGGTGCTCGCGTGCGCGAGTCTCGTCGGCTGCGCGTCGAGCACGCACGTGATCGCCGGCGACAAGCCCGGTACGTACACCGTCGCCGCGAGCGCAACCGGCGGCCGCATGGCCTGGGCGCGCGCGCACGAACTCGCGATGAACGAGGCGCGCGACTACTGCGAGCAACGTGGGATGCAAAGCAGTGTGAGTATGGAGACCGTCAGCGGGGTGGCGGCGATGACCGAGCATGCGTCGTCGGTCGATTTCGAGTGTCATCCGCGCTTTTGACGCGCGGTTTCAAAGTGGTTGTGCATGCATCGACAGGCAAGGGCGGCGCAACGCCGCCCATCGTCCTCAGCGATTATTTCCTGTCGAACGTCAGGAGCTTTTTGTCGTTCGTATCGGCGACGAAAATCGCCAACAGTTTCGCCGGCTCGGTCGCGCTCGCGTTTTCGCTGACGCGGTGATGCGCGCCGGGCTTCTCGGTCCACGATTGACCCGCGCGGTAGACATGCTCGGCGCCGTTATCGACGCGGCTGCGGATTTCGCCCGACAGCACATAGCCGACCACGAACGCCTGCCCATGCCGATGCGGGGCCGACTTGCCCCCCGGTGCGTAATCGACGACCAGCGCGGTCATCGTCTTGCCCGGCACGTTCGCGATCGGGACCGCGAAAGCGGGGGTGATCGCAGGGGTAATCGCAGCGGTGATTGTTTCGTGCGGCGCGGCGCTGCCTGCGCTGGTTCTTTCGCTTGTTTTTTCGCCTGAGCTTGCGCCGGTGCCGGCGCTAGCCGGCCCGGTGGTTTGCGCGCACGCGAACTGCAATGCGCCCAGGCTCGTGAGGCCGGCTAGCAGCGTCGTTGCGAACACGCCGCGGATTCTGCTCCTGCTCATCGGCTTACTCCTCGCAGGTTGCGGACAACGGCTCGTCCGCTGCGCCCCGTGTTGCGCCGCATGTTGCACCCCGTGCCGCGCCGACCGCTTCGGTCGTTTTCGCCCATTGGGCCCATTGCCCGGCCAGCTCGTCCAGCTCCGCGCGTGCGCGTTCGAGCGCCTGCGCGCGAGCCTCCGGGTTTGCGAATTGCAGCGGCTGCGCATCGACGAAACCCGGCGTCTTTACGCCGAGAAAAGCGAATGCGGCTTTCAACGCCGGCGTCAGTGCATCCATCGACTGGTACGGCGAACCCGCGCGCAAATCCGCGCCGCGGCTCGTAATGAACAACACCTTTTGCCGGCCCAGCTGGCCGACGGTGCTGCCGTCGGCGGCGAACTTGTAGGTCAGACCGGTGCGCGTGACGCTGTCGATAAAGGCTTTGAACGCCGACGGCATCGACCAGTTGTACATCGGCATCGCGAACACCAGCGCGTCGGCGGCGAGCAGCCGCGCGCACAGTGCGTCCGATGAGGCCAGCGTCGCCTTCATCGAGTCGGTGCGTTCCTCGGCCGGCGTGTAGGTCGCGATCGCGAACTCTTCGGTGACGTGCGGCGGGGTGTCGACCGTCACGTCCAGATAGTCGAGTTCGAAAGCGACGTGCCGTTCGCGCAGGCGCTCGAGAAAATAGCGGCTCAACGCGCGGGAATTGGAGTGCTCGCGCTTCGCGCTGGCGTCGACGTGCATGATCCTCATGGTGTGCGTCCTTGTGGTGGATTCAACATGGGACAAAGGTTAGATGTCCGATTGGCTCTTTTGAATGACCGGTTTTCGATAAATTTGGGTGACCACTTTTCTGCTGGAGGCGTTCACCACCCGATTCGTGCGGCCGCTTCGAGCACGAAATGCGCAGCCACCACCACGCCGGTGAGCAGCGTCGCGAGCCAGCACAGTGCGCGTAACGACCAGTGCGCGGCCATCTCGCCGACCGCCTCGCGTTTCGCGCCGAGCAGGACCAGCAGCACCAGCACCGGCGTGATCGACATCCCGTTGACGACCGCGCTCCAGTACATCGCCTTGAGCGGATCGATGCGCGACAGCCCGAGCGCGAGCGCCAGCAGCGTGCCCAGGCCCGCGAGCGCGACCAGCACGCCGGCAATCCGGCCGTCGCGTTGCTTGCCGCGCGGCCAGTCGAACGAACTCGCGACCGCTTGCGCGGCGGAGCCGGCCAGCGGCGGCAACGCGAGCAGCGCCGAGCCGAACAGCGCGAGGCCGAGCAGCAGTCCGGCGTAGCCGTGCGCGAGCGGCTCCAGCGCGCGGGCGATCGGCACCGGCTCGCCGGGCCGCGCGTTCGCGCCGTGCAGCGTCGCCGCGGCGGCGATCATCATGCCCAGCGCGGCCACGCTCGATAACGCGGTGCGGATCAGGGTCTGCGTGCGCAAGCGGCGCAGTTGCCGCGACGACAGCGGCTTAGGCGGCTTCTGCGGCTTCTGCGGCGCGGCGTCCCGCTGGTTCTGCCGCTGTTCGCGGTGCTCGTGCTGCGCTTCCTGCTCGGCCTGCGAAAACAGCAGATACGGACTCATCGTCGTGCCGAGCACGGCCATCAGCATCGTCACGAAATCCTCCTGCCATTCGATGCGCGGCACGAACGAACGCAGCGCCACGGTATGCCACGGCACATCGACGATCAGCAGCACCGCGCCGTACGCGAGCATCGGCAGCATCAGCCATTTGACGATCCGCGCGTAGCGCGCGTACGGAATGAACCACTGCAGCGCGATCGACAGCCCGCCGCACGCCACCGCGAGCAGCGCCAGCGGCAGATGAACGAAGCGTTGCGCGACGGTCGCCATCGCCAGCACGTCGACCGCGATGTTCAGCGTATTGGCCAGTACGAAGCGCGCGACCGCGAAATAGAACAGCACCGGCGAATAGTGCGCGCGCATGTTCGCCGTCAGTCCGTGGCCCGTGACGGCGGCGATCCGCGCGGAGACCAGTTGCAGCGCGACCATCGACGGATACGTAAGCACGCAGGTCCACAGCATGTCGTAGCCGTACCATGCGCCCGCGAGCGAATAGGTGGCGATTCCGCTCGGATCGTTGTCGCAGCCGAGGCTCACGAGCCCCGGCCCGAGGTCCGCAGCCCACGAACGGGCCGGCAGCGAGGACCGCGTCGGTTCGCTGGTTGGCGTGGCGCGACGCGCAGTGCGCCGGTCGGGAGGAGATTGCATTCGGGCGAGCGCCGCAAAGCCGGAGATGCTGTTGCGCTCGCAGGAAACGTTCCATTCGGCGTTAGGTTCGCGGTAAGGCCGGCTAGCTCAGCTGGTGTATCTGTCTCGTCGCTGTCGCGTTCGATATCTCGCTCGCTAACTCACTCGCTAACTCACTCGTTATCGCGCTCGTTATCGCGCTCGTTATCGCGCTCGTTATCGTGCTCGTTGTCGCGTTCTTTGGGCCGACCGGATTTGCTCGAACGCTTCACGAAGGGTGCGCCTGCAAACGCCGCCAGCGCGCGCTCCGGCGCGGCTTTTTCGCGGACGCGGCGGGCAGGGCGTGCGGACGCCGGCGCGGACCGTGCTGCTGCGATTTCCCGGGACATCGTGTCGATCCGCTGCCTGAGCAGATCGGTGGCGGCCGAGCGCTCGGCCAGCAACGCGTCTTTTTCCGCGAGCTGCGCGCCGGTTGCCGCCTGCCGTGCGTTCGATGCGGCCAGTTCGGCCTTCGCGGCCGCCAGTTGATCGCGCAGCGCGTCGCGCTCGGCGCGGCTTTCGGTTTCCAGCGTCGCCGCCCGCTCCTGGCTCGTCTGCAGCTCGCGACGCATTCGCAACGTGGCCGCTCGCTGCGCCTCGATTTCGAGCAACGCGCGTTTTTCCGCGGCGGCCAGCCGCTGTTCGTTCTGTTCGTGCGAATGGCGCAGTTTCGCCAGTTCGTCGGCGAAATCGCGGCGCGCGTCGCTCAGCGCGGCGTTTGCCGCGGCGATTTCTTCCTTCGATGCAGCCAATTGCGCGTTCAGCATCTCGTTTGCCGTTTGCAGTTCGACGATGCGCGCATCGAGAGTCGCGAGCTGCGCGCGCAGCGCGATGGCGTCGGCGGCGGCCTCGGCGGCTTGTTTTTCGGCCTGCCGGTGTTGTTCGTCCTGTTGGCGAGCCTGTTCGCGCGCGACGGCGATCTGCGCGTCCGCGTCCTGCCGGAAGACCTCGAACGCGCTATGGGCGGCGTCGCTCGACAGGCGCCAGAGTTGGGCCGCCAATTCGCCGGCCGCCGCCGCAACCTCGGGCGGCAAATCCGGCCGGCCAACATCGACACGCGTCTTGTCGCGAACCTCGACCCAGAAATCGCGCAGCGCCTTGGCCGGCGCGCTCATGCTGCCTTTGCGCACCAGCTGATACAGCCGGTTGGCGGTCGGCGTTTCGCCGTAGCGGAAAAACAGCAACGCACAGACTTCGCGATACAGCGCCTGTGTGTCGGACGCGCGCTCGCGGGCGGCTTCGATGTCGGATTCGAGGGTCATGGCGTGAAGGCGTTGGCTGAAATGGCAATATGTTGATAATACAACGTAATACCTAGGAAACACTACACAAACAGATCCCATACACGACATTAGTACTATAATGTCGTGTATTGACTATAGGGCTGGAAATTGATCGTAGGATGCCGTCCGTTTGCACCAAAGCGCCCGGTGGCGCAACGAACAAACCGCCCAAGGCCACGTCCTGCGGACATTCGCCATTTACGCTAGCATTGCCGCGCCGTGACGGCTCCGGCTACGGGATCACTCGTTGATGCCGGAATCGCGGAGCCGAAAAGCTCCTGATTTTTCCTTGAAGAGAATTGCAATGACGACAGTGAACGAAAGACTGGCGTGGCGCTACGCCACCAAGAAGTACGATGCGACCAAAAGTGTTCCCGCGGAGAAGCTCGAACGGATCGTCGAAGCGGTGCGGCTGGCTCCGACGTCCAGCGGTCTTCAACCCTTCGAGTTGCTGGTGGTCACCAATCCGGAAATCCGCGCAAAAATCCGCACGGTGGCGTGGGACCAGGCGCAGGTGACCGATTGCTCGCACCTGCTGGTCTTTGCTGCATGGGACGACATCACGCCCGATCGCGTCAACATGATGTTCGACCTGACCAACGAAGTGCGCGGCTTCAAAAACGAAGGCTGGGAAAACTATCGGCAGATGTTGCTGGGTATCGTCGCCGATCGCGGCACCGAAGCTAATTATCAGGCCGCAGCGCGGCAAGCCTATATCGGTCTGGGCGCGGCGTTGATCGCCGCAGCTTTCGAAGAAGTCGACGCAACGCCGATGGAAGGCTTCGACCCGGCTGCGGTCGATGAAATTCTTGGATTGAAGTCGCGGAACCTGCGCAGCGTCGTGATGCTGCCGCTCGGTTATCGCGCCGCGGAAGGCGACTGGCTCGTGAACCTGAAGAAAGTCCGGCGCAGCCGCGAGAACTTCGTTACTGAAGTCAGCTAAAGCGCTTGATCGGGCCCAATCGACGGGGCCCGCCGCTCGGGCCCCGTCGATGCAGCGCCGAAAACCGCCGTCGGCGCCGGCGTAACGCACATCGTCAAACTCCGGTTGTCAGTCCCCCGCGATTCTCGCGAGCAGGCGCGCGACGGCGCAAGCCAGGCTGAACTCGAAGCGCTCGCCGCGGTTGCATCACAGGCGCTCGCGCTGCACGCGGCATGAGGACTTCAGGTCAGAACCGATGCCGCAGCCCCGCGAGCACCGCAAGCTGGCTGCTGCGTCCCGCACCCGCCGGTCCGAAGAAGTTGATCGCAACGGTGCTCGCATCGCCGGCCAGCCGCTGGTAGACCATCGACATATGCAGGTCGGTGCGCTTGGACAGCAGATAGCTGATGCCCGCGTCCACCTGATGCCATTTGGGCCGGTCGCCGGTTGCGAATGACGTCGCGCCGGTACCGGTGTAGCCGCCGCCATCGGTGAAGATGTAGCCGAGCCCCGCCATCAGCGCCGGCGTGAAGTAGTAGCGCCCGTTGATCTCGTAGTTGTTCACACGCAGGCTGTGGCCGCCGCGATAGTCGAGCAGCGTATTGGTGAAGATGAAGTTCATCGACGCCGCGCCGAACGTATAGCCGCCGCCCAGCGCCGTGATCCGCTGACGCTCGACGAAGCCCGCGTTATAGAAGATGCTGGTCGAGCCGCTGTACTCGTCGCCGATCGCGCCGTTCGGATTGTTCCCCGACGCGAGTCCCGCCGATGGATTGTTCAGTTGCAGGTAGCTCGCGACCAGATGCACCGGCCCGCGCACGTAATCGAGCCCGAAGCCGTACGCGCGGTTGTTGGCGAAGCCCTGGCCGGTGTCGCTGCCCGCCTGGTTGCTGAACGCGTACAGTGCGCCGAGCTTCAGCCCCGCGAGCGGACTCACCTCGTACTTGACGCTGTTGTTCAGGCGAAACGTCTGGAAGCTGTCGTCGACGTCGCCGATGTGCGCGCCGTAGATGCTGCCGAACATCAGCCACGACATCAGCGGTGCGACGTAGTCGAACGTGTAGTCGTACTGGCGGCCGAGCGTCAGCTTGCCGTAGCGCGTGCTCGCGAGACCGACGTACGCCTGCCGCCCGAACAGCCGGCCGCCCTGCGACGACGTGCCGTTCAGTCCGCTGAAGCCCGCTTCGAGCTGGAACACCGCAGCGAAGCCGCCGCCGAGATCCTCGCGTCCGAGCAAACCGAAGCGGTCGCCGCTGCCCCAGCCCGTCGCCATCGACCAGCGCGATGCGCCCTGGGTCCTGATCGACGAAGCGACCGTATTCGTCCATGCGATACCCGTATCGATGATGCCGTACAGCGTGACCGAGCTTTGCGCGTCGGCCGTGAGCGGCGCCGCCAGGGCGCAAACCACCGCAGCAGTGCGGACTGCTGTTTTCATTGTGCTTCTCCGGTTTCGATGTAGTGAGGTGATGCGGCTGAATGCGAGCGCGCGGCGTGCGTGAACGCGCGTCGGGCGCGAACGCGCCGCGCGTATCGTCATCGGGTCGCGGTGAGCGACCCTGCGCCGCGCCCGGGCGACCGTATTGCTGCTGCCGGCGCTACCGTTCGGCCACGCTCAGCGGCGCCTTGCCGCCTGCCCTGCCGCTGGTCAGATCGGAGTCCGCAAGACCGCCGTCATGCGCGTCGTCGTGCGCGTCGCCGGGCCGGTACATGCGGCCGAGCACGAACATCAGCGCCGCGACGGCGACGACCGGCAGCGCCGCGACCTGGAACAGCTCGCGCACCGGCAGATGTCCGGCAAGCAGCATCCCGCCGATCATCGGGCCCGAGATCGAGCCGATCTTCGCGACGCCGATCGCGGTGCCGGTGCCTTTCGAGCGGAAACTGGTCGGATAGACGATCGACGCAACCGCATTCAGACCCGCCTGAGTGCCGGCAACGCAGAAGCCGACGCCGAACACGGCGGCGGTCAGCAACGCGGTATTGAGGTTCATCCCGAGTGCCGCGACGAGCGGAAAGCCGACGAGCGGCAGACAGGTGACGAGCCGCACGCCGTGTCGATCGATGAAGCGCATCAGCACGAGGCCGCCGACCGTGCCGCCGATCGAAAACAGCGTCGTCATCAGCGCCGCGCGATGCGCGGCGACGCCGGTCGCCTCGATCAGCACGGGCAGCCAGTTCTGCAGGAAGAACAGCGCCATCGAATTGGCGATGTAAGCGAGCCACAGCGCGCTCGTCACATAGCGCAGGCGGCCGGCGAACAGCATGCGCGGCGAGAACTTCGCGATGCGGCGCTCGTCGGTCACGACGAACTGCGCGCCGGCCGGCAGAGCGAGCTCGGGTCGCACGCGCGCGGCGGTCGCCGCGATGCCGTCGCGCGGCCAGCCCTTGAGCACCTGGTAGCGCAGCGACTCCGGCATCACGAACGAAAGCGCGGCCGCCACCACGAGCGGCGCGAGCCCCCCGACCACGAACACCGCGGGCCAGCCGTAGTGCGGCACGAGCCACACGGCGACGCCGCCGCCGAAGCCCGCGCCGAGCGTGTAGCCGGTGAACATCAGCGTGACCCAGGTGGCGCGCAGCCGCTTCGGCGCGAACTCCGACACCAGCACGAACGCGTTCGGCACCGCGCCGCCGATGCCGATACCGGCGGCAAGGCGCAGCCACAGCAACTGGTCGACGCTCGACGCCCACGCGGTCGCGAGCGTGACGAGCCCGTACCAGCACGCACCGAACAGGATCGCGCGCTTGCGGCCGATCCGGTCGCCGATATAGCCGAACAGGATCGAGCCGATCATGATGCCGAAGATATTGGCGCCGAACACCGGGCCGAGCACACTGCGCTCGATATGCCACGCGCGAATCAGCGAAGGCGCGGCGAACGCCAGCGCACTGAGCTCGTAGCCGTCGGTCAGCATCACGAGCCAGGTGGACGCGATCAGCACGATCGCGAAACGGCCGATTTTCTGTTCGTCGATCAGGCGCGACACGTCCACCGTGCGCGCATCGGGCAGAGTTTGAATCATCGTCTCCTCCAGAGGTGCCGCGTCGGCGGCCGGGCAGATCCCGGCGCGTCGCGCGGTTCCGTCATATCGTCTCTGGGCGTCGCAGCAGTGGGCGCTCTGTCGCGAGCCTCCTCGCGGAGCTCGCGCTGCACCTCTTTGCAATTGCCGTGGCGCCGGTAGGTACTGCGTCAGTCCTGCAGATGCGGCGGGTCGATGCGATCGACGTTGTCGGCGAGCCGCTCGCGCAGCATGCCGCGATCGATGTCGTGGACGCTGCCGCCATCGGCGAGATCGAACGCATGCGCGGCCGCCGCGCCCATCGCGATGCACGGCCCCATCACCCGCACGCTCGACAGCGCGGTCGCATCCGCGTCGATGCAGCGGCCCGCCGCGATCAGGTTGTCCGCCTCCTTCACGACGAGGCTGCCGAACGGCACGGTATGCAGATGGTCGTCGCCGAACGGCTTCCATTCATAGCCTTCGGCGCGATCGTGCAATTCGATCGGCCAGGACGTGCGGGCGACCGCGTCGGGAAACTGCGTGGCGGCGATCACGTCGTGCGAGCTCAACTGCTGGGCGCCGACGATCCAGCGGGTCTGCCGGATCCCCGGCAGTCCGTAGCTGCGGATGTGCGCGTTGCGATAGATATGCGGATACTCGGCGCGCAGGAACTCGAACGCGCGGTCCGCCTGGTCGCGACCGACGAGCGCCGTGTGCGACGCCGCCATCGGTTCGAGCGGCGTCTCGATGTGGGTCATGTTCGCAATGCCGATGTTGCGGCCGCGGAAATAGAACACCAGCCCGTCCTTGCGCTCCAGCCCATACGCGTGCGCCCTTTCCTCGACGCGCTCGCGAAACGCGGGCGGCGTCGGCAGATCGGTTTCGTCGAGGTTCTCGAGCACGATCATCTGCGTGCCGCGAATCGGCGTTTCCGGCTCCTGGCAGTCGAAGCCGGCCAGCCACGTGAGCGCCGCATCGCCGCTCGCATCGACGAAGCCGTTCGCCGCGATGCGCACGTCGCCGTAGCGGGTCGCGACTTCGAGCTCGCGCACCCGCCGCCCTTCGCGCACGACGTCGCGCAGCACCGCGCCGAGCACGACGGTGATGCCGGCCTCCAGAATCTTCTGCTCGATCCAGCGAGCGAGTGCCACTTCGTCGTACAGAACGACGGTGGTGAGCGGCCCTTCCTTGTAGTGCAACGCGCCCTTCTCGCCGAGATCGCGCAGGATGCCGTCCGCGATGCCGTGCGTGACCTGAAAGCGCTTCGGCCCGTTCGAGAACAGCCCGCAGAACGTGCCGATGATCGAGTTGACCGCCTGGCCGCCGAGCGCGGGCAGGCTGTCGACCAGCACGACCTTGCGGCCAAGCGCGGCCGCTTCGAGCGCGGCCGACGTGCCGGCGATGCCCGCGCCGACGATGCACACGTCGGCGTCGAGTTTCCAGCCGGTCGGTTGGCCGTTGCGGCGGACGATACGAGTACCAGTCTTCAAAACATCTTCTCCTTGGAAAGCAAATGGCGGTTACGCGCGGACCCGGCCGCGCGGCAAGCTCATGCGCGCTTGCGTTTAAGCACTTCGACGACGCCACGGTCGGCATCGACACGCACCCAGTCGCCCGTCTCGATCACGTCGAGCGGGTCGATATCGAAGTCGGTCAGCGACGGCGCATGGCTGACCACCGCGCCGAGCGCGATCTTGGTGGTCATTTCGTTGAACAGCATCGCGGCGGGCGCGGTACCGGCGATCCGCGCGATATGGAACTGGCTCGACCAGCCCGACGACCCCTTCGCGCCGGGAAACACCAGCACCTTGTTCGCGAAGCTCTGGCCGCGCAGTTCGTGGCGGGTCTCGATGATCGTGCCGGTGCGCGGATCGATGCCGCCCCAGCCGGAGATGCGATCGCGCGTGACGAGCGCCTCGCCCTCGACACAGCCGCCGACCACCTTGCGGCCGCGCAGCACGAGCGGCGCGCCGGCGGTGTCGTCGAGGGTCTCGCTCGTTGCCTCTCCCGTAGTCTCGCCGGTTCTCTCGTGACGCGTGCTCATGCGGCGAGCCCTCCGTTCCAGCGGCCGCTCACCGCGGCCTCGATGCAATCGGCGGTCGTGCCGAACCACGCCTGCACGCCCATGATTGCGGGCAGGTAGTGCGCCTGCTTCGCCGAGTCGAGCGCGACGACGCGCGTGCCCTTGGGCATCACACGGCCGATCGCCGAGCACGTGTCGGTCATCAGCACCCCGCCCGCGTCCTCGATCAGCTTCGTATAGCCGGCCTGGTCCGCGAGTTGACGGGTCGCGCGCGCGGTGAAGATCCATAGCTCGGTATTCGCGCCGATGCGCCGGCCTTCGAGCAACTGGCAGACCTCCCAGATCTGCTCGATCGAATAGTGCGGACAACCCAGCATCACGAAGTCGACCTGCGCGTCTTTCGCGGTGGTGTTCACGCGCTCGTACGCGAGGCGCCGCTCCGCCGCGCCGTAGCGGATCGTCTCGAGCGGCTTGCGGCCGCGAAAAGCTTCGTCGCGGGTGCGCGCCTCCGGCGTCTGGCCGACGATGTGATACATCTCGACGCCGCCCGAGGAAGCCGCGGCCGCGCCGAAGTGCTTGAGCTTCGGCAGGTTCGGCACGTCGCGCAGTCCGTCGATCACCGGAATGCGGTCCTGCACCAGCTCGCCGACGTAGTAGCCGAGCAGCCCCCAGTCCTGCACCGTCTTCACGTCGATGTCGAGTTCGATCAGATGCGTGCCGCCGCGGTTTTCGTCGAGGTGCAGACCCCAGTACGGAATCTTGCCGGTCAGCATCGCCGCGCCGGTGCTCTCGCGCCCTTCCGCGTTGGTGCGGGCGCCGAGCACCGCGTTGATGTAGATGACCGCCGACGACTCCATCCACGCGCAATGCTCGCCGCGCACCGGCACGTTGCCGGTCAGATACGGCGCGCAGGTATTGAGCGGCTGGATGCCGAGCCGTCCGGTAAACGCCTCGCCCTGGCGGTACAGCTTCACGATCTCGCCGTCGATGCCCTGACGCTGCGCATGCTGCGGGTCGAGCCCTTGCTGAAGATGGCTGCTGAACACCTTCGCCTTCGGCACCTCGACCACCTCCGGACTATCGAGGTTGAATTCGGAAAACACCGCGTCGAGGCCGCCGTGCCGGGCCGCGAAATCGCGCAGAAACGGCATCGTCGCGCCGACCGTGCCGCACACGTTGTTGGTGTCCACCAGTCGCGGCGCGTCGAGCGCTTCGCCGTAGCGCACCAGCAGATCCATCGCGCGCTGCACGGCCGCGCCGTCGCGGCCGTCGAGCATCGCCCGTTCGTCGTCGTTCAGCTGCATTTAGCGTGCTCCGTAGGCAGGTTCGAGTTGTTCCGCCGCCGACGCCGCGTGGCGGTCCACATCGACCGTCGTCGCGCGCCGCAGCTCGCGGCGCACCGACAGATCGTGACGGCGGCCCCGGTGCAGCGTGCAGCGGTTGTCCCAGATCACGAGGTCGCCGGGCCGCCAGCTATGCGAATAGACGAAGCGGCGCGCGGTCGCGTGTTCGAGCAGATCCATCAGCAGCACGCGCCCTTCGGCCAGCGTGCGATCGACGACATGCGTCGCGTGCGCGCCGATGAACAGATGCCGGCGTCCCGACCCGGCATGCTCGCGCACCAGCGGCCAGCGCACCGGCGGCAGCGCGTTGCGCTGCTCGTCGTCGTAGTCGGTGTCGCCGAGCAGGAAGCGCGAGTGCAGCGCGTAGTGCTCCGCTTCGAGCCCTTCGAGTTCGCGCTGCTCGCGCGGGTCGAGCGCATCCCACGCGGCGCGCATGTCCGCGAACTCGGTTTCGCCGCCGGACCCCGGCACCACCACCGCATGCAGCATCGAATAGCGCGCGGCAGGCTGCTGGAACGAACTGTCGCTATGCCACAACTGGTTCGCCAGATTGCCGACGATGCGCCGGTGCGCGCGGTCCGCGATCTGGCCGGTCTCGTCGATGTTCGAGATGTCGGCGAGTTCCTGGTACGCGAGCCGCGCGTGCGGCCGCGCCACGCGCTTGAAACCGAGATCGAGCGGCCCGAGCGAGCGCGCGAACGCGAGCTGCTGGTCCTGCGTGAGCGGCTGACCGCGAAACACCAGCACCGCGTAGCGGTTCATCGCGGCGTCGAGCGCGCTCGCGAGCGACTCGGAAACCGGCGCCGTCAGATCGATGCCGCTGGCAAGGCCAACGAAATCCGGATGCGCGGCGTCAATGGGAACGACTTCAAGCGACATGGGCTGCTCCTGTTTGAGAGTTGTCCGGCGCGGCATCGTCGCGACGACGATGCAGGCGGCCGAGAGCGAACGCGAGCAGCGCGACGAACGCGACCGGCACCGCGCCGAGAAAGAACATCTGTTCGACGGGCAGATGCGCGGACATCAGCATCCCGCCGATCATCGGGCCGGCGATCGCGCCGATCTTCTGGATGCCGACCGCCGCGCCCGTGCCTTTCGCGCGCAGCGCGGTCGGATAAACGAGCGCCGCGACCGCGTTCAGGCCGAACTGCGTGCCGACCACCGCGAAGCCGGTGACGAACACCGCCGCGACCAGCAGCGGGCCGGGCAGTCCGGTGCCGAGCAGCGCGACGACGGGCGTGCCGACGAGCGGCAGCACGGTGATGATGATCGCGCCGCGCGTGTCGACGAAGCGCATCAGCGCGAGTCCGCCGAGCGTGCCGCCAAGCTGGAACATCGTCGACACGAGCGCCGCCTCGCGCGGCACGAGGCCGACGCTTTCGATCAGCACCGGCAGCCAGCTGCTCAGAAAGAACAGCGCCATCGAGTTGGCGATATACACGGCCCACAGCACCGGCGTCAGCGCGCGCAGCCGGCCCGCGAACAGCAGCCGCAGCGAGCCGTCGCGGCCCTCGCCGTGGGCATCGCCCCGCGCGGCGCCGCCGGTCACGAAGCGCGCGCCCGGTGGGACCACGAAACCGGGCGCGATGCGCGCGACGATGCGTGCCACTTGCGCGTGACGGCCCTTGAGCGTGAGGAAGCGGATCGACTCGGGCACCGCGAACCACAGCATCGCGCTCGACACCAGCGGCGCGATGCCGCCGATCACGAACACCACCTGCCAGCCGAACTTCGGCACGAGCCACGCGGCCACGAGGCCGCCCACGCTGCTGCCGATCGTGTAGCCGGTGTACATCAGCGTCACCCACGTCGCGCGCCAGCGCTTCGGCGCGAATTCCGTCGTGTACGCGATCGCGTTCGGCACCACGCCGCCGATGCCGATGCCCGCGAGAAAGCGCAGCACGAGCAACTGGTCGAGCGCGGTGGCGCGCGAGGCCGCGAGCGTGAACCCCGCGAGCACGACGCTGCCGATCACGATCATGCGCTTGCGGCCGATCACGTCGCCGAGATAGCCGAGCACGAACGCGCCGATCATCGTGCCGAACACGAACGCGCCGAACACCGGGCCGAGCATGCCGTGCTCGAGATGCCACGCGCGGCTCAACGCCGGCGCCGCGAACGCCAGCGCGGCGAGGTCGTAGCCCTCGGTCATCATCATCACGCCCATCGCGACGATCAGCAGCACGCCGAAGCGCCTGCTCTGCTGGCGCTCGATCACCGTGCCGATGTCGATTACGGTTTCGCCGCCCATCTCAACGCTCCCGCGCCGGGCGGTCCGCACCGAGCACGGCGCCTTGCGGCATCGTGCCGACCGTCGCGCGATAGATCTTCAGCCAGCCGCTATCGTTGACCGGCGCGGGGCGCTGCCACGCGGCGCGGCGGCGCGCCAGCTCGGCTTCGTCGACCTTGAGATCGCAGATGCGCCGCTCGAGGTCGATCTCGATCGTGTCGCCGTCCTCGACGAACGCGAGCGGGCCGCCGGTCGCCGCCTCGGGCGCCACTTCCGCGACCACCAGCCCCTTGCAGACGAGGCCGGACAGATGCCCGTCGGTGAGCATCGCGACCTGCTCGGACAGACCGGCGCCGTCGATCGCGAACACCACCCGCGAGGCGCCGCCGCCCATCGCCGGGCCGCCGCACACGCCCGCGCCGCGCATCACGACGACCTTGCCCGGCTGTACGCGGCCGTCCTTGATCGCGGCGATCGCGTCGTCGGAGGTGGAAAAGCAGATTGCCGCGCCGCTGAACGCGCGCTGTTTGGTCGGCGAGATGCCGAACTTCACGATGCCGGCCTGCGGCGCCAGGTTGCCGCGCACCAGCACGATGGCAGGATGGTTGGCGAACGCGCGCTCGGGCGGACGAATCACGTCGTCGTCGGCAATCCGCACGTCGGCCAGGTTGTCCTTCACCGTGCGCCCGGTGACCGTCAGCGCGCCGGCGTCGAGCCACGGCTCGAGCCGCTTCATCACGCCGCGGCCGCCGCCCGCCGCCTCCAGTTGCTCGATCGTGTGCGAGCCGACCGGGCGCACGCCGGTCAGCACCGGGATCTGCGCGGCGAACTCCTCGAACAGCGCGTACACGTCGACGTCGAGCTGGCCTTCGGCCGCGACCGCCTGCAAGTGCTTGACCGTATTGATCGAGCCGCCGACCGCGAGCACCGTCTTCACCGCATTGGCGAACGCGCCGCGCGTGAGGATGTCGCGCGGCTTCAGGTCGTCGCGCACCAGCTCGACGATGCGCGCGCCCGCTTCGCGCACGAACGCGAACATCCGCTCGCTGTTGGCGGCGACCGGCGTGCTGCCGGGCAGCGACATGCCGAGCGCCTCGCTGACCATGTGCATCGAGTTCGCGGTGCCCAGACCCGAGCACACGCCCGGCCCGCGAATCGCGTTCTGGCTCATGCCGATCAGGTCCTCGACCGGCAGTTTGCCGGTCAGCGTATGCATCGCGCCGACGAAGACGTCCTCGATGTCAACGTGCTCGCCGCGGTATTCGCCGCTCGGCTGATAGCCGCACGCGACCACGATGCTCGGAATGTTCAGCCGCGCGGCGGCCATCAACTGACCCGGCACTGTTTTGTCGCACGACGCGAGACACACCATGCCGTCGAGCTGTGCGCCCTCCACCGCCACTTCGATGTCGTTCGTCACGAGGTCGCGTGCGGCCAGCATGTACGCGCCGCGCGCGCCCGCGCCGGTGATGAAGTCGCTCGGCGCCGCGGTGCGGATCTCGAACGGCAGCGCGCCGGCCGCGCGGATCGCCTGTTTCAGTTGCGCGGCGATGCCGTCGAGGTGGCTGAAGCAGGTAGCCAGTTCGGACGAGGAATTGACGATGGCGATCTTGGGCTTGTCGAGGTCTTCCTCGCTGATGCCCAGATTGCGCCATTGGGCGGCGCGCACCGCGCCGAGATAGGAACCGCGTGGGAAATTGCTGCGCAACGGGCGTTGCGGCTTGCGTCCATCGGACATGGTGTCTCACTCCTTTGTTGTGGAAACGATGTTAGGAAGGACGATAAAATCCGTCAATTATGTGAAATCGATAGGCATCATCCAAACCATGGATATTCGTCAGGTCGACCTGAATCTGCTGAAGGTGTTCGATGCGCTGCTGAAAAAGCGCCATGTGACGCAGGCGGGCGTCACCATCGGGCTCAGCCAGCCGGCAATGAGCTATGCGCTGTCGAAGCTGCGCGAGCTGTTCGAGGACCCGCTGTTCGTGCGCACCGGCCGCGGCATGGAGCCGACCCCGCGCGCGCAGGCGCTCGGCGATCCGGTCGCGCGGCTGCTCGATCTCGTGCAGACCGAAATTCTGCCGGCGCCCGAATTCCGGCCGGCCGAGTCATCGCGCAACTTCGTGCTGTGTATGTCGGATATCGGCGAAATGGTGTTCCTGCCCCGCTTGCAGGATCTGCTCGCGAGGACCGCGCCGCACGTGAGCATCAAGACGGTGGCGCTCAGCATGCCGGAGCTGGAGGAAGGTCTGGCGGCCGGCGACGTCGATCTCGCGATCGGCTACTTTCCGGGTTTGAACAGCGAATCGCTGAAGCGCAAAGCGCTTTACCGGCACTCGTATGTGTGTATCGCGCGCGACGATCATCCGGATATCGGCGACACGCTGTCGCTCGATCAGTACCGCTCGGCCGCGCACGTGATGGTGCATCCGGAAGGCCGCGAGCAGGACGTGCTCGCTCGCGCGCACGAACGCCTTGGGATTCGCATCAACGTGCGCTTTAGCGTGCCGCGCTTTATCGGCGTGCCGTTCGTCGTCGCCGGCTCGGACATGATTGCAGCGGTGCCGCTTGCGGTCGGGCGCCGCTTCGCGGAGTTCGTGAACGTCAAGCTTTTGCCGCTGCCCTTCCCCGCGCCGAAATACGACTTGTATCTGCATTGGCATCCGCGCTTTCACCACGAGCCGGCCAACCGCTGGATTCGCGACGCGATGAGCGAACTCATCAAGGGGCCGATGCAGCATGAACCGTTGCCGAATACGAAACGGGCGCGGCTGAGCCGGGCGCGGTAGCCGTTGCATCGCCAGCGCGCAAAACTGATCGCGCTGTGGAGCAAAACCGCGCAGCGTTCGGCCGCGACTCGCGCGTTTATCGATTTCCTCGCGTATACGCGGCAGTTGTGAGTTGTGAGGCGCGTGAGGCGTTAGTCGAGCCAGCCGCGCTGGCGCGCGTGATCGAGAAAGCGGTAGACGTCGGGCGCGAGTTCCGCCGTGCTATAGAGCCGCTCCAGTTCGCCGATGATGTCGTCGAGTTCGTGCCGGCCGTCGCAACGCGCGAGGATCGCGCCGGCGCTCGTGTTCAGTTTCACCCGCCCTTGCGGATGGAGCAGCACGTACGTGTCGTGCGCCACTTCCCACTGCAGACTGAAGATGCTTCGCAGCCGCGGCCGCAACGGTACGCCGCTGTCTTCGTCGCTGGTGCTCATAGAGGCCACGCCTTCTCGACCGGCTCCGCGATCGAACAGAGATCTGGATTGGAAAGCGGCGCGGCGCATGAGATGTGCCGCCCGCGCGCCGTTCGGTCAGCGCGGGCAACACGCCGCGGCCGCGTTAGCGATTGGCGATATACATCGTGATTTCAAAGCCGAAACGCACCTCGGTGTACGACGGGGTGAGCCATTGCATGAGTTGTCTCCTTGTTCGGGATCGGATGAAAACCGCAGCGGATGCGCGGCCGTTTCCTACCAAGCAAAGCGCATGCCGATTTCGCCGCGCAAACGGCATTCGGCTGGCGCCTAGCGCTGCGTCTGCACGCGGGCCGACACGCTTTCATTTTGCCCACGAGAGCGCGCCGAATGCGTCGCTATAACGCGCGTTCGGCGGTGGGACAGTGTTCAGTTCTGGAGCACCGGTGCTGCGAGATGCAACACCGGTGTGACAGCACGGCGTGCAACCGGCGCAACCAACGCAACAGGCGCGATGAGAACTACAGGCGCGACGAGCGGGCGCTGCCCGTCAGTCAGAAATCGTCGGCGCCACGGCCCGGCTCGACCGCCGGCATCTTGCGATAGATCGTGTTGCGCGACACGCCGAGTTCGCGCGCGGCCGCCGATACGTTGCCGCCATGCCGCGCGAGCGCCGCGGCGATCGCCGACGCGGTCACGTCCTGCAGGCGCGCGCTTTCCGGCACAAAACCGCCCGCCCCCGCGCCCCGCTCCAGCGCGCAGATCTGCGCGCTGGAGCGCAGATCGTCGAAAAAGTCGTCGGGCAGATGCTCGCGACGAATCTCGCCGTCCGCGTCGACCATCGCCGCCGCGGTGCGCAGCAGGTTGCCGAGCTGCCGAAAATTGCCCGGCCACGGACAGCGCTCGAACAGCGCCATCACGTCGGGCGCGACGTGCAGCGGCGCGCGGTCCGCGACGGCGGCCGATTCGCGCAGCAGCATCTTCTGGATCACGACCGCCAGATCGGTGCGCTCGCACAGGCGCGGCAGCCGCACCACGAGGCCGTTGAGCCGGTAGTACAGGTCTTCGCGAAAGCGGTTTTGCGCAATCATCTCCCGCAAGTCGCGGTGCGTCGCGCAGATGATCGCGACATCGACCGCGATGCTGCGGGTCGAGCCGAGCGGATTGACCACGCGTTCCTGCAGCACACGCAGGAGCCGCACTTGCAGCGCATACGGCATGTCGCCGATTTCATCGAGAAACAGCGTGCCGCCGTTCGCCTGCAACAGCTTGCCGAGCGCGCCTTTGCGGCGCGCGCCGGTGAATGCGCCCTCCTCGTAGCCGAACAGTTCGGACTCGATCAGCGTCTCCGGAATCGACGCGCAGTTGACCGCGACGAACGGCCCCGCATGACGCGGCGAATCGTTGTGGATCGCCTGCGCGAGCAGTTCCTTGCCGGTGCCGGTCTCGCCGTTGATCAGAATCGGAATGTCCTTGCCGATCACGCGGCGGACCTTCGCGATCACCGCCGCGACCTGCGGATCGCCGGTATCCAGATAGCTGAGCCGCGACAGCCCTGCCGGCGTCTGTGCCGGTTCCTCGCGCGCGGGCGCGCGCACGGCGTGCTGCGCGGCGTGCTGCGCGACGCTCGGCCGGCCGCCGTCGGCGAGCGACGCGTGTCTGAACTGCACCCGCGCGCAGACCACCGCGCCGCTCGGTAGATTGAGCATCAGATGCGGGTCGACGCTGGCGCGCGTGCGGTCGATCAATTGCGCGCTGGTGGTCTGAAACAGCGACGACAGCGTATGCGCGCGCAGCCCGGCGAGCGACATGCCGAGCTGGAACTGCGCGCTGCGGTTAGCCGACAGAAAGCGGCCGTCGCTGGTGAACGCAACGATCCCTTCCATCAGCGTGCCGAGAAACTCAGGACGGCTATGAAACGACACCCGCAACGTTTCCTGAAAAGTCGTCGTAAACAGATGATTCTCGATCATCTGCACCGACATCTTCGCGAGCGCCATCGTGTGCTGGTGATAGCTGCGGTAGTCGCCGGTCACGTCGAGCACGCCGATCGCGTCGCCGTACGGATCGAGAATCGGCACGCTCGAACAGGTCAGAAAGCGGTTGGCCGCCAGATAGTGCTGGTCGCCGTGCACGACCATTGCGCAACCCTCGGCGAGCGCGGTGCCGATCGCATTGGTGCCCTGGCGGTCCTCGGCCCAGTTCGCGCCGGGCCGTAGCGCGACTTTTTCCGCCCGGGCGAGAAAGTCGTCGTCGCCGATCGAATGCAAGATCAGCCCTTCCGCATTGGTCAGCACGATCATGCTTTGGGTGTTGGCGATCTGTTCGCGCAACGACTCCATCACCGGCATCGCGTGCGCGCACAACACGCGGTTCTGCTCGCGTTTGAGTTCGAGCCCGGGCTTGGACAGCACTTCGTAATCGGGCCGCGCGGACGCGCACAGCCCGAACGTTTCGGACCGTTCGTGCGCCTTCTGGATGGCGGGCGCGGGCCAGTCGGTGGCCCGCATGGCCGTTGCAGCGGCGGCCGGACGTACGTGATCGTGCATTGTCTCCCTCCGGGAAAGCCCCGTGCATTGCCGGACTTTCGTTTCGGATTTTTCGCTTCGGATTTTTCGTGAATTGGTCAGCAAGCTCCGGGCCAATCCGGTCGAGCGACGACGAAGCTGTCGAACCGCTTTCAACGAATCGCAACGTACCGCGGGCGATCTGACGCACGCGACCTCACGCGCGAACGAATCCGCCCGCAAAGACTGTATTAGCGCAAATCGATCGGCGACGCGATATGCGGACTGTCCCCGAGTCGGCGCCGCTGGTGCCGATGCGTACCGGTCAGTACCGGTTAGTACCGGTTCGCCCACCGTGCGCGAAGCTCACGCCGCCCGCGCGCGCGGTGACTGTCATTTTTCTCAACACCTGAACGCTCGCGCTGTACCTCGATGCAACACATGGTACGCCGGCGCCGCGAGTGCGTCCGCTCGCCCATTTCCGGCGGGCCGCGTTTGCGGCTCGATCGGCACGAATGGCATACGACTTGCAGTAACGGCCTCGCAACCGGATCGACATAACAAACGAGGCAACGCCTCTGCCGGCCCTGCATCGACAAACACCTCAGGAGACGATTATGGAAAAGCGTTCGGCCGCCGCCGGCCGGCTGGCTGTCAGTGGAGCGGGCATCGCGCTCGCGGTCGCGATGAGCGTGAATATGGCCGCGGTGTCGGCGGCCCCGGATTATCCGGCGGTCACCTATCAGCGCCTGTCGCAAGCGCAGAACGATCCGGGCTGGCTCACCTACTACCGCAGCTATAGCGGCCAGTCGCATTCGCCCCTGAAGCAGATCGATGCATCAAATGTCGCCGGACTGAAGCAGGCGTGGAGCTATCAGTTCCCGGCCGATCTGAAGCAGGGTTTCGAAGCCACGCCGATCGTCAACGGCAACTATCTGTTCGTCACGACGCCGAAGGACAACGTCTACGCGTTCGACGCGAAGACCGGCGAGCAGTTGTGGAAATTCGAACCGAAGCTCGACGCGCTGTCGTTCAAGACCGCCTGCTGCGACGTGGTCAATCGCGGCGTCGCGCTGTACGGCAAGAACGTCTACGTGGCGATGCTCAACGGCGAGGTGGCCGCGCTCGACGCGCAATCGGGCAACGTGGTGTGGAGGAAGCAGATGTTCGAGCCGGGCCAGGGCTACGCGTTCTCGCTCGCGCCGCTCGCGCTCGACGGCTCGATCGTGGTCGGCACGTCCGGCGGCGAATACGGGATTCGCGGCTATATCGCCGCGCTCAGTCCGGAAGACGGCTCGACGCTGTGGAAGCGCTACACGATTCCCGCCGCCGGCGAGAAAGGCAGCGACACGTGGCCCGACGGCATGCAGGAACACGGCGGCGGCGCCGCGTGGCTGACCGGCACCTATGACGCGGCCAGCCAGACGCTGTACTGGGGCGTCGGCAACCCGGGCCCGTGGCTCGCCGCTTTGCGTCCCGGCGACAATCTGTACTCCGATTCATTGCTCGCGCTCAATCCCAAGAACGGCGAGCTGAAATGGCACTACCAGTACACCAATAACGATACGTGGGACTACGACGGCGTGAACACGCCGGTGCTCGCGAACATCAGCTACAAGGGCAAAAAGTACGACGCGATCATTCACGCGGACCGCAACGGCTTCTTTCACGCGATCGATCGCAAGACCGGCAAGCTGATCTATGCCGAGCCGTTCGTGAAGGCGTTGTCGGTGACCGGCTACACCGCCGACGGCAAGCCGGTGCAGGACGCGAGCCGGTTCCCGAAGGCCGGCACCACGATCAACACGTGCCCGAGTTTTCTGGGCGGCAAGAACTGGTGGTCGGTCTCGTACGACCCCGAGCGCCATATCGCGGTGGTGCCGTCGCTGCATGCGTGCATGAGCCTGTCCGGCAAGTCGGTCAGCTATATGGAGGGCCTGCCCTACCTCGGCGAAGGCTTCGAAATCCAGCCAGAACCGGGCAGCCAGGGCTTCGGCGAACTGCAGGCGATCGACGTGAACACCGGCAAGAAGCTGTGGGGCCACTGGACCAGAATGCCGTGGAACGGCGGCGTCGCGACGACCGCCAGCGGCCTCGCGTTCAGCGGTTCGCTCGACGGCCATCTGTACGCGTTCGACGTCGCCACCGGCAAGGTGCTGTGGGAGAGCCCGCAACTGGCGAGCGGCGTGATCGCGCAACCGTCGGTGTTCGAAGTCGATGGTAAGGAGTACGTCGCGGTGCTGGCCGGCTACGGCGGCGCCAATCCGATCTGGGGCGGCCCGATGGCCGACATCGCGAAGGACGTACCGCGCGGCGGCACGCTCTACGTGTTCGCGCTCGAGCGCGGTTGAGCCCGCTTGAGCACGGTTAAGCCCGCCATCACAGGAACGCGCCATCATGAACATTCGACTTACCCACGTGGCGATCGTGGCGATTGCCAGCGCGCTCGTCGTCGCACACGCGCAGGCTCATGCCGCACCTCGAGCCGCCAATCAAGCCGCCGCACGCGCCGATACCGGCACGCAGAGCGCGAGCGCCGCGCCAGACTTATCCAGCGTACGAGTCTGCACGCTGCCCGGCAGCCCGTCGGCCGAACTCGATAAAGCCGTGGCGCGCGCGGTGCTCAGTACCGCCGGCATCACCGCGCGCTTCGCGAAGCGCGGCATCGACGACGACGGCGGCGACGACGGTATCTCCGCTCACGAATTGAGCCAGTCGCTGCAACGCGACTGCGACGTGATCGCGGGCTTTCCGCGTTCGAGCGTCGCCGACGGCTCCGACTCGCAACTGCTGTTTTCGAGCGGCTATCTGCACTCCGGCTACGTGACCGTCAGACTGCGCGGCACGCGGGCGGCCGCTGCCAGCGTCGCCGAGGCGGACGGCAAGGTCACGATCGCGGCGACCTGGTCGAGCCCCGCGCAACTGATCGCGGTCCAGCAGAAGGATGCCCGCTTCGACCTCGAAACGTCGTCGGAGCTGACCGTCGATGCGCTCGCGAAAGGCCGCGCGCAGCGCGCGATCGTCTGGTATCCGGCGGTGGTCGCATACCGGCGCGCGCATCCGCAGCATCAGTTCGACGTGGCGCTCGCCGTGTCGCCGTATGCGGACTGGAACCTGGTGTTCGCGTCGGGGCCCGGCACGCAGGCGCTGCAACAGCGGATCGATGCCGCGCTCACGACGCTGCGCGACGATGGCCGGCTCGCCGCGCTGACGCGCAACTGGATGTTGCCTGCCGGCACTTCGGCGGGCGCGGCCCTTCCAGCTTCACCAGCCAATGCAGCCAATGCAGCCAGCCGGCACGCCGCGCTCGCCGTCGCCGTGGCCCGGTCACCGGCGCGCTATCTCGACGGCCCGCGCGCGCCGTCGCCGCGCGCCGGGTTCATGCGCGCGAGCGGCACCTCGACCGGCGGCGGCTTCATCAAGGTCGCGGCGAGCAGCGGCGGCCCCGCGCCGTCGTTCGATCGCGACCAGGTTGCGCACGGCGAACACCTGTATGCGGACTCGTGCGCGAAATGCCACGGCGAGAAGCTCGAAGGCATTACCGCGCCGGCGCTGAACGGCCCGTCATTCGCGCCGGCGGCGAACTCGCATCTGACGATCGGCGGCATCTATCAGTACATGTCGACCAACATGCCCGCCGACAAGCCCGGCAAGATGAGCGACGAGGAATACGCGGATCTGATGGCGTTTCTGCTCTATACGAACGGCTACGACACCGGCGACGCGAAGCTGACCGCGCAAGCCGCGCAGACATCGAAAACGCCGCTGAACGCAGGGCCGCGGCATTGAGACATGACTGAGGACGAAAAGATGATCTCCCGCAATCGCAGAACCTTTCTTCTCCAGGCCGCCGGACTGTGCGCGGCGCTCGCGAGCGCCGGCGAGGCGCTGGCCGCCGCGCCGCTCGTCGATGAAAGCGATCCGACCGCCGCATCGCTCGGCTATCGCGCGAAGGCCGCTAGCGTCGACACCGCGAAATTTCCGAAGTACCACGCGGGCGAGCGGTGCGCGAACTGCCGCTTCTACACCGGCGCGGCAGCCGACGCGGCGGGACCGTGCCCGATGTTCGCGGGCAAAACCGTGGCGGCCGACGGCTGGTGCAACGTCTATGCGCCGCGAGCTTGAGCGCGTGCGCGCGACTTCATACAGCGGGTAGCGCATCACGCTCCCGCTCGCCGTTACATCGCAAGCGCAAGCACCAGCGCAAGCCCACGCACGATATGCGCCCTTTATATCTTTAGCTCGATTTAATATTTAGTTCCCGCATAACCCGGTGATAGCCTGAGTGCCTTCTCAGGCGTTGCAACGGGTCCCCTCCGCTGCCACGACCAATCCTCTATTCCAGCGAATCCGCACAAGGAGCCATCGTGAGCGTCGAATTCATCGGCATGATCCAGCAACGCAAGATTTCGGAGACGCACGCCGCGCAAGGTCCCGCGATCGACACCGACTACGTGCGCGCGTTCGCCCAGGCTCATGAGAACGCGGGCTTCGATCGCATCCTCGTGCCGCACAGCTCGACCAGTCCCGATGCGACCATCACGATCGCCTACGCCGCGAGCGTGACCTCGCGCGTGCACTTCATGCTCGCGCATCGGCCGGGCTTCGTCGCGCCGACGCTGGCGGCCCGCCAACTCGCGACGCTCGACCACTTCACGGGCGGACGGCTCGGGGTGCACTTCATTTCCGGCGGCAGCGACGAGGACCAGCGCCGCGACGGCGACTTCCTCGGCCACGACGAGCGCTATGCCCGCACCGACGAGTATCTGCAGATCCTGCGCCGGGTCTGGACTGAAGACCAGCCGTTCGATCATGAGGGCCGCTTTTACCGCTTCGAAAAGGCGTTCTCCGAAGTCAAGCCGAAACAGAGCCCGCATCTGCCGATCTATTTCGGCGGTGCGTCCGCGCCGGCGCTCGAGGTCGCGGGCAAGCACGCGGACGTGTACGCGCTGTGGGGCGAATCGCAGCAACAGGTGCATGAACAGATCACCCGGGTGCGCGCCGAGGCGGCCAGGCACGGCCGCAGCGTGCGCTTCTCGGTATCGTTCCGGCCGATCCTCGCCGCGACGGAGGCGGCCGCATGGGAACGCGCCGAACACATTCTCGAAGAAACGCGCCGGCTGCGCGTCGAACAGGGCTTCGCGCGCGGCGGCCCGCAACAGAGCGAGGGCGCGCGCCGGCTGCTGGCCGCCGCCGGCGACGGCGTGCGGGCGGACGAGCGCCTGTGGACCGCGGTGGCCAAGGAGATCGGCGGCCGCTCGAATTCGACCGCGCTGGTCGGCACGCCCGCGCAGGTCGCGCAGACGCTGGCCGAATATCATGCGCTCGGCGTGACCACGTTCCTGATCCGCGGCTTCGATCCGCTCGAAGACGCGATCGATTACGGCCGCGAACTGATTCCCGCGACCCGCGAACTGACATCGCGCGCGCGTCACGCCGCATAACGGGGAGCGCATTTCATCATGAGCACAGTACTCGCCGACCCGCCGCCACTCGCGTTTCGCACCACTGCGTTGCGCCGTTTCTGGTTCGATGACGAGACGCCGCCGCGCTCGCCAGCGCAGGAACGTCTGCACCGCCAGCAACGCCTCGCCGCCGCATTCCGGCTGTTCGCGCAGCACGGCTTCGCGCAAGGCCTCGCCGGCCACATCACCGCGCGCGACCCCGAATGGACCGATCACTTCTGGGTCAATCCGCTCGGCCGCCACTTCGGCCGTATCCGCGTGTCCGATCTGCTGCTCGTCAACAGTCACGGTGAGATCGTAATCGGCGAAGGACCGCTCAATCAGGCCGCGTTCGCGATTCACGCGGCGATTCACGAGGCCCGGCCCGACGTGGTCGCCGCCGCGCATACGCATTCGCTGTACGGCAAGGCGTGGTCGACGCTCGGCCGCAAGCTCGATCCGTTGACGCAGGACGCCTGTGCGTTCTACGAGGATCATGCGCTGTTCGACGACTTTCGCGGCGTCGTGCTCGACACCAGCGAAGGCGCGCGCATCGCCGCCGCGCTGGGACCGCACAAGGCCGTGATCCTGAAGAACCACGGCATCCTGACCGCCGGTCCGTCGGTGGAAGCCGCCGCGTGGTGGTACCTCTCGCTCGACAACGCGTGCCACGCGCAACTGCTCGCCGAAGCGGCCGGCACGCCGCAGCCGATCCCGCACGAAATGGCCGCGCTGACCCATCAACAGGTCGGCCGCGCCAACGGCGCGCTGCATGCGTTCGACAGCCTGTATGAAGGGCTCGTCGAAGCCGAACCGGAGCTACTCGACTGATGGCCAATCATCGATTGCGCGGTTTCGTCGGCGAGATCGCCGCGCTGGTCGACGCCGGCCTCCGCGAAGCCGAACTGCTCGAACGCGGCGCGCATGCGCTGCGCGCGCTGATCGGCGTCGACGACTGGTTGCCGGATGCGTATGCGCAGGCATCGGCCGAGCGGTATCAGCAATACCTGTTGTATGCCGATGCGCGCCAGCGTTTCAGCGTCGTCAGCTTCGTGTGGGGCCCGGGTCAGCAGACGCCGATTCACGACCATACGGTGTGGGGCTTGATCGGCGTGCTGCGCGGCGCCGAACTGGCCGCGCCGTTCGTGCGCAATGACGACGGCACGCTGCGCCAGAGCGGCGCCGAAGTGCGCCTGGAAGCCGGCGACGTCGAAGCGGTGTCGCCCCGCATCGGCGATATTCACCGGGTGCGCAACGCGTACGACGACCGCACGTCGATCAGCATCCACGTGTACGGCGCCAACATCGGCGCGGTGCGTCGCTCGACCTATGCGCCCACCGGCCAGCCGAAGCCGTTCATTTCCGGCTACTCGAACCAGTCACTGCCTAATCTGTGGGATCTCAGCAAGGAAGCGCATCACCCATGACGACCTATCCGGTTCGCACTTATGAAGACGTGCGCGAAGCGCTGCTCGCGCGCCGCGAAATCGCGCTGCTCGACGTGCGCGAAGAAGACCCGCACGCGCACGCGCATCCGCTCTTTGCGGCGAATCTGCCGCTGTCGAAGCTCGAACTCGAAGCCTATACGCGGCTGCCCCGCCGCGACGTGCCGATCGTGCTGTTCGATGCCGGCGAAGGACTCGCGGCGCGCGCGGCCGCGAAATTCGCGGCGCTCGGTTATACCAGCGTCGCATTGCTGGCCGGCGGCCTCGACGGCTGGATCCGCGCGGGCGGCGAGGTGTTTCGCGACGTCAATGCACCGAGCAAGGCGTTCGGCGAGTTCGTCGAAGCGCACCGGCACACACCGTCGCTGTCCGCCGAAGCCGTCGACACGCTGCTGCGCAACGGCGACGACGTGGTCGTGCTCGACGCGCGGCGCTTCGACGAATACCAGACCATGAACATCCCGGGCAGCATCAGCGTGCCGGGCGCCGAACTCGTGCTTCGCGCACGCGCGCTCGCGCCGGACCCGAGCACCCGGGTGATCGTCAATTGCGCGGGCCGCACGCGCAGCATCATCGGTGCGCAGTCGCTCGTCAACGCTGGGCTGCCGAATCCGGTCGCGGCGCTGCGCAACGGCACGATCGGCTGGACGCTCGCGGGGCAATCGCTCGAACACGGCAGCGACAGGCGTTTCGAGCCCGGCGCAGGGCTCGATCCGCGGCAGCTCGGCGCTTCGCGCGTGGCCGCGCGTGCGCTGGCCGAGCGGGCCGGCGTGGGCCGCACCACGCTCGACGAAGCCGCGCGCTGGGCCGGCGAAGCCACCCGCACCACCTACCGCTTCGACGTGCGCACGCCGGCGGAATACGAGCACGCGCACGCGCCCGGTTTTCAGGGCGCGCCGGGCGGCCAACTCGTTCAGGAAACCGATATGTTCGCGCCGGTACGCGGCGCGCGCGTCGTGCTGTTCGACGACGACGGCGTGCGCGCGAACATGACCGCGTCGTGGCTCGCGCAGATGAACATCGAGGTGTACGTGGTCGATCGGGCGACGCCCGACGCGCTCACCGAAAGCGGACCGTGGCGCGCGCCGAAACCGGCGCCGCTGCCTGCCGCGCTCGTCAGCACGGACGAACTCGCGGCGCTGCTCGCCGATCCGGCGAGCGGCACCGTGGTGATCGACGTGACGTCCAGCGCGAATCACGTAAAGGCGCATATTCCAGGCGCGCATTGGCTGGTGCGCTCGCGGCTCGGCAACGACACCGGCGATCTGCGCGCGCTGCCCGATGCGAAGCGCTATGTGGTCACCTGCGCGAGCAGCGCGCTCGCGCAATTCGCCGCCCCGGAAATCGCCGCGCTCACCGGCAAACCGGTGCATGTGCTCGACGGCGGCACCGCCGCATGGCTGCGCGCGGGCCTGCCGGGCGAAAGCGGCTATGCTCGCCTCGCGTCACCGCGGATCGATCGCTACCGGCGGCCGTATGAAGGCACCGACAACGGACGTGAAGCGATGAACGCGTATCTGGAATGGGAGTATGGCCTCGTCGCGCAGCTCGAACGCGACGGCACGCATGGCTTCTTCGTGATCTGAGCGGCGCGCGCCCGCTCACGCCGCGCGCGGCAGCCGCGCGGCCCTGAAGCTCTGCTCGACACTTTGCGCGAGCGTCGCGAGTGCCGACTGCATTTTGCCGAGCGCGCGCGAACGCACGATCCACACCGCTATTTCCGGTTTGAAGTCGCTGAGCTGGATCACGTCGAGCCGCTCGGCGTGGGCGCTCGCGCGCAGCAACGGCAACGGCACCAGACCGAGCCCGACGCCGTCGGCGACCAGACCCAACTGCAGTTCGGTGCCGAGCGTCTCGAGGTTCAGTTTCAGCGCATGGCCCTGCGCGGCGAGCGCCTGTTGCAGTCCGGCGCGAAACCCGCAGCCGTCCGGATTGAGCACCCAGCCGCGCGACTGGCATGCGGCCAGCGTCTGCGCGCGCGTTTTCAGCGTTCCTTTTGCCGCGACCACCGCGAGCTTCAACTCGCCGAGCGCGTGGCCGGCCAACTCGTCGGGCAACACGCGGTTGGCCGGCAACAGCACGATCGCCGCGTCCAGCTCGCCGTCTTCCACCTTTTGCATCAGCGGCTTGCCCCAGCCGGTCGAAACCCGCGCCTGCAACTCCGGATGCGCGCCGCGCAACGCGTGCAAGGCCTTCAGCATCGCGACATCGGCGACCGTTTGCGCGACGCCCAGACGCAACACGCCGGCGAGCGGCGCGTCGTCGGTAACGAGGTGCCTGAGCGCGTCGACCTCGCGCACGATCGCGCGACATTGCTCGTACACCGCGCGCCCCATCGGCGTGGTTTTCAGCGGCTTGGTATTGCGGTCGAGCAACTCGACGCCGAGCGCTTCCTCGAAATTCTGGATACGGCGCGTGACGGCCGGTTGCGTGAGCGCCAGTGACTCGGCGGCCTGACTCAGCGACTGGCTGCGTACGACCGCGACGAAGGCCTCGATTTCATCGAGTTTCATGAAATGGGATCGCGATGGATGACGGTTTGGATGATGGTTCGAAAGGTCCGTTGGTGCGGGACCGCAGGCAGCAGCTTAGCGCGTCGGCGGGTGCCGGCACAAGCCGGCCGGCTTTTCTCTTACGCATATTAACAAAGAAGAACAATGCGTTTGCCTTATAAAAGTCCGGTCCGTATCGTGTGCTTTTAGTCACCTGCTCCGTCTGTCATGCCCTCTCCTGCAAATCGATTCCTGCGCAAATTTTCCGCACGCCTCGCGGGCACGCTCTGCGCCCCGCTTACGCTGTGCGCGCTGCTCGCCGCGGCCCCGCATGCGGCGCTGGCCGAGCCCACGCTGAAGGTCGGCGATCAGCAACTGCAAACCCGCGGCATTCTGGAAGCGTCCGGACAACTGAACAATCTGCCGTACCGGATCGAATGGTTCAACTTCCCGGCCGCGCAACCGCTCGGCGAAGCGCTCAACGCGGGCGCGATCGACGTGGGCGGCCTCGGCGATGCGCCGCTGATCTTCGCGTATGCGGCGGGCGCGCGCGTGCGCGCGGTCGCGGCGACCCGCTCGATTCCGCGCGACCTCGCGATCATCGTGCCCGACGCGTCGCCGATCCGCTCGGCCGCCGACCTCAAAGGCAAGCGCATCGCGACGACGCGCGGCTCGATCGGCCACTATCTGGCGATCGCGACGCTCGAACGCGCCGGCATCCCCCTGTCCGAGGTGTCGCTGCGTTTCATGCAGCCGGCCGATGCGAAGGCCGCGCTCGCGTCCGGCAACGTCGATGCGTGGTCCACCTGGGACCCGTATGTCGCGCTCGCCGAACAGAGGGACCATGACCGCAGCATCGCGAACGGGATCGATCTGACGTCGGGGCTCAGCTTCCAGGCGGCGACCGAGACCTCGATCAAGGACAAGCACGCGCAGATCGCCGATTTCCTGAAGCGGGTCGCCGCCGGCCAGCGCTGGGCGCTCGCGCATCCGGACGAAGTCGCGGCGATGCAGTCGAAGGTCACCGGCCTGCCGCCCGAGGTGTTGAAGACGGTCTACCAGCGCGCGCAGCTACATCCGGTCGCGATCGACGACGGCCTGATCGCCGAACAGCAGAAGACCGCCGATCTGTATCACCGCGCGGACGTGATCAAGGCCCGCCTCGATGTCACGCCGAGCTTCGACCGGCAATTCCCGCTCGAGGCGCGCTGAACGCCGCGCGCCCGCCCAGTCCGAACAAACCCGCTACGAACCCGCTGCGAACCGCCCACGATGACCAGCCGTCTACCCGACACCGCCCTTGCCGGCACCGAACGCGACGCCGCCGCACTCGACGCGCTCGCCGATCTCGATAGCCCGCGGGCCGCCGCGTGGCTCGATGCGCTGAGCCGCGATTTCGCGGCCGGCGCGGCCGCACTCGACGCCGACGCGAGTTTTCCGCACGACAATCTCGCGCGCCTGCGCGCGGCCGGTCTGTTGTCGCTGACCGTGCCGCGCGCGCTCGGCGGCTGCGAGGCGACGCTCGCGCAAACGCTGCGGGTGATCCGCGCGGTCGCGCGCGGCGAGCCGTCGACCGCGCTGATCCTGCTGATGCAATGCCTGTATCACCTGCGTCTGCAGGCCAATCCGAACTGGCCGGCCGCGCTGAAGGAACGCATCGCGCGCGACGCGGTGGAGCGCGGCGCGCTGATCAATTCGCTGCGGGTCGAGCCGGAGCTCGGTTCGCCGTCGCGCGGCGGTCTGCCGGCGACGGTCGGTCAACGCGCGCAAGACCACTGGCTGCTGCACGGCCGCAAGCTCTACTCGACCGGCAGCCCCGGCCTCACGTGGTTCGCGGTGTGGGGCCGCACGGATGAAGCGGCGCCGCGCGTCGGCACGTGGCTCGTGCATCGCGACACGCCGGGCATCCGTATCGGCGAGCGCTGGAATCATCTCGGCATGCGCGCGACCGGCAGTCACGAGGTGATCTTCGAGAACGTGCGCGTGCCGCTCGATCACGCGGTCGATCTGCAGGCGCCGGGCGAAGCCACCGGCATGGATCCGCTGACCGGTATGTGGATGAACGTGCTGCTGCCGGCGATCTACGACGGCGTCGCCCGCGCCGCGCGCGACTGGTTCGTGCAATGGGCCGCGCGGCGCAGGCCGTCCGGGCTGGCCGCGCCGCTGTCGAGTCTCGAACGGTTCCAGCAGACGGCCGGCCGGATCGACGCCCTGCTGCTCGGCAATCGCACGCTGCTCGACGCGGGCGCCGCCGGCCTCGTCGATGCCGCCCAGGCGCCGGTGCTCAAGTATCTCGTCAGCCAGCATGCGATCGAGGCCGTGCAGCTCGCGCTCGAAGCGAGCAGCAACCCGGGGCTGAGCCGCGACAACCCGCTGGAGCGCCACTATCGCGACGTGCTGTGCGCGCGCATTCACACTCCGCAGAACGACACCGTGCTCGGCAATCTCGGCCGCGCCGCTTTCGCGGCGGTCGCGGCGCACACCGCCTGAGCCGTCTATCTGATCGCAGCCGGCGCGGGCAGCGCCGGTTTGCATGGCGGCTTTCGGCAAGCCCGCAGCGCGTCATCCCGGCGCGTCATTCCATCCAACCACCAGGAGCTTCCGCCCATGAGCGTCGAATTTATCGGCTACGTGAGCCACCAGGAATCGAGTGAAATCCATTTACCGCGGGGACCGGCGCTCAATCCGCCGTATATCGCCGCGGTCGCGCAAGCGCATGAATACGGCCGCTTCGATCGCGTGCTGATCGCCCATTCGAGCGCGTCGCCCGACGGCTTGCAGATCGCGTCGTTCGTCGCGCAACAGACCAGGCGCCTGGGCATCCTGCTCGCGCATCGCCCTGGTTTCGTCGCGCCGACGCTTGCCGCGCGCCAGCTCGCGACGCTCGATCACTTCAGCGCGGGACGCGCGGCCGTACACATCATTTCCGGCGGCGACGACGTCGAGCAGCAGCGCGACGGCGACTACCTCGCGCACGACGAACGCTACCGCCGCACCGACGAATATCTCGACGTCGTCAAACGCGCGTGGACCAGCGACACGCCGTTCGACCACGCCGGCGCGCACTACCGGGTCAGCGGTCACAAGTCGCAGATCCGGCCGCTGCAACAGCCGCATCTGCCGGTCTATTTCGGCGGCTCGTCGGACGCGGCGATCGAAGTCGCCGGCAAGCATGCGGACGTCTACGCGCTGTGGGGCGAATCGCTCGCGGCGGTCGAGGAGACGATCGCCAAGGTGCGCGCGGCCGCGGCCCGCCATGGGCGCGAGCGGCAGATCCGTTTCAGCCTGTCGCTGCGGCCGATCCTCGCCGCGACCGAAGAGGCCGCGTGGGCGCGCGCCGAAGCGATTCTCGCTCGCGCGCGCGAGGTGGTCGCGGCATCGCCGAATTTCACGCGACGGCCCAAGGACCCGCAAAATGTCGGCTCGCTGCGGCTGCTGGCTGAAGCCGATAAAGGCAGCGTCGTCGATCGGCGGCTGTGGACCGGCATCACCGCGCTCACGCGCGCGGCCGGCAATTCGACCGCGCTGGTCGGCACGCCGCAACAGGTCAGCGACGCACTGCTCGAGTATCACAAGCTCGGCGTGACGACGTTCCTGATTCGCGGCTTCGATCCGCTCGAAGACGCGCTCGCGTATGGCCGCGATCTGCTGCCGCTGGTGCGCGACGCCGTGGCGCGCAAAGCAGCGGCAGCCGACGCGCTGGCCGCCTGAGCGTTGCCCGAGCGTTGCGGGTCAAGCCAGCACGTCGGCGAACACCCGCGTCGCGAAACGATCCGAAGCGGTGCCGGCATTCAGTACACCGACCGATTTCAGATCGTCCGCATACAACGCGATTTCCTTTTTGAACGCGTCGCCGACCGGGTGGTGACGATCGGTATGGCTCCTGAGCATCTCGGCCAGTTGCGCGACGTTCGCGCCCGGTGCGTTCGGCGCGAAAATCACGGCGGCTTCGGCCGGATGATCGGCGGTCCACTCGGTCGCCTCCAGCAGCGCCTGGGTCAGCGCCTGGGCGGTTGCCCGGTCCTTGCGGATCAGCGAGCCGCGCACGCCGAGCACGCAGCACACGCGGTTCGCGTACTCGCCGCACAGGTTGTTCGACACTTCGTGCAGATGGTCGGTCTCGCGCAGCGTCCAGATCGTCGGATCGCCATCGGCGACCGCCTGCACCTCGCCCTTCTTCAACGCCTCGCCGAGCAGCGGCGCCGGATACTGGCGCCAGTGCACGTCGTTGTCGGGGTCGATGCCGAGCTTTTTCAGCGTGATCGCGAAGAAGTTCTTCGCCGGGCTCGCCATGTCGCTGACGCCGACCGTGCGCCCCTTGAGTCCCTGCAAATCGACGATGCCCGACGCGCGCGTGGCCAGCAGGCGCATGCAGCCGCCGTGAATGCCGGCCGTCAGCTTGACGTCGAAGCCCTGTTCGAGCGGCTTGATCCAGCGCAGCGCCATGCCGACGCCGGCATCGGACTTGCCGGTGGCGATCGCTTCGAGCAACTGGTCGGTCGAACCGGCGAAATTGACCAGTTCGACCTGCAGACCGTGCTTGCGGAAAATGCCCTGCTGCGCGGCGACCGGCACCGGCGCGGTGCAGATCGCGGTCGCATTCCACGATAGTTTGAGCGGCTTGAGCGCTTCGTCGGCCGACGCGCTCGCGCCCGGCAGCGCGAACGCGCCGCCGCCCAGCGCCGCCGCGCCCGCGGCCCATGCGGTATTGCGCAGCCACGCGCGGCGCGCGCGGTTGACCGGCGCGGCCTGGTCGTCGAAAAGATTCATTGGTGTCGTGATCCGGAAGTTGAGAAGTGAAAGGTGAGACGCCGCTCGCGCGCTTGCGCGCGCACGGCGCGAGTCGGGTGGTTGGGTGGTCAGGTGCTCAGGTTTCCAGGCCGAGCAGCGCGAGCACTTCGCGACGCAACGCGACGAGCGCCGGGTCATCGCGATGGCGCGGATACGGCGCGTCGTTGCGCACCTGCGCGACGATCCGCGCGGGCCGCTCGCTGAGCACGATCACGCGATTGGCGACAAACAGCGCTTCCTCGACGTCGTGCGTGACGAGCAGCACGGAGAAGCCTTGCGACTGCCATAGCTGCACCAGTTCGCTTTGCATGCGGATGCGCGTGAGCGAGTCGAGCTTGCCGAACGGCTCGTCGAGTATCAGCAGACGCGGATCGTTGACGAGCGCGCGGGCCAGTGCGGCGCGCTGCGCCATGCCGCCCGACAACTGATGCGGATACGCGTCGGCGAAGCCGGCGAGGCCGACCAGGTCGAGCGCCGCATCGATGCGCGCGGCGGCGTCGCGTTTGGTGCCGCGCGCCTCGGGCCCGAGCGCGACGTTCTCGCGCACGCTGCGCCACGGGAACAGCGTCGGGTCCTGAAACACCACCACGCGCGACGGCTCGGGTCCGCTTACGCGCTCGCCGTCGGCGTCGATCGTGCCTTGTGCCGGCGCTTCGAGGCCGGCCACGAGCCGCAGCAAGGTCGACTTGCCGCAACCGCTCGGACCGAGCAGCGCGACGAACTCGCCGGGCTCGATCGCGAGACTGACCTCGTCCAGCACGGCCAGCGCGGCGCCGCCCAGCGCGAAGCGGTGACTGACAGCGCGGATGTCGATGTGCGCGCCGCGCTGCGCGGCGCGCGCGAGCGGCGCGGTGGGGCGCACCTCGGCGGCGTGCGTTGGGGACACCCCGGTTCGAGCAGCGACTACCATTTGAGCATTCCTTTCTGCCAGGCGAGCAAGCGGTCGCGCACGCGAAACAGCAACGTGATCAACCCGGAGCACATCAGCGCCATCACCAGCAGCGCCGCATACATGTTCGAATAAGCGGCCCAACCCTGAGCCCATTGCAGGTACCAGCCGAGCCCCGCTTTTACGCCCATCATCTCGGCGACGATCAGGACCGCGAACGATGCGCCGAGCCCCATGAACAGGCCGACGAACACCGACGGCAACGCGGCCGGAATCGCCACGCGCAGAATCAGGAACGCGGGTCGCGCGCCGAGCGTACGCGCCACGTCGTAGTACGCGGAGTTGACGCTGGCGACGCCGGACCACGTCAGCACGGCGACCGGAAACGCGGTGGCCAGCGCGATCAGAAACACGCTCGCGCTGAAGCTCGACGGAAAGAAAAAGAACGCGAGCGGCAGCCAGGCGGTAGCGGGCAACGGCCCGATCAGCCGCAACACCGGATGCAGCCAGTAGCCGACGGCCTTCGACCAGCCGATCGCGACACCGATCCCGAAACCCGCCAGCGCACCCAGCAGATAGCCATACGCCAGTAGTACGAACGAATGGGCGACGCTGGCCGCGAGCCGCGGCAGGTCGTCCACATAGACCGCGAGCAGTGCCTGCGGCGGCGCAAAGAACGGTCGCGGCAGCCACTCCAGCTGCGCGGTCACGACTTCCCAGCCGGTGATGCCGAGCGCCAGCGCCAGCAACCACGGCGCCGTATCGATCCGCGTCGCGAGCCACCCCGCGGCCCGCGCGCTCGCCGGCTGCGGCCGCCGCCGCGCCGCGCGCTCCGTGCGCCAGCTCGCCACGGCAAGCGAGAGCGCCAGCGCCGCGAGCAGCAGTTTTAGAAGCAGCAGTTCGCGCGTGTATGGCCAGTCGTCGAGCGCGGGCCACCATTGCGTGAGCGCCGCGCCGCCGAGCCAGCCGAGCGCGGCGAGCAGCGCGACGAACCGTTTGCGCGACGCGTTAACTGCCGGCGCGGCCGGCGCGGCGGAAGCGGCGGGCGCAGCCGAGGCGCCGGGGCCGGCCGGTGCGGGCGTCGCTGACTGGGACGACAGCGCGTCGCGCTCCGTCAGGGCGAGATCAGGCGTTGGCAAGATGGGGCTCCGGGATGGCGCGCATGTCGATGTGACGCGGCCGGATCGCATCGCGATACGTGCGATAGGCGCGATACGCGCGGTCCGCGACGCTTTGCAGCGACGGGGCGCCGACGGCCGCGGCGAGCACCGGCGGATCGCCGGCCGGTGCCGGCGCGATGGAGCCCGCGCGCTGCGCTTCGACCAGCGTCGCGGCGCCGCGGGAATTCGCATAGCGCCACGCGTACGGCGTGCCGTCGAGCGCTTGGGCCGCTGTGGCTAGCGTGCGTAGCTGCGTGCGCCACGCTGTCGAAAAAGAGGTTGAAACAGATGCGCTCATAAGCCCTCGCTGTCGATATGCCGGACAGCGTAGCGACGAACGAGCGCGCTGAGAATTATTCTATTTTTATATGTTTATCTCAGGTAAATATTTAAGCTTTGCATTATTCGGCAACGCGGATCCGCCGCTCGCCGCCGACCGGATTGCCGTCGTCGTCGATCAGTGCGAAAGCGATCTCCACGTCGTCTCCCGGCGCGCCGTGGAGTTTGTCGAACACCACCGACGCGCGGCTCAGCGGAGCGAGCATCTCGACCGGCAGCGCCTGATCGACACCGGCCAGCTTCACGTGGATCTTGCCGAACGTCGCGTGATACGGCGTCGGGTTATAGATATCGAGCCGCAGCCGATCGCCGCCGTGCGCGGAAAATTCCAGCCGCCCCGGCAGCGCATCCGCCTGCTCGCGCAGACCGTCGGGACGCACGAACACCTTCAGCTGGGTGCGCATCATCACGGTCACCTGCTGCGCGTCGGGCGCCTGGTTCGCGCGCGTGGCCGGAATCTCGTACAGGTTGAGCCAGAACAGCGACTCGCGGTCCGCCGGCAACGGCATGCCGGTGTTGAGCAGCCGCAGACTCGTCTGCTCGCCGCGATTCATGCGGAAGATCGGCGGCAGCGCGATGATCGGCGCTTTCGCGTCCTGCGGCACCGAGTCGATCGCGCCGTCGTCCACCCATGCCTGCACCAGCACCGGATAGTCGTTCAGGTTGAACAGCTGCACCGATGTTTCGCTTTCCCTGGCGTGAACGATCACGCGCGACACTTCCGGCGTGACGCCGGCGAACGCCGGCGCGAGCCCACCTGCGAGGGCGATTGCCAGCAGCACAGAAACCAGCGCTTTCATCATTTTCATTGCACCCGTACGATCACTTGCGCGGTCGCGTTGTAACGCCCCGCGGTGACGGTCGATCTGAACGCCTTGAACGTCGCCATGATGTTGCGCGTGTAGGTCCTCGTCGTACTGCTCGAACCCGTCTGCGTCGCATCGTTGAGCACCGGGTCCCAGCCGTCGGCCGCGCCGCCGGTCGTCACGTACTGGTTGGTCAGCAGATTGAGCGCACCGCCGCCCGGTCGCGACAACGCGACACCGACGCCGGTTGCCACGCCTGGATCGCTGCCGTAGCCGTCGGACAGCAGGTAGGTCACGCCGGTGCCGCTCGTCGTCAGGCCTTCGCTGGTCGCGCTCTGCGCATTGCCGGGCGCCGCGAGGATGCCGAGCGCGGTCTGACTGGCCGCGGTGCCGCTGACGAACGACGACAGCCCCGACGGCGCGCTGCTCTGACATTCCACCTGGATCGTGATTGGCCGCTGCACCGATTCGCCCGCTTGCAGGCGTGAGATCGTCATGGTCGGAAACAGGATCGTCGGCGTGGTGTTGCGCACCGCGCAGGTCGCCGCGCGCCGCACGATCACGTTGCCATACGGATTGATCGAGCCGGGCCACGAGCCGTACCAGCCGGAATACTGGCTGTTGGAGTCCGCGCCGACCGACAGTCCCGACGAAATCAGGTTGCCGCTCGCGCCGCCCTTGAACGCGACGTAGGCCATCGGCTGCGACTGGCCCCATTTGCCGGTGCCGGAACTCGAACCGCCACTGCAGGCCGAGCACTGAAACAGCTCGAGCCGGTACTGACTGAAGTTCTTGGCCTTGATCAGAAACCAGCCCTGGCTGTCGGTGTCGAGCCCTGTCAGCGCGCGCGCCTGCCAGTAGCGCGTCACGTACTGGCCGGTCGTGACGTTGGTCACGCGCGAGATCGTGCCTTTGTAATAGCTGGTGTAGGTGCCCGGAATCCCCGAGGCGCCGCTGATATCGGTGCCGCCGGCGTGGGGGCTGTCGCCATTGGTTGCGAAGTACTCGTACATCGTGCCGGCGGCATCGGCCGAGCAGCGAAACAGCACCTGTTCGGGGCTGTACGAACCCACTCCGTTGGCGCCCAGGTTGTAGAGCGCCGACACGCCTGAGCCGAGCAGCGTGCCGTCCGGCACGAACGGCGGCGTATTGACGTTGACCGTCATCGGATAGGCATTCGCGCCCGAACTGTCGGTCGAACCGCTCCAGCTGCCCACCACGAGGCCCGCGTCCGTGTAGTAGCCCGATGTCGTCGACGTGGTGCGGCCGGTGATTTTGTAGCAGCCGGTGGCCGCCCACGCGGCGGCCGGCAGCGCGCCGCCGGCAATCATCAGCAGTACTGCGAAGCAGCGGCGCGCGCCGCGTCGCCATAGTCCGTTCAATCTCGACATATCCGTTATCCGTCAATCGCCGACCTGCTGCCGGCCGGCGTTGTTCAACCATTGATCGCGCCGCTGTTGCCACCGCTGTGGCCACCGCTAGCGACAGGCGGCCAGGGTGGCCACTCGTGCGGCCATTGCGCACAGCTAGTGACTGCCGCTGCCGTCCGCGTCGTTACGCGCCTGCAGCGAACTGGCCGGCGCCACGCAGTGCGCGTTTTCGACCCGGATCAGCGGCGCCTGCCGGTCCTCTTTCGCGACCCGGTACGGCAGCGAACACCAGCCGTCTTCGTCATCGCTCCATTTGACCGTCACCCTGCCCTCGTCTTTCGGCACCCGCGCGTACACCAGCCCGCCCTGCCCGACCACGCCGATCACCGCGCCGTGCGCATCGCCGTCGAGCACGTTCGCGCCGAGCGGCAACGGCGTGCCGTCCGCCTGGGTGGCCTCGATCAGCAGCGCGTGGCCGGTACGCGTATCGAAGCGCAGCCGCACGATCGAACCCGCGTACGGCGCGACCCGCAGCTGATTGGTCGTCAGCTCCGCGTTCTGGTTGATGCCCTTCGCGTCGAGCGCGACGTCGTTGTACTGGTACGGCGTCAGCCACGGCACGATCGCGAAACCCCAGCGGTCGATCTTCGCGCCGAGCCCGTTGCGCACCTGCGCGCCTTGCGCGCCCTTCGCTTCGACGACGCCGAACGTATCGCCGACATACGGGCCGAGCGTCAGCCCGCCCGGATGCAGCACCGCCGCGCCGCGCGCATTCACACCCGCCTGCCAGAAACCATTGCCCTGCGTATAGTTGCCGCCGGCGGTGACATTCGAGAAATTCTTCTGCAGGTTCGCGCTCGCGGTGCGGGCCGCGTTGTCGGTCTGCGCCGCCGCGCTGAGCCCGTAGCTGAGCGTCTTTGCGGCGTCGACGGTGCCGCTCACCGACGCTTGCAGCGAGGTGCCCTGGCCCGTACCGCTCGCCACGCTGCCCGAGACCGATGCGCTGTTGCCGAGCGGAATCGACACCGTCAGCATGTACAGATTCGACGAGTCTGCCGACGTCACCGCCGCTCTGCTACCCGTGACCAGATTCGGCATGCCGGTGCTGTACAGCGTGCTCGACTTCTGCCGGATGAACGACAGGTTGTAGCTGATCGCGCGATAGTGATTGTTGTAGCTGAACTGGAACTGCGTATCGCGCGGACGCCCGCCGTAATAGCTGGTCAGCGCGCCGGACAGCGACAGCGCGCCGTAGCCGCCGAGCGTCTGATTGATGTTCACGGTCGCCTGATCGCGCTGCTGGTAGGTCGTCGAACTCCATGCGTCGCCACGCTCCTCGGCAGCCTGCGAGCCGAGCGAATCGACAAAATCGCGGTAGCCGCGGGTCGAATAGCGATAGCCGGCCAGCGCGAGCGTGGTGCCGGTCTGCTGGATCGTGTGGCTGTAATTGAGCGAGCTGCGCCAGCCGTTGACCGGCTGGCCGTTCGCATCGCGCGCGTTCGACCACGCGAGGTTCGCGCCGAACGCGCCCGCGCGGGTGCCGAGCACCACGCCGCCCAGCACCGACTGGTAGCGATCGGACACGCGCAGCCCGCCGTTCGCGGTCAGGAGATTGGTCAGCCCGCGCTCGTAGGTCAGATCGACGAACTTCGCGTTGCTGCCCTCCACCTGGCGCACCTGGCCGGCGGTGAAGCTGTAATGCGACACGCCGGGTCGCAACGAATTGGGCAGCGCCGAAAACGGCACCGAGAATGTCGAGACCTGGCCGTCCGCTTCGATCACCTGAACCGACAGATCGCCCTGGTAGCTGGTCGGATTCAGATCGCGAATCGCGAACGGGCCCGGCGCAACCGAGCTCTGGTAGATGATGTTGCCGTTCTGGCTGACGATCACGCGCGCATTGGTGCGCGCGACGCCGTTGACGACCGGCGCGTAGCCGCGCATCGACTCGGGCAACATGCGGTCGTCGGTTTCGAGATGCACACCGGTATAGGCGACCGAGCTGAGCAGGTTGCCGCCGGTGAAGCTCTGCCCCAGCGTGATCTGGCTGTTCAGTTGCGGCAGCGGCCGCTCCGCGTACGCGCGAATGTTGTTCCAGTTGCTCTGACGCGCGCCGCCGCTGCCCGACCACGTATAGGCGGCCTGCTCGTGAAAACGCCACAGGCCGACGTTCAGGCCCGCGTTGATGCCGGTATACAGGGAGTCCGAACGAATCCCGTACGACGATGACGTGTACGCGTTGGTGTCGTAGTTGAAGTACGCCGCGGTGGTGCCGGCGTCGAGCTGGCTGATATCCACCGAGCCGCGCGCAACCTGTTTCATGCGTGCCTGCGGCACCGTCAGGTTCACGCGCAGCCGCGCCTGATCGAAGCTCGCGGTCGCGCCGGGCACGCGTTCGCTCAGCGCGACGCAGGCGTGATCCGGCGTGGTCTCGACTGCGGCCGGTGCGTGCGCATCGGCCGCGCCGGTCTCGCCCGCTACGGCGCTCGCACCTCGTGTGTCAGCGCGCGTGTCAGCAACTTCGCCGACCAGCACGCCAGCGGCGTCAAGCAGCGCGTCGCTCAGACACGGCTGAACCTGCGCATTCGCGCTCTTGCGAAATTCGATCGTGCGCCGCTCGAAGAACACGTCGTTGACGTAGAGGTCCGCTTCATAGGTCCCGGGTTCGATCGTATTGGCCTTGTTGAAGCGCTCGATATCGGTCACGCGCAGCGGCGAGCCGAGCAGCAGTCGGCTATCGAAGCGGTACGCGTCGTCGCCGGCCGCCTCGGGCGCATCGCCGGCGCTCGCGCGAGCGGACTCGTCCGGCGCTGCCGTCTCCGTCGTCTCCGCCGTCACGACCGGTGCGGCCTCGCCGGCCCACGCGTTGCCGAGCGCCGCGACCAGCAGCGCGAGCGGAACATGACGCGGCAGAGGTCCGGAGCTGGACGCGCGCCCCCGTGCACGTACGCTCACCTAGCGTACCTCGCGGCCACTCTCCAGCGAGCGCTCGAGTTTGCGGATCGCGCCGTAGTCGTCGACGTACTCGACGCTGACCGAGCGGGCCTCGCTCGCATTCGCACAGCCGCCGCTCAGCGGCCACGTCGCGTCGCCGCGCGGGCTCAGCATGTCGCCCTTGAACGTCGCGCTCGTCGCGCCGCACGTAACCGTGCCGCCCAGCACCGTCACGTAATAACCGGCAGGATTGACGACCGCCAGTTGCGGCGCGCCGCGCTTCGCGTCGACGCGAAACGTCAGCTTGCCCGGCGCGTCGGCCGCGCTGCCCGCGATCCCGGCCGGCCGGTAGAACAGCTTCAGACGGTTTCTCAGCAGAATCAGCATCTGATTCTTGTCCGCGTACTCGGCGCGCTGCGACGGAATCTGCAGCGTGTTCAGATAGAACACCGATTCACGGTCCTGTGGCAGTGCGTTGCCGGTGAACACGACGCGCACCATCTGCCCGGCTTTCGGCTCGATGCGAAACACCGGCGGCGTCACGACGAACGGCGCATCGGCCTTCTCCGGCGTCGAGTCCGGATCGCCGCTGTCGATCCACACCTGCATCACGCTCGGGCTATCGTCTTCGTTGGTGAACTGCAGCGACTGCTCGCGCGCATCGCCGGGATAGATCACCCGCGTATGGGGAATGACGACGCTCGCGGCGGCACTGCCCGACACGAGCGCAAGAAGGAGCGCCAGTACTCGAATTCGCTGGTTCATCGGAACACTTCTGAGAAATTCGCGGCAGCCCCTGCCGCGGGGGAATTAGTTCGTCCTGCGAATCGTGCGGGCCGGAGCGACCCGCACGATCGGACTGCCTGCGTTACTGGTAGCTGACCGAGTACTGCACGCTGCCCAGCACCGAACCGGCCGTAGCGCCGCCGGTTTCGCTGATGTACTGGACGCCGTAGTCATAGCTGGCGGTAGTCGCACCGGCCGCGATGCTCAGACCCGGTGCCGCGTAGCCGTTCACACCGCTCAGATCGAACGGCGTGCCGGGGGTTTTCGGATCGAGCAGTTGCAGCGCGACGTTGGTGGCCGTGCCGGTGTTGCCGAGGTTGCCGGCGGTCGTCACCTGATTGCCGACGAACACGGTGCTGGCTGCCTGCGCGGTGGTGGTCGGCGCCATGCAGCCCGACAGGCCGATCGAGAACGTGGTCAGGCCCGCAGTGTCGCCCGGGGTGGCGAGCGACGTGGCGGAGACCGTCGGCAGCAGAACGGTGGGATTGGCGGCGTTGCCATTGATCGCGACCGAACAGGTCTGATCGGAGACTTCGCCCTGGAAGTTGATGGTGTTGGTGGACGCAGCAAAACTGAGAACTGGAAGAGTCATCAGCGCCGCCGCGAGAAGGTGTTTTTTCGACATGTTTTAGCCTTGGGGATTGAAAGGGTCGCCGCTTTGAGCAGCGACGCGATTCTGGACTGTCACGTCTTTGATCGAAATAAGACGGGTCCGAAACCCCCAAGGCAATTTTGTTCGTTATCCGATTCCCTTCCGATAAACCCTGCCAGTGACCGGTAGCAGCAAAATGCGCGCTACGTAGAAGAAAAACTCAACACTCGATCCAGTAGCGAATTGTCGGCCCCTGCTGCTCGACCTTGAGCACCCGATAACGCTGACCGCGCGCCATAAAAAAAACGGTGCGCTCGCCGGGTGATTACCGGCAAGCGCACCGTCTGGTACCAGGCATCGCTGCCGGGCAATGCGGCTAGCGCCGCGTGCCCGGCGAGAATGCCGCGAAACCGGCAGCCGTTACGCTGCCGCTCGGGCGAGGTCGAACCGGTCGAGGTTCATCACGCGGGTCCACGCGGCCACGAAGTCGCGCACGAACTTCTCCTTTGCATCCACGCTCGCATACACCTCGCTCAGCGCACGCAGCTGCGAGTTCGAGCCGAACACCAGATCGACGCGGGTCCCGGTCCATTTCTTCTGACCGGTCTTCGCATCGCGGCCTTCGAACACATCCGCGGCGGCCGACAGCGGCTTCCATTCCGTACCCATGTCGAGCAGGTTGCGGAAGAAGTCGTTGGTCAGCGTGCCGGGCTTGTCCGTCAATACGCCATGCGGCTCGCTGCCGGTATGCACGTTCAGCACGCGCAGACCGCCGATCAGCACCGTCATTTCCGGCGCGGTCAGCGTCAGCAGTTGGGCCTTGTCGATCAGCAGCTTTTCGGCCGGCACCCGCAGCCCGGCGCGCAGGTAGTTACGGAAACCGTCCGCGACCGGTTCGAGCGCGCCGACCGATTCGACGTCGGTCTGCTCCTGCGACGCATCTCCCCGGCCCGGGGAGAACGGCACGGTGATCTGCTGGCCGGCATCGGCCGCGGCCTTTTCGATGCCGGCGCCGCCCGCGAGCACGATCAGATCGGCCAGCGAGATCTGCTTGCCGCCCGACTGCGCGCCGTTGAACTCGCTCTGGATGCCTTCGAGCACCTTCAGCACCTTCGCGAGTTCGGCCGGCTGGTTCGCTTCCCAGTCCTTCTGCGGCGCGAGCCGGATCCGCGCGCCGTTAGCGCCGCCGCGCTTGTCCGAGCCGCGGAACGTCGACGCCGACGCCCACGCGGTGCCGACCAGTTGCGGGACCGACAGACCCGACGCGAGCACCTTCTGCTTCAGCGCGGCGACGTCCTTCTCGTCGACGAGCGGATGCTTGACGGCCGGAATCGGATCCTGCCACAGCAGTTCTTCGGACGGCACTTCCGGGCCGAGATAGCGCGCGACCGGTCCCATGTCGCGGTGCGTGAGCTTGAACCATGCGCGCGCGAACGCGTCGGCAAACTCGTCGGGGTTCGCGAGGAAGCGCCGCGAAATCTTTTCGTAGACCGGGTCGAAGCGCAGCGACAGGTCGGTCGTGAGCATCGTGGGCAGCAGCTTTTTCGACGGGTCGTGCGCATGCGGCACCGTCGCCTCGGCATTCTTCGCGACCCACTGATTGGCGCCGGCCGGGCTCTTCGTCAGTTCCCATTCGTGGCCGAACAGGGTTTCGAAGAAGCTGTTGTCCCATTGGGTCGGCGTCGCGGTCCACGTGACCTCGAGACCGCTCGTAATGGTGTCGCCGCCCTTGCCGGTGCCGAAGCTGTTCTTCCAGCCGAGCCCCTGGTGCTCGAGACCGGCCGCTTCCGGTTCCGGACCGACGTTATCGGCCGGGCCCGCGCCGTGCGTCTTGCCGAACGTATGGCCGCCCGCGATCAGCGCGACCGTTTCCTCGTCGTTCATCGCCATCCGCGCGAAGGTTTCGCGGATGTCGACCGCGGCGGCGAGCGGATCGGGATTGCCCTCCGGACCTTCCGGGTTCACATAGATCAGCCCCATCTGCACCGCGCCGAGCGGGTTTTCCAGATTGCGGCCGGGCGGCTCGGTGCGGCTTTCTTCCTTGCCGTGGATCTGTTCATCCGCGACGATCACGCCCTCGTCGTCGTCCTTGCCGGCCGCGCCCTTGCCGTAGCGCACGTCGCCGCCGAGCCAGGTCTTTTCATTGCCCCAGTACACGTCCTGATCCGGTTCCCACGTGTCCTCGCGGCCGCCGCCGAACCCGAAGGTCTTCAGACCCATCGATTCGAGCGCGACGTTGCCGGTCAGCACCAGCAGGTCGGCCCACGAAATCTTCTGGCCGTATTTCTGCTTGATCGGCCACAGCAGCCGGCGCGCCTTGTCGAGGCTGACGTTGTCGGGCCAGCTGTTGAGCGGCGCGAAGCGCTGCTGGCCGCGCCCTGCGCCGCCGCGGCCGTCGCCGATCCGGTAGGTGCCGGCGCTGTGCCACGCCATGCGGATGAACAGCGGACCGTAGTGACCGAAGTCCGCCGGCCACCAGGGCTGCGAATCGGTCATCAGTTCACCGAGGTCCTTCTTGAGCGCTGCGAAGTCGAGGCTCTTGAAGGCCTCGGCGTAATCGAAGCTATCGTCGAGCGGGTTGGAGCGGTTCGAATGCTGGCTCAGCAGATCCAGGCGCAACTGTTTCGGCCACCAGTCGCGGTTGGTCGTGCCGCCGCCGGCGGAATGGACGAACGGGCACTTTGCTTCGTTTGACATGCGGTCTCTCCTTTGGAGGATGTCTCCGTTATCGATCGGAGCGGCTACCGCGCCGCTGGACTCCGATCCTCTCTGCGAGACACTTGCTGAGCATCGCCATGATGCCTCGCCGGGATGGCAATTTAACGATTCTGAAGGCCTGCCAACCGGATAAATATTCGGCAGTGCGCTCATCTGAAGTTAGTGACTGCTGAATTAATTCATTGTGGGCGGATCCTGGGTCGTGGGAAATTTTTATTGGCGTGATTGCCGGGTAGCATCGGCCGCGGGCTAATCGTATTCGAATATAGGCGAGTCCAAACTTCAATAGAATTGAATACGGCAATCCGTATCATAGGTGCGGACTATAGCTTACGAAAACCCGACGCGACTGCCGGCTCACACTGTAAAGCGAATTGCGCGAGCGTGCGCTTAAGCCCGAGTGCGAGTCCCCGATTTGCGCCTGACGCAGTGCGCCGTGTGATAGGGTTTCGCGTTTCGTCCGCAGCCCTGTGCGCGCCGGGTTTGCGTCGACCCCAAGGAGTTTTACGAATCGTGTCCAAAGCCGCGTCTCACGCTGATTCTCATGCTGCGCTCGCCACCGTGCGGCCCGTCGAATCGCTCGTCGTGCCGGAGTTGCTCGACGGCCGCGACGGCACCAATCGCGGCGCCCTCGAAAATTCGCAACTGTCGGCCCGCAACGATCTCGACGCGGTGCGCGCATGGCTGTCCAACTACGCGGACACCAAGACCACCTCCGACAATTACCGCAAGGAAGCCGAGCGGCTGCTGCTGTGGGCGGTCGTGCAGCTCGGCAAGCCGCTGTCGTCGCTGACCCATGAGGATCTGCTGCTGTTCAAGGCGTTCATCGCCGATCCGCAGCCGGCCGCGCGCTGGGTGTCGGCCAGCGGCGGCAAGTTCGCGCGCGGCGACGAGCGCTGGCGGCCGTTCAACGGGCCGCTGTCGCCGGCCAGCCAGCGTCAGGCGCTGATCATCCTGAACGCGATGTTCACGTGGCTGGTCAACGCCGGCTACCTGCGCGGCAACCCGATGGCGCTGCTGCGGCAACGCGCGAAGCGTTCTGCGCCGCGCGTCACGCGCTATCTGTCGGTCTCGCTGTGGGACGAGGTCAAACTGTTCGTCGAGCAACTGCCGCGCGACACCGATGCTCAACGCGCGTACTACGCGCGCTGCCGCTGGCTCAGCACGCTGTTCTATCTGCAGGGGATGCGCATTTCGGAAGTGGCCGGCGGGCAGATGGGCCAGTTCTTCCGCCGGCTCGGCGCCGACGGGCAGGATCAGTGGTGGCTGGAGACGCTCGGCAAAGGCGACAAGGAGCGGATCGTGCCGGTGTCGGGCGAGCTGATCCAGGAGCTGCGCAGCTATCGCACGATGAACGGACTGCCCGCGTTGCCGAGCCGCTCCGAGGACACCCCGCTGGTGTTGCCGTTCAAGGGCCGCAATCGCTGCCTGTCGCGCTCGGCGATTCACGACGCGATCAAGGGCATCTTCGCGGGCGCGGCGACGTGGCTGCGCGCACGCGGGCCGCAATTCGCCGATCGCGCGGACGAACTCGAACGGGCGTCCGCGCACTGGCTGCGCCACACGGCCGGCTCGCACCAGGCCGACGGCGGCGTCGACCTGCGCACGATTCGCGACAATCTCGGCCACGTCTCGCTGAATACGACCAGTCTTTATCTGCACACCGAGGACGATACGCGCCATACCGAGACCGTAAAGCGCCACCGGATGAACTGGGACACGACCGGTTCCAAAGACGGCAAGGCGGGCGGCAATTGAATCAGGCAATCACGCGGCACCCGCCGCGCATTGCCAGTATTGTCTCGCGCAGATCGAACAGCCAGCCTGTTTTGTTTTAATTCATTCCGCGCGCATAAAATCCGCTCTGCCCGTCCGGCCAATTGGTTTTCCGTTGTAACCGGACGTAATGATTGAATCCGCATCAATCCGTATTCGCATATCAAGAACATTAAGCCCCGGTCGTTAATAAACCGTCGTTCGACAAATAATCAATACGAACCGGGGAAACAATTTGAATACCATTACCAGCGCATTACTGGCGTCGGCCGCGGCCGCGACCCTGCTGGCAGGCTGCGCGACCAACGAGCAAGGTCAGCTCGTGATCGATCCGAACCGCGTCAACCAGGTGATCGTCAGCGCGCTGACGCCGCCGCCCGCCGTCGTCGTCGAGTCCGAGCCCGTCTATCAGCCGATGCCGACCGATATGTACGTCGCCAACGTGGTCGATCGCGACGTCGTGATCGTCGGCGGCGATACCTATATCTGGGCGGTCGGCCCGGACGGCATCCGGCATCGTCAGTTCTATGCCCATGGCGATCATCGCGCCGAGGTGTTTCATCGCCGCGAGGAGCTGCATCACGTGTTGGCGAACCATGACGGCCATCTGCCGGCGCATGGGTTCGGCGGCGAGCATCCGCGCGAAGGGCATCCCGGCGGCGAGCATCCACCGTTCGGGCGTCCGGGCGGCCCGGCGCCGGGACCGATGCTGGCCGGTCACGGACAACCGCCGGGATCCGCGCCGATGATGGCGGGCCACCCGCAGCCGCCGCACGCCGACATGCACGCGGCCGCCCCGGGCCGGCCGGCTCCCGCGCCGGCACAGAGACCGGCGCCGAAGGATCCGAAGAAGTCGTAACGCGCTCCTACGCTGGTCCGCGCCGCGCGCAAGCAGGCGCGGCCAGTGTGCGATTGCCGCGCGCCCCGCCTGCGCCGGTCCCTCCTCACGAAGTCCCTCCACTCCCCCAACTCCCCGCCAATCCCACCCCATTGCCCGCTAGAATTGCCGGCTTTGCCCGCGTCGGGCGCGCCGCAAGGCAAAATACGGGTTTTGCGCGCGCCGGGGGCGCGGCCGAAGCCGCCTCGTGCAACGCGGATGCCCCGCCCGCACGGCCGGAGCGCTGCGCACTCGAAGAGCCGCATGGCCAGCCGCGCGTACCACGGTTCGCGTCCGGACCACGGCTGCCGCCGGCCACCGCGCGCAACCCGCAACATCACGGCCCCGTCCGGCCCGTCGAGGCTTTCGAGCCCGGCGCCCGCGGCGCGGCACGGACCGCTCGTCCGTTGACAGAGCAGATCAGGAGCCTTTATGAGCGATTCGAACCCATCCTTTGCCCGCCGGATTTCACTGGCCGTCGGCGCATTTTTCAGCATCCTCGGCAATCGCGAGTTCGCCGCCGACGTGCTGCGCCTGCGTAACGGCGCAACGATCGGCGCAACCGCCGGCGCGGCCGCTGCCCCGGCGGCGGCCCCCACCCCCGCGCCGGCCCCGCAGCCGAAGCCGCAACCCGCGCCGGTGCTCAAACAGGCGAGCCCCGACGCCGCGCTGCAACTGCTCGGCCTGCTGCAACGCGACGCGCGCCTGATCGATTTCGTCGAGGAAGACATCAAGGGCTATAGCGACGCCGATATCGGCGCGGCCGCCCGCCTCGTCCACGAAGGCTGCCGCGCGACGCTGCGCGAGCACTTTACGATCCGCCCGGTGCGCGACGAAGCCGAAGGCAGCCGCGTGACGCTGCCCGAAGGTTTCGACGCGAGCGCGGTGCGCCTGACCGGCAACGTGGTCGGCAGCGCGCCGTTCAGCGGCAGCATCAGCCATCGCGGCTGGCGCGTCGACGACGTGCGTCTGCCGAAACTCGCGGACGGCCACAATGCGAAGATCATCGCGCCGGCGGAGGTGGAACTGTGAGCGACGCCCGCTATTCGATCGGTATCGACCTCGGTACCACCCACTGCGCGCTGTCCTACGTCGACACGCACGCGAGCGACGGCGAAAAGACCGTCCAGGAAGTGCTGGCGGTCCCGCAACTGACCGGCCCCGGCGCGATCGACAACCTGCCGCTGCTGCCGTCGTTCCTCTATCTGCCGCATCCGGACGAACTCGCAGCCGGCGACCTGTATTTGCCGTGGACCGGCGAGCGCAACTTCGCGGTCGGCGAATTCGCGCGCAGCCGCGGCGCCGGCACGCCGATCCGGCTGGTGTCGAGCGCGAAGAGCTGGCTGTGCCATCCGGGCGTCGACCGCCGCGCGGCGATCCTGCCGAACGATGCGCCGCCCGAAGTCGCGCGCGTATCGCCGCTCGAAAGCTCGATGCGCTATCTGAGCCATCTGCGCGAGGCCTGGGACCACACCCACCCGGACGCGCCGTTCGCCGACCAGGACGTGACGGTGACGATCCCCGCGTCGTTCGATCCGGCCGCGCGCGAGCTGACCGCCGAAGCGGCCCAGGCCGCCGGCTTCTCGCGCATGACGCTGCTCGAAGAACCGCAGGCCGCGCTCTATAGCTGGATCGAGAAGAGCGGCGGCGAGTGGCGCAAGCAGGTGCGGGTCGGCGACATCATCCTCGTGGTCGATGTCGGCGGCGGCACCACCGACCTGTCGCTGATCGCGGTGATCGAACGCGACGGCAATCTCGAACTGCATCGCGTCGCGGTCGGCGAGCACATCCTGCTCGGCGGCGACAACATGGACCTCGCGCTCGCGCACGTGGTCGCGCGCAAACTCGCCGCCCAGGGCACCCAGGCCGATGCGTGGCAACTGCGCGCGCTCACCTACGCGTGCCGCTCGGCGAAGGAAACGCTGCTCAGCGACCCGGCCACCGACACCGTCCCGCTGGTCGTGCCGAGCCGCGGCTCGAAGCTGATCGGCGGCTCGATCCGCACCGAGCTGACCCGCACCGAACTCACGCAGACGATTCTCGAAGGCTTCTTCCCGCAGGTGGACAGCGCCGCGCGCCCGGTCAGCCGCGCGCGAGTCGGTCTCACGCAGCTCGGCCTGCCGTATGCGCAGGACGCCGGCATCACCCGTCATCTGGCGGCGTTCCTCGGCCGTCAGGTCGGCGCGCTGGCCGAACTGCCGGGTCTGAGCGAACGTGCGAACGGCAACGCGACGTTCCTGCATCCGACCGCGGTGCTGTTCAACGGCGGCGTGTTCAAGTCGACGCTGCTCGTCGAGCGCCTGATGGGCACGCTCAACAGCTGGCTCGGCGCGGACGGCGCGGCGAGCGCGCGGCTGCTGGCCGGCGCGGATCTGGATCTGGCGGTCGCGCGCGGCGCGGCCTACTACGGTTACGTGCGGCGCGGCCGCGGCGTGCGGATTCGCGGCGGCACCGCGCGTGCGTACTACATCGCGATCGAATCGGCGATGCCGGCCGTGCCGGGGCTCGAACCGCCGGTGCAGGCGCTGTGCGTCGCGCCGTTCGGGATGGAAGAAGGCACCGATGCCGAGTTGCCCGCGCAGGAATTCGGCCTCGTGGTCGGCGAGCCGGTGCATTTCCGCTTCTTCGGTTCGTCGGTGCGCCGTCAGGATCAGGTCGGCACGCTGCTCGACTTCTGGGGCCCCGAGGAATTGCAGGAGCTCGAGGAAATCCAGGCGACGCTGCCCGCGGCCGGCCGCACTGCCGGCGAAGTCGTGCCGGTCAAGCTGCATGCGCGCGTGACCGAAGCGGGCACGCTCGAACTCGAAGCGATCCCGCGCGGCTCGGATGAGCGCTGGAAGGTCGAATTCGACGTGCGCGGCAACCCCAATGCATGACTGAGATGAAGCGCCGGTACAGCGTCGGCATCGACCTGGGCACCAGCAACACGGTGCTCGCGTATGCGCAAAGCGGCTCGCAGGCGATCCGGGTGTTCGAGATCGAACAGCTCGTCAGTCCCGGCGAAGTCGCCGCGCGGCCGCTGCTGCCGTCGGTGCGTTATCACCCGGCCGACGGTGAGCTGAGCGCGGCGGATTTGCAGTTGCCATGGTCGCCCACTCCGGCCGCGGGCAACAGCAAACCCGCATCCGCGCCGTTCGTGCTCGGCCGCCTCGCGCGCGCGCTCGGCGCGCAGGTGCCGGGGCGGCTCGTGGCGAGCGCGAAAAGCTGGCTGTCGCATGCGTCGGTCGACCGGGTCGCGCCGATCCTGCCGTGGGGCGCGCCCGACGACGTGCGCAAGGTCTCGCCCGTCGACGCGAGCGCGAGTTATCTCGCGCATGTGCGCGCCGCGTGGAACCAGCGCTTTCCGGATGCGCCGCTCGAACAGCAGGACGTGGTGCTGACGGTGCCGGCGTCGTTCGATGAAGGCGCGCGCGCGTTGACCGTCGAAGCCGCGCGGCTCGCGGGGCTCACCTCGCTGCGGCTGCTCGAAGAGCCGCAGGCCGCGTTCTACGACTGGCTGTTCCGGCATCGCGACGAGCTCGGCGACGCGCTCGCTCAGACCCGGCTCGTGATGATCTGCGACGTCGGCGGCGGCACCACCGATCTAACGCTGATCGAGGTCGCGCTCGGCGAGAACGGCGAACCGAAGCTCACGCGTATCGGCGTCGGCAATCATCTGATGCTCGGCGGCGACAACATGGACCTCGCGCTCGCGCATCTGGTCGAGGCGCGCCTGCCGGGAGCGTCTTCCAATACTCAGGGCCAGCCGCCGCAACGGCTGTCGGCGGCGAGCCTGTCGCAACTGGTCGAGCGGTGCCGCGCGGTCAAGGAGCAGTTGCTCGGCGACGACGCGCCGGCCACGGCGTCGGTCACGCTGCTCGGCGCGGGCTCGAAGCTGATCGGCGGCGCGCGCAGCGCGCAGGTGTCGCGCGACGAGGTCGAAAAAATCATCGTCGACGGTTTCTTTCCGCGCGTCGGCGCTCACGAACGGCCCGGCCGGGCGCGCGGCGCGATCGTCGAATTCGGTCTGCCGTACGCGACCGATGCGGCGGTTACCCGGCATATCGCGGCGTTTCTCGAACGCTTCGCCGCGCAGTCGCGCAGCGCGCTGGGCCAGGCTTCGGCGGACGAGCCGCCTGCCCTGCCCATCCCCGACACGCTGCTGCTGAACGGCGGCGTATTTCGCGCGGACGCGCTCGCGCGGCGGCTCGCCGACACGCTCGGCGACTGGCGCGGCGCGCCGCTGAACGTACTGCACAACGACAACCCCGACGTCGCGGTCGCGCGCGGCGCGGTCGCGTACACGCTCGCGCGCGCGGGCTTCGCGCCGAAGATCGGCGGCGGCTCGCCGCGCAGCTATTTCCTCGTCCTCGACGACTCGCCCGCTTCCCCGCAACCAGGCGAAGCCAGCGACGCGCCGGCACCACGCGGCATCTGTCTGCTGCCGCGCGGCACCGAGGAAGCACACGAAATCCTGCTCGCCGAGCGCACCTTTTCTCTGCAACTCGGCCAGCCGGTGCGCTTTCACCTGGTGTCGTCGAGCGCGGACACCGTCTATCAGGCCGGCGAGCTGGTCGAACTGAGCGGCGCCGACTTCGTGCGGCTGCCGCCGCTCGCGACCGTCGTGCAGCCCCGCGACGGCCAGCGCGCGCAGCAAACCGCGGTACGTATCGCGACGTCGCTGACCGAAGTGGGCACGCTCGACGTGCACTGCATCGAACTCGACGAGCCGTCGCAACGCTGGCTGCTCGCCTTCCAGCTGCGCGGCGAGCACACGCAAGTGGAGCTCGGCGGCGACGCCGCAACGCAGCGCCACCCGGCGCTCGATCGCGCGATCGAGCTGATCGACCGCTCGTTCGGCGCGCGCGCGCACAACGTCGATCCGAAGGAAATCAAACGGCTGCGCGCGCAGCTCGAACACCTGCTCGGCCCGCGCGAGAGCTGGAACAGCGCGTTGCTGCGCGAACTGTTCGGCGCGCTGTGGGAACGCGCGCGGCGCCGCCGTCGCTCGGTCGATCACGAACGACTGTGGCTGAATCTGGCCGGCTATTGCGTACGGCCCGGCTTCGGCTATCCGCTCGACGAATGGCGCGTCGAGCAGCTGTGGACGCTGTTCGACGACGGCATCCAGTACGTGCAGGACAGCCAGGTATGGTCCGAGTGGTGGACGCTGTGGCGGCGCGCGGCCGGCGGTCTGAACGAAGACGCGCAACTGCGCGTGCTCGACGCGATGGACTATCTGCAAAAGGCCGCGCAATCGCGCCACAAGCTGCCGTTCGATGTCGCGAAGACCGGCTTCGCCGATATGGTGCGGCTGTCCGCATCGCTCGAACGGATTCCGGCCGAGCGCAAGATCGAACTCGGCGAAGCGGTGCTGACGCGTCTGAAGAAACCCGCCGAAAATCATCAGAGCTGGTGGGCGGTCGGCCGGATCGGCGCGCGCCAGCCGTTCTACGGCAGCGCGCACAACGTGGTGCCGCCCGAGGTCGCCGCGCAATGGCTCGGTGCGATCCTCGCGCTCGACTGGAAGAAGGTCGATCCGGCCGCGTTCGCCGCGGTGCAGATCGCGCGGATGACCGGCGACCGCTCGCGCGATCTGTCTGACGAACTGCGCGCGACGGTCGTGCGCCGGCTCGAAACGGCGAACGCGCCGCGCGCATGGATCACGATGGTCAGCGAAGCGGTCGCACTCGATAATGCGGACGAAGGCCGCGTGTTCGGCGAATCGTTGCCGGTCGGGTTGAAGCTGCTCGGCGCTTGAGCCGGCCCCGCAGGTCCGTCACTCGGGCCGCGCAAAATTGCGCACCGCGTGCGCGGCGTTGCCGTTTGCCCGGTCTTCGAGATTCTCCGCGAGCAGTTCGCGAAACACCGGCAGTTTGTCCTGACCATATTGCCGGCTGAATTCGTCCAGCACTTCGGCAATCGCCGAGCGCAGACTCTCGGGGCTCAGCGTGCTCGCGATGTACGAACTGCCCCGCGCCAGTTCGAGCCGGTAGATCGACCGGTACTGATGCTTGTGCGCCAGCCGGCCCGGTTTCGCTCCATGGGTCATCATTATTGTTCTCTTCGCTGTTTGACCTTACATCTGACCAGCGCGAGCTTAAGGCAACCTTATGGACCCACGGCACAACGCAAAAAGCCCTGCATGCAGGGCTTTTTCGGCGACTCGTTGCGATTTCAACGGTCAGGATCGCTGACGATCCCGCCCGCTCGGCGCGGCGCGCATCAGGCCATCGTCACGCGATTTCGTCCGTTGTGCTTCGAGCTATATAGCGCACGGTCGGCGCTCGCGAAGCCGTCGCGATGCGCGGGCCGCGACAGCTCGGTGATGCGCGTGAGCGCCGCGCCGATGCTGACCGTCACCACGCCGAGCGGCGACGCGCGATGCTCGATCGCGAGTTCGGCGACGCCGCGCCGCAGCGTCTCCAGCGTGTGTTCGAGCACTGCGGGATGCGCATCCAGCACCAGCAGCCCGAACTCCTCGCCGCCCATCCGTCCGGCGACGATGCGCTCGTTGTCGGCGGCCGCCTGCATGACCGACGCGACCCGGCGCAGACAGTGATCGCCGGCCTGGTGACCGTAGGTGTCGTTGTACTGCTTGAACCAGTCAACATCGACGACCACCGAGCCCATCACGTCGCCGTCGCGCGCCTCCTTCCAGCGCCGCGCGATGCTCTCCAGCAGAAAACGCCGGTTATACAGCTGTGTGAGCGGATCGATCGCGGTCGCGGTGCGCATCTTCAGATCGTTTTCGATCATCGCGCGCAGGTGATGGAACACCCCGCGCTGGCCGTCGTCGAGCCGGCCCGGCTGCGGGTCCATCGCGCACAGCGCGCCGACGATCTCGCCGTGCGGCGCGCGCAGCGCGAGCGCCGCGTAAAAACGTACGAACGGATGACGCTGCACCAGCATGCAGTCGTTGAAACGCGTATCGCGATGCGCGTCCTCGATCACGAACAGCTCGTCATCGCGTACCGCGTAGTCGGCCAGCGAACGCGCGCGCGACACCAGCGGCATCGCCATCCCGACCTCGGCGCGATAGTGCTGATGTTCCTCGTCGAGCAGCACGATTGCGGTGATCGCCGCGCCGGTCACGCTCTTCAGAATCTCCGCCGCGTGCGTGAAGCACTCGCGCATCACCTGATCGTCGTGCAACAGCCATTCGATGACCGACGACTCCACCTCGGCTTCGCCGGCGGCGGACGGGTCGGCTGGCATCCGGCTGGCGAGGCGGTCGTTACTGTAGGCAAGTTGCACGGCGGAGTTCCAGATTGGGATCAGCCTATGTCAACGGCATAGCCCTATGAAACTTGAGCCCGAAATCTGGGATCGGCAGGTAATCGACGCCCAAACAAAATGGGCCGGCTCTCGCGAGCCGGCCCATTCATCGAGGCGCGGGTAGCGGCGTCCAGAAACCGCCGCCGTGCCTGCAGCGTTACTCCTTGTCGCTCTTCACCTGCGGCAGCGCCGAGGTTTCGCTCGACGACAGCAGCCCGACCTGCGAGTAGATACGCAGCTTTTCGCGCGTGTCCTTGATGTCGAGGTTGCGCATCGTCAGCTGGCCGATCCGGTCCTTCGGCGAGAACGTCGATGCGACCTTCTCCATCGACAGACGCTCCGGCTGATACGTGAGGTTCGGCGACTTCGTGCTGACGATCGAGTAGTCGTTGCCGCGACGCAGTTCGACCGTCACTTCGCCGGTGATCGCACGCGCGACCCAGCGTTGCGCGGTTTCGCGCAGCATGATGGCCTGCGGATCGAACCACCGGCCCTGGTACAGCAGACGACCCAGGCGCCGGCCGTTTTCGCGGTACTGCTCGATCGTGTCCTCGTTGTGGATGCCGGTCACGAGGCGCTCGTACGCGATGTGCAGCAGCGCGAGGCCCGGGGCTTCATAGATGCCGCGGCTCTTCGCTTCGATGATGCGGTTCTCGATCTGGTCGCTCATGCCGAGACCATGACGGCCGCCGATCCGGTTCGCTTCCAGCAGCAGTTCGACCTGGTTCGGGAAGGTCTTGCCGTTCAGCGCGACCGGCTGGCCTTCCTCGAAGCGGATCGTCACTTCTTCGCGGGCGACCTGCACGTCGTCGCGCCAGAACGCGACGCCCATGATCGGATTGACGATGCGGATGCCGGACTCGAGGCTTTCGAGGTCCTTCGCTTCGTGGGTCGCGCCGAGCAGGTTCGAGTCGGTCGAATACGCTTTTTCGGCCGACATCTTGTAGTCGAAGCCCGACTGGCGCATGAATTCCGACATTTCCGAACGGCCGCCGAGTTCGTCGATGAACAGCTGGTCGAGCCACGGCTTGTAGATCTTCAAATCCGGGTTCACGAGCAGACCGTAGCGGTAGAAACGCTCGATGTCGTTGCCCTTGTAGGTGCTGCCGTCGCCCCAGATGTTGACGCCGTCTTCCTTCATCGCGGCGACCAGCATCGTGCCGGTTACCGCGCGGCCGATCGGGGTGGTGTTGAAGTAGGTGATGCCCGCCGTCGAGATATGAAACGCGCTGCATTGCAGGGCTGCGATGCCTTCGGCGACCAGTTGCGCGCGGCAGTCGATCAGGCGCGCGCCTTCGGCGCCGTATTGCGTCGCGCGACGCGGGATCGAATCGTAGTCGTCCTCGTCGGGCTGGCCGAGATTGGCGGTGTAGGCGTACGGCACGGCGCCTTTCTTGCGCATCCAGTGCAGCGCGGCGCTGGTGTCGAGGCCACCGGAAAAGGCGATACCGACCTTCTGGCCGACCGGAACATTCTCAAGAATTGTACTCATATGCTGTAGCGTTAAACTCGACGTACGGGGAGATTTGGGGGTAACAAAAGAGTATCGTGCATGCCCGGCGATCAGGCAAGTTACGCGGGAGTATAGCCTGAACGGGCGCCGGGCCTGCCGTTTTAGCCTCCCGGCGCGGTGCGTTTCGGCGTGCCGGGGCGGCGCCCGGGACCGCCCCGGGCGATTATTCCGGCCGTCGCGCTGATCGAATCGCGCTGCTCGAATTGCTGATTAACTGGCGCGTTATCTGACGTATCAGGCACGTATTGATTGCCGGTTGGGCGTACCATCGCGCGTTGCGCCCGGCGCCGCCGTTTCACCCCCTGCCGTATTGCCCTCTTTTATCCCTTCGCCGCCATGACCAAGACCGCCCCGCCCGCCGCCACGCCCGTGTCGCTGATTACCAATGTGCGCGTCGCCGACGGCCGCCACGTCGACGTGGCGATCGCCGACGGCCGGATCGCCGCGCTCGGCGCCGCTCTGCCGCGGCAGGACGCGGTGCGGATCGAGGACGGCGCGGGCGCGCTACTGCTGCCCGGGTTCGTCGAAGGTCATACGCATCTGGACAAAACCAATTGGGGCTTGCCGTGGTACCGCAACGAGGTCGGCGCGCGGCTGACCGACCGGATCGAAAACGAGCGGCACTGGCGTGCCCGCAGTGGTCATGATGCCGGCACCCAATCGCTTGCGCTGGCGCGCGCGTTTGTGCAAATGGGCACGACGCGCGTGCGCACCCACGTCGATATCGATACCGACGCCGGGTTGCGCCATCTCGACGGCGTGCTGGCCACGCGCGACACGCTGCGCGACGTCCTGGAGATGCAGATCGTCGCGTTTCCGCAATCGGGGCTGCTCGGCCGGCCCGGCACCGCCGAGCTGCTCGACCGCGCGCTGGCCGCCGGTGCCGACGTGCTCGGCGCACTCGATCCGGCGTTGATCGACGGCGACCCGGTCAAATCGCTCGATCTGAGCTTCGAGATTGCCCAGCGCCACGGCAAGCCGATCGATATTCACCTGCATGAGCCGGGCGAAGTCGGCGCGTTCACGCTCGGCCTGCTGCTCGACCGGGTCGCCGCCCTCGGCATGCAGGGGCAAGTCGTGGTCAGTCACGCGTTCTGTCTCGGCGCGCTGCCCGAGCGCGAGCGCGATGCGCTGCTCGAACGTCTCGCGGCGCTGCGCGTCGCGCTGCTGACCACCGCGCCCGCGGCAGTGCCGGTGCCGCCGCTCGCGGCCTGCCGCGAGCACGGCGTCACGCTGTTCGGCGGCAACGACGGGATTCGCGATACGTGGACCCCGTACGGCTCGCCCGATATGCTGGAACGCGCGATGCTAATTGCGATGCGCTACGGGCTGCGGCGCGACGACGATCTCGCGCTTGCATTCGATTGCGTGAGCAGCGTCGCCGCGCACGCGTGCGGCTTTGCCGACTATGGTCTGCAGCCGGGCGCGCGCGCCGATCTGGTGCTGGTCGACGCGGACACGCTCGCGCATGCGATCGTCGCGCGGCCGCCGCGGCGGCTGGTGGTGTCGAACGGGCGGGTGGTCGCGCGCGACGGTGTGCTGGTGGATCTATGAGGCGGCGACGCAAAGCCGGCCGGCCGCTACAACAACGACGCTTTTAATTCAGATGATCAATCTTTTCCAGGCCATGCAGGCCTTCGTGAAGGTCGCCGACGTCGGCAGCTTCGCCCAGGCGGCCGCGCAGCTCGGCGTATCGACCTCGGTCGTCACGCGCCACGTGTCGAGCCTCGAACAGCATCTGGGCATCCGCGTGTTCCAGCGCACCACCCGCAAGGTCGTGCTGACCGAAGCCGGCGCGCAATACGCGGACGGCTGCCGGGTGGTGCTCGCCGAACTCGAGGAAATCGAGTCGCGCGCGAGCACCGCGTCGCGCGAAGTCGCCGGCGATCTGCGCATCGTCGCGCTCGGCAGTTTTTCGCTATTCCGGCTCACGCCGCTGTTCGCCGAATATCAGGCGCGTTTTCCGCAGGTCAATCTGCGCGTGACGCTGACGGAAAAGCGCGTCGATCTGCTCGAAGGCGGGTTCGATGTCGGCATCGTCACCGAGCACATGATCCGCTCGGAGTCGCTGGTGGTGCGGCGGCTGATCAACTCGCACGCGGTGCCGGTCGCGGCCGCCGCGTATCTGCACCAGGCCGGCACGCCGCAAACGCCGGCCGAACTCACGCAGCACCGGCTGATCGCCGCGCCGTTCGATACCGCCGGGACGACGTGGGTGTTTCGCCGCGGCCACGCCAAGCACGTCGAGCACGCCGATAACGCCGGCGACGATGGCGAAAACATCGCGATCGACGCGTCGTTCACGGTCAACAGCATGATCATGCAGAAGCAGGCCGCGCTCGGCGCGATGGGGATCGCGCTGCTGCCGCTGGAGATGGTCGAGGACGAATTGCGCGCCGGTACGCTGGTGCGCGTGCTCGACGGCTATACGGTGCTCAACGGCGATGTGGCGGTGTCGCTCGTGTATCCGAGCCGCGAATTCGTGCCGCGCAAGGTGCGCGAGTTCATCGATCTCGCGGTCGGTTATTTCGAGTAGGCGCGGCGCACGGGACCCTCATCACGCGGGCCGCTCCGGCGTCACGGCCGCTCGCCGCGCGCGAGCCGCGCGTCGATCTCGTAGACCACCGGCAGCAGATCGGCGACGCTGTCGATCACGTAATGGGCGCCCGCCGCTTTCAGGCAATCGATGGCCCGCGCGCGGCGCGCGGCGAACTCGTCGGCTGGCAGCGCCTTCACCTCGGCTTCGCTCAGCCCGAGCGCATTGCCGCTCACTGCGACGCCGACCGCCCACGTGCCGGCGTTGATCCCCTCCTCGATGCCGACCCCGGTATCGTCGACCTTGATCGTTTCGCTCGCGCGCCACACGCCCAGCTGCGGCAGCGTCCGGTAGATCATGTACGGCGACGGCCGCCCTTGCGGCGTGTCGCCGGTGCACACGATGCTGTCCGGCGAAAAACCCTGCGCGGCCGCGCCCGGCACGATTTCGTCGATGATCTCACGGGTATAGCCGGTGGTCGTGCCGATCCGCACACCGTCCTCGCGCAACGCGCTCGCGACCTGCGCGACGCCCGGAATCACCGCGCTGTAACTCGCCGCGACCGCGACGTTCTTCGGCACGAATACGTCGTACACCGCATCGATATCGGCTTCGCCCGGCGCGTGGCCGTATTTGTCGGTCCATGCGCGCGCGACGCGCGGCAGCGCCAGCAGCGCCGCGATATGCGGACGCTTGGCCATGCCCATCGGGCCGCGCGCTTCGTCGATCGTGATCGGCACGCCGAACTGCTCGAAGGTCTCGACGAACGCGCCCATCGGCGCGCGCGAACCGTAGTCGACCACCGTGCCGGCCCAATCGAAAATCACCGCCTTGACGTGTTTCATCGTGTCGATCCTCAGCAATGCCAATCTGTGTGTGTCGAATCGTGTGTGTCGAATGCCGCTGCTGCCTGCCGCCAGGCTCACGCGGCCTGTGCGAGCGCCTGGCGTTCCGCGAGCGCGGCGGCGGGCGGCGCGGCGTCAGTCACACCCATTGCGCGCAGCGTCTGCGCGCACGCATCGACCACCCTGCGCATCACCTGCGCGTCCACTTGCCCGATGCAGCCGATGCGAAAGCTGTCCACCGCGGTCAGCTTGCCCGGATAGATGATGAAGCCTTGTTGTTTCATCAGTTCGTAAAAGCGCGAGAATTCGAACGCCGGCTGCGCGGGCGAAAAAAACGTCACGATGACCGGCGAGCGCCAGTGCGCGCTCAGGAGCGGCTCGAAGCCGAGCGCGCGCATCCCGTCGACCAGCACGTCGCGATTGTTCTCATAGCGCGCGAGCCGCGCCGGTCGGCCGCCCTCCAGCTCGAAAAGCCGCAGCGCCTCGACGAACGCGGCGACGGTATGGGTCGGCGGCGTGAAGCGCCATTGGCCGGTGCGGTTCATCACGTCCCATTGATCGTACAGATCGAGCGCGAGCGAATGGCTGCGGCCGCGCGCTTCACGCAGCGCGCTCTTGCGCGCGATCACGAAGCCAAAACCGGGCACCCCTTCGATGCACTTGTTCGCCGACGACACGAACGCGTCACACGCGATGTCGCGCACGTCGAGCGGCAGCGCGCCGAACGCGCTCATCGAATCGATCAGCAGCTTGCGGCCGTGCTGCGCGACCGCCGCGGCGATTTCGTCGAGCGGATTGAGGATGCCGGAGCTGGTTTCGCAATGAATCGCGACCACGTGCGTGATGCCCGGATCGGCGTCCAGCATGCGCGCGACTTCGGCGCCGCGCGGCGGCAGGTAGTCGCCCTTGTCGAGCAGCGTGCAGCGGCGGCCAAGATAGCCGAGCGTCGCGGCCGCGCGCTTGCCGTACGCGCCGTTCGCGAGCACCAGCGCGTGGCCGTCGCGTGGGATCAGGCTGCCGAGCATCGCTTCGACGCAGTAGCTGCCGCTGCCCTGCAACGGCACGCAGTCGTAGTCGCCCGCGCTGTCGCCGGCGATTTCGAGCAGGCGCGCGCGCAGTTGCGCGGTCATCGCGCGGAAGTCGCCGTCCCACGAGCCCCAGTCTCGCAGCATCGCCTGTTTGGTCGCGAGCGCCGTGCTCAACGGGCCCGGGGTCAGCAGATACGGTTCGCCGCCGGCTGGTGCGGCGCAGCTTGCGGTGCCGGTGGTGCGGACGCTGCTGCCGCTGCTGCCGTCCGTGCTCGTGCCGCAGCTTGCCGCGGGTGCGGCCGATACCGCCGGCGAACCGCCGATCACGCTTTCCATGTGTAGAACTCCGTCGTGCGAGGTCGATGGTTCACACAGTAGCGAAACGGCTTTCATCGGTAAAATCGATATAATCGATGCCGATATCGTAAAAACTTATCCCTCTCTAAACCACGAGGCACAGGTGCAATACGCGCAATTGCGGGCCTTTCATGCGGTCGCGGAACACGGCGGTTTTTCGAAGGCGGCGCAGGCGTTGTCGCTGACCCAGCCGGCGGTGTCCGATCATGTGCGGCGGCTCGAACAGGATTACGGCGTCAAGCTGTTCGAGCGCGGACCGCGTGGCGTCGAGACCACCGAACTGGGGCTGCGCCTGTTCAGCGTCACGCGTCAGATGCGCAGCTGCGAGCGCGACGCACGCCAGTTGCTCGAATCGGCGGGCGGACTCGAATCCGGCTCGCTGTCGCTGGCGGCCGACGCGCCCGATCTCGCGGTCGCGCTGATCGGCGCGTTCCGGCGGCGTCATCCGGGCATCGTCGTGACGTTGTCGATTGCGAACGCGGCCGAGTGCATGCAGCGGGTGCTGTCGAGCGCGGTCGATGCGGCGATCACCGCCGCGCCGCAGGTGCATAGCCGGCTCGATGCACGGGTGCTGCGGCGCGAGCCGCTGGTCGCGATGGTGCCGGCCAGTTCGCCGGCCGCGAAAAAACGCCGTCTCAGCTATGCAGAACTCGTCAGACAGCCGATGATTTTCCGCGAGCCGCAATCGGTCACGCAGCAACTGCTCGAAATCGAGCTGGTGCGCGCGTCATTGCAGGTCGAGCCGGTGCTGTACGTGGACGGTCGCGAGGCGCTGGAAGAAGCGGTCGCGCAAGGGATGGGGGTCGGCGTGATCGCGCGCGCGGAGTTCAAGGAGTCGCGGCGCATCCGCATGGTGCCGCTGCGGGACTGCCAGGTGCAGATGATCGAATCGCTGACGCGGCTCGCCGAGCGGCCGGGATCGAATCTGCTCGATGCGCTGTTTGCGGTGGCGAGCGAAAGTCTGGATGGCGATGAGGAGCTGCTATAGCACGGTATTGCGTGGGCGGTGGCCGCGCTTCGAGCTCCAATTCGGGGCTCCAATTGGGGGCTCGAATTCCGGGCTTCAATTCTGAGCTGTAATTCCGGGCTTCAAATAAAGCAGCACCGCAGCCTCGTCACGCGGCGGAGCGTGCACGTTACCCGGACCAAGCGCGCCGGATAACCGGCGCGGCCTTTCATCCCCTGGCCGCGCCGCCCAACTTTCATCGGGCCCGACGGCCGCGCCACCGCGACCGTCCAGTCCCTTCGCTTAACGCGAGCCGCCGCTCGCGATCAGGCTTTCTCCGGTCAACCAGCGCGCGTCATCCGATGCGAGGAAGGCCACCACATCCGCGATATCGTCCGGCTTGCCGATGCGCCCGAGCGGCGTCGTGCTGACCGCCCACGTTTCGAAGTCCGAACCGATCACGCCCGCGCTATGGGTGCCTTCGGTTTCGACCATGCCCGGATTGACCGAATTGACGCGGATCTTGCGCGGGCCGAGTTCTTTCGCGAGCACGCCGGTGATCGCATCGACCGCACCCTTGGTCGCCGTGTAGACCGCGGTGGTCGCCGGCGTGATGCGGCTCACCACCGAGCTGATGTTGACGATGCTGCCGCCTTCGCCCAGATGCTTGACGGCCGCCTGGGTCACCAGCAACAGTCCGAGCACGTTGACGTCGAAATGTTTATGGAAATGCGCTTCGGTGATGTCCTCGATCGCCGCGAACTCGTAGACGCCCGAGTTGTTGACGAGAATGTCGAGCCGGCCATACGTTTCGACCGCGGCGTCAACGATACCCTTCGCGTCCGCCGCTTTCGACACGTCGCCGCCGACCGCGACCGCATTGCCGCCGGCCGCGACGATGTCGGCGACCACCTTGTCGGCGCCGGCCCGGCTCGACGCGTAGTTGACCACCACCGATGCGCCCTGCGCCGCCAATGCCTTCGCAATCGCCGCACCGATGCCCTTCGATGCACCCGTTACAACCGCTACCTTGCCTGTGAGCTTGCTCATGATCGTGTCCTCAAATAGGGTTCGCGCCGGCGTGCCTCGCGGGAAGTCGCGGGGATCACACGCCGCTGAAGCTGGAGATGCAGTGGCGCTGTCACTGGACACAATGTAGTGTTGCGGGCGTGGGCGATAAAGCGGCTGGCGGCGAATTGATCGGCCGGTTGCGGCGAACAATCGATGCGGAGCCAGTTGACTCGAGTGGTTTACGAATGGCTTGCGGGCGCTGGTTCCGAAGTGGCATCACGCACACCAACGCAACAGCGCGGAGGTCGGGCGCAAGGGCTTGCAGCATGCAATAAAAAGGACGCCCGTGGGCGCGAGCGAAGCGCTGAAAGCGGCCACCTCCGTCGCCACAGGCCCCACCCGACTGCCCCATCCGACCTCACTGCCTGAGCAGCAGCGCAAGCTGCAAAGCCAGGCTCGCCAGCACCGCGAGCGCGCCAACCGTATCCAGCACCACGGACCACACGATTCTCTCCTCCGATATGCGCGGCCAACCCGCCTTAGTTAAACGAAGGCATGCGCGATCAATTGAATCCCCAAGCCCGGCAGACAGGCAAAAAACCAGCGCCGGAAAACGATCGCGCTGATTCGTCCGCGCACGCGTTGGCCGAGGCACATGCCGGCTTGTCGCCCACACAAGCCGCGGCGATAAGCCTGCTTGACACGGGATGCCGGCGATTGTGCTGTGCGCTCCGGCGCTTCACAATGCGTAAGATACGTAGCGTGACTTAGTTTCAGCCTAATGCACAATCGCGCTTCGGCGTGACAGCGGCGGCCCGATCGACGCCTGCGCACGATCCCGGCACGCCCTCACGTGCGCACCCGCGCCAACCCGACCGTCCAATCCCATGCGCTTCGACCTCATCGACCTGCGGCTCTTCCTGCACATTCTCGACACCGGCAGCATCACGCATGGCGCGACGCGCGCGAACATGTCGCTGCCGTCGGCCAGCGCGCGGCTGCGCGGGATGGAGGACGCGCTCGGCATGCCGCTGCTCGAACGCGGCCGGCGCGGCGTCGAGTCGACGCCGACCGGCGACACGCTCGCGCATCACGCGCGTCTCGTGCTCGGCCAGATCGACCGGATGCAGGGCGAGCTCGGCGAGCATCAGCAGGGCCGCCGCGCGTGCATCCGCCTGTGGACCAACACCGCGGCGCTGACCGAATTCCTGCCGTCGGCGATCGGCGCGTTTCTGCGCGATCACCCGAACGTGCAGATCGATCTGAAGGAGCGCCAGAGCAGCGAGACCGTGAAGGCGGTGCTGACCGGCGCGGCCGAACTCGGCATCGTCTCCGATGCGGTCGAGCACGGCGCGTTGCAGACGCTGCCGTTCGCGATCGACCGGATGGTGCTGGTCACGAGCCGCGACGACCCGCTTGCCGGCCGCCGCCGTGTCGCGCTCGCGGACCTTGGCACGCGCGAGTTCATCGGCCTCGCCGCCGACAGCGCGCTGCACACCTACCTCGGAGAGCGCGCGCTGCTGGCCGGCCAGGCGCTCAGCTATCGCGCGAACGTGCGCACTTTCGACGGCATCTGCCGGATGGTCGAACAGGGTGCGGGCATCGGCATCGTGCCGGCCACCGCGGCGCGGCGCTATCGCGGCACGCCGGGCATCCGCACGATCGAACTGAGCGACCCGTGGGCAACGCGCCGTCTGCTGATCTGCATGCGCGAGCTGCAGACAATGCAGAGAGCCGAAAAAGCGCTGGTCCGGCATCTGACCCAGGGCCGCCCGGGTCTGTCGGGAACCGGCTCGTAGCCAAGCTGTTGCTATCATTCGATGCCTTCGCGCACAGCCGGACCGCGATACACGCAATACAGTCAACGCACGCGACACGCGCACGACAAGACGACCAGACCTCAGGGGCATGCATGGAATTTCGCCAACTTCGCTACTTCATCGCGGTCGCCGAGGAAATGAACATCACACGGGCGGCCAATCGCCTGCATATGACGCAGCCGCCGCTGTCGCGGCAGATCCAGCAAATCGAGGAAAGCGTCGGCCTGCCGCTGTTCGAGCGCGGCTCGCGGCCGTTGCGGCTCACCGAGGCCGGGCGGATTTTCTATACGCAGGCGAAACGTCTGATCGATGAAGCCGACGAGCTCGCGCCGCTCACGCGCCGGCTAGCGCAACTGGCCGAGCGGATCGTGATCGGCTTCGTGCCGTCGACGCTATACGGCGCGTTGCCGGCGGTGATCCGCGCGTTCCGCGAGGCCGCGCCGCATATCGAGCTGTCGCTGATCGAGATGTTCACGATCGAGCAGCTGGCCGCGCTCAAAGGCGGCCGTATCGACGTCGGCTTCGGGCGGCTGCGTTTCGACGACGCGCAGCTCGCGCGCGAAGTGCTGGTCGAGGAACCGATGATCGCCGCGCTGCCGCAGGACCATCCGCTCGCACGCCAGAAAAAGCCGCTGACGCTCGCGGCGCTCGCCGAGGAAACGCTGATCGTCTATCCGAGCACGCCGCGGCCGAGTTACGCGGACCAGCAGATTTCGGCGCTGCACGACCAGGCGCTCGAACCGAAAGCGATTCACGAAGTGCGGGAATTGCAAACCGCGCTGGGTCTGGTCGCCGCGCAAGTGGGCGTGTGTCTGGTGCCGCAAAGTGTCGAGGGTTTGCGCGCGCATGGCGTCGCGTACCGGCAGATTCCGTCGGCGAACGCGGCCTCGCCGATCATCATGAGTCGACGGCTGCAGGACGAGTCGCCGGCGACGACGCTGATGTGTTCGCTCGCGCGGCAACTATTCAAACGGACCGAGCCGGCGAGCCGCTGAAGCCGTGAGCGGTTGCACGAGCGCGCGGATCAACGGCTCAGCGCTCCACCAACCGGACCGCTAACGAAACAAAAAACCCGGCACCATGCTGCGTGCCGGGTTTCCTTCAATCGTGCAACGGGCTGCTTGCCGCGCCGCTCAGTCCGTGCCGAACTTCGGCGAGCGCGGGCCATACAACAGCCCATCGGGCGGGCCGGCTCCCAGCAGCCGCTCGCTGGTCAGGCCGGCGACAGCGTGGCTCTCGTCCGACAGCGAATGCGCAACCTGCTTGACCGCCGCCTGCACCAGCGCGCCGATTACGCCGCCCGCATTGACCGAGACGCCGCCGAGTTCCTTGCCGCTGGCGGTGGCCGTTTTCTGCCACAGCACGTCGCCGCTTTTCAGATCGACCAGCTTTGCCGACGCGGACACCACCGTATTCGAGTCGACCACGCGATAGACCGAACCGTACTGCGTGATCTTCGAAAACAGCACCGCGTCCGCACCGAAAATCTCGCGCAGCCTGGCCGGCGACACCTGTTCGATATCGGCCGGCGCGGACAGACCGTTCTGCTTGAAGGTCTTCTCCATCAGCGCGACCGGAATCACGTAGTAGCCGGCTTCGGCGAGCGGCTTGGTCATTTGCGACAGCGTGCCCTCCGACGCCTTCACGTCGGTCGTGTCGTTGAGCGGCGGCAACACCAGAATCGAGCGCGGCTGCGCCTGTTTGAACGCGGTGTAATCGACGTGACGCGGCTGCGTCGCGCACGCGGCGAACAGACCAAGGATCGACAGCGCCGCGACGAGCTTCAGGGAAATCAGTTTCAGCATGGCGTGGCTCTCAAGGTTGGGCGGACTTCTTCTTCAGCAGGAAGTCCATGTAGGTCGACGACTCCGGAAACAGCTGCCGCTCGGCGACGAACTGCTGCTCGGCCTGCTGGCCCTTGCCGACGCTCGCGTACAGCATGCCCAGATGCGCATGGAAACCGGGCGGCGGCGTCGCGCCCTTCGCGGTGATCGTTTGCAGCGCTTTTTCGAGCGCGTCGATCTGCTGCTCGGGACTCGACTGTCCCTTGAAGTATTCGTAGACCTGCGGCTGATAGCCGTCCCATCGATAAAGCGACACGGGCTGTTGCGCCGCGCAGCCGCCGAGCAACGCGGCGAGCGCGACGAGCGGCAGCCACGCGCGGTTCGTGAGGGTGAGTTTCATTGGCGAAAACGTGATCGGTTTTTTATCCGCTGCGGCGTGGCAGCGCGTGTGGATCGAGCTCGCGCAGTGCGTGCCGCGTGTTTAGCGCGCCGCGTTCAACGCGCCCGCGTCGACCTGCTCGACCAGATGATTGACCGCTTCCTGGATCGCCAGATCGAGCACCTTGCCGTTGAGCGTCGAGTCGTAACTCGCGGTGCCGCCGAAGCCGATCACTTCGCGGTTCGACAGGCTGAACTCGCCCGCGCCCTGGCTCGACAGCACCACCTGCGAAGTGGTCGTATCGACGATGTTCAGGCTCACCTTCGCGTACGCGATCTGGTTCTTGCCGCGCCCGAGGATGCCGAACAGCTGCTGGTCGCCGACTTCCTTGCGGCCGAACTCGGTGACGTCGCCGGTCACGACGAAGCGCGCGCCCTTCAGGTTCTGCGGCTGGTTCAGCAGCGCGGCTTCCTGCTTGATCTCGGCGAGGTTGTCGCGATCGAGCACGTTAAAGCGCTGGCTCTGCTGCAAACGCGTGACGAGGATCGTTTTCGCCTGGCTGCCGAGACGGTCGACGTTGTCCGAGAACAGCCCGCGCATATAGCTCGAGCGATTATCGAATTTGCCGAGTGCGATTGCGACCGGCTTGCCCGCATACGGGGTGTGCGCGCTGGCGACTACCGGCACCGGCAAAGTCTGCGACGATTCGGTTGCGCAACCGCTCAATGCGCCGGCAATAACCGCCAGCACCAGCACCCTTGATCTGGTAGATGTTTTCAACGGAGAAATCCCACAAATAAATCGAAATTTGAATAGCTTTTCGATCGGGCCGCATTCGTTGCGCAATGGATCGAATCGCGCTTTAAGTATTGCCGCGCTGACGCGCGCAGGCTCGAGCGCCCCTGGACGAGCGGTGGCCCGTGCGTGGGGCCGGTGCAGATGAATGGCTTGCGTGCGGCGTCGCGAATCAATACCGGGCTAGACCATAGCCGAAATGGAGCCGATTAACTGTCACGCTTTGCAAAATCCGATGCGGATCGACAACGCTTTAATAAAATAAGCTTCGTCCGATTGCTTTTTGATTATTTAAATTAAATCACGCTCATTCCCGCGCCAACTCGATTCTATGGCGTCGGCCTAAATACGCTTGGGATACCCTTTGGATTCGTTGCAGTCCGGCGCGCGCATTATCCGGCCAATTGCCGCGCGGCATTGCCGAGTGCATCGATCGATACCGCGACACCGCCGGGCGACGCGAGCGCATTGCCGGCCGCGACGCAAACCCCGCGCGAGCGCCGGTCAATAGAGCAAACTGCCGACGGCAAAGCCGCCGCGCGCAGGCGACAATGCCGCAACCCGGCCGCAATCCGGCTTTCGCCACGGAGTTTCCATGAACGCGCAGCGCCCACGTCCTCCGCACTTTTCCGGCGAGCATACGCGCGCCGAATGGCGCGACCACGTGCTGCCCTATATCGTCACCGCGCTGCTGATCGCGCTGGTCGTCGTGCTGATCGTGTGGATCGTCAATCCGGCGCCGCCGGGCACGCTGACGATCAGCGCGGGTCCGCGCGACAGCTCGTTCGCGGCCGCCGCGCAGCAGTATCGAAAGATCCTCGCGCGTCACGGCATCCAACTGAACGTGCTCGAATCCGACGGCTCGGTACAGAACCTGCAACGCCTGCTCGATCCCAAACAGCAGGTCGATATCGCGCTGGTGCAAGGCGGCGCCGCGGCGGGTCTCGACACGTCGTCGCTGATGTCGCTCGGCAGCGTGTTCTACGTGCCGGTCGTGGTGTTCTTTCGCGGCAGCGAGCTCACCGAACTGGGACAACTCGAAGGCAAACGGATCGCGGTCGGCCGCGAAGGCAGCGGCACCCGCCTGCTGGCGCTGCAACTGCTGGCGGCCAACGGCATCGAGGCCGGCGGCACGACCACGCTGGTGCCGACCGACGGCCTGCAGGCGGCCACCCAGCTGGTCGCCGGCGATGTCGACGCGGCGATCCTCAGCGGCGACTCGACCACGCGCGACCTGATGCTGCGGCTGCTGCGCGTGCCGGGAATCGGTGTGATGAATTTCGACGAAGCGAGCGCCTATACGCGCCTCTTTCCATTCCTCGACCAGATCGACCTGCCGTCGGGCGTGCTCGATCTGAAGCGGCGCATTCCGCCCGACACCGTGCATCTGATCAGCCCGACCGTCGAACTGGTCGCGCGCCGCACGCTGCATCCGGCGATCTCCGATCTGCTGATCGAGGCGGCGCAGGAAGTGCATGGCACCGCCGGACTATTGCAGCGCGCCGGCCAGTTTCCGAATCCGGTCGCGCACGAATACCAGATCAGCGAAGACGCGCAGCGCTACTATCGGACCGGCAAGAGTTTTCTGTACCGGACGCTGCCGTTCTGGCTCGCCAGCATCGGCGACCGCACCCTCGTGCTGCTGTTGCCGGTCGCCGTGCTGCTGGTGCCGGCGATGCGGGTGATTCCGGCGCTGTATCGGTGGCGGGTACGCTCGCGGATCTATCGCTATTACGGCTCGCTGATCGCGATCGAACGGCATGCGCTGGCCGGCGCCACCGACGACGAGCGCACCGACCTGCTCGCGCGGCTCGACGAGATCGAGCTGGCGCTGAACCGGTTACGGATGCCGCTCGCCTACGCGGATGCGTTCTATGTGTTGCGCGAACATGTGGGATTCGTGCGCAACCGGCTGTCGGCTGCGCGACCCGTCGCGGCCTCGTATTGAGGCCGCGCGGGTTCAGGCTGGGGAACTCAGGCCTGGGAGGGAGTGGATGCGGACGCGTTGGTCGCGGCGCCGGACTGCGGATGAGCCGGCGGATTGGCTGCGTTGTCCGTGTCGCCGCTGGTTGCGTCGTTAGCGGATTGCGGTACGGCCGGCGTGGCCGGTGCGGCCTGTCCAGCGTCAGCCTGCGGGCTTGCCGGTTCGGCGGCTGCCGCGTTGGCATCGGCTTGCGGTTCCGTTTGTGCGTCACCAGTTGCCACCGCGCCGTGCGCTGCCGCATCGCCGGCAGCCGGTGCAACGGCAGCAGCCGGCGCCGCTTCGGCAGCCTTCTGCGCGCCCTTCGCCGCGCGATGCGCGAGCAGGCGCTGCGCGCCCGCCGCTTCCTGGGCGGTGACCTGGCCGGCTTCGACACCGTTCAGATCGACGCGCGCCGCGCCTTCGACGAGGCTCTTCCAGTAACGCCCGCCGCGGCACCACGTCTTGATCGCGTCGCGCAGCTCGGCTTCGCTCAGCGACAGCTCTTTCGCGTGCGCGACGATATCTTCGAAGATGCCGATCTTCAGCGGCAGCTTCGGCGCCGGATTCTTCGGGAAGGCTACCGGGAAACGTTTTTGCAGACGGCCGATGGAGCGCACGACCGGATCGACCGGTTTCGCGTCGGCCGCCGGCGCCGCGCTTGCCGCGCCACGCTGTTGCTGCCGATGTGCCGGGCGCGCGCCCGGCTTGCCGTCCGGACGGCCGCCGGTTTTCGCAGCCGGCTTGCCGGCCGGTTTTGCGGCGGCGCGCTCACCGGACCTGGCAGCCGGTTTCGCGGCGGCATTGGCAGCAGGATTCGAGCCAGCCTGGGCGGCCGGCTTGTCAGCGGACTTCGAAGCAGGCCGTCCGCCCGATTTGCGCTCGGACTTACCGCCGGATTCGGCGGCGGCCCGCGCGGCGGCCAGTTGCTTCTTCAGTTCAGCGAGTTGTTCGAAACCCATAGTGCACAACCAATCTGTCGATTCGTAAAGACGCGATTGTAGCAGCGTGCGCCAATCCGCTCGTGACAACCCATAGCTAAATAAAGTAAGTCCGCCTAGCCGGCGGCGGCCACCGGCGCGTCCGCCGCCGGCGCGCGCAGCCCGCTCACGCTGACCCGCAAACCGGGCGCGCCGACGTTGTTGCGCAGCGACAGCGCGAGCTGATGGCGCTCGGCGATCCGCGCGACGATCGCCAGACCCAGCCCGCTGCCCTCGCCCTTCGCGCCGCCGCCACGATAGAAGCGGTCGAACACGCGTTCCAGCTCCGTCTCCTCGATGCCCGAACCGCTATCGACCACTTCGATTCCGATCCGCTCGCCGTCGCGCGTGAGCACCACATCGACGCGACCGCCGGGCGGCGTATGACGGATCGCGTTGTTGATCAGGTTTCCTAATAGCACGCCGAGCGCGTGGGGTTCGGCGAGCACCGTATAGGCATCGGACGGTCCTTGCTCCTGCTCGCATTCGAGGCCAAGATCGATTTCGCGCAGCTCCGCGAGCAGCGACAGATCGCTGACCGCCTGCTCGCCGATCCGGCGCAGGCTGACCGGCACCATCGACGTCACCGGCTGCGCATCCTCGCGCGCGAGCGTCAGCAGTTGCTGCACCAGATGGATGATCCGGTTCACGCGCTGTTCGAGCCGCTCCAGCGTTTGACGTTCGCCCTTGAGTGAGCCGTCGCGCGAGGCCGCCTGCAGTTGGAGCTTCAGCGCCGCGAGCGGCGAGCGCAGTTCGTGCGCGGCATCGGCGATAAAGGTGCGCTGCGCGTGCGACGCGCTCGACAGGCGCTGCAGCAGATCGTTCAGCGCCTCGACCAGCGGCCGGATCTCGACCGGCACCGTGCCGTCGAGCCGCAGCGGTTCGAGCGAATCGATCGTGCGCGTCGCGAGCGCGCGCGACAGTCCGCCGATCGGCGCGAGCCCGCGCGCGACCACCAGCAGCACCAGCATGATCGTCACCGGCAGCAGCACGCCGAGTGGCCACATCGTATGCAACGCCAGATGCAGCGCGAGATCCTCGCGCACCGACACCGGCTGCGCGACCTGCACGTAGCGGTCCGCGTGCGCGACGCCGAAGGTGCGCCAGTGGGAGTCGCCGTCGCGCACCGTGTTGAAACCCGGCGGCAGCCGCTCGAACACCGGCGCCTGCCCGGAGTGATAGATCGGCGTGCCCGCGCGGTCCCAGATCTGGATGAGGATGCGGTCGTCGGCGAGATCGCCGAGATCGGGGCTATGCGTTTCGCCGTCGCCCGCGCCGCTCAGGTTCGCCGGTAGCGACAGCGCGACGGTGCGCAACTCGTAGTCGAACAACTCGCTCGCTTCGCGCCGCGCGGTATGAAAAATCGCGTAGGCCGCGATCACCGAGGCCACGGCCATGCCGAAAATCAGCCAGCCGAGCAGCCAGCGGCGAATCGACGTCATCCGCACCTCTTGAGCCGGTAGCCGACCCCGCGCACGGTCACGACCTGCTCCGCGCCGATCTTGCGGCGCAGGCTGTGCACGTGCACTTCGATCGTATTGCTGCCGACTTCCTCGCCCCAGCCATACAGCTTCTCTTCCAGTTCGGTCTTCGTGAACACCCGCGTCGGCTCTTCGATCAGCGCCTGCAGCAGCGCGAATTCGCGCGGCACCAGCGCGACCGGCGCGCCGTTTAGCGTGACTTCGTGAGCGGCCGGATCGAGTGCCAGTTCGCCGTGCGTGTAGACCGGCTGCTTCTGGCCGGTGCGCCGGCGCAGCAGCGCGCGAATCCGCGCGGCCAGTTCGTCGAGATCGAACGGCTTGACGAGGTAGTCGTCGGCGCCGGCGTCGAGGCCGCGAATGCGTTCGTCGATCGCGTCGCGCGCGGTCAGGATGATGACCGGCGCGGCGCCGCCGTTGCGGCGGTAGGCGTTCAGCACGTCGATGCCGTCTTTCTTCGGCAGGCCCAGATCGAGCAGCACGAGATCGTACACGTCGTTATCCAGCGACAGCTCCGCCGCGCGGCCATCTTCGGCCCAGTCGATCGCATAGCCGGCGCGGCGCATCGCGCCGAGCACCGATTCGGCGATCATCTCGTCGTCTTCGACCAACAGCAGGCGCATGGCCTCTCCTTCGTGCAGTATTGCGCCGAATTATCGAATCGGGCAGCTTAACGAATCCTTAGCGGACCCCGGACACCCGGCGGTTCTCACAATCGCGTCGCGTCGCGCTTCGCATTAAGCCTGTCTTAAGCGCCTCCTACGCAGAATCGCTTCCGGTTGCGAGGCTTGCATGCGCATTCGCGCGCGGCCCGCGCCATGTTCTCCAGCGCGCTTGTCCCGCCCTGTTGCGACGGGCTTCTGGCGCGGTTTCACCTTTATACAGGAGTCGGATTTTGCCTGTTTTCCAAGCCGTTGCAATGGCTGCGTCAAGGCGTCGGTGCGCGGTGCCGGGCGCGCTGCGTCTGCGCGCGCTGCTGCCTTTATGCGCGCTGCTGTTCGGCGGATGCGCGATGTATCACCGCGAACCGCTCGCGCCTGACGACACCTCGACCTCGATGCGTTCACTCGAACGGCTGCGCATCGATCCGGCGACGATGCCGCTGCCCGAGTTGGCCGCGCATCGCTTCGATCCCGCCGACGGCCTCGACAGCGACGAACTCGCGATGCTCGCGGTGGCCAACAACCCGGAGCTGAAGCTGGCCCGCGACGATCTCGGCATCGCCCGCGCGCAGGCTTATTCGGCGGGCCTGCTGCCCGATCCCCAACTGAGCGTGTCGAGCGATTATCCGGGCGCGGCCGGTACCACGCGCGCGTTCAACTACGGTTTGAGCATCGACGTGATGGCGATCGTGCTGCGCAGCGCGAACCGGCAGTCCGCCGACGCCACCGTCGCGAAAACCGATCTGGGTCTGCTGTGGCAGGAATGGCAGGTGGTCGCGCAAGCGCGCCAGCTATTCATCAGGACGCGCTTCCAGCAGCACACGCTGCCGCTGCTGCAACAGCAACGTGATCTCGCGCGCACGCGTTACGAACGGATGGCAGCGGCGCGCGCGCAAGGCAATCTGAGCGACGACACCCTGAGCGCCGCTTTGCTCGCCTATAGCGACGCGCGCAAGCAATACGACGAAGCCGACCGCGCGGCCGCGCAAACCCGTCACGAGCTGAACGCGCTGCTCGGCCTCGCCCCCGACGTGCGCGTGCGCTTGCAGGGCGACGAGCAGGACGAATCCGCCGATCCCGCCGCGCTGACCGACAGCACCGTCGACACGGCGCTCGCCCAACTCGCCCGCCGCCGTCCCGACCTGATCGCGTTACAGGCCGGCTACGAGGCGCAGGAGCAGAAATATCGGGCGGCGATTCTGAGCCAGTTCCCGAGTCTGTCGGTCGGCTTCGTGCGCGCGCGCGATACCTCGAACATCTACACCAGCGGCTTCCAGATCAATCTGAGTTTGCCGATTTTCAACCGCAACCAGGGCAACGTGGCGATCGAGAAAGCGACGCGCCAGCGGCTGCGCGACGAGTACCAGACGCGTCTGAATCAGGCGTACGCGGACGTCGCGCGACTGCGCGAGGACAGCGCGATCCTCGCGCGCCAGTTGCAACAGATCGAAGCGGCGTTGCCCGGGCTCGAGCGCACCGCACGCGCGAGCGCCACGGCGTACGCCGAGCACAACCTCACGCTCGGCGCGTACACCGACGCGCAAAGCGCCGCGCTCGGCAAACGCATCGACGCCGCGACGCTGCGCGAGTCGCTCGCCGAACAGCGCGTCGGCCTGCAGGCGCTGCTCGGCAGCGCGATCCCCGACGCTTTCTCTTCCGCTCAGACGTTCATCGACACTCATGCGAAATAGCCTGTTTCAGCCGCGCCGGCGCGCGCCGCGCACGCTGCTGGTCGCCGCCGCGCTCGCCGGCGCGGCCATCCTCGCCGCTTATGGCCACCGCGCACGCGCCGCCGCCGATACCGCCGCAGCCAACCCGCCGCCCTCGGTCGCCGTGCAAACCGTGCGCGCGCTGCGCGGGGAAATCGCGCAACCGGTGCGCGGCGTCGGCATCGTCGCCGCGGCCGCGTCGAACCTGACGACGATCAACCTGCCCTACGCCGCGCGCGTCGTGCAGATGCGCGTACAGGCCGGCCAAAGCGTCAAACGCGGCGCGCCGCTGTGCGTCGTGCAGGCGGACCCGGCCGCGGTGCTGGCGGCAAGCCAGGCGCGCAGCGCGCTGACGCTCGCGCAAGGCGAGCTCGCGCGCACCCGGTCGCTGTACGACCAGGGCCTCGCGACCCAATCGCAACTGGCGAGCGCCCACAAGGCCGCCGACGATGCCCGCGACGCCCTCGCCGCGCAAAACCAGAGCGGCGTCGCGAGCGGCAGCAAAACCGTCACCGCGCCGTTCGACGGCGTGGTGCTGCAATTGTCGGCCGCGCAAGGCGAGCAGTTGCAGGCCGGCGCGCCGATCCTGCAACTGGCCGGGAGCGGCGCCAATGCGCGCACCAACGTGACGCTCGGCGTCGAGCCCAGCGACGCCGCCGCGCTCCATCCGGGCGATACCCTGACGCTGCGCGGCCTGTCCGCCGCGCTCGCGCGGACCCCGCTCGAAGGCCGCGTGGTGCTGGTCGGCGCGGCGATCGATCAGTCATCCCAACTAGTCGAGGTCGGCGCGAGCGTGCCGCTCGCGCACACGCCGTTCATTCCGGGCACGCGCGTCGCCGCCGAGATCGCGACGCGCCGCGGCATCCACTGGATCGTGCCGCGCGCGGCGGTGCTCAAGGACAGCCAGGGCGCCTACCTGTTCCAGGTCACCGCGCAACACAGCGCGCGGCGCGTGCCGGTGACGATCGCGGTCGAAAATGGCGAGCGCTATGGTGTCGACGGCGCGCTCGATCCCGCGCTCGGCGTCGTCACCAGCGGCAACTACGAACTGACCGACAAGATGGCGGTGCGCAGCGGCGGAGACAGCGCGCGATGAACTTCGGCCAATGGATGCAGACGCACCGCCGCTCGTTGCTGTTCGTGATCGCGCTGCTGGCGCTCGCGGGCGTGCTGAGCGCGTTCCGGCTGCCGATCTCGCTGTTTCCGAACGTCGCGTTTCCGCGCGCGGTGATCTCGCTCGACGCGGGCGATCGCCCCGCCGAACAGATGGCGACGCTCGTCACCACACCGGTCGAAGAAGCGCTGCGGCGCGTGCCGAACGTGCGCGACGTGCAGTCGACGAGCAGTCGCGGCGCGGCCGAAATCTCGCTGAATTTCGACTGGGGCACCGACATGGCGCAGGCCACCTTGCAAGCGCAGTCGGCGCTCAGCGAGATTCTCGCGACGCTGCCGCCCGGCACGACGATGCAGGTGCGGCGCATGGACCCTACCGTGTTTCCGGTGCTCGCCTACAGCCTCACGTCGACGCGCCAATCGCTGTCGGCGCTGCGCGAACTCGCGCAGTTCCAGATGCGTCCGCTGCTGTCGTCGGTCGAAGGGGTCGCGCGCGTCGAGGTGACCGGCGGCGCGCAGGACGAGTTCGAGGTAGCGGTCGACCCCGCGCGCCTTGCCGGCTACCGGCTCTCGCTCGCCGATGTCGCGAAGGCGATCGGGGCGAGCAATGTGTTGCTGGCGAACGGCCGCATCGAGGATCACGACAAGCTGTATCTGGTGGTCAGCAAGTCGACGCTCACGCAGCTCGACGAGCTGCGCAACGTCGTCGTGTCGACGCCCGGCACGTCGAAACCGACGCAGGTCCGGCTCGGCGACGTCGCAACTGTCAGCCAGGGCGTGGTGCCGCAATGGATTCGCGTGAGCGCCGACGGTCAGGACGCGGTGCTGCTCAACGTGTACCAGCAGCCCGGCGCGAACAGCGTCGCGATGGCGCGCGCGATCCGCGCGAAGCTCGCCGCGTTCCAGCCGCAATTGCCGGCCGGCGTGAGCCTGTCGAACTGGTACGACCAGAGCGAGCTGGTGATCGCGTCGGCCACCAGCGTGCGCGACGCGATCATGATCGGCGTCGTGCTCGCCGCGCTGACACTGTTCGTATTCCTGCGCAACTGGAAGATCACCGCGCTCGCGGTCGCGCTGGTGCCGGTCGTGATGGCCGCGACGATCCTGCTCCTCGACGTGTTCGGGATGGGCTTTAACATCATGACGCTGGGCGGGATGGCGGCCGCGGTCGGCCTCGTGATCGACGATGCGATCGTGATGATCGAGCACATCGTGCGGCGCATGCGCGAAGCGGGCTCCCGCGCGTTCCACGGCCGCGTGATGGCCGCCGCGCTCGAATTCACCCGGCCGCTCGCGGGTTCGTCGGCGGCGACGCTGATCATCTTCGTGCCGCTCGCGTTTCTGTCCGGCGTGACCGGCGCGTTTTTCAAGGCGCTGTCGGTGACGATGGCGAGCGCGCTGTTCATTTCGTTTCTGGTCACGTGGCTCGCCGTGCCGATCCTGTGCGACCGCTGGCTCACGCCCGCGGACGCCGAAGAGCATAGCGAAACCCGCTTCGCCGCGTGGCTGAACCGGCGCTATGCGCGCGCGGTCGGGCGCGTGATCGAGCGGCCGGCGCTGGTGCTGGTCGGCCTGCTGCCGCTCGTCGTGGTGGCCGCGTTCGCGTTCACGCGGGTCGGCAGCGGCTTCATGCCGCGCATGGACGAAGGCGGCTTCGTGCTCGACTATCACACCCGGCCGGGCACCTCGATGACCGAAACGGACCGGCTGATGCGGCAGATCGAGCAGATTATCCGCGCGAATCCGAACGTGGAGACCTATTCGCGCCGCACCGGCGCGGGTCTCGGCGGCGACCTGAACGAACCGAATAAGGGCGACTTCTTCGTGCGCCTGAAGTCCGGCCGGCGCGAACCGATCGACACCGTGATGGAGGAAATCCGCGCGCAGATCGACAGCCAGGTGCCGGGTGTCAGCATCGAACTCGCGCAACTGATGGAAGACCTGATCGGCGATCTGACCGCGGTGCCACAGCCGGTGCAGATCAGGATCTTTTCGGACGACCCGAACACGCTCGACACCACCGCGCGCAACGTGGCCGCGCGACTCGGCAAGATTGCCGGCATCGTCGACGTGAACGACGGCATCAATCCGGCCGGCGACGCGCTCGAACTGCATATCCTGCCGGCCGCCGCGGCCGCCGAGGGAATGGACCCGCAGGCGATCGCGCAGGCGGTCACCGACCTGCTCGAAGGCAATGTCGCGACGCAGTTCCAGCGCGGCCCGAAAACGATCGGCGTGCGAGTGCGGGTCGACGGCGCGCGCCATCTGACCGACACGCAGCTCGGCGAGCTACGGATTCGCGCGCCGGACGGCCATCTGTTTGCGCTGAAGCGGGTCGCAGAGCCGCTTACGGTCACCGGTCAGGCCGAGATCAGCCGCTCGAACCTGAAGCGGATGGTCGCGGTGACCGCGCGCATCGACGGCCGCGATCTCGGCTCGACGATCGCCGACGTACAGAAGGCGCTCGGCGAGCCCGCGCTGCTGCCGGCCGGGGTCTACTACGAGCTCGGCGGCCTGTATCAGCAACAGCAGATCGCCTTCAAGGGACTGCTCACCGTATTCGGCGCGGCAATCGCGCTGGTGTTCGGGCTGCTGCTGTTTCTGTACGAACGGCTGCGCGTCGCGCTCGCGGTGCTGGCGATGCCGCTCCTCGCCGCCGGCGCGGTGTTCATCGGCCTGTGGCTGACCGGCATCGAGCTGAACATCTCGGCGATGATGGGCATGACGATGATCATCGGGATCGTGACCGAGGTGGCGATTTTCTACGTGTCGGAATTGCAGGCGCTGGTACGCGACGAGGAGATGCCGTTGCATGAAGCGCTGCAGGCCGCCGGCCGCAATCGTCTGCGGCCGATCGCGATGACCACGATCGCTGCGATCCTCGCGCTGTTGCCGCTCGCGTTCGCGTTGGGGCAAGGCTCGGCGATGCAGCAGCCGCTCGCGATCGCGATCATTTCCGGGCTGATCGTGCAGTTGCCGCTGGTGCTGTTGCTGCTGCCGGTGTTGTTGAAACTGTTGCTGAAGCGGCAGGCGGTGTAACGCGCCACTCGTGCGGTCCGGCCAGCAGGCGGGCGGGCCGTGGCCTCAGGCGAGCACGTCCGCGAAACCGCCGAGCCGCGCGCCGAGCGCGCGGATCGCGGCCGCCACCCGCGGCGAGAGCAGCGCCTGCAGTTCGTCCGCGTGGCGGTAGTCGCGCATCCCGTCGCTCAGCGCGGCGCCGGCCAGCGCCGGATGGCAGTAGATCTCGCCGACGCCCGCCGGCAGATTCGCGAGCGCGGCCAGCCACGCCGCTTCGTCCATCCGTCCGCTCGCCGCGATGCCGACCACGTAGTCGTTGTGCGCGATCCCCGCGCGCTCGAGCCGCGTCTTCACCTGCGCGATCCACGGCCGCAGCCACAGCGGCGCGTTCGCCTCGAACGGCAGGCGCATCGCTTTCATCCCGTAGTCGCGGCCGATTTCGAGGATCAGGCCGAGCACCGTCGGATGCAGATGGAAGTGCTTGTGGGTATTCACGTGATCGAGCGCGAGGCCGGTCGCGGCAAACGCGTCGAACTGCGCGCGGATTTCGCGCGCGAGCTGGCGGCGCACCTGCGGCAGAAAAAAGAAGCGCACGCCGTCGCGCACCATGTTGCTGCCGAAGCGGCCGTTGGCATCGAGCAGGCCAGCGATCTGCGCGCGCGGCGCGAGCGCGGCGCCGTCGGCCAGCACGAGGTGCAGGCCGACCCGCAACGACGGCAATGCGCGGGCGCGCATAACCGCATCCTGCGCGGCCGGCGCGCCGACCATCAGACTCGCGGCCCGCAACACGCCGTCGCAATGCGCGCGTTCGACCGCGGCGTTCACGCGCGGATGCAGGCCGAAGTCGTCGGCGGTGACGATCAGGCCGCGCGGCGTGGCCGCCGCCACCGCGGCGCTCGCGCGGTTCACGTGAGGCTGTCCAGTTGGCCGCCGCGCTCCGCGGCCGGCGTGCCGACCTGCATGCGCACGCCGCGCCAGACCACCCGCGAGCCGAATGCGCTGGTGAGCCATTGCAGCGCCAGCAGCGTATCGCGCAGCGGCACCAGCGGCAGATCGCGCCAGAAGCTGCGCGTGCGGCGCGCGGCCCGAAAATGCAGCAACAGCCGCGCGCTCACGCATAGCGCGCTGGCCGCGCCGCTCGCGAGCACCGCCGCGAACGGCAGATGCGCGCAGTGGCGGGTCGCGAGCGACGCGGTCAGCCACGCGCTCGTCACCAGCCACGGGGTCGGAAACGTGATCATCAACGACACGAAGCCGGCCGGATTGATCGATCGGATCGTGCGCAGCCAGCGGGTCTCGCGCTGCCACAGCGCGGTGAAGTTCGGCTCGATCACGTCGGTGGCGACCACCACGCGCGACAGGACCGTTTGCAGGCCGAGCGCGCGCACGTGTTCGGCGAGCCAGTAATCGTCGGCGAGGCAGTCTTTCAGCGCGGCGAAGCCGCCGATCCGCTCGAGCGTTTCGCGCCGCAACGCGAGCGTCGCGCCGAAGCCGAAGCGGCGCGAGCCGAGCGCATGCGCGACCCGCACCGACGGCGCGAACCACTCGTTGATGAAAAGCGCGCCAAGCCGCGGCCAGAAGCCGCCGACGCCGCGCGCCACGTACAGGCAGGTGACCACGCCGACCGCCGGATCGGCGAGCGGCGCGGCGACACTGTCGAGATAGTCGGACTCGACCGCGATGTCGCTATCGGCGATCACGATCACGTCGTGACGCGCGCGCGCGGCCATATTGATCAGGTTGCTGACCTTCAGATTGCTGCCGTGCACGCGCGTGTCGATCGCCAGTTCGATATCGCAGGCCGGGTAGCGCGCTTGCAGACGGCGCACCACCGCGACCGCCGGATCGTGCGGCGACGACACGCCGAGCACCAGCTGAAACTGTCGATGCCGCTGCTCGCAGAAGCTGCGCAGGTTTTCGTACAGACGGGGCTCGGCGCCACACAGCGGTTTCAACACGCTGACGCCGAGCTGCGCGAACGGCTGCGCGAAGCCCGCGGCATTCGGGCCGGGACTGAACGAAGGGTTGAGAGAGCGATCGGCGCAGCGAGCGCCATGATGCGTCGAGCGACGCCGCGCGGTAAAAAACGGCATCGCCAGCGCGGCGGCCAGCGTATAGATCGACGCACCGAAGCACCCCGCCAGCAGCACCCATTCACCTATCGTCAACGCGTGCGCCACCATCGTGCCGGTCCGTCAGTGCCGGGCCAGCACGAACGCCTGCCCGGTCAGCCGCAGATGCAGCACCACCAGCCAGCGTTGCGGACAATCCGCCGCGAGCGCGACCGCGCTCTCGCGCGCGCCTCCCCGTGCGGGCGCGGCCGGCTCCGCATAGGCGCGCCGCACCGCGAAATCGAACGCGAGCTGCGCGCATTCGCGCGCGGCAAACACGCCGCCGACGATCAGCGCGAGCGCGCCCAGCCGGAACGGCGTCGAAGCGAAAAATTTTTCGGAGACCGGCAGCAGCGGCAGCGCGACGCACAGCACCAGTTCGGCGAGCGCGGCGGTGAGCGAAGCGACCAGCAGATGGGCTCGCAACATGTCGACGGTGACTGGCTTCATAACGTGCCTCAAGCGTGGTCTCGTGACGTGACGGATGCGTGACGGCGCCGCCAATCCATCGAACTCCTTACCATTTAATTTCGATGCGCTGACAGCTCTACAGCCGGGCGCGCGAGGCGGGCGGCAGCCGTCGATAGCTTGACGATAGTATCGATTCGATCTGAAGGAAACCTTAAGCAAACGCGCGGTATAAAGGAGCTAACGAACGGCGTAACCAGCCTTGCGGCGCGCATCGCCGCAAGTGCGGTGATGCGATCAATCAACCAAAGGAATGTCCATCCCATGCGTGTACTTCTCGTGGAAGACGACGAGCTGATCGGCTGCGGTGTCGAGGCGGGCCTGCGTCAGGCCGGCTTCACGGTCGACTGGGCTCGCGACGGTCAGCAGGCCGCTCTCGCGCTCGATACTACGCAATACGCGTTGGTGGTCCTCGATCTCGGCTTGCCGCTGGTGAGCGGGCTCGAACTGCTCAAGCGCTGGCGCGAGGCCGGCCGCCACGTGCCGGTGCTGGTGCTGACCGCGAGAGGCACGGTGGTCGAGCGGGTCGGCGGTCTCGCCGCAGGCGCCGACGACTACCTGGGCAAACCATTCGATCTGACCGAATTGATCGCGCGTTGCCACGCGCTGTTGCGCCGCGCGCAAGGTCGCAGTATCGATCTGATCCGTTACCAGAATCTGACCGTGAACCCTGCAGCGCAGACCGTGGAACTGGACGCGATTCGCGTGTCGCTGACATCGCGCGAATGGGCGATCCTGCTGCAGCTGCTGACCAATCTCGGCATTCCGCAGTCGCGCTCGCGACTCGAGGAAACGCTGTACGGCTGGCAGGAAGAAATCGAAAGCAATGCGATCGAGGTCCACATCTCGAATCTGCGCAAGAAGCTCGGCGCGGGGCTGATCAGGACCGTGCGCAATATCGGCTACGTGATGGAGAAAGAGTGATGGGTCCGTCGATTCGCCGGCGCCTGTCGCTGCTCGTGCTGGCGAGCATCGTCGCGGTGTGGGGCGTTGCGCTCGTCAGCAGCCACCGGCAGGCGAGCCACGAAGTCGATGCGTGGGAACAGGCGCGGCTCGCCGAACTCGCGCAGATGCTCGCGCTGCTCGACAAGGCCAGTCTGACCACGCTCGCGAATGCGCGCATCGACGTGCGCGAAGAAGAAAAAGGCGGCGAGCCCGGCGCGAACGCTCTCGACGACGACGATACGCTGCCGCGCGACGCCCTGTTCCAGGCGCGCGCAGCGAACGGCGAAATTCTGGCCGGCAGCCCGCAACTGCGCGCGCTCGATGCATGGGATCTGCCGCTGCCGGCCGCGAGCGGCGCGCAGGATCTCACGCTCGGCGGCCAGATGTATCACTCGTTCACGCTGCGCGACAGCGCGTCCGGCCATAGCGTGCGGGTGTTCGAGCCGGCCAATACGCGCAGCGACCTGGTCAGCGGCGTTGCCAGCCGGCTCGCGCGGCCGACGCTGCTGGCGCTGCCGGTGCTCGCGCTGCTGGTGTGGCTCGGCATCGGCTGGTCGCTCGCGCCGTTGCAGGTGCTGTCGGCGGCGATCCGCGCGCGCGACGCGAACCGGCTGGAGCCGGTCGGGATCGCCCGCGCGCCGCTCGAAGTGCGCCCGCTCGTCGATGCGCTGAACCAGTTGCTTGCGCGTCTGGCCCATTCGCTCGAACGCGAGCGCGCGTTTACCGCCGACGCCGCCCACGAACTGAAAACCCCGCTCGCGGCGATCAAGGTGCAGGCCCAGGTCGCGCTGGCCGAGCCGGATCCCGCGTTGCAGCGGCTCGCGATGGAACGCGTCGTGCAAGGCGTCGATCGCAGCGCGCGGCTCGCCGAGCAACTGCTGCTGCTCGCGCGCCTGGACGCGCAGGAGAGGCTGCCGACCGCGGCGGTCAAGCCGGCCGTGATCGCGCAGGACGCGCTGCTGGCGAACCAGCGCAATGCGCAGCGCAAAAATATCAACGTGATGCTGAGCGGCGACCGGCTCGCCGAGATCGACGCGGAGCCGGTGCTGATCGGCATCCTGCTCGACAATCTGCTCGATAACGCGATCAAGTACGGGCGCGCGGGCGGCACCGTCGAGGTCGCGGTAGGCCAAGCCGAGGGGCGCGTCGTCGTGAGCGTGCGCGACGACGGCCCCGGCGTCGCGCCGGACGATCTGCAGCGGCTCACTCATCGATTTTTTCGCGCGACCGGCAATCAGGCGACCGGCAGCGGTCTCGGACTCTCGATCGTCGAACGGATCGCCGGGCATTTCGGCGCCAGCGTGCAGTTCGGCGCGGGGATCGGCGAGCGCGGGCTCGCGGTGTGCGTGTCGTTTCCCGCTTATGGGCGCGCGCGTTGAAGGCGGGTTGAAGTAAACGCTCTCGGCTGCGCGCTTAGCGCAGTTAGTGCCGTCAGTGCTGTTCACGCCGCTCGCTTTGCCGCTTGGCGTGAGCGCCGGCTGAGCGCTGCGGCGCCAGTTCCGCGCGCACCGCTTGCGTGGCCGCCCCGCCGCCGGACGACTCCGAAAACTGCCATGCGATCAAGCCCGGCACGAACATCAGCAGATCGCGAATCCGCCGCGCGGCTGCGAGCGCGAGTGAGGTGGCCGGATCGATCCCGAGCGCGCCGCCGATCAGAATGAACGCGCCCTCCTGCACTCCGAGCCCGCCCGGCACGAAGAACGCCGCGCTGCTGATCGCCTGGATCAGCGACTCGATCACGACCGCCTCGACGAAGCTCACCTGCGCGCCGAGGAAATACAGCGCGAGCCAGATTTCGAGCGAGGTCAGCAGACATTGCAGCGGCTGCCAGAAGAACAGATAGCGCAGTACCACCGCGCGGCGCCGCCAGATCACCTTGATCGCCTGATCGATCTGCACCGACTGGCCGACGAGCGCGGCCAGTTTGCCGCTCGTCATCCGGTTCAGCACCCGCGTGATGCGCTCGAACGGATTCGCATGCTGGACGAGCCCGAACAGCAGCAGCACCGGCGTCAGCGCGACCACGCCCCACGCGAGCTGGCCGGCGAGTCGCAGCGCGCCCGATTGCGCATGCGCGAACAGAAAGCCGATGCCGATCAGCGTGAACATCAGCTGGCTGATCACCGTGAGCTGCATATCGACGATCAGGCTGCCGACCGCCGTCGACGGCTTCACGCCCCAGCGCCGCAGCATCCGGTACGACACGAGTTCGCCGCCGATCCGCGCGACCGGCAGCATGGAGTTGACCGACTCGCGCACCCACACCAGGTGCAGCATCTTGCCGAGGCTCGGCCGGTTGGCGCCGCGAATCAGCGAGCGCCAGTCGCACGCGTTGGCGATCATCGGCAGCACGTGCGCGAGCGCGGCGATCACGAGTCCGACGCCGGCCGCGCGCAACGCATTGAACACCGCGCCCGGATCCTCGCGCCATACGAGCCACAGCGAGACCAGCAAACCCACCAGCGCGGCGGCGCGACCGAAATGCTTCATCGCTATTCGTCCCGTGCCGCCGACAGCATGCCGTCGCCGTCGACCTTGAAGCTGAAGCCGCGCCAGATTACCCGCGACGAGCGGAAGCTGGCGACGAAAATCGCAAACGCGACGAGGTCCCAGACCGGCAGCAGCCACAGGTCGCGGCACCGCTGCCGCAGCGCGCGATCGGTGCGCCATTTCAGCGCGAGCCGCGCGCCGAACGCGGTGAGCGGCAACGGCCATGCCCACGGCGCGCCGGCCGAGAACGCGAGCGCGAGCAGCGCAAACGGCAGCGGATGCACGAGCGCGGTGCCGAAGTGACCGAGCGGATTGATCCGGCGAATCGTGCGGCTCCAGCGCAACTCGTGCGCGACCAGTTGAGCCGCGCGCGTTTCGACGCACGCATGGGCGATCGCGAACGGCGGAATCGCAACCTCCTCGCCGAGCGCCCGCACCGCCTCGCCGATCGCGTAGTCCTCGGCCAGATGGCGTGCGAACGGCCCGAAGCCGCCGATCCGTTCATAGGTGTCGCGCCGCATCGCGATGGTCTGGCCGAAGCACGGCCGCGCGAGCCCGAACGCGAGGCCGATCACGACGCCGGGCAGGAACTGGTAGTTGGTGGCGATCGCCGAGAGCCGCGGCCAGAAACCCGGATCGGGCTGGCCGCGATAGGCGCAGGTGACGAGCCCGACGCCGGGTTTCTGCAACGCGCCGACCACGCACCGCAGATAGTCGGGCGCGACGCTGACGTCGCTATCGGCGAACACCAGCACGTCGTGGCGCGCGTGCGGCAGCATGTTCAGGATGTTGCTGATCTTGCGATTGGGGCCGTACAGGCGCGCATCGGCGACCACCGTGATATCGGCGCGCGGATGCAGGCGGCGCAATTGCTCGACCGCCTGCAAGGCCGGGTCGTCCGAATCGTGCACGCCGAACAGGTATTGCACCGGCCCCGGATAGTCCTGCGCGCAGAAGCTCGCCAGATTGTCGAGCAGCGTCCATTCGGTGCCGTGCAGTGGCTTCACGATCGAGACGGGCGGATAGCTCGCCGGCTCGTCCACGCGTTTGGCGAAGAAACGCCCGATCAGCGCGCTCGCGAGCACGCTGTAGACGATGCCGATCACAGCTGCCGCCGCGCACGCATAAGCGAGCGTGACGGCGGCCAGATGTGCGGCGTTCACGCCTCGTGTGCGCGCAGGAAGCGGAAAAATTCGACGCCTTCGCGCAGACGCCGTTTCATCATGTCCCAACTCGTGAGCATTTCGCGCAGGATTTCCCAGATCTTCGACGGCCGGAAATAGAAGCGCTTGTAGAAGTTTTCGAGCTGGTGATACATCTCTTCGCGCGACAGATGCGGATAGCCGATCGCGGCGAGCTGCACGCCCTCCTTGCTGACCAGATTGATCACCTTGTTCTCCGCGAGCCAGCCGTTTTCGACCGCCTCGTTATAGAGCCGGGTGCCCGGATACGGCGCCGCGAGCGACACCTGGATGGTCAGCGGATTGATCTCTTTCGCGTATTCGATGGTCTTGCGGATCGTCTCCTGGGTCTCGCCGGGCAAGCCCAGAATGAAGGTGCCGTGCACCTTGATGCCGAGCGAGCGGCAGTCTTTCGCGAAGCGCCGCGCGATGTCGGTGCGCAACCCTTTCTTCACGTTCAGCAGAATCTGGTCATCGCCCGATTCGTAGCCGACCAGCAGCAGACGCAGGCCGTTGTCCTTCATGATCTTCAGCGTCGAATACGGCACGTTCGCCTTCGCGTTGCACGACCACGTGACGCCGAGCTTGCCCATCCCGCGGGCGATTTCTTCCGCGCGCGGTTTGAAGTCGGTGAAGGTGTCGTCGTCGAACATGATCTCCTTGACTTCAGGCATGTTGTCGCGAATCCACTTCACTTCCTCGAGCACGTTCTCGACCGAACGCACGCGGTAGCGATGGCCGCCGACCGTCTGCGGCCACAGGCAGAACGTGCACTTCGAGCGGCAGCCGCGGCCGGTGTACAGCGACACGTATGGATGCTTCAGATAGCCGTTGAAGTAGTTTTCGATCGTCAGGTCGCGCTTGTAGATCGGTGCGACGAACGGCAGCTCGTCCATGTTCTCGAGGATCGGGCGCGCTTCGTTATGCTCGATCGAACCGTCCGGCGCGCGATAGCTCAAGCCCTTGATCTGCGCGAACGGCACGCCCTCGGCGACTTCCTTGCAGGTGTAGTCGAATTCCTCGCGGCCGACGAAGTCGATCGCTTCGGTCGCGGTCAGCGAGTTATGCGGATCGACTGCGACCTTGGCGCCGACCATGCCGATCAGAATAGACGGCTTGCGCTCTTTCAGATGCTGCGCGAACAGCGCGTCGGTGGGAAACGAGGGGGTGCTGGTGTGAATGACGACGAGGTCGTATTGCTGCGCGAGATCGAGCGTCGCTTCGACCGATGCACCGTTCGCGGTGGCATCGAACACGCGGCTGTCGGGAATCAGCGCGGCGGGCTGGGCGAGCCAGGTGGGATACCAGAACGACTTGACTTCACGTTTAGCCTGGTAGCGCGAACCCGCACCACCATCGAAGCCGTCGAATGACGGGGCCTGCAAAAAGAGAGTTTTCATCAGGACTCCAGCAAGCCGGATCGGCGCTTTCAGTTTTTGTCGAAAAACTTTCGGAATCATTGCTGCCCGGACGGGCGCGGATGAAGCGGATAGTACGAAACAAAGCTGAAGGAAACCTGAGGAATCATACTGCGTTCTCGGCGCAAGCGGCACCGTTACGCGCTTTTGTTTTGCGTCGCGTATCGCTGTCGGTATCGCTGTCTTTTTGCTGTGGTAGGAGTTGCGATGCCACGCGGATCGCAGGCGCCGCGACCGCCGTACGGCAGCGGCGCCCCCGGCGTCACACAGGTTTGATATCGGCCGCCTGTTTGCCTTTCGGCCCCTGCTTGATTTCGAAGCTGACCTTCTGGTTTTCCTGCAACGATTTGAAGCCTTCGCTACGGATCTCCGAAAAATGGGCGAACAGGTCTTCGCCGCCGTCATCGGGGGTGATGAAGCCGAAGCCTTTCGCGTCGTTGAACCATTTCACTATTCCGGTTGGCATGTCGATGTCCTCTGGATGCGCAAATTGAGCGGTTGATTACATGGTGGCGCGCCGCGTTCAACCGAACGCGCCGGAGCGGCCGGCAGCGGCGCTGAGCGGCCTCGAGTCAGGCAGCCGCAGCGGCGGGTCCGACGCGTGCGCGATGACGCGGCGCCCGGCCTGACCCGCAAAAAAGCCAGCCCGGTACGGTTGAGCGAGCAAGCGCCATGCCGTGCTCGCGCGCGCGGGGGACCTCCGGTAGGTTATCCCTTAATCAGATAAGATAGGCGTTATCGGCATTCATTGATGGCCGCGCAGGTCTGTCGCCTCCAGCTTCGTGACCGCGCGGCCTGTTGTTTTTCCCATTCACAGGAACCCAGCATGGCCATCTCGAGCTATACCGATACCCGACTTCTGATCAACGGCGAGTGGTGCGACGCCGCCAGCGGGAAGACCCTCGACGTGATCAACCCGGCCACCGGCGAAGCGATCGGCAAGGTCGCGCACGCCGGCATCGCCGATCTGGACCGTGCGCTCGAAGCCGCGCAACGCGGTTTCGACGCATGGCGCAAAGTGCCGGCCAACGAGCGCGCGACGATCATGCGCAAGGCCGCCGCACTGGTGCGCGAACGTGCGGCCGACATCGGCCGCCTGATGACCCAGGAACAGGGCAAGCCGTTCGCCGAAGCGCGCGTCGAGGTGCTGGCCGCGGCCGACATCATCGAATGGTTCGCCGACGAAGGCCGTCGTGTGTATGGCCGGATCGTGCCGTCGCGCAACCTCGCCGCGCAATCGCAGGTTCTGAAGGAGCCGATCGGCCCGGTCGCCGCGTTCACGCCGTGGAACTTCCCGGTCAACCAGGTGGTGCGCAAGCTGTCGGCGTCGCTCGCGTGCGGCTGCTCGTTCCTCGTGAAGGCGCCGGAAGAAACCCCGGCCTCGCCGGCGGCGCTCCTGCAGGCGTTCGTCGAAGCCGGCGTGCCGGCCGGCACGGTCGGCCTCGTGTTCGGCGACCCGGCTGAAATCTCCGCGTACCTGATTCCGCATCCGGTGATCCGCAAGGTCACTTTCACCGGCTCGACGCCGGTCGGCAAGCAGCTCGCCGCGCTGGCCGGTTCGCACATGAAGCGCGCGACGATGGAACTGGGCGGCCACGCGCCGGTGATCGTCGCGCAAGACGCGGACGTCGCGCTCGCGGTCAAGGCGGCCGGCGCCGCGAAGTTCCGCAACGCGGGTCAGGTCTGCATTTCGCCGACGCGTTTCCTCGTGCACAACAGCATCCGTGAAGAATTCGCTACCGCGCTGGTCAAGCACGCTGAAAGCCTGAAGCTCGGCGACGGTCTCGCCGAAGGCACGACGCTCGGGCCGCTCGCCAACGCGCGCCGTTTGAGCGCGATGGCCAAGGTCGTCGACGACGCCCGCAAGACCGGCGCGAAGATCGCGACCGGCGGCGAGCGCGTCGGCTCGGCCGGCAACTTCTTCGCGCCGACCGTGCTGACCGATGTGCCGCTCGAAGCGGACGTGTTCAACAACGAGCCGTTCGGCCCGATCGCCGCGATCCGCGGCTTCGACAAGCTCGAAGAAGCGATCGCGGAAGCGAACCGCCTGCCGTATGGTCTGGCCGGCTACGCTTACACGAAGTCGTTCGCCAATGTCCACCTGCTGTCGCAGCAGATGGAAGTCGGCATGCTGTGGATTAATCAGCCGGCCACGCCGACCCCGGAAATGCCGTTCGGCGGCGTGAAGGATTCGGGCTACGGCTCGGAAGGCGGTCCGGAAGCGATGGAAGCGTATCTCGTGACCAAGGCGGTCACGGTGATGTCCGCTTAAGCAGCCGCATGACGAACGGCGCGACGGTGGCAGAGTGGCCGCTCGCGCCGTTGCAGCGCGCGCCTTGATTGGCGCCTGATTAATCGACCCGCCGGGTCCGTGAGCCCTTCGCTCACGGACCTTTTTTATTGCCATGAACGATCTTTCTGCTATCTCGATGCAGCCGACTCTGAGCGGCACTAGCGTCGAACTCCAGCCGCTGCGTGAAGAGCATGCGCCCGCGCTCGTCGAAGCGGCCGCCGACGGACAGCTGTGGGATATGAAGCTGACCGTGGTCCCGGGCGCCGCGACGATCGATGCGTATATCGCCGGCGCGCTCGCCGGCCGCGCGGCCGGCACCGTGATGCCGTTCGTGATCGTGCGGCGTGCGCGGGGGGTGGGCGGTGTCTCAGGTGATGCCTCAGGTAATGCTTCAGGCAGCGCGCTCGATGATGCCGCCGCCACTGACCGGATCGTCGGCAGCACGCGCTTCTGGAAAATCGATCGCGCGAATCGCAAGCTCGAAATCGGTCATACGTGGCTCGCCGCGTCGGCGCAGCGCTCGGCCGTCAATACCGAAGCGAAGTATCTGCTGCTGCGTCACGCGTTCGAGGTACTGCACTGCGTGCGCGTGCAGTTCACCACCGACGAACTGAACGACAGATCGCGCGCGGCGATTCTGCGCATCGGCGCGAAACAGGAAGGCGTGGTGAGACACGAGCGGATCATGCCGGACGGCCGCAAGCGCAACTCGGTGCGCTTTAGCATCATCGACGACGAATGGCCTTCGGTGAAGGCAATGCTCGAAGCGAAGCTCGCCGCGCGTTGAACGGCGGCTTCAGCGGTCCCTGAGCGGCGCACGGAGCACGGCCCCGCAGTGACCCACAAGCGGCGCATCAAGCGGCACACAAGAGGGTCCACTAAGCGGCACACTAAGCGGCCGTAAGCGGTCCATTCAGCGGCGCCGCGGCAGCAACGGCCAGACAAAACAAAGCCGGCCCGCGCGTCGACGCGAGCCGGCCTCTTCTCTTCTATCCTCGATCAGACGTGCGCGTCCCGCTCATTGAGCGGCGCCTGCGCGGCCGCGAACTCCGCTTTCAGCGCATCGCGCGCCTGATGGCGGCGCACCCACAACGCGGTCAGGATCGGCACGAGGATCGCGGTCACGAGGCAGGCGGTCGCCACCATCGCGGTCGCGGCCGGCACCAGCGGCTTGAAGCTCGGAATCATGTCGGCGATGATCGCCGGATTGGCGACCGCCGCGCCCGCCGTCGACGACGCCGCCAGCCCCGCCGCGCCATTGCCGCCGGCAATCCAGCGGTCCGCGAAAATCAGCGGAATGCCGGTCACGACGATCACGCCGAGACCCAGCACGATCCCCGGCAGGCCGCTCGTGACGATCACGTTCAGGTCGATGCCGTTGCCGAGCGCGAAGCCGAAGAACGGAATCAGCGGATGCACGCAGCGGCCGAACAGTTCGCGCAGTTCGCTATCCAGATTGCCGAGCGTGAAGCCGACCAGAAACGGCAGCACCGCGCCGACGAACAGCCGCGGCTCGAAAAACGCGACGCCGGTCGCGCCGAGAATCAGCATGCTGATCAGCGGCCCCGATTCGACTGACATCAGCACGAACGCGCCCGCCTCCTCCTTGGTCCCGTACTGCTGCATCACGGCCGCGTAAAGACCGCCGTTGGTCATGTCCATCGAGGTCGTGACCGCGAGGATCGAGAGCCCGGCGAACAGGCCGGTCTTGATGCCGTCGACCGGAATGAAGCGCGCGGCGATCAGCGTGACGATCCACGCGACCAGCATCTTGGTGACGAGCAGCGTGCCCGATTTGCGCAGCACGGTGCCGGTTGCGCGCAGATCGATCGTCGCGCCCATGCAGAAGAACCACACCGCGAGGATCGGCACGGTGCCGGTAATCAGCCCGTTGGTAAACGAGCCGAAGTACTTACCCGCGCCAGGCGCGAACGTATGCACACAGGCGCCGAGCAATAGCGGCACCAGCATCAGGCCGCCGGGAATCCGGTCGAGGGCCTTCTTGATCTTCATGCCTCCTCCTTGGACTGTCACGTCCCGTTGTCGGGCGCGGGGCCCGCAGTGATGTCCCGTTGTGCGCCGGGCTCTCCCTGTCCGGCGCAATATAGCACCGTGAAAGGAACATCGTTCCGTTTTGTCGATGACGGGCGGGCTATGGTTTACCCGTTATCTAACCGTAAGCCATGTGGGTACTGTTCCTGCGCCGAAACATTCGGACCGATGTTCCGAAATGTGAACGCGTGCGTTACAGTCTGGGCACATCGCATCCATTCACACCCATTCCCGCCCATCCCAACCACTCGCACCTCGTTCGCACTGCTTTGCACCCGTCCCCGACTACCCGATGAGTTTGAACACCGTGAACACTTTCGATCTGAGCGGCAAGGTTGCCATCGTCACCGGCAGCAACACCGGGCTCGGCGCCGGCATGGCGGTCGCGCTCGCCGCGGCCGGATGCGACATCGTCGGCGTGAGCCGCGCGGACCCGGGCGACACCGCCGCGCGCGTGAAGGCCGCCGGCCGCCGCTTCGCCGACGTGCGCGCGGATCTGTCGAGCACCGCGCCGCTCGACGACATCGTCGGCGCCGCGCTCGAAGCGTTCGGCCATATCGACGTACTGGTCAACAACGCGGGCATCATCCGCCGCGACGACGCGCTCGAATTGAACGAAGCCGACTGGGACGCGGTGATGGACGTGAACCTGAAGAGCCTGTTCTTCCTGTCGCAAGCGGTCGCGCGGCAGTTCGTGCGCCAGGGCCGCGGCGGCAAGATCATCAACGTCGCATCGATGCTGTCGTTCCAGGGCGGTATCCGGGTCGCGTCGTACACCGCGTCGAAAAGCGGCGTGCTCGGTCTGACGCGCCTGCTCGCGAACGAATGGGCCGCGCAGCGGATCAACGTGAACGCGATCGCGCCAGGCTATATGGCGACCGCGAACACCGCCCCGTTGCGCGACGACGCGCAGCGCAACGACGAAATTCTCGGCCGCATTCCGGCCGGCCGCTGGGGCGTGCCCGGCGATCTGGCCGGGCCGGTGGTTTTTCTCGCGTCGGCGGCATCGGACTACGTGCACGGGCATACACTGGCAGTGGATGGCGGCTGGCTCGCGCGCTAGCCCGCGAACCTGCTTTGTGCGCTTGCTTTTGCGCTTGCTTTTGCGCTTGCTTTTGCGCTTGCTTTTGCGCCTGCTTGTGCGATTGCTTGTGCGCTTCCCTGCGCGGTTGCCCGAGCAGTTGTTCCAGCAAGCGCCGGCAACGCGCTATGCTCTCGCCTCCCGCGCCGGCGCTGTCGAGCGAGCGCGCGGTTTGGCACAGACAGGGACTCACGAAGATGGCGGCAACCCACACACCGCGCAAGCGCGCGCACAAGAGCACGCGCAGCGACGCGGCCAAAATGGACGAAACGGCCAAAGCGGCCAAAGCGGTCAAAGCGGCCAAAGCGACGAACAAAACGGCCGGCGCCCTCCGAGCCGTCGCAACCGGCGCGCGCTCAGCGCTCGACGCCGACGGCGGCGAGCGCGGCGAATCGGCGTCGTCGATCGGACGGGTGTTCGCGATTCTCGGCGCGATCGGCGAGCGCGGGCAGATCGGCATCAGCCAGTTGTCGCAACAGCTCGGCATGTCGAAGACCACCGTGCATCGCGTGATCCAGACATTGAAGGCGCTCGGCTACGTGACCCAGGAAGTCGAGACCGAGCGCTACCGCCTCACGATCCGGCTGTTCGAACTCGGCGCGAAAGCGCTGGAGAGCGTCGACCTCGTGCGCGAGGCCGACATCGAAATGCGCCGCATCGGCCAGATGACGCGCGAAGCGGTTCACCTGGGCGCATTCGACGACGACGCGATCATCTACATCCACAAGATCGATGCCGACTACGGGCTGCGCATGCAGTCGCGCATCGGCCGGCGCAATCCGCTGCACAGCACCGCGATCGGCAAGGTGCTGCTCGCGTGGATGGAACCGGCCGATGCGAGCGAAGTGCTCTCGCACCTCGAATTTCGCCGCTCGACGCAAAAGACGCTGACCTGCGCGGAAGCGGTGCTGAGCATTCTGCCGCGCGTGCGCGAGCAGGGTTACGGCGAAGACAACGAGGAACAGGAAGAAGGACTGCAATGCATCGCGGTGCCGGTATTCGACCGCTTCGGCCGCGTGATCGCCGGGCTGTCGATTTCGTTTCCGACGATGCGCTGCGGCGCCGATACGAAGTCGCACTACGTCGCGTTGCTGAAACAGGCGGGTCGCGCGATTTCGACGCGGCTCGGCTATCGGGAAGCGGCCGCGCGCGAGCCGGCTGCGACCGAGTAAGCACGCTGCGTTTTCCTCTACCGGAGCGCAGCTTAAGAGAAGCTGACGACGCGACCGGTGTCGCGTCTTTCCGACGCCGCGCGCGAGCGCGTGCGGCCCGCTCTGCCGCCAGTCTGCAACCGAATGTATCCGCGCGATTCATCCGCATATAAAGCGCGTTTGCCGTTTTTTTCAGCGGCCGATGCAACGACGCGTCACTCGATCCATTCGCATCGCATCACGGCACAGCCGCTTTTTTTCATAACGGCTTCAAGGGTTTGCCGGCCCTGTTAACCCGCGTTTGTCATTCCGACACGTCACGTGCGCGCTTTTGCCGACGCGCGCGCCGCACGCATGTCGCCGCGTTGACGCCGGCGCGTATCGACACGTCCTGTTACACACAATCACACCGGTAATCGCGCCGCTCAGTAGAGTTCGGGTCAAACCAACGCGCGTCGCACCAGGCGCTTTATGCAGCACACCAACGCACACCAATACACGACCGGTCACACCGGCACAGGGAGTAATCCGATGAAAAAAATTCTTGCACTGATGATTCTGGCCGCCACGCTCGGCGCCGGCTTGAGCGGCTGCATCGTGGTTCCGGACGGCCCGGGTCCGCACTACCACGACCACGACCACGGCCATTACGACCACGATCGTTACCGTTATTGAGCGCGCGACAGCCGTCGCAATGATCATCCCCATCACGATAAAGAGAACAATCATGAGTCATTCACGCAACCGCTGGATCCCGTTGACGCTGGTCGCCGGTCTCGCGATCGGCGCATCGTCGGCCGCTTTCGCGCACGTCGACGTCGGCGTGAACATCGGTGTACCCGGCATCGCTGTCGCGCCCGCGGTGATCGAGGCCCCGCCGCCGCCCGTCTACGTGCAGCCCGCCCCGGTGTATGCGCCGCCTCCGCCGCCGGCGGTGGTGGTCCAGCCGGGCTGGTACGAGGATCGCTACTATGATGGTCATCGCTATTGGGAACGCCGCGAGTGGGAGCGTCGCGAGTGGGAACGCCGTCGCGGCGACGACTGGCGCGATGCGCGCGGCCCGCATGGCGACTGGCATGACAACGGCTGGCACGGCCACGGTCACGGTCACGATCATTGATGGCCGGCATGGCGGCGTCGCGCACGCCACCGTGTCACGCTGGCATTCGCGCCACCCTTTCGACAGGAGCGACGACGTGGTTCGCAACGATCCAAGAAAAGTGACGGCGGCGGTCGACGGCGCGCTGATCTGCGCCGAATACAGCGAACTGACCGGCCAACTGTGTCTGCGTCAGGACGGCACGCTGCTGCGCGAATGGTTTCCGCCGCATTCGTGGATCGCGATCGCGTCGGTCGCCGGCGCGCGCCACTGGGGCACGCGACCGAGCGACGACGATCTGCTCGCGCTGCTGCACAACGAGATGGCGTTGCTGCGCGCGCTGTGAGCGCGCGCCGTTACTACTACTGCAGGTTTCAATCGATCGCGACCGCGCCGGCCACGTCGCCCGCCGCCGCGTCTTCACCGAATGATTCACCGAGTGGCACGCGCCGCATCATCAACAGGACGCCCGCCGCCGCGATCACGGCCGGCACCGCGAGCAGGCTGAACACCGCGCCGAACTTCCAGCCCAGACCCATCAACGCGGCGCCGACCAGCGCACCGGCAACGCCGCCCACCCGCCCGATCCCGAGCATCCACGCGACCCCGGTAGCCCGCGCGCGGGTCGGGTAAAAGCTCGCCGCGAGCGCTGACATCGACGTGACCGCGCTCGTCACCACGGTGCCGGTCAGGAAGATCAGCGCGCCGAGCCACACCTGATGGCCGACGCCGAGGCCGACCAGCAGCACCAGCGCGCCGACCAGCACATAGGTGAAAGCAATCACCCGATGGCCGGCGAAACGGTCCATCACCCAGCCGACGCACAGATTGCCGAGGATCCCGCCGAGCGGAAACAGCGAGGTCATCAACGCGGCCTTTTCGCCGGAGAAACCGGTGTCCTTGAACAGCGTCGGCAGCCAGTTGGTCAGCAGGTAATAGATCAGTAGTCCCATGAAATACGCGAGCCACAGCATCAGCGTGCCGAAGCGGTAGCGCCCCGACAGGATGATCGCGAGCGCCCATTGGCCGCGCGTTGCATCCGGCTGGCGACGCACGTCGGTCGAGGTGAAGCGGCAGCCGGCAAACGGGGCTTGCGGCGCGATCCGTTGCAGGATCCGCGCGATCCGTTGATCGGCGCGTTTGCGCACCGCGAGAAATTGCGCCGATTCCGGCAGCATCAGCAGCAACAGCACGGTCAGCGCGATCGGCCCGACGCCGCCCGCGACCAGCACGCTATGCCAGCCGAACTGCGGAATCAGCCACGCTGACATGATCCCGCCGAGCGCGAGACCGCCGGAAAAGCCGCAGAACATCGCGTTGACCGCGACCGCGCGAATCCGCGCCGGCGCGTACTCGGACATCAGCGTGACCGCGTTCGGCATCGCCGCGCCGAGACCGAGGCCGGTGAAAAAGCGCAGCACGGTCAGAGATTCGATCGAGGTGGCCTTCGCTGCCGCGAGACTCCACAGCCCGAAGAAAAACACCGACAGGACCAGCACCGTCTTGCGCCCGATCCGGTCCGCGCACGGACCGGCCGCTAGCGCGCCGATGCCGAGCCCGACCAGCGCCGCGCTCATCACCGGGCCGAGCGCGCTGCGCGCGATGCCCCACTCCTGCACCAGCGACGGCGCAATGAAGCCGATCGCCGCGGTATCGAAACCGTCGGCGGCGACCACGAGGAAGCACAGCACGAGGATCATCCATTGGAACGGTGAAAAGCGCTCGGCGTCGATAAACGCCTGCACGTCAACCGTGCGTTCGGGTTGGCGTGGGGTCGACGCCCCGCCGCGTTGAGGCTGCTTCATTGCGATGTCTCCATGAAATGACGAGGTTTTTTTATTGTTTGGATTGCTATCAAAGGTGCCGGCGCTGGGGCGCGCCTTGGCACGCGTTGGCGCGCATTGGCGTCTACGCGGACGCCGCGCCGAACGCGTGCCAGCCGCCGTCGACGCTAAGCACGCTGCCGGTGACGTAGCTCGCCGCATCCGACGCGAGAAACGCGATCGCGCCCGCGATTTCTGCAGGCCGCGCAAGACGGCCCATCGGGGTGCGCTGTTCGATCTTTTGCAGATTCATCTGGCCGTTGCGCCGCAGCGTTTCGACCAGTTCGGTGGCGACATAACCGGGCGCCACCGCGTTCACGCGGATCCCGTCGCGGGCCCATTCGCACGCGAGCGAGCGCGTCATCGCGACGATGCCCGCCTTCGCCGCGCCGTACGCGTTGCGCGTCGGAATACCGGCGAGTCCCGCGATCGAGCCGAGATTGACGATCGCGCCGCGCCGCTGCGCGAGCATCACGCGGCCGGCTTCGCGGCACATCAGAAAGGTGCCGCGCACGTGAATGCCGAGCAGGCGGTCGAATGCGTCGACGTTCTGCTCGACGGTCGGATGCGGTTGATCGCCGTTGCCCGCATTGTTGACGAGCACGTCGAGCCGGCCATAGCGCTCGACGCAGCTATCGATCAACGCGCGCACGTCGGCTTCGCTCGCCACGTCCGCGCCGATGCCCAGGTGCGCGCCGGCAGGTGTGCCGGGCTGGCTATCGGTCAACTCGGCGGCCAACTCGGCGGCCAGTTCGGCGGCCCGTTCAGTGGCGCGCCGTCCATCGAGGTCGGCGAGCACCACGCTGAAGCCATCGCGCGCGAAGCGCTGCGCGCACGCCCAGCCGATTCCATTTGCGGCGCCGGTGACGATCGCGACGCGCGCTGTCGATTCGTTCATGCCCGTCTCCCTGCTTGCGGTTGCCGTTAGCGCAGCATCGCCAGCGTCTTGAAGTCCACGCGCCGGATGATGCGGCTCTCCTGCGCGACGATCAGATGCGCGGACGCCTGCAGATACGCGGGCCATTCCGGGTCGGCGTCGCGCGCGGTACGGCGCTGGTCGTAATCGGCGATGCTCTCGTAGCCCCACAGATGCACGACCTGATTCAACGCGCCGATATCGCTCATATAGAAGCCGACCGGCGCGCCGAGGTACTTGACCTGAATCGGCATCGCGAGGCGGTCGAACACGTCGATGAATTCGGCCATCCCGCGCGGGCGGATCGTATAGATGCGATGGTCGACGAAAGGTTTGCCCTGGCTCATGACGCGGCTCTCAGTACGGTTTCGGTGGCGCGGGCGTCGGCCCGCTGCGATTGCTTCGTGTTCCTGACGTTCACGCCGGCCAGGTTGCGGCCGGTGATGTAGCCGAATGTCATGATCGGTCCGAGCGTGATGCCGGCGCCCGGATAGTTGCCGCCCATCACACTGGCGCGATCGTTGCCGACCGCGTACAGGCCGTCGATCGGCGCGCCCGTTTCGTCGAGCACTTCGCCGGTCACCGCGGTCGAGATGCCGTCGAAGGTGCCGAGGTCGCCCATCTCGACCTTCAGCGCGTAATACGGCCCGTTGCCGATCGGTGCGACGCACGGATTCGGTTTGTGCTCGGGGTCCGCCAGATAGCGGTTGAACGAGGTCGTGCCGCGGCCGAATTCACGGTCTTCGCCGCGCGCCGCGTCGGCGTTGTAGCGCTTCACGGTCGCTTCGAGCGCCACGCCGTCGAGCCCCGCGTTCCGCGCGAGTTCGGCGAGCGTGTTGCCCTTGTTCAGATAGCCATTGCGCAGCAGCGGGCCGAGCGGCACCGGCGCGGGCTTCGCGTAGCCGAGCCCGTATTTGCGGATCGTCGCGTGATCGCAGATCAGCCACATCGCGGTTTCGCGCTCGTTCGCGCAGGCCTCGATCATCGCGGCGCCGACGTCGTGATACGAATTCGCCTCGTTGGTGAAGCGCTTGCCCGCGCGCGTCACGCCGATCACGCCCGGCTTGTAGCGATCCACCAGGTGCGGGAACACGCCCACGCTGCCGTCGCGCATCGGCACCCGCGATACGGGCATCCACGCGGCCGGCTGCGGATAACGGATCGCGACCCGCGCGCCGAGTTTTTCCGCCATCCCGACGCCGTCGCCGGTATTGCCGCGCGGCACCGGCGACACGTGTTCGCCGTCGCGCTGCAGATGCGGATACGCCCGTTTGATGCGCGCGAGGTCATGCGAGAAGCCGCCGCACGCGAGCACGACGCCGCGCCGCGCGACGATGCGCATCTCGCCGTCAGGTCCGTTGACGAGCGCGCCGGTGACCCGTCCGTTGCTCATGGTCAACTCGCGCGCGCCGGTGTTCGTGTGAATCGGAATGCCGAGATCGAGCGCGGATTTCGCGAGCCGCGCGGCGAGCGCGTTGCCGCTCGTGATCTGCACGCCGCGCCGGTACAGCGCGAGGTCCTTCAGATGGCTCGCGAGGCGTTTGGCGACATACAGCGCGGACTTCAGCGAACGGGTCGCATTGAAGAAGTGCTTCAGGTCCGCGTTCGACGAGTTGAACATCATGCCGATGAAGGTGATCGTCTTGAGCGGCGGACGCAGCCGCGTGATGTCCTTGCCGAGCGCGCGCGCATCGAACGGCGCGGCCACCACCGAGCGGCCGATATCGACGCCGCCGCCCACGTTCGGGTGATAGTCCGGATACAACGTCGGCACGAATTTGACGGTGGTCTCGCGCTCGAAGAAGTCGAGCATCTCCGGGCCCGTGTCGAGAAACGCGTCGACGCCGTCGGCATCGAAGAACGCGCCGGTTTCGTTGCGCATATAGGTCAGCGCCGCTTCGCGGGTGTCGCTGACGCCATTGCTCTTTGCGTGACGGTTGCCGGGGATCCACAGCACGCCGCCCGAAAACGCGGTGGTGCCGCCGAAGAACGGTTCTTTCTCGATCACGACGACGTCGAGCCCGTGCTTGCGCGCGGTGATCGCGGTCGACAGACCGCCCGCGCCCGAGCCGATGACGAGCACGTCGCAGCTGAGCGTCGTGTTACTGGTTGCATTGCTCATGATGGTCTCCTTGCGTGCGGACTCAACGGGTAGCCTGGGTCGCTTGCGCGGCCTGACTGGCTTCGAAGCCGGGCCGCGGCACGAGGTCCATCAGCATGCTTTCGAGGCCGCCGTCGACCATCAGCTCCGCGCCGTTCACATACGCGGCGCGCTCGCTGGCGAGGAACGCGACCACGTCGGCGATATCGTTCGGCTCGCCGATGCGGCGGCTCGCGGTCATCGCGCTGCGGCGCGCTTCGATGTCGCCGTGCTCGTAAAACGCGGCCGACAGCGGCGTGCGGATCATGCCCGGGCACACCGCATTGCTGCGGATGCCGCGCGCACCCCACTCGACCGCGATCTGTTTGGACAGCAGCAGCACGCCGGCCTTGCCCGCGCTGTACGCGCCGCTATAGCTCTGCGGCACGCGCGCGGCGATCGACGCGACGTGCACGAGCGCGCCCGAGCCGCGCTTGAGCATCGACTGACCGAACTGCTGCGAGCACAGCATGTAGCCGGTCAGATTCACCCGCAGCATCGCGTTCCATGCGTCGAGACCAATTTCCTCGATACCGCCCGGACGCAGCAGACCCGCGTTGTTCACCAGCACGTCGGCGACGCCGAGTTTGCCTTCGACCTGCGCGACCGCGCCGCGCACGCTGTCGATATCGCCGATATCGCAGCCCACCGCGAGCGCTTCGACGCCGCTCGCGTTCAGCGCCTGCGCGAGCGTCGCGCACTTGTCCGCGTCGCGATCGAGCAGCGCGACGCGCGCGCCGGCCGCGCCGAGCACCTGCGCAATCGCACTGCCGATCCCGCCGGCCGCGCCGCTCACCACGCACACCTTGCCTTCGAGTCCGAGCCAGTGGCGGCCGTCGCGCTCGCCTGCGTGCTGTTCCGTTTGCCGATTCATTTGCTTAGTCCTCCGAATCTCCATGACTGTTATCGCGGCCGCAACTGCTGCTGCGCGGGATAAAACTCCGCGCTATCTAGCCACGCCTCTGATGGAAAAAAGTATAGCCACGCGGGTCAGCCGAAAATTGGACAAAGGCAGCGCATCGCAGGACAATTCGAACACAGGAGACAAAACCGCATGAGGAAAATCCCTAACTACGATCTGTACGGCGAGTCGGCCCGGCCGCCGTGGTTCGACGCGTTCAACTTCGAATGGATCGCCGAGCGTAGCCGCCCGAACGACTGGCAGATCGCCGCGCACCGCCACGACGCGCTGCTGCAGATCCTCTATATCCGCAGCGGCAGCGGCCACGTGCTGGTGGAAAGCGAAAAGCTGCCGATCACCGCGCCCTGCCTGATCCTGCTGCCGGCGCAAACGGTGCATGGCTTCGTGTTCGCGCCGGAGATCGACGGTCTCGTGATCACCGCCGCGCAGCGGGCGCTGGAGTCGATTTCGAAGGTGGTGTCGCCGGGGCTGTTGCCGGTGCTGCAGCGGCCCGCGCTGATTCCGGTGCGCCCGGCGGTCGGCGAAAGCACGCTGATGCCGCTATTCGGTTTGCTGGAGCAGGAATTTCGCGGCAGCGCGCGCGGCCATATCGCCGCCGGCATGTCGCTGATGATTGCACTTTTTGTGCAAGTCGCGCGTTTGACCGATGCCGCATCGAGCACCGGCGCGAGCGTCAACGACCGCCGCGCGGCGCAGCTCAAACGGCTACGCGAACTGATCGCCGCGCACGTGCGCGAGCATCAGCCGATCGATTTCTATGCGGAGAAACTGGGAGTGACCGCCGCGCAGCTGGGGCGTATCTGTCGCGAAGAACTCGGTCATTCGCCGCTGTCGCTGGTCAATGATCAGTTGATACGCGAGGCGCAGCGCGATCTGGTGTACTCGGGCTCGAGTATCAAACAGATCGCGCATGCGCTCGGTTTCGAAGATTCGGCTTATTTCAGCCGCTATTTCCGCAAGCAGACGGGCGTCACGCCGACGGAATTTCAGGCTGCCGCGCATCGGGACCTGTCGATCAATTAGCGGTCCCAAGCGTCAGCGCGTGGCAGAAATGACTTACAGGCCGGCCTGCATCTGCGCGCCGGCGACGCCGACGTAGTTCTCCGCCAGCACGGTCGCCGCGGTGCGCGAGGTCGTCACGTATTCGAGTTCGGCCACCTGCAATTGCTGCTCGAATTCGCTCGCGCCTTCGATCCGGTGCAGCATGCTGGTCATCCAGTACGAGAAGTGCTCGGCGCGCCAGATGCGCTTGAGCGCGGTTTCGCTGTAGCGCTCGAGCAGATCGGTGCGATCTTCCTTGTAGAACGCATCGAGCGCGCGGCTCAGCACGTTGACGTCGGCGACCGCGAGGTTCATCCCCTTCGCGCCGGTCGGCGGCACGATGTGCGCGGCGTCGCCGGCGAGGAACAGGCGCCCGTGCTGCATCGTCGTCGACACGAAGCTGCGCATCCCGACAATGTTCTTCTGGAAGATCTTGCCGTCGACGATCTGCTGACCGTCGTGCGAATCGGCGCGTGCATGCAGTTCCGCCCAGATGCGATCGTCCGACCAGTTCTCGACCGAGTCTTTCGGATCGCACTGGAAGTACATCCGCTGTACATTGGGCGAGCGCGTGCTGATCAGCGCGAAGCCGCGCTCATGCCGCGCATAGATCAGTTCGTCCGACGACGGCGGCCCTTCGCACAGGATGCCGAACCAACCGAACGGATAGACGCGCTCGAAGTCGCGGCGCAGCGCCTGCGGAATCGCGTTGCGCGCGACGCCTTGCGAGCCGTCGCAGCCGATCACGAAGTCGCATTGCAGTTCGTGTTCTTCACCTTCATGGCGATAGCGGATCGACGGTTTGTCGGTATCGATGCCGTGCACCGACGTGTCCGACACGCCGAAGCGCAGTTCGGCGCCGGCCGCAACGCGCGCGGCGACGAGATCCTTGATCACTTCGTGCTGCGCATACACCGTGATCGCGTGACCGGTGAGGCCGGTCAGATCGATGCGGCGGCGCTTGCCTTCGAACGCGAGTTCGAAGCCATGGTGCAGCGCGCCTTCGGCCTTCATGCGCTCGCCAAGGCCGGTTTGCGTCAACAGATCCATCGTGCCCTGTTCGAGCACGCCCGCGCGAATCGTCGATTCGATCTGCTCGCGGGTACGCGATTCCAGCACGACCGACTCGATACCGCGCAGATGCAACAGATGGGAAAGCAGCAGGCCAGCGGGACCGGCGCCGATGATGCCGACTTGAGTGCGCATGAATGTCTCCTGAATGCGGTGATGAAATTTGCGCACAGTGTGACAATCGCGGCTGGTATCCCGCAACGCGATAAAACGGATAGGCCGTATCGCGCTGGCAGATAGAAGGGTTTGATATAAGTCGAATTTGGTTTGCGCCGGTCGGCCGCAAACGCAAGCGGGACGGGGCTTCGCGGGAAATGTGCGCGAGCCGCGGCTTAGTGTCGCGGCTTCGCCCGGCCCTCAGGTAAACCCCGATGCTTCAAGCCGGGCTCAGCCCGCGTCAAATCAGCCAAGAAACAACCGGTAGACCGGATTTTTGGTCTCTTCCCAGTTCGGATAACCGAGCGTCGCGAGGAAGCGGTCGAACTGCGCGTTCTCGCTTTCGGGCACCTGAATACCGACCAGAATCGAGCTGTAATCCGCGCCCTGGTTGCGGTAGTGGAACAGGCTGATATTCCAGTTCGGCGCCATCGACGACAGGAACTTCATCAACGCGCCCGGCCGTTCCGGAAACTCGAAGCGGAACAGACGCTCGTCGTGCGCGAGCGGCGAGCGGCCGCCGACCATATAGCGGATGTGCTGCTTCGACAGTTCGTCGAAGGTCAGATCGACGGTCGCGAAACCGTGGGCTTCGAATGCGGCCGCGATCTGCGCCGATTCGCTGCGATTGCGAATCTGCACGCCGACGAAGATATGCGCCGAGTTCGCGTCGGCGATCCGGTAGTTGAACTCGGTCACGCTGCGCGTGCCGACCAGTTCGCAGAAGCGTTTGAAGCTGCCGCGTTCTTCCGGGATCGTGACCGCGAAGACGGCTTCGCGCGCTTCGCCGACTTCAGCGCGTTCGGCAACGAAGCGCATCCGGTCGAAGTTCATGTTCGCGCCCGACGTGATCGCGATCAGCGTCTGGTTTTCGATGCCCTCGCGCTCCGCGTACTGCTTCAGGCCGGCCACTGCCAGAGAACCCGCCGGCTCCAGCACGCTGCGGGTGTCCTGGAACACGTCCTTGATTGCCGCGCACAGCGCATCGGTATTCACGAGCAGCACGTCGTCGAGGTATTCGCTGCACAGGCGGAAGGTTTCCTCGCCGACCAGTTTGACCGCGGTGCCGTCGGAGAACAGGCCTACTTCGTTCAGCGTCACGCGCTCGCCAGCTTTCAGCGATGCGGCCATCGCGCACGAATCATCGGTCTGCACGCCGATCACCTTGATCTCCGGCCGCACCGATTTCACGTACGCGGCCACCCCGGCCGCCAGTCCGCCACCACCGATCGGCACGAAGATCGCGTGAATCGGCCCCTGATGCTGACTCAAAATCTCCATCGCGACCGTGCCCTGACCGGCGATCACATACGGATCGTCGAACGGATGCACGAAGGTTAGCCCGCGCTCTTCCTGCAACTTGACCGCGTTCGTGTACGCATCGCTATACGACTCGCCGTGCTGTACGACCTCGACGGTCGGGCCGCCATGCGTGCGGATCGCATCGACCTTCACCTGCGGCGTCGTCACCGGCACGACGATGATCGCCTTCACGCCCATCCGCGCCGCCGACAACGCGACACCCTGCGCATGATTGCCCGCCGACGCGGTGATCACGCCGCGCGCGAGCGCATCGGCCGGAATATGCGCCATCTTGTTGTACGCGCCGCGCAGCTTGAACGAGAACACCGGCTGGTTGTCCTCGCGCTTCAGATACACCGGGTTATGCAGCCGCGCGGACAGATTCGGCGCGCGTTCGAGTTCGGTCTCGCGCGCGACATCGTAGACGCGCGCGGTCAGGGTCTTTTTCAGGTAGTCGTGGGACGGCGCGACGCATTTAGCGGCAGCGGCGGCGGCGGCGGCGGCAGCGGCGCTGGCAGCGGCGGCCTGTTCGGTTTCAGTCAACAGCAAGGCAAGCTCCTCGTGGCAACAGACGATGCGACAAAGCATCGGACTCCGATCGAATGCCCGAGGGCCGCGATCGGCAGCAGGTTCGCCAGGAGACAGGCAGCAAAGCGGACATAAAAAAACCCGCCTCGTTTGGCGGGTTTCTGGTCACTGCAAAGTCGACGCGCGCTAACCCACCATTCGATGAATGATGCTAATAATCAGCGCAATACGGATGTCGAGGCAGTTCATGTCGGCGATCTTCGTCGAGATGGCGGCCTTTGTCAATCCCGCCGCCATGCATCGACTCGTTCCAATGGCGCTCAGTTTTGCACGCCGCTTTGCTTTTTGAACGCCGCGAGAATGCGTCGCTCGAGCGCGTCGTAGTCGTGACCGAAGTGATGATCGCCCGAGGTGCGGATCACTTCGACGCCGCTCTTCTCGAGTGCCGGACACAGCGTGTCCGTTTCGGTCGCGCCGTAGAAGCATTGCACCATCGCCGGCGGCACACGGCCCATCTCCGGACGCACCTTCAACGCCTTGTCGCTCGCCGGCATGCCGAGCCAGCCGCCGACGCGAATCTGGAAATCGGCGTCGGGCGCGAAGCCGAGCAGCGAGATCAGCGCGACCTTCGCGCGCTGCTCCGGCGGCAGACGGTTATACGCGAACGGCATCACGTCGGCGCCGAACGAATAACCGATCAGCGCGACGTGTTGCGCATGCCAGCGCGCGCCGTAGGTTTGCATCACGCGCGCGAGGTCGCGGCTCGTTTGCGCGGGCGGCTTCTCGCTCCAGAAATAACGCAGACTGTCCCAGCCGATCACCGACACGCCGTCCTTCTGCAACGCCTGCGCGATCGTCTTGTCGAGATCGCGCCAGCCGCCGTCGCCGGAAATCACGATCGCCATCAGGCCGTTCGGATGCGCGGCCGGCAACTCGATCAGCGGCAGATCGGACACGTCGTCGTCGCTGCTGGAGACCGCTTGCAGATGCGGGCTCACCAGCGCGACGAGACGCGCGCGATCGGCGTTACCGGTGCTCGCCTGCTCGACGAAGCCCGGCACCTTGTCGCGGATCACGGTCGGGTCCGGCGCGCACGGCTTGAAGCGCGCGTCGAGCGTCGCTTCGGGATCGACCGATACCGCGCCGGCGATCGTATTGGACGGCGCCTGTTCGAGCACGTGCATCGCCAGCGTCGCGCCCTGCCCGGTACCGGCGACGATCGGCGCGAAATACTGGTTCGACTGCTCCTGCCGTTCGAGCTGATGGCTCAACGCCTCGGCATCGCCGACCAGTTGATGACAGGCCTCCGGCTTCGCTTTCAGGTTCGCCGCGTAGCGCGCGGTATCGACGCCAACGGTCAACGCGCCCGCTTTCGCGAGCGCATCGGCGCTTTGCTGGTCGGCCGCGCTCCAGCCGCTCGCCTGCGAATACAGCACGACGAAGCCGCGCAGCGGCCCTTCCGGCCGGGTCACCCGCACGTCGCCGTAGCGGCCGCCGGGCACGGTGGTAGTCGCCGCGTGCGCAAGCGCGCCGCAGCTCAGAACGCTCGCTACAACGGCGAGACGCAACAACGGATGCAATGTCATGAACGCCGGCCTCCCGCCAGCAACGACAGATCCGCGAGCGTGAAGAACACGCCGACCGAACCGGAAGCCGCGAGATAACGCGGCTCCCAGTGCGGCTGGAACTTGTTCTTGAAAGCACGCAAGCCGCGGAAGTTATAAAAGCGGCCACCGAAGCGCCACACGATGCCGGCCAGCCGATGCCAGCGCGACGCGAGCGGCGTCGGTTGCACGCCCGAAAGCGGTGCGATGCCGAGACTGAGCGAGCGAAAACCCGCCTGTTTCAGATGCAACGCGAGCTGCGTGAACAGATATTCCATTGCGTACGGCGACGCGCTTTCGACGTGACGCATCACGCCGACGGTCGCCTCGGTATTCAGGTCGGTCGTCATGAACGTGACGAACGCGACCGGCTCGCCGTTCTGGCGCACCAGCATCACCGACTGCGCGGCGAGGTATTCGTCGTGGAACGCGGCCACCGAGAAGCTCTTCTCGCGCGCGTCGCGGCTGTCGAGCCAGCCGTCGGAAATCTCGCGCAGCGTCTCGAGCGACGCCGGCACGTTGGCCTGGTCGATCACTTCGACCGTGAAGCCGTCGCGCTCGCCGCGCTTCAGTGCATACCGCAGATGCGCGCGGTGCGAACCCTTCAGATCGAAATCGTCGAGCACCACGTGCGCTTCCTCGCCGAGTTTCATCAGCGTGAGACCGGCGTCGAGATACAGCGGCAGCGCGTTCGCGCGCACCTGGTAGAACGCCGCGCGGCCGCCGTGCTGATGGGCGAGCGCGACGAACTTGCTGATCAGCCCGGCCCACTCCTCGCGCGGGCCGACCGGATCGTGCAGCGCGGCCCACGTGCGGCCGTTCTTCGCGTACATCAGGAACGCCTGGCGCGACTCGGAAAACAGGAAGCTCTTGTCGCCCATCAGCGCGAGACCGGCGTCGCTGCGCTCCTGCGCGCGCACGATCCGCGCGGCGTCGTGCAGATCCTCGGGGGCAGGCTTCACGAAGCGGCCGCGCGCCGGGCGCAGCAACTGCCAGAACGAGAAGGTCGCGGCGAACAGGCTCGCGGCCAGCGTCGCGCGCAGTGCCCGCGACGCGCGCTCGTCGAACGCGAATTGCCACCACAGGTCGCGCGAATACGGCACGTCGCGGAACGCGAACAGCATCACCCAGGTGGCCAGCATCAGCACCATCGCGACCGACACCAGCCAGCCCGCGGTAAAGCGCTCGGCGAACAGCGACGAATGACGGTTGAAGCGCTTGCGGGTGGCCAGCAGCAGCGCGATCAGCGTGCCGAGCACGCCGGCCTCGACGAACGCGAGCCCCTTGGTCAGCGACAGCGCGAGGCTCAGCACCGCCAGCGCGAGGGTCATCCACCATGCGGCGTCCAGGCGCCGCAACAGCCCGCGCGCGACGAACAGCAGCAGCACGCCGAGCACGCTGCACAGCATCTGTGAGCTTTCGAGCACCCACAGCGGTACCACGTCGCGCAGGATATGAATGCGTTGCAAGAATGCCGGCGTCGCGCTGGAGATCACCAGCATGCCGCCGACCACGAACGTGACGAGGCTCAGAAACAGCGGCGCGAGTTCGGACACCCGCTCGGCCTGCAGCAGCGACAGACGGCTCTTCAGCGCGCGCCCTTCGAAGCCCGCCAGCAGCGCCGCCGACACGATCAGCGGCACGCCGAAATAGATCGCGCGATACGCGAGCAGCGCGGCGACCATCTGCTGCATCGGCACGCTGCCGGACAGCGTGAACACCATCGCCGCCTCGAACACGCCGACGCCGCCCGGCGTGTGGCCGATCATGCCGAGCAGCATCGCGGCCGAATAGACGGTCACGAAACCGATAAAGCTGACGTTCACGTGCGGCAGCAGCGCCCACAGCGCGAGGCCGGCGGCGACCACGTCGAGCACCGCCAGCGCGACCTGTTCGAGCAGATCGCGGCGCGCCGGGATATCGAACGACAGCCATTGCCAGCGCGTGCGCACCGGCCGGGTTTCGCGCCGGCAGGCGGCGGCCGCGAGCGCCAGCGCGAGCAGCAGTGCGGCGCCGCTCCAGCGCAGCACGGGCGGCGCCAGATGCAGCATCGGCGCGAGCTGGTCGGCGCGGCAGACCATCCCGAGCGCGGTCATCAGCACCAGCGCGAGCGCGAGCGACACGCTCGTGAACACCGTCATGCGGCCGATCTGCGCGGGCGTGATGCCGGTAACGCCGTAGACCCGCGCACGCACCGCCCCGCCGGTCAGCGCGCCGAAGCCGGTCGCGTTGCCGAGCGCCGAGCCGGCGGTCGCGCCGACCCACAGCGCCGCGCGCGGCACACCAGCGCCAAGATAGCGCAGCCCGACCGCGTCCCGGCCGATCAGCGCGACATAGCTGAGCGCGGTCGCGCCGAGCGCGCCGATCCACTCGCGCGCCGACAGGCTGCGCAGTTCGCGGATCACCGAGCGGTAGTCGACCGCCTGCGACAGATGCTGCAGCACCACTAGCAGCAATCCGCAAATGACGAGCGCCAGCACGGGCGACAGAAGTCGCCGGCTGCGCAGCACCTGCGCGGCACGGCCGAGCAGCGCGCGCGGTTGCGCGAAGCGGTGTTGAAGTCGACGGAACATGGTCAATTGCGGGCCTTGCGGGAAGCGATCGTGGCGCCGGAGCGTCACGTGGGGGATCGCCTGTAGTGACGATTACAAAGTGATAACGGCAAAGCGTGCAAAAGGTTGACAGTATTGGTAATTCCCCTGTCATCCGCGACCGGCGTGAGAAGGGGACGAATTGTAAGGCCTGGGCGGGTAGATCCGGGGATCGAGGTTTCGAGGCGGTCGCCGCCGTCAGGTTCGACAGCGCGCCGCGGCGCATGGCGGGGCAAACGACGCCGCGTCCTGCGAGCGCGCCGGGACGTGAGTCGGGAATCTGAAGGGGATAGAAAATGGCGGGGCAGAAAGCACGATGCCCGCTACAGGAGCGGGCATCGAAGACGGCGGCGAGGCCGGGCGGCGGATCTGTCGCGCTTTACTGCGGGCGGCGATACGCTTCCGCGAGCACCGCGCAGTTTTGCAGATGCAGGTTCAGCGCATGCAGCGCCAGTGCGCGGAGCTTGCCGAACAGCGTGTTGGCGGCGGGAGTGGAACGGGCGGCGGTCGATGCAGTGTTCATATTGGGCTCCGGGAAACTAGGGTTTCTACCTAAGGAATAACCCGATTATAGTCTTCTGATGGCGCACTGCAACAAAAAATTAACTTTTCGCGTCGAACCCACCCGCCTCGGCGCACCGAAGTCAAAAATTCTTAAAGGGCACGAACGGCCGCAGCCGTGTTAGCAATCCGCACCGTACAGGTGCAATAATGCCCCCTTTGCCTGCGACGACACGCCGCAGCTCTCCGCCGTCATGACCATCGTCCAGAAAGCTCTGATTGCGCCCCTTATCGTCGCCTGCGCGATGTTCATGGAGAGCGTGGACGCGAACGTGATCGTCACCGCGCTGCCGGCGATGGCGCGCGATTTCGGGCGCGATCCGGTCACGCTGAAAATCGCGGTGACGAGCTATGTGCTGGGCCTCGGCGTATTTATTCCGGTATGCGGCTGGCTCGCCGACAGATTCGGCGCGCGCACCGTGTTTCGCACCGCGATCGGCATTTTCGTGACCGGCTCGCTGCTGTGCGCGGCGTCCGGTTCGCTCGCGACCTTCACGCTCGCGCGCTTCGTGCAGGGGGTCGGCGGCGCGATGATGGTGCCCGTCGGGCGCATCATCATTTTCCGGGTCGTCGAAAAGGCCGACTTCATCCGCGCGATGAACTATCTGAGCGTGCCCGCGATGCTCGGCCCGGCGGCCGGCCCCCTGCTCGGCGGCTTCATCACCACCTATCTGCACTGGCGCCTGATCTTTTTCATCAACGTGCCGATCGGCCTGCTCGGCATCTATCTGACCAACCGCTATATCGCCAACACCCGCGAACCCGATCCCGGTCCGCTCGACTGGATCGGCTTCCTGTTGTCGGCGGCGGGCGCGGTGTTGCTGCTGCTCGGGTTGTCGCTGGTCGGCGGCGAACTGATCCCGACCCTCGACGCGTTGGGCATGTGCGGGCTCGGCGCGGTGCTGCTGGCGATCTACGTCGCGTACGCGCAGCGGGTCGCGCTGCCGCTGCTCGATCTGCGCTTTTTCAAGGTGCCGACCTTCCAGGCGAGCGTGCTGGGCGGCTCGCTGTTTCGCATCGGCCTGGGCGCGCTGCCGTTCCTGCTGCCGCTGCTGCTGCAGGAAGGCCACGGGATGAGCGCGTTCGAATCGGGGCTGATCACCTGCGCGTCGGCGTTCGGCGGGATGTTCATGCGCACGATCGCATCGAGCGTGCTGCGCCGCTTCGGCTTCCGCTCGGTGCTGGTGTTCAACGCGGCGCTGTCGGGCCTCGCGATTGCCGCGTGCGGGCTGTTTTTCCCGCATACGCCGACGTGGATCATCTGGGTCGTCGTGCTGCTCGGCGGCTTCTTCCCGGCGCTGCAGTTCACCAGCCTCAATTCGCTGACCTATGCGGAGATCGCGAGCCGCGACGTCGGTCGCGCGACTAGTCTCGGCAGCGTCGTCCAGCAGATGTCGCTCGGTCTCGGCGTGACGGTCGGCGGGATCGCGCTGCAGATCACCCGCGCGCTGAACGGCCATGCGAGCGTAATGTGGTCGGATTTCTGGCCGGCGTTTCTGGTGGTCGGGCTGTGCTCGTTCGCGTCGATCCCGGTCACGCTGCGGCTGCCGCGCGCCGCGGGGGAAGAGATTTCGCGCGGCGGGCGCGGCTGACGGCCGGGCTCACGCCTGCTTGCGGATCACGCTGATTTCGCCGTTGCGTTCGAGAATCGCCGCGGCCACGTTCTCCAGCGAGCGCGAGCCGGTTTCCTGCCGCACCGTTTCCTCGATATCGGTGCGCGTGACCAACGCCGCATGCATCTCGCGCGCGTTGAACTTGCCGTCGCTATAGACCTCGCGTTCGCTCCCGCCGACCAGCAGCTCGAAGCGCCGCGAGCGCATGCAGGCCCACGCGAGCATCCGGTGACATAGCACGATCAGAAACGACGCGCCCACTGTCGCGATGAACGGCGACGCGCCGATGATCGCACGGCTCAACGTGGCGCCGAGCAGGATCACGACGACGGAGTCGAACGGCGAGCGCTGCCCGAACGAACGCCGCCCCGACACGCGGATCAGCACCAGCGCGATCACGAAGATCGCGATCGCGCGCAGCCCCATCTGCAACGGATCGAGCGTGTGGCCTTGGCCGAATAGAACGTAGATCACGTCCATCATGATGTCGCCCTCCTCTTGTTGCCGCCCTCCCCGCGGCCTGCCGTTAGCGATGAAGCCCGCGCGTCAGCCGGCCGCCCACGTGAGCAGCGTGTCGGCGAAGCCGCCGCGCGCGCGAGCCAGCGCGCGCCCGCTGGTGAGCACGCGCGGCGCGGCGCTCCACGCGATGCGCGCGCCGGTCGCGATCAGCCGGTCGACCAGCGCGACGTCCTCGCTGCATTTGAGCGGCGGAAAGCCGCCCGCGCGCCGGTACGCCTGCGCCGAGACGCCGAGATTCGCACCATGCACATGGCGGTGGCCGTCGGCGTCCACGTAGGTCTTGCGGAAATACTCGCGCACGCTGTGCGGGTGCTCGCTCCAGTCGTCGACCGCGATCGAGCCGCACACCGCGTCCGCGTCGAGCGCGAGTTGCGCGGCCAGCCAGCCCGGCGACACGCGGCTGTCGGCATCGGTAAACGCGAGCCAGCGCGCGCCTTGCGCGAGCAGCAGCGACGCGCCGAGCGCACGGGCAATACCGACGTTGCGCGCTTTCAGCGTCAACGTCTGCACGCCGTAAGCGCGCGCGATCGCGCCGGAAAAATCGCTGCACGCATCGAGCGCGACGACCACCCGCACCGCCTCGCCGGCGAGTCCTTCGTGGCGCGACGCTTCGAGCACCGCCGCGAGGCAGCGCGCGATCAACGCCTCTTCGTTATGCGCGGGAACGATCACGCCGATCATAGAAGCCCCTCGCGTTGCGCGACGGAGCGTGCATCGCGCGACCACACGTCGATCAGCAGATCCGCTTCCGCGTGATGGGCGAGCCGCGCGAGCCCGCAGCGCGCATCGAACAGCGCATGCGCGTGATCCGCCGATTCGCGCGCCTCGGCGAACGGCCGGCGCCAGTGACACGCGAGCAGCGTGCCGTCGGTGGTCAGCGACGCGGCGATCCGCGCGGCCAGCGTTTCCAGCTCGGCGGTATCGAGGTAATAGGCGAATTCGCTGACGACGATCAGATCGAACGGTCCGGACGCGGTCGGCCATTGACGCGGCACCGTGCGCTGCTCGACCTTCACGTTGGCCGCATCGGCGACGCGCTCGCGCGCGAGCGTGACCGCGCGCGGATGCAGATCGGCGGCGAGCAGCGCATCGCAGCGCTTTGCCAGTTCGGCCGTCAGTTCGCCGTTCGCGCAGCCCGGTTCGAACGCGTTGCGGTAGCGCGGGCGCGGCAGCAGCGCGAGCGTCAGCGAACGCTTGCGGCGCTCGTACCAACCTTCGCGCAGCCGCCACGGATCGTCGCTGCGCCGATACAGCTCATCGAAGTACAGCACCGTCGAGTTCATCTCGGTAACCCTTTGGCGAATGCTCGTGGGAGAAGACGTCATATCGTCCATTGCGAGTCCGTTGATGAGGACACCTGACCCGGCGGCTGCGCGGCCTGCGCCGCTCGTGCGTCCCGAGGGCTGCCCGCGGCCGCCACCAGTTGCTCCCCGAGCGCGGCCAGATCGCGCTGCGCGTGGCTCTGACGCAGAAACACCGGCAGGTCCGCGAGCGCCCGCGCGAAACGCGCGTCGCGGCACAGAGGGCCGGCGCCGAGTGCGCGCGTCGCGTGGTGCATGACCGTGTCGGCCGCCTGTTCGACCGCTAACCGCGCGCGCAGCGCGGCGGTTTGAGCGTCGTCGCGCGGATGCGCATCGATCCATGCGGCCGTTTCGCGCAGCACTGCGGCGGCGGCCTGCAACGCGATATCGGTCGCGCCGAGTTGCGCGAGACGCAGCGGATCGGCGCGTTGCGCGCACGCATCGCGCAGACTGCGGCCGATCTGCGCGGCCGCGCCATACCAGCACGCGGCGATGCCGGCGCCGCCGTGCCAGAAGCCGGGGCGGCGCACATACGCGTGCGGTGCGCCGAGCAGCGTTGCGACGCTGGCGTCGAAGTGCACGTCGGCGCTGGCGGTGGCCTGCATGCCGACCGCTTGCCAGTTCGATGTATCGATCGTGATCGACGGCTGTGCCATGTCGACGGCCGCCAGTATCGGCTCGTCGTCGAGCCACGCGGTCACGAGTGCATGCGTGACGCTTTGCGCGCCGGAGCACCAGGCTTTGGTGCCGGTCAGGCGTAGTTGGGTGTGAACGCGGGTGACGCGCGCGGCGTTCGCGCGCTCGCCGCCGATTGTTGGGATTCCTGTTTGATCGGCAGCGGCTTCGCAGGCCGTTGCCCTCACTCTTGCCTGCGGCGCCTCGGCGGCCCACACAGCCCAGCGGCTTGCCTCGGGTGCCGGCGGACCATCCAGTTCGGCGAGTATTGCCAGCGCATCCGTATGGCCTTCGAACAGTTTGACGAGCCCCAGGTCGCAGGCCGCTACCGCCGCGAGCGAGCGCCAGCGCGCGAGCGTCTGGCCGTGGCCCGGCAACGGCATCGACGGCGCGCGATCGTAGCCGCACCCGATCAGCGACGCGAGCATCGCGCCGAGCGCGTGCGGATCGTTCGGGTCGAAACGCGCATCGCGTAGAAACTCATCGAGCGGTTTGGCGGAGTTGGAAGGAGTCGCGGCACGGCCGCTTGTGCGTGGCTCGTGTGGTTTGTGTGACTCGCGCGGCACGCGCCCCGGCTGGGGTTCGTGCGAGCGTTGCCGTGGCTGCGCCAGGAAGTTGGGCGCGGGGTCGCGCGTGTCGAGCATCGTGCCTCCGTGCACCGGGTCGAAGGACGGCGCGCCGCGGTGCGGCGCGCCGGAACGTATGCTCAGTCACAGCAAGCAGCGTGCCGCGCGATGAAGGCTAGCGGCATGGTGCCGGCCTCGTGCATCGCGTGCGACGGGCTAGCCAACAGGAAAAGATCAGGAACACTGAGAAAGAGTGAAATAGTGAAGCGCTTGCCGCACTGCATGAAGCCGAAGCTGACGCCGAAGCCGAAGCCGAAGCAGGAAGTTGCGCGCACACACGTATCGCGGACGGCCAGATTTCCAACCCGCGAAGCGTGAAGCGCGCCTCACGTCAACCCGCTCAACAACTCAACCGCTCAACCGCGCATCGGCCTGCGCCAGCAACGCATCGAGCACCGCCATCTCGACCGGCTTGACCAGATGTGCGTGAAAACCCGCCGCGCGGGTGCGATCGAGATCGCTCGCATGACCGAAGCCGGTCATCGCCGCGTACATCGTGCGGGCCAGCTCGGGCATCGCGCGCAGCGCGGCGAGCGTCGCGTAGCCGTCGAGCTTCGGCATCGCCAGATCGATCAGCGCGAGATGCGGCGCGAAACGCGGCGCGATCTGCACTGCCTGCTCGCCGTCGTATGCGAGCCGCACCTCATGGCCCTTCAGTTCGAGCAGCATCGCGAGGCTGTCGGCGGAATCGCGATTGTCGTCGACGACCAGCACCCGCAGCGGCTGGATCTCGGCCGCCGCGCCACCCGCGCCGCCCTCGCCCGCTTCGGTCGGCGCGGACGCGAGCGGCAGACTGAGCGTGAAGGTGCTGCCGAGCCCTGCACCCTCGCTGCTCGCGACGATGCTGCCGCCATGCATTTCGACCAGCGACTTGCACAGCGTGAGGCCAATCCCGAGCCCGCCCTCGCCGAGCCCGTCGCCTTCCTTTTCCTGCGCGAATAGCTCGAAGATCTTGTCGAGCGAGCGCACCGGAATGCCGCGCCCCTGATCGCGCACCTCGAGCACCGCCATGCGGAAATCGACCCGGCCCTGCACGTCGATCGTGCTGCCCGGCGGCGAAAACTTCGACGCGTTGTGCAGCAGGTTCTGCAACACCTGCACGAGCCGGGTCAGGTCACCGCGCACCTGCACCGGCTCGTCGGGCACGTGCGCGACCACCTGCTGTTCGCGCGCATCGGTAAACGGCCGGGCCGCCTCGATCGCGCGCGCGATCACCTCGGCGAGGTCGACTGCGCAGATCCGCAATTCGACCTTGTCGGACATGATCCGGCCGATGTCGAGCAGATCGTCGACGAGCCGGGTCAGGTGCGTGATCTGACGATCGATCAGATCGCGCGCCCGCGCGAGCACCGGAGTCAGTCCGGACTCCACCTGCATCACGCCGAGCGCGTTGCGCACCGGCGCGAGCGGATTGCGCAGTTCGTGCGCGAGCGTCGCGAGAAATTCGCGCATGCGCTCGCCCGAGCGTTCGAGTTCTTCGCGCCGGCGCCGCTCGGTCAGATCGCGGGTGATCTTCGCGAAGCCGCGCAGCCGGCGCGACTCGTCGTAGACCGCGGTGATGATCACGTTGGCCCAGAAGGTCGTGCCGTCCTTGCGCACGCGCCAGCCTTCGTCCTCGACGGTGCCGATCTGCCGCGCGATCGCGAGTTCGCGCGCCGGCTTGCCGGCCGCGGCCTCTTCCGGCACATAGAAGCGCGAGAAATGACGGCCGACGATTTCGTCGTGCTTATAGCCCTTGATGCGGGCCGCGCCCGCGTTCCAGCTGATCACGAAGCCCTGCGGATCGAGCATGAAGATCGCGTAGTCCTTCACGCTGTCGACCAGCAGCCGGAAGCGTTCCTCGCTCTGCCGCAACGCTTCGAGATACTCGCGCTGCGCGGTTAGATCGCGGGTGATCTTCGCGAAGCCGGTGACCTGGCCGCTGGAGTTGCGAATCGCGGTGATCACCACGTTCGACCAGAACGTCGTGCCGTCATTGCGCACCCGCCAGCCTTCGTCCTCGAAGCGGCCGGTCAACGCCGCCTGCTCCAGCTCGTAGGCCGGCCAGCCGCGCGCGACCGCCTCCTCAGTGTAGAAGCGTGAAAAATGCTGCCCGACGATCTCGCTTTCCTTGTAGCCGATGAGCTTCTGCGCGCCGGCGTTCCAGCTGACGATGTGCCCTTTGTCGTCGAGCAGAAAGATCGCGTAATCGGAGATCGCCTGCACCAGCGACGAATAGTCGACGCTAACGGGCGGGCGCGCGCCGGCAGCCGGGGCCGGCTGCACGGGGCGGTCGAAGTCGTCGGTTGCGCTGGAGGAACTCACTTCGGACTGGGTCATGGCATGCACGTATAAGTTTTTATGTGAAGCAAACTCCGGTCCCGGCCGGCGGGCCGTGCGCAATTGGGCAGTTCACCGAACTGTGGGTCAACACAAAGCGCGGAGCTTATAACGCCGGGCCCCGCATTTGCTAGTCCGGTGAGGACCGGACCCGCGCCGCGCAGCAGCGTGCGTCCCGTTCCACCATGACTATCCCAGGGAGATTCAGATGAACAAGTCCTTTACCACGTTCACCCGGCGCCTGGCCGCACCGCTCGCGCTCGCCGCCGCGCTCGGCTTTGTGCACGGCAGCGCGCAGGCCGAAGGCTGCACCAAGGGCGCGGCGGTCGGCGGCGTGACCGGCCACGTGGCCGGTCATCACGGGGTCGCGGGCGCGGCCGCCGGTTGCGCAATCGGCCATCATGAGGCAAAGAAAAAGGATAAGCAGAAGGCCGAGAGTACCGCCGCGGCCGCGAGCGAGCCGAGCGGGAAATAATGCCGGCACCGGGATGACGAAACAGGTAGCAGCGGCGTCGCGCGATGCGCGCCGCCGCCAGCGCCGAAGCCTGGCTCGCCCGCTCCCGCCGTCCCGATTACCGGGCCTGCAAACGCCGCCGCCGGCAACTAACGTCAACCCGTCGCGGCAATCTTCTGCGCGAGCTTCGCGTCGTAACTCGAATGCACGTGCACGCGTTTCTTCTCGGGAAACGCATACGTGTACGCCTTGCGCAACGCCAGCGACGCTTCGTGAAAGCCCGACAGAATCAGCTTCTGCTTGTTCGGATAGTTCGCAAGGTCGCCGACCGCGAAAATGCCCGGGCGCGAACTTTCGTAGTTCGACGTATCGACGTCGATGCGCCCGCCGTGACTCGTCAGTCCCCACTGCGCGATCGGGCCGAGATCGGCGACCAGTCCGTACAGCGCGATCAGATGCTCGGCTTCGAGTTCGGTTTCGCCGTCGAGCGTGCGCAGCGTCAGCGAACGTAACGCGCCGTCGGCGAGATTCAGTCCGGAGATCGCACCGACCACGAAGTCCATCTCGCCCGCGTCGACCGCGCGCCGCATCAGTTCCACGCTCGAATCCGCCGCGCTGAAACCGGGCCGCCGATGCACGAGCGTCACCCGGCGCGCGACCTCGCGCAACGCGAGCGCCCAGTCGAGCGCGGAATCGCCGCCGCCGGCGACCACCACGACCTTGTCGGCGAAAGCGGCGAGCCGCGGCACGCTGTAATGCACGTGACGCCCTTCGAGCGGCACCGCCTCGGGCAACGCGAGCTTTTGCGGCATGAACGCGCCGTTGCCGGCCGCCAGCAGAATCGCCGCGACATCGAATACCAGTCCCTGGCCGGTGCGCACGGTCCAGCGTCCATCGTCGCGCTGCTCGACCGTAGCGACGCGCTGTTCGAGATGGATCGGCACGTCGAACGGCTTGCACTGCGCCAGCAGCCGCTCGACCAGTTCGCGCGCGGTACACGAGGCAATCGCCGGAATGTCGTAGATCGGCTTGTCCGGATACAGCTCGATGCACTGGCCGCCGATCCGTCCGAGCGCGTCGACGATCTGACACGAGAGCCCGATCACGGCGGCCTCGAACGCCGCGAAAAGACCCACTGGACCGGCGCCGACGATCAGGACGTCGGTGCGGATCGGGCTCGCTTGCGGGTCGGCGGCGGTGGTCATCGGTGCAATCTCCTGAGGGGCCCATCAGCGCGCGGATGGCGTGGATGGAGTGGATGAGCCCACCATACCGAATCGGCTTGCACGCGGCAACGATGCCATTGCCGACGGTAAGGATGCTCGGTGCCGCTCGTCGGCGCGCTCAAAGTGGCTACCTGAAATTGCCGGAAAGCGGCCATTTCTTAAGTCCATTTGCGTGACTAAGCTTACGTCTGGATCACCGATCGCAATACCCGTTCAGCGCTTGAACCCTTTCTTCCCAACCTTGCGGAGCCCGTCATGGAACAACGTCTCGACTTCTACAAAGCCAACCCCGCCGCCGTCAAGGCACTGCTCGGCGTCGAGGAGCGCATCGGCAAATCGGCGCTCGAAAAATCGCTGGCCGAGCTGGTGCGGCTGCGCGCCTCGCAGATCAACGGCTGCGCGTTCTGCGTCGACATGCATACGACCGACGCGCGCAAAGGCGGCGAAACCGAACGGCGGCTCGCGACCGTCGTCGCGTGGCGCGAAACGCCGTTTTTCACCGACCGCGAGCGCGCGGCGCTGGAATGGACCGAAGCGGTCACGCTGGTGTCGCACGAGCATGTGCCCGACGCGGTGTGGCAAGCGGTGCGCCCGCATTTCAGCGACGAGGAGCTGGTCGACCTGACGCTGCTGATCGCGGCGATCAATGCATGGAACCGGCTCGCGATTGCGTTTCGCAAGATGCCGGCGTGAACGGCGCCGCCGTCACTCCCCGACCCACGAGCCGCGCAGATCGCTGTCGTGCAGCAATTGCAGCAGCGTATCGGCCGGGCGGCTCAGGCGCTTCGCCGCGAGCGCGATAAATTCCACCGACGGCAAAGCCGGCAGCCCAGCCGCATTCAACGGCGGCGCCAGCCCGCGCGCGGCCAGGTACTGCGGCCGCACGGTAATGCCCAGGCCCCCGCGCGCGGCCGCGATACAACCCGAGTGACTGCTGCTGGTGCAGACGATCTGCCAGCTCGCGCCGGCCTCCGCGAGCGCATCGAGCACCACCGCGCGCGTCACGCTCGGCTCGGCCACGAGGATCAGCGGCAACGGCTGACTCAGATCGACCAGCGTGCCGGTGCGCGCGAGCCATTCGAGCCGCCCGGTAAAGAGCGGCACGCCGCGCTTATCGCCGAGCCGGCGCTTGCCGACCAGCAGATCGATCGCGCCCGCGTCGAGCAGTTCGTAGAGCCGCCCGGTCATGCCGATCGTGATTTCCAGTTCGACATCCGGATGCGCGTTGCGAAACGCCGCGAGCACGGTGGGCAGCGGGCCGAGCGCGATGTCGTCGGACGAGCCCAGACGCACGCGGCCCTTCAGACGCGGCGCCTTGAACTGCGACTCCGCGCGCGCGAGCGCCTGCAGGATCACGCTTGCGTGCGCGAGCATCGCTTCGCCGTCGGGGGTCATCGCGAGCGAATGGGTGTCGCGCACGAACAGGCGCCGGCCGACGCTTTCTTCGAGCCGCCGGATATGTTCGCTGACGCTCGACTGCGTGAGCGAGAGCCGCCGCCCCGCCTCGGTGAAGCTATGGCAGGCCGCGACGGTCGCGAAGGTTTTAAGCCAGATCGGATTGAGCATCCCGCATTGTCGCGCTGCTTATCGGCAAAGTCGATAACAGTCAGCGACCCTAGTGGGGTTCCCGATTGACGTAGATGACAATAAGATGACGCAATTCCCGCTTCCTCCGCGCGGCGGGCGCTGCGCCTCTTTTGGCTCATCCGGCTCATCCCGCTCTATTGGCCGCGCCCCCGCGCCCGCCGTTGAAAAAATGACCAAGGATTCCTCCCTCACCGCGTTACTGTGGATCGTCGCCGCCGGCTTCTTCATGCAGTCGCTCGACACGACGATCGTCAACACCGCACTGCCTTCGATAGCGAACAGCCTGCACGTCGCGCCGCTCGCGATGCAACCGGTGGTGGTCGCCTACACGCTGACGATGGCGATGCTCACCCCCGCCTCCGGCTGGCTCGCCGACCGCTTCGGCACCCGCCGCGTCTATTTCGTCGCAATCCTGATTTTCGTGCTCGGTTCGATCTGCTGCGCGGGCGCGCATACGCTCGGCCAACTGGTGCTCGCGCGCGTGCTGCAGGGCCTGGGCGGCTCGATGCTGCTGCCGATCGGCCGGCTCGCGGTGCTGCGCAGCGTGTCCGGCGAACAGTACGTGGCGGCGCTCGCGTTCGTGTCGATCGCGGGCCAGCTCGGGCCGATCGCCGGACCGACGCTCGGCGGCTGGTTCGTGCAGGCGATCAGCTGGCACTGGATCTTCCTGATCAACGTGCCGATCGGCGCGGTCGGTCTGTTCGCGGTGCAGCGTTTCCTGCCGTCGCACGACGCGGTCGAGCCGCCGCGGTTCGATTTCATCGGCTGCGCTTTGCTGTCGTTGTGCATGATCGCGTTTTCGCTGGCGATCGACGCGCCGGTCCCGACGCATCGCGCGGCATGGTCGGCGGCGCTGTTCGCGCTGGCCGTCGCGAGCGCGCTCGCCTACATTCCGTATGCGCAAAGCCGCCGCGATCCGCTGTTCAAACTGTCGCTGTTCGGCGAGCCGAATTTCAGCGTCGGACTGATCGGCAACCTCGTGTGCCGGGTCGGCTCGAGCGCGGTGCCGTTCCTCGTGCCGCTGCTGCTGCAATTGCAGCTCGGCTATTCGCCGCTGCATTCCGGCCTGATGATGCTGCCCGCCGCACTCGCCGGCACGCTCGCCAAACGCTGGATCGCGCCGCTCGTGCGCCGCTACGGTTACGACACGTTCCTGCTGGTCAACACGATCATCGTCGGCTCGTCGATCGTCGCGTTCTCGCTGATTTCGCGCGGCACGCCGCTGATTTTCGAAATCGTGGTGCTGGCGATCTTCGGCGCGGCCAACTCGATGCAGTTCGCGGCGATGAACAGCGTGACGCTGAAGGACCTGTCGCACGAAGACGCGGGCAGCGGCAACAGCCTGTTCTCGATGGTGCAGATGCTGGCGATCGGACTCGGCGTATCGATCGGCGGCGGCCTCGTGAATCTGTTCAACGCGCAATCGGGCTCGGCCGAACTGGGCTTTCGTCTCGCGTTTGTGTGCGTCGGCGTGATTACGCTCTTGTCCGCGTGGATCTTCCGGCATCTCGACGACCCGTCCGGCACGCGGCCGATTCGTGGGCAGGCGGCGCAAAGCGCGGGGCGGTGACGGTGGGTGATGCGTGATGCGTGATGCCTAATGCGTAATGCGTAATGCGTGGCGGTTGGGGATGCGCAAGTGCCTTACGTGTCCTTGCGCGCGACAACCCATCCCGACTGCAACGGAGTCCGCCGTACTGCATCACGTCGTGACCTTTTCGGCGTTCAACGCAATGCGTTGCGGATGACGCGCGTTGCACCGGCAGCGCACCGGCAATGCCTTTAATGCGGCCTGCATGATACGAGACACCGACGCACCACGCCGCGCGGTCGAGCGCATCGGCCACCCTTGCCGCTAAAGCATCACTCGTGGCATCTTCATGCCATCCATTCATCCATCGCGTGCAACGGGTGTCACTTTCGCGCGTCAGCGTGTCAATTCGCACAGACTTTCGCGTTAGCATGTCGGGCATCAACGGCTTTGAGGGACCCCAGATGCCTTTTGACGAGCGCATGCTGAACGGCATGGGCGTGCTGACGGCGATCGTCGACTGCGGCAGTTTCGCGGCCGCCGGCGCAGCGCTCGACATGTCGCAATCGGGCGTGAGCCGCTCGGTGGCTCGTCTCGAAGCACGCCTTGGCATTCGCCTGTTCGACCGCACCACCCGCTCGGTCACGCTGACCGACGAAGGCCGGCGCTTTTACGAACAGATCGTGCCGCTGCTCGGCGGCCTCGAGGAAGCCGCGGCGTCGGCGGCCGAAGGCGCGAGCGCGGTGCGCGGCCGGCTGCGCGTGAACATGGACCCGTTCTTTTCGCGCCTCGTACTGGGCCCGCGGCTCGGCGGTTTCATCGATAAACACCCTGATTTGCAGCTCGAACTGATCACGCGCGACCAGCTCGGCGATATGGTCGCCGACGGCTTCGACGTCGCGATCCGCTTCGGCGAGCCGCCGCTGTCCACGCTGGTCGCGCGCAAGCTGCTCGACACCCGCATCCTGACGGTAGCCGCGCCGTCGTATCTGAAGAAGCACGGGCAACCGGCGCAGCCGGCCGAACTCGAAAGCGGCGCGCACGTGTGCATCAAGTTTCGCGATCCGCTGACCGGTTATCCGTTCAGTTGGGAATTTCATCGCGGCCGCAAGAAGTTCGAGATGACCCCGCAGGGCCGCCTGACCGTCAACGACGTCGGCACGCTGCATAGCGCGTGCATCGCCGGTCAGGGGATCGCGCAGATTCTCGCGCTCGGCGCGGAGTCGCTGCTGGCGAGCGGCAAGCTGATCGAACTCTTTTCGGACTGGGGCGACGAGGTCTATCCGCTCTATGCGCTGTATCCGTCGCGCCATCATCCGCCGGCCAAGGTGCGGGCATTTCTGGATTTCGTCGTGTCGTTGACGGGGGGCGCCGCGCGTGACGGCGGGGGGTGAGATCGGCCCCAGCGTAATTCGGGGCAGCATCGCCATTCTCCGATACTGCCCCGATCGCTCGGGTCCGTACCTTGCTGCTCTGCGCTGTGTATTCCGTTCCAGGAGAACAGCGATGAGCGAATCGAACGAGAAGGCCAGCAACGACGCAAAAGAGCCGGACAAAAACCCGTCAAAAAACCCGGGCGGCAAGTCGACGGAGGACCTAGCGCACCCGCCGCATGCGGTGCACAGCGACAACCCGAAGAGCAAGATGCCCGAGCGCGCCGACGACGAGCGCAAGCAATCGCCGGCCGACCGCCCGGGCAAGCAGTCCGGCGAAGGCGAACCGCCGGTCGGCTAACCGGTCCTCCCGATCGCGCATGCGGCCTGACTGCACGTCGCAGTCGAGCCGCATCGCCGCGTGAATGCGCCGCCATTCTGTAAGCAAACATTTCTTCCCGGTTTTGACCGAATTTTTTTCGCTGTATTGGACTACCGTGCCGTATGCAGCACGGTGTGCGGCTGCCGCTCATGATTGCTCACAGGCGACGCCAATGTTCAAGTCCAGCTCGAAGTCTCCCGCTTTGTCTCCCGCTTTTTCGCCCGGTTTTTCGCCGGGTGGTTCCCCTCCCGCCGCGCCGCCGGTGCCGCGCGTGTCCATCTGCGTGCCCACCTGCGGGCGCCCCGACCTGCTGGTCGAATGCATCGATTCGTGCCTCGCGCAGAGCTTCGCGCAAAACGGCGGCCAACTGGAAATCCTGATCGGCGACGATTCGCGCGACACCGTCACCCGGCAGTTGATCGCCGAACGCTACGGCAACGACCCGCGCGTGCGCTACGCGCATCATCGGCCGTCGCTCGGCCAGGCGCGCAATGTCGCGAGCCTGTTCGAACGCGCGCGCGGCGACAAGATCCTGCTGATCCACGACGACGATCTGCTGACGGCCGACGCGGTCGAAAAACTGCTGGCGCTATGGCAGCGCCATCCGCACCTCGACGCGGCATTCGGCGAGCAGTACGAAGCGAATCATGCGGGCGTGATCGATTACGCCGCGAGCGCGCGGCTGAATATGGCGTTCCGGCGCACCCGCGACGCCGAGGGTCTACAACCGCTCGCGGGCCGCACCGGCCTCGTTCAGATGTTTCCGAACAACGGCTGGATGGCCGATGCGCGGCTCGTCAAGCGGATCGGCTATCCGGACCAGCACGGCATGTGCTGCGATTTCGTGTTCGGTACCCTGCTGTGCCTGGCCGCGCGCGAGGTGTTTTATCTGCACGACTACGTATCGGTGTATCGCAAGACGGCGACCTCGATCTCGCACAGCACGCGCGGCACGGTCGCGGCCGCGCCGCTGAGCGCGTACCGCTTCGTCGAATCGCTCGACTTGCCCGCGCCGCTCGCGCCCGCGCGACGGCTTGCGCTGCGGCGGCTCGCGCCGCTCGTCGTGTCGATTCATGCGCGCAACGGCCAGCCGCGCGCGGGCCTGCGTATCGCGCTCGCGCATCTGTATGCGTACAACTATGGATTGAGCGCGCGGCTCTACTACCATCTCGCGCTGCTCGCGCGCGCCGCGCTGCGTGCGCGGCCGGCCGCCGGCGAAGAGGCCGCGGATTGCTTGTGACGCGTGGCGTGCTTAGCAAACGCGCAATACTTACTTGGGCGCGGGCTCGCCACTGGTTACGATGAGCTGAACCGTCATCGCCCCAGAGGTAAGCCGCCATGTCAGACAGTGCGTGTTTCAGGCCGCGCGTGATCGAACCCGTCGCCGCTAACGAGCCGGAAGGACTCGGGCTCGCGATCGAGCTGTGGCTTGCCCAACCAGTCGATGGGATCGCCGGCCGCGCGGTGCAGATTCATTTGCGCGGCGGCGCGAAGATGGAACAGGCCGAGCGCTTGCGCGACCTGCTGCATGCGTGGGGCACGCGGATCGTCGTCAGCTGAGAAGCAAAGTCCGCAGCACGACGATCCGCGTCGCTACCCGTTCAAGGCTCGTGACGCAGATACCCTTCGGTCGACGGATCGGGCATCCGCAGCGACACGATGCCCGCGATCGCGCACATCACGGTCACGTACCAGAAGAACATCGTCTCGACGTCGGCCTGCTTGAGCCACAGCGCAACGTACTCCGCCGAGCCGCCGAAGATCGCGTTAGCGACCGCATACGACAGGCCCACGCCAAGCGCGCGCACGTGCGGCGGGAACATTTCCGCCTTGATCAGGCCGCTGATCGACGTATAGAAGCTGACGATCGCGAGCGCGACCACCACGAGGCCGAACGCCGCGAACGGGCTCGTCACGTCTTTCAGCGCGTGCAGCAAGGGCACCGTGCCGAGCGTCGCGAACAGGCCGAAACACAACATCGAGCGACGCCGGCCGATGCGGTCCGACAACGCGCCGAACGCCGGCTGCATCAGCATGTAGACGAACAGCGCGGCGGTCATCACCGAACTCGCGGTCTTCGCGTGCATGCCGGCCGTGTTGACCAGGTACTTCTGCATATAAGTGGTGAACGTGTAGAAGATCAGCGAGCCGCCGGCCGTGAAGCCGAGCACCGTCATGAACGCGCTCTTGTGCTCCCACAGTCCGCGCAGCGTGCCCGCTTCCTTGCTCTGGCGGGTCGCCGCGGTGGAGGTTTCATCGAGCGATTTGCGCAGATACAGCGCGATCAACGCGGCCACCGCGCCGATCACGAACGGCACGCGCCAGCCCCATGCCTTCAGCTCTTCGGTGCTGAGCGTCTGTTGCAGGATCACCAGCACGAGCAGCGCGCACAGCTGGCCGCCGATCAGCGTCACGTACTGGAACGACGCGAAGAAACCGCGCCGGCCCTTGAGCGCGACCTCGCTCATATAGGTCGCGCTGGTGCCGTATTCGCCGCCGACCGACAGACCCTGCACCAGCCGCGCGAACAGCAGCAAGGCCGGGGCGAGCGCGCCGATTTGCGCGTAAGTGGGCAGCATCGCGATCACCAGCGAACCGCCGCACATCATGAACACCGACACCATCATCGCGGTGCGCCGGCCGCGTTTGTCGGCGAGCCGCCCGAAGAACCAGCCGCCGATCGGCCGCATCAGGAAGCCGGCGGCGAACACGCCGGCGGTGTTCAGCAATTGCGTCGTGGTATTGCCACTCGGAAAAAACGACGGCGCGAAATACAGCGCGGTGAACGAATATACGTAGAAGTCGAACCACTCGACGAGATTGCCCGATGAAGCGCCGACGATCGCAAAGATGCGCCGGCGAGTGTCGTGCGCGGAGGCGACGACGGATTGGTCGGTTTGGACGTTCATGCTGGTGTCTTTCCTTATCTAAACGAGGAGGACGGTCGTGGCGCCGCCTTGATCGCGCGCGCCCGGGTGACGGAGGTTGCGCGAGCGCGATTTTTACACAGATGAAAGAATAGATGGGCTTTTGCCAGACCAGCTTGATGAAAGCCCTGGGTCCGCGCGAGCGGGCGAAATCTGACACCCCTTCGCGCCGCGATAACAACAAAGCCCCTGCCGGTCGCCGACCGGCAGGGGCTTACGGAACGAATCGGGCCCATGGAGCAAATGAAACCCACGGACCGGCGCGGACCTCAGCCGCCGCTCACACTCTCACCGCCGGCGGCACATAACGGCATTCGTAACGCTTCCTGACGGTGCCGTTCTCGTCGACGCTTTCAAGGTACACGTCGAACTGCCACAGCCGCGCCATGTGCTTGAGCACCTCGTCGCTATCGGACGACAGATGGCGGTTATCGCTCATGAAGTGCCGCAACGTCAGACTGCGGTCGCCGCGCGTGTTGACCGCCCATACCTGGATATTGGGCTCGCGGTGATGCATGTCGTACTGGCGCGACAACGCCTGGCGCACGTACTGATAACCGCTGTCGTCGTGAATCGCCGACACTTCGAGCGCGTCGCGCATGTCGTCGTCGAGTACCGAGAACAGGCGCATTTCGCGGATCAGATGCGGCGACAGATACTGCGCGATGAAGCTCTCGTCCTTGAAGTTGCGCATCGCGTAGTGCATCGCGGGCAGCCACGGACTGCCGGCCAGTTCCGGAAACCACTTGCGGTCCTCTTCGGTCGGCGCCTCGCAGATGCGCCGAATGTCGCTCATCATCGAAAAGCCGAGCGCGTACGGATTGATCCCGCTGTAGTACGGCTTGGTGACCGGCGGCTGATAGACGACATTGCTGTGCGAATGGAGAAACTCCATCATGAAGCCGTCTTCGAGCTTGCCCTGGTTGTACAGCGTGTTGAGCAACGTGTAGTGCCAGAACGTCGCCCAGCCCTCGTTCATCACCTGAGTCTGGCGCTGCGGGTAAAAGTACTGACCGATCTTGCGCACGATGCGGATCACCTCGCGCTCCCACGGTTCGAGCAGCGGCGCGTTTTTTTCGGCGAAATACAGCAGGTTTTCCTGCGGCTCCGGCGGATAACGCCCTTCGACTTCCTCGGGCAGCGGCGTATGACGGGTGGGCAGCGTGCGCCACAGTTCATTGACCTGCGATTGCAGATACGCTTCGCGCTCGCGGCGCGCGGCGAATTCGCGTTCGAGCGACAGCTTCTGCGGCCGCTTGTAACGGTCGACGCCGTAGTTCATCAGCGCGTGGCACGAATCGAGCAGTTCCTCGACGCGGTCGAGCCCGTAGCGTTCCTCGCATTCGGCGATGTAATTCTTCGCATAGACGAGGTAATCGATGATCGCATGCGCATCCGTCCACAGCCGGAACAGATAGTTGCCCTTGAAAAACGAGTTGTGTCCGTAGGCCGCGTGCGCGACCACGAGCGCCTGCATCGTCATCGTGTTCTCTTCCATCAGATACGCGATGCAAGGGTTCGAATTGATGACGATTTCGTACGCGAGCCCCATCTGGCCGCGACGGTAACTTTTTTCGGTGGAGAGAAAGTGTTTGCCGAACGACCAGTGCCGGTAGTTCACCGGCATGCCGACGGACGCGTACGCATCCATCATCTGTTCGGCGCTGATCAATTCGAGCTGGATCGGATACGTGTCGAGTTCGTATTGCTCCGCAACACGGGCAATATGCGAGTCGTACTCTTCGATCAGTTCGAAGGTCCAGTCGGACGGGCACGGCAGAGGTCTTCTATCTGCTACGTTCATACGGACTTCCCTTTACCCTTCAATGGGCGTTCCGGTGTGTCCCGTGCTGCAGCGCGGTGGACTGCTCCGGCGCGGGCGCTACCGTGCTGGTCGCCCTTGCCTCGGCATGCCCCGAGCGCTGCTGCGGCACGCCTATGTTGCGTCGCGGCGCTACTGCGTACGCCAGCTACTGCAGCTGGCCGTACGCTGCGCCGCGCGCGTGAATCGACAGACTCCTTCGCAACAATGGTTCCGTCACGAAGTCGCCGCCTGCTTCTCGAACAGCTCGCGAAACACCGGATAAATATCCGCGGCGGTTTCGACCTTTTTCATCGCCATATGCGGCTGGCTCAACGCCAGTTGTGCATATTCGAGCCACAGGTTCTGCTCTTCGGGCGTCACCTGAATATACGCAAAATACCGCACCTTCTCCAGGATGTCATCCGCCAGAATCTTGCGGCACTTCGGCGAGTCGTCGGTCCAGTTGTCGCCGTCCGAGGCCTGTGCTCCGTAAATATTCCATTCAGTCGGCGAATAGCGCTCGTCCATCACCTTGCGCATCAGTTCGAGCGCGCTCGACACCACGGTGCCGCCGCTTTCGGTCGAATGGAAGAACGTGTCTTCGTCGACTTCCTCGGCGCGCGTGTGATGGCGAATGAACACGACTTCGATGCGCTCGTAATTGCGCTTCAGGAACAGGTACAGCAGGATGAAGAAGCGCTTGGCGAGATCCTTGCGCTGCTCGTCCATCGAACCCGATACGTCCATCAGACAGAACATCACCGCCTGGCTCGACGGCGTGGGCTGCTTCACGCGATTGACGTAGCGCAAGTCGAACGGATCGATAAACGGTATCCGCCAGATGCGCCCTTTCAGATGATGGATATCGTCTTCGAGCAGCTTGATCTCGTCGCGCCGATCGGCCGGATCGGCCTTCAGCTCTTCGAGCTGCCGTTCCATCTCGCGCAACTGGTTGACGAGCGGCGCGCCCAGCGCGATGCGCCGGCCGAGCGCGCTGCGCAGCGAGCGCACCACGTCGATGTTGTTCGGCGTTCCTTCGGCGGCCCAGCCCGCGCGGATGCTCTTCCACGTCGGCACCGCCATCAGATGGGTTTTGACGAGGCGCGGCAGTTCGAGGTCGTCGAAGAAGTACTGCATGAATTCTTCGCGGCTCAGCTCGAATACGAAGTCGTCCTGACCTTCGCCTTCGTTGCTGGCCTGACCGCCGCCGCCCCCACCGCCGCCGCCCTGCGGACGCTGGATCTTGTCGCCGCGGATGTAGTCCGAATTGCCCGGATGCACCATTTCGCGCTTGCCGCCGGGTCCGTGACGGAACGACGGCTCCGCGATGTCCTTGCGCGGAATCGTGATGCTCTGGGTGTTCTGGATGTCCTTGATGCTGCGATCGCGCACCGCTTCCGAGACGGCGCGACGAATATAGTTTTTGACGCGGCGCAAGAAGCGCTCGCGGTTCGCAATACTTTTGTTCTTCCCCGCCAACCGACGGTCGATGATTTGATGAAGCACGCCCGGTCTCCGGTGTCGGTCGCGGCCGGTGCGTGGGCACCAGCCGCGATCCCATTAGCTGCGCTCGTTTCAGGTACGCGAGACGCGCGCCGCCTGGGCAGCCACGCTATGTCCATGCGGCTTGCGCGTCGGCGCATACCCGTACGGTCAGACCGTACGGGCTGCACACGACAGACATCACGCGCACGTCATGACGACTTGCGCACGCGCAGATACCAGTCGCACAGCAAGCGTACCTGCTTCGGCGTGTAGCCCTTCGCCACCATCCGGTTGACGAAGTCTTCGTGCTTGCGCTGCTCTTCGGCCGAGCCCTTCGCGTTGAACGAGATCACCGGCAGCAACTCTTCCGTGTTCGAGAACATCTTCTTTTCGATCACGACGCGCAGCTTCTCGTAGCTGATCCATGCGGGATTCTTACCCGCATTCGCAGCCCGCGCCCGCAGCACGAAGTTGACGATCTCGTTGCGGAAGTCCTTCGGATTACTGATGCCCGCGGGCTTCTCGATCTTCTCGAGCTCGGCGTTCAACGCCGCACGGTCGAAACTCTCGCCGGTGTCGTGGTCGCGGAACTCCTGATCCTGAATCCAGAAGTCCGCATACGTGACGTAGCGGTCGAAGATGTTCTGACCGTACTCGGAGTACGACTCCAGATATGCGGTCTGGATCTCCTTGCCGATGAACTCCGCATAGCGCGAGGCCAGCACGTCCTTGATGAAGGACAGATACTTCTGCTCGGTTTCCGGCGGGAACTGCTCGCGCTCGATCTGCTGTTCGAGCACATACATCAGATGCACCGGATTGGCCGCGACCTCGGTCGAGTCGAAGTTGAATACGCGCGACAGGATCTTGAACGCGAAGCGGGTCGACACGCCGGTCATCCCTTCGTCGACGCCCGCGAAATCGCGGTATTCCTGATACGACTTCGCTTTTGGATCGGTGTCCTTCAGATTTTCGCCGTCGTACACCTGCATCTTCGAGAACAGGCTCGAATTCTCCGGCTCCTGCAGGCGCGTGAGCACCGACATCTGCGCCATCATCTTCAGCGTGCCGGGCGCGCACACCGCATTGGCGAGCGACGAGTTGCGCAGCAGTTTCTCGTAGATCTTGATCTCTTCGCCGTAGCGCAGGCAGTACGGCACCTTCACGACGAAGATCCGGTCGAGCAGCGCTTCGTTGTTGCGGTTGTTGCGGAACGCCTTCCACTCCGATTCGTTCGAGTGCGCGAGGATCACGCCGTCGAACGGAATCGCGCCGAAGCCTTCCGTGCCCTTGAAGTTGCCTTCCTGGGTCGCGGTGAGCAGCGGGTGCAACACCTTGATCGGCGCCTTGAACATTTCGACGAATTCGAGCAGACCCTGATTCGCAAGGCACAGGCCGCCCGAGTAGCTGTACGCATCCGCGTCGTCCTGCGCGTACTGTTCGAGCTTGCGGATGTCGACCTTGCCGACCAGTGACGAGATGTCCTGATTGTTCTCGTCGCCCGGTTCGGTCTTGGCGATGCCGATCTGCCGAAGAATGGACGGGTAGCGGCGCACCACCTTGAACTTGCGGATGTCGCCGTTGTATTCATGCAGGCGTTTGACCGCCCACGGACTCAGGATACTTTTCAGGTAGCGGCGCGGAATTCCGTATTGTTCTTCGAGAATCGGGCCGTCTTCCTCGTAATCGAATAGCCCCAGCGGCGATTCGTTGACGGGCGAGCCCTTGATCGCATAGAACGGCACGCGTTCCATCAGTTGCTTCAGACGTTCCGCGATCGACGACTTGCCGCCGCCGACCGGGCCTAACAGATACAGAATCTGCTTCTTTTCTTCGAGCCCCTGGGCCGAGTGCCGGAAGTAGGCGACCACCTGCTCGATCACCTCTTCCATTCCGTAGAACTCACGGAATGCGGGGTATACCTTGATGACCTTGTTCGCAAAGATACGCGACAGGCGCGGATCGTTACGAGTGTCGATCTGTTCAGGTTCTCCGATTGCCGTCAACATGCGTTCGCCAGCAGTGGCGTACGCGGCGGGATTTTCTTTGCAGAGCGCGAGATACTCCTCGAGCGAGAGTTCATCCTCTCGCGTTTTCTCGAAGCGGGTCGCGAAACTGCTGTAGATATCCATGCTACCTCCTCGCCGAAGTTCGGATCGATGTCGTGCGCGGCGCGCTATTCGGAAACGACATCGCTCGATTTCATCCTAAACCCTTTTAAATTTTTTTTCACGGACTACGTTGCGAAAATCGCGCCGTAGTCGCATTGCCACACTCCTCACCTTGAAACAAAGTTTCGGGCACCTGCGCTTTTTCACTGCTGTCTGCATGACGCATCGCGTTGCTATTGCACGAGCCGTACCTGCACCGTCGCAGCGACATAAAACAGCGGCTGTGTGCGCACCCACACTTTGTCACGAAAAGCCCACAGGTCATGACGCTTTCGCGAGCCGTCGTATTCCTTCCACAACGCACGACGTCTCGTTCCGGTCTACGCGCGTACGACGTTGTTACATGTTCGAGCCGCGCCGCCGATGACTGAATCACGGCATTCGCGCGACGCCCTTTCCCAGGTGTATACGGAAATGCGCGCCGGCATTGCAATAAACGCATCAGGCGGGGTGAATGATTGCAAAGCAATTGCAAAGGCTGCCCATGCCGGTTCGACTCCCAACCCACTTGTTGAGACCCAAATAAAAAACGGCTGCCAGATCGGCAGCCGTTTGAACGATGCGTCGTAATCTTCGGTTACAAGCGGCGCCGCGCGCCACTCAGCTCAGCTCAGTTCGATTTCCACTTCGCCGAGACCGTCGATATGACCGCGCACGATCCCCGCTTCGGCGAGCTTGTGCGCGCCAACGTACGACCCGGTGGTGATGGTCCACTCGCGCTCGATCGTGATACCCATGGCCGCGCAATGGTTGACGAACCACACCAGCAACTCGCGCGGATCGCCGGCGGGATTACCGGTCGCCTCCGGCAGCAGCGACTGGCCGTTAAAGCTCAGCTCCAGTTCCGGCGAGACGAAATCGAAGCCGCGCGCGAGGCTCGCATACGGCGCCGGATGACCGGTGATCAGCGCGCCGTTGTTCTGCGCGTCGGCCAGCTGCGCGAGCGGCGCAACATTCGGCCATTCGCTGAAGCGGCTGTCGACGATTTCGAGCGCCGGCAGCACCGCGCCGACTTTGGACAGCACCTCGTCGCGCGCATAGGCCTGGCCGCGCGGCTCGATCGTCTGATCGAAGCGGAACGCGATCTCGAGTTCGACCAGCACCCGGAAAAAGCCGCCATGCGCGAGCCGCGCCGGCGACGGCAGCACCAGCGAGGCCGGGATCGGCGCGCCGGACGCGGCGCCGCCGGGACTCTTCGCGCCGATCTTCCATGCGCCGGTCGTCTCGCCCAGGCCCGCGATCACCGCCTGCTGGATCGCATAGGCAGTCGCCGCGTCGGGCGGCAGGCTGTCGGGCGCGGGCGCATCGATCGGACGACGCTGCCGACGGGCGTCGACGAGGTGTTGCGCTAGATCGTATGGCGTCATGTCGGTTCTTCCTGGCTGGCGCATCGGGTGGTGAGTGAAGTTGTGCCCGTCAATGTACCGGATCGCGACCCGCGCCGGGGAGCGCGCGCGGCGCGCAAACGTTCAATTCATGCGCACGCAAAAAAAAAGACCGCCCGGACAAACGCCTGTGCGGTCTTTGCAGCCCGATCGCTGCGATCGTGGCGGCCGTCCTTCTGTCTGCGCAAAGCGCACATAAATGGGAACGAATGTTGCATCGGCTCGCCCCATTCGAGCCCACTCTTCAATGGAGCGCACCGACACGATGACAACCGCGCGTACGCGGCTTCGGACTTAGAAGGTCTCCCAATCCTGATCGCCGCCGGCGGCAACGGTCGCCTTGGCGGGTGACGGCTGCGGCGCCGAGCCGGTGGCGGGCACCGCGCCCGCCTTCGCGGCGGCCGCTGCCGGCGCTGTGGCCCGCGCCGGCGTGCCGGCCGGGGTGGCCGGGGTCGCCTTACGCACGCCGGTCGCGAGCGAACCCGTCGACGCAATCCGCTTGGGCGCAACGGACAGCTGCGGCGCAAGCGCTTCGCCGCGCCCGCCTTCGTCGACCTGGAACACCGCGACCGCGCTGCGCAGGCGCCCCGCCTGCTCTTCCAGCGACGACGCCGCGGCGGCCGCCTCCTCGACCAGCGCCGCGTTCTGCTGGGTGACCTCGTCCATCTGCGTGACCGCGCGCGCGACCTGATCGATCCCGCCGCTCTGTTCCTCGGAAGCCGCCGCGATCTCGCCCATGATGTCGGTCACGCGCTGCACCGCGCCGATGATCTCGGTCATCGTGCGGCCCGCTTCGTCGACCAGCGCCGAGCCCGATTGCACGCGCTCGACCGACGTATCGATCAGCTCCTTGATTTCCTTGGCCGCCGCCGACGAGCGCTGCGCGAGGCTGCGCACCTCGCCCGCGACCACCGCGAAGCCGCGTCCTTCCTCGCCGGCGCGGGCCGCCTCGACCGCCGCGTTCAGCGCGAGGATGTTGGTCTGGAACGCGATGCCTTCGATGATCGAAATGATGTCGGCGATCTTCGCCGAGCTCTGGTTGATGTCGCCCATCGTGCCGACCACCTGGCCGACCACTGCGCTGCCCTTGTTGGCGATCTCCGACGCATTGGCCGCGAGCGCGCTTGCCTGACGCGCGTTGTCGGCGTTCTGGCGCACGGTGCCGGTCAGCTGTTCCATGCTCGACGCGGTTTCCTGCAGCGCCGACGCCTGCTCTTCGGTCCGCGACGACAGGTCGATGTTGCCGGCCGCGATCTGGCGCGTCGCGGTCGCGATCGACTCGCTGCCGCCGCGCACGCTGCGCACCGTTTCGGTGAGGCTGCGCTGCATTCTGGCGATTCCTTCGAGCAGTTGCCCCATTTCGTCGCGCGAACTGATGACCACCGGACGGCGCAGGTCGCCGGCCGCGATCGCATCGAAATGGCCGAGTGCTTCGTCGAGCGGGCGGGCGATCGCGCGGCTGAGCGCGAGATACGACAGCGCCGCCGCGAGCACGCCGACCACCAACGCGCCGATGCTGACCATCCGGAACGTCGCGAAGCTGCCCTGCGCGTCGTCGAAGCCCTGTTTGGCCGACTCGAACTGGAACTTGCGCAGCGCGTCGTCGGCGGCGACCAGATCGTTAAAGCTCACTTGCAGGCTTTTCGCGCCCTCGAGCAGCTTGCTCTGATCGTTCGCGGTAATCGACGCCGCGAAGCCGTCGAGTTGCTGGTGCAGCGTGTCGCGCCTCGCGGCCACGTCCTGCGCGAGCCGGTCTTCTTCCGGGTTGCGCGGCAGATCCAGATATTTCTTCCACCACGAGTCGGATACGCCCCGCAGCATCCGCGCGCGTTCGATGGTCGGTGCCGCTTCCGGCGTGCCGGCCATGAACGCGGCGCGATCGAGCGCGAGGCGCTCGCGCGCCGCGTACATCTCGGCATTGCCGACGTTGACCGCGCTCGGCATCGCGTTGGTGAAAGTGTCCTGATACGCGGCGTTGGAGCGGCCCATACCGAACAGACCGAACACGCCGGTCGCCACCAGCAGCGCCGCGAGGAACGCCATGGTCAGGCCGATGCGCGCCTTGATCGTAATGCCCTTGTTCAACATGCTTGGATCCTGTGTGCTTTGCAAAAATGAGAGGCTGGGAACGCGGCGGGCGGCCGCGTGCTTCGAGTCCGGCGCTTTCGAGTGCGCGCTCTAACTTCTGTTTACGGCACCGCCGCCCTATCCTTGAAGCATTTAAAAGGTATGAAGAAAGACGTTGTCGGCAGTTTGGAAGGTATTACCGGAAAAATGGGTTGAGCGCGCGGGCGCGAAGCGGCCCGACCGGCCTTGTCAAAGCGCGGGTTTTGAGGTGGGAAACTGCGGGGATCGGGAGGGATGGGTGCTGGCGACGGGGCTGGTCGGCGCGCGGCTCATCCCAGCGCGTCGAGCTCCGCGCGGCGGGGAATCGAAGGCTGCGCGCCCGCGCGCGTCACCGACAACGCGGCGGCCCGCTGCGCGAAGCGCAGCGCGGCGTCGACCTCGGCGCCCTGCGCCAGCTGTGCGGCGAAACCGCCGATAAACGTGTCGCCGGCCGCCGTGGTATCGACCGCCGCAACCCGCGGCGCGTCGTACAGCGCGGGTGCGGCGCCGTCGAGCGCCGCATACAGGCCGCGCGCGCCGAGCGTGATCAGCACATTGCGCGCGCCGGCCGCCCGCAGCGCGGCGGCGGCTTGCGCCGCGTCGTCGGGCGACTCCACCGTGAGGCCGGTCAACGCGGCGGCTTCGGTTTCGTTTGGAATCAGATAGTCGATCAGCGGCAGCCAGTCGGCCGGCAGCGGCCCGGTGGCCGGGGCGGGATTGAGGATCACGATCTTGCCGAGCCGGCGCGCCGCGGCGAGCGCCGCGCGCACCGCCGCCGGCGGCGTTTCGAGCTGACAGATCACCACCTGGGCGGCGGCCAGCGCCGCTTCGTGACGCGCGATCGCGTCGGGCGTCACCTCGCCGTTACTGCCCGCGACGATCACGATCGTGTTCTGGCTCGCGTCATCGACGACGATCAGCGCGACGCCGCTCGGCTCGCGGCCGGTATCGAGCGCCGTGCAGTCGATGCCCTCCGCTTCGAGGCCCGCGCGCAACTGCGCGCCGTTCGGATCGGCGCCGACACAGCCGAGCATCGCGACCCGCGCGCCGAGCCGCGCGGCCGCGACCGCCTGGTTGCCGCCCTTGCCGCCGGCAACCTGCGCGAACGTGTGCCCGGCCAGCGTCTCGCCCGGCTGCGGCAGACGCGGCGCCCGCACCACGAGGTCCATGTTCAGACTGCCGACCACCGTCACGCGTGCATCGGTTGAATTGCTTGCCACTTGCCTGTCCTCCGAGGCGCGGCGCCGGCTGCGCGCCGCGCGGGGTTTCGCGAGTTGCCGCGGGTCTTGCCGCGGGTCTTTCCGATATCTCGCCCGCCGGGTTTCACCAGGCCTCGCCGGGCCTCGCGACGACCGTTACGCCGCCAGCTCCCGCCGTATTTCCCCCGCCCACGCGGCGGTCGACTCGCGCACGATCAGCCGCGGCGACACCACCCGCCGGCGCGCCGGCCCGCGCGGCAGCGGATTCGGCGCCGCCGCCTCGGCGATCCGCTCGACCAGCGTCTGCGCGGCGATATCGCCAAGCTCGCGCACCGACTGCCCAACCGTCGACAGCGACGGAAACATGAAGCGCCCCAGCTCGATATCGTCGAAGCCGATGATCGAGCACTCGCGCGGCACGCTGATATTGCGTTCCGCGGCCGCGCGCAGCGCGCCGATCCCCATCATGTCGTTGACCGCGAAAATCGCGCTCGGCCGCACCGTGTCGAACAGCTGCGCGGCCGCGCGATGGCCGCCGCTGCCGGAAAAATCGCTCTCGACGATCGCGTCGCCGGCAATCTCGATCCCACGCTCGGCCATCGCGCGAATGAAGCCGTGCACCCGCATCGCGCTGACCGCGGTGTGCACCGGCCCGGTGATGCAGCCGATCCGCACGTGGCCCAGTTCGAGCAGATGGCGGGTCGCCAGGTACGCGCCCTTCTCGTGATCGATCTGCACGAGGTCGGCGCTGATCCCCTCGATATTGCGGTCCACCACGACCAGCGGCTCGCGCGAGTCGGCGAGCGTCTGCGCGAGCACCGCGTCGTCGCCGGCCGATGCGACGATCAGCCCGTCGATGCGCTTTTCCTGCAGCACGCGCAGGTAGTTGCGCTGCTTCGCGGGGTCGTCGTCGGAGTTGCAGAAGAACACGCAGTAGCCGTTGCGCGCGCAGCCGTCCTCGATGCCGCGCGCGAGCTCCGCGAAATACGGATTCGTGCTGTTGGGCACCACCAGTCCGATCGTCGCGGTCGCGCGCGCCTTCAGCGAACGCGCGACCGCCGACGGCACGTAGTGCAGTTCACGGATCGCGCGCTCGACTTTCGCGCGCACATCGGCCGACACCGGCCGCGAGTTGTTCACCACGTGCGATACCGTCGTGAACGACACCCCCGCCACGGCCGCTACATCCTTGATCGTCGCCATAATCTGTTGCTCTCCTGTCGATCACGTCCTCAAAGAAGACGGAGCCGACTGATTCGTTTCATCCATCGTTGCGCGCTTCACACCCCGCTGCGCGCCCCGCTTCACACCCCGCCGCGCGCCCATCACCCGCGCTTGCGGCGGCTGCGGTAGGTATCCAGCACCACGGCGACCACGATCACCGCGCCGGTGATCATCCGCTTGGTCGGCTCGTTCGCGCCGATCTGCGCGAGCCCTGCCGCGAGCACCGAAATGATCAGCACGCCGAAAAACGTGCTGATCACCGAGCCGCGGCCGCCCATCAGACTGGTGCCGCCGATCACGACCGCCGCGATCACCTGCAGCTCGACGCCGACGCCCGCGTTCGGATCGGCCGCTTCGAGCCGCGAGATCTGGAACAGCGCCGCCAGTCCCGCCAGCGCGCCCATCAGCGCGAACACGATCACCTTGTACGGGCGCGGATCGACGCCCGCGAGCCGCACCGCTTCCTCGTTGGTGCCGATGCCGACCAGATAGCGGCCGAACACCGTGCGCGTGAGCACCAACTGCGCGATCACCATCACCGCGACCGCGATCAGGAACGCCGGTGAGATGCCGAGCGCGATCGGGTTCGACAGGAAATCGAACGCGTCGCCGATATACGCGGTGCGCGAACTGGTCATCTGGTACGCGAGCCCGCGCGCCGCTTCCAGCACGCCGAGCGACACGATGAACGACGGAATCCGCCAGCCCACCGTCACCGCGCCGGTCACGGTGCCGGTCAGCGCGGCGACCGCGACGCCGAGCAGCGCGGACGGCAACGGCGGCCAGCCCCACTTCAGCGCGGCCACGCTGACCACCGACGCTCCCAGCGCGAGCACCGAGCCGACCGACAGATCGATCCCCGCAATGATCAGCACGAAGGTCATCCCGACCGACATCACGACGAGATCCGGGATCTGGTTCGCGATCGTGCTGAACGTGTCGTAGGTCAGAAAGTGCGAACTGAGCAGCGAGAACAGCACGATCATCGCGAGCAGCGCGCCGGCCAGCCCCAGGTAGTTCGAAAACCCGAGCCGCGTACCGGCCGGTTTGCCGCTCGCGAGCGGCGCCGACGGATCGGCGGGCAGCGCGCCGTCCTTGCCGCCCTTGCCCGCTGTGTCGCGTTTGCCGTCCTTGGCGGCCGCCGCCGCGTCGCGCCACGATCGATCGGTCATCCCAGACTCCCTGCTTCGTTGCTCACGGGGCTGTGCAGCAGCGCGTCGCGGCCGCGATAGCCGGCGAACGCGGCCGCCAGCAGCGCGTCCTGAGTCCAGCTGCCGCGCTCGAACACGCCGGTCAGACTGCCCGCCGACATCACGCCGATCCGGTCGCAGATCAGCATCAGTTCGCGCAGATCGCTCGACACCACCACCAGCGCCCGGCCGTCGCGCGCGAGCGCGCCCATCAGCCCGTAAATATCGAACTTCGCGCCGACGTCGATCCCGCGCGTCGGTTCATCGAACAGCAGCACCCGGCACTCGCGCGCGAGAGAGCGGCCGATCACGACCTTCTGCTGATTGCCGCCCGACAGCTCGCCGACGATCTGCCCAGGGCCCGAGCTGCGAATCCGCATCGCGTCGATCTGCTTTTGCGCGAGCGCGTTTTCGCGCATCGCGTCGACCACACCGTGGCGCGCGACGCTGCGCAGATTGCCGAGCGATACGTTCGCGGCGATCGGCTGCGGCAGCAACAGGCCTTCGCCCTTGCGGTCCTCGGTGATCAGCGCGATGCCGGCGCGCACCGCGTCGGCCGGCGAGTCGATCGCGACCGGCGTGGGCGGCGCACCGGGCGTCGCCGCGAGCGACACGCTGCCGCCGTCCTTGCGGTCGGCGCCGTAAATCAGCCGCATCAGCTCGGTGCGGCCCGCGCCGATCAGCCCGCTGATGCCGAAGATCTCGCCCGCGCGCACCTCGAACGACACATCGCGCACCGCGCTGCCGCGCGCGAGCCGCTCGACCTTCAGCAGTGGCGCGCCGAGGTTGCGCTCGCCGAGATCGATGTGCTCGCCCAGTTCGCGCCCGACCATCCACGTGACGATCTCGTCGCTGGTCAGATTCGCCATTGCGTCGACGTGCACGAGGCGGCCGTCGCGCAGCACCGCGACCCGTTCGGCCACCCGCGCGAGTTCCTCGAGCCGGTGCGAGATATAGACCAGCGCGACGCCGCGCGCCTTCAGCCGTTCGATCTGCTCGAACAGCAGATCGACCTCGCGCGCGGTCAGCATCGCGGTCGGCTCATCGAGGATCAGCACCCGGCAGTCGTCGATCAGATTGCGGGCAATCTCGACCATCTGCTGATGACCGATCCCCAGTTCACCGACCAGCGTGTCCGGATCGATCGCGTCGAGCCCGACCTGCGCCATCGCTTCGCGCGCGTTCTCGCGCAGCCGGCGGCGGTCGATCCAGCCGAAGCTGAACGCGCCCGCGCGCGGCAGCCGGTTCAGAAACAGGTTCTCGGCGACCGACAGCGTCGGCAGCAGATTGAGCTCCTGCATCACCATCCGCACGCCGAGCGCCTCGGCCTCGGTGCGGCTGGCCGGCGCATACGGCGCGCCGGCAAGGCGCATCGTGCCGGTGCTCGGCTCGACCAGTCCGCCGACGATCTTCGACAGCGTGCTCTTGCCCGCGCCGTTCTCGCCGGTCAGCGCCAATACCTCGCCCGCGCGCAGCGTCAGCGAGACGTCGGCGAGCACAGGTTCGGCGTAGGTCTTGCCGAGACCGCTGACGCTCAGTACGACAGGCAAGGCGGATTGGTCGGTGGAATCCATTGCGCTCCTGGTTCCGTGACGGCTTCGTTGTGCTGGCGGCCGTCGCGAGTCATGCCGGCACGGGCGCGAGATGCGCGGGCGCTCGCCGCCCGCGCGGCTCCGATCGCGCGGCCGCCGTCATGACGCTTAACTCTTAAATTAACGGCGCCGCGACGGCATTCTTGAGCGTTTGTTGAATAAATGCGGGGCGCCGCGCGCTTTAATGCCCGTTGCATGAATCGCAGCGGGCTCGCGCGGCGGCCGGGGTTACTTCAGCGTCTCTCGGGTCACCAGATCGACCGGCGTTTCGACCACGCCGGACAACTGCGACTGTTTCTTGTTTTCGCTGAGCGCCTTCAAGGCGGTGTCGATGCCGAACACCGCCTGCTTGGCCGCGTATTGATCCGCCGTCGCGAGCACGCGGCCGTCCTTGAGCATCGGGTGGATCGCGTTGATGTTGTCGTAGCCGACCACCAGCACCTTGCCCTGCTTGCCGGCCGCGCGCACCGCCGAAACCGCGCCGATCGCCATGTTGTCGTTGCCGGCGAGCAGCGCCTTCAGGTTCGGGTACTCGTTGAGCATCGCCGACGCGACCGCGTTGCCCTTGTCGATTTCCCATTCGCCCGACTGCACCGACACGACCTTCGCGCCGACCGTCTGCATCGCGGCCTTGAAGCCCGCCGTGCGCTGCTGCGCGTTGGTGGTGGTCGACACGCCTTCGAGGATGCCGACCTCGTCGCCCGACTTCAGCCGTTTGGCGAGATAGTCGCCGACCTTCTGCGCGCCCTTCGCGTTATCCGGGCCGACGAACGGCACGTTCAGGTCCTTCGACTTCAGCACGTCCTGATCGAAGCGGTTGTCGATATTGACGACGATGATGCCGGCGTCGACCGCTTTCTTCACGACCGGCACCAGCGCTTTCGAGTCGGCCGGCGCGATCACGATCGCGTCGACCTTCGAGACGATCATCTGCTCGACGATGCGGATCTGGTTGGCGGTGTCGGTTTCGTCCTTGATGCCGTTGGTGACGAGGTCGAACAGACCGGGATTGTGTTTCTGATAGTCCTTCGCGCCGGTCTCCATGGTCAGGAAGAACTCGTTGGCGAGCGACTTCATCACCAGCGCGACTTTCGGCTTGTGAGCGGGCGCGTTTTGCGCGTAAGCGGCGGACAGCGGTAGTGCGGCGGAAGCGGTAGCGAGAACGGCGGCGGCAAGCAGGCGACGGCGGGTCCAAAGGCTCATGCGTATCTCCTCGGTGGTCGGGCTCGCGGGCGAGCCGGATTGTTTTTACGCCCAAACGTTTGCGTCGGCTATTCTCGGCGCAAGGCTTTCGCAATGTCAACGACCGCCGGTGCTGCGATGCGGTGTTGCGCCGGCTACAGCCAGCCGGCTTTGCGAAAGCGCCGGAACAGCACCACGTCGATCAGCACCATCACCGCGATACAGATCGGGTAGCCGAACCTGAAATGTAGCTCGGGAATGCGCTCGAAGTTCATCCCGTAGATGCCGGCGATCATCGTCGGGACTGCGAACAACGCGGCGAACGAACCGAGCCGCTTGGTGATTTCGCTTTCCGCGAGCGAGATCATGCCCAGGTTCACCTGCACCGCGGTGACGACGATTTCGCGCCGCCCCTCGATGGTCCGCACGATCCGGTCGAGATGGTCGTAGACGTCGCGGAAGTACGCCTGCATGCCCGCGCAGATGCTCGGAATGCGCCCGCCGGTCAGCTTGCTGACCGCCTCCTGCAGCGGCACGATATGGTGCTGCAGGATCACGAGTCGGCGCTTCATCGTGTACAGATCCTCGACGATCGCGCGCGAGGCCGCCGAATCGTTTCTCTCGAAGATGCGGTCTTCGAGCGTTTCGAGTTCGGTGCTCATCGCCTCGACGATCGGGAAGTAACGGTCGACCACGTCGTCGATCAGCGCATACAGCACGAACGCCGAGCCCTCCTTCAGCAGATGCGGCTCGCGCTCGCAGCGCGTGCGCACGGCCTGGAACCCGGTGCGGGTGCCGCGCCGGACCGACAGCACGTAGTTGCTGCCGACGAACACGTCCACCTCGCCGATCACAAAATCGCCGTGCTCGTCCATTTCGACCGTGTGCATCACGGTAAACAGCGAATCGCCGTATTCCTCGATCTTCGGGCGCTGGTGGCCGTGCTGCGCATCCTCGATCGCGAGTTCGTGCAAGCCGAACTCCTCCTTCATGATCGCCAGTTCATCGGGAGTCGGGTCCTTCAGCGCGACCCAGACGAAACATTCGGGGCGCGAAACATAGTCGCTGATGTTTTCGATCGTGATGTCGGCGAGTTTCCGGCCGTCCTGGTAGGCGGCGCAATTGATCAGCATGTTCGAAGTACCTTGCAAACTGAACAGACCGGCGCGCGCCGATGCGCAAGCATCGTGTAAGGCGGACGGCCGGTCTGCCCGAAAACGGACAGGCGCGCGTCGACACGCGGCGCGGCTGCCGCCATGTTACGGTGCGGCGCGCGGTTCGCGCGTATCCAATTGTTAAGGAGTGGCGGCACGCTACTGGGCGACCCGGCGCAGGCCGATGCGGTGATCGTCGTCGAAGGTGACCGACGCGCGGTTCGTGTAGCGCGGATCGGCGGTGACGATGAAGTTCAGCTCGACGAGCGGATCGAACGGCGTCGACACGCCGAGCCGATGCGGGCCGGGCGGCAGATAGAACGTCACGTGCTCGCCGTTCATCAGATCGGTCACGCGCTCGCCGTCGAGATAGACGAGCGCATCGCGAAAGCGTACGACCACGTCGCGCGAACGCTCGCGGCGCAGATCGACCGCGACGAGGCCGGGACCCGGCTGCGTGTAGCCCTGCCTGACAATGCGTTCGACCGGCACCGGTTTGAACGCGACCGGCTCGGCCGGCTCGGATGCGCAGCCGGCCAACGCGAGCGCGACGCAGATTGCAACGGCGCCGCGGGGGGCCGCGCCGGCAGCACGCGCGACGCCAGCTCCCGGTGCGGCGCGGCCGCGGCAAGACAGGCGCATCGGCATGTTGTTCTCCCCCTGTTCTGATTGTGGCGTGGCCCGCGTCCGGGCCCCGGCACCCGGCGCCCGAGGCCCAATGCGCTGCGCGACGGCGGCCGCACGCGGGTTCGCATGACTGTTGTACGTTGTTGTGCATGATAGCAACGCCCAAGCGTTGCGCCAGCCCGGGCCCGTAGGCTGCCGCCGCGGGCCGCCGCCCTCTTGCGCGTGACCGGGTTCTTGTTCATGATCGCTGCACGGGTGGCGCGCCGGGCATTGCGGCGGCAGCCCCCGTAATCCGTCGGCACCTGCGCCGATCCGCGTAACCGGCCCCTGACCTCTGCCCGCCGACCTCGGGCGCACGCTCAAGGAGACTGCGATGTGGTATTTCACCTGGATTCTCGGCGTCGGCGTGGCGCTCGGCTTCGGCATCATCAACGTGATGTGGCTCGAGACCAACGGTAAGTTCGCGCGCGATCCGGTGTTGCCCGACGCCGCCGCGGCCCCGCCCGAGGACCGCCCTTCGTGACCTTGCTGGCGTTCTTTTGCGGTCATGCGGGCACCGGCAAGACCACCGTCGCGAAACGGCTGATCGGCCCTTTGATGCGGGCGCGCGGCACCCCGCTGTGCCTGCTCGACAAGGACACGCTGTACGGCGGCTATAGCGCCGCCGCGATCGCGATGCTCAGCGGCGATCCCAACGACCGCGACAGCCCGCTCTTTCTCCAGCATCTGCGCGACCCCGAGTATCGTGGGCTGATCGATACCGCGCGCGAGAATCTCGAACTCGGTATCGGCGCGCTCGTCGTCGGGCCGCTATCGCGCGAGGTGCGCGAGCGGCGCCTGTTCGACCGCGCGTGGCTCGGCGTCGGCGCCGACGTGAAGCTGCGCGTCGTGTGGGTGCATACGTCGGACGAGACCGCGCGGCAACGGATCGTCGCGCGCGCCAATCCGGCCGATGCGTACAAGCTCGCGCATTGGGACGAGTACCGGCAACGGCGTTTCGTGCCGAGCGGCGCGGCCCGCGACGATCTGCTGATGTTCGACAACACCGCGCCCGAAGCGGCCGATTACGATGCGCTGCTCGCGCGGCTCGCGGCCTAGCGGCTTAGCGGGTGGCGAGCGCTCCAGCGCGTCAGTGCGATGCAAAAAGCCCCGCCAAAGCGGGGCTTTTCTTTTGCTGCGGCCTACGACTTCACGTAGTTCAAACCGTCGCCATCGCCTCCAGCGACTGCCCTTCGTAGAGCTTGCCGAAACGGTTCGCAAGAAAGTCGGCCAGCGACACCTGCTCCTGCCGCACGAAACCCCGTTGCGGCAGCTTGCGCTCGCGGAACAGATCGAGCACCGCGCACATCGCGCCGGCCGTGGTGATCTGGATCGCGCTCATCGGCACGCCGCAGACGGTCTTCGCGAAGATCTTGCGGGTGAACACTTCCTGCACCAGTTGACCGTCGCGCATCCCGCTGACCGTGATAAACACCAGCACGACGTCCTGCGCGGTCGACGGCACCGAGCGGCGCATGATCGTCTTCAGCGTGTCGCGGTCGCTCGCGAGCCGCAGGTCTTCGAGCAGGAACTGCATCAGGTTGCGATGGCCCGGATAGCGCACCGACTTGTAGTCGAGCGATTCGACCCGGCCCGCGAGCGTTTCGCACAGCGTGCCGAGACCGCCGGAGGTGTTGAATGCTTCGTACTCCGTGCCGTCGAGCGAGAAATGCTCGAGCCCTTCGAGCGGCTGCACCCACTGCGTGCGGCTGTCGCGAATCGCCTCGCACGGCTGGCAGTATTCGTTGATCAGACCGTCGACGCTCCACGTCAGGTTGTACTTCAACGCGTTGGTCGGAAACTCGGGCAGCGCGCCGACCCGCATCTTCACGTCGCGGATTTCGCTGAAGCGGTTCGCCAGTTCGTGCGCGGCGATGCCGATGAAGCCCGGCGCGAGACCGCATTGCGGCATGAACGCGTGCTCGGCGTCCGCGGCGATCGCGCGAATCGCGTGAGTCGCGCGCACGTCCTCGGTCAGATCGAAGTAATGCACGCCCGCGCCCTTCGCCGCCGCCGCGACATTCACCGCGAGGTAGTACGGCAGCGCGTTAATCAGCACGTCGAAGCCTTCGATCGCGGTACGCAGCGCGGCGGCATCGGCAGAATCGACGCGGCGCGTCGGGATGCCCTGGGCGGCGAGCTTGTCGAGTGCGTGCTGATCGCGGTCGAACGCGACGACTTCGTAGTCGCCGGTTTCGCGCAGCATGTGAGCGATGGTGTGACCGATCAGACCTGCGCCAACGATAGCTACTTTCATCTGCTTTCTCCTTGTTATCCGTGTGCTGTCTCCGGGCCTCGAAGCCGCGCCGCGCGTCGCGCACGCTGCCTGCGGGCTCAACCCATGGATGACAGTGTAGAAACAAGCAAAAACAGTTCATACGCGCAAAATGCTGCGCTATGACCAGCAGGTTCGACGTTATGACGAGCGGCTCAGTCGATTCGTCGAAAAAGCGTAAAAAAGCCGTTAACGGGAGGCCGTTAATGCGAGGCCATTAACGCGAGGCCGCGAACGCTTGTGCGTCAGACGGTGCCGCGATCGATCTTGCGCGCCAGAATGATCGACGTGGTGGTCCGCTCGACGCCTTCGAGACCGCCGATCTGATCGAGCAGATCGTTCAGCCGTTCCGGCGAATCGGCGCGCAGCCACGCGACGTAGTCGAACTCGCCGCTCACCGCGCACAGCAGTTGCACCTCGGGCATTTTGCCCAGCCGCTTCTGCACCGCCGGCCCATGCTTGGGCGCGATGATGATGCCGACATACGCGACGATGCTCGAATCGAGCACGTCCTGGCCGAGCCGCACGCTATAGCCGGCGATCACGTTGCTGCGTTCGAGCCGCGCGATTCGCGCGATCACGGTGGTGCGCGCGACGCCGAGCTGGCGCGCGAGATTTGCGACGCTTTCGCGCGCATTGGCTTGCAGCAACGCAACGAGGTTGCGGTCGAGGTCGTCGAGCTGGTCGAGGCGCGGAGGTCTCATCGAAGCAGGTGTGGGGTTGGCCGTGGATGTCGCGGATTATCGCGCGTCCCGGGCCGCAGCCCCGTTAAAAAGTCCGCGAGCCGTTTCCCGTTCGTTTCGGTTGTAAGCGTTTGTCGCACACCAACCGGATTGAACGGATATCGTGTTACTAATAGCGGCCACGGGCGAAGGCGGCGGACGCGCCGTACGCCGCTATTTGCCCCCGGCGCGCACATCACCTGTTACCGCGCGCCGTGTCTCAATACGAACAGACATCAGGAGTTTCGATGAAAAAAGCACTGGTTATGCTGGCTACGGCCGTTTCGATGGGCGGCGCATTCGCCCAAACCGCCGCGCCGGCTTCGGCCCCGGAGAACACTGCGTCGGCCCCCGCGGCCAAGGCCGGCCATGAGCGCAACGTCGAAGACCGCATCGCCTATCTGCATGCGCAGCTGAAGATCACCCCCGCGCAGGAAACGCAATGGAAAGCGTTCGCCGACGTGATGCGCAGCAACGGCGAAACGATGGGTCAGCTGTTCCATCAGCGCAAGGCCGCGACCAACGTCAGCGCGCTCGACGATATGAAACAGTACGCAACGATTGCGCAAGCACATGCGGACGGCATGAAGAAGCTGGTCGACGCGTTCGATCCGCTGTATGCGAGCCTGTCGCCGGAGCAGAAGAAGCTCGCCGACGCGACCTTCCATCACGGCGGCCCGGAGGGCGGGCGTCATCGCGAACATCACGGCAAGGGTAAGGCCGACAAGCCGGCCGCCGAAGCGGCCAGCGACGCAGCCGCGAAGTAATCCAGACGCTGAACGCCCTGCACGCCCGCCGCGCGGCAACGCCTGCCGCGCGGCGGGCGTTTTTGCGTCCGGTCTCCGGAAACAGCCCGGCTGCTTCAGCCATCTGGCATGATTCGGGATCGCGCAGCGCGGGCGGCCTGGCTAGCCCGGCGCTCGCCGCAGTCGTCTTTCCATCCGCGGCCGCAGTGACAGCAACAACCGCGGCGGCAGCCGCAGCGCGGCGGCGCGCATTCCACCCGAACTTTGCACACTGCTTCATGACCGAACTCAGGAATCTCGATCTGCGTGACGATCCGCACGCCCAACGCGTCGTCAAGGACGAAACGGTGAGCGTCGAATTCGCCGCCGCCGAAGGTCAATTGATGAGCCTCGAAGGCCCGAACCGCTACCTTCGCGGCGACGCGTTGATCACCGGCTCGACCGGCGACCGCTGGGTCGTGTCGCGCGAGCGCTTCGATGCCAAATATCTGCCCGCCGATGCGGCGCTCGCGCATGGCGAGCCCGGCGCCTATCGCAATCGGCCGGCGGTCGTGCTCGCGCGGCGGATGGACGAAAGCTTCTCGCTCGCGCGCTCGGCGAGTGGCGGCGACGTGCTGCATGGGGCGGCCGGCGACTGGGTCATGCAGTACGCGCCGGGCGATTACGGCGTCGTGCAGGCCGCGCGCTTTGCGAAGGTGTATCGGCTGGCCGATTGACGCGCTGATTTTCAGGCGAATTCGTCGCCGAGATCGACGGTGACTTCGCGCGGCACCGCCTCGCCGTTCGCGTACATCTCTTCGAGCGAGCCGAGACTCGCTTCGACATACGCGCGCAGTACCGCGAAGCTGCGGCCGCGCAAGCGGGCCGGCATGGCCCGATAACGCGCAAGCGCCGCCGGCGTGATCGCAACCGTCATCGCGATGCGCCGCGCGGTCGAACCGAAGCGCATCGCGACCCAATGGATCGTCAACGTGGGCGCGCCATCGTCGGCCGCGCGTTCGATGAATTGCGTCTGCTCGGGAAACAGATCGCTGATGACGCGCGCGAGCTCCTCGAACTCGGGATGCGCGCAGTCGTATTGGTAAGCTTCCATGAAGGCTGCCGGGAAAGAGGGTGCGAAGTGGTTCTGCCGGGCGTCGCGCCGGTGGTTGCGTGAGCGCTTCTGAACGGTACGCGCATTTTAGAGAAAGGCTCGCGCGATAGCGAGGCGCGGCGCGGCGCGGCGACGGCGGTGGTGTCCGGCGCCGCTCACACCCGGCCGTTACCTACTGTCACGCCGCAGCCGCGACCGGCCGCCGATACACCCGGATCAACCAGAGCGCGACGAACACCGCCGCGACCGCATAGATCGTATCGACCGCGGCAAGCGGCAGCAGGCGCGCCTGCGACAGCGCGGCGGGCACGTCGATCAGCGCGTGCAGCACGATCGCGAGCGGCAAAATTGCGCGCCGGCCGGCCCGTACGCCGCGCCACATCAGCACCGACAGGCCGATCTGGAACACCAGCGCGGCCACGCGTTCGAGCACGAAGATGCCGGCCAGCTGAGGGCTCAGGCTCGCGAGAATCAGATGGACCCGCATCACCGATTCGGCCGGCAGATTGCCGAGAAAGCCGTCGAGACGGCCGCGATTTTCCAGCACCGCGAACACCAGCCACTGAATCTGCACGAGCACGCCGACCATCCACGCTTCCGCGCCGCCGTGGCCGAGGCCGTAGCTGAGCGCGGCGCCGTCGTCGGCGCGCGCGGCGGCGCTGCGCTCGGCGCGGCTCGTCGCGGCGCGGGCGCGGGCGCGAGCGCGGGCGGCGTTCCCACCGGCAGCCACACCGGTGGTCGCATCGGCAGACGTTCGAACTGCCGCGCCCGTCTGCGCGCGCGCGGCACGGTCGAGCAGCCAGCGCATCCCGATGAACCGCCCGACTTCCTCACACACGCCCGCGATCAGCGCGCCATACACGACGAACGCGACCGGCTGCGACAGAAACGCCGCCGTCGTCACGTTGCCGCGCAGCAGATAGTCGTTCAGCGCGCGCTCGATCACCATCGCGAACAATGCGAACACCGCGACGCCGGCGATCGCGTCGCGCGGCCTGAGCGCGAGCGGCAGGCGCAACTGCCGGTAAAGCAGAAACGGTAACGCGGCGATGACGAGCGTAGCGAGCGCGAGGCTCGCGAGGGTAAGCGGTGCGACGACCATGAATGTCCTTGCGGGATTGCGAGCGATGACCGGCGCGCAACCGCTGCGCGCCGCAGCCCCGCATGATCGCAGATTGCTCGTGAATCAGCGCGCGAGTCAGCGTGCGAGTTAGCGTACGAATCAGCGCACGGTCGACGCACGCACGATCAGTTCGCCCGCCAGCAGGCAGTCGCGCGCGCCGGTCTGCGCGCCTTCGATGCGCTCGTGCAGAAATTCGACCGCGCGATAGCCGATCTCATAGGTCGGCTGGCGGATCGTCGTGATGCCGGCGAGTTCGGCCCAGTCGGGATCGTCGATCGACAGCAGCGCGGCGCGCTCCTGCCAGCGCGCGCCGTAGCGCGCTTTCAGATGCAGCGCGACACGCAGCGCGACCGGCGCGTTGGCCGCGAACAGCGCGACGCGCGGCGCGTTCCCGCCGCGGCCGCTATCACGGCCGTTGTCGCTGCCGGGGACATTGTCGCCGTCGCCACCACCGCCATCGCTGCCGCCAACGCCATCGCCCTCGCCGCCCGCCGCGTCGATCGCCCGGTCCAACCCGGCCAGCGCACGCTCGACCGCCACGTCGTCCGCGAGATCGAGCACCAGCGTCCGGGCGCGCACGCCGCCGGCGTCGCGCATCGCTCGCTCGAACGCCTGCACCCGCAACTGTCGCGAGCTGACCTGTTCGAACGGCTGCACGACGAACCAGATCTGCTCAAAACCCTGGTCGAGCAGATGCCGCGCGCCGAGTTCGGCGGCGCCGTCATTGTCGAGGCCGACCATATCGGCGACCAGCCCCTCCACTCGCCGGTCGACCAGCACCGCCGGAATTCCGCCGTCGCCGACCGGCCGCAAGGTTTCCTCGCGCACGCCCAGAGCGTTGACGATCACCCCTTCCACCCGGTACGTGGTCAGCAGTTGCAGGTAGCGCCGCTCCATCTCGACCTCGTTGGCCGCGTGGCAGATCAGCGGCATCAGGCCGAGCGCGTGACACGCGGCCTCGACGCCTTGCAGCACTTCGACGGAGTACGGATTGGTCAGGTCGGCGACCAGCATGCCGATCAGCCGGTTGCGGCCGCGCTTCAGGCCGCGCGCCATCTGGTTCGGCTGATAGTCGAGCCGCGCGATCGCCGCTTCGATACGCGCGCGCAACTCCGGCGACAGCGCGCCGATCTCGCCGTTCAGATAGCGCGAGATGCTGGTCTTGCCGGTGCCGGCTTCGCGCGCGACGTCGGTGATCGTCGCGCGGCGCGGCGTCGCGGCTGGCGCGCCGGCGGGCGTGGATGGCGGGGTGGAAGGCGGCGTGGTGCTCATCGGCTGATCGCCCGCATCACTTCGCGAGCACCTCGCGATTGACGATATTTGTCGACAACGTGCCGGCGAGCGCGGCGACGAGGTTCTCCGCCGCATTGACCGCCATCGCGTGACGCGTCTCGTGGGTCGCCGAACCGATATGCGGCAGCGCGACCACGTTCGGCAGGCTCAGCAGCGGCGAGTCGGCCGGCAACGGCTCGGTGTCGAACACGTCGAGCCCCGCGCCGTGAATCGTGCCGTCGCGCAGCGCGTCGATCAGCGCGGCTTCATCGACGGTCGCGCCGCGCGACGCGTTGATCAGGATCGCGCTTTTCTTCATCGCGCGCAGTTCGGCCGCGCCGATCAGATGACGCGTCTGCGCCGTCAGCGGCACCTGCAGACAGACGAAATCGGCGCTCGCGAGCAGCTCGGCCAGCTCGACCCGGCGCGCGCCATACGCCTGCTCCGCGTGCGGATTCGGCTGCCGGTTCGTGTACAGCACCTTCATATTGAAGCCGAGCGCCGCGCGCCGCGCGACCGCGCCGCCGATCCGTCCGAGCCCGACGATCCCGAGCGTCTTGCCCTGCACGTCGAGCCCGAATTGCGCGGGCCCGATGCTCGCGCGCCACTGCCCCGCCTTCACCCACTCGGCCAGTTCGACGACCCGTCGCGCGGACGCGAGGATCAGCGAGAACACCGTATCGGCGGTCGATTCGGTCAGCACGTCCGGCGTGTGCGCGAGCACGATGCCGCGCCGCGTCAGGTCGTCGACGTCGAACTGGTCGTAGCCGACCGAGATCGTCGACAGCGCCTTCAGCCGGCTCGCGCCTTCGAGCATCGCCGGCGTGATCTGCACGCTCGCGCCGATGCCGCCGTCGGCATCGCGCAGCGCGGCGGCCAACGCGCCGGGCTGCGCGGGATCGACCTGCACGAGCTGCGCATGCTGTCGTAGATACGCGAGCACATCTTCGGGCAGCGACTTCCAGGCGACGATCTTGTTCATCAGCTTATTTTCCTTGCGACGGGGTGGCGAGAGTGGCCGAGCCTTTCAACGGGTTGCCGGCGGCGGCCGGCTTGACCGCGAGCGTGAGAATCACCGCGGCGACCAGCGCCACGCTCATGAATGCATACGATGCCGCCGGCGAGCCGGTCGCGCCGTTCAGATAGCCAACCACGTACGAGCCGACGAACGAACCGAGCGCGCCCATGCTGTTGATCAGCGCCATCGCGCCGCCGGCCACGTTTCTCGGCAGCAGCTCCGGCACGATCGCGAAGAACGGTCCGTACGGCGCGTACATCGCGGCGCCGGCGATCACCAGCAGCGCATACGAAATCCAGAAGTGCGACGAGCCGAGCGCATACGACGCCGCGAACGCGATTGCGCCGACCAGCAGGAACGGCCACACGAACACCTTGCGGCGGTTGAGTTTATCGGATGCCCACGAAGCTGCAAGCATCGCGATCGTCGCCGCCAGATACGGCAGCGCGGACAGCCAGCCGGTGTCGACCATGCTGAGCGTCGAGCCGTTCTTCAGGATCGACGGCAGCCACAGCACGAAACCGTACACGCCGATGCTCCAGCAGAAATACTGCGCGCACAGCTTGATCACGGCCGGCGTGCGGAACGCGTCGCCGTAGTTGCGCACCGGCTTGATCGCGGCCTGCTCGGCGCGCAGCGTCTGCGCGAGCGCGTCCTTTTCCTCGCGGCTGAGCCAGCTCACCTGCTCGGGCTTGTCCCTGACGAGGAACCACCAGCAGATCGCCCAGATGATCGCCGGCACGCCCTCGGCGATGAACATCTGGCGCCAGCCGAACGAATGCACCAGATAGCCGGACACCACCGACATCCACAGCACCGTGACCGGATTGCCGAGAATCAGAAAGGTGTTCGCGCGCGAGCGCTCGCTTTTGGTGAACCAGTTGCTGATGAAGATCAGCATCGCCGGCATCACCGCGGCTTCGACCACGCCGAGCACGAAGCGGATCGCCATCAGCGACGGGATATTGCTGACCATCCCGGTGAGCGCCGCGCAGCCGCCCCACAGGATCAGGCTCCAGAACACCAGCTTCTTCACGCTGCGGCGTTCCGCGTAGATCGCGCCCGGAATCTGGAAGAAGAAATAGCCGAGGAAGAACAGCGCGCCGATCAGCGACGACAGTCCTTTGCTGATGCCCAGATCCTGGTTGATCCCGGCTGCCGCCGCAAAGCCGTAGTTCGCGCGATCGAGATACGCGAGGCTGTAGGTGATGAACACGATCGGCATGATCGTCCACCAACGGCGAATCGCAAGCGATGAGGTCATGAGGTTGTCTCCTTGGACGTTCGTCCCGAAACGAAGATGGAAAAAAGTCGGCGCCGCGGGGCGCTCTTGTTTTGGTAAAGGTTTGTTGTGTGTCAGGTCACGTGCTAGGCGGCGTTCGCGATGCGTGACAACTCGGCGCGCTCCAGCGCATCGAGCTCGGCGCGGCTCGGCAACCCTTCCGAATCGCCGATCACCTGGATCGCCAGCGCGCCGATCCGGTTGCCGCGCGCGACCGCCTGCGCGAACGGGCGGCCTTCGAGCAGCGCGCTGATCACGCCGACCGCGAAGCCGTCGCCCGCGCCGACCGTGTCGACCACGTTGGCGACCGGCTCGCTGGCGATCGTCGCCGCCTCGTGCGCGGTGCGGTAGTACGCGCCGGCCGCGCCGAGCTTGACGATCACGCCGCGCGCGCCGCGCTCCAGATAAAACTTCGCGATGTCCTCCGGCTGTGTATAGCCGGTCAGAATCTCGCCCTCGCCGATGCCGGGCAGCACCCAGTCGGCGAGCGCGGCCAGCGCATTCAGCCCTTCGACCATCGCTTCGCGCGACGGCCACAGCGTCGGGCGCAGGTTCGGGTCGAACGAGATCGTCTTGCCTGCCGCACGCATTTCATGCGCCAGATGGAACGCCAGTTCGCGCGAACTCGCCGAGATCGCCGGCGCGACGCCGGTCAGATGCAGGTGCCGCGCGCCGAGCACGTAGGGGGCGACGTAATCGTCGAGCGACAGGTGGCTCGCGGCCGAGCCCTTGCGGAAATATTCGACCGCCGGGTCGCTGCCGTCGTCCGCTTTCGACTTCAGCTGGAAGCCGGTCGGATAACGCGCGTCGGTGCTCACGCAGCGCTGGTCGATGCCCTCGCGCGTGAGCGTGTCGCGCACGAACTGGCCGAACGAATCGGCGCCGACGCGGCTCATCCAGCCGACCTTGAAGCCAAGCCGTGCGAGGCCGATCGCGACATTCAGATCGGCACCGGCGACGCGCTTGGTGAACTGCCCGACGCCCGCGAGCGGACCGGTTTCGGCGGCGACGAACATCGCCATCGCTTCGCCGTAGGTGAGAACGTCCAAGGTGGGGTGCGGCTGGGTCATGCGGAACTCCTGGTGGTGCGTGGGGTGCGTTGTTGCCCGGTCGTGCGCTGGTCGGGTGCGGGTCGGCTGCCGGGCCGGGTGTTCCGGCCGAGGTCGCGAGGACGGGCCCCGCGCTAGATCCGCGCGAGCCAGTTCACCGCGCGCGCGGCATCGGCGTCGAGCCGGCTCGCGTCGAACGGAAATTCGATCCCACGCGGCACGTCGTTGGGCAGGCTGGCCAGCACCGCGCGAAACTGCGCATCGTCCTCGGCCGGCGCGACCGGGAAGCGTCGTGCGCCCTCGCCCGCCGCGCTCTTGCAATGGATGTATTCGACGTGCGGCGCCAGTTGCGGCGCGACCTCGAGCGCGGCGACCTCGAGCCATGCCCAGTTGCCGATGTCGAAAGTCATGCCGAGCAGGTGCGCGCGGCCTTCGCGGAGCAGCGCCGCGAACAGCGCGGCAAATTGCGCGGGCGAGCCGCCGTCGGCCAACTGGCCGTTTTCGACCACCAGCCGCGGCTTGCCGGCGTCCGTCCGTGCGGCCAGCAGCGCGGCAAGCGTCGCCGCGCCGGTGTCGCCCGCGAAGCCGCCCAGTTGCAGCTTGACGAAGCGCGCGCCGAGCGCGACGGCTTCGTCGAGCGCGAGCCCCAACGCGTCGGCATCCAGCCGGCCGTCCCGCGTGTACAGCTCGGCCGGCGTCGAAAACACCGACCACAGGCCGAGTTCGGTCAGCGCCGCGCCGAGCGCGCGCAGTTGCTGCGGAGCGATGTCCGCGTCACTCGCGAACAGCTCGCGGCGCACTTCGAAACCCACCGCGCCCGCTTGCCTGGCGGCCCGCGCCCACTTCAGATGACCGTCCGAGCGCACCGCGTCCATGCCGAACGCACTCGCCACGATCACGATGTCTTTTGCATCAACCATGTCTAACCCGCCTGATCCTGCCGCGAAACCATCGTTTGGAACCGGTTCCAAAGACGTTTCGAAAAAAAGCGCCGAGGCGCTTGCGATGCCCGAATAGTGCGCGGGAGCGTCGCCGCGCACCATAGAGGAAATCCCCAGGCGGGCCGGGCACGCTTCGGGCGGGCCCGAACGGGCCGTGCTACCGAAGCTGCGGCGCATCGTTCGCCAGACACATCGCCAGAAACTGCGCGACCACCCGCGACGGCGCGCTCGCATGCGGGACCAGGATCGACAGGCGCCGCGTCAGCGGCTGCGGACTGAGCGAGAGCAGCCGCAGCGCGCCGTGCTCGTGGCGCATCGACATCGCCGACACAAAGCCCACGCCCATCCCGGCCCGCACCGCCTCCTTCACCCCCTCGACACCGGCGATCTCCAGCGCGACCCGCATCGGCACGCCGGCGCGCGCGAACTCCCGTTCGACCGTCTGCCGCACCCCCGAGCCCTCCTCGCGCAGCACCAGCGGATACGCGCCGAACGCGGCCAGCTCGATCCGCCCGCTGTCGGCCTGCGCGAGCGGGTGCGCGCGCGGCAGGATCGCGACGATCTCGTCCTCGCGCCACGCGTGCACCGCGGTGCCGGGCGGCAACTCGTCGCCGGGCGGCCCTTCGACCAGCGCGATATCGACCGCGCCGAGCGCGCCGACGATCTCGGTCGTGTTGCCGTCGGCGGTATGCACGGTCACATCCGGGTAGCGGCGATGAAATTCGGCGATCAGATACGGCAGCAGGTAGCTCGCCGGCGTGGTGCTCGCGCCGATCCGCAGCGTGCCCTGTTCGAGGCCGCGCAGCGCGTCGCGGTACGCGTACGCCTGGCGGAAGGTGTCGCGCAGCCGCGTCGCGTAGCTCGCCAACTGCTCGCCGGCCGGCGTCAGCCGTACGCCGCGGCCGTCGCGCTGATACAGCGGCTCGCCGAACTCGTCCTGCAACTGGCGCAGCTGGCCCGACACCGCCGGCTGCGACAGATGCAGCGCGACCGCCGCGCGGCTGATGTTGCGATGCTCGGCCACCGCCGCGAAAGTTATCAGTTGATCCGGGGTCATCTCACTTAAATATCCGTTTCGCCGATACTTCACATTCTAAATCACGATTTTTCATATCGATATCTCTAATTTAGGATTAGCTCCGTTGCAGTCATCACTTAAGCCGGGCCACCGATCATGTCCACCTCCACCGTACCGCTCACCGCCGCCTCCCCCGCGCTATCGACGCGCGGCCAGCTCAACGGCGTGCTGTTCGTCGCGCTGTTCGCCGCCGCCGTCACGCGGATCGCCGCGATTCCGGCGGTCGCCGGTCTGGGCCTGAGCCCGCTGATCGTCGGCATCGTCGCCGGCGCGATCTACGGCAACGCGCTGCGCGACGGCATGCCGGCCAGCTGGGCGGCCGGCGTCAATTTCTCCGCGCGCAAGCTGCTGCGCATCGCGGTCGCATTCTTCGGGCTGCGCGTGAGCCTGCAGGAAATCGCCCAGGTCGGTTTGCCGGGCCTCGCGCAGTCGGTGTTGATCGTCGTCAGCACGCTGGTGATCGGCACCTGGGCCGGCATGAAGATCATGAAGCTCGATCGCGACACCGCGCTGCTGACCGCCGCCGGCAGCGCGATCTGCGGCGCCGCCGCGGTGCTCGCGTTCGAATCGACGCTGCAATCGAAACCGCACAAGAGCGCGATGGCGGTCGGCAGCGTGGTGCTGTTCGGCACGCTGTCGATGTTCCTGTACCCGATCCTGTTCAAGGCCGGCTGGCTGCATCTCGATACGGTCGGCGCGGGACTGTTCTTCGGCGGCACGATCCACGAGGTGGCGCAGGTAGTCGGCGCGGCGAGCAACGTAAGCCCGGAGACGACCCACATCGCGACGATCGTCAAGATGACCCGCGTGATGCTGCTGGTGCCGGTGCTGCTGGTGGTCGGCGTGTGGGTGAGCCGCGCGGCTCGAAACGTGAACGGTGCAAACGGTGCAAACGGTGCAAACGGTGCAAACGGCGCGAACGAGCAAGGCGCCGCGCCGCGCAAGCTGGCGATCCCCTGGTTCGCGCTCGGCTTTCTCGCCTGCGTCGTGATCAACTCACTGCACGTGCTGCCGGAAAACGCGACTTCGACATTGAACATGCTCGACACCTTCGCGCTGACGATGGCGATGACCGCGCTCGGCATCGAAACGCGCATCTCGCAGATTCGCGAAGCCGGCCCGCGAGCATTGACGACCGGCCTGATCCTGTATGTGTGGCTGTTCGCCGGCGGACTGGGAATCACATGGACCGTCCAGCACCTGTTCGGCTAAGCCGCCGCCCCCTCGATCGACACCCCGCCGCGCGCGGGGTTTTGTGCTTTCCGGCGCCCCATCGGGGCCGCGCGCACGGCATACTCGTTGCTGCCAATTTTGCTCCCGCAACCCGCCCGCGCGCCGCGGCGATCCTGCCGTTCCCGCGCCGCGCCCGGGCGAGCGCAATGAGGATCGATCGATGAGCCTGGAACTCTATTACTGGGATGGTCTGCAGGGCCGCGGCGAATTCGTGCGGCTCGCGTTGGAAGAAGCCGGCGTCGACTACGTGGAGGTCGCGCGCGGCAAGCCGTCGAAGGGCCTCGGCACCGACGCGATGCTGGACGTAATGCATAGCGCCAGCGAACCCTACCCGCCGTTCGCGCCGCCGTTTCTGAAAGACGGCGATCTGGTGATCGCGCAAACCGCCAACATCCTGTTCTATCTCGGTCCGCGGCTGAACCTCGCGCCGGCGATCGACAGCCTGCGCTACGTCGCCAACGGCCTGCAACTGACGATCGCCGACGTCGTCACCGAAGCGCACGACACCCATCATCCGCTCGCGAGCGGCCTCTACTACGAGGATCAGAAAGACGCCGCGAAGGTGCGCGCGCACGACTTCATCGATCATCGGATTCCGAAGTTCATGGGTTACTTCGAGCGCGTGCTGAAACAGAATCCGGCCGGCGACAGCTTCATGGTCGGCGACGCGTTGAGCTACGTGGATCTGTCGATGTTCCAGCTGATCGACGGTCTGCTGTACGCGTTTCCGCGCGCGCTCAAGCGCTTCGGCGAACACTATCCGCGGCTCGCCGCGCTGCACGACAGCGTGCTCGCGCGGCCGCGCATCGCCGCGTATCTGGACTCCGACAGACGCCTCGAACACAACGAGGCGTGCATCTTCCGGCACTACCCCGAACTCGACAAGGCGGCCACTTGAAAGCAAGCCGCCCGTGCGCCGCCCGTCTTCCGCCCGCCCATCCGCAACAGCGCGCCCGCCCTCGAAGGCGGGCGCGCTGTTGCCGTGCTGCGCGTTTGTTCACCTTCTCTCACGCCCCTGACCGTCGACGTGCTTTCATTCCTGCTGAAGCTGCGCACCCGCGCCCAACGCCTGTTCCGTCTCTCCGAAGCTCATACGATGCTGGTCTGGTCGGTCGTGGTCGGCATCGCCGGCGCGTTCGCGACCATCCTGTTTCGCAAGGGCATCGATCTGGTGCAATTCGCGCTGTCCGGGCACACCGGCAGCTTCGTCGAAACCGCGCGCAGCCTGCCGTGGCATAGCCGCATCTGGCTGCCGGCCGCGGGCGGTCTGGTCGCCGGCGTGTTTCTGCTGATCGCGCAGCGCCACGCCGACAAGCGCGTGCACACCGACTACATGGAAGCGGTCGCGATCGGCGACGGCGTGGTGCCGGTGCGGCTCAGTTTGTGGCGCAGCGTGTCGTCGCTGTTCACGATCGCGAGCGGCGGCTCGATCGGCCGCGAAGGTCCGATGGTGCAGCTCGCGGCGCTCGCGTCGTCGCTGATCGGCCGCTGGGTCCACTTCGATCCGCCGCGGCTGCGTTTGCTGGTGGCCTGCGGCGCGGCCGCCGGTATCACCTCCGCGTACAGCGCGCCGATCGCCGGCGCGTTCTTCGTCACCGAAATCGTGCTCGGCTCGATCGCGATGGAAAGCTTCGGGCCGGTGCTGGTCTCCGCGGTGGTCGCCAACATCACGATGCGCGAATTCGCCGGCTACAAGCCGCCGTACGAAATGCCGGTGTTCCCGACCGTGACCGGCCTCGAAGTGTTGCTGTTCGTCGCGCTCGGCGCGCTGTGCGGCGCGCTCGCGCCGCAGTTCCTGCGGCTGCTCGATGCGTCGAAGGCCGGCTTTCGCAAGCTGCCGGTGCCGTTGCCGCTGCGGCTCGCGCTCGGCGGCCTGATCGTCGGCGTCATCTCGGTCTGGGAGCCCGAGGTATGGGGCAACGGCTACAGCGTGGTGAACTCGATCCTGCATTCGCCGTGGACGTGGACCGCGCTGGTGGTCGTGCTGGTCTGCAAGCTCGCGGCAACCGCGGCGACCGCCGGCTCGGGCGCGGTCGGCGGGGTGTTCACGCCGACGCTGTTCGTCGGCGCGGCACTGGGCTCGCTGTTCGGCCAGGGGATGAACGAGCTGTGGCCGCATACGACCTCGGCCGCCTACGCATACGCGATGGTCGGCATGGGCGCGTTCCTCGCGGCCGCGGCCCAGGCCCCGCTGATGGCGATCCTGATGATCTTCGAGATGACGCTCAGCTATCAGGTGGTGCTGCCGCTGATGCTGTCGTGCGTGGTCGCGTACTTCGTCGCGCGCTCGATCCGCGAAGCGTCGATGTACGAAATCACGCTGCGCCGCAATCGCGAGGAACAGGAGCGCAGCCGCCTGCGCGCGACCCAGATGCGCGAGCTGATCCGGCCCGCCGAGACGGTGGTGCCGCCGAACGCGACCGTGGCGGACATGACGCGGGTGTTCCTCGAATATCCGGTCAAGTATCTGTATGTCGCGAACCAGTCCGGCGCGTTTCTCGGCGTGGTCGCGCTAAAGGACATCACCTCCGATCTGCTCGACAAACGCGACACCTCGGCGAAGACCGCCGCCGATTATCTGCAGCCGCATTTCGATGTGCTGACGCCGGACATGTCGCTCGGCGTCGCGTTGCAGCACTTCATGGCCTTTCAGGGCGAGCGGCTGCCGGTGGTCGAAAGCGCCGCGCATCCGACGCTCGCCGGGGTGGTCTACAAAAGCTCGCTGCTCGATGCGTATTTCCGGATGAATCCCGGCCGTTAGGGGCGCAGGCTGCCGGCTTCGCGACGCGCGAGCCGCGGGCCTCGCACCGCCTGCGCCGCATTCGTGCCATCATCCGGAAACTACAATTCGGTTTTGTGCAAATGGGCGCGCGTTGCCGGATTTGCCATCTAAGATGGAAGAGCAGCGCCGCCGCTCATCGCCACGCCGCCGGTAGCTTGCATCGTCCTTACGACGCGGGACGGCACAAGGTTTGCTGAACTGATAGCGCCGCATGAGATTGAGGAGGTCGGGCGATGAAAACCTCGACACTGTTGATCATGGTGACGCTGTCGGCCTCGTGCTTCGCAGCGCCAGTTCATACCGCGTCGGACAGCACGGATTCGACGGTGCTCGCGCAACGCGCCAACGCCGCGCCGGTCGCCCCGCCGGCCCCGGATGTCGCGTCCAGCGACGCGAGCCGTCCGCAGCGCTGGGAGCATATTGCACTGCCGAAGTCGCGCCACCTGGAGCGCAGTCTGACCGGGCAGAACGAGCATCTGACGACCTGAGGGCCGCCCCCGGTCGGCGCGTGACAGGCGGCAACGCGATAGCGGGCTGGCCGGGTCGCGGTCGATGCGTGAGCCCGCATTGGGCGAATCCGCTCGCGCCGCCTTCAACTCATGCGGCGGCACTCACAACATCCATCAAGGAGCATGCGCATGACGGCCTCGGGCATCCCCGGCGAGTCGATCGATCTGCAGATCGCCGACGTTCTCAGCGAAGTCCAGTTTCCGACCAACAAGGATGCGCTCGTCGACGCCGCGCGCGAAGCCGGCGCGAGCAACGAGGTACTGGCGATGCTCGACGGCATGCCGGAACAGGATTACGGCGATATCGAGTCGGTCACGCGGCTGATTGGCGGCAACTACGGACCCGGATTGGGCATTTAGATAGCGGCCTGCGGCGGTCGGGGCCGCATCGGGGCCCCGTCGGGGCCGCATTGGGCACCGGCGTACAGGCCCCGCGAGGCACCGCGAGCCGCCGCGTCGCGGCAACTCACGCGAGCATCCACCCCGGCCGCGCCCCGCCTCCCCCCATCAAAGCTGCGACGACGCGGCGATCCGCGTGCGCGGCGCCCGTGCCGCCCGGCGGGTGCTCTGGCGCGCCGGCCGCGCGGAGTCTGCAACCGCGTCGGCGACCGCTTCGGCAACCACGTGGACATCATCGAACCGGTCGACGGCGGCCCGCCCTAGCGGCCCGGCCGCCGCACGCGCATGCGCGGCGCCGCGTGCGAGCCGCGCCGGTGTGCTCTCCGGCTGAAAATGTTCGACGAGGTGATCGATGAAGGTGCGCACCTTCGCCGGCAGATGCAGACGGCTCGGATAAGCAATCGTGATTTCGATCGGCGGCAGCTGGTAGTCGTCGAGCAGGCGCACGAGCCGCCCGGAGGCGAGGTCGCGGCCGATCAGATAACTCGGCAAAATCGCGACGCCCATCCCCAACAGCGCGAACTGCCGCAGCATTTCGGTGTTGTTGGCCCCGATCGCATTCGCGGGGCGCACCCGCACCTCGCCGTCAGGCCCTCGGAAGACGCGCTCCTCGCCGCCCTGCTCGGCTGGCCGGCTCAAACACGGATGGCGCAGCAGATCTTGCGGGCGCGTCGGCGTACCGTGCCGCGCCAGATAATCGGGCGTCGCGCAGACCGTCATATAGCCGGTCGTCAAGCGCCGCGTGACGATGCTCGCGCTGCGCATCGAGCGGGTCGCCAGAATGCCGACGTCGAAACCCTCTTCGACCAGATCGACGTGGCGATCGGCCAGCGTGACGTCGGGCACGACAGCCGGGTAACGCGCTGCGTACGACTGCACGAGCGGCGCGAGGCTGTGCAGCCCGAACACGACCGGCGCGACGATCCGCAGCGTGCCGACCGGCTCGTGATTGCGCGCGACCACCATCTGCTCGACGCCTTCGAGGTCGGCAAGGATGTGACGCACGCGCTCCAGATAGGTCGCGCCCGCTTCGGTCAGCGACAGCCGGCGCGTGGTGCGGTTCAGCAGCCGGGTGCCCAGCCGCGTCTCCAGATCCGCGACATGCCGTGTGACCACCGCGGACGAGATATCCAGCGCGCCCGCCGCGCGGACGAAGCTGCCCAGGTCTGCGACTTTGACGAACACGCGCATCGACTGCAGTTGATTCATGGGACGACTCCTGCACCGGTTAAGCCGGGCCGGCGGCGCCACCGTTGCCGCCCTCTCGGCCCGTGCGGCACGACTGCGCGCGGGCTTGCCCAACCCAATCGATTGTATCGACGCGACCTGTCCCAACCCTGACCCGGACATGACAATCCGGTCAGAAACGGCGCACCGTCCAAACCGGGTCACTGTTGCGGTGTCTATTGCGGATTCCGACTAGGTATAAACCCCTAGTTTTGATAACATGGCGGCCCAAAGGAAATTACCGCCATGCCACATCGTTTTCAGCTTCTGGAAAAAATTGCGTTTTCGCTGGTCTGCTGGTCGGCCGCCGCCGGCACCGCCTATATCGGTTACGAGCGCTGCCCGGACACCCAGACCGTGCTGCACGCGGGGGAGAAATTCCTCAGCGCCAGCGGCCAATACGCATTCGCGTGCGCGGCGCCCGCCGCCGACATCTGCGCGCAACTGCCCACCGACTGATTGGCGCGGCCTCCGCTGAATTTCCGCAGGTTTCCACCTGGTACCCAACGCGCGAGCCCTTGCGGCTCGCGCGTTTTTGCGCTTATTCGCTGACGCCGGTCAGCTGATCACGCATCGCGCCCGAACACCACGCGCGCAAAGAAACCGGCCAGCAACGACTCGACCATTTCCGCCGGCACGTTCTGCGGATCGACCGTGTAGAAGAACTGCACACCGTCGCACAGCCCCATTAGTCCGACTGCGAGTTGTTCCGGCTGCATCGGCATCGACATCCCCACCCGCTGCGCGAACTCGCGAATGTATGCGCTCAACTGCTCGAACTTCTCGTGCATGAACGCGTTGAAGCGCACCCGGAAGCGGCCGTCGCGCACCGCCAGCAGCTTCGCCTCGGCCCACAGCAGAAAACACTTGTTCTGCCGATGCAGCGTGCTGTAGTACTGCAGCACGCGCGCCTGCATTTCCTCGGGCGTCGCCGCGCTGTCGAAGATCGCGCGCAGACCCGCCTGCATCGCTTCGTGATCGCGCCTCAATAGCTCCAGAAACAGTTCGCTCTTGCTGCGGAAGTTCGAGTAGAACGCGCCGCGGGTATAACCGGCGGCCGCGGCAATGTCCTCGACGCTCGCCGCGACGAAGCCCTTCTTCATGAAAGTCGTCTGCGCGGCATCGAGCAGACGCGCGCGTGTCTGATCCTTGCTTTGCTCTCTCGTCAGTCTTTGCCGTTTCATACACACCACTCTAATCTGCGCCGGAACCGGACTGTGTCCGCCCATTCGGATACATCTCTGTATTAGAATTCAAATCGTCATTTAAAGCCATACCCGTATGCGAATCGCATCGCGCGAAATACGGGTCTTCGCTGGCGGGCCGCTGCGGCTTGCCGTGTTCGTTCGCTGTCTCCAGGTTGGGGTAATTGTGAAGCGTCCCGGTTCTCCCGCATCGTCAGCGATGCGCCAGCAGTCCCCCGTGCAGTGGTCTTTCCTCCTGTCCAGCCGCCCGGCCCGCGCGCTCGCGCTGGCCGGTCTCGTCACGCTTGGCGCCTGTTCGCGCCATGAAGCCGCGGCGCCCGCGCCGCGCCCGGTGGTCGCGCTGGCCGTCCACGCGGACGGTCAGGCATTGCAAGCGGCTTCGCTGCCCGGCGAAGTGCAGGCGCGCTATTCGACGCCGCTGTCGTTCCGGGTTGCCGGCAAGATCATCGAGCGGCGTGTGCGGCTCGGCGATACGGTCAAAAACGGCGAAGTGGTCGCGCTGCTCGATCCGGCCGATGCGCAGAAAAACGCCGCCAGCTCGCAGGCTCAACTCGACGCCGCGCAACACAACCTCGCCTACGCGCAGCAGCAGCTCGAGCGCGACCGCGCCCAGGCGAAAGAAAACCTGATTGCGCCGGCGCAGCTCGAACAGACCACCAATGCGTACGCCAGCGCGCTCGCGCAACGCGATCAGGCGCAGCAGCAGGCAGCGCTCGCCAAAAACCAGTTGCAGTACACGACGCTCGTCGCCGGTCATGCGGGCGTGATCACCGCCGAGCAGGCCGATACCGGCCAGAACGTGTCGGCCGGCCAGGCCGTCTACAACCTCGCGTGGAGCGGCGACGTCGACGTGCTGTGCGACGTGCCCGAAAGCGCGCTCGCGTCGTTCGCGGTCGGCCAGCCCGCCAGCGTCGCGCTCGCCGCGCTGCCGGGCCGCAAGTTCAGCGCGCGGGTGCGCGAGCTGTCGCCGGCCGCCGATCAGCAAAGCCGCACGTGGCGCGCGCGTCTGACGCTCATCAATCCCGGCGCCGACGTGCGCCTTGGCATGACCGCCGACGTCACGCCCGCGGCGCCGGCCGCCGCGCCCGGCGGCGTGTTTACGCTACCGGTCACCGCGCTGTTCCATCAGGGCCGCCAGCCGGCCGTGTGGGTCGTGCGGGCGGCCGACAATACGCTCGAACTGCGCCCGGTGACCGTCACGCGCTTTTACGAGCGCACGATCGTCGTCAGCGAAGGCCTGAAGGACGGGGAAAGCGTGGTGCTGCAAGGCGTGCACACGGTGAGCGCCGGCGAGAAAGTCCGCCCGATCGCGCCGCTGCATCCCGAGGACTTCGCTTCATGAGCACGGCGCACGAAGAAGGACGCTTCAACCTGTCCGCGTGGGCGCTGCGCCATCAGGCGCTGGTGGTGTTCCTGATCGCGCTCGCGACCGCGTTCGGCATTCTCGCGTACGGACGTCTCGCGCAATCGGAAGACCCGCCGTTCACGTTCCGCGTGATGGTGATCCGCACCTACTGGCCGGGCGCGACCGCGCGCCAGGTGCAGGAGCAGTTGACCGACCGGATCGGCCGCAAGCTTCAGGAAACGCCGAACATCGATTTCGTGCGCAGCTACTCGCGCCCCGGCGAATCGCTGATCTTCTTCCAGATGAAGGACTCCGCGCCGGTGCGCGAGGTGCCCGAGACCTGGTACCAGGTACGCAAGAAAGTCGGCGACATCGCGGCGACGCTGCCGCCCGGCATCCAGGGCCCGTTTTTCAACGACGAATTCGGCGACGTCTACACCAACATCTATACGCTCGAAGGCGACGGCTTTTCCGCCGCGCAGTTGCACGACTACGCGGACCAGTTGCGCACCGTGTTGCTGCGCGTGCCGGGCGTCGGCAAGGTCGATTACTTCGGCGATCCGGATCAGCACGTGTTCATCGAGATCGCCAACACGCAGCTCACCCGCCTCGGCATTTCGCCGCAGCAGCTCGGCCAGGCGATCAACGCGCAGAACGCGATCGCGCCGGCCGGCACGCTGACCACCCACGACGACCGCGTATTCGTGCGCCCGAGCGGCCAGTTCAACGACGTCAACGCGCTCGCCGACACGCTGATCCGCATCAACAACCGCACCTTCCGGCTCGGCGACATCGCGACGATCAGGCGCGGCTACGACGATCCGATCGTCACGCAGATGCGCTTTGGCGGTCGGCCGGTGCTCGGCATCGGCGTGACGATGCAGCCGGGCGGCGACGTGATTCGCCTCGGCAAGGCGCTGGACCAGCAGATGACGCAACTGCGCGCGGCGCTGCCGGCCGGCTTGACGCTCGTCGAAGTGTCGAGCATGCCGCGGGCCGTCGCGCGCTCGGTCGACGACTTTCTCGAAGCGGTCGCCGAAGCGGTCGCGATCGTGCTGATCGTCAGTCTGGTGTCGCTCGGCGTGCGCACCGGGATGGTCGTGGTGATCTCGATTCCGGTCGTGCTCGCGGTGACCGCGCTGTGCATGTATCTGTTCGATATCGGCCTGCACAAGGTGTCGCTCGGCACGCTGGTGCTCGCGCTCGGCCTGTTGGTCGACGACGCGATCATCGCGGTCGAGATGATGTCGGTGAAGCTCGAACAGGGCTGGAACCGCGCGCGCGCGGCGGCCTACGCGTACACCAGCACCGCGTTTCCGATGCTGACCGGCACGCTCGTCACCGTGGCCGGCTTCCTGCCGATCGCGCTCGCGAAGTCGAGCACCGGCGAATACACGCGCTCGATCTTCGAGGTGTCGGCGATCGCGCTGATCGCGTCATGGCTCGCGGCGGTCGTGCTGATTCCGCTGCTCGGCTATCACCTGCTGCCCGAACGCAAGCGTCACGCGCACGAGCCCGACGATCACGAACACGATATCTACGACACGCGCTTCTATACGCGGCTGCGCGGCTGGATCGGCTGGTGCATCGAACGACGCTTCGTGGTCCTCGCGATCACCGTCGCGCTGTTCGTGCTCGCGATGGCCGGCTTCACGCTGGTGCCGCAGCAGTTCTTCCCGAGCTCGGACCGCCCTGAACTGCTGGTCGACGTGCGGCTGCCCGAAGGCGCATCATTCGATGCGACGTTGCGTCAGGCCACGCGTCTCGAGAAGGTGCTGGTGGGCCGCCCCGAGATCGATCATTCGGTGAGCTTCGTCGGCACCGGCGCGCCGCGTTTCTATCTGCCGCTCGATCAGCAATTGCCGCAGCCGAACTTCGCGCAGTTCGTGATCACCGCGAAGTCGGTGAAGGATCGCGAGAAGCTCGCGCAGTGGCTCGAACCGCAATTGCGCGACAACTTCCCGGCCGTGCGCACGCGGCTGTCGCGGCTCGAAAACGGGCCGCCGGTCGGCTATCCGGTGCAGTTCCGCGTGAGCGGCGACGACATCGCGACCGTGCGCTCGATCGCCGAACGCGTGGCCGCGACGCTGCGCGCGAACCGCAATACCCGCAGCGTGCAGTTCGACTGGGACGAACCGGCCGAGCGCTCCGCGCACTTCGAGATCGATCAGAAACGCGCGCGCGAGCTGGGCGTCAGCTCGGAGGACGTGTCGAGCTTCCTCGCGATGACGCTGTCCGGCTACACGGTCACGCAGTATCGCGAGCGCGACAAGCTGATCAGCGTCGATCTGCGCGCGCCCCGCTCCGAGCGCGTCGACCCGTCGCAACTGACCGCGCTGGCGATGCCGACGCCGAACGGCCCGGTGCCGCTCGGCACGCTCGGCCATCTGCGCAACGAGCTCGAATACGGGGTGATCTGGGAGCGCGACCGCCAGCCGACCATTACCGTGCAATCCGACGTGGGCCCCGGCGCGCAGGGGATCGACGTCACGCACGCGGTGGATCGCGCGCTCGCGCCGATCCGCGCGACGCTGCCGGTCGGCTACCGGATCGAGATCGGCGGCTCGGTCGAGGAAAGCGGCAAGGGGCAAAGCTCGATCGTCGCGCAGTTGCCGATCATGGTGATCGCGGTGCTGACGCTGCTGATGATCCAGTTGCAAAGCTTCGCGCGCGTGCTGATGGTCGTGCTGACCGCGCCGCTCGGACTGATCGGCGTGGTGCTGACGCTGCTGCTGTTCGGCCAGCCGTTCGGCTTCGTCGCGATGCTCGGCGTGATCGCGATGTTCGGCATCATCATGCGCAACTCGGTGATTCTGGTCGATCAGATCGAGCAGGACATCGCGTCGGGGCACAAGCGCTTCGACGCGATCGTCGGCGCGACCGTGCGACGCTTCCGGCCGATCACGCTGACCGCGGCGGCCGCGGTGCTCGCGCTGATTCCGCTGCTGCGCTCGAACTTTTTCGGGCCGATGGCGACCGCGCTGATGGGCGGCATCACGAGCGCGACGATTCTCACGCTGTTCTATCTGCCGGCGCTGTACGCGGCGTCGTTCCGCGTGCGCAGCGACGAGCGCGAAGCGCCGGCGCCCGGCGGCGGTGTCGCGCACACGGGCAATTGATACGGATCACTGAGCATGAGCACGAGTAACAGCATCGCCGTTCCGACGCTTCCCGCGCGCACCACACGCACCGCGCTCGCCGTCGGCCTCGCCTGCGCGCTCGCCGCGTGTTCGTTCGGGCCCAACGGCGACGCGCCCGCGATGCCGCAGCCCGCGCACTACGGCGCGGAGGCATTGCCGACCCGCACCGTGCCCGCCCAAGGCGTCGCGCAGCAGTTCGTCGCCGGCGCGCAGCCGGTGCCGGAGTGGTGGAAGCTGTACCGCTCGGACGCGCTCGACGCCTTGGTCGACGAAGGCCTGCGCAACAGTCCGACGCTCGCCGCGACCGACCGCGCGCTCGCGGCCGCGCGCGAACAGTTGCGCGCGCAGGTCGGCAGCTCGCTGCTGCCGACCATCGACGCGGGTGGCCAGGCGACCCGCAACCGCGCGCTGGCGATTCCGGAAATCGGCCCGAACACGTTCCTGTACAACATCTTCGTCGGTCAGCTGCAGGCGCACTACACATTCGATCTGTTCGGCGCCGCGCGGCTCGCGAATGCGGCGCTCGCCGCGCGTGTGAACGTGCAGGTCTACCAGCTCGATGCGGCACGCCGCGCGCTCGCCGCGAACATCGTCACCGCGACGATCACCAGTGCCGCGCTGCACGCGCAGATCGACACCACCGAGCGGCTCGTCACGCTGGCCAACGCACAGGCGCGCGACACCGCGCGGCGCTACGAACTCGGCGCGGTCTCGCATGCCGATCTGATGAGCGCGCAACAAAGTGCGGCGAGCGTGTCGGCGAGTCTGCCAGCGCTGAAGCAGCAGTGGCTGACCACCCGTCACGCGCTCGCGGTGCTGCTCGGCCGCACGCCCGACGCGGCGCCCGACGACGTCGAACTCGCGCAGTTGCATCTGCCCGAGCAGGTGCCGGTCGTGGTGCCGTCCGAACTGTTGCGCGCGCGCCCCGACATCCAGGCCGCCGACGCCGCGCTGAAAGCCGCGGCGGCCGATGTCGGCGTCGCGACCGCGCAGATGTTTCCGAGCCTGTCGCTGTCGGCATCGATGGGACAAGGCGGCTTCAGCTGGCCGGTCGCGCTGTCGGGCGCGGGCGCGATCTGGAGCATCGGCGCCTCGCTGTCGCAGCCGCTGTTTCATGGCGGGGCGTTGCTCGCGCAGCGCCGCGCGGCGGTGGACAGCTACGACGCGAGCGTGTCGCAGTACAAGCAGACGGTGCTCGCCGCATTCCAGAACGTCGCCGACACGCTCGCCGCGCTCGACCACGACGCGCAATCGCTCGATGCCGCGAACGTCGCCGCGCGCTCGGCGCAAAGCGTGTTCGACGACACCACCGCGCGCTACCGGCTCGGCGCGCTGCCGGTCGCGTCGACGCGTTCGAGCGAGCAGCAGTGGCGCAACGCGCAACTCGACGAAATCCGCTATACGAGCGCGCGTTTGACCGACACCGCGGCACTGTTTCAGGCGATGGGCAACCCGCCGCTCGATGACGCGGACGCGCCGTCCGCTGCTTCTGCGGCGTCCGCATCGATTGGCACAACGAAGGCCGCCGCCACCGATTAACCTGGGATTCCGTACGGAATGCCGCGCAGTTATCCCCAGATCGTGTGGATCAAGTTGTTGAAAACTTTCTGAGAAGCGGGCTAACGTATTGAGCGCGCAGGGATTTGCCGGGCAGGTGCGAAATCGCACAACGCGGGTCGCGACGCGGATTGCTTCGGAGTGCAAGCTCCTGGGACGCCTGAACAATGTCCCAGGGTTATCCCCAGTTCGTGTGGATAGCCTTGTTGATAAGCCTGGGGCGAAGCGCGTAAGTGCTTGATGCGAATCGGTTTAGCTTGCCCGGGCACTTATCGGGGCAAGTGGGCATAACTGGCTGTTTACCGGAGTTGCGAGGCTGCGGAGCTGCGCGGCCGCCCTTATAGGAAAAGGGCGCGGAACAGCTCGCCTCGGCGAACCACTCTCGCGCCCTCTTCCATCAAGGCCGACACAGCAAGGCCTTTACATCAAGGCCCTCACATCAAGGCTTATTCGATTCGAACAGATCCATGATCTGCTTCTTCTCGCTCGACGACACGTTCGGCGGCGGCACCACCGGCGGCGTCATCCCGGCCGGCCCGACACCGCCGACCGCATCGCCGGCACCCGCCAGCGGATTGCCCGAATCGAGGCCGATGCTCGCGACGAAGCCACGCCCCGGCACCATGTCGGTAAAGAACAGCTCGCCGTCCACCACCGTCACGCCGTCCGGCTGCTGCGGCTCGGCTTGCGGCACACCGCGCAGCGCGCGCTGCATGTACTCGACCCAGATCGGCAGCGCGAGCTGCGCGCCGAATTCGCGGCTACCGAGACTCTTCGGCTGGTCGTAGCCCATCCACGCGACCGCCACCAGCGACTGCTGATAGCCGGCGAACCAACCGTCTTTCGCGTCGTTGGTCGTACCGGTCTTGCCCTGCAGGTCCGAACGATGCAGCACGTTGGTGCCGGCGCCGGTGCCCGCGGTCGCGACCGAGTGCAGCAGGCTGTTCATGATGTACGCGTTACGCGGTTCGAGCGTGCGCGGCGCGTCCTGGCCGGCGACCAGCGGCTTTGCTCGCGACAGCGCGACACCGCGCGCGTCCGTCACTTCGCTGATCAGATACGGATTGATCCGGTACCCGCCGTTCGCGAATACCGAGTACGCGCCCGCCGATTGCAGCGGCGTGACGAGCCCCGCGCCGAGCGCCATCGGCAGATACGGCGGGGTCTTGTCGGCGTCGAAACCGAAGCGCTGCGTGACGAAGTCCTGCGCATACCTGGTGCCGATGAACGACAGGATGCGGATCGACACGAGGTTCTTCGACTTCTGCAAGGCGAGCCGCATCGACATCGGACCGTCCGGCTGGTCGTCGTCCTTCGGCTCCCACGCGTCGCCGCCCGGCGTGCTCGGCGGGAAGTACAGCGGCGCGTCGTTGATGATCGTCGCCGGTGCGAGCCCCTTGTCGAGCGCGGCCGAATAGATGAACGGCTTGAAGCTCGAACCCGGCTGACGCCATGCCTGGGTGACGTGATTGAACTTGTTCTTGTTGAAGTCGAAGCCGCCGATCAGCGCGCGGATCGCGCCGTCCTGCGGCGTCAGCGACACCAGCGCGCCTTCAACCTGCGGCAGCTGCGTGATCTGCCAGTTGCCCTTGGCGTCGGTCATCAGACGCACGATCGAACCTGGCCGGATGTGCTGCGCCGCGTTCGCGCGCGCGCTCAGCGCGGCGGCCGCGAAGCGCAGGCCCTCGCCCGTCACCGTCACCTCGGTGCCGTCGACCAGTTGCGCGACCACCTGCTTCGGATTCGCGTCGGTCACCACGCCGGCGATGATCTCGCCGTTGTCGGGGTGATCGGTGAGCGCGTCGTCGATCGCCTGGTCGCGCTCGTCGCCGGCGGCCGGCAGTTGCACGAAGCCTTCGGGGCCGCGATAGCCGTGACGTCGTTCGTAGTCCATCACACCTTTGCGGACCGCGCGATACGCGGCGTCCTGATCGGCCGAGTCGATCGTGGTGATCACGTTCAGGCCGCGCGTATAGGTCTCGTCCTTGTACTGCGCGTACATCATCTGCCGCACCATTTCGGCGATGTACTCGGCGTGCACGCTGTACTCGTTGCCGGGGTTCCTCGTGTGAATCTCTTCCTTCACCGCGACGTCGTACTGATCGCGCGTGATGTAGTTCAGCTCGAGCATGCGTCGCAGGATGTACTCCTGACGAATCTTCGCGCGCTTCGGATTGACGACCGGGTTATACGCGGACGGCGCCTTCGGCAGACCGGCGAGCATCGCGGCCTCGGCAAGCGAAATGTCCTTCAGGTCCTTGCCGAAGTACACGCGCGCGGCCGCGGCGAAGCCGTATGCGCGCTCGCCCAGATAAATCTGGTTCATGTACAGCTCGAGGATCTGGTCCTTGGTCAGCGCGCGTTCGATCTTGTACGCAAGCAGCATCTCGTAGATCTTGCGCGTGTAGGTCTTTTCGCTGGACAGAAAGAAGTTGCGCGCGACCTGCATCGTGATCGTGCTCGCACCCTGCGATGCGCCGCCATGCGTGAGGTCGGCGAAGCCGGCGCGCAGAATGCCGATGAAGTCGACGCCGCCGTGCTCGTAGAAGCGGTAGTCCTCGATTGCGAGCACCGCTTTCTTCATCTGATCCGGGATGTCCTGGAAGCGCACGAGGCTGCGCCGCTCTTCGCCGAATTCGCCGATCAGCACGTGGTCGGCGGTATAGATGCGCAGCGGCACCTTCGGCCGGTAGTCGGTCAATGCATCGAGCGACGGCAGTTGCGGGCCCATCACGACGAGCGCATAGCCGACGATCAGCGCGCCGACCACGGCCACGGTCGCGACCAGACCGGCGAACCACAGCATGAACCTCGAGCCGAACGAACGGCCGCCGCGCCCGGCATCGCGCGAAGCGGCATTGCGTCCAGGAGTGCGTTGATAGGAGTCCCGGTCTTCACCGGCCGGAGAATGGGAGGAATGCGGTCGTTTGATGATTGGCATGACTGGAATAGTGGGCGCGCAACGGCACGCCTGTTTGCGCGCGCATGGGTCGTGATCGAGCATCCTGGCCGCGGCGTACACCACCGCGCGAACCTTGCCCCCGGCCGGCCGCACGGCACGCCTCGGACCATGTCCGACGCAACGTAACAGCGCATTTTAAAGAAATCAAACGGTCCGCAACGCAGTTTTTTTGTAAGAATTCCCTTCGCGTCACGCCATTCTGTAGTAAGGGTCTGTAATTTCGGGCACTCTGACCGGCACGCCCGCGCACATCGTTCGGAACCCGTAATTTATGCGGGGTTATCAACAGAAAATGTGGAGAGGGCTGTGGATAATCGCTCCAAACGCGCTACAACTCATTGATGTCACGCGTTTTTCGCGTCGCGCCCGTTTCGCGCCGACGCAACTCGTCATATGATGAACGCGCGCGCCCGGACAGCTCGATGCGCGCGACGGGGATCCCAACGGCGGGTCCGGCGCGGCATCCAGCATGCGTTATCCGACCGGAGCCCCGCCCCGATCCGCACCTGCCAACAAAGTCTGCGAGCCGATCATGTCCAAGCCGAGCGAGCGCATCGTCGTATTCGTCACGACCGCGCAGAAACGCGCGATCACCACGACCGCGGAAGATCTGGGCATCAGCGTGAGCGAGCTGATGCGGCGCGCGGTGCTGAGCTTCGGCGCGACCAGCGAGCAGGTCAAGGCGGCGAGCATCGTCGACCGGTTGCGCGCGCCGCGCGCGCCCGATGCGTTGAACGCTGCGCTGCAGCGCGTCGCGCGCGGCACCCGTTATGCACGCGCGAGCGCACCGGCGGCGGTGCCCACGCGTGAGATCGATAGTGACACCAGCCATTCGCATAGCGCGGCGGATGCGCCGAATCCGCCTGACGCAGCGGGTATTTCTGCTTCTGCCAGCACCGCCACGCCCGACCAACCCGTCAGCACATTGAAAGCATCGCCGGCCGCAAGCGTGCCGCCCTCGACGCTCGCGCCCGCTCATCGCGGCTCGCTGCTGCCCGCCGGCGTCGTCGCCGCGCTCGCCGCCGAACAGGACGAACAGGTCACGGCCAGCGCCGAAGCACTCGCGCGACTCATCGCGGGCCGAGCCGCCGATAGCGCGGATACCACCGATAGCGCCGATACCGCTAATACAACCGACCACCGCGAAACCGCTGAACGCGCATCGCCGCCGTCCGGCACGCCGGCGAGTCTGCGCAATTCGCTAAAACGTCGCCGCGCTGCCCCTACCCCCGACGACGACGATCCGCACGGCGATCCGAGCACCGAAGGCGGCCGCTTCGCGTGACCCGACACGTGACGCGACACGTGACGCAAGACGTGAAGCGAGCCGTGACGAATCCAAACGAACACGTGACGAACGCGTGACCGGCGTAACGGAAAATTACGCAGCGTTGCCAGCGTCGCCCGCGCACCTTTCCTGACGCAATTCGAGAGAACCAATGGTGTAACATCCGCCGGCAAGTTCATGCGCGGCGCGTTGTCCATTGCGGCTTTCCTGCATCGACACAGCGAGCTGCGCGCGCAGCGCGCCGCGGACAATCGGCCACCCCTATTGCAATTGGCGAGCGCGCCCCGAACTGGGCTGCGAACGTCGCGCAGCATCGTGCGCGGCGGCGTAAAGTAGCAATTCAAAGCAGTGCCGGCGCGTGGACCTCGTCCGCGCGCCGCTTACATTCACTGGAGGTTTTCATGTCGCTTTTTGACAGCATTTCGCGCACGCTCAAAGGTCTTCTGAACGATGCGGCCGACTCGGTGCAGGATCCGTCGCGCGACTCGCGCCAGATCGTGCGCGAACTCGACGACAGCATCGGCCGCGCCGAAAACTCGCTGATCGAGATTCAGGCGCAGGTCGCCACCCAGCAAAGCAAGCGCGATGTTGCCGCGGACAAGGCGAAGAAGTATGAAGACGGCGCGCGCCGCGCGCTGCAATCCGGCGACGAGGCGCTCGCGCGCGAAGCGCTCGCCGCGCAGGCCACCGCCGAAGCGGAACGCGATGCGTTGACGAAGGAACTGACCTCGCTGGAGCCGTCGGTCACGCAACTGAAGAGCCAGATCGACGACATGCGCACGCGCCGCAACGACCTGAACGCGCGCTCGAACATCCTGCAGGCCAAGCAGCAGATCGCCGAAGCGAAGGACGTCGCGGCAACCGCGCTGGGCGGCATCGGCGGCAAGAATCTCTCCGAAGATTTCCAGAAGCTCGAAGACAAGGTCGCGCTGTCGAATGCGCGTTCGGACGCACGCCTGAATTCCGCCGATGTGAAAAGCGGCAAGGCGCTCGACGACAAGCTCGCGGATCTGAACCGCGGCCCGTCGGTCGAAGATCGTCTCGAAGCATTGAAGAAGCAGTTGAACACGCCGGCGCAGTAAGTAGTTATCGACTGATGGAGACGGGCGCACCGCGCCCGGTCCGCACATGAAAAAACTTTTCGCAACCGCCTTCGCTTCGCTGCTGCTGGTGTCGGCCGCCGCGTTCGCGGTGCCGACCGTGCAGCAGATCGAGTCGGCGATGGCGCAAGGCAACTGGCAGCAGGCCGACACCGACCTTACAGAAGTGTTGCAGGCGCATCCGAACAATGCGCGCGCGCACTATCTGTACGCGCAGGTCCTCGATCGCGAAGGCCGCTACGCCGACGCGCTCGCGCAGATCCAGCAGGCGAAGACGCTCGATCCGCAGATCCGCTTCACCGACCCGGCCCGCTTCGCGCAAACCGAAGCGCGCCTGCGCAGCGATGCGCAGCGCGTGGGCGGCAGCGTCACCCGTCGCGCCGACAATCCGTTCGCGCAGCAGAATGCGCCTGCTGTGCAGCAACAATCGACGCTCGCGTCGCAAGCGCAATCGCATGGTCCGGGGGTGGGTATGTGGATCGGTATCATCGTTTTGATCGCCGTGATCGCACTGGTGCTGCGCTGGACGCTGCGCCGCGCGCGCGGCCAGCAGGATACGCGCGCCGACGACGAACGTCGCGCGCAAATGAAACGCGCAACCGAGATGCTGAACGCGGTGCGCTCGCTCAAGCTCGACGTGAAGCTGTCCACCGCGCCGGGTCACGAGCTGCTGGAGAAAGACGTCGAGGCGACCGAAGAGCAGTTGCGTGGCGCGGTCGAAACGCTGTCGAACGGCAAGAATCCGTTGCCGCCGTATCAGCTCGACGAATTCGAGCAGCGTATCGCCAGCCTGCGCGCGCGCGCCGACGGCCGGCCCGATCCGACTGCCGCATCGGTGGGCAGCGGGCAGTCCGCGTATGCTCAGGAAGCCGAACGTTTGAATCAGCAGCAGGCGCCTTATCCGCAGCAGGCGCCCTACCCGCAGCAACCGCAGCAGCCGCCCGTCATTGTGCAGCAAGGCGGCGGGCTCGGCGGCGGGATGGGCGGCCTGCTGACCGGCGTGCTGCTCGGCGAAGCGCTGAATCATGGCCGCGACCGGGTGATCGAGCGCGATGTGATCGTCGATAACGACGAGCTGCGCCGCCGTGGCGGCGACAATGGCGGCAACCTCGATTTCGGGCAGGGCTCGAACGACTGGAGTGACGACGGCGGTGGCGGCGGTGTCGATATGGGCAGCAACGACGATTCGGGTGGCTGGACGGATACCTGATCGCCTCGTGCTGGCCAATTTCGCCACGCGTTGATTAAGAACAGGCTCCTTCGTGGAGCCTGTTTTGCGTGGGCGGTTCGGTCGGTGTGCGCGCGCGCCGGCTTGCGCGCCCCGCCGCTTACGCCTACGCCGCCGCTTCCGCCTCGCTGCCCGCCTCGTGCTGCGCGAGCACCGCCGCGCCCGCGAACAGCCGCACGATGAACCGTTCCGCGTAACCGATCAACGCTTGCCGGCGCGCCGCATCGGCATCCAGATACTCGGCCGACAGATGGAACAGCTGCAGCACGATCTGCGTGCTGACTTCCTCGACGCTCGCGCGCGCCAGTTGTGGCATCAGTTTGAGTTGCACGACGTCGTCGGCCATTTCCGCCGCGATTTCGTGCAGATTCGCGCGCACCGCGTCGCGCAGCGCCGGCGACGTGCCGTGATATTCGACCAGCGCGCTCAGAAACGCCTCGCGATTTTCCAGCGCGAACTCGAAGAACGCGACGCACGCGCGCCGCGGCACGCTGTGCGGTTCGTCGTGCGCGGCGAGCCAGCGCTCGCGCCGCAGCATCGGCCGCAAACGCCGGCTGACCGACGCGATCGCTTCGCGCGCGAGGTCGTCGAGCGCGTCGAAATGGCGATAGAACGTATTCGGATTGAGGCCGGCTTCGCGCGCGAGTTCGCGCAAGCCGAGGCTCGCAAAGCTGCGGCCGCCGGCCGTCAGCCGCAACGCGGCTTCGATCAGCTTGCGTTTGCCGGGCGCCAGCTCCGCGCCGGACGATGCGTCGGGGAAGGTCGTCATCGTGCTTTCAATCGTCGCGCGGTGTGCGCGTTTAATAGCAGCACTCTAAACGATCTTGACGCGATGTGTACAGTTGTCTACCCTGCGCTTTATTCCGCGTGTAGACAGCTGTAGACGCCGACGCGCGGACCGCTTTCACCCCGTGCCGGAGACCGTTGTGACGCCTGCCCTTTCCGCCTCATCCGCCACGCCGCGAATCGCGATCGTCGGCAGCGGCTTTGCCGGTCTCGGCATGGCGATCCGGCTGCTGCGCATCGGCATCACGTCGTTTACGATCTACGAGGCCGCGGATGACATCGGCGGCACCTGGCGCGACAACACCTATCCGGGCGCGGCCTGCGATATCCCTTCGCATCTGTATTCGTTCTCGTTCGAAGCGAACCCCGCGTGGTCGCGCGCGTTCAGCGGCCAGGCGGAAATTCTCGCGTATCTGCGCCATTGCGCGCGCAAATACGGCATCGAGCGCTACGTGCGCTATAACGCGAAAGTGCGCGCCGCGCGCTTCGACGACGCGCGGCAAAGCTGGCTCGTCGAACTCGAAACGAAGAGCCCCGACGAAACGCCCGAGACCATCGAAGCCGACGTGCTGATCGCCGCCAGCGGTCAGCTATCGCGCCCCGCGCTGCCGCGCATCGAAGGGATCGAGCGCTTCGCGGGCAAGCTGTTTCATTCGGCGCGCTGGGACCATGCGTATCCGCTCGACGGCAAACGCGTCGCGGTGATCGGCACCGGTGCGAGTTCGATCCAGTTCGTGCCGCAAATCCAGCCGCGCGTCGCGCACCTGGACCTGTTCCAGCGCACCGCGCCGTGGGTGATGCCCAAGCGCGACAAGCCGATCGGCGAGCGCGCGCAGCGCCTGTTTCGCGCGCTGCCGTTCACCCAGCGCCTCGTGCGCAGCGCGCTCTACTGGCGGCACGAATCGCACGCGCCCGGCTTCATCGTCAATCCGAAGCTGATGGAGATGTCGATGAAATTCGGCCTCAGCTATCTGGACCGGCGCGTGAAAGACCCGGCGCTGCGCGCGAAGCTCACGCCCAATTACCGGCTCGGCTGCAAGCGCGTGCTGCTCTCCAGCGACTACTACCCGGCCGTCAGCCAGCCGAACGTCGAGGTCGTGACGAGCGCGATTCGCGAGATCGTCGCCGACGGCATCGTCACCGAAGACGGCGTGCATCGCCCGGCGGACGCGATCATCTGCGGCACCGGTTTCCAGGTCAACGACGTGCGCGCGCCGTTCGAAGTAACCGGCCTCGACGGCGCCGATCTGAGCGAGCTGTGGCTGCGCGACGGTCCCGAAGCGTATCTCGGCGTCAGCATCGCGAACTTCCCGAATTTCTTCATGCTCGCCGGCCCGAATACCGCCCTCGGCCACAACTCGGTGATCTACATGATCGAGTCGCAACTGCAGTACATCGTCGATTGTCTGCGCGTGCTGCGCAAGCAGCGCGCCCGCACAATGACGCTGCGCGCCGATGTGCAGCGCGAATTCAACGCACGCCTGCAGCAGCGGATGCGGCACTCGGTGTGGACCAGCGGTTGCCATAGCTGGTACCAGACCCACAGCGGCAAGGTCACCGCGCTCTGGCCCGGCTTCACGTTCAGTTTCCGCCGGCGCACCCGGCGCGTGAAGCCGCGCGACTATCGCTTCGCGCGTTGATCAGGATGACGTAGCTTGTGAACGCGGCGCCGCCGAAGCGCCGCGCGATTTCGCACGACCAGACTGGCACAACCACGGAGACAAACCAGATGACACGTATCGATGCGGGCTCGCGCGACTGCGCACTCAATCCCGAACCTGACGCCGCCAGCGCGCCGTTGCCGCGCCGCTCGCTGGCCGCGCGGCTGGGCATCACCAGCGTCGCGCGCGCGGACCTGCGCCGCCGCTATACGCAACCGGGCTCCCAGTTCGTGTCGATCATGGGCGCCGACGTGCACTACATCGATGAAGGCCACGGCGACACGCTCGTGATGCTGCACGGTTTCGCGTCGTCGCTGCATACGTGGAATCGCGTCGCCGACGAACTGACGCGCTCGCACCGGGTGATCCGCCTCGATCTGCCGCCGTTCGGCGTCACCGGGCCGCTGCGCTCGGCGAGCGGCGCGATCGAAACGATGAATCTGCCGGCCTACCGCCGCTTTATCGATACCTTCATGCAGGCGCTCGGCATCGAACGCGCGACGCTGCTCGGCAATTCGCTCGGCGGGTTGATTTCGTGGGACTACGCGCTGCGCCATCGCGGCGCGGTCGAGCGGCTGGTGCTGATCGATTCGGCAGGATTCCCGATGAAGCTGCCGGTCTATATCAACCTGTTCAACAGCGCGCTGGTGCGCGCGAGTTCGACGCACTGGCTGCCCGAGACGATCGTCAGGAGCGCGGTGCGCAACGTGTACGGCGATCCGCGCAGGATCGACGCGCTGGCGCTGCGCCGCTACATCGAGTTCTTTCAGGCAGAAGGCACGCGCGAGGCGATCGGCAAGATGGTGCCGACGCTGGACTTTCGCGAAGTGGACACCGATGCGCTGCGCACCCTCGAGGTGCCCACGCTGGTGCTATGGGGTGCGAAAGACCGCTGGATTCCGACCGCGCACGCGGCGCAATTTGCGAGCCGCATTCCGCGCGCGCAATCGGTCATGTATGCGGGGCTCGGCCATATTCCGATGGAGGAAGCGCCCGAGCGCGTGCTGAACGATCTGCGCGCGTTTCTGGACGCGCCGCGCGCCTGAGCCGCCGGCCCGCCGCCGGGCCGCCAGCGGCGCGCCGCCGCTAGCCGCGGCTGCCGCCCAGCAGAAGCAGCAACTCCCACAGAAACTTGCAGATCATCACGATCAGTTCCCACAAGCGAAACAGCGGCTCCCAGTCCAGCACGCGCAGAAGGGACTCGATCATTACGAACATCGTCAGGTCGGAAATAGTGATGGCCCCGCGACGCGGCCTCTCTGTTCATCATAGCGACTGCGGGATATCCCCGATCAAGTCGTGCGTAAGTTCGCCGTAAACGCATCGGAAGCCCCACTTTATAAATCGCCGCATCCGCAATGGATCGCCAATCAGGAGACCTTCATGACGCGCTTCAGTTTTCGCCGCGCGGACCGTTCGCGCACGGTCGTCGGCGATATTGCCGCACAGGCCGGCAAACTGGGCATCGAAATCTGCGACGTGTCGGGACACGTCGACGAAGTCGCCGCGCGCGTCGAGCGCCAGGCGCAAGTATGCCGTGCGCTGCGCGAATCGGCCGCGCAAACGCTCGCCGGCAATCACCGGATCGCCGCGGCCGCGCGCGAAATGCGCAGCGTCTCGGCCGAAGCGGCAACCGGCGTGCAGCAATCGCAGAGCACGCTGGAAGCGTCGCTCGCCGACATTCACGGGCTCGTCGAAGGGGTGACCGTGATCGAGAGCCAGATCGGCGCGCTGCGCAGCGCGCTCGCGCACGTGAGCCGCGTGTCGGAGGAAATCTCGCTGATCGCGCGGCAAACGCATCTGCTCGCGCTGAACGCCGCGATCGAAGCGGCGCGCGCCGGCGAGTCGGGCCGCAGTTTCGCGGTGGTGGCCGCCGAGGTCAAGAACCTGTCGGCGAAAACCGCGCAGGCGACCGGCCAGATCGAAACCACGCTCGCGCAGCTGACCCAGCAGACCGAACAGCTGATCAACGAAGGTTCAGTGAACACCGCGCGGGCGCACCGGGTGCGCGAAGGCACCCGCAAGATCGGCGACGTCGTGCACGCGACCGGCGACGCGATCGCGCAACTGAACACCGAGGCCAACCAGATCGCGTCGCTGACCGGCGAGATCGAAACGCAATGCGATGGGCTCGAAGCTCAGGTGCTGGAAATGGCGAGCGGCGTCGAGGATTCGAGCGAGAATTTCGTGCAGGCGAAAAACCGGCTCGGCCATCTGCTCGGCGTGTCGGAGACGCTGATCGAGCTGACCGCGGCCACCGGGGTGGAGACCGCCGACACGCGTTTCATCGGCGCGGTGCAACAGACCGCCGCCGCGGTCGGCAAGCTGTTCGAGGCGGCGGTCGCGCGTGGCGACATCACGCTCGACGAGCTGTTCGACTCGCGCTACGTGCCGGTGCCGGGCAGCAATCCGCAGCAGTTCACGACCCGTTTCACCGCATTCACCGACCGCGTACTGCCGGCACTGCAGGAACCGTTGCTCGAACTCGATCCGCGCGTGGTGTTTTGCGCCGCGGTCGACGTGCGCGGCTATCTGCCGACCCACAACCTGAAGTTCTCGTTGCCGCAACGCGACGACGCGGTGTGGAATTCGGCGAACTGCCGCAACCGCCGTATGTTCGACGATCGCACCGGGATCGCGGCCGCCTCGCATACGAAGACGTTTCTGCTGCAGACCTATCGACGCGACATGGGCGGCGGCCAGTTCGTGATGATGAAGGATGCGTCGGCGCCGGTGTTCGTCGGCGGCCGGCATTGGGGCGCGGTGAGGATTGCCTACAAGGTGTGAGCGAGGTGTGAGCGCCAGGCGGGTTCGCCAGCGGCGCCGCGATGAGCGGGCGCCGCGCACTCACGCGCACGACGCCCCGCGCGTTCGGATCAGACCGCCATCACCGAGCGTTTGCGCTCGGCGCGCTGCATGAAGAAGTTAGTCGCGACCACGCCGACCGTGACGACCGCGATAAATAGCGTCGCCAGCGCGTTCATCTCCGGGTTCAGGCCGAGACGCACGCGCGAGAACACCACCAGCGGCAGCGTCGTCGAACCGGGCCCGGACAGGAACGCCGACAGCACGAGGTCGTCGATCGACAGCGTGAACGACAGCAGCCAGCCCGACACCAGCGCCTGCGAAATCAGCGGCAGCGTGACCGAGAAGAACACCCGCAGTGGCGTCGCGCCGAGATCGAGCGCGGCTTCTTCGAGCGACGGATTCAGTTCGCGCACCCGCGACTGCACGATGATCGCGACGTACGAAATGCACAGCATCACGTGGCCGGCCCAGATCGTGAAGATCCCGCGTTCGGCCGGCCAGCCGATCAGGCGCGCCATTTCGACGAACAGCAGCAGCAGCGAGATGCCCTGAATCACTTCGGGGATCACCAGCGGCGCGTTGATCATCCCGGTGTACAGCGTGAAGCCGCGAAAGCGGCCCATCCGCGCGAGCACGAAACCGGCCCACGTGCCGATGATCACCGACGCGAACGCGGTCAGCAGCGCGATCCGCAACGACAGCCACGCTGACGCGATCAGCTCGTCGTCGTGCAGCAGCGCCACGTACCAGCGCGTCGAGAAACGCGTCCACACGGTGACCAGCTGCGATTCGTTGAACGAATAAACGATCAGGCTGACGATCGGGATATACAGGAACAGAAAGCCGATGCCGAGCGCGATCAGCTGCAACATGCGATTCGGTTTCATCGACGGCCCTCCTCCAGCGCCTTCGCCTGCGCGCGCTGGAACAGCGCCATCGGCACCAGCAGCAGCAACACCATCGCGCAGGTCACCGCGGACGCCATCGGCCAGTCGGCGTTGTTGAAGAACTCATTCCACATCACGCGGCCGATCATCAGCGTATTCGCGCCGCCGAGCAGCTCCGGGATCACGTACTCGCCGACCGCCGGAATGAACACCAGCAGGCAGCCCGCGATGATGCCGTTTTTCGACAGCGGCAGCGTGATCTGCCAGAACGCTTTCCACGGTTTCGCGCCGAGATCGTAAGCGGCTTCGAGCAAGGTCAGATCCATCTTCACCAGATGCGCGTACAGCGGCATCACGAGGAACGGCAGGTACGAATAGACCATGCCGATATAGACCGCGGTGTTGGTGTGATACAGCTCGATCGGCGTATGGATCAGGCCGATCGACATCAGGAAGTTGTTCAGCAGCCCGTTGTTCTTCAGGATGCCGATCCATGCGTACACGCGGATCAGGAACGACGTCCAGAACGGCAGCATCACCGCCATCATCAGCAGATTGCGGTGGGCCGGGTTCGAACGCGCGATGTAATACGCCATCGGATAGCCGATCAGCAGACACAGCAGCGTCGAGATGGCCGCGACCACCACCGAGTTCACATAGGTCGCGAAGTACAGGCTGTCGGTCAGCAGGAACGCGTAATGCGACAGGTCGAGCGTGATGCGCAGCGCGCCTTCGCTGAACTCCACCAGTCGCGTGTACGGCGGAATTCCGAGTTGCGAGTCGGCGAAGCTGATCTTCACGACCAGCAGGAACGGCACGAGGAAAAACAGCAGCAGCCAGATGAACGGCCCCGCCACCACCGCGGTGCGGCCGGTCAGCTTCAGACGCCGCACCGGCCACGCGAAAAACGAGGTCAGTGCGCCTTTCATGCCGTCAGCACCACGCCGGCCGACGCGCTCCAGCGCACGTACACTTCGTCGCCCCAGGTGGGCGTTTCGATTTCGCTGAGCGCGAGGCTCGTCACGTTGGCGATCACGGTCTTGCCGCCGTCGAGCTTCACGTGATACAGCGAATAGCCGCCCATGTATGCGATATTCGTGACCACGCCCTTGCCCCAGTTGTACGCGCCCTCGGGCGGCTTACGGGTCAGCGCGATGCGCTCGGGGCGCACCGAGATCGTCACCGGCATGCCGAGCGGCCCGGTGATGCCGTGGTTCACGTGCAACCGGCAAGGCAGGTCGGGCGTCTCGATGAACACGTGATCGGGTTCGTCCTCGACCGTGCGGCCGTCGAACAGATTGGTCGAGCCGATGAACTCCGCCGAGAAGCGGCTGTTCGGATATTCGTAGACTTCGTGCGGGGTGCCGAGCTGGACGATCTGCCCTTCGCTCATCACCGCGAGCCGGCTGGCCATCGTCATCGCTTCTTCCTGGTCGTGCGTGACCATCATGCAGGTCACGCCGACGCTGTCGAGAATATTGACGAGTTCGATCTGGGTGCGCTGGCGAATCTGCTTGTCGAGCGCGGACATCGGCTCGTCGAGCAGCAGCAGTTTCGGCCGCTTGACCAGCGAGCGCGCCAGCGCGACGCGCTGCTGCTGGCCGCCCGACAGCTGATGCGGCTTGCGTTTGGCGAAGCGGCCCATCTGCACGAGTTCGAGCGCGCCGGCCACGCGCTCTTTCAGTTCGGCCTTCGGCACGCCTTCCTGCTTCAGACCGAACGCGACGTTCGCCTCGACCGTCATGTGCGGAAACAGCGCGTACGACTGGAACATCATGTTGACCGGCCGGCGATACGGCGGCAGTTGCGCGAGGTCCTCGCCGTCGATCAGGATGCGCCCGGAGGTGACGGTTTCGAGGCCGGCCATCATCCGCAGCAAGGTCGACTTGCCGCAGCCCGAACTGCCGAGCAGCGCGAACAGTTCGCCCTTTTTGACCGACAGGTTGACCCCTCTGACCGCGACGGTTTCGCCGAACTTCTTGACGACGTCGACGATCTGGATGAACTGGTCCGCGGCGTCGCCGACGGCGGCGTTCGGGCCCGGGGACGGCGCGGCGTTGCCTGCCAGCGCGCCCGGCTGGTCACTACTGATCATAATGCTGCTTCACTCCGGCGTTTGACGAACAAAGCCCCCGGTGAACACCGAGGGCTTCTTGATGATGCTGATCCCGACTTGCTGCCGCTTAGCGGCCGGACTTCAGTTCGGTCCACAGGCGCGTTTGCAGGCGCTGGATTTCAGGCGGCAGCGGCTTGAGCAGGAACAGCGTCTTGATGGTTTCCGGCGACGGGTACACAGCCGGATCGTTGGCGACGTCCTTGTCGACGTACTTGCGCGCTTCGGTGTTCACGCTCGGGTAGTACACCGAGTTGGTGATCGCCGCATGCACCTGCGGCGTCTCGATGTAGTTGATCCACGCGTGCGCGGCTTCCTTGTGCTTCGCGTCCTTCGGAATCGCCATCACGTCGAACCATACCGGCGCGCCGCCCTGCGGAATGTAGTACTCGATCTTGTACGGCTTCTTCGCTTCGGCCGCGCGATGCTTGGCGATCACGACGTCGCCCGACCAGCCGAACGCAAAGCAGACGTCGCCGCCGACGAGGTCGTTGATATAGCCCGACGAGTTGAACTGCGTGATGTACGGCCGGATTTTCTTCAGCACTTCGAGCGCGGCGCGGTAGTCGGCCGGGTTCGTGCTCATCGGGTCCTTGCCCATGTAGTGCAGCGTCGCCGCGAACATCTGGTCCGGCGCGTCGAGCACCGACACGCCGCAGGCCTTCAGCTTCGAGATGTTTTCCGGCTTGAACAGGATGTCCCAGTTATTGAGCGCGGTGTCCTTGCCCAGAATCTGCTGCACTTTGTTGACGTTGTAGCCGAGACCCGTGGTGCCGTACGCCCAGGGCACCACGTACTTGTTGCCCGGATCGGCGCCGGCCACCAGCGCCATCAGCGCCGGATCGAGATACTTCAGGTTCGGCAGCTTCGATTTGTCGAGCGGATCGAAAATGCCGGCGGCAATCTGCTTGCCCGCGTAGTTGCTGGTCGGCACGACGATGTCGTAGCCCGAGTTGCCGGTCAGCAGCTTGGCCTGCAGCGTGTCGTCGCTGTCGTAGTTGTCGTATTTGACCTGGATCCCGGTCTGCTTCGTGAAGTTCGGGATCGTGTCCTTCGCGATGTAATCGGACCAGTTGTACACGTTGAGCTGCGTATCCTTCGCAGCGGCCGTCAGCCACGGCGCCGCGCACAAAACCAGCGCCGCTACCTGCCCTGCAATCCGTTTGTTCATCCTGATCTCCGAACCCCTGTCGTCGCTCAAGCCGCGGCCTCGCGCGCAGCCCCCTGAAAACCCCGAAAACTACCACCAAATATTGCCCGCTCCAAAAAGAAACCCGGAGCTGTCGCGCAAACGGTACAGGCACAGGCCGTACCACTGCAAAATGGCCGCAATTTTAACGGGTTATCGGCGTGTGTCCACCGGAAAATACGCGCGCGGCAAGCCGCGGCAGCCATGCTGAGCGTGGATTGCAGGCGATTTGGCGGGTTGTTGTCAAACGGTTGTCGGGTGGTTGCCGGGTTGGCGCGGCGTCGCGCGCGCCGCAATGCACCTATGATGATTTCCTGATGCCCAGCGCGGGTGCCGGTGGTGCGTGCCGGTGGTGCGCGCGTCGGGAAACGCGCGCCGGATCGCGGCCGGCGGCGCACAATGGTTGCTGATCGTTGCTGATCGCACGGCGCTTGCGGCGACTGAACCGGTGAACCGGCAACGGCCAACCGGCAACGGGCATGTGGCTTGCAGCAGAATGCGTTTTCCGGGCTCGGGTATCGATGAACACCAATCCTTTCGGGTTGCGCTCGAACCGCCGCCGGCGTGTGCCCGGGGATCCGGCGCGCCCGGCGCACTGGTTTTCGTTTCTCGGCGCCGGCGCGCTGATCGCGGTCGGCTATATCGATCCCGGCAACTGGGCGACCGCGCTGGGCGCCGGCGCGGGCTTCGGCTACCGCCTGCTCGGCATCGTCGCGCTGTCGAGCCTGATGGCGATGCTGCTGCAATGGCTGTCGTCGCGGCTGGGCGTGGTGACGGGACGCGATCTCGCGCAGCTGTGCCGCGAACGCACCGGCCGCGGCGGCACGCTGTTCCTGTGGCTGACCAGCGAGGTCGCGATCATCGCCTGCGACGTCGCCGAGGTGGTCGGCAGCGCGGTCGCGCTGCAATTGCTGCTCGGCGTGTCGCTGACGGTCGGCGTGCTGATGTCGGCGGTCTGCACGTTCGCGCTGCTCGCGCTCCAGCAGCGAGGCCGCAAGCTCGAGGCGGTGATCGCCACGCTGATCGGCTTCGTCGGTTTGTGCTTCGTGGTCCAGCTCGCGCTCGCGCGGCCCGACTGGCGCGCGGCGCTGGCCGGCACCGCGCCGAGCGTCGAGTTGCTGCGCAACGCGGGGATGGTGTGGCTCGCCGCGGGCATCGTCGGCGCGACGGTGATGCCGCACAACCTCTATCTGCATTCGGCGCTCGTCAAACATCACGCGCCGGACGGCAGCGACGCGCAGATCAAGGTCGCGCTGCACGTGATCAATCTCGATACGTTCGGTTCGCTCGCGTTTGCGTTCGTGATCAACGCGGCGCTGCTGATCGTCTCGGCCGCGGTGTTTTACACGAGCGGCCATCGCGACGTGACCGATCTGGCCGATGCGCATCGGCTGATCGCGCCGCTGGTCGGCAGTCACTGGGCCGGCATCCTGTTCGCGGCGGCGCTGCTCGCGTGCGGGCTGAGCGCGACCGTGACCGGCACGCTGGCCGGCCAGGCCGTGATGGAAGGCTTTCTGCAATTGCGGCTGCCGCGCTGGAAGCGCGCGCTGCTCACGCGGGCGCTCGCGATCGGGCCGGCGTTGCTGGCGGTCGCGCTGTTCGGCCCGCACGGTTCGAATCAACTGCTGGTCGCAAGCCAGGTGGTGCTGAGCCTGCAACTGCCGCTCGCGGTGGTGCCGCTGATCCGCTATGCGTCCGATCCGGCGCTGATGCGCGGCTGGCGCGTGCACGGCGTGCCGCTCGCGTCGGCGTGGTTGTCGGCGGCGTTCATCATCGTGCTCAACGGCGCGTTGTTGTGGCAACTGGCGGCGGGCGCGTCACAGTGAACCACCGTGAAAGGTCGCGGCCGACGGCGAATCGCGCGTATCGGTTAACATAGCGGCACTTCGCTTCTGCGCCTCAAGGTTTCCGATGACTTCGAATCTTCACGATCTTCCCGACAGCCCATGCATCGGCGTATGTTCCACGCTCTTCGACGAGGTCTGCAAAGGCTGCGGCCGCACCGCGTCGGAAGTGTCCAACTGGGTGTTTCTGAGCGACGAGGAAAAACGCGCGATCTGGACGCGTATCGAGCAGGAAGGGACCGCGATGCGGTTTCAGAACGATAAGGTGTGAGGCCGCGCTTGTCGCGAGCCGTGCATCGCACGGTTGGCCCGCGGTGCGGACCATGAAAAAATGCCGGGGCAGTTGAACTGCGCCCGGCATTTTTTATCGCTATTTGCGAAGGCCAAGGTGAAGTGAAGGCGATGGCAAACGCGCCACGCTTCCCGCATTTTCAAACCCGGTGATTCGCCGCAGCGCTCACCTTCCGGCTGCGTCAATCAACCGATGGATCGCACGCGCACTGGAGCGCGGGCGCCTTGCTCGCGCGTTCCGCCGCGGCGAGCCGTTGCAGCGTGGCGAGACCGAGCAGCGCGAGCCCGAGCCCCAGCGTGAAATCGGCATGCACGCCCGCGCGGTCGACGATCGTGCCGCCCACCGCCGAGCCCGCCGCGATCGCCACCTGAATCACGCTGACGAACATCGCCGAACCCGCTTCGGGCAGGTCGGTCGTGCCGCGCTGAATCCACACGCTGAAGCACAGCGGCAGCGCACCGAACGCGATGCCCCACAACAGCATCCCGGCGGTTTCGCCGATCGGCGAATGCTCGAGCAGCAACATCGACGACATCGCGCCCAGCAGCAACAGGATCATTGCCGCGACCGATTTTTTCAGGTGGTCCGATATCACCATCGACGTCAACGCATTCGAGAAGAAGCCGATCAGACCGAAGCCGAACAGCAGCAGCGTGATCGTGCTCATCGCGAAGTCGTGTTCGAGCAGCGGCGCGATGTACGTGTAGGTCGAGAAATGCGCGCCGAACACGAGTGCGACCATCAGCATGCTGAGCCGCGTATGCGACCTGCCCAGCAGAGCCTTGAAGTCGGCCAGACGCAACGCCGATGCCGACGGCAACGACGGCACGAGCAATAGCTGCGCGAGCAGCGCGAGCGCGACCAGCCCCGCGGTGGCCGCGAACGCGAACCGCCACGACGCGAACGATGCGATGAACGTGCCGAGCGGCACGCCGACCACGGTTGCGAGCGTCACGCCGGTCAGGATGGTAGCGGTCGCGCGAGCCGCATCCTTCGACTGCACGAGACGCGGCGCCGCCGCGGTCGCGAGCGTCCAGAAACCGCCCAACGCGGCGCCGAGCAACGCGCGGCCCGCCAGCATCACTGCCAGATTCGGCGCCGCCGCGCAGACGAGGTTCGCGATCAGCAGCATCGCGGTGAGCAGCAGAAACACGTAGCGTCGATCCATGCGGCCGGCGCTGACGATCAGCGTCGGCGCCGAGATCGCGGCCAGCACGCCGGGCGTGGTGACCATCAGACCGGCGACACCGGTCGACACGCCCAGGTCATGGGCGATTTGCGGCAACAGGCCGACCGGCAAAAACTCGGCCGTTACGAACGCGAATGCGCTGACGGCCACGGCAATGACCGATAGCCATTGCGCGGCCGAGGTCGTGGAAGTCGAAGTTCCATCGACGGAGATTGGAGGCGTAGCGGTATCGATTTGCATGATGGGACGGGTGACAGATTGAATGCCCAACTGTAAGGTGGGATTCGGTCCGGAAAAAGCGGTGTTCTCTGAAAAGAGTGGCCAGCGTGGCTGAACAATGGCCATGCGGGTATCGCAACACGAGCAGCGTCGGAAGACGAACTACGGACAACCGAACAGCGATTCGCGCAAGCGGGCAGACAAACCCCGCGGAGATTACCGGCGTGAAGAAAAAAGCCCACTTCTGCGAAGCGGGCTTTGCGGCGATTCGCGTGCGGCGAACGGCTCGCCGCACGAATCGTTTTATTTACTCGACACCCTGACTCGTCAGGAAATCCTCGTAGTTGCCGCCGAAGTCGGTCAGCGTGCCGTCGGTCTTCACTTCGATGATCCGGTTCGCGAGGCCGCTGACGAACTCACGGTCGTGCGACACGAAGATCAGCGTGCCTTCGAACTTGTCGAGCGCGATCTGCAGCGATTCGATCGACTCCATGTCCATGTGGTTGGTCGGCTCGTCCATCATCAGCACGTTGTGGCGGCCGAGCATCAGCTTGCCCCAGATCATGCGGCCCTTCTCGCCGCCCGACAGCACCTTCACCGACTTGCGGATGTCGTCCGCGTTGAACAGCAGACGGCCGAGCGTGCCGCGCACCATCTGCTCGTCGTCGCCTTCCTTGCGGTACTGGTCGATCCAGTCCATCAGCGTGACGTCGTTCGGAAACTCTTCGTAGGTGTCCTGCGGCATGTAGCCGATGTTCGCGTTCTCCGCCCACTTCACGGTGCCGTGATCGAGTTGCAGCGCGCCGAGCAGCGAGCGCAGCAGCGTGGTCTTGCCCGCGCCGTTCTCGCCGATGATCGCGATGCGCTCACCCGGCTGCACGCTGATGCTGAAGTTGTTGAAAATCGTGCGCTCGTATTTCTTCGAAATGCTGTCCGCGACCACCGCGATGTTGTGCAGCTTCTTCTCGAACTCGAAGCGGATGAACGGGTTCTGCCGCGACGACGGCTTGAATTCCTCGATCTTGATCTTGTCGATCATCTTCAGACGGCTGGTCGCCTGACGGGCCTTCGACTTGTTCGCCGAGAAGCGGCGCACGAAGTCCTGCAGGTCGGCGACACGTTCCTTCGCCTTCGCGTTGGCGGCCTGCTGACGCTCGCGCGCCTGCGTGCTGGCGAGCATGTAGTCGTCGTAGTTGCCCGGATAGACCTTCAGCGTGCCGTAATCCATGTCGGCCATGTGCGTGCACACCTGATTCAGGAAGTGCCGGTCGTGCGAGATGATGATCATCGTCGAGTTGTACTGGTTCAGAATATCTTCCAGCCAACGGATCGAGTTGATGTCCAGGTTGTTGGTCGGTTCGTCGAGCAGCAGCACGTCCGGCTTCGAGAACAGCGCCTGCGCGAGCAGCACGCGCAGCTTCCAGCCCGGCGCGACGTTGCTCATCGGGCCGTTGTGCAGATCGATCGAGATGCCGATGCCGAGCAGCAGTTCGCCCGCGCGCGCTTCGGCGGTGTAGCCGTCGTACTCGGCGAACTTCGCTTCGAGTTCGGCCGCGTGCATGTAGTCGTCGTCGGTCGCGTCGGGGTTCGCGTAGATCGCGTCGCGCTCGCTCATCGCGGCCCACATCTCGGTGTGGCCCATCATCACGACGTCGAGCACGCGCACGTCTTCGTACGCGAACTGGTCCTGGCGCAGCTTGCCCAGGCGCACGTTCGGCTCGAGCATCACGTTGCCCGAGCTCGGCTCCAGGTCCGAACCGAGAATCTTCATGAAAGTGGATTTACCGCAGCCGTTCGCACCGATCAGGCCATAGCGGTTCCCTTCCCCGAATTTGACCGAAATGTTCTCGAAGAGGGGCTTCGGCCCGAATTGCATGGTGATATTGGCGGTAGACAGCACGGCGCGTCCCTTTGAATGTGATATCGGCGAAAAACCGAATATTTTAGCAGATTTTGAGAAATCAGCCGGCGATGATCGTGGCGGCCCGGTTTGCGCGGGTTGTTCTCACGCGCCGCCCGGCCCGCCGCGCGGCGTTTGCAACACGTCGACGAACGCCGAGAAATCCGCTCCGGCCAGCCCCATCGCCGCGGCCAGCCGCAGCAATTGCTGCACCGTCGAGGACACCGGCATCGGCGTGCCGGTCTCGTACGCGGTCGCGGCCACCGTATCGACGTCCTTCTGGAACGTGCGCAACGCGCCGATCGGCGGTTGGCCGCTTTGCGTCATGCGCGGCACGAAGGTCTGCAGCAGCACCGAATCGGCCCAGCCGCCGGCGAGCGCTTCGGTCAGTTTCGCCGCGTCGATGCCGCTGCGCTGCGCGAGACTGACCGCCTCGGCGATCGCCGCGACGGTCGCCGTGACGATCGCCTGATTGCACAGCTTCGCGGTTTGCCCGGCGCCGACCTCGCCCATGTGCGTGACGCGCGATGAGTACGCGGCCAGCAACGGGCGTACCGCGGCAACGTCGCTGGCCGCGCCGCCGGCCATGATCGCGAGCGTGCCGGCGCTTGCGCCGCCGACGCCGCCGGAAACCGGCGCGTCGATCCAGCCAATCGGCGTGCCGGCATTCGCGCCGGATCCCCCGCCCGCCGCCGCCGCGCGCTGTGCATCATCGCGCGCGCCATACTGCGCGGCGCGCCGCGCCAACTCACGCGTGGCCGCTGGCGGAATACTCGAATGATCGACGATCCAGCGCAGCCGGCGCGGCGCTGGCGGATCGCCGTCGAGCAGCCCCGCCGCGCCGAACACGGTCTGCTCGACAGCGGCCGCGTCGGCGACGCACAACAGCACCGCATCGCAGCACGCGGCCAGCTCGCGCGGCGTCTGGACGAGCTTCGCGCCGTCGGCCTGCAACGCCTCGGCCTTGGCCCGCGTACGGTTCCAGACATGCACGGTATGCCCCGCGCGCAGCAGATGCCGGATCATCGGCGCGCCCATCAGACCGGGGCCGCAAAAACCTATTTCCACGTTCGAACCTCGTCGGCTATCAGATTGAATGGCGAATTTCTCGCGCGGACATGATAACGGCGCGCTGTCGCGCGAGACCGGGCATGCGACGTGCGGCTGCCCGTTCGGACAGCACGTTCCACCCCGAATCCGCCGCGAATCCACCCCAATCCGCCGCGAATCCCGCGAACCGTTGCCTATACTTTTTCCAGCAGGGTTCGTTCCGAAGCGCGTTTTTTCCGACCAGCGGCGTCAACCCAGGAGGACATCCATGTCAGACCACGTTTACAAGAAGATCGAACTGACCGGCTCGTCGACCAGATCGATCGACGACGCCATCAGCACCGCAATCGCGAAGGCATCGACTACGCTGCGCAATCTACACTGGTTTGAAGTCACGGAAACGCGCGGCCAGATCGAAGACGGCAAGGTCGCCTACTGGCAGGTGACGCTGAAGGTCGGCCTGCGGATCGACTGACGCGGCGTTGGTAGCGTCCCACCGAGATGCCGCCGCCCTGCGATGCGGGCGCGGCGGCCGTAAAAAAAGCTGCGTTCAACCCGGGTTGAACGCAGCTTTTTCATTACCCCGCAGGTTTGAGCGGCACCGCCGCCAGCCCGCATTACGTCCAGCTTACTTCGGCAGCGATCCGTCGACACCCTCGACATACCAGTTCAGCCGCTGCAACTCCGGATCGGTCAGCGTCTTGCCGGCCGGCACCTTGACCGTGCCCGACTGATCCTTGATCGGCCCGGTGAATACGTCGCGCTTGCCGCTCGCCAGATCGCCGCGCGCGGCGGCGACCTGTTTCTGCCCGTCGGCCGGAATCGCCGAATTGTTCAGATCTTCGAGATCGACCGCCTTTTGCGGAATGCCCCACCACACCGGATCGTTCTTCCACTTGCCGTCGAGCACCTGCTGGATCACCGCGGTGTAATACACGCCCCAATGCGCGACCACCGAGCCCAGATGCGCGCCCGGTCCGAACTTCTTCATATCGGAGTCCCAACCGAACGCGTACACGTGCTTGTCCGACGCGGTCGCGAGCGTCGCGGTCGAATCGGTGTTCTGCAGCAGTACGTCGGCGCCCTGGCCGATCAGCGTTTCGGCCGCCTGCTTCTCCTTGCCCGGATCGAACCAGCTGTTGATCCAGATGACCTTCGTATGCACCTTCGGATTGACCGAGCGCGCGCCGAGCGTGAACGCGTTGATGTTGCGCACCACTTCCGGAATCGGCACCGACGCGACGAAGCCGAGCGTGTTGCTCTTCGTCACGTAACCGGCCGCGACGCCGGCCAGATACGCGCCCTGGTACATGCGCACGTCGTAGGTGCCGAAGTTCGGCGCCTTCTTGTAGCCGGTCGCGTGCAGGAACACAGTGTCCGGAAAGTCCTTCGCGACCTTCAGCTGGAAGTCCTGAAAGCCGAAGCTGGTGCCGAAGATGATCTTGTTGCCCTTGTTGGCGAGATCGCGGAACACCCGCTCGGAGTCGGCCGATTCGGGCACGTTCTCGACGCGGGTGATCTTGATCTTGTTGCCGAACTTCGCTTCGGCCTCCCTCGACCCCTGGTCGTGCGCGAAGGTCCAGCCCGCGTCGCCCGGATTGCCGAGGTAGACGAACGCGACGCCGGGCACGTCGGCGGCCTGCGCGGACTGCGCGAGCGGCGCGCTCAATGCGAGCGAAGCCGCGCCCCACGCGAAGGCGGTCAGCAGATTTCTTCTCTTCATGTTGTTCCCCTGTCGTATTTAGCGAATCATCGTGAGCGGATCTAATCCTGCGCGGCGCTCAGCCCGCGAGGAAAAACGGTTTGCCGAGCGAGGCCGGCGCATTCAGGCGGATCGTGTTCGGATTGCGCGAAATCAGCGCGAGCACGACGATCGTCGCGACGTACGGCAGCATCGCGAGGAACTGCGTCGGCACCGGCACGCCGATCGCCTGCGCGTAGAACTGCAGCCCGGTCACCGCGCCGAACAGCAGCGAGCCGATCAACAGACGCCCGGGCCGCCACGTCGCGAACACGACCAGCGCGAGCGCGATCCAGCCGCGCCCCGAAGTCAGATTCTCCTGCCACAGGTGCAGATTGACGATCGAGTAATAGCCGCCCGCGAGCCCCGCCATCGCGCCGCCGAACGCGACCGCGCCATAGCGCACGCCGACCACCGGAAAGCCGACCGAATGCGCAACTTGCGGCGACTCGCCGATCGAGCGCAGCACCAGCCCGGCGCGCGTGCGATACAGGAACCAGCCGATCGCCGCGAACATCAGGAATGCGAGGTAATCGAGCGGCGTCAGCGTAAACAGCGCGGGGCCGAGCACCGGGATTTTCGACAGCCCCGGGATGGTCCACGTGTCGATCGTCGCGCGCGCGGCGGCCGACGTGTACGGCTTGCCGACATACGCGGACAGTCCGATGCCGAAGATCGTCAGCGACAACCCGGTGGCGACCTGGTTGGCGAGCATCGTGAGCGTGAGGAAGCCGAACAATAGCGACATCGCGAGCCCGGCGCCGACCGCGGCGAGCACGCCGAGCCACGGGTTGCCGGTGATCGCGGTGACCGCGTAGCCGCTGACCGCGCCCATCAGCATCATCCCTTCGACGCCGAGATTGAGCACGCCCGACTTCTCGGCGACGAGTTCCCCCGCGCCCGCGAACATCAGCGGAATCGACGCGGTGATCGCGCTCGACGTGAGCGCACTGGCTTGTTGAATATCCATAAGCAAATCGATACGTGGATTAACGGGCGGATCAATGAGCGGCGGCCGTCGCCCGGCGCCGTACGCGGTAGTTCACGAACAGGTCGGCGCCGAGCAGGCAGAACAGCAGCAAGCCCTGGAACACGCCGGATAGCGCCTGCGGCAACTGCATCGAGGTCTGCACCGCTTCGCCGCCGAGATACAGCAGCGCCATCAGCAGACTCGCGAGCACGATGCCGAGCGGATGCAGCCGGCCGACGAACACGACGATGATCGCGGTGAAACCGTAACCGGGCGACCACGTCGCCTGCAACTGGCCGATCGGTCCGGCGATCTCGCCCATGCCGGCCAGACCCGCGAGGCCGCCGCTGATCAGCAGCGAGGTCCAGATGGTCTTCTTGTCGGAGAAACCCGCATAGCGCGCGGCAAGCGGCGCAAGTCCGCCGACGTTCATCCGGTAGCCGGCGAAGCTCTTGCGCATGAAGAGCCAGACCAGCGGAATCGCGATCAGCGTCAGGAAGATCGATGCGTTCAGGCGCGTGCCGCGCAGCCATTTCCAGTGCCAGTCGCCGTACAGCGTCGGAAACAGCGCGTCGCCGCTGAACATTTCGGAGAGCGGAAAATTCATCCCCTGCGGATCGCGCCACGGCCCGCTGACCAGATAGATCAGCAGTTGGGTCGCGACGTAGGTCAGCATCAGGCTGACGAGAATCTCGTTGGTGTTGAAACGGCTCCTCAGGAACGCGGGGATCGCGGCCCACGCCATCCCGCCGGCGACGCCGGCGAGCATCATCGTCGGCAGGATCCACCAGCCGCTCGCCTGATCGAAGTAGATCGCGACACCGCTCGCGGCGATCCCGCCGAGCAGCATCTGCCCTTCGGCGCCGATGTTCCATACATTCGCGCGATAGCCGATCGCCAGCCCGAGGCCGATCAGACACAGCGGCGACGCTTTGAGCAGCAGCTCGGACCAGCCGTTGACGCTGGACAGCGGTTCGATGAAGAACGCGTGCATCGCCTGCAACGGATCGCGGCCGACGAGGCCGAAGATCAGGAAGCCGATCGCGAGCGTCAGCAGCGCGGCGATCAGCGGCACCGCGAGCTGCATCGCGCGGGACGGCGACGTGCGGGCTTCGAGTCGGTAAGGAAGCATCATGGTGGAGTGGAGTCGTTCTGGTTATGGGGTTGCGGCTCAGGGACGCGTTAGGGTCGCGGGCAATGCCTGCCCGGTGCTCGAACCGTTTCGTATTCCCGCTTCATGCATGCGCGGGCTGATCGGCCGCCGGCGCCGCGCCCTCGCGATCGCCGAACAGCCCCGACATCCAGCGGCCGATTTCCTCCGCGTTGGTCGCGCCGGTCGCGCGCACCGGCGAGAGCCGGCCGCCGGCCAGCACCGCGATCCGGTCGCAGATATCGAACAGCTCTTCGAGCTCCTCCGAGATCACCAGAATCGCGACGCCGCGCGCCGACAGATCGAGCAGTTGCTGCCGGATGAACGCGGCCGCGCCGACATCGACGCCCCACGTGGGCTGCGCGACCACCAGCACCTTCGGCGCCTGCAAGATCTCGCGGCCCATGATGTATTTCTGCAGATTGCCGCCCGACAGACTTTGCGCGAGTGCGTCGGGGCCGCCGCAGCGCACGTCGAACGCATCGATGCAGCGCTTCGCGAACGCGCGCATCGCGCCGGCCCTGATCCAGCCGGACTTGACCATGCTCTGCCGGTGCGCGGTCAGCAGCGCGTTGTCGGCCAGACTCATCGCCGGCACCGCGCCACGGCCAAGCCTCTCTTCCGGCACGAAGCCGAAACCGAGCGCGCGCCGGCCGCCCGCGCTCAGGCGCGCGGCGGGCTTGCCGCAAATCGCGATCGCATCGGCGCGCACGCTGCTTCGGTCCGCGCGCTTCTCGCCCGACAGCGCGGCCAGCAATTCGGCCTGACCGTTGCCCGACACGCCGGCAATGCCGAAGATTTCCCCGGCATGCACGCTGAACGACACGTCGCGCAGCGAGGTGCCGAACGGATCGTCGCTCGCCACCGACAACTGCTTCACGTCGAGCAGCAGCGCGCCCGGCTTATGCTCGCGGCGCGTGTAATCGGGCAGCGAATGACCGACCATCAACTGCGCGAGCGACGCGTGCGTCTCCTGCTTCGGCTGCACGCGACCGGTCACGCGGCCGCCCCGCATCACCGTCGCGCTGTCGCACAGTTCCTGAATCTCGTCGAGCTTGTGGCTGATATAGAGGATGCTGCAGCCTTCGGCCGCGAGCCGGCGCAGCGTCATGAACAGCTTGCGCACCGCCTGCGGCGTCAGCACCGAAGTCGGTTCGTCCATGATCAAAAGGCGCGGATTCTGCAGCAGGCAGCGCACGATTTCGACCCGTTGCCGCTCGCCGACCGTCAGGCTATGCACGTGGCGCTGCGGGTCGATGTCGAGACCGTAGTCGGCCGACACCTCGCGGATGCGTTTGGACAGCGTTTTCAGATCAAACGGTTCGTCGAGCGCGAGCGCGATGTTCTCGCCGACCGTCAGCGTCTCGAACAATGAGAAGTGCTGAAACACCATGCCGATGCCGAGCTTGCGCGCGGCCGCGGGATTGGCGATCTCGACCGTCTCGCCTTCCCAACGGATCTCGCCCGCGTCGGGCCGCACCGCGCCGTAGATGATCTTCATCAGCGTGCTCTTGCCGGCGCCGTTCTCGCCGAGCACCGCATGAATCTCGCCGGGCGCGACGCTCAGCGTGACGTCGTCGTTGGCGCGCACGGCGGGGTATTGCTTCGTGATGCCGGTCAGCGCGAGCCGCGGTAGCGCGTCGCCGCGGGTCCGGGCGCCGTCGCCGGAAGGAAAGTCGCTCATAGGATTCCGTAATGCTTTCATGACGCCGCCTGGCGCGTGATTGTCACCTGCATGCTGCCTGAATACCGACCGTGGTTACCGCCATGCATCGCGCAACGCTGCTGCGTGCGGCGCGCCGATCCGTCACCACAACCGGATGACGATACCCAATTCAATCCGCTCAGTCGAGCCGACAAAATTCGCGCAAACCCGCGTCACAGCAAGCGCTGCGGGTATCTCTGCCTTGACGCGGATTTTCGTCCATATTAAAAGCCATATAACCCCACGCCCACTCGATCAGCCAGCCCATATATTTCGGAGAACCCATGAGCCAGCAACGCGAGGCGATCGACACGTACCTGCTGCGCGTGTTGCACACGCTATTGATGGAGCGCAGCGTCACGCGCGCCGCCGTCAAACTGAATCAATCCCAACCCGCGATCAGCGCGGCGCTGCGCCGTCTGCGCGACATCACCGGCGACCCGCTGCTGGTGCGCGGCAAGTCCGGCATGGTGCCGACCGAGTACGGCCTGCGCCTGCTCGAACCGGTGCAGAACGCGCTGCGCGAAATCGAGCGCATCAAGTTCCAGCAGCACAACTTCGATCCGGCCACGTCGATCCGCTGCTACCGGATCGGTTGTCCCGACTATCTGAACGTGCTGTTCGTGCCGACGGTCGTCGAGCGCTTTCGCCAGGCCGCGCCGAACGCGACGCTCGAATTCCATTCGCTCGGTCCCGCGTTCGACTACGAACTCGCGCTCGAAGACGGCAAGCTCGATATCGTCGTCGGCAACTGGCCGGAGCCGCCCGAGCAGTTGCATCTGTCGAACCTGTTCGTCGATCAGATCGTCTGCCTGATGAGCAATACGCATCCGTTCGCCAAGCGCGGCAACCTCACGCTCGACCAGTATCTGAACGCGCCGCATCTCGCGCCGACGCCGTACTCGGTCGGCCAGCGCGGCGCGATCGACGTGCACCTCGCGCGCGAGCGCCTGAAGCGCCATGTGGTCGTCACGCTGCCGTACTTCAATCTGGCGCCGTACGTGCTGATCAAATCGGATCTGATCTTCACGACCACGCGCCTGTTCGCCGACTACTACGCGAAGTTTCTGCCGCTGACCGTGGTGCCGGCGCCGCTCGATTTTCCGCCGATGCAGTACTACCAGTTGTGGCACGAACGCGTGCATTACTCGGACGAAGTGCGCTGGCTGCGCTCGCTGGTGGCGGAGGCGACCAAGACGCTGATCGACAAGCCTTGAGCGAAAGCGCGGGACCCGTTCCCGCCTAAGCCGCCGCCTGATACAGCTCGCGCGCGAGGCGGTTGTGCCGCTCGATCACCGGTCCGAGTTCCAGCGTCGCCAGTTGCCCATCCTTCACGACCACCTTGCCGTCGATCACGCTCACGCTCACCTGCGATGGCGCGCAGAACACCAGCGCGGCCACCGGATCGTGCAACGCGCCGGCAAACAGCGGCTGACGCAGATCGAACGCGACGAAATCGGCCGCCATGCCGGGTGCGAGCGCGCCGATGTCGTCGCGATTGAGCACCCGCGCGCCGCCGAGCGTCGCGATTTCCAGCGCCTCGCGCGCGGTCATCGCATCGGGCCCGAAACCGACCCGTTGCAGCAGCAGCGCCTGGCGCACTTCGGCGACCATCTGCGCGCCGTCGTTCGACGCCGAACCGTCGACGCCGAGCCCGACCGGCACACCCGCCACGCGCATTCGCCGCACCGGCGCGATCCCCGATGCGAGCCGCATGTTCGAACACGGACAATGCGCGACGCCGGTGCCGGTGCGCGCGAACAGTTCGATGCCCGCTTCGTCGAGTTGCACGCAGTGCGCGTGCCATACGTCGCGACCGACCCAGCCGAGATCGTGCGCGTACTCGGCCGGCGTCATGCCGAACTTCTCGCGGCTGTACGCGACGTCGTTCAGGTTCTCCGCCAGGTGCGTATGCAGCGACACCCCATACTCGCGCGCGAGCAGCGCCGATTCGCGCATCAGATCGCGGCTCACCGAAAACGGCGAGCATGGCGCGACCACCACGCGCAGCATCGCGTAACGCCCGTCGTCGTGATACGTCTCGATCAGCCGCTGGGTGTCGGCCAGGATGTCCGCCTCGCGCTCGACCACCGAATCGGGCGGCAAACCGCCCTGTTTCTGGCCGACGCTCATGCTGCCGCGCGCCGCATGAAAACGCATACCGATGCGGCGCGCGGCGGCGATGCTGTCGTCGAGACGGCTGCCATTCGGATAGATATACAGATGGTCGCTCGATGTCGTGCAGCCGGACAGCAGCAGTTCGGCCATCGCGGTCAGCGTCGACACTTCGATCATCTCCGGCGTCAGGTGCGCCCAGACCTTGTACAGATTCGTTAGCCAACCGAACAATTCGGCGTTCTGCGCGGCGGGAATCGCGCGCGTCAGGCTCTGGTACATATGGTGATGCGTGTTGACGAGGCCCGGAATCACCAGATGGCCGCGCAGGTCGAGCACTTCGTCGGCGCTCGCCGGCAACGTGTCGGTCGGCCCGACCGCGACGATGCGGTTGTCCTCGATATAAAGGCCCGCGTCGCGCAGTTCGCGGCGCTCGCCGTCCATCGTCACGAGCACGTCCGCGTGCTTGACGAGCATCGTTTTGCCGGCTTGCCGGGGTGCTGGGTTCATCGTCATCCGTGTTCTCCGCCTGATTGCGTGCATGCCAAGCCGTTCGAACGCGATGCGGCGGCACGCGCACCGTGCCGCCGCGTTCGCGTGAACGCCGTAGGCCCGGTTACCCAGCGTGGTTGCGCCGTCTTCGGGGGTTGCCGCGAGGTCACGCAAGCACTCGCGTCGCCTCGCAGCGGCTGCGCCGCGTCCGGACTGCTCGCGAACCGCATCGGGTTCGGATCGGGTTCGCATCGGGTTCGCATCGGCCGCGCCGCATAGCCGTCACCTTCGGTGACCAAAATCGCGCTGACAACTCGCGCCGCTGCGATACCGGGGTTCAGACCATTCATATAGTGGTGCTTTTTTGGCGCCGGTACGATCGTCTCAGAAGCCGGCGGACCGCGCGCGGGTCGCTCGCGTCGCGCCGCCGGCAACGGTCCACGCGCATCGCATCGCGCGTGATTAGCGGCCCATCATGCGGCAATCATTATCTTTCCTATCGCTCGCGCGCCGGATGCACGATCCTTTTTACAATGGCTGCCACGGCGCTCGCTTCAGTTCGCCGACGGGTATGTAGCCACTGACGTGGAGCCTCGATCCGCCGCCAACGTAATGGATCGGGCCGCCGCCGACACCTCGCATTCACACAAGGACAATTGCGAATGGGCAAGCTCACTACCCATGTGCTCGACACCGCGAACGGCCGTCCCGGCGCGGGCATCAAGGTCGAACTCTTCGCGCTCGCGGGCGAATCCCGCCGCGCGCTCAAAACCGCCACCACCAATAGCGATGGCCGCTGCGACGAGCCGCTGCTCGAAGGCGCGGCGCTGGTCGCCGGCGAATACGAACTCGTGTTCGGCGCGGGCGACTATTTCGCATCGATCGGCACGAAGGTGCCGGAGCCGCGCTTCGTCGATCGCGTGGTGCTGCGCTTCGGTATCGCCGACGCCGGCGCGCACTACCACGTGCCGCTGCTGGTGTCGCCGTGGTCGTACAGCACGTATCGGGGAAGTTAATTAGTTTCCCCAGGCGGTTTGCGCACAGGGAGCGGCGCCGATACGAAAGCGTCGCCGCGCACAATGAATCAGAAGTGGAGGAGTTTCATGGAAGGCTTTATCACCGACTGGCTGAACCTCGCGATTCGCTGGTTCCACGTCATCGCCGCGATTGCATGGATCGGCGAATCGTTCTATTTCGTCGCGCTCGACAACAGCCTGAAACCGCCGCAGGACCCGAATCAACGTCGTCGCGGCGTATTCGGCGAGCTGTGGCACGTGCACGGCGGCGGCTTCTACAACATGCAGAAGTACACGGTCGCGCCGCCCGAGATGCCGGAGGACCTGCACTGGTCGAAGTGGCCGTCGTACACCACGTGGCTGTCGGGCTTCGGACTGTTCACCGTGCTGTATCTGTTCTCGCCGACCACTTACCTGATCGATAAAAACGTGCTCGACATGGGGCCGGTGGTGGCGGTCGCATCCGCGATCGGTTTTCTCGCGGCCGGCTGGATCGTCTACGACTCGCTGTGCCGGATTCTCGGCAGCCGCGACAAGCTGCTCGGTATCTGCGTCGGCGCGTACGTGCTGATCGCGGCCTACCTCGCGTGCCATATTTTCGCGGGCCGCGCCGCGTACCTGATCATGGGCGCGATGCTGGCGACGATCATGTCGGCCAACGTGTTCTTCGTGATCATCCCGGGCCAGCGCAAGATGGTCGACGCGATGCTCAAGGGCGACACGCCGAACCCGATCTACGGCAAACGCGGCAAGCAGCGCTCGGTGCACAACACCTATTTCACGTTGCCGGTGGTGTTCGCGATGCTGTCGAACCACTACGCGATGACCTACACGCATCCGTACAACTGGGCGGTGCTGGTGGTCATCATGCTGGCCGGCGCGCTGATCCGTCAGTTCTTCGTGATGCGTCATCGCGGCCAGGTGCTGTGGTACCTGCCGCTCGTCGGCGTCGCGCTGATGTGCACCGCGCTCGTGTGGACGATGCCGCGCCCGGTAGTGCCGGTCGCTCAGGCCGCCAATGCGCCGACCGTGAAGGTCGCCGATATCGCGCCGCTTCTGCAACAGCGCTGCGCGGCTTGCCACTCCGCCCATCCGACGATGATGGGCAGCGCGCCGGCCGGCGTGCTGCTGGATACGCCGGAGCAGATCTCGCAGAACGCGCAGCGGATCTATCAGCAGGCGGTGACGTTGAAGGCGATGCCGCTCGGTAACGTCACGCATATGACCGATGACGAGCGGACGAAGATTGCCGCGTGGTTCGAGGGGGGCGCGGCGAAGTAGGCTTTGCGGCGGGCTTGTCGCGGTAGCGATGGGCTTTGGGCGGAGGTTTTTTGCCTGAGTGACTTGCGGCTCGATCGGCTTTAGCCGATCGGGCCGTTTTTTTTGAAGCCGGAAACCATCGGTCAAGCCAGCTTCGCAACGGCCTTTGTGTCGCCCAGGGGCTACAATCTTCCAATAATGCGTCGAATTTGACGCCCAAGGGCTACAAATGACCAATCTCGCCGATGTCGCAGACATGCTGAAAGCCCTCCGCCGTGACAGCAAGCTGTCGCAGGAGGAACTGGCGCGCCGTGCGGGCGTCGCCCGCACTGCGGTCGCACGTATGGAAACGCTCGCGAAGAACGACATGAGTGTGTCCGTGCTCGTACGCTTGCTGGAAGCCGCCGGTTACGATCTCAAGTTCGTTGCGCACGGCCACGACCGCACGCTCGAAGACATCCTCGCTGAACAACGCAATGAGAACCCTGTTGCGCCGTATTGAAGCCCGAAGTCCGGTTGCCCGGCAGACGCCATTACCCAAGACGCGTCGACGTAGACTTCGACCCGGCACGCCAGTCACACCGCCACCTTCAAAACAAAAAAGCCCACGGCCAAAACCGTGGGCTTTTTCTTCAGCAATCGACATCGCGGGACTACCCCACGACTTCCACCATCAAACCGCCACCGCGCTCAACGCATCTTCGGTGAGCCACAACGACTCCGCGAGACCCTGCTCGTTCAGATTGAGCCCATCGCCACCCCGATCGATGACGATAAAGTCGCTCACCTCGCCCAACGCAATCAGCGGATGGTGCCACACGCCCTTCGCGTAATTGACGCCTTGCCAGCCGCTCGTGACGAACGCGCGAATCTTGCCCGCATCCAGCTCGCCGGCCGGCGCGACGACCACGAGATACGGCCTGTCGTTCAGCGGCACGAACGCCTGGCTGCCGAGCGGATGCCGCTCGAGCATCTTCACTTCGAACGGCAACTCGCGCGGCTGGCCGCGAAACAGATTCACCAGCGTCCGGCCGTTCTGCTCGCTGACGTCCACCTTCGCGAGATCGTGAAAGCGGATCGTCGTGCCCAGGTTGATCGGAATCTGCTTCGCGCCTTCGAGTTCGATCACGTCGCCGAACGCGGCGAACGCCTCCCTGGTCAGCGGTTCGATAGCGAGCGTTTTCATTCGAGCGTACCCCACAGACGCAGACGCGATACCCCGCCGTCCGGATAGATGTTGAAGCGCACGTGCGTGACCGGCCCAAGCGCCGCAATCTCGCTCTCGAAGAAATGCTGCTTGTCCATCTGCAGCTTCTGTTCGCCGAGCAGCACCGGCCAGAACATTGCCTGCGTGATGAGCGAGCTGTCGGTGCCGCCCTTCACGTACGCGGCCTGGATCGAGCAGCGGTCCGGATAGTTGCCCTTGAAGTGCGCGGTATCGACTTCGATCTTGCGGATCACGCCCGGCTGCGCGAGCGCGACGATCGCCCAGTCGTTGCCCGGCTCGCGACGCCGGCGCGTTTCCCAACCGTCGCCCATGTTCACGCCGCGGCCCGGCATCAACAGCGTCGACGCTGCGCCGAAGTGCTGGTTGTTCTCGCCGACCAGGTATGCGCCGTTTTCCATCGCGGCCAGATCGAACTGCTCGGTGCGGCTCGCGCCGGCCCAGTCGACCTGCGGCTGACCGTACACGCGCAGTCGCGCGATGCCGCCGTCCGGATAGATATTCACGCGCAGATGCGTATAAGCGTTGGCGTCGCCGACTTCGAGGTAGTGATGGCTATTGCCCTGCAACGTGGTGGACGGCACGATCTCGGTCCATTGCGTCGCCTGGTTCGGCGCGCCGTCGATCACGCGCGCCGCTTCCACCGACGCCGCCGGCGGGAAATTACCGGTGAAATGGCTGGTATCGAGGTCGAGCCCCTTGATCACGCCCGGGCGCGCGAGCTTGACGACGCACCAGTCGTAGCCGGTCGTGCGTTTGCGGCGGGTTTCCCAGCCGTCCATCCATTTGCCGTTGTTGTCGTACTTGCCGGGGATGAAGACGGCTGGCTCCGGATTCAGCATGCGGTCCTTCGGCGCGAAGAATTCGTCGCTGGCCTCGAGCGCCTGCGCGCCCAGACGCGGGTCCGCCAGGTTCACATACCGGCGCGTGAATTCCGGGGCGTTCGGGTCGAGAATCGGGAGTGCCATCTTAGTCGTCCTTGATATCGTATGGGGCTTAAAAAAAGTTGCGGTTCTTCGGTGTCGGCGCGCGTCTTACGGATTGCGAATTGCCTTATGCACCGACCAGATCGTCGAGCCGCAAACGTGCGATGCGATAAATCTGTTCGAGGCTCGCGCGCAATTCGTCGGCGCGGCTATTGTTCACCCGCGACTCGAAGTTCGCGATGATGCCGTAGCGGTCGTAGCCACGCACCGCGAGAATGAACGGAAAACCGAATTTCTCGCGATACGCGGTGTTCAGCGCCTGCAGCTTGTCGAACTCCGCCTGCGTGCATTGCGCGAGACCCGCGCCGCTTTGTTCGCGAGTCGACTCCGCGGTCAGCTCGCCGCGCACCGCCGCCTTGCCGGCCAGTTCCGGGTGCGCGTTGATCAGAGCCAGTTGCTTCTCGGCGCCGGCTGTCTCGACGATCTCCGACATCCGCTTGTGCAAGGCATCGACGCTCGCGAACGGCCGCTCTACGGCCGCGACTTCGGCGACCCACGGCGAGTGCTCGAAAATCCCCGACAGCGCCGCGACGAACGCGTCGTTGGAAATGCTGTTGAGTTGGTCCAGGGTGTATTGCATCGCCTTCATGCCGCCGCCTCGCGGTTATCGGGTTGGTAGGGATGAACTTCGTGCCAGTGTCGCGCGATATCGACGCGCCGCGTGACCCACACGCGATCGTGCTGTTCGATGTGATCGAGAAAACGCTGCAACGCGCGGAATCGTCCGGGGCGTCCGAGCAGCCGGCAGTGCATGCCGATCGACAGCATCTTCGGCACTTCGTCGCCCTCTTCGTACAGCACGTCGAACGCGTCGCGCAGATACGTGAAGAAGTGGTCCGCGGTATTGAAGCCTTGCGGGGTCGCGAAGCGCATATCGTTGGTGTCGAGCGTGTACGGCACGATCAGTTGCGGCACCTTCGCGCCGCCCGTCACCTCTACGTCCATCCAGAACGGCAGATCGTCGCCGTAGTAATCCGAGTCGTACAGAAAGCCGCCGTATTCGGCGACGAGGCGATGCGTGTTCGGGCTGTCGCGGCCGGTGTACCAGCCGAGCGGCCGCACGCCGGTCACGCGCTCGATCGCTTCCATGCCCAGCCGCATATGCTCGGCTTCCTGCTCCGGCGCCATGTCCTGATAGTGAATCCAGCGGTAGCCGTGACACGCGATCTCATGACCGAGTTCGACGAACGCGCGCGCCACTTCAGGATGCCGTTCGAGCGCCATGCCGACGCCGAATACCGTCAGCGGCAGATCGCGCTTTTCGAATTCGCGCAAAATTCGCCATACGCCCGCGCGCGAGCCGTATTCGTAGATCGACTCCATGCTCATGTGGCGCGCCGGATAGGCGGCCGCGCCGACGATCTCCGACAGGAACTGCTCGGAGCCGGGGTCGCCGTGCAGCACGCAGTTTTCGCCGCCCTCCTCGTAGTTCAGGACGAATTGCACCGCGATACGCGCTCGCCCGGGCCAGTTCGCGTGCACCGGGTGGCGGCCGTAGCCGATCAGATCGCGTGGGTAGTTCGAATCGAGTGGCATGGTTTGACGGATGCGTAGTGACGGGATCAGGAATGCGCGTGAAGCCCGGGCGGTGCGCACATTTAAAGTAAGTACCGCTACGGTTTTAAAGCTTTCGGCGAGCAGCGCGTGGTTGCCTGCGCTGGCGTGCGATGCAACGCTTCCGGCGCACGCCAGCGGTGTCTGATTTTCCGCCGGGTGCCGCCTTCAGCGGCCGCCGCAACTGCCGCTAGTTGCCGTTACAGCCGCCGCGCCGAGTTGACCCAGTGTAGCTAAAACACCCCGTCGCGCCCATACAGCGACGCAGATAGTGCGTGTTACGCGGAGTGTATGTGCGAAGCCGCCGGGTCGGCGTTTACCCGCAACTCGGCGGCACCGTTCAGCGCGCTCGCCGCATCGGCCGCCGGCGCATGACGCTCGCCCGGCGCGGCCACCGGCTCGACGACGCCGGGGCTGAATGACGCCAGCGCGCCGTCGTAGCGCTTCGCGAGCGGCCGCGCATAATCGCCGCGTTTGGCGGTCGCGAGCCGCAACGCGACCAGCGCCTCGGTCCATTTGACGGCCGCCGTCACCCCTTCGATCACCGGCGCGCCGAGCGCGTCCTCGATCTGCGCGCACAGCTCGGCCATCCCCGCGCAGCCCAGCACGATCGCGTCCGAGCCGTCTTCATCGAGCGCGCGCCGGCATTCGTCGAGGATGATCCGGCGCGCCGCCGAGCCCGGCTTGTCGAGATCGAGCACCGCGACGTCGCTCGCACGCACATTGCGGCAGAAGCGCTTCATTCCGTAGCGCTCGGCCAGATGCCACGCCATCCCGCAGGTGCGCGCGAGCGTCGTCACCACCGAGAAACCCGGCGCGAGCACGCTCGCAGCATGCATCGCCGCCTCGGCGATGCCGATCACCGGCCCGCGCGCCAGCTCGCGGGCCGCGTATAGCCCCGGATCGCCGAAGCACGCGATCACGTAGCCGTCGCAGCCGTCGCGCTCGCCGGCTGCAACCTCGGCGAGCAGACCGGGGGTGGCGAGTGCCTCGTCGTAATAGCCTTCGATCGACGGCGGCCCCATCGTCGGATTGACCGCGATCACTTCAGTGCCGGGCGCCGCAACTTCGCGCGCGCAGCGCCCCATCGCCTCGGTCATGCGGTGCGTCGTGTTCGGATTGATCAGTTTGATGCGCATAACGACTCCTGTTCGACTTCTGTTGCGGGGGTGCGAACCTGGCTGCACCCGCCTGGACCCTTTCCCGAATCCGCCCGATTCAGCGGACCAGCAGCCGATAGAACAGCGCGCCGAGCCCCGCGCCGATGAACCACGAGAAATTCGCGCAACCGTCGAGACCCGGCACCATCACGCAGACCACCGCGATCAGCGCGGCCGGCAGCAACGCGGCCACCGCGCGATAGTTGACGCCGTTGCGATACCAGTACGAGCCATTCGGCGCGACCGAGTACAGATCGTCGAGCACGATCTTCTGACGCTTGACGAGGTAGTAATCGACGATCAGGACCCCGTACAAAGGTCCGATGAAGCTGCCGAGCACGTCGAGCGTGTAGTGAATCACCGACGGGTTGTTGAACAGGTTCCACGGCGTGATGAAGATGGAGGCGACCGCCGCCAGCATGCCGCCCGCGCGCCAGCTGATCAGGCGCGGCGCGACGTTCGAGAAGTCGAACGCCGGCGACACGAAGTTGGCGACGATGTTGATGCCGATCGTTGCGATCGTGAAGGTCAGCGCGCCGAGAATCACCGCCATCGGATAGTCGATGCGGCCGACCGTTTCCACCGGATCGGTAATCAGTTCTCCGAACACCGGCAGCGTGGCCGCGGTGGTGATCACCGTGACCAGCGAAAACGCGAGGAAGTTGACTGGCAGGCCCCAGAAATTACCGCGCTTGACGCTGCGAAAGCTCTTGCCGTAGCGCGAGAAGTCGCCGAAGTTGAGCATCGGTCCGGAGAAGTACGACACCACCAGCGAGATCGCGGTGATCATCACCGGCACCACTTCCATGCCGTGATATTTGACGCCTCCGAGGTTGATGCCGATGTTGCGCCAGCCCGCGCGATACACCATGTAGCCGGCCAGAATGAACATCACCACGTACACGGCGGGGCCGGCGAAGTCGATGAACTTCTTGATCGTCTCCATCCCGTGCCAGAACACCAATGCCTGAAGCACCCACAGCAGCATGAAGCCGGCCCAGCCGAGCGTCGACAGACCGAGCATGCCATGCCGGTGCACGTCCGCGTACGGCAGCAGCTGCGGCACGAACTTCAGCACGACGATCACCAGCGCGCTCGAAGCCAGATAAGTCTGGATTCCGTACCATGCGACCGCGATCAGGCCGCGAATCACCGCCGGCACGTTCGCGCCGAGCACGCCGAAAGTCGCGCGGCACGCGACCGGATACGGCACGCCGTTCGCCTGGCTCGGCTTCGCAATCAGGTTGCACAGCACGTTGACGATCGTGATGCCGACCAGCAGCGCCACCAGCACCTGCCAGCTCGTCAGGCCGAGCGCGAACAGGCTGCCCGCGAATACATAGCCGCCGACGCTGTGCACGTCGGACATCCAGAACGCGAAGATGTTGTAAGCGGTCCAGTTTTGCGCGCGTAGCGGCGCGAGGTCTTCGTTGTAGAGCCGCTCGCTGTAGCCGGCCGGGATCGACGAATTGACCTGAGTTGCGCCGTCCGCATAGTTCGAAACGGGATGACTGCCTGGCGATGCACTGAACTGAGCCATGATTCCTCCTTTGAATGGGGACCGTCGATCGAAAATCGAAGGACATTGCATCGGCCATGCCAGTCGCTTGCCTCTCGCGCTCGCCTCGTGCTCGATTGCGCTCGCAGAGGCTGGCGCCGACAGTGCCGGCCGAGCCGCGGGTGTCTCCGTACTGAAGTACTTGTGCTTATCGCATCGCCGGCCGCCGCGGATTTCCGGCGATGCGTGACTGCCCGATAACCGTCGCGTGGCGACGCACGTGCGTGTTCAGGCCGGCGGCGCCGCCTGGGGCCGCCTTGCCATGCTCGATGTGGTTTCAGTTCAACTCAGTGCGGCGCGCACCAGCAACGGGCGCTCGCCGGCTGTCTGCCTCAGCCTCGGGTGGACCTGGCTGCGGCTGTCTTCAGGATGTTTATTTCGACGCCAGCGCGCCGAATACTTCGTGCAAATCCGCCGCGCCGCGCGCGGGACGCTCCAGCATTTTCAACTCGACGCTTTGCAGATGGCGCGACATCAGCGCCGCCGCCTGTTTCGCATCGCCGGCGTCGAGCGCGGTGAGAATCGCTTCGTGGTCCTCGAACGAGCACGGGCTGCGTCCGAGCGACTCGTACAGCGCGGAAATCAGCGTGGAGCGCGCGACCAGCCCATGCAGACAATCGCACAGCACGGTGTTGCCGGTCAGACTCGCAAGCTCGGTATGAAACTCGCCCGACAGGCGGATCCACGCCGGAAAGTCGCGCGTTTCGAACGCCTTGCGCTCGCGGCCGATCATTGCGCCGATGCTCTTCAAACGCCGCATGCCGTGTCCGCTACAGATCTTTTCGACGACGGCCAGCTCGATGATGCGGCGCATTTCGAATACCTCGTGCACCTCCTGCAGCGACGGACTCGCGACAAACGCGCCGCGATTCGGCTCGAGGTCGACGAGGCGTTCGCCGGCCAGTTGCGACAGCGCCTGGCGGATCGGCCCCCGCTTCACGCCGAATACTTCGCAGAGCTGAGCTTCGGTCAGCTTCGCGCCGGGGGCCAGCCGATGCTCGAGGATCGCGGCGCGGATACGCTCGGCGATCGCTTCGGGTTTCGCACTGCTCGCGGCGGAATCGGTGTCGGACATGATGTGCGTCTCGGTATGTTGGTCATCATAGGATGGACACAAATATTGTCAACAATTTTTGCGTCGATTTTTGACAGTTTCGGGGTGACGGGTATGGTGCGGTGGCCGCAATCCCCGGCTGGCCGGCCTTCCGCTGAGAATCTTACCCGATGGAAGTGGCGCAGCCGGTTGATGTAGACAGGTTTTTGTCAACAAAAGCTGCGTATATTGGCGGGTGGGGTGGGCGGCTGGGACGACAAAACCAGGACGGTTAGTTGCGTTATCGGGATTGAAAAAAGAGCGGACTTTGAATCTGTGCAACGACCCGTTGCACAGATCGCCATCACGCCAGATACGGATACCCCGACACCGTCAGCCTGAACCCCTGCGAGTTGGCAACCAGCCGGGCATCGGCGCCCACCGGCAACGTCACCATGTTGCGGATATGCCCGAACTGCAAACCGGTGATGACCGGAATGCCGACCAGCGCGCGCACCTGCTCGATCATCGCTTGCAGGTCGTAGCCGTTGTCGTAGTCATATTGCTTGCCGCCCGAGAAATCGCCGAGCACAAGCGCCTGCTGCTGCGCGAGGATGCCGGCCAGATGCAACTGATAGATCATCCGCTCGATCCGGAACGGCTGCTCGTTGACGTCCTCGAGAAACAGGATGCCGCCCTGCACCGGCGGCATATACGGCGTGCCGACCAGCGATGCCAGCACGGCCAGATTGCCGCCCCACAACATGCCGGACACGTCGACGGTTTGCGTCTGCGGGGTGTTGCCGGTCACCGTGATGGTGGGCTTCGTCAGCGCCGACCAGAAGTGCTGCATCGTGAATTCGCTCACTTCGTCGGCGCCGAAATCGCTCATCAGCATCGGGCCGCCGAAGGTCTTCACGCCCGCACGCGCGAGCAGCGCCATCTGGACCGCGGTGAAGTCGCTATGGCCGACCAGTGCGATCGGCTGATCGGCGAGCCGCCGTTGCAGGCCTTCGTAGTCGAGTCCGTGCAGGATTCGCACCGCGCCGTAGCCGCCGCGCACCGCGAGCACGACGTCGGGCAGATCGCGCGACGGATCGGCGAGCCGGTTCAGGTCGGCCGCGCGTTCGCCGTCGGTACCCGCGAAGCGCTGATAGCGACGCCGCGCGGCGTCCTCGCCTTGCACCCGGTGCCCTTGCGCGCGCAGCCGATGCAACGCGCGATGCAGCACCTCCGGATCATGCGGATAACCGGACGGCGCGATCAGTTCGATGGTGCGATGAGCGGTCATGGCGAGACCTGTTGGGTGTGATTGTTTTGAAGCGGTTTGGCGGGTGGCGGATCGTTACCCGATGCTATCCGATGCTTCCCGATGCTTCGTCAGCGCCCTGCCCTTCGCCCCGCGCGGCTGCGCGCGCTTCCCGGCTCGCGCGGCGCCGCTCCGCGAAAAACGACTTGAGCGCCGCGCCGCATTCGGCTTCGAGCACGCCGCCGCAGACCGTCGTGTGATGGTTCAGTTGCGGATTGGCGAACGCATCGACGACGCTGCCGCACGCACCGGTTTTCGGATCGCGCGCGCCGAACACGACGCGCGCGATGCGCGCATGCATGATCGCGCCCGCGCACATCAGACACGGTTCGAGCGTCACATAAAGTTCGCAGCCCGGCAAACGATAGTTGGCGAGCGACTGCGCAGCCGCGCGCAGCGCGACCATTTCCGCGTGCGCGGAAGGATCGTGCGCGCCGATCGGATGATTGAAACCCTTCGCGATCACTTCGTCGCCGCGCACCAGCACCGCGCCGACCGGCACCTCACCGGCTGCGCGCGCCTCTTCGGCGGCCGCTTGGGCGAGCGCCATGAAGCGCAGATCGCGCTCGGACACGGGTGGCGTCGCGGGCAATTCGGGGCATGTGGGCGATTCGGGCAATCTGGATGGTTCGGGCGGAGTGGCGGGTGCAGTCATAGCAAGCTGGGCCTGGCCGGCCGCGTCGGCCCCAGCGTCATTGTCAGGCTGCGCCGACGCGCCCAGCGCACCGGCGGGAACGAGCGGCTCGTTCACTGCGAACCCGCATTGGCCGTTGCGCCGCTGCCGACGCGCTCCGACAGTCGCTCGGCGATCCGCCGGCAGTATTCGCGCGGCAGCACCATCGGGCCGCCGCGCAACGATTCGAGCGCCATATCGAGCGCGAGGATGCGGGCCTGCAGACGGCAAAGGGTCGCCTGATCGCTCACGGCATTGAGCTCCGTTTGCAGGTCGCGCAACGCGCGCAGCTGCTCGACGGCAGGCGGCACGAAACCCGCATTCTTCAGAATCCGGTTGGCGACGCGTACTTCTTCGGGAACCAGCGCATCGTCGTCCAGCGCCAGCGGCGCGCCCGCGCCGGGCAAATCGTCGAACTCACCGCGCGCGGCGGCGGCGGCAATACGCTGTTCGACAAGCGCATCAAGCAATCTCATCTGCAATCCACTACGTTGCGGCCCGAGCATTCTATCAGGGAGCCTTCACGGCTTCCCGGCCAACGACCAGCGCGCCAACTCGACATGCTGGTTGCGCCCGAGCAGGCTGTGGACCAGCACGAATTCGCGCACGTTCCAGCAGACCGGCTCGACCGGCCGGCGCTCAGCCCAGGGCATTCCGTACGCCAGCGTCACATGCGGCGTAAAACGCGCATCGGGCTCGATGCCAAGTTCGCCCAACGCCGCTTCGAGCGCATCGTGAAGCGCATGCAAACCCTGCACGCCATCTTCGCCGACCAACACCGCGGGGCCCGGCCGGGGCTTTTTGGCAAAGCTCGTGAGCGCGTCGAACTCGACCGTGAACGGCGCGATGCTGAGCGTCGTCGCTGCCCGCCTGGCCCCCTCGATACGTTCGTCCGGCAAGCCGCCCGCGAAGTTGCCCAGATGCCGCAGCGTCACATGCAGACGGTTCGCCGCGAGCGGCTTGCTGCGCACCCGCGCGTCCGCGCACAGTTGCTGCGCGAACTTCGCGATTCCGGCCGCGGTGTTGCGGTCGGGATAGACCGCGAAAAAGAGTCCGTCCGTGGGTGGTGGCGGCGCCTCGAGCCCGGGCAGCCATAGTTGTTCAGGCATCTTGCCTCGTTCCTTCGCTGGGTTTGCGGGCCCGCTCGGGCGCGTTCCAGTCATAGTACTGTACATTCATACAGTATAGAGGATCGAGTCGTAAAAAAGGGGCCATCTGCGCACTGAAGGACCTGGCCGGCGCGCGGCGCTGCTCGATCCACGCGCGAAGCCCCGATGATCAATCTCTCGATGCGAGCGCGCGCCTAGCGCAGCGGCCGCGCAATCAGATCGTCGAGCAGCGCGGCATAGGTGGCGACCACTTGGCGATCATCGGGCAGAAAACGGACAATCCCGGTGCGCTGCTTCTCGCGATACCACGACGCATGCGCGTCGTGATTTTCGAGCGCTTCGATCGCCTTGCGCGCGCCCTCTTCCACATCGTTGCCGCGGTAGTAGTAACCGAGGTCCGCGCACAGATGCGCGTTGTGCACGAGCGGATAACCCTGCCAGCACACTTCGAGGTAGAAATAATTGAGCGGGTTTTCGAGTTGATGGGAGATCACGATATCCGTGTTCTGCGCGAGAAAAGTCGGCGTTTCGTGGCGTCCCAGAAACACCGCCTTGTGATTGCGCACGATATCGAGCTGATTCATCAGCGCGATGAATTCCTTGCTTTCGCGCGCGATCCGGTCGGCATTGGTGACCTGCAGCAGCTCGACGCTATCGGGCCGCTGCCGGTACACCAGTTCCGCAATCAGCGCCGGATACAGGCAGAACTTCACGACGTTGATGTTCGGCTCCATCACGCTGAGCCGTTTCGCGCCATCGCGCGGCTGGTACACGCCGGCGTTCGGCAGGCTTTTCACGCGCTCGTCGAGAAACATCGGACTCCAGACGAACGGCACCGCCCGCGCGCTCTGTCGGCGCAACACCTCGAAATACGAACGGCTGATATGGTCGACCTGCGGGATCATCCAGATATCGTCGTAGCGCTGGTTGACGAACAGGTTTTCGCCCCACATCGGCTTGCGAAACAGAACCGAC
>NZ_JAJITD010000010.1 GCF_020880815.1 Paraburkholderia sejongensis
CGCGCCGCATTTGACTGGTCATCCGCCATGAACCAGTTTGCCATTCTGTTTGGCGAGCGCTTCACCAATGCACGCGGGTAACTCCGCTAACCGCCTCGCACACAAAAATGCGGACAGGTTCCGCACAGGGGCAACGCTAATAGACCGACAAGAACACAAGGAAAGGCCAACACAGTAAAGAACACAGACAAAAAAGCCCCGCCCTGCACAAAGGGCCCCAAACCAGCCCCCTCAAACAAAGCCCCCCGCGGTAACGAATTTCCGGCGCACAATCACAACAATCCATCAGCGCGTCCGCGCCTCGTCTTCATGGACAACCCCCGTTGCCCCCACCGGCGCACCCCTCTAAGCTGATGCGCACATCCGCGCCGCGCAGGCGCAAAATTTGCACGGCAGCCCCACCGCCACCCCATCCCTTCACGCCGCAAGAGGATCGCCGCCGATGACCCGCTACCGCGATTTCCACCGCCGTTCGATCGACCACCCCGAAGACTTCTGGCGCGAAGAGGCGCGGCGGATCCACTGGCACACGCCGTTCGGCACCGTGCTCGACCGCTCGAAGCCGCCGTTCGCGCGCTGGTTCGTCGGGGGCCGCACCAATCTCTGCCACAACGCGGTCGACCGCCACCTCGCCGAGCGCGCACAGCAGAACGCGCTCGTCTACGTGTCGACCGAAACCGGCATCGAGCGCCGCTACACGTACGCGGAGCTGTACGCGGAAATCAACCGGATGGCCGCGGTGATGCGCTCGCTCGGCGTCAAGCGCGGCGACGTCGTGCTGATCTATCTGCCGATGATCCCCGAGGCCCTGTTCGCGATGCTCGCGTGCGCGCGGCTCGGCGCGATTCACTCGGTCGTGTTCGGCGGCTTCGCGGCGCCGAACCTCGCGGCCCGCATCGACGACGCGAAGCCGGTGCTGATCGTCACCGCCGACGCCGGCGCGCGCGCCGGCAAGGTGATCGACTACACGCCGCTCGTAGACGAAGCGATGGCGCGCACCATGCACCGGACCCCGCACGTGCTGCTGATCGATCGACAGCTCGCGCCCGAGCGGCTGAACGCGCCCTACCTCGTCGCCTACGAACCGCTGCGCGAACAGTTCTTCAACGTGCACGTGCCATGCGAATGGCTCGAATCGAACGAGCCGTCGTACGTGCTGTACACGTCCGGCACGACCGGCAAGCCGAAGGGCGTGCAGCGCGATGTCGGCGGCTACGCGGTCGCGCTCGCGGCATCGATGGAATACATCTTTCAGGGCCAGCCGGGCGACACGATGTTTACCGCGTCCGACGTCGGCTGGGTGGTCGGTCATAGCTACATCGTCTATGCGCCGCTGATCGCGGGGCTCACCACCGTGATGTACGAAGGCACGCCGATCCGCCCGGACGGCGGCATCTGGTGGCGGCTCGTCGAGCAGCACAAGATCAACATCATGTTCACCGCGCCGACCGCGCTGCGCGTTCTGAAAAAGCAGGACCCGGCGCTGCTCGCGGCCGCCGATCTGTCGAGCCTGCGCGCGCTGTTCCTCGCCGGCGAGCCGCTCGACGAGCCGACCGCCGCGTGGATCGCCGGCGCGCTCGACAAGCCGGTGATCGACAACTACTGGCAGACCGAAACCGGCTGGCCGATGCTGGCGATCCCGCGCGGCATCGAAGAGCTGCCGAACAAGCTCGGCTCGCCGGGCGTGCCGTCGGTCGGCTACAAGTTGACGATCCGCAACGAGCTGACCGGCGAGCCGTGCAAGGCCGGAGAAAAAGGCGTGCTGACGCTCGACTATCCGTTGCCGCCGGGCTGCATGTCGACGGTGTGGGGCGACGACAAGCGCTTCGTCAGCACCTACTGGTCGAGCGTGCCGAACCAGCAGGTCTACTCGACGTTCGACTGGGGCGTGCAGGACAAGGACGGTTACGTGACGATCCTCGGGCGCACCGACGACGTAATCAACGTCGCCGGCCATCGCCTGGGCACGCGCGAGATCGAGGAAGCGCTGTCGAGCCACGCGGCCGTCGCGGAAGTCGCGGTGGTCGGCGTCAACGATCCGGTCAAGGGGCAGGCGGCGATGGCCTTCGTGGTACTGCGCGGCGCGCAACCCGGCGCCGATCCGAGCGAGCGCGCGCGGCTCGAAGCCGAACTGGTGATGACGGTCGATCGCCAGCTCGGCGCGATTGCGCGGCCCGCGCGGGTGGTGGTGGTGTCGATGCTGCCGAAGACGCGCTCGGGCAAGCTGCTGCGCCGCGCGATCGCGGCGCTCGCGGAAGGCCGCGATCCGGGCGATCTGCCGACCATCGAAGACCCCGCCGCGCTACAGCAGGTGCGCGACGCGCTCGGCGACGGCGGGAAGAACTGACGGGGAAAACGAGCGGGAAAGCGGCGCTCATTGAGCGAACGTGCGGCGAAAGCTCAGCGCAGAACCGCGCCGAAACGCAACGAAAGGTGGCGGGGAATCGGCGAACACCCGCCGCAAACTCAGCCCCCGCTGCCCGGCACGGCGAGAAAACGCGCGAGGATTGCGTTCGAATAGGTGCCGGCGATCTCGGTCAGGAACGACATGAACGATGCGGGCGCGTGATCGTCGGCGGTATCGGAGATCGTGCGCACGACCGCGCACGGCACGCCGTACTCGTGACAGACCTGCGCGAGCGCCGCGCCTTCCATTTCGACCGCGAGCGCATCGGGCAACGCGAAGCGCAACGCCCCGAGCGCCGCCGCGCTCGCGACGAACTGGTCGCCGCTGACGATCAGGCCGCGATGCACGCGCGGCTCGTGGGTGCCGAAGCGCGCCGCGCAGGCCGCACCCTCGTCCGCGACGAAACGCTCGCAGGCGGCGGCCAGCCGGTCGGCCAGCGCCGCATCGACGCCGAAACGCGACACGCCAAGCAGCGGCACTTCGAAGCGCGGAAACAGCGGCGACGCATCGATATCGTGTTGCAGCAGCGTGCTCGCGACGACGATATCGCCGACCCGCACATCGCTGCCCACGCCACCGGCGACCCCGGTAAACACGATCGCCTCGACATCGAACGCATGGATCAGCGCGCTCGCGGTCACGGCCGCCGCGACCTTGCCGACCCGCGCGAGCGTGACCACGCACGGCGTGCCGTGCACGGTGCCGACGTGATAATCGCGCCGGCCATGCGTGACGGTGCGCACGCCGGACTCGGCGCGCATCGCTTCGATCAGATCGCCGAGTTCCTGCGGCAACGCGGCCAGAATGCCGAGCGGCCGGCCGGTCGCGGCGGCCTCGCTGATCAGCGTGCTCATTCGACCGCCTGCAATTTGGCGACGGCCAGCGCGAGCCACTTCTCGCCGTGGCGTTTGAAGCGAACCTGCGCTTTCGAGTCGGTGCCGCCGCCTTCGAGCGCGGTGATCGTGCCTTCGCCGAACTTCGTGTGGAACACCTGCTGGCCGACCCGGAAGCCGGTTTCGGCCGCGCGCTGCTCGTTCGCGAAAGCCGGCGCCGGCGCGGACGCGACCGATGCCGCCGTCGACGCAGCGCCGCCATATCCGGGACGCTGGAACCAGTCGCGCCCGTAACCGGCGTTATCCGACCGGCCGCCCCAACGCGCGCCCGCCTCGACCTTAGGCGTGAGCCACTTGAGCGTTTCTTGCGGCAGTTCGTCGAAGAAACGCGAGCGGATGTTGTAACGGGTCTGCCCGTGCAGCATCCGGCTTTGCGCGAACGACAGATAGAGCCGCTCCTTCGCGCGCGTGATCGCGACGTACATCAGACGCCGCTCCTCTTCGAGCCCGTCCGCCTCCATCGCGCTGTTCTCGTGCGGGAACAGCCCCTCTTCCAGACCGGTGATGAACACCGCGGTGAATTCGAGGCCCTTGGCCGCGTGCACGGTCATCAGTTGCACCGCTTCCTGACCGGCCTGCGCCTGGTTGTCGCCCGCTTCGAGCGATGCGTGCGACAGGAAGCCCGCGAGCGGCGTCATCGTGTCGGGGTTCTGGGCCGGATCGGCGACGTCCGGCGCGTCGAGCACGACCGTGTTCGGATCGTCGGTCGCGACCGCGAGTTCGGGCGCGGCGCTCGCGCCCGGGCGCAGTGGAATCGAGCGCGCCGGCGTATCGAGCCCGTAGCCCTCTTCGCTGACGAACGCGGCGGCCGCGTTGACGAGTTCCTGCAAGTTCTCGAGCCGTTCCTGGCCTTCGCGCTCGTTCTGATAGAACTCGGCCAGACCGCTCGTGCGGACCACGTACTCGACGGTTTCCGGCAGGCTCATCTGCTGCGTTTCCGCGCGCATCTTGCCGACCAGGTTCGCGAACGCGGCGAGGCTCGAGCCCGCCTTGCCGGCGACGTACGGAATCGCCGCGGCCATCGAGCAGTTGTACAGACGCGCGGCGTCGGCCAGCTGTTCGAGCGAGCGCGCGCCGATTCCGCGGGTCGGGAAATTGACGACGCGGGCGAACGCGGTGTCGTCGTTCGGGTTATCGATCAGGCGCAGATACGCGAGCGCGTGCTTGACTTCCTGGCGTTCGAAAAAGCGCAGACCGCCGTACACGCGATACGCGATCCCCGCATTGACGAGCGTGTGCTCGATCGTGCGCGACTGCGCGTTGCTGCGGTAGAGGACCGCGATTTCGCTGCGCGACAGGCCGGTGTTGATCAGCGCGCGAATTTCCTCGACGATCCAGCCGGCTTCCTGCGAATCGGTCGCCGACTCATACACGCGCACCGGTTCGCCGTGGCCGGCGTCGGTGCGCAGATTCTTGCCGAGCCGTCGCGAGTTGTTGGCGATCAGCTGGTTGGCCGCGTCGAGAATGTGGCCGTGCGAGCGGTAGTTCTGCTCGAGCTTGATCAGATGACGCACGTTGAACTCGTGCTCGAAGTCGCGCATGTTGCCGACGTTCGCGCCGCGGAACGCGTAGATCGACTGGTCGTCGTCGCCGACCGCGAAGATCGCGTTGTGCTGGCCGGCGAGCAGCTTGAGCCACGCGTACTGCAGCTTGTTGGTGTCCTGGAACTCGTCGACGAGGATGTGCCGGAAGCGCGCCTGGTAGTGCGCGCGCAGCGGCGGATTGTGGGCGAGCAGCTCGTAGCAGCGCAGCAGCAGTTCGGGGAAATCGACCACGCCTTCGCGCTGGCATTGCTGGTCGTACGCCTCGTACAGTTCGACGAACTTGCGATTGAAGTTGTCGGTGGCGTCGACGTCTTTCGGGCGCAGGCCCTGTTCTTTCGCGTTGTTGATGAAGTACTGGAGATTTTTCGCCGGGTACTTTTCGTCGTCGATGTTAAGGCCCTTCATCAGGCGCTTGATCGCCGACAGCTGATCGGCGGTATCGAGGATCTGGAAGGTCGCGGGCAAGCCGGCGTCGCGGTGATGCGCGCGCAGCATGCGGTTACACAGGCCGTGGAAGGTGCCGATCCACATGCCGCGGGTATTAATGGGCAGCAGCGCCGACAGACGCGCCATCATTTCGCGGGCGGCCTTGTTGGTGAAGGTCACGGCGAGCACGGTCGCGGGCGATGCCAGACCATGCTGGATGAGCCACGCGATGCGGGTGATCAGGACGCGGGTTTTGCCGCTGCCGGCGCCGGCGAGAATCAGCGCGGGCTCATTGGGGAGCGTGACGGCGGCGTGTTGTTCGGGGTTCAGATTGGCGAGGAGGTCGGGCATTTTCTCGTGGGGACGGCAAGGCAAAGGGCATTATATGCCCCGACGGGGGCCCGGCTTTTTTCGTTTGTCTGGACAAGGGTTTTGGGTTTGCCCTTGGTGCAGGGCGGCGCTTTTTTTGGCTGTGCTCTTATGGCGTTGGCCTTTCCTTGCTTTCTTGTCGGTCTATTGGCGTTGCCCCTGTGCGGGGCGGCACCTACTTTCTTTGCGGCTGCAAAGAAAGTAGGCAAAGAAAGCAGCTTCACACCGTTAGCTCTTAAGCGGGAACCGTAGCGGGCCACCGGTAGTGGTGCATCTGGAATCTGTGTCCCCGCACATTCGGCGATAGTGACAAAGCCATCATTCTTCCGGCGGCGCTACGCGCGCCGAAGCCCCGCTCAAAAACCGCCCGCCATTTCCCGCGCCCCTTGGTTTCCCTGGCAGACCCGTCCGCGACGCACGCAGTGCGGAGTGGGAGCTGATGACGGCTTTGTCACGAGCGCGGAGTGTGCGGGAACACAGATTCCAGATGCACCACTACCGGTAAGGGGCTACGGTTCCCGCTTAAGAATTAGCGGTGTGAAGCTGCTTTCTTTGCCTACTTTCTTTGCAGCCGCAAAGAAAGTAGGTGCCGCCCCGCACAGGGGCAGAGCTAATAGACCGATAAGAAAGCAAGGAAAGGCCAACACCATACGAACACGGACAAAAAGCCCCGCCCTGCACCAAGGGCAAAACAAAACCCGCCGAACGGCCCAAACCCCCTGTTAGCTATAATCAACCATTCTCCGAATCCAATGCCTCCCTTAAATCCAGAAACATGAGCGACACCCAGAGCTCCACCCCGTCGACGCTTGAGAAAAGCTTCGAACCCCACACCATCGAAGCCCACTGGGGCCCGGAATGGGAAAAACGCGCGTACGCGGCCCCCTCCTTCGACACCAACCGCAAAGACTTCTCGATCCAGCTGCCGCCGCCGAACGTCACCGGCACGCTGCACATGGGCCACGCGTTCAACCAGACCATCATGGACGGCCTCACCCGCTATCACCGGATGCTCGGCGAAAACACCCTGTGGGTGCCGGGCACCGATCACGCGGGGATCGCCACGCAAATCGTCGTCGAACGGCAACTGGACGCGCACAAGGTGTCGCGCCACGACCTCGGCCGCGAGAAATTCGTCGAACGCGTGTGGGAGTGGAAGCAACAGTCCGGTTCGACCATCACCAATCAGGTGCGCCGCCTCGGCGCGTCGATCGACTGGTCGCGCGAATACTTCACGATGGACGACAAGATGTCGGCCGCCGTGCGCGACGTGTTCGTCCGTCTGTATGAACAGGGCCTGATCTATCGCGGCAAACGCCTCGTCAACTGGGACCCGGTGCTGCTCACGGCGGTGTCCGACCTCGAAGTGGTCAGCGAGGAAGAAAACGGCCACCTGTGGCACATCCAGTACCCGCTCACCGACGGCTCGGGCCATCTGACCGTTGCCACCACCCGTCCGGAAACCATGCTCGGCGACACCGCCGTGATGGTCCACCCGGAAGACGAACGCTACGCGCACCTGATCGGCAAGACCGTCACGCTGCCGCTGTCGAACCGTGAAGTGCCGATCATCGCTGACGACTACGTCGACCGCGAGTTCGGCACCGGCGTCGTCAAGGTCACCCCCGCGCACGACTTCAACGACTACCAGGTCGGCCTGCGCCACAAGCTGCCGCAAATCGAAATCCTAACGCTCGACGCGAAGATCAACGACAACGCGCCTGAAAAGTACCGCGGCCTCGACCGTTTCGAAGCCCGCAAGCAGGTGGTCGCCGATCTCGAAGCGCTCGGCGCGCTCGAATCGGTCAAGCCGCACAAGCTGATGGTGCCGCGCGGCGACCGCACCGGCGTCGTGATCGAGCCGATGCTGACCGACCAGTGGTTCGTCGCGATGAGCAAGCCGGCGCCGGAAGGCACCTATAACCCCGGCAAGTCGATCGCCGAAACCGCGCTGGATGTAGTGCGCAACGGCCAGATCAAGTTCGTGCCGGAAAACTGGACCAGCACCTACTACCAGTGGCTCGAAAACATCCAGGACTGGTGTATCTCGCGCCAGCTGTGGTGGGGCCATCAGATTCCCGCGTGGTACGGCGAAAACGGCGAAGTATTCGTCGCGAAGACCGAGGAAGGCGCGCGCGCGAAGGCCGCAGCAGCCGGCTATACCGGCGAATTGAAACGCGACGAAGACGTGCTCGACACGTGGTTCTCGTCGGCGCTGGTGCCGTTCTCGTCGCTCGGCTGGCCGAACGAAACGCCGGAACTGAAGCACTTCATGCCGTCGTCGGTGCTGGTCACCGGCTTCGACATCATCTTCTTCTGGGTCGCGCGGATGGTCATGATGACCACCCACTTCACCGGCAAGGTGCCGTTCGAGACGGTCTACGTGCACGGCCTCGTGCGCGACGCCGAAGGCCAGAAGATGTCGAAGAGCAAGGGCAATACGCTCGACCCGATCGACATCGTCGACGGCATCGACCTCGACACGCTGGTCGCCAAGCGCACCACCGGCCTGATGAATCCGAAGCAGGCCGCGTCGATCGAGAAGAAAACCCGTAAGGAATTCCCCGACGGCATCCCGGCGTTCGGCACCGACGCGCTGCGCTTCACGATGGCGTCGATGGCCACGCTCGGCCGCAACGTGAACTTTGACCTCGCGCGCTGCGAGGGCTATCGCAACTTCTGCAACAAGCTGTGGAACGCGACCCGCTTCGTGTTGATGAACTGCGAAGGCCACGACTGCGGCTTCGACCAGCCGTCGGGTTGCGGCGAATGCGGGCCGGACGGCCATCTGCATTTCTCGCCGGCCGACCGCTGGATCGTGTCGCAACTGCAGCGCGTCGAAATGGAAGTCGCGAAGGGCTTCGCCGACTATCGCTTCGACAATGTGGCCAACGCCCTGTACAAGTTCGTGTGGGACGAATACTGTGACTGGTATCTCGAACTCGCGAAGGTTCAGATCCAGACGGGTCAGCCGAACCAGCAACGCGCGACGCGCCGCACGCTGCTGCGCGTCCTCGAGACGGTGCTGCGCCTCGCGCATCCGGTGATCCCGTTCATCACCGAAGCGCTGTGGCAGAAAGTGGCGCCGCTCGCCGGCCGCTACCCGCAAGGCATGGCCGACGGCGAAGCGTCCATCATGGTGCAGCCGTACCCCATCGCGGACCAGTCGAAGCTCGACGATGATGCCGAGCAGTGGGCGGCCGACCTCAAGGCGGTGATCGATGCGTGCCGGAATCTGCGCGGCGAGATGAACCTGTCGCCGGCGGTCAAGGTGCCGTTGCTGGCCACCGGCAACGCGGAGCGGCTGCGCACGTTCGCGCCGTACGCGCAGGCGCTCGCGCGTTTGTCCGAAGTGCAGATCATCGCCGACGAAGCCGCGCTCGACGCGCAGGCCGATGGCGCGCCGATTGCTATCGTAGGAAGCGACAAGCTCGTCCTGAAGGTCGAAATCGACGTCGCGGTCGAACGCGAGCGGCTGTCGAAGGAAATCGCGCGCCTGACCGGCGAAATCGCCAAATGCAACGGCAAGCTGAAGAACGAAAGCTTCGTCGCAAAGGCGCCGCCGGCGGTCGTGGAACAGGAACAGAAGCGGCTCGCCGATTTCGAAGCCACTGTCGGCAAGCTGAAAGCTCAATTGGCCCGCTTGCCGGCCTGAACGATCCCCTCGCCTTCCTCACAGGCGAGGCAAGGACTTAAACCAGAGGACTCAGGGTATTCACATGCTTAAAGTTACGAAGGCGGTATTTCCGGTAGCCGGTCTTGGCACCCGGTTCCTCCCGGCCACGAAGGCGAGCCCGAAAGAGATGCTGCCGATCGTCGACAAGCCGCTGATCCAGTACGCGGTCGAAGAAGCAATGGCGGCCGGCATCACCGAAATGATCTTCGTCACCGGCCGCAGCAAGCGGGCGATCGAAGACCATTTCGACAAGTCCTATGAAATCGAAGCCGAACTCGAGGCACGCGGCAAAGCCAAGCTGCTCGAGCTGGTGCGCAGCATCAAGCCGAGCCACGTCGACTGCTTCTACGTGCGCCAGGCCGAAGCGCTCGGCCTCGGCCACGCGGTGCTGTGCGCGGAAAAACTGGTCGGCGACAACCCGTTCGCGGTGATCCTCGCGGACGACCTGCTGTACGGCAAGCCGCCGGTGATGACGCAGATGATCGAGGTGTTCGATCACTATCACAGCTCGGTGATCGGCGTCGAAGAAATCCCGCCGGAAGAAACCAAGTCGTACGGGATCGTCGACGGCAAGGAATGGGAAGACTCGATCATCAAGATGTCGGGCATCGTCGAGAAGCCGGAGCCGAGCGTGGCGCCGTCGAACCTCGGCGTGGTCGGCCGCTACGTGCTCAAACCGCGCATCTTCGACCACCTGCGCTCGATCAAGCCGGGCGCCGGCGGCGAGTTGCAGCTAACCGACGCGATCCAGTCGCTGCTCGCCGACGAACAGGTGCTCGCGTACAAGTACCACGGCACGCGTTTCGACTGCGGCAGCAAGCTCGGCTATCTGAAGGCAACGGTCGAGTTCGCGCTGCGTCACCCGGAAGTGGCGGCCGATTTCGAAGAGTATCTGCGCACCCGTTCGCCGGTTCTCGAAGGCTGATGGTCCGGCAAGGCGGCCTGCGAGCCGCCGCCGCATGGCAGGGCACGGCTGGTAGCCGTTGACCGCTGAAACGAAGAAGGCGCTGGGCCCCGTATCTGGGCCCAGCGCCTTCTTTTTTACATTGTCGTGCAATTTTTTCCGGTTATCGAGCGCGACGACTGCCGCTCGCGCTGCGCGTGCCGCAAAAGCGACCGGAACCGCCGAAAGGTTGACGCGCGCGTTTAACGGCGCCGCATCAGGAACGTAAAGACCTTCTCGTGCGCGGAGCTTTCGACGATCTCGTTGCCGGTCTGCTTCGCGAACGCGGCGAAATCGCGCTGCGAACCGGGGTCGGTGGCAAGGACCTTGAGAATCTGGCCGCTTTCCATATCGGCGAGCGCCTTCTTGGCGCGCAGGATGGGCAGCGGGCACATGAGCCCGCGCGCATCGACTTCCTTGTGAATCTGAATTTGCATCGACGATGACCTTCGGGACGGGGCGTCGCCAACGACGCCGCATAGAAGCGTCAAATTCTACAGCAGGCGGGCGTTTGCCGCCGCTCGGTGCCACGGCGTTACAGCGTTACAGCGTGACCGCCTGCCCGCTCAGCAGCGACTCGCGCAGTGCCACGCCGATGCGGGTCGCCTCCAACGCGTCGGCCAGACTCGCGCCGCTCTGCTCTACCCCACCGCGCACGGCGGCCACAAAGGCGCGCGCCTCGTGCAGAAACGCGTCCTCGAAACGCTCGTAGAAACTCGGCGTGCATTCGTTGCGAATCCCGCTCGCGTCGTAAATCTCGACGCGATTCGCGCGCGGATTGCGGCCGATCGTCAGCGCGCCGGCTGTGCCGATCACTTCGCTATGCGTATCGTTGCCGTGCGCCTGGGTGCGCGACGCGTAGAACATTGCGAGCCGGCCGCCGTCGAATTCGCAGATCGCGACACCGTTATCGACGTCGCCGAATTCTCGCAGCCCGTCGTGCAACGCGACCGCTCCGGCCGCGAACACGCGCGTCGCGCGCGGCTTGCCGAGCAGCCAGCGAGCGACGTCGATGTCGTGCACGGTGCAGTCGAGAAAAATCCCGCCCGAACTCGCCGCGAAGCGCACGAAGAAGCCGTCGGTGTCGTTTTTATCGGTGGTCTGCGAGCGCACGAGGAACGGCCGGCCGATCTGGCCGGCGGCGATCCGCTCGAACGCGTCCTTGTAGCTCGGATCGAAGCGGCGCATGAAACCGATCGTCGCGTGCAGATGCGGATGGCGCGCCGCTTCGGCCAGCACGCGCTCGCATTCGGCGACATCGAGCGACAGCGGCTTCTCGCAGAACACATGCTTGCCGGCGCGCAGCGCCGCGACGATCTGCTGCGCGTGCACCGACGACGGCGTGACGAGCCACACCGCGTCGACCCGCGAGTCGGCGAGCAGATCCGCGTAATCGTCGTACAAAGCGGGTTCGGGCAGCGTCTCGCGCGCCCATGCGAGTTCGTCGGCGAGCGGACTGCACGCGGCAACCAGCGTCGCGCCCGGCACCCGGTACGCGAGATTGTCCGCATGCCGTTTGCCGAGCCGTCCCAGCCCCACCACGCCGATCCGCAAACTGTTAGCGGCGGGCTTCATCACGACGCCTCGCCGAGCTGGATCGCGCGCCCCTCGCGCCACGAGCGGGTCGCGGCTTGCGCCAGTTCAAGCGCCTTCAGGCCGTCGGCGACGGTCGTGCGCACTGGCTTGCCGTGCGTGACCGCGTCGAAGAAATGCGCGATCTCGAGCGCGTACGCGGCGCGATAGCGTTCGAGAAAAAACGCTTCGGGTACATCGGTCGATACCTCGGTCTTCGAATACGCGGTCACCTCGGTCGGCCGCAGGTTGCCCGCTTGCAGCATCCCGCTGCTGCCGATCACTTCGAAACGCTGGTCGTACCCGTAAGCCGCACGCCGCGCGGTGTTGATCTGGCACAGCCGGCCGCGCCTGGTACGGATCGTCACCGCGGTCGAGTCGATGTCGCCGGCCTCGGCGATCGCCGGGTCGCTCAGACAACTGCCGGTCGCGTGCAGCGTGTCGGCTTCGTCGTCGAGAATCCAGCGGAAGATATCGAAGTCGTGGATCAGCATGTCCTTGAAGATGCCACCCGAATGCCGGATGTACTCGACCGGCGGCGCCCCCGGATCGCGGCTCGTGACGACCAGCATTTCCGGCGTGCCGATCTCGCCCGCGTCGAGGCGCGCCTTCAGCGCCGCGAAGGTCGGATCGAAGCGCCGCTGAAAACCGATCATGCAAACGACGCCCGCGCGCGCGACCGCGTCCGCGCACGAGCGCGCGCGCTCCAGCGTCAGATCGACCGGCTTCTCGCAGAACACGTGCTTGCGTTGCGCGGCCGACTTCACGATCAGATCCGCGTGCGTATCGGTGCTCGAACAGATCACGCTCGCGCCGATCGACGCATCGCCGAGCGCGCCGTCGACGTCCGCGACCTGCGCGCCGTGCTGCGCGGCCAGCGCCTCGGCGGCCGCGCGGTTCACGTCGACCACGTATTTGAGCCGCACGCCCGGCTGTCGCGCGAGATTGGCCGCATGGATCTTGCCGATCCGGCCCGCGCCGAATACCGCGACGTCGATCGTCTGTACCGCGTCAGTCATCGTAGCCTCCAGGGTCGTTGGATTCCTCAACGTTCAGTTCGAGCTTGTACGCGAGCGCGATGAAGAGCGCCTGGCACAGGCAGATCGTGCTGGTCAGCGAGCGGAACGCGAACGCGCTGCCCTCTTTCACGTAAAGCTGCGTGCTCGCGTAGCGCGCGAGCGGCGATAGTTGGCTATCCGTAATAACCAGCGTCTTCGCCTGATGATGATGCGCGACGCGCAGACAGTGCAGGGTTTCCTTGCCGTACGGCGCGAAGCTGATCGCGATCACCACGTCGCCCTTGCGGACGCTGCGGATCTGCTCGCGATACATGCCGCCGAAGCCGGACACCAGATGCACGCGCTTGTGCGTGTGCTGCAATGCGTAGACGATATAGCTCGCGACCGGAAACGAACGCCGCACGCCGATCACGTAGATGTTGTCGGCCTGTTGCAGCATCTTCACGGCGGCGTCGAACTGGCGGTCGTCGAGCCCCGCTTCGAGTTCTTCGAGCCCGCCGCGCGACGCCGCGATGAATTCGCGCGCGACCGCCCCGCCGGACAAGGTGCCGGGCTTCTCGTCGATCAGCTTGCGAATGCGCTGCTGATAGCTCGGCGACGACACCCCGTGGCCGGTATAGGCCTGACGAAACACCGCCTGCAAATCGGAGAAGCCGGAAAAGCCGAAGCGCTGCGCAAAGCGCACGACCGCCGACGGATGCACGCCGCAACTGGCGGCGATATCGCTGGTGCGGTCCATCATCACGCTCGACCGATGCTGCTCGATATAGGTTGCGACGCTTTTGAGCTGACGCGGCAACAACTCGTAGTTTTCCGCGATGCGCCGCATCAATTCGTCGACGCCCGGCAACGTTGCTTCTGTGCTTTCTTCCGCCATGACTGCCTCTCAGGTGCTCGTGCAATGCGGCATACCGGGACCACGGTTCGCAGGTGTGCCGACGCTGCCGATTATAGGCAGGCAACGCGGCGCAATGGAACGTATTTTCCATTTTTATTCGACGTGAAATATTCTTTGCAAGGCTTCGCAAGTTGACCTAATCTTGGTCGAGAGCGAGGGTATAGCGGCGGCTTCGCGCCGCGCGAAAACGCGCCGGTCCCGCGCTCCCTCAATAACGAACGACAGACCGAGAAAGGTGGAGACAATGAGACTTTGCACAGGCAAGGCAACGCTCAGAATTCTGGTGACGGCGTTGACGTTGGCGACGGGATTGAGCGCGGCCGGCGCCGCGCGCGCGGCCGATGCGCACTTCGTGCTGATCAGCCACGCGCCGGATTCGGATTCGTGGTGGAACACGATCAAGAACGCCATCAAACAGGCCAACGAAGATTTCAACGTCGAGACCGATTACCGCAATCCGCCGAACGGCGACATCGCCGACATGGCGCGCCTCGTCGAACAGGCGGCCGCGCGCAACTACGACGGCGTGGTCGTGTCGATCGCGGACTTCGATGTCCTGAAGAGTTCGATCTCGAAGGTGACCGCGAAGCATATTCCGCTCGTCACGATCAATTCGGGCACCGAGGAGCAGAGCGCGAAGCTCGGCGCGATCATGCACGTCGGCCAGCCCGAATACGCGGCCGGCAGGGCCGCCGGCGAAAAGGCCAAGGCGGCCGGGATCAAATCGTTCCTGTGCGTGAACCACTATGCGACCAACCCGGCGTCGTTCGAGCGCTGTCGCGGTTTCGCCGAAGCGATCGGCGTGAACTTCAAGACCTCGACGCTCGACGCGGGCCAGGACCCGACCGGCGTGCAGTCGAAAGTCAGCGCGTTCCTGCGCAATCATCCGGACACCCAGGCGGTGCTCACGCTCGGGCCGCTGTCGGCCGATCCGACCTTGAAGGCACTGCAACAGATGGGTCTGGCCGGCAAGATCTGGTTCGCGACTTTCGACTTCGATACCGACATCGCGAAGGCGATCCAGGACGGCACGATCCAGTTCGCGATCGACCAGCAACCGTATTTGCAGGGCTATATCCCGGTCGCCGTGCTGGCGATCGCGAAGAAGAACAACACCACCGATCCGGTGAAGATCCGCGAAATCCTGCAAGCCAATCCGAAGTTCAAGGAGCGGCTCGCGACCTACGGCCTCACGCCGTCCTATGGACCCCGAAATATCGGCTCGGGTCCGGGCTTCATCACCAAAGAGAACGTCGACAAGGTGCTGAAGTACGCGGGTCAGTATCGCTAGGCGTGCAACGCCGCGCCGCGTCGGCGCGGCGCTTCGCATGAATTCGCGGCATGCGGCGGCCCGCTCGCCCGCCCGTCCGCTGCGCGCGTCACTGGGTCGGCCGCCGCAGTGCCATGTCCCCGCGCGCCGGGGGCGAATCCGCCGTCCGCCGCCGTCTGAAGGAGAGTTTCAATGGGTGTCGCCGATCTGTTCCATCCCCACCACCGCAAGCCGCCGCCCGATCCGCAGGATGCGGCGTCGCAGACAGCGGCCGCCGTGACGGCGGACGAACGCGTCCGCCGCGAATCGTGGTTCCGCCATCTGCTCGGCCGCCCGGAATTCGCGGCGCTGGCCGGCACCGTGATGGTGTTCATCGTGTTCGGCGTGGCGGCCGGCAACTCGGGGATGTTCAACCTCGACGGCATCATGAACTGGTCGCAGGTCGCCGCCTATCTCGGGCTGATCGCGGTCGGCGCGTGCATGCTGATGATCGCCGGCGAGTTCGATCTGTCGATCGGTTCGATGATCGGCTTCGCCGGGATGATGGTCGCGCTGCCGACCATGTATTTCCACTGGCCAATCTGGCTCGCGATCATCTTTGCATTCGTCGGTTCGATGCTGCTCGGCGCGCTGAACGGCTACCTCGTGATGCGTACGCGGCTGCCGTCGTTCATCGTCACGCTCGCGTTCCTGTTCATCCTGCGCGGCCTGACGCTGGCGCTGTCGGTGAGATTCGCCGATCGCACGATCATCTCCGGAGTCGGCGACGTCGCGCGCGAGGACTGGTTCGCGCATACGTTCTTTCAGGGCGTCGCGTTTCGCGGCCTGTTCGTCTGGCTCGGACATCTGGGCCTCGTGAAGATGCTCGAGAACGGCAATCCGCTGGTGCCGGGGATTCCGAAGGTGTTGCTGTGGTGGCTCGCGCTCGCGGTGGTCTGTGCGTTCACGCTGGCCAAAACGCGCTTCGGCAACTGGATCTTCGCGGTCGGCGGCGACGCGAACGCGGCCAAGAACGTCGGCGTGCCGGTGCGGCGCGTGAAGATTTCGCTGTTCGTGCTGACCGCGTTCTGTTCGTCGCTATACGCGGTACTGCAGGTGTGCGATATCGGCTCGGCCGCGGCCGACCGCGGTTTGCAGGCCGAATTCGAAGCGATCATCGCGGCGGTGATCGGCGGCACGCTGCTCACCGGCGGTTACGGCTCGGTGGTCGGCGCGTGCTTCGGCGCGCTGATCTTCGGCGTCGTGCAGATCGGCATCACCTACACCAACGTCGACTCCGACTGGTTCCGCGTGTTCCTCGGCGTGATGCTGCTGTTCGCGGTGCTGTTCAACCACTATGTGCGCGGCCGCGTCGCCGCGGCGCGTTAGGAGGACGTTCACGATGAACACGCCAATGAGCCCTCCGATCAGCCCCCCGGAAGCGAACGCGGACGACCCTATCCTCGCGCTCGAAAACGTCAGCCGCTATTTCGGCAACATCATCGCGCTGAACGACATCACGCTGCGCCTCAGACGCGGCGAAGTGCATTGCCTGCTCGGCGACAACGGCGCCGGCAAGTCGACGCTGATCAAAACCCTCGCGGGCGTCTACCAGCCGAGCGCCGGCACCTACCGGGTCGACGGCAAGCCGGTGCGCTTCGCGTCGCCGAAAGACGCGCTCGATCTCGGCATCGCGACCGTCTACCAGGATCTCGCGCTGGTGCCGCTCCTGTCGGTCGCGCGCAATTTCTTCATGGGCCGCGAGCCACAGAAAAAACTGTTCGGCTTCCTGAGCGTGATGGACCTCGACACCTGCGCGAGCACCGCGCGCGACAAGCTCGCCGAAATGGGCATCAACGTGCGCGATCCGCATCAGCCGATCGGCACGATGTCGGGCGGCGAACGGCAGTGCCTGGCGATCGCGCGCGCGATCCACTTCGGCGCGCGGGTGCTGATCCTCGACGAGCCGACCGCCGCGCTCGGCGTCAAGCAGAGCTTCAACGTGCTGAAGCTGATTCACAAGGCGCGCGCAAAAGGCATCTCGGTGATCTTCATCACGCATAACGTGCACCACGCGTATCCGATCGGCGATTCGTTCACGCTGCTCAATCGCGGCCGTTCGCTCGGCACCTTCACCAAGGAGACGATCAGCAAGGACGAAGTGCTCGACATGATGGCCGGCGGCGCCGAGATGCAGAAGATGATCGGCGAACTCGAAGGGGCAACGATCTGATCGATTCGCGCGGCTCGGGCGGGCTTTACCGTGACCGCCGCCGCGCCTCGCTATTCAGGACTATTCATGGATCATTCCAGCAGCGCCAGCGGCACCTATAACGGCCCCCCCGGCGACACCTGCGGCGCTTCAAATGCCGCCGCGGCCCGCCGGTTCGCACCGGGCCGCACCCGCGACGTCATCTGCCTGGGCCGTCTCGCGGTCGATCTGTACGCGCAGCAGGTCGGCGCGCGGCTCGAGGACGTCACGAGCTTCGCGAAGTATCTGGGCGGCTCGTCGGCGAACATCGCGTTCGGCTGCGCGCGGCTCGGCCTGAACGCGGCGATGCTCGCGCGCGTCGGCGACGATCATATGGGCCGTTTTCTGACGGAGACGCTCGCGAACGAAGGCTGCGACGTGAGCCACGTGCGGACCGATCGCGAGCGGCTGACCGCGCTCGTGCTGCTGGGCCTGAAAGACCGCGACACGTTCCCGCTGATTTTCTACCGCGAGAATTGCGCGGACATGGCGATCGATCCAGCGGATTTCGACGAGGCGTTCATCGCGTCGTCGAAGGCGCTGCTGATAACCGGCACCCACTTCTCGACCGAACAGGTGAACCGTGCCAGCCGCCGCGCGCTCGATTACGCGCGCCGCAACGACGTGCGCACCGTGCTCGACATCGACTACCGGCCGGTGCTGTGGGGTCTCACCGGCAAGGCCGACGGCGAGACGCGTTTTATCGCCAGCGAGGGCGTGAGCGCGCATTTGCAGCGGATTTTGCCGCTGTTCGATCTGGTGATCGGCACCGAGGAGGAGTTCCGCATTGCCGGCGGCCAAAGCGAATTGCCCGACGCGCTCGCGGCGGTGCGCGCGGTGACGCCGGCCACGCTCGTATTGAAGCGCGGCCCGCTCGGCTGCCAGATCATCGACGGCGCGCTGCCCGCGTCGCTCGACGCGCTGCCGCTGCAAGGCGGCGTCGAAGTCGAGGTGCTGAACGTGCTCGGCGCCGGCGACGCGTTCGCGTCCGGTTTTCTGTCCGGCTGGCTGCGCGATCAACCGCTCGATGCGTGCGCCCGCGCGGCGAACGCGAGCGGCGCGCTGGTCGTATCGCGCCACGGCTGCGCGCCGGCGATGCCGACGCCGGCCGAACTCGCTTACTTCCTGCACGAAGCGCAAGCCGATCCGCAACGGATGCGCCGCCCCGATCGCGACGCGAAGCTCGCGCGGCTGCATCGGGTGTCGCCGGCGCGCAAGCCGTGGCCCGAAGTGCTCGGCTTCGCGTTCGATCATCGCAATCCATTCTTCGAACTCGCGCAGCAGACCGGCGCCGACGAAGCGCGCATCGCGCGGCTGAAGGGACTATTCGTCGAAGCCGTCGCGCAAACCGAGAGCGCGTTGGCACTGCAAGGACGCATCGGCGTGCTGATCGACGACCGTTACGGTCAGGATGCGCTGAACGCCGCGACCGGCCGCGGCTGGTGGATCGGCCGCCCGGTCGAGTTGCCCCATTCGGTGCCGCTGGTGTTCGATCACGGGCGCTCGATCGGCACCACGCTGATCGCGTGGCCGCGCGAACATGTCGTGAAATGCCTCGTGCAGTTTCATCCGGATGAGCCGATCGAGCAGCGTCTCGAACAGGAAGCGCAGTTGCGCGCGCTGTACGACGCGACCCAGGCGAGCGGCCACGAACTGCTGCTCGAAGTGATTGCGCCCAAGCATGCGTCGCTGCCGCAAGGGCCGAACATCGTGTATCGCGCGCTCAAGCGGCTGTACAACCTGGGCATCTACCCCGAATGGTGGAAGCTCGAACCGATGGACGCCGCGCAATGGCAGGCGATCGACGCGCTGATCGCCGCGCGCGATCCGTATTGCCGCGGCGTCGTGCTGCTCGGCTTGTCGGCGGGCGTCGAGCAATTGAGCGACGGTTTTCGCGCGGCCGCGCGCTCGACGACGTGCCGCGGCTTCACGGTCGGCCGCACGATTTTTCATGAACCCGGGCATGCGTGGCTGGCCGGCGAGATCGACGACGCCGAACTGATCAAACGCGTGCGCCGCACGTTCGAAACGCTGATCGCCGCATGGCGCTCCGCGCGCGGCGAGCCTGCCGGGCAACGCACACCGCCTAACGCTCACGAGGAGCAGCCCGCATGAACGAGCGCAGCTTGCATGACGACGCCACGGCCGCGAGCGGCACAACCGCGACGCCCGCCGGCGCGGGCGCCACCGTCCGTCTGACGACGGCCCAGGCGCTGGTTCGCTATCTGGCCGCGCAACGCGTCGCGACCGAAGACGGCAGCAGCGTCGAGCCGCTGTTCGGCGGCGTGTTCGCGATCTTCGGTCACGGCAACGTCGCCGGACTCGGCGAGGCGTTGTACCAGCATCGCGACGCGCTGCCGACGCTGCGCGCGCACAACGAGCAGGCGATGGCGCACAGCGCGATCGCATTTGCGAAAGCGCATTTCCGGCGCCGGATGATGGCGGTCACCACGTCGATCGGTCCCGGCGCGACCAATCTGCTGACCGCCGCCGCGCTCGCGCACGTGAACCGGTTGCCGGTGCTGCTGTTGCCCGGCGATATCTTCGTGTCGCGCGCGCCGGACCCGGTGTTGCAGCAGCTCGAAGATTTCGGCGACGGCGGCGTGTCGGCCAACGATGCGTTCAAACCGCTGTCGCGTTACTTCGACCGCATCGTGCATCCGGCGCAACTGCTCAGCGCATTGCCGCGCGCAATCCGCGTGCTCACCGACGCCGCGTTGTGCGGCCCGGTCACGCTCGCGTTGCCGCAGGACGTGCAGGCGCAGGCGTGGGATTTTCCCGCCGACTTCTTTGCGCCGCGCGTCGTGCGCCCGTATGCACCGGCGCCGCGCGTCGACGATATCGACGCCGCGTGCGCGCGCCTGGCGGCCGCGAAGCGGCCGCTGATCGTCGCCGGCGGCGGCGTGCTGTACAGCCGCGCGGCCGACGCCTTGCAGCGCTTCGCCGCCGCGCACGGCGTGCCGGTCGCGGAGACCCAGGCCGGCAAAAGCTCGCTCGCGTGGAACGATCCGCTGAACGCGGGCGCGCTCGGCGTGACCGGCTCGCCGGCCGCGAACGCGCTCGCGCACGACGCCGACTGCGTGCTCGCAATCGGCACGCGTTTGCAGGACTTCACGACCGGCTCGAACACGCTGTTCACGCAGGCGGACGTGATCGCGATCAACGCGAACGGCTTCGACGCGCTCAAGCATCGCGGCTTCGTCGTTCAAGCCGATGCGCGGCTCGCGCTTGCCGCGCTCAGCGGGCCGCTGCAAGGCTGGCACACGGAGCGCGCGTGGACCGCGCGCGCGCACAAGCTCGCCGCCGGCTGGCGCGACACGGTCGGCACCCTCACCCATGCGCCGCAGCGCGACGCGGTGCTGCCGTACGAGGGAGACGTGATCGGCGCGGTGCAGCGCTCGGCGCCGCACTCCGCGACCGACGACATCGTCGTCTGCGCGGCCGGCACGCTGCCCGCCGATCTGCACAAGCTGTGGCGCGCGGGCCGGCCCGGCGCGTACCACGTCGAATACGGCTACTCGTGCATGGGCTACGAGATCGCCGGCGGCCTCGGCGTGAAGCTCGCGCGGCCCGAGCGCGAGGTGATCGTGCTGCTCGGCGACGGCAGCTATCTGATGATGAACAGCGAGATCGCGAGTTCAGTGATGCTCGGTCTGAAGCTGATCGTCGTGGTGCTCGACAATCGCGGCTTCGGCTGCATCAATCGACTGCAACAGGCTTGCGGCGGCGCGCCGTTCAACAACCTGCTCGACGACTGCGCGCACGGACCCGAAGGCGTGCCGCGCGTCGACTTCGCCGCGCATGCGCGCGCGCTCGGCGCGCAGGCCGAGCACGCGCGCAATCTCGCGGAACTGGAAGCGGCGCTGCAACGGGCGCGCGCGGCGACGCACACTTACGTGATCAGTATCGACACCGACCCGGCTCGCAGCACCGACGACGGCGGCTGGTGGTGGGAAGTCGCGGTGCCCGAAGTATCGTCGCGCGAGGCCGTCCGCGCGGCGCGCGCGCAATACGACGCGCAACTGGCCGCGCGCGGTGAAGCGCCCGCAACTGCACATGCACCCGCACACGCACCCGCGCCCGCGCCCGCGCCCGCCGCGAAACCCGGCCCGCACGATTGAGGACACCCGAATGAGCGCTTTCGACGTACGCATCGGCATCAATCCGCTGTCGTGGATGAACGACGACCTGCCGTCGCTCGGCGGCGAGACGCCGCTCGAAGTCGCGTTGTCCGAGGGCCGGCAGATCGGCTATCAGGGCTTCGAGCTCGGCAACAAGTTTCCGCGCGAGCCGCAGGCGTTAAAGGCGCTGCTCGCGCGCTACGATCTCGCGCTGGTGTCGGGCTGGTATTCGGGACAACTGGCCATCCGCAGCGTCGCGGATGAAATCGCCGCGGTCGGCCCGCACCTCGAACTGCTCGCGCGCAACGGCGCGACCGTGATGGTGTACGGCGAGGTCGCCCATTCGATCCAGGGCGCGCCGCGCCCGCTCTATCAACGGCCGCGTCTTTTCAGCGACGCGCAATGGGCCGCGTACGCGGCGCGGGTCGACGAATTCGCGCGCTATACGCTGTCGCGCGGCGTGCGGCTCGGCTATCACCATCACATGGGCGCGTACGTCGAAACGCCGGCCGACGTCGATCAGCTGATGGCCCGCACCGGCGACGCGGTCGGTCTGCTGTTCGATGCCGGGCACATCACGTTCGCGGGCGGCGATCCGCTCGCGGTGCTCGATAAGCACATCGCGCGCGTCTGTCATGTGCATTGCAAGGACGTGCGGCCCGCGGTCACGAAACTCGCGCGCAATCGCAACTGGAGTTTTCTCGACGCGGTGATCGCCGGCGCGTTCACGGTGCCGGGCGACGGCGCGGTGAATTTCCCGGCCATCATCGAGCGGCTCAAGCGGCATGGTTATTGCGGCTGGCTGGTCGTCGAGGCGGAACAGGACCCGGTGGTCGCGCCGTCGTTCGCGTATGCGCAGAAGGGCTACAACACGTTGCGGGCGCTGGTCGACGCGCCGCTCGGCAAGGAGGCAGCATGAGCTTGTTGGTCAAGGCACAGCGCGAGGGCCAGACGATCGCGCGCGTGACGCCGCAGTCGGCGTGCTGGCGTTACGTGGGATTCGCCGCTTACCGGCTCGAGCCGAACGAAGTCGTGTATGTGTTCGAGCCGGAACGCGAAGTGTGCATCGTCGTGTTGAGCGGCGCGGTCGATGTCGAAACGCCGAATCAGACATGGCGCTCGCTCGGTTCGCGCGACAGCGTGTTCGAGGACGCGGCGCCGTATGCGGTTTATCTGCCGCCGAACGTACGCGCGACGGTGCGGGCGAACCGCGCCGCCGAACTCGGCGTGGCCAGCGCGCCGGCTAAAGGCGAGTATCCGGCGCGGCTGATCGAGCCCGCGTCGATGAAGCGTTCGACGCGCGGCAAGTCGCTCAATACGCGCTACGTCTGCGATATTCTTCCGCAGACCGAGCCGGCGGAATCGCTGCTGGTGGTCGAAGTGAAAACGCCCGGCGGCCATGCGTCGAGCTACCCGCCGCACAAGCACGACACCGACAACATCCCGCACGAGAGTTCGCTCGAAGAAACCTATTACCACCGGCTCGATCCGCCGCAAGGTTTCGCGTTCCAGCGCGTCTATACCGATTCGCGCGATATCGACGAGTCGATGGCGGTCGAGGATCACGACGTGGTGATGGTGCCGCGCGGCTATCACCCGGTGATCGTGCCGTACGGCTACGACTCGTACTATCTGAACGTGATGGCGGGCAGCCAGCGGGTCTGGCATTTCAACAACGACCCGGCGCACGAGTGGATCATCAATAAGGATGCTTGATTAAATGGCGGCCGCGCTCCGCTACTTGCGCGCCGCCAGATCGACACTGAGCGTGCCGTCCTCGCCCATGCGCACCGTCCCCTTCGACACGGCGCGTCGATAGCCGTACAGATCGAATTTCATCGACCCCGCGGTCGAGCTGTCCTCGATATAGGTGCGCGTATTCGTCACCAGCGAATTGAACATCTTCACGTCGCCGGCTTCGATCCACACGTAGCTGTTGCCTGCGCCCGCCGGCGGCCTCGCGACCGCCGTGCCGCTGTGTTTGAATTTCAGCACCAGACCTTCGTCGGTGACGGTCGCGCTCGCCAGCCGCGACACCAGCCGCGGCGGCGGAAACACCGTGTACTGATCGAACACCAGCTCGTTGCCCTTCAATTCGACACCCTGGCGCGCGAACGGCGTCAACGACGCGAGCGGAATATCGAGCGCGCGCAGCAGGCCCGCTTGCGGCACGCCGAGCACCTTGACTTGTGTCGGCCGATACACCAGATGGCGTTCGTCCTGCGCGACGAGCGTGCCGCTCAGCGTGGTCGGCAGCCACACGCCCGGAAAGTGATTCCACAGCTTGATGCCGCCGCTCACTTCGAGCTGGCCGTCGGCGGGTTTGAGCTGCAGATCGTTCAGCGAACGCGGCTGGTAGTCGAGCAGATAGTCATTGAATAGCGCGGCCATCGCCGGCCACTGCTCGACCACTTCGCCGCCGATGATATGGATGTCGTACTGATTCGGGTCGTCGAAGTCGACCGGCTCACCCGGCTTTTTCGGCACCATTTGCGCGTCGAGCGAACGCACGTGAAAGCCGATCCGGCCGGCCACGTAGAAGTCGACGTTCTGTACGTGAATTAGTGGTGCGGGGGCCTGCGAATGACGTTCGTCGTTCGGCTTCGCGGCGAGTGCGGAACCGGGGATCGCGAAGCTGCGGCCCGCGAACGCCGCGCGCGTGCCGACCGGAGTCGCGCGCGGCGCCGACGCCATGCGCGGATTCCGCGGCACGTATTGCCACACAGTGCGGGCCTGCGCGAGCGACGCCTGCTGCGCGCGCAGCAGGCTGTCGTTGTAGCGCGCGCTCGCGCTGCCGATGCCGCCGGCGCTGCCAGTTTGCGAAGCCTTTGCCGTGCTCGCGAGTGCCGGGTACGACGGCAGCTGGACATCGAGCGCGCCCGTTTCGTCGAAGCTCAGATAGCCGGCTGCCATCTGCTCGCGGTAGTGGTACAGGTCGAGCACGAACGGCGCGTCGGCGTCGGCGTCGGCGTTGGCGTTGGCGTTGGCGTTGTCGCTGGCATTGGCCGCTGGGTTCGTGCCCGCCTCTGTCAGCGGCACGATTGCCATGTCGATGTTCATCGGCATCGAGCGCATGAACTTCACGTCGCCCCCCTGTACCAGCAGACCGCGCGCGGGCATCGTCGCGGGCCAGTCGAGCTTCGGCAGGCTGCCGTCGTCGAGCGTGAAACGCACGCCGGCGGCGCTCGTGTCGATCCGCGTGATCGTCATGCTGAGCGTGGGCGGCGGCGTCAGTTTGGCCACCTGCATCACGACGTCGTCGCCGTCGAGCCGCGCGATCGGCGTATCGACCTTCAGCAGATCGGCCATCCGCACGTGCGCGGCCCGCATCAGCGTGTCCGCGCCGACGCCGGCCACTTCGACGTGGTCCGCATGGAACACCAGTTGCTCAGGATTACGCATCGACAGCGAACCGCTCAGTACGATCGGCACCCACGTGTCGCGACGCATGTCGCCGGTGATCCGCAACGTGCCGCCGTCCTGCGGGACCACCCGCATATTGCGCAGCGGCGAGCCCTGATACTGGAACAGATAGCGATTGAAGATCGCGCTGAGCTTCGCGCTGTCGAGCGTCACGTGGCCGCGATGCACGTGAATCGTCGTGCTGGTCGGGTCGTCGAATACGACCGGCTGGCCGGCGCGGGTCGGGCTCAGCGTCGCGGCCATGTCGTGGATCATGAAGCCGATCTCGCCGGTCACGCGAAAGTCGACGTCGCGCGCGAACATCAGCGAGCCGTCGATGCCGCAATCGCGCAGCGTCAACGCGCGGCTGCGGGTTGCGCTCAATCCGCCGGCCGATGGCACGCGCGCGGCGAAGCGTCGTTCGGCGTCGATCTGACGGGCTTTGTCGCGTTCGATGGTAGGTAGCGTTGCTGACGCGGGGGTGGCGTTGTTGGCCGCGTTGTTGGCCGCGTTGTTGGCCGCGTTGCTCTTCGCGCTGTCCGCGCCATTGTGCGCCGTAGGCGCAGCGCTGGAAATTAGCTGGCTATCCTGACTATTCGCAGCGCTCGCGCGAGCCATGTATCTCTCGGATACGTCGCCCGAAGTCGAACTGGCGTCCGCGCAAGCGGACATCAATAGCGCGGCCGCCAGCAGCACGACACCCGCGCCGCAGCGCGAACGCCCCAGCCGTTGTGTGCGCCGCGCTCGCGCAAACCGCGCGCCGACGCACCTGTGATCCAACGCCGCCTGCTGCTTCATCGTGTCCCCTCCTGAGGCCACGACGCGTCTTCGTGCGCGCGATTCGCGGCCGGGTTTGTCGCGCGAAGCGGGACGATCGTTCAGGCAAGTCGCGAGCCTGAAACCCCACGCCGCCGTTGCGCGCTATGCACCCGATTGTCTTTTTTTGTCCGCGCACTGCCGACAACATTTCTGGAGGACGCTCACCAAACAATCAAGCGTTTGAATCGCACGGTTCAATTCGCGCAAACGCGCATGTGCTGGACCTCAGCGGCCTTGCGCAGGCACCCGTTCAAACGCGAACAAAACGGACTAGTGGAGCGCGCGGCGCGTGCCAGCCTCGCGCACGGCAAATGATCAGGGTCACGAAACGTTTCCGGGCACGCCTGCGGCAGCGCACCTGATGCACCTGATGCACCTAAATGCCCGCCCCCCTCAGCCGACGCCGAGCCACTCGTGCATCACATCGGCACGCTCCAGAAACGCTTCGAGCGCACCGTCGAACACGATCTCGCCGTGTCCCATCACCGCCACGCGGCTGGCGATTTCCTGTGCGATCACGAGACGTTGCTCGATCAGCAGCATCGCGACGCCGCGTTCACGCAGTAGCCGCAGAGCGCCGGCGACCTGCTGCATCACGAGGCTCGCGAGCCCTTCGCCGGGCTCGTCGATCAGCAGCAGATCGGGGTCGCCGAGCAGCGCGCGCGAGAGCGCCAGCATCTGCTGCTCGCCGCCGGACAGCACGCCCGCGCGGGTGCGCTTACGCTGCGCGAGTACCGGAAACAGCGCGTATGCATCGTCGAGCGTGAAGCGCGGCGCGCGGCCGCGAGCGCGCGCCGCGCCGGCCGGCGCGAGCCCGAGCAGCAGATTCTCGTGCACGCTCAGCGCCGCGAATACGTCGCGATGTTCGGCGACATAACCGAGCCCGAGCCGCGCGATTTCGAAGGTGCGCAGATCGGCGAGCGAGCGGCCCGCGAAGCGCAACTCGCCTTCGCAGCGCACGAGCCCCATCACCGCGCGCGCAAGCGTCGAGGGGCCCGAGCCGTTGCGGCCGACCAGCGCGACCACTTCGCCGGGCGCGATGCTCAGGGTGACGCCGTGCAGCGCCTGGCTCGCGCCGTACCACGCGTTCAGGTGGCGGATCTCGAGCAGCGCGCTCATCGGTTGGCACTCCGATGGGTTCCGTCGCCGCTGCGCGTACCCGCGCGCTGGTCGGTCGGTTCGCCGAGATACGCGGCCCGCACCGCCGCGTCCGCGCGAATCGCCGCCGGCGTCCCGCTCGCGATGATGCGCCCCTGCACCAGCACCGAAATGCGATCGGCCAGCGCGAACACCGCGTCCATGTCGTGCTCGACCATCAGCAGCGTGCGGCCCGCGGTGGTCGCGCGGATCAGCTCGATCGCGCGCGCCGCTTCCGCGCGGTTCATGCCGGCGGTCGGCTCGTCGAGCAGCAGCGTATGCGCGCCGCCCGCGAGCGCGATGCCGAGATCGAGCGCGCGTTGCTCCGCGTAGCTCAGCGTGCCGGCGAGCGCATCGCGACGCGCGCCCAGGCCAACCGCATCGAGTACCTCGGCCGCGCGCGCGTCGATTGCCGCGGAGCCGGTCAGCCGCTGCCACCAGCGCGTGCGGTCGCGCTCGGCCAGTTGCGCGGCGCAACGCAGGTTGTCGAACACCGACAGCCGCGCGAACACGCTGGTGCTCTGGAAGCTGCGCGCGAGGCCGCGGCGCGCGATCGCGGCCGGCGCCAGCCGCGTGATGTCCGCGCCGAACAGATGGATGCGCCCCGCGCTCGGCCGCGCGCCGCCCGCGATCAGGTTGAACAGCGTCGACTTGCCCGCGCCGTTCGGGCCGATCAGCGCGTGGCGCTCGCCCGGTTCGATCTCCAGATCGACGCCGCGCAGGATCGGCGTCGGGCCGAAACGCTTTTCGATGCCGTAGAGCGCGAGGGCCGGGATCATTGGGGGGCTCCGTCGGTTCTGTCGATTCTGTCGGCTGGGTTGGCTGGGTTGGCTCCCTCGGCTTGTTCAGCGGCGTGGGCCGTCGCAGTCAAAACGACCGTGTCCGCGCCGGCCGCTGACGCTGCGGCGTTCGCGTGGCGAGCAAGGCTTGCGTGAGCGCGGCCCGCGCGACGTGTGGCCAGCGCAGCTAACCCGGCCACCACGCCCAGCAGCAGCGCGACACGCAACTGCGCCGCGCTCGGGTTGGACAGCAGCGCTCCAACGCGAACACCAGAGCTCGAACTCGCGCCGACGCCCGCATCAGCCTCCTCGCCAACACCCGCACCGCCGCCCGCCCCCACCCACGCGCTAAACGCAGTCCCCTCATCGGCGCCGAACTGGGCCGCGTACGCCCACTGCACGCCCGGCACGATCACCGCGAGCCACAACAGCAGTGCCGCGGCGCTCCACAGATATGCGACCCGGCAACGTCGCCAGCCATGCGAGCGAATTCGCGCCGCGTGCCGCGCACAGAAACCGGCAAGCCCGTCCGGCGCCGCGACCACGACCACGACGAACAGCAGTCCGAGATAAAACAGCCACGCCCGCGTGACGCTCGCGACGACTACGCTGAAAAAGGTCAACACGATCGCGCCGGCGACCGGCCCGAAGAATGCCGGGCTGCCGCCGATCACGGTCGCGATCAGCACCGCGCCCGAGCGCATCATCCCGACGCTTTCGGTCGATACCAGTTCGAGATTGATCAGCCCGAGCGTGCCCGCGACGCCCGCAAAAAACGCCGACAGCACGACCATCACGTAGCGGACCCGGCCCGGATAACAGCCGAGCGCCGCCGCGCGCACCGGGTTGTCGCGCACCGCGTTCGCGAGCCGCACGAGCGGCGTGCGCGACAACGCGAACATCGCGACGCCGGCGAGCCCGCACCACAGCGCGATCAGCGCATAAGCCTCGCGCGCCGGGCCGAAGCTCCAGCCGGCCAGAAGCGGACCGCTCGCGCGATCGATCGCGACACCCGCGTCGCCGCCGAACCAGCCCGGCAGGGTCCATGCGGCCGCGACCACGAGTTCGCCCAGGCCGAGCGTGATCATCGCGAACGCGGTGCCGGCACGGCGCGTCGCGATAAAGCCGAACAGCACGCCGCACAACGCGCCGCCCAGACCGCCGACGAGCGGCAGCAGCACCAGTGGCATCGCGCTCGCGTTAAACACGCGCGCGGCGATCAGCGCGCCGAGCCCCGCATACACGGCATGCCCGAACGACAGTAACCCGGTCGCGCCGAGCAGCAGGTTGTAGGACAGCGCGAATACGATCATCGTCGCGCTCTGCGCGAGGTACGCGAGCAGCCAGCTTTGCGGCCATAGAAACGGCGGCAGCGCGAGAAAAGCGGCGAGCGCGAACCACGGCGCGAGCATGCGGGCGGTCCGGCGCGGCAGCACGGCCCCGTTACGCATGATCGTCCCGTCGTCCGAACAAGCCGCGCGGGCGCATCACCAGCACCGCGACCAGCAGCAGATACGGCAGCAGCGGCGCGAGTTGCGCGAGCGTCAGCGCGTCCCAGGCGGGCGGCAGCGGCGCGCCGGCGAACCACAGCACGTCGCCCAGCGACACATCGCTCGTCACCGCCAGCGTCTGTACGCAGCCGACCAGCAGCGACGCCGCGAGCGCCCCGCTCAGCGAGCCAAGTCCGCCGATCACGACGACCACGAACACGATCGAGCCGAGCGAGTCGGCCATCGCCGGTTCGATCACGAACAGCGGCGCGCCGATTACGCCGGCCAGCGCGGCGAGCGCGGTGCCGGCCGCGAACACGCCGGTGAACACGCGCGGCACGTTGTGGCCGAGCGCCTCGACCGCCTGCGGATGCGTCAACGCGGCGCGCACGATCAAACCGGTCTTCGATACGCGCAACACCGAGGCGAGCGTTACGAGCATCGCCAGCGACACCGCCATCATGAACGCGCGATAACGGCTGAACACCGCGCCGTACAGCGAGAACAACGGCCCGTCGAGCACGGCGGGAATGCGCGCGGACAGCGGCCCGAGCCCCCAGCCGAGCTTGACCAGCTCGCCGAGCAGATACGCGGCGCCGAACGTCAGCAACAACTCCGGCAAATGACCGTGGCCGCGCACGCGCCGCAACAACCAGCGTTCGAGCGCCGCGCCGGCCAGACCGACGACGAGCGGCGTCGCCAGCAGCGCGCTCCAGAAGCCAGCGCGCGCCGCCACCGAATAACCGACGTACGCGCCGAGCATGTAGAAGCTCGCATGCGCGAAGTTGAGCACGCCGAGCATGCTGAAAATCAGCGTCAGCCCGGCCGACAGCATGAATAGCAACAACCCGTAACTGAGGCCGTTGAGCAAGGTAATGATGAACGACTGCACGCGCGCGATCCGTCGGGAATTAGTCGGGAATTAGTCGGGAATGAGTCGGGAATGAGTCGGGAATGAGTCGGATTTAATCTGGAATCCTGCTGGATTTGTACGAACCGGCGGTCTGCAACGGTGCGAGCGCCGCGCGCAGTTCGGCCGGCAGATCGACCGGCCGGCGCGTCGCGCGATCGACGTACACATGCACGAAATGCCCCTGCGCGGCGGGCTGCGCGTCGCCCTCCCGGAACAGGCCGACCTCGTAGCGCACGCTCGAGGTGCCGAGCCGCACGACCCGCAAGCCGGCGTCGATGCGCTCGGGAAACACCAGCGGCGCGAAGTAATTGCACTGCGTCTCGACCACGAGACCGATCGTCGTGCCGTGCTCGAAGTCGAGCACGCCGGCGCGGATCAGATACTCGTTCACGACGGTGTCGAAGTAGCTGTAGTAGACGACGTTGTTCACGTGACCGTAGACGTCGTTGTCCATCCAGCGCGTGGTGATCGGCAGAAAGTGCGCGTACGCGGCGCGCGGCGCCGGAGCGGGTTTATTCATCGGGTGTGCCAGGTATTGTTGTTGTCACCAGGGTGCGGCAAGCCGCGGGCGGATTCGGGATCGGGATGGCGTTCGGGGGACTCAACGCCCCCCTGCCTCAGCGTAATCAAGCCACGTGAGCCGTCACAGCGACTCGGTCAGCATGCGCCGGTAGTCGTCTGCGCTCGCCTCGCGCGGATTGGTGCGATGGCAATGGTCGAGAAGCGCGCCCTGCACGACCTTGTCGAACATGCTCGCATCGACGCCCATCTGCGCGAGACCGGTCGGCAGACCGAGCCGCGCGGTCATGTCGAACACCGCCTGGGCGAGGTCCGCCTGTTCCGGCAGCCCCATCACGCGACGCATCCGCGCATAGCGGCGCTCGGCCACCACGCCCGGCGCGCTTTCGTTAAAGCGCAGCACGGCCGGCAGCACGACCGCGTTCAGCGTGCCGTGATGCAGCGACGTGCGGCCATTCACCTTCAGCCCGCCGAGCGGATGCGACAGCGAATGCACGCAGCCGAGGCCCTTCTGGAACGCCATCGCGCCCTGCAGCGACGCGCTCATCATGTTCAGGCGCGCGTCGCGATCGGCGCCGTCCGCGCACGCGCGCTCGATGCTGGCCCACGCGCGTTCGAGGCCGTCGAGCGCGATGCCGTCGGCGGGCGGATTGAACGCGGGCGCGAGGAATGTCTCGATGCAGTGCGCGATCGCGTCCATCCCGGTGGCCGCGGTCAGCCCCGGCGGCAGGCCGAGCGTCAGGCCCGGATCGCACAGCGCCGACTTCGGCAACAGATGCCACGAATGAAAGCCCAGCTTGCGGCCGTCGTTCAGGATCACGATCGCGCCGCGCGCGACTTCGCTGCCGGTGCCGGCGGTGGTCGGAATCGCGATCAACGGCGCGACCGCGTCGGTGATCTTGCCGCTGCCGCCTTCGATCGTCGCGTACTGCGTGAGCGGCCCCGGATGGGTGGCCGCGATCGCGACGCCCTTGGCCAGATCGATCGACGAACCGCCGCCGACCGCGATCAGCCCGTCGCACCGTTCGTTGCGATAGACGTCGGCGGCCGCGAGCACCATCGCTTCGGTCGGGTTCGACGGCGTGTCGTCGAAGACCGGCACGTCGCCGAGCTTCAGTTCATCGAGCGTGCGCCGCACGAGGCCGGCCGCGACGACGCCTTTGTCGCTGATCACGAGCGGCCGTTTGATGCCGACGCGCGCGCACTCGGACGACAGTTGCGCCAATGCTTCGTAGCCCAGATGAATATGGGTGAGGTAGTAGATGAAAGCCATGCCGTTGCTTCTCCCTGAGCGTGCGCTCATTGACCGCCGATTGAGATGAAGATCGATAACCTCATTGTCCCGGCCGTTCGACGAACTCGAACGGCAAACCGCGTCGCCGCATCCACTCGCCGAGCGCCGGGCCGGTGCCCGCGCGCCAGGGCCGCAATCTGGCCGGCTCGACCAGCCGGTATTCGAGCAGTTCCGGCGACAGCGCGATGGTCCCGTGCGCCTTCACGTGATACGCGATGATCAGTTCGTTCTTGCGGATGAATTCGTAGACGCCGATCAGTTCGACCGACCCGGCGTGCAGCGAAGTCTCTTCGAACACCTCGCGCGCGATGCCCTGCTCCGGCGTCTCGCCGTTTTCGAGGAAGCCGGTGATCAGCGCGAACATCCCCTCCGGCCACGCCGCGTTGCGCGCGAGCAGCACCTTGCCCTCGTACTCGACGATCGCCGCGACGACCGGCAACGGATTGTCCCAATGGACGTAACCGCATTCGAGGTCGGGACAGCTCTGACGCACGCGGCCGCCCTCGTGCGCGGGGTCCGCGCGCTCGGTCAGCGGGTTCGCGCAGCGGGGGCAGAATCGGTACTCGGTCATGGCGAGGGGGCGTCTCCTGGGCTCGTGTTTTTGGTGGCGCTGGTGCGCGCGGCGCGGCGTGCTGGTGATTTTATTCGCAGCCTTGGGGCGGCTGGGGGTGATCGTGGGGATCGAGGCCCTTGTGGCCCTTGCGGCCATTGTGCCGCTTGTGGCCGGCACCGCTTGGCGCGTCGCCCGCTGCTAGGCGCAGGCCGGCGTAGTGGTCGGACGCGAAGGATCGCATGCTGGCGCGCTGCGCCCGGCGACAGGCGCATTGGGATGACCGAAAGCGATCATTTTAGTGCGGGCGTGCGCAAATAGGTCCTGGGGAGGTTGGGTATTGGCGGGGCTGGCGACAGTGTGGGGGTTGCCGGCGAGCGGTGGAGCGCAGCCGATCAGCCCGGCGGTTAGTTGCAACCGCAGTCCGGCATGCGGTTGTGCTTACGCTCGCGCGGCACACGTGCCACAGCGACAAGCCCCACCGCCCCCGCGATCAGCGCGCCGGCCGCCAGCCACAGCGCCGGCGAAAACGTGCCGGCGTGCGCGGCGATCGGCGCGGCGACCAGCGGCCCGGCGATCTGCCCGATCCCATAGGCGGCCGTCGCGTAGCCCATCAAACCGGCCGCGTCGTCGCCGCGCAAGCGCCGCGCCTCGCGCATCGCAAACAGCGTGATCGCGGTGAACGGCAAACCGATCAGGATGCTGCCGAGCGAAAAACCGCCGGCCGTCGGCCAGACGATGCCGAGCGCGATCCCGATCGCCTGCAGCACGTAGCAGCCGGCCAGCAGCACGCGGTTGTCCCAGTGCGCCGGCAGCCGCGCGCCGAGCAATGCGCCGACGATCAGCGCCGCGCCGAACATCGGCCAGAACAGATCGGGCCACGCCGAGCCCGGCAGCGCATGTCGCGCGATGACCGGCAGGAACGTCGCGGTGATGATGTAGCCGAAGCCGGGGATGCCGTACAGCAGGATCAGCCAGAACGCGTCGGCGCGATGAGCGGAGGAAGGTGCGCTGGTTGGTGCGACGGACTGGCCGCCCGACTCGTTGCCGATCCGGTTACCGATCCGGTTGCCGGGCTCAGCGGCGCGCTCATTGCCCGCGGCATTCGCAGCGGTAGCGGCGCGAGCGGCACCGTCCGGTTTCGCGTCCGCGGCCGAAGCGGCCCGTGCACGCGCCATGCGGCCCGACCCCGAGCCCGCGCGCGCGCCGTCGGCAAACACCGGCCATACCAGCGCCGACAACACCGAGCCGATCACCCCAAAACCGATCCACCCGGCGGTCGCGCCATAGCCGCCGGCGACGCTGACCAGCAATCCGGTACCGACGATCCCCACGCCCGGCCCCGTGTAAATCACCCCGCTCCACGCGTGCGCGCCGAGTTCGGCAAGCCGCCGCAAGCCCCACTGCGACGCAAACACGAAGGTCCACGCGCTGACCGCGCCGGCGACGAAGCGCACCAGCGCCCAGAACCAGAACGGACCGGCGAGCCCCATCGCGAGCGTCAACAGCACGGTGGCCGCCAGCCCGAGCCGCACCATCCGGCCGGGCGACACGCGCAGCGCCGCGCAGGTGACCGCGCCGACGAAATAGCCCGCGTAATTGGCCGACGCGAGCCAGCCGCCGTGCTGAATGTCGAGCAGCGGCTGCCCTGCCGCGCCGCCGTGCAGCATCAACGGCAGCAGCGGCGTGAACGCGAAGCGTCCGATGCCGAGCGCGACCGCGAGCGTCACCATACAGGCGAGCGCCGCGCGGCGGGCCGCGTGAGGTTCATGAAAGCGCCCGTAGGCGCGGGAAGCGAGGTCGTTCATGTCCGGGAGCCGAAGCGGTAAATCGATTGATCCATATTAGCTTGACCTTTCGATCACGAAAAATGAATAATTCGGATATCAATCATCGCCCGGAGAGAACGATGGATCTGGCCGCCCTGATCATTTTTCGCGCCGTCGTGCGGGAAAACGGCGTGACGCGCGCCGCCGCCAAGCTCAATCGCGTGCAATCGAACGTGACGACGCGGATCAAGCAGCTCGAGGAGCAGCTCGGCACCGAGCTGTTTATCCGCGACGGCCGCCGCCTCGTGCTGACGCCGGCCGGCGAGACGCTGCTGCCCTACGCGGAACGGCTGCTCGCGCTCGCCGACGAGGCGCGCCACGCGGTACGCGAGGACCGGCCGAACGGGCGTCTGCGGCTCGGCACGATGGAAAGCGTCGCGGCCACGCGTCTGCCCGCTCTGCTCGCGCAATACCACCAGCAATGGCCGGCAGTCGCGCTGGAACTGGAGACCGGCACCACCGGCAAACTGATCGAGCGGGTCCGCGAGTTCGAGGTCGATGCCGCGCTGGTCGCGACGCCGCTCGATCCGGCCGCGCTCGGCGAGTTGTTCGAGAGCGTGCCGGTGTTTCGCGAGGAGCTGGTGATGCTGACGCCGCGCGGGCATCGGCCGATTCATCAGGTCGGCGATATCGCGCTATCCACGTTGGTCGCGTTCGAGCGCGGCTGCGCGTACCGGTCGTATATCGAGAAGTGGTATCTGGAGCACGGCGTGCGGCCCGCGCGGGTGCTGGAGCTCGGTTCGTATCACGCGATCGTCGCGTGCGTGGCGGCCGGCGCCGGCGTCGCGGTCGCGCCGCGCTCGGTGCTCGATCTGCAGGCCGACACGAGCAATATCGCGGTGCATGCGCTGCCCGATATCGACCCGGTCGATACGCTGCTGGTGTGGCGCCGCGGACATTTTTCGTCGGCGCTCAATGCGCTGCGGCGCACGCTGGTGGAGTCGCAGCAGGCGACAGGACAGACAGTGGGGACCGCGGAGAGCGCAGCGTAGGCCGGGGCGGCAGCGGCAGCGGCAGCGGCAGCGGCAACGGCAACGGCAACGGCAGCGAGTTTGCGCCGCGCAGCGCCCCTCCCGCCGCAAAGAACAAAGGGGCCACGTAGTGCGCCGATCCTCCCGGCGCGCCACGTGGCCCCTTCTGCCTTCTGGTCAAACCCGGCTCACGCCGGATTCGGCCCCGGCTCGAGTCGGACTCGAGCCGGTTTCCACATCACATCAAAGCTGCCCTTCAACCCATGCCTTCACGCCTGCCAGCGCCGTCGGCAGGTTAGCCGGCTCGGTACCGCCAGCCTGCGCCATGTCCGGACGGCCGCCGCCCTTGCCGCCGACCTGCTGCGCGACGAAGTTCACCAGCTCGCCCGCCTTGACCTTCTTGCTCGCGTCGGCGGTCACACCGGCGATCAGGCTGACCTTGCCGCCATCGACCGCCGCCAGCACGATCGCCGCGCTCTTGAGCTTGTCCTTCAGCTTGTCGACCGTTTCGCGCAGCGTCTTCACGTCCGCGCCTTCGAGCGTCGCCGCCAGCACGTGCACGCCGCCGACTTCGATCGCCTGGCCGGCCAGCTCGTCGCCCTGGCTCGACGCCAGCTTCGACTTCAGCGCGCCCAGTTCTTTCTCGAGCGCCTTGACCTGGTCCTGCACCTGACCGATGCGCTGCGTCAGTTCCGACGGCTGCGCCTTCAGTACCGCCGCGGCCGCGTTCACGCGCGCTTCCAGTTCCTGCACGTAGCGCACCGCGTTGTCGCCGGTGATCGCTTCGACGCGGCGGATCCCCGCCGCGACGCCGCCTTCCATCACGATCTTGAACAAACCGATGTCGCCCGAGCGGCTCACGTGCGTGCCGCCGCACAGCTCGCGCGAGAAGCCGAGGTCGAGCACGCGCACTTCGTCGCCGTACTTTTCGCCGAATAGCGCCATCGCGCCGCCCTTCACCGCGTCGTCATAGGACATCACGCGCACGATGCCGGGCGCGTTCGCGAGCACTTCGGCGTTGACGATTTCCTCGACGCGGCGGATCTGCTCGTCGGTCATCGGCGCGTTGTGCGCGAAGTCGAACCGGGTCTTGTCTGCGTCGACCAGCGAGCCCTTCTGCTGCACGTGCGCACCGAGCACTTCACGCAGCGCCTTGTGCATCAGGTGGGTGGCCGAGTGGTTGCGGGCCGTGCGGGCGCGGCGCACCGCATCGATTTCCGCCTTCACGACGTCGCCGACCTTCAACGTGCCCTGTTCGAGCGTGCCGTGGTGGCCGACCACGTCGGCTTGAACCTTCAGCGTGTCGGCCACCGCGAAGCGCGTGCTCGCGTTCGCGAGCACGCCCTGGTCGCCGACCTGGCCGCCCGATTCCGCGTAGAACGGCGTGTGGTCGAGCACGACCACCGCCTGCTGGCCGGCGCTCGCCTGCTGCACCGACGCGCCGTCCACGTACAGCGCGACGACCTTCGCGTCGTCGAAGACGATTTCCTCGTAACCGTGGAAGGTGGTCTTCGCGCCCGAGTATTCGAGGCCCTGCGCCATCTTGAACTTGCCCGCCGCGCGCGCCTGTTCGCGCTGGCGTGCCATCGCTTCGTCGAACGCGGGTTCGTCGACCGTCACTTCGCGCTCACGACAGACGTCGGCGGTCAGGTCCAGCGGGAAGCCGTAGGTGTCGTGCAGCTTGAACGCGAGTTCGCCGTCGAGCGTCTTGCCGCCCTTCGCATCGAGTTCGGCCAGCGCGGCGTCGAGAATCGACATGCCGTGCTCGATCGTCTCGAAGAAGCGCTCTTCTTCCTGACGCAGCACGTCGGTCACGCGCTGTTCGGCTTGCGCCAGTTCCGGATACGCGGCGCCCATCTGCGCGACGAGGTCGGCGACCAGCTTGTGGAAGAACGCGCCCTTCTTGCCGAGCTTGTAGCCGTGGCGGATCGCACGGCGCACGATCCGGCGCAGCACGTAGCCGCGGCCTTCGTTGCCCGGAATCACGCCGTCGACGATCAGGAACGAGCATGCGCGGATGTGGTCAGCGATCACCTTCAGCGAGTTGTTGGTGAGGTCGCTCACGCCGGTTTCGCGGGCCGCGGCCTGAATCAGCGCCTGGAACAGGTCGATCTCGTAGTTGCTGTGCACGTGCTGCAGCACGGCGGCCAGACGCTCCAGACCCATGCCGGTATCGACGCACTGCTTGGGCAGCGGCGTCATGTTGCCCTGGGCGTCGCGATTGAACTGCATGAACACGAGATTCCAGATCTCGATGAAGCGGTCGCCGTCTTCTTCCGGCGATCCCGGCGGGCCGCCCCAGATTTCCGGACCGTGGTCGTAGAACACTTCCGAGCACGGGCCGCACGGGCCGGTGTCGGCCATCTGCCAGAAGTTGTCCGATGCGTAGCGCGCGCCCTTGTTGTCGCCGATGCGGATGATGCGCTCGACCGGCACGCCGATTTCCTTCGCCCAGATGTCGAACGCTTCGTCGTCTTCCTGGTAGACGGTGACCGTGAGCTTTTCCGCCGGCAGCTTGTAGACCGTGGTCAGCAATTCCCAGCAGTAGTGAATCGCGTCGCGCTTGAAGTAGTCGCCGAACGAGAAGTTGCCGAGCATCTCGAAGAACGTGTGGTGACGCGCGGTGTAGCCGACGTTTTCGAGGTCGTTGTGCTTGCCGCCGGCGCGCACGCTGCGCTGTGCGGTCGTGGCGCGCGAATACGGACGCGATTCCGCGCCGAGGAACACATCTTTGAACTGCACCATCCCCGAATTGGTGAAGAGCAGCGTCGGGTCGTTGCCGGGCACGAGGCTCGACGAACGGACGATCGTGTGGCCCTTCGATTCGAAGAACTTGAGGAATTTCTCGCGGATTTCAGCGGCTTTCATAGCGGGCGGGGGACGGTCCTGACGGGGTTCCTGACTGAGAATGGCGGTCTGTGCGAGGCGCCAACTGTCTGTTTCTTTAAACGACTGATTATACGGGATCGGCACGCGCGCGCGGCGGTGCTGGCCACGCGGCCAGGCCGCGCCCGTGGCCGCAGCGGCACGCACGCGCCCGGCGGCTGCGCGCGGGGTTATGACGTTCGTCCGACTGCGCCCGGCCGTGGGAATCGCTTAAGATGGCCAGCACGGAAATCTCACTAGACACGAGGCGCTGCCGCTCGCGCGCCGTGCGCATCCATCAGGAGACAGTCAGGAATATGGGAGCCCTCAGTCACATCCGCGTACTCGACCTCACCCGCGTGCTCGCCGGCCCGTGGTGCGCGCAGACGCTCGCCGATTTCGGCGCCGACGTGATCAAGATCGAACGCCCCGAACTCGGCGACGACACCCGCCACTGGGGGCCGCCGTATCTGCGCACGCCGGCAGGCACCGACACGCGTGAAGCCGCCTACTACCTCGCGGCGAACCGCAACAAGCGCTCGGTCACCGTGGACATCGCGTCGCCCGAGGGACAGCAGATCGTTCGCGAACTCGCCGCGCAAAGCGACGTGGTGCTCGAGAATTACAAGGTCGGCCAGTTGAAGAAGTATGGGCTCGACTATGAATCGCTGAAGCAGGTGAAGCCGGATCTGATCTACTGCTCGGTGACCGGCTTCGGGCAGACCGGACCGTATGCGTCGCGCGCGGGCTATGACTTCATCGTGCAGGGGATCGGCGGCTTCATGAGCATTACCGGCGAACGCGACGGTCAGCCGGGCGGCGGGCCGCAGAAAGCCGGCGTCGCGATCGCCGATCTGATGACCGGCATGTACTCGACGATCGCGGTCCTGACCGCGCTCACGCATCGCGACCGCACCGGAGAAGGTCAATACATCGACATGGCGCTGCTCGACGTGCAGGTCGCGATGCTCGCCAACATGAACACGAACTATCTGGCAAGCGGCCAGCCGCCGGTGCGCTGGGGCAACGCGCATCCGAACATCGTGCCGTACCAGACCTTCCAGACCAGCGACGGCTGGATCATCGTCGCGGTCGGCAACGACGGCCAGTTCCGCAAGTTCGTCGATGTGGGCGGCCGGCCGGAGCTCGCCGACGACGACCGTTTCGCGACCAACCCGGCGCGCGTGCGCAACCGCGACATCCTCGTGCCGATCCTCGCGGAGATGGTGCGGCTGCGGGGCAAGCAGCAATGGATCGCCGCGTTAGAGGCGGCCGGCGTGCCGTGCGGGCCGATCAACGATCTGAACGAGGTGTTCGAGAACGAGCAGGTGGTCGCGCGCGGCATGCAGGTGGATCTGCCGCATCCGTCGGGCGGCACGGTCAAGCTGGTGCGCAATCCGATCAATATGACCGGCACGCCGCCGCAGGCGCTCAGTCACCCGCCGCTGCTCGGCGAGCACACCGAGCACGTGCTGCACGAGGTGCTCGGGTATGACGCGCAGAAGATCGCGGGGTTGCGGGGGAAGTCGGTGATCTGACGGGACGTGAAGCCGGCGGCTTGACAGCAGAGTGCAGCAGAGTGGACCAGGCCGGCGCCCCGCCCTGCACCGCTTTCACCGCTCTCACCGCGGTCCCAGCGAAGCCAGCCAGCTCCGCCCTTCTTCCCAGTCGCCGAGGCCGCTGTCGGCGTTGATATGGCCACGCGCGCCCAGGTCGATCCAGCGGCTGCCCCACGCGTGCGCGCAGTTGCGCGAAAACGCCTGGCCGCCGTACGGATCGTCGCTGCTCGCGACCACGATCGTCGGGAACGGCAGACGCGCGAGCGGCACCGGCGCGAAGCCGCTCGCAGCGCGTGGGAAATGCGCTTCGGCCGGATCGGGAAGCGCGACCAGCAGCGCGCCGGCCACTTTCGCGAGCTGCGCCGCGCTCGCGTATCCGGTAGCCCAGAACGCGGCGGTCAGGCAGCCGAGGCTGTGCGCGGCGAACCGCACCGGCGCATCGGCGGCGGCCAGCGCGGCGTCGAGCGCGCGGCACCATGCATCGCGCGACGGGTGCTCCCAGTCCGGCATCTGCACCCGGACGAGGCCCGGATCCAGCGCCTCCCAGCGGGTTTGCCAATGGCCGGCGCCGGAGTTCAGATAGCCGGGCAGTACGAGTGTGGTCGGTTGTAATGTGCTCATCGGTTCCCCGGATTCGATTGGTGTTGCGTTTGCTTGCGCGAGTGCGTCGCGTCTGCTGTTCTACCGTATCAGTCGCGCGCTGCCCAGCCCACCGTCGGTCGCCAACCGGCTCCAAGGCGGGCCGCACCCCGCAAGCGCCTGCCGCGAGCTGCCTCGTCAGGTAGAATCGAATGCTCAGCGGGCGCATTGCGCGCCCCATCCGACTCCGATCCTCTCGCATGAATACCGAACGCAAAGACGCTGACCGCACCGACGCGCCCGCGGCATCCAACTTCATCCGCAACATCATCGACGACGACAACCGCACCGGCAAATGGAGCCAGCGCGTCGAAACGCGCTTCCCGCCGGAGCCGAACGGCTATCTGCACATCGGTCACGCGAAGAGCATCTGCCTGAATTTCGGCATCGCGCGCAGCTACGGCGGCGTGTGCCATCTGCGCTTCGACGACACCAATCCGGAAAAGGAAAGCGTCGAATACGTCGACTCGATCATCGACTCGGTCAAGTGGCTCGGCTTCGAGTGGAAGAAGGACAACACCGAGCATCTGTATTACGCGAGCGACTACTACGACAAGCTGTACGAGTTCGCCGAGCTGCTGATCAAGCGCGGCAAGGCCTACGTGGACAGCCAGTCGGCCGAGGAAATGCGCGCGAACCGCGGCTCGGCCACCGAGGTCGGCACGCCGTCGCGCTTTCGCGAGCGCTCGGTCGAGGAGAATCTCGACCTGTTCCGCCGCATGAAGGCCGGCGAGTTCAAGGAAGGCGATCACGTGCTGCGCGCGAAGATCGACATGTCCTCGCCGAACTTCAACATGCGCGATCCGGTCATCTACCGGATCCGCTTCGCGCATCACTACCGCACCGGCGACACCTGGTGCGTGTACCCGATGTACGACTACACCCACTGCATCTCGGACGCGCTGGAAAACATCACGCACTCGCTGTGCACGCTGGAGTTCGAAGACCATCGCCCGCTGTACGACTGGATCCTGAACGAACTCGCCGACGCCGGTGTCTTCACCCGTCCGCTGCCGCAGCAAATCGAGTTTTCGCGTCTGAACCTGACCTACGCGATCACCAGCAAGCGCAAGCTGCTGCAACTGGTCAACGAAGGCCACGTGGACGGCTGGGACGACCCGCGCATGCCGACCATCGTCGGCCTGCGCCGGCGCGGCTTCACGCCGGAGTCGATCCAGCTGCTGTGCGAGCGCATCGGCGTGACCAAGGTCGATTCGTGGATCGACATGAGCGTGTTCGAAGGCGCGCTGCGCGACGACCTCGACGACAAGGCGCCGCGCACGGTCGCGGTGCTCGATCCGGTCAAGCTGATCATCGACAACTTCCCCGAGAACCTCACCGAGCCGTGCAGCGCGCCGGTGCATCCGCACCATCCGGAACAGGGCCTGCGCGAGTTCCCGATTTCGCGCGAGCTGTGGATCGAGCGCGAGGACTTCACCGAAACGCCGCCGAAGGGCTATTTCCGCCTGTTCCCGGGCAACAAGGTGCGGCTGCGCTACGGCTACGTGATCGAGTGCACGCACGCGGACAAGGACGAGCACGGCAACGTCGTCGCGGTGCACTGCAACTACTTCCCGGACAGCAAGTCGGGCACCGAAGGCGCGAACAACTACAAGGTCAAGGGCAACATCCACTGGGTCAGCGCGGCAGCCGCGTGCCCGGCCGAAGTGCGCATCTACGACCGGCTGTTCAAGGAAGCCCAGCCCGACGCGGGCGGCCGCGACTTCCTCGAGGCGCTGAACCCGGAATCGAAGCGGGTGGTCCAGGCCTACCTCGAAACCGGCGCGCGCCATGCGCTGCCCGAGCAGCGCTATCAGTTCGAGCGCCACGGCTACTTCGTCGCGGACCGCGTCGATTCGCAGCCGGGTAAGCCCGTATTCAACCGCATCGTCACTCTGCGCGACAGTTGGGGCAAGCCGGCGTAAGCTCGCCTGAGCCGGCGTCGTCGACGCCCCGAGTGCCAACCCGTCCGGGTTGAAACCGGCGTGCCTCCCGTTCACGGCAGGCACGCTTTTTCGTTACACGATGGTTGCATGATGTCCAGTCGACACTCACTGCGCGCCCGCCCGGGCGCGCCGGTCCGGGAGGTCCGATGAAGGTTGCAACCCGCCGCGCGCAGGCTCGCGCGGCCACGCGTCGCGCCAGTGTGCGCGCGCGCCTGCCGGGCAACACGCCCGGCGTGCGCGGTCTACGCCGCGCGTTCGTCGCGCTGGCCGCCTGCGGCGCGCTCGCGTCCGGCGCTGGCGCGCACGCGGACGAACTCACCGGCACGCTCAAGAAAATCCACGACGACGGCACGATCGCGCTCGGCGTGCGCGAAGCATCGATTCCGTTCTCGTACTTCGACGGCAAGCGCACGGTCGGCTACTCGCAGGCGATCGCGATGGAGATCGTCGACGAAATCAGGAAAACCCTCGGCATGCCGCAACTGCGGGTGCACGAGGTCACCGTGACCTCGTCGAACCGCACGCCGATGCTGCTGAACAACCAGATCGATTTCGAGTGCGGGTCGACCACGCACACGGTCGAGCGCGAGAACGTCGCGGCGTTCTCGAACAGCTTCTTCCAGTACGCGGTGCGGATGATCGCGCGCAATAACAGCGGCATCAGCGATTTCGCGGATCTCGCCGGCAAGCCGGTCGTGACGACCGCCGGCACGTCGGACGAGCGCCTGCTGCGGAGCCTGAATACCGACAAACGGCTGAACATGCGCATCAGCAGCGCGCGCGATCATCAGGAAGCGTTCAGCGCGCTAAAAGATGGCCGCGCGGTCGCGTTCGTGATGGACGAGCCGATCGTCTACGGCTTCAAGGCGACCGATCCGCACCCCGACGAGTTCGTCGTGACCGGCACACCGCTCGGCTACGAGGTGTACGCGTGCATGTTCCGCAAGGGCGACGAGCCGTTCCGCGCGCTGGTGAACCGGGTGATCGCGCGTTCGCAGACGTCGGGCGACGCCGAGCGCCTGTACCGGCAGTGGTTCACGCAGCCGATTCCGCCGTACGGGATCAACCTCAATTTCCCGCTGTCGGATGCGAACCGCGCGTTGTTCGCCCATCCGAACGATCGCGCGCTCGACTGAACGGCGCGTCTTTGCCACGCGGCGGCGGTTGCCGCGCTGCGACGCCGACGCTGTCGGCGCCCTCGCCGCCGCTACAACGAGCGATGCAGCTGCGCGAGCGACAGCGTCGTCTCGAACAGCCGCGTGAGACTGCGGCTCGCGTAGTGCGGGATTTCGTCGAGCGAGGCCCAGCGGTAGTCGTCCATTTCGGGAATCAGCGTGCCGTCCGAGCGGCGCGGAAACAGCGACGTGCAGGTGCAGCCGCTCAGATCCAGTTCAGCGACGCTCGCGCGCGCCGCGAACAGATGCAGGTCCTTGTCGCGGCGGTAGACGAACAGGCCCAGGTCTTTCAGCCGCTCCGCTTCCAACCTGATGCCGGTCTCCTCGACCATCTCGCGCAGCGCGGTCACGTGCGGCGCCTCGCCGGCTTCACCGTGGCCCTTCGGAATGTCCCAGTGGGTGGTTTCGGTCGCATGCGCAAGCAGCACCCGGCCGTCGGGATCGAGCAGCACGATTCCGCACGATACGATGCGCGGGCTCATCGCCGGACCTCTTCGGTATCATGCGCGGCACGACCCGTGGCGCGCGCCGCCGCCCCGCTACGCATGCCGGTCAACGCCGTTTCTGCAATTGCCACGCGCCGCCTTCCTTGCAGAAACCCGGCCGCAGGTGCACCGATTGGCCCTTCGCGTTGAGTACGACCGCGACGTCGCGGCAGTTGCGGCCGCCGTCGTCGGTGGTGCTGCCGAGCGTGATGTCGGCGTCGATCTTCACGCTGTTGCCGGTGCCCTCGTTGACCCACTTCAGGGTCTCTCCGTCTTTTTTGTCATTGAGCGCGCCGGTCAACGTCCGCTTCAGCGAATCGACGTCGCGCTGCTTCATGTAGGTGATCGGCGTGTCGTTCAGGAAGCCGAGATTCGCGGCGTGCGCGGCAACGGTCGCGCCCAGCAGCAGACTCGCGGCGCTCACGCGCAACAGAACACGGGTTCGCATCGACATGAAGGGTTCTCCTCGAAGTGGACATGGTGGCTCTTGATCGAGACCTCAAAAGCATAGCATGCACACTTGCGCGGATTGCGCGCACCGGATGCAATGCGCGCGGTGCGCGGCTGCCTCGCGCACCACTACGTGCACGGCGCTGCGCGCCCCTGGGCGCATGCTCAACTCGGCGGGCCCCTGCGGGCACTACTCAGCGCACCGCTCAAAGCACCACTCAGCGCGCGGCGCCCGTGGTCGCCAGCGCGACCGTCTTGCCCACCGGCTGGTACCCGTCGGTCAGCGTCTTCAGAAACGCGACGACGTCGGCAGTCTCCGCTTCGTCGAGCGCCGGCTTGTCGCCCGGCTTGCGATCGAACGGCGGCTCGGTATTGAGGTTGGCCCAGTAGCGCCGCGGCAGATCGTCGAACTTGCGCACCTTGCCGCCGACCACGGGATAGAACTTCTCCGGATGCGTGTCGCGCTCGGCGTAAAACCTCACCACTTCCTCGAGCGAATGGTAGATGCCGTTGTGGAAGAAGCTTTGCTTCAACGCGACGTTGCGCAGCGTCGGCGTGCGGAAGATGCCGCAGAATTCGTCGCGGCCCTTCAGGTCGGTGCGCTCCGGTCCGCACGCGCCGAGGTCGTAGAAGCGCGGATCGCGATTGGCCGGCAGCGCGCGGTTGCGCGGCACGCCGATCGCGATCAGACCGAAATCGCTGAATTGCGGCGGCGCGCCGTCCCGCGTGCGCTGGCTGATGTGGCAGCTCGCGCAGTTGCCTTTGCGCTCGTCGTTGAAGAGTTCGAGGCCGTGCCGCTCGGCGGCGGTCAGCTGCGCATGGCCGGCCAGATACGCGTCGTACTTGCTGGTGTACGGATAGAACAGCTCGGGCGTCTGCTCGAAGGTGCCGAGCGCCTGCAGCACGGCTTTGAAGGTCGCGTCCTCGTCGTCGAAGATGTGCGCGCCGAAGGTCGCGCGAAACGCGTCGGCGTAAGGCGCGGCCTTGACCGCCGCCGTCACGCGCGCGGCCGAGCTGCCCATCTCGAACGGCGACAGCAACGGAATGCGCGCCTGCGCGCTGCCGCGATCGACGCGGCCATCCCAGGTCAGACCGCCGGTCGGGCCCGCATCGATGCTTTCGTCGCCTTCGTCGTCGGACTCGTGATAGTGCTCGGCGAAGGCCGGCACCGATTGCAGATATTTGAGCGTCGGCGCGGCGCGCAAGCCGGCGCGCTGCATATCGCTGCCGCCCAGTTGCACGGAGCGCGCGTTGGCCGGGGCGAAGCCGTGCTCGGGGCTGTGGCACGACGCGCACGCGAGCTTGCCCGAACCCGATAGCGTCGGATCGAAGAACAGCTGCTTGCCGAGCGCCGTCATCTGCCGTACCGATTCGTAGACCTCCGCGCGGGTCTGCCCGGCCGGGTTAGCGACGAGGTCATGAGCGGCGAGGTCCTGAGCGGCGACCTTGACGGGAGCGGCGAGCGGCGCGGCCGCCGCGGCCTGGCCGCCGTTGGACGTAGTCACGTTCGCCCGCACGCCGGTGCTCGCGTTCGTGCCCGTGCCCTCGCCCGCCTGCGCGGCACTCGCCCCGCGCCCATCACACGCGGCGAGCGCCGTCGCCAGTCCGGCCGCCGCCAGCCCCACCAGCGCCGTCACCACCGCCCGGCGCCGCACCGCCGCGCCCACTCCCGCGAGACCACACCGCATAGTCGTCCACTGAACCCGTGCTATCGAAGCCAAGCAGCGTATTTCCTCCTGATGTCGATTAGATGACATTCGCCCTACGCAACAGCGCGCAGCGGAAGTTATTTGTAATTTTTTACATACTGCTGTCAAAAATCGTCGACACACTTGCGCGTGCAGGCCGCCGACGCAAACCGGCGCGGCCCGTCCCCAACGCGACAATGAGAACTCCTTCAATGAACAAGACACTGATTCGCGCAACGCCCGTGGCGATCGCGATAGCCGCGCTGAGCCTGTACGCATGCGGCAGCGACGAAGTTACGCGACCGGACATCACGTCGATCCAGAACGTCGTCGTGATCTACGCGGAAAACCGCAGCTTCGACAATCTGTACGGCAACTTCCCCGGCGCCAACGGTCTGCAGAACGTCAGCGCGGCGAACTCGACGCAGGTGGACCGCAACGGCGCGCCGCTCGCGACGCTGCCGCACGTGTGGAACGGGCTCACGCAAACCGGTGTGACGCCGGTCGTGACCGAGGCGATGACGGCCAATCTGCCGAACAGTCCGTTCGCGATCGACGATCCGAAAGGCTTCAACACGCCGATCAGCGCGACGACCCGCGATCTGTATCACCGCTTCTACGAGAACCAGATGCAGATCAACGGCGGCAAGAACGACAAGTTCGCCGCGTGGGCGGATTCGGGCGGCCTCGTGATGGGCCACTACTCGCTGAACGCGAACACGTTGCCGTTGTGGAAGATCGCGCAGCAATACACGCTTGCCGACAACTTCTTCATGGGCGCGTTCGGCGGCTCGTTCCTGAATCACCAGTGGCTGATCTGCTCGTGCACGCCGGTTTATCCGAACGCGGACAAGAGCCCGGCGGCCGGGTCGGTGAGCGCGCTCGAAAGCGACGGCGTGACGCTCAAAGTCGCGAACAACTCGCCGGCCTCGGCGCTCGACGGCCCGCCGAAATACGTGCTGTCGGGCAACCTGACGCCGGACTTCTACGCGGTCAACACGATGCAGCCGGCGTATCAGCCGAGCGGCAACAAGGCCGCCGCGGGCGGCGACCCGAAGCTCGCCGATCCGTCGGCGGCCACCACGCTGCCGGCGCAGACGCAGCGTCACATCGGCGATCTGCTGAACGACGCGAAGGTGTCGTGGGCGTGGTACGGCGGCGCGTGGGGCGCGGCGGTGTCGGCCGCGCAGAACGGCACCACCAACGTGATCTATGGCGCGAATCTGAGCGCGCCGAACTTCCAGCCGCATCATCAGCCGTTCAACTACTTCGCGGACCTCGCGCCCGGCACCGCGAACCGCGCGCAGCATCTGCTCGACGGCGGGATGGCCGGCGCGGAATTCATCAAGGCGATCGATGCCGGCACGCTGCCGCAAGTGTCGTTCTACAAGCCGCAGGGCAACCTGAACGAACACCCGGGTTACACCGATGTCGGATCGGGCGACCAGCATATCGCCGACGTGATCGCGCATCTGCAGAAGAGCCCGCAGTGGAATCACATGCTGGTCGTCGTGACCTACGACGAAAACGGCGGCTTCTGGGATCACGTCGCGCCGCCGAAGGCCGACCGCTGGGGTCCGGGCTCGCGCATTCCGGCGCTGATCGTGTCGCCGTATGCGAAGCGCGGGTACGTCGATCATACGCAGTACGACACGACTTCGATCCTGCGCTTCATCACCCGTCGCTACTCGCTGCCGACGCTGCCGGGCATCGCCGCGCGCGATGCGGCGCTCGTCAGCAACGGCAGCAAACCGATGGGCGATCTGACCGCGGCGCTGGACATCCGCCAGTAATCGGCGGGGTTTCCACCACACCGACGATAAGCAGCAGTGCGCGTCACGGCGCGACTTCGACGGGCAGCTTCGGCTGCCCGTTTTTTTTTGGCCGACGCCGATCGCAAGCGCGCGACGAACACGCGCGGCGCGGCCCATCGTGGCCAGCGCGCCGGCTATCGCGGGCCCGATCGACACTGCTAAGATGCGCCGAGTGCATGATGAACGCCTGTCCCGGCGCGAGCATTGTGTCGGCGACAGCGCCCTTCCTTTGGAGGAGTTCCGAATGGAAATGCCAGCTTCGCAACCGCGGCATCGTGCCGGCGCCTGGGGATGCATCTGCCACAGCGCGGCTTTCTTACGACTGAACGCGCGGCTGAACGAAGAGCATGATGCTTCAGTTGCCGATCCGCTGCGCGACGCCGACATCCTGCCGCGCAGCGCGGCGGCGAGCGGCAGCACCGCTGCGCAGCCCGGCGCATCCGCCACCTCGGACGCGCAGCAACCGCCCGTCGCGTTCACCAACATCCGACTGTTCGACGGCCTCAGCAAGACCTTGCGCAGCGGCCTGCGCGTGATCGTCACCGGCAACCGGATCAGCGCGGTCGAACCCGACGACGGCCAGAAGCTCGACGGCATGCAGGTGGTGGACGGCAGCGGCCATACGCTGATGCCGGGGCTCATCGATGCGCACGCGCACATCATGATGGCCTCGCTGTCGATGGCTCAACTGATGGTCGCCGACATCGGCTTCATTCATCTGGCCGCGGCAGGCGAAGCCGAGCGCATGCTGATGCGCGGCTTCACCAGCATCCGCGACATGGCCGGCCCCGCGTTCTCGCTGAAGAAGGCGATCGATCTCGGCATGGTGGCGGGACCGCGCATCTGGCCGTCGGGCGCGATGATCTCGCAGACCTCCGGGCACGGCGACTTTCGCATGCCGTATGAAATTCCGTCGCATCCGGGACAGCCGGTCTCGCGCGGCGAAGCGCTAGGCGCCGGCGCGATCGCCGACGGCACCGCCGAAATTCTCAAACGCGCGCGCGAACAGTTGATGCTCGGCGCGAGCCAGTTGAAGCTCGCGGCGGGCGGCGGCGTCGCATCGAATTACGATCCGCTCGACGTATCGCAATACACCGAGGCGGAGTTTCGCGCGGCCGTCGATGCCGCCGAGAACTGGGGCACCTATGTGGCGGTGCACGCGTACATGCCGCGCGCGATTGCGACCGCGGTGCGCGGCGGCGTGCGCTGCATCGAGCACGGTCAGCTGATGGACGAGAATACCGCGAAGCTGCTCGCCGACGAAGGGATCTGGATCAGCCTGCAACCGTTTCTCGACGACGAGGACGCGATCTTTTTCCCCGCCGGTTCGCCGAGCCGGCTCAAGCAGATCGAGATGTCGAACGGCACCGACACCGCCTATGCGCTCGCCAGGAAGTACGGACTGAAAACCGCGTGGGGCACCGACACGCTATTCGACGCGAAACTCGCGACGCGCCAGGGCGCGCAACTCGCGAAAATGACGCGCTGGTACGAACCCGCCGATGTACTGACGATGGCGACCCGCATCAATGCCGAGCTGCTCGCGCTGGCGGGACCGCGCAACCCCTACCCCGGCAAGCTCGGCGTGATCGAGGCGGGGGCGCTGGCGGATCTGCTGGTAGTGAGAGGCGATCCGCTTGCGAATATCCAGCTGCTCGCCGATCCGGGCAGCCATCTCGCGGTGATCATGAAGGATGGGCGGATTTATAAGGATACGTTGGGGGTGGGGTTTAACTAACGCATATTCCGGAGCCCGCCGTGCAGCGCCGGACGAACGTCAGCCCGGCCAGTTGCACTAAGCCACTGCCGAGAATTCCTCCCAGAGTACTGGAACCTCACCAGGGAAAAGCGGAATGGGCTTATCCCGCGTCACACCCTCGTGCTGGCCCATAAAAAGTTGCCGCAAATCACGCAGTATTTCATATTCCCCGCTTTCGACGCGCCTCACAAAAAATACTCTCTTGTTTTCCGGTATCATCGCCAGGAACATAGCGTTGTTTTTCATGGCTTTTGCATCCAACCCGGAAAAATCCGGATCACTCAATTGCTTCGTCACATCAACGAGTAACCTTTCGGCCCGAGCATGACTGCTCGACCTGTCTTCCACGTAATTCCTCAGTTCCGACCATTCATATCGCGAAAGGGATTGATCATCCAGCTCACGGAATTCGGACAAAGTCGCCAGTAGCCGATCGTTTTCCTGTTGCATCCAAAACTCTTCTATCGCATTGTGATACTGAGCGGCAATCACTTCGCCATCGTGATGTTCCTGTGTGTATGCGCGTGCACGCTGCCCGATTTCCTTGCTGATGTCCGGTGAAGTAAACGCAAAACGGAGAGCCTGCGCGAGATCAGAGCAGCTCGGGTTTTCCTGGAGTTTGGTGACGACATGGTCTGGAATTTCGCGCAGCGCGGCGTGAGCGTTCACGATCACGTGCTTTCCTGCCCCCATTCCATCCGAAACTGCCGCTGATGTCTCTCCTCTGGATTTCGCCCGAAGCTGGACACACAGATCGCAAGCGCTCAGCCATAGCTGATAATCGGCATCACTCACATACCCCGTAACAGTGCAATTAGTGACCTGCCCGCTAGCGGTGAGGCGAAGAAGGAGCGCATTGAACGTATCGTCACCGCAATCCCCGACAAACACGAGCCTGCAGTTCGGTGTCTTGCCGAGTCCGCCTTCACTCCAGGCCTGGAGAAGACGATCGTTCAACTTGAACATTGAAGAGACGATGCCGAATGAGCAAACGACGAATGCGTTCTCGTCGATGCCCAGGCGCTTGCGGGCTTCGAGTTGGGAAACGCTCTGTCGCCCCCAATCTCTCAGGAGGGGAATCACTGCCCAATTTCGAGGGGCACCTTCTCCGTACCACCTGTGAGCCAATTCCTTGCTGTATCCGGAATGCGATATCACACCGATTGCGTTTTCCAATACCGCCAGATTACATGGATAGCGCACCAGCGACCGCAGCACATTGTCCGAGCACAGATGCTCCAGAAGACTTAATTGTCCGTGAGAGAACTCGATTTCTCTTGAAAAAGCGTGAGTCGACGGATCACTCGCCTCAATCGTCCAGAAGAGCCCGCTTAAGAAGAAGTCGTGCAGAACGACTATTCCCGGAATCCTCCGCAGCAATCGCGGCATGTCGGTGTGAAAATGGGAGTTCCCGACGTGGTACACCACGCGATCATACCTGTCTGCAGACCTTTCGAACTCCTCATAGGTCCTGATTGGGAACCTCTCCGACAGTTCGGGAGCGACTTCCTCGCCGTTATGCACTAGATCGATCTCATAATATTTCGACAAAAGCGGTAAAAGCATAGCGCTATACGCGGCAATGCCCGATCGCTCCGGCGGCAACGGGGATACATAGGCCAGTCGTGGCTTATCGGCTCGCTCAAAATACCCAAGCCGGAAGAGAGACGGCGCTTTTGCCCGCGCAGCTATTGATTCGAGCGCATCCCACGCGACGCTTGCACTTCTCTCCCAGGAAAAGGTCTGAGCTCTGCTGAAACCGCTCGCCTGTAAATCTCTCCGAAAATCGTCATCCTGCAGTGCCTGTGCCAATTTCGCCGCCATGTCCATGCGCGATAACGGATTGAACAGCGCATCCGAACGTCCGATTACTTCCGGAACACTTGTGCAGTCTGATCCAATAACTGCTGCCCCGCAGGACATCGCTTCCAGAGCCGGCAGACCAAACCCCTCGTGTATCGACGGGAAAATAAATACCTTGCAGAGGTTGTACAGATCGACTAGTTCGTCATCGGTTACATAGCCGGTTAATACGACATTGCCTTTATCAAGTCCAGCTGCGGCCGCTACGGCTTCAAGTCGCCGCACCTCGGTCAGGTTGGCGCGACAGACGACGGCAAGCTGATGTGTGGACCGCAGTTCTGGCGGCAGGCACGCATAGGCATCGATGAGACCCTCGATGTTTTTTCGAAAATCGATCCCGCCGGTGTACATAATGAACGGCTTCTTCAGTGCAAACCGCCGTCTCAGCTCCGCCTCACGTGCGGGACTCACGTGCATCCGCTTGAACTTTTTATCGACAGCGCTCGATATATTGACCGTCGAATGTTCCGGCAACCCCAGATGATCGATACCCTCCCGCCTTGAGGATTCCGATATCGCAAGCGCAAGATCGGCCTGTTTCAATTGCAGAAGGCGGCGCCTGTACCAATCCTCGACTCGCTCGTCCGCCAGATAGTGTTTGGCGCGCAGATAGGGGATCAGGTCATAAAGGGTTACCGCGTTGCAGGCAAGCGATTCAGGTGCGACCGTCGTCACCGACGAGTCTACGAACCCTTCGAAGAGACTAGCTGTGTGAACGATGTCCGCGTTCAACGACCTGAAGTACTCTTCCTTGATGCGCTCGGACGCAAGTCTGCGGAGCACATTTTTTGGTTCGATTTCTTCAATACCTTTCAGGCCGCCCCACAACACCACATTGGCGTTCGGCAGAAGATCCGCAAAATGCTTCTGAATGGTATCGATGGATTCCGGAAAAGCGCGATTCAGGGCAATCAGAACTTCGTGTCCTCTGCAGTTGCGAATCATCGCGTCCGCCAACGCAAAAGAATAGCGGCCAATGCCCCGGTCGCGGCTCCCCTCCGTTTGGCAAGCCTGAAGATCGATGACAAGTCTCATTCGTTAGCCTCCTCGTTATCGCCGAACGGTGTGCCATAGCTGCGCGAAGACCGGCCGCACACACAACCAGGCTTTACGCACCCACGTATGTTTGAGAAGGAAACTTCTGCAACTCAGACGAAGTGCCCGGATAGGAGCAGTCATTCTCCACGACGTACTGCTTCGCAGCAAATCGATTTCCGAACTCAGCGTGCTGATGCGCTGGCGTAGCAGGTCCTGCTCTATTTGCAACTGCTGGCCCTTCGAATATGCGTCGTCGCGCTCGTCTTTCGCACGTGCAAGACTCGCATGAGTTTGATGCAGTTCAGCCCGCACTTCCGTCAACTCAACACGTTTTTCTGCCAGGCGAACTGACAGACGTTTGTGCTCTAGCATGATGAAATCGTGCTCTACGGCTAATTTTTGTGAGCGCGCTGTCTCCGCGTCCAGTTCCCTGCGGCTCTCCTCCAGTTGCCGAACCGTCTCATGCAATTTTTCGAGGTTTTCTTCGTTCTGTTTTTCTCCGACGGTGACATACTCGTCGAATACATTCGGCGGCGCGGCAAACTTTTCAAGAAGCTCTGCTTTTTCGCTCGCCACGAAATATTTATTCAGACCATCAAAGTACGCGAACTTATAAGACGAGTCCTCAACATGAGCCTGCCAGCTGCAATCAGACAATCGGGAGGTCATTGGAATGGTCGCCTCGATAACCAGAATCCACGGCCGCCAGACTTTGAAGTTGATGCTCTGAATGACATCAGCCTCACTTCCTTCCACGTCAATCTTCAGGAAGTGAATGATGCCGACGTTGTGTTCGACCAGAATCGAGTCCAAACGCGACGGCACTTGGTCCGACTTAATGATTCTGAAACCTGCATTACGGTGAATCTCGGCTTGCTTTCTGTCGACCGTTGAAAGCCCCGTATCTTCTATTTCGTAAAACTCAACCGGGGTAGAACCCGTACCTACGAGTTTTTGTACATTGATATCTTCCGGCCGAGATTCAAGCAACTTTCTGTACCAATGTTCTACTGGCTCGATGTTCACACCTCTCCAGCCACTCTCATAAAACGTCCTGGTAACGGAAAATTCGTCCGGGTCCTGAGCGCCGACATCTACATAAAAACCATTGGTGACGTCAGCCAAGGCTCGGCGAAGAAGCACATCCTCTCGGTTTTGCGAATACGATACAAAAGGCATACGGTAAGCTGTCCTTTTGGCAGTAGAGGCCGACTGCGGAGCAAGTGACCGATTGCGCAATGCCACGCACTTCGAGGGTGGCGGCAGCGAAAGGTCGTCGGAAGAGGCAGTGATTATAACTTGCCCCCATCGATCAATTAATGCGCTCTGGATTTTTTGTCCCGCCCGACTAGACTGACGGATGTCTTAAAAGCGAGGATATACTGGGAGCCGCCGCAGCAGCCTTTTCACGACGCGTCTTTTCGGAGGAGCAAATGGGGTTGAGCAATATGACGCCTTTCAGACAGCTAACTCGCGCATATGGCGCGTTGCTCTCGGCAAGCAACTCGCTGGCTGCGATCGCCAGAAACACATCGGAAGGCAATCATCCGGCCACATCCAACTTTGAGACGCATGCACTTGCGCAGCAGGTCGCAGCCCTTACTGCAAAGCTGGAGACTCTTTCCGCCCAGCCTCGCTCGAATGAACACGCGCCCGGCAGCCTTTCGCAACCTTCGTACGATTTCAATCTGCTGCTGCATCAGGCTCGTAGCGCATTGATGCGCGATATGCCGCCGAACGCCGATCGTCTGGTTAGCGTCGGTTGTTCCGGTCGGTGGTATTTCGACTGGATCGAACAGACTTATGGCTATGTGAACCAGCATCTTGGAATCGAGTACTACTCACCTAAACCGGATTCGCTACCGGACAACGTCAAATGGATCGCGAACACCGCCGGAAACATGGAGGCGGTTGCGGACAGGAGTTGCGACTTATTGATTTCCGGGCAAAACATTGAGCACCTGTGGCCTGACGAGATCGCGGATTTCCTCGTCGAATCCGCGCGCGTCCTAAAAACCGGTGGCACGCTGTGCGTGGACTCTCCTAATCGAACAATTACAGAGTTGCTTAATTGGAGTCACCCAGAGCACACGATAGAGCTCACCGCCGTGGAAATGAGGCATCTTCTTCAACTAGCGGGCTTCGAGATCTCAAAACAAGCTGGCATCTGGCTGTGCCAGGACCCGCAAACCGCACGCACGTTGCCGCTGGATCCCAACACTGACGATCCCCACTGGTCTGTAGCGGAGCGTGTGTTTTCGGCCGCGGACAAGCCCGATCACTCGTTTATCTGGTGGATCGAGAGCCGGCGTACGGCACGCGCACCTGATAAGGACGCTATCCGGGCGTATTTAGCAACGATTTATGCGGTCGCATGGCCCGAACGCATCCAACGACTGATCGTCGTCTCGGGGAAGGCAGAGCATCGCGCAGATGGCGAGTGGCTCATCCTGCCACCAGCACACGAGGGACTTGTGTTCTATGGTCCGTACATGCCGTTACGCGCGGGATCGTATCGGATCACGTTCGAGTTCGATCCAGACCCGGCAGCCGATACCTCTTTCGCCCGATGCGACATCATTGTCGGACAAGAAACCAGGATGCTGGATCAGTGTGAAGTGTTGTCGGGACAGACGCACGTAACTTTCGAGATTCAGATCCACAAAATGGAATTTGGTGCTCAGTTCCGCTGTATCAGTCTCGGTCGCTCAGGATTTGCGGTGCGCAGACATATCACTTTGGTTGAAACGGTGAACGAAACGTCCTCCTTGGCTGAAGCTCCTTGAGCAGACTGCAAGGCCCGTATTAAACGTCAGCCGTCGGGAATGGGGCGCGGATTACGCCAAGGCTTGACACTGTCCACGGTCCACTGTCAGTTGAGACTTCCAGTCGTTGATGTGATGGAAGGCCGGGCGCCCATTGCGCCAGGCTAGAGCGGTACGGACACATTGCGATGAAACTAGCACGTCCGCCTATACCCACGCCGACCTTCTCCGCAAAAAACAAAAGGGCTACGCGAAAAAAATCGCGTAGCCCTTCGATCTGACTGGTACGGCAGGAGGGGCTCGAACCCCCGACCCTCGGCTTAGAAGGCCGATGCTCTATCCAGCTGAGCTACTGCCGTATTGACTGGCGCCTGCACCGAAGCGCAACGCGCGGCGAACCGCGCGACCCGATGCAAGCTGAAATTCTAACTGAGCGGGGTCCGGATTATAACCGATCGCCCGCACCGCCTCAGACCGGCTGCGGATGCAGCATGAACCAGCCGAGAAACACGATCCCCGCGATCACGCAGTACACCCCGAACGAGCCGAGACGTCCGCGGCCTTCGAAATAGCGCATCAGGAATCGCACACTCAGATACGCGGCGATCAGCGTCAGCACGCCGCCGAGCAGCGCGTCGGCCAACTGGTCCGGCGCATGCAGCAGCTTCGGCAGTTCGAGCAGGCCGGCCGCGAAGATGATCGGCGTGCCGAGCAGGAACGAAAACTCCGCGGCCTTCTCGGCGGTCAGGCCCGCCGCGTTGCCGGCGATCATCGTCAGACCGCTGCGCGAAAAGCCCGGAATCAGCGCGCCGATCTGTGCGAGACCGACGAAGAAAGCCTGGCGGAACGTCAATTTCTCCGGTGCCCGATGCGCGCGCGCCCGTTGCAGACGATCGCCGACCCACAGCAGCACGCCGTTGACGATCAGCGCAATCGCGACGATCCGCAGATCATGAAAAATTCGCTCGAGGTGCTTTTCCAGCAGAAGGCCAACCAGACCCGCGGGAATCGTGCCGATGATCAGCGCCCACATCATGTGGCCGTCGTCATTGCGGCGGCCGCCGAGCGACGCGAAGAAGCCGCGCACCAGCGCGCACCAGCGCGCGCGGAAGTACCACAGCAGCGCGAAAGCGGTGCCCAGATGAAGCGCGACGAGGAACGGCAGCAGCTGCGGCGCATGCTTATCGATATGCATGCCGAACAATGCGGGCACGAGCAGCGTGTGGCCGAGGCTGCTCACCGGAAACAGTTCGGTGACGCCTTGCAGCACGCTCAGGAAAATCAGAAACGACAGGTTCACGCGGCGGTCCTTGTAAGGAAAGTGGCGGGGAACTGCGCGCCGCACAAAGCAAAGGTTCGGCGCGTCAAAAGCGCACCGATTATGCCTGGCAGCCAGCGCAGCGCCAAGCGGTCAGGCCACATTCGGGGAGATATTGACGCGCTGCGACACAACTTCACACGGTTGTTACGCGAGGGCAAGGAAAGCGGCCCGAGCGACCGCAATCGAGGAGTAATAATGTTGAAAGCCATTCGCAACGATGAGCATGCAAAACGCTCGACGGACGCATTAAACGCGAACAGCGAAAAGGCGAAACTGTCTGAGGCGAAACGGTGCCCCGCAGCGGTGGCAGCCGCCGCTCAGTCCGGCAACGGCCAATGAGAATCAGCGAAACCCAGCGAAACTCAACGTTTGAGCGAGTGGAAAAAGAAATACGTACTTGCCGTGAACATACCGAACAACGCGACCGCCATTGCCATTGCGAGATCCATCGTGCCCTCCTGAGCCGAACCGCCCGGGAGTCAGAATTGCCGGACGCTCGGCAGATTATCGGCAAGGTTCGCGCTATCGCGACACTCGCAATTTCCCCAGAAGGGTTTCCCCGTAGCACAAAGCAGCGCAAAATCGCGGTTCCGCGCCCCCGTCAACCTCTTATCTGGCTATTCATTCACCATGCCCCTCTCCCCGGAACAGGACATTCTCGAGATCGACCAGGACGCGTCGGTGCTCCGCTTTTCGCCGCAGGCCGGCGGCCGTCTGCTGTCGTGGATCATCGACGGCGAAGAAGTCATCCACTGGCCCGAGCACGCGGACTGGAGCGTGCCGGCCCGCATTCGCGGCGGCAATCCGCTGCTGTTTCCGTTTCTCGGCCGCCATCGCGTCGACGGCAAGATCGGCTACTGGCGCGATGAGCAGGGCACGGTACGCGAGCTGCCGATGCACGGCTTCGCGCGCGACCTGCCGTTCGAGGCTCACGCCGACGTGCGCGGCGCCGGCCTGCGGATGGTGCTGACCGACACCCCGGCAACCCGCGCGGCCTATCCGTTCGGCTTTCGCTTCGAAGCCGCGTACGAGCTGATCGACGCGCGCACGCTGGAGGTCACGTTCACCACCACCAACACCGGCGATACGCGGCTGCCCTACTACGCCGGCCACCATTTCTACTTCACGCTGCCACACACGCAGCGCGCGGACACCACGCTCGAACTGCCGCGCACCGAGCGTTGCCATCAGCAGGAAGACGGCTCGATCAGCGCCGCCGAGCCGGGCGCGCCGCGCTACACGCTCGACGAAGCGCGCATCCACGACCGCTTCCACTGTCTCGCCGGCACGCCCGATCAACCGGTGCGGCTGATCGCGCCGGGCCTCCAGCGCGTGATCACGATCGATCTGCAACGGCCCGGCTCGGTGCCCTGGTACGCGGTGACGACCTGGACCGAGACGCCTCAATCGGACTTCTACTGCGTCGAGCCGTGGCTCGGCCTGCCGGATGCGATTCACAACGGCCGGGGCTTGCGCTGGATCAAACCGGGCCAGACCGAAACGGCGACGCTGCGAATCAGCGTCGAAAAGACGGGCTGAGAGTGACGCGGCCGCCCGGCCGCGTTACTCCGGTGCGCCGTTTGTCAGCACCCGGCCGCACCTCACCCGCACCCGTTCGCGGGTGCGGCCATGCAAAACCGTTAGAATCGAACGCTTTGTCTCCTCTGCCGCGTGATCGGGATCGGCGCGCGGCGGCGCTTTGCGAGGTCCAATGCTGGAAACAACAAGAATCAAACGACTCGGCTGCGCGGCACTGCTCGCGCTGCTCGCCGCGTGCGGATCGGCACCGGTGGGTCCGGGCTACTACCGGGTCGAACGGGGCGATACGCTGTCGAAAATCGCGCGCGGCAACCGTCAGTCGGTGCAAAACATCGCGCGCTGGAACAACCTGAGCAACCCCGACGCGATCGAGGTCGGTCAGGTGCTGCGCGTCGCGCCGCCGGCCGGCGCCGCCTCGACGAGCGGCGCGATCCGCAGCGGCAACAACGGCGGCGCAAGCGCGTCGGCGTCGGCCGCGCCGCGCACGGCACCCGCCGACACTGGCGCGACCGCCGCGCCCGCCGCGATCTCGCTGGTGTGGCCGACCGACGGCAACGTGATCCGCCGCTTCGACGGCTCGAACTCGAAGGGCATCGATATTGCCGCGGCACCCGGCACGCCGGTCGTCGCCGCGGCACCGGGCACCGTCGTGTATGCGGGCAACGGTTTGCGCGGCTACGGCAATCTGCTGATCCTCAAGCACGACGCCGAGTATCTGACCGCGTATGCGCACAACCGCGCGCTGTTCGTGAAAGAAGGCGAAGCGGTCAAGCGCGGTCAGAAAATCGCCGAAATGGGCGACACCGACAGCGATCGCACGATGCTGCATTTCGAGCTGCGCTATCAGGGCCGCTCGATCGATCCGTCGAAGGCGCTACCGCCGCGTTAAGCGGGCGCAGCGGGCCGCGGCGCGCCGCCCCGCGGCCCGGTAACCCGGCCCCCAGACGCGGCAACCCGGCGTGCTATAAACAACGCTCATTCGCGGCGGCGTGGCCTCAGGCCGCGCCGCCTCCCGCTATTTGCAAGGAATCCGACATGAAGAGCGCATTGGCGCGCGTCGCGACAGCCGCGGCGCTCGGTGCAGGTCTGCTGACGCTCGGCAGCCTCGGCGGCTGTTCGACCACCACCACGATGACCTATTTGCCGAGCGGCGACGCCGGCTTTGCGATCAACTGCAGCGGCACCGATGCGAGCACCAGTTGGGCCGAGTGCTACAAGCGCGCCGGCGAGACCTGCGGCAGCTATGGATACGACGTGATATCGAAGGACGTCGACAACGGTGCGACTTCCGGCGGCACGATCGGCGGCATTTTTGGCGCAAACGTGAAAAACCGCTCGATGGTGATTCGCTGCAAACAGTAAGGTTTCTCGAATAACGATTCCCGCTTGAACGCTGTTCCGCGTTAGCTGGCGCGTGTGATCTCACCGCGCCGGCTAGCGGCGCAGTCGGCGCCCCGAGAGCGGATCGATGCGAGCGGCAAAGCGCAGCAGCAGCGCCAGCGCAAACGGCCAGAGGCCGACGAAGATGAGCAACCAGGTCATGGGCCGCGCACGAAAAATAATCCGCCATCATCGGGCGCGCGTGTGAATTCGCGGTGAATACATTCAAACTCGCCACTCGCGACCACGTAATCCACGCCACGTAATCGCCGACGTAAAAACAGACAAAAAAAAGCCCGGCACGAGGCCGGGCTAACGGGGGTTCGGCGCATATCGGCAAAGGACCGGTTCACCATGCGCCAGAACGAAATCTAACAATCCCCATTTACCAGCGCAATCGCTTAATGTCGCGGTCAATGTTACTCGCCGTACGGTTTTCGCAAACCGTGAATCGGCAATGTCGGAATGCGACCGGCCAAATGCGCCGACCGCGCGATATCGATATCGATCAGTCAAACGATTCGAAATACCTGAAGGCCGCACCAGCCAATGCGCTGCGCATGTCTGCGGAAATCGGCCGAAAAATGCCTGACGAATAGGCTGTGGCTGTTTTTAACTAACCGGTACGGCGTAATGGCACCGGTTTGTCCATGTTAAAGACTTGGTGCGCAACCGCACGTAACGCAGCGAATAGTTTTCACCGCACCTGTGAATAAGCGGCGCTAATTCATCACAACAAAAATTCGCGAACAGCGAAACCATAATAGCGGCAAATACACCGACCAATGAACCGCGCGGCCCAAACTCCGCTATTCGCTTCCACCACTCGTTCACTAACTGGACATTAAAGCGAAGCATCGCGTCGCTACAAACGCCGCGCCGTTGCCATTGAATCCGCTCGCATCACGGTTCAGAATCGAAAACTCGATTCAACCGGCTCCCCGCATTAGCGCGCCGCCCGCGCGCGCCGATGGTTTATAGTGACGGCCCCGTCCGACCCGCGCATACGATGAATTCCAACGACGCCTCCCACAGCCCCCTGTACGCGAAGCTGCTTGGCGAAACCGCCAAGATCGGCTGGAGCGAACTCGAACGTTTCTTTGCGCGCGGCATGCTGCTGCGCGTCGCGCGCGACCTCGATCTCGTCAGCGTCGCCGAGGCGATCGCCAGCGACGACACCGCCCAGGTCACGCAATGGCTGTCCGCGGGCCTCGTCGAACGCGTGCAGGCGGAGACCGCCGCCGACTTCGCCGCGCGCGACCCCGACTTGTGGGCGGTCGTCGTGTCGCCGTGGGTCTGCGTGCAGGAGCGCTCTTGAGCGACGCCGCGCCCGAGGCCGCGAAGCCCGGGCACGCCGACCCTGCCCCCGACGGCGCGGCGCCCGCGGTGCCGGTACGCTGGCATCGCCGGGTGCTCGCACTCGCGTTTCCGATCGTCCTCGCCAACCTGACGCAACCGATCCTCGGCGCGGTCGATACCGCCGTCGCCGGTCATCTGGACGGCGCGGCGTACCTGGGCGGCGTCGCGCTCGGCGGACTGTTCTTCAACTTCGTGTTCTGGGGCTTCGGCTTCCTGCGCATGGGCACCACCGGCCTCGTCGCGCAGGCGCACGGCGCGGGCCGTGACGACGAGTTGCGCTATACCGTGCTGCGCGCGCTGTTGCTGGCCGCCGGGATCGGCGCGTTCGTGCTGCTCGTGCAGCAACCGCTGATCGGCTACGCGTTGCGCCTGATCGGCGGCAGCGACGCGGTGCAGCGCCACGCGCTGGTCTATTGCCATGCGCGCATCTGGGCCGCACCGCTCGCGCTCGGCAACTACGTGGTGCTCGGCTGGCTGCTCGGCACGCAGCGCGTGCGGCTCGCGCTGCTGTCGCAGGTGTTCATCAATAGCGTGAACATCGTCGCGGTGCTGCTCTACGTGTACGCGTTCGATTGGGGCGTGGCCGGCATCGGCGCAGCCACCGCGACCGCCGACGCGCTCGGCTTCGTGCTCGGTCTCGCGCTGTTGTGGCACGGCCGGCCGCGCGGTCTACCGGCGCTCGAGCGCGCCGCGCTGTTCGACGGCGCGGCGTTGAAGCGGCTCGTCGTGCTCAATCGCGACATCTTCGTGCGCACGCTGTGTCTGCTGGGGTCGTTCGGCTGGTTTGCGCATCTCGGCGCGCGCCAGGGCGACGCGACGCTCGCCGCCAACGCGCTGCTGCTCAATTTCCAGACCTTCATGGCGTACGGTCTCGACGGCTTCGCGCATGCGGCCGAGGCGCTGGTCGGCGCGGCGATCGGCGCGCGCGACCGGCACGGCTTCGTGCAGGCGGTCAAGGTCACCGCGCTGTGGTCGGCGCTCGGCGCGATCGGCTTTTCGTTCGCGTATTGGGGCGCGGGCGCGTGGATCATCGAACGTCTGACCGATCAGGCCGCGGTGCGCGCCGCGGCGCAAACCTACTTGCCGTGGGCCGCGTTGTCGCCGGTGATTTCCGTTTGGGGATTCCTGCTCGACGGCGTGTTTATCGGCGCGACGCGCACGCGCGAACTGATGGTGTCGATGGTGATCTCGCTCGCGGTGTTCGTGGCGGCATCGTCCACGTTGCTCGCCGTGCAAGGCAATCACGGCTTGTGGATCGCGTTGCTGATCTTCATGGCCGCGCGCGGGGTGACGTTGGGGCGGTATTTGCCGGGGGTCGCGCGGGGGATCGGGGCGGCATAGTGATGTGCGGGCAGCCTTGGCGTATCCGTTTGTGTCGGATATCTCGCAATTGAGATGCCCTCGTTCGCGCCCAGCGACGGCGCACGCGGAGCCGCTTGCACAGGACCGGTCGGAGCCGCGGCCACAGCCGGTTACCGGTTGAAACAAGCACATACATATCGCATCGGGCGCGCGCCCTAGAATGCCCTCAGCCCGCACTCTCCGCGCGAACAGTCTGTGCGGGTCAGAGGCGCCGGCGTGCCCGCGCCGGTGCTTCGCCTCTTTCCTTCTTCCGCGTCGCCGCGGCGGCGCATTATGTGAGGGCCACGGTCATTCGCCGGTCGGCGCGGGCACCATCGAAGGCGGCCGGTCGTCGGTCGGCACGCCATGGTAATCGGCGGGGTCTTGCGGCGGCCCGCGATGATGGGTCGACGGGTTGTCCGCGCAGCCGGAGAGGCCGGCGCACAGCAGCAGGGCAAGGGTCACGATACGAATCATCTGCAAACATCTCCTGAGACATGGGCGGAAGGTTGGCCGCCGAAGCGCGAAGAGTCTACCCGCAAAGCAGGTTGCGCGGCGGCGCACAGGAGCCACGCTCCCATTTCGTGAGATTTCACGAGACCTGAACTACTATGACGTCATGATCGCTTGTTTCGGGAGACTGCCATGGACGCTGAATCGATCGCGGGTCTGGTCGGGCTTGGAATTGGCCTGGCGGTGCTGGTGGCGCTGTCGGTTTTCGAATCGCGCATGTACCGGCGCGAACACGACGGCGAAGGCATGCTGCATCACTGGTTCACCCATCAGCATGTGCTGCATTTGCCGCACTGGAAGCGTCCGCGTCATTGACGCACGGCGGTGCCGACGGATGCTGCGGCGATCGGCATGCCGCGCGATACGCGCGCCGGTTATCGACCGTCGTTTGCATTAAACATGCCTGTACGCCCGACTAGGGATTGACGTGCCTAGGGCAGTGCACGTACAATCTTTGATTCGTCGGAGCGTAGCGCAGCCTGGTAGCGCATCTGATTTGGGATCAGAGGGTCGAAGGTTCGAATCCTTTCGCTCCGACCACGAAAAGCCGTACAAAAACCCGCGTAGCCTCTGGCTTCGCGGGTTTTTGCTTTTGGGCTCGCCAACTCTTGCGCTATGCGTAGCGCCCGATGGCGCGCGCCCACAAACGCCGACTCTCCCCGCCTCGGGCACTCGCCTTGCAAACCCGCCTGGGCGATGCGACAGTGCTCGCGCGTGAGCCGCGTCGACCGCATCCGCGCGGCGCCGCGCAAACGCTTCGCGCGCACGCCCCAGCCCGCTTGCCGATCCGCCGCCCCACAACCACCACCAGGAGACATGCATGGACCTAATCCTCTGGCGACACGCCGAAGCCGAAGATGTCGCCTCCAGCGATCTCGCCCGCGCGCTCACCACGCACGGCCGCAAACAGGCGCAGAACGCGGCCAAGTGGCTGCGCAGCCGTCTGCCCGACGACGCGGTGGTCCTCGCGAGCCCCGCGGTACGCACGATCCAGACAGCGGAAACGCTCAGCGACCGCTACCGCGTGGTCCGCGAACTGGCGCCGAATGCGAGCGCGAACGACGTGCTCGAAGCGGCCGGCTGGCCCGGCGGGATCGCGCAGACCGTGGTGATCGTCGGCCATCAACCGACGCTCGGCCACGTCGCCGCGCAGCTGCTCGGCAACAGCGGCGCGAGCTGGCCGCTGAAAAAAGCCGGCATCTGGTGGATCGCGAGCCGCGAGCGCGACGGCGCGGAACAGGCAGTGCTGCGCGCCGCGATCAGCCCCGATCTGATCTGAGCCACAGCGGCGGCGCACCGCCGCCGCGCGCACCAGCTAGGCGGCAACGCTTACGACCCGTCATCCAATCGTCACGGCTTTGCCATGCAAGCGTCACCCCGCATTACTACATTGGCGAAAAAAGACATCCCACTTTTTTCGATCAGGACCGCCAATGCGAGAACTGCCGACGCCCACCCTGCCCTTCGCCTCGCTGTTCGAAGCGCGCCGTCTGCCGCGTGCCGAGGAAACGGTCACCGCGCAGCATCGCCTGCAAGTATCGTGGGCCCGTAGCGACGAGGAACTGCGCGAAGCACAGCGTCTGCGCTACCGCGTGTTCGCCGACGAAATGGGCGCGCGCCTGTCCGGCCCGGCCGGTCTCGACGTCGATGCATTCGATTCATACTGCGATCATTTGCTGGTGCGCGATCTCGACACGCTGAAGGTGGTCGGCACCTATCGCGCGCTGCCGCCGCATCAGGCCGCGCGCATCGGCCGTCTGTACGCGGAAAGCGAGTTCGACGTGTCGCGTCTCACGCATCTGCGCGCGAAGATGGTCGAGGTCGGCCGCTCGTGCGTGCATCCCGACTATCGCAGCGGCTCCGTGATCATGTCGCTGTGGGCGGGCCTCGCCGCGTATATGAAACACAACGGCTACGAGACGATGCTCGGCTGCGCGAGCGTCGCGATGGTCGACGGTGGCCACTATGCGGCCAATCTGTACTGCTCGCTGCGCGAGAGCGCGCTGACCGCGCCCGAATATCGCGCGTTTGCGCATACGCCGTTGCCGGTCGACGAACTGCAGACCGGCGCCGCCGTCACGCCGCCGCCGCTGGTCAAGGGTTATCTGCGGCTCGGCGCGAAGATTTGCGGCGCGCCGGCGTGGGATCCCGACTTCAATACCGCGGACTTTCTGACGCTGTTCCGTCTGTCGGATATCAACGCGCGTTACGCGCGGCACTTCCTCGGCGATGCGATGCCCCGTTGAGCGTCGCCGCCTTCGCAACATGGCCGCGCATGAAAAAGCCCTGCAAATGCAGGGCTTTTTCACTTCAGCTTCAGCTTCAGTTGAAGCACGCGCATCGGCATCCGCCGTGCCGCATTGAAGCGCACGCGCGACGCGTTCGCGTCAATCCTCCGTATAAACCACCCGATACGGAATCCCAACTTTCTCCCACTCCGCCGCCTCCTGAATCAGGCTGTAGTCGGTCAGCGGATTATTGACGACCCATGTGTTCGGCAAGCGCACCTCGTAACCGCCATTGGCCTGCGCGACCGCGATCCACGGCAGCCCGACATCGGAACGGCGCCGGCACAACAGCGCCGCGAGCCGCAGACAGAACAGCAGCGGCCATTCGACCTCGCGCGTCTGCGCGAGCTTGCCGAGCTTGCCCGCATGGCCGAGCACGAGCCCAGCGACGCGCGCCTGGTCGGTGCGCGAAAACCCCGGCATATCCGCATTGCTCGCGATATAGGCCGAATGCTTGTGATAAGCGCTATGCGAGATCGACAGGCCGATTTCATGCAACGCGGCGGCCCAGCCGATGAACATGCGGTTTTCCTCGCGGCGTTCCGCGTCCGGCTCGATCAGCTGATCGTAGAAGCTCGTCGACAGGTCGCCGATGCGCGCCGCCTGCGCGCGATCGACCCCGTAGCGGCGCATGAAACCCTCGACCGTCACAGTGCGCATGTCCTCGTGCTGCGAGCGCCCGAGCAGGTCGTACATCACGCCCAGGCGCAGCGCGCCGTCGGTGGTGTCGACGTAGTCGACACCGAGTTCGTCGAACACCGCGATCATGATCGACAACCCGCCCGCGAGCACCGGCACGCGGTCGCTCTTCAGCGCGACCAGTTTCAGCCGGTTCACATTCTCGGCCTTGATCAAAGCCCGCTTCAGACGTTCGAGACCGCCGCGCGAAATGCCGTGCGTGATGCCCGCATCGTTGAAGCCGTTCGCCTCGACCAGTTCGGCGAGCGCGCGCGCGGTGCCCGACGAGCCGATCGCCTGCTCCCAGCCGGTTTCCTTGTATTCGGCGGAAATGATCTGGATTTCGCGGCGCGCGGCCAGCTCGGCCTGGCGCATCGTGTATTCATCGACGTTGCCGGCCGGGAAAAACGCGCGGCTATGGCTGACGCAGCCGATATACAGGCTCTCCATCTTCAGCGGTGTGTAATGCGAACCGATAATGAACTCGGTCGAGCCGCCGCCGATATCGACCACCAGCCGCTGCCCCGCGCTCGCCGGCACCGAATGCGCGGCGCCCGCGTAGATCAGACGCGCTTCCTCGCGCCCGGCAATCACTTCGATCGGAAAGCCCAATGCCGCCTGCGCCTCGCCGAGAAACTCGCCGGCGTTCTTCGCGATGCGCAGCGTATTGGTCGCCACCGCCCGCACGCGGTCCGGATGGAAATCGCGCAGGCGCTCGCCGAAGCGCTTCAGCGCGTCCCAGCCACGCACCTGCGACGCGCGATCGAGCATCTTGTCGCGCGACAGTCCGGCGGCGAGCCGCACCGGTTCGCGCAGCGCGTCGACCTGATAGATCTGGCTGCCCGCATCGGTTTCCTCGACCCGGCCGACGATCAGCCGGAAGCTGTTCGAGCCGAGATCGACGGCGGCGAGAAGTTGGGAGGTATTGGACATCGGGTAGGCGGACTCCATACGCGCAAGCGCGGCGGCTGCGGGCGCGGCGGCGGACCCGGCAGGCGCCGCGCGCTTGCCGGGCGGTTTCGGCGCCGCCAGCGCGCCGTGCCCCTGGCGCGCATCGCGGCCGGCCGCGCTGTTCAAAGACGCCATTCTAAGCGGAGCAGGCCTCACGGTGTCACCTCGCTGCGGTGGGAGACCCGCGTATCGTCGCATAAGCAGTGAGTCTTATTGACGACAATAGAAGATTGCGGCATAAAATCTCAAAAACATCGCGAGTGTCATAAGGGCGTCATCCAATTGTGAGAATTTCCGAGCGTCTTTCCGTCTCCATTCCAGACATACCTCTCTCGCTGCCGATGTCCATCCGCTATCCCTTATTGAATCGCGAACTGGGCATTCTGGGTTTCAACGAGCGCGTACTGGCGCAAGCCGCCGATCCCGCCGTTCCCTTACTCGAACGCCTGCGCTTCATCTGCATCACCAGCAGCAATCTCGACGAATTCTTCGAAGTCCGTATGGCCGGACTTCAGGAGCAGATGCGCGACAACCCCGGCGCGCTGTCGCCGGACGGCATGTCGCTGCAGCATGTGTACGACCTCGTCGTCGAGCGCGCGCAGAAACTCGTGCACCGCCAGTACACGATGCTGCACGACACGGTGCTGACCGCGCTCGAACAGGAAGGCATCTATTTCCACGGCACCGAAGGCTGGAGCGACGCGCAGACCGAATGGGCGCGCAATTACTTCTTCGACGAACTGCTGCCGGTGCTCACGCCGATCGGTCTGGACCCCGCGCATCCGTTTCCGCGCGTGCTCAACAAGAGCCTGAACTTCGTCGTCGAACTGGAAGGCAAGGACGCGTTCGGCCGCCAGGCGATGATGGGCATCGTGCAAGCGCCGCGCGCACTGCCGCGGCTGGTGCGGATGCCGCAGGAACTGTCCGGCTATCCGCACGGTTTCGTGCTGCTCAGCTCGCTGCTGCAACGTTTTGTCGGCGAGCTGTTTCCGAATCTGCTGGTGCGCAGTTGCAATCAGTTTCGCATCACGCGCAACAGCGAGCTGTTCGTCGACGAAGACGAAATCACCAATCTGCGCGTCGCGTTGCAGGGCGAACTGCCGGCGCGCCATCTGGGCAATGCGGTGCGGCTCGAAGTGTCGGCGGAAACGCCCGCGCACGTGGTGCGGCGTCTGCTCGACGAAAGCGGTCTGTCGAACAAGGACTGCTACTACGCAAACGGTCCGGTCAATCTGGTGCGCCTGATGCAGCTGCCCGAGATGGTCGACCGCCCCGATCTGAAGTTCGTCCCGCACATTCCGTCGACGCCGCCGCGGATCGCCAACAGCGCCAGCATGTTCGACGTGATCGATCAGGGCGACGTGCTGCTGCATCACCCGTACGAGAGTTTCCAGCCGGTGCTCGAACTGCTGCTGCAGGCGGCCAAAGACCCGAACGTGGTCGCGATCAAGCAGACCATCTACCGCACCGGCACCGACTCGCCGCTGATGGACGCGCTGATGCAGGCCGCGCGCAACGGCAAGGAAGTCACGGTGGTGGTCGAGCTGCTCGCGCGTTTCGACGAGGAAACCAATATCAACTGGGCGTCGCAGCTCGAGGCGGTCGGCGCGCACGTGGTCTACGGCGTGGTCGGCCACAAGTGCCACGCGAAGATGATGCTGATCGTGCGGCGCATGTCGGTCGGCGGCAAGACCACGCTCAAGCGCTACGTGCACCTGGGCACCGGCAACTATCATCCGCGCACCGCGCGCCTGTATACCGACTTCGGGCTGATGACCGCCGATCAGAAGATCTGCGAGGACGTGCACCACGTGTTCCAGCAGCTCACGGGCATCGGCGGCGAGCTGAAGCTGCACGAGCTGTGGCAGTCGCCGTTCACGCTGCATCCGAAGCTGGTCGAGGCAATCCGCAAGGAAGCCGAACATGCGCGCGCCGGCAAGAAGGCGCGCATCGTCGCGAAGATGAACGCGCTGCTCGAACCGACGGTGATTGCCGAGTTGTACGAAGCATCGCAGGCCGGCGTGAAGATCGACCTGATCGTGCGCGGCGTGTGCTCGCTGCAGCCGGGCGTGGCGGGGCTCTCCGAAAACATTACGGTGCGCTCGATCGTCGGGCGCTTTCTCGAACATCACCGCATCTACTACTTCTACGACGACGGCCGCGAACAGGTTTATCTGTCGAGCGCCGACTGGATGGATCGCAATCTGTTCCGCCGCGTCGAAGTCGCGTTCCCGGTCAATAACCGCCGTCTGAAGCGGCGCGTGATCGCCGAAGGTCTGTCGGCGTTTCTCGGCGACAACCAGTCCGCGTGGCTGATGCAAAGCGACGGGCACTATCGGCGCCGGCGGCCCGGCAAGTCCTCGCGCAATGCGCAGATGAGCCTGCTGACGAAGTTCTGTTCGTAGCGGCTGCCGCAAACCCGGCGGACATAAAAAAACCTCCTGTTTCAGGAGGTTTTTTTCATTCCACCGCTGTTTCCAGCAAAGCGGAGCGGGCAAAGCGAGCGGAGCAAAACGCGCCGCTTACACCATCGCCGCCTGGCAACGCGCGGTCCGGTACACCGGAAAGCGCACGGTGAAGGTACTGCCACGCCCTTCCTCGCTCTTCACGTCGAGCTGCGCGTCGTGGCGCTGCAGCACGTGCTTGACGATCGCCAGACCGAGTCCGGTGCCGCCGGTATCGCGCGAACGGCTGCGATCGACGCGATAGAAGCGCTCGGTGAGCCGCGGCAGATCGGCGGCCGGAATGCCGAGACCGCTGTCTGTCACCGAGAACACCGCGTGGCCGCCGTGCGCGTGCCAGCTGACCTGGATCGTGCCGCCGTCCGGCGTATAGCGAATCGCGTTGGTCACGAGGTTGCCGAACGCGCTGAGGATTTCGGTCTCGACGCCGGTAACGGTCAGGCTTTCGTCGGCGTCGAGCACGATCCGGTGATGGTCGCTCGACAGACTCTGCGCGTCGTCGCGCAGATGCCGCAGCACCGCGCGCATATCGATCATCTGCTCGCTCGGCGGCTTGTTGTCGCCTTCGAGCTTCGCGAGCACCAGCAGGTCGGTGACGATATGGCGCATCCGCGATGCCTGCTGATCCATCAGCTCCAGATAGCGCGCGCGTTCGGCTTCGCCGAGCGGCAGTTCGCGCATCGTCTCGAGAAAACCGGACAGCACGGTGAGCGGCGTTTTCAGTTCGTGCGACACGTTGGCGACGAAGTCGCGCCGCATCGCATCGGTACGCTCGAGCTCGGTGATGTCCTGCGACAGCACCAGCTTGCGGTTATCGCCATAAGGAAACACCTGCACCGACAGCACGTTCTGGCGCTTTTCGCCCATCCCGCGCATGATCAGCATCTCTTCGTAACGATGCGAATTCAGATAGCGGACGAAATCCGGATGGCGCACCAGATGGGTGATGTGCTGACGCAGATCGCGTTTCGCATCGAGCCCGAAATGGCTTTCGGAGATCGCGTTGCACCACTCGATCTGATCGTGGTCGTCGAGCATCGCGACGCCGTTCGGCGACGCCTGGATCGCCTGGATGAAACGCGAATGCTGCTGCTCGACCTGGCGCACCTGCGCGTGCCAGCGCTTCGCGAGCTTGTGCAGACGGTAGTAGATTTCGCCCCAGATGCCGGGCGCGCTCGGCACTTCGCCGTACACCGGCGCATCGAGCAGACGCCACAGACGCTGCTTGTGGAAGGTGCCGAAGATGCTCTGCACAAGCAGCATCACGATAGCGAGCGCGAGCCCAGCCTTGACGTTGACCAGTGCGCCGACCAGCGCGCACAGAACAGCAAGCAGCACGACCGACACGAGGGAGCGCGCCCAGATGATGTTCATGTTTTAGCGTCGATCGAAGCGAGAAAACTGCGCAGGAAGGAGATGGCGGCGCGTCGGGTTGCGCCGCCGGCGGCTATCAGGCGCTCTTTGCCAACCGGTAGCCGCTGCCGCGAACCGTTTCAATCATAGCATCGCACCCGGCCGGCTTGAGGGCCGCGCGCAAACGCTTGATATGCACGTCGACGGTACGCTCCTCGACGAACACGTGATCGCCCCACACCTGGTCGAGCAGTTGCGTGCGGCTGTGCACGCGCTCCGGATGGGTCATGAAGAAATGCAGCAGACGGAATTCGGTCGGCCCCAGATCGAGCTTGATCTCGCTGCCTTGCGCGTGCGCGGCGACCCGATGGGTGGCCGGATCGAGCTTCAGACCGTTGATCGCGACCACGTCTTCGGTCAGTTGCGGCGCGCGACGGCGCAGCACCGCCTTGATGCGCGCCATCAGCTCCTTCGGCGAGAACGGCTTGGTTACGTAGTCGTCCGCACCGATCTCCAGGCCGAGCACCTTGTCCTGCTCGTCGCCGCGCGCGGTCAGCATGATGATCGGAATGTGCTTCGTGCGTTCGTTGTTGCGCAGGTCGCGCGCGAACGAAATGCCCGATTTGCCCGGCAACATCCAGTCGAGCAGCACCAGATCAGGCAGCACGTCGCTGATCAGGTTATGCGCCTGCTCGGCGTTGTACGCGCGAATCGGGCAGTGACCGGCGTGCTGAAGATTGACCGAAATCAATTCGGAAATGGCGGGCTCATCTTCAATGACGAGAATGCTGCTGGGCATCGGCACCTCTGTTCCTTATCTCTGGATTAGCTGAGTGCTTCGCGTTCGAGCGCGTCGCGCGACTGGTGCCGCACGTCGGTGCCCTTCACGATGTAAATGATGAATTCGGCGATGTTCTTCGCGTGGTCGCCGATCCGCTCGATCGCCTTGGCGATGAACAGAAAGTCGAGACCCACGGAGATCGAACGCGGATCTTCGGTCATATACGAAATCAGCTTGCGCACGAACGCGCGGAATTCTTCGTCGATCGCCTTATCGTCGCGCACGATCTGCGCGGCGGCAACGGTATCGAGACGCGCGAACGCGTCGAGTGCGCGGCGCAGGATCGACACCGCCATCTCGCCGGACAGCTTGATTTCGGCGATGTTGATGGTGCGCGACGCGCCATCTTCCATCAGGCGCCGCGTGCGCTTGGCGATCTTTTCGGCTTCGTCGCCGGCGCGTTCGAGATTGGTGATGGTCTTCGAAATCGCGATCAGCAGACGCAGGTCGCGCGCGGCCGGCTGACGACGCGCGATGATGTTGCTGCACTCCTCGTCGATCTCGACTTCCATCCGGTTCAGACGGTCTTCGGCCGCGATCACCTGCTCGGCGAGATTGAGGTCGAATTCGTTGAGCGCCTGCATTGCGTTGACGATCTGCGATTCGACGAGGCCGCCCATTTCGAGCACTTTCGACGAAACGAGGTTCAGGTCGGCGTCGAACTGGCTGGACAGATGCTTATCGGACATGTCGTACTCCGTAGTTTGCCCGGGTTAGCCGAAGCGCCCCGTGATGTAGTCCTCGGTTTCCTTGCGAGCCGGCTTGATGAAGATCTTTTCGGTATCGCCGAATTCGATCAGCTCGCCAAGGTACATATAGGCAGTGTAGTCCGAACAACGCGCCGCCTGCTGCATGTTGTGAGTGACGATCACCACCGTGTAGTCGCTCTTGAGCTCGGCGATCAGCTCTTCGATGCGGCCGGTCGAAATCGGGTCGAGCGCCGAGCACGGTTCGTCGAGCAGCAGCACTTCGGGACGGATCGCGATGCCGCGCGCGATGCACAGACGCTGCTGCTGACCGCCCGACAGACCGTAGCCGCTCTGCCCGAGCTTGTCCTTCACTTCGTTCCACAGCGCCGCCTTGGTCAGCGCCCATTCGACGCGATCGTCCATTTCCGGGCGCGACAGCTTCTCGAACATCTTCACGCCGAACGCGATGTTGTCGTAGATCGACATCGGGAACGGGGTCGGCTTCTGGAACACCATGCCGATGCGCGCGCGCAGCAGCGAAATGTCCTGGCGCGTGGTCAGCAGGTTTTCGCCGTCCATCACGATTTCGCCTTCGGCGCGCTGCTCCGGATAAAGCGCGTACATCTTGTTGAAGGTGCGCAGCAGCGTGGACTTGCCGCAGCCCGACGGGCCGATGAACGCGGTCACCTTGCCTTCGGGGATCTGCAGGTTGATGTTCTTCAGCGCGTGATATTTGCCGTAGAAGAAGTTCAGGTCCTTGACCTCGATCTTCGGACGCGCGGGCGTTTGCGCGTGGCCGCCCTGGATGGGGTCGGAGCTGGCGGGCGCGGCCGCGTGCCCGATCGGATTCAGTTGGGTTTCTGCCATATTCATCGGATTACACTCCGCCCTTACTTGTTCGAGAAGATCGTGCGCGCGAGGACATTCAGTCCGAGCACCGCGAGCGTGATCAGGAAGACGCCGGCCCACGCGAGCGATTGCCACTGCGCGAACGGACTCATCGCAAACTTGTAGATCGTGACCGGCAGGTTCGCGACCGGCTGGCCCATATCGACCGAGAAGAACTGGTTCGACAGCGCGGTAAAGAGCAGCGGCGCGGTTTCGCCGGCGATCCGCGCGACGCCCAGCAGCACGCCGGTGACGATCCCCGCGACCGACGCCTTCAGCGTGATCGACAGCACCATCTTCCACTTCGGCGTGCCGAGCGCGAACGCCGCTTCACGCATCGCGTTCGGCACCAGCTTCAGCATGTTCTCGGTGGTGCGGATCACGATCGGAATCTGCAGCAGCGCGAGCGCGAGCACGCCGGCCCAGCCGCTGAAGTGGCCCATTTTCGCGACCACCAGCGCATACACGAACAGACCGATCACGATCGACGGCGCCGACAGCAGGATGTCGTTGATGAAGCGCGTGAGGCTCGCGAGCCAGCCCCTCTGCCCGTATTCGGCGAGATAAACGCCCGCCATGATGCCGATCGGCGTGCCGACGAAGGTCGCCAGCGCGACCAGCATCAGGCTGCCGACGATCGCGTTGGCGAGACCGCCGCCGTCGGTGTTCGGCGGCGGCGTCGATTGCGTGAACAGTTCGACCGACAGACCGCCGATCCCGAGTCGCAGCGTCGTATAGAGAATCCACACCAGCCACAGCAGACCAAAGGCCATCGCCGCCAGCGACAGCGTCAGCGCGATCGCGTTGGTGAAACGGCGGCGTCCCTGCAGACGCGTGCGCGTCGCTTCGAGTGTCGCCGGATCCTTCAGACCCGGCATGTTAAGGGACGGCCCGCTCATTTCGCACCCTCCCCTTTCTCGAGGCGCAGCAGCATGACTTTCGAAATCGACAGCACGATGAAGGTAATCACGAACAGGATCAGGCCGAGTTCCATCAGCGCCGACGTGTGCAGGCCCGGGTCCGCTTCCGCGAACTCGTTGGCGAGCGCCGACGTGATGCTGTTACCCGGCGAAAACAGCGAAATATTGTCGAGCAGGTTGGTGTTGCCGATCACGAAGGTGACCGCCATCGTCTCGCCGAGCGCGCGGCCGAGGCCGAGCATCACGCCGCCGATCACGCCGGTCTTGGTGAACGGCAGCACGATCTTCCACATCACTTCCCACGTCGTGCAGCCGATCCCGTACGCCGATTCTTTCAGCAGCACCGGCGTGACTTCGAACACGTCGCGCATCACCGACGCGATGTACGGAATGATCATGATCGCGAGAATCACACCCGCGCACAGAATGCCGATGCCGATCGGCGGCCCGGCGAACAGCGCGCCGATGATCGGAACGCTTCCGAGCACCGCGCCGAGCGGTTTCTGGAACCACTGCGCGAAGATCGGCGCGAACACCAGCAGACCCCACATGCCGTACACGATCGACGGAATCGCGGCGAGCAGCTCGATCGCGATGCCGAGCGGGCGGCGCAGCCACGCGGGCGAGAGTTCGGTGAGAAACAGCGCGATGCCGAAGCTGACCGGCACCGCGATAAGCAGAGCGATGATCGAGGTGGCGACGGTGCCGTAGATCGGCACCAGTGCACCGAATTGCTTGCTGGGCGGATCCCAGACGGCCGTCCACAGGAACGCGAGACCGAACTCGCGGATCGACGGCATCGACGCGATGATCAGCGACACGATGATGCCGCCGAGCAGCAACAGCGTCACGATGGCGGAAAGGCGTGCGAGGCCGCCGAAGATCACGTCACCCGAGCGGCCGGGCGCTTTCTGCTGCGACGCGCTGCCAGGCGGAGTGGTCCGGCTCGTGCCGGACGCTAGATGAATATCGGACATGTGAGCCTGAGGACCTGTTTCCAGTTGCGGGACCGAACCTGTCGGGCGTCCAGCGATGCTGCGGCAAGTGCCGGGTTAATGTCATTGGCCGTCCCCACACGGAGACGGCCAAGGTGCTGCTAAACACGGTACCGGAGCACCGCGTCGCGCGCTACACGCGCTTTTCCCGTTATTCGGCGATCGCCTTGCCCGCCGAGTCCTTCACCTTCTGCTTCCACTGCGTGCGGATTTCCGACACGACCGATTCCGGCAACGAGATGTAGTCCAGATCGTTCGCGGCCTGATTGCCGTTCTTGAACGCCCAGTCGAAGAACTTGAGCGTTTCGGTGCCTTGCGGCGCCTTGTCCTGCGTGGTGTGCAGCAGCACGAAGGTCGCGCCGACGATCGGCCACGCGTTCTTGCCCGGCTCGTTGGTCAGGATCTGGTAGAACGACTTCGACCAGTCCGCGCCGGCGGCAGCCGCCTTGAACGTGTCGGTCTGCGGCTGAACCACGGTGCCGGCTTCGTTCTTCAGCGCGACGTAGTTCATGTGGTTCTGCTTCGCGTACGCCCATTCGACGTAGCCGATCGAGCCCGGCAGACGCTGCACGAATGCCGCGACGCCGTCGTTGCCCTTGCCGCCCGTGCCGGTCGGCCAGTTGACCGTCGAACCTTCACCGACCTTCGCCTTCCATTCCGGGTTGACCTTCGACAGGTAGTTCGTCCAGATGAAGCTGGTGCCCGAGCCGTCGGCGCGGCGCACCACGGCGATGTCCAGATCCGGCAGCTTGACCTTCGGGTTCAGCGCGACGATCGCGGGGTCATTCCACTTCTTGATCTTGCCCAGGTAGATGTCGCCGAGCACCTGACCCGACAGCACCAGCTCGCCCGGCTTCACGCCCGGCACGTTGACCGCCGGCACCACGCCGCCGACCACCGTCGGGAACTGGAACAGGCCTTCCTTCGCGAGTTCGTCGTCCTTCAGCGGAGCGTCCGAGCCGGCGAAATCGACGGTCTTCGCGACGATCTGCTTCACGCCGCCCGACGAACCGATGCCCTGATAGTTGACCTTGCCGCCGCCGGACTTCTGATAAGCATCAGCCCACTTCGTGTAGATCGGTGCTGCGAACGTGCTGCCCGCGCCCGTGATGTCTGCGGCTTGCGCTGCGATTGCGAAAAGCGCGCCAGCGACGCCAGCGAACACGGTGTGCATCAATTTCATGAGACCTCCAAGGGGTGTAAGCGTGTGGTGTGAGCGTTATCACGAACACCGCGAAGCTTAGGGTCTCTTTATGACAAAGCCGTGACTAATCGTGAAACAGGCGTGACAGTTGTATTACTCGTTGAAAGGTGCTGCTGCGGGGAAAACGATGCTCGGGCGATGCGCGTGGCATGCGGCCAGCGTTGCGCCCGGCGTTGCGTACAGATTAGGCGAAAAAGACGGGGCGCGAACGTTTGCGCGAGGGATGAGGGGAAATTGACGGGTGGCGCGCCGGAGCATACGTGCGCGGGGGGCGACGGGCATCTGTTCCATCGTGCTGCTTTTCGAGCTGCCGCGCAGGACCGGCGCACCGACGGATAAAGGAACGGCGGGACGCGTTACTCGCCGCCCCGCCGCCTGTTCATGCGCTACTTCGGCCCGCGAAAAATCCGCTCAGGCCGCGGTCGCATCCCTGACCGCGTCGGCGATCGCTTCCGAATGCTGCTTCGCATCGGCGGCGTTCTGGGCTTCGACCATCACGCGCAGCACCGGCTCGGTACCCGACGCGCGGATCAGCACGCGGCCGCGACCGTCGAGCGCGCTTTCGGCCGACTTGATCGCGCGGCGGATCGTCTCGCTGCCCTTCCAGTCCGCGTCCGGCTTCATCCGCACGTTGATCAGCTTCTGCGGGAACAGCGTGACGCCGTCGAGGAGTTGCTCCAGCGATTTGCCGCTGCGCTGCATCGCCGCGAGCACCAGCAGCGCGGACACGATGCCGTCGCCGGTCGAATGGCGGTCGAGCGACAGGATATGGCCGGAGCCTTCCGCGCCGAGCTGCCAGCCGTGCTCGCGCAGTTGCTCGAGCACGTAACGGTCGCCGACCGCGGCCCGCACGAACTTCACGCCGGCGTTCTGCAGCGCGACCTCGACGGCCATATTGGTCATCAACGTGCCGACCGCGCCTTCGACGTGCCCGGCGGTCGCAATCCGGTCCTTGACCAGCACGTACAGCAGTTCGTCGCCATTGTAGAGCCGGCCGGATGCGTCGACCACCTGCAGACGGTCGGCGTCGCCATCGAGCGCGATGCCCAGGTCCGCGTGGTTCGCGCGCACCGCGCGCACCAGCGCATCGGGGGCGGTCGCACCGACCCCGTCGTTGATGTTGAAGCCGTTCGGCGCGACGCCGATCGGAATCACTTCCGCGCCGAGCTCGTGAAACACGTGCGGCGCGACGTCGTACGCTGCGCCATGCGCGCAATCGACGACCAGCTTCATCCCGCGCAGGTCGTACGCGGCCGGGAAGGTGCTCTTGCAGAACTCGATGTAGCGGCCGGCCGCGTCATCGAGACGGCGCGCCTTGCCGAGCTGCTCGGACGCCGCGCATGCGAGCGGCTGCTCGAGCTGCTCCTCGATCTGCGCTTCGACGTCGTCCGGCAGCTTGTTGCCGTCGGCCGAGAAGAATTTGATGCCGTTGTCGTAGTACGGATTGTGCGACGCGCTGATCACGACGCCCGCCGCGAGCCGCAGCGCGCGCGTCAGATACGCGATACCGGGGGTCGGCATCGGGCCGGCCAGCATCACGTCGACGCCGGCCGCGGAAAAGCCCGACTCCAGCGCGGCTTCGAGCATATAGCCCGACACGCGGGTGTCCTTGCCGATCAGCACCGTCGGACGTGCGCCGGTCTTCGCCCACTGGTCCGCGCCGGCGAGCACCTTGCCGGCCGCGTAGCCGAGCCGCAACACGAACTCCGGCGTAATGGGCCCTTCGCCAACCTTGCCTCGAATCCCGTCCGTACCGAAGTAACGACGTGCCATCTTCAATCTCCTTATATGACTGCGGGCTTAAGCACCGTGCGCGCCGCTCACGTTGGCCGCGTCGCGTAGGGTGGCCCATACTTTCAGTGCATCGACTGTTTGCGCGACATCGTGCACGCGCACAATCGCGGCGCCGCGCTCGGCCGCGCAGACGGCCGCGGCGACGCTGCCGGCGACCCGCTCCGGCGCCGGGCGTCCGACTACCGCGCCGATCATCGACTTGCGCGACATGCCCGCAAGAATCGGATACGGCGATGCGGCACGCGGCGCTGTCTCGCGCAGTTGCGCAAGCAGCGCATAGTTGTGTTCGACGACCGCCTTGCCGAAGCCAAACCCGGGATCGACGCTGATGCGCGCGCGCGCTATGCCGGCCTGCTGCAAGGTCTCGACGCGCTCTTCGAGGAAATCGCGGACCTCACTGACAACGTCCTCATAATGCGGTTCGCCGAGCTGCATGGTCTGCGGCTCACCGAGCATATGCATCACACAAAGCCCGCAAGCGCTGTCGCGCACCGCATCGATCGCGCCGGGCATCCGGAAACCCCAGATATCGTTGATCAGATCGGCGCCCGCGCTCAATGCGTGACGCATTACTTCCGGCTTGCACGTATCGACCGATAGCGGCACGTTCGCGCCGCGCAGAGCCTCGATCAGCGGCAACACGCGCTCGAGTTCTTCGTCGAGCGGCACCGGCGGCGCGCCGGGACGGGTCGACTCGCCGCCAATATCGATGATCTGCGCGCCGTCGCGCACCATCTGCTCAGCCTGGCGCAGCGCGTCGTCGCGCAACGTGTATTTACCACCATCGGAGAAGGAATCGGGCGTGACGTTCAGGATGCCCATCACCAACGGGCGTTCGAATGTCAGCTTGAAGCGGCCGCATTGCAGCGGCTCGGGAAGAGGTGCGGAAGAAAAATCGACTGTTGACACGTAGCAGGACTTTTACTTGGAACGGACAAATACAAAACGGGCCGGTGTTATACACACCGGCCCGCACTTTCTACTGGCTGTCTATCAGGCCGGCGCGGTCGCGCTTCCCGGCTTGACTTCGGTACCCGTGCTACCGCCCGACGAGGCATCGCTTGCCGACGGCGGCGAGCTCTTCGGTGAGCGCGGCGGACGGCCGGCCATGATGTCGTTGATCTGATCGGCGTCGATCGTTTCCCACTCCATCAGTGCGGCGGTCATCGCTTCGACCTTGTCGCGGTTTTCGTCCAGCAGGCGCCGTGCGAGGTTGTACTGCTCATCCAGCACGCGACGGATTTCCGCATCGACCTTCTGCTGCGTCGCTTCCGAAATGGTCCGCGTGAAACCGCGGCCAAACGGCGAAGCGTCGTTTTCGTCGTCGACATAGACCATCGGTCCGAGCGCATCGGTCATCCCGAAACGCGCGACCATTGCACGAGCCGTCTGCGTCGCTTTGTTGAAGTCGTCCGACGCGCCGGTGCTGATCAGGTTCAGGAACAACTCTTCAGCGACACGGCCGCCGAACAGGATCGCGAGACGGTCGAGTAGATAGTCTTTCGAGTACGTTTCGTTGTCATGCTCCGGCAACTGCCACGTGACGCCCAGCGCACGGCCACGCGGAATGATCGTGACCTTGTGCACCGGATCGGCCTTCGGCAACAGCTTGGCGATCACCGCGTGTCCCGATTCGTGATACGCGGTAGCACGCTTCGATTCCTCGCGGATCACGGCCGACTTGCGCTCCGGACCCATGAAAATCTTGTCCTTCGCGTCTTCGAAGTCCGTCATCTCGACGATGCGCTTACCTCGGCGCGCCGCGAACAGAGCCGCTTCGTTCACGAGGTTCGCCAGATCGGCGCCCGAGAAGCCCGGCGTGCCGCGCGCGATCACTGCCGCGTCGACGTCGTTCGAGATCGGCACCTTGCGCAAGTGCACCTTCATGATGTGCTCACGGCCGCGGATGTCGGGCAGACCGACATACACCTGACGGTCGAAACGACCCGGGCGCAGCAGCGCCTTGTCGAGCACGTCGGAACGGTTGGTTGCAGCGATCACGATCACGCCGGAATTCGCCTCGAAGCCGTCCATTTCGACCAGCATCTGGTTCAGCGTCTGTTCGCGTTCGTCGTTGCCGCCGCCCATACCGGCACCGCGATGACGGCCGACCGCGTCGATTTCGTCGATGAACACGATACACGGCGCGTGCTTCTTGGCCTGCTCGAACATGTCGCGAACGCGAGCCGCGCCGACACCGACGAACATTTCAACGAAGTCCGAACCCGAAATGCTGAAGAACGGCACCTTCGCCTCGCCGGCGATCGCGCGGGCGAGCAGCGTCTTACCGGTTCCCGGCGGCCCGACCAGCAGCACGCCACGCGGGATACGGCCACCGAGCTTCTGGAATTTTTGCGGATCGCGCAGGAAGTCGACCAACTCCGACACTTCTTCCTTCGCTTCGTCGCAGCCGGCGACGTCGGTGAAATTGATCGCGTTGTTGTTCTCGTCGATCAGGCGCGCGCGCGACTTGCCGAACGAAAACGCTCCACCTTTGCCGCCCCCCTGCATCTGCCTCATCATGTAGAACCAGAAACCGATGATCAAAATCGTCGGTCCGAGGTAATACAGCACGGACATCAGTGCATTGGGTTCGTCGTCAGCCTTGCCGCTCACCTGTACGCCATACTTCATCAGATCGCCGACCATCCAGATGTCGCCGGGCGAGACAATCTGGTACTTCTGGCCGTCTGCTGGAGTGACCGTGAGGTTCCGCCCCTGGACAATGACGTTCTTGACTTTGCCGTTCTTCGCGTCGTCCATGAACTGCGAATAGGAAACGCCTTCCTGGACACGGGGCTTGTCGAACTGCTTGAACACCGTAAACAGCACCAGTGCGATTACCAACCACACTGCTGCTTTCGAAAACATATTGTTGTTCAAAGCACCACTCCTTCACTTAGACGGGCGCCTACATTTGCCTTGCGGCACCACGAAAGCATTCTAATCCAGTCCGCAGACCCCTGCCATAACGTTTCACTACCCCAGAAATAGGGTAGCGGGCTGTTTTGACGCCGGTCTGGAACGTGCTGCCCCGGCACGGCAGAGATCGATTCGTCTGGCTACGCCCCTATGCGGGTCGCTTCAGATGCCTACCCAAAATAAACGTTTCAGACGATTTATCCCGCGACGCTTTCGGCTTGCGGGCTCCAACCACCTTGAACTGGCGTTTGAACTTTTCGACAATCTGGCTATAACCGCTGCCGTGAAAGCATTTGACTAAAAGGGCGCCATCCGGTTTAAGGTGATTTTGCGCGAATTCGAGCGCGAGATCGCACAAATGCTCGATCCGTGCCGCGTCCGCGATCGCCACGCCGGACAGGTTGGGCGCCATATCTGAAATTACAAGGTCGACCTGCCGCGCGCCGACCAATTCTTCAAGCTGGCCCAGCACGGAGTCTTCGCGGAAATCGCCCTGGATGAAGTGAACGTCTGCCACCGGCTCCATCGGAAGGATGTCGAGCGCAATAATCGTGCCGTCGATGCCTCCCTCGCGCTCCGCGTTACGCTGCGAACCGCGCGCCAGCTTGTTGCGCGCGTACTGGCTCCAGCTGCCCGGCGTGGAGCCGAGATCGACGATCACCTGCCCCGGCCGGATCAGTTTGTCCTGCTCGTCGATTTCCTTGAGCTTGTACGCCGCACGGGCGCGATAACCTTCCCGCTGCGCCATTTTGACGTACGGATCGTTTATGTGGTCATGCAGCCACGCGGTGTTGAACTTGTTTTTTGCCATTAAAGATGAACTATTGCTGCGTCGTGTCGCGCTTTAGGGGATAATACGCGGTTAATTTCGCGCGGCCGTCGCCAGACTGGCGAGCAGCCGCGATTCTGATGTTCTGACGCGCGCCCTGTCGAATCGAACCGTCCCATTCAGCCAAGCAATGGGACGAACACGCAGGAGCCGCCATTTTAGTCGAGTCTCCTACTTTCCATGCCAGCCCTCAAAGTCTCTTCCGATCAACGCGCCGAGTTGCGCTCCCAGGCACATGCGCTCAAACCGGTCGTACTTGTCGGCGCCGAAGGTTTGACCGACGCGGTGCTCGCCGAAATCAAGGTGCACCTTGCCGCGCACCAGCTGATCAAGATTCGCGTGTTCGGCGATGAGCGCGAAGAACGGCTCGCGATCTACGAACAGATCTGCGACACGCTGAACGCCGCGCCGATCCAGCATATCGGCAAGCTGCTGGTGATCTGGAAGCCCGAAGCGGCGCAGCCGGCCACGCCTGCAGCCAAACGCGGCGCGCTGCCGAGCGCTCGCGAAGCGGCGACCGAAGCCAATTCGTCCAAAGGACGTGCGCCGCGCGTGGTCAAGGTCGCGAAGCCGACCGACGTGCCAATGCGCAAGCCGCGAACCAAGGCAGTACTGGTGCGGGGCAACGAGCGCGTCACGCAGGGCGGCAACATCAAGCGCGCGAAAAAGCGCCAAACCAGCGCGAAGCGCTCGCATCAGTCGTCGAAGTAAGCGCCAATTGCAGGAAGGTGCGGACGGGGTCCGCACCGTTGCGAAACACAAACCGTAGCGACATAACCGATCGGGCGACGATCAGTCCACCGCAAGCCTTAGCCGACCGCCTTTCCGGCGACCCGCCGAGCGCCCTCTTCCTCAGCCGCCGCACCGACGCGAGCCGGCAACAGCCACACCAGCGCCACACCCAGCAGACTCTGGATCAGATAGAACAGGCTCGACACGCCGTGCAGGATGCCGAAGCGAGCCGCATAGGCCGAATGACCGACGTCGGTACCCGCTTCGAGCGCCGCCACCCGAATCGCATTCATGAACGGTTGCAGCGCGAAGTAGCCGACCAGCACGCACACGAGCATGCCCGCGATCAGCCAGCGCACCCGCCGGTAGGCATCGGCACCGCGCCGCACCAGCAGATTGGCGAGCCCCAGCAGCAAAATACCGCAGACGACGCCGATTACGCCCTCGATGCGAAACAGCTGCGCGGCCACTTCGCCCGCGGTCGAACGGTCCAGCGTCGTAAACAGCACGGGCGCGACCGCATAGCCGATAGTCAGCAGGCTACCGACCCATACCATCGTCAGCAGACGGAAAAATCGATGCGGCATCAGGGACACCGGCGCTATCCTCAGACGTAGCTGACTGCGATGATTTCGTACTCGCGCACGCCGCCCGGAGCCTGCACCGACGCAACGTCGCCTTCCGACTTGCCGATCAGCGCACGCGCGATCGGCGAGCTGATCGAGATCAGACCGTGGTCGATGTCCGCTTCGTCGTCGCCAACGATCTGGTACTTGACCGACGCGCCCGACTCCAGATCTTCGAGTTCGAGCGTCGCACCGAACACCACGCGGCCATCCGCTTCCACTTGCGACGGATCGATCACCTGCGCACCGGCAAGCTTCGATTCGATTTCGGCGATGCGGCCCTCGATGAAGCCCTGCTTTTCCTTCGCCGCGTCGTATTCCGCGTTTTCCGACAGATCGCCCTGAGCGCGCGCTTCCGCGATCGAGTTGATGACCGCCGGACGTTCAACCGATTTCAGGCGCTGCAATTCATCGCGCAGCATGTCTGCGCCGCGCTTCGTCAATGGAATAGTGCTCATAAACAACTCTGGAGGCAAAAAACGGCCATAAAAAAAATCACCGCGGTTAAGTGCATTCCGCGAAAGCCGCGCCCGGAACAAACTCGGGTCACAGCACCTGCGGAACGCCGCTTAACCGCGGCACGTACATCTTGGACTGACAGTCGAAGCCTTAGTTTAGGCGAGCGTGGAGTCCTTGTAAATCATAGACTTCCAGGTTCTTCAGATAACGCAGGCCTTCGACCGCCGCGCGTGCGCCGGACATCGTCGTGTAGTACGTGACCTTGTTCGCCTGCGCGCTCATGCGGATCGAACGCGAATCGGCGATCGCCGCGCGGGTTTCGTCGACCGTCGTGAAGACCAGCGCGATCTCGCCGTTCTTGATCATGTCGACGATGTGCGGACGGCCGTCCTTTACCTTGTTGACGACCTTGACCGGCACGCCGGCCGCTTCGATCGCGGCAGCCGTACCCTTGGTCGCGACGATCGGATAGCCGAGTTCGTGCAGCATACGCGCGACTTCGACCGCCTTCGGCTTGTCGGCATCCATCACGGTCAGCAGCACCGTGCCCGACTCCGGCAGACGCGAACCCGCCGCGAGCTGCGACTTGAACAGCGCTTCACCGAAAGTCTGGCCGACGCCCATCACTTCGCCGGTCGAACGCATTTCCGGTCCGAGCACCGGATCGACCGCCGGGAACTTGATGAACGGGAACACCGCTTCCTTCACGCTGAAGTACGGCGGCTCGACTTCCTTCGTCACGCCCTGTTCGGCGAGCTTCTGGCCGACCATCGCGCGCGCCGCGATCTTCGCGAGCGGCAGGCTGGTCGCCTTCGACACGTACGGCACCGTGCGCGAGGCGCGCGGATTCACTTCGAGCACGTAGATGATGTCGAGCTTCGAGCCATCGGCCTGCGGCACCTGCTGGATCGCGAACTGCACGTTCATCAGGCCGACCACGTTCAGCGCCTTCGCCATCGCGGCGGTCTGGCGCTTCAGTTCGGCGATGGTTTCCTTCGACAGCGAATACGGCGGCAGCGAGCAGGCCGAGTCGCCCGAGTGTACGCCCGCCTGTTCGATGTGCTCCATAACGCCGCCGATGAACACGGCTTCGCCATCGGAGATGCAATCGACGTCGCATTCGATCGCGTCGTTCAGGAAGCGGTCGAGCAGCACCGGCGAGTCGTTCGACACCTTCACGGCCTCACGCATGTAGCGCTCGAGGTCGCGCGGCTCGTGGACGATTTCCATCGCGCGGCCGCCCAGCACGTACGACGGACGCACCACCAGCGGATAGCCGATTTCGTCGGCGAGCTTCAGCGCTTCGTCTTCGGCGCGCGCGGTGCGGTTCGGCGGCTGACGCAGACCGAGGTCCTGCAGCAGCTTCTGGAAACGCTCGCGGTCTTCGGCGGCGTCGATCATGTCCGGCGACGTGCCGATGATCGGCACCCCGTTCGCTTCGAGATCGAGCGCGAGCTTCAGCGGCGTCTGGCCGCCGTACTGGACGATCACGCCGACCGGCTTTTCCTTGTCGACGATTTCGAGCACGTCTTCGAGCGTCAGCGATTCGAAGTACAGACGGTCGGACGTGTCGTAGTCGGTCGATACGGTTTCCGGGTTGCAGTTGACCATGATCGTTTCATAGCCGTCCTCGCGCATCGCGAGCGCCGCATGCACGCAGCAGTAGTCGAACTCGATGCCCTGACCGATCCGGTTCGGACCACCGCCGAGCACCATGATCTTCTTGTTGCTGGTCGGGTTCGCTTCGCACTCTTCCTCGTAGGTGGAGTACATGTATGCGGTCTTGGTCGCAAACTCGGCCGCGCAGGTGTCGACGCGCTTGTACACCGGGCGCACGTTCAGCTCGATGCGGCGCGCGCGCACTTCCGCCGGCTTTGCGCCGAGCAGCTTCGCCAGACGGCGATCCGAGAAACCGCTCTGCTTCAGGTACTTCAGCTCTTCCTTCGACAGGCTCGCGAGCGTGCGGCCGGCCAGCGCCTTTTCCTTCAGGATGATCTGTTCGATCTGCGCGAGGAACCACGGGTCGATCGCGGTTTCTTCGAAGATTTCCTGCGCGCTCATGCCGACGCGGAACGCATCGCCGACGTACCAGATCCGGTCCGGACCGGCTTCGCCGATCTCGCGGATGATCTCGTCGCGATTGGTGGTCTTTTCGTCCAGACCGTCGACGCCGACTTCGAGGCCGCGCAGCGCTTTCTGGAACGACTCCTGGAACGTGCGGCCGATCGCCATCACTTCGCCGACCGACTTCATCTGCGTGGTCAGGCGCGAATCGGCCTCGCGGAATTTTTCGAACGCGAAACGCGGGATTTTCGTGACGACGTAGTCGATCGTCGGCTCGAACGACGCCGGGGTCTGGCCGCCGGTGATTTCGTTCTTGAGTTCATCCAGCGTGTAGCCGACCGCGAGCTTCGCCGCGACCTTGGCGATCGGGAAGCCGGTCGCCTTCGACGCCAGTGCCGACGAACGCGACACGCGCGGGTTCATTTCGATCACGATCATCCGGCCGTCTTTCGGATTGATCGAGAACTGCACGTTCGAGCCGCCGGTGTCGACGCCGATCTCGCGCAGCACCGCCAGCGACGCATTGCGCAGGATCTGGTATTCCTTGTCGGTGAGCGTCTGCGCCGGCGCGACGGTGATCGAGTCGCCGGTGTGGATGCCCATCGGGTCGAGGTTTTCGATCGAGCAAACGATGATGCAGTTATCCGCCTTGTCGCGAACCACTTCCATCTCGTACTCTTTCCAGCCGAGCAGCGATTCTTCGATCAACAGCTCGCGCGTCGGCGACAGGTCGAGACCGCGCTTGCAGATCTCTTCGAATTCGTCGCGGTTGTATGCGATACCGCCGCCCGAGCCGCCCAGCGTGAACGACGGACGGATCACGACCGGGTAGCCGCTGCCGGTTTCGGCCGCGATCTTCGCCTGCACCGCGAGCGCTTCTTCCATCGAATGCGCGGTGCCCGACTTGGCCGAACCGAGACCGATCTTGGTCATCGCGTCCTTGAACTTCTGGCGGTCTTCCGCCTTGTCGATCGCTTCCGGCGATGCGCCGATCAGCTCGACGTCGTACTTCGCCAGCACGCCGTGCGCGTGCAGATCGAGTGCGCAGTTCAGCGCGGTCTGGCCGCCCATCGTCGGCAGGATCGCGTCCGGGCGCTCCTTCGCGATGATGCGCTCGACCACTTCCCACGTGATCGGCTCGATGTAGGTCACGTCGGCCGTGTTCGGGTCGGTCATGATCGTCGCCGGATTGCTGTTGACGAGAATGACCTTGTAGCCTTCCTCACGCAGCGCCTTGCATGCCTGCGCGCCCGAGTAATCGAACTCGCACGCCTGGCCGATGATGATCGGACCCGCGCCGATGATGAGGATGCTTTTAATGTCTGTCCGCTTGGGCATAACGCTCTCGCTAAATATTCCTGAATTCTTTCCGTCGGCGCGCGCCGTTTTCACGTAGCGCGCGCTGTTGCGCGGCGAGTCCGCCGCGCTTTTGCCGCGGGGTCCGGCGGCCACTTCGGCCGCCGCGCCCCCGCCCCGCCGCGTGCGTGCGTTACGCCGCCGCGCTCTTGCCGTTCTTGTGCGCGTCCATCAACGCGGTGAAGCGGTCGAACAGATACGCGACGTCGTTCGGACCGGGCGACGCTTCCGGATGGCCCTGGAAGCAGAAGGCCGGCTTGTCGGTCAGCGCGAAGCCTTGCAGCGTGCCGTCGAACAGCGACGTGTGCGTCACGCGCGCGTTGGCGGGCAGCGTGGCGGCATCGACTGCGAAACCGTGGTTCTGCGACGTGATTACGACGCGGCCGTCTTCGAGATCCTTCACCGGATGATTCGCGCCGTGGTGGCCGGTCTTCATCTTCATCGTCTTCGCGCCGACCGCGAGGCCCATGATCTGGTGGCCGAGGCAAATGCCGAAGGTCGGAACGCCGCGCTCGATGAACTCCTTCGCCGCCGCGATTGCGTAATCGCACGGCTCCGGATCGCCGGGGCCGTTCGACAGGAACACGCCGTCCGGATTCAGCGCCAGTGCGTCAGCGGCGCTCGCCTGCGCCGGCAGGACCGTCACGTGGCAGCCGCGCTCGGCCAGCATGCGCAGGATGTTCTGCTTGACGCCGTAGTCGAACGCGACGACGCGGTACTTCGGCGCCTTCTGCTCGCCGTAGCCGGTGCCGAGGCGCCATTCGGAGCGGGTCCACTCATAGCTTTGCTGCGTCGACACGACCTTCGCGAGGTCCATGCCGGCGAGGCCCGGGAACGAGCGCGCGAGTTCGATCGCTTTCGCTTCGTCGTCCGAACCGGCGAGGATCGCGCCGTTCTGCGCGCCCTTGTCGCGCAAAACGCGGGTCAGCTTGCGGGTGTCGATGCCGGCGATGGCAACCACGCCTTCGTCCTGCAGGTATTGCGGGAGCGTGCGCTCCATGCGGAAGTTCGACGCGAGAACCGGCAGATCACGGATGATCAGGCCGGCGGCATGGACTTTCGTCGCCTCGACGTCTTCGGCGTTCACGCCGACGTTGCCGATATGCGGGTACGTGAGGGTTACGATCTGGCGCGCGTAGCTCGGGTCAGTCAGGATTTCCTGATAGCCGGTGATCGCCGTGTTGAACACGACTTCGCCAATGGTGTGCCCGGGGGCGCCGATCGAATAACCACGAAAGACCGTGCCGTCGGCGAGCGCGAGGAGAGCGGGAGAAAATGACGGCAACACGGGAGACTCCTTGGGGGAACACCCTGTTGCCACCTGTCTGTCCGATTGCGAGCCGCAGCGAAACGCATTCTGAATGCGCGCGCAGACTCGCTCGCGTGCTGCCGGTGACGTTGCAAGGGGCGCAAACGGTCCATTGTGTGGACGATTCGACTGGGTGCGGGGCCCTTCTTGCTACGCTCATGGCGCGCGGCGGATGAACGGTTGGGGAGAGGTAGGCGCTAGGGTGCGGGTTGATAAGCTCAAACCTTGAAATTATAGCCTGAATCCGCCCTTCCCTCCAAATCTGAGATAGTACGCGGACGCAAGGCGCCCGCTTTGGCACGAACTCAAAGTCTTGCCTGGCGCGCTTTTCAGCGCCTGCGGACGGCGCTTTTCCCGGCCGGATCGACCGGACACTTCGGGGACGAAACCCCAAAAGTGTTAACTCAGCCGATCGCCGCGCGACGGCGCTCCGGCCTCCTCTCACACCTCGTGCTCGGCCCGCAGTTCGGCCGGGCGGGTCGCCTCGCGGCCCGGCAACACATACCAGATCGCAGCTAGCACCTGCAACGCCACCAGAATTTCCCATGCAGTCAGATGCGCGACCGCTGGGTAGCGGCCGCCGGTCGACGGCCAACGCGACAGCACCGCGCCCACCCCGACCTGGAAACCGAAGATCAGTAGAAAAATAATCAGCGTGAGCGTGGTGTTGACGCGGCCGATCATCTGCGCCGGGAAGTGGCGTGCCATCACCGCGTAGCTGAGGATGCCGGTGCCGCCAAAAATTCCATACGCGGCCCACAGCAGACTCGCCGGCAGCGGCGCCCGGAACATGATCAGCAACTGGGTGAGCACATACAGCGCCATGCCGATTCCGCAGAACGCATACAGCGAGATGCCGCGCCGCTCGAGGCTGCGCGCCGCGGCGCCGAAACCGACGCAGCCCGCCATCATCGCGAAACCGAGGATCGACACGAGCGCCGCGGCCTCGTGCGGCTCGAAACCCTGCACGTCGCGCAGCCACGCGCCGACCCACAGCGACTGCATCGCGTAGAACACCCCTTGCGTGAGCACCGAGAACGACGCGATTTTCCAGAACGCCGCGCTGCGCAGAATATGCCACGTGCCTTTGAATTGCGCGGCGAGGCTGGCCTGTCGATGCGTGTCGCGCGCCTGCGGAGCGAGCGTCCATTGCGCGAGTGCGACCAGCACCGTCAACACGCCGAGCCCGACACAGACCGTCCGCCAACTCGAGAAACCGAGCACCCACGTCAGCGGCGAACCGACCATCACACCGCCGAAGCCGCCGATCGCCATCACGAGTCCGTTCATCAGGGGCAGACGCGCGGCGGGAAAATGCTGCGCGAGCGCCTTGAACGCGGCACCGAGGCACACCGACACGCCGACGCCGATCAACAGCCGCCCGACCATCATCATGCCGAGGCTATGCGCGGCGCCGAACACCCAGATGCCGAGCGCCGCGAACAGCAGCGTGACGGCCGTGACACGACGCGCGCCGAAGTGATCGAGCAACACGCCGGCGGGAATCTGCGCGCCCGCGAAACCGAGAAAATAGAGGCTGGTCAGCACCCCCAGATCGGCTGCCGACAGCCCGAGGTCGTGCGTGATGAACGGCGCGAACCCGAGGTTGACGCCGCGGAACACATAGGAGACGAAATAGCCGGCGGAAAAGAGCAGAAAGACGCGCAGTTGGGTCGACGACATAAATCGGGTTGAGCTTGTTCGAAGAGCGGTAAAGTCGGCCGGATCGGGCGGCACGACACGGCAGACACGCGCTGTAATTTAGGCCATCAACGATAAAGCAAATGCTCGCAATCCGCCGCGATGGTCTGGGGCAATGAAAAACGCCGTCACCTCAGGTGACGGCGTCGGATGAACACGGTGGGTGATCGGAGCGCAATCCATGCGCTGCCCCCGCAACGCATGTGGTCACTACCGTGGGAGCCGCTATTGGTCTATTTACCCTTCCTCTTCGCGTCGGCCACGGTCTTCGGGCGGCTCTCTGCCGCGGCCTTCGACGCCTTCCCGGACGTGGACGCCGCCACTTTCGTCACCTTGCCCTTGCTGCTGGCGGCGGACGCCTCGGCCTTGCTGCCCTTGGCGACCGGCTCGGCTACCTTGACGATGGAAGAACGGCCATGCCCTTTCTTTTTATCGTAGCGCGATTCGCTACGGGTGTCTGCGACACGGGTGCCAATCTTCTGCACGCCGCCGCCCTGCACGTCGGTCGCGATCTTTTCCGGACCTGGCTCGCTCGGGATCGCCTTGCCGACCGGCACGTGCAGCACGACCACCTGACCGCGCGACACCGAATCGCGCCGCGTCTTGTTCCATGCCTTCAGCTGCCCGACCGATACTCCATAGCGCACCGCGATCGCGGCCATCGACTGGTTGCGGCGCACCCGGATCAGCATTTTGCGGGTGTCGGGAACGTCCGGTTCCATTGCGAGCACCGCGCTTTCCGCGACGTCCGCGCTGATGTCCTCGTCGTCGTCCGAGCCACGCGGCACGACGATCGTCGAGCCCGGCTTCAGCCGCATGCCGGCGGGAATCTTGTTCACTTCCATCAGCGTGCCGGCGTCGACGCCGATCTTTTCCGCGATTGCCGCCGGGGTCGCGCGCTGGTCGACCGTGTAGGTGGTCCACGACGACAGCGAGCCGGAGTACGCCTTCAGATTGCGCTCGAACGCCGATGCGTTGTCGAACGGCAAGAGGATCTGCGGCTGGGTCGCGCCGAGAATCACCGGCTTCCTGAACGACGGGTTCAGCGAGCGGAATTCGTCGGTCGACATATTGGCGAGCCGCGAGGCGACGTCGACGTCGATATCGTGCGAGGTGGTCACCGTCACGAAGTACGGATGGTTCGGGATCGAGGGCAGAGTGAGACCATACATCTGCGGGTTCATCACGAGATTCTTGACCGCCTGCAGCTTCGGCACGTAGTTACGCGTCTCGTTCGGCATGCGCAGGCTCAGATAGTCGGTCGGCAGACCGGCGGCCTCGTTGCGCGCGATCGCCCGCTGCACGTTGCCCTCGCCCCAGTTGTAGGCGGCCAGCGCGAGCTGCCAGTCGCCGAACATGTCGTGCAGCTTCGACAGATAGTCGAGCGCGGCGCTGGTCGACGCGAGCACGTCGCGGCGCTCGTCCTGCCACATGTTCTGCTTGAGGTTATAGGTGCGGCCGGTGCCCGGCATGAACTGCCACATGCCGGCCGCCTTGGCGACCGACAGCGCCTGCGGACTGTAAGCGGACTCGATGAACGGCAGCAGCGCGAGCTCGGTCGGCATATGGCGCGTCTCGAGTTCCTCGACGATGTGATACAGGTATTTCTGCGAACGCTCGGTCATACGCTGCACGTAGTCCGGGCGCTGCACGTACCAGTTCAGCTGCATGTCGACGAGGTCGGTCTGCAGATCGGGCATCTGGAAGCCGCGGCGAATGCGGCCCCACAGGTCGGCGTCCTGGCTCGTCAACTGCGTGACGGAACCCTGGTCGACGTTGATGGTTTCTTTAGCGGTGGCGTTCTTGCGAAGGGAATCGGCTACGGCTTGCTTGCTGGCGGGGGTGTTGGCGGTATTCGTTGTCGGTCCCTGGCTCGCGCAGGCGGCGAGTGTCAGAACCAATAACGCACTTAAGATAAATCGCATGAACGTCTCGGCTTCCACAAGGGCTGGAATTTGCAGCCGATAGTACGAAACGGCAACGTTTCCGTCAATCGGAAAATTGAGAAAAAAATCAAACAAATCTTGGGCTTGGCGAATTTTTCCGACTCATCGCTTGAACATCGCCCGGAATGCGCCGCGAATCAGCGAAAGCGGTTCTTCCACTCGCGCATCAGCGTAAACGCGGCCAGACGGTCAGAGACCGTTTCGTGCAACTGCTCGCGCAGGCTCGCCTGAACCGTCGCTTCGCCGGCGCGCAGGAACGGATTGACCGCGCGTTCATGAGCGATCGTGGTCGGCAGGGTCGGCTGGTGGCGCGCCCGCAATTCGCTCGCGCGGTCGCGCCACGCCTGCAGCGCGGCGTTGTGCGGTTCGCAGGCGAGCGCGAAGCGGATGTTCGACAGCGTGTATTCGTGCGCGCAATGCACTTCGGTCGTGCCGGGCAGCGCGGCGAGCGCGTCGAGCGAGGTCAGCATCTGCGCCGGCGTACCTTCGAACAGGCGGCCGCAGCCGCAGGCGAACAGCGTGTCGCCGCAAAACACGTGCGGGGTGCCGTTGGGATCCGCGGCTTGAAAATAGGCAATGTGGCCGCTCGTGTGACCGGGCACGTCGAGCACGCTGAATTCGAGCGCGGGAGCCGCAATGTTCACCCGGTCACCCTGTTGCAAACGCTGGGTGACATGCGCAATCGCTTCACCGGCAGGCCCGTAGACCGGCACGTGCTGGCCCTTCAGCAGATCGGCCAATCCGCCGACGTGGTCTTGATGATGGTGCGTGAGTAAAATAGCGCTCAGCCGCCAGCCTCGTTGGGCCAGGTAGGCGCGCACAGGGGCGGCATCGCCCGGATCGACGACCACCGCATGGTGTCCGTCGGCAATGACCCAGATGTAATTGTCCTCAAACGCCGGGACCGGTACGTACTCGAGCGCATTCATAGGCGACGCATTCTAGATATGACTGACCGAGCGATTATAGACTGGCCCGCCTGGACCGATTCGCCGCCTGGCCGCTACGTGCTGCAGTGGGAGCAGACCCAGCTCGACCGGGTGGTATCGGACGTGTTCGGCTATCATGCGCTGCAACTCGGGTTGCCGCAGCTCGACGCACTGCGCGAAAACCGCATGCCGTGCCGCGGCCTCGTGCTCGATGCGGCGAGCGGCGCGAGCGCGCCGTATAGCTATCCGCGCGCGGCGCGCGCCAACCTGAACGGTATGAACGGCAACGCCGCGCCGCCGCGCAGTTCAGCCGGCCTGCACGCCCCGGCCGAACGCAGCGCGCTCTGGTGCGATCTGCTCGACCTGCCGTTCGAAGCGCAAAGCGTCGACCTGATCGTAATGCCGCACACACTCGAGTTCACGAGCGACCCGCACCGGCTGCTGCGCGAAGCCGAGCGCGTGCTGATGCCGGAAGGCCAATTGATCATTCTCGGCTTCAATTCATTGTCGCTGTGGGGCGTGCGCCAGTCGGTCGGCAAAATGACGGGCCGCCCGTTCGTGCCGTCCGCCGTCGATCTGATCGCGTTCACGCGCCTGAAAGACTGGATCAAACTGCTCGGCTTCGACCTTGAACGCGGGCGCTTCGGCTGCTATCGTCCGCCGCTCGCGAGCGAGCAGTGGCTCGCCCGCTACGGCTTCATGGAGGCCGCCGGCGACCGCTGGTGGCCGATTTTCGGCGCCACCTACATGATCAAGGCGATCAAGCGCGTGCGCGGCATGCGCCTCGTCGGCCCGCTCAAGGTGAAAAAGCCCGTCCTGGCCGCGGGCCTGGCGCCCGCCGCCACCCCCAATACACGCAATCACATCGAATGACTCCGGATCACATCGACATTTATACCGACGGCGCCTGCAAGGGCAATCCCGGCCCCGGCGGCTGGGGCGCGCTGCTGCGCTTCGGCGCGCAGGAAAAAGAGCTGTTCGGCGGCGAGGCCAACACGACCAACAACCGGATGGAGCTGATGGGCGTCATCGCCGCGCTCGAAGCGCTCAAGCGTCCGTGCAAGGCGATCGTGCACACCGACTCGCAGTACGTGCAGAAAGGCATCAGCGAGTGGATCCACGGCTGGAAGAAGAAGGGCTGGGTCACCGCGGCGAAGCAGCCGGTCAAGAACGCCGACCTGTGGAAGCGACTCGACGCACTGGTCGCGCAGCACGAGATCGAATGGCGCTGGGTGCGCGGGCATAACGGCCATCCGGAAAACGAGCGCGCCGACCAGCTCGCCAATCGCGGCGTCGCGTCGCTCGCGCAGGTCTAACGCCGGCTGGCCGCGTTGCCGGCCGCCGACAGCAGCGCACCCGCCCTCTCCGATTTTTTTCGCACTTTTTTCGCAGCAGGCTAATCCGACATGCGTCAACTCATCCTCGATACCGAAACCACCGGCCTGAACGCGCGTGGCGGCGACCGGATTCTCGAACTCGGTTGCGTCGAGTTGGTGAACCGCCGGCTCACCGGCAACAACCTGCACTTCTACATCAATCCCGAACGCGACAGCGATCCGGGCGCACTGGCGGTGCACGGGCTCACCACCGAGTTCCTGAGCGACAAGCCGAAGTTCGGCGAGATCGTCGACCAGTTCCGCGACTTCATCCAGGGCGCCGACCTGATCATTCACAACGCGCCGTTCGACATCGGCTTTCTCGACGCCGAATTCGCGCTGCTCGGCCTGCCGCCGGTCAAGACGCATTGCGGCGAGATCATCGACACGCTCGCGCGCGCCAAACAGATGTTCCCGGGCAAGCGCAATTCGCTCGATGCGCTGTGCGACCGCTTCGGCATCAGCAACGCGCACCGTACGCTGCACGGCGCACTGCTCGACTCGGAGTTGCTCGCCGAGGTCTATCTGGCGATGACGCGCGGCCAGGAAAGCCTCGTCATCGACATGCTCGGCGAGGCTCAAAGCAGCGGCGCCGCCGATACGCCGCGCATCGCGCTCGAGTCGCTCGAACTTATCGTGGTTACCGCGAACGACGAAGAGATCGCCGCGCACGAGGCGGTGCTCGACGGTCTCGACAAGGCGATGAAAGGCACGAGTGTCTGGCGTTTTGAACCCGCGCCCGCAACCGATGAGCAAATTACTTAAAAAGTACTAGACGAACTCAAAAAAGCCTGACATAATTTCAATCTCTTCGGGTGGTTAGCTCAGCGGTAGAGCACTGCCTTCACACGGCAGGGGTCACTGGTTCGATCCCAGTACTACCCACCAGATTCTTGGTGTGTCGATCACCGAAGATAAAAGGGCTTACGCAGCAATGCGTAAGCCCTTTTTCTATTGGCGTGCGGCGGGCTCAAAGCGATGAATTGCGATGCAAAGTGGCAATGCGACTCGCGGCCCATTTCGTCGGCGCCGTGATTGCGTAGCTTGGCGAGCCGATCGCGCTGCTGATATATTCGGCACTCGGGCTTCTCGCCCCGTCGGATTTTCATCTCAACCATCACAGGGAGGCGCCACATGGTCAATGTGCATCGCGCGCTTCCTTGCATGGTCCCGCGACCGTCGGCCCGCCCGACACGACCAATGCGACCTTAACAGCCGCAACGTCGTCGCCGATGCGGGGCCGCCTCGAGCGGCGCGCCGCATTCATTCCGGACAGTCCGTTGTTTCGTTGTCGTTGCTCCTGACCGCGCCATTGCGTGTAGTCGCTGCGCGTGTGCCGGCATCCGTCGACTGTCTGCCTTTTTCGCTTCTGACTGGAACCGCGGTGCGTTCGCGCGTCACCGGGGCGTAATCAATGACCAGCAAAAAACTCGACTTTCGCGGACAGTCCTTCAAGGACGTTCTCGGTTTCACCTTCCGTCACTGGGCACAACAGCCGTGGCGCATCGTCGTGATCGCCGCGCTCGCTCTGCTCACCGCGGCCGCGGACATTCTCACGCCGGTGTTCGCCGGTCGTCTGGTCGACGCGATCGCGGCCGGCCCGCCCTCGTCCGCGCTCATCTGGCAGCACGCGCTCGAAGCGTTCGGCGTGCTCGCCGCACTCGGCCTCACCGCGACGCTGCTGCGCCAGGGCGTCTACTTCAACATCATCCGCTTCACGCTGAAGATGATGAGCGAGATCGCCGCCAGCGCGTTTCATCGCGTGCAGCGCTTTTCGACCGACTGGCACGCGAACAGCTTCGCCGGCTCGACCGTGCGCAAGATCACCCGCGGCATGTGGGCTCTCGATCTGCTCAACGACACGCTGCTGATCGCGCTGTTGCCGTCGCTCGTGATGCTGGTCGGCGCGACCGCGCTGCTCGGCTGGCGCTGGCCGCTGATGGGCGTGGTGGTCGGTAGCGGCTCGCTGCTTTATATCGGCATCACCGTGACGGTATCGCTCGGCTTCGTCGCGCCGGCCGCGCGGCTGGCGAACGCGTGGGACACCCGCATGGGCGGCGCGCTCGCCGATGCGGTCAGCTGCAACGGCGTGGTCAAGGCGTTCGGCGCCGAAGCGCGCGAGGAAGCGCGTCTGGCGCACGTGATCGGCAAATGGCGGCAACGCACGCGCCGCACTTGGGTGCGCGGCACGCTCAACGGCGGCTTGCAGGGCGGCATGCTGGCCGCGATTCAGGCGGCGATTCTCGGCGTCGCGCTGCTGCTGTGGACGCGCGGCGAAGCGGGTGTCGGCGACATCACGTTCGCGCTGACGATGTTCTTCATGCTGCAAGGCTATCTGCGCGACATCGGCATGCACATCCGCAACCTGCAGCGCTCGGTCAACGACATGGAAGAACTGGTGTCGCTCGACAGCCAGCCGCTCGGCATCGAGGATCGCCCGGGTGCGGGTCCGATCGCGATCCGCGCCGGCGAAATCCGCTTCGAGCACGTGTCGTTTCACTATGGCGCGCACAGCCGGCCGCTCTATGACGACTTCTCGATCCGCATCGCGCCGGGCGAACGCGTCGGCCTCGTCGGCCATTCGGGCTCGGGCAAGACGACCTTCATCAAGCTGATCCAGCGCCTGCACGATATTTCGGGCGGCCGCATCACGATCGACGGGCAGGACATCGCCGACGTGCAGCAAGCGTCGCTGCGCAGCCAGATCGCGATCGTGCAGCAGGAGCCGGTGCTGTTTCACCGCTCACTGGCCGAGAACATCGCGTACGGCAAGCCCGGCGCGAGCCGCGAGGAGATCGAGCGGGCCGCGCGGCTCGCCAGCGCGCACGAGTTCATCGCCGCGCTGCCGCACGGCTACGACACGCTGGTCGGCGAGCGCGGGATCAAGCTGTCGGGCGGCGAGCGGCAGCGCGTCGCGATCGCGCGCGCGTTCCTCGCCGACGCGCCGATCCTGATTCTCGACGAAGCCACCTCGAGCCTCGACAGCGAAAGCGAAGTGCTGATCCAGCGCGCGATGGAGCGGCTGATGCAAGGCCGCACCACGCTGGTGGTCGCGCATCGGCTGTCGACCGTACGCGCACTCGACCGGCTGCTGGTGCTGGACAAGGGCAAGGTCGTCGAGGAAGGCAGCCACGATGCGCTGATCAAGCGCGACAACGGCCTGTACCGGCGGCTGTTCGAGCGTCAGGCGCTGGAACTGATCAAAGGTCTCGGCGAGCCGGCTCTCGCGCGTGAGAGCGCCGGCGGCGAGACGGTCGCGGGCAACGGGTCGGGTTTGCTGGTCGATTGAGCCGGTGACGGGTTGGCGGAGCGGCCGCGGGTTACGCCGCGCCGGCCGTCAGCCCGATGCCACGCGCCATCCCGGTCGCGGCAAACACCATTAGCACCAGCAGCACGGTCTGAATCACGCTGAAATGCGCATACGAGCGCGCCCTCTTCAGATCCGGCGTCGCGCCGCTACGAATCGACGCGCGCCAACGCATCAAGCCGAGCATGGTCGGCACTTCGAGGATCAGGATCAACACCAGCAACGCCATCTTCGCGTGAAAGAGCGGCTGGTGGAGGTAGAAATCGGCGCCCTTCTCGTAGCCGCCGAACACGCGCATCAGCCCGGTGACGATCAGCACCAGCGCGGCGAGACCCCAGCGCGTATCGGCGCGAAACACCGAGCGCAACGCGGCGGGTACCGACGCTCGACGCAACGACCACGTGCGTCTGAGAATCGACGCGAGCGCAAAGCCATAAGCAAGCAGATGAAGCGCGGCAAGCAACCAGCGAACCAGCATAGCGACTCCTGCGAAAGACGCGATACGATCGATGAGTGTCCCACTCGCCCGCTCCCAGCGCCCGGGCGTCCTGACTGCATTATCGGCGAAGCTGCGCTCCGGCTGGCGTGCATCGGTCACGCACTGCGACCGACAGCACCAACCGTGCGGCGTCAGACTTGCCGCAACGTCGCGTCGAGCGCGCGGGCCGCGACACGGTCGCCCTCGGTCATCAACGCGGCGCGAAACACGGTCTGCCGGTTATGCCCGGCGGCCGCCGGCGAATCCCACAACAATTCGACTTTGGGCCGCATCCCGAACGCGCCGCGCGTCAGCGCCGGCGCCGCCACCGATGCGATCGGTGCAGCCGACGCGCCCGGCTCGCCCGCGGCGCCGAACGCAACCGCCGGCGTGGGCGTCGGAGTCGGACGCGCAGCCGGGCCGTTAGCCCAGCGCACCGACAACTCGCGCGCATCGTACTGCCCAACCTTGCGCCGCTCGGCCCATACGACGACCGTGCGCGTCAGCGCATCGAGCGACACCGCATAGCGGCCGATCGCGAAGCGTCGCGCCGCGACATTGGTACGCCACAGCGGCCGCGGCCGGCAGATCCACAGCACCGCCGCATAGAGCACCGGCGCGGCCACCAACCAGCCGTTGGTCGCGGCGACCGCCTGCATCGCGCGCCGCCAGCCGGCGCTCGCGACGAACGCGCCGACCGACCATAGCGCAAACAGCAATCCGAGGAAGGCAAACAGGCGCAGCGCCTGACGCAGCCATTGCGGCAGCGGATGGAACGGACGCTCGGCAACGGCGCGCGCGCCCGGCTGGAAGATCAGCAGAAACAGAAACACGAGGTTGATGCATGCCCACGGCGACGAGGCCATCGCGGTAAGCGCGGAGGTCAGGTTCATCTGCGACATCGAGAAAAACCAGCGGGCGGCGAGCACGAGACCGATGGCGCGTAACGTAAAAATCGTTCCGGCGCCGGGCGCGGCGTTCGCACGCGTCTCTTTCGTTCTCGCCAAGGCATCCTCCTGTCGTCGGCGGCGCCGCAGTCCAGTTTGCGGCACGGCCATTATAGGGATATTACCGAGAGTGGCCCGCTTGCGCCGGGCCGAAACCGGTATTTTTAAGCGTCGCCCGATAAAACCGCGGCGCGCATGCAACAACGCCCCGCCGGCGAGGTGCCGGCGGGGCGTTGCGAGCGTGAAAAGCAGCGGCGGGCTTTAGCCTGCGTTGACTTCGCGCAGCACCGTGCGGTGCTTGCGGCGCAGCAGTTCTTCGTAGGTCGCGACGTAGTTCTTCGCCATCACCTTCGACGAGAAGCGCGCTTCGAACGCCTTGCGCACATTGGCGCGCGGCAGCGTGTGCAGACGCTTGAGCGCTGCGACCGCGCTGATTTCGTCTTCGACGACGAAGCCCGACACGCCGTTTTCGATCACTTCCGGCACCGAACCACGGTTGAATGCGATCACCGGCGTACCGCACGCCATCGCTTCGATCATCACCAGACCGAACGGCTCCGGCCAGTCGATCGGGAACACCAGCGCATGCGCGTTGCCGAGGAACTCACGCTTTTCGGCTTCGCCGATTTCGCCGATGTACTCGACGTGCGGGAGCGCCATCAGCGGCTTGATCACTTCTTCGTAATACGCGCGGTCGGCCTTGTCGATCTTCGCGGCAACCTTGAGTTTCATGCCCGCCTGGCCGGCGATGCGGATCGCGCGGTCGAGACCCTTCTCCGGCGACACGCGGCCGAGGAATGCGAGGTAGCCCGGTTCGACGTCGGGTATCGGCGTGAGCACGTCTTCCGGCAGCCCGTGGTAGACGGTTTGCAGCCAGTGCGCTTGCGGCAGCGGCAGGCGCTGGTTGTCGGAGATCGACACGACCGGCACGTCGTTGAACGTGTTGAAGATCGGCTGCAGTTCCGGCAGATCGAGACGGCCGTGCATCGTGGTCAGGAACGGCACCGGCTGACGCGCAAACAGCGAGAACGGGTAATAGTCGATGTGGAAATGCAGCACGTCGAATTCGTCCGCGCGGCGGCGCACTTCTTCGAGCAGCAGCATGTGCGGCGCCATCACGTCGCGGATCGTCGGGTCCAGGCGCAGCGCCTGCGGCCAAAAGGCTTCGAGCTTCGCCGAGGTTTGCGAATCGCCGCTTGCAAATAGCGTGACGTCGTGGCCCTGCTCGACCAGCGCCTCGGTCAGATAGGACACCACGCGTTCCGTACCACCATACAGCTTGGGAGGAACCGCCTCGTGCAACGGAGCGATTTGAGCGATTCGCATAATGACGAACTCCTAGTAAAAATCAGGCAAAAGTACTGCGTTTGGAAAAAGCGACTCGCTTGCTCGCCAGGGCGCTCTGGCCGGATAAGCCGGCGCGGGCCTGATTCTTTCGAGAAATCCTGCGATGGATCGCTTGGGTTACGAGCCCGACCAGTGCATCAATTTTCGGGCATGTGCGAGTAAACGCGCATCAGGCACCTACGTTGACAAACTGTCAGAAAATTTGCCGGGCTAACACGCACGCATTATCGGTGCCCACATGCGTGCCGCAGTGCCGCATTTCAAAGTCTTTACGTTGTTACAAACGCGAAACACTTTGCAAACCCTTGTTTTCTAAGACAGTTCTAGAGTGACAACACGCGTTCCGCAGTCACGGCGGAACAGCATCCCGGCGCTGCAGCGGCAACTTTGCCGGTAAGGATTGAAGAATACCCCGCCCGGGTTGAATGCAATCTGTAATTATATCTCGAAATTTTTCGCAATCTGCCTGAACCGTCGGGCAACCGGCGAGTCGGGACACATCAGGGTGCGGAAGTCCATCGCGAAATCAATCGCGCCAAGGCCCGGAATCACAGGGCGCAATCGTCTTTGCATGTTTACAATGCGAAGCATCGGCTTCGCGGGGCCTTCATGCCTGTCCCCCGTGGCCCGCGCATTGCATGCACAACCCGCAACACAACGATCTCAGCTCAATTGGAACATTTGACCATCGCCCAGCGTAACGCCCAGAACGCAAAGCTCGCGAGCTATGCGCATCGGCCGCTTGCGTTTCTCTTCCGCTTTATCCGCCGCCACCCGCTCGCCCATGCGATCGTGCTGTGCAGCGTGTTCGCGGCCGTGGGCTGTGCACTCGCCTCGCAATATGCGATCAAGCATCTGATCGACGTGCTCGCCGGCGGCCGGCATCACCCCGGCCCGCTGTGGGGCGCGTTCGCGATCCTCGTCGGCCTGATCGCCGCCGACAACCTGCTATGGCGGGTCGGCGGCTGGGTCGCCGCGCATACGTTCGTTGCCGTCACAGGCGACCTGCGCCGCGACCTGTTCCAGTACCTCAGCGGCCACTCGCCCACCTACTACGCGGAGAAGCAGCCCGGCATGCTGGCGAGCCGGATCACCGCGACCTCGAACGCGGTCTACACCGCCGAGAACACCACCGCATGGAACGTGCTGCCGCCGTGCATCGCGGTGCTCGGCGCGATCGTGATGATCGTTTCGGTCAATCCGCTGATGGCGCTCGGCCTGATGCTGTGCTCGGCGATCCTGTCAGTGGTGCTGTACAAACTCGCAGGCCGCGGCTCCGCGCGCCATCACACCTTCGCGACCAAGGCGGCGTCGGTCGACGGCGAACTCGTCGACGTCATCAGCAACATGGGCCTCGTGCGCGCGTTCGGCATGACCTTCCGGGAACAGAACCGCTTTGCCGCGACGGTCAAGTCGGAAATGGAAGCGCGCCAGCAGAGCCTGCTCTATCTGGAGAAGCTGCGTCTGCTGCACGCGGTGATTACCGCGCTGCTGTCGGCCGGGTTGCTCGGCTGGGCGCTGTGGCTGTGGGACCAGGGCCGTGCGACCTCGGGCGACATCGTGCTCGTCAGCTCGCTCGGCTTCACGATCCTGCACGGCACGCGCGATCTGGCGGTTGCGCTCGTCGACGTTACCCAGCACGTCGCGCGTCTCGCCGAAGCGGTGCGCACTCTGCTCGAGCCGCATGGGATGCCCGATCGCGACGACGCGACCGAACTCGTGCCGCAAGGCGGCCGGGTCACGTTCGAAGGCGTGACTTTCGCCTATCCGCGCCGCCGCCCGATTCTCGATCACTTCGACCTGAACATCGAACCGGGCCAGCGGGTCGGTCTGATCGGCAAGTCGGGCGCGGGCAAATCGACCGTGCTCGCGCTGCTGCAGCGCTTCTACGAAACCCAGGGCGGCGCGATCAAGATCGACGGTCAGGACATCGCGTCGGTCACCCAGGACAGCCTGCGCCACACGATCGCACTGGTGCCGCAAGATATCTCGCTATTCCATCGCACGGTGTACGAGAACATCGCCTATGGCCGCCCCGAGGCGAGCCGCGAGGAAGTGCTCGCCGCCGCGCGCGAAGCCCGTTGCTCGGACTTCATCGAAGCGATGCCGGAAGGCTACGACACGATCGTCGGCGACCGTGGCGTGAAACTGTCGGGCGGCCAGCGGCAGCGCATCGCGATCGCGCGCGCGATACTGAAGAACGCGCCGATCCTGCTGCTCGACGAAGCGACCTCCGCGCTCGACAGCGCGTCGGAAGAAGCGATCCAGAAAGCGCTCGACCGGCTGATGGTCGGCCGCACGGTGATCGCGATCGCGCACCGGCTGTCGACGCTGAACAACTTCGACCGGATCATCGTGATGAGCGCCGGCAAGGTTATCGACGACGGCTCTCCGGACGAACTGCGCCAGCGCCCGGGCCTCTATCGTGACCTGCTCGCGAAGCAGTACGGCAAGGGCTCGACGCTGCATATCGGCGGCAAGAAGATTGACGAACAGCACGTGGCCTGACGTACGTAGTACACACGGCGCGCGTCATCGAGTGCAGGCGCGATTGCAGGCGCGCCGCGGCAACAATAAAAAAGCCGCTCCATGGAGCGGCTTTTTTGCGCCTCGTAGTCCGCGCTTTTGACGCGGCCTAGCCCGTCACACTCACGCGCCCCGCCCTCTTGCGCGCCACTGCCGTCTTGCCGGAGCGGGCGCCCTTCCCCTCCAACACCTGCTGAAGATCGCGCATGAAGTTATCGCGCCACACCGACACGTTGTTCTCGCGCAGTTGCTCCATCATGTCGCGATAGCGCGCCTGGCGCTCGGCGAGCGGCATCGCCAGAGCCTGCGCGAGCGCCTCGGCCATGCCGTCGATATCGACCGGATTGACGATCAGCGCGCCGTCCAGTTCCTGCGCTGCACCAGCGAAGCGCGACAGCACCAGCACGCCCGGATTGTCCGGATCCTGCGCCGACACGTACTCCTTTGCGACGAGGTTCATACCGTCGCGCAGCGGCGTCACGTAGCCGACATGGGCGGTCCGGAACAGCGCCGCCAGCACCGAGCGCTCGTACTGCTTGTGGATATACAGAACCGGCGTCCAGTCCAGTTCGGCGAAGCGGCCATTGATCCGCCCCGACTCGCCTTCGAGCTGCAACCGGATGTCCTGATATGCGTGCAGATCGGCGCGCGTCGGCGGCGCGATCTGCAGGAACGACACCTTGTTGCGCAGCGCTGCGGTGTGCTCGAGCAGCCGCTCGAACGCGCGGAAGCGCTCGACCAGTCCCTTCGAATAGTCGAGCCGGTCGACGGCCATGATCAGCTTGCGCGAATGCAGCGTCGCCTTCATCGTGCGCACCGGCTTGCCGCGCTCGCCCGCTTTCGCAAGTTCGGCGATCTCGTCCGGATAGACGCCGATCGGATACGCGTTCGCCCGCAGCGTGCGGCCGAACGCGTGCACGGTGAGCGGACCTGGCGCCGACGCGTCGATCGTGCCGCCCGCCTCGTTGACGATGTAGTCGCCGAACGCGCGCAGATCGGGGGCGGTCTGGAAGCCGAGCAGGTCAAACGAACACAGCGCCTCGACCAGCTCCCGATGCGGAGGCACCGTCAGCAGCACCTGCGAGGCCGGAAACGGAATATGCAGAAAAAAGCCGATGCGGTTTTTAACGCCCGCCGCGCGCAGCGCCTGCGCGAACGGGATCAGGTGATAGTCGTGCACCCAGATCACGTCGTCTTCACGCAAGAGCGGCACGAGTTGCTGCGCGAGCCACGCGTTCACGCGGCAGTAGCCCTCGAAGTCGTGGCGGTCGTAGTGCAGCAGATCGGAGCGGTAGTGAAACGCGGGCCACAGCGTCGCGTTCGAAAACCCGCGGTAGTACTGATCGTAATCGCGCCGCATCAGCGGCACCGTCGCGAAGGTCACCGGACCGCGCTCTTCGACCTTGATCTGCGGCTGGCCCGAACCCAGCACCTCGCCGCTCCAGCCGAACCACATGCCGCCGGTCTCTTTCAGCGCGTCGTACACGCCGACCGCCAGACCGCCCGCCGCCGGACCGCCCTCCGAAATAGGCGCAACCCGGTTCGAAACAATGATCAGTCGGCTCATGAAACGCAATTCCCGAGGCAGTATGTTGTTTTCGTTCAGCGATGCGGCGCCGGCATCACGCCGCGCGCGCCGCCGCGACGATCGTTTCCAGCCAGTCGAGCAGCGCGCTGACGGATTCGACCCGCGTATGCGCGAGCGTCTCGCCGGCGCCGACCTTGATCGACAGGCCGCCGCGCTCGTTGACGAGCGCGAAGCCCTTTTCGTCCGTCAGATCGTCGCCGGCAAACACCGGCTTGCGGCCGGCGAACGGCAACTCGTCGAGAAACGCGCGCGTCGCGCGGCCCTTGTCGACGTCCTTCGGTTTGATTTCGTAGACCATCTTGCCCGGCTGCAGTACGTACGAGGCCGGGTACTGGGCGACCAGCCGCTCGGTGGCCTCGCGCGCGACCGGCTCGCGGTCCGGCGCATTGCGGTAATGCAGCGCGAGCGCCGCGCCCTTGATCTCGAGCAGCATGCCGGGATGCTCGTTGACCACCTGCGCGAGCACCTGCTCCATGCGCAGCAGCCGGTCGTCGTTGAAGCCGATCCGCTGGGTGTCGCCGTTCGCGTCCCGGCGCTCGGCGCCGTGCAGACCCGCGACCGGTAGATCCGGCATGCCGAGGAAACTATCGATGCTGTCGATGCCGCGCCCCGACACCACCGCCACCGCGCCATTGGTCAGGCTGCGCAGTTCGCGCAGCAGCTCGATTACGCGCGGTTGCACCCGCACGCCGTCGGGCGTGGGTGCGAGTTCGACTAGCGTGCCGTCGAAGTCGAAAAAAAATGCCGTCTCGCTCGGAGACAGAACAACCGGAAGTGCTTGCATCGCCTGGGTTCGCCTTTCAGCCTGCTGCGGCCGGAAAAGTGTGCGCATCTTACCGCGCATCCGTCAATTTTTCGAGAAAGTAAGCCGGCACTCAAGCCCGGCGGGCAGCGCAGCCGCACGAGCGGCCCGATTGCGTTCAAAAGTGGAACAATCGGATTTCACGTCGCTTTCGGCCGGCTGCGGCAAATTGCCCCGCAAACCATGCGCCCGGGGCATGGCGCGACGCTTGCGGTGAAATTGCGCTACAGTCGCTGCCACTTGTTGCGCTGTCGGGCTGGGCCGTCCATCGTTGCATGCTACCGCCCAATCGCGCGTCGCCCGCTTTCAATCGAGCTATTGAACCCTGTTTTGTTCCCGATCTTTACGACCCGTCGAACCCAGCCGAACTTGGGCCGTGCCAGGCCAGCGCGGTTCGGGCGGCTGTTTGCGCGTCGTTGGGTAGGTCGGTTGGTACGCCAGTGCGCAGGTCGGCTCATTCAAAAGTACGCGAGCAGCACGACGCTCGGTGCGCTGCTCGCGCTCACGGCGCTCAGCGGCTGCACGCAACCCGCCCAGCCGTGGCAATTGACCAACGTGAGCGGCCATCTGCCGGATCTGTCGTTCACGCTGACAGCCGACGATGGCCGCCCCGTCACCGCCGACGCGTTCAAGGGCCGCGCGTCGCTCGTCTACTTCGGCTACACCCATTGCCCCGATGTCTGCCCGGAGACGATGGGCCGGCTGATGCAGGTGCTCGGCAAGCTCGGCGACGACGCGCAGAAAGTGCGCATCCTGTTCATCACCGTCGACCCCGCGCGCGACACGCCACAAGCGTTGCGCGACTACGTCGGCGCGTTCGACGCGCAGCACGCCGAAGGACTGACCGGTACCGACCGGCAGATCGAATCGCTGGCGAAGCGCTATCGCGTCGCCTACCAGATGGAGAAACGCGACCCCAACGGCAACTACGAGGTCACGCACAGCTCCGCCGTCTACGTGTTCGACAGCCAGGGCCGCGCGCGGCTGCTGGCGACCGATCACGACACGCCCGATGCGATCGCGCAGGACCTGCGCCGTCTCATCGACGACCATTCCTGACCTTCACTTTCCTTCCATCATGACGATCAAGCTCAAAACCCTCGCTTCCCTCGCCGGCGCTGTCGTGCTGTCGTTCGGCATCGGCTCGGCGGCGTATGCGGCCGATGCTCACGCAATCAGCGTCAAGGACGCGTGGGTGCGCTGGCTGCCGAACAACCTGCCGGCGGCCGGCTACGCGACGCTCGTCAACGCGGGCGACAAGCCGGTGGATCTCGTCGATGTATCGAGCGACGACTACGGCGACGTGATGCTGCATCAGACGGTCTCGAACGGCTCGACGCAGAAGATGGTGATGGTCGACAAGCTGACGGTGCCCGCGCACGGCCAGGTCGCGATCGCGCCGGGCGGCTACCACCTGATGCTCGAAGACGCGAAGCACAAGGTCGCGCCGGGCGACACCGTGCATCTGACGCTGAAGTTTTCCGACGGCGCAACGCTGAGCACGCCGTTCGCGGTCAAAGCGCCGGCGCAGACCAAGTAAGCACGCACCGCCGCACCCGAGCGCCGACCTTGCCATGACCCTGCTCTACTGGCTCGATCCGTGGGAGTTTTCGCCGACCGTCGTGATCGCGCTGCTCATTCCCGCGATCCTGTTCGTGCGCGGCGCGCGCAAGGCGCGCGTGTCGTTCGCGCGGCAACTGTCGTTCTGGTTCGGGCTGGTCGCGCTGTACGTGGTGTTGCATACGCGGCTCGATTATTTCTTCGAGCATGAGTTTTTCATGCATCGCCTGCAGCATCTGGTGCTGCATCACCTCGGGCCGTTCTTCATCGCGCTGTCGTATCCGGGCGCGGCGCTGCGCGCCGGCATTGCGCCGCGCTGGCGGCAGCGCTTCGTGCGGCCCGCGCTGCAGAATCGACTGGTGCGCGCCGTGCTCGACGTCGTCATGCATCCGGTCGTCGCGGTCACGCTATTCGTCGGGCTGATCTATTTCTGGCTGATGTCGCCGGTTCATTTCGTCGCGATGCTCGACTGGCGGCTCTATCGGGTGATGAACTGGAGCATGGTGATCGACGGGCTGCTGTTCTGGTGGCTCGTGCTCGATCCTCGCCCCGCGCCGCCCGCGCGTCTATCGCCGGGCAAGCGCGTACTAATCGTGATTGCCGCGATCCCGCCGCAGATCATTCTCGGCGCGTTCATCTTCTTCACTCCGCACGAGCTGTATCCGATCTATTCGATCTGCGGACGCGCGTTCACGTGGCTCAGTCCGATGCGCGATCAACAGATCGGCGGACTGCTGCTGTGGATTCCCGGTTCGATGATGAGCGTGATCGGCGCGCTGATCGCGCTGCGTCACTGGATGCGCCTTTCGGCGCGTGGCCGCTTGCGGGCCGAGCGGCGCGCGGCCGCCGCGCGCGGGCTGATTCATGCAGCGGGTTCGAAGACCGCACCGGGGCCTCGCTGAGCGGCTGTTAAAGCGAACGCATCCACACGTGCGGGATGCCGTCCTCGTCGTGAATCTCGCCGACCGGCGTAAAACCAAACGCGCCATAAAAACCCTGCAGATGCGCCTGCGCGTGCAGACGGATCGGCGTATCGGGCCACTGCTCACGAATATGCGCGATCGAGCGCGCGAGCATCGCATTGCCCAGACCGATGCCGCGAAACGCCGCGGTGGTCAGCACACGGCCGATTCGCACGTCGGCGTCCTGCGTGTCCGGTAACAGCACGCGCAGATAGCCGGCGAGCGGCGGCAGCGCGGCATCTTCGCCGGCGCCATATGCGAACAGATGCCAGGCTTGTGGGTCGAGTCCATCGATATCGCCGTACACGCAGTTTTGTTCGACGACGAACACCGCGCTGCGCGCAGCCAGCATTTCATAGACTTCGATGCTCGTCAGGTCGACGAACGGTTTCCAGCGCCATTCGAGTTGGGCGAGGCGCGCGGCGGCGGTGTGCGGCGAATGGGTCATCGGGGATTTGAGAAAAAATGCGCGACAGCGCGAGGACAGGCGAATCCGCAATTATGCCGCGCGCGCCATCGACGGGCTATCGACGGGCTATCGACGGGCTATCGACGGGCGCGCGCAAAGCGCAAGCGCGAAGATGTGTTGTGTCGACGCGGATGCACTACCCGGCCCCCTGCATGGCTGGGCTAGCGGCGCCGGTCGGCGCCGCTCAGCGACACTGCGTCGCCGAGGTTTCGCGCGTCCGTCCCGGCGCACGCTTGCCTCTCCCGCGCGGGGATTGGCGGAAACTGCCGGATTTTCGTGGACGGCGCCGCCGCGCCGGGCCGGGCCCGCACCCGCGGGCCTACGCGTCGAACACCGCTTCGACCGGCCGCGCGAGGCAGTCGAGCAGATTGCCCGGCCCGCACAGATGCAACGCGCCGACCACCACCAAGGTGCGCTCGTCGGTATCGAGCGATGCGCGCAGCCGCGCGGCCCACGCGCGATTGCGGATGTCGAGCAGCGCGTGGCGCAGACCCGGCAGGTTGAACATCGGCGACTCGACCGCGATCCGCTGCAACGCCGGCAGATCGCCGTCGAGCCACGCCGCGTGCATCCGTTCGAGCGTGCGCTGCGGCTCGCCGAGATCGGCCATCAGCAATTCGAGCGCGGCGGCGATCACTTCGAGCGAAATCGATTCGAGCGCCGCGGCGACGTCCCGCCCGGTCTCGAGAAACCGCAGCGGTTTGCCCTGCGCGCTAGCCGAACGCATCAGGCGCGGCTCGACACCTTCGACGGCATGCTGCAACAGCGTCGGCGCGACGATCAGCGCGGCCCACGGACGCAGCGCGTCGAGCGGCGCCAACGCACTACTCGCGGGCCACAGCGATTGCAGTTGAGTCCATACGTCGTCGCGCAGCAAGGGTTGCAGTTGCGCGGCGCTGCGCAGTGAACCGGATTGCGCGTCGGCGCGCAAAAACGGCAGGATCGTCGCCGGGTCGGATTCGAATACCAGCGCGTCGGCCCAGTCGTAGGCCTCGGCGATCCACGGCGGCGTGCGCCGGCTCGTGGCCGGAAACAGATGCATCGAGCCGAGCAGGCGAACGTTGGTGCCGGTGAGTTGGAGATACATGCGGCGTGGGGACGACTGGCGATGGGAATGCGGCGATTTTATCGCCGCTCGCGGACGCCGCGCGTCTGTTGTGCGTCTGTTGTGCGTCTGTTGTGCGCCGGGCCGCCCGCACGGATGATTTTGCGGTCAGGCGCGAACCGGACGAATTGCATCGAGCGGATTAAAACGCGCGTTTGACTATTCAGTTACGAGACCACGCGTCGCGCATTGAATCGTCATACGCAGCCCTTTTAATCATCGATCTTACACATCGCGTTTATTGCGGGCCTTTTTTAAACGATTCGAGTTCAGACGTATAACGTTCGTTTCTCACTCCGTTACTGCCGTAATATTCTTCCACCGATTTCACCCAGCGGCCGACTTCGGGCACATACCAGAACGCTTTATAGGTACGGCCGGTTACTTCGACAGGGCCCACTTTCTGCGCATGCGTAATCATCGCGGTATCGCCCTGCTCGACCTGGGTGGCCTGGGTGACGGTCTGATGCGGCTCGACCTGGCCGTGCCAGTCGCCTTCGGATTCGATCTTGATCGCGTCGAATTTGCCGGCCGGCACCTCGATGGACTCCGTGCCCACCACCCGGTATTGCGAACTCCATTTCGTCGACGCAAACACCTTGTTCGGATGCTGTTCGGTGTAGTCGACACTCCAGCTCTTGCCCGCCGACAACGGAAAGGCGAATGGCCGGTTCACGACCGTTTCCGTACCGTTAACGCTGCGCTCGCGACTCCAGTCCACACCGGCGATCAGTTCGCGCGGCGGCTGCGTCGAGCCGGCGATTTTTGATTCGTAGTAGATGTGCGACGAGGTCGCGCGCAGCACCGTCACCTCGTTGTGCGATTGATTCCAGCCCGACGGTCCTTTCTCGATCGTCGTCGCGTACACCCACGAGTCTCCGGGTTTGATTCCGGGAGCCGGCGCCGACTGCGCGAGCACCGTCAGCGGCAAACCAAGACTCAATAGCAGCGCGGCGATGCTGGGATTTCTCATAGGTCGAATATTGATTTTATGCGAGAAGGATAAACGGTCACTGCAATTCATACAAATCGCCAACAACACGTTTTAATAAAGCATCAGGCATCGATACTTTACATCAACAAGACCCGAATGCTAGCGCCGAATATCGAATTAACGATACCCGATAAATCCGCAATAAAAACGAAAGATAATAAAATGCGAAAGAAAGCCAGTAAACACGGAATGGTCAGCAGACCGGCCATTCTGGGGCATCGAGTGCGCTTTTGTTGGCTGGATGCGGCGGAGGTTCGTCGAGCGACACCGCGGCCGACGGTCAGATCGTCACGTTGCAGGGCGTCCGCGCGTAGGTGGTCAAGAGCGCTACCGCCGACCATCGTGTGCCCCACCAGTACACCGGCGGCATCTATGCGGCCTACGAAATCAAAAGCGGCACACCGCAAGACACGCACTCAAACGGCAGCTCGCTCACAACGAAGATGCCGCGCAAGCGGCATCTTCCAAATACAGCAATAGAAAAAAGAAAAGCCCCGACGAGTCGGGGCTTTTCTTACATCAACTACTGGAGGCGCGAGCCGGAGTCGAACCGGCCTAAACGGCTTTGCAGGCCGCTGCATAACCGCTTTGCTATCGCGCCGCAAGCGGACTGGAATCTAGAAACGAGATTCTCAGATTGATCTGGCGGGAACCAGAAGGACCGGGGATTCCGATTGATCAGAACGGCCGGCCTTCCAAACAAAAAGGGAAGCGTTGCTTCCCCTTATGTATGGAGCGGGAGACGAGGCTCGAACTCGCGACCTCAACCTTGGCAAGGTTGCGCTCTACCAACTGAGCTACTCCCGCATTGAACTGCTTCACACCGTGCCGCGTTCTTTACTTCGCCAAACAACACGATGCTTCGAAAACTGGAGCGGGAAACGAGGCTCGAACTCGCGACCTCAACCTTGGCAAGGTTGCGCTCTACCAACTGAGCTATTCCCGCGTTGCACTGCATTTACTGCTACTTCTTTGCTGCGTCTCCGGTGTTTCGCGTTGCGTGCATCGGAGAAACGAGATTATGGAGAACCGACCGAAACGTGTCAACCCCCTTTGCACAACTCTTTTAAAGAAATTATTTGCCTCATCGTTGCCCGAGGTTCGAGCACGTTTTGCTCCCCCGCGCCGCTACGTTCTCGACGACGTTTCCGATCTCAAGCGACACCACCACGCTCGCGAATTTGCGGCCATGCGAGCTTCATGTAGTAGAGCATCGACCAGATCGTCAGGAACGCGGCCAGATAAATCAGCCATAGGCCCCACACGCGCGTATCGACCGTGATGCCGGCGCCGAGCCGCAACGGACCGTAGAACAGCAGCATCGGAATCGCGATCATCTGGCACGCGGTCTTGAACTTGCCGAGCGAGTTGACCGCGACGCTCTTCGACGCGCCGATCTGCGCCATCCATTCGCGCAGCGCCGAGATTGCGATTTCGCGTCCGACGATCACCAGCGCAATCGCCGAATCGATCCGCGACAGTTGCACGAGTACGAGCAGCGCGGCCGTCACCATCAGCTTGTCGGCGACCGGATCGAGAAATGCGCCGAACGCGGAGGTCTGATTCCATTTGCGGGCAAGAAAGCCGTCGAACCAGTCGGTGAGCGCGGCCAGAATGAAGATCGTCGCGGCCGCGAGGTTGCGGTGCGCGGGACTCATCATCATGTCGGGCAGATAGAACACACCGACGACCAGCGGAATCAGCACGATTCGCAGCCAGGTCAGGAAGATCGGGAAATTAAACGGCATGTGGGCAGGCGCAGCGTCGGACGAGTGAGTTGCAATTGTGCCGTGTCGCCGTGCCTGCCACAAGCAAGCCGGCGCGGCTGTGCAAGCGGCCGACTCGAGCCCGGCGCATGCCGCGCGCGGCGGGGCCGGACGGCGCTGGATGCTTCGACCCGTTCACGCGCCGCCGGACGAAGCGGCGCGCGGCGCGCCGCGAGTCACCGCGAGGCGAAGCTCAATGCAGCTGCCGGTAGATCTGCTCGGCCAGCGCCTGCGAAATGCCTTCGACGCTCGCGAGATCCTCGACGCTCGCGGCCACCACGCCGCGCAATCCGCCGAAGCGCGCGAGCAGCCGCTGACGCCGCTTCGCGCCGACCCCTTCGAGTTCCTCGAGCCGCGAGGTCTGGCGGGTCTTGCCGCGCTTCGCGCGCATGCCGGTGATCGCGAAGCGGTGCGCTTCGTCGCGGATCTGCGCGACCAGCATCAGCGCGGCGCTTTCCTTGCCGAGTTCGAGCGGCGTGCGGCCGTCGGCGAAAATCAGCGTTTCAAGGCCAACCTTGCGGCCCTCGCCTTTCGCGACCCCGACCAGCATGCCGGTATCGAGCCCGAGTTCGGTGAACACCTGGCGCGCAATTTCAACCTGCCCCTTGCCGCCGTCGATCAGCACGATGGTCGGCAGTGTGCCGCCGGCAGCGGCCGGTTCGGCCGCATCGGCGGCGAGCGACGGCTCGGCGGCCGCGTCGCCTGGCGATTCGGCCGCTGCGTCGGCGGCATTGGCGGCGGCTTGCTCGACCATCTTCTCGTAGCGGCGCGTCAGCACCTGGCGCATCGCCGCGTAGTCGTCGCCGGGCGTGATGCCGGTGATGTTGTAGCGACGGTACTCCGACGACTGCATCTTGTGATGGTGATAGACCACGCACGACGCCTGGGTCGCCTCGCCCATCGTGTGACTGATGTCGAAGCATTCGATGCGCAGATGCGCGAGGTCGTCGCACTCCATCCCGAGCGTGTCGGTCAGCGCGCGCGTGCGGGCCTGCTGCGAGCCCTGCTCCGACAGCAGTCGCGCGAGCGCGAGCCGGGCGTTCTGCTCGGCCATCGCGAGCCATGCGCGGCGTTGGCCCTGCGGCTGACGCAGCACGGTCACCTTGTGGCCCGCCTGTTCGGTCAGTACGTCGACCAGCTCACGCGCGGGTGCGTGGCTGACGACCAGCACCGGCGGCACGCGATTGCCCAGGTAGTGCTGCGCGATGAACGCTTCGAGCACCTCGGCTTCGATGCCGCCCGGCGCGCGGCCTTTGCGGCGCTGCGTGGCAGGGGCGGATGCGTCGGGCGCGGTCGGTTCTGCGTCTGTGGCGTCGAGGCCGGCGTCTTCGAGGTCGGCGTCTTCGTCTTCCGCCGGCATGTCCCGCGCGATCGCGAGCGCATCCGCGGCCGCCGCTGCATGCGCCGCGTCGTTCACACGCGCTTCGGCCTGCACCACCGGCACCGGCGCGCCGGCCGCGCCCGCGTTAGCGTCGGCGTCGGCGTCGGCGTCGCCGTCTTCCAGCCCGCCTTCGTCGGCGGTCAACGCGCTCTCCACATGAGTCGGGAAATACGCTTTATCACCGAGATGCCGGCCGCCGCGCACCATCGCGAGATTCACGCACACGCGGCCGCCCAGCGCGACCACCGCGAGAATGTCGACGTCGCTGTCGCTGCCGACTTCGATCGCCTGTTGATGCAACACCGTCGACAGCGAACTCATCTGGTTGCGCACCGCCGCCGCCTGCTCGAACTTCAGCTCGCTCGCGAACGCGTGCATCTTCTGCTCGAGCTCCTTCATCACCTCGCCCTGGCGGCCGAGCAGAAAGCGCGCTGCGTTGCCGACATCGCGCGCGTAATCCTCTTCGCTGATATTGCCGACGCACGGCGCGGTGCAGCGGCCGATCTGATGCAACAGACACGGCCGCGTGCGGTTGTTGAACACCGAGTCCTCGCAGGTGCGCAACTGGAATACGCGCTGCAGGATCTGGATGCTCTCGCGCACCGCCCACGCGCTCGGAAACGGACCGAAGTACTGGTTCTTGCGATCGACCGAGCCGCGGTAATACGCCATGCGCGGAAACTTGTGGCCGGTCAGCTTCAGATACGGATACGACTTGTCGTCGCGAAACAGGATGTTGTAGCGCGGCGCGAGCGCCTTGATCAGATTGTTTTCGAGCAGCAGCGCCTCGGCCTCCGAGCGCGTGACGGTCGTCTCGATGCGCGCGATGCGCGTGACCATCATCGCGATGCGCGGCGACAGCTGGGTCTTCGTGAAGTAGCTCGAGACGCGCTTTTTCAGGTCGCGCGCCTTGCCCACGTAGAGCACCGCGCCGCCGGTGTCGTAGTAGCGGTACACGCCGGGCAGATGCGGCAGTTGGGCGAGCACTTTTTTCGGCTCGAAAGCGTCGGTTGCTGCGGATTCGGTCATGCGGGGTCGTTTGGGTGGGACGGTGTCGCGCTCGGTGTGGCTCGGTGTCGCTTAGTCTCGTCGTTGTCTCGCAGAGGCGCCGGGCGTGGCATCGCGGTCGCTCATCGGGCAACGCACCTGGCGGCCCGCTCGTCGTGCCGCAGTCGTGCTCGAAGCGCTGGGAACGGTCGCGCGCGATCGCGAGCGAGGCTATAGAATCGCCAGTTTAGATCATTCCGCGTGGCTTCGAACCCGCTTCGCGTCGCCGAAGCCGGCCGCTGCCCGAACCGCCATGTCCGCCGTCCCGCCCGCTTCCGGAACCCCCGCCGCACCCGCCAGCCCGGCCGGTCTCGCCACCCCGATCGCCTGCGATATCTTTTGCGCGGTCATCGACAACTTCGGCGACATCGGCGTGTGCTGGCGTCTCGCGCGCCAGCTCGCCGGCGAGCACGGCTGGCAGGTGCGGGTATTCGTCGACGATCTGCATGCGTTCAGGAAGCTGTGCCCGTCGCTCGACACCACTCGCGCGCGTCAAACACTCGACGGCATCGTCATCGAACACTGGCACGAACCGGCTCACGCCGGCGACACGCTCGAAGTCGCCGACGTCGTGATCGAAGCGTTCGCGTGCGAGCTGCCGCCGGTCTACATCGCCGCGATGGCCGAACGCCCGCGCGCGCCGTTGTGGCTGAACCTCGAATACCTGAGCGCCGAAGACTGGGTCGCCGACTTCCATCTGAGGCCGTCGCCGCATCCGCGCTATCCGCTCAGCAAGACGTTCTTCTTCCCCGGGCTCGGCCCCGGCACCGGCGGCGTGCTGAAAGAGCAGCAACTCGACGCGGCGCGCGCCGCATTCGAAGCGTCGGCCGATGCGCGCGCCCACTGGTGGCGCACCAGCACCGGCCACCCGCCGCCGCCCGCCGACGCAACGGTTATCTCGCTGTTCGCATACGAGACTCCGGCCGTCGACAGCCTGCTCGAACAATGGCGCGACAGCGCGAGCCCGATCGTGCTGCTGGTCCCCGAAGGCCGCATTTCCGGCGCGCTCGCGCGCTTTTTCGGGCTGCCGTCGTTCGCGGCGGGCAGCCACGCGACGCGCGGCAACCTCACCGCGCACGCACTCGCGTTCACCGACCAGCCCGGCTACGACGCGCTGCTGTGGGCCAGCGACGTCAATTTCGTGCGCGGCGAGGATTCGTTCGTGCGCGCGCAATGGGCCGCGAAGCCGTTCGTCTGGCACATCTATCCGCAAGCCGACGATGCCCATCTGCCGAAACTCGACGCCGCGCTCGCCCACTACACCCGCACGCTGCCGGCCGCCGCACGCGGCGCGCTCGAGCGCTTCTGGCACGCGTGGAACGGCAATGGTCAAGCGGACTGGGCGCAATTCCAGCGCCATTACCCGCTACTGAAGCAACGCGCCGCCGGCTGGGCGGCCGAACTCGCGCAAGTCGGCGATCTCGCTGGAAATCTGACCTCGTTCGCAAAAAGTCAGTTAAAATAAGCGGTTATCCAACGGCCGACGACGCAAGCGCGGCCCGATCCGGCAGCACACTCTTGGTCAGCCAGGCTGGCCCGTCCCCCAGTGGAAAACGTCACGCGCGCCCCAACCTTCGGAGCCGGCACGCGAATGTCAAAAAAGGGACGTAGCGTAGTGGCTTCCCGGATCGGCGCCACTCGTGTACACGCCCGCACAGGGTAAAAATCAGGTAACGGACAGGTGGAATGGCCGGGCACCGGCGGGCTGCGTCAGGCGGTCCCCACCCGGGTTTCCGCCGCGGGCCGACCCCGTTTTGCGCATCCCCGACAGCATCGCCGTTTCGACACGGCGCGCGGCTGGCGGTAAGCGAAACGCCGAAACCGCTTGCGCCGTATGCCGTTGAGCAACATTTAGCTACTTATCTCGTACAGGACAGTTTTATGAAGACCGCACAGGAACTCCGCACCGGCAACGTCGTGATGATCGGCGCTGACGCCATGGTCGTGCAGAAGGCCGAATACAACAAGTCGGGCCGCAACTCGGCCGTCGTCAAGATGAAGTTCAAGAACCTGCTAACCGGCGCAGGCATGGAAACCGTGTACAAGGCGGACGACAAGTTCGACGTCGTCGTGCTCGAGCGCAAGGAAGTGACGTACTCGTACTTCGCCGACCCGATGTACGTGTTCATGGACGCCGACTACAACCAGTACGAAGTCGAAGCCGAAATGATGGGCGACGCGCTGCACTACCTCGAAGACGGCATGGCTTGCGAAGTCGTGTTCTACAACGAGAAGGCGATCTCGGTCGAACTGCCGACCACGCTGGTGCGCGAGATCATCTACACGGAACCGGCCGTCAAGGGCGACACGTCGTCGGGCAAGGTGCTGAAGAACGCCAAGCTGAACACCGGCTTCGAACTGCAGGTGCCGCTGTTCTGCAACATCGGCGACAAGATCGAAATCGACACCCGTACGCACGAGTACCGCAGCCGCGCGTAAGCGCCTACGCGCAACCGCACAGCACCCCGCCAGCGCCGGCACTCCGCCGGCCTGCTTAAGAAAGCGCCCACCTTGGGCGCTTTTTCTTTTCCGTCTCCTTCGCCATGGTTCAGGAAAACTTTACCGGCGTCTGTCTCAAAATTACTATGGCGCAGCGGTGCATTTCGCCCTCTCCAGCAAGCAAGTCATTGATCCGCATCAACAAAGGCTTTTGGCACGGTCTCTGCTTACTTCAGAAGAAGCTAGCATCGCTTATTTCCAAATTCGGGAGGCACCGTGAACCACGACATCGCAGAAGGCAAGTGGAAACAGCTGGTCGGCAAGGCGAAGGCCGCATGGGGCGAACTGACCGATGACGAACTGACCAAGGCCGAAGGCCGCGCCGACCGGCTTGCCGGTCTGATCCAGGAACGTTATGGCAAGACCCGTGAGCAGGCCGAGCTGGAAGTGCGGCGGTTCTTCGATAGCAACCGGGATTTCTGACAGAGCCGGTGCAGGAACTACAGGCAGCGCCGCCGCGACCGCCATGCGCGGCCGGAAGGCGGGCTGTCGTTGCGCCGTTCAGTATCCACTGTACCGTCCTGTCGTCGAGCCCCAGAGCCTGCGCCGCGCCGCTGACCGAGCGGCGTCCCGGGTATTTCATTCATTCATAAAATTGCGCTCGCCATGCCACACGCACTGATTGTTGAAGACGATCCAAACAGCCTGTCCGGCCTGTCCGCGATACTGGCGGCCGACGGCTTTTCCGTCGATACCGCGACCACGCTCGCCGAGGCCCGCACGGCGCTGACGCGCTTCATTCCGGACGTCGTGCTGGTCGACCTGAACCTGCCGGACGGCAGCGGCCTCGATCTGCTGCAGCATCTGCCCGCCCATCCGCCAGGCGGCGCGTTGCCGGTGATCGTGATGACCGGCAACGCGACGGTCGAGAGCGCGATCGAAGGTCTGCGGCACGGCATCTGGGACTATCTGCTCAAGCCGGTCAATATTCCGCGTCTGCGCAGCCTGCTCGCGCGGATCCCGCGACCGTACGAACTGACCGAGGAAGTCCAGACGCTGCGCGCGTCGCTGCGTCAGTTGGGCCGCTTCGGCTCGATGCTCGGCCGCAGCAGCGCGATCCAGCACGTGTACGACACGATCGAGCATCTCGCGCCGACCGAAGCCGCCGTGCTGATCTGGGGCGACGCCGGCACCGGCAAACAGGTCGCCGCACGCACCCTCCACGAGATGAGCCGGCGCCGCAAGGGTCCGTTCGTCACGTTCGACTGCCGCAGCGCCGCGGTTGCCGCGCTGAACCGCTCGCTCGACAGCGTGATGTTCGGCCACGAACGCGGCGCGTTCGGCGGCGCCGAGCAGCGCGAGCCGGGGCTGTTCGAACAGGCGAGCGGCGGCACGCTGTTCATCAACGAGATCTGCGAGCTGCCGCGGGCGCAGCAGGAAGCACTACTGCGCGCACTCGATTCGCAGACCTTCATGCGCGTCGGCGGCACCAACCAGGTCGTCACCGACTTCCGGCTGGTCGCATCGACCCGCAAATCGCCGCGCTCCGCGGTCGAGGACGGCAGTCTGCATCGCGATCTCGCGCAGCGCCTCGAAGCCGCAGCGGTGACGCTGCCGCCGCTGCGCGAGCGCGGGGACGATCCGGTGCTGATCGCCCAGGCGGTCATCGACGAAATGAATCAGGAAGCGAGCGCGCGCGGCACCGCCGAGACCGCGAAACAGGCCGGGCCAAACTTCCTGCGCGAATGCCTCGCGTACGACTGGCCGGGCAACGTGCGCGAATTGCAGGAACGAGTGCGGCGCGCCTATCTGGCCTCGGGCGACGTGATCGAATCGTTGCGCGCCGACGAAGCGGGCACCGCGAACGGCCGCGACCTGAACGGCAGCCGCGTGCAAGTGACGGTCGGCACGCCGCTCGCGGACGTCGAGGAAATGCTGATTCGCGCGACGCTCGATGCGGTCGGCGGCACGCGGCATCGTGCGGCGTCGTTGCTCGGGATCAGTCCTAAGACGCTGTATAACAAGCTGCAGCGGATGCGCTTGAACTGAGTCTGGATCGCGCTGCCTGTGCGCGAGCGGCGAGCGGCGGGCAAACTGCCTGCTGCGGACAACGACGAAAAAATGGCGCCTTGAATTGCTTCAAGGCGCCATTTTCTTTCTCATAGCCGTTCTTCAGCCCAGCGAACTTCGCAGCAGCGCCTGCGCCCGCACATAGCGCGGCTCGGCCATCAGCTTGTCCCACGTGAGCGCCTTGCCGCGCGGCCGCATGCGCTGCAGACGCCGTCGCGATTCGTCCGACGGCGTAAAGCGCAGCGCGTCGAGCACCTTCTCCGCTTCGTGCGGCTGGTTGCAGATCACCACCATGTCGCAGCCGGCCTCCAACGCGGCGGTTGCGCCTTCGGTCAGCGTGCCGCCCTGGCGCGCGGCTTCCATCGACATATCGTCGGTGAAAATCGCGCCGTCGAAGCCGAGCTTGCCGCGCAGGATGTCCTGCAGCCAGACGCGCGAAAAGCCGGCCGGTTTCGCGTCGACCTGCGGATAAACGACGTGCGCCGGCAGCACCGCGCCGAGCGACAGACCGAGCCAGTCGTACGGCGCGGCGTCGTTGCCGAGAATCTCGTCGAGCGGGCGTTCGTCGACCGGTACCGCGACGTGCGAGTCCGCGTGCGCGAAGCCGTGCCCCGGGAAGTGCTTGCCGCAATTGCTCATGCCGGCCAGCGCGAGGCCGTGGTTCAGGCTCTTCGCGAGCAACGCAACGACGCGCGGATCGCGATGGAACGCACGATCGCCGATCACCTGCGAGTGGCCGTAATCGAGATCGAGCACCGGCGTGAAACTCATGTCGATATCGCACGCGCGCAGTTCCGCGGCGAGGATATAACCGACCGCGGTCGCGACCTTGGTCGCGAGCAGCACGTCGCGATCCCACAGCGCGCCGAGCTTGCCCATCGACGGCAGCACCGTGAAGCCGTCGGTGCGAAAGCGCTGCACGCGGCCGCCCTCGTGATCGACGGCGATCAAGAGATCCGGGCGAATTTCGCGGATCGCCCCGGTCAGCGCGACCAGCTGCGCGCGGTTCTCGTAGTGGCGCGCAAACAGGATCACGCCACCGGTCATCGGGTGAGCGAGGCGTCGTTTATCGTCGCGATCGAGCGTTTTGCCGACCACGTCGAACATCACCGGTCCGGTTCTGAATTTCATCGAATTCCGCTGCAAGGGAGTGTGAAGCAAAGACGAACCCGCGCCGCTAGCGGCCGGTTCAAGGTTTTATTCGGTCGCCGATTGCGCGGGCGATGCGTGCGGCGCGCTCGCCTGCGTCACCGGTTTCGAGTCAGGCGCCGCGCCGGTTTCCGCGATCACGAACGACACCGCGTAATCACGCTCGTCGCTGATGGTCACGCGCGCGGTGATGCCGCGCGCGTCGAGCCAGTCGGCCAGCTCGCCAGACGCGACTACCATCGGCTCGCCGCTCGGCTTGTTCAGCGTCTGCAGCGCGCGCCACGTCATCGGCCAATGCATGCCGAGACCGATCGCCTTCGAAAACGCTTCCTTCGCCGAGAAACGCGTGGCCAGAAACGCGAGGCCGCGGGCCGCCGAGCGCGCATGGCGCGCGTGATAGACCCGCAACTCGTCGGGGCCGAGCACCTTTTCCGCGAAGCGGCCGTTGGTGCGGGTCATCACCGCGGCCACGCGGCTGACCTGCACGATGTCGGTACCGATGCCGTAGATCGCCATGCCTGCGCCCCCGCGTTGCGGCTGGATCAGGCGCGCGCGCCGAGACGCGCGGCGACCATGATCGCCTTCATCTCGCGCACCGCGTTGTCCCAGCCTGCGAAGATCGCGTGCGCGACGATCGCGTGACCGATATTCAGTTCGACGATGCCGTCGATCGCCGCGATCTGCTGCACGTTCGTGTAGTGCAGACCGTGGCCCGCGTTGACCTTCAGGCCGAGCGTCGCGCCGAATTCGACCGCGCGCACGATGCGCTCATATTCGCGCTGCTGCTCGGCCCGGTCGTGCGCTTCCGCGTAGCGGCCGGTGTGCAGTTCGACCACCGGCGCGCCCGCTTCGTGCGCGGCGCGAATCTGCGTTTCGTCCGGGTCGATGAACAGCGACACGCGAGAGTTCGCGTCGGCGAGCTGACGGCATGCGGCGCGCACCGCGTCGAACTGGCCGGCGACGTCGAGACCGCCTTCGGTCGTCAGCTCCGCGCGCTTTTCGGGCACGAGGCAGACGTCGTGCGGCTGCACTTCGCAGGCGATATCGAGCATTTCCTGGGTGACCGCGCACTCGAGATTCATACGCGTTTTCAGCAGCGGACGCAGCTTGCGCACGTCCGCATCGACGATATGGCGGCGGTCTTCGCGCAGGTGCAGCGTGATCGCGTCGGCGCCGGCCTCCTCGGCCATCAGCGCGGCGCGGATCGGATCGGGATAGGCGGTGCCGCGCGCATTGCGCAGCGTGGCGACGTGATCGATGTTGACGCCGAGGTCGATCACGGTCGGCGAGGTAAGAAAGAAGCTCATAGATTCTGCAGGTCGATCAGGATCTGGCGGGTCGCAAGCGGCGTACCGCCGAGATAGGTGTTGAGCAGAAAGCGCATCAGCGTTTTGCTTTGCGCGACGGTCTGCGCTCGATGGTAATCGTCCTGTTCCATATCGAGCAAGGTTTGCCCGGATACGACCGGCCACTGCGCGGGCCATTCGTCGGAGGCCTCGCGTACGCCGCGCTCGGGATCGAACACGTAGCGCCCTTGCGCAACGACTGCCTTGCGCGCGACCGTGCGATCCAGCGCCATTGCGTAGCCGGTCTCGCGCAGCAGCACGCGTTCGAACGAGCGCAGTACCTGAACCGGCGGTTCGTCGTGAGCGAGACGGGTGAGTGTGACGAGGTAGTGATGGAACAGTTGCGGATGCGGGTCTTCGCGCGCGCAGAACTTGACCAGCAACTCGTTCACATAGAAGCCGCACAGCAGCGCGTCGCCGGTCAGCGGCAGCATCCCGCCGACCCATTCGGCGCCGGTCAAGGTACGGACTTCGGATTTGCCGGACCACGCGAGCGCCAACGGCTGGAAAGTTTGCAGCACGCCGCGCAGCGCCGAGTGCGGCCGCTTCGCGCCCTTCGCGACGAGCGCGAGACGGCCGTGATCGCGCGACAGCACGTCGATGATCAGGCTGGTCTCGCGATATGGGTAGCTGTGCAGCACGAAAGCGGGCTGCTCGGTGATCCGGTAGTCGGATGCGGAAGTGCGCGGCGCGCGGCGCGGGGGCGCCTTGCGCGGCTCGCCGCTGCCGGTGTCGGCGGGCGACGTGGTGCTGCGGGCTCCTTTTGCGGCGGATTTTTTTGCGCTACGCGCGGGCCGCGACGGTTCCTGCTCCGGGTCGTCCGGAGCAGCGTCGGAATTGAGCGTCATCCACGCGTCATTCGTACCCATACGCACGAAGCCCGGCTTCGTTGTCGGCCCAGCCGCTCTTCACCTTGACGAAGGTTTCCAGGTACACCGGACCGTCGAACAGCTTGGCCATGTCGAGGCGCGCCTCGGTGCTGATCTGCTTGAGCTTCGCGCCCTTCTGGCCGATGATCATCGCCTTGTGGGTATCGCGATCGACGAGGATCGTCGCGAAGATACGGCGCAGCCGGCCTTCGGTTTCGAACTTGTCGATCAGCACGGTGCTCGTGTACGGCAGTTCGTCGCCGGTCCAGCGAAACACTTTTTCGCGCAGGATTTCGGCGGCGAGGAAGCGCTCGCTGCGATCGGTCAGGTCGTCCTCGCCGTAGATCGGCTCGCCTTCCGGCAGGAACGGCTTGATGGTCGCCATCAGACGCTTGATGTCGTCGATATTCTTCGCCGACAGCGGCACGATCTCGTTGAACTCGCGCAACGCGCTCATCTGCTGCATGAACGGGTACAGCGTCGCTTTGTCGTTCACCCGGTCGAGCTTGTTCGCGATCAGCAGCGTCGGCACGTTCGCCGGGATCAGGTCGAGCACCTTCTGATCGTCGGCGCCGAAGCGGCCGGCTTCGATCACGAACAGGATCGCGTCGACCGACGTCAGCGTCGAGGTGACCGCGCGGTTCAGCGAGCGGTTCAGCGCGCCGCTGTGTTTGGTCTGGAAACCGGGCGTGTCGACGAACACGTACTGCGCGTCGTCGATCGTGTTGATACCGGTGATGCGATGGCGGGTGGTCTGCGCCTTGCGCGACGTGATGCTGACTTTCTGGCCGACCAGCGCATTCATCAGCGTGGACTTGCCGACGTTCGGGCGGCCGACGATCGCGACCATGCCGCAGCGAAAACCAGTGGGAGTGGGAGCGTTCATATTCGGACTACGGCAGGTTCGGTTCGGCGCGCCGGAGAGGGGCGCCGCGGGAAATCAATGGCCCGCGTCGGCGACGCGCGTTTGCACCGCGTCGGCAACGCTGGGGTCGTGTTCGGCGGGTGCCGGGGCTACCGCGGCAACCGGCGCGGCTGCGGCGGTTACGCCCGTAGCGGCTGCGTCCGACGTAGCTTCGCGGCTGCGCTGACGGTCCGTGCCGCGGGGTGCGGAGGCGGCTTCGGATTTGGAATCGTGGGCTTTGTCGGCGGGCTTTTCAGCGGACTTGTCGGCTGGATGGGCGGCGCTACGCTCGACCTTGTCGGCGCGCTCCGCCTTGTCGTGCCCGCTGTATTCGACGTGCGCGGCGCGGATCACCGCGAGCGGCGCACCACTGGCGCCCGGCGCGACGCGTTCGGCGGCGGGCTTGTCAGCAGCGGTTTTTTCGGGGGCCGGCTTGTCGGCGTGCGCCTCCGCGGCACCGCTCGCGCGCCCTTCCCCACGCAGCGCGCCGCGCTCATTCTTGCGATCGGGCGTGCGCAGATCCAGCGCGGTCTGCACGCCGGTCACACCCGGCACGATTTCCTGCTCGGTGTTTTTCGCGGCGCGCGCGCCCTTCGAACGCTTCGGCTTCGCGACTACGGCAGGCGCTGCGGCCATCACCTCGTCGAGCGCCTTCTTCGCAGCCGCCTGCTCCGCGGCGCGACGGCTCGCGCCGGACCCGGATACCTTCACGTCCAGTTTCGGAACCGTGCACTCGACTTCGAACTGCTGATTGTGCGCCGCACCATGCGTCGCGACGACGGTGTAGGTCGGCAGCGCGATCTTGTGGCCTTGCAGATACTCCTGCAGCAGCGTCTTCGCGTCCTTGCCGAGCGTGCGCGGGTCGATATGGTCGAGAATCGGTATGTAGAGGCGCTTGATGACCGTCTGGGCGGCTTCGAAGCCGCCGTCGAGGAAGATCGCGCCGAGTACTGCCTCGAGCGTATCGGCGAGGATCGACGGCCGGCGGAAACCGCCGCTGCGCAGTTCGCCCTCGCCCAGCCGCAGCCCCTCGGAGATATTGAGTGCCTGAGCGATTTCGTAAAGCGACTGCTGTTTGACCAGATTCGCGCGCACCCGCGACAAGTCGCCTTCGTCGAGCTTGCCGAAACGTTGGAACAAAAGCGCAGCCACCGCGCAATTCAGAACGGAGTCGCCGAGAAATTCGAGCCGTTCGTTATGCGTGGCGCTATGACTGCGGTGTGTTAAAGCCTGACGCAACAATTCCGCATTGCGAAATTCGTAGCGCAAACGGCTTTCCAACGGAGATAGAGGCATGGGCAGAGTATAACGCGGGCGCCTGACCCGGCGGAAACGCGGGGCGCCGGCGGAAAAAGCGTCGTAAAGCGACGTTACCGCGAGTTCTTAAAGTAGCGTAGCAACACGCCGCGATCGAGATAACCGGATGCCGGTTATTCGCGCGGCGTGTCTGAGGCAATCACGAGATGATCGTCATGCGATCAATCACCTGACTCACTGGAATGTGCCAATCCGTTTCAGATCGCTGAAGTTCATCCAGATGAAAAACGCCCGGCCAACGATATTGCGATCCGGCGCGAAACCCCAGTAACGGCTGTCCGCGCTGTTGTCGCGGTTGTCGCCCATCATGAAGTAATTGCCCGGCGGCACTTTGCAGATCACACCGCGCGCGTTGTACGTGCAGTTGTCGCGATACGGAAAATCTTCCGCGCCGACGATAAACGGCGGCACCGCCGGATTGTTCAGAATCGCGTTCTTGCGGCCGTCGATCTCTTCCATAAACTGCTTCGCGTAGCCGAGCCGTTCTTCGTCGAGATAGTCGGGCAGCGGCGTCTGCGGCACCAGCTTGCCGTTGATCGTGAGCCTCTTGTCCTGATACTCGACCACGTCGCCCGGCAGGCCAATCACGCGCTTGATGTAGTCGACCGATTCATCCTTCGGATAACGGAACACCACCACGTCGCCGCGTCGGACCGGACGGCCTTCGGTGATCCTGGTATTGGTGATCGGCAGACGCAGCCCGTATTCGAACTTGTTCACGAGGATGAAGTCGCCCACCAGCAGCGTCGGCACCATCGAACCCGACGGAATCTTGAACGGCTCGACCACGAACGAGCGCACCACGAACACCACCAGAATCACCGGGAAGAAGCTCGCCGTATATTCGAGCCACCACGGTTGACGCAGCTTGTCGTCGCGCAGACGCGCACGCGTTTGCGTGGCGTTTTCATCGGCGAAACGCTCGCCGACGCGAGCCTGTTGACGATCGAATTCGGCGACTGCGGCTTCCGCCGCGCGGCGTCGTGCCGGTAGGAAAACCAGTTTGTCCGCGACCCATGCGACGCCCGTCAAAACGACGAGCACAAAAAGAATCAGCGCAAAATTCATAGGGTTCCGTTATTCAACTTATTTGTCTTCGACACGCAGAATCGCGAGGAAAGCCTCTTGCGGAATCTCGACCGAGCCCACCTGCTTCATTCGCTTCTTGCCTGCCTTCTGCTTTTCGAGCAGTTTCTTCTTACGCGTAATATCGCCGCCGTAGCATTTTGCCAGCACGTTCTTACGCAACGCTTTAATGTTTTCGCGCGCAATAATATTCGAGCCGATGGTCGCCTGCACCGCTACGTCGTACATCTGACGCGGAATCAGTTCGCGCATTTTCGCCGCCACCTCGCGGCCGCGATACTGGCTTTGCGAACGGTGCACGATCACCGACAGCGCGTCGACTTTGTCGCCGTTGATCAGCATATCGACCTTCACGACGTCTGACGCGCGGTATTCCTTGAACTCGTAGTCCATCGACGCGTAGCCACGCGAGATCGACTTCAGGCGGTCGAAGAAATCGAGCACCACTTCGCCCATCGGAATTTCATACGTGAGCTGAACCTGGCGGCCGTGGTACTGCATGTTGATCTGCGTGCCGCGCTTTTGCGTACACAGCGTGATCACCGCGCCGACGTAGTCTTGCGGCATGTACAGATTCACGGTAACGATCGGCTCGCGCACTTCTTCGATCTTCGACGGCTCCGGCATCTTCGCCGGGTTCTCGACCATCAGCGTGGTGCCGTCGCGCTGCACGACCTCGTAGACCACGGTCGGCGCAGTAGTGATCAGGTCCATGTCGAACTCGCGCTCGAGACGTTCCTGCACGATCTCCATATGCAGCAATCCGAGGAAGCCGCAACGGAAGCCGAAGCCGAGCGCCTGCGACACTTCCGGTTCGTACTGCAGCGACGCATCGTTCAGCTTGAGCTTTTCAAGCGAGTCGCGCAGCGCGTCGTACTGATTCGCCTCGACCGGATAGAGACCCGCAAACACCTGCGGCTTCACTTCCTTGAAACCGGGCAACGGTTCCGACGCCGGCTGACCGACGAGCGTTACCGTGTCGCCGACCTTTGCGGCCGCGAGTTCCTTGATGCCGGCGATAATGAAGCCCACCTGGCCGGCCGACAGCACTTCGAGATTCTTCGACTTCGGCGTGAACACGCCGATGTGTTCGACCGGATACTGCGCGCCGGTCGCCATCAGGCGGATCTTGTCCTTCGGACGCAGCGTGCCGTTGACGATACGCACCAGCATCACGACGCCGACGTAATTGTCGAACCACGAGTCGATGATCAGCGCCTGCAGCGGCGCGTTCGGATCGCCCTTGGGCGGCGGCACCTTGGCGATCAGCGCTTCCAGCACGTCCTCGACGCCGAGACCGGTTTTCGCGCTGCAATGCGTTGCGTCGGTCGCGTCGATACCGATCACGTCCTCGATTTCGGCGATCGCGTTTTCCGGGTTCGCCGCCGGCAGGTCGATCTTGTTGAGCACCGGCACCACTTCGACGCCGAGTTCGATCGCCGTGTAGCAGTTGGCGACGGTTTGCGCTTCCACGCCCTGACTCGCATCGACGACCAGCAGCGCGCCTTCGCACGCGGACAGCGAGCGGCTGACTTCGTACGAGAAGTCGACGTGGCCCGGCGTGTCGATCATGTTCAGGTTGTAGACGCGCCCATCGCGTGCGCGATAGGTCAACGCGGCGGTTTGCGCCTTGATGGTGATGCCGCGCTCGCGCTCGAGATCCATCGAGTCGAGCACCTGTGCTTCCATCTCGCGGTCGGACAGACCGCCGCAAATCTGGATGATGCGATCGGCGAGCGTCGACTTGCCATGGTCGATGTGCGCAATGATCGAGAAGTTACGAATATGATCCATTCAGTGCCGATCAAGCGAAAAGGCGCGCCCGGACAATAGCGGAGCACGCCTTGTAAGTAGGTGAAAACCTATCTATTTTAGCCGAAAAGGCTATCGGCCGGCGTATCTTGCGAAGGCCGGACCGCTAGACAGCGCAGAAGATGCGAGAAATTCAGCGCAAGCACAGGCAAATTCGCGCGTGAATCAATGCGCGCGGCACGTGCAAGCGCGGATGATGAAGCGAAGCCAGACAGAACCAGCGAGCCGCGAGGTACAAAGCCGCATCATGGCGCCGCCGCGCGCCGCGCATAGGCGGTCAATGCGGCCCGCACGCGCGCTTCGTCGAGATGGTAGTGACACAGTTCGACGCCCTCGCACAGCAGAACCGGCACCAGCTCGTTGTAACGCGCTTCGAGTAGCGGATCGGTGTCGACGTCGACGACCGTCACCTGCGCGCCGAATTCGACCAGCAACGGCTCGAGCGCGGCACGCATGTCCTCGCACAAATGGCACCACGCGCGCCCATAGAGCGTGAGCGATGCCATGCCCGTCATTTCTGCGCGCGCGGACGGATCGGCACGAACTGCGTGTTCTCGCCGCGGCGGACCAGCAGCGCAACCATCTTCTGCGGATCCAGATGCGAGGTCAGCTCGTCGAACTGCTTCGCGCTCGTGACGTCCGTGTCGCCGACCCGCAGGATGATGTCGCCCTTCTGCAGCCCGACCCGCACAGCCGGTCCATCGACCGCGTCGATCTGCACGCCGTTGTGAATCTTCAGCGCTTTTTGCTGATCAGCCGGAATGTCGCTGACGGCGATGCCGAGCGCATTGGTCGCGCGCTGCTTCGGCGCCTGTGGCTTCTTCTGATCGGCCTTCGCGACCTTGTCGGCCTGCATTTCGACAATCGTGACCGGCAACTCGTGCGTCTGACCCTTGCGCCAGACGGTCAGCGTGGTCTTCGTGCCCGGCTTCGTATCGCCGACCATGCGCGGCAGATCCGTCGCGGTGTCGACCGAATGGCCGTTGAACTTCAGGATGATGTCGCCCGGCTGCACGCCGGCCTTGTCGGCCGGGCCGCCCGGCTCGACGCTGCTGACCAGCGCGCCCTGCGCCTTCGGCAAACCGAGCGAGTCGGCGACGTCCTTCGTCACTTCGCCGATCGCCACCGCGATGCGGCCGCGCACCACCTTGCCCGAGCTCTTCAGTTGATCGGCGACGCGCATCGCTTCGTCGATCGGAATCGCGAACGAAATACCCATGAAGCCGCCGGTACGGCTGTAGATCTGCGAGTTGATGCCGATCACCTCGCCCTGCATGTTGATTAGCGGACCACCCGAATTGCCCGGATTCACCGCCACGTCGGTCTGGATGAACGGCAGGTAGTCGCCGGTATCGCGCCCCTTGGCGCTGACGATGCCGGCCGTCACCGTATTTTCGAGCCCGAACGGCGAACCGATCGCGACGACCCATTCGCCGACGCGCACCTTGTTCGAATCGCCGATCGTGATGGTCGGCAGGTTCGATGCGTTGATCTTCACGACCGCGACGTCCGTGCGGTCATCGACGCCGATCAGCTTGGCCTTGAATTCGCGCTTGTCGGTCAGCGTCACGTAAATGGTGTCCGCGTCGTCGACGACGTGCGCGTTGGTCATCACGTAGCCGTCCGCCGACAGGATGAAGCCCGAGCCGACCCCGCTATTCTGTTCAGGATCGTTGCTGTCCGGCGTATCCTGGCCACCGCCACCGCCACCGCCGCCACCACCGTTATCGCCTCCCCGCGGCGTACCCGGGGAGCCAGGCGATTGCGGCGACTGCGGCAAAGGAATGCCGAAGAACCGGCGGAAGAACTCCGACATATCACCATCGTCCATTCCGGGCGGCAGGCCGCCACGGGAACTGCCGCTCGACACACGGGTGGTCGTGCGAATGTTGACGACCGCCGGGCCGACCTTGTCGACGAGGTCCGTGAAGTCAGGCAGATTGGCGGCGGGAGCCGCCGACGCCATATGCGGTACGAGCGGCAAACAAGCCGCTACCAGTACGGCCGCGAGGAATTTGCGCACCGAAAAAGTCGTCATATCGTCACAAGCCGAGGGATTTCAGGATTCGGAAGGGTTACTTCGGAGCTTTGTATTCTATGGCAGACGCGAACTGCTGCAATGTGGTTTGGGGCACTTCACCGAGCAGGGTTATCCAGAAGTTCCCCTGGCGCTTGACGAGAACGTGCGTTGCGCCGCTGTTGCCCGTGCCTTCCTTGCGGGTGTTGTTTTCCACCGGCTCGACGAACACCGAAATGGCCGCGAGACCGTCGGAAAATACCGCCTGATCGACCGGAATGGGCGGCTGCCCCGCTTCGCGCGACGCCATCGGCCGACGCAGTTGGCGAATCATATGAAAGCCGGGCACCGACGGCGCGATCTGCCAGCCTTGCGCGGCCAGATCCACGGGCTCGACCGGCGGACGCACGACCGTCCAGCCCGCCAGATTGCGAATGCCGTTGACGATACCGGCTCTGTCCACCGGCACACCGATTCGCACTTGCGTGAACGACAGTTGTTCGAGCACCTGACCGCTCGTGTCGAGCGTTTGCGCGCGCAGCAGCAGACCGGTCTTGCTGTCGGCCCAGAGCTTGTGCGCGAAACGATAACCATCTTTCGGATCGAGCTCCACCACGACGCTGTCGACGCCCGCGACGCGGTCGCCGCCGAGCATTTTCGGCTCGTAGACGGACAGCACCTGTTCGCCATCGACGGCTAGCAGCGCGGGGAACGAGTCCTTGTTCTGCCGCTTTTCGACGACCACCAGACGGCGCTCCGGCACGAACGTGTACATGTCGTCGTTATGCCGCAACATCTTGCGCGGCTTGCCGTCGAGACTTTCGAGCTGCTCGAACTGGCCGTCGGTGTGGGTGAAGTAATGCGCGATACGCGACGTCTGTACGAAATCGCCGCGCTGATAGACGAACGCGCCCTCATAGTTCTGCTGCTGGGCGGCCTGGTGGATGCGATCGAGCAGTTCCGCCGCCGTACGCCGTACGGCAGCCGGATCGGCTGTTTGTGCGAAGACCCGCGGTGTGGCGGACAACAATACGGCTGCGCAGAACAGGAATGCCGGCAACCGCCCCCAGATAGTCGTTTTATTGAACCGCGAAGTCTGCATCAAACTATTGGCCTTGCGTGGAGACTGACGCAGCGCGAATTACCGGCATCGCGCCGGCCATTGCCGGTTGTTGCGCGAACTGCTGGTGGGCTTCGAGGTATTGATCGAGGCTGGCGTCGCGAATGATGTTGGAGTCTTGCGACGACGGCACCGAAGCCATCGCCACGCGCTGCACCGTGTCGCCGCGCGACTGAACCGACGCGAGCTGCGTGCCCGGGCCGCCCGGCACACCCTGCAATTGCGGCACCACGATCCAGGTCAGAGTAGCGGCGGCGGCAGCTACCGCAAAGGCCGGCACTACGCGACGGCGCAAACCCAGCAAACGGCGCGCTACAGGCGCAGCGGCCGGCGCCAGCAGATGCGGCTCACTTTCGAGGCGCGCGGCGAAACCGCTCAGAAAAGCGCTGCTTTTTGCCGGGCTGACCGCCAGATCGTCGGAACGCAACGCGTCGCCGATCAGGTGATAGCTCGACCACGCAGCGCGATCGTCGCCTTCGAGTTCCGCGAAAAACTTGTCCAGATTCAGATGCTCTTCGTCGTACAGCTCACCGTCGACAAAAGCGGACACACGCTCGCCGTGCGAGCCCGCTTGCGATTGCATCGAGACCGACCCCATGATGCTCCCCATCTTACGAATACCCCGTAGTGACACCACTAATCCAGATATTGCACCGCTGCCCCGCCGGGATAAGCTGGACGCTCGATACGCGTTTACCAGCGTTTGCCTTCAGGTGTGTCAAGCAACGGACGCAATTTTGCCGCAATGGCTTCGCGAGCGCGGAAAATTCGCGATCTGACGGTGCCGATCGGGCAATCCATCATCTCGGCAATTTCCTCGTAGCTCAAACCCTCAATTTCTCGAAGAGTAATGGCGGTACGCAGTTCTTCCGGCAAAACCGCCATCGCAGCATTGACCGTTTCGGCGATCTGCTTGCTCATCAACATCGACTCAGGCGTGTTGATATCCCTTAGTTGGTCGGCGTCCGAGAAAGTTTCAGCTTCTTCAGCATCCGCTTCGGTCGAGGTCGGCGCGCGCCGGCCCTGGGTGGCAAGGTAGTTCTTCGCGGTATTTACCGCAATCCGGTACAACCACGTATAGAACGCCGACTCCCCGCGAAACTGCGGCAACGCGCGATACGCCTTGATAAAGGCGTCCTGGGCAACGTCTTCGACTTCGGCGGGGTCCCGCACGAGTCGAGAGATCAAGCGAAGAATCTTGCGGTGGTATTTGGAGACCAGAAGCTCGAAGGCGGCCTTGTCGCCCTTCTGGACGCGCTCGACCAGCACCTGATCAATTTCTTTTTCGCTCACCTGATAAATCCGTTAACTATAGGGCGCATGGCGGGGGACCATTGTAGCGTTCCCCTCGTGAGGGCACGTTACTACGGTAACAGCGGTTACAGTCGTTACAGTCAGGCGCCGGCCGCATGCCGGCCCAGCACGGAAAGCTCCCGAAAGACCGTGGCCGGCAACGCATCGGCAGTGAGCAGCACGGTGCGGGAGCGCCCCTGCGCGCGCCGCGACGGCCAGGCCGCGCGGATACGCGGCGAGCGATCCGCAGGCTCTAGCGCGAGCACCAGCAAACGGCCGCTCCACTGCGCACAGCCGACCACGCGGCCTTGCGCGAGCAGCACACCCGCCCGATTCCACGCGGACAGTTCCCCGGAACCGAACCGCAGCGCGGCCGGCTGCGCCGCGTCATAGCGCGCCGCGCACAGTGCGAGCAGCATCGCGCTCGCGAACGTCAACGGAATGGCCCGCCACGCGCCGAGTTCAGGCGCGAGGCCGGTATAAACAGCCAGGGTCGCAATCAGCACGAACACTCCCAACGCGACGCGCAGCGAGAACGAACGACGCAGCGCAATGCGCTGCGTCGTTCCGCTCAACGTTGCCGGCCCCAGGCAATCCGCCGGCGCAGCCGGCGTCGTGGAATGACGCGTCACCCCTGTTCAGGCGATCAGGCGCGCTTGAACACCAGCGTGCCGTTCGTGCCGCCGAACCCGAACGAGTTCTTCAGCGCGACGTCGATCTTCATCTCCCGCGCGGTGTTCGCGCAGTAGTCGAGATCGCAGGCCGGGTCCTGGTTGAAGATGTTGATGGTCGGAGGCGAGACCTGGTGATGCACGGCGAGCACCGTGAACACCGACTCCAGACCGCCGGCGCCGCCAAGCAGGTGACCCGTCATCGACTTGGTCGAGTTCACGACCATGTTCTTTGCGTGGTCGCCGAACGCGCGCTTAATGCCGGTGGTTTCCGCGAGGTCGCCGAGCGGCGTGGAGGTGCCGTGCGCGTTCAGGTAGTTCACCTGATCGCCGTTGATGCCCGCGTTCTTCATTGCGGCCAGCATGCAGCGGCGTGCGCCGTCGCCGTCTTCGAGCGGGGCGGTCATGTGATACGCGTCGCCGCTCATCCCGTAGCCGCCGACTTCCGCGTAAATCTTCGCGCCGCGCGCCTTCGCGTGTTCGTACTCTTCGAGCACCATCACGCCGGCGCCCTCGCCCAGCACGAAACCGTCGCGATCCTTGTCCCACGGACGGCTCGCGGTGGCCGGATCGTCATTGCGTTGCGACAGCGCGCGCGCCGCCGCAAAGCCGCCGATCCCCAGCGGCGACACGGTCGATTCCGCGCCGCCCGCGATCATCACGTCGGCGTCACCGTATTCGATGAGGCGCGAAGCCTCGCCGATACAGTGCAGACCGGTGGTGCACGCGGTGACGATCGACAGATTCGGACCCTTGATGCCGAACTTGATCGACAGATGGCCGGAGATCATGTTGATGATCGACGCCGGCACGAAGAACGGCGAAATCCGACGCGGGCCGCGATTGAGCAGCTCGGTCTGGGTGATTTCGATCATCGGCAGACCGCCGATGCCCGAACCGACCACCACGCCGATGCGCTCGGAATTCTCGTCGGTGACTTCGAGACCGCTGTCCTGCATCGCCTGGATGCCCGCGGCCACGCCGTAGTGGATGAACGTATCCATGTGGCGCGCTTCCTTACCGGGGATGTAGTCCTCGATATTGAAGCCCTTCACCTCGCCGGCGAAACGAGTCGAGAAGTTCGACGCATCGAACTTCGTGATATTGGCAATCCCAGACTTGCCGGCGACCAGATTGGCCCAGCCATCGGCAACATTATTGCCAACAGGCGAAATCAGCCCCAGGCCTGTAACAACAACACGACGGCGGCTCACGGTAACCCCTTTTTCATAGATGACAAAAGCAAAAGCCACAGCGGCCACAGGAATCCGCCCTGTGTGCCCTGTGGCTGTTTAAGTCGGCAATAACGCGGAAAGTTGCGCTGTCAGCATCGCTGGCTCCTGCATGGCAAGCGGCGTGGCGAATGGTAATCCAACGAACACGCCCAAAAGCGTCATCCCTGCTGATGCGCCGAAGCGGCCCGGCAGGGTGTCATGCGCGGCCAGTGCAGAAACGCAGGCGCGAATGACCTTAGGCCTTGACGTTCGCGCGAGCGTAGTCGATCGCTTGCTGAACGGTGGTGATCTTCTCGGCTTCTTCATCCGGAATTTCCATGCCGAATTCGTCTTCGAGGGCCATCACGAGCTCAACGGTGTCGAGCGAGTCGGCGCCGAGATCGTTCACGAACGACGCTTCGTTCTTGATTTCCGCTTCCGCAACGCCCAGTTGTTCCGCGACGATCTTCTTGACGCGCTGTTCGATATTGTCCATTACCCCTCCAAGGGAAAAGAAGTTCAAAAATACAGGTGCGCGCATTTTATCAGGTTTGACCCGGCAAAAAAGCTGCGCATCGGGTTCCTGTCGACGCTTGCGCCTCGTGCTTTTACTAACGCATCAAGGCGCGGATAGTAACCGAATCCGGTCACTGCATGTACATGCCGCCGTTCACGTGCAGCGTCGTTCCGGTGATGTAGCCGGCTTGCGGCGACGCCAGAAACGCAACCGCGTGCGCGATGTCTTCCGGGCTGCCGAGACGGCCGAGCGGAATCTGCGTCTTCAGCGCGGTCTGCTGCTCTTCGGGCAGCGCCTTCGTCATGTCGGTGTCGATGAAACCCGGCGCGACGCAGTTGACCGTGATGCCGCGGCTGCCGATCTCGCGCGCGAGCGCGCGCGTCATGCCGGCGACGCCGGCCTTCGCGGCCGCGTAGTTGATCTGCCCCGGGTTGCCGGCCGAACCGACCACCGAGGTAATGTTGATGATGCGGCCGCCCTTCGCTTTCATCATCGGGCGCAGCACCGCGCGCGACAGCCGGAACACCGACTTCAGGTTGGTGTCGATCACCGCGTCCCAGTCGTCGTCCTTCATGCGCATCGCCAGTTGGTCCTGGGTGATGCCGGCATTGTTCACTAGCACATTGAGCACGCCGAATTCCTTGACCGTGCCGTCGATCAGCGCTTCCGCCGCGGCGGCGTCGTTGACGTCGAGCACCGCGCCCCGGCCGTTCACGCCGGCCGCCTTGAATGCTTCGGTGATCGCCGCCGCGCCGCTTTCGCTGGTCGCGGTGCCGATTACGGTCGCGCCCTGGCGCGCGAGTTCCAGCGCGATCGCACGGCCGATGCCGCGCGACGCGCCGGTCACGATTGCGATCTGCTTGTCGAGAGTCTTTTCCATCTGTCAGTCCGGATGCCCTTCAAAGGGCTCGTTGATTCTTGTTGGTTCTGGATGCCGAAGCATGCCGCGACGGGTCGCGTCGCGGCACCGGCTCGATCGACGCCTGCGAGACGGCCCGTTCAGCCTGCCGTCACCAGCTTCAGCGTTTCCTCGAGCGACGCCGGATCGAACACCGATGCACCGGTGAGATTGCCGTCGATCCGCTTGGTCAGGCCCGCAAGGACCTTGCCCGGACCGCATTCGATCACGTGCGTGACGCCTTGCGCGGCCATCGCCTGCACGCACTCGACCCAGCGCACCGGACCGGCCGCCTGGCGCACCAGCGCGTCCTTGATCGCGGCCGGCTCGTTGACCACCGCGACGTCGACGTTGTTGATGACGGGAATCGACGGCACCTTTACGTCGATGCTGGCGAGGTACTCGCGCAGTTGATCCGATGCGGGCTTGAGCAGCGACGAGTGGAACGGCGCCGACACCGGCAGCGGCAACGCGCGCTTCGCGCCCTTCTCCTTGGCGACTTCGCAGGCCTTTTCGACCGCGGCCTTGTGGCCGGCGATCACGACTTGCGCCGGCGCGTTGAAGTTGACTGCCTCGACCACGCCCGCCACCGACGCTTGCGCGCACACCGCGCGCACCGTGTCGTCGTCGAGACCGAGAATCGCGGCCATCCCGCCTTCGCCGACCGGCACCGCGGTCTGCATTGCCTGCGCGCGGAAACGCACGAGCGGCACCGCGTCGCGGAACGCAAGCGCGCCGGCAGCGACCAGCGCCGTATATTCGCCGAGGCTATGACCGGCGACGAGCGCCGGCGCCGGGCCGCCTGCCTGCTGCCACGCGCGATAAATCGCGTAAGCGGCGGTCAGCATGACCGGCTGGGTGTTGGTGGTGAGATTGAGATCTTCGGCAGGACCTTCGGCGATCAGTTTGCCGAGATCCTGATTGAGGGCGTCGGAGGCTTCCTGAACCGTCTCGCGCACGATCGGGTGATCGGCGAATGCATTGAGCATACCCACCGTCTGTGAGCCCTGGCCAGGAAAAACGAACGCGAATTTCATATCGTCCCCAAAATCTGTTTAGTCGGATGAGAGGACCGGGAGCCGCTGCCACGGATGGGCGCGGCGCACACCGGTCGCTCGGGCACCGTGACCGGTGCCTTGCGATGCGCGGCTACGCTCAGTAGCGAATAACCGACGCGCCCCACGTGAAGCCGCCGCCCACGCCTTCGATCAGCACGTTCTGGCCGCGCTTGATGCGGCCGTCGCGCACTGCGACGTCGAATGCGAGTGGTATGGACGCCGCCGACGTATTGCCGTGCTCGCCCACCGTGACGACCATGCGCTCCTGCGGCAGACCGAGCTTGCGGCAGGTGCTTTGCATGATGCGGATGTTGGCTTGGTGCGGGATCAGCCAGTCGATCTGGTCCGGCGTCAGATTCGCCTTTTCCAGCGCTTCGATCGCGACCTTTTCGAGCACGTTGACCGCCAGCTTGAATACCGCCTGGCCGTCCATGTGCAGGAACGCGCTACCGGCGACCACGCCGCCGTTCACGTTGCCCGGCGTGCACAGAATGTTCGAGTGACTGCCGTCGGCATGCAGCGCGCTTGCCAGCACGCCCGGTTCGTCCGCCGCCTGCAGGATCACTGCGCCGGCGCCGTCGCCGAACAGCACGCAGGTGGTGCGATCGTTGAAATCGAGAATGCGCGAGAACGTCTCCGCGCCAATCACCAGCGCGGTGCGATGCTGGCCGCTGCGGATCAGCGCGTCCACCGTCGCGACTGCGTACGCGAAGCCGGAGCACACTGCCTGCACGTCGAACGCGGCACCGTGATTCTTGATGCCGAGCTTGTTCTGCAGCAGGCAGGCGGTGCTCGGAAACACGAAGTCGGGCGTGGAGGTGGCGACGACGATCAGGTCGATCGACTGCGGATCGATATCCGCCGCTTCGATCGCGCGTTGCGCGGCGATCAGCGCGAGGTCGCTGGTCGTCATGTCCGGCTCGGCGAAATGACGGGCATGAATGCCGGTGCGCGCGACGATCCATTCGTCACTCGTCTCGACACCCTGCTTCGCGAGACGCTCGGCGAGATCCTGATTGGTGACGCGCTGCGGCGGCAGATAGCTGCCGGTGCCCAGCACGCGGGAATAGATTGTGGATTGAGCCATTATGCCTTCGAGGATTGCGCAGCGTAGGGCTCGGCCGGCTGGCCTGCAATGGGGCTTGCGTTGCCCGCACCGCTTGCGTCGCGCGCCGCCTGTTCGAGGGAACCCGCGTTCTCCTCCATTGCTCGCGCAAGGCGCTCCAGCACGCCGTTTTTGACGGCATCATACCCGCGTTTGATGGCCCACTCAAACGCGTAGGCATCGGCGGAACCGTGGCTTTTGATCACGAGGCCGCGCAAGCCGAGCAGCGCGGCGCCATTGTATTGCCGATGGTCGACGCGCTTCTTGAAACGCATCAATACCGGCAGCGCGAGCACCGCCATCACCTTGGTGAGCCACGAACGGCCGAACTCTTCCTTGATGATATTGGAGAGCATCTGCGCGAGACCTTCCGACGTCTTCAACGCGACGTTACCGACAAAGCCATCGCAGACGATCACGTCCACGGTGCCTTTGTAGATATCGTCGCCTTCAACGTTGCCGTGAAAGTTCAGTGTACTCGCACGCAGCAGTTCGCCGGCGCGTTTGATGATGTCGTTGCCCTTGATGACCTCTTCGCCGATATTGAGCAGGCCGATGGTGGGCCGCTCCTTACCCTCGAGCGCGGACACGAGCGCGTGCCCCATCTCGGCGAACTGCAGCAGATGCTGCGGCTCGCAGTCGACGTTGGCGCCCAGGTCGAGCATCATCGTGTAGCCGGTGGGATTGGGCAATGCGAACGCGATGGCCGGGCGTTCGATGCCCGACAGCGTTTTCAGCACATAGCGGGAGACCGCCATCAGCGCGCCGGTGTTGCCGGCGGAAATGCAGGCTTGCGCCTCGCCTTCCTTGACGCGATTGAGCGCCACGCGCATCGACGAATCTTTTTTCTTGCGCAGCGCGACCTCGACCGGGTCGTCCATTGCGACGACCTCGGACGCAGGCACGACGGTCAACGCCGGCAGATCCTGAGCCTTGAGCTTCTTCAGCTGCGCACGAATCGCACTTTCAATGCCGACGAGCAGTAGTTGCACGTCAGGATGCGAACGAGCGAAGTTGACGGCAGCGGGAACGGTCACGGACGGGCCGTGGTCGCCTCCCATGCAATCGATCGTGAGCTTTACTGTCATGGAGTGCGACGAATTTCAGACACAAAAAAGCGGCAGTTGAATGCCGCCCTTTTGCCGAACCGGGAAAATGTCAAGCGAGCCGATCGCCACGCGAAACGCCAAAGGGCGCAACGCAGTGAACGATTAGTCGTTCTTCGTCTTGACGACTTTCTTGCCGCGATAGTAGCCGTTCGGGCTAATGTGGTGACGCAGATGCACTTCGCCCGTGCTCGGCTCGACGGCCAGCGGCGCTGCCGTCAGGAAATCGTGCGAACGGTGCATGCCGCGCTTGGACGGCGACTTCTTATTTTGTTGAACTGCCATGACTAACTCCTAAAAATTTTCCGAATTCTAACACAGCCCGATACGGTGTCCGCCACTGGCCAGATGGCCAATACGCCCGCATCGCGCACCCTGCAACTGTTTAGTGCTTATTGCCGCCCGGCTCGTCGCGCTTCAGACTTTCGAGCGCCGCGAACGGATTGCGCCGCTCGGGCTCGCCGGCATCGCCAGCTTCGTCCTGCGCGGCTTCGTCGCCCTCGCCTTCGCTGCCGTCCACACCCGAGACAAGACTCTCGTGCACTTTCGGACAGACCTCGTGCTTGGGCACGAGCGGCAAGGAAAGCAGCAACTCTTCTTCGATCAAGTCGATGAGATCGAACTGGCGCGAGCCCACGATCACTTCGACTTCATCCTCGTCGAGCGGAAACTCTTCGGCTTCCGCCTCCGTATTGACGATCCGGTAAGTTGCATCGACGTTGAATGCCTGCGAATACGGCGTCAAGCAGCGCTGACATTCGAGCCACGCGGAACCGTGGATCGCCATCCTCAGATAAGGCTGGGGACCTTCCGTGCCGTCGTCCTGCAATTCCGGCTGGGTCGCCCCTTCGGCCTGCCACGTGAACGCGGTATCGCGATCTGGCGCTTCCGCCGGGACTTCGTTTAACATGCGCGGCAGTTGCGAGACGCGCACGACACCCGCGGCCTGACGCCCGCTCCGCGTAAATTCGAACAGATCGAGTTCATGCGGGTCGGACAGACCTGCAGGTTTGCCAGGATGTTGAGTCATGTGCGCTCCTGCGTCGACAAACATGTTGCCGGGGTGATCCGCGACGGTAAAACCGGCGCGGAGATAAACCGGTGTGCAAAACATGATGGATCAGGCTTTCGCTCAATGCTACCGCGGCTTTCAAGCCGCTGGAATCAGCGAACGCGGCAAGCCCATCTAGCGCAAGCATACCGTGAAGAGCCCGAAATCATATCCGTTTTGTCTTTTCGAGTCAAACACTTAAGCCCGTACGCGCGCGAGCTCCGCGCGACCCCGTACGACCCGCCTCCCTAGCCGCCGGTTATCCATGTCCGATTCCCCCAAACGCCCGCCACGCCTGATTCTGGCGTCGAGTTCGCGCTATCGCCGCGAGCTGCTCGAACGCCTGCGCGTGCCGTTCGACGTCGTCGTTCCCGCGCTCGACGAAACTCCGCTCCCCGGCGAAACGCCCGAAGCGACCGCACTGCGCCTCGCCGAAGCCAAAGCGCGCGCGGTCGCCGCCGGGCTCCCGGCCGGCGAGCCCGCGCTCGTGATCGGCTCCGACCAGGTCGCCACCTACGACGGCTTGCAGATCGGCAAGCCAGGCACGCACGCCAAGGCGCTCGCGCAATTGCAGTCGATGCGCGGCCGCGAAGTGCTGTTCCATAGCGCGCTGTGCCTGTTCGATCGCGCCGCGGACCACGCGCAGACCGTCGACGTAATCACTCGCGTACATTTCCGCAACCTGCCGGACGCCGCGCTCGACGCCTATCTGCGCGCCGAAACCCCGTACGACGCGGCCGGCAGCGCCAAATCCGAAGGCCTCGGGATCGCGCTGCTCGAGGCGATCCATTCCGACGACCCGACCGCGCTGGTCGGCCTGCCGCTGATCGCGCTGACGAGCATGCTGCTCACGGCCGGCTACCCACTTCTGGAGGCGCAATGAGCGGCACCCTGTATCTGATTCCCAATACGCTCGGCGAAGGCGACGCGAGCGCGCTCGAACTCGTTCTGCCCGCGCCGGTGCGCGCCCGCGCGGCGTCGCTGCACTATTACATTGGCGAAAACGCGAAAACCACTCGCGCGTTCCTTAAAAAGGTCGGCACCGAGCGGCCGATCCAGGAAATCGAGATTCGCGAACTGAACGTGAATACGCCGGCCGGCGAGATCGACCGGCTGCTCGCGCCGCTGCTCGCCGGCACCGATGCGGGACTGGTTTCGGAAGCCGGCTGCCCGGCCGTCGCGGATCCGGGCGCGCTGCTGGTAAGGCGCGCACACGAGCGCGGCGTCAAGGTCGTGCCGCTGGTGGGGCCGAGCTCCATTCTGCTGGCCTTGATGGCATCGGGCCTGAACGGCCAGAGCTTCGCGTTCCACGGGTACCTGCCGGTCGACGCGGCCGAGCGCGCGAAACGCCTGCGCGATCTCGAGCAGCAGTCGCGCAAAGCGAAGCAGACGCAGATTTTCATTGAGACGCCGTACCGCAATCGCGCGCTACTCGACACGCTGCTCGCGACCTGCGCGCCATCGACTCTCGTCTGCGTCGCGGTCGACCTCACCCTGCCGTCGGAGACGATTGCCAGCCGCACGGTCAGCGACTGGAAGAAGAAGCCGGAAATCGATCTGCACAAGCGACCGGCGATCTTTCTGATTCTGGGCAACTGATCTGAGCGCTGCCACCGGCCAAGTCCCGCCGGGCGCACGTAAAGTGGAGAGCCGCGCCAACAAAAGAAAAACCCGCGCGATCCGAACAGGATCGCGCGGGCTTCTCTTACAACAGCCAGATCAACGCAGGTTCAGCTTCGAGCCTAAGGCCATCGCACGCATAGCGCCTGCGCCGACCGCGGCCCCGAACTTGCGCGCAACGCGGTCCGAAATGCTCTCTTTCACCGTGTAGTCGACGATATCCGGCGCCTTGAAGATCTCCCGCGCCACGTAGTCCGGATCGCCGAAGCCATCGGCCAGCCCCAGATCGACGCTTTTCTGGCCAGTCCAGAACAAACCCGAGAACATGTCCGGCGTTTCATGCAGCCGCTTGCCCCGGCCTTGGCGCACCGCATCGATGAACTGCGCATGGATCTGGTCGAGCATATCCTGCGCGTGTTCATCCATCTTCGGCGTTTCCGGCGAGAACGGGTCGAAAAAGCCCTTGTTCTCACCCGAAGTGTGCAAACGCCGCTGCACCCCGAGCTTGTCCATCAGCCCCGTAAAGCCGAAGCCTTCCATCAGCACGCCGATCGAACCGACAATGCTCGCCTTGTCCACATAGATTTTGTCGGCCGCCGCGGCAGCGTAATAACCACCCGACGCACACATGTCGCCCACCACCACGTAAAGCGGAATTGATGGATATTTGGCGCGCAATCGCCGAATTTCGCGATTGATGATGCCCGCCTGCACTGGACTGCCACCCGGGCTGTTGCAATACAGGATCACGCCGGCCGTATCGGCATCCTCGAAGGCGCTGCCGAGTGCAGTGTTGATATCTTCCGCATTCGCGCGCGAATCCGACGCGATTTCGCCTTCAATCGACACCATCGAAGTGTGCCGCCCAGTCGTGGCGACGCGCTCGCCGGTCAAGCTGAACACGCCCCAGACGATCAGCAACAGGACCGCCAGAAACAGGAATCGGAAGAAGATTTTCCAGCGGCGCGCGGCCCGCTGCTCGGTGATCGCCGCCAGCGCAATGCGCTCCAGTGCGGCCCGCTCCCAAGTGGGTTCGCCGGCCGTCGACGAGGAACGGCCAGCCGGTGCGGGGTCCTTCTCAGGGGTCAAATTGTCGGACATGCAGGAAATGAGATGAGGGGGAAGGGAAAATTAGGACATTGCCGGCAGCAGCTCACCGTCAGGCAACCAGAATACCGCACGGCCCTCGGGCGTATCGCGTTCCTCGACCTGCAGCGGCCGCAACTTGCCGCCGCGACACGGCCCACCGACGCATTTGCCGGTCTCCGGCGCGTAAATCGCGCCATGTGTCGCGCACATCAAATATAAGCCGGACGACTCGAAGAACTGCCCTTCCGCCCAGTCGAGCTCCATTGGCACATGCGCGCAGCGGTTCAGATAGCCGTACGGATGACCGTCGTAGCGAACGAAAAAAACCACCACGTCATCGCCGCCCAGTCGAGCGTCGCGCCGGATCCCGTCACCGCCGTCGCGCAACTCGTGCGCCGCGCAGATCCGCACCGCCGCCGCACCCGTGCCGTCGGCCCCGCCCCCCACGCCGCCGTCGCTCATGCGAACTCCCGCAGCCAGCCCGACAGATCCCCGACGCTCGACGCAACGAACTTCGGCTCCAACGCGGTCAGCGAATTGGCCGGATGCGCGCCATACGTCACGCCGATGCCCGCCACCCCCGCGTTGATCGCCATCTGCAGATCATGCGTCGTATCGCCGATCATCACGGTGCGCGCATTATCCTGCCCCAATTCGCGGGTCAACTCGTGCAGCATGGCCGGATGCGGTTTCGAAAACGTTTCGTCGGCACAGCGGGTGCCGTCGAACAGGCTGGTCAGGCGCGCCTGGTCGAGCGCGCGATTCAGCCCGACGCGGCTCTTGCCAGTCGCCACGGCGAGCAGGTAACCCAGATCGCGCAGTTCCTGCAGCATGTCGCGCACGCCCGGGAACAGCTCGGTGGTCTGATCTTTCACCAGATAATGGAAGCGGTATCGCTCCGAAAGGCGCGGATAGTCGGCGGGATCGAGCGTCGGAGCGGCCAGTTGCAGCGCGTCGCGCAGCCCGAGGCCGATCACGTAGCTCGCCGCCTCGTCGGCGGGCACCGGTAGGCCAAGGTCGCGGCATGCTGCCTGGATGCTGCGCGTGATGTGCGCGGTCGAATCCATCAACGTGCCATCCCAGTCGAACACGATCAGATCAAATTGCTCTCTAGCCATGCAAGGTCGCCTCCGGGTTGGACCCCGTGCGTAGTTCGTTAAGTTGCTGGATGAAGCCGCGGCACTCCGGGGGCAGCGGCGCCTCCAGTTGCAGCGGCGCGCCGGTGGCCGGATGCGTCAGCTTGAGCCGGTAGGCATGCAGGAACATGCGCTTGATGCCCGGCTTCGCGTTGGCGCGCGCGAGCGCCTTGTTCAGCGCGAAATCGCCGTATTTGGCATCGCCGACGATCGGCAGTTCCAGGTGCTGCAGATGCACGCGAATCTGATGGGTCCGCCCGGTCTTCAACTCCGCCTCCAGCAGCGCGTAGCCCGGCCAGCGGTCGACCAGATTGAAGATCGTATGCGATGCCAGACCGTCCGCCTGCACCCGCACGCGGCGCTCGCCGTCGGGTGTCGAATATTTGTGCAGCGACTCCTTGACCGCGCGGCGGCGGCCCCAGTCGGTCGCCCACTCGCCGTGCACGCATGCGTAATAGCGCTTGTCCATCCGGTTATCGCGGATCTGCTCGTGCAGATTGACGAGCGCCGCGCGCTTTTTCGCCAGCATCAGCACGCCGGAGGTTTCGCGGTCCAGCCGATGCACCAGTTCGAGGAATTTCGCCTGCGGGCGCGCCGCGCGCATCTGCTCGATGACGCCGAACGCCACCCCGCTGCCACCGTGCACGGCGACACCCGCCGGTTTGTCGATCACCAGCAGATGGTCGTCTTCGAACAGAATCGGGAAACCGCCGGCCGGCACTGGCACGGGCGCGGCGGCCTCGTTCTGCTGCGCGACGCGGATCGGCGGCACGCGCACCAGATCGCCGAGCTCGAGCCGGTACTGCGCATCGATCCGTCCCTTGTTCACGCGTACTTCGCCGCTGCGCAAGATCCGATAGATATGGCTTTTCGGCACGCCCTTGCAGACGCGCAACAGGAAGTTGTCGATGCGCTGTCCAGCCGAGCTGTCGTCGATTTCGATCAGCGAGACCTGGTCGCTCGCAACCGCGCCTGCAACCGATCTCTGGGATGTTTTGCCTAACTCTTTCATTCTGAATATAATTTGCCCAGCAGTCCGCGACGGTCGGCGCAGTGTCCGCACAGTGGCCGGAATGTAGGTGGATTGCGCGAGCGCAAGCGATAAACCGTTATTTTACTTGCGCCGGGGTCTGGTTGCTCACCCTGAAAATGAGATGCACCAAGTTGCACGCACGAAGTCGGTACCCGGCAGGGACGGCGCCCACAGGCGCGTTCGGTCAAAGGTCGGCTTCGACGGTAACGGAATTTTGGTAAAAAAGAATTCAGCTTTCAGCTTCCCGATCCGGGCGGAAAGTCGCCCTGCTGGACGAAGCTGCAAGTAGCGAAAATACGGCGTGCGCCCGTGGCGTCTTGTAGAAAGTACAAGACATGGCGACGTCAAAAAATGAAGCGAGACACCCCCAGCAGGAAAAGACGCGCCGCCTGCGCGAACTTCCCGTTGCGGCAGGACCCGGCTTTGCCGTCCGCTCGCGCGCCCAGTTGGCGCGCCGGCTCGACAGGACGAAGATTTGTGATGGTCTGCTGGCAGCACGGGGCGTGTCAGGTCATGATTTGAAGCCGTGTTCGCATGTGCCCTGCGGCACCGCGCCCATTTTTAGCCGGGCCGGGCCCTCCCAGGCAATTCTCCCCGCCATCATTCCCGCTCCAGCGTGCTTGTGAAAACACAATAAGACGCGGCACGCCGCTGCCCTGCCTTGCTCTCGCGACTGACAACCGCGCAGCCTGGGCCGGCGAGGCCGCTCTGGAGCCGTTCAATGAAACGAATGTTGTTCAACGCGACGCAGCAGGAAGAACTGCGCGTCGCCATCGTCGATGGGCAAAAACTCATCGACATCGACATCGAAACCGCCGGCCGCGAACAGCGCAAAGGCAATATTTACAAAGGCATCATCACCCGCATCGAGCCGTCGCTCGAGGCGTGCTTTGTCAATTACGGCGAAGACCGCCACGGCTTCCTGCCGTTCAAGGAAGTCGCGCGCCAGTACTTCCGCGAAGGCGTCGATATGCGTTCCGCACGCATCCAGGACGCGCTCAAGGAAGGCCAGGAGCTGATCGTCCAGGTCGAGAAAGAAGAGCGCGGCAACAAGGGCGCGGCTCTGACCACCTTCATCTCGCTCGCCGGCCGCTACCTCGTGCTGATGCCGAACAACCCGCGCGGCGGCGGCGTGTCGCGCCGGATCGAAGGCGACGACCGCCAGGAACTGCGCGAAACGATGGCCCAGCTGCAACTGCCGGAAGGCATGAGCATCATCGCGCGCACGGCCGGTATCGGTCGCAGCGCCGAAGAGCTGCAGTGGGACCTGAACTACCTGATGCAGCTGTGGCGCGCGATCGAAGCCGCGTCGCAAAGCGGCACCAGCGGTCAGCCGATGCTGATCTATCTCGAGTCGAGCCTCGTGATCCGCGCAATCCGCGATTACTTCCAGCCCGACATCGGCGAAATCCTGATCGACACCACCGAAATCCATGACCAGGCCCGCGCCTTCATGGATATCGTGATGCCGGATAATGTCAGCAAGGTGAAGCGGTACCACGACGACGTGCCGCTGTTCTCCCGTTTCCAGATCGAACACCAGATCGAGACCGCGTACTCGCGCACGGTGCCGCTGCCGTCGGGCGGCGCGATCGTGATCGACCACACCGAAGCGCTGGTCGCGATCGACGTGAACTCGGCCCGCGCCACCAAGGGCGCCGACATCGAGGAAACGGCCGCGCGCACGAACCTCGAAGCCGCCGACGAAGTCGCTCGCCAGTTGCGTCTGCGCGACCTGGGCGGCCTGATCGTGATCGACTTCATCGACATGGAGTCGGCCAAGAGCCAGCGCGAAGTCGAGCAGCGCCTGAAAGACGCGCTCAAGCATGATCGCGCCCGCGTGCAGATGGGCAAGATCTCGCGCTTCGGCCTGATGGAACTGTCGCGCCAGCGTCTGCGTCCGGCCCTGTCGGAAGGCAGCCACGTGACCTGCCCGCGCTGCAACGGCACGGGCCACATCCGCGATACCGAATCGTCCGCACTGCAAGTGCTGCGGATCATTCAGGAAGAAGCGATGAAGGAAAACACCGCGGCGATCCACTGCCAGGTGCCAGTCGAAGTGACCGCCTTCCTGTTGAACGAGAAGCGTGCCGAGATCAACAAGATCGAGTCGCGTTTCAAGGTCAACGTCGTGCTGATCCCGAACAAGCACCTCGACACCCCGCACTACAAGCTCGAGCGTCTGCGTCACGACGATGCGCGCCTCGACGACCCGCGCGCGTCGTGGAAGATGGCCGAGGAAGCGGCTCGCGAACTCGAGTCGGAAACCGGCTACAGCAAGCGTACCGAGGAAGTGAAGCCGAAGCAGGAAGCGGCGGTCAAGGGCATCACGCCCGAGAAGCCGGCGCCGAGCGCGCCGGTTCGCCCGGTGGCTACTCCTGCTCCGGTCGCGGTGACGCCGGCGAGCGGCGGCTTCATCGGCTGGTTGAAGAAGCTGTTCGGCGTGCAGCCGGCGGCTCCGGAACCCGTTGTGCCGGCTGCGGCCGACAAGCAGGCCCGTTCGCAACGCGGCGAACGCACGGAGCGCGGTGAGCGCACCGGCGAACGCGGCGGCGATCGCAACCGCAATCGCCGTGGCGGCGCAGGCAGCCGCGACTCGGCAGCGCGCGGCGAAGGCGTGAGCGGCGGCCGTCAGGGACAAGGTCAGCAGCCGTCGCAGCGTCGCGAGGAACGTGAAGGCCGCGAACCGCGTGAGGCGCGTGAAGGCCGCGAGCCGCGGGCGCCCCGCGAAGCACGTGAGCCGCGTGAGGCCCGCGAGTCCCGTGAAGGCCGCGAGCCGCGCGAGGCCCGCGAGCCGCGTGAAGCGCGCGAAGGCCGTGACGGTCGTGAGCGCGACAACCGTGGCGCCGAGCGTGCGGATGCAGTCGAAGGCGCCGCGCGCGCCGAACGCCAGGAACGCGGCGAGCGCCGTGAGCGTGGCGAACGCGCCGAACGTGGCGAGCGTCGCAAGCCGCAGGTCGAAGCAGCCTCCGCACTGACGCAAACCGACGCCGCGCAGGCCGACGATGAACTGACCCGCAACCGCGCCGCTGTCGCTATCGGCGAAGACGGCGCACCGGTCGATCAGGAAGCGGCAGCACGTGATGGCGAAGAGCGTCGTCGTCGCCGTCGTGGCCGTCGTGGTGGCCGTCGCGAGCGCGAAGAGGACGTCAACGGCAACCTCGCCGCGGATGTGGCCGAAACCGAAGGCGATAACACCGGCGCGAACGACGAAGCTCCGCTGCGTGCGGCCGAGCCGGTCGAGCGCAAGGCGGAAGCCGCCGAAGCGAAAGACGTGACGCCGGTCGAAGTGGTAGTCGCCGCTGTCGCAACGGAAACGGCGGTCGTCACCGAACTGCACGCTGCGGCCGAAACGCCGGCGCTGGCCGCGGAAAGCGCGGCGAAGACGGAAAAGGTCGTGCCGGTCGAACAGGCTCCGGTGGCAGGTGAACCGGCAGCGCAAGCGCCGGTGGCTGTTGAAGCTGCACCGGCCGTCAGCGAGACGGCATTGCCGGTCGAGCCGGTCGCGCGTGTCGAGGCTGCGGCGCCTGTCGAAGCTTCGGCAGCCGCACCGGCCGTCGAGGCACAGCCGGTAGCTCAAACGCAAGCCGAAGCCCAAGCCGAAGCCCAAGCCGCTCCGGCGGCACTCGACACCGCGGCTCCGGCCACGGTCGTCGCGGTCGCTGCCGCCGAGCCCGCGCCGCAAGCCGAGATCGTCGAAGCGCAGCCGGTCGTGGCAGCAGAGCCGGCTGTCGTCGAACCGGCGCCGGTTGCTGCACAGCCTGTCGCACAGCCTGCAGCACAGCCGGCGCCGCAAGCTCCGGCCCGCGCCGCATCGGCCGACGCACTGCAGCCGATCCTCGAGCAGGCTGGCCTGATCTGGGTCAATACCGACGCCGACAAGCTGCGCGCCGCGCAGGAAGCGGCGGCGCAGACCGTCAAGCCGGCGCGCGTGATCCGTGAGCGCAAGGCACTCCCGCCGGCCGACAGCACGCCGATGCAGCAGGTCGAAACGGTCAAGCAGCCGCATTAAGCTGCCTGCCGGTCGCTGACCACGAAAAAGCCCGCCCCTCCCGGCGGGCTTTTTCTTTTTGGCGGATTACCCTCGCCCGATATCCCCACCCGCGTCGCGGGCCGCCAGCCGCTGCAAGCATTTCCGATAAAATGAGATATCCGCGGTTCGTTCAAGCAAGCATCCGACGAAGCACTCCATGTCCCGACGCATCATCCCCGTTGCCGATCTGAGCGCGGCGCCCGTCGTCACCGGCCCGGCGCAAACGCCTAGCGGCGTGCTGCACGACACGCTCGCGCGCGAGCTGCGCGATCTGCGCATCTCGGTGACGGACCGCTGCAACTTCCGCTGTGTCTACTGCATGCCGCGCGCGGTGTTCGACAAGGACTATGCGTTCCTGCCGCACAGCGCGCTGCTGAGCTTCGAGGAGATCGAACGGCTCGCGAAGCTGTTCGTCGCGCATGGCGTCGAGAAGATTCGCCTGACCGGCGGCGAGCCGCTGCTGCGCAAGAATCTCGAATTCCTGATTGAACGTCTGGCGAGCCTCACCACGCCAGCCGGCCGGCCGCTCGATCTCACGCTGACCACCAACGGCTCGCTGCTCGCGCGCAAGGCGCGCAGCCTGAAGGATGCCGGCCTCACGCGCGTAACCGTCAGCCTCGACGCGCTCGACGACAGCCTGTTTCGCCGCATGAACGACGCCGACTTCGCAGTCGCCGACGTGCTCGAGGGCATCGCCGCCGCGCACGCGGTCGGGCTCGCGCCGCTGAAAGTGAACATGGTCGTCAAGCGCGGCACCAACGACGGCGAAATCGTGCCGATGGCGCGCCATTTCAAAGGCACCGGCGCGGTGCTGCGCTTTATCGAATACATGGACGTCGGCACCTCGAACGGCTGGAACATGACCGAAGTGCTGCCGTCGGCCGAGGTGGTGTCGCGCATCGCCGAACACTTCCCGCTCGCGCCGCTGGAAGCGCACAGCGCCGCCGAGACCGCGCAGCGCTGGGGCTACGTCGACGGCTCGGGCGAGATCGGCGTGATCTCGAGCGTCACGCGCGCGTTTTGCGGCAGTTGCACGCGCGCGCGGCTGTCCACCGAAGGCAAGCTGTACCTGTGCCTGTTCGCATCGAGCGGGCACGATCTGCGCGCGTTGCTGCGCGGCGGCGCGAGCGATGCGCAAATCGCCACCGCGCTCGCCGAAATCTGGCAGGGCCGCGGCGACCGCTATTCGCAGCTGCGCGGCAGCCAGCCGGCCGCTACCGAACCGGCGCAGCGCCGGGTCGAAATGTCCTACATCGGCGGCTGAACGGCCGGCCCATGCAAATCACCCGTGAACAGATCACCGGCCTCGTGCTCGCGGGCGGCCGCGGCACGCGGATGGGCGGGGTCGACAAGGGGCTGCAAACGCTGCACGGCGAACCACTCGCCGCGCACGTGCTGCGGCGTCTCGCGCCGCAAACCAGCGCGCTGCTGATCAGCGCGAATCGCCATTCCGATATCTATGCCGCGCTCGGCTCGCCGTATCGCGCGACAGTCGTCGCCGATACCGTTGCCGGCTTTCCCGGCCCGCTCGCCGGTCTGTTGGCCGGCATGCAGGCGGCCGGCAGCGAGTATCTGCTGAGCGCGCCGTGCGATTCCCCGTGGTTGCCCACGGACCTCGCCGCCCGGCTCGCGCAAGCGCTTGACGCGAACCACGCCGACATCGCCACCGTCACCACGCTCGACGCGCACGGCGACGCTTCGCTGCACCCGGTGTTCGCGCTGCTGCGCACCGCGCTCGCGGACGACCTCGGCGCGTTTCTGGCCGCCGGCGAACGCAAGGTCCGCGCGTGGTACGCGCGCCACACGACGGTCGAAGTCGTCTTTGGCGACGAGCGACCGTTCTACAATGCCAACTCGTTACAAGAACTCGCCGACCTCGAACGTGCTCGAGGCCCCGGCTGACATCCGCTTCGTCCGCCCGGCATTCGCGGCGCCCCGCTCCGGGCGCGACGCCCAGCCCTTCATGACCACGCTCAACGACTTTTCCCGCTGCGTCGCGCAGTACGATCCTCACGCGCTACCCGTTGCGGCCGCTCAGGCGATCGTTCGCCAATGGGCGACGCCGCTCGCGGCCGTCGAGCGGGTCGCGCTGCGTGATGCGCTCGACCGCGTGCTCGCCGCCGACATCGTGTCGCCGATCGACGTCCCCGCGCACGATAACTCGGCAATGGACGGCTACGCGTTCAACCGCGCGGCGCTCGTCGATAGCGGCGTCGGACACGTCGAGCTGAGCGTCGCCGGCAACGCGCTGGCCGGCCATCCGTTTGCGGGCCGCGTCGCGACGAATCAGTGCGTGCGCGTGATGACCGGCGCCTGCATGCCGGCCGACTGCGACACCGTGGTGCCGCAAGAACTGGTGGAGCGCGACGGCGCCGCCGCGGCATCGATCCGCTTTGCGGCCGATGCAGTCACGCCGGGCGCGAACCGGCGCCGCGCCGGCGAGGATCTCGCGCGTGGCCACGTCGCATTGCGCGCGGGACGCATCGTGCGCGCGTCCGACCTCGGGCTGCTCGCGTCGCTCGGGATCGGCGAAGTCAGCGTGCGACGCCGCTTGCGCGTCGCGTTCATTTCGACCGGCGACGAACTGCGCTCGCTCGGCGAGCCGCTCGACGCCGGCTCGGTCTACGACAGCAACCGCTACACGCTGTTTGCGATGCTGCGCCGCCTGAACCTCGACGTGCTCGATCTCGGCGTCGTGCGCGACGAACCGGCCGCGCTCGAAGCCGCCCTGCGCAGCGCCGCGGCCGATGCCGACGTGGTGCTGACTTCCGGCGGCGTGTCGGTCGGCGAAGCCGATTTCACCAGGCAGCTGCTGCAGACCTTCGGCGACGTCGCGTTCTGGAGTCTCGCGATGCGCCCCGGCCGCCCGCTCGCGTTCGGCCGCCTGTGGTCCGGCTCGCGGCCGGGCGAGGGCAAACCTGCGCTATTCTTCGGCCTGCCCGGCAATCCGGTGGCGGTGATGGTGACCTTCTACCAGATCGTGCGCGAAGCGCTGCTGCTGATGGCCGGCGCGACGCCGCGACCGCTGCCGGTGATTCACGCGACGAGCCGCGTCGCGCTGAACAAGCGCGCGGGCCGCACGGAATTTCAGCGCGGCATCGCCGAACAGGACGCGCATGGGCACTGGCACGTCACGCCGACCGGTTCGCAAAGCTCGGGCGTGCTGAGTTCGATGAGCGAAGCGAACTGCTTCATCGCGCTCGGCCACGACGAAGGCAACATCGAAGCGGGAGAACGCGTGTCGATCATGCTGTTCGACGGCCTGATCTAGCGGAGAACGCGCGACGCCGGCACCTGCTCGGAACAACGCGGCATTTCAACTATTACTAATACGACTCACGGGCTTTACATGAAAAAACAGATCTCGTTCATCGCTCCGGGACAGACGGCCAAGGCGCTGATCCTCGTGTATCTGACGTTCTCGGTGCCGATCGTGCTGCTCGGCGTGCTGGTCGCGTTCGTGCGCTACGGCTCGGTCGAACTGAGCACCGTGTTCAGTGCGCTGCTGCTGAACGCGATTCTCGGTTTCGTGTTGCTGTGGATTGCGTGTCACGCGTACAACTGGGTCGCCTCGCGCTTCGGCGGCATCGAAATCCATCTGACCGACGCGCCGGAAGAAGCGTAACCCCAGCGACGCTCCGCGCCGCCGCGCCACGGCCGCACCACGTCCGCGCCAGGCGGCGCGCCCGTCGCGGGAGCGGGTTGCGCGGGTGGCGGGGCCGCCCCACGCAACCCGCTTCCACGCAACACCGCTTACTGCTCGTCCGGTCCCAGCTCCGGCTCCAGTCCGGATAGCGCATCGCCGAGCAACCCACTCGCCGCCTCTCCCGGCAACGCCTCGACATCACGCAGCTTGCGGTTCATCACGCGGGTGCGCGTTTCCGCGGCCTCGATCGAACGCGTGACCGTTTCGAGCTGCGCCTTGGTCTTCGCGAGCACGTCGCCGAATTTGCCGAACTCCGTCTTCACCGCGCCGAGCACCTGCCACACCTCGCTCGAGCGCTGTTCGATAGCGAGCGTGCGGAAACCCATCTGCAAACTGTTGAGCAGCGCGGTCAGCGTGGTCGGCCCCGCGATCGTCACCCGATAGTCGCGCTGCAGCAGGTCCGTGAGCCCCGGCCGGCGCAGAACCTCCGCGTACAGGCCTTCGGTCGGCAGGAACAACAGCGCGAAGTCGGTGGTATGCGGCGGCGCCACGTACTTTTCCGCGATCGTGCGGGCTTCCGCGCGAATCCGCGCTTCGAGCGCACGCGACGCATCTTCCACCGCCACCGGATCGGCGCGCTCCTGCGCTTCGATCAGGCGCTCGTAGTCTTCGCGCGGGAATTTGGCGTCGATCGGCAGCCACACCGGCGTGTTCGCGCCGCCCGGGTCCGGGCGCCCCGGCAGCCGGATCGCGAACTCGACGCGCTCCGTGCTCTGCGGCACCGTCGCGACGTTCTTCGCGTATTGATCGGCGGTCAGCAGCTGTTCGAGCAGCGCTTCGAGCTGCACTTCGCCCCACGTGCCGCGCGTCTTCACATTGGTCAGCACACGCTTCAGATCGCCGACGCCGGCCGCCAGCGTCTGCATTTCGCCGAGCCCGCGATGCACCTGCTCGAGCCGGTCGGACACCAGCTTGAACGACTCGCCCAGACGCTGTTCGAGCGTGGCATGCAGCTTTTCGTCGACGGTGCGGCGCATCTCCTCGAGCCGCATCGCGTTGTTCGCCTCGATGTCCTTCAGGCGTTGCTCGATCGTCGCGCGCACTTCTGCGAAGCGCCGGTCGTTCGCTTCGGTCAGCTGGCCGAGCTGCTGGCTCTGCGTGTCGCCGAACTGCTTGAGCGAGCGGGCCTGTTCGTCGCGCGCCTGTTGCGCCTGCACCTGCAGGCTGTGACGCACCGCGTCGAGCTGCTGCGCGAAGCCGTCGATCTTGCCGCCCTGCACCGTCGTCATGCTGCCGAACTGCGCGGCCAGCGTCTGCTGGAAATGCGCGAAGCCACTGCTTTGCTCGGCGCGCGACGCGCGCGCGGTCTCGGCGATGTCGTTGCGCAACTGCCGTTCGAGCCGCTCGTACGCATGCACCTGGGTGTCCGTCACCACATCGAGACGCTGATTGAGCAGCTCGAACTGTTCGAGTTGCTCGTCCTGCCCCGCGCGAGCGTGCGCGCGCAGCAGCAGCGCCAGCGCGACTACCAACGCGACCGCCAGCATCGCGACGGCCGCTACCAGAATCATCGTCATGTACGCGCCTTGCCGATCACATCGGGATTGATCGGATTCGGCGGCTGACCGGCGCGCGGCCCCGCGCCGAGGCCGGCGATCAGGTTGTCGGCGGCGAGATTGGCCATCGCGCGACGGGTCGTTTCGGTCGCGCTCGCGATATGCGGCGTCAACACGACGTTCGGCACCGTCAGCAGCGCCGGATGCAACTTCGGCTCGCCTTCGAACACGTCGAGACCGGCCGCGGCGATGCGTTTATCGCGCAACGCTTCGGCGAGCGCCGCATCGTCGACGATGCCGCCGCGCGCGATATTGGTCAGCGTCGCGGTCGGCTTCATCAGCGCGAGCTCGGCCGCGCCGATCGTGTGATGGCTCTCCTTCGTGTACGGCAGCACCAGTACGACATGATCGGCACGCCGCAGCAGATCCTCTTTCGACAGATACTCGGCATTCAGTTCGCTCTCGATCTGCGGCGCGACGCGGGAGCGGTTGTGATAGACGACCCGCATATTGAAGCCCTGCGCGCGCCGCGCGAGCGCCTGGCCGATCCGGCCCATGCCGATCACGCCGAGCGTCGAGCCGTACAGGTCGCTGCCGAGAAAGCCGTCGTAGCTCCACTTGTTCCAATGCCCGGCGCGCAGCCAGTGCTCGGACTCGGCGATGCGGCGCGCCGCCGCCATCATCAGCGCCCAGCCGAAATCGGCGGTCGATTCGTTGAGCACGTCCGGCGTATTGGTGCCGAGCACGTTCGCCGCGTTGAACGCGGCCATGTCGAAGTTGTTGTAGCCGACCGCCATGTTGGCCACCACCCGCAGGCGCGGCGCCGCGGCGAGCACGTCCGCGCCGATCATGTCGCCGGCTGTCAGCGCGCCGTCCTTGTCGGCGAGGCGGCGCTTCAGTTCGTCGGCGGACAGCACGTCGCCGTCGTTCCAGTCGACCTCGAAATGCTGTTTGAGCCGCTCGATCACGTCGGGAAAGATCGAACGGGCAACGAGGATTTTCTGCATGACAAGTCTCCGTATTGGCGTTATCGCGCGCCGGGCGGAGCCGCCCCGGCGGCGCGATCAGTGTCGAAAAAACAGCCAGCCGGTCAGCGCGAATAGCGGCAGCAGCACCGCGCCGGACCAGCCCAGATAAGCGAAAAAGCTCGGCATGCGCACGCCGCGCGACTGCGCGATCGACTTCACCATGAAGTTCGGCGCATTGCCGATATAAGTGTTCGCGCCCATGAATACCGCGCCGGCCGACATCGCCGCGAGCGTGGTCGCGCCCGTGGTCATCAGGGTCTGCGCGTCGCCGCCGGCGAGATTGAAGAACACGAGATAGGTGGGCGCGTTGTCGAGAAACGACGATAGCAGCCCGGTCGCCCAGAAGTACATCAGGTCGCGCGGCTCGCCGCCCGGCTCGTGGACCAGTTCGACGAGACCGGCGAACGCGCCGTTCTTGCCCGCCTGCAGCATCGCGATGACCGGCACGATCGTCACGAAGATGCCGGCGAACAGCTTGGCGACCTCCTCGATCGGCGCCCAGTTGAAGCCGTTGCCCGCGCGGGCCGCGCGCGGGGTCGCCGCGAGCGAGACCAGCGTGACGCCGATCAACGCGAGATCGCGCACGACGTTCTGCAACTCGACGTGCGTGCCGAACACATCGAGCGTGAGCTGCGGCCGCCATAGACCGCTCATCAAAACCAACGCGACCACCGCGGCGAGCAGCACGAAGTTGAACTTGCCTTCGATGCTGAGGGCCGCGCCTTGCGGCGTCGCTTCAAGCGGGCGCGAAACCGGATCCTCGCGGCGGCCGAAGTAGTACGAATCGAGCGCATAGAAGCCGGCGAGCAGCACGCCGCTGACGAACAGCATCGGCGCGGCGAGATGCGTAGTCGTCCAGAAGAAACTCACGCCCTCGAGAAAGCCCAGGAACAACGGCGGGTCGCCGAGCGGCGACAACGAGCCGCCGACGTTCGCGACCAGAAAGATAAAAAACACCACCATATGCGTGACGTGACGACGGTGCCGGTTCGCGCGCAACAACGGACGAATCAGCAGCATCGACGCACCGGTCGTCCCCATCACGCTCGCGAGCGCGGTGCCGAGCGCAAGCAGGACGGTATTGAGCGCGGGCGTGCCGCGCAGATCGCCGCGCACGCAGATGCCGCCGGCGACCGTGTAGAGCGCGGTCAGCAAAATGATGAACGGGATGTACTCGTCGAGCATTGCATGCACGAGTGCGGCGAATGCTTCGCCGGCGCCGAAGTTCACTGCGAACGGCAGCAGAAAAGCCAGTGCCCACGCGGCCGCGATCTTGCCGAAATGGTGATGCCAGAAGCGTGGCGCGACGAGCGGGAAAATTGCGATCGACAGCAGCATGCCCGCGAACGGCAGCCCCCACAGCACCGACAGCAACGCGCCATCGGGCATCGCGGCCCATGTCGGTTGGGACCACAGCGCGAGCAGCGTTGCAACGGCTAACCACTGGCCGACTCGTGTGTTCATGCCGCTGCCGCGCTGCTGCGGGTCACCGGCAGCAGCGCGTGTGACCTGTACCCAGCCAGGCTCGCGCGCGTGATCGCGACGCCGCCGCGCAAGCTGCCCGGACACCCTGCCTCGCCCCTCAGGCACCCTGCACGACGATTGCATGCACCCGGTAAGGACCGTGTGCGCCCAACACGATAGTCTGCTCGATATCGCCGGTACGCGACGGTCCCGACACGAAGTTGACCGCGCGCGGCAGCTCGCCGCGCTCCTGACGGATCAGCGCGAACGCGTCCTCATGACCGGCGACGATCCGCGACGCCGGCACGATTGCGATATGGGTTTCCGGCAGCAGTCCGGCCGACGCATAGGTCTCGGGGCCGGACAGCAACACCAGCGTGCCGGTCTCCGCGGTCGCGCAGAAGCAGCCGGTGAGACCGACCACGTCGTTGTCGCGCGGCTTGCGAAATTCGACGGTGAGGCCCGCGTCGGCCCATTGCAGATCGCGCAGCGTCTGCCACGCGATCGCCTGCAGCGGCAGGCCGTGTTCGGTCAGATAGCGATGCGCGGCGGCCGGCACCTCGGCAAGGGTTTGAACGGTGTCGACGGTGGTCGCCATCTTGCGCGCTTCTTCGATGAAGCGTGCGCAGAGGTCGGTGGGAAGCTCCGGGCGCGGACCGGCCGGATGGCGTGCGAGATAGTCCGCCACGGCTTCGCGCTCGGCGGCGCTCGGCTCGGGCTCGCGCCGTTGCGCGGCGCGGATGCGCGCCAGGATGTTGCGGCGGGCAATCGATGTGTCCATTGGGCGAAATCCTCGTGTCGACGGCCGGGCGGCGATATGGCGAGGATTATACCGGCGGCCCTGGGCCCGAAACACCCTGGCCGGACCGCCTATGGCGTAGCGCGCGCTGCGCGGCGCGCTTACTTCGCCGCTTCTTCTTCCGGCTGCGCGATGCCGAACACCTGGCGCAGATACGCGAGATACGCCTTGTCGTCGCACATGTTCTTGCCCGGCGAATCCGACAGCTTCGCGACCGGCTGACCATTGCAGCGAACCATCTTGATCACGATCTGCAGCGGGTTGTAGCCGAGGTCGTTGGTCAGATTCGTGCCGACCCCGAACGCGAGTTTGCAGCGACCGCGAAAGCGCTCGTACAGCTGCAGCACCTTCGGGATATCGAGCGCGTCGGAGAACACCAGCACCTTGGTGCGCGGATCGCAGCGATTCGCTTCGTAGTGCTGCAGCAGGCGCTCGCCCCAGTCGAACGGATCGCCGGAGTCGTGGCGCGCGCCGTCGAACAGCTTGCAGAAGTACATGTCGAAGTCGCGCAGGAACGCCTGCATCCCATACACGTCCGACAGCGCGATACCGAGGTCGCCGCGGTACTCCTTCGCCCACATTTCGAAGCCGAAGATCTGCGAGTCGCGCAGCCGCGGGCCGAGCGCCTGACACGCCTGCAGATACTCGTGCGCCATCGTGCCGAGCGGCGTGAGGTTGTGCTTCATCGCGTAGAACACGTTGCTGGTGCCCGCGAACTGTTCGCCAAGACCGTCCTTCAGCGTGAGAATCACTTCCTCGTGCCATTGCTTCGAGAAGCGCCGGCGCGTGCCGTAATCGGCGATCTTGCAGTCGGCGAATTCCGGCCGCGCGCCGAGCAACTGGATCTTGTCGAGCAGGCGGCCGCGCCCTTCGCGGTAATCGGGGGTCTGCTGGGTGTTGCGGAAATAGACTTCGTTGACGATCGCGAGCATCGGGATTTCGAACAGGATCGTGTGCAGCCACGGCCCCTTGATATCGATGTCGATTTCGCCGTTGCCCTTCGGCGACGGCGTGATCGAAATGTACTTCTCGTTCAGATGGAACAGCGCGAGAAACTCGATGAAGTCGCCCTTGATGAACCGCATGCGGCGCAGGTAGTCGAGTTCGTCGTCGGTGAAGCGCAGTTCGCAGAGCTGGCGTACTTCAGCGCGAATCTCGTCGATGTACGGCACCAGATCGACGTTCGGGGTACGGCAGCGGAAACGATATTCCACATTCGCGGCGGGGAAGTGATGCAATACCACCTGCATCATCGTGAACTTGTACAGATCGGTATCGAGCAGCGAAGTAATAATCATGATGGTACGAACAGGACCGCCGGAAAACACCAGGGCTCACATCGCCCTTGCAACGGGCGCGCGCATTTTTAGCCGCGCGCCAACCTGTGACGCATGTTACCCGAATGCGCCTGCATTCAGCGTGCCGCCGGGCACGTCAGCGCATGCCCGCAACACCCCATAAACTAATCACGAAAACATATAAGAGCTGCTGTGCGATGCTTTATGCGGCTCTTGACGTTAAGTTACAATATCGCTTTTGGCGTCCGCGCCTTCCCTGATTCCGCATGCAGGAGCTGCCTGAATGACTCACGTTGTGACCGAAAGCTGCATCAAGTGCCGCTATACCGACTGTGTCGATGTGTGCCCGGTGGACTGCTTTCGCGAAGGTCCCAACTTCCTCGCGATCGACCCCGACGAATGCATCGACTGCGCCGTGTGCGTGGCCGAGTGCCCGGTGAATGCCATCTATGCCGAAGAAGACGTGCCGGGCGACCAGCAGAACTTCATCGAGCTCAATGCCGAGCTGGCCAAGAACTGGCCGAGCATCACGAAGACCAAGGCGCCGCTGCCGGAAGCCGACGAATTCAAGGACGTGAAAGAAAAGCTCGCGCTGCTCGCCCGCTAAGCGACGCACTTTGACTGCGCGGTTCGCCCGCGCGCTCGCCTCGCCTGTCGTCGCGCCGAACGAAATTTGTTCGGATTTAAGCGGACAAGTGTTGACAGGCGTTGAAGCTGCCTCTAAAATTTCGCTTCTCTGCTGTTGTTGTTCTGTTCCTCGATAGCTCAGTCGGTAGAGCGCCGGACTGTTAATCCGTAGGTCCCTGGTTCGAGCCCAGGTCGAGGAGCCAAGAATTTCAAAAGCCCGTTAACCAAGACGGGTTTTTTTATGTAGATCAAGTTGTACTGCTGTTCCTCGATAGCTCAGTCGGTAGAGCGCCGGACTGTTAATCCGTAGGTCCCTGGTTCGAGCCCAGGTCGAGGAGCCAAAATTTTGAAAGGCCCGCATCCGTGCGGGCCTTTTTGTTTTGCGCGGCGGTTTTGCGGCAGCGCGGCGGTGCGCTACGCCGATCGTCGAACATGGCGGTTCGCATCGCGTTGCCCGTGCGCCGTTATACGATGGCGGCTTCGCGGTACACGCGTGGCACACGCGCGACATAAACGCGGCACACGCGCGACCCGTTCGCCCGCCGCCCCGCCGCCCCACTCAACGTTCACCCGGCACGCCCATGAAATCCACCTCGCTACGCATCGCGTTCGCCGCCTTCGGCGCCCTGCTGCTGTCGAGCGCGCACGGCGAAGAAGTCGCCAGCGTCAATACGAATTTCCGCATCACCGGCTCGGACCGGGTGGTCGTCGAGGCCTATGACGATCCGCTCGTGCAAGGCGTCACCTGCTATGTATCGCGCGCGCGGACCGGCGGCGTCAAGGGCACGCTCGGCATCGCCGAAGATCCGACCGAGGCGTCGATCGCGTGCCGCCAGGTCGGGCCGCTGCATTTCGCCGGCCCCGTCAAACAGAAAGACGACGTGTTCTCGGTCAGCATGTCGCTGATCTTCAAGTCGCTGCACGTGGTGCGGGTGGTCGACGCGAAGCGCAACACGCTCGTCTATCTGACCTACAGCGACCGGGTCGTCAGCGGCAGCGCGAAAAACAGCGTCAGTGCGGTGCCGATGCCCGCCGGCACGACGATTCCCGTCAAATAACCCGGCCTGCGTCACGCGCGTCGCGGCCCATGCCCCCGCGCCCGCGACGCGCTACACTGACCGGTCCAGCCGGACTTTCGTCATGACCGCCACATCCCGTTTCCGCGATTCCGCCCGCTACTGGCGCACGCCGCTGCTGCCCGGCGCGGATCTGCTCACCGCCGAATATCACGACCACGAGTTCGCGCCGCATTGGCACGACGCGTACACGATTCCGGTGATCGTCGCGGGCGCGGAAGGCTACCGGTATCGCGGCGAGCACTACGTCGCCGAAGCGGGCGGCATCCCGATCATCAATCCGGGCGAACTGCACACGGGCTCGAAGGCGGTCGACGCGGGCTGGCGGTATCGCGTGATGTATGCGCCGGTCGACTTCATTCGCGAACTCGCCGACGAGGTCGCCGGCAAGCCGCAAGCGTTGCCCTGGTTCGAGCCGGGCGTGATCCGCGATCCCGATCTGGCGACGCGTCTCGCGCATGCGCATCAACTGCTCGAAGCCGGTGCCGACCCGCTCGCCGCCGAAGCCGCGATGCTCGATGCGCTGTCGACGCTGCTGGTCCGTTACGCGCAAACGCGCCCGGCGACCGCGCGGCTCGCCGCCGACGACAGCCGCATCGCGTTGATGCAGGAGCGTCTGGCCGGCGATCTGATCGAGCCGGTCACGCTGGCCGAGGTCGCGCGCACGGCGGGTCTGTCGCCGTTTCATGCGGCGCGGCTGTTCACCCAGTCGACCGGTTTGCCGCCGCATGCGTGGCGCAATCAGGTGCGCTTGCAGCGCGCGCTCGCGCCACTGCGCGCGGGTGTTTCGGTGACGGATGTCGCCGCCGCCAGCGGCTTCACCGACCAGAGCCATTTCACCCGGCATTTCCGCCGCATGTTCGGCGTGCCGCCTGGACAATGGCAGGGCAATAGCCGGGGGTCATGAAGGGCGCCCGCCTGCAGCATCTCCCACCGCTCCCTCCATCGCGCTCCCTCGCTCCCTCGCGCCCCGTCGCCCCCTCGCCCCCTCGTCCCCTCGCCCCCTCGTCCCCTCGCCCCCTCGCCCCATCGCCCCCTCGCCCCCTCGCCCCATCGCCCCATCGCCCCATCGCCCCATCGCCCCATCGCCCCATCGCCCCATCGCCCCATCGCCCCATCGCCCCATCGCCCCATCGCCCCCATCGCCCCCATCGCCCCCATCGCCCCCATCGCCCCCATCGCCCCCATCGCCCCCTTCGCCCCCATCGCCCCCATCGCCCCCTACCGCCGCAAGAACGTACAAGCCCAATCGCCCCCGAGTCGCTAAGCTTGCGCCCATCAAGGAGGCTAGATTGAGTAATTCAACCGAAGGCCAGGCCACCCGCCCGGGCCATCTCAAGGAATTCACCGCCGGCGCGCGCGACATCATCCCGATGATGGTCGGCGCGGCGCCGTTCGGCGTCATTTTCGGCACGCTCGTCGCGTCCGGTCCGCTGCATCTGTGGCACGGTCAACTGATGTCGCTAATCGTGTTCGCCGGCTCCGCGCAATTCATCGCGCTCGGCCTGATCGCCGGGCACGCGAGCTTCGCGGTGATCTGGGCGACCACCTTCGTCGTCAATCTGCGGCACGTGCTGTACAGCGCGACGCTCGCGCCCCACGTCGCGCATCTGCCGGCGCGCTGGCGCTGGGCGCTCGGCGCGCTGCTCACCGACGAAGTGTTCGCGGTCGCGTGGGAACACTACCGGCATCGCGAGCCGGGCACCGTCGGCCCGCACTACTTCTTCGGCGCCGGGCTCGCGATGTATCTGAACTGGCAGGTGTGGACCGTCGCCGGCCTGTTGTTCGGCGCGGCCTTCCCCGGCCTGCAATCGCTCGGGCTCGACTTCGCGATGGTCGCGACGTTCATCGCGATCGTCGTGCCGCAACTGGTCGCGCTGCGCTTTATCGCGGCGGCCGCGACCGCCGGCACGCTGGCGTTTTTCTGGCAGGCGTGGCCGTACAAGCTCGGGCTGCTCGGCGCGGTGTTCGCCGGCGTCGCGGTCGGCGTGCTGCTGTCGGTCTCGCGGCTGAATCTGCGCGGCGCGCGCCGCACCGCGGAGGCCACGCGATGAACTACGTCGTTCTGATTCTCGGCATGGCCGCGATCACCTGGCTGATCCGCGCGGCCGTGTTCGTGCTCGGCGACCGGCTGGTGTTCCCGCCGCTCGTGCGCACCGCGCTCGGCTTCGTGCCGGTCACCGTGCTGACCGCGATCATCGTGCCGATGGCCGTGTCGCCGCACGGCGCCGGCGCCGAACTCACGTGGCGCAATCCGCAGCTGGTCGGCGCGCTGGCCGCCGTCGTCGTGAGCGCGCTCACGCGCCGGCCGCTGCTGACGATCGCGGTCGGCCTGATCGTGTTCTTCGGCTGGCAGTGGCTGGTGCTGAAATAAGCGCCCAGCGCCGCGCGCCGCAGCGTTCCTCGCGGAACGCCGGCACACCCACCCTCAAGTTTCCCGTCCCTGCGCCGATATGCAGTCGAGGTCCGCTCAGCGCGATTCGTCCCGCTCAAGACGCGGCAACAGGCTGGAACACACCGCGTCGGCAGCGGGCGTCGCGCCGCCCCGGTCCATCGGGGCGGCCAATTGCGACGGCGCCGGGCGCGGCGGCATTAAACGGGATAACACATGGGTCAAATCACCCTCAAGCTCAAGGACGAGACCGTCGCGTCGTTGCGCAAGGATTTCGAGGCTTTTCTGCGCGTCTCGCTGAAGCTCGATCCGCAGTTCGCGACGCCGTCGTTTGAGGACTTCCTGCGCGCGAAGCTGCTCGACAACATGGTGCCGCTGACCGAACACGCGGTGCAGCGGATGCTGCAAGGCGGCCAGTACGCGTGGGCCAAGCGCACGCTCGACAAGGAGTTTCCGGACGTCGTATCGATCCTGATGCGGCAGGCGAGCGATTTCGGCTTCGGCTTCGCCGCGCGCTCGGAATGGACCCCCGAGGAACTGGCGAAACAATGTCACGACTGGGCCGCGGCGATCGTCAAGGAAGCGGAAGGCGACGCGACGCTGGTCGATCCGCTCGCGTCGCAGATCAAGGGTTCGGTGCAGGACATCCAGGCGCTCGAGGAAGTGATGCAGACCCCCGCGTGGCGGCTGGTCGAATCGCTGCGCCAGCGCGTCTACGAGGCGAAGGTCGCGTGCGAGACGAGCGTCGGCAGCACCGCGCGCGAAAAACTCGGCGAACTGCGCGGGCTTCTGCGGCTCGGCATTTCGCACGGCACTTTCCAGAAGCAGGAAGCGCAACAGATCATGGAGTATTTGCGCCTGCTCAAGCCGGAGATCTTCGTCGAGGAACCCTACGACGTGTTTTCGCGGCTCGCCGCGTGGCTGCGCAATTTCTTCGTGCCGCCGCGCCCTGCCCCGCAGCCTCAGCAGCGGCAATCGTCGCGATAAGCCCGGCAATCGCGGCGGGCCGTCACTGGTCAATCCCACATCTTCCTGAGCTTCGCGCCGATCTCGAGCTTGGCCCGCGCGGCGGCGGCCAGCCCCGTCGCGCTCGGCGCGCTCGCGACCGGCACGCGCGGCCACGCATACGCATCGAACAACGGCAGCAGCGGCGTCGGGATGAAGCGCGTGCGCGACGCCCATACGTGCCGGTCGCCCAGATGGGTCTGGTTGTGCACGTAAAAACGCTGCGGCACGACGATATGCAGGTCCTCCTTCGCGCGCGTCATCGCTACATAAAGCAGGCGGCGCTCTTCGTCGATTTCCTCGTCGCTGCCGGTGCCCAGATCTGACGGAATGCAGCCGTCGACCCCATTGAGCACGAACACGTTACGCCACTCCTGGCCCTTCGCCGAGTGGATCGTCGACAGGATCAGGTAGTCCTCGTCGAGCAGCGGCACGCCGGATTCGTCGCTGGTCGCGTCGGGCGGATCGAGCGTCAATTCGGTCAGAAAGCGCTCGCGCGACGCATAGGTGCCCGCGATGCTCTCCATTTGCAGCAAGTCCGCGTGCCGCACCACCGCGTCCTCGTGATTGCGCTCCAGGTGCGGCTCGTACCAGCGCCGCACCATCTCGAATTCGGCGGGCCACGGGCTCTGCCGGCCGTACACGCTCGCCATCAGCTTCACGAACGGATGCCAGTCCTCCTGCGCGCGCGCCGGCGCCGCAAACCCGGCCAGCACGCCGCCGGCGCTCGCCACCGGGTCGGCCCCGCCCGCGCGCTCGACGATCTCGTCGAGCAGCTTCGCGGCAGTCGCCGGCCCAACGCCGGGCAGCAGCTGCACGACCCGGAAGCCGGCGACCCGGTCGCGCGGATTCTCGGCCCAGCGCAGCACCGCGAGCACGTCCTTCACGTGCACCGAGTCGAGAAATTTCAGACCGCCGAATTTGACGAAAGGAATGTTGCGGCGGGTCAGTTCGACTTCGAGCGCGGCGCTGTGATGCGCGGCGCGAAACAGCACCGCCTGCGACTTGAGCTTCATCCCCTGCTCGCGCGCCTCCAGCACCTGCTCGACCACGTAGCGGGCCTGCGCGGCATCGTCGGCGACGGTGACGAGGCGCGGGCGCTGCGCGCTCGCTTTATCGGTCCACAGATTCTTCGTGTAGCGCTCGCTCGCCTGTTCGATCACCGCGTTCGATGCCGCCAGAATCGGCTGGGTCGAGCGGTAGTTGCGCTCGAGCGTGACCTGGCGCGCGGGCGGGTCGAACTGCGCGGGAAAGTCGAGGATGTTGCGCACGGTCGCGCCGCGAAACGAGTAGATCGACTGCGCGTCGTCGCCGACCACGGTCAGGCCGCGGCCGTCGGGCTTCAGCGCGAGCAGGATCGACGCCTGCAGCCGGTTGGTGTCCTGATACTCGTCGACCAGCACGTGATCGAAACGCGCCGACAGATCGGCCGCGAGCGCCGGCTCGGCGGCCATATGCGACCAGTACAGCAGCAGATCGTCGTAATCGAGCACGCTCTGCTTCTGCTTCGCGTCGACGTACGCTGCGAACAGCCGGCGCAGATCGTCCTCCCACTCGCGACACCACGGGAACGCGCTATCGAGCACCTGGCCGAGCGATGCGCCGGTGTTCACGACCCGCGAGTAGATCGCGAAACAGGTGCTCTTGGCCGGGAAGCGCCGCTCTTTAGCGGACAGCCCCAGCTCGTGGCGCACGAGGTTCATCAGGTCGGCGGAGTCTTCGCGGTCGTTGATCGTGAAGGTGGGCGCGAGACCGATCAGGTCCGCGTATTCGCGCAAGAGGCGCGCGCCGACGCTATGGAAGGTGCCCGACCACGTCAGCCCCTGGGCGAGCGCCGCGCGTGCGGCGGGTCCGCCGGCGGCGGCGGTCGCGGCCGCGGTGATGCGGGTCACGCGGCGGATCATTTCGAGCGCCGCGCGGCGTGAAAAGGTCAGCAGCAGGATCCGCTGCGGATCGGCGCCGTTCACCACCAGATTGGCGACGCGGTGCGCGAGCGTATTGGTCTTGCCTGAGCCGGCGCCCGCGATCACCAGCAGCGCGCCGGCCGGCGCGTGCGGCGTGGCGGCGCCGGATTCGACGGCTTCGCGTTGCGCGTCGTTGAGCTTGGCGAGCCAGGCGGCGGTATCGAACGACGGGGCGGATTCGGCGACGGTGGACACGGAAGGTATGCGCGAGGATTAATTCAGGATGTGGCGCACACTGTATATCCATACAACTATCGCCGACAAGCGGCCCTTTTTTTCGGGGTCGCTCAAGCGGCGATTGGGTGACCGTCAGGCGGCGATTAACCTGCGATCAAGTGGGGAGTAAGCGAGGAGAAAGCGGCGAGCAAGCGACGCGATTGTGGGCGCGAGACCGGCGACCGGCACGTCCGGCCGCCGGTTCGCGCGGCGCGCATTACTGCTTCTTCGCGTCCTTCAGATTCGCTTCGGCGTTGGCCTTGTCGGCATCGGCCTGCGCGTCGGTCTTGGTCTTGTCCGCCTTGGCCTGCGCGACGGCGGCCTTCTTGTCGGCCTTCGACTGCTCCTTCGCGGCCTTCTTGTCCGCGTGGGTGACCGGCGCCGCGGCGGGCTCGGATGTCTGCGCAAACACCGCCGACGACAGACAGGTCGCGAGCAACGCGGCGTAAAGACGATTCTTCGTGGAACGAGTGATATTCATTTTGAGACCTCCCTGAAACGGTACCTGACGTCATCAGCGCCGCGCGAGCCCGGGGACCGAAGACTCACGCGCCACCAACCTCACGTCGACTTAGTGCTTGACGTCGACGCCATCGGCCTGCGCATTGGCCTGCCCTTGCATGTCCATCTTCATTTCGTTGTTGGCGCTCTGCTTGTCGGCCTTCTGGTTCAGCTTCGCGCCGCGCACTTGTGCCTTGTACTGATCCTTCGCGGCCTTCTGCTGCGCATTCAGTTCTGCCTTCGACGCCTTTTTCGACGCACGATACTCGGCGTTGGCCTTCGCGTCGGCCTCGCGCTTCTGAACCAGCGGGTCGGCCGAGCCGGACGCGGTCAGACGGGTCGGCGGCGGCGGCTCGACGCCTTGCGCGGCAGGCGCCTGGAGCCCCGCTTGCGCGCCGGCCTGCATGCCCTGGCTGCCCGCGGCCGCTGCCGGCGCAGCGTTCACCGCGCCTTGCGTCTGCAGTTGCGTCTGGGCGCCCAGGCCTGCCGCTGGCTGCGCGGTCTGCGCGACCGCGGCGGTCGCGGCAAAAGCTGTCAGGGCGGTACCGATCAGGAGCGAACGAATCTGGGTCATGGCTTTATCCTCTCTAGAATTATGCTGACACGGACGAACTGTCCGGCGTCGCGATGACGGGTTGTCCCGCGCGTCTCGTCCGGTCTATGCATCGCTGGATGTTTGCCGGGGAGCGATCCCGGAATGCAGCGGGCTTTGCTTGCAGAACCGACTTTAAGAGTGAAATCTCGTCGAGGCGACCAGCGTTACGGAACGTTTCACTTTCCGACAGCTGGATAACATCTTCTTTCAATTGCTTGCGACCGGCTCGAAGCCCGCTCGGGCCTGCCACCCGGCGCGTCGCCTGCTTTATGATGCGAACCCCGATCGCGACCCTGCCCGAAGGTGCAAACCCCATGCCCAACCTCAATTTCACGCTGACCGGCGATTACGTCGAACTGCACAACCTGCTGAAGATCACCGGCCTCGCGGACAGCGGCGGCTCCGCGAAGATGATGGTCGCGGACGGCGCGGTGACGGTCGACGGCCGCGTCGAGACGCGTAAAACCTGCAAGATCCGCGCGGGCCAGGTCGTGCTGCTCGGCGATACGCGAATCGCGGTACACGAGGGTTGAGCGGCGCGCGGGCGGTGCGCGTACGGCGTGTTGACGGTGACTCGCACGCGCACCAGAAATGTGCGTTGTCCATCGACATAGGCCGGGCGACACAATAAGCTGTCGGTTTCGACAGTCGAACGACGGATTACGCCAACGGCGCGCAACAGCGGCGACCCGGCCGGGCGACGCGCCGCCGCGACGCGCAGCATGCCGCGCCGCATACTGCGCGAGCCGCGCCCGCCGCGCTAGCCGCTGCGCTGCGCAGCGCAGCCAACGCTGCGCGAGCGCCAGCGCACCGCGCGGCGCCGCCTCCCCGCTGCATTCGTCCCGCGCTGTCGCCACTTTCCGCGCCCAGGCGTTTCATGACCCAATCTGGCTTTGCCCGGGTGGCCACCCGGCCGCCGACTCTTTCCCGCCACGCTGCCGATACCGCGCGGCTCGCCGCGCCGCTCGCGATCGCGCAGCTCTCGCAGATGGCGATGAGCGTCACCGACACGATCCTGCTCGGCTCGCTCGGCCCCGACGCGCTCGCCGCCGGGGGCCTCGGCGCGAACCTGTTTTTTGTCGTCGTCACGCTGTTGCAGGGCGTGCTGACCTCGGTCAGCGTGACCGTCGCGCATGCGCGCGGCGCGCAGGACGACGGCCGCGTCCCGCATATCTACTGGACCGGCTTCGCGTTGTCGGTGCTGCTGTCGGTGCCGGCGTTCGTGCTGCTGTCGTTCGCGTCGCAGATCATGCTCGCCTTTGGCGAACCGGGCCTGTTGTCGCACAACGTCGGCAAATACGCGGAAGTGCTGCGCTGGGCCGCGCCCGCGAGCCTGATCGGGGTCGGCCTGATGCGCTCGTTCCTGCCGGCGATCGGCGCGGCGCGGCGGCTGCTGTGGGTGTCGATCGCGAGCGTCGGCGTGAACGGTTTCCTGAACTACGGCCTGATCCACGGCGCGTGGGGTCTGCCGCGGCTCGGCTTTCTCGGCTCGGCGGCGGCGACCACGATCACCGTGTGGCTGACCGCGCTGGTGCTGATGGCGCTGCTGCACCTGCGGCCGCGCTTCAAACACTTCGTCGTCGTGGCGCGGCCGAAGCTGCCGCTGATGGGCGAACTGTTCGGCATCGGCTGGCCGGTCGCGATCACCTACGGCGTCGAGTCGACGCTGTTTCTCGCCACCGGTCTGATGGTCGGCCTGCTCGGCGAGTCGCAGCTGGCCGCGCATCAGATCGCCCTGAACGTCGCGTCGGTCGCGTTCATGGTGCCGCTGTCGATCGGTCAGGCCGCCAACGTGCGGGTCGGTTACTGGGCCGGCGCCGGCCAGCCGCTCGCCGCGCGTCACGCGGGCTTCGTCGCGCTCGCGCTAGGGGTCGGCTTCATGACGCTGTCGGGGCTCGTGCTGATCGCCGCGCCGCACTGGATCGTCGGGCTGTATCTGCATCTGGACGATCCGGCCAATGCATCGACGGTCGCGCTCGCCAGTTCGCTGCTCGGCGTCGCGGCGATTTTCCAGATCGTCGATGGCATGCAGACGGTCGGTTCGGGCTGTCTGCGCGGGCTGAAAGACGTGCGGGTGCCGATGATCGCCGCCGCGTTCGGCTACTGGGTGATCGGCTTTCCGACCGGCTATACGCTCGCGTTTCATTTCGGGCTCGGCGCGCGCGGCTTGTGGTGGGGTCTTGCGGCCGGCCTCGCGAGCGTCGCGGTGCTGATGACGCTGCGCTTTCACAAGCTGAGCCTGCACCGGGCGCCGCCCGCGGCCGATGCGCCGCCGGCTCACTCCGTTTGAGCGGCAGGCTGGCACGAAGTAGATCGACGGGCGGGCAGGCAGGTAAAGCCCTACTCCTGAAGCATTCCCTGCAAAAGGTAAAATCGCGCCCGGGCATGCGGGCCTCGATCCGTGCCCGGCGCCGCGCGCCGGTCAATCCGCCGCCTTGCCACCCGCTGCGGCCCCGGCCCGGCGCAAGCGCGGCCAAGCGCCGTGCCGGGCCACCGTCATGCCTCTTTCTCGCTATAAAACATAACCAAGGACCACCCCCATGCTTGCCCGCGTCACCCGCTTGTTCCCGCTCTGGGCCGTGCTCGTTTCAGCCGCCGCGTATTTCTCGCCGGCCTCGTTCTCCGGCATCGCGCCGCACGTCACCACGCTGCTGACGATCATCATGCTGGCGATGGGCGTCACGCTGTCCGCGTCCGACTTCATGCGCGTGTTCACGCGCCCGGCGCCGGTGATCGCCGGCATCGTGCTGCACTACCTCGTGATGCCGCTCGCCGCGTGGGTGATCGCCAAGGCGCTGCGCATGCCGCCCGATCTGACCGCCGGCATGGTGCTGGTCGGCAGCGTCGCGAGCGGCACAGCGTCGAACGTGATGATCTATCTGGCGCGCGGCGACGTCGCGCTGTCGGTGACGATCAGCGCGCTGTCGACGCTGGTCGGCGTGTTCGCGACGCCGCTGCTCACGCGTCTGTACGTCGACGCGTCGATCGCCGTCGACGTGCACGGCATGCTGATGAGCATCCTCCAGATCGTCGCGCTGCCGATCGTCGTCGGCCTCGTCGTCAATCATCTGTTCGGCAAGCTGGTGCGCAAGATCGAGCCGATCCTGCCGCTGGTGTCGATGGTCGCGATCCTGCTGATCATCGGCGCGGTGGTCGGCAGCACGCAAAAGAGCATCGCGTCGGTCGGCCTCGTGGTGATGCTCGGCGTGGTGCTGCACAACGGCATCGGCCTGCTCGGCGGCTACTGGGGCGGCCGTCTGCTCGGCTTCGACGAAGCCATCTGCCGCACGCTCGCGATCGAAGTCGGGATGCAGAACTCCGGCCTCGCGGCGACCCTGGGCAAGCTGTACTTCACGCCGCTCGCGGCGCTGCCGGGCGCGCTGTTCTCGGTCTGGCACAACCTGTCCGGCTCGCTGCTCGCGGGCTACTGGGCAGGACGTCCCGCGAAAGGTTCGACGCACGCGGACGGCAAGCGTCTGTTCGGAGCAGAACGCGGCTGATCAAGCTGGCCGCCGGAAAGGGCTCTCGACGGCGGTGCACCGGCGCTGCTGTCGAACGTGCGTGACAAACGCAAGCGGGGCTGGCGCCGTTTCTCACACCCGGTCGCAGTGCCCCGCCGCATCCTCCAAGACAAACGCGCCAGCGTTCGCTCGGGCCAGCAGTAGCCCACAAGGGACCGCCTCCCTACCGCGGATACCCCGGGGAGGCGGCGTACAGATCGCCACCGCGTCGGCAACCGCCCACCCACCGCGTCCGCACTGCGCGCGGCAACCCTCACAGCGCGACCGCTCGCCGGGTGAGCCGCGCGCCCACCTTCGTTAGCAGCGCCGGATAACCCCCGACACGCGCTCAACACGCGCCCCAATTCCCCCTTAGAATGGCTTTCTCGAACGCGTGGACCTGGCCATCGCGCCGCCACGAAAAGCGTGTAAAACAAGGGGAAAACAGCGTGCAGGGGCAATTCGAACAGCAAAGGCGCGCGCTGCGCCGCCAGCCGATATTCAGCACAACGAGACAAATTTTCCTGCTACTCTGCACTGCGGCATTTTTGACCGCCTGCGCGACGCGCCCGCCCGCGACCGCGTACCAGCGTCCCGTCAGCCAGGCGCTGCCCGCCACCACCGACACGCCGCTGCGCGCCGCGCTCGCGCCGCTCGAAGCGAAGCATCCGCAACAATCGGGCTTTCGCGTGCTGGCGAGCGGCACCGACGCGCTGCAGATGCGCATCGCACTCGCGCGCGCGGCGACCAAAACCCTCGACATGCAGTACTACATCGCCAACGAGGACACCACCGGCAAGCTGCTGCTCGGCGCGGCGCTGTACGCGGCCGATCACGGTGTGCGGGTGCGGATGCTGGTCGACGATCTGAACTTCAAGGACATCGACCGCCTGATGGCCGGCCTGAATACGCACGACAACATCGAAATCCGCGTGTTCAATCCGTTCGGCAGCGCGCAGGAAGGAATGTTCGAGCGCACCGCCAACCTGTTCACGCAGATCGGCCACTTCACGCGGCGCATGCACAACAAGGCGATGATCGCGGACAACCAGCTGGCGATCGTCGGCGGCCGCAATCTCGGCGACGAATATTTCAGCGCGAGCGAAACGCTGCAGTTCCGCGACCTCGACGTGCTGGCGGCGGGCCCGATCGTCGCCGACGTGTCGGCCAGTTTCGACGACTACTGGAACAGCGGCCTCGCCTATCCGCTGAGCGTGCTGAACAAGCAGAAGTTCGACGCGCACGAACTCGACCAGACCCGTGACGATCTGCGCCAGCACTGGCGCACCAATGCCGACCCGTACAACGCGAAACCGTTGAACGCGACCCCGCTCGCCGCCCAGATCGCCGGCGAACAGCTCGGCCTCACGTGGGCAAGCGCCGAGTTCAAGGTGGACCGGCCGGAGAAAATCGAACAGCCGTCGCCCGATTACGTGAGTCCGCCGATGCAGCGGCTGCGCGAGTTGCTGCGCGACGCGCGCCACGACTTTCTGATCGTGTCGCCGTACTTCGTGCCGCACGACGCGGGCGTGCAGGCGACGAGCGAACTCACGCAGCGCGGCGTCCGGATCGCAGTACTGACCAACTCTCTGGCCGCCACCGACGCGGTCGCCGTGCAGGCCGGCTACAGCCCGTTCCGGGTGCCACTGCTGAAAGCGGGCGTCGAGCTGTACGAGTTCAAGCCGAACCAGGAGACGCCGCCCGTGGGCGTCGCCGGCTCGCGATCGCGCGCGAGCCTGCATGCGAAGACCTACGTGATCGACCAGCAGATCCTGGTGATCGGCTCGATGAATCTCGACCCGCGCTCGGCGAATCTGAACACCGAACTCGCGCTGGTGATCCACAGCCCGCAACTCGCGCAACAGGTCGCGCAGATTTTCGCTCGCGCGATCGAACCCGGCCAGAGCTATCGCGTGACGCTCGCCGATGCGGACCAGCTCGCGTATCTGCGCTCGATCGGCGCGCCGCTGTCGCCGCTCGTGTGGACGGACGTCGAAAACGGCGAGAAGCGCACCTATATCTTCGATCCGCAGGCGGGTTTTTACCGGAACGCGCTAACGGGTCTATTCTCGTTATTGCCTGTCAACTCGGAACTATGAGCGGAACTATGAGAAGCGGAGCGAAACATGACTGAAGACGTACGGATGGAACGCGACACCTTCGGCGAAATCGCGGTGCCGAACGCTCGCCTGTGGGGCGCGCAAACCCAGCGCTCGCTGCAGAACTTCAAGATTTCGACCGAGAAGCAGTCGCCCGAACTGATCACCGCGCTGGCCGTGGTCAAGCGCGCGGCCGCCGAGGTCAACCTGGGTCTGGGCGTGCTCGACGAGCAGAAGGCCCGCGCGATCATGCAGGCGGCCGACGAGATCATCGCCGGCAAGCACCCCGGCGAATTCCCGCTCGCGGTCTGGCAGACCGGCTCGGGCACGCAGACCAACATGAACCTGAACGAGGTGATCGCGAACCGCGCGAGCGAGTTGCTCGGCGGCGAGCGCGGCGAGGCTCGCAAGGTCCATCCGAACGACGACGTGAACCGCGGCCAGTCGTCGAACGACGTGTTTCCGACCGCGATGCACGTGGCCGCCGCCGATGCGATCGTCAAGCATCTGCTGCCCGCGCTGAAGACGCTGCGCGATACGCTCGACGGCAAGGCGAAGGCGTTCGCGGACATCGTCAAGATCGGCCGCACGCACCTGCAGGACGCGACGCCGCTCACGCTCGGCCAGGAGTTTTCCGGCTACGTCGCGCAGCTCGAACACGGGATCCGCCACGTCGAGTCGGCGCTGCCGCATCTGTACGAACTCGCGCAGGGCGGCACCGCGGTCGGCACGGGCCTGAACGCGCATCCGAAGTTCGCCGACGCGGTCGCGGCCGCGATCGGCAAGCTGACCGGTCTGCCGTTCGTGTCGGCGCCGAACAAGTTCGAGGTGATGGCGGCCGCCGATGCGCTGGTGTTCGCGCACGGCGCGCTGAAGACCGTCGCCGCGAGCCTGAACAAAATCGCCAACGACGTGCGCTGGCTCGCCAGCGGGCCGCGCTGCGGCCTGGGCGAGCTGTCGATACCGGAGAACGAACCGGGCAGCTCGATCATGCCGGGCAAGGTTAATCCGACTCAATCGGAAGCGCTGACGATGCTGTGCGCGCAGGTGTTCGGCAACGACGTCGCGGTGAATATCGGCGGCGCGAGCGGCAACTTCGAGCTGAACGTGTTTCGTCCGATGATCGCGCACAACGTGCTGCAGTCAGTGCGGCTGCTCGCCGACGGCGCGCAGAGCTTCAACGACAACTGCGCGGTCGGGATCGAGCCGAATCGCGAGCGCATCGATACGCTGCTGAACGAATCGCTGATGCTGGTGACCGCGCTCAATCCGCACATCGGCTACGACAAGGCCGCGCAGATCGCGAAGAAGGCGCACAAGGAAGGCACCACGCTGAAGGCGGCCGCGCTCGCGCTCGGTTACGTGACCGAACAGCAGTTCGACGAGTGGGTGCGGCCCAAGGATATGGTGGGACGCGGCGCCGGATGACGCGCGCGGCGCCGGCGCGGTAGCTTGCGGATGGCTAGCAGGTGGGCGGCGTGGCAGTTGGCGCGCCGCCCGCCGCGCTTCAGATTTTCCCCTGCGCGACTTCTTCCGGCTTCAGCTCGACGATCGCGTCGAGCGCTTCCTTCACGTCCATCGCGTACCTGGCAAGGCGCTTCTGCTCGTCGGTCTGCGGCACGAACGCGGGCACCGGAACCGGATGGCCGTTCTCGTTGACGGCGACCATCACGACCAGGCAGTCGGTGGTCTGCAGCAGCTCGCCGCCCTTCGGATCGCCCGCCTGCACCGACACGTGGATATGCATGCTGGTGCGCCCGGTCGCGACGACCCGCGCGCGCAGTTCGACCAGATTGCCGACGAGGATCGGCCGCCGGAAGCGGATGTTGCCGACGCTGACCGTCACGCAATAGCGCCCCGACCAGACCGCCGCGCACGCGTAGGCGGTCTCGTCGATCCACTTCATCAGCGCGCCGCCGTGCACCTTGCCGCCGAAATTGACCGAGGTCGGCTCGGCAAGAAAGCGGAAGGTGGTTTCCGAACGGTCCAGCGGTATTGTGGGCAGAGTGCTCATCTTGGCTCCGGTCAAGCGGATGCATTGAAAGGAGGCGATTATACGAGCGCAATATTGCGGGCGGCGCGGTCCCAGTTCCGGGCGCTAGTTGCGGAAGCTGATGCCCTGGTCGATCGTGCCGTACATCTCGATGTGGCCGCTGCCGGCCGAGCCCGAACCGGCCCCGCCCTGGGCGCAGGCGCTGAACAGCAGAACCGCCGCGGCGACGGTCAGAAGCGTTTTCATCACGACATGTTCCTGCAAAAGACAGATTTTGATTCTAGCCTGGCGGGGGGCGGTGACTGCGCAACGCGGGCGGTCGTTCGAATCCGCCGGATTCGATCGTTCACGCCAGCCTGAAACGTCGAATCCGCCGTGCGGGTACAGTGCCAGCATGCCTTCACCGCTTCAGGAGCCCCCAATGACCACTCCGCTCGCGGACGACCACAACCACTTCCCCGGCCTGAGTCGAATCGGCGCGTTACTCGCCGACCCGAGCCGCGCCGCGATGCTGTGGGCGCTGATGGACGGCAGCACCCGCCCCGCCGGCGAACTGACGATGATCGCGGGACTGTCGCCGTCGGCGGCGAGCGCGCACCTCGCGCGGCTCACCGACGGCGGCCTGCTCGCGCTCGAAGTGCGTGGGCGGCATCGCTATTTCCGCATCGCATCGGCGGAGATCGCCGCGTCGATCGAGGCGCTCGCCAACGTCGCGCAGGTCAGCGCGCCGCAGCGGACCGCGCCGCGCCCCGCGCGCACGGTGCCGCTGGAAATGCGCTACGCGCGCACCTGCTATGACCATATGGCCGGAGAGCTGTCGGTGCGGCTCTACGAACGGATGCTCGAACAACGGCTGCTGACGCTGCACGGCGCATCGCTCGACGCCACCGCGCAGGGCGCCGAACGCTTCGCCGCGTGGGGCATCGATCTGTCCACGCAACACAGCCGCCGGCGCCGCTTCGCGTGCACGTGCCCCGACTGGAGCGTGCGTCGCCCGCACCTGGGCGGCGCGCTCGGCGCCGCGCTGCTCGATGCGTGGTCGGCGCATGGCTGGGTCGAGCGGACCGCGCGGCCGCGGGTGCTGCGCGTCACGCCGGCGGGGCAGCAGCAATTCGATGCGTTTCTGGCGGGCTAGGCGTTCCAACGTTTAGGCCCGCGAAGCATCGGATGCGCCGATCCGTGGAGCCGCAACCGCTTCCCTTGCTCGCGCGGATGACGGCCGGCTACCGCCCTGCCGTGCCCGAGACCTTTTGTTACCGGGGGCGACGCCACCTTACAAAAGTGGACGCCTTGAAACACAGGCGGCGGCTACAGTGAAGCGAGGATTCGGCGGCTCGCCGCATCCGCCGGAGACCCGTCATGACACCGCTCGCCCCACCCCACAATAAGCCTCGAATTTCACACCAGCTTGCCGGCTATACGCTGATCGCGGCCGCCGTCGTCGGGCTCGCCTCGCAACGCGGCTTCGCCCAGGAAGCGCCGTCCGCCCCGCCGTCCACGGCCACGCTCGCCGCCTCGCCGGACAGCGATCCGCCGGGACGGATCGCGCGCCTTAACTACATGGCTGGCACCGTGACCACCGAGCCCGCCGGTGCGAGCGATTGGTCCTACGCGCAGATCAACCGGCCGCTGACGACCGGCGACCAACTCTGGAACGACCAGAACGCGCGCTCCGAACTGCACATCGGCTCGACCGCGGTGCGCCTGGGCGAGAACACCAGCCTGGCCGTGCTCAATCTCGACGACACCAGCGCGCAACTGAAAGTCGCGCAAGGCACGCTGTCGACCCGCGTGCGCGAACTCGCGCCGGGCTCGTCGTATGAAATCGACACGCCGAACCTCGCGCTCGGCCTGAACGGCCCCGGCGACTACCGGGTCGACGTCGCACCCGACGGCAGCAGCACCACCGTGACGGTGCGCAGCGGCAGCGCGCTCGCCTATGGCGACGGCGGCCAGGTGCCGGTCGCGGCGGGCCAGCAGATCCGCTTCACCGGCACCAGCCTGCAACAGTTGTCCGACGCCCGCGCGCCCGGCCCCGACGAGCTCGACCAGTGGGCCGCCGCGCGCGACGCGAGCGAAGAGCGCTCGGTGTCGGCCCGCTACGTGTCGCGCGAGATCCCCGGCTACCAGGATCTCGACGCCAACGGCACGTGGCGCGAGACCCCGCAGTACGGCGCGGTGTGGACGCCGCGCGCGACGCCGGCCGGCTGGGCGCCGTATCGCGACGGCCACTGGGTCTGGCAGGCACCGTGGGGCTGGACCTGGGTCGACGACCAGCCGTGGGGTTTCGCGCCGTACCACTACGGCCGCTGGGTGTCGTTCGACGAAAGCTGGGCGTGGGTGCCCGGCCCGCTCGCAGCCGGCGCGGCGCCGGTGTACGCGCCGGCGCTCGTCGGGTTCGTCGGCGACGGCGATGGCGACGGCGGCGTCGACTGGGGCGTGAATCTGGCGCTCGGCGGCGCGGTCGCGGCCGGCGTCGCGTGGTTCCCGCTCGGACCGGGCGAGCCGTGGCACCCGCACTGGGGCGGCCGCGCGCACTGGAGTCGCGGCTACTACGACCGGGTGAACCGCCCGGCGCTCGTCAACGACTATCACCGCGACGTGCACATCCACAACACCTACGTGAACTACCGCGCGCCGGGCGGCCTGACCGCGATGCCGGCGACCGCGTTCGTGCACGGCCAGCCGGCCGGACGCTTCGCGCAGAAGGTCGATCCGCGTCAATGGCACCACGCGCGGATCAACCCGGGCGCACCGGGGATCGCGCCGGTGCGGGAAAGCTTCGGCGCGGATCTGCGACGCGCGAACTACCGGCCGCCGGCGAACGTCGCCGCTCGGCCGGTGGTCGCGACGCGCAATCCCGCGCTGCCGGCCGCCTATCATGACGAACTCGCGCAGCGGTTCGCGCAACGCGGCGGACAGGTGCCGGGCGGCGGCCAGCCGGTCGTGAGGACCTCGGTGCCCGCTCATAGGGGCGGTGTGCCGGGGGTGCCTGAGATGGCGGGTGCGCGTGGTGCGCCGCCGGTTGCGAACGTGCGGGTCGTGCAGTCGCATGTGCCCGGACGGCCGGCGGGGATGGCGGCGGGTGCGGCGGGTGCGGCGGAGATGCCCAGGACGCCGGGGGTGAACGGTCAAGCCGGTCAATTCAGTCAGATCGCGCCCACGTCGAACGGAGTGCCGCGACCGCCGCAGGCAGGCGGCGCGCATCCGGGTGCGAGCGGATACCCGCAGCAGCACAATGCGCCGCAGGTATGGGGCGCGGTCGGCCGCTCGCAGCCGGCGTGGACGCAGTCGCATACGCCGATGGAACAGCAGGCGCAGCGCGGCGAGCCGCCTGGCGGTCAGCCGCGCGCGGGACAGCCGGGCTTCGCGCAGCAGGCCGGTGTGCCGCATCCGCCGCAGAATCCCGCCGCGCAGCAGCAGGCTAGACAGCCGGACGGACACCCGCAGGCGATGCCGTCTGCGCAACAGCCGCCTCGCATGGAGCCGGCGCAGCAACAAGCGCAGTTGCAGGCGCAGCAGCTGCGGGCGGAGCCGCAAAGCCAGCAGGGTCAGCCGCCGCGCTTCGAACCGCGTGCGCGGCAAGTACCGCAGCCTCGGCCGGAACCGCAGGTCCAACAAGCGCAGCAACCGCGCTTCGAACCGCGTCCGCAGCCGGCGCCGCAGCCGCGGCCGGAGCCTCAGTTCCAGCAAGCGCAGCAACCGCGCTTCGAGCCGCGGCCGCAACCGATGCAACAAGCGCGTCCTGAACCGCGTCCGCAGATGCAGCAGCCGCGCCCTGAACCTCGGCCCCAGCAGGTCCAGCAGCCGCGCCCGCAACCGCAGCAACAACCACAACGCGCCGAGCAGCATCAAGGCGGCGGCAACCACGACGAACGCCATAGGGGGTAAGTGCGCCAGGCGCCGCCACCGGTCCAGCCCTGCCCCGGATAATCCCGACGCTTGCGCTAGCGCGACCACCGCCGCCACCGCCGTGGCCATCGCCAGCACAACGGCAACCGCCCAACCCCGCCCACCAACAAAAACCCCCGTGAGGCCCAAACCTCACGGGGGTTTTCACTTCAGCACCGCAAGCGCAACCGCCTGCTGTCAGCCGTCAACCGTAATCAAATCGCCATCGGCGCTGTCAACGGCTCGTGATGCCGGTAGCCGACCAGCGAGAAATCCGCCGGCTCGATCTTCTCCAGCCACTGCGGTTCGTACACGCCGGTCTTCGCGTACTCGGGCACGCGCTCCGAAATCGCCAGTTGCGGGCTCTCGTAGGGCTCGCGCGTGAGCTGCTGCTGCAGCATGTCGAGCTGGTTCTCGTAGATGTGCGCATCGCCGATGAAATAGCTGAACCAGCGCGGCGTATAGCCGGTCAGGCGGCCGACCAGATGCAGCAGCGCCGCGCCTTCGGTCAGATTGAACGGCGTACCGAGCCCGACGTCGTTACTGCGGATATACAGGCACAACGAAATCTCGCGGCGCGCGACGTTCGGCAGGAACTGGTACAGCAGATGACACGCCGGCAGCGCGATCTGGTCGAGCACCGCCGGGTTCCACGCGTGAAACAGAATCCGCCGGTCGGCGGGGTTCTGCATGATGGTGTCGAGGCACTGGCGCAGCTGATCGATCGCCTTGTAAAGCAGCACCTTGGAGCGGCCGTCTTCGTCGAATTGGGTGATGACACGAAAACCGCGCGCCTGCGCATCGGCGAGCTGCGCGCTCGCGCCGGCGTCCAGCACCTTGTACGCTGGCCATCGACGCCATTGCACGCCATACACGTCGCCGAGATCGTCGGGGCCTTCGCGATACGGATTGGCGAGCCACTGCTCGTTCTGGTTCGCGTTGCCGTCCCACACCTTGCAGCCGAGCGCGCGAAAATCCGCGGCGCTGCGCGACGCGCGCAGAAACCCGACCAGTTCGCCGATCGCCGACTTGAACGCGAGCTTCTTCGTCGTCACCGCCGGAAAACCTTGCTGCAAGTCGAAGCGCAGCATCGCGCCGGGCATGCTGATGGTGCGGATGCCGGTACGGTTTTCCTGCCACGTGCCGGTGTCGAGAATCGTGCGGACGAGGTCCAGGTATTGTTTCATGCGGGTTCCTTCGGCGCGGCGCACATCGAACTGGCGAATCCCACTGGCGAATCCGACTGGCACATCGGACTCGCGAGCGGACTTGAAATGCACCGCCTGATTGGGCAAAAACCGGATTCTAACAAGCGCGACCGGAGCACGCCCGGAGATGGCGTAACGCGCTGAAAATGGCGGGGACGTGCAACGGGGAGAGAAGGCAAGCGCCGCACGAAGCGGCGCAGAACAGGCAGACGAAGCAAGCACGACAGCGCCCGGCGACGTCCCGCCAGCCAGCGGCCACCGTCAGCGGCCCAGCTCACCCACCGACGCGCATCGCCGTGGCGCGCCGCCAGCGAACTGCGTCAAAGATGCTGCACCGAAGCCGGCAAATCGCCATGCGGCGCGGCCATCGGCTCGCCTTCCATATGACGCATCCCATGCGAGCACAGCAGCCGGTACAGCGTGACCCGCGAAATCCCGAGTTCCTGCGCCGCGTCGCCGAGACGCCCGCGATGGCGCAGCAGCGCGAGTTCGATCGCCTGTCGCTCGGCCGCCTCGCGTGCCTGCGCGAGCGACACCGGCACGATCTCGACGTATTCGGCAAGTTCGAGATCGCGCGCGGTGATCGCGCGTCCTTCCGACATCACGATCGCGCGCCGTACCCGGTTGATCAGCTCGCGCACGTTGCCGGGCCAGCCGTAGTTATGCAGCGCCGCGATCGCATCGGGCGCGAAGCCGCGCAGCCGGCGGCTCGCATCCTTCTTGAAGCGTTCGAGCATGTGCCGCGCGAGCAGCTCGATGTCCTTGCCGCGCGCGCGCAGCGGCGGCTCGTCGATCTGCAGCACGCACAGCCGGTGATACAGATCGGAGCGAAAGCGCCCTTCGATCATCGCCGCGGTCATGTCGACGTGAGTCGCCGAGATGATCCGCACGTCGACGTCGATCGCGGTATGGCCGCCGAGCCGCTCGACTTTGCGTTCCTGCAAAAAGCGCAGCAGGCTCGCCTGACTTTCGAGCGGCAGATCGCCGATTTCGTCGAGAAACAGCGTGCCGCCGTTGGCCGCTTCGACGCGGCCGATCTTGCGCTGATTCGCGCCGGTGAACGCGCCGCGCTCGTAGCCGAACAGTTCGGATTGCAGAAGATGCGGCGGAATCGCGCCGCAGTTGATCGGCACGAACGGCGCGTTACGACGCGCCGAGCGTTCATGAATCGCGACCGCGGTGAGCTCCTTGCCGGTGCCCGATTCGCCGGAGATGAACACCGGCGCGTCGGTCATCGCGACCTTGCGGATCGAGCGGAACAGCGCGAGCATCGCGTCGCACGAGCCGACCATCTCGCCCTCGGCACCCTGCGAGCCGTCGTTCGACGCGGTGTCGCCGAGCGAGATCATTCCGTACGCGTGGCCGACGGAATCGACGATGCGATCGCCCGTAGAGGGCACCGTCACGTAATCGAAGCAGTAGTCGCGAACCAGCCGGCGCAACGCCGCGTCCTGCAACTGGCCGGGCGCCGTGGCCGCGACCCAGCCGACGTTCGGCATGGTCAGACAGGATTCGAAAGCGGCGATCTCATGCGGCTGGAAATCGCTGGAAAGGTCGAGCAGACCGCCCGCCGCCATGCCGGTGCGGACCGCGCGACGTGCATCGCGCGCGGATCCGACGACTTCGACATGCCAGCCGCGCTGCAAAAAACGCGTATTCAACTCCGCGCTCGGATCGCGGGAAACGTAAATCAGTTGCCGCGTTGCGGGTTCCATTATTCAGATCCTCTCGTCAACGAACGTTTAGGACGACGCATGCACCTGAAACTGTGGTTCAGACACGCTGACCCATTCGGCGTCGCTATGCGCGCAAACCGAACGGCCATTCCATTCCGTGCGGACAGCTGATCCCCAGAAAGCGGCGTGTGTGTGTTTGAGACGGCTTGTTATGGTGCTTTTTTAAATCTGATGCTGTTTTCGAGAGCTTACTATACGTGCGCCGCTTCGAAAACAATTATGCGAATTTAATCGGGGACCCCTTGCCCATCAAGGCCTGGCGGGCGATTTACATTTATTCAGCCGACAAATAAAAGAATGGCAGACGCTTTTACCGCCTTCCGCGAAGGTACTTAGTACCTCGGCGATTAACGAATTATAGGTATTTTCTGCTCACCGTTTCAACGCTGAAACATTTTTTCGCAATTCGCGACACATTACGTCGCCTTATGTATCCCCTATCCCGACGTATCAAAGCATTGCGAGCGATGGCACGGGTTTCGCTAAATGCCCGGCACAAGGGAGACACATCATGCGACTCGCATTGCGCATCGATCCGCTCAGACGGGCCTCATATGTTGCGATTTGCGCGGCGCTCATCTCGAGCGCCTGGCCGGCCGCCGTCGGCGCGCAGAGCACACCGGGCACGCAGGCCCAATCCGCCACGCTGGCCGATAGCGGCGAGAGCGTGGGCGTCGCCTCCAGCAACCTGCCGTCCGCTCCAGTCGCCGCCACCGACGACACAAGTCTGCTCGCCGCCCTGACGCCGAGCCCGGCCGTCGATGCTGCAACGGTGAACGATATTTCGCTCGACGACCAGGTGCTGTCGCGCCAACGCGGCGGCGCGGTCGGCATGGTGATGGTCGCCGCGACGCCGCAACTGCGGCACGGCAGCGGCAATCAGGTGACGTTGTGGGACGAGATCGCGCCGCCGTCGCCGCTACCGGTCCCGCTCGATGCCGCGCGCGCGGCCCAGGGCAACGTCGCGACTTACCAGCGCAAATAGCCGGTCGTTCGCCGCCGATGCGCGTGTCGCTCGCAAGCAACGCGAAACACCCAGCAACTGCTTCAGACCCGTACCCGCAGCACGAAAAGTAACTGAAGACCAGCAACGCAGGACCGGCCGCACGGGCGAGGCAACCCGCGCGGACCGGCGGGATGCAAGACAGAAGAGGAAGGACCGGGACATGACTACCACCTTTCGGACGCCGCTCGCCTCATGGCTCGCGACGGCGTCGCTGCGCGGCGCACCGCCCCGCGCGTATATCGCCCCGGCGGGCAGCATCGCCGCCGCGGCGCTCGTCACCGCCCTCTTCCTCGCGTGCTGCGCCAGCGATGCGCGCGCCGAACAGCTCGTCAATCCGGGCGACATCATCGTCGAGCGCAGCGTCACGCCGCGCGACGCCTTCGTCCCCGTGCCGCGCGACCAGGACCCGGTCGCGGTACGCGCCACCACTTTCCCGGCCAACTCGTTCAATCCGGCGATCGCCACCCTCGTGGGCGACACCGATCTGACGAATGCGCACGGGTCCAGCGGCGTCGCGAGCGGCGGCGTGCTCGGCGGTACCGGCATGCAGGCGGTCGCGCAAATCCTCAGCGGCCGCGCGACCGGCAGCACGGTCCCGTTGAACTCGGGCGCGATCGGCGGCCCGGCGACGGGCATCGGCGGCACCATCAGCTCGTCGGTCACGGGCGCGCTCGCGCCGTTGTCCAACGTGCTCGGCGGCACGCTCGGAGGTTTGAAATGAAGCCGCGCGCCGCCCGTCTCCCCGGCGGGCCGCAGCCCGTCAGCGCAGCGCGCGCCGCACGCTGGCTGCGCGCCGGCGTGTGCGCGAGCTTCGGCCTGTGGGTCGGCGCCGCGACACTCGCGGCGACGCTCGCCGCGAGCGATGCCGCCGCGCAGTCGCTCCCAGTCGTCCCAGTCGTCCCCGTCGTGCCCGCGACCGCGACGATCGGCACCGGCGCGGGCGCCGGCGTGACCGGCGCGTTCACGGTCAACGAAACGGCCGGCCTCGACAACGTCCAGGCCAACCAGATCACGATCACCAACGGCACGCCAATCGGCAACGCCAACGCGAGCGTGCAAAGCGCACCGGTGGCCGCGCAGGTGCCGCGCGCGCAGGCGTCGATCGAAGCCAACGCGTTTTCGAATACCTCCGGCGCGGTTCTCGTGAACCAGTCGGCCGGAGCAGGAAATCTGCAGCGCAACAGCACCGTCATCGGGACTGCGGCGCTCGGAGTCGAGACCGTCGCGGATGGGGAGCTATCCGCAACGGCCGCGAGAAGCGGGAGTCTGGGGCAGTCCCACGATTCTCAACGCGCGCGCGAGGCGAGCATTTCCAGTCAGGCCTTTCGCAACGCGAGCGGAGTCGTGCAGATCAACCAGGCGGCCGGCGCCGGTAATGCCACGGCGAACAGTTTTGTGCTCCGTCCCCCGGCGGGCACTTTTTTTAACTGACCACACTTGAGTATCGGAGCGAATCATGAAGCGCACTCTTATTGCAGCAGCCGTTCTCGTTGCCGCATCCGGCAGCGCGTTTGCCGCACCGCAGAAAGCCTGGCTGTTCAACGGCACCGCGGTCGGCGAGACGGTCGGCGTGGAAGGACTGGTCGGGCTGTATGGCTGCGTGCACGTGTCGAGCACGGCAGGCGCGGTGATCAACAACACCCAGTCGGTCAACGTGAACGCGTCGCTCGATCCGCAGGCGCAAACCTACACGACCGGCACCGTGACCACCACGATCAACAACAACCGCAGCTCGGTGCGCGGCAGCGGCGCCGCCTACGCGTTCACGACGCAAAGCCACTCGAGCTCGAGCTCGAACGCGCAGGGCATGCAGGCGTCGGGCGGCTACCGCTACGGCAGCCAGAGCGCCACGGTGAGCGGCGGCGGCTATCAGACGAGCCAGCAGGCGGCCGGCATCGAAGGCGGCTTCTCGCACACCAGCCATAACTCCGGCGGCCAGATCTCGGCGGGCGGCTCGATCGGCGGCAGCTATAGCTACAGCAACGGCCACAACACGTACTCGCACGGCAACGGCTCGTTCCGCGAAAGCGGCAGTCTGCAGGCCGGCTATCGCGAGTCGGGCTACTCGAACTCGTCGGGCGTCGCCGGCGGCTTCGAAGCGAGCGAAGCATCCGGCCAGGGCCGCGCATGGGGCTACACCGCGAGCGAAGGCTCGGGCTACGCGGCGCTCGGCGCGCAGTCGTCCAGCTATTCGCGCAGCCGCTCGTCGTCGAGCGACGCATACGGCGCCGCGTGGGGCGTCGACGCCAGCATGGCGACCACCGACGTGACGACCCGCGGCTCGGTCACCCAGCACATCGATACCCAGCAGGCCGCCACGCTGACCGCGACCACCGGCGCCAACGCGGCCAACAACGTGTCGGGCAATCTCGGCGTGAACATCGCCGAAGGCATCAGCAACGCGCAGAGCAACGACGTGTCGCTTGCGTCGGTCGATATCGGCAACGTGTTCGGCAACGCGCAGGACTTCAACGTGCAGTCGTCCGGCGGCAATGCCCGCATCAACAACTTCAACCTCAACGCGTCGGTCGGCAACGGCTCGCTGTCGGGGGTGACGGGCAACGTCGGCGTGAACGTCGCGGCCGGTATCGGCAACGTGCAGAACAACAGCCTTGCCGGCGCGGTGACGACGACCTCGCCGGGCCGCGCGATGACCACCGCGATGGTCGCCACGGATGACAACTCGCAAACCTCAACCATGACGGTGCGCGGGCAGTTCCAGGGCACCGCGATGCTCGGCGCCGACAGCCTGCACGGCGCATCCGGCAACATCGGCGTGAACATCGCCGGCGGCGCGGGCAACCTGCAGCACAACGGTCTGGCGATCGCCGCGCTGAACAGCGGCCACTAAGCCGGAGCAGCAGCAACCGCAGCACAGCAGAAGAAGCCTTAAAAGCAGTCGGGAGGACCCGCCGGCAGCCGCAGAAGCTGCCGGCGTTTTCGGGCAGGAGACCAGCATGACCGGGTTGAAGGGGTTCCCGGCGCTACCGTTCGCCGTAGCGCTGGCAGGCTGCGTGCTGTGCGCGGACCAGGCCGCCGCACAGTCGAGCATCGACACGTCCACGCTCGTCGGCGTGCCGCTACATAAGCCGATCCGCTCGATGCGCGATCTGCGCTACCGCCATATCGTCAATCAGCAGTTCGACTACAGCTGCGGCGCGGCGGCGCTCGCCACCCTCCTCAAGTACGGCTATGACATCGATATTCCGGAGACCGAACTGATTCGCCGGATGATGGTGTTCTCGAAGCCCGAAGTGGTCGAGAAAAACGGCTTCTCGATGCTCGACATGAAGAACTTCGTCGAGACCATCGGCCTGCGCGGCCGCGGCTTTCGCGTCACCCTCGACGCGCTCCACCACCTGCAGATTCCCGTGATGGTTCTGATGAACATCGACGGGTACGAGCATTTCGTGATCGTCAAGCATGCGCAGGACGGCCGCGTGTTCATCGCGGACCCGGCGCTCGGCAATCGCATCGTGCTCGAAGAGGACTTCGCGAAGACCTGGAACGGTCTGGTGTTCGCGGTCCTCGGCAAACCGTTCAGGGAGGATTCACCGCTGTTGCAGGACAACGAGTCGCTCGCGCTGAAGCTGCGCGCCGCTGCGCTGGCAGCCGGCACCGCCGCGACTCCCTTTTTCGAGTACGGCTTGAACAAGGCAGACATGTTCTGATCCCGTCATGAAGTCACACCTGAAACAGCTTGGGGTAGTGCTCTGTGCCGTCGCGTGCGGCACCGGCGGCAGCGCCCTGGCGTCGGAAGGAGGCGCCGCGCCGGCGGCGCCCGACCTGTCGATACCGCGCGCGGCCGGCGCCGCGCCGCTCACCGTGCAGCTCGTCGGCGACGACGTGCTCGCGGCCCAGACCGGCAAGTACGCCGGCGCCACGATGATCTCCGGCTTCGTGCTGAACGTCATTTCGCAGTGGCGCCTGCCCAACGGCGTGAGCGCGCTCGCGCAGGGCACTCTCAGCGCGACGCAGAACGCGCGCGGGCAGCTCGTCAGTTCGATCGGAACGTCCGCCAGCGTGACCGGCGACACGCACGGCCGCGGCGGCCGCGCGGCGGATTGGGGCGCCAATCCGGATGCGTACGTGAGCGGCGGCCAGAGCGTCAGCGTGAACGGCGTGTCGCAAGTCACCCAGGTCGCGGGCGACCGCAATAGCGGCGTCAACTCGGCGCTGATCGATTTCAACAACAACGCGGTCACGCTCGCGGCTTCGGCCAATGCGCCGGCGGCGTCGGCCAGCAATTCGACCGGCTCGGTGAAAGCCGGCATCTCGTTCGGCAGCAACGGCGTGAACGTCACGCTGCAAACACCGGCTGGGCTCGCCACCCAGACCATCGCGCCGGCCAACGGGCAGATCGCCCAGTTGCTGCAGATTGCAGGCAATAACCAGCAAGTCGCCAACGCCCTGCAACTGCATCTGCAAACGCAGCAGATGTCGGCCTCGATGCTCCGTCAGCTCGGCGTACTACAGGCATTGCAGAACAGGAGGTGAAACCGCGGGCCGCCACCCGCGTACTGCAGCACCAGCAGCAAAGATACGGCCGCGCGAGGGAAGCGCGTGGCCGGAACACCGGGGGATTACAAGATGAAAAACGTGTCACTGACCAGGGCGCCAAGGCTGGCGTTGGCGGCCATTCCGGCCGCCGCGATGCTGTGGGCCCCTTCGCAACCGGCGAGCGCGCAAGCGCTCGCCAACCAGTCGCTGGAAGACCGTTTGAATACGCTGATGCGCGTGGTGGACGAGCAGCAGCGGCAGATTCACTCGCTCGAACGGCAGCTCACCCAGCTCGAGATGTCGCAACGCGGCCGCGGCCTGCCCGGCGCGGGCGCGGCTGCGGGCGCGGGCAGCGCCGCGCTCGCCGAACAGCCCGGCGCGGACGGGTTGCCGGTGCCGCTGCCGCCGCTCGCGCAGATCACGCCGGGGGCGCCCGCGCCGGCCGGCAGCACCGGCACCGCGACCGGCGTGCCGGTCAATCCGCCGGCGCCCGACAGCAGCAGCACGGCCGGCGGCCTGCCGCCCGCCACCGACGGCAGCGGCGCGGTCGGCCAGACCCAGCGCGCGGCCGAGCCGGTACGCACCCAGGCCGAGCAGGCGGTCGTGCAGCGCGAACACGCGCCGCTGTTCGACCACAAGCTGACGATGGACTTCGGCATCAGCGACACCTACTACGACCGTCGCCAGTTGCAGTTGTCGGGCTTCCTCGCGCTCGACGCGATCTTTCTCGGCAACATCAACCTCGGCCAGACCAAGTCGCACCAGGTGATGGCCGACCTCGACACACGCTACGGCCTGACCGACCGCATCAGCGTCGACGTCGACGTGCCGTACATCTACCGGCGCAGCAACTTCATCGTCGGCGGCGCGGGCGGCGCGGCGAGCTCGCTGTCGGACGCGACGGTGTCGAGCCACGATCTCGGCGACGTGAACTTCGGCGTCTACTACCAGTTCGTGCGCGAGACCAACAGCATGCCGGACATCGTCGGCAGCCTGCGCGTGAAGGCGCCGACCGGCACCTCGCCGTTCGGCCAGAAGGTCGTGCAGATCGACGCCGACAACACCAACCTCGTCGCGCCCACCAGGCTGCCGACCGGCACCGGTTTCTGGAACATCACCGCGGGGCTGTCGGTGCTGAAGACCTACGACCCGGTCGTGCTGTTCGGCAGTGTGTCGTACACCTACAACCTCGCGCGCTCGTTCGCCGACATCTCGTCGGTGCAGGGGCAGGTCGAGCCGGCGACGGTCAAGCTCGGCGACATTGTGCAGTTCGGCGGCGGCGTCGCGCTGGCGTTCTCCGACAAGGATTCGGCCAGCATCGCGTTCACGATGGCGCTCGAACCCGCGTCGAAGACGCGCGCGCCGGGCGGCTCCTACACGAAGGTGCCGGGCAGCGAGACCACCGCCGCCGCGATGAATTTTGGCTTGAACCACGTGGTGAACAAGCACCTGACGATCAACGGCGCGGTGTCGATCGGGCTCACCCCCGACGCGCCGAACTTCGTGGTCGGCGTGCGCTTTCCGTACACCTTCTGACGTGCCAACGATGCGAGGCCGAACGTGCGTGAATCACCTCATCTAACCAGTGTGGCCGCGGTGGCGTCCGCGGGATCGCATCTGTCGCTCGCGGTGCCGCGCGAGCGCGGCGCCGAACGTGTGCTGCTGTACGTCGCGCGCACGCCCGACGAAACCCTGCTCGCGCATCTGCGAAGCCGCGGCTGGCAGGTTGCGGCCGCGCGCTCCGCGCACGAACTCGGGCGGCTCGTGAAGCCCGATCAGGCATGCGCGGGCATCGTCGATCTGGCGAGCTTCGCGCCGCGCGAGATCGGCGGACTCGAACTGAGCCTGCGCCAGCAGCAGGTCGGCTGGATCGCGCTGGCGAGCAACGAACGGCTGAACGATCCGCTGGTGCGCCGGCTCGTGCGTCACTACTGCTTCGACTTCGTGAAGCTGCCGGCCGCGCACGCGACGATCGACTATCTGGCCGGCCACGCGTTCGGCATGGTCACGCTGTGCGACCCGGAACTGCCGCCGCCCGCGAGCGAAGCGGGCGACGAGGAAATGGTCGGCACCTGCGAGGCGATGCAGCAGCTGTTTCGCACGATCCGCAAGGTCGCCAACACCGATGCGAGCGTGTTCATCTCCGGCGAATCGGGCACCGGCAAGGAGCTCACCGCGCTGGCGATTCACGAGCGCTCGCCGCGCCGCAAAGCGCCGTTCATGGCGATCAACTGCGGCGCGATTCCGCATCACCTTCTGCAATCCGAACTGTTCGGCTACGAGCGCGGCGCGTTCACCGGCGCGAACCAGCGCAAGATCGGCCGGGTCGAAGCGGCCGACGGCGGCACGCTGTTTCTCGACGAAATCGGCGATCTGCCGCTGGAGAGCCAAGCGAGCCTGCTGCGCTTTTTGCAGGAGGGCAAGATCGAGCGGCTCGGCGGGCGTGAATCGATCCCGGTCGACGTGCGGATCATCTCGGCGACCCACGTCGATCTCGAAGGCGCGATGCGCGACGGCCAGTTCCGCGCGGACCTGTTCCACCGGCTGTGCGTGCTGCGCGTCGACGAACCGCCGCTGCGCACGCGCGGCAAGGACATCGAAATCCTTGCGTATCACATCCTGCACAAGTTCAAGGCCGACAACGCGCGCAAGATTCGCGGCTTCACGCCGTCGGCGATCGAGGCGCTTTACAACTACGGCTGGCCCGGCAACGTGCGCGAACTGATCAACCGGGTGCGCCGCGCGATCGTGATGGCCGAGAACAAGCTGATCTCGGCGGAGGACCTCGATCTCGCGGGCTACACGGAGCAGCAGAGCATGACGCTGACCCAGGCGCGCGAGGCCGCCGAGAAGCGCGCGATCGAGGCGGCGCTGTTGCGGCACCGGCACCGGCTGACCGAGGCGGCGGCCGATCTGAATATTTCGCGCGTCACGCTGTACCGGCTGATGGGCGTGCATGGGCTGCGCGAACTCGCTGGCGCGGAAGAGAAAGGGCCGTTGGCTGCGAACGAGCCGGCGCAGCGGTGAGCGGCGCGCGCGCCGGTGCGCGCGGGCGCGTCGGGTAGAATCGTTCGATTACCCTCCTCTCTCCACTCGATGACGACGCTCACCCTGATCGTCGCTCGCGCCAACAATGGCGTGATCGGCCGCGATAACCAGTTGCCCTGGCGACTGCCCGAAGACCTGAAGTTCTTCAAGCGCACCACGATGGGCGCGCCCATCATCATGGGCCGCAAGACGCACGAATCGATCGGCCGGCCGCTGCCGGGACGCCGCAACATCGTCGTCACGCGCGACGGGGCACGCCGCTTTCAGGGCTGCGACACCGCGACCAATCTCGACGACGCGCTGCGTCTGGCCGGTCAGGATCAGGCGCCGCAGGCGTTTCTGATCGGCGGCGCGCAGTTGTATCAGGAGGGCCTGCTGCACGCGGACAAGCTGATCGTCACCGAGATCGCCGCCGACTTCGACGGCGACGCGACCTTCCCGGCCATCGATCGCGACGTCTGGGAAGAAGTCGCGCGCGAAGCGCATCACTCGAACGCGCCGAACGACTTCGACTACGCGTTCGTCACGTATCAGCGCAAGGACGGTTGAACAAAGCGCCTCGTGCTCAAGACGCGGGTGCGCGCCGCGCACCAATAAAAAACGCCACGCAATTGCGTGGCGTTGTTCTTTTACCGCAGCGTCGGCGCGGCGCTCACTGCCCGGCGATCGTCATCCGCTCGATCAGCACCGAACCGGTCTGCTTGGTGCCGCGCGTGATCGTGTCCGCGCCGATCGCGACGATATGGCGGAACATCTCCTGCAGTGTGCTCGCGACCGTGATCTCCTCGACCGGATACTGGATCTTGCCGTTCTCGACCCAGAAGCCCGACGCGCCGCGCGAATAGTCGCCGGTCACGTAGTTCACGCCCTGCCCCATCAGCTCGGTCAGCAGCAGACCGGTGCCGAGCTTTTTCAGCATCGCCTCGAAGTCGTCTTCCGCGCGCGTGTTCGAGCTGAGCAGCGACAGGTTGTGCGAGCCGCCCGCGTTACCGGTGGTCTGCATGCCGAGCTTGCGCGCCGAGTAGGTCGACAGGAAGTAGCCTTCGACCACGCCGTCTTTCACGACCGAACGCTGGCGGGTGCGCACGCCTTCTTCGTCGAACGGCGCGCTGCCCATCGCGCGCGCGACGTGCGGGTCCTCGACGACCTGCACGTGCGGCGCGAACACCGGCTTGCCGAGGCTGTCGACGAGGAACGAGGTCTTGCGATACAGCGCGCCGCCGCTGGTCGCCTGCACGAATGCGCCGAGCAGCCCCGCCGCGAGCGGCGCCTCGAACAGCACCGGCACCTTGCGGGTGTCGAGTCCGCGCGCGCCAATGCGGGCCAGCGCGCGCTGCGCGGCATAGCGGCCGACCGCTTCCGGATCGGCGAGCTGATCGGCGCTGCGGGTCGACGTGTACCAGTCGTCGCGCTGCATGTTGCGGCCGCTGCCGGCGATCGGCGCGCACGCGATGTAATGGCGCGAGTATGGGTAGCCGGCCAGGAAACCGCGCGAAGTGGCCAGCACGAACTGCGAGTGTTGTGCCGACACGCTCGCGCCTTCCGAATTCTTGATCTGCGGATCGGTCGCGAACGCGGCGTCTTCCGCGCGGCGGGCGATTTCGACCGCTTCATCGGCCGACAGATTCCACGGGTGATACAGATCGAGATCGCGCGGCGCGGTTTCGAGCAACTCGGCTTCGGCGAGGCCCGCGCAATCGTCCTCGGCGGTGAAGCGCGCGATGTTGTACGCGGCCGCGACCGTATCCTTGAGCGCCTGCGACGAGAAATCCGAGGTGCTCGCGTTGCCGCGCTTGTTGCCGATGAACACCGTGACGCCGACCATCTTGTCGCGGTTGTGCTCGATCGTCTCGACCTCGCCGCGCCGCACCGAGACGGACAGGCCGTCGCCTTCGGAGATTTCGGTCGCGGCGTCGGTGCCGCCGAGCGCCTTCGCGTGACGGAGGATGTCCGAGGCGATTTCCTTCAGCTCATCCTGGGTATGCGGAAAAAAGCGCTGCTTGACGTCCATGTCTGCTGCCATTGTGATTGCCGTCCTGTTGGGGCCGCGCGGCCCGGAGTGTGCGCACCGTGTGCGGCGCAGGCGCGCGGGTGCGGGATAAATGCATCCCGCGATCATAGCAAGCTACGCGGCGCCGTACCTGCGATTCGCGGCCCGTTCGACGCACGTCCGGCCCCGCGGGCAGGCGGCGCGGCCTGCGCGGCACGCTACAATATCGCCATGACACGCAAAACCCGCATTCAACCGATCGAATCCGTCGTCACGGAAGTCGACGAAAACGGCTACGACCGCCCGAGCAAGTCCCAGATGAAGCGCGAAATGGCCGCGCTGCAGGATCTGGGCGCGGAGCTGGTCACGCTGCCGAAAGACGCGCTCAAGCGCATGCCGATGCCCGAAAAGCTCGATGAAGCCGTGCGCGAAGCACGCCGCATCACCGATCACGAAGGCAAGCGCCGCCAGATCCAGTACGTGGGCCGCGTGATGCGCTCGCTGCTGGACACGGAAGTCGCCGCGCTGCGCACCGCGCTCGACACCTACAAGGGCGTCAACAAGAGCGAAACCGCGAAGCTGCACTGGATCGAGCGCACCCGCGAAAAGCTGCTCGCCGACGACGCCGCGCTGACCGACTTCATCCGCAAGTACCCGGCCGCCGATCCGCAGCAGGGCCGCACGCTGATCCGCAACGCGCGCAAGGAAGCCGAGCAGAGCAAGCCGCCGCGCTACTTCCGCGAGCTGTTCCAGTGGATCAAGAACGCGGCCGACGCGGACGACGAAGCCGACGACGCGCAAGACGCCAATCTCACCGCGGACGACGACGATGACGACCGCGACGCCTGAGCGGCGCCAGCCGCGCAACCATCCGGACGAAATCGTGATCGGCCTCGTGTCGATCAGCGACCGCGCGTCGACCGGCGTCTATGAGGACAAGGGCATTCCGGCACTGCAGGAATGGCTCGGCGCGGCGCTCACGTCGCCGTGGCAGGTGGTCACCCGCCTGATCGCCGACGACGCGCCGACCATCTCCGCGACGCTGACCGAACTGGTCGATGAAGTGGGCTGCGATCTGGTGTTGACCACCGGCGGCACCGGCCCGGCGCGGCGCGACGTGACGCCCGAGGCAACGCTCGCGGTTGCCAGCAAAGAGATGCCGGGTTTCGGCGAGCAGATGCGGCAGATCAGCCTGAATTTCGTGCCGACCGCGATCCTGTCGCGGCAGGTCGCGGTGATCCGCGAAACCGCCGATCACGCGGCGCTGATCATCAACCTGCCGGGTCAGCCGAAGTCGATCAGGGAAACGCTCGAAGGTCTGCGCGACGCGGACGCGGGCAATGCGGTGAAGGTGCCGGGGATTTTCGCGGCGGTGCCCTATTGCATCGATCTGATCGGCGGGCCGTATGTGGAAACCAACGCCGATGTGGTGAAGGCGTTCCGGCCGAAGAACGCGGTGCGCGCTCCGCGGCAGGCATAGTCAAGGACTCGGGTTTGGAGGCCGCGCCACGCCGGCGCTCGTTGAGTTCGCCGCTGGTTGGCGACGACGTGGCGCTTCGAAGTCGATCAGGTGGCGTTCGGCTTGCGCTTTATTTCGCGCTCGCGTCGGCTTGCGCCGCCGGAGCCGACGGCACCAGGAAATGCTCGCGGTAGTACTTCAGTTCGTCGATCGACTCGTGGATGTCCGCCAGCGCGGTGTGCATCGCGCGCTTCTGGAAACCCTTGTAGACGGCCGGCTGCCAGCGGCGGCACAACTCCTTCAGCGTGCTGACGTCGAGGTTGCGGTAGTGGAAGAACTTTTCCAGCTCCGGCATCCAGCGCGCCATGAAGCGGCGGTCCTGGCAAATCGAGTTGCCGCACATCGGCGACTTGCCCGGCGGCACGTAAGCGCCGAGAAACTCGCGAATCTGCTCGACCGCGTCGGCTTCGCTGACCGTCGACGCCTTCACGCGATCGATCAGCCCCGAACGGCCATGCGTGTTCTGGTTCCACTCGTCCATCTTCGCGAGCGTTTCGTCGCTCTGATGAATCGCCAGCACCGGACCTTCGACCATCCGGTCGAGCGTCGAATTGGTCACCACCACCGCGATTTCGATGATGCGATCGGTGTCGGGCTCGAGCCCGGTCATTTCCATGTCCAGCCAGATCAGATTCATGTCGCTGCGCACGAGCGGCAGCGGGTCGGTGGAAGCGAGGATGTCAGTCATGAAGGCAACCCTGAGGGCCGCGTGGCGGCTTCGCTCAGAAGCCGCGCGCCGCGGCGCGTGTTCGTTTGAAATGGCTTCGCGCGGCTGGCGGCGACCAGGCGGCGGCGCTGCGCTGCGTGCAGGCATCGCCCGATGACCGCCCGTGTCGCCGCTAAACCGTAGCGCCCCGCCGCGAGGCGGGAAGAAACATATAATTCTCGCATAGATACCACGGAATCCCCGGATGCCTACCCTGTACTTCACCACTGTGTTCGTCATCGCGGTCGTCGCGATGGTCGGCACCAAACTCTGGCTCGCGTCGCGGCAGATCCGCTTCGTCGCCGGCCATCGCGAGCAGGTGCCCAGCCAGTTCGCGACCACGATCGCCCTCTCGGCGCACCAGCGCGCGGCCGACTACACGGTCGAGCGCACCCGGCTCGCGATGATCGAAATCGTCGTCGGCGCGGCCGTGCTGATCTGGCTCACGCTGCTCGGCGGCGTGCAGATGCTCGATCTGGCGATCTCCGACTGGCTCGGCCGCGGCTACCTCGGCCAGATCGCGCTGGTCGCGGCGGTGATCGCGATCACCAGCGCGATCGACCTGCCGTTCGACTACTACCGGCAGTTCGTCGTCGAACAGCGCTTCGGCTTCAACCGGATGAGTAAGGGGCTGTTCTTCTTCGACCGTCTGAAAGGCACGCTGCTCGGCGTCGCGTTCGGGCTGCCGCTGCTGTTCGTCGTGCTGTGGCTGATGAACCGGGCGGGCAACCTGTGGTGGCTGTGGGCGTGGGTCGTGTGGGTCGCGTTCCAGATGTTCGGCCTGCTGATTTTCCCGACCTTCATCGCGCCGCTGTTCAACAAGTTCGAACCGCTGAAGGACGAGGCGCTGGTCAATCGCATCGAGGCGCTGATGAAGCGCTGCGGCTTTGCCGCGAAGGGCCTGTTCGTGATGGACGGCAGCCGCCGCTCCGCGCACGGCAATGCGTACTTCACCGGCTTCGGCGCCAGCAAGCGCATCGTGTTCTTCGACACGCTGCTCGCGCGCCTGTCGGGCCGCGAGATCGAAGCGGTGCTCGCGCACGAGCTCGGCCATTTCAAGCGCCGTCACGTGATGAAGCGGATGCTCGTCACGTTCGCGATCAGCCTTGTGATGCTCGCGCTGCTCGGCTGGCTGTCGCAATGCGTGTGGTTCTACGAAGGGCTCGGCGTGCGGCCGTCGCTGATCGGCGGCAATAGCGGGCTCGCGCTGGTGCTGTTCTTCCTCGCGCTGCCGGTGTTCATGTTCTTCGTCACGCCGCTCGGCAGCCTCAGCTCGCGCAAGCACGAGTTCGAAGCGGACGCGTTCGCGGCGACCCAGACCGACGCGCAGGATCTCGTCAACGCGCTGGTCAAGCTGTACGAGGACAACGCGTCGACACTGACGCCCGATCCGCTCTACACCTCGTTCTACTACTCGCATCCGCCGGCGTCGCAGCGGATCGACCGACTGCTGCGTCACGCATGAGCGCCCGCGCCCCGAAAAAAGCGCCGCGCGCGCAGGCCGGCGCGCACGGCACGCGTATCGGCGGACTGGTGGTGGCCGCGCATGGCCGTCATTATCTGGTCGCGCCCGAGGACGGCGGCGCAATGCTGCAGTGCTTCCCGCGCGGCAAGCGCAGCGAGGTCGCGGTCGGCGACCGGGTGATCTACGAGCCGACTTCAGCGGATCAGGGCGTGATCGTCGAGATCGGCGAGCGGCGCAATCTGCTGTATCGCTCGGATCAATACAAGTCGAAGCTGTTCGCCGCGAATCTCGATCAACTGCTGATCGTGCTCGCGACCGAGCCGCACTTCAGCGAAGACCTGCTCGGCCGCGCGCTGGTCGCCGCCGAAGCGAACGAGCTGAAGCCGCTGATCGTGCTGAACAAGATCGACGTTACCGCCGCGCTAGAAGGCGCGCGCCGCCGGCTCGAGCCGTATCGCGCGCTCGGCTATCCGGTGCTGGAGGTGTCGATCCGCATGCAGCCCGAGGCGGCGCGGGCGGTGCTGAGCGAGCATCTGCGTAACCATGCGACGCTGCTGCTCGGCCAGTCCGGGATGGGCAAGTCGACGCTGGTGAATCTGCTGATTCCGCACGCCGAAGTCGCGACGCGTGAGATCTCGACCGCGTTGAATAGCGGCCGGCATACCACGACATTTACCCGGCTTTATCCGCTGCCGGTGGACACGGACAATGCGCACGACGTCGATGGCTCGACCGGCGCGAGCCGTGTGATCGGCTCCGCCGGCGCACTGATCGATTCGCCGGGCTTCCAGGAATTCGGCCTGCACCACCTGACCGAAGGCCGGCTCGAACGCGCGTTTCCGGAATTCCGGCCGCTGCTGCCGAACTGCCGCTTCTACAACTGCCACCATCTGCACGAGCCCGGCTGCGCGATTCTCGAAGCGGTCGCCGATGGCCGTATTCGCCGCGAACGGCATGCGCTGTATGCGCAGCTCGTGCATGAGGCAAGCCAGATCGTCCGCTGATATGAAGCTGATGCGCGCGCCGAATCTGATCATCGGACAGCATTGGGTCAACGTGCTGCAGAGCGCGGGGATTGCGTGCGAATTGCACAACCGCTATCTGAATGGCGCGCTCGGTGAGATTCCGGCCGATCAGTGCGCGCCGGAGTTGTGGCTCGTCGACGAGCGCGATGAAGCTCTCGCGCGACGCCTGATCGAAGCGGCATCACGGGGCCCGGCGCCAGACGCGCCGGGCTGGCGGTGCCGGCAATGCGGCGAGCTGCTCGAGGCGCAGTTCACCGTGTGCTGGCAATGCGGGACCGCGCGCGATCCGTTGCTGGAGTGAAACGCGGGCTCGCACCAGCTGGCCGAGCGCGTGGAGTGCTGAGCGTCGAGTGCTGAGCCTCGAGTCGCGGTGGTGTTCAAAGTCGCGGCGGTCGGGACTCGAAAGCGAAAAAAAGCCGGGCATTGATTGCCCGGCTTTTTTGTTTGCTAATGCTGCGTTACGCGGCGACTTGCATCAAGCGAGCCACACCGCGATCGTCAGCATCAACAGCAAAATCATCCACAGCACGACCGCGCGCCACACGAGGCCCACCGCCGATTGCAGCGTGCGCGGCGTGCAGTCGTCGCCGACTTGCAACGGGCCGCCGTCGCCGGTGGCGAGCGCATCGAGACTCGACGGCTCGGCGAGCGGGCCGGCCAGACGTGCGCCCAGCGCCCCGCTACCGGCGGCGAGCAGCACGCCGTCGTTCGCATCGGGCCACTGCCGCGCGTGATTGCGCCACGAGTAAATCGCATCCTCGAAATTGCCGACGATCGCAAAACCCAGCGACGTCAGCCGCGCCGGCACCCAGTCGATCACGAAGAACGCGCGCTGCGCGAAACTCGCAAACGCGGCGGTCCGCTCGTCCACCGGCCGCGCCCATGCGCGCGCCAGGTACTCCGCGCAGCGGTACAGCACCGCCCCCGCCGGCCCCACCGGAATCAGAAACCAGAAGAACACGCCGAACACATGACGATGCGACGCGACCACCGCGTGAATCAGCGTATGACGGACGATCTCGCTGACCGGCATGTCGACGGTGTCGAGCCCGGTCCACTCGTTGAGGATTTCGCGCGCGCGCGGCACGTCGTCGTTGTTCAGCGCGAGGTGGATATCGGTGAAGTAATGGCTGAACTGCCGGAAGCCGAGCGTGAAGTACAGCACCACCACGTTCCACAGGAACGCGAGCATGAAGTGAAGGTGATACAGCACGTAGTAGACGAGCGCGACCGCGAGCGTCCAGGGCACCACCACCACCAACCACGCGAGCAGACCGTGGCGCGGCTTGCCGGCATCGAATCCGTGCGCCGCCGACTCCGCATGGTATTGAAGCAACGCGGACACCGGATTGTTCGGCGACAGCGCGCGTACCTGTTCAATGATCAGAGCCAGCAATACGGAGAAAAAAGTCATGCGATGCGCCGTGCTTTTCGAGTTTTACGATTGTTTTATAACGATAGCACAGGGTCGGATGAGTCTGAGCAGGCACGCTGACAAAGCAGCGACAAGTGCGTCGTCCGCGCAACTCTAACGGTTCGGTTGGTCGCGAAGGCTCATGCGGCGAGGAAGCGATAGAAGTTACGCAGCATCGCGGCCGTCGCGCCCCAGATGAAATGCTGGCCGCCTTGCACGGCTGCCGGGGTCGACGTTTCGACATTGTGCTCACCGGGCGCGCCGGGCCCGCGTTGCTGCTGCGCGAGTTCCGGCGCCACTGTCATCGCACCGCGCGGATAAGGCATCGCAAAGAAGCGGCGCTCTCCGCCGTCGTAGCGGAACAGACGCTCTTCGTGATTGGCCGGGTTCATCAGGAACGCGAGCGGCACTTCGAATACCTCGGCCACTTCGAGCGTATCGATCCGCAGCGAAAACGGCGGGTGCACGAGACCGATCACCGGCGACACGCAAAAGCCCGTGCCAGTCAGATAGTCGGGCAATGCGCCGAGCACTTCGACGCGCGACTCGTCGAGGCCCACTTCTTCGCGCGCCTCGCGCAGCGCGGTCGCGATCGCATCGGCATCGAACGGCTCCTGGCGGCCGCCGGGAAAACTCACCTGGCCGGCGTGGTCGCTCAGATGGTCGGCGCGCTGTGTGAGCAACACGGTCAAGCCATGGTCGCGCACCACCAGCGGCACCAGCACCGCGGCCACACGGGGATCGAGTTCGGGATTGCGCCAGGGCGCGTCGGAGATTTTTTCGGGCGTCCAGGCGAGCTGTCGCTCGAAGCGGGCCCGCAGCGCGTCGGGCGTCAAACGTTCGACGGGCACCGGGGGCAGATCGGCGCCGGTTGCGATCACCGGCAGGGTTTCGGGCTCAAAGACGGGGCGGATCAACGGGTCTCTCTACTGAGCGGGGGACATGTCGCTATTTTGACCTGGCAAATAAAAAAGCACCCGCTGGGGGTGCTTTTTCTTACAGCATTTACGCCTGGGAAGCAGCGCGGTCCTTCGAGACCAGCTTTTCCTTGATTCGAGCCGACTTGCCCGAACGCTCGCGCAGGTAGTACAGCTTTGCACGACGCACATCGCCACGACGCTTGACGACGATGCTTGCCAGCAGCGGCGAATACGTCTGGAACGTACGCTCGACGCCTTCGCCCGACGAAATCTTGCGGACGATGAACGACGAATTCAGACCACGGTTACGCTTGGCGATCACGACGCCTTCGTAAGCCTGCACACGCTTGCGCGTGCCTTCAACCACGTTCACGCTAACGACGACCGTGTCGCCCGGACCGAAGTCGGGGATGGTCTTTTCGCCGAGAACGCGCGCGATTTCTTCCTGCTCGAGTTTTGCAATCAGGTTCATTTCTGACTCCTAGATCCATCTTGTCGGCGTTCGTACCTGCGTCACGCGATGTTGCGCGAGTTGCCCCGCTGCGTTCGGCTACGGCCCCGATAGAGGATGGGTTCACATCTGGCGCCGCACACGCATGTACGGCACCGCCTTGTGTCCGCTCGAAAGACCGGGGCCTCAGGCCTTCGGCTCTTCCTTCGCGAGACTTGCGAGCCATGCCTCGTCGGCACGGCTCAACATCTTGTTCTTTCTGGCCTTCACGATCAGATCGGGCCGTTTGTTCAGCGTGTTGCGCAACGCCTCGCGGCGGCGCCACGCTTCGATTTCCGCATGATGGCCGCCGAGCAGCACATCGGGCACGCGCACACCCTCGTATTCCTCGGGGCGCGTGTAATGCGGACAATCGAGCAGCACGTCGACGAAGCTGTCCTGCACCGCCGACTGCGAATCGTTGAGCACGCCGGGCAACTGCCGCACCACCGCATCCATCAACGCCATCGCGGGCAGCTCGCCGCCGGACAGCACGAAGTCGCCCAGACTGACTTCCTCGTCGACGACGCGGTCGAGCAGACGCTGGTCGATCGCTTCGTAACGCCCGCACAACAGAATCAGGCCGGGCTCGGTCGCGAACTTCATCACGCGCTCGTGGTTCAACGTGGCGCCTTGCGGCGACATCATCACGACGCGCGATGCGCCGATGCCCTGCTCCGTCTGCGCCGCTTTCGCGGCGTTGATCGCATCTTCGAGCGGCCGGCCCAGCATCACCATGCCGGGGCCACCGCCGTACGGGCGATCGTCGATCGTGCGGTAGTTGTCGGTGGTGAAATCGCGCGGATTCCACGTACGCAACCCATAGCGCTGCTGCTTCGCGGCCCGGCTGGTGATACCCCAGTCGGTCAACGCGCGGAACATTTCAGGAAAGAGCGTTACGACATCGAACTGCATCGCTCTCTCCATTCAACGAAAGATTTCAATAGTCGGCTTCCCAATCGACGACGATCTGCTTTGCCGCCTGATTCACCGTTTTGACAAAGATGCCGACGAACGGGATCATGCGCTCGCCTGCGACCGGCTTGCCGGTTTTGTCGGTAGCCGGATATTCGATACGCAGCACCGACTGCGCACCGTTGTCGATCATGCCGGCGACCTTGCCGAGATTAACCCCGGCGAGGTTCACCACATCCAGGCCGATCAGATCGACCCAGTAGAATTCGTCGGCTTCGAGAGCCGGAAATTCGCTGCGGCTGACATATACGCGGGAACCGCGCAAGGCCAGCGCCGCATCGCGGTCAGCGATGCCACCCAGATGGGCGACCACACTGTCGCTATGCGTTTTGGCCTGCAAGGAGGGGGTCGAACTGCGCTGCTGGCCTCTGAGCAGCCACCAGCGCTTCGCGCTCAGCAACGCGTCGCCGCCCTGCCCGGCGTCCGCATGCGCGGCCACCTTGACCCAGCCTTTGAGACCATACGCGTCGACGATTGCGCCGACCTCGACCGCATCGGCCGGCCAGCTTGCCGCCGTTTCCGCGCGCATTTCTGCTGCTTCGGAGACGGCGCTTGCGGAAGTCGCTTTCGCCGTGCCCTCGGCACGCTCGACCGGCTTGCGGACGAAGGCGCCAAACGACGCCTGACCAGACGCTTTCGCGCGCGAAGCTGTCTTGGCGCGACCAGAACTGCCGGAATCACGCTCAGACATAAGCTACCCTCGACGACAACTTCGCTGCCTGCTGCGGCATCTGCTTCAGTAAAACAATGTGCGCATCGGACTGCTCGTGCAAGTTGCGCGAGCCGCCGGCCACGCCGACGACGATACGCGTGCGGGCCGCCATATTAAGCAGCCGGCTGCGCCTTTTGCGCTTCCTTCACCAGACGCTCGACGGTCGGCGACAGTTGTGCGCCAACGCCTTGCCAGTACGTCAGGCGGTCCTGAGCGATACGGAGCGATTCGCCCTTCGTAGCGACCGGGTTGTAGAAGCCGACGCGCTCGATGAAGCGGCCGTCACGACGGCTACGCGAATCGGTGGCGACGATGTTGTAGAACGGGCGCTTCTTGGAGCCGCCACGAGCCAAGCGGATGATGACCATACTAGAATCCTTGAAAACCGGGGTTCGGAACGACTGAAACACGCGATTATAGCGGGAAACCGACGCCATAACAAACACTTACCGGGATAAACTGAGCGGCCGGACCGCGCGGGCCCTTCTCGCAAGGCCGGCGACCCCGTCCAAACGCCCGAATTTCCTGAGGGAGCGCCTGTGCAACGCCCGTCGATCGCCTCGTTTCTGCCAGCGTTTTTTGTCTTTTTCGTGCGCTTTGCCGGCGTTGCCCGCGTGACGCGAAGCCCGATTCTACGCGTGGCGGCCGCGGGTTGGCTCGCGGCTCAGGCGCTGACGGCGACCGCCGCCTCTCTGCCGGTCGAAAAAATCAAGCTGCCGCCGGGCTTTCATATTGATGTGCTGTCGGACGATGTGCCGGGCGCGCGCGCGATGGCGCTGTCGCCGAAAGGCGTTCTCTATATAGGCAGCCTCGACGGCCACGTCTACGCGCTCGAACTGCGCGACGCTCGCGCGACCGCCCGCCACGTGATCGCGTCCGGCCTGCAGATTCCGGCGGGCGTCGCGTGGCGCGACGGCGCGCTGTACGTTTCCGCGGTGTCGAAGATCGTCCGCTTCGATGCGATCGACGCCCATCTCAGCGACCCGCCGAAACCCGTCGTCGTTACCGACAAGCTGCCCGCCGAAACCCATCATGGCCTGAAATTCATTGCGTTCGCCCCCGACGGCAAGCTGTATGTGCCGCAGGGCGCGCCGTGCAACATCTGCGACAAAGACCCGGACCGCTACGCACTGATCGGCCGGATGGATCCCGACGGCAGCCACTACGAAGTGTTCGCGCGCGGTATCCGCAATTCGGTCGGCTTCGCGTGGCACCCGGTCACGCACGAACTGTGGTTCACCGACAACGGCCGCGACCTGCTCGGCGACGACATCCCCAGCGACGAACTCAATCGCGCGCCGCGCACCGGGATGCACTTCGGCTTTCCGTACTGCCACGCCGGCGACATCGCGGACCCGGAGTTCGGTAAGGACCGTCCGTGCAACCAGTTCACGCCGCCGGTGGTGAAGCTCGGCGCTCACGTCGCGGCGCTCGGCATGCGCTTTTACGACGGCCCGATGTTTCCGGCCGACTACCGCAACAACATTTTTATCGCCGAACACGGCTCGTGGAATCGCAGCCGGAAGGTCGGCTACCGGGTGGTGCGCGTGATCACCGATTCGGACGGCGGCCACGCGCGCCAGCAGGTGTTCGCCGAAGGCTGGCTGCAGCCCGGCGAAGCGGTCTGGGGCCGTCCCGCCGACGTGCTGCCGCTGCCCGACGGCTCGCTGCTGATCAGCGACGACCACGCGGGCGCGATTTATCGCGTGACGTATTCGGCGCCGTAAGCCGGCGCCGCGCGTTCATTCGACACGCTCCTGCTGCAACTGCTGCAACCCGCACGGCCCCGCCACGTGGCCATCGCCACGCGGCGGGCGTAGAATGCGCGTCGTTCCGCGCCCCGCCGCGCGCCGCTCCTTTCGACCGCCCGTCATTGTGCCCACCGCGTTCATGTCCACCGTTGCCTCGACTTCCCCGCGTTTCCGATCCAAGACACTGACCGCCGCGCTCGCCTTTCTGTTCGGCAGCCTCGGTGCCCACCGCTTCTATCTGTACGGCACGCGGGACATTTACGGGTGGGCGCATCTGCTCGCCACGCTGATCGGCATTCCGGGCGTGATGCTGCTGGTGGCCACCGAACGCGCGTCGATACTCGGCTGGGTGCTCGCGACGATCGGCGCGATTTCACTGTTCGCCGCATTTCTGGCGGCGCTGGTTTATGGACTGCGGCCCGATCAGAAATGGGACGCCCAGTTCAACGCCCACACGCAGCGCAAAAGCCGCTCGGGCTGGACCGTCATTTTCGTCGTGATCTTTTCCCTGCTGATCGGCGCGTTTCTGCTGATGACCGGGCTCGCGCTTGGGTTTCAGACCTACTTCGAAAGTCAGGTGGAAGCGGCCAAGGAGATCTCGCAGTAACCGGAAGTCACAGGCCGCGCAAACGCGGGCGGTCTGTGTCGCGCTAGAACAGCCGCAGTTGCGGATTGTCGCGAGCCGGCGCCGCTGCCGTCTCGCCGGTGCGCGCCGGCTCGATCCGGCGAAAGTGCGACATATCGAGAATGCCGCGGTCACGCCGGTTCAATCCCAACCGGCGCACTGCGTTGTGAAAACGCTGCCGCAGCAGGTCCGCCCACAGTCCCTCACCCTTCATGCGCGTCGCGAACGACGAGTCATAGTCCTTGCCGCCACGCATATCCCGCACGCGGCTCATCACCCTGTCCGCCCGGTCCGGGAAATGCGCGCCCAGCCAATCCTTGAATAACGGCGCGACCTCCCACGGCAAGCGCAGCACGATATAGCTCGCGTTGCTGGCACCCGCTTGCGCGCACGCTTCGAGCACGCGCTCCAGATCGGGCTCGGTGACGAACGGAATCACCGGCGCGATGCTGACGCCGACCGGAATACCCGCTTCGCTGAGCGTACGGATCGCGCGCAGCCGGCGTGACGGCGTAGCCGCGCGCGGTTCCAGCGTGCGCGCAATATCGGCGTCCAGCGTAGTGATCGTGATCGCCGCCATGAATTGGCCGCGCGCGGCCATCGGCGCGAGCAGGTCGATGTCGCGTTCAATCAGCGACGACTTGGTGATCGCCGCAAACGGGTGATTGCGCTCGCTGAGCACCTCGATCACGCGACGCGTGAGGCGCAAGTCGCGTTCGGCGGGCTGCCACGCATCGGTGGCGACGCCGAGCGCGATCGGCTCCGGCACGTACGACTTCTTCGACAGCTCGCGCTCGAGCAGTTCCGGCGCGTTGATCTTCGCGTAGATACGGCTCTCGAAATCGAGCCCCGGCGACAAGCCGAGATAGCTATGCGTCGGCCGTGCGAAGCAATAGATGCAGCCATGCTCGCAGCCGCGATACGGATTCAGCGACACGCTAAAAGCAATGTCCGGCGACGCGTTGCGCGTGAGGATCGTTTTGGCGCGCTCCTCGAACACTTGCGTGCGCAGCGCCTTGGGCTCGCCGTCCTCTTCGGCTCCCTGCCAGCCGTCGTCGACGGTTTCCCTCTGGTCCACCTCGTAGCGGCCTTGCAGGTTCGTGACCGCGCCGCGCCCTTTGCGCGGCGCGGGCGGCGCTATCGGGAATTCGGGAATATCAAGGGTATCGGGATCGTCCACGGCGAGGCAATGCGAAGCAGGAAACGACAAAGAAAACGGCGCACAACACCTGTATAAATATACAGTGTTTACGCCGTTTGTCGAGTGTCGAATTAGCTCGCGCGAGCCAGCCTGAGGTCGCCCATGTTCGTCAATCGGTTAGGCCACTCACTCGCCGACCGCGATCGTCAGCGTCTCCTTGATTTCCTCCATCACTACATAGCTCTTCGACTGCACCGCGCCCGGCAGTTGCAACAGGATGTCGCCGAGCAGCTTGCGGTAGTCGGCCATTTCGCCGATGCGCGCCTTGATCAGATAGTCGAAATCGCCCGACACCAGATGGCATTCCAGCACCTCGGGGATCTTCTGCACCTCGCGGCGGAACTGGTCGAACATATTGCCGCTTTTATGGTCGAGCGTAATCTCGACGAACACCAGCAGCGCGGCGCCCAGCTCGGCCGGGTTCACGCGCGCGTAGTAGCCGGTGATCACGCCGTCGCGCTCCATCCGCTTCACGCGTTCGATGCACGGCGTCACCGACAGCCCGACCTGCTCCGCGAGGTCCTTCATCGCCATCCGGCCGTCCTGCTGCAACAGCCTGAGAATCTTGTGATCGAGCTTGTCGAGTGCCCGCACGGGCTGGCGTTGTGTACGCATGGTCTTTTTTCTGAATTCTGAAAAAATACAATAACAAAAACTGCCTGACTCTCAATAGTATAGCGATTAACACTGGGCATACCGTATTTCACCTTGCGTTATCGCCTGTCGAAGCCGAACTGGGTCGACAGGCGCCGCGTCCCGCGATACGCGCATTGCCCTCACTCTACTTTTTTTGCATCCCTGGAGCAGCTATGCGAGTCGTCGTTTTGGGCAGTGGCGTGGTGGGCGTGACAAGCGCGTATTACCTCGCCCGCGCCGGTCACGAAGTCACCGTGATCGATCGCGAGGCCGGCCCCGCGCTCGAAACCAGCTTCGCCAACGCGGGCCAGATCTCGCCGGGCTACGCATCGCCGTGGGCCGCGCCGGGCGTCCCGCTGAAGGCGCTCAAGTGGATGTTCCAGAAGCACGCGCCGCTCGCAATCCGCCTCGATGGCACGACGTTCCAGCTGCAATGGATGTGGCAGATGCTGCAGAACTGCACCGAGTCGCGTTATGCGGTGAACAAGGGCCGCATGGTGCGCCTCGCCGAATACAGCCGCGATTGTCTGCAGGCGCTGCGCGCCGACACCGGGATCCGCTACGAAGGCCGCACCGGCGGCACGCTGCAGGTGTTTCGCACGCAGCAGCAGTTCGACGGCGCGGCGAAAGACATCGCGGTGCTGCGGGACGCCAACGTGCCGTATGAACTGCTGTCGGCGGCCGAACTCGCGAAGGCCGAACCGGCGCTCGCCGCGGTGTCGCACAAGCTGACCGGCGGCCTGCGCCTGCCCGGCGACGAAACCGGCGACTGCCAGATGTTCACCACGCGCCTCGCCGCGCTCGCCGCCGAACTTGGCGTGAAGTTCCGCTACAACACGCCGATCGACGCGCTCGCGATGGCCGGCGACCGGATCGCCGGCGTGCAATGCGGCAGCGAACTGGTGCGCGCGGACTCGTTCGTGGTCGCGCTCGGTTCGTACTCGACGCGCTTGCTCGACGGCATCGTCAGGATTCCGGTCTATCCGCTCAAGGGTTATTCGATCACCGCGCCGATCGTCGATGCGGCGGCCGCGCCGGTATCGACCGTGCTGGACGAGACCTACAAGATCGCGATCACGCGTTTCGACGACCGGATTCGCGTCGGCGGGATGGCCGAGATCGTCGGCTTCGACAAGACACTTCGCCGCGCGCGCCGCGAAACGCTCGAGCTGTGCGTAAACGACCTGTTCCCGGGTGGCGGCGACACCTCGCAGGCCACCTTCTGGACCGGTCTGCGACCGATGACGCCGGACGGCACGCCGATCGTCGGTCGCACGCCGGTGCCGAACCTGTTCCTGAACACCGGCCACGGCACGCTCGGCTGGACGATGTCGTGCGGCTCCGGGCAACTGCTGGCCGATCTGATGTCGGGCAAGCAGCCGGCAATCCGCGCGGACGATCTGTCGGTGCATCGCTATCTCGGCGAGACCGCGGGCGAGCATCGGCCGGCTTATGCCTGATTGGCGAGCTGGAACCAGCGCGCGGGCGACGGCGAATCACCCACACCCGCGCCAGCGTTAAAACCGCAGCAGCAAAACAAACGGCGCCTCATGAAGTGAGGCGCCGTTTGCATTTCATGCCCAACTAAATCCAGACTCAACCGAAGCGCGAACAACGCGCGCTCAGAACTGCTCCGCCGACAAAGCGAGCACGCCCTCGCCGCCCTTCGCGCTGACGATCGCCACTTCGAGCGCGCGCGCCTGCGGCAGCACGTGCTCCGCGTAGAACTGCGCGGTCGCGATCTTCGCGCCGTGGAACGCCGGATCTTCATCGCGCTTCGCGCTCGCGGCGAGCAACGCACGCGCCATCTGCCAGCCGCCGAGCACGATGCCCGCAAGCTTCAGATACGGCACGCTGCCGGCGAACACCGCATTCGGATCGCCCTTCGCATTCGCGAGCACGAAATCGACCGCGGCGCCGAGCGCGCGCTGACCGTCGGCGAGTTGCGTCTTCATCGATGCGAACGCCGCGCCTTGCTGCGCGCCGAGCGCGTCGAGCGTCTGCCCGATGCCGGCGAGCAGCGTCTTTGCGACCTTGCCGCCGTCGCGCAGCGTCTTGCGGCCGATCAGGTCGTTCGCCTGGATCGCAGTGGTGCCTTCGTAGATCGGCAGAATGCGCGCGTCGCGATAGAACTGCGCGGCGCCCGTCTCTTCAATGAAGCCCATGCCCCCGTGCACCTGCACGCCGAGGCTCGTCACGTCGATCGACAGCTCCGTGCTCCAGCCCTTCACGATCGGCACCAGGTATTCGTAAATCGCCTGATGCTGCGCCCGCGTCGCGTCGTCCGGATGACGATGCGCGAGGTCGCAATGCGCGGCCGCGACATATGCGAGCGCGCGCGAAGCTTCGGTCAGCGCGCGCATCGTCGACAGCATGCGGCGCACGTCCGGGTGCTGGATGATCGCGACCGGCTGCTTCGCCGAGCCGTCGACCGGCCGGCTTTGCACGCGTTCCTTCGCATATGCGACCGCCTTCTGATACGCGCGATCCGAGATCGCGACGCCCTGCATGCCCACCGCGAAACGCGCGGCGTTCATCATGATGAACATGTATTCGAGGCCGCGATTTTCTTCGCCGATCAGTTGGCCGATCGCGCCGCCGTGATCGCCGAACTGCAATACCGCGGTCGGGCTCGCCTTGATGCCGAGCTTGTGCTCGATCGACACGCAATGCACGTCGTTGCGCTCGCCGAGCGAGCCGTCTTCATTGACCAGAAACTTCGGCACCAGAAACAGCGAGATGCCCTTTACGCCTTCGGGTGCGTTCGGCGTGCGGCCGAGCACGAGGTGCACGATATTTTTCGCCATATCGTGCTCGCCCCACGTGATGAAGATCTTCGTGCCGAACAGCCTGTACGTACCGTCGGCCTGCGGCTCGGCGCGCGTGCGCACGAGCGCGAGATCGGAACCGGCCTGCGGCTCGGTCAGGTTCATCGTGCCGGTCCACTCGCCGGAAATCAGCTTCGGCACGAAGGTCTGCTTCTGCGCTTCGCTGCCGGCGGTCAGCAGCGCTTCGATCGCGCCGTCGGTCAACAGCGGACACAGCGCGAACGACAGGTTCGACGCATTCAGCATCTCGACGCACGGCGTCGCAATCAGCTTCGGCAGCCCTTGTCCTTCGTAGTCGAGCGGATGCTGCACGCCTTGCCAGCCGCCTTCGGCGAACTGGCGGAACGCGTTGCCGAAACCGGGCGTCGCGGTCACCACGCCGTCCTTCCAGCTGCTCGGATTGCGATCGCCTTCGACATTCAGCGGCGCGAGCACCTCGCCGCACAGCTTCGCCGATTCGTCGAGCACCGCCTGCGCGGTGTCGAGATTCGCATCTTCAAATCCGGGCAGCTTCGCAATCTCTTCGAGTCCGGCCAGTTCTTTCATCACGAACAACATGTCCTTGATGGGCGCCGTATAGCTCATTTCGTCCTCCTCCCTTCCGATGAAAAAGGGCGCCGAACCTGCTCGGTCCAGCGCCCTTCGCTTGCTGCTGTCAGCGGCGGCCGCCGCCCGGTTACCCGGGCTTGCCGGCGCCGCGGCGCTTAGCCGAGTTCCTTCACGAGTTCCGGCACGACGGTGAACAGATCACCGACGAGGCCGTAATCCGCGACGCTGAAAATCGGCGCTTCTTCGTCCTTGTTGATCGCAACGATCACCTTCGAATCCTTCATCCCCGCGAGGTGCTGGATCGCACCCGAGATGCCGACCGCCACGTACAGCTGCGGCGCGACGATCTTGCCGGTCTGGCCGACCTGGTAGTCGTTCGGCACGAAGCCCGCGTCGACTGCCGCGCGCGATGCGCCCAGCGCCGCGCCGAGCTTGTCCGCCAGCGGCTCGAGCACCTTCGTGTAGTTCTCGCCGTTGCCCAGACCCCGGCCGCCCGACACGATGATCTTCGCGCTCGTCAGTTCCGGACGGTCCAGCTTCGTCACTTCGCGGCTGACGAACTGCGAGATGCCGGTGTCGGCTGCCGCTTCGATTTTTTCCACCGCCGCGCTGCCGCCTTCGGCCGCGACTGCGTCGAAGCCGGTCGTACGCACGGTGATCACCTTGACCGGATCGGCCGATTGCACGGTCGCGATTGCGTTGCCCGCGTAGATCGGACGCTCGAACGTATCCGGCGAATCGACCGCGGTGATGTCCGAGATTTGCGCGACGTCGAGCTTCGCTGCGATGCGCGGCGCGATGTTCTTGCCGTACGCGGTGGCCGGCGCGAAGATGTGCGAGTAGTCCTTCGCGATGTTCAGCACGGTCGCTTCGACGTTTTCCGCGAGGCCCGCGGCCAGTTGCGGCGCGTCGGCGAGCAGCACTTTCGAAACGCCGGCGATCTTCGCAGCGGCGTCCGCCGCGGCCTGCGCGTTGTGACCTGCCACCAGCACATGAATGTCACCGCCGACCTTTTGTGCCGCTGCGATCGTGTTCAGCGTCGCGGCCTTGATCGACGTATTGTCGTGTTCTGCAATTACCAGATTCGTCATTTGCTCAGTCTCCGTGTCGACTGGAGTCAGCGCTTTAGCGCTTACTTCAGCCCCATGCAACATAGTTGCCGTTCTACTTAAAGCACCTTGGCTTCGGTCTTCAGCTTCTCGACCAGCGTCTTCACGTCCGGCACCTTCACACCGGCGGAGCGCTTCGGCGGCTCTGCAACCTTCAGCGTCTTCAGACGCGGCGCGACGTTCACGCCGAGGTCTTCGGGCTTGATCGTTTCCAGCGGCTTTTTCTTCGCCTTCATGATGTTCGGCAGCGTCACATAACGCGGTTCGTTCAGGCGCAGGTCGGTCGTCACGACGGCCGGCAGCGTCAGCGACAGCGTTTCCGCGCCGCCGTCCACTTCACGCGACACCGTCGCCTTGCCGTCGGCAACGACGACCTTCGATGCAAAGGTCGCCTGCGGCAGATTCGCGAGCGACGCGAGCATCTGGCCGGTCTGGTTCGAGTCGTCGTCGATCGCCTGCTTGCCGAGGATCACCAGCTGCGGCTGTTCCTTGTCGACCAGCGCCTTCAGCAGCTTCGCGACCGCCAGCGGCTGCAGGTCTTCATTCGATTCGATCAGGATCGCGCGGTCCGCGCCGATCGCCAGCGCGGTGCGCAGCGTTTCCTGCGCTTGCGTGGCGCCCGCCGACACGGCGATCACTTCCGTTGCGACGCCGGCTTCCTTCAGACGCACCGCCTCTTCAACGGCGATTTCGTCGAACGGATTCATCGACATCTTCACGTTGGCAATGTCGACGCCCGTACCGTCCGATTTCACGCGGACTTTCACGTTGTAGTCGACCACTCTTTTCACAGGCACCAGAATTTTCATGCACACGCTCCAAAGTTACGAATACGTCAACCCGTCAAACATTATAACGACTGCCCCGATGGCAGCCCTGTCGCGGGCGCATTAGCGCGAGGATATCGCTCCCCAGCGGCGTGACGGCAATATCGAACGATCGTTCTATTTTAATCTCGAAAAAACCCGGGCGACAACCCCGGGTTCCGACTCAGACCTCTAATTCGCATCGCTGTCTGCATGACTGTTCGATTTGCCGCCGTTTTCTTGCGAGGTCCGGGCGGTGATCACATCACCACGAAGTGATCACTGCTCCGCCGAATTTGCTCTCGATAAACTGCTTCACTTCCGGCGAGCGATAGGCCGCCACCAGCTTCGCGACCCACGGCTTGTTCCTGTCGGCCTCGCGAATCGCGATCACGTTCACGTACGGCCCCTTCGGATCTTCGAGCGCGATCGCGTCCTGCTTCGGCTTGAGCCCCGCTTCCATCGCGAAGTTGGTGTTGATCGCGGCGGCGTCGACGTCGCCGAGCGAGCGCGGAATCTGCGCGGCGTCGAGTTCGACGATCTTCAGCTTGCGCGGATTCTCGACGATATCGAGCGGCGTCGCCTTCAGGCCCGCATCGGCGCGCAGCTTCAGCAGCCCCAGCTTTTGCAGCAACAGCAGCGCGCGGCCGCCGTTGGTCGGATCGTTCGGCACCGCGATCTTCGCGCCCGGCTGCAACTCGGCGAGCGACTTCAGCTTCTTCGAGTAGATTCCCATCGGATAGGTGACCGTATCGGCGATGCGGATCAGCTTATAGCCGCGGTCCTTCACCTGCGCCTGCAGATACGGGTCGTGCTGATAGCTGTTCGCGTCGAGGTCGCCGCCGGCGAGCGCCGCGTTCGGCTGCACGTAATCGGAAAACTCGATGATCTTGATGTTCAGCCCGTTTTTCGCGGCGACCGTCTTCACGACGTCCATGATTTGCGCGTGCGGGCCGCCGGTGACGCCGACCTTGATCGTGTCTTCCGCGTGCGCGGCGGTAGCGGCGAACAACGAAGCGGCGCCCAGCGCGGCGGCCAGCTTGAGAATCAAACGACGTTGCATGGTGAACCTTCCGACTTGATGGCGAGCCGCCCGGCGGGCGCCCTCGCCCTTGTTTATTTGTGGCTCAGACGACGCACGAGCCAGTCTCCAAACGACTGCACCAACTGCACGAACACGATCAGGATCAGCACGACCGCGAGCATCACTTCCGGCAGGAAGCGCTGATAGCCATAGCGGATGCCGAGGTCGCCCAGACCGCCGCCGCCGATCGCGCCGGCCATCGCCGAATAGCCGACCAGCGACACGAACGTAATGGTCAGCCCCGCGATCACGCCAGGCAGCGATTCCGGCAGCAACACCTTGAAGACGATCTGGCGGGTGGTCGCGCCCATCGCCTGAGCCGCTTCGATCAGCCCGCGATCGACTTCGCGCAGCGCGGTCTCGACCAGTCGCGCGATGAACGGCGCGGCGGCGATCGTCAGCGGCACGATCGCGGCGGCCGTGCCGATCGACGAGCCGACCACCAGCCGCGTGAACGGAATCACCGCGACCAGCAGGATGATGAACGGCGTCGAGCGCACCGCATTGACGATCACGCCCATCACGCGATTGACCGCGACGTTCTCGAGCACGCCCTGACGGTCGGTCAGATACAGCAGCACGCCGAGCGGCACACCGACCACCGCGCCGATCAGTCCGGACACGCCGACCATCACCAGCGTTTCCCAGAACGACTGGACGAACATATCGAACATTTCACTCAACATGCGAGAGCTCCTCTACCACCACACCCTGCTCGCGCAGAAACGTAATTGCCTGCGCGACCTTGCCCGGTTCGCCACCCGCGAGCACCGCGAGCGAGCCGAACGCCTGGCCCTGGATCTCGTCGATCTGGCCATGCAGGATGTTGAAATCGAGCTCGTAACGGCGGATCGTCTCCGACAGGATCGGCTGATCGACGCCCGAGCCGGTGAACGCGAGGCGCAGCAGATGGCCGTTGCCGGTCTGCAGCCGCTGCGCGACCCGCGCCTTCAGCGCCGGCGGCAGCTCCTGGGCGATCACGTCGCCGATCAGCGCGCGCGTGACTTCGTGGCGCGGCTGCAGGAACACGTCGATCACCTTGCCCTGTTCGACGACGCGGCCCGCGTCGAGCACCGCGACGCGGTCGCAGACCTGCTTGATCACGTCCATCTGGTGCGTGATCAGCACGATCGTCAGGTTCAGTTCGCGGTTGATGCGCTTGAGCAGATCGAGAATCGCGCGGGTGGTTTCCGGATCGAGCGCGGAGGTCGCCTCGTCCGAGAGCAGCACCTTCGGCTTGCTCGCAAGCGCGCGCGCGATGCCGACGCGCTGCTTCTGGCCGCCACTGATTTGCGCCGGATAACGGTCCTTCTGCGCCGACAGCCCGACCAGATCGAGCAGCGGCAACACGTTCGCCTCGATTTCGTCGCGCTTCATGCCGGCCAGCTCGAGCGGCAACGCGACGTTCTCGTACACGGTGCGCGAGGACAGCAAATTGAAGTGCTGGAAGATCATGCCGATCTCGCGTCGCGCGTCGCGCAGTTGCGCGGCGGGCAGCGTGGTCAGATCGCGGCCGTTGACGACGATATTGCCTTCGGACGGGCGCGTCAGCAGGTTGATCGTGCGCACGAGGGTGCTCTTGCCCGCGCCGCTGCGGCCGATGATGCCGAACACCTCACCCGCCGGAATCGACAGATTGACGTTGTGCAGCGCCTCGACCCAGCCCCGGGGTCCGGCGAAGCGCTGGGAGATATTGCGAATTTCGATCATGGACAAACGAAAACGGCGGAGGCTGCCGGCGAGCGTATGGCTCCCGGCGAGCGGCCGCCGTTGCTTTTATTGGGATTTGAGCCGCCATTCTACCGCAGCGTCGACATACGCTTTAATAATCAATTCCGATCTTTTCATAACCTGAAAGCATTAGAGGCGCGTGCGAGCACGCGAAGCTCGCGCGGGCGGCGCGCCTGCGACTATGATTCGCTGCACCGCCATCCAGTCGATCCCGCCGTCATGCAGAGCTCCCCTAGCCACACCGTGCGCGCGAGCGCCGGCCGTCTCAAGAACGCCCCGCCGCAGCGCGAGTCGGTCAGCACCGCCGACGGCGTCCAGTTGCCGCTGTATCGCTGGCGACCTGACGGGCCGCTTCGCGCAACGGTCGCGCTGCTGCACGGGCTCGCCGAGCACGCGGGCCGCTACGCGGCTCTGGCCGGCCGGCTCAACGCGGCCGGCATCGAACTGGTCGCGATCGATCTGCGCGGCCACGGCGAGGCGCCCGGCAAGCGCGCGTACGTGCGGCGCTTCGACGACTACCTGCTCGACGCGCAGGCGTTGCTCGACGCCGCCGCGCCAAGTTGCGCGCCGCTGTTTCTGATGGGGCACAGCATGGGCGGCGCGATTGCCGCGCTGTATGCGATCGAGCGCCTCGAAGCGAGCGGCCGGCGCATCGCCGGTCTGATCCTGTCGAGCCCCGCGCTCGCGCCGGGCCGCGATGTGCCGAAATGGATGCTCGCGTTCAGCCAGGTGATCAGCCGCGTCTACCCGTTGTTCCCGGCGATGAAGATCGACCCCGCGCTGCTGTCGCGGCTGCAACCGGTCGTGAACGCGAACCGCAACGATCCGCTCGTGCATCACGGCGCGATTCCCGCGCGCACCGGCGCCGAGCTGCTGCGCGCGATGGCGCGGATCGAACGCGGCCGCGCGCACTTGCGGATGCCGCTGCTGGTGTTTCATGGCACCGAGGACAAACTCACCGAGCCGGACGGCAGCCGCGCGTTCGGCGCGCATGCCGGCTCGCCGGACAAGACGCTCACGCTGCACGAAGGCAGCTATCACGAGACGATGAACGACCTCGATCGCGACCGGGTGATCGGCGCGCTGGTCGACTGGATCGAGCGGCGGGCGGTGGGGAGAAGCTGAAGCGCGCTACCCGCGCTTCCAGTTGGGCGCGCGTTTGTCGATGAACGCCTGCACGCCTTCGAGCGCCGAGTCGGCCATCATGTTGCAGGCCATCGTCTGACCGGCCAGCTGGTACGCCGCCTCGATGCCCATTTCGAGCTGGCGATAGAACAAGCCCTTGCCCGCGCTGACCGCTTCGCGCGGCTTCGCGCAGATACTCGTCGCGAGCCGCGCCACTTCGTCGTCGAGCACATCGGCGGGCGCGACGCGATTTATCAGACCCTGCTGCCGGGCCTCGGCCGCGTAGATGAAATCGCCGGTCAGCAGCATTTCGAGCGCCGCCTTACGCGACAGATTGCGCGACAGCGGCACCGACGGCGTCGCGCAGAACAGCCCGAGATTCACGCCCGAAACCGCGAAGCGCGCGGTCTCGGCGGCCACCGCGAGATCGCACATTGCGACGAGCTGGCAACCGGCCGCGGTCGCGATCCCATGCACGCGCGCGATCACCGGCTGCGGCATCCGCTGGATCGTCAGCATCAGCTTCGTGCAGCGCGCGAACAGCTGCTGGTAATACGCGAGCGACGGCGCCGCGCGCATTTCCTTCAGATCGTGTCCCGCGCAGAACGCCCGCCCCGCGCCGCTGATCACGACGACCCGCGCATCGCTCTGCGCAAGCGCGGCCAGCGTCTGCTCCAGTTCGTCGAGCAACGCTTCGGACAGCGCGTTGAACGCATCGGGCCGGTTCATCGTCACGTGCACCACGCCCGGCACGCGATACGCGTCGTGCTCGACCTCGACCAGCGGCGCGGTGCCGGGCTTAGCGTTCGCAGCGACGTTGTCAGGACTAGCGTTCATGGCTCGTGGGTTCCTCGGTGCGTTGATGCCCAGGCGCGCACACCGCGCGCGGTATCAGATCAAATCAGATCTCCGCCAGCGAGCGCAGATGCGCGACCACGCTGCGCCCGAGCGCCGAAAGGTTGTAGCCGCCCTCCAGACAGCTGACGATGCGCCCGCGCGCATAGCGCCGCGCGACTTCGCGCATCTGGTCAGTGATCCACGCGTAGTCGTCTTCGACGAGTCCCATGTTGCCGAGGTCGTCTTCGCGATGCGCGTCGAAACCCGCCGAGATGAACAGCATCTCCGGCTTGAACTCGTCCAGGCGCGGCAGCCACAGCATGTCGACCGCCTCGCGCACCGCCATCCCGTTCGAGCGCGCGGACATCGGCACGTTGCACATGTTGGGCGACTGGTTGTCGGCGCCGGTAAACGGATAGAACGGGTGCTGGAAGATGCTGCACATCAGCACGCGCGGGTCACCCGAGAACGCGGCCTCGGTGCCGTTGCCGTGATGCACGTCGAAGTCGACGATCGCGACGCGCTGCAGTCCATGCACGTCGAGCGCATGGCGCGCGGCGATCGCGACGTTGTTGAAAAAGCAGAAGCCCATCGCTCGGGCCGGCTCCGCGTGATGGCCGGGCGGCCGCACGCTGCAGAACGCGTTTTCGTAACGGCCTTCGATCACCGCGTCGGTGGCGGCCACCGCCGCGCCCGCCGCGCGCAACGCGGCCTGCCACGTATGCGGGTTCATCGACGTGTCGGGATCGACTTCCGCAAGGCCCTCGCTCGGCGCGAGGCCGCGGATGTAGTCGACGTGCGCCCGCGTGTGCACGCGCAGCAGCGCGGCTTCGTCGGCGAGCGGCGCGCACTCGCGCTCGAGCAGCGCGTCGATGCGGCTCGCGATCAGCTGATCCTCGATCGCCTGCAGGCGTGCCGGACATTCGGGATGCCACTGCCCCATGTCGTGCAGCAGACAGTCGGGATGGGAATAGAAGCCTGTTGCCATAGTTCGGATCTGCGTCTCGTCTCGTTTCTTGTCCGCGTGGCGTGGCGTGGCGCATCGCGATGCGCGCGGCGTGTCTCCGTCGAACGGCGCGCTCGTTGCGATACGCCGCGCGCCCATCTTCGTCAAGTTACCACAGGCGGCCGCGCCGGCGGCGCTGTCGCAGATTCGGCACGGTGTTGCGAAAGGCGTCGGGTATACTGCCCCGACCCGTCGTTCGCGTTTTTCGTTGCTGCCGCTTCCCGTCCTTCACGCATCGCGCTCACTGCTCACCATGACCGTCAAGCTTGCTTTGTCCGCACGATCCCCACGCACCCCGCTTCGCCTCGCTACCCTTACCGCCTCACTGTCCGTCGCAGCGTGCCTGTTGATCGCCGCGGCGCCCGCGAGCGCGCAAAAGGTCGCGAAAAAGGCGCCGGTGCAGGTCGCGCAGAGTCAGCCGCAGCAGGCCGTGCCGCAAGGGCAAATGTTTGAGGAAGAGATCATTCCGCAGCGTTACGCGAACAATGCGAACGTCGATGCGTTCATCAGCGAGATGGTCGCGCGCTACGACTTCGACGAAGCGTCGCTGCACGCGCTGTTCGCCGGCGTCAGCTATTCGGCGACCGCGGTGAAGCTGGTCACGCCGTCGCCGACGCCGTCGGTCAAGAACTGGCGCGCGTATCAGGCGCGCTTTCTCGATCCGGTGCGGGTGAATGCCGGCGTGCAGTTCTGGCGCGAGAACCAGGACACGCTGCAACGCGCGTCCCAGGAGTTCGGCGTGCCGCCGGAGGTGATCGTCGGCATCATCGGGGTCGAGACGATCTACGGCCGCTACATGGGCAACTTCCGCGTGCTCGACGCGCTGACCACGCTCAGCTTCGACTATCCGAATACCGCGAATCGCGCGGACCGCCAGGCCACCTTCCGAAAGAATCTCGAAGACTATCTGGTGTGGACGCGCGACGCGCAGATCGACCCGACCACGGTGCTCGGCTCGTACACGGGCGCGATCGGCATTCCGCAATTCCTGCCGAGCAGCATCGTGCAATACGCGGTGAACTACGACGGCAACAAAAGCATCGATCTGCGCACCAGCGAGGCGGACGCAATCGGCAGCGTCGCGAATTATCTGCGCCAGAACGGCTGGGAAAGCGGCCGGCCGGTGGTGTGGCGGATCGGTTCGGACATCGGCAGTCTCGGCGTCGCGCAGGCGGCCGCCAACGGCCTGCCGGAGCCGCACTGGCCGCTCGATCAATTGCTGCGCGCCGGGCTCGTGCTGAACGAACCGAACGTCGATATCGCGGCGGAAGCGAGTACGCCGGTGACAGTTGTCGACCTGCCGTCGCCGGGGCGCGGTACCGAATTCAAGCTGGGCCTGAAAAATTTCTATGTGCTGACGCGTTACAACCGCAGCTTCTTCTATGCGCTCGCGGTCTATCAGCTCGGTCAGAAAGTGAAGGCGCAGATGGAAGCGCTCGATGCGGCGAGCGCCGCGAAGGCAGCGAACAACGGCAATGCGGTGCAAGGCACGGCCAGTCCGTCGAATTCCGCTTCGCAGTAAGCGATACGTGACACGCTGAAGCGCGACACGCTTTGCGTTGCAAGCATGAAAAAAGCGCCGGCTAGACCGGCGCTTTTTGCTTTGGGTCGCGCACACGCGATGGTGCGCTTTAAAGCCTCTGCCGCGCGAGCGCTTACGCGGGAAACACGCCGGTCGACAGATAGCGGTCGCCGCGATCGCAGACGATGAACACGATCGTCGCGTTCTCGACCTGACGCGCGATCCGCAGCGCGACTTCGCACGCGCCGCCCGACGAGATGCCGGCGAAGATCCCCTCGACCGACGCGAGACGCCGCGCCATCGCTTCGGCCGCCGCCTGGCTCACGTTCTCGACGCGATCGACCCGGCTGCGATCGAAAATCTTCGGCAGGTACGCTTCCGGCCATTTGCGGATGCCCGGAATGCGCGAGCCCTCTTCAGGCTGCGCGCCGATGATTTCGATCTGCTGGTTCTGCGTTTTCAGATACGTCGACACGCCCATGATCGTGCCGGTCGTGCCCATCGACGATACGAAGTGCGTGATGCGCCCTTCGGTATCGCGCCAGATTTCGGGGCCGGTGCCCTCGATATGCGCGGCGGGATTGTCCGGATTCGCGAACTGGTCGAGGATGATGCCCTTGCCTTCGCGCTGCATCTGCTCGGCGAGATCGCGCGCGTACTCCATGCCGCCCTTGACCGGCGTCAGCACGATTTCCGCGCCGTAAGCGGCCATGCTCTGCCGGCGCTCGACCGACAGATCCTCCGGCATGATCAACACCATCCTGTAGCCGCGGATCGCGGCGGCCATTGCCAGCGCGATGCCGGTGTTGCCGCTGGTCGATTCGATCAGCGTGTCGCCCGGCTTGATGCGCCCGCGCGCTTCAGCCCTTTTGATCATCGACAAAGCAGGCCGGTCCTTCACCGACCCCGCGGGATTGTTGCCCTCGAGCTTCGCGAGAATCACGTTGTTGCGGCTGCGGATCTCGTCGTCGGGAAGCCGGACGAGTTGCACGAGCGGCGTGTTGCCGACCGTATCTTCAATCGTTTTGTATGCCATAGCGGGTCTAGCGGTCGAGACGCGAAAGTGGGAGTTGAATCTAACGATTCTAAACCACGGCGTTCGCCGCTGCCGTTCGGCCCTGCTGCGCGCATGGATGCAGACGGTGACTCACGCAGAAAAGCCCGCGGCGGTGAACCGCGGGAAAGTGTGTGTGTATAACGAAGTGGTCGTTCGCCGCAAACGCCGCGGCAGCGCGTAGCCGCAACGATACGGCGAACGACGCGAGCGCTCCGGTACGCATGCCGCGCGAACGGCAGACACACCGGCCGCGGCGGCTTATTTCTTCACCGCCACTGCGGCGCCACCTTTCTGCGCGGCGGCCTGGGCAGCCGCGGCGGGCTCTTTGGGTCCGGCGACCGCAACCTGCGTGCTAGCAGCAGCACCAGCCGGACCGACAGCGAGACCCTCCGCCTGCAGGCGCTCGACGGTACGCCCGCCCATACCCTTGACGCGTTTGCCGAGATCGGCTGGATCCTTGAATGGACCATGTGCGGTGCGTTCGTCGAGAATCGCCTTGGCTTTGGCCTGGCCGATGCCCTTGATGCCGAGCAGCGCATCCTCGCCCGCGGTATTAACGTCGACCATCGCATACGCGTGGCCGAAAGCGGCCAGCATCGCCGCGCTAACCAGTACTTTTCGAAACATATTGGAATCTCCCTGTTGCCACTGACCGGCGACCATCACCGGCCAGGAGATTCCAGTTTAGAGAGGAAGCCGTACTAATTACACCTGGCCGAACAGCCAGCGCACGTAACGGTCGACGCCTTCCTGCACGCTCAGGAACGGCGCGTCGTAGCCGGCCGCGCGCAGCTTCGTCTGGTCCGCCTGGGTGAAGCACTGGTATTTGCCGCGCAGCGCGTCGGGGAACGGAATGTATTCGATCAGCCCGCGCTGCACCAGCTCGGCGAGCGACAGCGCCGGCTCGTTGTCGAGCGCGCGCAGCGTATTGACCACGGTGCTGGCGATGTCGTTGAACGGCTGCGCGCGGCCGCTGCCCAGATTGAAGATGCCCGACTTGTCCGGGTTGTCGAAGAAGAACAGATTGACCTTCACGACGTCTTCGACCGACACGAAGTCGCGCGTCTGTTCGCCGGCCGGATAGCCGTTGTATTCGCCGAACAGCTTGACCTTCCCCTCGGCGCGGAACTGGTTGAAGTTGTGGAACGCGACCGACGCCATGCGCGCCTTGTGCGTTTCGCGCGGGCCGTACACGTTGAAATAGCGAAAGCCGGCGATCTGGCTTTTCGCGGTCGGCAGCACGCGGCGGATCACCTGGTCGAACAGGAACTTCGAATAGCCGTACACGTTCAGCGGCGCCTCGACCTCGCGCTCCTCGACAAAGCGGCTGGAGCCGCCATAGGTCGCGGCCGACGACGCATACAGGAACTGGACGTTCTGCGCGAGGCAGATGTCGAGCACGTCGCGGCTATAACGATAGTTGTTCTCCATCATGTAGCGGCCGTCGGTTTCCATCGTGTCCGAGCAGGCGCCTTCGTGGAAGATCGCGCGCACCTTGCCGAAGTCGCCGCGCCGGAAGCGTTCGACGAATTCGGTCTTGTCGAGATAGTCGTCGATTTCGCAGTCGACCAGATTCCTGAACTTGTCCGCGCGCGTCAGGTTGTCGACGGCGATGATGCGTTGTTCGCCGCGCTCATTGAGCGCCTTCACGAGATTGCTGCCGATAAAACCGGCCGCGCCGGTGACGATGACGGTCATGATGATCCTGCGATAGTGAGCGGTGGATGACGCCTCGCGCGGCGCGGGGCCGTCGGCGACGGCGGCGCCCGGCGGGCGGTATCAGGAGAAGAGTTCGTCGTAATCGACGGTGGCGGTGCCGAGTTTGCCGACCACGATGCCGGCCGCGCGATTCGCGAGCCCGACCGCGTCGACGAGCGACAGACCCGCGCCGAGCATCGCGGCGAGCGTCGCGATCACGGTGTCGCCCGCGCCCGACACATCATACACTTCGCGTGCAACGGCCGATGCGTGCAGGATGCCGTCGTCGGCAAACAGCGTCATGCCCTCTTCCGAGCGCGTCAGCAGCAGCGCCTTGAATTCGAGTTCCGCGCGCAGCTTCGTCACGCGCGCGATCAGATCCTCTTCGGACTTCCACTGCCCGACGACCTCGCGCAACTCCGCGCGATTCGGCGTGATCAGCGTCGCGCCGCGATAGCGCTCCCAGTCGTCGCCCTTCGGATCGACCAGCACCGGCTTGCCGGCCGCGTGCGCCTTCGCGATCATCTGCGTGACGTGGGTCAGGCCGCCCTTCGCGTAATCGGACATCAGGATCACGTCGTGCGACGGCAGCAGCTCGTCGAAACGCGCGAGACCCGCGAGCAGCACTTCGTGCGCGGGCGAGTTCTCGAAGTCGACGCGCAGCAGTTGCTGCTGGCGCGACAGCACGCGCAGTTTGATCGTCGTCAGCAGCGCCGGGTCGCGTTCGAGATGCGGCGTGACCCCGCTTTCTCCGAGCAACTGCACGATTCGCTCGCCCGGTTCATCATGGCCGACCACGCACAGGAGACCCGCCTGCGCACCGAGCGCGACCGCGTTGCGCGCGACGTTCGCCGCGCCGCCGAGACGATCTTCCTGGCGCTGCACGTGCACGACCGGCACCGGCGCTTCCGGCGAGATACGGTTGACGTCGCCGAACCAGTAGCGGTCGAGCATCACGTCGCCGACCACCAGCACGCGCGCCGCGCCCAGCTGCGCGCGCGGCACCGTGGGCAGCGGCTGCGCCGGCGTGGCCGTGGGAGGCGTGGGTTTCGCCTCAGCCATTGGCTGGAAGCTCAGAGGGTTGGGCATAGGGCCGTCCAATAGCGTGATAGTCGATGCCGAGTTCGGTCATCGCGTCCGGTTCGTACAGATTGCGGCCGTCGAAAATCAGCGGCGTTTTCAGCACCGACTTCAGGTGCACGAAATCAGGACTCTTGAACTCCTTCCATTCGGTCACGATCACGAGCGCATCGGCGCCGGTCAGCGTTTCGTCCTGGGTGCTCGTGAACGTGAGGCGCGCGAGCTGCTCGGGCGCATCGTGCAGGTCCATCGCGAACACGCGGCGTGCCTCGGTCACCGCGACCGGATCGTACGCGCGCACCGTCGCGCCGCGCGCGAGCAGCTCGCCGATCACGCGACGGCTCGGCGCCTCGCGCATGTCGTCGGTATTGGGCTTGAACGCGAGACCCCAGACCGCGAACGTGCGTCCGCTCAGGTCCTCGCCGAGTTTCGCGGTGACCTTGTTCACCAGCACGTCTTTCTGCGCGTAGTTCACTTCCTCGACCGCTTCGAGAATGCGCAGATTGTGGCCGCTTTCGCTCGCGGTGCGGATCAGCGCCTGCACGTCCTTCGGGAAGCACGAGCCGCCATAGCCGCAGCCCGCATACAGGAAGTGATAACCGATGCGCGGATCGGAGCCGATCCCGCGTCGCACCGCTTCGATATCGGCGCCGACGCGATCGGCGAGATTCGACATCTCGTTCATGAACGAGATGCGGGTCGCGAGCATCGCGTTGGCCGCGTACTTGGTGAATTCGGCCGAGCGCACGTCCATGTACAGCGTGCGTTCGTGATTGCGGTTGAACGGCCCGTACAGGCGCTTCATCAGTTCGCGCGCGCGCTGGCCGGCTTCGTCTTCGTCGATGCCGATCACGATGCGATCGGGGCGCATGAAGTCGTCGACGGCCGCGCCTTCCTTCAGGAACTCGGGATTCGACACCACCGAGAAGCGATGCTGCGCGCTGCCGGCAAGCCCGCGCTTCGCGAGCTCTTCTTCGATCACCGCGCGCACGCGCTGCGCGGTGCCGACCGGCACCGTCGATTTGTCGACGATCACCTTGAAGCCGTTCATCGTGCGGCCGATGTTGCGCGCCGCCTCCAGCACGTACTGCAGATCCGCCGAGCCGTCTTCATCGGGCGGCGTGCCGACCGCGATGAACTGCACGTCGCCGTGCGCGACACTGGCCGCGACATCGGTCGAGAACGTGATGCGGCCGGCCGCACGGGTGCGCGCGATGATCTCCTGCAGGCCCGGCTCGTGAATTGGGACGCCGCCGTTGTTGAGGATGTCGATCTTGCGCTGGTCGACATCGAGACAGAACACATCGTTGCCGATTTCGGCGAGACAGGCACCGGTGACGAGACCGACATAGCCCGTGCCGATAATGGTGATTTTCATATGCTTTCCGGTAGAGGGTTCCGGTGAAGGGTACCGACCGTTATGCCGGCGGCGCGTCAGCTCGACGCGGTGATCGGCTCGACGCGGCGCGGCGCATAGGTTTCCCAACCGCTGCAACCCGGACACTGCCAGTAGAAAAGCCGCGCTCTGAAACCGCAATTCTGGCAGGTATAGCGCGGCAGGTTTTTGGTGCGCTGCCGGATGAGCGTGCGCATCAGCTCGAGCTCGCTGCGGCGCGGCTCTTCGGCGACCGCCTGCTGCGCTTCGAGCAGACGCGTCATGCCGGCGAGGTTCGGCGACTTCTGCATCTGCGAGCGCGCGAGCGCATGGGCCGCATCGGCACCGCGCAGCGACGCGACGTGTTGATACGCGACATCGAGCAGATCGTTGCTCGGATAACGGTCGACCCAGCTAGTCAGCAGATCGGCACCGTCCTGCGGGCGGCCGAGCGCCTCGTACGCCGTCATGATCTTCTCGGCGACGAGCGGCAGATACGCGGAATTCTGTTCCTCGACGCGACGCCATTGCGCGATCGCCGCTTCCGGCGCGCCGCCGGCCGCGTCGACGTCGCCGAACAGGATCGTCGCGCGCACGTTGGTCGGGTTCGCCTTCAGCGCCAGCTCCAGCTGACGGCGCGCCTCATCGGGCTTCTTCTGCTGCAGCGCTTCCTGCGCGAGCTCGCAATGGAACTGCGCGATTTCCTTGTCGAGCGACGGCGCGCCCATCGTTTCAAGATGACGCGCGGTGTCGATCGACTTGATCCAATCCTTCTCGATCTCGTAGATCGTCAGCAGCGCGCGTTGCGCGCCCAAGGCGTAGTCGCCGCTCTGCAGCGAGCGAAAGGTTTCCTCCGCGCGGTCGAGCAGCCCCGCTTTCAGGAAGTCCTGGCCGAGTTCAAACAGCGCGTGATCGCGCTCGCTAACAGGCAGATCCGTGCGGCTCAGCAGATTCTGATGCACGCGGATTGCCCGGTCCGTTTCGCCGCGGCGGCGGAACAGATTGCCGAGCGCGAAGTGCAGCTCGACCGTTTCGGGGTCGAGTTTGACGACTTCGATGAACGCGTCGATCGCCTGGTCGGGCTGCTCGTTGAGCAGGAAATTAAGGCCGCGAAAATACGAGCGCGGCAGGTTCGCACTTTCGGACAGCAGCGTCTTGAGGTCGTAGCGCGCGGCCATCCAGCCAAACGCGAACGCGACGGGTATGACGAGCAGCCACCAGAAGTCTAGATCCATGCGATTAATGCAAATGAGCGGAAAGCAAACAACGAAAAGCCGCGCGTGAAGCGCGCGGCGCAGAATCGGTCAGATCAGCGGCGGCATCGGCGGCTGTTCGACCACGGCCGGGGTTTCGCGCGCAACGCGCAGTTCGCGCCGGAGCTTGCCGTTCTCCATGCGCAGACGCACGACTGCGGGCATCGCCGACACCAAACCGGCCACGAGGCCGATCACGAAAAACGCGAGGCCGATCAGAATCAACGGCGCCGACCACGTGTAGCCGGCGAGGAAATTCAGCGCAGCGGGTTGCATGTTGGAGAGCGCCAGCACCAGCAGCAGCACGAACACCAGCACGCGGATCAGCCAGACGAAAAATTTCATGAATAGATCTCTTGACGGCAGTTGCGGGGTGACGCCGGCTTGATGACGCGTCGCGCCACGGTGTTGCCCGCGCCGAAGTGACCCGTATTGTAATTGAAGCCCTCGCGGCTGGGCAGCAGATGGCCGGAAGCCTCTTTGTGGGCACTTTCAGCACGGAGCGCGCCCCCACGGACAACCGCCCCAAAAAACGCGGGCGAAAAAAAAAGCGCCCGAAGGCGCTTTTCCTGGTCTTTTGCCGATTGGCTTTGGCCGCTGACGACGCTAGCTTTGCCACGCTGCAAGACGCACAGCGCGGTCACTACAGGTCGTCATCCGGCTCTTCGGCTTTCAGCGGCTCGCCCGCACGGCGATCCACCCGCTCACGCAACTCTTTGCCCGGCTTGAAGTGCGGTACGTACTTCTCGGGTACCAGCACCTTCTCGCCCGACTTCGGATTGCGCCCGACGCGGGAGGGACGGCGGTTGAGGCCGAAGCTGCCGAAGCCACGAATTTCGATGCGATGACCTTTGGCAAGCGCCTCCGACATCGCGTCGAGCATCGTCTTCACCGCGAAGTCCGCATCCTTGAGGACAAGTTGCGGAAATCGCGTAGCCAGCTGGGCGACCAATTCCGATTTGGTCATACTGCAGCAGACCTCTCAGGCTTACTGGTTCTGGCCGTCGAGCTTGGCCTTCAGCAGCGCGCCGAGGTTCGTCGTGCCGGTAGCAGCTGCGCTCGAATCCGAAGCAGCGAGGCCACGGATGGCTTCCTGCTGCTCAGCCGAATCCTTCGCCTTGATCGACAGGTTGATGCCGCGCGACTTGCGATCGATGTTGATGATCATCGCGTTGACCTTGTCGCCTTCCTTCAGCACGTTGCGAGCGTCTTCCACGCGGTCTTGCGCGATTTCAGAAGCGCGCAGGTAGCCTTCGACTTCACCCGACAGCTGGACCACGGCACCCTTCGCGTCGACCGACTTGACGGTACCGTCGACGATCGAGCCCTTGTCGTTCATTGCAACGTAGTTGCTGAACGGGTCGCCCTCGAGCTGCTTGATACCCAGCGAAATGCGTTCCTTCTCGACGTCGATGCCGAGAACGATTGCTTCCACTTCGTCGCCCTTCTTGTACTTGCGAACGGCTTCTTCGCCGGTTTCGCTCCACGACAGATCCGACAGGTGAACCAGACCGTCGATGCCGCCCGGCAGACCGATGAACACGCCGAAGTCGGTGATCGACTTGATGGCGCCGCTGATCTTGTCGCCCTTCTTGAAGTTGCGGCTGAAGTCGTCCCACGGGTTCGGCTTGCACTGCTTCATGCCGAGGCTGATACGGCGGCGGTCTTCGTCGATTTCGAGAACCATGACTTCGACTTCGTCGCCCAGCTGGACAACCTTCGACGGCGCAACGTTCTTGTTGGTCCAGTCCATTTCCGACACGTGGACGAGGCCTTCGATGCCCGATTCCACTTCGACGAATGCGCCGTAGTCGGTGATGTTGGTGACCTTACCGAACAGGCGCGTGCCCGACGGGTAACGGCGCGAGATGCCTTCCCACGGATCGTCGCCCAGTTGCTTGATACCGAGCGAAACGCGGTTCTTTTCCTGGTCGAACTTGAGGATCTTCGCGGTGACTTCCTGGCCAACCGACAGAACTTCGCTCGGGTGACGCACGCGACGCCATGCGATGTCGGTGATGTGCAGCAGGCCGTCGATACCGCCGAGGTCCACGAACGCGCCGTAGTCGGTGATGTTCTTGACCACGCCTTCGACGATCGCGCCTTCCTTCAGCGTTTCGAGCAGCTTTGCGCGCTCTTCGCCCTGGGTCGCTTCGATAACAGCGCGGCGCGACAGCACGACGTTGTTACGCTTGCGATCGAGCTTGATCACGCGGAATTCGAGGGTCTTGCCTTCGTACGGGGTCGTGTCCTTGACCGGACGCGTGTCGACCAGCGAACCCGGCAGGAACGCGCGGATGCCGTTGACCATCACGGTCATGCCGCCCTTGACCTTGCCCGTGATCGTGCCGGTCACGAGTTCGTTGTTGTCGAGCGCTTTTTCCAGCGACAGCCACGAAGCCAGACGCTTCGCCTTGTCGCGCGACAGGATCGTGTCGCCGTAGCCGTTTTCCAGCGCGTCGATCGCGACGGAAACGAAGTCGCCCGCCTGCACTTCTACCTCGCCCGCGTCGTTCAGGAACTCTTCGAGCGGGATGTAGGCTTCGGACTTAAGACCAGCGTTAACGACCACGAAGTTGTGGTCGACACGCACGACTTCGGCGGAGATCACTTCGCCGGCGCGCATGTCCTGCTTGGTCAGCGACTCTTCGAACAGAGCCGCAAAAGATTCGGTATTCGGGGTAGAGGTTTGCAGGTCGGACATAAAAATCAGAATTTGCATGGTGCTCGCTGCGCCTCGCCGACCGGAATGGTCAGCTGAACGGCATACACGCGAATGCCACGCGGGGTTAAAGGTTAAAAACAACGCTTCGCGACCATCGCGAAGCACCTACCAGCAACGGAACCACCGCTGGCTGACCGCCGATGCGTCACCTGTTTCAAGTCACGCTTGCGGGACCAGCGCTTCATACCATTGCACCACCTGCTCGACCGCCTGGTCGACCGACAATGCGGAGGTATCAAGCAGCTTTGCATCCGCTGCGGGCTTGAGCGGCGCGGCCGCGCGCTGACTGTCACGCTCGTCGCGCTCACGCAAATCCCGGAGCAAGTCCTCTATATTAGCAGAAAATCCTTTTTGGATCAATTGCTTATGCCGGCGAGCCGCGCGGGCCTCGACGCTGGCGGTCATGAACACCTTCAGCACCGCGTCCTGGAAGATCACCGTGCCCATGTCGCGGCCGTCGGCGACCAGCCCGGGTTCCTTGCGGAACGCCCGCTGACGCGCCACCAGCGCGGTGCGCACCGGTGCGTGAACGGCGATCGCCGACGCGCGGGTGCCGACTTCCTCCGCGCGGATTTCAGTCGATACATCGTGGCCGTCGAGTTGCGCGAGGCCCTCGCGGAACGTGATGTGCAGGTCGTCGATCAGCTTGACCAGCGCGTCGATATCGTCCGCGGCGACGTCGTAGCGCAGGCTGGCGAGCGCCGCGAGCCGGTACAGCGCGCCGCTGTCGAGCAGGTGAAAGCCGAGGCTCGCCGCCACCAGCGCGGCGACGGTGCCTTTGCCGGAAGCGCTGGGGCCGTCGATCGTAATAACAGGCGTCTGGTGAAAGGGGCGGGTCGGTTTCATCTAAAAAGTCGCACGTCAGGAGATTCGCACGCGAATCCGGGTTGAATCAGGGTTGCGCAAGCGCGGTGAAGCGCTCGAAATAATCGGGGAACGTCTTGCCGACACACTTCGGGTCGTTGATCCGGATCGGCACGCCGCCCAGGCTCACCAGCGAGAAGCACATCGCCATCCGGTGGTCGTCGTAGGTGTCGATCGACGCGTTCGGGATCAGCTTTTCGGGCGGCGTGACGACGAGGAAATCCTCGCCCTCCTGCACCTTCGCGCCGACCTTGCGCAACTCGGTCGCCATCGCGGCGATCCGGTCGGTTTCCTTCACCCGCCAGCTCGCGATGTTGCGCAGCGTGGTCGTGCCGTCCGCGAACAGCGCGGCGACCGCGATCGTCATCGCGGCGTCGGGAATCAGGTTGAAGTCCATGTCGATCGGGTCGAGTTTGCCGTGGTCGTTGCCGACCCCGCGCACCTCGATCCAGTCGTCGCCCATCTGCAGATTCGCGCCCATCCGGATCAGCGCGTCGGCGAAGCCGACGTCGCCCTGGATGCTCGCGCGGCCGACGCCTTCCACCTTCAGCGGGCCGCCGCCGAGCGCACCCGCAGCGAGGAAATACGATGCCGACGACGCGTCGCCCTCGACCATGATCGTACCCGGCGACTGATAGCGCTGCCCCGCCGGCACGATGAACTGGTGCCAGCCATGGCGCTCGACCTTGATGCCGAAGCGCGCCATCAGCTTGATCGTGATCTCGATGTACGGCTTGGAGATCAACTCGCCGTCGACCTGCACCGTGCTCACGCCGCTCGCGGTGCGCAAGAGCGGCAGCGTCATCAGCAGCGCGGTCAGGAACTGGCTCGACACGTCGCCACGCACGCGGATCGGCGCGTCGGCGGTGATCTGCGCGGGACGGATGCGCAGCGGCGGATAGCCTTCGTTCTGCTCATAGTCGATCGACGCGCCGATCTGCCGCAAGCCGTCGACCAGATCGCCGATCGGCCGCTCGTGCATGCGCGGCACGCCGTGGATCCGGTAACTGCCGCCATTCACCGCCAGTGCCGCGGTCAGCGGGCGCACCGCCGTGCCGGCGTTGCCGAGAAACAGGTCGGCCGTGCGCGCGGTGAACGCGCCGCGCGTGCCGGTGACCACACAGCTATCGCCGTCGCGTTTCAGACGCACGCCGAGCTTTTCGAGCGCGTCGAGCATCACGCGGGTGTCGTCGGAATCGAGCAGATTCGTGATCGTCGTCTCGCCTTCGGCAAGCGCGGCGAGCAGCAGCACGCGGTTCGAAATGCTCTTTGAGCCGGGCAGACGAACCGTGCCGGCTGCACGGGAATAAGGTCCGAGATCGAAGAAGTCCATGATGAGTCCAGTGTCCGGTTATTTCGACGCGTCGCTGCCAGCCACGCCGGTCGCGCGCTGTTCCTGCCATTGGCTGCGGGCGACGCGCGAGCGGGCGAATACCGCTTCGAGCGCGGCGCCGTCGCCGGCTTCGATCGCGGTGCGCAGGCGCGCGAGCACCGCGGTGTACGCATCGAGTTCGTCGAGCAGCGCGGCGCGATTGGCAACGCAGACGTCGCGCCACATCTCCGGGCTCGACGCGGCGATGCGCGTGAAGTCACGAAAGCCGCCGGCCGCGAACGAAAACTTCAGCGCGGCATCGGGTGAATTGAGGATTTGTTCGACCAGCGCGAACGACAGCACGTGCGGCAGATGGCTCACCGACGCGAACACGCGATCGTGCTGCACGGGCGCCATCTCGCGCACCAGCGCGCCGCTCGCGCGCCACATCGCAGCAACATGCTCGACCGCTTGCGGCGGATTTTCCGGCAGCGGGCACAGCACCACGTTGCGGTTCACGTACAGGTCGGGCAACGCGGCGTCGACACCGCTCGATTCTCGCCCGGCAATCGGATGCCCAGGCACGAACTGGCCGATGCGCGCACCGAGCGCCGCGCGCGCGGCGGCGACTACGTCGGACTTGGTGCTGCCCGCGTCGGTGACGATCGTGTGCGCGTCGAGATACGGCGCGATGCGTTCGAGCAGCGGCTGCGTCTGCGCAACGGGCGCCGCGAGCAGCACGACGTCGGCACCGGTAAGCGCGTCGCGCAACGCGGCAGCATCGTCGAGCGCGGCGGCGGTATCGATCACGCCCAGCGCCAGTGCGCGCTCAGTCGACGCGGCGCTGCGTCCGACGCCGATTACCGTCCGCGCCCCCCCGACCTCGCCGCGCTCGCGCAAAGCGCGCGCAAGCGATCCGCCGATCAGACCGACACCGAAAATCACCAGCTTGTTAAAGGAAAACGCGGCCACGTCGCTCACACAATACGGACAATAAGCGCGCCGTTCCTGCAGGTTCGACGCGCGGATCAAGGATCAATGCTTACGCCGAGGCAGGCTCGGCAAGCGTCTTTTCGAGCGCCGCGAGGAACGCTTCGTTTTCCTCCGGCAGCCCGATCGTGATGCGCAACCACTGCGGCAAGCCGTAATTGGCGACCGGGCGCACGATCACCGCCTGCTTCAGCAGCGCGAGATTCACGCGGGCGCCGGCGGCGTTGTCGTTGCCGACCCGCACCAGCACGAAGTTGCCTTCGGACGGCACGTATTCGAGACCGAGCTTGTCGAATGCTTCACTCAGACGGCGATAGCCTTGCGCGTTCAGCGCCGCGCTTTTCTCGAGAAACGCGCTGTCGTTCAGTGCGGCGATCGCCGCGGCCTGCGCGAGCGTGTTCACGTTGAACGGCTGACGCAGACGGTTCAGCAGATCGGTCAATTCAGGCTGCGCAATCGCAAAGCCGATGCGCAGTCCCGCGAGGCCGAACGCCTTCGAGAACGTGCGCGACACCAGCAGGTTCGGATAGCGACGCACCCACGCGATCGAGTTATAGCGCTTGTCCGCCGACAGATACTCGGTATACGCCTCGTCGAGCACCACGACCACGCGGCGCGGCACCTTGTCGAGAAACGCCTCGAGCGTCGGGCCGTCGATGAACGTACCGGTCGGATTGTTCGGATTGGCGACGAACATCAGGCGCGTATCGTCGGTGATCGCGGCAAGCATCGCGCCGAGATCGTGGCCGTAGCGCACGGCCGGCACGACGATCGCGCGCGCGCCGACGCCTTGGGTCGCAAGCGCGTAGACCGCGAACGAGTACTGCGAAAACACCACCGACTCGCCCTTCTCGACGAACGCATGCGCGGCGAGTTCGAGGATGTCGTTGCTGCCGTTGCCGAGCGTGATCCACTCGGCCGGCACGCCGTAGCGCGCGCTCAGCGCGGCCTTCAGCTCGAAGCCGTTCGAATCGGGATAGCGGCCGAGGTCGGCGATTGCCTGCGCCATCGCGCGCTGCGCGGACTCGGGCATGCCCAGCGGATTCTCGTTCGACGCCAGCTTCACGATGCTTGCCTCTTCGAGGCCGAACTCGCGAGCCACCTCCGAAATCGGCTTACCGGCGATGTACGGCGCGATCGCGCGCACATAGGAAGGGCCGAAAGACGCTGTCATGACAATCTCCGAACGACTGTAGTAGTTGAGTTGATGGCCGGACGGCGCCGCTGGCGCCGCCCGGATCGCGCGGCCGGTAACCGTCGGGCCGCCTGGCTAGCGGGCCCGCGGATAGGAGCCGAGGATCTTCAGGAACGCGGCTTTCTCGCCGAGTCCGGCCAGCGCGGCGGCGACAGCCGCATCGTCGCGATGACCTTCGACGTCGATATAGAAGTAGTACTCCCACGTGCCCACGCGCGCCGGGCGCGATTCGAAACGCGTCATCGACACGCCGTGACGCGACAGCGGCTCGAGCAGCTTGACCATCGCGCCCGGCTCGTTCGCGACCGACACGATCAGCGAGGTCTGGTCATGGCCGCTCGGACCGGTCGGCTGCTTGCCGATCATCACGAAGCGCGTGCGGTTGTGCGGATCGTCCTGGATCAGCGCATTGGTGACCTGCAAGCCGTAGTGGATCGCGGCGCGGTCGCCGGCGATCGCCGCGACGGTCGGGTCTTCGGCCGCCATCCGCGCGGCTTCCGCATTGCTCGCCACCGCCTGGCGCTCGAGATGCGGCGCGTTGGTCGACAGCCAGCGCTGGCACTGCGCGAGCGCCTGCGCATGCGCGCACACCCGCGTCACGCCGGCGAGGCCGTTTTGCGTGAGCAGATTGTGATGGATCGGCAAAGCCAGCTCGCCACCGATGATCAACTGCGTTTGCAGCAGCAGATCGAGCGTGCGCGACACCGCGCCTTCGGTCGAATTCTCGACTGGCACGACACCGTAGTCGGCGGCGCCGGCTTCGACCGAGCGAAACACTTCGTCGATCGACGGGCACGGCAGGCCTTCGATCGACTGACCGAAGTACTCGTGCATCGCCTGTTCGCTATAAGTGCCGACCGGCCCGAGGTAGGCGGCCTTGATGGTCTTTTCGAGAGCGCGGCTCGCCGCCATGATCTCGCGCCAGATCGCGCTGATGTGCTCGGCGGCGAGCGGGCCCGCGCTCATCTCCTGCAAACGCGCGATTACCTGCTGTTCGCGCTCCGGCCGGAACACCGGCGCGTTGAAATGCTTCTTGACCTCGCCCACTTCGAGCGCGACCGACGCGCGCTGATTCAGGAGCGCGATCAGTTGCGCGTCGAGCGCGTCGATGCGATCGCGCAGAGGTTTGAGTCGGTTATTGAGTTCGTCGTCCATGCTTGAGATACAGCCCTGCCGGGAAACTGCGGGAAAAGATGCGCGCGCCTGCAAGTCGCTCGACTCAGGCGCCGCGCTGCTCGAATTCCTTCATGTATTCGACGAGCGCTTTGACGCCTTCGAGCGGGACGGCGTTATAAATCGACGCCCGCATGCCGCCGACGGACTTGTGGCCCTTTAGCTGCACCAAACCGCGCGCTTTCGCGCCGGACAGGAAATCTTCGTTGCGCGACTCGTCGGCGAGGAAGAACGGCACGTTCATCCGCGAGCGCGAGCCACGCTCGACCTTGTTCAGATAGAAGCTGCTCGCGTCGATCGTGTCGTACAGCAGCTTCGACTTTTCGAGGTTGCGCGCTTCGATCGCCGTGAGGCCGCCCTGCTTCTTCAGCCACTTGAACACGAGCCCGGCGATATAGATCGCGTAGGTGGGCGGCGTGTTGTACATCGAATTATTCTCGGCGACGGTCCTCCATTCGAACGCGGACGGACAGATCGGCATTGCGCGATCGAGCATGTCCTCGCGCACGATCACGACCGTCACGCCGGCCATGCCGATGTTCTTCTGCGCGCCGCCGAACAGCACGCCGTATTTGGCGATGTCCATCGGGCGCGACAGGATATGCGACGACGCGTCCGCGACGAGCGGCACGTCGCCGAGGTCCGGAATCTCGAAGGTTTCGACGCCGTGGATCGTCTCGTTCGTGCACAGATGCACGTAAGCGGGATCGTCCGACAACTGCCATTCCGCGCGCGCCGGCGCGCGGGTGAAGCCGTCCGCGGTCTGGCCGCTCGCGGCCAGATGCACGCTGCCGTACTTCTGCGCCTCCTTGAACGACTTCTGCGACCACGAGCCGGTCACGACGAAATCCGCGCGCGGCTTCGAGCCGAGCAGGTTCATCGGCACGATTGCGTTTTCGCCGAGACCCCCGCCCTGCAGGAACAGGATGCGATGGCTCGCCGGCACCTGCAGCAACTCGCGCAGGTCGGTCAGCGCTTCCTCGTGGATCGACATGAATTCTTTACCGCGATGGCTCATTTCCATCACGCTCATGCCGCTGCCGTGCCAGTTGAGCATTTCGTCGGCTGCCTGGCGCAGCACTTCTTCGGGCATGGCCGCCGGGCCGGCGGAGAAATTAAAGACGCGCATGTGAGGTCCTGGAAGCGGGCGCGATAAAAACGAAAACCGCGCGGAAATCGGCGGCGATCTGCGAAACGGTTCGCCGAAAAAGAAAAATGGCCGTCTGCGCCTGTGCGCAAACGACCATTATCGCATTGTCGCCGCCAACCCGCCACGCCGTGTGGCCCGGCGGGTGCGCCTTCCGGGCCCTTGCCCGGGCGGCGAAAGCAGGCTGCCGAGCTTATTGCCGGCAGCGCTGCCCGACGAGCGGAATTACTTGGCTGCCGGCTTGACCGACGCGACTTCCTTGTCGGCCTGGTCACGCGTTGCCTTGATCGATTCCGGCATGTACTTCTGCATCAGGCTGTTCACGACGTCGCGGCCAACCTGATCCTGCACCTGGATGAACTTGCGGCCGGTCGGGCTCTTGTAGAACGTCGTCAGATCCTTGATTTCCGACGTGCTGTAGTACTTCGCGTATGCGTCGTACTGAGCCTGCATCGCGTCCTGACGGAAGCCATCCGTTGCGAACACCTGGCCCGCGCTGTCGACCAGCTTCGGCACCGCGTTCTTCTGCAGCGCCGGCACGGCAGCCTGCTTCTGCTTGTCCGTCATCGTCTTGTTTTCGCTCAGCGCGTCCGACAGGATTGCCGGCACCAGCTGCTTGGCTTGCATCTGCGCACTGTTGCCGATCGCGCCGACCAGCTTCTGTGCGTCGATGGCGTCGAGCAGGTCTTTGATCGCAGCCTGCTTGGCCGGGTCAACCGGTGCTGCTGCAGCGGCCGGAGCTGCCGGCGCCTGGTTTTGCAGCGCTTGAGCCATTGCGAACGTCGGCACGAGGGCAGCCAGCAACATCAGTTGTTTGAATCGTTTTTGCATCATTACTCCCTAAGAGAAATTAACTTGAACCGCGCGCCGCGCTGCAAAGCGTATCGGCCCGATACGCAAAGATCCACAGCGTAGCTTCAACTTATTAACTGAGACTGAAACACCGCCGACGCGGATCAGGCTGCACCGCCCTCACCTTCATTGTCACCGTTGTCGCTTTCGGCGGAGCCGTCGGTTTCGCTTTCCGACTCGCCTTCGGCCTCAGCCACCTGTTGCAGACCGGACAGCTTGGTCCCTTCGTCAAGGCTGATGAGTGTAACACCTTGAGTTGCACGGCCCATTTCACGAATTTCCGACACACGGGTACGAATCAGCACGCCTGTCGTAGTAATCAGCATGATCTGCGCTTCCGGATCCACCAGCGTCGCGGCGACCACCTTGCCGTTACGCTCCGAGGTCTGGATCGCGATCATTCCCTTCGTGCCGCGGCCATGACGCGTGTATTCGGTGATCGGCGTGCGCTTGCCGAAACCGTTCTCGGTCGCGGTGAGCACCGACTGCTGCTCGTCGCCGGCCACCAGCAGTGCGATCACGCTCTGGCCGTCCTCGAGCTGCATGCCGCGTACACCGCGCGCCTCGCGGCCCATCGGACGCACGTCGTTCTCGTCGAAACGCACCGCCTTGCCCGAATCCGAGAACAGCATCACGTCGTGCTGGCCGTCGGTGATGGCCGCGCCGATCAGGTAATCGCCCTCATCGAGACCGACCGCAATAATACCCTTGCGCAGCGGACGGCTGAATGCTTCGAGCGGCGTCTTCTTGACCGTGCCCAACGCGGTCGCCATGAACACGAACTTGTCGGCCGAGAACTCCTTGACCGGCAGCACGACGGTGATCTTCTCGCCTTCCTGCAGCGGAAACATGTTGACGATCGGCCGGCCGCGCGAGTTGCGCGAACCCTGCGGAACTTCGTAGACCTTGACCCAGTACACGCGGCCGCGGTTCGAGAAGCACAGGATGTGGTCGTGGGTATTGGCGATGAACAGCGTATCGATCCAGTCGTCTTCCTTCATGGAAGTCGCCTGCTTGCCGCGGCCGCCGCGCTTTTGCGCGCGATATTCGGACAACGGCTGCGACTTAACGTAGCCCGCGTGCGACATCGTCACAACCATTTCCTGCGGCGTGATCAGGTCTTCTGTGTTCAGTTCGGTCGCGTTCAGCTCGATCTTCGAGCGGCGCGCATCGCCGAATTCGGCTTTGATCGACGTGAGTTCTTCGACGATGATCGCCGAAATACGCTCCGGGCGAGCGAGGATGTCCAGCAGGTCGGCGATTTGCGCCATTACGTCGCGATACTCGCCGATGATCTTGTCCTGCTCGAGACCGGTCAGGCGCTGCAGACGCATCTGCAGGATTTCCTGGGCCTGGGTGTCGGACAGACGGTAGAGGCCGTCGGTCTGCATGCCGAACGACGGATTCAGCCCTTCCGGACGGTACGCGTCACGGCCGCCCGCGGTCGCGTTCTCCGTCTCGGCGCGCGACAGCATCTCGCGCACCAGCGACGAATCCCACGGCCGCGCCATCAGTTCCTGCTTGGCGATCGGCGGAGTCGGCGCGGCCTTGATGATCGCGATGAATTCGTCGATGTTCGCCAGCGCAACCGCGAGGCCTTCGAGCACGTGGCCGCGCTCGCGCGCCTTGCGCAGTTCGTAGACGGTGCGCCGCGTCAGCACTTCCCGGCGGTGCGACAGGAAGCACGTGAGCATTTCCTTCAGGTTCAGCAACTTCGGCTGGCCGTCGACGAGCGCGACCATGTTCATACCGAAGGTGTCCTGAAGCTGGGTGGCCTTATACAGATTGTTCAGCACCACTTCGGGCACTTCGCCGCGCTTGAGCTCGAGCACCACGCGCATACCGCTCTTGTCGGACTCGTCGCGGATGTCGGAGATGCCTTCGAGCTTCTTTTCGTTGACGAGCTCGGCGATGCGCTCGAGCAGCGAGCGCTTGTTCACCTGATACGGCAGTTCGTCGACGATGATCGCCATGCGCTGACCGCGGTCGATCTCCTCGAAGTGCGTGAGCGCGCGCATCACCACGCGGCCGCGCCCCGTGCGATAGCCGTCGCGCACGCCGGCCACGCCGTAGATGATGCCGGCGGTCGGGAAGTCGGGTGCGGGGATGATCTCGATCAGCTCGTCGATCGTCGCTTCGGGGTTCTTCAGCAGATGCTGGCAGGCGTCGACGACTTCGTTGAGGTTGTGCGGCGGGATGTTGGTCGCCATCCCGACCGCGATGCCGGACGAGCCATTGATCAGTAGATTGGGAATGCGCGCGGGCAGGATGGCCGGTTCGTTTTCGCTGCCGTCGTAGTTCGGCACGAAGTCGACCGTTTCCTTGTCGATGTCGGCCAGCAGCTCGTGACCGATCTTCGCCATGCGGATTTCGGTGTAACGCATCGCGGCGGCATTGTCGCCGTCGACCGAACCGAAGTTGCCCTGGCCGTCGACCAGCATGTAGCGCAGCGAGAAGTCCTGGGCCATCCGCACGATCGTGTCGTACACAGCCGTGTCGCCGTGCGGATGGTATTTACCGATCACGTCGCCGACGATACGCGCCGACTTCTTGTACGCGCGGTTCCAGTCGTTGTTCAGCTCGTGCATCGCGTATAGCACGCGCCGGTGCACCGGCTTCAGGCCATCGCGGACATCGGGAAGCGCTCGCCCTACGATCACGCTCATCGCGTAATCGAGATACGAACGGCGCATTTCCTCCTCGAGGGAGATTGGCAGAGTCTCTTTGGCGAATTGATCCATTATCCGTATCTTTTACGTGCGAAGGCGACGGCCAGACCGTCGCCTTCGCGTAAGCATTGCAGGCGCAACGCATCACACGATTCTAACATGCCGGGCCGAGCCCTCCGACGACGGCACGTATACATATTAGAGGGGCGTCCGCCAGATACCGTCCACCGCCCGCCAATATGCCGTTTTTCGCAATTATCAGGCTCGATTCGTGCGTAGACCAATCGGCCGCTCAGCCAGAGCTGGCGGACTCGGGAGAGAAAAACGTTTGTTGCGCAAGCACCACAAACCAGCGGTGATTTGATGGGGGGCGGATTTTTTTTTCGTCGGAAGGGAACGATATGGCAAAATGCCAACGCACAAAGAGTCAGACACTGCTCGAAGTCTACACAGACGGTTTTTGTTCCGCACCAATGTTATACTTCGAGCAATGTATGACTTGTCTTCGTCAACAGGCTCGCAGTAAACCTGCGGTAATCTCAATTTCGAGAGGAGAAATATGAATAAACTTTCAAAGCTCGCGTTCATTGCAGCTACCGCGGTTATGGCTGCATCCGCCATGGCACAGTCGGTGCCGGCGTCGCGACAAGCTACGAACGACAACTGGGTGAATGGTACCGGCGAATACGTGTGGATGAACGGCACGAACGAGCTGTGCTGGCGCGATGCATTCTGGACGCCGGCTACGGCCAACGCAAAGTGCGACGGCGCGCTGGTTGCTCAGGCTCCGACCCCGCCGGCACCGGTCGCTCCGGCTCCGGCAATCTCCAGCGAAAAGATTACGTATCAAGCTGACGCTCTGTTCGACTTCGACAAGGCAATCCTGAAGCCGGCTGGCAAGGAACGCCTGAGCGAACTGGCATCGAAGATTCAAGGCATCAACCTCGAAGTCGTCGTTGCAACGGGCCACACCGACCGTATCGGTTCGGACGCGTACAACGACCGTCTGTCGCTGCGCCGTGCTCAAGCTGTGAAGGCATTCCTGGTCAGCAAGGGCGTCGAAGCCAACCGTATCTACACGGAAGGCAAGGGCCGTCGCAACCCGGTTACCACCGGTTGCAACCAGAAGAACCGCAAGCAACTCATCGCCTGCCTCGCACCGGATCGTCGCGTGGAAGTCGAAGTTGTCGGTACGCCGAAGCAGTAAGCTGCAGAATTACCGCAGTATCGAAAGCCCCACTTCGGTGGGGCTTTTTTTATGCGCGCCACGATCGCGCAGCGGGTGAAGCGAATACCATCGCGTTCCTGCGAAAAGCCACGGGAAGCCCTACTGCCGCGGCTTCCACGGCCGTCGCCGGCGCGCCCCGCACTTTTGCCGGTCCGGCTCTCGCCCTATATACTCGGGGTTTATCCTCGAGCGTCACCGCTCTCATCGAGGCAGCTTTCGCCATGACCAACGCCGATCCCCACGAACTACAGAAATTCAGCGACCTTGCGCACCGCTGGTGGGACCCGAACGCCGAATTCAAGCCGCTGCACGAGCTCAATCCGATTCGCCTGAGCTGGATCGATGCGCACGCGCATCTGGCCGGCAAAAAAGTGCTCGATATCGGCTGCGGCGGCGGCATTCTGTCGGAATCCATGGCCGGCCTCGGCGCCCACGTGAAGGGCATCGACCTGTCCACCCAGGCGCTTGGCGTCGCCGATCTTCACAGTCTTGAAAGCGGTGTAACGGTCGATTACGAAGAGATCGCCGCCGAAGCCCTCGCTGCCCGCGAACCGGGCACCTACGACGTCGTCACCTGCATGGAAATGCTGGAGCACGTGCCGCAGCCGGCGGCCATCGTCGAAGCCTGCAAGAACCTCGTGAAGCCGGGCGGCTGGGTGTTTTTCTCGACGCTGAACCGCAACGTGAAGTCATATCTGTTCGCGGTCATCGGCGCCGAATACATCGCGCGGATGCTGCCGAAGGGCACCCACGACTACGCGCGCTTCATTCGCCCGTCGGAGCTCGCCGGCTTCGCGCGCGCAGCCGGCCTGCGCACCGACGACATCAAGGGCATCGTCTACAACCCGCTCAGCAAACACTTCACGCTGTCGGGCGACACGAGCGTCAACTACATGCTCGCCTGCCGCCGCGACGCCTGATCCGCACCGACCCGCACGACCCACCCAACGATGAGCGATCCGACTCCCCTGCCCCAACGCGAAGACACCGAGAACACGCTCGGCTTTTGCCACGCCGTGCTGTTCGACCTCGACGGCACTTTGGCCGACACGGCGCCCGACCTGGCGGCCGCCGTCAACAAGATGCGCCACGACCGCGGCCTCGAGATGGTGCCGCTCGAACAGCTGCGCCCGCTGGCGTCGGCCGGCGCGCGCGGGTTGATCGGCGGCGCCTTTGGTATCGGTCCGGAGGATCACGAGTTTGCGTCGATGCGCGAGGAGTTCCTCGCCAACTACGAAGCGGATCTGTGCATCGAAACGACGCTCTTTCCCGGCATCGCCGAAGTGCTCGACGATCTCGATGCGCGCGGTGTGCGCTGGGGCATCGTCACGAACAAGGTCGCCCGGCTCACCGAGCCGCTGGTGGCGCAACTGGGGCTCGAAGAGCGCGCCGGCTGCGTGGTGAGCGGCGACACGACCCCGCATTCGAAACCGCACCCGGCACCGCTGCTGCATGCGGCGCGTGACTTGAACATCGCGCCCGAGCGGGTGGTGTATGTCGGCGACGACCTGCGTGACGTGCAGGCCGGTTTCGCGGCCGGCATGAAGACTGTCGCGGCGGCGTACGGCTATTGCGGCAACGACATTCCGCCGACCCAGTGGCACGCGCAGCACGTAGTGCAGTCGCCGGCCGAGCTGCAGCAGTTGCTACGCGATATCGGTTGAGCTGTTCGCTGCTTCGCAGCGGAACTGCGCGGTGGGAAATACACGTTCAAAACCGCAGCCGACACACTTCCTAACGAAGTTGCGTTGTCCGTCGGCCGCGGTACGCACGACGCGGCAGTCAATCTATTGTAAAATCCTGTTTGGCTCGCATATGTGAGCAACGAACCGCGGGGGCGACCTGGTTTCGACAGGGGTTGCGAAGCGGCTAGGGCATGTCGAGGACCCGTCACCTCGTTAATCAATGGGAAAAACGTAACTGCAAACGACGATACGTTCGCACTGGCAGCCTAAGGGCCGCCGTCCTCTGCCTAGTTCACTGACGGGCTAGTGTCGCAAGACCGGTAGCAATACCGACAGAGGTCATATACGTCAGTTAAGCCTTGGCGGCGTCACGACGTCCGGGTCGAAAATCTAGTGAATCGCCGTAGCGCAGCGTGTTCGTCCGCGTCGCTGCGGTTAAATCAAAAGACAGAACTAAACATGTAGAACTGGTCGTAGAGGACTTCTGGACGCGGGTTCGATTCCCGCCGCCTCCACCAAATACCTTCCAAACGTTCACCACGTTTGACCAAAAAGCCCCGCCCGGCCTTGCCTCGCGGGGTTTTTTATTGCAATCCCCCGAGCGGAGGCTGTCTCGGGGTGTTGGCGCGAACAATTTTGGATGAGGGGTTGGGCGCGCCGGCGGCGATCATCGAAGCGCAGCGCACGCACGCACGCACGCACGCACGCAGTGAAATACCCTCTCAGGCGCGTACAACCGCACCGCCCACCTGGTGCAGCGGAGCGAAATGATGCAGAAGTTGGCGAACTACCTTGATCGAATCAAGGCTGGCGCCCAAATCATCCTTATTGGAGCTGCGACTGACTGAATCGACGGTGCGGTTGTAGGTCGTGAAAAAGCTTGATCGACGGCCGTGCGACCGCGCCGCTTGCTTAACTAAACATCCTTACCTGACTGAAGAATCGCCGAGTCTGTGCCGATAAGAACGAGATCAACAAGACGAAAGAGAGACCGATGAATAAGACGACACTCGGAGCGGCGCTCCTTGCGCTGGCAGCGTTGAGCGGCTGCTCGACCACGCAGAGAGCGTGATGGCCGGCAAACAAGCCGTCGGCGCTCCAATGACCAAAGCGTGTCTCACCACCCACGGGGGTGCGTCCCGGGACATGGATCAACGGATCCAGCAGAATCTCGAGACTCACGGGGTTACCGTACTCACCACGCCGCAATGCGACCGGAATACGGACGGCGTTGACATGACGGTCACCTATAACGACAAATGGTGGTGGGACATCGTCATGTATATGAAGGAAGTCGACATCCACTTCTACACCGCCCCAGTCGGCAAGTTGATCGTTAGCGGCGAGTGGCACAACTCCGTCCTGCATCAATTCCCGAGTGCGGACGGCGTTGTCGCGAACTTGATGGACCAGATGTTCAACGAAGCAAGTGGCGGAGCTGTCCGCACAGCGACCGCCGCGAAGTGACGGGCGCGTCGACCTCTGCGCGCGCGAACGTGATCCTCGCGCGCGTGATGCGCCCATCCAAGGGCGTGATGAGCAACGCAGCCGACGCCACACTCCGCAGCAACTCCAGCAAACCACCACACTATTCAACGCTCTCCTCGCATTAGCCACCTAATATCCGGCTCTGTATAGATAACGAAACTGCTTTCGATTCGAAATTTAGTGTATTTACAACTTTCGGTTGAGCACATCGGACTTCGTTCCGCTACGGCTACCCGCCACTCGATTTGCTATTCCGCAAATTGATTCTCGCGATCGCGCCAGTGTCTGCCGTCGTTCTATTTCATCACGCTGCGCTCGCCAAAAAATATCCTAGTGCAGCTTCGGCAAGAGTGCCGCGGCTATCTAGACATTGGAGACGAGGAATGACTAAATCGAAGCAGCAACTACAAACGAAGCGGGCAGCAATGATGGCGCTCATCGGGCAGTTTCCAGCATCACATCGGCAGAGATCGCTGAGCGGCTGGAGCTGGGGAGTTCGAACAAGGTCGGCACTGCGCTTTGGACTTCTATCCGCAGCGGAAAGGTGCTCACCGAACGCGTCGAGCGCAACGGCCGGTGGATGAATAAGCACTATCTGCCAGCCCAGATACCGGTCGATGCAGTGGTTCGAATAAAGCAGACAATCGTCGACGCATCCGATGTAATCCCCCCGGAGGCCGTTCGATCTGCGCCCAACAGCGTGTTCAATGGACCGCGCAAACCAAGGCCCGCAAAAAAGCGGTCAGTGCGTAGAAGCAATACCAAAACGGTGGCTGCGCCACAGCCCGCGCGCCCATCGAAATCTCTCGAGCCTACGCAAAGCTTTTCATGCGCTGTTGCCAACGATGGCAGCTTGATGTTGATGCGAGGCGGCCGGATTGAGATGTCGCTATCGGACGTCGACACGGCGGCCCTGCAAGCATATTTGGTAAAGCGCGCCGCCGCACACGTGTTCACGAGCATGGTTTGACGCGCCAGCTGGCGGCACCGCACCGCCTCATTTTCACGCAAGCCACTTTGTGGAAGTCCGCAGCGTCGCCTGGCCATTCCAGTCGAGTGCCGCACCGCTTGCAGCCAAAAGACATAGGAATGCAATGCCTCGCCTCACAACGATTAGCAGGCGAAATTCGGTTGACGCCGCCCCAAATACTCAGGACGTTCATCAAGAGCGCCCCCAACCCCGGCAGCCCCTCTAGGCTACCGGGGTTTTTCTTTGCGCATCGCCACGCGGCAATAACAAAAATCCGCAGCGCACCGCCCCGCCTGGAATAAACCCCTGCCCTCACCCGTTCACTGTTTGCGACCGCCGCGCGGCGGTCCGCAAATCTCCTCGCTGCCTGCGTCCGAAACGCGCCGTCTCTCGTCAAACTCGTCAAACACGTCGTCAACACAGGAGTCCGCATCATGCGCAAGATCATCCTCTGCATCGCTCCGCTCGCGCTCGCCGCGCTTCACACGAGCGCGTTCGCCGAATCGCCCAGGCTCGACAACGGCCGCTTCGTCACGGCCGACGGCATGACGCTCTACACCTTCGATAAGGACACCACCCCAGGCGTCAGCGCCTGCACCGGCGGCTGCATGAGCAACTGGCCAGCGGCGACCGCGGCATCGAACGACAAGCCGTCAGGCGACTGGACGCTGATCCCGGCCGCGGACGGCAAGCAACAATGGGCGTACAAGGGCCATCCGCTGTATCGCTACGCGGCCGACAAGCAGGCAGGAGACGCAAAGGGCGACGGCTTCAAGGATATCTGGCACGTCGCGAAGCCCTAAGGCGCGGGAGGGTCCTGCATCGAGCCGGGGACAACACCGCTATAACGAAGCGCGGCCGCTCGCAGTGGCAACGTCGAGCGTCGTGAATACGGCAATCGCGAGAATGAATAGCGGCCCGAAAAACCACCACCCACAAAGCACAACGCCGGCTCAAAGCCGGCGTTGCATCATTGAACGAGAGCCGCGACGAGGTTCACTCGTCCTGCGGGCACTGCAGGTTACAGCCGTTCGGATCGCCCATGTCGCCACGCTTGCGCGCCGCCGAACGCTTGCCATGCTGATACTTGGCCGACGGCGCGGACGCCGCGAACGGCATCTGCGGATGCTCGTTGATACGAAACTCGTCGTTCAGGATGCCGCCCGGCACGCCGGGGGAATTCTGGGCGAAGGCGACTGAGGTGGTGGCGCAAAGCACACCTGCCGCTGCAACGGCGGCACATGCGTGAAGAAAAGCTTTCATGTCGGTTGGGCGCGCGGTGGCGCGAGGTAGAGCGGAGACGAAGCCAGAAGAGTAGCGGAAACCGGCGCGCCGCGCAGCGGCACGGCCCCGCCGGACCCGCATTTGTGTGCATTTATCCGCATTTATGTTTACGCGCTCTTACCTCGGCGCCGCAACGACTACTCGACCCGCCGTTCAAGCCGCCGCTCGAGCCACCCCGCAAATCGCCGTTCACCCCACCGCTTCGCCGAGCCCTTCGGCCAGATCGACGATCCGCCCGCAATCGCGCGGATCGTAGCCGTCGAGCTGCTCGACGCTGTGGCGAAACCCGCTGCTGCGCAGCAACTCGATCACCGCGGCGAGCGGCGCACGCGACAGACGCGCGCGGTCGCACGCGAAGAAATAGTCCTCATCGACGATCGGAATGAAGTCGAGCCCGAAATGATGCGCGGCCGGCTCCACGCCGAAACCCACGTCAGCCATCCCGCTCGCGACGAACGCGGCGATCGCCGAATGCGTGAGCTCGGTCGACGCATAGCCGTTCACGCGATCCGGGTCCACGCCGACCCGGCGCAGCGAAAGATCGAGCAGCATCCGCGTGCCGGAGCCCGGCTGGCGGTTGACGAAGCGGATGTCGTCGCGCGCGAGGTCGCCGAGACCGTCGATTCCCTTCGGATTGCCCTTACCGATGAACAGCCCCTGCTTGCGCCGCGTCAGGTGCACGAGCACGTGGCGCTGCGGATCGAGCCAGCGCCGGTAGACGTCGGCGCAGGTCGGGCGAAACTCGTTGAGCGGCAGGTGAAACCCGGCCAGTTCGCATTCGCCGCGCGCGAGCGCGCTGACCGCGTCCGCGCTGTCGCGGTACTTGATATCGACTGGCTGATCGCCCGCGACCAGCGCGGTCACCAGCGCCGCCACCGCATAGCCGTGCGACGCGTGAATGCGCACGTCGTCGGCGGGCGGTGCGAGCCAGCGGTTCAGATCGCTAGCCACTTCGCTTGCCAGCGCCTGCAGATTGCCGTCGAGCCGCTCACCGCACAGCCGCTGCGCGCGCAGCACCGCGTGACCGAGTTCGGACAGCACCGAGCCGCGCCCGCGCTCCTTCGAGATCAGCGGACCGCCGAGGCGCTCCTCGATGCCGCGCAGCAAACCCCACGCATGCCGGTAGGACAAACCCTTAAGCGCGGCGGCCTGCGCGATGCTGCCGGATTCATCGACGAGCGCGAGCAGCGGCACCACGTCCGACAGGCTGGCCTCGTAGCCGTCCGCGCCCTTCACCACCAGCTCGACCTGACATTCGACCCTGATCATATATGTTGAGCTTTCTCCTATTGCACGCGCTCGCCGGCACGCCTATCGTTCGGCTATACCATATCGAATAGACGAAGCATACGTGCACGAATTATGAATAACAAGTGCATATATAGCTTGGAGGAGCCCCCTTGGAAGATTCCCTCGCCACGGCGCCGGAGCAACTCGTGCAGCGCCACGCGCAACCGGGCCGCTCGCTGATCGCGATCCTGCACGCGATTCAGGACGAGCTTGGTTACGTCCCTCCCGACACGGTCGCGCCGCTCGCCAGAACGCTGAATCTATCGCGCGCGGAAGTGCACGGCGTGATCACCTACTACCACCACTTCCGCAGCCAGCCGCCCGCCGCCGTCACCGTGCAGTTGTGCCGGGCGGAAGCGTGCCGCAGCATGGGCACCGAAGCGCTCGCGCAACATATCGAGGCACACACCGGTTGCCGCTTCGACGCGCCGCACGAGCACGGCGCGACGGTCGAACTCGAATCGGTGTACTGCCTCGGCCAGTGCGCGCTGTCGCCCGCGATGATGCTCAACGGCACGCTGCACGCGCGCGTCACCCCGCAGAAATTCGACGCGCTGCTCGCCGCCGCACTAGCCGCCGCGCACAAATGCGTGGAGGTGCCGGCATGACCCGCATCTACGTTCCGCGCGACTCGTCCGCGCTGGCGCTCGGCGCCGATGCAGTCGCGCAAGCGATCGAAGCCGAGGCCGCGCGCCGCGGCATCGCGATCGAACTGGTCCGCAACGGTTCGCGCGGCTTGCTATGGCTCGAACCGCTGGTTGAAGTGGCGACGCCGGCCGGCCGCGTCGGTTATTCGAACGTCGAAGAGCAGGACGTCGCCGCGCTGTTCGATGCCGGTTTTGTCGACGGCGCAGCACATCCGCGCGGCGTCGGCATCGTCGACGAAATTCCGTATCTGAAGAAGCAGCAGCGCCTGACCTTTGCGCGCATCGGCATCACCGACCCGCTGTCGCTCGACGACTACGTCGCGCACGGCGGCCTCGCGGGCCTGCGCGCCGCGTTGCAAACCGACGGCGACGCCGCCTGCGAAACGTTGATCGAATCGGGCCTGCGCGGGCGCGGCGGCGCCGCGTTCCCGGCCGGCATCAAGTGGCACACGGTACGCGGCGCGAAGGCCGCGCAGAAGTACATCGTCTGCAATGCCGACGAAGGCGACTCGGGCACCTTCTCCGATCGTCTCGTGATGGAAAGCGATCCGTATCTGCTGATCGAAGGGATGATCATCGCCGGCGTCGCGACCGGCGCGACGGTCGGCTACATCTACGTGCGCAGCGAATACCCGCATTCGATCGCGACGCTCGAAGCGGCCATCGAACGCGCGCGCGCGGCCGGCTGGCTCGGCGACAGCGTGCTCGGCAGCGCGCATCGCTTCGAGCTGTTCGTCGCGAAAGGCGCGGGCTCGTACGTGTGCGGCGAGGAAACCGCGCTGCTCGAATCGCTGGAAGGCAAGCGCGGGATCGTCCGCGCGAAGCCGCCGGTGCCCGCGCTCGCCGGTCTGTTCGGTCAGCCGACCGTGATCAACAACGTGATCACGCTCGCCACGGTGCCGGTCATCTTCGCGCGCGGCGCGGCCTTCTATAAGGACTTCGGGATGGGCCGCTCGCGCGGCACGCTGCCGTTCCAACTGGCCGGCAACATCAAACAGGGTGGCCTCGTCGAACTCGCGTTCGGCGTCACGCTGCGCGAGCTGCTCGACGAATACGGCGGCGGCACCGCGAGCGGCCGGCCCGCGCGCGCGGTGCAGGTCGGCGGTCCGCTCGGCACCTATCTGCCGGAAAGCCAGTGGGACATTCCGATGGACTACGAAGCCTACGCGGCGGTCGGCGCGGTGATCGGCCACGGCGGTCTGGTCGTGCACGACGACACGTCGAATCTCGCCGAACTCGCGCAGTACGCGATGCACTTCTGCGCGCTCGAATCGTGCGGCAAGTGCACGCCGTGCCGGATCGGCTCGACGCGCGGCGTCGAGGTGATCGCGCGAATCCGCAACGGCGATACGTCGTCCCGCCAGGTGCAGTTGCTGCGCGATCTGTGCGACACGATGGTGTCCGGTTCGCTGTGCGCGATGGGCGGCATGACGCCGTTCCCGGTGCTGTCCGCGCTCGATCACTTCCCCGAAGATTTCGGTCTCGCCGGCACATCGGCCGATGGCGCCGGCCACGCGACCCAAGCCGCGGCCTGACCCAGGAGCCTTGCCATGTTCGATCAGTTCAACTCTCCCGCCGGCGGCTGCGGCTCCGGCAATTGCGCGTGCAAAGCGCAGGCGCAGGCCCGCGCGGCGAACCCGTTTCACGACGACACCGACTACGGCACCCCCGCGCGTCACGCGGACGTCGACGTCACGCTCGAAATCGACGGCCAGGCTGTCACGGTGCCGGCCGGCACCTCGGTGATGCGCGCGGCCGCCGAAGCCGGCGTCAACGTGCCGAAGCTGTGCGCGACCGATTCGCTCGAACCGTTCGGCTCGTGCCGTTTGTGCCTCGTCGAAATCGAAGGCCGGCGCGGTTATCCGGCCTCGTGCACGACGCCGGTCGAAGCCGGCATGAAGGTGCGCACGCAAACCGAACGGCTGCAGTCGCTGCGCCGCAACGTGATGGAGCTGTATATCTCCGATCACCCGCTCGACTGCCTGACCTGTCCGGCCAACGGCGACTGCGAATTGCAGGACATGGCGGGCGTGACGGGTTTGCGCGAAGTCCGCTACGGCTTCGACGGCGCGAATCACCTGAAAGACAAAAAGGACGAATCGAATCCGTACTTCACGTACGACCCGTCGAAGTGCATCGTCTGCAACCGCTGCGTGCGCGCGTGCGAGGAAACCCAGGGCACATTCGCGCTGACGATCGCCGGACGCGGCTTCGAATCGCGCGTCGCCGCGAGCGAGAACCAGCCGTTCATGGATTCGGAGTGCGTATCGTGCGGCGCCTGCGTCGCCGCGTGCCCGACCGCGACGCTGCAGGAAAAGAGCGTCGTGATGCTCGGCCAGGCCGAGCACTCGGTCGTCACGACCTGCGCGTATTGCGGGGTCGGCTGCTCGTTCAAGGCCGAGATGAAGGGCAACCAGGTCGTGCGGATGGTGCCGCACAAGAACGGCCACGCGAACGAAGGCCATGCGTGCGTGAAAGGCCGCTTCGCGTGGGGCTACGCGACGCACAAGGACCGCATCACCAAACCGATGATCCGCGCGAAGATCACCGACCCGTGGCGCGAAGTCAGCTGGGACGAAGCGATCGGTTACGCGGCGTCGGAGTTCCGCCGCATCCAGGCGAAGCACGGCCGCGATTCGATCGGCGGCATCACGTCGTCGCGCTGTACCAATGAGGAAACCTATCTGGTCCAGAAGCTCGTGCGCGCCGCGTTCGGCAACAACAACGTCGACACCTGCGCGCGCGTGTGCCACTCGCCGACTGGCTATGGCCTGAAGACGACGCTCGGCGAATCGGCGGGGACCCAGACCTTCGCGTCGATCGACAAGACCGACGTGATCATGGTGATCGGCGCGAATCCGACCGACGGCCATCCGGTGTTCGGCTCGCGTCTGAAGCGGCGCGTGCGGGAAGGCGCGAAGCTGATCGTGGTCGATCCGCGCCGCATCGATATCGTCGATACGCCGCACGTGAAGGCAACCCATCATCTGCAGTTGCGCCCCGGCACCAACGTCGCGATCGTCAATGCGCTCGCGCATGTGATCGTCACCGAAGGGCTGCTCGCCGACGCGTTCATCGCCGAGCGCTGCGAAGCGCGCGCGTTCGAACAATGGCGCGATTTCGTCGCGCTGCCGGAGAACGCGCCGGAAGCGACCGAAGCGGTCACCGGCGTGCCCGCGCAACAGCTGCGTGAAGCGGCACGGATTTACGCCACCGCCGGCAATGCGGCGATCTACTACGGCCTGGGCGTGACCGAACACGCGCAAGGCTCGACCATGGTGATAGGTATTGCGAATCTCGCGATGGCGACCGGCAACATCGGCCGCGAAGGCGTCGGCGTCAATCCGCTGCGCGGCCAGAACAACGTGCAGGGCTCGTGCGACATGGGCTCGTTCCCGCACGAGTTGCCCGGCTATCGGCATGTCGGCGATACGCTGGTGCGCGCGCAGTTCGAACAGGAGTGGAACGTCACGCTGCAGTCCGAACCGGGCCTGCGGATTCCGAACATGTTTGACGCGGCGCTGCACGGCAGCTTCATGGGCCTGTACTGCCAGGGCGAGGACATCGTGCAGTCGGACCCGAACACGCATCATGTGGCGGCCGCGCTGTCGGCGATGGAATGCATCGTCGTGCAGGACATCTTCCTGAACGAGACCGCCAAATACGCGCACGTGCTGCTGCCCGGTTCGTCGTTCCTCGAAAAGGACGGCACGTTCACCAATGCCGAGCGCCGCATCTCGCGGGTGCGCAAGGTGATGCCGCCGCTCGGCGGCTACGCGGACTGGGAAGTCACGCTGCTGCTGTCGCGCGCGCTCGGCTACGAGATGGACTACGCGCATCCGTCGGAGATCATGGACGAGATCGCGCGCCTCACGCCGACCTTCCACGGGGTGTCGTATCGCAAGCTCGACGAACTGGGCAGCATCCAGTGGCCGTGCAACGAACACGCACCGGACGGCACGCCGACGATGCACGTCGACCAGTTCGTGCGCGGCAAGGGCAAGTTCGTGATCACGAAGTTCTTCGCGTCGCCGGAAAAAGTCACGCGCAAGTATCCGTTGCTGCTGACCACCGGCCGGATCCTGTCGCAGTACAACGTCGGCGCGCAGACCCGCCGCACCGACAACTCGCGCTGGCATGAGGAGGACCGGCTCGAACTGCATCCGGACGACGCCGAGGAGCGCGAGATCAGGGACGGCGACTGGGTCGGCATCGAATCGCGCGCGGGACAGACCGTGCTGCGCGCGAAGGTGACGTCGCGGATGCAGCCGGGCGTCGTCTATACGACGTTCCATTTCCCCGAATCGGGCGCCAACGTGATCACGACCGACAGCTCCGACTGGGCGACCAATTGTCCGGAGTACAAAGTGACCGCGGTGCAGGTGATGCCGGTCGAGCAGCCGTCGCAATGGCAGAAGGACTATTCGCGCTTCAACAGCGAACAGCTCGATCTGCACAGGCAGCGCGAGCCGGCCAGCGTGACCTCGGGTAAGTGAGGCGAGCCATGGACATTCGCAATCTGATCGATATGGCGAACCGGATCGGCGACTTTTTCGAATCGATGCCGGATCACGAGGAAGCGCTGACCGGCGTCGCCGAACATATCCGCCGCTCGTGGGAGCCGCGCATGCGCCGCGCGCTGCTCGCGTCTCTCGACGAAGCGCCGGATGCGCACGGTCTCGCGCTGACGGCCTTCACGCGCGAGGCGATCGTCCGGTATCGGGAGAAGCTGACGCCGGCTGCCGCGGCGCCGGCGGCTCACGCGCCGCTTTAGACGGCTGTCACCAGCCCAGTACTCATAGCGCCACCGGCGCCGCGACCTCGCTGCCCATCGCGTACCACGCCTCGCAGTGCCGCACGAGCCCATGCAGGTCCGAGCCGGTGCGCCCGCGCGCGCTGATATAGCCGTCCGGCCGCACCAGATAGAACGCCGGCCGCGTGCGTCCATACGATTCGGACAGCGCCGGCGCGCCGTCGCCGGTGGTGTCGGTGATGCGCCAGATCCGCACCGCGCCCGGCAGCAGCCGTTCGACTTCGGCGGCCAGCCGTTCGACCTCCGGGTCGGGCGCCGGCCCGTGCTTCGCGGCGGGGTCGAGCGGCGTGTCGTCGACCGGTAGCGGCGGCACCAGCAGAAACAGCGAGAAGTACGCCGGATCGTGCAGATCGAAAATGCACCCGACTCCCGGCGCCCGCCCGAGCGGACCGTCGATCACGTGCACCAGCGCATCGGGCGCCCGCTCGCCCGCGCGCGGGCCGCCGTCGAGCACCCGTTCGAGCGTCAACGGACTGCGCCGATACTGGACCGACAACTCGCTGATCGTCGCGCGCGCGGCGTCACGCAGCGGACCGAGCGCGGCCAGCACCGGCATCACGCGCTCGCGCAGCAGCTTGAGCGGACCGTGATCGGCCTCAGCCAGTTGCGTGATGAAGCCGGTCTGGCGCAGCACGTCGCGCTCGATCGGATGGCGTTCCGCGTGATAGGTGTCGAGCAGCCGGTCCGGCGCCGCGCCGCGAATCACCCGCGCGAGCTTCCAGCCGAGATTGAGCGCTTCCTGAATGCCGGTGTTCATTCCCTGCGCGCCGGCCGGACTGTGCACATGCGCGGCATCGCCGGCCAGAAACACGCGGCCGACCCGCAGCCGGTCCACCATCCGGCTGTTCACCCGGAAATGCGCCGACCATGCGAGGTCCGAGACATCGACCCGCTCGCGCACGCGTCGCGCGATCAGCGCCTTGCATTGTTCGAGCGACGGCGGCGCACTTGCGGCGGCCGGCGCCGCGCCCGCGGCGGCATTGAGCGGCGCGGAGTCGGACGCCCCGGACACCCCGGACACCCCGGACACCGCCGGCACCGCCGCCGGCCCCACCGCGCTGAACACCGGCGCGACCGCCTGATCGGCAATCAGCCGATGCCGGCCGTGGCCCATCGGAAACAGCGCGACGAGGCCTTCCCCGGACGCGAAGATATGAAACTCGTCGTCGGGCCATTCGGTTTGCGCTTGCAGGTCGGCCAGCAGGAAGTTCTGTTCGAGCGTTTTGCCCTCGAACCTGAGTCCGAGACGGTGGCGAATCGGGCTATGCGCGCCGTCGGCGGCGATCAGGTAGGCCGGGCGCATCGTTTCGCTGCGGCCGTTCGGATGACGCAGCGTCGCTTCGACGCTCGCCGAGCCTTGCAGGAACATCGTCAGTTCGACGCCGCGCTCGACCGTCACGCCGAGCGTCGCCAGATGTTCGGTGAGCAGCCGCTCGGTCACCGACTGGTCGAGAAACAGCAGATACGGATAGCGGGTGTGCAACGGATCGAAATCGAGCTGCGCGAGCCGCATCCCGTTGGAAAACAGATTGGCGACGCGCGCGCGATGGCCGAGGTCGAGAAACGGTTCGATCAGCCGGTGCTGTTCGAGCAGTTCGAGCGTGCGCGCCTGAATTCCGACCGCACGCGAATATGGATTCGGCTGCGGCGCCTTGTCGATCAGACGCACGGGAATCTGGGCTCGCGCGAGACTCATCGCCGCGGCAAGTCCAGTGGGACCAGCCCCGACGATCAGCACCGGCGACGCGTCGTAAGCGGCAGCGTCCATGCGGAACTCCGGGAGGGCAACAGTGCGTTCTAGTGTACGCCGCCACCCGGCCGATTTCCGGCCGGCCCCGGCAAGTATGGGAAAATGCGCGCTCAGTCCGATCCGAACGCCCCTCCCCGTCATGCAACCAGTATTTGACCGCGCGTTCGCCGCGCATCGTGACGGCCGCCTCGACGACGCCGAACGCGGCTACCGCGCGACGCTCGACCTCGATCCCTCGCACGTCGACGCGCTGCATCTGCTCGGCGTGTTGCGCCACCAGCAAGGCCAGCACGCGGAAGCCGCCGAGCTGGTGCGGCGTGCGGTCGATCTGCGCCCCGAAGACGCCGCGCTGCAGCTGAACCTCGGCAATGCGCTGAAAGCGCTCGGCCAGATCGACGCGGCGATCGACCAGTTCCGCAACGCGCTGACGCTCGCGCCGACCTTTCCGATGGCGCATTACAACCTCGGCAACGCGTATGCGTCGCTGGGCCGCCACGAAGACGCCGCCGACGCGTTCACGCGCTCGCTGCGTCTGCAACCGGAAGATGCGTCGTCGCACAACAATCTCGGCAACGCGCTGCACGCGCTCGGCCGCCACGCGGAGGCGATCGCCTCGTTTCGCCGCGCGCTCGAATTGCGCCCCGGCCATGCGGGCGCGCTGAACAATATGGGGATGTCGCTGAACGCGCTCGGCCGGCCCGACGAAGCGGTGCGCTGCTTCGAAGCGGCGCTCGCGAGCGAGCCGCGCTTCGTCGCCGCGCTGTTCAACCTGGCCAATACCTTCGATGCGACCGGCCGCCATGCGCAGGCGGTCGCATCGTTCGAGGCCGCGTTGCGTCTGCAGCCGAACCTGCCGCCGGCGATCTACGGGATGGGCAACGCGCTCGCGGCGCTCGGCCGGCCCGCGCAGGCGCTGCCGTATCTGGAGCGCTCGGTCGGGCTCGACCCGCAATTCGCGCTCGCATGGCTCGCGCTCGGCAGCGCGCATCAGGCGTTGGGCGCGCACGCGGCCGCGGTGCGCGCGCTCGATCAGGCGCTGCGCCTGCGCCCCGATCTGGCCTCCGCGCATCTGAACCGCGCGCTCGCGTGGCTGGCGATGCGCGACTTCGAGCGCGGGCTGCCGGAATACGAATGGCGGCTGCAAGCGCTCGCGCAGCCGGTCATCCAGACGCTGCCGCGCTGGCACGGCGAGCCGATCGAGCGGCATACGCTGCTGATCCATGCCGAGCAGGGTTTCGGCGATACGCTGCAGTTCGTGCGCTTCGTGCCGCTCGCCGCGCGGCGCGCCGCGCGGGTGGTGCTCGAAGTGCAGCCCGCATTGCTGCCGCTGCTCGCGCCCACCGCGCAGGCGTGGCGCGTGACGCTGATCGCGCAGGGCCAGCCGCGCCCCGCCGCCGATCTGCAGATTCCGCTTTTGAGCCTGCCGCTCGCGCTCGGCACCCGCTACGACACGATTCCGGCGCGCACGCCGTATCTGCAGGTGCCGCCAGCCTACGGCCGCAAATGGCGCGGCTCGCTCGGCGGGCACGCGAAGCGCAAGATCGGGCTCGCGTGGTCGGGACGAATCCAGCGCAACGAAACCCGTACGATGCCGCTCGCCGCGCTTGAACCGCTGTTCGCGCTCGACGGCATCGACTGGATCGTGCTGCAGCCCGAGCTGTCCGACGCCGAGCGCGCGGCGCTCGACGCGCATCCGCGCGCCGCGTCGATCCATCGCTTCGACGGGCGCATCGGCGACTTCGCGGATACCGCGGCGATCGTCGAGCGGCTCGACGCGGTCGTGTCGATCGATACGTCGATCGCGCACCTTGCCGGCGCGCTGCGCAAGCCGCTGTGGCTGATGCTGCCGTTCGCGCCCGACTGGCGCTGGTTCGACGACGACGCGCGCAGCCCGTGGTATCCGGGCGCGACGCTGGTGCGGCAGCCGCGGCCGGGCGCGTGGGACGAAGTCGTCGAGGCGGTCGCGCAGGAGCTGCGGCACGGCTAGCGCGAAGTCCGGCAAGCCGCGCCCCCAAACAAAAACCCCCGCGTTCTCACGAACGCGGGGGTTTTTTACTTCAGCCGGCGCGGCGCCGCGAGACGCCGCGGCACCACCGCCATCAAGCCGCCCGATACTGATTGCGCGACTCCGGCGTGCGATACAGGAACAACGTCGCGAGCAGACCGCAGATCGCCGCCACCCCGAGCACCAGACCCGGCGCCGCCTTGTTGTCGGTCACGTGAATCAGCAGGGTCGCGATGGCCGGCGTGAAACCGCCGATCGTCGTCGCCAGACTGTACGCGAGCGAGAAGCCGGCGGTGCGCACTTCGACCGGCATCACTTCGGTCAGCGCGACGACCATCGCGCCGTTATAGGAGCCGTACAGGAACGACAGCCACAGCTGCACCGCGAGCAGCCGCGCGAACGACGGCTCCGCGACCAGCCACTGCAGCGCCGGATACGCGGTGAGGATCGTCAGGACCGTGAACGCGAGCAGCACCGGGCGGCGGCCGATCCGGTCGGACAACGCGCCCGACAGCGGCAGCCAGATCAGATTCGAAATACCGACGCAGACCGTGACGATCAGCGTATCGATCGCGGAGAGCTTGAGCACCTCTTTGCCGAAGGTCGGCGTGTACGCGGTGATCATGTAGAACGACACGGTGGTCATGATCACCATCCCCATGCCGCCGAGCACGACCGGATAGTTCGCGGCCATCGACTTCATGATCTCGCCCATGCTCGGGCGATGCTTGCGCGCCTCGAACTCTTCGGTCTCCCGCAACGAACGGCGGATGATGAACAGGAACGGCACGATCAGGCAGCCGATCAGGAACGGCACGCGCCAGCCCCATGCGAACATCTGCTCGGCCGGCAGCGCCTTGTTCAGCGCCACGCCGATCAGCGCGGCGAACACGACCGCGACCTGCTGGCTGCCCGATTGCCACGAACAGTAGAAGCCCTTGTTGCCCTTGGTCGCGATCTCCGACAGATACACCGACACGCCGCCGAGTTCGACGCCGGCCGAGAAGCCTTGCAGCAATCGCCCGAGTAGCACCAGTACCGGCGCGAGCAGACCGATCGTCGCGTAGCCCGGGATCGCCGCGACCGTGAGCGTGCCGAGCGCCATCAGGCCCAGCGTCAGGATCAGGCCCTTGCGGCGGCCGTGATGGTCGATGTACGCGCCCAGCACGATCGCGCCGAGCGGACGCATCAGGAAGCCCGCGCCGAATACCGACAGCGACAGCATCAGCGACGCGAATTCGCTGCCGCTCGGGAAGTAGGTCTTGGCGATCGCCGAAGCGTAGTAGCCATAGACCATGAAGTCATACATCTCAAGAAAATTGCCGCTGACGACGCGGAAAACTGTCTTGAATTTGGATTCTTCCTTGACGGAAGCAGCGTGGGTCGCAGTCGACATGACACTCTCGGATGAGCCCACCGCCCGGTCGCGCGACCGACGCGGACCATGACGGTGTGGCAATTAAAACGATCTACTGCGTGTGGCAGACGGATGCCGGCACCGCGCGCGAGACGGGGACTTTGGGACTCGCGCCGGGGGCGCCGCATTCTGATGGGCAATGCGTCGAGCCGCTATCAGGGTAAACGCTGTGCGTCAGGCGGGACCGGTGCCACGTATGTTACTGCTGATAACGCTGTTGCGAAATACATACAGTTTGCTTACACAGGCTGCCGCCGGGCGGCACCATAGAGGACCGCGCAAGGCCACACCCAGTTGACGATGACGATGCAAACCACCCCCGCTCTTTCCTTGCGCCCCGCCACGCCCGCCGACGCCGCGTTGATCGCGTCGATTCACAGCGCAAGCTGGCAAGCCACTTACCGCGGGCTGTTGCCCGACGCTTTTCTCGACAGCGAAGTCAGCCGCGAACGCGCGGCCTACTGGGACGCGCGATTGCGCGCGCCGGGCGGCGAGCGGCGCATCGTGCTGCTGGCCGAGCTGGACGGCGAGCCGACCGGCTTCGTGTGCGTCGAGCGACAACCCGGCTCCGCGTGGGGCGTGCTGCTCGACAACCTGCATGCGCTGCCCGCCTACCAGGGGATCGGCGTCGGCCGCACGCTGATGCGCGCCGCCGAGGACTGGGCGCGCGCGCAAGGCGAAGCGCAGCTGTATCTGTACGTGCTCGAAGGCAATATCGCGGCGATCGGCTTTTACGAACGGCACGGCTGGCAGTTCGTCGGCGCCGAGCCGGACCATATGGGCGGCGTCGACATCACCGCATTGCGCTACGTGTACCGGTTCAAGCCCTGAGCACAGCGGCTTTTCGGGTCGCCGGACGACGCTGTCTCAAATACACGTTGCGACCTTTTCATGCAAGCTTTGGCTGAATTTTCGATTTAGTACGAATCTCGGCGCGCGTGTTTCGAGGCATTATTTTCGGCTGCCGGCAATTTCGTCGGTCTCCTATAGATTCCGTGACTGCCTCGCCGGTGGTTCTGTCACGGACACCGGAACAAGCCGATGTCCAGCACACCCCTCACCCTGATCGAAGGCGCTTATGCGCTGCCCCGCCTGCGTCCGCTCGAACGCTTGCCCGAGCCATTCGGGCGCGACTGGTCGTTTCTACCCACTGGAAAGCGCTGGCGCGAGGAACTCGAGTCGCTCTACGCCGCACTGTTGCGCACGGTCTGCATCGGCGAAGGCGGACTGCTGGGGTACGGGCAGTGGGTCACGTTCGACCACATGCGAGGCGGCGTGCAGCGGCTCGTGGCGGCGAAGCCGGCGAAATCAACGCGGCGCGGCGCGGCGCGTTCGGCCGCGCCGAAGCCGGTCGCACGAACTGCATCGTTCGATACCACCCGCAAGAACCCCCTTGGGCCCACGCGTATCCCGTTGAGGATTCGCACGCCCGGAACCGCGCGGCGGCGTGGGTCCTGGCAGCGGCGGGTGGTTGCGGCGGGCGTCGTCTGCGCGCTCGGTTGTGTCGCGCTGTTCGCGTGGCTGCGGCTCGCGCAACATGCCGATCAGACTCCGCGGCAGGTGGTCGAGGACATGCTCAAACCGCTGCAAACGCTGCTGGCGCGAGGCGATGCGCGGTCGCAAAAGCAGGACTCTCAAAACGATGCGGTCGCGCGGCAAGCAGCGGCGCCGGGCGGGACGGCCGCGCAGTCGCCCGGTGGCGCGGCGGTTCGCGCGGAGGTGGTGCCGTCAGTGCGGAAGCCGGATATGGCATCCGGGACTGCATCCGTGACCGCATCAGCGTCTTCGTCGACCGAAACGTCCACGTCTGTCGTAGCCTCCGCTCGAAACGCCGCGACGCCCACAGCACTCTCCTCCGATACCCGTTCTTCTTCCACGCGGCCGGTCGCCCGGATGGATACGCATCGGCCGGCCGCGGCTCGCTATGCCGCCAATTCGGCGTCGCATGGCAGCGGCTTCGCGCACGGTGCGTACGTGTCCGGACGGCCGGGCGCGAGCGCCGCGGCCAAACGCAACGCGATGCGCGCGCCGGATTGGCTCGGCACCGACGACTACGACAGCGTCACGATGTCCGCCGCGCTGCATCTGCTCGATCATGCCGCCCCCGCCCGGTCCAATGCCGTGCCGGCCAATAGCACCGAGTGGGCGAATCATCTGTCGCAACGGCGCGTGACCGAAATCCCCGACCGCTTCACCCGCTGAGCGGGGCGCGAAGCGCGATATTTCACGCGCTCGCATCCATCTTCGGATCGAAGCAACGCGCACAAAAAAGCCCGCCTGCCATCCACAGCCGGGCTTTTTGTCATTGACGCCGTTTGCCGTCGACCCCGTTATTTCTGTGACGGCAAACCGAGTTCGGTCTGTTGCTGCAACTGCATCACCTGGCTCTGCACCTCCCGCAATTGCGCCTGCGCCTTGTCCCGTTCGGCGCGCAGCGCGAGCGCCTCGCCGCGGGTCTGACGTTGATAGTCGTCGGCCTTCGCCTGCTGCGTGCGCGCGACGTCGAGATCGGCCTTCAATCGCTGCGCCTGCGTCTGCGACGTAGTGATGATCGCTTGCAGATACGCGTTCTGCGCCTGCAATTGCGTGCGCCGGATCTCGACGTCGGCGAGCTTTTCGGTCTGCCGGGCGAAATCGGCGTAAATCGCTTCCGCGCGTTCGGACGACGCCGAGCGAATCACGCGCCAGAAATGTTTATCCTGAAATAGCGCGACGTAATACGTCATCCGCGACGGATAGAAAAACAGACTCGCGCCATAGCTGCCGTTGTAGGTCGTACGCAATTCGCTCAGATTCGAGTCGTGAATCAGTTGCATCAGTTCGGCGACATCGCCGCGCGCGGTGCCGGACGCGCGGTCCGAATCCGCGCTTGCATCGACGGTGGCGGGCGCGCTGGCCGCGGCGTCCGGTTGCGGCGTCAATTCACTGACGGCCGGCCGGGTGCCGGCGCGCGGCGCGGTGCCGCCGTCCTGTGCCGCCAGCGCGCTGCCCGCATGGCACAGCGCATAGGTGCTCGCGATCAACATCGCGCGCCGGATGATCAACGGATACTTCATACAGCCTGCTCCACGCAAATCCAGAATAGCCCGCGATTATCGCGCGGATTTGCTGCGAGGCGAAGCAATTAACTGTTGTCTCTACGCACTTAAAATCGAGATAAAGCACCGGATTAACGCGGATATTAAGAATCGGGTTTATCTCGATTTTTTATCGCAAATTAACGGGCCAACAAACCACACCCGAGTCCTGAGTATTTTGAGAATAAGCGCGTCGCCGGCATAAAAAATAATGCCGGCGCGCATTGCACGCGCCGGCACTCTGCCCGATGTCGATTAAAACCGCGTTTCCCGCGCGACGCGCAGGAAGGTATCGAGCAGCGGCGTGCAATCGAGCAGTTCCGGGCCGCCCGCGCGGTGAAATTCCGGATGCCACTGCACGCCCATCACGAACGGCGCACGACGGTAGCGCACCGCCTCGATGATGCCGTCCGACGCCGACACCGCCTCGATGTTCAGATCGCGGCCGAGCGTCTTCACCGCCTGGTGGTGAATCGAGTTGACAATCGCATCGCGCCGTCCAGGGAACATGTTCAGCAGCGTCGAGCCGTCCGGGAAATGCACGCCGTGACGGTGCTGGTCGTAGTTCTCGTTGACGTGCGCGCCGGCGGTCGGCACGTCGGTCGCGATGTCCTGGTACAGCGTGCCGCCGAACGCGACGTTGATCAGCTGACAGCCGCGGCACACGCCCAGCACCGGCTTGCCCGACTCGATGAACTCATGTAGCAGTTCCAGCTCGTACATGTCGCGCACCCGGTCGCCGGGCCATTCGTGGCTGCTCGCCGCTTCCGCGTAGGTCTGCGGCGACACGTCGGCGCCGCCTTGCAGCAGCAGGCCGTCGAGATGCTTCGCGTAGTCGCGCAAACGGATATTGCTCGGGTGCAGCATGCCCTGATGACCGACGGTCGGAATCATGAACACCAGCACGTCGCGCGACATCACCCAGTGCGCGATCGATTCCTCCAGATACTGCAGCGTCTTGCCGCGCAGCCCCATCGCGCCAGGTTCCGGATGGAAGATCCGCGCCGACACGCCGATGCGCAGCGTGCGCTGCGTGATCCGCTGCCCCGCGCGATCGAACAGTTGCCGCGCGCGCGCCGCGATGATGCGGCCGAACACGCTCCACGCCGAATCGCTCTGGCGCAGATAGCGTGGCGGGGTCGGCGGCAACGCATTGGGCGGCGGCGGGTTGGCCGCGCTGAAATCGGGCGCCGCGCCGAAGCCGGGCGGCGGCGAGCCGGCCGCACGCGCGGTGGTGGCGGGGGCCTCGGTGGCGACGTCGACGTCCACAGCGCCGAACGGCGCCGACGCCGGGGAAATCGATACGTCCGCGGGCGGCTCGCTCACCAATGGGACGGGCTTCACTACCTGGGCCGGTTTCACCGCCGGCTCGAACTTCGCGCCGGTCGCGCCGGTGCCGGCCGACGTAGTGCCTGCCTGAGTACCCACATGAGCACCCGCACGAGCACCCGCCTGAGTGCCTGCCTGGGTACCCGGAATGCCCGCGTGGCTGCCGGCGCGCCGCGCGTCGCGCTCATGTACCGCCGCTTCCTGCCGCGCGGTGGATTCGGCAGCGGCGCTGCGCGCCTCGGCCGCATCGCGCAGGCGGGCCGAGCGGGGATCTTCGGGCGTCACCGACGACGCGCTCAGCGGATCGTCGGTCGACGAGCGCACGGTCGCCTCCTCGGTCGCGGCGTCTTTGGCCGGCGACCGGGTGGCGTCTTCATGCGAGGGAGGCAGTGCGGTGGCCGTGTTCGGCGCGCCGGTCGGCGTGGGTGTGGCTGCCGAGGGACTGCCGGTCGTGCCGGCGTTTTCGGGTTTGTTTTCGCTCATGACTGTCGGACTGGCGCCTTTCACGCGAACGAATGAATATGCCCTGATTATCCGCCAGCGCCGCGGGGCGGGCAAACGCGCACACAATTGCTCACATTGTTGCAGCAGTGCCGCGTCGCGGCTGCACGCGCTCGCCCGGAAGCCCGCTCACTCAAACTCAAGGATCCGGCTGTTCCTCGAACGTTTCGCGCAGCGCGATCTGCATCGACGCGTGAATCTTCACGCACCAGCGCCACACCAGCGCGAGCAGCACCGCCGCGCACACCAGCACGGCGACCAGCAGGCCGGTCGGCGGCAGGATGCTGCTCGACAGCGCGGCCACCAGCAGGAACACGCCGATCATCGACACGATCGGCACCACGTCGGCGATCGTGCGGCGCAACGCGCTGGTCAGGCGCCCGGCATTGCTCGGCTGCACGCTGACTTCGGCGAGCAGCAGCGCGAGCGATTTGGTCTTGCGATAGACCGCGACCAGGAACGGCAGCGACACGAACAGCGCGATGCTCCACTGCACGACCCGCTGCCACGAGCCGTCGGCGAGCCAGTGGCCGAGCAGCCGGCCGGTGTACGGCGCGCTATACGACACGGCGAGGAAGATCGCGGCGACGAACGCGAGATTCACCGCGATCTGCACGACGATCCGCCGCGTCATGCTGAACAGCGTCGGCTCGCCGGTCGCGGTGGTCAGGCTGCGCAGCCACTGCCCATACAGGCCGAACACGTTCGACAGCGTGTCGGGCATCACCCGCGCGATCTTGCGCGTGAGCGGATCGGCGACGCGGATCAGATACGGCGTGGTCAAAGTGGTCAGCGCCGACACCGCGACCGCGATCGGATACAGGAAGCCGCTCGTGACCTTCAGCGTGACGCCGAGCGATGCGATGATGAACGAGAACTCGCCGATCTGCGACACGGTCATGCCGACCCGCATCGAGGTACGCGCGTCGCGCCCGGCGAGGAAGGTGCCGAGCCCGCACGACACGATCTTGCCGACGATCACCGCGAACGTGATCAGCGCGATCGGCCATGCGTACTCGATCATCACGGCCGGGTTCAGCATCAGCCCGATGGTCACGAAGAAGATCGCGGAAAACGCGTCGCGCAGTGGCGCGATCAGATGTTCGATCCGGTGCAGATGGCGCGACTCGGCCATGATCGCGCCGATCAGGAACGCGCCGAGCGCGATGCTGTAATCGAGCTTGACGACCAGCAGACAGAAGCCGAAGCAGAAGCCGAGCACCGACACCAGCAGCATCTCGTCGCTGTGCGCGCGGGCCACGTAGTTCAGCGCGCGCGGCACCAGCAGCACGCCGACCAGCAGCGACACCATCATGAACAGCAGCAGCTTGCCGAGCGTAATCGCGGCGAGCCCGGCGCTCAGCTGGCCGGTCTGCGCGATGCCGGTCAGCAGCACCAGCATCGCGATGCCGAGAATGTCCTCGACGATCAGGATGCCGAACACCAGTTGCGCGAAGCCCTCGCGTTTCAGACCGAGATCGGACAGCGCCTTGACGATGATCGTGGTCGACGAGATCGCGAGAATCGCGCCGAGAAACAGCGAGTCCATCCGGCTCCAGCCGAACGCGCTGCCGATCTCGTAGCCAATCCACAGCATCAGCACGATCTCGGAGAGCGCCGCGACGATCGCGGTCGCGCCGACCTTGAACAGTTTGCGCAGACTGAATTCGAGCCCGAGCGAAAACATCAGGAACACCACGCCGAGTTCGCCGAGCGTCTGGATCGTCTGTTCGTCGTGGATCAGCTGGAACGGCGGCGTGTACGGTCCGATGATCACGCCGGCCGCGATATAGCCCAGCACCACCGGCTGCTTCATGCGATGGAACAGCACGGTGACGACGCCGGCCAGCGCCATCACGACGGCCAGATCCTGAATGAAGCCAATGCCCTGGTGCATGAACGCGTTCCTTACAGAAAGTAATGTGTCGTCGCAGTTTAACAAACGGATCGGCCGCGTCTGATTGTGCCCTGGTGAAATTCCGTGCAAAAGGCGGCCGCCACACGTGATGTGACGACCGCGTGCGGGCCGGTTTTCGACGGCCTCGACGCGTCGCAGATATCACCTTAATATTTCCCAAAATTTTCGAGACACGATCGAGGCACCAGCCACCCCAGTTCCCGCCCGACTCGCCCGCCGCCAGGCCGACAACCTGCTCCGATGACGTTCCCGCCAACCTGCCCGCTGTGCTTGCCGGCCGGGGCCCCGCCGATAGCAGACTTTTTGCTCATGCACCGCGCCGCCGTGCGCGCCCCGCGACGCGCGACGCGATCGACGCGTTCGACGCGATCGACGCGATCGGCAACGCGGTCGCTGCCGCTGTCGCTGCGTCAACGGGCTCATCCCTTCACTCGCTTCAACCGGATCCGAACGAACCTCATGGCCACTGAATTCGCCCCCTTCCCGCCGCTTGCCCAGCTTGCCGCCGATCTCGCCGCCGGCCGCACCACCAGCCGCGCGCTGGTCGAAACCGCACTCGAACGGATCGCCGATCCGGCCGGCCAGGGCGCGGCGGTCTTCATGCACGTCGACGCCGACGCCGCGCGCCGCGCCGCCGACGCGCACGACCGCCTGCGCGCAGCCGGCACCGTGCTGTCGCCGCTCGCCGGGATCCCGGTGTCGGTCAAGGATCTGTTCGACATCGAAGGCCAGCCGACCCGCGCCGGCTCGGCGGTGCTCGCCGACGCGCCGCCGGCCACCGCCGACGCGGTCGCGGTCGCCCGGCTGAAGCGCGCCGGCGCGGTACTGGTCGGGCGGACCAACATGAGCGAGTTCGCGTTCTCCGGGCTCGGCCTGAATCCGCACTACGGCCATCCGCTGTCGCCGTACCGGCGCGGCGTGACGGGCGACGAGCGGATTTCGGGCGGCTCGTCGTCGGGCGCGGCGGCCTCGGTCGCCGACGGCATGGCGGCGGTCGCGCTCGGCACCGACACCGGCGGTTCGATCCGCATCCCGGCCGCGCTGTGCGGGCTGACCGGCTTCAAGCCGACCGCCGCGCGAATTCCGAAACAGGGCGGCGTGCCGCTGTCGAGTACGCTCGATTCGTTCGGGCCGATCGGCGTGTCGGTCGCGTGCTGCGCGCTGGTCGACCGGATGCTCGCCGGGCTCGAGCCGCGCATCCCGGCCGCGCGGCCGCTCGAAGGGGTGCGCCTGGGCGTGCTGACCCATTACGTGACCGACGGCGTCGAGCCCGAGGTCGCGCGCGCAATCGATACCGCGCTCAAGCATCTGGAAGCGGCCGGCGCGATCGTCAGCGAAGTGCGCTTCGCGCCGCTCGACCGGCTGCCGGAGATCAACCGGATCGGCTTTTCGCCGATCGAGGCGTATGCGTGGCATCGGCCGTTGCTCGAACGCCATCGCGACCGGTACGACCCGCGCGTGCTGGTGCGCATTCTGAAAGGGCAGCCGGCCAGCGCGGTCGACTATCTGGACCTGCTGGCCGAGCGGCGGGCGATGCTCGACGAAGCCGCGCGCACGCTGTGGCAGCGCTTCGACGCAGTGGTCGCGCCGACCGTGCCGGTGGTGCCGCCGCGCCTCGCCGACCTGCTGCACGACGACGACGCGTTCGGCCGCACCAATGCGCTGATCCTGCGCAATCCGAGCGCGTTCAACTTCCTCGACAGCTGCGCGCTGTCGCTGCCGTGCCATCTGCGCGGCGATGCGCCGGTCGGGCTGATGCTGGCGGGCGCGCCGCACGCGGACGACGCGCTGCTGGCAATCGGGCGGGCGGCCGAGGCGGTGTTGAACGCGATCCGGTGAGCGGAGCGGGGTTCGCGGCGAGCGGCAACGCGCGCGGTTAGCGGTTAGCGGCAAGCGGCAAAGCGCGGCCGCACTACGGCATTTCGGCCCGCGCCGGAATCGTCTGCCGATACGCGGCCGCGCGGGCGTTCGCGCTAGAATCGCGGGCACCCGCTCTCACCGTTTCGAGATAACCCGACGACCCATGAACAACGATTCCGCGATGCTGCGCCGCGAGCGCTCCCTGCTGGTTCTGCTCGGCCTGATCTGCGTCGCCCTGGTGGGCGGCGCGCTATACCTGCAGTTCGTCAAGCACGAAGACCCGTGCCCGCTGTGCATCATCCAGCGCTACTTCTTCCTGCTGATCGCGATCTTCGCGTTCCTCGGCTCGCGCTTTCACAACTGGCGCGGGGTGCGCGTGCTCGAACTGCTGGCCGCGCTGTCGGCGCTCGCCGGCATCGTGACCGCCGCGCGCCACGTGTACGTGCAGGCGAATCCCGGCTTCAGCTGCGGCTTCGACGCGCTGCAACCGGTCGTCGATAGCCTGCCGCCCGCGCACTGGCTGCCGAGCGTGTTCAAGGTCGCCGGCCTGTGCGAGACCCCCTATCCGCCGATTCTCGGCTTGTCGCTGCCGATGTGGTCGCTGGTCGGCTTCGTGGTCGCGTTTGCGGCGCTCGCGCTGAGTCTGGTGCGCAACCGCCGCCGGGTCGGCTAACGCGGTTTGAAAAAACGGGCGAATCCGTGCGCGGGTGGAGCGCCGGATTCACCGCGATGTTGTCCGCCGCCGTTCCCCGCCGCCGTTCCCCGCCTCCGATGCGCGCCGCCCTCTCCTTCCCCGCAACTTCCCGCCGCCGCGCGAATCGTACGAGCATCATGACCGCCGCCGCATGAGCTTCATGCGGCGCGGAAAATATTTTCGGCCCGGCGTAGTGCTATCGTCGGGTCTGGATGGCGATCTACGTGCGCGAGGCCAGCGTCAAGCGGCCCCCTGCGTAACGCGCGCCCGGTCCGCACTGTCTTCCGATTCGCCATGACAACGCAAACCATCCGCTTCTATCACCAGGGGTCCGTCCGCGAGGTCGCGGGCGTCCCGGCGACGCGCACCGTGCTCCAGCACCTGCGCGAGGATCTGCGCTGCACGGGCACCAAGGAAGGCTGCGCGGAAGGCGATTGCGGCGCCTGCACGGTCGTCGTCGGCGAACTCGATGCGCGCGGCGGCCTCGCGCTGAAAGCGGTCAATGCGTGCATCCAGTTCCTGCCGACGCTCGACGGCCGCGCCCTCTTCACCGTCGAAGACCTGCGCGGCGCGAACGGCGCGCTGCATCCGGTCCAGCAGGCGCTGGTCGACTGTCACGGTTCGCAATGCGGCTTCTGCACGCCCGGCTTCGCGATGTCGATGTGGGCGCTGTACGAAAACCAGCCCGCCGGCGCCGGCCTGCCGACCCGCGATGAAATCAACGCCGCGCTGTCCGGCAATCTGTGCCGCTGCACCGGCTACCGGCCGATCGTCGAGGCCGCGCAGAAAATGTTCGATTACACGCGGCATCCGCGCGTCGCACTCGAGCGCGACGCGCTCGTCGCGACGCTGCGCACGCTGCAACGCGCGGACACTTTCGAATACCGCGCGCCGGATGTGCGCGGCGCCGCGTTCGGCTCCCCCGCCTTCTACGCCCCCGTCTCGCTCGATGCGTTCGCGACGCTGCGCGCGCAGCACCCGGACGCGCGCATCGTCGCGGGCAGCACCGATGTCGGGCTGTGGGTCACCAAGCAGTTCCGCGAACCCGGCGAGCTGCTGTACACCGGCAACGTCGCCGAGCTGAAAACGGTCGCGCGCGACGCGCAGATGCTGACCATCGGCGCGGCCGCCACCCTCGAAGACGCGTTCGCCGCGCTCACCGCCGACTACCCCGAACTCGCCGAACTGTGGACCCGCTTCGCGTCGCGGCCGATCCGCAATGCCGGCACGCTCGGCGGCAACGTCGCGAACGGCTCGCCGATCGGCGACTCGATGCCGGCGCTGCTCGCGCTCGACGCCGAGCTCGTGCTGCGCCGCGAACGCACGAGCCGCACGCTGCCGCTCGATGCGTTCTACGTCGGCTATCAGAAGAGCGCGCTGCGCGCCGGCGAATTCGTCGCCGCGTTGCGCGTGCCGCGCCCGGCCGGCACGCTGCGCTTTCGCACCTACAAGGTGGCCAAGCGCTACGACCAGGACATCTCGGCGGTATGCGCGGCGTTCGCGCTGCACATCGGCGACGATCGCACGATCCGCGCGGCCCGCGTCGCGTTCGGCGGGATGGCCGCGACGCCGAAGCGCGCCGCGCACGCCGAAGCGGTGCTCGACGGCGCAAGCTGGGACGAAGCCACCGCGCGCCGCGCGATGGACGCGCTCGCCGCCGACTATCAGCCGCTCACCGACATGCGCGCATCGAGCGCGTACCGGCTGAAGGTCGCGCGCAATCTGCTGTGGCGCTTCTACCTCGAAACGCGCGACGACGCGCCGCTCGCGCTGTGCGACGTCAACGCGTTCGCATTCGAAGCCGACGCGGCGGCTATCGCGAAGGAGGTGCCGTGATGAACCGCACCGATGTGTTTGTCGAAGAACGTGCCGGGACCGGACCGGCGCCACGCGCCGTCGAAACGAACGACGCCGCCATCGGCGTGCCGCTGCCGCATGAATCGGCCGAACTGCACGTGAGCGGCGAAGCGACCTACACCGACGACATCGCCGAGGCGCACGGCACGCTGCACGCGGCGCTCGGTCTGTCGCGCCACGCGCATGCGCGCATCGTATCGATGGATCTCGACGCGGTGCGCAACGCGCCAGGCGTGATCGCGGTACTGACCGCCGACGACATCCCCGGCGAGAACAATTGCGGCCCGGTGCTGCACGACGACCCGATCCTCGCGGACGGCATCGTGCAGTACCTGGGCCAGCCGGTCTTCGCGGTCATCGCCGAGACGCACGAACTCGCGCGCCGCGCGGCCGCGCTCGCGAAAAGCGACGACGTGGTCCGCTACGAACCGCTCGAAGCGATCCTGACCGCGGCGCAGGCGAAAGCGGCCAAGCAGTTCGTGCTGCCGCCGCTGCATCTGCGGCGCGGCGACCCCGATGCGAAAATCGCCGCCGCGCCGCATAGGCTGCAAGGCACGTTCGAAGTCGGCGGCCAGGAACAGTTCTATCTCGAAGGCCAGATCGCGTACGCGCTGCCGAAGGAAATGGACGGCATGCTGGTCTACAGCTCGACGCAGCATCCGAGCGAAATGCAGCAGGTGGTCGCGCATATGCTCGACTGGCCCGCGCACAGCGTTGTATGCGAGTGCCGGCGGATGGGCGGCGGCTTCGGCGGCAAGGAATCGCAGTCGGCGCTGTTCGCGTGCGTGGCCGCGCTCGCCGCGCAGCGCACGAAGAGGCCGGTCAAACTGCGTGCCGATCGCGACGACGACTTCATGATCACCGGCAAGCGCCACGACGCGGTCTACGAGTACGAAGCGGGCTTCGACGAACGCGGGCGCCTGTCAGGCGTGCACGTCGAGATCGCGTTGCGCGCCGGCTATTCGGCGGACCTGTCGGGCGCGGTCGCAACGCGCGCGGTATGCCACTTCGACAACGCGTACTATCTCGCCGACGTCGATATCGTCGCGCTGTGCTGCAAGACCAATACGCAGTCGAACACCGCGTTTCGCGGCTTCGGCGGACCGCAAGGCGCGCTCGTGATGGAAGTGCTGCTCGACGGCATCGCGCGGCAATTGCAAATCGATCCGCTCGACGTGCGGCTCGCGAATTACTACGGCGTCGGCGAACGCGATACGACGCCGTACGGGCAGCGCGTCGACGACAACATCCTCGCGCCGCTCACCGACGCGCTGCTCGACACCAGCGACTACCGCGCGCGCCGCGCGGCACTCGCCGCGTTCAACGCGCGCAGCCCGGTTCTGAAGCGCGGGATCGCGCTGACGCCGGTCAAGTTCGGTATTTCGTTCAACGTACCGTTCCTGAACCAGGCCGGCGCGCTCGTGCACGTGTACAAGGACGGCTCCGTGCTCGTCAATCACGGCGGCACCGAAATGGGCCAGGGGCTCAACACGAAGGTCGCGCAAGTGGTCGCGAACCAGTTCGGCCTGCCGCTCGCGCGGGTCCGGGTGACGGCCACCGATACGTCGAAGGTCGCCAATACGTCGGCGACCGCCGCGTCGACCGGCAGCGATCTGAACGGCAAGGCCGCCGAAGACGCCGCGCAAAAGATTCGCGCGCGGCTCGCCGAACTCGCGGCGAAGCTGCTCGGCGGCAGCGCGGCCGACGTGCAGTTCGCCCATGGCAGCGTGAGTGTGAACGGCGGCGCGATGCCGTTCGGACAACTGGTCAACGCCGCGTATCTGGCGCGCGTGCAGTTGTGGTCGGACGGCTTTTACGCGACGCCGAAAGTGCATTGGGACGCGCAGACGCTGACCGGCCATCCGTTCTATTACTTCGCGTATGGCGCGGCGGTATCGGAAGTCGTGATCGATACGCTGACCGGCGAATGGAAGCTGCTGCGCGTCGACGCGTTGCACGACGCCGGCCAGTCGATCAATCCGGCGATCGATCTGGGCCAGGTCGAAGGCGGCTTCATTCAGGGGATGGGCTGGCTCACCAGCGAAGAACTATGGTGGAATCGCGACGGCCGGCTGATGACGCACGCGCCGTCGACGTACAAGATTCCGGCCGTCAGCGACACGCCCGCCGCGTTTTACGTTCGTCTCTACGAAAATAGTAACGTCGAGCCGACCGTGTTCCGCTCGAAGGCGGTCGGCGAGCCGCCGCTGCTGCTGCCGTTCTCGGTATTGCTGGCGCTTCGCGATGCGATCGCCGCCGCGGTGCCGGGCGCCAAAGCTGCTCCGCCATTGCGGGCGCCGGCGACACCGGAAGCGATACTCGATGCGCTGGACGCGCTGCGGGACTTACCGGACGCAAACACCGCGGCGCCGCCAGCGGCCAACCCCCTGACTGACTGAATAAACGACCGACCCGACGCGACACGACCGCCGAAGGCCAGAACAACCCGCCGCCCGGACACCCCGCGCGGCCCCGCATGGAGAAACGCCGGATGCAAGCCTGGCTCACTGACCTGCAACACCTGCTCGCGCACGGCGACGCCGCCGTGCTGGTGACGGTCGCGCGCGCCGAGGGCTCGGCGCCACGCGAAGCGGGCACCAAGATGATCGTCACGCGCGAAGCGGCCCGCCACACGATCGGCGGCGGCCATCTCGAATGGAAAGCGATCGAGACCGCCCGCCAGGTGCTGCGCGACGGCATGCGCGCGCCGCAGATGCGCCGGCTCGAACGCTTCGCGCTCGGCCCGAGTCTCGGCCAGTGCTGCGGCGGCGCGGTGATCCTCGCGTTCGAGCGGCTCGACGTCGGCGATCTCGGCTGGATCGCGTCGCTCGCGAAGCGGCTCGCCGCCGGCCAGGCGACGGTGCGTAGCGTATCATTCGGCCCCGCGCCGGATCCGGTGATGCTGTCCGAGCCCGAGCCTGGCGTCGAAACCGCCGATTGCCTGCTATGGGACGGCGCCGGTTTCGACGACAGCAGCGCGCTGCTGACCGAGACGATCGCGCCGGCCGAATTCCCGCTCGTGCTGTTCGGCGCCGGCCACGTCGGCGCGGCGCTGGTGCGCGTGCTCGCCACCTTGCCGTGCACGGTGCGCTGGGTCGACGAACGCGACGCGCAGTTTCCGCCGCCGGAGAGCTTGCACGCGCCGAACCTGACGATCGACGCGAACGACGCACCCGATGAAGCGATCGATCAGGCCGCGCCGAACACGTACTTCGTCGTGATGACGCATAACCACACGCTCGACCTCGAACTCGCCGAGCGGATCCTGCGGCGCGGCGACTTCGCGTTCTTCGGGATGATCGGCTCGCACACCAAGCGCAAGCAGTTCGAGCACCGGCTTGCCGCGCGCGGCATCGATCCGGCGCAGATCGCGCGCATGAAGTGTCCGCTCGGCGTCGACGGCATCGTCGACAAGGCGCCCGAGGTCATCGCGATTTCGGCGGCCGCGCAGTTGCTGCAGGCGGTCGAAGCGAACGCGGGCGCGCGGCGCGTGAGCCAGCCGGTGTGACGCGCGGCCCCGCGCAACCTCGCGCCATCCTCTGCGCATTCAACAACTAACTACAGCACTCCCGACCGCCATGACCACGACAATCACGACAACCGCTACCCCGCTCTCGCTCGCCGAGAAAACCGCGCGCGCGCCGAAGGCCGAACTGCACATCCACATCGAAGGTTCTCTGGAGCCTGAACTGATTTTCGCGCTCGCGCAGCGCAACGGCGTAAAGCTCGCGTACGACTCGGTCGACGCGCTGCGCGCCGCCTACGCGTTCACCGATCTGCAATCGTTCCTCGACATCTACTACGCGGGCGCGAGCGTGCTGCTGCACGAGCAGGACTTCTACGACATGACGATGGCTTATGTGGAACGGTGCCTGGCCGACAACGTGATCCACAGCGAAATCTTCTTCGACCCGCAGACCCACACCGAGCGCGGCGTGCGGATCGCGACCGTGGTGGCCGGGATCGAGCGCGCGCTCGCCGACGCGGAAAAGCGCGGGATGTCGAGCAAGCTGATCCTGTGCTTCCTGCGCCATCTGTCGGAAGAAGACGCGCTCGCGACCTTCGACGAAGCGTTGCCGCTATTCGAGCAGTACAAGCACCGGCTGATCGGCGTCGGTCTCGATTCGTCGGAGCGCGGCCATCCGCCGTCGAAGTTCGAGCGGGTGTTCGCGAAGGCGCGCGCGCTCGGCCTGAAGCTGGTCGCGCACGCGGGCGAGGAAGGCCCGCCGTCGTACATCTACGAAGCGCTCGACGTGCTGAAGGTCGACCGCGTCGATCACGGCGTGCGCAGCATCGAGGACCCGGCGCTCGTCACGCGCCTTGCCGACACGCGCGTCGCGCTGACCGTGTGCCCGCTGTCGAACCTGAAGCTATGCGTGTTCGACGACCTGACCAAACACACGCTGAAGGACCTGCTCGATCACGGCGTCGCGGTGACCGTCAATTCCGACGATCCGGCTTACTTCGGCGGCTACGTGAACGCGAACTATCTGGCCACGATCGACGCGCTGAAGCTCGACGACGCCGAGGTCTACACGGTCATCCGCAACGGCTTCGAGGCGTCGTTCGTGACGCCCGAGGAACGCGACATGCTGATTGCAAAGCTGGACGCGAGCTGGCGGCAGAACGGCCCGCACTGACGGGCAGCAACCGGCGGCGGGCGGGTTCGCAACCCGCCCGGCAGACCGGCTTTCAACCTTCGGAGACAGCTTTTCCATGACTGCATCGGTTCACACCGCGCAAGCGGGCACCCCGGCAACGGCCGGACCCTCCGCGCAGACCGCTTTCCGCGCGCAACTGCTGACGTTCCACGGCGATCCCGCGCACGCGCCGCATGGCGCGGTGTATCACGAGGACGGGCTGCTGATCGTCGAGGACGGCCGGGTGGTCGCGGCGGACGCGTACGCGGCGCTCGCCGCGCGGCTCGCGCCGGGCACCCGCATCGAAGACCGGCGCGACAAGCTGATCGTGCCGGGCTTCATCGATACCCATATCCACTACCCGCAGACCGACATGATCGCGTCGCCGGCGCCGGGTCTGCTGCCGTGGCTCGACACCTACACGTTCCCGACCGAGCGCCGCTTCGGCGAGAGCGCGCATGCGCGCGAAACCGCGAGCTTTTTCGTCGACGAACTGCTCGCGTGCGGCACCACCACCGCGCTGGTCTACTGCACGGTCCACAAGGAATCGGCCGAGGCCCTGTTCGCCGAGAGCGACGCGCGCAACCTGCGGATGATCGCCGGCAAGGTGCTGATGGATCGCAACTGCCCCGAGTTCCTGCGCGACACCGCGCAATCGGGCTACGACGACAGCGCCGAGCTGATCAAACGCTGGCACAACCGCGGCCGCCAGATGTACGCGCTGACGCCGCGCTTCGCGCCGACTTCGACCGAAGCGCAGCTCGAAGCCTGCGGCGCGCTCGCGCGCGCGCATCCGGACATCTTTATCCAGAGCCACGTCGCCGAGAACACCGACGAAGTGAAATGGGTCGCCGACCTGTTCCCCGGCCACCGCAGCTATCTGGACGTCTACGATCGCTACGATCTGCTGCGCCGCCGCGCGGTCTACGGCCATTGCATCTATCTGGACGACGAGGACCGCAAGCGGATGGCGCAAACCGGCGCGGTCGCGTCGCACTGCCCGACCTCGAACCTGTTTCTCGGCAGCGGCCTGTTCGACTTCGACAAGGCCGACTCGGCCGGCATGCCGATCGCGCTCGCGACCGACGTCGGCGGCGGCACGTCGTTCTCGATGCTGCAAACGATGAACGAGGCGCACAAGGTGGCGCGGCTGGGCGGCCATCATCTGACCGCGACGCGGATGTTCTATCTGGCGACCGCGGGCGCCGCCGAGGCGCTCGATCTCGGCGACAAGGTCGGCACGCTCAGGAGCGGCGCGGAAGCGGATTTCGTCGTGCTCGATCCGCAGGCGACGCCGCTGCTCGCGCGCCGCACCGCGCGCAGGGAATCGCTGGAAGAGCTGCTGTTCGCGTTCGCGCTGCTCGGCGACGATCGCGCGGTGTACGAAACGTATGCGGCCGGCCAGTGCGTGCATCGACGCGACGACGCGCGCAAGCATGTGGCGGGGACGCGGGTGGAGCGCGCAGCGCGGGTGCTGGCCGACTGAACGTCCGATTGAACGGCCGATCGAACGGCTGATTGACGGTCGATTGGTTCTACATGGCAAAACGGCGCTTCGAATCTTCGAAGCGCCGTTTTTTTCATCCTTGCCGCCGGGCAGCGGCCGTGCACTGCTGCGTCACGACTCGATCACTGCGGTTTGCACAACTCGTGCAGCACGTCGAGCCGCCTGACCGGATCGGCGACATAGGGATTCGTCTCGTCCCACGCGTAGCCGGCGAGCACCGCGCAGATCATCCGGCGAATCGCCGGGTTCTGGTCCGGGTAATAGATGATGTCCTGCAACTCGCCGGTGTACCAGCGCTCGACGAACGCGCGGAACGTATCGATGCCCTTGCGCAGCGGCACGTCGTAATCCGCGGCCCAGTCGACCGCCTCGCCGTCCAGTTGCCGGTTCAGCGTACGCGCGGCCAGATGCGCGGAGCGCAGCGCGATCGTCACGCCCGACGAGAACACCGGATCGAGAAACTCACCCGCATTGCCGAGCAGCGCATAACCGGGCCCGTGCAGACGCTCGACGTTCGCCGCATAGCCGCCGATCCGGTTCACCGGCATCAGGAACGGCGCGTCGCCGATCAGCCGGTTCAGCGTCGGCTCCTGGCGGATCAGCGCGCGCAGCGTCGCCTCGCGCTGCGCGTCCGGCACCTCGAGAAAGCTCGCCTCGGCCACGCAGCCGACCGACGAGCGGCCGCCCGCGAGCGGAATCATCCAGAACCACACGTCGCGGCGCTCCGGATGCGTGGCGATGCAGATCTTGTTGCGATCGGCCGCGTCGAGCGTCAGGCCGTCGCGCACGTGTGAGAAAATCGCCGCGCGAGTCGGCATGCGGGTCGGCGCTTCCAGATTCAGCAGGCGCGGCAGCACGCGGCCGAAGCCGCTGGCGTCGAGCACGAAGCGCGCCTGGACCTCGTACGCGTGGCCCGCTTCATCGACCACCTCGAGCTGCGGCGTCGCGCCGGTCTGCACCGCGCGCACCGTATGGCCGAAGCGCACGTCGGCGCCTTGCGCGGCCGCGCAGCGGATCAGCAGATCGTCGAATTGCGCGCGCTCGACCTGGTAAGTCGTGCCCCAGCCGGCCGAATGTTTGTCGCGAAAGTCGAACGACGAATGCCGGTCGCGATAGACGAAATACGCGCCGTTCTTGTACTGAAAACCCGCCTCGACGACGGCCTGCAGCATCCCGGCTTCTTCGAGGTAAGCCATGCTTTGCGGCAGCAGGCTCTCGCCGATCGAGAAGCGCGGAAAGTGCTGGCGCTCGAGCACCAGCACCGAGCGGCCCGCGTTGCGCAACAGCGCGGCGGCGACCGCGCCGGACGGACCCGCGCCGATGATCGCGACATCGACCGTGGTCCGGGTTGAGGAATCGCTATTCAAAATCTCTGCTCCAACGGTATGCATGCGCGCTGCGCCGCATGCAGGGTTCGTGCGGCGCGCCCGCGCTCAGGTCGCGGCGCGCCGCGGCGCTTCAGTCCGCTTCCAGCACGACCAGTTGCCCGCGCACCCCGATCGCCGCCGCGCTCGGGCTCACGCCGCAAGTGAAGTCGGTCGACGAACTGGTTTCGTTGCTGTGAAAGCGCGTCGATACGTCGATCACCGCATTCGCGTGACGCTCACGCGCGGCGGCGCGCAGCTTGCCGACCGCTTCGGCGAGCGCCTGATGGCAGGCCTCGTCCGGCTCCGAAGTCCGACGCGCGATCCGCACCGAATACGCCACTTCGCCAAGCCGCGTCTTCACCGGCTGATGACTTTGCTGTCCGAAGTACACCGGCACTTCGCCGCGCGACTCGCTGCCGGCCGCCGCGAACGGCAACGACTTCACCTGCGTCGCGCAACCGGCCTGCGTCAACGCGACCACCAGCACTGCTGCCACTCCAACCAGCTTCTTCATTGTTATTCCCTTCCCTGTTTTCAGATTGGCGGCCGCTGCGCTGCGTTCGTGCTGCATTCGTGCTGCGTTCGCACCGCAGCCGCAACGCAATGGCCCGTTAGTGTGGTTCGGCATCCTGCTCAACCGCCTCGCCACGCTTCGAACATCAGGCTCGCGCAACTGCCGCCGAACCCGAATGAAACCGACATCGCCGTGTCGATGCGCGCGGCGCGCGTCGCCCGCACGAGCGGCAGGTCGCGCAGTTCCGGCTCCGGCTGATCGACCGGCGCGGTGCCCGCGATAAAGCCGTCGCGCATCATCAGCAACGTATAGATCGCTTCGTGCGCGCCGCACGCGCCGAGCGAATGGCCAGTCAGCCCCTTGGTCGACGAAAACGCCGGCACGCCCTCGCCCTGCCCGGATGAGCCGAACACGTCGCGCAACGCGTGCAACTCTTCGAGGTCGCCGCGCGGCGTCGACGGTGCATGAGTGTTCACGTAGTCGGGACGGCGACCCGCTTCGGCGAGCGCGCCGCGCATCGCCCGCGCGATGCCGGCGGCACCCGGCGCGACCATCGCCGCGCGCTCGGTGCACGCACCGAAGCCGGAAAGCTCCGCGTAAATCCGTGCGCCGCGCGCGAGCGCGTGATCGAGCGCTTCGAGCACCAGCACGCCTCCGCCCGACGCGATCACGAAGCCGTCGCGCGCGCTGTCGTAGGGCCGCGATGCGGTCAGCGGCGTGTCGTTGAAGCCGCGCGACAGCGCGCCCATCGCGTCGAACATCAGTGTGGTGTGGTCGTGCAGCGCTTCGCTGCCGCCCGCCAGCACGATCCGCTGACGGCCGGTCTGGATCAGTTGCAGCGCCTGGCCGAGCGCGAGCGCCGAAGTCGTGCACGCGGACGACGGCGAATAGCTGACGCCTTCGAGCCCGAACACCTGCGCGACGTTCGCCGACGCGGTGCTGCTCATCGCGTGCGGCACCGTGTACGGCGGCAGCTTGTCGATGCCGCGCGTGTGCGCGATGGCCAGCGCCGCGTCGTAGCTCGCCAGCGCGCCGACGCCCGAGCCGATCACCACGCCTGCGTCCGGCGACTGCAACGCCTGCGCGGTGAGACCCGCGTCGTCGATCGCTTTGCGCGCCGCGTGGCACGCGAAGCGCGCGGTGTCGCCCATGAAGCGCTCCAGCTTGCGCTCGAACGGCGGCTCGCCGGCCACCGACGCGACGCCCGCGACCTGCGAGCCGAAACCGCGCTCGCGCCACGCGTCGACGCGCTCGATCCGCGAGCGGCCCGCGCGCAATGCGGCCGATACTTCGTCCAGCGTATTGCCGAGACACGACACGATGCCCATGCCGGTCACGACCACCCGTTGCAGCGCGACGCTCATCGAACGCGCCTGAAAATCAGCGACGTGTTGATGCCGCCGAACGCGAAGTTGTTGCTCATCACGTACTGCGCATCGATCTCGCGCGCGCCGCCGACGATGTAATCGAGCGGCGCGCAAGCCGGATCGACATGATCGAGGTTCAGCGTCGGCGCGTACCAGTTGCGCTTCATCATCTCGATCGTCCACCACGCTTCGATCGCGCCGCACGCGCCGAGCGTATGGCCGATGTAGCTCTTCAGCGAGCTGATCGGCATGCGCGCGCCGAAGGTCTGCGCGGTCGCATGGCTCTCGGCGATATCGCCGCGATCGGTCGAGGTGCCGTGCGCGTTCACGTACGCGATCGCGTCGGGCGACAGTTGCGCGTCGCGCAGCGCGAGCTGCATCGCCAGCGCCATCGTGCCGGCGGTCGGCTGCGTCATGTGCGCGCCGTCCGAGTTGCAGCCGAAGCCGACGATTTCCGCGTGAATCCGCGCGCCGCGCGCGAGCGCGTGTTCGTACTCTTCGAGCACCAGCGTCGCCGCGCCCTCGCCGACCACGAGGCCATCGCGCGCGGCATCGAACGGACGCGGCGTGAGGTGCGGTTCGTCGTTGCGGGTGCTGGTCGCGTACAGCGTGTCGAACACCGCGACCGCCGGCCCCGACAATTCTTCCGCGCCGCCGGCCAGCATCAGCGCCTGCTTTCCGCTCTGGATCGCCTCGTACGCGTAGCCGATCGCCTGGCTGCCGGACGCGCACGCGCACGAAGTCGGGATGATGCGGCCTTTCAGATCCCAGAACAGGCTGACGTTGACGGCGCTCGTGTGCGGCATCATCTGCACGTAGCTGTTCGACGTGACGTTGCTCATCGAGCCGGTCTCGAGCATCGTGCCGAACGCGCGGATCGGCTGCACCGAACCCGACGACGAACCGTACGCGACGCCCATCCGGCCGTCGGCGATGCTCGCATCGTCGGCGAGGCCCGCGTCGGCGAGCGCGAGTTCGCTCGCGCGCACCGAGTACAGCGACACCGGGCCCATCGAGCGGACCTTCTTGCGCGGGTAATGCGCGGGCGTCGTGAAGGCCGGCAACGGACACGCGAGCCGCGTATGCAGCGCATCGAAGTAATCCCATTGCGCGAGCCGCCGCACCGCGTTTTCGCCGCTTCTCAGGCGCGCTTCGACCGCGTCCCAGCTGTCGCCGAACGCGGTCACGCCGCCCATGCCGGTAATCACGACGCGCTTCATCAGATCATCCCGCCGTTCACGCCGATCACCTGACGCGTCACGTACGACGCGCCATCGGACATCAGAAAGCTCACCACCGCCGCGACCTCGGCCGGCTGTCCGACGCGGTTCATCGGCACCGTTTTCAGCGCCTGTTCGAGCGGCACCTGTTCGAGCATGCCGGTTTCGACCAGTCCCGGCGCGACGCAGTTGACCGTGATGTTGCGCGACGCGAGTTCGACCGCGAGCGCCTTGGTCGCGCCGATCAGGCCGGCCTTCGCCGCGCTGTAGTTGACCTGGCCGCGGTTGCCGATCACGCCCGACACCGACGCGATCGTGACGATCCGCCCGCCGTTGCGCGCGCGCACCATCGGCATCGTCAGCGGATGCACGACGTTGTAGAACGCGTCGAGCCCGGTTTCGATCACGACGTCCCAGTCCTCGTCGGTGAGCGCGGGAAACGCGGCGTCGCGCGTGACGCCCGCGCTGCACACGATTCCGTAGTACGGGCCATGCGCGGCGACGTCAGCTTCGAGCACCTCGCGGCACGCGGCGCGCTCGCGCACGTCGAACTGCAGCACGCGCGCGCTGCCGCCCTGGGCGGCGATGCCGCTCGCGACCGCGTCGGCTTCGCTGCGGCCGGTGCGGCAGTGCACGGATACCGCGAAGCCGTCGGCGGCCAACTGATACGCAATCGCGCGGCCGATGCCGCGGCTTGCGCCGGTAACGAGAACTCGCCGGCTCATGGGTTGAAACTCCCTTCGATAAAAGTCTGGAAATCGGGCGGTTGAAACACCTTGATCACCGCTTCCGCGCAGCGCGCATCGCCGTCGTCGATCGTGCATTCGTACGCGCCATGGCCGGCTTCGCTGCGCAGTAGTTCGGTGACCTGAATGCGCAGCTTCGCGCCGGCGCGAAACGCGGGTTGCGCCGCCTCGTAGCTGCGCGAGCCGAGCAGCACGCCGGGGCGCGCGTGGCCGCCGCCGCGCATCGCCAGCAGCGCGACGTGCGCGGCGATCGCCTGCGCCATCAACTCGATGCCGATCCACGCGGGCATCGCGCCGTCGGCGTCCGCGTACCACGCGTGCGGATCGACGCCCGCGTACGCGCTGAGCGTGGTGTCGGCGAAGGTGTCGACCGCGTCGAGCAGCAGCATGCTGCCGCGATGCGGGATGATCGATTCGATCGGCTGGCGCGCGAGCGCTTCGACGCTGGGTGGCACGCCGCTGGTTGGCGCGGTGCCGCCCGGCTCGACGCTGGCCGGGCCGACGGCGGCTCGTTCGACGCCGGTTGGCGCGTCGCCGGTTTTGTGCGAGTTGGGTGACGAAGTCGCCATGCGCGTCACCGGGCCAGAATCAGGCTGACATTGCTGCCGCCGAACGCGAACGAATTGCTCATCGCGTACTGGGTGCCGGCGCCGCGCGGCAACGCGCGCGCGCCCTGCACCAGATCGAGCGCGGGCAGCGCCGGATCGGCCTCGCCGTCCCACAGATGCGGCGGCAGGTTCGCGTCGTCGCGCGCGAGCGCGAGCCACGCGAAGCCGAGTTCGGTCGCGCCGGCCGCGCCGAGCTGATGACCGGTCAGCGGCTTGGTGCCGCTCGCGGCGACGCCGCCGGGGAACACCCGCGCCATCAGATGCGCTTCCATTTCGTCGTTCTTCTGCGTGGCGGTCGCGTGCAGATTCACATAGCCGACCGCCGACGCCGCGATCCCCGCATCCGCCAGCGCGTCGCGCAACGCGAGCTCGCCGCCGACACCCTGCGGGTCGGGCGCGGAAATATGATATGCGTCGCTCGATTCGCCGAGGCCCGCGAGCCGCACCGCCGCTTCGTCGCGGCTCATCAGGAACACGGCCGCGCCCTCGCCGACGTTGATCCCGCGCCGGTTGCGGCTCATCGGATTGGTGCGCGTGCTGCTGGTCGATTCGAGCGACGCGAAGCCCTGCACCGTGAGTTCGCACAACGAATCGACGCCGCCGACCACGACCGCATCGCACAGCTGCAATTGCAGCAGCCGGCGCGCGGACGCGAAGGCCTTCGCGCTCGACGTGCACGCGGTCGAGATCGTGAACGCCGGCCCTTGCACGCCGAGCGCGGCGGCCGCGAACGGCGCGGCGGTGCCGATTTCCATCTGCCGGTAGTTGAAGTTCTCCGGCAATTGGCCCGCTTGCGCGTGATAGACGAACGCGGTTTCGGCCGCCTCGATGCCCGACGTGCTGGTGCCGAGCACCACGCCGATCCGTTCGGAGCCGTAGCGCTCGCGCGCCGCTTCGATGGCCGGCGCGATCTGCGCGAGCGCAGCGAGCAGCAGCCGGTTGTTGCGGCAGTCGTAGCGCGCCAGATCGGCGCGCGGCGCAAGTTCGAGCGGCGCGAGCACGCTGCCGACGAACGCGTCGCCGATCCCCGTATGGACCGGCCCCATGCCGGGCGATTGCGCGGCGGCGAGCGCCGGCACGATCGCGTCGACGTCGCCGCCGAGCGCGTTGATCATGCCGAGCGCGTGTAAATAAACCGATGGCGCTTTCATGCCGCCCTCCGTGATTCCGATGACCTGGCGCCCGGCTTGCGCGCGGGCGTGGCGGTTGGCATCCCCATCGGCGCGAGCAGCACCGACACCAGGATACCGAGCGCGAGCGTCGCGCCGAAGCTGCGCAGCGCCGGCATCGCGCTCATCGCGAGCATGCCGAACGACAGCAGCGTGGTGGCCGCCGACAGCAGCACCCCGGTCCACACCGCGCCGAGATCCGCGGCGGCGCGGAGACACCCTTCGCGCAGAAACACCGCATAGTTTGCGCCGACGCCGAGCACCAGCATCAGCGCGAGCCAGTTGAACAGATTGAGCGGCACGCCCGCGTAGCCGAACACCGCGAGCGCGACGCCGACCGCGAGCACCACCGGCAGCGTGGTCGCGAGGCCGCCGCGCACCCGATAACGCAGCATCAGCAACGCGGCGACGACCAGCAGCGCGCCGCCGAGCCACCAGCCGCTATCCACTCGATATTCGCCGAACAGCTTCGATACGCTGGCGGCTTTGTCGACGAACACGACGCCGGGCAGATCGTGCGCGAGCGCGATCAGTGCGGGCGCGTTGTGCAGGGTCACACGTTGGGGGATGACGACGGCGGCGTAGCCCGACGCGTTGGCGCCGTTCGCGCCGTTCGAGGCATTCGGCGCGTTCGCCGGGTTCTGCGCGTTCACGCCCACCGCGCCGAGCCACAAATGCCGGTACGGCTGCGACCACGGCACCGCGAGCCACTGATCCACCGTCAACGGCGCCTGCGGCTTCGCATACGCGGCGAGCCACGCATCGGCGACTTCGTCCTTGAAACCCGCTTGCAGCAACGTGGCGCGCAACGCGGCCGGATCGTTGAACACATGCTGCGCGAGCAACGCGCGATCTTCGCTCTGCCGCCGCGCGGACGGCACGAACTGCGCAACCGACTGATAGCCGCCGACCGCATCGGCGCCGCCGTCGAGCGCATCCAGCGCATCGAGCTTAGCGCCGAGCGCTTCCGCGCGTTGCAGCACCGCTTCGGGCGTGTCGCCGCGCACGACGAAAAACTGCGCGCTGTTGTCGACGCCGACCGCCGCGCGCACCTTGTCCTCCTGCGCGACCAGCGACGCATCGCGCTGGATCAGCAGATGGATGTCGTCGTCGCTGGTCAGGCGCAGCCAGCCGGGCACCGCGGCGAGCAGCAGCAGCGCCGCGACCAGCCAGGCGCGCTGGCCGGCGAGCGCGCGCTGCCAGTGCGCGAGCAGCCGCGCGGCGCCGGCGAACACCCGCCGCGGACTGCGCTTCGGCGCGCGCGTGAGCAGCGCGGGCAGCAGCCACAGCACCGACGCGAACGCGGTCACGATGCCGGCAATCGCGAAGCAGGCGATCTGCTTGAGCGCCGGGAACGGCACCCACATCAGGATCGCGTAGCCGAGCAGGCTGGTCGCCAGCGCGACGGTCAGCGCCGGGCGCACCGTGCGCGCGCCGCGCCGCGCGTCCCAGTCGCGGCCCGCGCCGAGATAGACGACGAAGTACTGGATCGAATAATCGACGGCCTCGCCGATCAGGCTCGCGCCGAACACCAGCGTCAGCAGATGCAGCTTGCCGAAGATCAGCAGCGTCGCCGCCAGCGCGCAGACGATGCCGAGCGCGGTCGATACGAAGCCCAGCAGCAACAGCCGCGGCGAGCGGAACACCCACAGCATCAGCAGTGCGATCCCGCACAGCGACGCGATGCCGATCAGGTGCACTTCGCGTTCGGACGCGCTGCGCGCCGCTTGCGCGTAAAACACCGCGCCGGCGCGCGCGACCGTCACATCGGGAAAACTCTGGCGCAACGCGCTTTCGGCGTCGGCGAGCGCCGCGTGCACCGCGCGCTGGGTTTTCGTTTCGTACGCCGAACCGGGCAGCGTGGCGACCAGCAGCACGCTGGTCGTCGCCTTCTCCCCATCGCCCTGATGCGAGACCAGCAGGTTGTCTTCGACGGTCAGATTCGACGTCGCGAGCGGCAATCCGCCGAGCCAGCGTTGCAGCCAGCCGAACGGATCGTCGGCGAGCGGCGTGGTGAGGCCGCCTTGCAACGGACTGTAGAGGCGCTGCGCGAGCAGGTCGTGCAGCGCGGTCGGGTCCGCTTGAGCGTTGGGTGGAGCGAGCGTCGCGCGATCGGCCGGCGTGAGCAGACCGAAGCGATACGGCAGATACAGCGCCGCGATCTGCGACAGATCGAACGGCGGCAACTCGGCGGTCACCGAGCCGAATGCGCCGCTCTTTTGCAGCGCCGCGCCGAGTTGCTTCGCGGCCGCTTTCGCGTGCGCGTCGTCGCGGCTCGTGACCAGCAGCACCGTGCGATCGCCGAGCGCGCTCGCGAGCGTGTCGACCGCTTTTTCGGCGACAGGGTCCGCCTCGGTCGCGGGCAGCAGCGCGAGCAGATTGGTTTCGAGCGGCGCCGGCCCCGCGAAGCGCCAGCCGCAATAGAGCGCCGCCAGCAGCGCGAGCGCGAGCCATGCGACGCGCACGCCCCACGTCTGTTTCGCCCGGCGCTGTTGCGGCAGGTCCATCACGGCGCTCCGAACAGGCTGCGCTCGGCCGCCGTCGGTTCGGCGACGGCCGCGCTGTTGGCGAAGTCGAGCTTCGTGACGTCGCCGTTCGCGAGCGTGATGCGCAGGCTTTGCAGATAGTCGCCGCCGCTCATCTCGAGACCCTTGATCGATTGCGCGAGCTGGGGCTGGTTCGGCGTGAGGTGCATCCGCCATTGCGCGGCGCTGCCCGCCGCGCTCACATCGAACTGCGAGTACAGCGCGGACAGATCGCCGCCGAGCATCGCGCGCATCATCTTCGAGACCTGCGCGACGCCGCGCGTGCTCTGCGCGCTATGCGTGCCGACCCGCTGGCCGGCCGCGTTGAGCTGGGCGACGCCGGCATCGGTGATCACGTAGGTGGCCTTGTACGGCGTGTCGATCTGCCAGATCACGCCGCGCTCGCGATAGAACAGCAAATTGCCGCTGCTGACGAGTGGCTGCTTCATCGCGGCGAGCGTTTGCGTCTGCGTAAATTGCGCGCGCACGCCCTTCGGTTCGGCCAGATGCGCGGCGATCCGGGAAACGAGTGCGGGGTTGTTCGTGGCGGGTGTCGTGGCAGCGTTTGCGGCCGTGCCCGGTTTCGTGGCCGCTTTCGTGGCTGCGCTTGCGGCTGCGCTTGCGACCGCACTAGCAGCTGCATCAGCCGCGGCGGCGGCTGAGCCCGCTGCGTAAGCGGCGGCGGCCGGCCATGCGAGCGCGCCCGCCACGGCGACCCCAAACATCGCGCTCACCGCGCGCAATGCGAGCGCCCGTGCCCCGCCGGTCAAACCGGTCACGCCGATCTCACGCATCGCATACAGCGCGCGCATCGCAACCGCTGCACGCCACGCGGCAGCTTCCGCCGCACGTCGCTTCATCGCTGTCCCCATACACGCTCCAGCTTTTCGAACACCACCGGCGGCGACACGAATTGCAGCTCGTGGCTCACGGCATCGACCGCGACCTGGATCGTGTAGCCCTTCGTGAGCCGCGTGCCGGTCGCGCCATCGACGATTTCGTACGCTATTTTCAGGCGGTTTTCGTATTCGAGCAGATGCGCGCTCACTTCCAGCGTCTGGCCGTAGACGGCCGGCTTCACGTACTTCAATTGCGCCTCGACGATCGGCCACAGATAGCCGGACGCCTGCATCTCGCGATAGTCGTAATCGAATGCGCGCAGCAGCGCCGCGCGGCCCATTTCGAAGTACTTCAGATAATTGCCGTGCCAGCACACGCTCATTGCGTCGACGTCGTGAAACGGCACTTCGACTGTCGTGCTCGCGCTCAGCAGGTGGGGTACGGTCGGCACTTTCGGGGCCTCGATCATCCGTTGTTTCCTTTGCGATAGTGGTCCGGCAATGCGCGCGTTACGACGCGCGGGCGCGGGTCAGGGTCGGCCATTCGCGCCTCGCTTCGAACCTGCCCAGAAGTCGAAGAAGTTGAACCATTGATACGGCGCCTTGCGGCAGTAGTGTTCGAGCCGCAGCGCATAGCGCTGCGCCCATCCGGCCAGATGCTGCGCGCGTTCGCGGCGCGGCAGCTCGATGCGCTCGGCGAACGGCTCGAAGTACATCCGGTAGCGGTCGCGCTCTTTCAGGCAGAAGAACAGGTAGACCGGGCAGCCGAGCGCATGCGCGAGCACGTACGGCCCCTGCGCGAACGGCGCGCTCGCGCCGAGGAACTGCGCGTCGATGGTGCGCCCCGCCTCGTTGGCCGGCACCCGGTCGCCGACGATCACCAGCAGCTCGCCCGCATCGATGCGCTGCTGCATCAGCACCGCGGTCTGCGGACCGAAGTCGCCGACTTCGAGCAGATGCCGCGCGAAATCGCGATTCGACGCTGCCAGCACGTGATTGAAGCGGCGCGCGTGTTCGGTGTAGACGACCGCGGTGACCTTCGCGTGCGCGCCACGCACCGCGAGCGCGCGGACCATCTCCAGATTGCCCAGATGCGCGCCGATCACCAGCGCGCCCTTGCCGCTCGCGATCAATGCTTCGAACGCCGAAGGATCGTCGAAGCTGACGTCGGTTTCGTTGACGCGGCCGGTCCACGCGGCGAGCTTGTCGAAGCCCGATTGCGCGAACGCGAGCATATGGCGATACGCGGACCGCCAGCCGGGGCGCGGCGTGTCGCCCGACGGCGCGACCGTGCCGAGATGGCGGAAGTAATTGGCCGACGCATCGCGCGCGGCGCGGCCGGTCAGCAGGAAATACGCGACGATCGGATGCAGCCACAGCGCGGTGAAGCGACGGCCGAACAGCTTGCAGCTAAGCGCGAGCAGACTCATGCCGAGATGGCTGCCGCGTTCGGCGATGCGCCACCACGCTTCGGGCGGCCGGGCGCCCTGCTGTTCGCCAGCGCAATCGGCAACACTCGCCCGGCGCCGCGGCATCAGCTTGTGCGCGAGCAGCATCGGCAGACGCCACAGCATCCCGAACACGAGCCGCGTATGACTGCGGCTGATCCGCACGTTGTCCCACAGCACGTCGAAATGCGATACGCCGTCGGCTGCATAGGTCACGCGCGTCGGGATCGAGCGGAATGCCGCGCGCAGCCAGTGCAGGCGTACCAGAATTTCGATGTCGAAATCCATCCGCGTCGGCAGCTTCACGCTGTCGATCAGTTCGCACGCGAGCGCCAGCGGATAGAGCCGGAAGCCGCACATCGAATCGCGGATCGTCAGCGACAGCGTTTCGATCCACACCCACACATGCGTCAGATAGCGGCCATACAGGCGCGATTTCGGCACCGTGTCGTCGTAGACCGGCCGGCCGAGGATCACCGCGTCCGGTTCGGCGCGCGCGGCGTCGAGAAAGCGCGGCACGTCGGCCGCGTCGTGCTGGCCGTCGGCGTCGATCTGCAACGCGTGCGTGTAGCCGGCCGAGCGCGCCGCGCGCAAACCCGCCATCACCGCCGCGCCCTTGCCGCCGTTTTCGGGCAGGCGCAGCAGCGTTAGCTGTCCTGCGTATTGCTGCGCGAGCGCGGCGAGCACCTGCTGGGTCGGCTCGTCGCTGCCGTCGTCGACAACGAACAGCGGCAGAGCGTGCACCGCTAGATGCGCGACGGTCGCGCCAATGGCGTCCTTGTGGTTGTAGATCGGAATCACGATGCACGGCGCGAAGCGCATCACGCGTCCTCCCGCTGCACGAGCACGCCCGCAGCGCAGTCGCGGCCGTCCAGCCGGTACGCGAACTGCACGCGACGGCGCGCGCTATCGTGCGTCAGCGTGAGCTTGAGCACCGCGCCCGGCGGCACCGGCGCCATGAACTTGAGCCGCTCGACCGACGCGAGCGCGCGCACCTGCGGCCAATGCGCGGCCGCGAGCCGCGCGGCCCAGTCGACCTGGACGACGCCGGGCAGGATCGGCAGGCCGGGGAAGTGGCCGGCGAAATGAATCAACGTGGGCGGCACGCGCAGCTCGATCTGCAGCGTGTCGCCGCTGCGCGCTTCGGCGAGCACTTCCATGCCCTCGGCGCGCGGCGCGAACGCGGCGGCCACCGCGCTGGCGGGCAGCTTGCCGCGCGCGTCGAATGGCAGGCTCACGCGAAACCGCCAGTGGCGCGGCAGCACCACCGCGTCGAAGTAATCGGCGAGATGACGGCGCAGCACCTTCGCGAGCGCGACGCGGCCGTCCTTGAGCAGCGCCGCGCTGCCCGCGTCGGTCAGCGCGACCACCGCGCCGACCCGTTCGCGCGACACGCCTTCGAGCGACACCAGCGCCGCCTGCGCGACGTACGGATGCAGCGCCAGGCGCGCTTCGAGTTCGGGCAGCGACACGCGCTTGCCGCCGAGCTTCAGCACCCGGTCGAGGCGCCCTTGCAAACGGAAGCGCCCGTCGGCGTCGAACGCGATACGGTCGCCGGTGCGATGCCAGTCCGGGTGGTCCAGATGCGGCGAGCGCACGCACAGCGCGCCGTCGTCGTCGCGGCGCAGTTCGGCGCCGGCGACCGGCTGCCATGCGTCGCTCTGGTCCTGACGGCGCCATGCGATCCCGCCGGTCTCGGTGCTGCCGTAAATTTCGAGCGGCGCCGCGCCGTAGCTCGCCGCGTAGTGCTGCGCGGCGTCGGCCGCGAGCGGACCGCCCGACGAGAAGAACGCGCGCGGCGCCGGAGCGAGCGCGGCGAAGCCCGGCAACGCGGGCCAGCGCGACAGTTGCACGGGAGTCGACACGATCGCGCTCGCGCCGTATTGCGCGATCCGGCTTTGCAGCTGCAGCGGCGCGATGCCGAGCGCGCGATCGAATGCACGGCCGGCCGCGAGCGGCCACAGCACGCGAAACAGCAGACCGTAGATGTGGTGATGCGGGACGCTCGCGAGCATCGTCGCGTCGCCGATCAATGCGCCCCACTGGGTCTCCAGCGTGTGCACCTCGGCGTTAAATTGCGCGAGCGTTTTGCGGATCGGCTTCGGCGTGCCGCTGCTGCCGGAGGTGTAGAGCGTGAGCGGCGCGTGGGGGTCAATTCGGTAGGTGGGGGTCGCGGCGATGGCGGCGCTAGTGGCCGCTGCGGCGGCTTCGGCCCCCGCGCACAGCGGCGGCAGGTCCGCGTCGCTCAACATGAAGTCGTACGCACCGGCGAGATCGGCGAGATAGCCAGGCGTCGCGTTGGCCGGAATCACCGGCTCCTTGCCGCACGCGAACAACGCGAACAGCGCACACGCGAAGTCGAACGGATCGTCGATGCAGAGCGCGCAGTGCCGTGCGGCGCCTGCACCACTCGCGGCAGCCGCGTCGCGCGCTTCAACGAGCGCAATCAGCGCCGCGACCCGCGCGCGAAACGCCGCGCGATCGAGCAGCGTGGCACCGTCGCGGCACACTGGCGTGGCGGCGGCCGCGAGCCCGGACTCGGCGGCCAGCAGATCGTGCAACGCGATCATCGCGCCTCCGATCCCGCACGCGCGGCGCGCGGCAACACGACGAGCCGCCGCCACACATATTCGCCGGCGAGCAGCACGCCGATCAGCGCGTAAGCGATCACGCCGTTGTACAGCGACCAGTTCGCGCGGCTCCAGGCCAGCGCGGTATAAGCGGAAAACAGCCCGTTCAGCACGAAGAATCCACACCACAGTTGCGTGACGCGGCGCGTATAGCGCACGCCGCTTGCCGGCAGATCCGGTTCGCCGAGCCGCGCGAATTTTTCGATCATCGACGGCCCGCGCACGAGCGTCGCGCCGAATGCGATCAGCAGTCCGAGATTGACGAGCGATGGATAGAAGCGCAGCAGCAGTTCGCTATCGGTGACGACGATCGCGACCGATGCGCAGCTCAGCAGCACCACCACGCTCCAGTCGAGCGCGGACAGCTGGCGCAGCGGCATCGCAAGCGGGCCGCCGCCGAGCCAGCGTTGCAGCCACAGCGTCGCCAGCAGCAGCAAACCGACCAGACGCGGCGCATCCCAATGCCATGCGCATAGAATCAGCGCCGGATAGGCGAGTTTCAGCAGCACCTGCGCGACAGTCCTGCCCCAGTGAGGCCGTGCGCCCGGCAGCCGGGGCGCGGCGGCAGGCGGCTGCGGCAGCGGCGAGCGCGGACGCGCGGCCGGCATCAGCCTTGCGCCGCGAGCAGCGATTCGACCGCGGCGATGACGTCGCCGACGGTACGCACGGATTTGAACTCTTCCGGCTTGATGCGGCGGCCGGTCATTTCCTGCAGCTTGATGGCCAGATCGACCGCATCGATGCTGTCGAGATCGAGGTCTTCGAACAGATGAGCTTGCGGCGTCACCGCCTCCGGCTCGATCGCGAAGTTCTCCTTGAAGATCGCGCGGATGCGCTCAAGAATTTCAGTCTCGGACACGGTTCATTCCCCCTTGCTGGTGATGTCGTTCGCGGTCTGCGCCGCCGCGCGCTGACTCTCGACCAACGCGGCAAGCGTGTTGATCGAGCGAAAGTGCTCGCGCGTGCGTTCGTCGTTCGCCGCGATGGTCAGTTGGTATTGTTTGCGCAGCACGATGCCGATCTCGAGCGCGTCGATCGAATCGAGACCGATGCCGTCGGAACCGAACAACGGCGCGTCGTCGTCGATGTCGGCGGGGCTCAGGTCTTCGAGATCGAGGGCTTCGATCAGAAGCTTTTTAATTTCCAGTTTTAAAGAATCCATAATCGAACAGGTGCTGGGTAATGTGGGCTTCGACCGCGTGCGTGACGCTGCGCGCCGCGATAGCGGGCGTCGCGGCGGCCGCCGCGAGTTCGTCGATGCCAAGCGGTGCGAGCACGTTCACGCGCATGCGAAACGCGCGCGCCGGTACGTGGTACCAGCGCATCTGCCGGGTGAACGCGGGTGGATCGCAATCGATCAGCACCGGCACGATCGGCGCGCCGGTCTTCAGTGCCATGTGCGCGAAGCCGCGCGAAAATGCGTGCAGGCGGTTCGGTGCCGGACTGCGGGTGCCTTCCGGAAAGATCAGCATCGTATAGCCGGAGGCGAGTTGTCTGGCTCCCGCATCGACGAATTCTGTCGCGTCCGAGTTGCTCACATACTCCGCGGCTCGGACGATGCCCCAGAAACACGGATTGCGCCAATGCGCGTTCTTCACCACGCAGCAGGCGCGCGGCGTCAGTGCCAACAGCACCATCACGTCGAGATAGGTCGGGTGATTGGCGACCACCACCGCCGGGCCGCCCGCACGCAGCGCCTGGGCGCCGCGCACGTCCAGTTCCATCACGCCGATGCGCTGCAACAGCGCGACCAGCGCGCGGAAAAAACCGTGGATCACGGCGCTCACCGCGCGCTGCCGCGACGCCCGCTGCGGCCACAACCATGCGAGCGGAAACACCAGCACCGAGAACACCAGCCCACACACGCCGAACACCGCGAACGCGAGGCCGGTCGCGCAAAGCCGCCACAGATAATCAAGCCGCGCGCGCATCCCAGCTCCAGTGCCAGCGCGCGCCGGCGCGTTGCCAGCAGGCCGGTTGGCCGGTTTCGAGGCAGTGCAGCAGCGCCTGGCTCTGGGTCGGAAAGCGGGTTGCGTCGGCGGCGGGCGCGGCGCAAACGTCGCGCGGCTGCGTCAGCGCACACAGCAACTGCCCGGCCGGGGCCGCCGCGTCGATCAACAGCGCGAGCGCGCCGCCCTGCACTTCGTCTTCGATCGTGCCGTACGCGAGATCGGCCGGCTCGTCCGCGTACACCAGCAGCACCGGCTCATCGGCCTGGCTCTGGTATTGCGCGTACGCTTCGAGCAGCGCATAACCGAGCGTCTCGGCGCCCGCCGACACCGCGCTGGCCGCGGAACGGTCGCCGCGCGCGATGCCGAACACGCCGGTCATCGCGTTGAGCACCGACAGGCTGAACGCGGTCGGCGACACCGGCTCGCCGGCGCTGATCGAACGCAGAATATCGGTGGTACGGCGCAACTCGCCGTGCCGCGACGCGAACACCACGCGCACCGGCTCGGCCGCGACACAGTCGTGCGCGACCTTGAGCGCCACCTTGGACAGCGTGCTGAGACGCCGCCGCACGATCGGGTCGATAAAGCCGATGTCGGGTGCGGCAGATGCGGTAGCCGGCCAGCTAGACCAGCGACCGACCGGAATGGTCCAGTGCAGATCGGGCATACGGTATTCGCGCGTAAAACAGGAAGAGGCTCGGGCGCCTGGCGGAAGATGCCGCCGTGACGATGAACGGCGCCGGCAGCAGCGGGACAATCGAGCCGCAGGCGAGCGTCTTGTTAATGGGGAATTCGTTCAGGTATATCGGCACATGGCCCCGATTATTCAGGTGCCGTCGACCGTTAGTCTGATGATCGCCGCGGCTCCTTTTGTGGCCCGAATAATACTGAATATTGTGAATTAAATCAGCCACAAAAGACGTATCCATCTGTATCCACGCGATTTAAGCAACACTTTGTCAGACGGTTGTCAGAGGCGCGCGCAAACGCCTGCAGAAGGGGTTGCCCGCGTGCGTGCCGGCTTTGTCGCGCACGCGTTGCGAGTATTTTTGCAACGATTTTTTGTGCTTCCGGGCAACCATGGGGCTGCGCACTTTTGGCCCAAACTTTCATTCGACTTTCGAATTACCAACCCCAGGGCGCCTGACGAGCGCCTCCCCCGGTCGTCCGCGCAACATTCGCGGCAGCCGCGCGCGCGGGCCTGCTATACTCCGCCCCTCATTGGGGAGTAGCCGCCCCGCGACCGTCCGCACCGCGTTTTTGCCGGTGCGTTGCAACGGTGCTTCGCGGGGGCGCCTGTCAACAGACTTGGCCGTCACGGCCATGGCAGACGCAGCCTCTGGCCTGGCGAGACCGATGATCCACACGCGCCGCAACAGGGCCCGGCGTGTCGTGGGTCGTCGCTCGTTCATATCTGGCCCGAGGATCAATCAAAGTGACTCAAGCTTTTCTTATCTCGACCGGTGCGGTCGCGCTCGCCGAGATCGGCGACAAGACGCAATTGCTGTCGCTCGTGCTGGCCGCGCGCTATCGCAAGCCGCTGCCGATCATTCTCGGCGTGCTCGCGGCAACGCTGATCAATCACGCGGGCGCCGGCGCGCTCGGCGCGTGGCTCGGCTCGCTGCTGACCCCGACCATCATGCGCTGGGCGCTGGCCGTGTCGTTCATCGGCATGGGTTTGTGGATCCTCGTGCCCGACAAACTCGACGATGAGGAAGCCAACACCAGCCGCTCGCATCTGGGCGTGTTCGGTACCACGGTCGTCACCTTCTTCCTCGCCGAGATGGGCGACAAGACGCAGATCGCGACGGTCGCGCTGGCCGCGCGCTTTCATGACTTTTTCGGCGTGGTCGCGGGTACGACGCTCGGCATGATGATCGCGAACGTACCGGCGATCCTGCTCGGCGACCGCTTCGCGCATCGTCTGCCGACCAAACTCGTGCACGGCATCGCGGCGGTGATGTTCGTCGTGCTGGGCGCGATGGCGCTGTTCGGGGTCGGGATTTAAGCGGCGCGGGGCCGCTTTATTGCGGCTTTATTGCGGCCCTACCGCGGCTTGACTGCGGCGGCTTGACTGCGGCGGCTTTACTGCGGCGGCTTTACTGCGGCGGCTTTACTGCGGCGCTTTCGGCGCCGTTGCCGCAGCCGGCGCGGACGCGCCGCCAACCGCCGGCAGCGACACTTCATTGGCGGCCGCCCCGCCGCCCGTGCCCAACGGAATCTTCACCGTATGCACGACGCCGTTGGCGAGCGGGAAATCGGACAACGCGCTGCGCGCGAGATAAGGCATCGCCCGCACCAGCGACGACTCGCCGCCGAAATTACGCGCGGTCACGTTATAGACCTCCTTGCCGCTCGCGCGCTCGGTGATGCGGATGCCGAGCAGATGCGTGAACACCGGATAGCTCTGATTCACGTAGGTCGCCGGAAACGGCCCCCACGGTCCCCACGGGTCGAACGGCCGGCCCCAGTACGGACCGGGCCATGGGTTGTAGTAGACCGGCTCGGCAACCGTCACGATATCCGAGCGGATTCCATACGCGAGTTCGACCAGATAGCGCGCCTGCTCGCGCTCGACTTCGCGGAACGCATGCAGCGCGAGTTCGTTCGCGACGATCCGCTCATACGCGCTCAATTCGAGGTTGTTCTGCTGATCATCGTGGCGCGTGAACGCATAGGTGCGGGTCGCATCGCTGCCGCTCCACGCCGAGAACGCGGTGACCTGAGTCGTCACGTAAGTCGTGCAACCGGACAGCAGCACCGTCAGCGCGACGAACGTCAGCGCGATGCGGCGGGTCCATTGATCGATGTTCATGGTCTGCCTCGTGAAGCCTCGGATGGCTTCGGTTAAACGTGTGTTGACTGCGGTTATTCCATCGGCGCAAGCCGCGGCGGGCCCCGGCTCGCGTGCCGGCCGCCACGCGCGGCGCCCGCTAATACGCTGACCGCGCGAGCCGGTAAAAGGTTCTTGCGGCGGCGCCCGTCCGCTTCCGCACGATCCCCCGAGCCTTTGTACAATGGCTCGACAAGCCCGGCTCGCGCGCCCTTCGCGCGCGGCCACTCGAATCCTCCACTACAGAACGCCATGGCCGATACCGAAACGCCCAATGTGATCCGCCGCGCCGACTACGCGCCGCCCGCCTTCCTGATCGACACCGTCGCGCTGGAGTTCGATCTGGTCCCCGAACGCACGGTCGTCAGGAATACGATGCAGTTGCGCCGCAACCCGGACGCAGCGCGCGCCGCGCACCTCGAACTGATGGGCGAACAGCTCGAATTGGTCAGCGCCGAGATCGACGGCAAGCCGTTCGCGAACGCGCATCCGCACGAGCATGGGCTGCTGCTGGAGAACGTGCCCGACAGCTTCGAGCTGACCGTGACCAGTATCTGCAACCCGGCGCAGAACACCACGCTGTCCGGGCTGTACGTATCGAGCGGCAACTTCTTCACACAGTGCGAGGCCGAGGGCTTTCGCCGCATCACCTACTTCCTCGACCGCCCCGACGTGATGGCCAGCTTCACGGTCACGCTGCGCGCGAGCAAAGCCGACTATCCGGTGCTGCTGTCGAACGGCAATCTGCTGGAAGAAGGCGATCTGCCCGACGGCCGTCATTTCGCGCGCTGGGAAGATCCGTTCAGGAAGCCGAGCTATCTGTTCGCGCTGGTCGCCGGCAAGCTGGTCGCGCTCGAGGAGCGCGTGACGACCGGTTCGGGCAAGGAAAAGCTGCTGCAGGTATGGGTCGAGCCGCACGATCTCGACAAGACCCGTCACGCGATGGACTCGCTGATCCATTCGATCCACTGGGACGAGCAGCGCTTCGGCCTCGAACTCGATCTGGACCGCTTCATGATCGTCGCGGTCAGCGACTTCAACATGGGCGCGATGGAAAACAAGGGGCTCAACATCTTCAACACGAAGTACGTGCTCGCGAACCCCGAAACCGCGACCGATACCGACTTCGCGAACATCGAGGCGGTGGTCGGCCACGAGTACTTCCACAACTGGACCGGCAACCGCGTGACCTGCCGCGACTGGTTCCAGCTGAGCCTGAAGGAAGGGCTCACCGTGTTCCGCGATCAGGAATTCTCGGCCGACATGGCCGCCGGCGACAGCGCCGCCGGCAACGAAGCGGCGCGCGCGACCAAGCGCATCGAGGACGTGCGGGTGCTGCGGCAGATGCAGTTCGCCGAGGACGCGGGTCCGATGGCGCATCCGGTGCGCCCGGAAAGTTACGTCGAGATCAACAACTTCTACACGATGACCGTCTACGAGAAGGGTTCGGAAGTCGTGCGGATGTACCAGACGCTGTTCGGCCGCGACGGCTTCCGCAAGGGCATGGACCTGTATTTCAAGCGCCACGACGGCCAGGCGGTGACCTGCGACGACTTCCGTCACGCGCTCGCCGACGCGAACGGCCGCGACCTCGCGCAGTTCGAGCGCTGGTATAGCCAGGCCGGCACCCCGCGCGTATCGGTGCGCACCCATTACGACGCCGCGCAGCGCCGCTACAGCGTGACGCTGCGCCAGGGTTACGGCGACGCCGCGCCGGCCGCACGCGAAACGCAAAAGGGCCCGCTGCTGATTCCGTTCGCGATCGGTCTGATCGGCAACGACGGCCGGGATCTGCCGCTGCAACTCGACGGCGAAGCGCAAGCATGGGCGTCGACCACCCGCGTGCTCGAATTCACGCAGACCGAACAGACCTTCACGTTCGTCAACGTCGCCCAGGAACCGCTGCCGTCGCTGCTGCGCAATTTCTCGGCGCCGGTGATCGTCGAATACGACTACAGCGCCGAGCAGCTCGCGTTTCTGCTCGCGCACGACAGCGATCCGTTCAACCGCTGGGAAGCCGGCCAGCGGCTCGCGACCCGCGAGTTGCTCGCCCTCGCCACGCGCGCGGCCAAAGGCGCGGCGCTGCAACTCGACGACTCGGTGGTCGCCGCGTTCGCGCGGGTGCTGACCGACGAGACGCTGTCGCCGGCGTTCCGCGAACTCGCGCTGATGCTGCCGTCCGAAGCGTATCTGGCCGAGCAGATGGCCGAGTCGAATCCCGCGGCGGTGCATGCGGCGCGGCAGTTCGTGCGCAAGCGTCTGGCCAATGCGCTGAAGGACGACTGGTTCAAGGTCTACGACCAGCATCGCACGCCGGGCGCCTATGAGGCGACGCCGGAGGCGGCCGGTCATCGCGCGTTGAAAAATCTCGCGCTGTCGTATCTGACCGAACTCGACGAACCCGCCGAAGCGGTGCGCCTCGCGGCCGCGCAATACGAAGCCGCCAACAACATGACCGATCGCGCGGCGGCGCTGTCGGCGCTGTTGAACGCGGCGGCGGCGCAGCCGGGCGGCAGCCCCGAGGCGCAGCATGCGCTCGAGGATTTCTATCTGCGCTTCGAGAAAGAGCCGCTCGTAATCGACAAGTGGTTCGCGTTGCAGGCCACCCAGCGCGGCAGCGCTCAGCAGCCGGTGATCGACACGGTGCGCAAGCTGATGGCGCATCCGGCGTTCAACCTGAAGAACCCGAATCGCGCGCGCTCGCTGATCTTCAGCTTCTGCGCGGCGAACCCCGCGCAGTTCCACGCCGAAGACGGCTCGGGCTACGCGTTCTGGGCCGAGCAGGTGATCGCGCTCGACGCGCTCAATCCGCAGGTGGCCGCCCGCCTCGCGCGCTCGCTGGAACTATGGCGGCGCTTCACGCCGGCGCTGCGCGACCGGATGCGCGCGGCGCTCGAAAAGGTCGCCGCGCAGGTGAAGTCGCGCGATGTCCGCGAGATCGTCGAGAAAGCGTTGGGGTAAGACTCGCGCAACAGGTAACGAAAGCCGGCACGGGTTGCCGGCTTTTTTTGTGCGCGGCCAAAAGCACGGAACCGGCCCGGCGAGCGGTTAAAATCCCAATATTCTTTGTGCCTTCCCGGAGTACAGCAATGTCTTTGCAACGTCGTACCACTCTCTCGAAGTACCTGATCGAGCAGCAGCGTGAGACCAACAACCTGCCCGCCGACCTGCGGCTGTTGATCGAAGTCGTCGCGCGCGCGTGCAAAGCGATCAGCTATCACGTCAGCAAAGGCGCGCTCGGCGATGCGCTCGGCTCGGCCGGCAGCGAGAACGTGCAGGGCGAAGTGCAGAAGAAGCTCGACATCCTGTCGAACGAAATCCTGCTCGAAGCGAACGAATGGGGCGGCAACCTGGCCGGCATGGCATCGGAGGAGATGGAACAGTTCTTCCCGATCCCCGCCAACTACCCGAAGGGCGAATATCTGCTGGTGTTCGATCCGCTCGACGGCTCGTCGAACATCGATGTCAACGTGTCGATCGGCACGATCTTCTCGGTGCTGCGCTGCCCGGACGGCCATCAGCCGACCGAACAGTCGTTCCTGCAGCCGGGCACCCAGCAGGTCGCCGCCGGCTACGCGGTGTACGGCCCGCAGACCGTGCTGGTGCTGACCACCGGCAACGGCGTGAACTGCTTCACGCTCGATCGCGAGCTCGGCTCGTGGGTGCTCACGCAAAGCGATATGCGCATTCCGGTCGAAACGCGCGAGTATGCGATCAATGCGTCGAACGAGCGTCACTGGTATGCGCCGGTCCAGCAGTACATCGGCGAGCTGAAGGCCGGCAAGGAAGGTCCGCGTCAGGCCGACTTCAATATGCGCTGGATCGCGTCGATGGTCGCCGACGTGCACCGTATCCTGAACCGCGGCGGCGTGTTCATGTACCCGGCCGACAAGCGCACGCCCGAAAAGCCGGGCAAGCTGCGTCTGATGTACGAGGCCAATCCGATGGCGTTCATCGTCGAGCAGGCGGGCGGTGCGGCGACCAATGGCGAAAAGCGCATCCTCGATATCCAGCCGAAGAGCCTTCATGAGCGCGTCGCGGTGTTCCTCGGCTCGAAGAACGAGGTCGATCGCGTGACCCGCTATCACCTCGAAGCGAAGAAGTGATCTCGACATAAAAAAATGAGCCGAGGGGCTTGCCAAGTCGGCAAAGTAGTCCCTATAATCTCGTTTCTCCTGATGCCGGAATAGCTCAGACGGTAGAGCAGCGCATTCGTAATGCGAAGGTCGGGGGTTCGATTCCTCTTTCCGGCACCATCAAGTTTCAAACAAAAAGCCCAGTCCTCGTGACTGGGCTTTTTGCTTTCCGGCTCGCCTCTGGGTTCAGGTTAGCGCCGTGGGCGGATTGACCGGTGCCTGCTCCACCGCCCGGTTACGCCACGCCTGCGCTCTCGCGATGATCGCGCGACGCGCCGGCACTTCGACGAGGAAGTAGCCAAGCGCGCCGCCCGCCACCACCACGGCCACCTCGACGAGCAGAATCACCAACGCGACGAGCGGGCTCTGCGGCACGTGCAGCCTTCTCACCAGCTGGTTGCAGCCGATCTGCAGGAGCGGGTGGATCAGATAGATCGAGAACGAGATCTCGCCGAGGAACACCGCGACCCGGTTGCCGAACAGCGCGTTGCCGATCGCCCCACCCTTCGCGAGGCCCGCGATCACCAGCAGGATCAGCGGCAGCAGCAGGAACGGCAAGGTCGTCGACACAGACATCAGCACCAGCAGCGCGACGAGGCCGAAGCACATCGCGAGGTCGCCCGGCTGCCACGTCTTCAGCAGGCGGAACAGCCAGTAGCCGGCGAGAAACTGCGGGACGATCCGCAGCGCACCGAAGGTGGTCAAGCCGAGATCGCCGTCGTTGAAGAGGAAGCAATACACGCACAACAGCACCCAGCTGATCGCCACGATCACGCCGCAGCTCAGTCGCGAAACCCGGCTCAGCACTTTGGCGCAGAGCGGAAACAGAAATAGATAAGCGAACCATTCGGCGCTGATCGACCAGGACACGAAATTCCAGCTGAGCTTCTTGTCGAGCCCCCACGCGTGCACGAGCAGCACGTTTTCGAGCGCGGTGCGCGCCGTGTAGTCCACCTCGTTATGCGCGAACTCGTGCCCCACCCGCTTCGCGGCGAACCAGAGTCCGACGAACAGCAGGAACGTCAGCAGGTGTAGCGGATAGACGCGCGCGAAGCGCTTGACGATGAACGAGCGGTAATCGGCCCAGCCGAACGTGACACTGCGCGACGGCAGGTAGGTATAGGCGAGGATGAAGCCGCTCAGCACGAAGAAGATGTCGACGCCCCACACCCAGTTATCGACCAGATGCACGATGCCGAGCGGCAGCACGCCTTCGTTGTCGGCAAAGTGGTGGATCACCACGAGCAGCGCGGCGAACGCCCGCAACCCAGTCAGATTGTTGATCTTTTGCATGAAGTCCCCGCGCGATAACACAGGTGAGCACACGAAGCGGTGCCGCGCAAACTGGTCCAGCCGCGCGATTGCGCGGCTCATCGGTAAGCAAAATAGATATTGATGCAACGGCGTTGCGGCGCTGGTACGAGACTCCGAGACTCCGCTACGCCGCTGCAACCGCTTTGCAGCACCGGCAGTGTGCTGATTGACCCGCGTCGTTGTGGCCGGGGAACGCCGGGATGAAACAGCAACCCAACGCGACTCGACACTGAGCATCGTATAGGCCTGCCCCGCCTAACCTGTATGCGCTAACGCACCAACCTCTCACGCAATGCCAGGCGACGAGCCCGACAGCCGCGGGGATCCATCGGACGACCCACGCCTGTTTGAATCATCAGCTGCCCGGCTGGCGCTAAAAGCATGTGATCCGACGGGCAGGTTTTGGCACAAAAAATGCGGGGATGAGTTTGCCAGCCAACTGTCAGACGGTTAATTAGCGACGAAAATCATTAAATATTGTTCGACCCGTCAACGTAAGCGGACATCTGCCGTTTACCAAAAATGAGGCGTGAAATGTTGAACCGGCAATTAACGAACGTTCATTCCGGAGATAGGAAATTTTCCCCGATGCCGCATTGCACAACTTTGTCATCATTTTTTCATGGAAAAACGCTAATCGCAGGGCGGCAACGGTGCCGCGCGTTCGCGCCGAAAGCGCTTAAAACAGCTGCGGAAGGGGCGAAAACGGACTATGGAAGAATGGGATTGACGGTCTGGCGAAGAAGGAGCGGAGAAACGCATGCGCTAGCCAGACGAGAAATTTTATTCAAACAGTCTGTTCTAGTGTTGGCTTGTGCCGTTAAAGCAACAGAGATTGAGTGAGTTGCATCGGACACTGGTGCGATGCGGGGACCGAGGCAGATAATCGGTTTGTAAAGGAGAAAGATCATGGATGCCAAACCACCGAAGATTCCGACCCCGGATAAAGTCTTTTACCCGGATCCGGAACCCGTGGCCGTCGAGTTTCTGGGTGCCGAACTGCCTGAGCACGTTCGCGCGTTTTTCGACGAACAACGCAAGTCGTGCGATTCGAAGTAACGGGACAGTGGCGCAGCGCAGCATTCGCGCACGGGCAACGACCGCGCAACAACCGCGCGATAGCCGCTCGCGCACTTTTAATGCGTCCGGCGCAAGTGTCGTGACCGCGGACCGGCTCGTCTGATTATCCCGCGGCGCTCGGCCATTCGGCCCGAGCGCGTGACTTCGCGCGCCCCTCTCCTGCGGCGCGCATCCCACGCTCCCTCCGATGCGGTTCCCGCCGTTTGCCGGGCATCATTTATCCTTCTGGTTTTTCCGTCAGCGGCCGCCCGGCCATGTTCACGCCATGAATCGTCCGTATCGCTTCGCTGCGTCCTGCGCGCTCGCTCTCGCCGCCGCCTTCCCGTTCGCGCCCGCCCATGCCGATGGCGGCGACACCGCGCTTACCAATCTGATCGCACTGGTTTCGCAGCGCCTTGCGCTCGCGGAGCCGGTCGCGCGCTGGAAGTGGGCGAATCACCAGGAGATCACCGATACGCCGCGGGAAAACGCGCTGCTCGCCGATGTCGAAAAGCGCGCCGCCGCCGCGAACGTCGATCCGGCTTTCGCGCGCGCGTTCTTCCAGGATCAGATCGATGCGAGCAAGGAAGTACAGAACGCATTGTTTGCGAGCTGGCGCAGCGCGCAGCCGCCGCAGGGCCCCGCGCCCGATCTGGCCACGTCGACCCGACCGCTGCTCGACAAGCTCACGCAAGCGCTGGTGGCCGGTCTCGCGCGCGTGCAACCGCTGCGCACGGCGGACGACTGTCCGTCGCGCGTCGCGCAATCGCTGGCTAACTGGAAATCGCTGACGCGCTATGACGCCGTGCATTCGAGCGCGTTGACGCATGCGCTCGGTCACGTGTGCGAAACAGGCGGGGTGGGCGCGACCGGCTAAGCGAGGTTGCCCAAGCCAAGCCGGCCGGCATCGACGGCGTGGGCGTGGACCGCCGCTCAAACGGCGAGACTGGACTCCGGGGTATCGGTCGATACATTCAGCGGCATCACGCGCAGGCCGCGCGCGAGATGGCTCTGCAGGATACGGTAGGTCGCCAGCTCGAACGCGCCCGCGAGCGCGCTCCCGGGTAGCAATGCCGCCTCGCCGAGCGACGGCGCGTGGCCGAGATAGCGCCAGCGATCGACCACATGAAACACGCGCTCCGCCTGCTCACGCTCCTCGAACACGATCGGGCCGCCGAACGGCCACGGTGCGTCCGCGGGGTCGCTCTTCGTCACGCGCGGCAGCCGGTTCTGCCCCGGCCGCAACGTCGCGATCCACTGCGCCTCGGCGAGCATCGCGCCGAGCTCGCCGCCGGTCGCGCGCCACTCGACGCGCCGGATCTGCTGGGCGAGCCTCATGTCCTTCGACGAACGCCGCTCGCCGCTCAGATGCGCGCGCAGCCGCTGCCGCACCCGCACGCTGCGCCCGACGTAAAGAGGCGCATCGTTTTCGCCATAGAACGCATACACGCCGCAGCCCGCGGGCGCGGTATCGAGCAGATCTTCCGCGATATCGCCGGCCAGCCGGTAGCGCCGCGTGGTGCGCTCGATCTGCGCGCGCAGCGCATCGAGCGGCACGAGCGTGGGCAGACGTTGCCAGAACTGCCAGATCAGGTCGGCGTCGGCGAGCGCCCGGTGGCGGTCGGACGGCACCAGCGCGTGACGTTCGACGAGCGCGTCGAGTCCGTGGCGCTTTTCGGCCGGAAACAGCGCGCGCGACAGTCGCACCGTGCAGAGCACGTCCGGGTCGAACGCGAGGCCGACGCGGCGAAATTCGCTGCGCAGGAAGCCGCGATCGAAACTCGCGTTGTGCGCGACAAACAGCTTGCCTTTCAGACGCTCGAGTAGCGCCGGCGCGACCGCGTCGAAAGTTGGCGCGCCGCGCACCATCTCGTTGGTGATGCCGGTGAGCTGCTGGATGAAAGACGGGATCGGCTGCTGCGGGTCGATCAGACTGCTCCAGCGCGACACGCCGGCCGGCCCGACCTCGACGACACCGATCTCGGTAATGCGATGCTCGCTCGTGGAGCCGCCGGTTGTTTCAAGGTCGACGAAGACGATCGGCACATCTGGCGCCACTTGCGGCGAAAACTGTTCGGACATGGAGGGGAGAAAGGTTCAGACGCGTGATTTTGCGGCAAGTATGCACCAGTTGAGCGCCGGGCATCCAGACGCGAACGGCCGGCGCCCAGCCGGAGATCGGGAAACGGACTGCGGAGCCCCGTTTGCCTACACTTTTCGCGCGCACTCCTCCGCACGAAAATCGCACCAAAAATAAAACCCTCGCATTAAGCAAGGGTTTTTATTTGAAATCGACCTTGGGGCCCGACGCCCCCGGCGCAGCTTCTACAGCGGCTGGATATTGGCCGCCTGCTTGCCCTTCGGGCTCGCCTTGACGTCGAAGGACACGCGCTGATTCTCTTTCAACGACTTGAAGCCGTCCGCGCGAATCTCCGAGAAGTGTGCGAACAGGTCTTCGCCGCCCGCATCCGCCGTGATGAAGCCAAAGCCTTTAGCATCGTTGAACCATTTGACGATACCGGTTTCCATTTCCTGTTTTCCTCGACGTTTATCAGACCGGGCATTGCCCAAAGTGAACCAGCCCCGAATTCACCGCCAACCGATAGCGGACTACATAAAAAAGACCGGCATCGGCCAATGAAATGCGGTTTTGCCGTTATAAGGGGAAGCCGGAATCGCCGTCAAGCGAAACTCTACGTAGGTGCTTAACGCATAAACGGATAATCGTAAGTCGCATTGCATTTACGGATAATCAGTCATATTTACCCGAGCGGGACTCGCCTTCACGCACGCCCGGAAATTTCTTCGACTCGCGGTGAATTAAATGTAACAAAATACGACTTTCCGTAAGTGTTTGTCCGGGTGGTTCCGATGCAAGCGAAATCGCATGATGGAAATCAGCAATAGCGATGTGCTTCAGGAGGTTGCCATGCTGTTCAATGAAATTCGCCGGCTCGTCATCTGGCTCACCCATCCGCACACCGAAGCGATCAACGACCCGCCCCCGGCCGAGGCCCAGGACACTTCTTATCTCTTCGATTTCGATCCGAGATGGCACGGCGATCACTGGCAGAATCTGCTGGCCTGCCCGATGGACGCTCGCCATTACGTCATGGAGGACTGGAGCGTGTCGGTCACAGATGACTGGGAGGAACCGAACGGCACCGTCCCTGCGCACTAGATTGCGGATCCCGCGCGCGCAGTGCGTGGACAAAAAAAAGCGCGACTGGAAGGTCGCGCCGACAAAGGTTTGGAGATCTTTTTCGTCAACGAAAAAGTCTGCTTCGGAAAGCAGAAATTACAGTATAGCGGCGGCTCCAATTTCCATTATTCACACTATTAACAATCCTCTGTTGCCTTACTAACAACAATCATTTTCCCGCACTTCTTCGCGTTGTTTTTTTGCATCGCGTACTGTCGCGAATGAGCAACGCAACGCGAACAATACCGTTCTTGCCTCCCCTGATTAACGCCGAAAGCCTTTATCCACAAGGCTCAAACGGCGCACGCCTATCGTTTCTTTCGACGTAATACTTTATTGCGAAAATCGGAACGCCCCATTCTGGAGGCGCCTCTCTACACTCTGCGTAATTGGAAACCGACGCGATCGGTTATCGCGTTTTTCACGCGGATCCAGCTTCTCGCAGCCCCGTGTGAAGGTGTCCCAAGCCAGCGGTTTATACCTCTCTCGCTCCTGGAGTCACATAAATGAAGAAGACACTCATGGTCGCGGCCCTCACGGGCGTTTTCGCATCAGCGGCGCATGCGCAAAGCAGCGTCACGCTATACGGCTTGATTGATGCCGGCATCACCTACACGAACAACCAGCGCGGTCATAGCAACTGGCAAATGACCAGCGGCTCGGTGAACGGCAGCCGCTTCGGCTTGCGCGGGGCCGAAGATCTGGGCGGGGGCCTGAAGGCAATCTTCACGTTGGAAAACGGCTTCGGCATCAATGACGGCACGCTCAAGCAGAACAGCCGTCTGTTCGGCCGCCAGGCATTCGTCGGTCTGTCGAGCAACGACTTCGGCGCCGTCACTCTCGGTCGTCAGTACGACAGCATGGTCGATTACGTCGGCCCGCTGGCTCTGACCGGCACGCAATACGGCGGCACGCAGTTCGCGCACCCGTTCGACAACGACAACCTGAACAACTCGTTCCGCATCAACAACTCGATCAAATTCCAGAGCGCGAACTACGGCGGCTTCAAGTTCGGCGGCCTGTACGGCTTCTCGAACCAGGCCGCGGGCTTTGCGAACAACCGCGCATGGAGCGCGGGCGCATCGTACAACTGGGGTGGCCTGAATGTGGCGGCCGCTTACCTGCAGTTGAACAGCAATGGGGCCACCAGCGCCGCTGCGGCGTTCAACTCGGGCGGCGCGGTCTCCGGCGACAACACGTTCTTCGCATCGCGCCAGCAAACGTGGGGCGCCGGCGCCAACTACGCGTTCGGCCCGGCCACCGTCGGTCTCGTGTACTCGCAGACGAACCTGCATGGGCTTGCCGGCATCAGCCAGGGGGCCTCGGGCATTCCGGGCGGCATCGGCCTGCCGACCAACAGCGCACAGTTCCAGAACTTCGAGGCCAACGCCCGTTACGCTCTGACGCCGGCACTGAGCCTCGCCGCTGCGTACACGTACACCCGCTCGAACCTGAATGCGAACCACATTCACTGGAACCAGGCCAACCTGCAAGCGGCCTACGCGCTGTCCAAGCGTACCGACGTGTATCTGCAGGGCGTCTATCAGGCCGCCAACGAAGATTCGATTGTCGACGCGAACATCAACGGTGTCGGCGGGGCCTCGAGCAACAACAAGCAAGTCGCTGTGACCGCGGGTCTTCGTCACCGCTTCTAACTACTGCGGCAGCAATCGCAGTAGAAAAGGCGCCGTTCGCGGCGCCTTTTTTTCGCCCGTTGCGTCGGGCATGTTACCTGCTGTTCGGTGAGCGCGGACGCCGACATGGCTTGCGTGCCCGCGTCCTCCACCATCGCCTAACTCCCGCGATCGGGTGCCGGATATTTGACGTCGAGAATATCGATCGGCTGCGGCCCCGCCGGCGTGAACAACGTGACCGTATCGCCGACTTTCGCCTTCAGCAGCGCGCGCGCAATCGGCGAAATCCAGCTTACGTGCCCGATATCCAGATCGACCTCGTCGATACCGACGATCGTCACCGTGTTCTCCTCGCCGTCCTCGGTCGCATAGTGGACCGTCGCGCCGAAGAACACCTGATCGACGCTTTCCTGGCGGCTGCTATCGACGACCTCGGCCAGGTCGAGCCGCTTCGTCAGAAAGCGGATGCGCCGGTCGATCTCGCGTAAGCGGCGCTTGCCGTAGATATAGTCGCCGTTCTCCGAGCGGTCGCCGTTCGACGCCGCCCACGACACCAGCTTGACCACCTCGGGCCGCTCGACATCGATCAGATGGAGCAGTTCATCGCGCATCCGCCGATGGCCGGCGGGCGTCATATAGTTCTTGGTGCCCGCGGGCACGTCGGGCTGGGCGACGTCGAGATCGTCATCGCTGTCTTCGCTCGACTCTTTGACAAAAGCCTTATTCATAATGGATCCAGTAAAACCGCAGCTAGCAACAACCTCGTAAAAGGTTACACGATCACGCTCCCGACACAAATCGCGACAATAGGCTTCCCTTTTCCAAATCCGTTGGCTATAATCTCGTTTCTGTGTGCGGCTGTAGCTCAGTTGGATAGAGTACTTGGCTACGAACCAAGGGGTCGTGGGTTCGAATCCTGCCAGCCGCGCCATCTTTTTCGAGTGACTTTGCTTCGCAAAGTCCTCAGTCCCACCGGCATCATTGCAGTAATGCATCACCGTTTTGCGTGCGGCTGTAGCTCAGTTGGATAGAGTACTTGGCTACGAACCAAGGGGTCGTGGGTTCGAATCCTGCCAGCCGCGCCACCTATAAAGGGCCTTCCGATCGGAAGGCCCTTTGTTTTTTCAGCGGTACCTTTTCAGCGCGGCCTGTCGCGGTAACCGGAATCGGCCGGTGATTCGCGCAGCGCAAGCCCGCTCAACGCGGCGGCGACTGGATATCCCCAATCTGCCCATCCGGGCGCGGCAAATCCTCCACCACCCCACCCACAGTCTGCTCACTGATCGTCTCGACAGTCATGCCATTTAACGCCTGACGCTCGCGCAGCACGTCATCTACGACAGCGCCGAAATGGCTCGCGACGAACGCGCGCAACATTGCAATACGCAGCGACTCGCCCCGCGCCTCGGCTGCTCCCCTGCCGCCCTCGAACTCCGCGACGCAGACCGCGCCGCGCTCGTTCTGTTCGCGCACATCGAGCCGCCGCACGCGCTCGAGCACGACCGCGGCCGTCGCCCATGACGCGGACGGCGTAAATCTGCCATCCCATGGACGACCGCGATCGTTGCCACGAATCGAAACGGTCTCGCCGCTATCGGTAAAGTAGATTTCGCGCACGAAGTCGTGCAGGCTGCGCGCCACCCAGTAATCGAGCGCCACGCCAGTGAGGTCGGCTACGTTCATCAGCGTTCTCCCCGGGTTAAGGTGAGTTGCTTTGACTGGCTACGTTCTGATGAGGGAGAGTCGCACGAACGATGCCTGAAGAGGCAGGCCATGCGCAAACGGCTGGCGATGCGCGGTCAGCGAGCGACTGCGGCACGCTGCCCCTCGCCACCTGGTTTGGCGCAGCACCAGAATCCGGCTGGCCGCGTTACTCGACTCAGTAATCCGCGCGTTCGCGGTCGATCCGCATCCCGCCGTCATGGCGATGATGCCCTTCCTCGCTCGGCCGCTCGCGCGTGATGCGCATCACATCGGGGTTGGTCCGCACCCGGCGCATCACATTGGCCAGATGCACCCGGTCGCTGACCTGGATCACGAAGCGCAGCACCGTGGATTCCTGCGACAGATCTTCGTCCATCGCGATGTGGACGATGTTCGCATCCGCCGACGTGATGTCGGCCGCCACCCGTGCGAACACGCCCTTGGTGTTCTTGACCAGTACCTTGACCGCGACGTCGAACAGACGTCCCGGCTGCGGAGCCCACGCTACGTCGATCCAGCGGCCCGGATCGCGCCGGTGAATCCGCTGCGCGACACGGCAGTCGGTCGTGTGGATCGCCATCCCGAGGCCAATGCCGATGTAGCCCATGATGTCGTCGCCCGGAATCGGCCGGCAGCAGGCCGACAACTGCACCGACATCCCCTCCGTACCCGTGATGACCACCGGCGGCGCATGCGGCGCCGATCCGGACTCGGAGCGCGAGCCGTCGTCGTCGCCGTCGCGCCCGCTCATCAGCACCTCGATGCGCTTGGCCATCACCGCGGCGACGCGCCGGCCCAAGCCGATGTCCGCGAAGATTTCCTGACGGTTCTTGTTGCCCGTCCATTGCACGAGCTTTTCCCACGCTTCCGGCGTCACGTCCGACAGCGACAGCCCGTAGCCCTTCAAACCCTGGTCGACCAGCCGCTCGCCGAGTTGCACCGACTCGTTCAGGCGCATCGTCTTCAGATAGTGGCGAATCGCCGAGCGCGCCTTGCCGCTGCGCACGAAGCCGAGCCACGCCGGATTGGGCTTCGAATACGGCGCGGTGATGACCTCGACGATGTCGCCGCTCTTGAGCTCGGTACGCAACGGCAGCAATTCGTTGTTGATCTTCACGGCGACGCACTGGTTGCCGAGGTCGCTGTGGATCGAGTATGCGAAGTCGAGCGCGGTCGCACCGCGCGGCAACGCCATAATCTTCGACTTCGGCGTGAACACGTAGACCGCGTCCGGGAACAGGTCGATCTTCACGTGTTCGAGGAATTCGCTCGAATCGCCCGCTTCGCTCTGGATATCGAGCAGCGACTTCAGCCACTGATGCGCGCGCTTTTGCACGTCGTTCAGATCCGCGCTGCCGTTCTTGTACAGCCAGTGCGCGGCAACGCCCGCTTCGGCGATCTCGTGCATCTTGCGGGTGCGCACCTGAAACTCGATCGGCGCGCCGAACGGACCGACCAGCGTGGTGTGCAACGACTGATAGCCGTTCACCTTCGGGATCGCGATGTAGTCCTTGAACTTGCCCGGCACCGGCTTGAACAGCGCATGCAGCGCGCCGATGCAGGTGTAGCACTCGAGCGCGCTGTCGACCACCACGCGAAAACCGTATACGTCGAGCACCTGCGAAAACGACAGCTGCTTGTCGCGCATCTTCTTGTAGATGCTGAAGATGGTTTTCTCGCGGCCGGTGACTTCGGCGTCCAGCTTCGCGTCCGCGATCGCGCGCTGCACCGATTCGAGAATCTTGCCGACCACCTCGCGCCGATTGCCGCGCGCGGCCTTGACGGCTTTTTCGAGCGTCGCGTAACGGTGCGGGTTGAAGTTCGCGAAGCTCAGGTCCTGCAGCTCGCGATAGGTATTGTTCAGGCCGAGCCGGTGGGCGATCGGCGCATAGATATCGAGCGTTTCGCGCGCCACGCGGCGGCGCTTTTCCGGGGGCACCGCGCCCAGCGTGCGCATGTTGTGCAACCGGTCGGCGAGCTTCACGAGGATCACGCGCACGTCGCGCGCCATCGCGAGCAGCATCTTGCGGAAGTTCTCCGCCTGCGCTTCCTCGCGATTGCGAAATTCCATCTTGTCCAGCTTGGACAGACCGTCGACCAGTTCCGCGACCTTCGCGCCGAAGCGCTCGGCAAGCTCCGCCTTGGTCACGCCCTGGTCTTCCATCACGTCGTGCAACAGCGCCGCCATAATCGCCTGGGCGTCGAGATTCCAGCCCGCGCAGATTTCCGCGACGGCGACCGGATGTGTGATGTACGGCTCGCCGCTCTGCCGGTACTGGCCGAGGTGAGCTTCGTCGCTGAAATGGAAGGCGGCCTTGACGTCCTTGATCTCTTCCGGCTGCAGATAGCCGGACAACACGGACGTCAGCCTGGCGATGGAAACGACGTCATGCCGGCGCGGCTGCTCCGGCGTGGCGGTCGGTCCGAACAGATGGCGAAACGACTGTTCGAGGACCGCGTCGATGTACTTGCGTGCAGACGAGGGGGAATCGGCGTCGTGATCCACTTCCGTGGCGGTGGGCGGGGTCGCACTCATGGTCGCCTCCGTAGCGGTCAGGGTTGGACGCAGGTCTGCACGTTGCTGCAATTACATGGCAATCGAAAACGAAAAACCGTGCGCCTTAGACCGGCACCTTCTTCAGCATTTCGACGCCGACCTGGCCGGACGCGATTTCACGCAGCGCGACGACGGTCGGCTTGTCGCGGCTTTCGATTTTCGGCGTGTGGCCTTGCGCGAGCTGACGCGCGCGATAGGTCGCGGCAAGCGCGAGTTCGAAACGATTCGGGATCTGTTTGAGGCAGTCTTCGACGGTAATGCGGGCCATGTTGGGTTCCTTCTCAGTATGTTGCTTATTCTACCTTATGTGCTCGGCACAACGCCGCGCTCACGCGTGCGGTAGGTGGATGCCGAGCTGCATGAAAAGCTGCGTGTGACGCGCGTACTGCGACGCGAAACGCGAGCGCGTCGCGCCGACGAGGCAACGCAGTTCGGCGAGCGCGCGATCGAAGTTTTCGTTGATCACCACGTACTCCGCTTCGGCCGCGTGCGCCATCTCGCCACCGGCCGCGAGCAGGCGTCGCGTGATCACGTTCGGCTCGTCCTGGCCGCGCTTTTTCAGACGCTCTTCGAGCGCTTCGAGCGACGGCGGCAGAATGAAAATTTCGACCGCGTTGTGAAACTGCTTCTTCACCTGCTGCGCGCCCTGCCAGTCGATTTCGAGCAGCACGTCATGGCCGCTTTTCATCTGCTCCTCGATCCACACGCGCGAGGTGCCGTAGTAGTTGCCGTGCACTTCCGCGCTTTCGAGAAACTCGCCCGCGTCGTGGCGCTGCATGAAGTCTTCGACGGTCGTGAAGTGATAGTGCTCGCCGTCCTGCTCCTTCGGACGCGGCGGGCGCGTCGTGTACGAGATCGACAGACGGATCGCGTCGTCGCCGGCGAGCAGCGCGTTCACGAGCGTCGACTTGCCGGCGCCCGAGGGCGCCACAACCATGAACAGATTGCCGGGGTAAGCGCCGGCATTCGGACGGCGCGGCGCGCCGGTTTCGCGTGGGTGGTCGGTCATTTGATTAGTGCTCCAGCTTTATTCCAGATTCTGTACCTGCTCGCGCATCTGTTCGATCAGCAGCTTGAGCGTCATCGACGAATCCGCGAGCTCCTTCGCCGCGGCCTTCGAGCCGAGCGTGTTCGCTTCACGGTTCAGTTCCTGCATCATGAAGTCGAGCCGCTTGCCGACCTTGCCGCCCTTCTCGATCACATGACGCGTTTCGTTCAGGTGAGCGGTGAGGCGCGACAGTTCTTCGGCGATGTCGATGCGGATTCCGTACATCGTCACTTCCTGGCGAATCCGCTCGTTGATCTCTTCGCGCGAGACGATCGTCGCGGCCGCATCCGGCGCGGCGATCCCGAGTGCTTCCTGCAGACGCTCGACGATCTTCTGCTGATGCCGCGTAATCAGTTCCGGCACGAGCGGGGTGATCTTCGCGACGATCGTTTCCATCTCGGTGACATTCGCGAGCAGCATGTTCGCCAGTTGCGCGCCTTCGCGCGCGCGCACGTCGATCAGATCGGCGATCGCCTGCTTGCCGCAGCCGAGCACCGCGTCGCGCAGCGTCTCGGGCGCAATGCCGCTTTCGGCGAGCACGCCGGGCCAGCGCAGAATTTCGCCGGTGCGCAGACGGCCGGCTTCCGGAAATGCATCGAGCACCGCGCGCTCGAGCAGCGCGAGTTGGTCGAGCGCGTCGCGATTGATCGCGCCGGCGTTCGCCGACTGCTCGCTGCGTTGCAGATTGACGCGAATGTCGACCTTGCCGCGCGACAGCTTGTTCATCAGCATTTCGCGCAGCGTCGGTTCGCACACGCGCACGTCTTCGGGCATGCGGAAGTTGAGATCGAGAAAGCGCGAGTTCACCGTGCGCAGTTCGACCGACACACTGACGCCGCCGGTGCCCGAGGCCGCTACGAGTTCGCGGGTCGCGCTCGCATAGCCAGTCATGCTGTAGATCATCGTATTTCTCGCGATTGCGGCCGGGCGTCGAACGCCGGCCTGAGAAGCGGATCGCCCGGCGTGTACGAGACGCGAGGCGGGGAACCGGCATTATCCCATTTTTGCCGCCGGCATCCGGCGAGAGCGAGGGTGTATGCGGGCTGGCTCGCGCATGGCTGGAGCCGTCCGGCGCGCGTCTGGGGGACGGCAACCGCCGCAGACGATCGGCGGTAAAATTGCGCTTTTCCCCGCATCTCTTCGACCTATTCCGAGCCCCATCCACATGAGCAACGACAACCAACGCCCGAGCGCCCGCCTGCCCAACCAGTTGCGCGACGTGCGCATCACGCGTCACTACACGAAGCATGCGGAGGGCTCGGTGCTGGTCGAATTCGGCGACACCAAGGTCATCTGCACCGCCAGCGTCAGCGAAAGCGTGCCGCCGTTTCTGCGCGATCGCGGCCAGGGCTGGCTCACGGCCGAATACGGGATGCTGCCGCGCGCCACCCACACGCGCAGCGACCGCGAAGCCGCGCGCGGCAAACAGACCGGCCGCACCCAGGAAATCCAGCGCCTGATCGGCCGCGCGCTGCGCTCGGTGTTCGATCTCGAGAAGCTCGGCGCGCGCACCATCAATCTCGACTGCGACGTGATCCAGGCCGACGGTGGCACCCGCACCGCGAGCATCACCGGCGCGTTCGTCGCCGCGCACGATGCGGTCACGAAACTGCTCGCGGCGGGCCGTATCGAAAGTTCGCCGATCGTCGATTACGTCGCCGCGATTTCGGTCGGCGTGTACGACGGCGTGCCGGTGCTCGATCTCGATTACGACGAAGACTCGCAGTGCGATACCGACATGAACGTCGTGATGACGGGTTCGGGCGGCTTCGTCGAAGTTCAGGGCACCGCGGAAGGCGTGCCGTTCTCGCGCAATGAAATGAACGCGCTGCTCGATCTCGCAAGCGACGGCATCAGCACGCTGATCGCGAAGCAGAAAGAAGCGCTGGGAGTGCAGCAGTGAATGAAGGTCGTCAGGACGGCATGCCGTTGAAGAAGGTGGTGCTCGCGTCGAACAACGCGGGCAAGCTGCGCGAGTTCGCCGCGCTGTTCGGCGCGGCCGGCATCGAACTGATTGCCCAGGGCGCGCTCAACGTGCCCGAAGCGGAAGAGCCACATCCCACGTTCGTGGAAAACGCGCTGGCCAAGGCGCGTCATGCGGCGAAGCTGACCGGCCTGCCCGCGCTCGCCGACGACTCGGGTCTGTGCGTGCGCGCGCTGGGCGGCGCGCCGGGCGTGTATTCGGCGCGCTATGCGCAACTCGCCGGCGGCGAGAAAAGCGACGCCGCGAACAACGCGCGGCTCGTCGCCGAGTTGCGGGACGCGAACGACCGGCGCGGTTATTACTTCTGCGTGCTCGCGCTGGTGCGGCATGCCGACGACCCCGAACCGCTGATCGCCGAAGGCCGCTGGCACGGCGAGATTCTCGACGCGCCGCGCGGCGAGCATGGCTTCGGCTACGACCCGTACTTCTATCTGCCGTCGCTGGGCGCGAGCGCCGCCGAACTCGAGCCGGCCGTGAAAAACGCGAGCAGCCATCGCGCGATCGCGCTGCGGCAACTGCTCGCGCGTCTGTCGGAGGAAGCGTGATTCCGATTCACCCGACGCCCGCGGACATCGGCAACGGTGTCGTCAAGGCGTTCACGTCGCCGGGCAGCATCCGGCTGACCTCGCTGCCGCCGCTCGCGTTGTACGTGCATTTTCCGTGGTGCGTGCGCAAGTGTCCGTATTGCGATTTCAACTCGCACGAGTGGAAAGGCGAGTCGTTCCCGGAGAACGACTATCTCGACGCGTTGCGCGCCGATCTGGAGATGGCGCTGCCGCTGATCTGGGGGCGCCAGGTGCATACGGTGTTCATCGGCGGGGGCACGCCGAGCCTGCTGTCGGCGGCGGGGCTCGACCGGATGCTGTCGGATATCCGCGCGCTGCTGCCGCTCGACGCTGACGCCGAAATCACGCTCGAAGCGAACCCCGGCACATTCGAAGCGGACAAGTTCGCGCAGTTTCGCGCGAGCGGCGTGAACCGGCTGTCGGTCGGGATTCAGAGCTTCAACGAAGCGCATCTGAAGGCGCTCGGGCGGATTCACGATTCCGCGCAGGCGCGTCATGCGGTCGAAGTGGCCGCGAACACTTTCGACAACTTCAATCTCGACCTGATGTTCGCGCTGCCAAAGCAAACGCTCGCCGAGTGCCAGGCCGACATCGAGACCGCGCTGTCGTTCGCGCCGCCGCATCTGTCGCTGTACCACCTGACGCTGGAGCCGAACACGCTGTTCGCGAAGTTTCCGCCCGCGTTGCCCGACGACGATCAGTCCGCCGACATGCAGGACTGGATTCATCAGCGCACCGCCGAGGCCGGCTATGGGCGCTACGAGGTATCCGCGTATGCGCAGCCGCATCGGCAGAGCAAACACAATCTGAACTACTGGCGTTTCGGCGACTATCTCGGCATCGGCGCAGGCGCGCATACGAAACTGTCGTTTCCGAACCGGATCCTCAGGCAGGCGCGTTACAAGCATCCCACGACGTTTATCGAGCAGGCGAAGGCCGGCGCGAGCGTGCAGGAAGAGCACGAGGTCGGTCCGCGCGATCTGCCGTTCGAGTTCATGCTGAACGCACTGCGGCTGGTGGAGGGATTTCCGGTGCATCGGTTTATCGAGCGCACGGGGCTGTCGATCACGACGATCGAGCCGGCGTTGCAGGAAGCCGAGCGGCGCAAGCTGATTACGCGCGACCATGAGCGGATTGCGCCGACGCCGCTCGGTCAGGCGTTTCTGAACGATCTGCAGGAGTTGTTTCTGAAAGATCCGCAGTGAGGGCGGAGGGGGCGCTCTCGGCAGCACTCATTTTTCAGGTTACAATCCGCGGTTTGGAGGTGTGGCCGAGTGGTTTAAGGCACCGGTCTTGAAAACCGGCGAAGGAGCAATCCTTCCGTGAGTTCGAATCTCACCGCCTCCGCCAGAATTGAACGAAAACCCCGTAAGTAGATACGCTTACGGGGTTTTTGTTTTGGTTGGGCTGTCGCTCGTGCGGCCCTGAAGCCGTAGGTGGTTCTTGTCTGTGTCGGTATCCTGGCTGATACAACGTAGCGGCGACGCTCTCGGTCTTCCCGCGCATTTTCCCACCCCTCAACGCCGCGACACACGACGAACACAAAACGAGCGCTCGAACTGGAAAAGCGCAATCGTCATTTTCCTGTCAAATTTCCGACACGCCTAAGACTCGTCTGATTGTCGACTGCAGAGCGCGTCAGTTATCAAGACCTTGCAAGGGAAACAATCCCTTCGTCACTTCCTCCATCACGGACCATCGAGCATGGTTTTGAACCCGTAGGCTCTTGCCGATGGGGGCTCGCGCATTTGAAGTAGCCCATTGCTTCGGAGCAAACCGCATGTCGGATATCTTCATCAAAATTGACGGGATTGCCGGTGAATCAGACGATCCGGCGCATCCAGACGAAATAGAAGTTCTGAGCTGGAACTGGGACATAACCCAGCAATCCGCTCTTCACACCAATTCGGGCGGCGGTGCAACGAAGGCCACCGTTTCCGATCTGAGTTTCGTCCACCACATCGATCGAGCCAGCCCCACCCTCGCATCTCATTGCTTTCAGGGCAGATATATTCCAAAGGCGGTGCTCACGATGCGCAAAGCTGGCGGACGCCCTCTCGAATACCTCCGAGTCACGATACACGACGTCGTCATCTCGCACGTCGGATCGGCTGCGGGCGACGGGCTTGCCCTGGAACATGTCGCCCTGTCTTTCGCCCGCGTGAAAAAGGAATACGTAGCGCAGAGCGCAACTGGCATCAGTCAGGGCACGCTAACGTCGATCATCGATGTTAAACGAAACACCATCGCATAAGCCCGCGGAGTCAACCATGAACGAGTATGAAGGCCTGATCGCCGCGGATGCTGAGCGCCCCATCAACCTCTATTCTTACGGCGGACGCGATGACCTCAACGCTCCGGAACTCTACGTCGCAATCCTCACGGAAGAACTTTGCAAGAGGTTACAAGCAACTGACATTGCAGCTGTTATCGCATTCCTGACTGGGCAGCCTATTCTTTCAACCAGAAAGAAGTTTGGCGGTGCGACGCCTGGGACTTCGTTAGCGTCGCTTATCGCCAGAGAGCTTCTGAATTTCAATCTTCCGTTCAGGGTCCCGACCCTAACCAACAACTCGATAGCCGCGCTGCGTTTTTCGATGACGCGCAATCTGGGTGCGGCTGTTGGACGATGGACCCCTCAGATCGGTGCAGCGATCCTGATTTACGATGTCGTCGTAATCAATTTGAAAACGACGTTGCGCTACAACAAGCTTGTCAAACCGGAGGACAGACTCAGTGACGGAACCGTTGGAACGCTCGGCTGAACACGCTTGGCGCGACCTCGAATGTTTTCTGAGGGAGAGGGGATTCCTGTCTCCTCGGGAAGTGCTGAGGCCCGATATCGACGTTCGATGGGAGCTAGGTATAGAGGGTGACGATGCCGCCGCGTTTACTCCCGATTTCTTCCGAACGTTTCAGATAAAGGAAGGCGATTTTGCATACGACCGATATTTCGGAAGCGAAGAATTTAATCCTTTTTTTCCACTGCACAGCCTATTGTTCGCGGTGTTTTTCAGGCGCTATAGAGAAGAAGTACGCGGGCAGCGGGAAGCGTCGAAACTGACGCCCAGGACGCTTCAGCGCGCGATCGAGCTTGGCGTTTGGGACAGCGAACGCTTGACCGATTTGAAAGACACGCCAGCAGCGAAATGACAGTGGATAAACGAGCCGACCCGCCCGCCCCCGGACCATTACCGATGAGGATCCCTGACACATTGCAGAAGTTCGGCTACTTCCACGATTGGTACCTCGACGAGATCTCTACCGGCAGAGAAAACGGAGCGAGCACACCGAATGCGCTCGAACTCGGCCTTTACGATCAAAACCGCCGCGCGACAATAACCTTCAAAGGCGTCACACGAGCAAGCATCACAGACGGCGGCCTTCTGAATATCGTCAACTCGATCGAGGTGCTAAAGCCCGGCGACGACGCGTACTGCGCGGCGCTCGAAATGCTAAAAAAATCCGCGCACTTCGGTGGGCGCTATGCGAACCACATCGCCTACGTGTTTTCGACAGTAGGTATCGAGATTGCCGTGGAATTTGATTCGATAACGGTCGAGGCGATCTGATTAGCGGCAACCCTACCCGCCCTCCAGTCCACTCGCTCATAAGCCAAGATCGAAGCGTGCGCTCGCGATGCGATGCGAGCACCGCGCAATTCAAACAGCGAGATCCTCGCACGCGATTGCGTCGCCGAACGCCCCTGCGTAAGCTCCCACGCCAGCGCGACCGCCCCCACCATTACACACCCACAAGCTCCCGCTTCTCCCGCGCATCCGCACACCGCCGGTTCAGATCGCGATGCATCAACTGCCCGTCGAGCAAAGCCGATACATCGGTCAAACCGTGATCAAAGCGCAAGACGTATTCGATGTCGGTGTAGTCGTAGTAAGCGCCGCTGTCGGCCAGCCGTTGCGCTTCGGCGAATGCAGCGTGTTGCCGTTCGCCGTTCATCAGGTCTTTGATCGCCATGATTGCCGCTCCGAGGAACAGTGAAGTCATCATAGCAATGCAATCCGCGGCGCACGGTGGCGCGCGCGCAACACCAGGTGTTATCCGGAGAGGCGGCCTTTGAGGTCACCGGCCACGAACCGCCGGGCAAACGACGGAGGGCAAACGCCAGCAACCCGTCACGCAATCGCCGCCGGCGTCTTCGTCCCGTGCCAGCGCAGCACCAGCATGCGGCCGACAAAACACAGGCAGCCCGCCACACCCACCACGATCCCCATGCCTTTCGGCGAGCCGTCCTGCCACAGCCCGACCGCGAGACTCGCCAATGCGCCGAACGACAGCTGCACCGCGCCGAACACGGCCGCGGCGGCGCCCGCGTTGGCCGGGTAGCGGTGCATCAGATCGGTCGTGCAGTTGGCCGACAGCACACCGACCACGCCGACCACGAAAAACAGCCCGAACACGATCGACCACAGCCCGCCCCAGCCGGTCAGCGACACCAGACTGACGAACAGCGACGCGATGCAACTGATCAGCGCCGCGAACGAGATGATCGGCACCGGCCCGAAGCGGCCGACGAAACGCGTATTCAGATAATTGCCGCCCATGATGCCGACGATGTTCAATGCGAACAGGAAGCCGTAATGCTGCGCGGACACGTGGAAGTACTCGATGTACACGAACGGCGTCGCGGTGATGTACGCGAACATCGACGCGAACGCCATCCCGCCGCACAGCATATGCCCCCACGCGACCGGATCGCGCAGCAACGTGCCGTACGCGCCGAACGATTTGAGCAGCGCCGACTGTCCGCGCATCTCGCGCGGCCATGTCTCCGGCACCTTCAGGAAGGCGGTCACCGCGCAGACCGAACCGAACAGCGTCAGCGCGACGAACACAGTGCGCCAGCCGCCCAGCAGCAGCAACTGTCCGCCGATCAACGGCGCGACGAGCGGGCCGATCGACGTGACGATCGCGATCATCGACAGTACGCGGGCGGCGTCGCCGGGCTCGTGCGCGTCGCGCGCGATCGCGCGGGCCAACACCGACGCCGCGCCGGCGCCCAGCGCCTGCACGAAGCGAAACGCCACCAGTGAGCCGATCGAGAACGACATCGCGCAGGCGATGCTCGCCAGCGCATACATGATGATGCCGCCGAGCAGAATCGGCCGGCGGCCATAGGTGTCCGACAGCGGACCGTACAGCAGCATGCCGATCGAGAAGCCGAACATGAAGCTGGTCAGCGTCGATTGCGCGGCGCCGGTGCCTACCGCGAACGCCTGCGCGATGGTCGGCAGGCTCGGTAGATACATATCGATGGAAATCGGTCCGCAGGCGGCCAGCGCGCCGAGCAGCAGGATCAGCCGGGCATCAGGCCGGCGTTTGACGACGTGAGACATGGGAGGTCCGGGTGAAGCGCCGCGCCGGCATCGGCAGCGGACTTTTAAAAGCGGGGCGGCAACAAGCCGAGCGCTCGATTGTACGCGACCGATATCAGGTAGGCTGCGTCCGCGCACGGGCGCCGTGGGCGATGCGCGACAGCGCGCAGCCCGAAGGCGGCGGCGGTGACGGCGGTGGTGACGGCAGCGGTCACGGCGGCGCACATGGCGCCGTCGCGCCGCCCCCGCGCGGCAGCCGCGCCGCCGATCCGTTAAGCTGCCGCGAGCCGCGCCGGGGCGCGCGTGGCGACACGCGATTGCATGTCCGTCGCGACCGGGCCAAACAACCGTTTGACGCCAGACGTCCGCCCCCTCCCCTGACTTCGTTGCGAGCCCGCGATGACCGCTTTCCTGCTGATCTGGAGTCCCAAGAAATGGCCGTGGCCCGAGTTGCCCGACGTCGCCAGGCGCGTTGCCGCCGGCGAAGCGGTGGCGGACGTCTGGGGCTGCGGCTTCGCGCGCGGCATCCTGCCCGGCGACCGGGTGTTCCTGCACCGGGTCGCGCAGGAACCGAAGGGCATCTTCGGCTCCGGCTACGTGACGCGCGCGCCGTACGAAGTCCCCGACGCGTCGACCAAACGCGGCTACCGGCTATGCATCGACTTCGTCTACGACTGGCTCGTCGACGCGCATCAGGCGCCGGTAATCGCGCGCGAGCAGTTGCGCGTGCATCCGTTTTCGGTGCAGACATGGGATGCGCAAAGCTCGGGCACGATCATCAAGCCGATCGCCGAGGGCGCGCTGGAAAAGCGCTGGGCCGAGCTGACCGGCAAGCGCAAGCCGCCGAAGCTGAGCCCGCCAGCCAGTGCGCCGCGCTCGACGAAGGTCGCCGCGCATACGGCCGCCGCGCAAAAGAGCGCGGCCCGCCTCGCCGCGGCCGGGACGAAACCGGCAACTTCAGCCACGCACGCACCGGTCGAACCGCCGAAGAAGCGCGCCGCGGGCGGCAAGATTGCACCGAGCAAGCCTGCGCCCGACGAGTCGCGGACCCACCGCGCGTCGGCACGCAAAACCGCGTCGAAAGCGCCGCCCAAAAATTAGCCAATCGCCATCGCCACCGCGCTGAGGCGCCCCTCGACCGCGCCGGCCAAGCGCCGCCCCGCACAGCCCGCCGACGCCGTCTCCGGTACAATTTCTCGATCCATCACAGCATCGCGCGAAGTGCCCGCGGGCATCGCCCCCGGCCGTTCGCGCCGCGACGCAACCCAATTCCAGCCATCGCCATGTCCAGAAACGATACCCTCTTCGAACGCGCGCAACGCACCATTCCCGGCGGCGTGAACTCGCCGGTGCGCGCTTTCCGCTCCGTCGGCGGCACGCCGCGCTTTATCGAACGCGCGCAAGGCGCGTACTTCTGGGACGCGGACGGCCAGCGCTATACCGACTACATCGGCTCGTGGGGCCCGATGATCGTCGGCCACGTTCATCCGGAAGTGCTCGAAGCCGTGCAGCGCGTGCTCGCGAACGGTTTCTCGTTCGGCGCGCCGACCGAATCGGAAGTCGAGATCGCCGAGGAAATCTGCAAGCTGGTGCCGTCGATCGAACAGGTGCGGATGGTCTCGAGCGGCACCGAGGCGACGATGAGCGCGCTGCGTCTCGCGCGCGGCTTCACGAACCGCAGCCGCATCGTCAAGTTCGAGGGCTGCTACCACGGCCACGCGGACAGCCTGCTCGTGAAAGCCGGCTCGGGTCTGCTGACTTTCGGCAACCCGACCTCGGCGGGCGTGCCGGTCGACATCGCGAAGCACACCACGGTGCTCGAATACAACAACGTCGCCGCGCTCGAAGAAGCGTTCAAGGCGTTCGGCAATGAGATCGCATCGGTGATCGTCGAGCCGGTCGCCGGCAACATGAACCTCGTGCGCGCGACGCCGGAATTCCTGCAGGCGCTGCGGCGTCTGTGCAGTGAGTACGGCGCGGTGCTGATTTTCGACGAAGTGATGTGCGGCTTTCGCGTCGCGCTCGGCGGCGCGCAGCAGCTGTACGGCATCACGCCCGACCTCACGTGTCTGGGCAAGGTGATCGGCGGCGGCATGCCGGCGGCGGCGTTCGGCGGCCGGCGCGACATCATGGCCCACCTCGCGCCGCTCGGCGGCGTCTATCAGGCGGGCACGCTGTCGGGTAACCCGATCGCGGTCGCGGCCGGCCTGAAGACGCTGCAACTGATCCAGGCGCCCGGCTTCTACGACACGCTCGCCGCACGCACCACGCGTCTGACGCAAGGCCTCGCGCAGGCAGCGCGCGAAGCCGGCGTGCCGTTCGCGGCCGACGCCCTCGGCGGCATGTTCGGCCTGTACTTCCGCGAGTCGGTGCCGACGAGCTTCGCCGAAGTCACGCAAAGCGACGCGCCGCGCTTCAACACGTTTTTCCACAAGATGCTCGACGCCGGCGTGTATTTCGCGCCGTCCGCGTACGAGGCGGGCTTCGTATCGAGCGCGCACGACGACGCGGTGATCGACGCGACGATCGAAACCGCGCGCGGCGCGTTCGCGTCGCTGAAGGGCTGAACCCGGGCCTCTGCCGAGGCCTCGACAAAGCACTGAAGCAAAGCCCGCTCTTCGCGGGATCCCGTCACCGCAGTCAACGGACACCGATGTTTTCGCAAACCGATTTCGTTCATATGGAACGCGCGCTCGCGCTCGCGAAGCGCGGCATGTACACGACCGATCCGAATCCGCGCGTCGGTTGCGTGCTGGTCAGGAACGGCGAGGTGATCGGCGAAGGCTACACGCAGCCGGCCGGCCAGGATCACGCCGAGATTCGCGCGCTGAAGGATGCGCGCTCGCGCGGTCACGACCTGCGCGGCGCGACCGCCTACGTGACGCTCGAACCGTGCAGCCACTTCGGCCGCACGCCGCCGTGCGCGAATGCGCTGATCGAAGCGCAGGTCGGCCGCGTGATCGCGGCGATGGAAGACCCGAACCCGCAGGTGTCCGGGCGCGGTCTCGCGATGCTGCGTGACGCCGGCATCGAGGTTCGCTGCGGCCTGCTTGCGAATGAAGCGCGCGAGCTGAACATCGGCTTCGTCTCGCGGATGACGCGCGGCCGGCCGTGGGTACGGATGAAAGTCGCGGCCTCGCTCGATGGCCGCACCGGCCTGCCGTCGGGCGAAAGCCAGTGGATCACCGGCGCCGCCGCGCGTGCCGACGGTCATGCGTGGCGCGCGCGCGCGTCGGCGATTCTGACCGGCATCGGCACCGTGCGCGAGGACGATCCGCGCATGACGGTGCGCGCGGTCGAAACCCCGCGCCAGCCGCAACGCGTGCTGATCGACAGTCAGCTGGACGTGCCGCCCGACGCGCAGATTCTGGCCGGCGCGCCGACGCTGATTTTCTGCGGCCATCTGGATGCACGTCTGGAACAACGCGCGAGCGCGCTGCGCGACCGCGGCGCCGAGATCGTGCCGCTGCCGAACGCAGCCGGCAAGGTCGATCTGCCGCAACTGCTGAACGTGCTCGGCGAGCGCAACGTCAACGAACTGCACGTCGAGGCCGGCTACAAGCTGAACGGCTCGCTGCTGCGCGAAGGCTGCGTCGACGAACTGCTCGTCTATCTCGCGCCGAGTCTGCTCGGCATCGAATCGATGAGCATGTTCAACCTCGCCGCGCCGGAGCTGCTCGAACAACGCGTGAAGCTGAACTTCCACTCGGTCGAGCGGATCGGCGACGATCTGCGGATCCTCGCGCGCTTTGCGCCGCCCTACGTACCCGGGACCGACGCCGTGTCCCCCACCGTTTCGAAATGATCAAGGACTAGCACGATGTTTACAGGAATCGTCGCGGCAGTGGGCCGCATCGAATCAGTCAAGCCGCTCGGCACCGGCGGCGACGCCGGCGTGCGGCTGAACGTCGAAGCCGGCGGGCTCGACCTCGCCGACGTGCAGCTCGGCGACAGCATCACGATCCAGGGCGCCTGCATGACGGTGGTCGCGCTGACCGACCATTCGTTCGAAGTCGACGTGTCGCGCGAGAGCCTGAACCGCACGGCCGGGCTCGGCGAGACCGGCGATGTCAATCTCGAGAAGGCGCTGCGCGCGCACGACCGGCTCGGCGGCCATATCGTGTCGGGCCACGTCGACGGGCTCGGCACGGTCACGCGTTTCGCGCCGGTCGGCGAGTCGCACGAACTGCGCATTCTCGCGCCGCGCGACATCGGCCGCTATCTGGCGTACAAGGGATCGATTACGGTGAACGGCGTGAGCCTGACCGTGAACTCGGTCAACGATCGCGACGATGGCTGCGAGTTCTCGATCAATCTGATTCCGCATACGGTGCAGGTGACCTCGCTCAAGCATCTGCGTGAAGGCACGCGCGTGAATCTGGAGATCGATCTGATTGCGCGCTATGTGGAGCGGATGCTCAATGCGCCGAAGGACGGGAAGCAGGCGTCCAGCTAAGCCGGACTTAAGCGAATCCGGCGATCGATTTCAGTACGCAGTGCAGTCCCGACCTAAAACGACAATGACGACCATGCATCTGCACCATCGCCCGGACTCGCTGCTGCGCCGCTCGGTCAAAGCGGCTGGTTTACTCGCCTGCGTGCTGGGCGTCACTGCTGCCGGCGCGGCAATCAACGCCGATCCGCCGCCCAGCGGCGCGGACACAGCTCGCGCAAACCCGGCCGCGGCGCCTGCCGCAAGCGGCGCGCCCGCGGCACCGGATAACATCCGGCTGCCGTCGTTTCCGGGCGGCGCCGCAAGCCCGTCGCTGTTCGCGAACGCACTGCCGTTCCAGCCCGGCAAACCGCTCGACGCCGCCGATCTCGCCGGCCGCCTGAACATCGATCCGAACTCGTCGAAGGGCAAGCTGCTCGCCGACTGGACCCGTAAAGTGGCGGCCGATCCGGACATCAACCGTTACTACCTGAGCACCGACAGCAATCCGGCGACTGCCGGCCAGGCTGTGCTGGCCCGTACGCTGGGCATCCTCGACGCGATGATGCGAATCTCGCAGCAGGATCGCGAGCAGTTGACGGGTCTGACGACCCGCGCGCTGGCGAACGCGCCGCCCGATTGCGGCGGCGTGAAGAACCTGCAACTGATCACGACGCGCTATCTATCGTTCGGCACCGACAGCGACGCCGACCTCGACGCGCAATTGCAGGCGATGTTCAACCTGATCAAACAGTCGACGCAGACCACCCCGCCGCCGCAGCTGACCCCGGGGCAACGGCTGCGCGGGCAACTGGCAGTATCGGTCGCGCTCGCGGACGCGTTGAAACGCGCGCCGTCCGCGGCCGACGACCTCGGCATGCTGATGAGCGGCAGACAGGCGGAGCTCTCGCCCGAAGCGTGGTGCAACGCGATGCGCGTCTATCGCAAGGCGCTCGATAACACCCCGCAACCGGCGCGCGATTGGGCCGTGCTCGCGGAGCTCGACACCAGCCGGCGCTCCGCCGCGTTACTGATCAACGCGTTGAAGAATCTGACGGCCACCGCCGCGGCGCGGCAAGCGGCCAGCGCGCCACCGGTGTTCGATTACGCGGAACGGGTGCGGCAGCGCGTGCAGCCCAATATCGTCTGGAATGGCAAGACGGACCGGCGCGAAACCGTGCTCGAGGTGCGCTGCTCGTCGGCCGGCAACCTGGAGTCGGTGAGAATCGTTCGATCGAGCGGCGACCGGAACTGGGACAAAGCCGCCGTCGAAGCGGTCAAGCGCTCCGACCCGCTGCCGCGCGATGAAAACGGCGAAACACCGCGCACGTTCACGATCACGCTGAGGCCGGGTGTTTGATTAGATCGACTCGGACCGCAGCTTCGACTTCAACGCGAGCAGGCGTTCTTCGTGCTGCGCCAGCACTTCGTCGAGACGCTCAGCGCGCTTCATCACGCGGGTAATCGACGCACGGCACTGTTGCGCGGCATCGGCGGCCAGCCGCAGCACGCAGTCGCGAATCGCATCGGTCAGCGCGGCATGCACACGTGTGTAATCGACACCGGCAATCTCACTCGGCCGCCCATCCTCACGCACGCGCTGGGCGACGACGTCTTCGAAGTCCACGTGCGCATCGAGTTCGATACGCGCGAGCGAGCCGTCGGGCACGACTACGTAATCGCCCAACAGCTTCTGCGCATCGCCAGAGAACCGTTCGGCAATCGCTTGCGACAGCGTATTGCATAGCCCCTTCACGTCGTGCGCGGTCGCATGCGCGTCGAGTAAGCCGGGCAGCGTCGGCACGATGCCGCGCCATACCGCATTGGCCAGTTGTTCCTGCCGTTGCTCGAGCAGCGCGAGCGCACTTCGCGCCGCCCCGTTCAGCGCGGCGAGCAAAGGCACTGCATCGCGCTGCAAATACCCGAGCACGTTTTCTTCCAGATGGTGCAGCAGTATCTCGGCGCGCTTGCGCCGCTTATAAGCGAGCGCCGGTTCGGTGATGGCGAGCAAAGCCGCGTAAAGCCGCTCGAAACCGGCGTCGTGCAGCGCGTCGGGCGTCTGCCCTTCGACCCGTGCCACATACGCGGAAATCGACACCGGCGCCTTCAACAGGCCCGCCTCGACGCTCATCGCGACGAGCTTTTCCTGTGCGCGAGTGAGGATGTCCTGCTCCTGCAACGCGCGCCGCTGCGGGCTCTTGTTGCACAGGCATTTGACGAGTTCACCGTCGATCTCGTCTTCGTCGTACTCGTCGCTGCGCGTGACGACCGGCAGCAATGGTTTGTTCCGGTGCAACTCCCGGCCGAGCTCGTCGAGTTCCTGCACCTGGCCGGGCGACGTCGAACTGGTCAGCCACAGCACGCCGTCGGCGCTATCGGTGAAGCGCTGCGTCAGCGCGGCGTTTTCCGGCGTCACCGAATGCAGACCCGGCGTGTCGAGCAGCACCAGCTTGTTGCCGAGCCGCACGCCTTGCAGCCGCGAGGTCGTTTCGGTCGAGCCTTCCTTGAAGGGTTCGCACGTCTCGACGACCCAGCCCGCGTCGACGTGGAAATACTGCACCGCGCGGCCGTGCGCGGCGAAACGCTCGGCGAGGAAATTGCAGAACGAACTCTTGCCCGCGTTGAACTTGCCGAACACCAGCAGCAACGCTTCATCGTCGAAACGATCGGCGAGCGCCTGGGTCTCCTGGTGATCGGCCCATTGCTGGGTCCACGCCGGCACGCTGTCGCGCAGCAGCGCATCGAGCGCATCGACCTGAACGGTCAACGCGTGATGCGCGTGCAAACCATCCGGACAGAACCGCGTCGCTTGCAGATCGGCATCGAGCTTCACGAGCCAGTCGTTCAGCGCATGCAGTTGCGCGTCGATATCCTGCGCGACGAAATCGAACGCGTCGACTTCCGCGATAAAACGCTGCTCGACGCTCGCGTCCGCTTTCATGCGCGTGCCTCCAACGTCCGCAGTGCGAGCGCGGCCTGCGCCGACGCGGCGATCGACGCCTCGGTATCGGCGATCTGCGCGGCCAGCGCCTTGCGCTCGTCGGACAGTTCGTAGTAGTGGATGAACTCGCGCTGCATGCGTTCGCGCCCCGATGCCTCGCAGAACATGCGGCGCAGATCCTTGCGCAATTTCACCGACACGCCCATCACCGCGATCATCACCGAATTCAGGCTCTTCGCGACGGTCCGCTGCTCCAGCGGTATAGCGATCACGCCGTGCGCGGCGAGCACCGCGTCGATTTCGATGCACGCGCGCGAGTACGCGATCTGGATATGCGCGCGCTCCAGTTTGCCCGCGGTAATCATGTACGCGTCCTTCGCGGTGTCGGGCACGATCGCGTGATCGGTGCCGAGCGCGTTCAGCATCGCGTCGATGTCGCGGGCCACTTTTTCGATCACCGACGACAGATCGCGATCGAACTCGCGGCGCTGCTGTTGCTGGGTTTTTTGCAGAATCCCCAGCGACGTCTGTTGCGCGGCGCGCAACTGCTGCAACTGCGCGCCGATCTCGCGCAGCAGCAGCGCGCGTTCGTGCGCGCGCGCCGCCGGCACACGCGCGAGTTCGGTTTGCAGCATCGCTTGCAATGCGGGAATACCGCTCTTTTCGAGCAGCAGCTTCTTGCCGCCCTCGATGCCCTTGCGATGCCGCATCGACGACACCGCGTTCAACACGATGCCGGGCATCTGCCGGTCGATCGCGGCGCCGACATTTTGCAGCTCGGCGTCGTCGGCCAACTGGTCGACCTGCGACAGCACGACCAGCGTTTGCCGGCCGGTGCGTACGCGGTCGGCGTCCAGCTCCGCGAGCAGCGTCAGTTCCTTCGCGTCGAGTTCACCCTCTTTCGCCGCGTGCACGAACAGCCGGATATCCGACTTCAGCCACGCGGCCCGCAACGCCTCGCGGTCGTCCGCGCTGCCGACGTCGGCGTCGAGCCCCGGCGCGTCGAGCCAGCGCACGCCGTCGTGCACGCTATCGGACAGCCGCACCGTTTCGCGCCGGTCGGACACGGCGAACGCGTCGCGGCCCAGCAACTCGTTGAGCAGGCTGCTCTTGCCGTGGTTGTATTTGCCGACGACGGTGACGACGGGCTCGCTGTCGTCGCTCAGAATCTGCAGGCGCGCCAGATCATGGGCTCGCTGCGGCAGCACGGACGCAATCTCGTGGGCGGCCTGTTCGCGAATTGTGCTCGACACCGTCGGCTCCTCGATGCTTCGGACAGTCGGCCAGCCACGCTGGCTGACCGCTAAAAAAGTTAGGCAATACGTGACAAATCCTCGTGGATGGCGAGCGCCACACACGAGGACCTGAAGGGGGTATTGGATGAGCTAGGCAACGCGACGGGCGGAGGCGCGTCGCCACGCCGCCGTCCCCGGCTTTTACGCCTCGGCCGAAGCGCGCAGGCGGTAGACCAGCTGGTTGTCCTTGCCCTGCACCAGCGGCGTGATCGTGAAGTTGAATTCGATCTCCTTGTACGCGTCGGCCTTCAGACCCAGCGCCGCGCCACCGGTCTTTTCGGTCACCGGCGGGATCAGTTCTTCACGCGTTGCATACGCGAAGTCGTCCCAGATCAGCGGATCGCCTTCGATGTTGAACTGCGTGGTCAGCTTGCGATGCGAGTCGCCCGTCACGAAAAAGTGCACGTGCGCCGGCCGGTTGCCGTGGCGGCCAAGGCCGTTCAGCAGCTGCTGCGTCGCGCCGTGCGGCGGGCAGCCGTAGCCGACCGGCATCAGCGTGCGGAATTCGTACTTGCCGTCCGCGCCGGTCTTCACCGCGCCGCGCAGGTTGAAGTCGGTTTGCGCGCCGGTCGGGTCGAAGTGCGAGTAAAAGCCTTTCGAGTTCGCGTGCCAGCATTCGACCACCGCGCCGGCGACCGGCTTGCCGTCCAGATCCCTGACCGTGCCGCGG
>NZ_JAJITD010000011.1 GCF_020880815.1 Paraburkholderia sejongensis
GTGGTGAGCAACAAGGCCGTGTATCTGGCATTGGGCATCCAGGCCGACGGCCAGCGCGACGTGCTCGGCCTGTGGATCGAGCAGACCGAAGGCGCGAAGTTCTGGCTCAAGGTGTTCAATGAACTGAAGACGCGTGGCTGTCAGGACATCCTGATCGCCGTGGTCGACGGCCTGAAAGGACTGGCCGAGGCGATCGGCACGGCCTACCCGCGCACGGCCGTGCAGACCTGTATCGTGCACCTGATCCGCAACAGTCTGGAGTACGCCAGCTACAAGGACCGCAAGAGCGTCGCTGCAGCGCTGCGCCCGGTCTATGCGGCCGCGAGCGAACAGGCGGCGCAGCAGGCCCTGGAGGCCTTTGCCGCCGGGCCATGGGGAACGAAATATCCAACCATCGTGCAGTCCTGGCGGCGAGCGTGGGAGAACGTCACACCGTTCTTCGTGTTTCCGCCGGATATCCGGCGGGTGGTCTATACGACAAACGCCATCGAGAGTCTGAACATGCAATTGCGCAAGATCATCAAGACGCGCGGACACTTCCCCAACGACGAGGCCGCCATCAAGCTGCTGTGGCTGGCGCTGCGTAACGTACTGGCGAAGTCCGTACGCGCCGCATTTGACTGGTCATCCGCCATGAACCAGTTTGCCATTCTGTTTGGCGAGCGCTTCACCAATGCACGCGGGTAACTCCGCTAACCGCCTCGCACACAAAAATGCGGACAGGTTCGCGCGTGACGCCGGATCAATTCGATCTACCCTGACACAGCCGCAACAGACCGCAATCGAAGGCCCCAAAAAAACAGGTTTAACGATGACCACACGATCCGAAATTGAACGGCGTCTCTCCGTACTGCCTGGACTCGAATTGAGCGGCGTACATCACGCGGCCGATATGCTCACGCTGAGCTTCGGCCCATTACATCCATTTACCAACTTCAAGGGGGTGGTCAAATACATGGGCCAGTGGGCACTGCACGTTCAATGCCACTGGCGACTGGAGGAAGCCGGCCTCATCATCGCAACTATCGATGATCTTCGCGTCTCCGACGAAGAGGCTCACGCGAATTCACAGCGGCTCAACGAGATGCTGGTCGAGCACGATCCTGTGGTCGTCGAGACGGTATTGGTTGACGACAGAGCATGCATCGGACTCAAACTCACGCGAGGTTTCCGTTTGACTATCATCCGTGACGGCGTCGAAGACGAAGAGGACTGGCGATTCTTCGAGCACCTTTCAGACGCTACACACCTGGTGATAGAGGGCGGCAAGATCGCTTCGCACTCTTTCGACTGACGCTCAGCACAATCGGAACGGCGGGTACATCAGCCTGAATGCGATTACGCGAGCCCTGCAAATCAAAAATCGTCGAACCGATCAAACGGGGGCACCGCGAGCGCCGCCCGAGACCGAACATCAAAACCAGACACCCTGCCCGATTCCCCCTCCCAAGTCGAGCCAATCCGCTACGCAAAACCGGAGCCGTTGCGCGCTCCCCACCACTGCCCCCGCCCGCGTTGCGCCCCGCGCCGAAACTGCTATTCTTGCTGTCGCGCGGCCATTGAAGCCACCCCGGACCGCCCGAGCCGCCCGCCGCGAGCAGGCGGCACCCTCCCGACAGCCATCCGGGCCGCCCCCGCGCCCGACTTCGCAAAGACAGGAATACGAATGTTCGGTTTTCTGCGCGGCTACTTCTCCAACGACCTCGCGATCGACCTCGGCACGTCGAATACGCTGATCTACATGCGCGGCAAGGGCATCGTGCTCGATGAGCCGTCGGTCGTGTCGATTCGCCAGGAAGGCGGGCCGAACGGCAAGAAGATCATTCTCGCCGTCGGTCGAGAGGCGAAGCAGATGCTCGGCAAGGTGCCGGGCAACATCGAGGCGATCCGCCCGATGAAAGACGGCGTGATCGCCGATTTCAACATCACCCAGCAGATGATCAAGCGCTTCATCCAGATGGCGCACGAGTCGCGGCTGTTCGCGCCGTCGCCGCGTATCATCATCTGCGTGCCGTGCGGTTCGACCCAGGTCGAGCGGCGCGCCATCAAGGAAGCCGCGCACAGCGCGGGTGCATCGCAGGTCTATCTGATCGAGGAACCGATGGCCGCCGCCACCGGCGCCGGGCTGCCGGTGTCGGACCCGACCGGCTCGATGGTGGTCGATATCGGCGGTGGCACCACCGAAGTCGGCGTGATCTCGCTCGGCGGCATCGTCTACAAGGGCTCGGTACGCGTCGGCGGCGACAAGTTCGACGACGCGATCGTCAACTACATCCGCCGCAACTACGGGATGCTGATCGGCGAGCAGACCGCCGAGGCGATCAAGAAGGAAATCGGCTCCGCGTTCCCCGGCTCCGAAGTGATGGAGATGGAAGTCAAAGGCCGCAACATGTCGGAAGGGATTCCGCGCAGCTTCACGGTGTCGAGCAACGAGATCCTCGAAGCGCTGACCGATCCGCTGAACCAGATCGTGTCGGCGGTAAAGATCGCGCTCGAGCAGACGCCGCCGGAACTGGGCGCCGATATCGCCGAGCGCGGCATCACGCTCGCCGGCGGCGGCGCGCTGCTGCGCGATCTGGACCGGCTGCTCGCGGAAGAAACCGGCCTGCCGGTGTTCGTCGCAGAGGCGCCCCTCACCTGCGTGGTGCGCGGCTCGGGCATCGCGCTCGAACGGATCGAGAAATTCGGCAGTTCGTTCTCCTACGATTGACGCGCATGCAGCCGACCAGCGAGACGACGACCGCCCTGCCCGCCTACACGCCGCCCGGCGACGAAAGCGAACTGCTGCTGAAATGGATTCGCCGCGCGCGTGAATCGCAGATGAGCCATTACGACATGGCCGATCTGCTGTCGGCGCGCGCGCGCCGGCTCGGCTGGCTGGTGACGGTGCTCAGCGCGTTCGTCGGCACCGCGGTGTTCGCGTCGTTGAGCGCGCCGCCGATCTCGATCGAGATGCGGATTTTCGTTGGACTTGTCAGTGTGGCGGCGGCGATTTCGGCCGCGTTGCAGACGTTTCTGCGCTATGCGGAGCGTGCCGAGAAGCATCGCGCGGCCGGCGCGCGTTATGGCTCGGTGCGGCGCCGGCTCGAAGCGGTGTTCGCCGGCGATCCGGACGCGCGCGACGGCCACTACCTGAGTTCGATCCGCATCGAACTGGACCGGCTCGCCGAAGATTCGCCGAACGTGCCACCGTGGATTTTCTATCGGACGCAGCGCGCGTTGGCCGGGGGGCGCTCGCACAAGCGCGATGCGTAAGGCCAAGCGCTCAGCAGCCTGCCTCAGCTCCCCTCCCCGTCGTCCAGCGACATGCCCAGCTCGGTCGCCATCCGCCGCACCACCGCCTGCAAGCGGCTCACTTCATCGGCGAGACGCTTCTGCTCGGCCTTCAGCGCTTCGAACTCCGACAGCGGCACGCTGTCCGTATCGCCCGAGGCGGCCGCGGAGCCCGCGGCTTCGGCGACGCTCACCTCGCCGCAAAGCAGATGCATCCAGCGATGCTCGCGCTCGCCCGTCATCCGCGCCAGCCGCACGACGCGCGGCGGTTCGCTTTCGGCGAGTTCATCGAGAAACGCCTCGACCGACGAGATATCGGCGAATCCATGCAGGCGCGCGCTGTTCAGGCGCAACTCGGCGGCAGTCTGCGGGCCGCGCAGCAGCAGCGTGGTGAGCAGCGCGATCGACTGTCCCGGCAGCCCCAGCACGCGGTTCATGTTGTGCTCGAAACGCGGCACCCGGCTGCTGCTGCCTTCGTTGACGAGGCTCAGGCGCTTCAGGCCGTCGATCGCGGTCAGCACCTCGGCTTCGGTCGCGTTCATCACCGGCGCGCGGCCGGTTTTCTGGTTGCAGCCGAGCGTCAGCGCGTTCAGCGACAGCGGATAACTATCGGGCACCGTGTGCTGTTTTTCGACGAGCACACCGAGCACGCGGCCTTCGAGCGCGGTCAGTTCGCGCAGCGGCGGGCGGGAGGAAGCGTCGGGAGTGGAATTCATGGCGATGCGAGGTCTCGTTGAAGATGCGCGCGCCGGTCGCGGTCGGACGGCGCGGTCTGTTGGATCGGCACTATGATAAACGGCGCGGCGGCCACGGCGTGCTGGACGTGTCGCCCCGATGGGTTGCCGCGCCTGCCGGGTGGCAGCGCCCTTGCGCGGCGGCAGCGCGCCTGCCGCGGCGGCCACGCCCGCTGGGCGTCACGCAGCCTTTACATACTTGAAGGTCCCTTGCGCGCTGGCGATCAGCAGCTTGCCGTCGACCCACGCCTCGGCGCGCGAAAAGAATATCGAGCGGCCCGAGCGTTCGAGAAAACCCTTCGCGGTCACCGACTGGCCGAGCCCCTTGTCGAGATAGTTGGTGGTCAGCGACAACGTAAAGCCGTGCCGCGCCGGCTGTCCGGCCGGCGCGAACAGCCCCGCGTAGCCGGCGGCCGCGTCGAGCAGCGTCGCGATCGCGCCGCCTTGCAGCACGCCCTGACGATTGAGCTTGCTCGCGTCGATTGCCATCAGCAGCTCCGCATAGCCGTCGCGCCATTGCGTCAGGCGCACGCCGAGCGATTCGAGAAACGGGTTGTCGATGGGGAAGTCGGACATGATGCGAATCTGGTTGCTGAAGGAACCGTGAGCATACCCGCGATCCGGTCGCGGCAGCGCACAAGCTCGCACGCAAGGCGGCTGAGCGGATGCGCGAGCGGCGCGCCGGCAAAATCCGCCGCATCTGCTAGTGTTGGTGAATCAGTGTCCGTTTCGTGGAGCAGCCATGTCGTCCGTACGCTTTGCCGATGCGCAGATCGCCGCCGAGGCTGCGCGCCGCCTCGACTGGGACAGCGCGGTGCCTCCGCACGCGGTGCGGGTGAGCGTCGCGCATGGCCGGATCACGCTGTCCGGCGAGCTGGAGCGCGAGCAGCAGCGCACCGCGATGCTCGAAGACGTGAGGAGGCTATTCGGCGTCAGCGGCGTCACCGACCTCACGGTGATCAAAGCGCACTGACGCCGGCCCCCGCGCACGGCCGGTCAACCGCCGGCCGTGCGCGCGACGCGTGCATCGCATTGCCGTTCAACCCTGCCACGTCCAGTTTCTGATCTCCTCCTTGTCGATCCCTTCCGCGTGCGCATACGCGAGATGCTCGATCAACTGACCGCGCAGCCATTCCTTCGTATGGTCGCCGACGCCGCGCAGCGACGCGACCCGGTCGATCACATCGATCGCGAGCGTAAACCGGTCGACTCCATTGACGATCGCCAGTTCGAGCGGCGTATTGATGTTGCCCTGCTCGCGATAGCCGTGCACGTGCATATTGCCGTGGTTGTGGCGGTTATACGTGAGCTTGTGCACCAGCGCCGCATACGAATGGAAGTTGAAAATCACCGGTTTGTCGGTCGTAAACAGCGAATCGAAATCGCGGTCCGACAGCCCGTGCGGATGCGCGCGCTCCGGCATCAGCCGGAACAGGTCGACCACGTTGACGAAGCGGATCTTCAGCGTCGGGAAGCGCTCCTTCAGGATCTGCACCGACGCGAGCGCCTCCATCGTCGCGATATCGCCCGCGCAGGCCATCACTACGTCCGGCTCGACGCCCTGATCGGTCGACGCCCAATCCCAGATGCCGATTCCCTTGGTGCAATGGATCACCGCCGCATCCATGTCCAGATACTGCAGATGCGGTTGCTTGTCGGACACGATCACGTTCACGTAGTCGCGCGAGCGCAGGCAGTGATCGGCGACGCTGAGCAGGCAGTTGCCGTCCGGCGGCAGATAGATGCGCACCACGTCCGGGCTTTTGTTGGTCACCACGTCGAGAAAGCCGGGGTCCTGGTGCGTGAAGCCGTTGTGATCCTGGCGCCACACCAGTGACGTAATCAACAGATTCAGCGACGGCACCGGCTGCCGCCAGTCGAGTTCGCGCTTGGCTTTTTCGAGCCACTTCGCGTGCTGGTTGAACATCGAGTCGATCACGTGGACGAACGCCTCGTAGGTCGCGAACAGGCCGTGCCGGCCGGTCAGCACATAGCCCTCGAACCAGCCTTCGAGCGTGTGTTCGCTGAGCATTTCCATCACCCGGCCATCGGCCGCGAGGTGGCCGCCGTCGGCGTCGCCCGGTTCGAATTCGGCGAGCCAGGTTTTCGGCGACGCTTCGTAGACCGCGTGCAGTTTGTTGCTGGCGGTTTCGTCGGGGCCGAACAGCCGGAACGTCGACATGTTGTTGCGCATCACGTCGCGCAGGAACGTGCCGAGCACGCCGGTCGGCGACGTGTACGACGCCGCGGGCTTCTTCACCTCGACCGCGTAATCGCGGAACGGCGGCAAGTCGAGCGCCTTGCACAGCAGCCCGCCGTTCGCATGCGGATTCGCGCTGATGCGCCGCGCGCCTTCGGGCGCCAGCGCGCGCAGTTCTTCGAGCAGGCGGCCGTTGTCGTCGAATAGCGTGTCGGGGCCGTAGCTGCGCAGCCAATCCTCGACCAGCTTAAGGCTCTTGCGATTGGTGACCGGATCGAGCACCGGCACCTGGTGCGCGCGCCACGAGCCTTCCACCTTGTGACCGTCGACCTCCTTCGGCCCGGTCCAGCCCTTCGGCGAGCGCAGCACGATCATCGGCCAGCGCGGCCGGGTGGCGTCGTTGTTCTGGCGCGCATGCTGCTGGATCGCGCGGATTTCGCCCAGGCACTGTTCGAGCGTCGCGGCCATCTGCTGATGCATCGTCGCCGGATCGTCGCCCTCGACGAAGTACGGCTTGTGCCCGTAGCCGACCATCAGCGCTTCGAGTTCTTCACGTGGAATCCGCGCGAGCAGCGTCGGATTGGCGATCTTGTAGCCGTTCAGATGCAGCACCGGCAGCACCGCGCCGTCGCGGATCGGATTGAGGAATTTATTCGAGTGCCACGAGGTGGCGAGCGGGCCGGTCTCCGCTTCGCCGTCGCCGATCATCACGGTGACGATCAGATCCGGGTTGTCGAACGCGGCGCCGTAGCCGTGCGACAGGCAGTAACCGAGCTCGCCGCCTTCGTGAATCGACCCCGGGGTTTCCGGCGTGCAGTGCGAGCCGATGCCGCCCGGGAACGAGAATTGCCGGAAAAAGCGCCGCATGCCGGCTTCGTCTTCGCTGCGATCGGGATAGACCTCGGAGTAATGGCCTTCCAGATAACAGTGCGCGAGGCTCGCGGGCGCGCCGTGCCCGGGCCCGGACAGGAAAATCATGTCGAGGTCGAGCTTGCGGATCAACCGGTTCAGATGCACGAGCACGAAGCTCTGCCCGGCGTCCGAGCCCCAGTGGCCGAGCAGCCGGTTCTTGATGTGCTCCGGCTGCAGCGGTTCGCGCAGCAGCGGGTTGTCGCGCAGATAGATCATCCCGACCGACAGGTAATTGCACGCGCGCCAGTAGCGATCCATGTTGCGCAGCGTGTCGGGGTCCAGAACTTGCGGCGGATTGGATTGAGAACTTGCTTCAGCCATGGCGTCACTCCTCATAAAGGACTGTCAGGCGGGTTGGCGGAGATTGCGGCGCGAAAGGCGGCCGCGCGGTGAACGGTGGATGTATTAAGCTGTTTAAACCGGGTACGGCAGGCGATGCGGGGAGCGGCGAACGCGGCGGCCTCGCGGCCTTTAGCCCGCATTGCCGCCGCGCCACGTGCGCGCTCATGTGAGTTCCTTGTCTCGGGTCAATGGCCGCCATGTCGACATCTTCCAGTCCGCTCAAAAAGTTGGTGACCGTGATCGTTGCCGCCCTGGTGCCGTGCGTGGCGATCGCCGTGCTGCTCGGCATCTTCGGGCTGCTGGCCAAGCTGTTCGGTCACGGCTGACGCAGCATCGCCCGGTGCTGCCAGGGCGCGGGCGCGGCGCAAACTGTGTATGCTCGCCGCGAGGTTCGCCGGCGCCCTCAGTTGCGCCCCACGCCGCCGCGCGCGGTGGCCGTTTCGCGCTATGGCGTCCATCGATGCCGTGGCTTTCGCATTCATCGCAAGGAGATTTCCATTGACCGATCAAGCCGATAACCCGTCCTCTTCGCAGCCTGCGGTTGATTTGCAGGCGCTCGCGCAGGAAGTCTTCGATCTCGCGCGACGCGGCGACGCGACGATGCTCGCCGCCGTGATCGAAAAAGGCGTGCCGCCGAATCTGCGCAACGAGCGCGGCGACAGCCTGCTGATGCTCGCGAGCTACCACGGTCACGCGGACGCGGTGCGTACGCTAATCGACCTCGGCGCCGATCCGAACCTGCGCAACGACGCCGGCCAGACGCCGCTCGCGGGCGCCGCGTTCAAGGGCTTCGACACGGTGATCGAAACCCTGCTCGCGCGCGGCGCGGATGTCGAAGGCGCATCGCCCGACGGCCGCACCGCGCTGATGATCGCGGCGATGTTCAACCGCACCGCGATCGTCGATCTGCTGCTCGCGCATGGCGCCGATCCGCATGCGCGCGATGCGAACGGCGTCAGCGCGGCCGATGCCGCCGCGCGAATGGGCGCCGCCGACACCCAGGCGCGGTTAAAGGCGCTCGGCGCGTGAAGCTGAAGCTGCCCTGGTGACCGCAGCCGCGCGCCCAATGTGCCCAATGTGCCCAACGTGCCCAACGCGCCGGCTGCCGTCACTTCTGCTGCGCGCCACGCAGCAACCTGCTTACATCGATATCCGCCAGTTCGCCGATCCGCTCGATCGTCACATCGGCGGGCGGATTGTTGGCGATCTCTTTCGGATCGAACGCATAGTGCCCCTGGCGCGGAAACACGGTCGTCAATCCGCCGCCCCACGCCTGCTTCATCGCGCTGAGAATGCGCAGCTTGTCGTCGACCATCACGTAGTGGCGCGCCGGATAGCACTCCATCACCTGATCGAGCATCAATTCCTTGTGGATGTAGATCAGCACCCGCCCATCGACCTCATCCCATAGGCCCGAGCGCGACACCTTGCGCGGCTGGAACACCACGTCGCCATCGGACAGGATCACGGTCGGCCCGTACTGGGCGAGGTGGCGCAGCGCATCGAGCGCGCCAGGATACAGCCGGTTCGCAAACGGGTATTCGATCAGGAACGACGACATCAGCAACAGACGCGTGTCGCGCGGATGCTCGGTCCGGTAGCGCTGCAGCGCGCCGAGGTAATCCGCGTAGCCCAGTTCGCCGCGCAGGTTCTCGAAGATTTCCCAGTAGCGCGTGCTGTTCTGCTGGCCGAACTCGCGCATCATGTGCGCGCGCAGGTCCTGCAGCACGTGATCGTTATCGAGCAGCGTGTTGTCGCAGTCGAACAGAAACACGACGTCGTGCGGTGTGGGGGGGGTGGCGGGGGTGGCGGGCATCGTGCCTCCTGGTTTATGCCGGGTTCGTGGGACCTGGTGGCGGCGACGCCGCCTTTTCCGCATGGCCGCCGAAATCGTGGCGCATCGCCGACAGCACGCGATTGGCGAAGTCCGCGTCGCCGCGCGAGCTGAAGCGCGCGAACAGCGCGGCGCTGAGGACTGGCGTCGGTACACCTTCGTCGATCGCCGCCGCGATGGTCCAGCGTCCCTCGCCCGAGTCGGATACGCGGCCGGTGTAGTTCGTCAGCTCGGCGTCGCTCGCCAGCGAACCGGCGATCAGGTCGAGCAGCCACGAACCGATCACGCTGCCGCGCCGCCACACTTCGGCGATCTCGCCGAGATTCAGATCGTATTGATAGAACTGCGGCCGGCGCAGCGGCGAAGTCTCCGCATCCGCTTCGCGCGCGTGGCGGCCGGCGTCCGCGTGGCGCAGCACGTTCAGGCCTTCGGCATAGGCGGCCATCAGCCCGTACTCGATGCCGTTATGGACCATCTTCACGAAGTGCCCCGCGCCTTGCGGGCCGCAATGCAGGAAGCCCTGTTCAGCGGTGCTCCCGGCGGTGCTGCCGGAATTTGCGGCGGCGTCGCGGCCGGGCGTCGGGGGCGCCGCGCCGACACCCGGCGCGAGCGTCGCGAAGATCGGTTCGAGCCGCTGAACGACTTGCGGATCGCCGCCGATCATCAGGCAGTAGCCGCGCTCGCGTCCGGCGACCCCGCCGCTCGTGCCGACGTCCACGTAGTGAATCTCACGCGCGCCGAGTTGCTGGCCGCGGCGGATGTCGTCGTGATAGTAGGAGTTGCCGCCGTCGATCACGATGTCGCCCGGCTCGAGCAGCGGCGCGAGTTGATCGAGCGTCGCATCGACGACCGCGGCCGGCACCATCAGCCAGATCGCGCGCGGCTTGTCGAGTTGCGCGACGAGGTCTTCGAGCGACGCCGCGCCGGCCACCCCCTCCTGTTTGAGCCGTTCGACCGCCGCCGGCTGCACGTCGTACGCGATGCACTGCTGACAGCCCTTCGTCAGGCGCCGCACCATGTCTGCGCCCATCCGTCCCAATCCGATCATGCCTAGCTGCATAACTCGCTCCGGAAGATTGCGTGTCGCCGATCGATTCTGCGCGCGTTATGTTGCGGCGCCGTGGCCGCTCGATACGCGTTTGCTGCTCCTAAGCATAGGCGCTGTCGCGCGCGATTCGCGTGAAGTGTCCGAACCGGCCGCACTTTTTGCAGAGGCGTGGTGCGGCGTAAAGTTCCGCGCGCGACGAGTACCGCACGCGCGCGGCTCGACGATGCGCTGGCCTTGCGCTGAATTTGGGACGGCGTCCCCGCGCCTTTACGCGCCCCTTGCTTCAGGTCGATAATGCCCCGGTCGTTCCGTCCCCGAACCACCGAGCCCCAAGTGTCCGCAGCGACGCCCGGGCTGACCCCCACCCGACCACCGCCCCGTGTTGAAAACCGCGCGCTTTTTCGACCTGCTCAAAATCCCTGGCTTCAAGCCGCTGGCCGCCGCCACTCTGATGCTCGGAGTGGCGATGTCGTTTACCGCTCCGTATCTGTCGCTATTCGGCGTCGAACGCGCCGGCATGACGCCGTTCCGGCTCGGCGTGTTCATGACGCTGATCGCCGCGAGCGGCGTGCTCGCCAGTACGATCGCGGGCCGCTGGAGCGACCGCAGCGGCCAGCACCGACCGCTGCTGCTAGCCGCGCTGATCGCCGCCGCGCTCGGCTATATCTCGCTCTGCGTGGTGCGCGACTACCGGTTGTTGCTGGTGGTCGGCATCGTCTTCATCGGCGCCGGCGGCTCGGCGATCTCGATGGTGTTCTCGTTCAGCCGCGCAGCACTGCCCGCGCCGAACCCCGCCGAGCGCGTGTTCGCGAGCGCGACGCTGCGCACGATTCTGTCGGCCGCGTGGGTGTTCGGGCCATCGGTCGGCGCGCTGGTGCTCGCGGCGACCAGTTTCTACGGGCTGTTCCTGTTCGCGGCCGCGAGCTTCGCTGTCTGCGGCTTCATCGTCTGGCGCATGCGCGAGCCGCAAGGTCATCTCGGCGATCACACGGTCGAGGACACCGCGGCCGAGCCGTCCGCGTCGATCACCGTGCCGCCGTTGACGCAGCCGGGTGAGGACGCGCACGAAACGCTGCCGGTCGCATCGGCCAACGACATCATGCGCGCGGTCGCCGCGCTGACGCTGCTCGGCCTCGCCGCGAACGCGACGATGATCGTACTGCCGCTCTATATCGTGCACGGGCTGAACGGCACGCATCTGGATGTGTCCGTGATGCTTGGCCTCGGCGCGCTGACCGAAATTCCGATGATGCTCGCGCTCGGCGCGAAGTCGTCGTCGCTGCACAAGCCGAACTGGCTCGCCGCGTGCGCGGCGGTGCACGCGGTGTATTTCGTCGCGATGTCGCTGGCCGGCAACGTCGGCATGCTGATCCCGATGCAGATGCTCAATGCATTCGTGGTCGCCGTCACGTCGTGCCTGGGCATGACCTATGTGCAGGATCTGATGCCGCATTCGCCGGGTCGCGCGACCGCATTGTTCTTCAATGCGGCACGCGTCGGCTCGATCCTGTCGGGGGTGTTGTCGGGACTGCTGGTGCAGGCATTCAGTTATCGCGGCACGTTCCTGATCTGCGGGTTTCTCGCGCTGTGCGCGCTGGTGCTGTTCGCGGTGCCGGGTTATCGCTATCCGTTGATGTGGCGCGCGGTGAGGCGTTTTGCGGCGGCGCAATACGGCAAGCTGCGAGCGCGTAGCGGCGCGGGCGTGAGCGGACGCAGCGAGTAACGCCGCCTAAAGGGATCGCTGCTGCGCTGCGGCACACACGAGGCTCGCACGACGCTCGCGTCGATGCGCGCGCTAGCGCGCCATTTTTCGTCCGCAGTTCTTTCAGTTCCTCGCACTTCGACATATAACCTTGTGCAGGGCCCTCGGGGGATCGACCATGCTAAGCATCAGTGTCAGGTCACAGCTGCGCACGTACCTGCAAAACCTGCGCAAACCGGTCGAATTAGTCGTGTCCCCAAGCGATGGTCCGGCATCGGACGAGATGCGGCTGATGCTGAACGAAATCGCGTCGTTGTCGGAGCTGGTGACGGTCGTCGACGAGCCGCACAACGGCGAGCGCAGGCCGTCATTCGCGATCAGGCAGGCGGGCGCGAAACCCTCCATTCAATTTGCCGCGACGCCGACCGGGCGCGAGTTTTCGTCGCTGGTTCTCGCGATCCTCCAGGTTGGCGGGCATCCGGTCGTCGCCGACCGGACCACCATCGAACAGATTCGAACGCTGGAACGCGACTACCATTTCGAAACCTATATTTCGCTATCGTGCGCAAGCTGTGTGGACGTCGTGCAGGCGCTGAACATGATGGCCGTGATCAATCCGCGGATTCGCACCACCACGATCGACGGCGGAATTTTTCGCAGCGAGGTACTGGCGCGCGATATCAGCGTCGTGCCGACGATCTACATGAATGGCGAAATGTTTGGCGAGGGACGCAGCAGCTTTGCCGAACTCGGCGCGAGACTTCAGGACATTGAAATGAGCATGAAGGCGGCGTTGCATGCGGCGGGCAGACCGTAGCCATTAAATTTTTCGCGCGACCCCTTGCACTTTTCCAATCCTTTGGTAGGATTGCGCCCCTACGTAGGGGAGTCGCCAAGTTGGTTAAGGCACCGGATTTTGATTCCGGCATTCGAAGGTTCGAGTCCTTCTTCCCCTGCCACCCCTCTTTCGCATGCGCTGAATCGATCCGACTCGATTCGGCGCATCAGTTTTTCTAGCCGGGATTTCATTCGCCTGGACGCTCCCGGTTCAGTTCTCGAACTTATTCTCACGCAGTTTCCCCCTTGATTTTTTATTGTCGCCGCAGCGCGCGTGATCGACTCGCGAAGCTCGCGCGTGGGTCGTCATGCGCACTGCGTCGGCACCCACGGTGTTCATTGGATCAGTTGTCGTCGCTTCTTGGCGGCAGATGCTCATGAGGCACGGGTTCGGCTGCGTCGGCGTCGGGGAAATCGGCCGGGGCGGGATTTTGCTGGCCTTTCGGAAGCGGTTGGCCAGTCGCGCCGGCGGGTTTTTGCGCGCGGTCGGCAGAGCTGCCGCCCGGCTCAGCGGATGGGTTCGAAGGCATGATGGGCTCCTGCGCTGATGACTGCGGGTTCTCTCATGATAGGTCGCGTGGTCGATTTCAGTGATACGAGCGGCATCCCCGCGCGAATAATTTAACCGGCAAACCTTACCGCCACGCGTGTCGAAAAGCTCTTCGATCAGCAGGCGATTGGTAATGCCGGCGTGCGAGGCTGGCTGCTCAATGCCGGGGCTCGATATCTGTTCTGAATGGGCCCAGCCGTCGCGGACTCCCGCACGACTATTGCGCACGACACCAACGCCCCGACTCGGGACACACGCCGACCGGCCCGCCATTGAACCAGAGCTGTTCGTCCTCGGGCGCAACGCAGTTCGATGCGGCGACATCGAACACAGTGCGCAGCGACTGCGCGACCCGCGCCTCTTCAATCGAAAGCTCCCAGGTCAGAAACACCTGAATGCGATTCCGATCGGCTGCGAAGTCGGCTTCGTTGAAAACGCTCGCGCCGCGCGGCACGACGCCATGAGGTTGACACGGATCGAACAGGATCACCGTGCCGCGAGTCAGCGGCACGCGAACGCCGCTAGCCGGGAAAAACACATCCAGCCCGTTGTCCTCGCTCAGAAACAGATTGCAGAACGCCGCGCCGCCATACTGGTCGCCGTCATGGTGATACCGCGCGCCTCGACAGGCCATGAGTGCGACGTCACTCGCGGCAAGTACGTGCGGGATGCCCAGAGCGTCCGTCCAATCGGCCACGGCCCGCACGCAACGCATGTAGTCCGGCCAGCGCATCCGCGCGCGCGCCAGAGGCAACATGTCGACGTCGCCCGGCTCCAGCACGATGTTCGATGCGATCTCGCGGTCCCAATCGGCTCGCAGACGAATAGGCGGCGCCGGTATGTCGACCACGCCTGACAACACGATGTCGCTCACGCTCCGGCTGCGAAGCGTCTCGCCGCTATGAAACCAGCAGATCAGTGTTTTGTGCACGTGCATATACAGCCCACGCGGATTCGCCGCGCAGAAACGAAGTAAGAGGGTCTCGCCGCGCCGCAGTCTACTACGAGGCGCGCGCGCTGAAGTTTCTGTTTCCGATGCGGATTGCGCCGCAACAACTGATGCGCCGCAAGCGCGGCAGCCGGTTCAGGTCCGCGTCATTTTGGTTCGAAGGCGCTGTCCGCAGACTTGCCGTCGTTACGCGGCGTGATTCGCCAGACAGCATTACCGACGTCGTCAGCCACCAGCAGCGCTCCGTGCGCGTCGAGTGCGACGCCGACGGGACGACCCACGGCGTGGCCGTCTGCGGTCAGAAAGCCGCTCAGGAAGTCTTCAGGTAGGCCAGCGGGTCGGCCGGCGACGAATGGCACGAAAACGACTTTGTAGCCGGCCCGCGGCTTACGGTTCCATGATCCGTGCTGGCCCACGAACGCACCCCCGCGATAACGGGGAGGAAACAGCGTCCGGTCGTAGAACACCAGACCGAGCGAAGCCGTGTGATTGCCGAGTGCGTAGTCCGGCGCGATAGCTTGCGCGACCAGGTCGGGGCGTTGCGGTTTGACGCGGGTGTCGATGTGCTGACCGTAGTAGCTGTATGGAAAACCGTAGAACGCCCCGTCTTTTACAGGCGTCATGTAATCCGGCACGAGGTTGTTGCCGAGATCGTCGCGCTCGTTAACGGCTACCCACAAGGCGCCGCTGTCCGGTTGCCACGACAGCCCGTTGGGATTGCGCAACCCGGTCGCATACGGCCGCAAACGGCCGGTGTCCACGTCGAATTCGAGAATCCGCGCCCGGCCCTCTTCCGCGTCGACGCCGTTCTCCGCTGCGTTGCTGTTCGAGCCGACCGTGATGTAAAGGTGCTTGCCCGAACGATCGGCGACGATATTTTTGGTCCAGTGATGGTTGATCGGGCCGGCCGGCAAATCGGCCACCTTGACGCCGGGGCTCGTGATCTCGGTTGCACCCGTCACATAGTCGAAGCGCAGCAGCGCGTCGGTATCGGCGACATAGAGTTGGTTTTTGATCAGCGCCATGCCGAACGGCGAGTGCACGTGCTGCAGAAAGACGGTCCGGGTCGTCGCGACTCCGCTGTCGTTCACGTCGCGCAACAGCACGATGCGGTCAGGGCTCGGCACACCCGCTCCCGCGCGCTTCATCACCTGCTTTCTGATCCAGCCGGACAGGCCGCTGCCTTCATCGTGTTCCTTCGGCGCGTCGGCTTCGGCTACCAGTACATCCCCATTGGGCAGCGTGTAAAGCCAGCGCGGGTGCTGAAGGCCACCGGCAAACTGCGTGACGAGAAAGCCGGCGGGAGCGGTGGGCGTGAAGCCGTCGGGGGCCCCCTGAACGGGCGCGATGTTGACCATCGGAAGTAACGACGATTGCGCGGGCGGGATCGCGGGCGACGCGCCCCAGCCCGCATCGGCTGGACCTGATGGTCCGACTGCGCAGGCGGCCAGCGGCACGACCATTAAAACAGCGAGGCGATTGACCAGGCGCATGTTTTCAGCCCAATTGGAACGATGCGCCAGGACGGATTTCTCCGTTCGGTGACCCGGCGGCTTGTCACGCTTTCAAAGGCCGGCCGTAGAGCGGTCCATACGGCTCGGTAACTGTCCGCGCATCCGCAAGCCGCATGCCACATTCACCGTCCGGCTCACTGCTGCGCTCCCAACGTCTCACGTCTGCATGCGGGCACGGCCGTTGCGCGATGACGAGCGCGCAAAGACGGCTGTGGATCCGAGCGAACCGTGCCGGCTACTGGCGATGTCGTGCGCGAGCAGGAATAAACGTGGTGTTCTAAATATCGAGGGAGGCAACCATGAAGACGATCAAGCGAGTTGTACTGGCAACTCTGATGCTCGCGGCTGTCGGTACAGCATTCGCGCAAGGCGCCGGCGGAGGCGGAGGCGCGGGAGGTGGCGGGGGCACTAGCGTCGGTGCCGGCGGCGGCGGGGTCAACGGTGCAAACGGTGCCGGCCAGGGCGGGGCTGGGATGAGCGCGCCCAATATGGGCAACAACGCGGGAGCGACCTCTTCTTCAAAAAGCTCGCATACGACGACCGCGCCCACCGGCAAGCCGCAGAAAAACTCGCAGGCGAAAGGCGCGTCCGACACGGCGGCATCCAGCGCGCAGTAAGCAGCCTTCGGCATGAGCCGTCGTGCGCTCGCGATCCACGCGGGCGCACGACGGCGGCGGCCTGCCCGTATCGGGACCGTCGCCTCCGCGTATGCAAGGTCAAGTCAGGCCTTCTGACCAAAATCGCGGCACTACTCGATCACCGCAGGTGGTGATTTATCGCGATGATCGAAGTTTTGCCGAGCCTCACTTCGCGGCGAATACCGACACCCCGCCATTGACGAACCCGTTTGCCGCGCAAGCTGGACAGCCCGCCGGCGACGTCGCTGACGAGTATGGAACGAAGATGAGTCCGGTCGCGGGGTCGACTGCAACCGAATGCGCGTTATTGCCCGTGTTCAGGCGCGCAACGACAGTGCGGGTGCCGGCGTCAACGATAGTCAACACAGGCGTGCATGGAGATGCAGCCGAACAGGCGCCGTTCGTCGACGCATTGCCGGAAGACGTCCACCGGCTCGCCGCGTTGTAGTAGCGGTTGGTGGGCGGATCATATTCGAGTTGATCGCCGCCGCCTGCGTTCAGTGACGTCAGAAGTGCGCCGTTCGAACGGTTGAAAATCTGCATCAGCAAGGGCGCGCCCGTCGTCCCTTCCCTGCACCCGACCGCAATATCGTTTCCGGGTCCGAGTGCCAGCCCGGTCGGATCACAATTGCCTTCGGGATACATCGCGACGCCCGCGAGGGTCGTGTAGTTCTGCGTGCCACCGCTCGGTATCGCGCGAATGGACGCCCCGGGCAACTTCACCAGTTCACCATGAGGATTCGCGGTGCTGCCGTCGACGTTTACATAAAAGTTATCGCTGGCGGGATCGTACCGGCACGCTTCGAGGCCCGCGGTGGGCTGCCCAGCGCTGTCGGTGAACGTCACTTTGGCGACGATGGTCTGGGTGGTCGTGTTGATGAACGTGGCGAACGGGGGCGTCTCTTCGGGGCTCGAGATCATAAAGATGCCGTGCGTGGGATCCAGACAACCTTCGTCCGCGCGCACGCCCGTCGTGCTGACCGTAATTTTGCTTTTCACGACGCCAGAAGCAGGATCGACTATCTTCACAGAGTTCACGTCGCCCACGTAGATCAGATTGCCGACGGGGGTCGCGCCGTCCGGCCCGGACTGTGAGCTGGGCCCGGGGCCAAGCCCCGTGAACGCGAGGGGACCGCTTCCCTGGATGGCCTTGACGAAGCTGTTCGACGGTATGTCGATTTCATCGAGAGAGGCGTTATTTCTGTCGGTGAAATAGTATCGACTACCCAGGACAGTGCCGATATCGAATGAGAAGTTGACGCCTGCCGCGACGTTTGGCACGGCGATGTCCGATACATGATGCGGCCCGCTCGTGCTGAGATTATCTCCACCACCACAACCTGCAATCGCGAGAACCGCAGACGTCGCCAATGCGTTCTTCCACCCGTATCTGGACATCACACACCTCCCATCATCGTCGTCGGAATAGACCTGTCTGAAGCGCGTGCCGGAAGAAATAATGGACACTGCTATAGCTTAGGCATTTCGTTAAGCAGTGCTCCTCATCGTTTTCCCAGGGGGTAGGTGTCGTGCCTTCAGATTTCCATAAGATTGCGTGACCGATCTATGCAAAGACGCAGCGCATTGATGACGTGCGTTGCTGAAAACAAAACGCGGTCATTGGATGCGCATCCGCGGGCAGCGGAAGCTAGCGCAAGCGCTGTTCCCGGCCGATCCATTGCGCAGATGCCGGCGCAGTCCAGTGTGAAGTGGTGGAGGCGACGGGCCGCGCATGGACCTTAAGGCACGCCGTCGAAGTTATGGCCTTCGCGCCGGCACGTTTGCGGGCGCGCCTCGATTGTCTGGCTGTGGCCGGGCCCCTGAACTGTCTGCCGCACGATTTTGACGCGCACTCTCGTCGCCCGAGGCGTTCTTCTTCGTCGGCGCGCTTTGTGGCGCTGCACGATTCAAGGTTTGCACCTGCAGCAGCTTTAAAAGCTTGGTGTTTGTTTCCGCATTACTTGTAGCAGCCAGGCCGCATCCGCAAACCAGTCCCGCTGTCAGGGCCCATTTAAGCATGGTCATTGCTGTCTCCCTCGGCTTACCTGGAAGCGGTCGTACGAATTTCGCCTCCTATCGGTTAGAGAGAACCGAACGGGACTTTGTTCGACCTCGGCGCGCGCAAGGGCAAATATTTGAGTTGGGCTGAGACTGCGCGGTATGGGCGAAGCGTGAACTGCGCATATGGGGAGTGAGCGCCTTTTGAGGCGCATACATCTTATGTATGAGCAGATCGGTGGATCGCTATCAGCCATTGAGATAAGTTTTCTTATCATAAGGTATCAATTTTCTCAGCAAACTCACGCTACTGAAATCACGCCGACGCACACGATAACGGCGGCGATCGTCACCCCCCTGCACCGCGTTACGAATGCCCGGCCTCGCGGCGCCCCGGCAGGTTTTCATCGACCACCCGATACCCCTGCTGCTCCAACGTCCACCGATGCCACCGGTTCCCATACACCCCGCACCCGACGGCAAACAGAACAGAGAGCAAAAACCCGATCAGATCCGCGGCTTCGCCCCACAAACCGATCCCGAGAAAAATCACATTGATGCCGAGCATCACGAACGCGGCGAACCACATCCGTTTCGATAGCGCCCAGATAAAACCGAGCAGACAAGCGCCCCAACTAAACCCTGTCGCGACCGCGACGGCCTGCTGCCGGTGTGGATGTTGCAAATAGATCGGTGCGCCCATTTTTCTCGCCGGATTCCTTTCGATAGTGTCAGGCGCCGGTTCAGCGCCCGAAGCGCTTTTTAACACGCGACTGCGTCACGCCGATGAGCGTGCGGTACCTCACGATACCTCGCGATACCGCCGTCCCCCGTCCATGACGACCCGCAGCATAGCTGCTACCCTTGCTGAATATTCAGGCGCGCAAGGCGGTGCAAGCAGCCTCGGCGACCGTACGCACGCGCCATCCACGCAAACTCGACCCGCACCGGAGCCCGCATGGCCACCGTCACCCCGTATTCGTCCACCTCCCCCACCCGCGCCGAACTCGACGCGCTGCCCGGCGTCACCGTCGTCGAATTCGGCGCGAACTGGTGCGGCATCTGTCAGGGCGCGCAGGCATCGATTGCCAAGGCGCTCGCGCCGCACACTGCCGTGCGGCACCTGAAAATCGAGGACGGTCCCGGCCGCCCGCTCGGCCGCTCGTTCAAGGTCAAGCTATGGCCGACGCTGGTGCTGATGCGCGACGGCGCCGAAGTCGCGCGCGTGGTCCGGCCGACGCGCGCGGAAGATATCGAGGACGCATTCGCTTCGCTCTGACTCGCACCCATCATGCGCCAGGCTATCCATCATCTGAGCGTTCAGGCCCGTACCCGGGGCTTCGTCGAATTTACCGGCGAGGTCCGCCGTTTCGTCGCCGAACAGGGCATCCGTACCGGCCTGCTGACGCTGTTCTGCCGTCATACGTCGGCGTCGCTATTGATCCAGGAGAACGCCGATCCATCGGTGCGGCGCGATCTCGAACGTTACTTCGCGACGCTCGCGCCCGAAGATGCCACACGCTACGAACACGACACCGAAGGCCCCGACGACATGCCCGCCCATCTGCGCACCGCGCTCACTCAGGTGCAGTTGTCGGTGCCGGTCGAACATGGGCGGATGGTGCTCGGCACCTGGCAGGGGCTGTATCTGTTCGAGCATCGTCAGCACCCGCAGCCGCGCGATATCGTGCTGCATCTGCTCGGTGAATAAATCCGTCACACGCATTGCCCGAAGGAACCCGCCACCGACTTTTCACCGCACACCGGTCCCGGCCGAACCGCGCCGGAGCCGATCGAAAGGGAGCACGACTCATGGACACCCGTAGCGAGCTGCAAGCCACCGTCGACGCAATGGTTCAACCCGGCAAGGGTCTTCTTGCCGCCGACGAGAGCGGCCCGACCATCGCCAAACGCTTCAAGACGATCGGCCTCGAATCGACCGACGAACATCGCCGCGCGTACCGGAACCTGCTGCTCTCCACGCCGGGGCTCGGCGAGTTCATCAGCGGCGTGATCCTCTACGAGGAAACGCTCGGCCAGAAAGCCGACGACGGCACGCCGTTCCCGCAACTGGCCGCCGCCAACGGCGTGGTGCCCGGTATCAAGGTCGATCTCGGCAAGGTGCCGCTCGCGCTGTCGCCCGGCGACGAAATCACCGAAGGGCTCGACGGGCTCGCGAAACGCTTCGTCGACTACAAGCGGCAAGGCGCGCGCTTCGCGAAATGGCGCGCGGTCTACAACATCAGCGCGACCCTGCCGAGCCGCGCGGCGATCGAGGCCAACGCGGAATCGCTTGCGCGCTACGCGGCGATCTGTCAGGAAGCCGGGATCGTGCCGATCGTCGAGCCCGAGGTGCTGATGGACGGCGACCACACGATCGGCCGCTGCGCGGAAGTGACCGAGGCGGTGTTGCACGAGGTCTTTCATGCGCTGCACCGGCATCGCGTGGTGCTCGAACACATGCTGCTCAAACCGAGCATGGTGCTGGCCGGCGCCGAGCACCAGCAGCAGTCGAGCACCGCGGAGATCGCCGCGGCCACCGTGCGGGTGCTCAAGCGTACGGTGCCGGCGGCGGTGCCCGGCATCGTGTTTCTGTCCGGCGGGCAGTCGCCGGAGGAAGCGACCGCGAATCTCGACGCGATGAACCGGCTCGGCGCGCTGCCGTGGAATCTGAGCTTCTCGTATGGACGCGCGTTGCAGGAGCCGCCATTGAATGCGTGGCGCGGTCAGGCGGCCAACGTCAAGGAGGCGCAGCAGGCACTGCTCAAGCGCGCCCGGCTCAATGGCGCGGCCGCCCTCGGCAAATACGACGCGTCGATGGAGAAAGACTGACCAGGTCACCTCTGCCCGAACACCGCCCGCTGCGCCGCCGCGACAAACGCCTGCGCATCGCGGGCCGCCTGCACGGCCGCCGTCAGCCCGAAAAACTCGTGCGTCGCGCCCTGATAGTTGCGATGCTCGACCGCGGCGCCGGCCTCGCGCAGTTTCATCGCCAGCGTCTCGCCGTCCGAGCGCAGCGGATCGATGCCGGCCGTCACGATCGCGGTCGGCGGCAGACCCGCGAGGTTCGCGCTCGCGACATCGAGTAACGGGCTCGTCAGATCGGACTCGCTATTGATCAGGTTCTGCATGAACCACAGCATCATCGCCTTGTTCAGCGGCTTCGCGTTGCGGTTCTCCTCGTAGGAGAGCGACACGATGTTGTTGGTCGCGACCGGATGGATCAGCGCCTGATGGACCGGCAGCGCCACACCGCTGTCGCGCGCGCGGATCGACACGTTCAGCGCCAGATTGCCGCCCGCGCTTTCGCCCATTACCGCGAGTCGGGCGGGATCGCCCCCGAGGCTCGTCGCGTCGTCGATCAACCAGCACCACGCGGCGAACGCATCGTCGTGCGCGGCCGGCAGCCGATGCTCGGGCGCCTGCCGGTAATGCGCAGACACGACGATCGCGCGGCTGCGCGCGGCCATCGCGCGCGGGGTCTCGTCGTAGCTGTCGAGGTCGCCGAGCACCCAGCCGCCGCCGTGGAAATACAGCACGAGCGGAAACGGTCCGTCCCCCTGGGGCACATACACGCGAGCCGGATTGGCGCCGGCCGCGCCGGGAATCACGATGTCCTCGCTGCTGACCGCATCGAGTTCTTGCCGCATCTGCGCGCTCGAGCCGGACTCGTTCGTCAGGTGCCCGGCCGCATCGGCAAGCGTCGGCTGTTCCCGTGCTTCGGATACCGAACATTCTTCGATCGGCTTCGGGTTCAGCCGCGCGAACGCATCGAGCACGGCTTTCATGTCGGCATCGGCGTGGCCGCTGGGGTCCATGCCGATCATGCCCTTCACGGTATCGACGAGGGTCATCGGGGCGCTCCTCGAGGCGACCGCGCACGGTCGCCGGAAAAAGGAAGCACGGACCCATCGGAGGCTTTCGAATCGCGCGGCGCTCGACAGCCATGCATATCGGCGCGTTCAGCAAGCGCTATACCTGGCGATGCGCACAGAAAAGCGGTTACCGCGCGCGCCGATCGTCTCGATCCACGCGTCGCCGCAACCGCCTGTCATCTGCAGCGGTTGACCTTGCGCGCCGCGTCAGCCCAGCGCGACCCCTACTGCCCCTTCGTATCGCTGCTCGCGTCCGCGCCCGGCATGTTGGTGGTATCGGTGGCCGGCTTGGTGGTTTTCGAGTGCTTCTTCGCGTGGTGTTTGCTCTGATGGCTCATGCCGCCCGCCGCCGCCGCGCCGGCATCGCCGCCCTCGCGTGACGAGGTCGCGGTATTGCTGTTCGGGTCGTTGCCGGCCGGGCCGCCGCCTCCTCCGCCGCCGGCGCCCTGCGCGAGCGCTAGCGACGAAGCGGCGAGCCAACTGGAAACGAGCACTGCGTGTCTGATCTTCACGATCGTCATGTCGATTCTCCTGGGTGTCGAAAGTATCGAAAGGACGCCGGCACGCGAGGGCCGCGTGCGCTTATCCCCCAGCGACGATTCAGCAAGGGCCGTGCCGCGCGTGCGGCGCGGTGCACGCAGTCGAGGTCACGGCTCGCACGCGACCAGCGCGTGCAGTTCGTCGATATTGAACGGCTTCGCGAGAATCGCGATGCCGAGCCGCCGCGCGCGTTCGAGTTCGTCCGCGTAGCCGGTCATCAGCGCGATCTTCTGCGACGGCCACGCGCTGCGCACTTTCTCGGCGAGGTCGATGCCGTTCAGCTTGCCCGGCATCTGGATATCGGACAGCACCAGCTCGAAGCGTGCGCCCCCGTTCAGCACGTCGAAGGCCTGATCCGCGGTCGGTTCGTGGCGCACCTCGCAGCCGAAGGTTTCGAGCACCGCGGCTACGCCGGCCGCGACGTCCTCGTTGTCCTCGACCAGCAGCACCGCGCTGTTCGGCGTCGCGACCGCGTGCGGCGCCTCGACGCTCGCACTCGCGCCGCGCGGGATATGACGCGGCAGGAACAGCCGCACCGTGGTGCCACTGCCCGGCACGCTGTCGATCTTCGCGGTGCCGCCGGCCTGCTCGCACATCGACAGCACCTGGGCGAGTCCCAGCCCGGTGCCCGAGCCGCGCAGCTTGGTCGTAAACAGCGGCTCGAACGCGCGCCGCGCGACCGCCTCGGGCATTCCCTCGCCGTCGTCGGAACAGGCGATCAGCACGTATTCGCCGTCCGGCAGCAGCGTATCGCTGCTGACCAGCCGGTTGTTCTGGCAGCGGATCACGAAGTGGCCGCCGCGCGGCATCGCATCGCGCGCATTCATCGCGATGTTCATGATTGCGAATTCGAGGTCGGTGGGGTCCGCCAGCACCTGCCACAGATGCTCCGCAATCCTCAGCGACAGCTCGACCTTGTCGCCGAGCGCCGCGCCGAGCAGCGGCGCGGCCGCCGGCAGCCAGCGCGACAGATCGACCGGCTCCTGCTTGAGCGGCTGCTTGCGCGCGACGCTCAGCAACTGGCGCGTCAGCGTTTCGGCCGAGGTGGTGGCGCGCTCGACCGCGAGCACTTCTTTTTCCAGATTGTTGTAATGCTTCAGGCGCGCGAGTTCGGTATTGGCCGACACCACCATCAGCAGATTGTTGAAGTCGTGCGCGACGTTCGCGACCAGGTTGCCGAGCGCGCCCATGCGCTGCAACTGCCGGCTCGACGCCTCGGCCGACAGCCGCATCGCGACCTCGCCCTGCCAGCGCTCCCACGCGCGCCGCTCCGCTTCGAGCTGGCGCAGCGAGTAAAACACCAGCAGCCAGATCGCGATGCACGGCACCGCGGTCAAGCCGGCGATCATCAGAAAATGGCTGCGCCAGCCGGCGACGATCGACGAAATCGCGTACGCGCTCATCACATAGAGCGGATAGTCGCCGACGCGGCGAAACGCGAGCAGCCGCTCGATGCCGTCGACGCTCGACTTCAGCCGCACGTGGCCGAACAGCTGTTTGTCGCGCATCGCGGCGGTAAACGCGCTGTTCGCCGCCGGTCGCGCGCCCTGCGGCCAGGCCGGATAGCGCACTAGCAGACTGCCGTCCTGGCGATACAGCGCGAGCGTAAGCGACGGATCCTGATTGGTCAGATCGCGATAAAAGCGCGCAAAGTACTCGTTGCGCAGCGCGACGCTGACTACGCCGAGAAACTGGCCGTCCGCGCCCGAGCGGCCGGTGGTAGTCGTGAACACATCGGTTTTCGAGAGCGGCCCGAACATCGGCAGCGAAAAATAGGGCTGCGGCCGCACCGCCTTCGCGGCGAGAAAATCTTCGCGCTGCGCGATCGAAATCGTCGGCGCGGGATAAGTGAGGCTCGACGCGAGCAGATCGCCGTTCGCGCCGAGCAGCCCGATCGACGCCACCTGTGGGAAATCACCGCCGATCTCGCGCAGACGAGCGTGCAGTTCGCCCTCGCGCGCGCGGATCTGCGCGTCGTCGGCATTGCCGAGCAGATCGATGATGCGCGAGGCCATCTGGCGGTTCAGGTCGAGCACCTTGACCGCCTGCTCGTCGGCGACCCGCGCGAGCCGGTCGATCATGTCGTTCGCGTCGGCGATCCGGCGCTGGTAGTCGAAATAGCCGTAGCCGGCGAGGCAGGCCAACGGAAATACGATCGACACTGCCAGCACGATGAGCAGCATCCGGCGCGTCGCGGCGAAATTGCGCGACGGCATCGGTAAATCGACTGCGACTCGTTCTGCACGCTGCACGGTCCTGCACTCCATCAAATTGCTTACGATCGGGAACGTTCTGCCGGCAACTTCGCGTCCGGCTGTTCGCTCGCTAATTCATTTATCTCGAAATTTACCCCACATCCGCCGATGTTCCCAAGCGGCTCGGCACCCGCCAACGCGCGTCGCCGCCGCGGCCCGAGCCGGCGCGGGTCGGGCTTTTCCGGGCACAACGATTGCTGCCGCATTGCTGCTTCATTGTTGCTGCGTCGCAGCCCCAGCCCGAGTCCCCGCCTGCCGCCGCAGCGCGGCGCCGGCGGCCGGTTTTTCCGCCCGTGAGGAATCTCCATGTCCACGACTGCCCGCCGTGTCGCCCGGCTCTCGCAACTGCGCACGGACCGTGCCGAACGTGTCGAAGTCGACGGCACGCCGATCCTGCTGGTGCGCGAGGGCGACACCGTGCACGCGTATTCGGCCGACTGTCCGCACGCGGGCGGCCCGCTCGAACAAGGTGCGCTGTGCCACGGCCGCATCATCTGTCCGTGGCACAAGGGCACGTTCGACGTCGCGACCGGCGCCGTGCTGGAGCCGCCGCCGCTGCTGCCGCTCGACCGTTATCCGGTGACGCTGGATGGCGACGACGTGCTGGTCTGCGCGCAGAAACTGACGTCTCGGCAAGCGGACGTAGAGACGAACGCGAACGCGAACGCTGACGCGCACACCGACGCGAGCGCACAGGCGCCAGCCGGCGAGACCCCGCACTTCGTCGTGATCGGCGCGGGCGCGGCCGGCGCCGCCGCGTGCGCGGCGTTGCGCGAATGCGGCTTCGCGGGCCGCATCACGTTGATCGGCGACGAACCGCACGCGCCCTACGATCGCACGTCGCTGAGCAAATTCGTGCCGTCGTTCGAGATGGCGCCCGCCGACGTGCCGCCGCTGCTGCCGCCCGACTGGCTGCAGGCGCACGGGATCGAGCGACTGGTCGCGAAGGTCGCGCGCCTCGACGTGCCGGCGCGCACGATTCATTTCGACGTCGGCGCGGCATCTCCGGCGCAAGCGATCGAACCGCTGAAATACGACACCGCGCTGCTCGCCACCGGCAGCGTGCCGAAGGTGCCCGAGATTGCCGGCCGCGATCTCGGCGGCGTGCACGTGCTGCGCCACCTCGACGACGCGGCCGCCCTGATCGACGCGCTCGGCGACGACGCGACGCAGACCCGCGTCGCGATTCTCGGCAGCAGTTTTATCGGCCTCGAAGTCGCGTCCGCGTTGCGCAAGCACGGCGTGCCGGTCACCGTGATTTCGCCCGACAAGGTGCCGTTCGCGAAGCAGTTCGGCGAACGCGCGGGCCAGATGTTTCGCGCGCTGCACGAAAGCAATGGCGTGCAGTTCCGCCTCGGCACCAAGGTCGTTTCGCTCGAAGGCGACGAGGGCAACGTGCATGCGGTGATGCTCGAAGGCGGCGAGCACGTCGACGCCGACCTCGTGCTGCTCGGCACCGGGGTTGCGCCGGCAACCGGATTCGTCGACGGACTGCCGTTGCAGAAGGACGGCGGGATCGTCGTCAATGCGGGGATGCACGCCGCGTGCGGGCTCTACGCGGCCGGCGATATCGCGGTGTTCTCGCTGCACGAGAATCAGGAACCGGTGCGCATCGAGCACTGGCGCGTCGCGCAGCAGCATGCGCGGATCGCCGCGCAGAACATGTGCGGCGCGCGCAATCGCTACAACGACGTGCCGTTTTTCTGGACTTATCACTACGGCAAGAACTTCGAATATCTCGGCCATGCGAGCGAGTGGGACGAGATCGTCGTCGACGGCGATCTCGACCGGCACAGCTTCATCGCGCTGTACGTGCGCGACGGCAATGTCGACGCGGTGCTCGCGTGCGAGCGCGAAGCGTTGACCGCGCGTTTGAGCGACGCGATGCGCGGCGGCCTGTCGCGCGCCGATGCGCTGGCGATGATCGGCGAGCATGCGCGGCAGGCGTCGCCAGCGGCCGGGACGTGACGCCGCAAACCTTCACCGTACTTATTCAACCAGGAGGAACCGTTGCCATGACGACCAACAAGGAAACCCATCCGCATTCGGAAAAGAGCGAGAAGCAGATCGACAAACAGGTCGAGGACAGCTTCCCGGCCAGCGATCCGCCTTCGACCGGCGGCACGACCAAAATCGTCCCGGAAGACGACCAGAAGAAAACCGGTAAGGACAAGCCCGCCGGCAGCTAGAGATGCGGCCTGGCCGCGTGCGATGAGTGCCCGGCCCTGCTGTACCCGGTCGCTATGCCCGCCCCGCTTTGCCCGGCCCCGCGGCTCCGACTGAAGCCGTCGCCGGGCGGCTGACGCGGGAGCCGGGCATGCGCGTGATTCTCCGCATCGAGAGTTAGCCGTCCTCGAACTGAGGCTCCGCCAACGCGGTGCGCTCGGCATCGATGCGCCGGCACGCGGCCAGCATCTCCCGCAAGGAAGTCGCATAGCATTGCGCTTGCACCTCTCGTTGCATGTCGCCTTGCATGTCGCCTCGAATCTCGCCTTGCATGTCGGCGCTCCATTGCCGCGAGTCCTCCGGCGTCCACAGGCCGACCACCACCGGCACGTTCGGCAGCCGCGCGCGAATCCGCCTGACCAGATAGCGCAGATGCGACGGGAGCCCGTCGATCTCCAGATAGAGGATGCAAACGATCCCGATATCGGCGGCATCGAGCGAGTCGATCGACGCGCGCGACACCGCCTCGTGCGGCACTGCGCGGGCGCTGAAGCCGTGCTTGCCGAGCAGTTGCAGCAGGATGCTCAACGCGAGCGCATCGAGCGGCCCGCGCCCGGGCAGGCAGAGCACGCGGCTGCGGGCCGCGTGCGATGCAAGCGGCGCACCGGCCGCGGTTGCTGCGCCCGATGCATTGATGCTCGACCCGGTGGCGGCATCGGCCGCCGCGGCTGCGTCGATCGGGTTCGACGTATCGGCCGCGCCGCCCGCGCGCCGCGCCGGCTCCCACGCCGACGGTTGCTCGGCGCTATGCGCGGGGCTGAACGCCTCGCTTAGCGGCGCGCTCGCAGTGCTCGCAGTGCTCATTGCGCGCGCGCTCCGAGGTATTGCCTCTGGGCTATCCGCCGGTGCGACCGGCCGAGCCGCAAGCCCGTTGTCGTGACTCGCCAGCGGCGCCGGCTCGCGATCGTCATAGCTGTCGAGCGCGTCGACCAGATCGTTGGTGGTCGCCTCGATGCGCGCGAGTTGCGCCCTGGTGACGCTGCCGCGCAGCACGTCGATGGTCGCCAGTTGCAGCCCTTTGATCGCGACTTCGTCGTAATAGGCGGACAGCGAACGCTCGCGCAGCAGCAGCTCGGCCTGGCCGAGCGCTTCGTCCGGGTCGCCGGCGAGCGCGCGTTGATAGAAATTTTCGACCGGCGTCAGCGCCGGCTGATCGCCGAGCAGCACGTCGAAGAATTCGAGGCGGCGCACGTTGCGGCCGAGCACCAGCAGACACAACGTGAGCGGGGTCGACAAAATCAGCCCGATCGGCCCCCAGATCCAGCTCCAGAAGATCGCCGCGACCACCACCGAAAACGGCGACAGCCCGGTGCTGCGCCCGTACAGCAGCGGCTCGAGCACCTGCCCGACCAGCCCTTCGACGACCACGAACAGCGCCAGCGTCCAGATCGCCATCGCCCAGCCGGGGCTCACCGCGGCCGCCAGCGCGGCCGGCAGCAGCGCCGCGATCCAGATGCCGACATACGGCACCAGCCGCAGCAGCGCGGCGAGGATCCCCCACAGAATCGGACTGGGCACGCCGATCAGGAATAGCCCGGCGCCGATCACGACGCCGACCCCGGCGTTCACGCCGAGCTGCGACACGAAATAGCGGCTCAGCCGGCGCGCGGTTTCGTCCATCACCGTAGTCGTGCGATGCAGGTCGCGCGAGCCGAACAGCCGGATCGCGCGATCGCGCAAATCGTCGCGTTGCAGCAGGATCACGATCGTCACGACGAACACGATGAACGCGGTTTCGAGCGGACTGATCGCCGGCGACAACACCCGCCGCGCGAGTTCGAACGGCGTCGGCACCGGCTCGCGCACCTCGACCGGCACCGCGGCCGCCGCGTGCGAACTCGCGGCCGCCGCCGGCGTGCCCGGCGGACCCCGGGTGGCGTTGGCCGTCGCGTCGGGCTGCGGCGGCTCGACGGTCGCGCGTTGCAGCGCCTGGCCCGCCGCGCTCGCAAAGCGGTTCAGTTTGCCGATGGTCTGGCTCTGCACGGTCTCGATCTTGTGTTCGATCGTGCGCTGATAGCGCGGCATGCCGGCCGCGAGTTCGCTCAACTGCGTGGCGATCAACGCGCCGAGCAGCGCGATCACCGACACCGAGATCAGCACCGCCGCGAACACCGACGCGACGTGGCCGAGTTTGAGCCGCGCCAACTTATCGACGAGCGGCGCGACCAGAAAGCTGAGCAGGATCGCCAGCGTGATCGGGATCAGCACCGCGCTCGCGAAGTACAGACAGGTGACCGTCAGCGCGCCGACCGCGAGCGCGACGAGGCCGTCGATACCGAATGGGGCCGAGGCCGCCTGGATGCGCGCGGCGGGCCTCGTGCCGCGCGTCTCGGGATGGTCTTTCATGGATGAGGGGGAGCGGGCCAACGCGGGCGAATTCGCATGCGATTCCCAGGCAAATTCCGGACAAAAAGCGGGTAAGCGGGTCGCGCCGGGTGGGCGCGCGCCGCGGGTTTCCGGTGCTTCGCAAGCGTCGCGCGACGCTTACTTCATCGTGTCGCCCGATACCGGTCCGCTTTCGACCGGCGGCGCCTCCTTCTCGATCTCGCTGCGCGCCTGCTCCCAATACTGCTCGGGCGTGCCCTTCGGTTCGTCCGCCTGTTGCCACAGGTAATACGCGCGAGTGCGGATCTGTTCTTCGACGTTCGGTTCCTGTTCCATTTGCTCACCCCTGCCTGGCTATACGCGGGTACGCCGCGCGGTCGCGAAACGGGCCGCGCGGGCGCAGCGTTATGGACAGCGAAGCAACCGTTGTTCCTGGGCGCGCGAGTGGCGCGACGCGTCGATGCACTTATGAACCGGCAGGCGTTTCCCCTTCGTCGGAGGTCAGCTGTTCTTCGAGCCGGTCGAACACACGCTGCGTCGCGCGGCTCGGCGCTTCGAGCGCGAACAGCAGCAGCGAGCGGCCTGTCACCTGATACTCGTCGCCGGCGCTAAATTGCGGCAACTCGGCGCGCACCGGCATGTTGGTATCGACGAGGCAGGTCCACACCTCGCCCTCGGGAACCTCGGGCAGCGTGAAGTTGACCACGTCGTGATGCGCGTTCAGCACCAGCAGCAGCGTCGCGTCCGACGCGAGTCGGCGAATCCCGCTCGCCTGCGCGCGGCCGTCGATCACGAGGCCGAAACAGCGCATCGCCGGATCGTCCCACTGCTCGCCAGTGATGTCGCTGCCGTCCGGCGACAGCCAGCGGGCGTCGGTCACGTCGAGCGTTTCGTTGTATTCGCCGGTCAGGAAGCGGCCGCGCCGCAGCACCGGCAACCGATGCCGCAGCGTGGTCAGATTGCGCACGAACTCGGTCAGCGCGCGGTCGTCGTCGTCGATCGCGTCCCAGTCGACCCAGCTGATCTCGTTGTCCTGGCAGTACGCGTTGTTGTTGCCCCGCTGGGTGCGGCCGAATTCGTCGCCGGCCAGCAGCATCGGCGTGCCCTGCGAGAGCAGCAGCGTCGCGAGCAGATTGCGTTTCTGGCGCTCGCGCTGCTGGCGAATGTCGGGGTCGTCGGTCGGGCCTTCGACGCCCATGTTCCACGACTTGTTGTCGGAGTGACCGTCGCGATTGTCCTCGCCGTTCGCTTCGTTGTGCTTCTCGTTGTACGAGACCAGATCGTTCAGCGTAAAGCCGTCGTGCGCGGCGATGAAGTTCACGCTGGCCCACGGGCGCCGGCCGCGATGATTGAATTTGTCGCCCGAGGCGGTGAGCCGCGTCGCCAGATCGGCGACCTTGCCTTCGTCGCCCTTCCAGAACTCGCGCACGGTGTCGCGAAAGCGGTCGTTCCATTCGGCCCAGCCGGGCGGAAAACCGCCCACCTGGTAGCCGCCCGGACCGCAGTCCCACGGCTCGGCGATCAGGCGCACGCTGCTGAGCACCGGGTCCTGGCGGCAGCTGTCGAGAAAACCGCCGCCCTCGTCGAAGCCGTGATCCTCGCGGCCGAGGATCGTCGCCAGATCGAAACGGAAGCCGTCCACCTTCATCTCGGTGACCCAGTAGCGCAGGCTGTCGGTGACCATCTGCAGCACGCGCGGATGCGACAGGTTCAGCGTATTGCCGGTGCCGGTGTCGTTGATGTAGTAGCGCGGCTCGTCGGGCATCAGGCGGTAGTACGACGCGTTGTCGATGCCCTTGAACGAGATCGTCGGGCCGCGCTCGTTGCCCTCGGCGGTGTGGTTGTAGACGACGTCGAGAATCACTTCGAGGTCGGCCTGATGGAAGCGGTCGACCATCTCCTTGAACTCGCCGACCGAATCCTGCGCCGACGCGAAAAAGCGCGGATCGGCCGCGAAAAAGCCGATCGTGTTGTAACCCCAGTAGTTCGTCAGACCTTTGTCGAGCAGATAGCTGTCGTTCACGAAGGTCTGGATCGGCAGCAGTTCGACCGACGTCACACCGAGACTGCGGATGTAGTCGAGCACCGGCTTCTGGCCGAGCCCCGCGAAGGTGCCGCGCAGGCGCTCCGGTACCTGCGGATGGCGTTTCGTGAAGCCGCGCACGTGGGTTTCGTAGAGGATCACGCGGTCCCACGGCAGCGCGTTGCGCTCCGGGTGGGTCCACGAGAAGTTCGCGTCAACCACCTTGCACTTCGGCACGAAGGCGGCGCTGTCGCGTTCGTCGAACGACAGGTCGCCTTCTTCCGAATCGAGCGTGTAGCCGAAGATTTCCGGCGCCCATTTCAATTCGCCGATATGCGCCTTCGCGTACGGATCGAGCAGCAACTTGTTCGGATTGAAGCGGTGGCCGTTGAGCGGTTCGTACGGGCCGTGCACGCGGTAGCCGTAGACCGCGCCCGGTTTCAGATTCGGCACGAACACGTGCCAGACCTCGTCGGTGTATTCGGGCAGTTCGATGCGTTCGATCTCGTGCTGACCGGTCTCGTCGAACAGACACAGTTCGACCTTGGTCGCGTGCGCGGAAAACAGCGCGAAATTGACGCCGATGCCGTTCCATGTCGCGCCGAGCGGAAAAGGCGTGCCTTCGGAAATGCGCGTCGCGTAGCTGGTTTGGGATGACATAGAGGGTCCTGTGGCGGCAAAAGGCGCGTGGCTGCGAGTGGGTGTTTTCCAGTGTAGGCAGTCCCGGGCGGCGCTGTGCGATGCCGCGCGCAGCCTGGGGGAGCCGGGTTGGGTAGCAAGTGGCGGGCCTGGGGGGCGGCCGGAGATGAAGCGGGAGGAAGTTGGGCGCTGCGGCTACGAACCGCGAATTCGATTTGCGACGGGGTTGCGCGTTGCGCCGGAAAGTTTCGTCACGCCCCCTTTGTCACCGAGCGGCGCAGCAACCGCGGATCGGTCAGCCATTCGTCGCGCGTCCCCGGCGTGATCAGCGCGAAATCCGGATGATTGGGATTGAGCAGGTAATTGGTTTCCGCAGGGACGACCGCGCTGGGCACCGCCAGAACGGCGCTGCTCCGCTTCTGCGCCCACGCCGCTCCAACCTGTTGCAATTCGGTTCGCGCAGTGAGATCGCGCCAGTCGCGAGGCAAGCTGGCCGGGTCGACGCGTTCTACGATTTCTTCGGGGATGTGGGCCGGGATCATCAGATAGCGCGCTCGCAGCGGCGCATCCTGCACCAGCATTTCCAGCAATGCGAGCGATTGCGTCTGCGCGGTGTACACCATCGCAATACCTTTCGGGTTCCACCGGCCGCCGTACAGACGTGCGCCCTCCCCTGAAAAAGCGCTATCCGCATAGCGTTCGGTCACGACCCGCCAAGCCGTCAACATCATGCGAACACGCCATGCTCGATACGTCCCAGCGTATCCATCACGCTTTCGGTACCGATGTCAGTATCGATCAAGCTCAGCGGCGTGGCGTCCGCGAGGGCACCCACTGGCGTCTTGAGCCACGCGAGGGCCGCGCCGAGATCTTCGAACACTTCGGCGGCGCGCGCGACAACCCGTGCGAGGCGCAGCAGCTTGGCCGACTCTTCGCGACTGAGCACGCCCTCCCGCTTGCGACGCGCGAGGGTGCGCTCGGGAATGTCGAGCGCCTGCGCCAGTTCTGCCTGCGACAGTCCGATCGATTTGAGCATTGCGTCGAGAGCCCGCGACGAGATGCCGTGCCGGACCACATCGACCCATTCGAGCCCGGAGCGCGGTGGATGCGGCAACACAGCGCGGCCGCCCAACAGCGAATCCGGAGAGATTTTCTCGATGACGTTCACGGTTTTACCTCCTGCCATTTGGCATTTAGTTTATACCAAATTGGCAGTGAGCGTAATTGATAGCTCGGGCCGCGTTCTGCCCTTCCTATCCACGCTATCGGGGCAAAGGCCGGGGCGCGACGGTCGCAGGAAAACCCGCGGCACGCAATTTGCAGCTAAGGAGCCAAGCGGGCGCGTTCGGTTCTTGTCGTAACCGTCCGCGCAGCCCACCGCAACCATGACCGGCGCAACCACTACAACAGGGAGAAAAAACATCATGCGCAACATGCAAACAGCACCCCACGCCAAACCGCGGACCACGCTGTCCAGCACCGCCGCGGCGTTGCTTGCCGCCGTCACGCTAAGCTCCGCGCTCAGCGTCTGCGGCAACGCGTTCGCGCAAGGCGCGCCGCAGGCGATCACCGAGCGGCGCATCGACGTCGTGCAGCTCGGCAGCGGCTATCGCGCGTCGAAGCTGACCGGCGCGGACGTGTACAACCGCAACAAGGACAACATCGGCACGCTCGACGATCTGATCGTGTCGCCCGGTTCGGATCACGGCACGTACGCGATTCTGTCGGTCGGCGGTTTCCTCGGCATGGGCAAGCACCTAGTGGCCGTCCCGTTCAACGATCTGCAGATCAACGATCGCCGCATTGTTTTACCGGACGCCACGAAGAAGTCGCTCGAAGCATTGCCGGAATTCAAATACGCGCCGAGTTGAGTATTGCGGCTTGAGGCCGCCACGCGAGCGCATGGCGGCCTCAACGCATCACGGCCATGCAGCACTGCCGCATGACCGCGTGGCCGCGTTCCAGCATTGCAACGTCAATGCATTCGACGCGGCCTTCCCCATGCTCTGCGCCCGATGCTCTGAGCCGCACAATCAACCGAGCAGCTTATCCGGCGTAATCGGCAGATCGCGGATGCGTTTGCCGGTCGCATGCCAGATTGCGTTGCACACCGCCGCGGCCACGCCCACCACGCCGATTTCGCCTACGCCCTTCACTCCGAGCGGATTGACGATGTCATCGCGCTCATCGACGAACAGCACGTCGATCGCATCGATATCGGCGTTCACCGGTACGTGGTACTCCGAAAGATTGTGGTTCATCTGCCGGCCCAGTGCGTGATCGAACTGGCCGTGTTCGTGCAGCGCCATGCTGATCCCCCACACGACGCCGCCGGCAATCTGGTTGCCGGCCGTTTTGGGGTTGATGATGCGCCCCGCCGCGATCGCGCTGACCACCCGCGTGACCCGCACGATGCCGAGCGCATCATCGACGCGCACTTCGACGAATACCGCCGAATGCGTGCCCATCGAATACGCCTGCTGTTTTTCATGCGGCTTCACGCTGACCTGCTCTTCGAGTTCGCTAACACCTGCGCGCTCCAGTAACGCACCGATTGCGATCGAATCGTCCGCGCCCTTGCCGCATATGAGTCTGTCGCCGTCGCGTCGAATATCGTCATGCCCCGCGGCCGCAAAGCCGACGCCGCCATATTCGCGCGCAAGTTCGATCAGCCGGTTATGCAAGCGCGTGCAGACCGCATCGACCGCGCTGCCGACCGACGACACCGTCCACGAGCCGCCCTCGATCGGCGCTTTCGGCAAACGCGTATCGCCGAGTTCGAAGCTCACATCGGCGAGCGGCACGCCGAGCGCATCGGCGGCGATCTGCGTCATCGCGGTGTAGGTGCCGGTGCCGATATCGGCGGTCGAACTCGACACCTTCACGTGACCGTCGCGGCTCAGCACCGCGCGCGCGGCTGCTTCGTTCTGCATTGCGTCCCACGCACCGGTCGCCATCCCCCAACCGATCCATTCGTTGCCTTCGCGACGCGCGCGCGGTTCGAGCGGACGGCTCGCCCAGCCGAAGCGCGCGGCGCCCTCGCGATAGCATTCGCGCAGCGCCTTGCTCGAAAACGGTAGATTCTTGTTCGCGTCGCGCTCCGCATAATTGATCAGTCGCAAATCGAGCGGATCGATATGGAGCGCGGCGGCCAGTTCGTCCATCGCGACTTCGAGCGGGAACAAGCCCTGGGTCGCGCCCGGCGCGCGCATGTCGGCCGGCGTCGGCACATCGAGCTTCGCGACCTTGTAGCCCATCGAAACGTTATCGCAGCGGTACAACTGCCCGGCCCAATTGACCACCACGTCGCAGTAGTCCTCGTACCGCGAGGTCTCCGAGACCGCCTCGTGAATCACCGCTTGCAGACGGCCATCGGCCGACGCACCGAGCGCGACCCGCTGCACCGATTGCGGACGGTGCGCGAAGGTGAACATCTGCTGGCGCGTCAAGCTCACGCGCACCGCGCGCTTCAATTCGCGCGCGGCCATCACCGCGAGCGCGAGATGATATTGCGGCCGCAATCCCGAGCCGAATGCGCCGCCGGCGAACGGCGAAATAACCTGCACTTCATCGTCGCGCAGACCGAACACGCGCGTCAGATAACTTTTCGTATTGACGACGCCCTGGGTCTTTTCATAGACGGTCAGGTGGCCGTGCGCGTCGGGCACCACGGTGCAGCCGTGCATTTCCATCGGGTTGTGATATTGCGCGGGCGTGCTGTAGAACGCATCGACGCGCGCCGCAGCGACAGCCAGCGCGCGACGCGGGTCGCCGCGCTCGGGCGGCGGCGGATCGAAGCCGCCCTTTTCGGTGGAGGGCAGCGCCGCACTCATCAACATCGCGTCGAAATCGGTCTGGTGCGGCGCGGCCTCGTATTGCACGCGCACCAGCGACGCCGCATGGCGCGCGAGTTCGAGCGACTCGGCGACCACCAGCGCGACCGGCTGGCCGCTATACCAGACACGCTCGTCCCACAACGGCCTGAAGGGCGTGCCGCCGGGCGCGATCTGATCCTTGAAGACGGCGGGGTCCGTCGGCAACTCCGGGCGCCTGCGATGCGTCAGCACCAGCAGCACGCCGCGCAGCGCGTCGGCGGCCGACGTGTCGATCGACACGATCCGCCCGTTCGCAATCGTCGCCGATACGACAAATCCGTATACGAGGCCATCGGCCGCGAAGTCGGCCGCGTAACGCGCGGCGCCGGTCACTTTCAGGCGGCCATCGACACGCGAATGCGGCACGCCGGTCGTGCGCGGGGATGTCCCCTGCGGCGGCGGAATTTCAGCACGGTTCATCGCGCGGCCTCCTCGAACGAACGTTGTGTGGCCTCGCCGAACGCGCGCACGATCACATGCGCGGCGAGTTCGATCTTGAACGCGTTGTCGCGCCGCGCGCGGGCGCCACGCAGCAGCGCGGCCGCGAAATCGCCGACGTTCTGCGCGGTGAGCGGCTGACCGCGCAATTGCGCTTCGGCCGCCGGATCGCGCCACGGTTTGTGCGCGACGCCGCCAAGCGCGCAGCGCGCGTCGACCACACGACCGGCATCATCGAGCTCGACACCGACGGCCGCCGACACCAGCGCGAACGCATACGACGCGCGATCGCGCACCTTCAGATACGCGTGATGCGCGGCAAAGCCTTGCGACGGCAATTCGATCGCGGTGACGAGTTCATCGGCGCGCAGATTGGTATCGATCTGCGGCGTGTCGCCGGGTAGCCGGTGAAACTGCTCGAACGGCAGCGTGCGTGCGCCGTCCGGGCCGAGCAGATGAACTGTCGCGCCGAGCGCCGCGAGCGCTACGCACATATCCGACGGATGCACGGCGATGCAGTGTTCGCTGGCACCGAGAATCGCGTGATTGCGGTTCAGCCCGTTCAGCGCCGGACAACCGCTGCCGGGTTCGCGCTTGTTGCACGGCGTGCCGGCATCGTAGAAGTAATAACAACGCGTGCGTTGCAGCAGATTGCCGCCGACCGTCGCGACGTTGCGAATCTGCGCGGACGCGCCGGCGAGAATCGCCTTGGCGAGCAGCGGGTAACGCGCGGTGACTGCCGGGTCATAGGCGAGCGCGCTATTGGTCACGAGCGCGCCGATTTTCAGGCCGCCGTCCGCGGCCGCGTCGATACTTTTGAGCGGCAACCGGTTGATATCGACCAGCACGGCGGGGCGCGCGACGTCCTCGCGCATCAGATCGACCAGATTGGTGCCGCCCGCGATAAACGCGGCCCTGGGATTCGCGCGGTGCCGCGCGAGCGCGTCCTGCAATGCATCCGCGCGCGCATACGAGAAGCGGTTCATGGCCGCCCTCCCGAGGGGTCGACGCCCGCGGTGCGCTGCTCGTCCCGCACCGGGCGCGTATCGTCGAAACCGGCGACCTCGACGATCGCCGCGACGATGTTCGTATATGCGCCGCAACGGCACAGGTTGCCGCTCATCTGCTCGCGCACGTCGTCCGCGCATTGCACGTGAGCTTCTTCGAGCATGCCGAGCGCCGAGCAGATCTGCCCCGGCGTGCAGTAGCCGCACTGAAACGCATCGTGATCGATAAAGGCCTGTTGCAGCGGATGCAGTGTCGCGCCGCTCGCCAGCCCCTCGATCGTCGTGATCGACGCGCCGTCGTACACCACCGCGAGCGCGAGACAGGTGTTGATTCGCTGGCCATCGACGAGCGCGGTGCACGCGCCGCATTGACCGTGATCGCAGCCCTTCTTCGTGCCGCTCAGTTGCGCATGTTCGCGCAGCAGATCGAGCAACGTGGTCCACGCTTCTACGTCGAAGCGCCGCGTCTCGCCGTTGATCTCGAAGGTCAGCGCATGGGTCGCCGGGGCGCGGTCAGGCTGCGCGGGCGCCGGGGCCGGCGCGGCTTGAGCATCTGAAGTCAGCATCGTAGGTCCTCCTTATCATCGGGCGCGCGGCCGCAAGCCGGCCACGCGAGGACACGCAAACGCGACGGCGGCGCGCAAGCGCCGTGCCGCGGTATCGCCAAACGGCTCGCGGGCGGTCAGCGGCGGCCCGCCGCCACGTTGCATTTACTGACCAGCCCCGCCCGCGGGCGCGGACGACGCGCCCTTCATGCGCTTGTGGCTGGGCGTCGCCTGTTGCTTCGTGGTGCGGCCGTTGCCGCCGCCGGCGACGCCGTTGGTCGCGCCGCTGCCCTCGCCGATCGCACCGTTCGCATTGTTCGCGCCGGTCGAATCCGGCGTGCGCGATTCTTCGAGACTGGCGCCGCCTTTCGCGCCGGCCTGGCCGCCTTGGGTGGCCGGGCTCGAGCCGGTCTGCGCGTGCGCGCCCGGCGCGAAACCGAAAGCACAGCAGCCGCAGACCAGAGCCGCAACGAGTTTGATGGGCAGATCGATCTTCATGGCACTCTCCCTGATCGTGTTGTAAGACATCGGCTTCGGTTCGCTAACCTAAATAATCGGTGCGCCGCCGGTCACCGCAATTGTCGCGCCCGAGATATAGCTGGCCTCGTCGGACGCGAGCATCACGTACGCGGCGGCCAGTTCCGCCGGCTGCCCGGGGCGCTTCATCGGCACCTGCGAGCCGAAGTTCTCGACCTTGTCGGGCCCCATCGTCGATGGAATCAGCGGCGTCCAGATCGGTCCCGGCGCCACGCAGTTCGCGCGAATGCCCTTTTCCGCAAGCAGTTGCGCGAGCCCGCCGGTGAAATTCTGGATCGCGCCCTTGGTGGTCGCGTACGCGATCAGCCCGGGGTTCGGCTTGTCGGCATTGATCGACGAGGTATTGATGATCGAACCGCCCGGTTTCATATGGCGCACGGCCGCGCGCGTGATCCGGAACATCGCGCCGATGTTGGTATCGAAGGTCTTGTCCCATTCGTCGTCGCTGATCGCATCGAGCGACGGGTAGCTCATCTGGTACGCGGCATTGTTGACCAGCACGTCGAGCCGGCCGAACGCGTCCATTGCCTTGTCGACGATCGCATTGCAGTGCTGGCGGTCGCAAATGTCGCCGGGCATCAGCACCGCCTTGCGGCCCGCGTCCTCGACCCAGCGCGCGGTCTCGCGCGCATCGTCGTCCTCGTTCAGATAGGCGATCAGCACGTCCGCGCCTTCGCGCGCGAACGCAATGGCGACCGCGCGGCCGATGCCGCTGTCGCCGCCGGTGACGATCGCCGCCTTGCCGGCAAGACGCCCCGAACCCTGGTAGGTTTTTTCGCCGTGATCGGGCTGCGGATTCATCGCGGCCGTGCGGCCCGGTGTCTGCTCCTGCTGCTGTTGCGCAAAGGGTGGGGATGGACGTGGCGCGTCGCTCATAACAGCTCTCCTGGTTGCGAATGAACGTGAGTGGCGGTAAGCGGCGCGCGCGAACGCGCCGCGTTACGAGCTGTTCAGCAACTGGTGGACCCGCGTGGGAAGCCGCGTGGTAAGCCGCGTGGGAAGCCCCATTACGCGGCAATAGATGACAGCGGTGTGACGTCAAGCTGACCGCAACCTGACGTTGCGTTGGCATCGACGTGAAGTCGACTGGGCGCAGGAAATTCGCCGCGAAAAGTATCCACTAAGAATGTGGTTCAAAAGCGCCGGCAGCGCCGGGAGAGCACCCGGCACCCCCGCTATGGCGGCCCCGCCGCATGCAACGCCGCCGCCGATTCGAGCACGCGCAACAGCCGCTCCGGCGTCAACGGCTTCGCGCAGTGCGCGTCGAAACCCGCGGCCTTCGCCAGCGTGCGGTCATCGCGCGATGCAAACGCGGTGCAGGCGACCAGCAACATGTGGGAAGTTTGCGGATGCGCGCGCAGCCGCCGCGCGAGTTCGAGACCGTCGAGGCCCGGCATCTTGATGTCGAGCACCACCGCGAACGGCTGCCAGTCGCGCGCGATGTCGCACACAGCGAACGGATCTTCGAGCGCACGGCATTCGAAGCCGTCGGCCGCGAGCAGCATCTGCAATGCATCGGCTGCCTCGCGGTAATCGTCGACCACCAGCACCCGTCGATGCGCGGCCATCGCATATTGAATCGGCCGCCATACGAGCACGTCGTCGGTACTGTCGACGTTGTCGTTGAACAATGTCATTTTTTCTCGCCCATTTACATTCGCCCCGAAGGGCATCTCGCGCCACGCGCGCAAGATTCGATCCCATTGCGTCTGCCTGACTACGGCAAAACTGCAGTTATTCCCACTGGAAGCCAATTACCCCACGGCCAGTACGGAATCGCCGCATCCAGGCAGGTTAGACCTGAAATACGGAACTCGAATGGCCAGTTCTTCACGGCGTTTGATTGGCGGCGCTTGCGATCCGCTGACGGCGCGGTATCGATCAACGCTCTATCCTCGTGCTGTGCGCCCCATTGATGGGCGTCGCACGATGTCGGTATTGCAACGGACTGAGGGAATGACGCAAGGTAGGCCGCGAGCGCTTTAACAGGCGCGAATCGATCACGCGGTCATAACCAAAGAATAAGCGACGATGCGAAGAAAAAAATGCCCTATATGTTAGGGGTTTGTGCTCTGCGGGTTATCCCGCACGATTATCGATAAATCCTTTCAGCATAGCGAGCGTGTCCGCGTCTTCGATGTGTTTATCGGTGCGCCAGCGCAGCATGCGCGGAAACCGCACCGCGACGCCGGACTTATGGCGCGGACTCGCCTGAATGCCTTCGAAGCCGATCTCGAACACCAGCGTCGGCGTCACGCTGCGCACCGGTCCGAATTTATCGACGGTGGTCTTGCGCACCACTGCATCGACCCGGCGCATCTCTTCATCGGTAAGTCCTGAATAAGCCTTCGCGAAAGGCACCAACGTGCGCACGCCATCGGCTTCGTCCCACACTGCGAACGTGAAGTCCGTATAAAGACTCGCGCGGCGGCCGTGACCGCGTTGCGCATAAATAAGTACTGCGTCTACCGCATAAGGCTCGATCTTCCATTTCCACCAGGTGCCCGACGCCTTGGTGCGGCCGACGCCATACATCGAGGCGCGCTCTTTCAGCATCAGACCTTCGACACCGCGCGCGCGACTTTCGTCGCGCAACGCCGCGAGCGCCGGCCAGTTATCACCAGCGACGCGCGGCGACACGCGCAACAAGCCGCGCGCGAGCGTGCCGTCGATCGCACCGGCGAGCGCCTCAAGGCGCGCGCGCCGTTCGGCCAGCGGCGTCATCCGCAAGTCGTGACCGTCCGCTTCGAGCAGATCGTAAGCCAGCAGCGCGGCCGGCGAGTCGGCGAGGATCTTGCGCGTCAGCGTCTTGCGCGCGATGCGCGGTTGCAGCCGCGCAAACGGCAACGGCGCGGCCGCGCCCGGCTCCCACGCGAGAATTTCGCCGTCGATCACGCAGCCGTCGGGCAACGCGTCGCCGAGCGCGGCGACCTCCGGAAAACGCTCGGTGATCAGATCCTCGCCGCGCGACCACAACCACACGCGCCCGCCGCGTTTGACGAGCTGCGCGCGAATGCCGTCCCACTTCCATTCGATCAGCCAGTGCGCGGGATCGCCGAGCGTGTCCGGCTCGGCCTGCAACGGATGCGCGAGAAAGAACGGATACGGCAGGCCCAGATCGCTGTCGGCTCGAGACTCGCCCGGCTGCCCGGCGTCATCGTCGAGCGGTGCGATCAAACGCAGATAGCGCGCCGCGTCGGGCTTCTGTTGCGAGTCGGTCCAGCCGACCATCCGCTGCGCGATCCGCTTGTGATCGACGCCCGCGACTTCGGCCAGCGCTCTGACCACCAGTTGCCGCGCGACGCCGACCCGGAACCCGCCGCCGATCAGCTTGGTCAGCAGAAAGCGGCCGCTCCAGTCGAGTTCGTCCCAGTAGCCGAGGAGCCGCGTGCGCAATTCATCGGGCGGCAGGCCGCGCAAGGTCAGCATGCGTTGCTCGATCCATTGCGTCAGACCCAGCTCGGAGCTGCGCTGCGCGGGCGGCAAAATATGCGCGATGGTCTCCGCGAGATCGCCGACCGCGTGATACGACTCTTCGAACAACCACTCAGGCAAGCCCGCGCGTTCGCGCGCGATCTCGCTGAGCAGGCGCGTGGGCACCAGTTGACGCGGCTTGCCGCCGGCGAGGAAATACGCGGCCCACGCGGCGTCTTCCGGTTCGGCCACCGAGAAGTAACTGGTCAGCGCGGCGAGCTTGTCGTGGGTCGAGGTGGTCGCGTCGAGCGCCGTGTAGAGAGCGGCGAAGCGTTTCATCGTGCGCTCATGGCGGGTCGTCCGCGTCTGTTTCATTGATGGCGCGGGTTGCGTCGGTTGCAACGCTTGCGCCGATTACGTCGGTGACGCCGGTGACGCCAGTCACGTTCGTGGCCGGGGCTTCGTCGGCGCCCGCCGCGTCGGCTTCGACCGTGTCGTCGCCGTATTGCGTGTCGAACGCGCCGGCCTGCAAGCCCTGCTCGGCGAGCCACCGCACCATCGGTTCGACGGAGCCATGCGTGACGATCACGCGCTCAGCCCCGGTTGCGCGAATCGCGCTTTGCAGGCCGGGCCAGTCCGCATGATCGGACAGCACGAAGCCGCGATCGACGCCACGCCGGCGGCGCGCGCCGCGCAGCCGCATCCAGCCCGACGCGAACGCATCGCTGTAAGTACCGAAGCGCTTCAGCCATGCACTGTTTTGCGCGGACGGCGGCGCGACGATCAGCGCCTGTTTGAACACGGCCTTGTCTTTAACCGGTATCCCGGCGACCGCGCCGACGGGCGGCAAGCGCACCCCGGCGTCGCGATACGCGCGGTTGAGCGGTTCCACCGCGCCGTGGCAGAAAATCGGCCCGATGCCCGCATCGACGCTCGCCAGTACCCGCTGGGCCTTGCCGAACGAATAGCAGAACAGCACCGACGCGCGTCCTTCGGATGCATTGTGTCGCCACCATGAATCGATCGAATCGAACACGCTTTGCGGCGGATCCCAACGATAGATCGGCAGTCCGAAGGTCGACTCGGTAATAAAGGTATCGCAGCGCACCGGCTCGAACGGCGCACAGGTAGGGTCGGCTTCGAGCTTGTAGTCGCCGGACGCGACCCACACCTCGCCCGCATGTTCGATCCGCACCTGCGCGGAACCGAGCACATGGCCGGCCGGATGCAGCGACACGCGCGTCGCGCCGATCGCAAGCGGTTCGCCGTAGTCGAGCGTCTGCAACGCGATGCCGGGCAGTCGCGACAGCAGCACATTCGCGCCCCCACGCGTGGCGAGGTAACGTCGATGGCCGAAACGCGCGTGATCGGAGTGCGCATGCGTGATCACCGCGCGCTCGACCGGCCGCCACGGATCGATGTAAAAATCGCCGGCCGGACAATACAGTCCCTCCGGTCGCGCGACGACCAGATCAGAACGCGCGCCATGCTGCGTGGCCGGTTGCGCGTCAGGTTGGCGGTGATCTTGCGGCTGCTCCATCGGGCTGTGTTCGGCAAGCGGTTAAGAAAAGCGCGCACGCTCGGGCGCGGCGAGCGGGGTATCAAGCCGGCAAACAAGCCGGCAATCGAGCGGGTGATCAGGCAGTCAATCAGGCAGTGAAGCAGGCGCGCAATCAAGCGAACTGCAAAGCAAACTGCATGCCGCGCAGGGCCTGTTCATACATGGCCGCATTCGTGCTTACGGTATATAACCCAATCAGGCGCGTCCCAGGCCGCTGCGACCCGGCAGCGTCCGGCGCGCCGCGCGAGGCCCCATGCCGATTCTGCTCGACCAGCATGCGCTGTATATCGCCAGGCACCCCGGCCGCTTCATCCTGCAAACGCTGAAAGCGTTCCGCGCGAATCAGGGGCTGCTGCTGGCGGGCGCGGTCGCCTATTACGCGTTGCTGTCGATCGTGCCGCTCTTGATCCTGATCGTGATCGTGCTGTCGCGGGTGCTGCCGCAGCAACTGATTCTCGACGCGCTGAGCCATCTGCTGCGCTGGCTGGTGCCGGGGCAGTCGAATGCGCTGGTCCACGAACTCGCCAATTTTTTGCAGCATCGCGCGGTGATCGGCTGGGTGCTGCTGCTGACGATGATCTTCTTCAGTTCGCTCGCGTTCACCGTGCTGGAAAACGCGATGTCGCTGATCTTCGTGCACCGGGTCGTCGTGAAGCGCCGCCATTTCCTGGTGTCGGCGCTGCTGCCTTACTGCTACATCCTGTTTCTCGGCCTCGGGCTGTTGATCGTCACCCTCGTGTCGAGCGCGCTGGAAACCTTCGGCACGGTGGGCCTCGAAATGTACGGGCTGCATCTTTCGTTTCACGGCATTTCGCGTGTGCTGCTGTATCTGCTCGGCTTTGCCGGCGAAATCTTCGTGCTCACTTCGGTGTACCTGGTGATGCCGGTCGGCCGGCCGTCGCTCAAACACGCGCTGATCGGCGGCGTGGTGGCCGGCGTGCTGTGGGAAGTCACCCGGCATGTACTGGTCTGGTATTTTGCGACGCTATCGCAGGTCAGCATCGTCTACGGCTCGCTGACGATGGCAATCGTGATCCTGCTGAGCCTCGAATGGCTCGCCACGTTGCTGCTGTTCGGCGCGCAGGTGATCTCGCAATACGAGCGCTTCGGCCGTGAGGCGCTCGACGCACCGCAGCCCACGATCACCACCGAATAGGGTTCCGGCAAGCCAGCCGCAAGGAACACCCCTTGCTCGACCGCTACCGACACGGGCCGGCGCTTGCGCGCGGCCGCAGCGGACCCAATCGAGGAGCGAGGATCATGGCTGAAACCGTCGGCGATTTCATCATCGAACGGCTACACGCATGGGGCGTGCGGCGCATTTACGGCTATCCGGGCGATGGCATCAACGGCGTGTTCGGCGCGCTCAGCCGTATGCAGAGCGAAGCAAAAAAGCGCCACAAAGAAACCGGTCAGCCGGGCCCGATCGAATTCATTCAGGTCCGTCACGAAGAAATGGCCGCGTTCATGGCGTCCGCGCATGCGAAATTTACCGGCGAACTGGGCGTATGCATCGCGACCTCCGGACCGGGCGCGTCGCATCTGCTGACGGGTCTCTACGATGCGCGGATGGATCATATGCCGGTGCTGGCGATTACCGGTCAACAGGCGCGCGCGGCGATCGGCGGACACTATCAGCAGGAACTCGATTTACCAGCGATGTTCAAGGACGTTGCCGGCGCGTTCGTCGGCATGGCGATGGTGCCCGCGCAGGTGCGCCATCTGGTCGACCGCGCGGTGCGGATCGCACTCGCCGAGCGCGCGGTCACCGCGCTGGTGCTGCCGAACGATCTGCAGGATCTGGAATACGAAGCGCCCGGGCGCAAGCACGGCACGCTGCATTCGGGGATCGGCTACGAGCGGCCGCGCGTGGTGCCGGCCGACGAGCAGTTGCGCAAAGCGGCCGAGGTACTGAACTCGGGCCGCCGGGTCGCCATTCTGGTCGGCGCCGGCGCGCTGCACGCGACCGACGAAGTGATCGCGATCGCGGAGAAACTCGGCGCGGGCGTCGCCAAGGCGCTGCTCGGCAAAGCCGCGTTGCCCGACGATCTGCCGTTCGTCACCGGTTCGATCGGCCTGCTCGGCACCAAGCCGAGCTACGACATGATGACCCACTGCGATACGTTGCTGATGATCGGCTCGGGCTTTCCGTACGCCGAATTTCTGCCGAAGGAAGGCGACGCGCGCGGCGTGCAGATCGACATCAAAGCCGACATGCTGAGCCTGCGTTATCCGATGGACGTGAATCTCGTCGGCGATAGCGTCGAGACCTTGCGCGCGCTGCTGCCGTTGATCGAACAGAAGCGGGACCGCGCGTGGCGCGAGCGGATCGAACGCTGGACCGGCGAATGGTGGAAGACGCTCGAGCAGCGCGCGCTCGAACCCGCGAAAGACGGTGTCAATCCGCAGCGCACCGTATGGGAGCTGTCGAAGCGGATTCCTGCGAATGCGCTCGTCACCAGCGATTCCGGCTCGGTGGCGAACTGGTACGCGCGCGACCTGAAAGTGCAGCGCGGGATGATGTGTTCGCTGTCGGGCGGCCTCGCATCGATGGGCGCGGCGGTGCCCTATGCGATCGCCGCGAAGTTCGCGTATCCGCAGCGGCCAGTGATCGCGCTGGTCGGCGACGGCGCGATGCAGATGAACAACATGGCCGATCTGATCACGGTCGCGAAATACTGGCAGGGCTGGAGCGATCCGCGCTGGATCTGCATGGTGCTGAACAACGGCGACCTGAACCAGGTCACGTGGGAGCAGCGCGTGATGGAAGGCGACCCGAAGTTCGAGGCCTCGCAGGACATTCCGTCGGTGCCGTACCACCGCTTCGCCGAGATGATCGGCCTGAAAGGCATCTACGTCGACGATCCCGAACAGCTCGGCGCCGCGTGGGACGATGCGCTGTCCGCGAACCGTCCGGTCGTGATCGAAGTGATGGCCGACCCGAACGTGCCGCCGCTGCCGCCGCACATCACGATCGCGCAGGCCAAGGCGTTCGCGCAGACCTTGCTGAAGGGCGACCCCGACGAGGGCAACGTGGTCGTCGAAACCGCGAAGCAGGTGCTCGGCGCAGTGCTGCCGGGGCATCGCGACAGGAACTGACGATCCGCGCGGCGCCGGGTTGCCACGCGGGTGGCCGCTTGTGCGGGTGGCCACGGTCCGGCGCCCACGCCGCTGGTAGAATGGTGCGCACTCGTGAGTGCGATTCGATGCGCGTCGGTTACCTCGCCATTCGTAGGCGACTGATTCGATCACGCAATGCAGTGCATCTTTCGCGCATTGCATCTTCAGTTGCGCCACGTGGTCCCGTTACGTCAGCCGCTCTGTCATGTTCGCACCCGCCCTCGCCGCTCGCGCGCGCGTCACCGTTTACTTCACGCCGTCATCCAACGGCGCTCCCGCCGATGCTTGACGAAGCCCGCATCACTCGCGCGCTGACCGCGCGCGGCATCACGCCAGATCCGCGTCAACGCGAAGCGATTGCCGCGCTGGCCGCGTCTCTCGGCGCGCGGCAACACGCGCGGCGCGCATGGTCGGGCCATGCATTCGCAGCGCAAGGCGTTTATTGCCACGGACTGCCGGGGCGCGGCAAGAGCCTCGTCGTCGATACGGTGTTCGAGCTTGCGTCGTGCCGCAAACGGCGTCTGCACTTCCATGAGTTTCTGCGCGAGATGAACCGCCGGCTCGTCACCGCGCCGCGCAGCGACGACCGGCTCGGCGACGTGTCCAAGCAATGGCTCGACGGCATCGAGCTGCTGTGCTTCGACGAATTCCATGTGCACGACGTCGCCGATGCATTCCTGATGGGCCGTTTTCTCGATACCGCGATCGGCCTGGGCACCTGCATCGTGCTGACCTCGAATTACGCGCCGGACGATCTGTTGCCCGACCCCGAGTTTCACGAACGTTTTCTACCGACCATCGCGCAGATCAAACGCTGCTTCACGGTGGTCCATTTCGACGGCGCGCGCGACTATCGCTTCGGCGGCGAGCCGGCCGAGGTGCCGCGGTTCTTCGCGCCGCTCGATACGTCGAGTGAGAACGCGTTGCGCACGATTTTCGCGAGCCACGAGCCCGGCGCGAAGCTCGAAGCAGTCAAGCTGAGCGCGGCGGGCCGCCCGCTCGAAGCGCGCGCGGCCGGCAGCGCACTGTTGTGGGCTGACTTCGAGCAACTGTGCGTGGTGAGCCGCTCGCATCTGGACTACCTCGATCTGGCCGAGCAATGGCAAGGGCTGATCGTCGACCGGCTGCACACCGACGCACTGCGGCAGTCGCACACGCTGCAACGGCTGATCTGGCTGATCGATATCTTCTACGACCGCAAGCGCGCATTGTTCATTGCGTCGGACCGGCCGCTCGAAGCTGCGTTGAGCGGCCTCGAAGGCGCGCACGATCTGTCGCGCACGCTGAGCCGGCTCGCGCAGATGCAATCGCGCACGTATCGCAGCACGCTCGAAGCGACGGCTGCCGACGACGCGCCGGAGCAGACCGCGGACGCATAGCTTGCGCCCTTGGCGCCGCGAAGAGCCGCTCGCGAATTTCACGCAAATCTTGCAATGCGGCTGCAAATCCTGCCAACGCGGGTTGTCGCCGTCCGCGCGTTGCGACCGCTCGCAAATCGCGTCGCGCGAACTGCCTGGCGGCGTCGCACGCGGCCCCGCCGCTCGCGCGGGAACGGCATCTGCTACCGCGACCGCAGACTCCATTTCCTCAGCGGATTAGCCGCCGCTCGCGTCCACTCCATGCCCAGAAGCGCCTTCGTCGCGGCCGCCGTATGCGCCGCTTGCCTCACTTCCGCCTGCGTGCATATCGGTCCGTCGCGGCTCAAAGCCGACCAGGTCGACTACGCCCGCGCGCTCGGCGACGCCAAGAAGCGCGAGATTCTCGCCGCCGTGATCGGCTTGCGCTACGGCGACGCGCCGGCGTTTCTGACGGTCAGCAACATCATCGCCGCGTACACGTTCGACACCAGCGGCGGCGCGACGCTGAACGCGGGCTCGGGCAGCATGCCGAACTACGCGCAGGCGACCGCCGGCGTGTCGTATTCGAACCGGCCGACTTTCACGTTCACGCCGACTACCGGTGAAGCATTCGCGTCCGCCTATATCCGGCCGCTCGCACCGTCGCTGGTATTGCCGCTCGCCGAGGGCGGCGTGCCGATCGATCTGCTGCTGCGGATCACCGCGCAGTCGATCGGCGGGCTGCAGAACGGCAACGCGCTCGGCGGCGAGAACAGCGCGGGCGCGCCGGGCTTCTTCGAATTGATCCAGGCGCTGCGCCGTTTGCAGCTGGCAGGAGAACTGAATATCGAAACGCGTCAGGTCGATGCGCGCCCCGCCAACAAGGCGGCCGGCAAGAGCGGCAACGATGCCGCCGCGACCGCGCAACTCGGCGTGTTCCTGACGATCGGCGCGACCAGCAGCGGCGAGTCGGCGCGTACCGCCGCGGATGTCGCGCGCGTGCGCAAGCTGCTCCATCTGTCGCCGAAGACGCACAGCTACGAGATCGTCTACGGGCCGTCGTCCGGTTACCGCAACGGCGAGCGCATCACGATGGTCACGCGTTCGGTGCTCGGTATCCTCAGCGATCTCGGCGCGCAGGTGCAGGTGCCGCCCGAACGGATCGCCGACGGTTCGACCAAGCCGACCGTCGGGCTGATCGGCGGCGAAACCCGGCCCACGATCATCATCCATTCCGGTCAGCGCGCGCCGGCCGATGCATATGTGTCGATCGCTTATGGACCGTCGGTGTACTGGGTCGAGCGCAACGACTTCGATTCGAAATACGCGTTCACCGTCGTGCAGAATCTGATGGCGCTCGCCGAGGCCGACACCAGCAACAAGGCGCCGGTGGTGACGATCCCGGCGAATTGACGCGCTCGCGCGGGCGCCCGGCGCTCGCTCACCGCGCCGCGCCGCCTTGCACCCGCGCGATCTGCTGCTTCGCGGCCGCATAGACGGCATCCGGCGTGAAGCCGAATTTCTTCTTCAGATCGGCGAGCGGCGCCGACGCGCCGAACGTATGCATGACGACCTGCGCGCCGAGCCGGCCGGTATAGCGATCCCAGCCGAGCGACGCGGCCTGTTCGACGGCAACGCGCGCATCGATGTCGGACGGCAGCACCGACTCCTGGTACGCCGCATCCTGGCGCTCGAAGATATCCCACGACGGCATCGACACGACCCGCGCGGCAATCCCCTCGCCTTTCAGCTTCTCGTACACGTCGGTGCAGATCGACAGCTCGCTGCCGGTCGCCATCAGGATCACTTGCGGTTTCTGGCCGGCGGGCGCGTCGGCGAGCACGTACGCGCCGCGCTGTACCCCGCTCGCCGCCGCATAGCGGCTGCGGTCGAGCGTCGGCAGCGGCTGCCGCGACACCACGATGCAGGCCGGCCGATGGGGCTGCGAGAGCGCGACGCGCCACGCTTCGGCCGCTTCGTTCGCATCGCCGGGACGCAGCACCGTCAGTCCGGGCACGCCGCGCAGCGACGCCAGCTGCTCGATCGGCTGGTGGGTCGGACCGTCTTCGCCGACGCCGATCGAATCGTGCGTGAACACGTAAATGGCCGGCACTTCCATGATCGCCGACAGCCGGATCGGCGGCTTCATGTAGTCGCTGAAGATCAGGAAAGTCGAGCCGTACGCGCGCAGATTCGATAGCGCCAGGCCGTTGACGACCGCGCCCATCGCATGCTCGCGAATGCCGAAGTGCAGATTGCGGCTGCCGTAGTTGTCCGCTTCGAAGCTGCCGGCGCCCTCGAATTTCAGGTTGGTCTTGGTCGACGGCGACAGGTCGGCCGCGCCGCCGATCATCCACGGCACCCGCGCGGCAATCGCATTGAGCACCTTGCCCGACGATTCGCGTGTCGCGATCCCTTTCGGGTCGGCGTCGAAACTCGGGATGTCGCAGTCCCAGCCGTCCGGTAGCTGATGCGCTTCGATCTGCGCGAATTCCTGCACGAGTTGCGGATACTGCTTTTTATAAGCGTCGAATTTGCTCTGCCATTGTTCGCGCGCCGCCTTGCCGCGCGCGCCGATCCCCTGCGCGAAACGTTCGTGCACGCCGTCCGGTACGTAGAAGAACTTATCGTCGGGCCAGCCATATGCGCGCTTCGCGGCCGCGACTTCATCGACGCCGAGCGGCTCGCCGTGCGCGGACGCGGTGTCCTGCTTGTGCGGCGCGCCCCAGCCGATGATGCTGTGAACCACGATCAGCGTCGGCCGGTCCTGCACGCTCTTCGCTTCGACCAGCGCCGCTTCGAGCGCGGCCGCGTCGTTCGCGTCGTCGACGTGCAGCGTGTGCCAGTGATAGCCGCGAAAGCGGGTCTCGACATCGTCGCTATACGCAAGATCGGTATGGCCTTCGATCGTCACGCGATTGCTGTCGTAAATCCAGATCAGGTTCGACAGCTTCAGATGGCCGGCGAGCGATGCCGCCTCATGCGAAATTCCTTCCATCATGTCGCCGTCGCCGCACAGCGCATACACGCGATAGTCGAATAGCTGGGCGTCGTTCCGATTGAAACGGTTCTCGTACCAGCGCGCGGCCATCGCCATCCCGACACTGTTGCCGAGCCCCTGGCCGAGCGGCCCGGTGGTGGTTTCGACGCCGGTCGTCATCCGGTACTCGGGGTGGCCCGGGGTCTTGCTGTCGATCTGGCGGAAGTGTTCGATATCGTCGAGCGACACCGCGGGCGCGCCGGTCGGCTTGCCGTGCGCATCGACCGCCTTGACGCCGGCCAGATGCAGCAGCGAATACAGCAGCATCGACGCATGGCCGACCGACAGCACGAAGCGGTCGCGATTGGGCCACAGCGGCTCATCGGGGTCGTAGCGCAGATGGTTCTGCCAGAGGTGATAGGCGACTGGCGCGAGCGCCATCGGCGTGCCGGGGTGGCCGGAATTGGCTTTCTGCACGGCGTCCATCGACAGCGTGCGAATCGTATTGATGCACAACTGGTCGAGGGCGGGATCGTTTTGCATAATACGCTCCTTGTTCGGCAATGCGGAAGATCGCGGTAAAGCCCATCGATGATGCGCTTTTGCCCGCGACCGTGCACGCCAGCGCACAGCGGTTGGACGACTCGACAAGGACAACGACAAAGATATCGACAATGACGACCGCAGCCGCGCCCGTTCAAAGCGCCGGCAACCAATACTCGATCACCGGCCCGTGCTTGCCGTCGATCGGATCGAGCGGCGGAAACGGCAACGCGAGCATCGCGTCGAGTTCCTGCGGCGTGAGCGCTTCGCGGCGGATATCCCACTGCTGCCCGGCCGGATAGCCGGCGACCACCTGAAAATGCCGCTCGAACGATTGCAGGCAATGGCCGGTACCGGCCGGCAGCAGCAGCGCGTCGCCCGCGTGCAGCGTCACCACGCGCCCGCCCGGACCGCCGACGATCACCTCGGCGCTCGCCGCGGTCACGCCGAGCACCTCGTGCGCGGTCGCGTGGAAATGATGGAAATCGAAGATGCCGTCGCGCCATTGCGCGGGCCACGTGTTGCGCTCGAACAGGATTTCGAACGCGGCGGCCAGATCGCCGCTGGCGGGCGCCAGCGCGCGGCGGTAGATCACGACCGGCAGTTTGCGGTTGTTCGGCACCCAGTCGTGCGGCTCGAGCATGAATGCTTCGTACTCGGTCTGCGCGGCATCGAAGCCGTGTTTCGAATCGTTGAACATGGTTGACTCCTGACTCGCTGGCGCGGGTTGTGCGTCCGCGCGCCGGCCCCGCTGCAAGGCCGCGCGTGCGCCGCGCCAACCGCGCGCCAGGCTTGTGATTCGCGTAGCGTCGCGCACCGCGCTAGCCGCCGCCGATGCCTTGCAGCACCTTGCCGGTGCCGCCGCAGACGGTGCACTGCTGGCCCTCGACCTGGCCGGTGCCGCGGCACGCGCTGCAGATGTCTTCGCCCACGCCGGGGGCGTCGGGCGGCGCTTCGTCGCCGGGATTTAGCGGTTCGGGTGGCTCGTTCGGTTGCATGCGGATTCTCCTGGGTGTGCTGAGGGTTCGACACGTGGCGCGTGCGCGAGGCATCAGTCCCCGCCCGTCTCCTTGCGATGGGACTCGCGCCCGCCGCCGCCCGGCGGCTCCGCGTGCGGGCCGGTGCCGAGCGGCACTTCGGCGCTTTGACGGGGCGGCTCGCTCGAGCGCGGCGGATTGGTCGCGCGGTCCACGCCGGTCTGCACGACCGGCTCGATCCCGAGCGGACTCGGCTCGACGTAGTGCGTGCCGCTCGGCCGGTTGCGGGCTTTCACTTCGTCGGACGGTTCCGGCCAGTCGCGCTGCGCGCGGGCGGGTTCGCGGTCTGCGGGTTGGGTTGGCGCATCTGTGGGTTGGCGATCCTGCATCTCGTTCTCCTCGTGGTTCCACGGGTGTCGCGCCTGGGCGCGCGTCCCGTCGTTAGCACTGGCATCTGTTCGTTGCAGCAACAATCGCGCCTTCCGGATGCTCCGCGGAGCTCCCAAAGCCGCGTCGACGGGCATGGCCGTTGCGCCATGGAGGTCAGCAATACCACTTAATTTCTTTGTAAAAGCGAAACACCCACTGCCGCGTCTGAAAGGAGAACGCCATGAGCATCACGACGATTCGCGTGTCCGACACCGAGGTGCAGGTCGAGCGCACGCTGTACACGTTCGCGCAAAAGAGCGATGCGGATGCGTTCCAGAGCTGCCTCGTCGACGGTCAGGTGGATACGTGCTATCGCGCGCATCCGCCGCTGTCCGCGCGGCCGACCGTGCCCGACGAACAGCCGGACGATCCGGCGCGCGGCAGCACGATTTCGCCGTCGCTGGGCGGCATGCCTTGAGCGCTGGGCACGCGTCGTTCAGCTCTCCGGCGCCGCGCGGTCGGCCGCGACGATTTCGCGGCCGTACTCGATCGCCGCGCGCCGTGCTTCGTCGGCGGTCGCGAACGGGCCGATTTCCGGCGCGCCGTCGAACGGAAACAGAATTCTTCGATCAGCTTTCCTGATTACTTTCAATCCACCGATATAACGGCCGTCGCCTGTTCCGTGATAGCTGGCGAAAATCTCGAAGTCGTCGTCAGCCACGTCGGCCTTGTGTCGCGCCATGGGTATTCCTTGCGGGTGCCTTTTGCCGTGCGATGTGCGATGTACGTCGCGAAGCGCGGCGCGCACCGAGGTTGCGGCGCGCGCTGCTTCATCGAGCACTAGCGGCGAGCAATAGACGTTCCACGCGACGCACGCGCACGCCGGCACGGCATGCGGGTTGCGCAGGGCAACACAGACTTTCTGGAGATCAAGATGGACTTGCCGCTATCGAAGTGCGCCGCACCCCAACCGTTCGAATGGATCGCGTTAGCGAGCCGACCAGGATCGCTGCGGCTGCACGTGCCGGTGCCGCCCGAAGTCGATCCGAACATCGACCCGAAGACACCACCGCCGAACATCGACCCCGACCCGCAGCCGGACGATCCGCTCGAGAACCCGCAGCCGCCCGCCGGCGATCCGCCCGCGAGCCCGCCGCCGATGCAGGCGACAGGCGACAGGCGACAGGGCAGCCGCGGCGGCGGCGACTGCCTCGCCGCCGCGCGCGGAACCGCCGTCAAAACTGATGCATCATCCCGACATACGCGCCGGTCTGCGAATCGCCGACGAGCGGATTCGTATTGCTGCTCGAATCGCGCGGCGACGCCTGCAGCGAGAAGTTCGAATTGCTGCCGTTGCTCACATAGCCGACGGTGCCATACAGGAAGGTGCGCTTGCTGATGTTGTAGGTCGTGCCTAGCAGATACATCATCGCGTGACCGGACGGGTCGTGCGCAGCGTCGCCGCTGCCTGCGCCGACGTGGATGTAGTAGCCGCCGGCGGTCACCGCCCAGCGCGATTGCGGGCTGTAGGTTGCGCCCAGCCAGTAGTGATCGGCTTTATCGGCGACCCCGGCCGGCGAGTCCGGCGCCGAGTAATGCGTATAGGCGCCCTGGATCTTCACCTCGCGCAGATGCACGTTCGCGCCGACGAAATATTCACGCGACGCCTGGAAGATATTGCTGAAGCGCCCGCTGTTGTCGCGTAACTCGTCGTAGATCCCGCGCATGTCGAACAGCGGCGAATGATAGGTCAGCATGATGCCGTTCGAGCGGCCGAATTCGCCCGGCGCGCCGCTGTTGAACGAGCCCGGCTGATTGCCGAACGCGTATTGCCCCTGCACGTCGAAGCCCCAGAACACCGGGCTCTTGTACTCGATGTTGTTGCTGGTCTGCTGCCAGTTGCGCCCGCGCACCAGCGACGCCGACGAGAACGCCTGCTGCACGAACGGATCGAATTCCCACACGCCGTCGCTGTCGATGAACAGATTGCGGCCGGCCTGCAACGTGCCCCACTGCTGGCTCTTCAAGCCGGCGAACGCGCGCCGCGACCATAGCCGGCCGCCGCTGGTGGTGCCGTCCATCACCTGCAAGCCGGTTTCGAGGTTGAAGATCGCGGCGAGACCGCCGCCGAGATCCTCGCTGCCCTTCAGGCCGAGCATGCTGGTGCCCCAGTCGCCGCCCTGCGCGCGCCAGCGGCTCGCACTGCCGCCCGCGCCGTCGTTGATGTGATTCATGTATTCGAGGCCGCCGTCGAGGCGCCCGTACAGCGTCACGCTGGTTTGCGCGTGGGCGGGGCACGCCGCGGCCAGCGCGCCCGTCAGGAGCATGGAGTGAATGATGAGCGGTCGTTTCATCGAATTGTTGTGGTCCGTTTGGCGCGCTGCAGGGAAGACTGAACGCTGCCCACGATAAGATAGCCGTCAATCCGGTCAGCGCCAAACCGAAATGCATGGTTTGGCCACGACATTCGCATTTATTCGTCGAATTTATTCGCAATGAGTGGGGCCTAGTGCGCGGCCGGTGGCATCGTCGCGATCGGAATCAGGAATTCCGACACGCCGGTCAATATGATCTGCACACCGATGCACAGCAGCAGGAACGCCGACACCCGCAGCGCGACCTTGGTCCCTTCCACGCCCAGGTAGCGCGGGAACACCGTTGCGCGGCTATAGACCAGATACACGGTGGCCGCCACCAGCAACGTGATCGCGACCGACGCGATGCTGGACGCGACGAACGCCGACAGCTTGTGGGTGCGGTTCGCGGTCAGCGCGATCGCGGTCGCGATCGAGCCTGGCCCGGTGGTCAACGGGATGGTCAGCGGAAAGAAGGCTTTCGACATCGCGTTCTCCGCGTCGACGCGCTTGACCCCCGCCTGATCGGCCGCCGGCGTGTCCGGCGCGTTGAGCATCTGCCAGCCGCCGACCGCCAGCGCAAGCCCGCCGCCGATCCGCAGCGCTTCCATCGAAATACCGAAGAAATGCAGCACCGGAGTGCCGATGAAGAACGCCACCAGCAGCACGCAGGTGGCGTTGATTGCGATCTTGCGCGCGAGCGCGGTGCGCTCCTCGCTGGTCAGCGCCGCGGTGCGGTCGAGAAACACGAACGCGCCGCCGATCGGATTGATGATGCTGATCAAGCCGGTAAAGCCAAACAGAATGTCCGAGATCAGGCTTTCGACCATTTAGATGTCCATGTGTGCGCGAGTGAGCGTTGCTGGAGCCGGCGCTCCGCGCGCGGGGCCGGAAAATGCTGCAGTGCTGGCAGATGATATCGCGCCGCGCCGGCCACCCACAGCAAAAACCGCGTTGCGCGCAGTGCCCCGGGCGAGCGTCGCGCGCGCCGGCCCGCTTTGCGGCGCAGCAATCCGCGCGGAAAGATGCACGCGCAACTTTCGTTAAGCCGACATTTATTTTGATCGACTTTACGGCGCGCGAGTATCGGGCATACAGTCTTTCGCGAAGCCGGACTTTCACGACACGAATCCCTACGAAACGATTACCAGTCGAGGAGCTGCCCTCATGTTGCTTCGTGTACTCGCCGCACTGCCGTTCCTCGGCATGCTGGTCGGCATTGCGTTTGTCAACCGCGTCGAGCCGCTGGTGCTCGGCATGCCGTTCGTGCTCGCGTGGATCGTGATGTGGGTGATCCTCAGCTCGATCATCATGGCCGTCGTCTACAAGCTCGATCCGGCCAATCGTCAGGTCGCCGTCGACGCCACGGAGGTCCGCCCATGAGCGCACTGATCATCATCGCGGCGGTCACGCTGTTCGCGCTGTTCCTCGGCGTGCGCGCCAGGCGCGGCCACGACATGAGTCTCGAACAGTGGAGCGTCGGCGGCCGCAGCTTCGGCACCGCGTTCGTGTTCCTGCTGATGGCCGGCGAAATCTATACGACCTTCACGTTCCTCGGCGGCAGCGGCTTCGCGTACGGCAAGGGCGCGCCGGTCTACTACATCCTCGCGTACGGCACGCTCGCGTACATCCTGTCGTACTGGATGCTGCCGCCGATCTGGCGTTACGCGAAATCGCACCGCCTCGTGTCGCAACCGCACTTCTTCTCGCGCAAGTACGACAGCCCGGCGCTCGGCACGCTGGTCGCGCTGGTCGGCGTGGCCGCGCTGATTCCGTATCTGGTGCTGCAACTGAAGGGCCTCGGCATCATCGTCGCGACCGCGTCGTATGGCGCGATCTCGTCGACGGCGGCGATCTGGATCGGCGCGCTCGTCGTGACCTCGTACGTGATCGTGTCGGGCGTGCGCGGCTCCGCGTGGAACTCGGTGGTCAAGGATCTGCTGATTCTCGCGATTGTGCTATTCCTCGGCATCTACCTGCCGCTGCATTACTACGGCAGCGTCGGCGACATGTTCCGCTCGATCGACGCCGCCCGCCCCGGCTTCCTGACCTTCCCGGCGCGCGGCTCCAGCGTGATCTGGTTCCAGTCCACCGTCCTGCTGACCGCGCTCGGCTTCTTCATGTGGCCGCATACGTTCGGCTCGATCTTCACCGCGAAGGACGAGCGCATCTTCCGTCGCAACGCCGCGGTGCTGCCGCTCTATCAGCTGATCCTGCTGTTCGTGTTCTTCGTCGGCTTCGCGGCGACGCTGCGAGTGCCGGGACTGAAAGGCGCGGACATCGACCTCGCGCTGTTCCGCCTGTCGCTGCAAACCTTCGACCCGTGGTTCGTCGGCGTGATCGGCGCGGCCGGGATTCTGACCGCGCTGGTTCCGGGCTCGATGATCCTGACCTCGGCGTCGACGCTGCTCGCCAACGACGTCTATCGCGGCATGCTCAATCGCAACGCGTCGGATGCGAGCGTTGCGACGCTCGCGCGGATGCTGGTGCCGGTGGTCGCGCTGGTCGCGGTCGGCTTCACGCTGAACGGCGGCGAGACGATCGTCGCGCTGCTGCTGATGGGCTACAACTTCGTGACGCAGCTGTTCCCGGCAGTGATCTGCAGCCTGTTCCCGCACAACCGCGCGACGAAACAAGGCGCGTTCTGCGGGATCCTGGCCGGCGTCGTGGTGGTCGCGCTGACCACCACGCTGCACTGGAGCGTCGGCCAGGTGCTGCCGTTCCTGCCCGAACCGCTGAAGGACGTGAACATCGGCTTCCTCGCGCTGTTCGTGAACGTAGTCGTGTTCGTGGTCGTCAGCGCGGTCACGCAGCCGCGCGCGGCCGAGCAGAAGAGCCACGTGTCGGTGCATTGAGGACAACGCATTTCGTGTCTTACGTTCTGTACTACTCGCCCGGCGCGGCCAGCATGCCGGTGCACTGGATGCTGATCGAACTGGGCGTGCCGTTCGAGGCCCGCCTCACCGACATCGACGCGGGCCGCCAGCGCGACCCCGAGTATCTGCGGCTGAATCCGTCCGGGCGGGTGCCGACGCTGGTCGTCGACGGCATGCCGCGGCACGAGTCGGCCGCGCTGCTGATGCTGCTCGCCGAGCGCCATCCCGACGGCGCGCTGGCGCCCGCGCCCGGCACGCCCGAGCGCGGCGCCTGGTTCGAATGGATGGTGTTCCTCGCGAACACGATGCTGCCGGCGATGCGCGACTGGTTCTACGCGGCCAGCGACGGCGATCCGGCCGGCGCCGCCGGCGTGCGCGCGCTCGCGGTCCGGCGCATCGAGGCTGCGTGTGCGCGGCTCGATGCGCATTTCGCCGCCGGGCATGACTATCTGGTCGGCGGGCGGCTCAGCACCGCCGATCTGCTCGCGCTGGTGCTGCTGCGCTGGACCCGCAACATGCCGCGGCCGGCGACCAGCGGCTGGCCGCATCTGACCGCGTATATCCGGCGGCTGCGCGCGTTGCCTTCGTTTATCGAGGTCAATGAGCGCGAGGGGCTGACGGAGTGGCGCAACGACGGCTGAGCGGCTCTGCTCCCCTTACGCCGGCGCCTGCCGGCCGCCGTGCGTCGCGAACGCATAGCCGTTCTTGCCGCCGCGCTTGACCTCGTACATCGCCGCATCGGCGACCGCGAGCAGGCGCCGGTGATCGTCGACGTCGTCGGGAAAACTGGCGATGCCGATACTCGCGCGCACGAGTCCCAGTCCCATCTCCTCGTCGGTGTCGATCACGCAGGCGATCAAGCGGCGCGCGATCTCGGCCAGCTCCGCCTGACTCGAAAACGCCGGCACCAGCACCGCGAATTCGTCGCCGCCGATTCGCGCGACCAGATCGCTCTTGCGCACCGACGCGAGAAAACGCGCCGATACCGCGGCGAGGAATTCGTCGCCCATCCGGTGACCGTACGAATCGTTGACCTGCTTGAAGCCGTCGAGATCGACATACAGCACGGCCATCCGCGCGTCGGCGGGCGACCCCGGCGCGTCGCCGGCGCCGTCGAGCGCGCTCTGCAGCTTGCGGCGGTTCGGCAGACCGGTCAGCGCATCGTGCAGCGACGCATGCTCGAACTCGTGCGACTGGCCGACCAGTTGCCGATTGCGCTTCGCGTACATGCCGAGCGCGCTGAACAGCATCAGGAACAGCAGCGCGGCCAGCGCGATCAACACGCGCGCGACGTGGGTCACGCGCAAGCGGAGATCGGCGCTCGACGCATCGCGTTGCGCGCGCCAGTAGGCGGCCACGCCGCGCAGCACGATCGCGGCGTCGGCGGTGGGGGCTGGGCTCGGGTTGGGATGGCCGCCCGCGCCGGCAGCCGGGCTTCGGTCCGTGCCCGCGGCGCCGCTTCGGGCGGCGTTTTCCTGCGGGTGCGAGGCGGCGGCGGCGTCGCTGCGCGGCGTCGCGGCCGTTGCGCCCGCTGCTGCCATGGCGGCCGTTGCCGCCAGCTCCAGCGGCACATGCGGCGCCGGCGCCGGACTCGCGTTGACGAGCGCGGCGAACGACGCAAAATGTCGCACGTAGGCGGCGCGGGCCTCCCCGTAACCCTTCGCGAACTCCGCGTCGTGCTTAGCCAGCGCGACGGGCACGCGCTGCCAGACCGCCCACTGCTCGCGCGCGCTGTCGGCACGCGCGGCCGCGTCGAGCACGAGCGCCGCGTACTCCTGCCGTAACTGGTCGGAAAGCACCATGCGGACCTGGGTCGCCAGATACAGCAGGCCGATCTGCAGGCACACCAGCGCGACCACCGCGATCGCGGTCGGGCCGGGCTTGATCAGCCATGCCGGCAGGCGCGCACGGGCCGGGAAACGCGCGCGCGGAGCAGCGTCGCGAGTGCCGGGCGCGCCGCCGGCGCGCTTACGGATGCGAGTAGATGTCCTGTTCCTGGCGGCCACTGTGCTGTTGACGGTAGCTCGCGCGGTGCAGGAACTGGCCCACCCGCGCAAACAGATTGGTCGAGTGCTTCGCGTTCGACGGCGCCGCGCGGCGCTCCTGCGCGAGTCGCGCGTCCTTCGCCGGTCGCGCGTTCCCCGGTCGCTGCGGCGGTGCGACGGCGGGGGTCACGGCGTTGGCGGCGTTCGCAGCATTCGCGGCGGGCGGGCCGAGCGGCGACGGCGGGTAGAGGTCGAGGCCGTTCGGTGTGTCGGCTGGGGCGGGGTTGGTGGCCAGGCTGTAAGCGGTGGTGGCGGCTGGGCCCGCCGTGTTGTCGGCGAGTCTGTCGGGCGGGTTGTAAGGCGCGGCGGCGACCGCGGGCGGCGTCGCCGCGCGCACCTGCCCCGCGGTCGACGACCCCAGCGCCGCGCGCGCGCTCGCGATCGCGTCCGCGTAGGTCTGCTGGTCGTGATTGAACCAGACGCTATAGGCGACCGTGCCGATCACGCCGAAGGTCAGCGCCGTGGCAGCCGCGATGCCCACCGCGAGACGGCCGAAGCGCGGGGGCGCCGGCCTCGTCGTGCGCGAGCCGTGCAAGTCCGTATCGAAATCCGGGCTCTGAGCAGTGGAACGACGCAGCTCAATATCGTCAAGATCGGTAGCCATCGCATACGCTCCCAGGGTGCTGTTACATCCGGCTGATTCCCGTTTCAAACGCCCCCGCCCGGCCGCGTGCCCGACCGGCTGAAAAAATGTGCAACGCAGGTAAAAGCTTCAATGGCAACCGGCCGCGCGATGCCCCCCGTCGGCCCGGCACGCGCAACGCGACGGGCTTTCGGCGAAACGCGCCAACGCCGCCGCCCTGTGGTGAGCAACAATTACGCCTGTCCGGCCGAGCGCGCCGGATGAGCGTGGCGGCTCGCCTGAAACAGGTCGGGAAGCCCGCGCGCCCGGGCTCGCCTGCGCAAGCGCCGGGCGCGTTGCGCTCGCGCCGGCTCGCGAAATTGTCGTCGGCTGGTGGTAAGGTCACGTCCGCGCGTCGCGCGAACTGATGCGACGCGCGCTTCCCAGTCATCGTCAGCATAAAAATCATGTCCAACGTGTATCTGCACAAACCCCTCACGCCGTGGCACCGTGCGCTCGCGCGTTTTTCGCTGTCGGAGACCGCCAAATACGCGAAGCTGACGCTCGGGCTGTGGATCGGTTTCGGCATTCCGTATCTGCTTGGCTATCCTGACGCCGCGGTGCCGCTGGCCGGTTCGACGATGCTGACGCTGGCGCTCGGAAGCTCGATTTCGGCGGCCCGCAGCTACTTCTACAAACGGGTGGTTTCGAACGTGGTCGCGATGCCGATCGGCACGCTGCTGATCTGGCTGACCGCGCCGCATCTGTGGCTCGCCGCGGCGCTGCTGCCGGTGGTGATCTTCAGCATCGTCGCGCTGCGGCCGTCGCTGTTCCAGATGACCAGCATCACGGTGCCGATCACGCTGGTGCTCTACACCGGCGAGCACCTTCCGCTGCTCGAACAGCGGCTGATCGGCGTGGTGCTGGGCATGTTTCTCGGCTTCGTGCTGCAGCAGATCGCGTTTCCGCCCGATCACGGCTTCTGGGCGAACACCCTCGTCAACGACGGCAACGAGCAGGCAACCGGCGTGCTCGCGCAACTGGCCGACGGCAAACTCGACAAGGCGCAGATCAAACCCGCCGCCGCGAAGCTGCGCGTGCTGAGCACGAACCTGAAACAGGCGCATCAGCTGCTGAAAAACGACATCGAGCAGGCGTGGGTGTCGCCGCATCTGGCGCGCAATGCGGTGCGGCTGCCGCTGTTCGCCGCTTATCAGGAGACCTTCGATACGCTGGTCAACTTCCTCGAAACGATCGACACGTTTCACGACCAGTTCGCCGCGCTCGATGCGGGCTGGCGCGAAGCGTTTCTCGCGCGACTCGCGATCCTCGTGAACACGCACCGGCAACTGGCCGAGGCCGCGGATTTGCGGGTCGAGCACGAAGCGCTCGCGGCGCCGCCGTTGCAGATGGAAGATTTGCGGCAGATGACCGAGGACTTGCCGGCCTCGAGTGTGTTTACCAGTGTCTATCTCGGCCATCTGACCGGCTACGGGATTATGCTGTGCCGGTTGAGCGACATGCACGCGGCGTGACGGGTGCAGCAACTTGCTGCCCCATCACCTGGCGCCCTTGACGCAATGGCGGATAGGGCTTCACGGCAAGCCGGCTTACTGCACCGTAATCGTGGCCTTCATATTCGGATGAATGCCGCAAAAAATTTTGTACACCCCCGGCTTGTCGAATTTGAACTGGTACGTGTCGTTCTGATCGAGCGCGGCCGAGCGGAACATGCCCGCATCGTTGACGACCGTATGCGGCTCGCCGTCCAGGTTCTTCCACGTCACCGTCGTGCCGGCCTTGATGGTCAGCTCCATCGGCGTGAACATGAAGTTCTTGATCGTGATCGCGTTCGGCGTGTCAGCCACGGTCTGTGCGTGCGCGGGCATCGGCATCGACATCGTGGTCTGCGCGAGCCCGGCCCCAGCCGACATCGCAAGAATCGCAAGACTGCCCAGCGCCACCGGCAACGCGCGGCTCATCAGATTGAATAACATCGCGGATCTCCTCGAGAGCGTTGAAAAAGCGCGTGCGCTCAGGCGAGCGTGGTGTCGTCGAGCGTCGCCTTCAGCGGATGACGCGCGATGCTGACGCTGGTCACGCCCAGCATCTTCGGCAACTGGCCGCTCGCCACTTTCAACGGCCCCGGGCCTTCGCCCTGACCGGCGACGGGCTGCGGATACGCGGTCGAGCGCGCGGTATGGAACGTGATGTTGCCCTCCACTTTCGTGACGATCTGATGGATATGGCCGTTGAGTACCGTCACCGAACCGAAGCGCTTCAGATAGCTCATCGCCTGCCCGGCGTCGCCGGTGCCCCAGCCCCACGGCTCGTAGATGGTCCACATCGGCATGTGCGCGAAGACCACCACCGGCGTGCTCGACGAGCGCCCTTTCAGATCGTTTTCGAGCCACTCGAGCTGCTCGTCGCCGAGACCGCCCAGCCCGTTCGGCTTGAAATGCATCACGTTGACGAGTCCGACGAAGTGCACGCCCTGATGATCGAAGCTGTAGTAGCCGCGGTTCTCCGATGCCTTGCCGAAGCGCTGGAAGTACTCGGTGCCGGGGCCGTCGGTCACGTCGTGCTCGCCCGGCACCGTGTGCAGTTCGGGGATCTTCAGCCCGCCCAGCAATTGCGCGGCGAGATCGAATTCGGACGCTTTGGACAGGTGCGTGATATCGCCGGTGTGGATCGCGAGCGGCGGGCGGGCCGGCATCGCGTTGACCAGATCGATCGTCTGTTGCAGCGTGGCCGCGACGTCGGGATTCGCTTCCTTGTTGAAACCGATGTGGGAATCGCTGATCTGCAGGAACAGCGGCGCGCCGGCCGCCGAGGTGTTCTTTGCATCGGCGGCGAGCGCCAGTTCGACCGGCGTCAGCACGCCGCCCGATAACATGAAAACGGTGCCGAGACCGCCGAACGCAAGGCATTTCAGCGCGCCGCGCCGCGCCGGATCGAATGATTGATGTGACGACATGGTGACCTCACGATAGGAATTCGCAGAACCGCAGCCGGTTCGTGAGGCATGACTGGCGTCGTGGGAGTTTTATTCCCGGGTGGCAGAGGGTTTTTTGGAGCGGCGCTAAACGGGCCGAACTAGCCGTTCACCGCCGCAACGATCCGTGCGCGCATCGCGGCATCCGGCAGCGGCCCCGAGCCGGCGCGCACGTTATCCGCCATATATTGCGGCCGCCCGGTGCCGGGAATCACGACCGTCACCGCCGGATGCGCGAGCACGAACTTCAGCAGCAGTTGCGCCCAGCTGGTGCATTCGATCTCGCCGGCCCACGCGGGCAACGGCGTTTTCATCACGCGCGCGAGCAGCCCGCCGCCGCCGAACGGCTGATTGATCAGCGCGCCGATGCCCAGCTGCGCCGCCAGCGGCAGGATGCGCTGCTCGGCCGCGCGATCGTCGGCCGCGTAGTTGATCTGCACGAAATCGGGTTTTTCGCTGCGCATCACGGCGGCGACTTCGTCGAACGCGCTCGACGTGTAGTGCGTGATGCCGATATAGCGAATCCGGCCCTGCGCTTTCCACGCGCGCAACGTCGCGATCTGCGTGCGCCAGTCGCGCAGATTATGGATCTGCATCAGATCGATGCGCGCCTGCTGGAAGCGCTCGAACGACTGCTCCATCTGCGCGATACCGGCCTCGCGTCCGTCGGTCCAGACCTTGGTCGCGACGAACGCCCGGCGATGCGCGTCGAGCTGCGTGAGCAATGCGCCCGCGACCGCCTCGGACGAGCCGTACATCGGCGACGAATCGATCACCGAGCCGGCCGCCGCGAACAACACGCGCAACACGTCGGCGAGTCGCGCGCGATCGTTCGGGTCGTCGCCGACGTCGAACGTGCGCCAGGTGCCGCAGCCGATCACCGGCAGACGCTCGCCGCTCGCGGGGATCACGCGCTGGTTCATCTTCGGCAAAGTGGTCAGGTCGGGCGGGGTTTGAGCGCGCGCCGGCGGGCCATCCAGCAGCGGCGGCAACGCGAGCGCAGCCGGCACGCCGAGCGCGCCGCGCAGAAACCGGCGCCGGCTTTCGGGAGTCGATCGAAGTGTCATAGCGCGAGGCGCGCCGCGCATGCGCGCCGCCAGCAGTTCGGGAAACGCCCACGATACTGCAATCGCGCCGACGCCGCGCGTGCGTCATGCGTGCGCGGCAGCTTGCTCCGCTTGCTGCGCGTGCTCCGGAAACGGCTTGCGCCACGCGTCGAACTCGTTCAGCTGATCGTGCCAGCGACGCACTTCGGGGAATTCGTCGAGCGGCATCGCCGAGCTTTGCGCATACGGCAGCGTCACGCCGACCGAAAAATCCGCCACCGACAACGCATTGCCGAGCAGCCACTTGCGCCCCTTCAGATGCTGATCGAGCACCGCCGTGTGCTGGCGGAAAAAGCGTTGCGATTCGGCGACTTTCGCGTCGTCCGGCGCGCCGAGCCCGACCCACTTCTTGATCAGGTGTTCGAAGTAAAGCGAACCCGCATGCCGGTACAGATGCTGGCTGTTCCAGCTCATCCAGCGCACCACGTCGATCTGCTGCGCCGGCTCGTGCGGCCACAGCGGCGAATCGGCGCGCTGCGCGAGATGGCAGATGATCGCGTCGGCTTCCCACAGCTTGCGCTCGCCGTCGACCAGCGTCGGCACCTTGCCGTTCGGATTGATCGCCAGATACGCGGGCTGCGTGTGCTCGCCGCGGCGCAGATCGACGAATACATAGTCGATTGGCAAGCCTAAGTATCCGGCCACCGCGCAGGCTTTGCGCGGTGCGAGCGTTTCGGCGTAATAGAGCTTCATGGGGACCTCGGTGTGGATGGAAGGAAGCGCTGCCCTACGCGCCCTCGCTCGCCAGCTCGCCAAGCAACGCGTCGAGCTTGTCGAACGCGCCGCTCCAGCCGAGCCGGTGGCCGTCGCGGGCGGCTTCGTCGAAGAACTGCGCGTGCGTGAAGTTCAGCTCGGTGCCGCCGTCGATCGGGCGCAACACGATCGTCACCAGCGACTGCCGCTCGGGCAGCGTGACCCACTGCCACGTGAACACCAGCTTGCGATCGCGCTCGACTTCGCGGTATTCGCCGCGACAGTCGTGGGTTTCGCCGTCCAGCGTCTGGAACACGACGCGAAAGCGGCCGCCCACGCGCGGATCGGCCTCGGCGCTCAGTACCGGACCGCCGTCCGGTCCCCACCAGCGCGCCATCAGTTCGGGCCGCGTCCACGCCGCGTAGATCCGCGCCGGCGGCGCCTTCAGATGCCGCACGATCGTCAGGCTGGGTTTCTGTTCGGTCACTCGTTCGGTCATTCGTCCGCTCCTTCGACAAGATCGGTCAGCCGGTCCAGACTCGCGGACCAGAAGCGCTCGTAGCGCCTGAGCCACGCCATCGCCTCGGCCATCGGCGCGGCCACGAGTTCCACCGACACCGTGCGACCGCGCTTCGTGCGCGCGATCAGACCGGCCTCGCTCAACACGTCGAGATGCTTCATCACCGCCGGCAGCTTCAGCGGCAACGGCCGCGCGAGTTCGCTGATCGACAGGCCGGGCTCGCGTTCGAGACGCGCGAGGATCGCCCGCCGCGTCGGGTCCATCAACGCGGCAAAGGTTCGGTCGAGTTGGCTGACTGGATACTTCACCATGCGGTGAACTATAGACGCCAACTCGCCGAGGTCAAGGTCTTTTTCGTCAGCCGGGGAGAACGCGGATGCGCACCGCCGCGCAGTCTCAATGCTGCACTTCGCTCTCTTCGCCGTAACGCATCCCGTGTGCGGCGATCAGCCGATACAGCGTCGCGCGCGAAACGCCGAGTTCGCGCGCGGCCTCGGCCGGGCGTCCGCGATGCCGCAACAGCGCGAGTTCGATCGCCTGGCGCTCCGCGGTTTCGCGCGCCTGCGCGAGCGTCGCGCTCGATCTGCGCGCATGCGCGGACAATTCGAGATCGTCGGCGGTGATCGAGCGACCTTCCGACATCACGATCGCGCGCCGCACCCGGTTGATCAGCTCGCGCACGTTGCCGGGCCAGTCGTAACCGTGCATCGCCATGATCGCGTCGGGCGAGAAGCCGTACAGCCGCCGGCTCGCATCCTTGCGAAAGCGTTCGAGCACGTACAGCGCGAGCAGTTCGATGTCCTTGCCGCGCGCGCGTAGCGGCGGCTCGTCGATGCGCAGCACGCACAGCCGGTGGTACAGATCGGAGCGAAAGCGCCCCGCTTCGATCGCGGCCTCGATGTCGACGTGGGTCGCGCAGATGATCCGCACGTCGACCGTGATCGAGCGTTGGCTGCCGAGCCGGTCGATGGTGTTTTCCTGCAGGAAGCGCAACAGACTCGCCTGGCTCTCGTACGGCAGATCGCCGATCTCGTCGAGAAACAGCGTGCCGCCGTGCGCGCTCTCGACCCGGCCGACGCGCCGCTGATTCGCGCCGGTAAACGCGCCGCGCTCGTGGCCGAACAGTTCCGACTGCAACAACGCCGGCGGAATCGCGCCGCAATTGATCGCGACGAACGGCGCATCGCGGCGCGCCGAACGCGCGTGAATAGCCGCCGCGGTCAGTTCCTTGCCGGTGCCCGACTCGCCGGAGATGAACACTGGCGCGTCGGTTGCCGCGACCTTGCGGATCGAGCGAAACAGCGCCAGCATCGCGTCGCAGGTGCCGATCATTTCCCCTTCGGCGCTCGACGCATCGACCAGCGTGGGCTCGCCGAGCGAGATCATCCCGCATGCGTGACCGACGGTATCGACGATCCGCATATTGGCCGCGGGCAGTGTGACGTAATCGAAGCAGTAATCGCGCACCAGCCGGCGCATGACGGGATCGTCCAGTTGCGGGGTCTCGGCCATTGCGACCCAACCGACATTCGGCAACCCGAGGCACGACTGTAACGCGTTGGCGTCGTGCGATTCGAGCACGCTGGCGAGATCGACGAGACCGCCAGCCGGCGCCCCGTCCTGCACTGCATGACGGATGTCGTGCGCCGAGTCGATAACCTCGATTGTCCAATCGCGTTGCCGGATATCGGCGAGCAGTTGCGCAGCGGGATCGCGCGTGAAATAGATCACGCGCCTCGGGTAGGCCTTTATTTTCTGCATTTTTTGCTCTCCTGCTGCGCGCCGAAGCCGCTTGCCTGCCGCGTCGTTGCGGCGGTCCGCGAGCGCGTATTCAGTCCGCCTCGCGGCGGGACCTTCGGCACGGAGCAGCTTTTTTTGGGGTGGCGCACAGGCCGACAACGGCCCGATGTATGACGCATGACGAATCGATCATACGTGGCGTTGTCGAGCCTTCCGCACGTTCTGACGATATTTGATCTTTAGTTTGGCCATGGGTATCGCGGTCTGTCGCGGGCCGTTTTCGCGCGTGCCGGCGCCCCGCCACCGATTTGACATTTATCAAACCGTAACCGTCGCGGGTACATATTCGGGCGTACCTGTAGGCGCTTTTGTAACCGTCGCGGTACTCGCCCGACGCTACTTCACGCGACTCACTGCACGTTCGCCCGCAACGGCCTGAAGAAGCGGCGAATCTCGGCGGCCAGCAACGCCGGCTGTTCGAGCGCAGCGAAGTGGCCGCCCTGGGCCATCTCGCTCCATTGCACGACGTTGAAGGTCCGTTCGAGCCAACTGCGCGGCGGATGATTGATCTCGTGCGGAAAGCGCGCGAAGCCGACCGGGGTATCGATGCGCTGGCCGGCGGCGAAACGCATCGGCTGCAGACGGTTCTCCCAATACATCTGCATCGCCGGACCGATGCACTGCGTAAACCAGTACAACGAAATATTGGTCAGCAACTCGTCCTTCGTGAACACGCGTTCGATTTCGCCGCCGCAATCGCTCCACGCGCGAAACTTCTCGCCGATCCACGCGGCAAGCCCGAGCGGCGAATCGTTCAGCGCGGCGGCGACGGTCAACGGTTTGGTGCTGTGCAGATGCGCGTAGCCGCCTTCGAGCGCGGCCCAGTCGTTCTTTTCGCGCAGATAGTCGTGCTCGGCCGGTGTCAGCGGCTGGCGGGCCGCATCGATTGCCGGCTCGTACGAACTGGGCAGGAAGTTCAGGTGCACGCCGTCGACCGCATGCGGATGACGCGCGGCCAGCGCGATCGATACGCCCGCACCGAGATCGCCGCCCTGCGCGCCGAACCGCCGGTAGCCGAGGCCGCGCATCAGCGCCGCCCACAGATCCGCGACCTGAAACGCGGACATCCCCGCTTGCGCGGGCGCCGGCGAAAACGTGAAGCCAGGCAGCGACGGCGTGACGACGTCGAATGCATCGGCGGGATCGGCGCCGCATGCGGCCGGGTCACACAGCTCGTCGAGCAGCGCGCGAAACTCGCAGAACGAGCCGGGCCATCCATGCGTGATCACCAGCGGATAAGGTTTGAAGCCCGGTACGTTGCCGGCGCCGCGCCGATGCACGAAGTGCACGGTCTGGCCGTTCACGTCGGCGAGAAATTGCGGCAACTGGTTCAGCCTGCGTTCGACCTCGCGCCAGTCGAACTGGTCGGCCCAATAGGCGGCGAGTTCGCCCAGCCAGCCGGGATCGGCGCCCTGCTGCCACGCGGGCGCGGGGGTGGCGGGCGCCCAGCGGGTCGCGCGCAGGCGGCGGCGCAGATCGTCAAGCTCGCGATCGGTGATGGCAATCTCAAACGGGTCTATCTGCATGGCGGCAAGTCCGGTAGGGATGGGCGCGAACGGTGAACGGCAGCGCGCAACGCCATCCTACCCGCGCCGGGCGAAAGCCCGATAATGAGCGTCCCACTTTTCATTTTCCGCTTGCCACTCACACGAAAGGAGATTGACGCGATGTCCGCTGCCGAATCCAAACTGCCGCGCGTGCTGCTGACCAACGACGACGGGATCGACGCGCCCGGCCTCGCCGTGCTCGAAGCGGTCGCCGCGCAAATCGCGCACGAAGTCTGGGTGGTCGCGCCCGAGCACGACCAGAGCGGCACCTCGCATTCGGTCAGCCTGCACTCGCCGCTGCGGGTGAGCCGCAAGGGCGAGCGCCGCTTTGGCGTGAGCGGCACGCCCGGCGATTGCGTGGTGATGGGCGTGCGCCATCTGCTGCGCGACGCGCCGCCTTCGCTGGTGCTGTCGGGCGTCAATCGCGGCGCCAATCTGGGCGTCGAAACGATGTTTTCGGGCACTGTCGGTGCGGCGATGACGGGGCTGCTGCTGGGGCTGCCGTCGTTCGCGCTGAGCCAGGCCTTCAGCGACCGCGAGCAGGTGCGCTGGGATACCGCGCGCACGCTCGCACCCGGCGTGATCCGCCAGTTGCTGGCGATCGAGCACGCGGCGCCGACCTGTCTGAACATCAACTTCCCCGCTGTCGACGCGGCCGCCGCCGGCCCGCTTACGCTCACGCGGCAAGGGGTCGGGCTGGTCGAGGGGATCGACGTGGTGCCGCTGGTGGACCCGCGCGGCATCGACTATCACTGGCTGCGCTTTCAACGCGGCGCGCGCGTGGACGACCCCGACAGCGAAACCGCGGCGATCGCCGCGGGCCGGGTCGCGGTCACGCCGCTCGCGTTCGAGCGCACCGACGAGGCCACCTTCGCGCGGCTCGCGGCGGCGCTGCGCTAGGCGCGTTCATGGATGGTCGTAAAACGACTGGCCGGGCATCCCGCCGGGGCCCGGATTCGGATTGCCGAAAGCCGGCATGCTGCCGTCCTTGCGGGCGCGCGCCAGTTCGGCGACCACCTCCGCGCGGGTCTTCGGCCGATTGTTCGCGTACGCGGGGTGCGAGCGCTGACGATCGTTCAGCAGCCAAGCCTGGCTGAGCCCCGATACCGGACCGGACGGCGGCGCGGCCCGCAGCGGCCGCTTCGGAAAGCTCGACGCGCGTTTGACCTGCTCGCGCAGCGCCGCGCGGCTATCGCGCGACGGCGCGCTCTTCGCGGCCGGCGCCTGCAGCGAGCCGGCCGAGCGCTGCCCGAGCCCGGTCTCCGGCGGCGCCTGCAACGGCCCGGCGTGCACGCGCGGCTCGACCGGTTCCAACGGATTGATCGCGCTGACGTCGTTGCGCAGCGTGCTCCTGCGCTGCACGTGCGTGGTCTCGGCGGCGTCGTCGAGGCTGAGCACGCGGCCCGACGCGGCGGTGCCCCGGATGCTGTCGCCGGACAGCATCCGCAATTCGTCGCTCGACAGCCAGCCGCCGTCGGACTGCGTCACGTACGCGCCCAGTGCTAACGCACCGACCACGAGACCGGTAAGCACTGCGATTCTTTGTTCGCTATACAAGACTGACTCCCCCTTCTCCTGAGCCGACGAGCAAGCCCACACTCCCACTCAAAGTCTGACCAATCTACCGCCGTCGGTTTTCGCTTTATGCGTATCAAACGATGAATCGTCGGTTCCGAGCGTGGATGTGTCCGAAACTGACGGCCCGCGAACACAGCTTCGCAAAAATCGGACCCGCACCTCCGCCCTGCTCCTGTATGGGTCGCCCCAACAGTGCGGGTATTCACCGATACTGCGCGCGCGAACTAATAATATTATTCATGACGATTTCTTCGCCTCACCGAAACGCTGTCGCAGCGATCGGTGCAATGCGCTTTTAATAATAATTATGACCATCAATTAGACGGGGACCTCAGGAGATACAGGTGCGCAATTACTTTGTGCTGGCGACGCTCGCGATGCTGAGCGCGTGTGGGGGCAACGACGGGTCGAGCCCGGTCGCGTCCGCGAACAAGCAGGTCAACGCGGTCGATGCGACCGCCGCTTCAGCCGCCTCGGGCGCCGACGCGGCCGATATGAAAACCGAGTTCAAGCAGGCCGGAGCGCTGCCGCTCGGGATGAAAACGACCGCTCCGGCGGTCGTGATCGCCGATCCGACGCTGAACCTCGCGCCCTATACGCCGCCGGCCGCGCCCGCGCCGACCGCGACCACCACGCTGCAGTTCGGCGACTTCACCCCGTACCTCGCGCCCGGCTCGGCCAGCACCTGGCACGCGGGCGCGAGCCCGGCGACGATCGCGATCGACGCGCCGCCCGCCAACGGCACGGGCGCCGGCGACAAGGCCGTCGCGATGGCCAGCAGCTACGCGAGCGCGTCGTACGAGGCGGACGTGACCGTCAGCGATCCGGTCGGCACCGGCGCGGCCAACGCGGGCTTTATCGTGCGCACCACCAATCCGACCGCCGGCGGTCCGGACAGCCTGACCGGCTACTTCATCGGCCTCGACACCGGCACGCACACGGTCGTGGTCGGTCGTCAGAACAACAACTGGACCAACTTCATCCAGTATCCGGTCGCCTCGGTGGTCGGCGGCAGCACCCATCACCTCAAAGTGACGACCAGCGGCAACGCGATCCTCGTCGACCTGGACGGCCAACGCGTGATCAGCGTCAACGACGCGACCAACGCGCTGCCCGCGGTGTTCCAGAAAGGCAGCTTCGGGCTGCGCCGGTTCGGCGTCGGCGCGTCGTTCAGCAACATCAGGATCACTACCTATCCGACCGTGACCTCGCCCGCCTACGACTTCTCGAAGGTGGTCGGCGCGGTCTACGTGCCGTCGAACGCGGTCAACGCGATCGACTTCTGGCAGAACTACGACCCCGAGATCGTCAACCGCGAGCTGACCTACGCGCAGACCTACGGGATGAACACGATCGCCGTGTATCTGCACTACCTGACGTGGGCCAACGATCGCGTCGCATTCCTGAGCAAATTCGAAAACCTGCTGACGATCGCCGCGCGGCACGGCATCAAGGTCTCGCCGATCTTCTACGACGACTGCTGGGATCCGAATCCGCAGTACGGCCCGCAGGCCGCGCCGGTGTGGGGCGTGCATAACAGCCGCTGGGTGCAGTCGCCGGGCACGCCGGTCGAGCAGGCGTACTTCCAGCCGAGCGCCGCGAACTCCTCAATCACCTACAAGCAGAGCCTCGCGAGCTACATCACCGACTTCGTCGCGCCGCATCGCAACGACTCGCGCATCATCTTCTGGGAGACGATGAACGAGCCGGGCTGCAGCGGTAACGGCTCGCTGCGCAACACCCGCGCGGTGCTGATGAACGACGCGCGCATCGCGATCCTGAACGCGGGCGCGACGCAGCCGATCAACGCGCCGCAGGTGCAGGAAGACGAAGGCACGTACTTTTCGGACTTCTATGCGTTCCATCCGTACAACAACCCGTACACGGGTCCGGTGAACGGCAGCAGCATCAGCGCGTTGAACTCGGAAACGCTGCAGCGCGGCTTTACCGGCACCGCCGGTCAAACGATGCCCGGCATCGTCGCGAACTACGGCGGCAGCACCGGCTTCATCGTGTGGGAGCTGATGATCGGGCGCACCAATACGCGCTTCCACTGGGGGCAGGTGCCGGATGCGCCGGCTACCGTCGAACCGGCCACGCCGTTCCAGGGAACCATCTACCCGGACGGTCACCCGTGGCAGACCTCGGAGGTGCAGGCACTGACGGGCGGCTTCGACGTCAAGCTGCCGGTGCTGCAGGTCGCGTACTACAACGACCCGACCTTCGCGGCGGCGCCGGTGAAAACGTCGATTACACCGCTGATCGACTTCGATCTGAACACCGAGCGCGGCACCGATTCGCCCGACGCGTCGGCCGGCGTCAACGCAACCAACTACGGGGTGCGCTGGACCGGGGCGATCCAGGCGAGCGAGAACGGCAACTACACGTTCACGGTCAACAGCGATAACGTCGCGCGGGTCTGGATCGACGGCAACAAGGTGATCGACAAGACCTCGACCACGCAAGGCAGCGCATCCGCGAAGGTGAAGTTCAGCGCCAATCAGCGCTCGACGATCACGGTCGAATACGTGCACGGCACCGGCGCGGCGAGCATGCATCTGCTGTGGTCGAACCCGTCGGCGAGCGGCCCCAATTCGCTGCGGATCGTGCCGTCCGATTCGCTGGTGACGACCAACTGAGGGCAGGCGCCGGCCGTGCGGTGACGGCCGGTAAAAACAAACGCGGCGCCCGAATCATCGGTGCGCCGCGTTTTTTATTTTTCCGCGCCTGAAAAGCGCTTTGTCCTGCGTCAGCCGTTAGACGGCATAAATTTCCGGATTCTCCGCGAGCGGCAAAAACTTACCGGTCTGGCCGTCGAGCGCGAGCATCTCGCCGCTTTCGATGTTGAAGATCCAGCCATGCAGCCGCAGCGTTTTGTTCACCAGCCCGACCGCGACCGACGGATGCGTGCGGATGTTGCCGAGCTGCGCGATCACGTTGTCCTGCACCAGCGCGGCGAGCCGCTCCGCATCGGAGCAGTAGTGACGCGACGCGTTGATCGCCTTGGCCGCATCCGCGTGACGCAGCCAGCTCTGGACCGCCGGCATATGCTCGAGATTCGTGCAGGTCGAGATCGCGGTCATCGCGCCGCAGTTCGAGTGGCCGCAGATCACGATGTCGGTCACATTCAGCACTTTCACCGCATATTCGACGGTCGCCGACACGCCGCCCGGCTCCGGCCCATACGACGGCACGATGTTGCCCGCATTGCGGATCACGAACAGCGAGCCGGGCTCGGTCTGCGTCAGCAGCTCGGGCACCACGCGGCTGTCCGAACAGGTCACGAACAAGGTGCTGGGGCTCTGCGCGGTCGACAAACGCTTGAACAGCGCGCTTTGTTGCGGAAAGACCTCGCGTTGAAAGCGGATCAAACCTTCGATGATTTCCTGCACGATATGCTCCAGTAAAGCGAAGAGACGATTTGTTGGTTTGCCGCGACTATACCGCAGCCGTCCGCTTGCCGCGCGAATCATCGTGCTGGTGGTCGTGCTGATCGCGGCGTGCAACGTGCGGCCGGCGCGCTACGCGCGTCGATAAAAAAAACCCCGGCTGTTGCCAGCCGGGGCCAACTCTCTCGCTACACACCGGAAACGATGCGTGCACTGCCTACTGTACCGATGCGGGCGACGCGGATATAGACGCTGGCGTGGAAGAGTCCTTTCCAGCCGTATCCGCAGCAGCGCTCAGGCGCCGCTCCGCAGCGATCTCAGCGCGCGGCCGCGCCGCTGCCGTCCACCGCCGGGCCGCCCGCTTGCACCGATCCCGCGGCCGCGCCGCCATAAGCGCTAGCGGCGGCGCCATTGCGCGCGGCGATGCGGGCTTCGGCCTCCTGAATAGCTTCCGGATAGTGAGCCTGGTCGCCGTCGCCGACGTGATAGCCGTTACGTTCGAGCTGGATCAGTTCGGCGCGCACCTGCGCGCGGGTGATCGGCGCATTCGACTGGGCAAAAACGGAAACCGACGCTGCCAACGAGATGCCGATGACGGCGGCCTTGAATAAACACTTCATGATGAAACGATCTCCATAAATTGAGGGGTCCGCGGCGGCCGCCTGGCGCTTCCGATTCGCCGGGCCGCTGGTGACACTCAATATAGGCGCTGCTTTTCGATCGAATAACGGCTGTGCGTCGAACGCAATGTTCCCGATTCTGGAGAAGTGGATCAGGTGCGCGCTCTCGCGCCTCGCCACCGGCATCGCGGGAAGCCCGGCGCCAGCGCGCGGGGTTGCGGATCGGTGACGCGCGCGGCAGCCGTCGCCGCGCCGCGCGCCGGGTCGCGTCGACTAGTCCAGGTCGCGCGTTTCGAGTTCCACGGACTGCCCGCCATTACGTTCGAGCACCTTCTTCGTAGCATTTTCAATGCGCGCGCGGTTCGCCTCGAAGGTGCCCACCAGATTGTGGGCCGACGGGCTGCCGTTGCCGAAATGGTCGTTGAGCGCGTCGAGCGACACGCTGCACCATACGTCCTTCCCATCCACATTGGCCTCATAGGCGACGCGCGCCGCTGCCACCACCTCCCGGCGTCCGGTGAATTCGATTCTCATCATGGTCCTCCATGTGTCAAAGGGAATGTTCAATACGCAACGCGCGTGCCATCCCGAACGGACGCTTGCGGCCCGTCGCCCGGCCGGCGCGCATTCTTCACACGGTGATCCTGCACTTGGCTCCCCGCGGCCGCCACGCGCGACCGCGCCGCCGCGCCGCGGCAAGGTTTCCTCGGGCCGCCGTCGAACGCGTACAACACATCGATACTACGCTTTTCGCGACGCGCGGCGCGCAATCCGATCCGGACTACGAAGCACCCGGCGCCAGCGTCGCCGCGAAGAAATCGCCTACCTGTGCGGCGGTTTGCGCATGCACCGCGGCGCGCGCGACACCGGGGCCGTCCTTGCAAAGCATCGGCAGCCGCTCGACGGCCGCCGGTTCGCACACGTCCATGAACGTGTAGTGCGACGCGCCGGGCACCAGCGTAACCGGCGCGCGCGGGACCAGGCTCGCGATCCGCCTGATGTTCGTGTCGACGGGCGCGGTCTGGTCGGCCGAGCCCGCGAGCAGCGCAACCGGAATCGTCACAGCGGCGAAGCCGTCCGGGTCGAACGCTTCGCCGAGCGCGGGCGCGATCGCGAACACGGCCTTGATGCGCGGGTCGCGATACGAGTCGCCCGCACGCGCGCGCGAGGCCCTCGTTGCCGGCGACAACGCAGTGGGCGCGAGCGACGACGCGCCCGTGTCGTGCACCAGCCGCGCGGCTTCGGGCGGCATGCAGATGGCGTCGGCGGCCGGCGATGTGCAGAAGCGCTCGAACGCGGCCAGATCGGTGCGCGCGCCCGCCAGTTCGAGCACCGTGTAGCCTCCGAGCGAAAAGCCGAGCGCGCCGATCCGCGCCGGGTCGACACGCGGACCGAACTGCGGATCCGCGAGCATGCCGTCGAGGACTTCGCTGAGGTCGGTCGCGCGTTCCCACCACAGCGTGAAGCCGTCGCGCGTCAGCGGCTCCAGCGCGTTGTTGCCCAGATGCTCGACGCCGGCGACGATAAAACCGCGCGCGGCCAGCGCCCCCGCGAGCCAGTCGAGACTTTCCGCGCTGCCGCCGGTGCCGTGCGACAGCAGCACGAGCGGGTAGCGCGGGTGCGCGCTCGACAGCGGCGCGGAGGCGGCGACCGGATGGCCGACGAAGATCGGCCGGCCGGGCGGCCCGATGTCCTGACGCGTCTCGGGCTGGCTCGGGTCGGCCGGATACCAGATCCGCGTGATCAGCGCCTCGGTTTGCGCGCCGCGCCAGTCACGCGCGGCGGCGGGATGGAACACCCGGCTGGCGGCGCCGACGTGCCAGCCCGCGGGCGCGTCCGCCGCTGGCTGCGCCGCTGACGGCAGCGCTGAAAACGGCGCGAACAGCAACGACAACGCACACGAGAGCGCGGCACAGCGGCGACGGAACATGGTTAGTCCTTGCGGATAGGGATCAGCAGATCGGTGACGCAGGCCGGCTGCGCGCCGGGCTCGGGAGAGCTTCGATACAGTTCGAGCGCCGGCCGGCTGTCGCGCCGGTAGCCGCTGCGCGGCAGCCAGCCGGTGTAGAGCGCGCGGAAGGTCGGCGAGATCAGCGCATACGGGCCGATCAGCCGGTGCGCCGCGTACAGGCCGCCTTCGATGCGCAGCGATTGGATGGGGCCGTCGGCTGCGGGGCACGGGACATTCGCATCGTCCCGCGTCGCGACGATGCCCGCGCGATAGAGCAAGCTTCCGGGTCGCGTCGTGTCGCGCGCGCAGATGCCGATCCGTTGCGGCGCCAGCGGGAGCGCCGCGCAGCGCAGCATGGTCAGCAGCGCGCGGAAGGTCTGATCGATTGTCGCGACCGGGCCGTCATGGCGCATGCACAGCACCTCGAGCGGCGGCAGTTCGACGACTTCGACACCGGGCACCGCGCTGCCGCCAGTGCCGTCGTTCGCACCGCCCGCCGCGCTCCGATGACGAGCCGCCGCCCCATCCGCGAGCGCCGCGAGCGCCGCGCGCCGCCGCGCCGGCAATGGCGCCGCCGTCCCCGCCGGCGCCCCCAGTTGTCGCTGCCGCGCCCGGAACCCGCTCGGCGACACGCCGGCGAAATCGCGGAACGCGCGCGCGAACGCCTGCGCGCTGTCATAGCCGGCGTCGTGCGCAACCGCGGTCACCTGCGCGGCATCGGTCAGACGCTGCGCCGCTTGCGCGAGCCGCAAACGCTTCACGGTATCAACGGCGCTCTCGCCCATCATCGCGCGATAGATCCGGTGGAAGTGATACGGCGACAGATGCGCGAGCGCGGCGAGACTCTCGAGCGTGTGCGGCGCGCCGGGCTCGACCAGAATGGCCTCGACCACACGCGCGATACGGCGACGGTAATCACGTTCGGTGCTGGGCTTCATGATGACGCCAGGATAGCGGGATTGGGGCCGCGCGACGGTGCAGAACTTGCGCAGTTTAGCCCCGGCGGTACATCGCGCCCGGCTCCGCACGCCGGCCCGCGCGTCCGGCCGGCCGGAGCGTTCTCACGCGCTGCGCCGCGCAGGCGCACGCGAACTAAACCGTTCGGCGCGGGAATAAGCGGCGCGTCTTCCTCGTTCAATCAGCGTAACGGCTTTCGACGAGGAGTACGGCCATGAAGTCCCTGCTTGCCGGGTCCAGGGTTCTGACAGGCGCCGTGGCGATCGCGATTCTCGCGTCCTGCGGCGGTGGCGGCGACTCCAACAGTTCGGGCCCGCCCTCGCCGTCGATGTTCGGCGTCACGGCGCTCGTGTCGGACGGCGCAGTGCCCGCCGCGCACGTCGACGCGAACCTGAAAAATGCGTGGGGTGTGGCCTTCAATCCGAAAGGCTTCGTCTGGGTCGCGGACAACGGCACCGATGCCGCCACGCTGTATGACGGCAACGGCGTGCCGCAGACGCTGGTCGTCGCGATACCCGACGGCAAGAACGGCTCCGCGGCGCCGACCGGCGTCGTCTTCAATGGCAGTTCGGGCTTCACCGTCGCGAGGAACGGCAAATCCGGCGTCGCCGCGTTCATCTTCAGCGGCGAAGGCGGCACCATCACCGCGTGGGCGCCCGCGGTCGGACCGACCAACGCGTTCGTCATGTACGACGACGGCAGCGGCGGCGCCGTCTACAAAGGCCTCGCGCTCGCCGTGCTGAACGGCGCCAATTTCCTGTACGCAACCGACTTTCACAACAACAAGATCGACGTGTTCGACAGCACGTTCGCGAAGATCAACATGCCCGGCGGCTTCAAGGATCCGGCGCTGCCGGCCGGGTTCGCGCCGTTCGGCATCCAGACGATCGGCGCGAACCTGTACGTGACCTACGCGATGCAGGACACCGCCAAACACGACGATGTGGCCGGCGCGGGACTCGGCCTCGTCGACGTGTTCGACACCGCCGGTAATCTGAAGCAGCGCTTCGCGACCGGCGCCGCGCTCGATGCGCCGTGGGGCATCGCGCAGGCGCCCTCCGGCTTCGGCTCGATGAGCGGCGCGATCCTCGTTGGCAATTTCGGCGACGGCCGGATCAACGCGTTCAATGCATCGAACGGTCAATCGCTAGGGCCGCTGAACGGCAAGGACGGCAAGCCGCTGGTGGAGCCCGGCATATGGGGGATCGCGTTCGGCAACGGCCTGAGCAATCAGCCGGTCACTACGCTGTTTTTCGCGGCGGGTCCGAACGGCGAAGCCGATGGCCTGTACGGCAGGATCGATCTGCTGCCGGCGTCCAGCACGGCGACCAGCGGCGGTTCGGGTTCGGGCACCAGCAGCGGGGGCGGCGTGAGTATCGGGATGTAAGCGCGCCCGATGGCAAGGATGCCGAATCATGATGCGAGCAGCCGCAACGCCTGTTCTAGCGACAACACGATGCTGCGCGAATCGAATGCGGTCGCGAACAGATGGTCGTGGACCACCGGATCCGGGTCGTAACAGCAGTCCTTGACCGTGTACAGGCGGAAGTCCGCGTCGCTCGCGTACGACAGCGACGACAGCACCACGCCGGTCGACGCAATGCCGACCATGATCAGCGTATCGATCCCGCGCGCGCTAAGGCGTGCCTGCAGATCGGTGCCGAAGAATACGCTCGCGCGCTGCGCGGCGATCAACGGTTCGTCGGCGCGTTGCCCCAGCTCGGGCGCGGTACGGTCGTCGATAAACAGGCCGAGCCGCTTGATCCCCTGGCCGTTGCGGTTGAGCGGGCTGACTTCCGGATAGCCGGGACTGAAGCGCAGGTTGGCGAAATAGACGGCGACACCTTTCGCGCGGGCCGCGTCGCACAAGCGGCGGGTGTTGGCGAGCAACGCCGGCGCGACCGCCGGGAAGAGTCCGAGAATGTCGGTCTGGTAATGCATGACGAGCAGCGCGGTATGCGCCGGCCTGACAGGTGGGATTGGCGAGCCGATGTCGTGGATGCCGGTGCTGTCGCTAGCGTTATCGGCGATGCCTTCGGGACTTGCGTTGCCTGTCATTACGTCACCTTTGTGCGGGTTCACGTGTTGTGGTCGGAATGGCTGCTGCGAAGTGGTGCAGATCATACTGCAATGCATCGCGCGAGCTAAACTATGCGCGGTTCGCCGGCACCGCCGCATGGGCGGCACAGCGCCGGCGACGCACTTCGCACAACAGGAGACAGGCATTCAAATGACGCTTTCGACGAGAAAATTGGGACGTACCGGCTGGAATGTGTCCGAGATCGGTTTCGGCGCATGGGCTATCGGCGGCTCGTGGGGCGATGTCGCGGAAGACGACGCGAAGGCCGCGCTGAACGCCGCGCTCGATCGCGGCGTCACCTTCATCGACACCGCCGACGTCTACGGCGACGGCCGCTCGGAGCGCATCATCCGCGACGTGTTGCGGCAACGCGGCGGCGAGCGCCCGGTGGTCGCCACCAAGCTCGGGCGCCGGCTCGATCCGCACGTGACCAGCGGCTATCTGAACAAACGCGAACTGGCGGGTTTTATCGACCGTAGTCGCGAGAACCTGGGCGTCGATACACTCGATCTCGTGCAACTGCACTGCCCGCCGACCGAGGTGTATTACCGCCCGGAAGTATTCGATGCGATGGACGAGTTCGTCGCCGACGGCAAGATCCGCTACTACGGCGTGTCGGTCGAAAAGGTCGAGGAAGCGTTGAAGGCGATCGAATATCCGAACGTGGTGTCGGTGCAGATCATCTACAACATGTTCCGCCAACGCCCGGCCGATCTGTTTTTCAAGCAGGCGCGCGAGAAGAACATTGCGGTGATCGCGCGCGTGCCGCTCGCCAGCGGGATGCTGACCGGCAAGCTGTCGGCGCAGTCGACGTTCGCGGCGGACGACCATCGCGCATTCAATCGGCACGGCGAGGCGTTCGATGTCGGCGAGACGTTCTCGGGCGTGCCGTACGACGTCGCGTTGCAGGCGGTCGACAAACTGCGCGGGCTGGTTCCGGTGGATGCGTCGATGGCGCAACTGGCGCTGCGCTGGATTCTGATGGAAGAAGCGGTCTCGGTGATCATTCCGGGCAGCAAGAACGCGGCGCAGGCCGAGTCGAACGTCGCGGCGGCGAATCTCGCGCCGCTGTCCGATCACGTGATGCAGACGGTGCGCGAGGTTTATCGGCTGCATATTGCGCCGCATGTGCATCAGCGATGGTAATAACGTGGGCGGCTCATGCAGCTGCATGGCTTACGCCAGCAAGAAGGCCGGCAGTTGTCGGATTGCGTGAGTTGTCGCGGCGAGCCGGGGCTGGGTGCCGCGGCTCGCGGTTTTTTCTTATTCGGCGAAGACTTCCTGCAAGGTGCGCAGGGTGTGGGACAACAAATCTGCGCCTTTGAAGCTCATTCGGCCCCCTTCCGATACAACGTCGAATCCGCAAACCCCTCCGCCGCCAGCACCTGGCCCACCAGAATCAGCGCGGTCCGCTCGATCGCACTGCCCCGCACTTTCGCCACGATATCGTCGAGCGTGCCGGTGATCTTTTCCTCGTCCGGCCAGCTCGCGCGATAGACGACCGCGATCGGACATGCGCCGCCGTAATGCGGCCGCAGTTGCTCGACGATCCGCGCCAGATGCCGCACGCCCAGATGAATCGCCATCGACGCGCGATGCCGCGCCAGATCGCTTAGCTGCTCACCGTCGGGCATCGTCGTCTTGCTCGCGTAGCGCGTCAGAATCAGCGTCTGCGACACGTCGGGCAGCGTCAGCTCGCAACCGAGCGCCGCCGCGCAGGCGGCCGTCGCGGTCACGCCGGGCACGATTTCGTAAGGAATCCCCAACTCGCGCAGCCGCCGGATCTGCTCGCCGATCGCGCCATATAGCGACGGGTCGCCCGAATGCACGCGCGCGACGTGCTGCCCCTTCGCATGCGCGGCCGCCAGCAACTCGACGATCCGGTCGAGATCGAGTTCGGCGGTATTGACCACCAGCTCCGCGCTATGCCCTTCGAGCACCGCGGCCGGCACCAGCGAGCCCGCGTACAGAATCACCGGGCAACTGCGCACGAGGCGCTGCCCCTTCACCGTGATCAGCTCCGGGTCGCCCGGACCCGCGCCGATAAAAAACACCGTCATTCAGAACTCCAGTTACTCAATGCCATGTTCGCCGAGCCACGCGCGCAACGCGTCCAGCAACTCGGCCACGCCGGCGAATTCGCGCTCGACCGCCGGCAACGCCGGTCGGCGCAGCATCACGACCGGCAAGCCGCGTTCGCGCGCGATCTCGAGCTTCGCTTCGGTCGCGCCGCCGCCGCTGTTCTTGCTGACCACCACGTCGAAGCGCTGCAGTGCGAACAGCGCGCGTTCGCCATCGAGCGTGAACGGCCCGCGCGCCGCGAGGATCCGCGCGCGCTGCGTATCCGCCGGACCGTCGAGGCAACGCACGGTCCAGAACTGATGCGGCGGAATCTCGCCCAGGTGCGCGAGCGGTTCGCGGCCGAGCGTAAACAGCGGGCGCCGAAACGGCGCGAGCGCGTCGATGAGTTCGTCCCAGTCGCCGACCATGCGCCAGTCGTCGCCGGCTTGCGGCTGCCATGCGGGACGGCGCAGCGCCCAGCACGGCACGCCGGCCGCGCGGCTCGCGTGCGCGGCGTTCGCGCTGATTTGCGCGGCATAGGGATGGGTCGCATCGATCAGCAGACCGATGCGTTCGCTCGCGAGATAACGCGCGAGCCCTTCGCTGCCGCCGAATCCGCCGACACGGACCGAGCAGCGCAGATCGTCGGGCACCTTGCCGAGACCCGCGAGGCTGTACACATGCGCGGGGCCGAGTTCGCGCGCGAGCTTCAGCGCGTCGCCGGTGCCACCGAGCAGCAGGATTCGCGTCATCGCGCGACTCCGACGAGGTTGCCCTGGCGGTCGATCGCGAACATTTCGACGTTGACCTCGGGCGGAACGATATCGCGCGCGACGGCCAGCGCGCGCCGGCAGACCATATCGCCGAGCGGCACCTGCCGCGCGTGCGCGAGCGCGAGCGCCTGCTGGCTCGTGTTGGCCGCCCGCATCGCCGCCTGCAACGCGTCGTCCGCGCCGTGCTGCGCGGCCCACGTCGCGAGCTGTTCGAGATCGATGCTGGAGTTGCGGCTATGCAGATCGAGGTGGCCGGCCGCGAGCTTGCTGAGCTTGCCGAAGCCGCCGCAAATGCTCAGGCGCTCGACCGGCGCGCGCTTCATATGCTTGAGCACCGCGCCGACGAAGTCGCCCATTTCGATCAGCGCGATGTCGGGCAGCCCGTAATGCGCGCGCATGGCGTCCTCGCTCGCGTTGCCGGTGCACGCGGCCAGATGCGTGTAGCCGTTCGCGCGCGCGACGTCGATGCCCTGATGGATCGACGCGATATACGCGGAGCACGAAAACGGCCGCACGATGCCGGTGGTGCCGAGGATCGACAGGCCGCCCACAATGCCAAGGCGCGGGTTCATCGTTTTCAGCGCGAGCTGCGCGCCGCCTTCGACGCCGACCGTCACCTCGAAGCCGCCGCGATACCCGTACTGCTCGGCGAGTTCGTCGAGATGGCGGGCCATCATCTGGCGCGGCACCGGGTTGATCGCCGGTTCGCCGACCGCAAGCGTGAGCCCCGCACGCGTGACGGTGCCGACGCCGGGCCCCGCGCGAAACCGCACGCCCGGCTCGGCCAGCAGACGCACCCGCGCGAATACGAGCGCGCCGTGCGTGACGTCGGGATCGTCGCCGGCATCCTTGATCGTGCCGGCCTCGGCGATTCGGCCCGGGTCACTGCCTTCTCCGCTTTCGTCGCTTTCGCCACCGTCGCCGGTTTCGAGCAGTCGGCAAAACGTGAGCCGCATCGGCACCCGCTGCCCCTTCGGCAGCACGATCTCGGCGACTTCGCTGACCTCGCCCGCGAGCAGCAGCCGCGCCGCCGCGAGCGACGTCGCGGTCGCGCAACTGCCGGTCGTGTAGCCGCTGCGCAGCGGCGCCGGCTGTTCGGAAGTCTCGTCGCGCATCACGGCTCGGTGGCCGGCTCGGCCGGCTTGGTCACGTCGAGCAACGTGATCGGCAACGCCTGGCGCCATGTATCGAAGCCGCCGAGCGGTTGCGCATGCGCGAGCGCGATGCGCGTCAGCGTGCCGCCGTGCTGCTCGCGCCACGCGGCGAGCACCGCTTCGCCTTGCAGCGTGACCGCGTTCGCGACCAGCCGGCCGCCGTCGCGCAAGCGCGCCCAGCACGCGTCGAGCACGCCGGGTTCAGTCACACCGCCGCCGATAAACACCGCATGCGGCGCCGGCAGCCCCTGCAACGCGGCGGGCGCGCGCCCGGCCACCAGTTGCAGGCCGGGCACGCCCAGCGCATCGCGATTCAGTTCGATGAAGCGCTGCCGCGCGTCGTGCGCTTCGATCGCTATCGCGCGGCAGCCCGGATGCGCGCGCATCCACTCGATGCCGATCGAGCCGCTGCCCGCACCGACATCCCACAGCAATTCGCCGGGCGCGGGCGCGAGACGCGCGAGCGTGATCGCGCGGACGTCGCGTTTGGTGAGCTGGCCGTCGTGGATAAAGGCGTCATCGGGCAAGCCGCAGGTCAGCGGCAGACGCGGCGCATGCGCGGCCGCGCGGCATTCGAGCGCGATCAGATTGAGAGCGGCCAGCTCGCCTTCCGGCCATTGATCGGCGCGGCCATCGATGCGCCGCTCGCGCTCGCCGCCCAGATGTTCGAGCACCGTGATGCGGGTCGCGCCGAAGCCGCGCGCGGTCAGCGCCGCCGCCAGTTGCGCGGGCGTGCGGCCGTCCGCGCTCAGCACGAACATACGCGCGCCGTCGTGCAGATGCGCGTTCAACGCGGCGAGCGGCCGGCCGACCAGCGACACCGTCGCGACCTCCTGCAACGGCCAGCCGAGCCGCGCGGCCGCAAGCGACAGCGACGACGGCGCCGGCAGCACCCGCAACTCATCGGCCGGCAGATGCCGCGCGAGCGTCGCGCCGACGCCGAACAGCATCGGGTCGCCGCTCGCCAGCACGCACACCGCGTGCGGCCGCTCGGCCAACAGCGGCGCGAGATCGAAAGGCCGCGGCCACGCGGCGCGGCGCGCGGCGAGCCGCGCGGGCAGCATCGCCAGATGACGCTCGCCGCCGTACACCACCGACGCGCCCAGCAAAGCAAGCCGCGCGGGCCGCCCTAAACCGGCGAAGCCGTCGTCGCCTATGCCCACCACGGTCAGCCATGCCGGCATGCATTCATCCTCATTTGTGTATCGTCGCCCCGCTTCGGCACCCGCGCGGCGCGGGCGCTTTGAAAGCACGCATGATACCGCCGCGATGCGGCCGGCGGGACTCGCGACGGGCCGCAACGGCGCCGCCGCCCGCGGTGCCGGCGAACCGCCGAAGCGGCCGCCGCTCGCCACCTTTCGCCGCCTCTCGCCGCCGCGGCGGATATTAATCGCGCTGCGGATTTCCTTTCCCCGCTTCACAATACCCCCGCCGCAAAAAACTCTGCGCCGCCGTCGCCAATTAAAAAGAATTAGAAAAACAGCAGCGTGAAATCGTATTACTCAGATAATCGCAGCGCGGTTCGTAACAAGTGTAAAAGTTAGTAAATGACGCCGACGCACCGCAGCATTAATTCGAATATTAATTCATCCGACAATTGCTCAATATATTCAGGATGGTTATATCATGCGCCTTTTATTCACGAACGTGGTCGACACCCGGTTTCATGCCTGATGCATGAAACAGCGGCGGGGGCTGCGTCCTGTGACGCAATGAATGAAAATGCACAAAACAGAATAATCGGTTCGAGCGAAGTGATGCTCACGTTATTGCGAATAATTCATAAGGTCGCAACCGTCGAGGCACCGACTCTTATTTTAGGAGAAACCGGAACCGGCAAAGAACTGAGCGCCCTCGCCATTCACGAACTGTCGACGCGCCGCAATGCGCCATTCGTGGCGGTCAATTGCGGCGCAATACCGACTTCATTACTGCAAGCGGAGCTTTTCGGTTACGAACGCGGCGCGTTTACGGGCGCGATGCAGCGCAAGATCGGGCGGATCGAAGCGGCGACCGGCGGCACGCTGTTTCTCGATGAAATCGGCGACATGCCGCTGGAAAGCCAGGCGAGTCTGCTGCGCTTCCTGCAGGAAGGTCAGATCGAACGGCTCGGCGGCAACGCGCCGATCGCGATCGACGTGCGGGTCGTTTCGGCAACCCACGTCGATCTGCTGGCGGCGATCACCGCGAACCGGTTCCGCGCGGATCTGTATCACCGGCTCTGCGTGCTGCAGATCGAACAGCCGCCGCTGCGCGCGCGCGGCAAGGATATCGAGCTGCTGGCCGGGCATTTCTTCGAGCAGTTCAAACACGACGCCGGCCGCAAGCTGTACGGCTTTTCGCGCGACGCGATCGCCGCGCTGTACGACTACACGTGGCCCGGCAACGTGCGCGAACTGCACAACCGCATCCGCCGCGCGATCGTGATGTCCGAAGGCCGCCGGATCACCGCGCGCGACCTCGGCTTGCCCGCCCTGCCCGAGACCGAACCGCCGACACTCGCGCAGGCGCGCAAGGCGGCCGAGCGTCAGGTGATCGAGCGCGCGCTGCGGCGCAATTGCGGCAAGCTCGGCGATACCGCCCAGCAGCTGGGGGTATCGCGGGTCACGCTGTACCGCTTGCTGAGCGCGCACGGGATGCGTCATCCGAATGGCGAGAACGCCGAAAACTGGCACGACGCGCTGCCGGCCGAGGCGCCCGCGTAAGGCCGGCGGCGCTGCCGCAGCGACGCTCATACGCACGTGGCGAGCGCCGATAAAGCGGCGCCGCGGCCATCTCGTAAAGATATAATGCCCGCTTTGATTGTTCACGGTTCGCCCGCGGCGCTTCGCGCCGCATGCTTCACGCCGTTCCCGCGGCACGCTACAGCCAGGCCGTGACCATGCCCACATCGCGCGACGCTAAACCCGGTGTCCTCTTGAATCGAGCTTCGCCCTCCACCGTTCTACCCCACGCGCTCACCGCATCGCGACCCTCGGCCTGCCCGGGGCTGGTGCGCATCGTCGCCGCGCGCGACGGCGGCATCTGCCGGATCAAACTACCCGGCGGCGAACTGGCCGCGGCTCAGGCGCGCGCGATCGCTGACCTCAGCACGAAGCACGCGCACGGCGTAATCGAACTGACCAATCGCGGCAATCTGCAACTGCGCGGCGTGCGCGCCGGGCATGAGGCGACGCTGAGCGCGGCGCTGCTGCGCGCGGGGCTGGGGCCGGGTCCGGCTGCTGGCTGGGCCGAGTCTGCCGACTCTGCCGGGTCCGCGCAAGCCACCGAGTCCGGGGAGTCCGTGGAGTCCGCCGGGTCCATGGAGTCCATGGAGCCGGCCGAATCCAGCGCCTGCTTCGCGGCGAACGACGCCGGCACGCCCAATACCGCCGCGCTCAGTTGCGCCGACGACGTGCGCAACCTGATGATCAGCCCGGTCGCCGGCCGCGATCCGTACGCGCTGATCGACACCGCGCCGCTCGGCGCCGAACTGCTCGCGCTGCTGCAAAGCGACGCGCGTTTCGTGGCGTTGTCGCCGAAATTCGCGTTGCTGCTCGACGGCGGCGAACGGCTCGCGCGGCTCGATCATCCGCATGACGTGTGGCTCGCGGCATCGAGCGACGCGGACGGCGTGCGCTTCGTGTTCGGCCTTGCCGGCTGTCCGCAGCCGGCGGGTACTGGTGCAGGCACCGCCGCGCTCGCAGCGGTGCTGCCGTCCCGCGTGCCCGCCCTCGTCCGCGCGCTGCTGCACACCTTCCTCGACCTGGCCCCCGCTAGCGCGACCCGCATGCGCGACCTGCTCGCGCTGCACTGCGCCGACGCGCTGCTGCAACACGCGCAACGCTACGTCGACTTCCCGCTCGCGCGCGACGCAGCGCTCAGCCATTGGCAACGCCCGCGCGCGGCCGACGCCGCGCGCCGTCTCGGCGCGCACGCGCAACGTGACGCGGGTCTGTGGCACGTCGGCGGCCAGCCGCCGCTCGGCCGTCTCGACGCGGCCACGCTGCGCGCGCTCGCCACGCTCGCGCAGCGCCACGGCAACGCCCGCCTGCATGCGACGCCGTGGCAAAGCGTGCTGCTGCCCGACATCCCGACCGACGCGGTGCCCGCGGTGCTGGCCAAACTGATCGCGCTCGGGCTCGCGTGCGACCCGGCCGAGCCGATCGCGCACGTGATCGCGTGCGCGGGTTCGAGCGGCTGCGCGAAAGGTCTCGCCGACACCAAGAGCGACGCGCTGCAACTGGCCGCACAACTGCCCGCCGGCATCGACGCGCACCTGAGCGGCTGCCCGCGCTCGTGCGCGGCCGCGCACTGCGCGCCGTACACGCTGCTCGCGAGCGCGCCCGGCCGCTACGACCTTTACCAACGCGACGGCGGCCCCGGCTTCGGCCGCTGCGTCGCCAACCAACAGACGATCGACGAGGCCGCCGCGCTGCTCGCGCGCCTCGCCCGGAGTAACCCCAATGCTTGATTACATACGCGACGGTCAGGAGATCTATCGCCAGTCGTTCGCGACGATCCGCGCGGAAGCCGACCTCGCGCGCATCCCCGCCGACCTCGAAAAACTCGCGGTGCGCGTGATCCACGCGTGCGGGATGGTCGACGTCGTCGACGACCTCGCGTTCTCCGCCGGCGCCGGCAGCGCGGGCCGCGCGGCGCTCGCGCAAGGCGCGCCGATCCTGTGCGACGCGGGGATGGTCGCGCAAGGGATCACGCGCGCGCGCTTGCCCGCCGGCAACGAAGTGATCTGCACGCTCACGCACGCCGACGTGCCGACGCTCGCACGCGAACTGGCCAACACCCGCTCGGCCGCCGCGCTCGAATTGTGGCGCCCGCGCCTCGCCGGCAGCGTCGTGGTGATCGGCAATGCGCCGACCGCGCTGTTCCATCTGCTCGACATGCTCGACGCGGGCGCGCCGAAGCCCGCGCTGATTCTCGGCTTTCCGGTCGGCTTCGTCGGCGCGGCCGAATCGAAAGCGGCGCTCGCCGCCGATAGCCGCGGCGTGCCCTACGTGGTCGTGCACGGCCGGCGCGGCGGCAGCGCGATGGCCGCCGCCGCGGTCAACGCGCTTGCTACGGAGACCGAATAAATGACCGACTCCGTGACGGCTCCCAGAACCGCGGCGAAGACTCGCGGCACGCTGTTCGGCATCGGCGTCGGCCCCGGCGACCCCGAATTGATCACGGTGAAAGCGCTGCGTCTGCTGAAGGCGGCGCCGGTGGTCGCGTACTTCGTCGCCAAGGGCAAGAAAGGCAACGCGTTCGGCATCATCGAGACGCATCTGCACGACGCGCAGCAGCATCTGCCGCTGGTCTATCCGGTGACCACCGAAGCGCTCGAACCGCCGCTGTCGTACGAGGCGATCATCGCGGACTTCTACGACACCGCCGCCGAGATCGTCGCGGGCCATCTCGACGCGGGCCGCGACGTCGCGGTGATCTGCGAAGGCGATCCGTTTTTCTACGGCTCGTATATGTATCTGCACGACCGGCTCGCCGCGCGCTATGACAGCGAGGTCGTGCCCGGCGTGTGCTCGATGCTCGGCGGCGCGGCGGTGCTCGGCGCGCCGCTCGTGTATCGCAACCAGAGCCTGTCGGTGCTGTCGGGCGTGTTGCCGGAGGCCGACCTGCGCCGCCGGCTCGCCGATGCGGACGCGGCGGTCATCATGAAACTGGGCCGCAACTTCGACAAGGTGCGGCGCGTGCTCGACGATCTCGGCCTCGCGCAACGCGCGCTGTACGTGGAGCGCGCGACGATGAGCAATCAGCGCATCGTGCCGCTCGCCGACGTCGATCCGATGGCGTCGCCGTATTTTTCGTTGCTGGTCGTGCCGGGGCAGAAATGGCAAGGATAAACGCCCCCGCGATCGTGATTCTCGGCGCGGGAGCGCTGCCAACGGCGCGGCGAATTCAGGCGTCGTATCGCGAGCGCGCCGCCCATACGCCGTTTGCCGATCATACGGATTGCCAGGTACATGCGTTGCAGGGCCGGGTCGACGCCGATGTGTCGTACCGCGAACTGGGCGCGCATCTGTGCGAGCTGTATGCGCGCGGCACGCCGATCGTCGCGTTGTGCGCGGCCGGCATCGTGATCCGTTGCCTTGCGCCGCTGCTGTCGAACAAGGGCGCGGAGCCGCCGGTGCTCGCGGTCGCCGAGGACGGCAGCGCGGTGGTGCCGCTGCTCGGCGGCCTCGCGGGAGTCAATCTGATGGCGCGCGAGATCGGCGCGGCGCTCGCGGTCGCGCCGGCGATCACGACGAGCGGCGAGCTGCGCTTCGGCACCTGCGTGCTCAATCCGCCGGATGGCTATGCGCTCGCCGATCTGGGCCAGGGCAAGCGCTTCGTGTCCGATCTGCTGGCGGGAGAGAGCACGCGGATCGAAGGCGCGGCGCCGTGGCTCGACGACGCTCAGTTGCCGCGCGCGGCGGATGCGCGGCTCGCGATCCGGGTCACGCCGCACGCGTGGGATGGGCGCGAGGACGAGTTGGTGATTCATCCGCGTTGCGTGGTGGCGGCGGTGGCGATGGGTCGCGAGCGGGTTGGCGGCGCTGCGAATGCCGATGATGCGCTTGCGGCCGAAGTAACCGCCGAAGCAACCGCCGAAGCAATCGCCGCAAGCGTGCGCGCGGCACTGAACGCCCACGCGCTCGCGCCGCTAGCGCTCGCCGCGTTGCTCGCGCCCGTGTCGAGCATGGCGGACCCGGCTCTCACCGGGGCGGCAGCGCTGCTGAACGTGCCGCTGCGCTTCGCGGACACGAGTGCGGGGGCAAATGCGGCCACAAACACCGCCACAAGCGCCGCCGCGAGCACCGCGGAGAACACCGCACAGAACACCGGGCCAAGCGCTGCCGCGCTGCTGCGCAGCGCCCTGCGGGTCCCGCACCAAACGCTGCCCGGCGCCGCACAAACCGCGGCGGCCCACGAAACCGACATCGCCCTCGCCCTGACCGCGCTCGCAATCGACCCCGCAACGCTCGGCCGCCCGCGCGGCCGCCTGACCGTGATCGGCCTCGGCCCCGGCCGCGCCGATCTGATGGTGCCGGCAGCGCGCGATGCGCTGAACGAAGCGACCGATATCCTCGGCTACGACACCTACGTGAAAATGGCCGGCCCGCTGCGCGCCGGGCAACGCGTGCACGGCACCGACAATCGCGAGGAAATGCAGCGCGCGCGCGATGCGTTCGAACTGGCGAGCGAGGGCCGCTCGGTGGTGATGGTGTCGTCGGGCGACCCGGGCGTGTTCGCGATGGCGGCCGCGGTGCTCGAAGCGCTCGAAGCATCGGGTAACGAAGCATGGGCGGCCGTCGAGCTGGCGATCGTGCCGGGTGTGTCGGCCGCGCTCGCGACCGCCGCGCAGGCCGGCGCGCCGCTCGGCCACGACTTTTGCATGCTGTCGCTGTCGGACAACCTGAAGCCGTGGACGATCATCGAAACACGTCTGCGTCACGCGGCCCAAGCCGATCTGGTGATGGCGTTCTACAACCCGATCTCGCGCGCGCGGCCGTGGCAGCTCGACAAGGCGCTCGACATCGTGCGCGAATATCGCGCGGCCTCGACCCAGGTCGTGCTCGGGCGCGACATCGGCAGACCGGGCGGCACGCTGCGCACGCTGACGCTCGGCGAGCTGCGTTCCGCCGATGTGGATATGCGCACGATGGTGATCGTCGGCTCGTCGCTGACGCGCAGCTTTACCGCCGCCGGCGCGCACGGCGCCGGGTGGGTTTATACGCCGCGCTGGTACGAGTGAGCGGGCGCGCTCAAGCGAGCTTCAAATCCGCGACCGCCCGCTGCCTGACACCGAGGTCATCCCACAGCTCCGGATGGCAGGTGAACACCAGAATCTGATGCCGGGTAGCCGCATCGAGCAACGCCCGCTTCAGCGCGTCGCGCCGCGCGGCATCGGTATGCACGGCCGCGTCGTCGAGCATCAGCAGCGTCGGCCGTCCGGAAGCCTGCAACAGGTCCGCATACGCGAGCCGCGTCAGAATCCCGAGCTGCTCGCGCGTGCCGAAACTCAGCGCGTCGAGCAATTCGGAGCGCCCGTCGCGATCGAGCATCGCGGGACTCAGATCGTCGCCGAGCGCGACGCTCGACTGCGGAAAAATCCGCTTCAGATAGTGGCCGAGCCGCTCGGTCAACGGCGCGCGTAGCTGCGCGAGCGCCGCGTCGCGTTCGTCGACCAGCACTTCGTCGAGCAGACTCAGCGCGCTCGCCCGCAGGCTCAGCTCGTCCTTGCGGCGGCTCGCCTGCTCGACCTGAGCTTCGAGCGCGGCGAGCCGTTCGCCGAGCCCCGAAGCGCCCATCGTCTCCAGCTGACTGCGCAGCTCCACGATCCGCACCTGGCGCTCGTGCTGCTCGCCGCGCGCGAGATCCGCCGACGCGCGATAGCGCAGCGCCTCGGCGGCCGGATCGTCGAGCCGCGCGGCATCGAGTTCGCGTTCGCGCTCGCCGCGCTGGTTTTTCAACGCATCGACCTTCACGCGCTGCTCGACGATCTGTGCCTGCCACTGCGCGCGATTGCGGCGGAACGCGTCGTCGCTCAACTGCGCTTCCTTGCGCTGCAGTTGCGCGGCCAGCGATTCGGCCTGGGCGACGCCGCTCGAATACGCGGTCGCCGCCTGCGCGAGCACCTTGCGCGCGGCCTCCAGCGCGTCGCGCGCGATCTGCGCATGGCGCCGTGCCGCATCGAGCGGCAACGCGGCGGACACGTCCGGCAAACTCGCCAGCCGTTCGCTCGACGCCTGCCAACGCGCGGCCGTCGCCGCCAGCGCGGCGCGCAACGCGTCGATCCCTTGCGGCGCATGTACCGCGAGGATTTTCGCGTGGCTCTGCTGTTGCGCGACCAGCGTTTTCCATTGCTCGTGACGCGCCTGTGCGGCGCCGCTCGAAACAACGCCGAGCGAACGCAGCAACTGCCCATGCTCCGCTTCGTGCGTCGCCAGTTCCGAGAACTGCGCGGACAGATCGGAGACACCCGGAATCACCCGCAATTGGCCGAGCGCGCCGAGTTCAATACGCTTTTCCTCATCGACGCGCAGCACGCCGGTGCCGCTGAGCGTCTCTTCGCCGACTTTCACTTCGCCGTTCAGGCGGTATTCGATCCGCGTCATCGCCGCTTCGGTGCGCGCGCGCAGCACGGTCAGTTCGGCATCGAGCGCGACCAGTTGCTTCAACTGCCGCTCGTCGATTTCGAGCGCGGCGGCTTCCTGCGCGGCTTGCAACACCGCTGCATTGGCCTTGTCCGCATCGGCGATCGACGCTTCGAGCCGCTCGCGTTCCGCGCGATAAACATCGATCTGTCCACGCAGGTCGGCCGCGCTCACCGCCGCGTTCGCCAGTTCCAGCGCGCGGTTCGCCTCGGCTGCCGCCTGCTCGGCTTGCGCGACGCTGCTTTCCGCTTGCGCATACGCGGCCTGCGCTGCGCTGACTTCGACGCGCAGCGCGGCGAGCTGCTCGCGCTCACGTGCGAGCGCGGCTTCCAGTTCGAGCGCGCCCTGTTCCTGCTGCACCGCTACCGCCAGCTCCGCTTCGCCGACCCGCAGCGACTGGTCGAGTCCTTGCAGGTTGCGCTCAAGTTCCGCGACCGCCGCCGCGCGTTGCTGCGCAGCCGCGGCCTTCTGCTCGTGCAGCTCCCACGGACGCCGCCGCTCGGCGTCATCGAACGCTTCCTGCTGCGCGGCCAGACGTGCGATGTTCTCGTCGAACTGCTGGCGCTGCTGTTGCAGCTCGTCGCGGCTCGCGCTCAGCGCGGCCAGCTTCTGCTCCGCTTCGGCGAGCGGCCCGGTCGCCTTCTGCGTGCGGGCGGTCAGCAGTTGCCGCAACTCACGCTGGACGGCCGCGATCAACGCATCCTCGCCGGCCGACTCGCGCCCGCCCGACAACTGCGTGAGCGCGTCGCGCAGATACTGCGCGGCGTGGCCGGTCGAATCGCGCAACTCCTGCGTAGCCCCCTGCTGCACCCACAACAGCCCCGGCACCCCGGCGTTTTCCGCTTTCAACGGCCCGCGCGCGGCGCGCGAAAAACCGAGCAGCGCGGCGAGCCGGTCTTCCGCTTCGTCCTCGCTGAAGACCGACTGCCCGATCCGCAACTCGCAGCGCTGCCGCGACACGAACTGCTTCGACAGACGGCACGCGACGCCATCGAGTTCGAAACTCACCTCGACCGACGGCTGCCCGTTCGCGAGCCCCCAGGGCAGCAGGTCCTTCAGATGCGAAGCCTTGTAGCGTTCGAGAAACACCGCGCGCACCGCCTCTGCGATCGTGCTCTTGCCGGCCTCGTTCGGGCCGACGAACAGATTCAGTCCCGGTTGCAGATCGTCGATCACGAGCTGCCCGCTGAACTGCCTGAATTCCCGAATCGCAATGCGTTGCAGTTTCATGCGGACCTCGCTTCGGGCGACAGATCCAGCTGCCCCTGCTGCCGTTCGCGCGCTTGCGCGGGTTGCTGTTCACGCTGAAAGCGCGCGAGCAGCAGCAATGCTTCCGCCGCCCGCTTGACCTGCTGCGGATCGGCGGCCGGGTCCTCCTGCAAGCCGCGCAGACGCGCGACCACCTTCGCCAGATAACCGCTTTGCGCGCCGAGTTCGGCGAGGTCGTCGGCGGTCGGCAGCACTTGCAGGCCGCTCAGATCGGCCCGTAGCGCGCGCACCCGCGCGCGCGTTTGTTCGACCGCGACATGCAGCGCCTCGGCATCGGCGAGCGCGGCGGTGCCGTCGACCGCAATGCGCAGCACATCGTGCCGGCCCAACGCGGCGAGCCGCGCCTTCAGCGCATCGACATCGGTCGGCACCGCAATCGTCTGGTCCCAGCGCTGCCACTGATACTGACCGACCCGCACCGGCTCGACGCGCGGCACCGCGCCGGGCTCGCTGACGGTCACGTCGAGCACGAAGCCCGGCTCGTTCGCGCGAAAGCGGTCCTGCTCGTGCGTGCCCGCATACCACGTGCGATCGTCGACCCGCAGATGGCCGTGCCAGTCGCCGAGCGCCAGATAGTCGAGGCGCGCGCTCGCGGCCCGCGTCGGCGCGATCGGATTGGACGAATCGATGCTCTCCTGCAAAATCCCGCCGACGCTGCCATGCCCGAGGCCAATCCGGTGATAACCGGGCGGCGTATCCGCGGCATCGAAGAATGCGGTGGTGTCGTCGTAAGTGATGCGCTGCGTGAGCGGCGCGCACAGCAGCGCGGCGCGGCACGCCTCGAGCAGCACGACGCCCGGTTCGAGCACCACGCGCACGTTCGGCGCGATGCAATTGAGCCGCTGCGCGCGGGTCCATACGCTTTCGACCAGCGCCGCGTCATGATTGCCCGGCAGCAGGAGCCACGGCCCCGAATACGGCTCGAGCGCCGCGAACAGACGGCGGATCACGGTGTCCGACACTGTCTGCAGATCGAATACATCGCCGGCGACCAGCACCGCGTCGACGTTGCGCGCGCTCGCTTCTTCCGCGATGCGGCGCACCGTGTCGAAGCGCGCCTGCGCGAGATGCGCGGCCTCGTCCGGCTCGAACTGGCCGAACTGCGTGCCGATCTGCCAGTCCGCGGTGTGCAGAAACCTGATCACTGTGCCTCCATTGCGATTGCGTTGCCCCGGCTCGCGGCGCGTTTCCTGCTGCGCGGCTCCGGGCTCGACCGCGCATGTTACCTTGCCGGGCCCGCGCCGCGAAGGCAGGCTGGACGCCCGCGCCGCGCCTGTCGCATGATGACGGCGACGCGGCCGCGCCGCCGCCCGCAAGGACCCTGCCCCGATGGATAAAAGCATCGAACTGAAGAAGGCCAAACGCACACCGTTATTGCTGCTGCTCGCGGCCGCGTGCGTATTCGTCGTCACCGCGTTCCTGCCGCGCGGGCTGTGGATCGACGGCATCAAGGCGGTTGCCGAGGCCGCGATGGTCGGCGCGCTGGCCGACTGGTTCGCGGTCGCCGCGCTGTTCCGGCGCGTGCCGATCCCGCTCGCGTCCGCGCATACCGCGATCATTCCGCGCAACAAGCACAAGATCGCCGACAACCTCGCGCGCTTCGTGCAGGACAAGTTTCTCGACGTGCCGTCGCTGGTCGGACTGATTCGCCGCCACGATCCGGCGCAAACCATCACCGCGTGGCTCGGCGAGCCGGCCAACACCGCACGGCTTGGCGACTACGTGGTGCGTCTGACCGGCGGGATTCTCGATGTGGTGGACGACGCGCGGATTCAGAGCTTTATCCGCGGCGCGCTGCGCGACGTGCTCGCGAAGGTCGATCTGTCGCAATCGGTCGGCTCGATCCTCGACACGCTGACGCGCGACGGCCGCCATCAGCAGTTGCTCGATACCGCGATCGAGCAGGTGATCGCGCTGCTGCGCGAAGAGCCGTCGCGCGAGTTCATCGCCGCGCGGATCGTCGACTGGATCAAGAGCGAGTACCCGACGCTGGAAAAAATCCTGCCGACCGCGCTGCTCGGCGAGCGCGGCGCCGATGCGATCGCCGGGGCCGCGAATCGCGCGCTCGCGCAGATCGCCGAGAACCCCGCGCACGAGTTGCGCGAGCGCTTCGACGCGGCGGTGCAGAAACTGATCGCGAAGCTCAAGACCGATCCGGCGTTCATTGCGCAAGGCGAAGCATTGAAGCACTACCTGGTTGAAGGCGACGCGTTCAGCGCGTATGTGAAGGACATGTGGGGCGATCTGCGCGCGTGGCTCAAGCGCGATCTGCGCAGCGACGACTCGGTGCTGCACGCGCGGGTCGCCGCGATGGGCCAGTGGGTCGGCCGCGAACTGGCCAACGATCCGGCGCTGCGGCAATCGTTGAACGATCACCTGGAGGAAGCGGCGCGCGCGATGGCGCCAGATTTCGCGCACTTTCTGACCCGCCATATCAGCGATACCGTGAAGAACTGGGATTCGCGCGAAATGTCGCGGCAGATCGAGCTGAATATCGGCAAGGACCTGCAGTACATCCGGATCAACGGCACGCTGGTCGGCGGCTTCATCGGCTTGCTGCTGTATCTGAGTTCGCTGCTGCTGGAGTTGCTGAGGGTGCGGCTCGGCTAGCGTGGGCTGGGCCCGCGCGCCGTGTCGCGCGGCATCCGGCATTCGCCACGCGGCATTCGGCCAAGCCATCTCTAAAACGCCTACAATTTCGGGCATAGCTCTTGCTGACGCGCTAAACCGCGGAACGGGCGGCAGCGCGTCCCCAACCGGAATCCTCTGTTCACATGAAAATATCGCTCCCGCCGCCGCATGGGCGGCCCAATCGCGTTTACCCGCCGGGCACGCCGGGGCTGCATGGGCTGGTGTCGCTGATCACCGGCGTGGTGGTCGTCTGCGCGTTGTACTTCGGCCGCGCGGTGCTGATACCGATCACGCTGTCGGTGCTGCTGAGCTTTCTGCTCGCGCCGCTGGTGCAGATGCTGCGCCGGCTGCACATGGGGCAGTTGCCGTCGATCTTCATCGCGGTGCTGTTCGCGCTCGCGTCGCTGCTCGCGGTCGGCGCGCTGATCGGCGCGCAGCTCGTGCAACTGGCCGGCGACCTGCCGCAGTACCAGGAAGCGATCGAACAGAAGATCGAGACGGTGCAGGAAAAAACCATCGGCCGCGCGGACTCGCTGATGAGCAGCGCGGCCACCGCGCTGCAACGGATGGCGCCGTCGCGGCCCGCGCCGCCGCGCCCGACCGGCCGCGCCGCGCGCAACGCGCCGCCGGTCCCGCAGCAGGTCGAGGTGCACACGCCCGCGCCGACCCCGGTGCAGCTCGCGCAGCGCGCGCTGTCGCCGGCCATCGCGCCGCTGGAGACGACCTTTATCGTGCTGGTCGTGACGATCTTCATCCTGTTGCAGCGCGAGGATTTGCGCGACCGGTTGATCAGCCTGTTCGGCTCGCGCGACCTGCACCGCACGACCACCGCGATCAACGACGCGGCGGTGCGCCTGTCGCGCTACTTTGTCGCGCAGCTGGGCGTGAATCTGAGCGCGGGCGGCGTGATCGCGATCGGCCTGGCGATCATCGGCGTGCCCGGCGCGCTGCTGTTCGGCGTGATCGCCGCGTTGCTGCGCTTCGTGCCGTATATCGGCATCTGGATCGCGGCGATCCTCGCGTTCTTTCTGGCCGCCGCGATCCAGCCGCAATGGACGATGGCCGTCTATACGCTGATCCTGTTCATCGTCGTCGACGTGGTCGCCGGGCAGGTCGTCGAGCCGCTGCTGTACGGCCATCGCTCGGGACTGTCGCCGCTCGCGGTGGTGGTCGCGGCGATTTTCTGGAGCTGGCTGTGGGGGCCGATCGGCCTCGTGCTGTCGACACCGCTGACGCTGTGCGTGGTCACGCTGGGCCGCTACGCGGACCGCCTGAACTTCCTGACCGTGCTGCTCGGCGACCAGCCGGCGCTGACGCCCGCGCAGAACTTCTATCAGCGGCTGCTCGCCGACGATCCGCACGAGGCGATCGTTCAGGCCGAACGGCTGCTGCGCGAGATGTCGCTGATCGACTACTACGACAAGGTCGCGCTCGAAGGGCTGCGGCTCGCGCGCAACGACGCGCTGCGCGGCGTGCTGATGCCGGACCAGTTACAGCGGATCAACGACGCGCTGGTCGATATCGTCGAGAACCTGGAAATCGTCGACGGCCTGCCCGATACGCTCGCGCGGGTCGAGCCGCTCGATGCCGGCCACCCGGCGTTCGCCGCCGCGTCGGTGGCGGGACCGGCGGCGGGCCACGGCTCGGAGCGCCACGACAGTCACGTGCTCGCGCGCTCGCGGCAGTCGCGCGAGACCGGCAAGACCCCGGTGCTGTGCGTGCCGGGGCGCGGCGCGTTCGACGAAGTGACGACCGCGATCGCGGTGCAGCTGCTCGGCCGGCAGGGCTACGCGCCGCTGATGGCGACCCACTCCGGCTATCGCCACGCACGCGCCGACGAACCGGGCTTGCGCGATACGCCGGTGATCTGCATCGTGTCGCTCGACGCACCGGAGTCGCCGCCGTACCTGCGCAACATGCTGAGGCGCACCCGCGAATGGCGGCCGGAAGCGACGCTGGTGATCGGCGTGGGGACCGCCGACGCGCCGGACGACACGGTCGAACTGGACGCGACCGGCGAGCTGCACGCGTCGCCGACCTTCCGCGCGATGCTCGAAGCGTGCCGAGCCGCGACCGATGCCGCACAGGTGTGGCAGCCGTCGCCGACGGCCTGAACCGGGGCCGCTTTTTCCTGGCGGGATCGACCGCGCGGAGGCGTCAGCACCGCGCGGTTTTTTTACGCCCGCGCGCCGCGTCGTACCCAAAATGAGGACAGCGGCGCGCGAACGCTGCTGCATACTGACGCGAACGACAGGCGCGCGAACCGACGCCTGAGAAAAACCGGAGACACGCATGACCCGCCCGTTTACCCCCTATCCGTTCGAACCGCGCCGCTACCCGGCCAGGGTGCCGCCGCTCGTCGCTGGCCGCGAGCCGGCCGCGCGCTCCGTCGCGATCGTCGGCGGCGGACCGGTCGGCATGACGCTGGCGCTGGCGCTCGCCCGCCAGGGCGTGCGCTCGGTGCTGCTCGAAGCCGACGACAGCGTCTGCACCGGCAGCCGCGCGATCTGCATTTCGCGGCGCAGCCTCGAGATTTTCAAGCGACTCGGCGTGGTCGACGGCTTTCTGCAAAAGGGTTTGCCGTGGACCGGCGGGCGCAGTTTCTATCGCGACGCCGAAGTGTTCCGCTTCACGATGCATCAGGACGACGAACAATCGCTGCCGCCGATGATCAACATCGCGCAGTACCAGATCGAACAGTTGCTGCTTGACGAAATCGAACGACATCCCGAGCTGATCGACGTGCGTTGGCAGACCCGCGTGACCGGCATCGAGCAACATCCGCAAGGCGGCGCGACGCTGACGCTGCGCGGCGGCGGTAGTGACGGCGAGGCGGCTGGCGAGGCGGCTTCTACTGCGCAGTGCGCGGGCACCAGCTGGCAAATGGACGCGCAATGGGTCGTCGCGTGCGATGGCGGACGCAGCACGATCCGCGATCTGCTCGGCCTGAAACTGAGCGGCACCACGTACGAAGGCCGTTATGTGATCGTCGATATCGAACTCGACACGACGCGCGCGACCGAACGGCTCGCATACTTCGATCCGCCGTCGAATCCCGGTTCGACCGTGCTGGTGCACAAGCAGCCCGACAACGTGTGGCGCATCGACTATCAACTGCGCGACGACGAAGATCCGGACGCCGCCGTATTGCCCGAAAACGTGATGCCGCGCGTGCAGAGCGTGCTCGATTCGATGGGCGAAACCGGCTCGTGGTCGCCGATCTGGATCACGATCTACAAGGCCAACGCATTGACGCTCGAACGCTATCGACACGGCTCGGTGCTGTTCGCCGGCGACGCCGCGCATCTGGTGCCGATCTTCGGCGTGCGCGGCGCGAACTCCGGAATCGACGACGCCGACAATCTCGGCTGGAAGCTCGGCTGCGTGGTCAACGGCTGCGCGTCGGCGGCGCTGCTCGACAGCTACAGCGACGAGCGCGTGTACGCGGCGCGCGAGAATCTGAGCTACGGGATGAAGAGCACCGAATTCATGGCGCCGCCCACCTTTGCGTTCGACCTGATGCGCACGGCGGTGCTCGGTCTCGCGCAGCAGCATGCGGCGGTGCGGCCGCTGATCAATCCGCGTCAGACGCATGCGATCGCGTACCGGCTCTCGCCGCTCAATCTCGCGAGCGAGCAAACGGTCGCGTTCAGCGGCGGGCCGGCGCCGGGCGCCGTGCTACCCGAATGCCGGTTGCTGAGGCCTGGGCTGGGGAACGATAGCTCGGCCGTCGGCATTCATGTGACCGATCTGCTGGAACCGTGTTTTACGGTGCTGCGTTTCGGCGCGGCGCCAGATGCGGGTAACAACTGCGACAGCAACGCCGATGCCGATGCATGGCGGCAGCTGCAAAGCACGCTCGCGAGCAGGAAGGTTGCGCTGCGGCTCGTCGATATCGTCGCGGCCGACACGCATGAAGCGTCGAGCGGCACCGTCGCGCTCGACCCGGACGGCCACGTCCATCGGATGTTCGACGCCCAGCCCGGCAGCGTCTATCTGCTGCGCCCCGATGGCCACGTGCTCGCCCGCTGGCGCGAAGGCAACCCCGAGGCGGTCCAGCACGCGCTCGCCGCGACGCTGAAGATCTAACGCGCAAGGACACTCACCATCATGACCGATAGCGATCTCGACCTCGTCTACACGACGCTGTGCAACACGCTGACCCACGAAGGCGAAGCGCAGGCGTCGCTGTATCTGGCGCGCCTGGCACTGCTGTGCCTGACCGAACTCGACGACCCGCGGCGCGCGCTGGCGTTGATCGAGTCGGCGAAGTTGCGCGCGGGCACGGCGGTGGGAGCGGTGCCGGCGGTGGCGGCGAGTTGAACCATCTCGTCGCGCGCGGCGATGGATGTCACGCCAGCCCCATCACCTCACGCATCGGCGCGAATTCCCGCCGATAGCAGGCGACCAGCCGGCTGGCCGTACGCGCCAGCATTGCGGGCTCACTCGCCAGCGCAACGAAAATGGCTTCGGCCAACGCATCGATCCCGACGCTGCCCGGTACGCCCGCCGGCTCCCAGCTTGCCGCAAACGCGCACTGTTTGGTCGTGTCGCGCGCGTGCGCCGGATGGACGAGGTTGACGCGCGGCAAACCGAACGCCATCGCGACGATCCGCCCGTGCAGACTGCTGCCCGCATAGGCGCGCGCCGACGCGATCACTGCGCAGATGTCCCACAGATCCAGCGAGCGGAAGATTGCCGTATCCGTGGATTTCATCTTCGCCGCGATTCGCTCGTAGCACGCCGGATCGTCGTGCCACGGCGCGGCGCCCGCCTGGAAAAACACGATGCCCAACCCACTCTCTCGCGATACGCGATCGAGTTCGCGCGCCAGCGCGCCGAGCGTCCGGTCGTCGCCGAAATCGGCACTGAACTGCACCGCGAGGTAGCCGTCTGGAAACGCGCTGCGCAACTGCGCGACGCCGCTTTGCTCGCTGCGTGCGCGAATCCGCGAGCCCAGCAGCTCGGCCACCATGACTGCCGGGTCCGGCATCAAACGTGCGCCGATGCCCGCGGCGGCCAGCATGTTGCGGGTGTGGACGTCACGCACGCTGACGGCGTCGGCTTGCGCGAGCTTCGTCAGCGCTTCGGCGCGCATGCCGGCGTCAAGCCGATCGAACTCGACGCCGCCGGCGGCCAGATACGTGACGCTCGCCGAGCGCGGAAACATCGCGCGGGACACCATGTAGGGAAGCAGCGCATCGAGCCCCGTGCGCGCATGCGCCCACGCGCGTCGTTCGTCGCTGTGTCGATCGAGTCGCGCGATGATCCGCTGCGCTTCGTCAGCCGGCAGCAGCATCACCGCGGCCTCCCAGTCGGAGCACGTGAGGATTTCGCCGCCCGCATGCACGACATGCACGCGCTGGTTGCCGCGCTGGTGGCCCCATTGCGCGGCCAGTTGCGCGAGCGACTCGACGATGTGGCCGCCGTACACGCGCATATCGCGCCGCGCGAGCCCAGCGAAGATCAGCTCGTTACGTTCGAATAACTTTGCCGCGATATGCGCGAACAGCAGGTCGCCGAAGTTATGACGATCGAACGCACCGAAGATGACGACCGGATCATGCGTTTCAAGCTCTTGCATCACGGCTCACGCCCCGTCCTCATCCGCCACCAGATCCTCTGCCCCGCGACGCTTGTCGCACCGCTTGTCGCGCCACTTGTCGCGCCACTCCGCCGCCTGCCACGCGAGCAATCCCGGCAAAAAAACGATGATGTCACGAAAGCGGCGCGCGCCCGCGAGCGCGAGACAGGTCTGCGGATCGAGGCCCAGCCCCGTGCCGATCAGCAGAAAACCGCCCTCCTGAATGCCGAGCGCGCCGGGCACGAAAAACGCAACGCTGCTGAGCGCCTGGATCAGCGATTCGAGTACTACCGCCTGCAGAAAACTGGCCTGATTGCCGAGAAAATGCAGCGCCAGCCACAACTCGAGCGCGGTCGCCACACATTGCAGCGATTGCCAGATCGCGAGGTAACGGACGATCACGCCGGGCTGATGCCACAGCTCGCTGATCGACCGGTCGATACGCACCGACTCGCCGACCAGAGAACGGAATTTGCCGCTGGTCATCCGATTGAACAGTTTGCTCACGCGTGCGAACGGGCTCGCGCGCTGCACCAGCAGAAACCCCGCCAGCAGCACCGACAGCACCGCGATGCCGCCGCCGAGCCTGGCCGCGAGGTGCCACGCGCTGGAACCGGCGTGCGCGATCAGATAGCCGATCGCCGCGAGCGCGAACAGCATCTGGCTGATCAGCGTCAACTGGATATCGACGACCAGACTCGAGATCGCCGGGGCCGCCCGGATGCCCCACTTGCGCATCATCCGGAACGTCACGACTTCGCCGCCGACGCGCGCGACCGGCAACAGCCCGTTGATCGACTCGCGGATCCAGACGAGGCGGAACATCGCGAACAGGTTCGGCCGTACCGGCCCGCGGATCAGCAGTTGCCAGTTGCGCGCATTGGCGAGCATCGGCAGCACGTGCGCAACGCCGGCCAGCACGAGGCCGGCGCCGGCCGTGCGCAGCAGAGCGAGCACCGCGCGCGCATCGGAGTGCCAGACGAGCCAGACCGCGATGGCGAGGCCCGCCAGCGCGGCAATCCGGGCGAGATATTTCATAAAGCTGCGGCGCCGGCGTCGTGTCAGTCGTGTCAGTCGTGTTCCGCCGCACGATTCGTTCCACGTGCGGGAAATCCGCGCATCGGCACGCCGCGATTCATGCGCGTGTCACATGCGAACCGATGTTCCGTAGTTCGAACCTCGCGCGCCGGATTAGCTGCTATCTTCGCAAGGATGCCTGGCCGGCATCGCTGAACCCGCTGCGGTTAGCGTGATGGCGCCCGTTCGCTCCGGCGCCCCCGGCGCGGTCTCTCTAACCGGTTGGAGGAAACCGAGATGTTCCATGTCGACATACCGGGTCCGCGAGACATCGCCAGACTCTTCGGGATCAAGTCGGACGCATGCGTGTCGCTCTATCTGGCTACCACGCCGGTCACGAGCGAAACCGCCGGAAGCCGGATCGAATTTGCCAATCTGATGCGCGACGCGCTGAGCCGGCTCGCAGCGCGCGGCCTGGACAAACGCCGCCTGTGGCAATTGCACGAGCTGCTCGCCGAAGTTCAGGAAAACGAAGTCTTCTGGCGCTATCAGGCCAACTCGCTCGCGGTGCTGGCCACGCCGGACGAGATTCACACGTTCAGGCTCGCGAACCGGCTGGAATCCGAAGTCGAGGCGTCGGACCGTTTCAATATCAAACCGCTGTTGCGCGCGACCACGTTCGATCACTCCGCGTACGTAATCGCGATCTCCGAGAACAGTTTGCGAGTGGTGCAAATTTTCGCCGATCTGCCGCCCGAGGAAATTCGCGTGCCGGACCAGCCGACCGACATGGCCAGCGAACTGCGCCTGAACGATCGCAACGACAGTTCGCTCAATAGCGGCGATCTGCACAAATTCAATCTGACCAAATATGCGCGGCGTGTCGATGCGGCGCTGGCGCCGCTGTTCCAGCACGGCGACGTGCCGGTGATCGTGATGGCCGCGCAGCCGATCGCGTCGATTTTTCACAACCTCTGCCGCGCGCAGAACCTGCTGCCGCAGATCATCTCGCATAGCCCCGATCGTCTGTCGCTCGGCGAGATCGCCGCCGAAGCGCGCAAGCTTCTGGACATCCATTATCAGAGCGTGGTCGCCGCTCATCAGGAGCACTATCAGGGGCGTCTGCACAACCGCCGCGCGAGCGACATGCTGGAGGAAGTCGCGCGTGGCGCGACACAAGGCGCGATCGAAACGCTGTACATCAATATCGACAGCGATCTCAAAGGCACGCTCGACGAGCAGACCGGCGCGGTCGACTATGGGACGGGGGGACCGGCGCTTGCGTACAGCCTCGTCGGCGAAGTCACGCGGCGCGCGCTGGCAGCGGGCGCGAAAGTGGTCGCGTTGCGGCGCAACGACCTGCCGGCCGGCACCGATGTCGCCGCGACGTTCCGGTTTCCGATCTGAATTGCGATCTGAATCCCGATCTGAATTCCCATGCGCACGAGCGGGCGGCGGGCGGCGTTCGTTTTATCCGGGCATTACAGCTTCGGATACAAGCCCAACGTGCTCGCCTGCAGCCGCGCGAGCCCGAGCAATGCATCGGTATAAGGCGTCGCGACGCCGGTCAACTGCCCCAGCTCGCGCACCGCGCCGACCAGCGCGTCGAGTTCGACCGGCTTGCCGGCCTGCACGTCCTGCAGCATCGACGTCTTCATCGCGCCGAGCTTCAGCGTGACCGCGTGACGATCGTCGGGCGCCTGATCGATCGGGATGCCGAAGCGTGCGCCGATTTCCTGCGCCTCCAGCATGATGTGCGTGACGAAGCCGCGCACGAGCGGGTCGCCGAGAATCCTGTCGGTCGTCGCGCCGGTGAGCGCGCTGACCGGATTCATTGTCATGTTGCCCCACAGCTTGTACCAGACGTCGCGCTGGATCTGCGCGGCCATCGTCGCGTTGAAACCGGCCGCCTGCAGCAGCGCGGCAAGCCGCTCGACCCGTTCGCTCGGCCGGCCCGACGCCTCGCCGACAATCAGGCCATTGCCCTGGTGATGACGGATCACGCCGGGCGCGTCGATCAGGCAGCTCGCATGCACGACGCAGCCGACCGTTTGCGCGGTCGGAATCGCGGCGACGATCGCGCCGTCCGGGTCGATCGTCTTGAGCCGCCGGCCGGCGAACTCGCCGGCGAGGCCGTCGCAGAACCACCACGGCACGCCGTTCATCGCGGTCAGCACGCTCGACTGCGGTCCGATCAGCGGCGCGATCCGCGCGGCCACCGACGCCATCGCTGGGCCCTTCACCGCGACCACGACGAGATCCTGCGCGCCGAGCTCGGCGGGCTTGTCGCTTGCCTTGACCTGCTCCGCGTAGATCACCCCGCCTTCGATCAGCCGCAATCCGTGCTGGCGCACCGCGTCGAGCGTCGCGCCGCGCGCGACCACGCCGACCTCGTGCCCGGCCTGCGCGAGCTTCACTCCCATCCAGCCGCCGATCGCGCCGGCGCCGTAGATCGCTACTTTCATTGCTTGTCCTTGCTGGTTGCCGCGTGCGCCCCGCGGCGGTTGGTTCGCTCAATTCTAGTCAATCATTGCCGGTAGCTGGCGTCGATCCGGTCGACCCGTCGCACCAGCGCGTCGAACACGTCCTGGCCGGCGCCGTGGCGCGGGTCGAACTGCAGCGAGTCGCGCGAGCAGCGGATCGCGACCTCTTCCGGCACCGGCCGCGCGCGGCCCATCGAGAAAGTCGCCAGCTGGATTTCGCACGCGCGGTTGAGCGTCCACAGAATCGCAAAGGTCTGCGCGAGCGTGTGCCCCCATGCGAGCAGCCCGTGATTGCGCAGAATCACCGCCTGTTTGTCGCCGATATGGGCAAGCAGCCGGGGCCCCTCTTCCGCGTGAATCGTGATGCCCTCGAAGTCGTGATACGCGATCCGGTCATGCAACTGCGCGCTGTAGAAATTGGTCTGCTGCAAACCGTCTTCGAGACAGGCGACCGCGACGCCGGCCGTGGTATGCGTGTGCATCACGCAGTGCGCGTCGGCCAGGCCCTCGTGGATCGCCGCATGCACGACGAAGCCGGCCGGATTCACCGGATACGGCGAGCCGTCGAGCACCCGCCCGCGCGCATCGATCTTCACCAGATTGCTCGCGGTGACTTCGCTGTAATGCAGCCCGAACGGGTTGATCAGGAAGTGACGCTGGTTGCCGCTGACGCTCGCCGGCACGCGCAACGTGATGTGGTTGTAGATCATCTCGGTCCAGCCGAGCAGATCGAAGATCCGGTAAGCGGCGGCCAGTTGCACGCGCGCCTGCCATTCGTCCGGATGCATGCCGGCCGCCGGCGGCACGCTCGCCGGTTGTGCGTCGAGGGTGGTGCTCATCGTGTCGTCTCCATGATTGTCGTTGCGGTCAGGCGGGGGATCGCCGCCGCGCCGCCCGCGCAGAGCCGGAGCGAACCGGCGCTGAGCCGGCGCGGGTGGCGCGGGTGGCGCGGGTGGCTGAGCGGCGCGGGTCAGGCGGCGCCGGCCACCACCGCCGCGATCGACGCCGCGACGTACTCCGCGTTGCGTTCGTTCAGACCGGCCACGCACATCCGGCCCGAGCGCAGCACATACACCGCGTATTCGTTGCGCAGCCGTTCGACCTGGCTCTCACTCAGACCGGTGTAGGTGAACATGCCGCGCTGCGCGACGTAACGGGTGCGCATCACTTCATCGACGCGCCCTTCGAGGCCCGCGTAAATCGTCTGACGCATCTTCAGGATGCGCTCGCGCATCGCGCCGAGTTCGGCTTCCCACGATGCGTGCAGCGCCGGATCGGCGAGCACGTTGGCGACGAGGCGCGCGCCGTGCGTGGGCGGATTGCTGTAGTTCGCGCGCACCGCCGCCATCAGCTGACCGGCGACGCGCGCCGCTTCGTCCGCGCTGTTGCAGACCACGCTGAGCGCGCCGACCCGTTCGCCGTACAGCGAGAAATTCTTCGAGAACGAATTCGCGACGATCAGCGGCACGTTCGCGTCGGCGAGCAGACGCACGCACGCGGCGTCTTCTTCGAGGCCCGCGCCGAAACCCTGGTACGCCATGTCGACGAACGCGATCAGCTTGCGGCGTTGCAGGACCGGCACCAGTTCCTGCCATTGCGCGGCGCTCAGATCGACGCCGGTCGGGTTATGGCAGCACGCGTGCAGCAGCACGACGCTCTGCTCCGGCAGCGTGTCGAGCGCGGCGAGCATCCCGGCGAAACGCAGCCCGCCGGTTTGCGCGTCGTAGTACGGATAGGGGTTGACGGTCAGGCCGGCGGCTTCGAACACCACGCGATGGTTTTCCCAGCTCGGATCGCTGATCCACATCTGCGAGCCCGGGAAATAGCGCTTCAGGAAATCGGCGCCGACCTTCAGCGCGCCGGAGCCGCCGAGCGTTTGCAGCGTCGCGATGCGGCCGGCCGCGCGCGCCGGGTTGTTCGCGCCGAACACCAACGCCTGGGCGGTGTCGCGATACAGCGGCAGGCCGGCCATCGGCAGATACGAGCGCGGGCCGATCGATTCGAGCAGCGCGGTTTCGGCGCGGCGCACCGCGTCGATCACCGGCAGCTTGCCAGCGTCGTCGAAATAGATGCCGATGCTCAGGTTGACCTTGTTCGGCCGGGGGTCCAGCTGGAAGTCTTCGTTCAGGCTCAGGATCGGGTCGCCCGGATAGGCGGGAATATGGTCGAACATCACGGGTCCTTGAAGACGGCCTCGAAGGCCGGTTATGCGGCTAGCCGCGCGGCGCGGCAACACCCGCAAATACCGGTGCAAGCGCGCCCGCGGCGCACGGCGGGGCAAACCAGAAGTCTAAGCGGGTTTGCCGCGCTGCGTCGATCGGTACGAGTGTCGTCGCTGAGAGCGCCGCGCACAATCAATCGATTTTTCACGATTCGTAAGTTTTTCTTTAGAATCGCCCGCATGGCTCTTACCCGCGTCACCATTCGCCAGTACGAAGCGTTTCTCGCGATCGTCGATCTGCATAGCATCGGCGCGGCCGCGCAGCGGCTCGGATTGACGTCCTCGGCGGTCAGCCAGTTGCTGGCCGAACTCGAAACCGAACTCGGCTTCCGGCTGTTCGACCGCACCACGCGGCGCGTCGCGCTGTCCAGCGCAGGGCAGGATTTTCTGGCGTCGGCCGAATCGGTGCTGCGCCACGTGCGCGCGGCCGCCCAATCCGCCGACGATATCCGCAACCGCGCGTCCGGCATCGTGCGGGTCGGCGCGCCGCTGGTGATCGCGGCGACCGCGCTGCCGGCCGCGATCGCCGACTATGCGCGCGACAAACCGAAGGTCGTCGTGCGGATCTTCGATACCGGAGTCGAGCAACTGGTGGAACGGGTCGAGAGCGGCGACATCGATCTGGCGATCGGGCCGGACCGGCAAAGCGGCTCGCACGTGCGCGCCGAGACGGCGTTCGCGAGCCCGTGGGTGATGTGGTGCGCTGCCGCGCATCCGCTGGCCGCGCGACGCCGGGTGCAGTGGCAGCACCTGCGCGACGTGCCGATCGTCGCGACCGGCCGCGATCACGAACGCGCGGTCGATCAGATGCGCGCGAATCTGCCGCCGGAGGCGCGCATCGTGCCGGTCGACGTGGTCGATAACGTCACCACCGCGTTCGGCCTCGCCGCGCAGGGGCTCGCGGTCACGCTCGCGCCGGCCTATGTCGCGCCGCTCGCGCGCACGTTCGGGCTGGTGATGCGGCGCATCGTCGATCCGGAAACGATTCGCGAAGTCTGCGTGTATCGCTCGACCGAGCGCGCGCTGTCGCCGTCCGCCAGCGGCTTCGCGGACTTCGTGATGCCGTGGCTCAAACGCTGGGATCGGGAGATGCGGGGGCTGGCGCGCGGCAAGCGGGCTTGAGGCCTGCTACGAAGCGCGCACGGAGTTCACGCCATCACGGCTACGCCCGCATGCACAGCGCAAACAGTTGCCGCTGGTTCGAGATGCCGAGCCGCGCATACGCGCGCTTCTGATAGGTCACCACGCTCGTCGCCTTGACGCCCATGCCCTCGGCGATCCCGGCGGCGCTCGCGCCTTCGAGCGTGCCGCGCAGCACGTCGAGTTCGCGCGGCGTCAACGCCGGGCAGAGACGGCGAAGCCGCGCGAGCATCGCCGCGCCCGGCCCTTGCTGATGCTGGCCGTTCAGCGCGTAATGCGCTGTCGCCGCGTGCGCGAACAACGGCGCGACGCTTTCGAGGTACTCCAGTTCGCCCGCCGCGAACACGCCGTGCGCGCGGTCACGATACAGATTGACCGACAGCCAGACGCTGTCCAGCGGCTGAACCAGCAACGACAGCCGGTCCGAGACGTTCGGCTGCGCGTAGCAGGCCGCGCGATACGCTTCGTGTTCGATTTCGTCGCCGCGCTGCTGATGCAGCACCAGCGCATCGCGCGACGGCGGGCGACGGTTTTTGCCGCCCGGGCCGCTCGCGTCGATGATCGCGCGGTTGCCGTCGAGCGCGTAGAAATGCGCGGCATAGCGTTCGGCGACCTCGCGCAGAAAGCGCCCGCCGCGATGGTCCGCCGCCGACACGGTGCGCGGCCGCGCGTCGAATTCGTAGGCGAACACCGTGCATTGCGACACCGGCAGCGCGTCGCCAACCGTGCGCAGAATGCTCGCGGCGAGCTCGTCGGGCTCCGGCTGCGCGATCGCGGCGACGAGACCGGTTGCGCGCGCGGTGCTGATCGGGCCGCTGCGCGGCGGTGAAGCGAGGCGCCAGGAACGCATGATGGGAAGCGGTTGCGGCTGCGTGATTTGGGTGCCGGCAAGCGTAGCACAGCGGCCCGCGGGTCCCGCCGCCCTGCCGTCTACCTCCGGGTAAACGAGCCTCGCTGCAACGCCACCGCGCGCGGCAGCTCGATCGTAAACACCGTCCCCACCGGCTCGCTCGACTCGACGCCAACCTCGCCGCCATGCATGCGCGCGATCTCCTGCACGATATGCAGACCAAGCCCGAGCCCTTCGCGCGAACGCGCGCCGTTGCCGTTCGCGCCGAACGCCTTGAACAGATGCGGAAACACCTCGGCCGGAATCACGCCGCGATTGGCCACCTTCAGCCGCACCACATCGTCCGCGGTGCCGTCGACCTCGACGCGAATATCGCCGTCCGGCGCGCCGTGATGCAGCGCATTGTTGACGAGGTTCGACACCGCCTGCCAGACGAGGTCGGTATCCCACGCGCCGGCGGTATCGCCCGAGCAGTCGAACACGATGCGCTTGCCGCTCTTTTGCGACGCGAATTCGTCGATTACCGAACGGCACAGCGTCGCCAGTTCGATCGAGCGCGGCTGCAACGGCAGACGCCCGCCCTGCAAACGCGCGAGGTTCAGCAGTTGATCGACCATCCGCGCCATCCGCAACGAGCTGTTCTTCACGCGCGCGGCGACGCTCGCGGCCTGCTCGTCGGCGGCGGTGCGCATCAGATATTCGGCCGACGCCAGCACCGCGCCGAGCGGCGTGCGCAGATCGTGGCTGAGCACCGCCATCAGCATCTCGTTCGCTTCGAGCATCTGGCGCGTGGTCACCAGTTGCGCGGCGAGCTGGCGCTTGTGCTGTTCGAGCTGCACGAACACGTCGACCTTCGATTGCAGGATGCGCGGATCGAACGGCTTGTACAGGAAGTCGACCGCGCCCGCCTCGTAGCCGCGGAACGTGCGCGACGCGTCCTGCGCGGTCGCGGTCAGGAAGATGATCGGCACGTGCGAGGTGCGCGGGCTGCCGCGCATCAGCGCCGCCAGCTCGAAGCCGTTCATGCCGGGCATGTTGACGTCGAGGATCGCCAGCGCGACTTCGTGCTTGAGCAGCAGGTCGAGCGCGGCGGTGCCGGAGTCGGCGACCAGCACGGCGACGTCGGGGCGCCTGAGCAGCGCTTCGAGCGCGGTGATGTTGTGGACGATGTCGTCGACGATCAGGATGTTCACAGGTGAGTTCGACATGGCATCGAATCAGAAAGAAAGCGGCAGCGCGGCAAGCCGGCGCGCCAGGGTTTCGGGATTGTAGACAGCGTCGGCCGCGCCGCGCACGATCGCCGCGCGCGGCATTTCCGGCGCGCCGGCGCTCTCCGGCGTCTGCACCCACGCGGTGCCGCCGTGCGCGCGCACGCGTTCGAGGCCGGCCGCGCCGTCGTCGTTGGCGCCCGACAGCAGGATCGCGAGCAGGCGCTCGCGGTACACCGGGGCGGCCGACTCGAACAGCACGTCGATCGACGGGCGCGAGAAGCGCACCGCCGCATCGGTCGACAGCGCGACCGTGCGGTCCACTTCGACCAGCATGTGATAACCGGGCGGCGCGACGTGCACGCGGCCCGGCAGGATCGACTCGCCGGCATCGGGTTCGAGCACCGGCAACGCGCAGCGATGCGCGAGCGCGGGCACGAGGTAGCTCGGCGACTCGGCCGGCAGATGCATGACGATCATCACGGCCGGCGAGAACCGCGCGGGCAACGCGAGCAGCAGCACGCCGAGCGCTTCGATGCCGCCCGCCGACGCGCCGATCACGACGAGGTCGTAGGTGCGCGGCGCGGCTGGGGGCGCGTCGGTATCGGTGGCCGGCGTATGAGCCGGCGGGTCCGGCGGTTGAACGATCGAGCGTGGCATCGCGACCTCGCTAGCGTTTCTGATAGATGCGTTCGGGCGCGCGGAACTCGTCGAACGCTTCGTAATGACGCGAAAAGCGCAGACTTTCCTTGCTGCCCAGCCCGAGAAAACCGCGCCGCACCAGCGCGTTTTCGAACAGCCCCAGCGCGCGATCCTGCAAGCCGCGATCGAAATAGATCAGCACGTTGCGGCACGACACCAGGTGCGCTTCGAGAAACACTTCGTCGGTCGCGAGGCTGTGATCGGCGAACACCACGCGCTCCTTCAGCGAGCCGGCGAAGCGCGCGCCGCCGTACGCGGCGTGATAGTAGTCCGACAGCGACCGGGTGCCGCCGGCCGCCAGATAATTCTGCGTGAAGCCCTGAATCCGGTCGAGCGAGTAGATTCCCGACTCGGCGCGCGCGAGCGCATCCGGATTGATGTCGGTCGCGTAGAACAGCGTGCGCTCGGTGAGCCCCTCTTCGTCGAACAGGATCTTCAGCGACCACAGTTCCTCGCCGGTGCTGCAGCCGGCGACCCACACCTTGATCGACGGATAGGTGCGCAGCCGCGGCAGCACGTGTTCGCGCAACGCGAGGAAATACGCAGGATCGCGAAACATCTCGCTGACCTGCACGGTCAGGTACTGGAACAGCCGCGAGAACTGCTCGCCGTCGCGCATGATCGCGTCCTGCAACTGCGACAGCGTCTGGAGTCCGAATTCGTCGAGCGCCTGGCTCAGGCGGCGGCGCAGCGACGACATCGCGTAGCGGCGAAAGTCGTGCTGATACTTCAGATAAATCGCGTCGAGCAGCAGCTTCAATTCGATATCGAAGTCGCTCATGCGCGGCGGCGCATCGAAGGCGGACGGGTTCATCGCGGGTTCCGTTTCCGTATCAGCGTTGGCGCAGCCACACGCGGCACAGCGCGACCAGCTTGTCGACGTCGATCGGCTTGGACACGTAGTCGTCGGCGCCCGCTTCGAGGCAGCGCGCCCGGTCGTTGGCCATCGCCTTCGCGGTCAGCGCGATGATCGGCAGATGCGCGAAGCGCGGATTGCGGCGAATCTCGCCCATCGCGGTCAGGCCGTCCATCTCCGGCATCATGATGTCCATCAGCACGAGATGCACCTCGGGGCCGTTTTCGAGTTCGTCGAGCGCCTCGCGGCCGTTGCGCGCGATCAGCAGTTTCGCGCCGAGCGGCTCCAGCACATGCGACAGCGCGAAGATATTGCGCACGTCGTCCTCGGCGAGCAGGATCGTGCGGCCCTCGAACGCGTTGTCGCGCTGCCGCACGGTGCGCAGCATGCGCTGCTGTTCGGGCGCCAGCGACGACTCGACGCTATGCAGGAACAGCGTCACCTCGTCGAGCAGACGCTCCGGCGATTTCGCGCCCTTGATGATGATCGACTTCGAATAGCGGCGCAGCCGGTGCTCTTCGTCGTCGGACAGCATCCGGCCGGTGTAGACGATCACCGGCAGCGCCGCGTGCGCGGTATTCGCCGCGAGCCGTTCGAGCAGGTCGTAGCCGGTGCCGTCGGGCAGCGCGAGGTCGGTGACCACGCAATCGAAGCTGACCTCGGCCAGTTGTTTGAACGCGTCGGCGAGCGTCGCGACCGCGACGATCTCGGTGTTCTCGCTTTGCAGCAGCGCGCCGATGCTTTCGCGCATCGGCGCGTCGTCCTCGATCACCAGCACGCGTTTGAGCTGTTGTTGCAGGCGCGCTTCGAGGCGGCGGATCGCCGCTTCCATCGTCGAGCGCGCGGTCGGCTTCAGCGTATAGCCGATCGCGCCCAGATGCAGCGCCTTGTCCGCATGATCGGTGGCCGACACGATGTGAATCGGGATGTGGCGCGTGAGCGGATCGTTCTTCAGCCATTCGAGCACGGTCAGGCCCGAGCGGTCCGGCAGGCCGACGTCGAGCAACACCGCGGCGGGGCGCATGTCGCGCACCAGCGCAAGGCCGCTCGCCGCGTTGCTCGCGTGTACGAAGTCGAAATCGAGCTCGTGCACCAGATCGCGCAGGATTTCCGCGAACGCGAGATCGTCTTCGATCGTGACGATCAGGCGGCCGGCACGGGTGCGCCGGTCGCGGTCGTCGGGGATCGACGCAGCCGGCGGTTCGAGTGGGTCGGCGGGCGCGGGGCCGCGTGTGGGCGACGGTGCGGTTGTCGCCGCGGACCGGCCGGCCGGCAAACCCTGGCTGGGCGAACTCAGTGTGCCCGGGAGGCCGGGGGCACCCGCCGCGCTCGTTGCCTGCGCAGCCGCGACCGCAGCGGCGCTGTCCTCTTGCGCGCGCAGCAACGGCGCTTGCGCGGCCGGTACCGCGCCGTGCCCGTGCGCCGCCTGGCCGTGCGCCGCCTGGCCGTCCCGCGCGGCGAGCACAGCGCTCACGTCGAGCGGCAGCCACAGCGTAAACACGCTGCCCTTGCCGACCTCGCTCGCCACCGTGATCCGGCCGCCGAGCAGCGTCGCGAACTCGCGCGAAATCGACAGCCCGAGACCGCTGCCGCCGTATTGGCGGCTGGTCGACCCATCGGCCTGCTGGAACGCCTCGAAGATCATTTCCAGCTTGTCCGCCGCAATGCCGATGCCGGAATCGCGCACGTCGAAGCGCAGCGCGTCGCCGTCGACCGGCGCGACCGCCAGCGTGACCTCGCCGTGCTCGGTGAACTTCAGCGCGTTCGACAGCAGGTTGCGCAAAATCTGCGTGAGCCGCTGGCCGTCGGTAATGAAGGTATCGGGCGTGCCCGGCAGCCGGTCGAAACTCAGTTGCAGATGGCGGTTTGCCGCGAGCGGACGGAACATTTCGTCGAGCGACTGCAACGTCGCATCGAGCGACACGGTTTCGGGCTCGATCGTCACCTGCCCGGCCTCGACCTTCGACAAATCCAGAATGTCGTTGATCAGCACCAGCAGATCGCTGTTGGACGCGTAGATCGTCTCCGCGTAGCGCACCTGCTCGTCGGTCAGATTGCCGCTGCGATTTTGCTGCAACAGCTTGGCGAGAATCAGCGAGCTGTTCAGCGGGGTGCGCAATTCGTGCGACATGTTGGCGAGAAACTCGGACTTGTAGCGGCTCGACTGTTCGAGGCGCTCCGCGTTGGCCGCCAGATCGTCCTGCGCGCGCAGCAGATCCGACTTTTGCCGTTCGAGCCGTTGCGCGTATTCCTCGAGCTGCACGTTGGTTTGTTCGAGTTCGGCCTGCTGCGCTTCGAGACGCCGCTGCGAATCGAGCAACGCGCGGCCGCGCTCTTCGAGCCCTTCGTTGGAGACCCGCAATTCTTCCTGCTGGACCTGCAACTCCTCGTTCAACTGCTGGGTCTCGGCGAGCGCATCCTGCAAACGTTCGCGATACAGCGCCGCCTCGACGAAGTCGCCCATGCTGTTGCGGACCAGCTCGATCAGCTCTTCGTCGCGCCCGGTGACCTCGCGCAGAAAGCCCATTTCGACGACGCCGTTCACCTGGCCGTCGTTGTCGAGCGGCGCGATCAGCAGATTGCGCGGCGCGCCGTTGCCGGTCGCCGACGCCACCTGTACGTAGTTCTCCGGCACCTCGCGCAGCACCAGCGTGCGGCGCGAACGCGCCGCCTGGCCGACCAGCGTTTCGCCTTCCTCGAAGCTGAGCGGCGCGCGCTGCTCGCTGTCGCGGCTGAAGCCGTAGGTCGCGATGCGGCGCAGCGTGCCGTGCTGGCGGTCGCGCACGTACAGCACCGCAACCACCACGTCCAGATATTGGGCCAGGAATTCGAGCAGCGCGCGGCCCACCAGTTGCGGGCTGGTCTGGCCGACCACCTTGTCCGCCAGCAGGCGCTGACCCGAGCGCAACCAGACCTGTTGCTGCAGCCTGGCGGTCTGTTCGGTCTGCTGCTGCAACGCGGCGTCGTAAGTCTCGGACAGGCCCAGCAATTCGCGGCGCCCACGCCACGCGAGCAGGCCGCTGACGATCAGGCTGAACAGCAGGAACGCGCCGACCAGCGTCGCCGTCACGCGGCGCGTCGCCTCGCTGCGCTCCTCGCGCAGGCGCAACTCGACGTCGAGAAAATTGTTGAATTCGCGGCGCGTTTCGTCGAATTCGACCTTGCCGCGCCCCGCCGCAACCGCTGTCTCGTAGTCCTGATTGCGCCGGCGCGCATCGATCATCTCTTCGGCGAAAGCGCGCCAGCGCTGCTGCAACGCCTGAATCTGTTTCAGCCGTTCGACTTGCGGCGGATTGTCGGCCACCATCTGCTGCAGCGCCTGCAGTTGCGCGTTGAACTTCGGGCCGCCGTTTTCATAAGGCGTGAGGAAGCTTTCGTCGGCGGTGATCAGGAAGCCGCGCAGCGACGACTCGCGCTCCACCGCGAGCCGCAGCATTTCGTTGGCATTGCCGATCACGCGCTCCGAGTGTTCGGCCCAACTGAGCGTCGACACGAGGTAGGCGACCAGCCCGACGAACAGCGCCATCGTGACGAGCCCGACGCCGAGCGGCAGAGCGAGGTTACGACGAAGGATGCGGTGGAAACGAAGCGGATCGACGGCCGGCGTGGCGGTCATTTTTTCTGTCTTCGGCATGGCGAGTCGAGTCGATGCGGAATATTTTTCGGAATTTGCGTGCGGTAGTTTTCATCGCGATACGACCGCCGTCATCATACAAGGGCGAAGCTTATCTTGAAAACCGGTCGGACCGCGCTCAGGCTTGCTGGGTACGGCTCGGCGAGGCGTTGACGGGGGCCCGCGAAAGCGCCCCGCGCGGACCCCGGAGCAGAAAAAAACCTGGCCGGTTCGCACCAGCCAGGCTTTTTGCACCACCGCGCGTGCGGCGCGTGACGGCCGTGTTACTTCGGCATCCTCAGGTCACGCCGGCACCCCTTCCGCGTGCGCCGCGCGCGACCACACCCGATGCTGCTCGACCGTCTTGATGAAAGCCTTCAGCACGTCGGCCGACTGCTGGTCGTCGCCGGTCGCGACGCCGTCCGCCTGAGCCGGCAACTGCGCGGCGCCGAGCAGGTCGCGCCCCGCGCCGAGCGCCGCGATCGCCTTCAGATGCTTGAACGCCTCCAGCACGAAATGGCGCGCGTCGCCGGACTGCGCGAGCGTCTTCGCGCCGGCCTCGCCGCCCACCACGATCACCGCGTCGAACATCACGGACGGCAGCCCGGCGATCGTCGCATCCGGCGCGAGCCCGTCGATTTCGGCGAGCGTCGGCGCGATCAGCATCGGCGTCGCGCCTTCGCCCTTCAGGGCCTGTTGCAGCTGTTTGATCGCGGCGCCGTCGGAACCGGGCGCGGCGAGCAGCGCGATCTTGCGGGTCTTGATGCCGGGCTTTACGCGGTTGAGCAGACTGAGCGCTGGCGAACTCTTCGGTCCAACCAGTTTCGCGCCGCCTTTTTTCGGCGCCGGCAGGCCGAGACCTTCGGCAACCTGCGCGGCCAGTCCCGCATCGAAGTTGGCGAGAATTTCGTTGACCACCCGCGCGCGAATCTCGGGCTTCGTGACCTTGCCGAGCTCGAACTGATAGGCGGCCGCAATGTGATCCTTCTCCGGTTGCGACATGCTGTTGTAGAACAGCGCGGCCTGCGAGAAGTGATCGGCGAACGACTCGCTGCGCACGCGAATCTTGCTGCCTTCCACGCGCTCCTGATAGCTTTCGAAACCGCCATCGGCCTCGGCCGGGTCGGTTTCCTTCGGCCAGCCGTCGTTCAGCGAATTCGGTTCATAAGAAGCCTGCCCGACATGGATCGTCTGCCGGTGCATCGCGTCGCGCTGATTGTTGACCGACGGACAGACTGGCCGGTTGATCGGAATCTCGTGGAAGTTCGGACCGCCGAGCCGGCTGATCTGCGTATCGGTGTACGAGAACAGACGCCCCTGCAACAGCGGGTCGTTGGTGAAGTCGATGCCGGGCACCACGTGGCCCGGGTGAAACGCAACCTGTTCGGTCTCCGCGAAGAAGTTGTCCGGATTGCGATTGAGCGTCATCTTGCCGATGATCTTCACCGGTACCAGTTCCTCGGGAATCAGTTTGGTCGGATCGAGCAGATCGAAGTCGAACTTGTGCTCGTCCGCCTCGTCGATCAGCTGCACGCCCAGTTCGAACTCCGGATAGTCGCCGCGCTCGATCGCCTCCCACAGATCGCGCCGGTGGAAATCCGGGTCCTTGCCCGCGAGCTTTTGCGCCTCGTCCCACAACAGCGAATACGAGCCGAGTACCGGCCGCCAGTGGAACTTGACGAAGCGGCCCTTGCCTTGCGCGTTGACGAAGCGGAACGTATGGACACCGAAGCCTTCCATCGTGCGCAGGCTACGCGGAATCGCGCGGTCCGACATCGTCCATAGCACCATGTGCGCCGATTCGGGCACCAGCGACACGAAATCCCAGAAGGTGTCGTGCGCGGAGCCGCCGGTCGGCATTTCGTTCGGCGCTTCCATCTTCACCGCATGCACGAAGTCGGGAAACTTGATCGCGTCCTGGATGAAGAACACCGGCATGTTGTTGCCGACCAGATCGTAATTGCCTTCCTGCGTGTAGAACTTCACCGCGAAGCCGCGCACGTCGCGCACCGTGTCGGCCGAGCCGCGCGGGCCCTGCACGGTCGAGAAACGCACATAGACCGGCGTTTCGAGCGCCGGGTCCTGCAGGAACGCGGCCTTGGTGTACTCGCGCATCGATTCGTACACCTTGAAAACGCCGTGCGCGGCCGAGCCGCGCGCGTGCACGATCCGCTCGGGAATGCGCTCGTGGTCGAAGTGCGTGATCTTTTCACGCATGATGAAGTCTTCGAGCAGCGACGGACCGCGCGGGCCCGCGCGCAGCGTGTTCTGGTTGTCGGCGATCTTCACGCCCTGGTTGGTGCGCAATGCCTCGCCCTGCGGGCTCACGCGATTGCGTTCGAGGTCCTGCGACTTCGCATCGTTCGACTGCTTCGCTCCGGCCGGCTGCGCGGCTGGCTTCTGGGTATTCGGTTTACCTGCCATGAGGATGGACTCCTGGGTTCGGGCGCGCCGGCGCGACAGGCGCGGGCGCGTGACGTTCAGTTCAGCAAACCATGTACCCGCGCGCGGGCCGGGACGAAATGCGTGGCAACACGACGGATCGAACGGCAAGCGGCGCGGATCGCGCCGTGCGTCGTGCGTCGTGCGTCGTGCGTGCAGCGTGAATGCGCGCGGCTCAGAAGCGATAGTTGATCGACACGTCGGCAACACCGGTCGCGCGCGTGCGCACGATCGGGCTGTTACCCGCGCCGCCGACCAGTTGTTCGAACGCGCCGTCGGCGGTCGCGAACCAGTGCTTGCTGAACAGCCACACCGCGCTGACGCCGAAGCCGACCGATTTGACACCGGCGCTCGCGTGGTACTGCGAATACTGCGAGTGCGCGGCCTGCTCCTGATTGACGCCGAACCAGCTGTTCATGTACTTCGAGTCGGCGAACGATACGTTCGGCCCGGCGAACCAGAAGAACGTCTTCGAGCTGCCCGGCATCGGCATATATGCACCGAGGTCGCCGATCCAGCCATTCGAGCCGCCGAAATAGCGGCGGATGTCGGCTCGCAGCACCAGCGGAAAATTCTTCGAGATCACGTACTCGCCGGACAGCTTCAGGCCCGCCGCCGGGTTGATGTTGCCGAGCCCGTTCAGCTCCTGTGGGTCGTCCTGCGCGCGCCGGCCGAGGTCGTAGACCGCTGCAAGACTCATGCGCCAGTTTTCGCCCTGCGCGAAGTTCACGCCGAAGCCTTCGCCGGTCGACAGAAAGAACAGGTCCTTGTAGCGCACGTCGACGCTCGGGCCGCCGACCACGTGATAGCGGTCCGAGCCTTCGAAGCGCGGCTGGAACGACGCGGCCGCGCCAAGCCGCACCTGCCAGTCAGGGAGGGTCGGCTGATACATCTTCTGTAGCGGAATGCCCACCGAGTACTGCCACTCGCCGAGCGGCGACGGCGTCTGCGCGTATGCCGCGCCCGGCACGAAGACGATGCCGCCAAGAGTCGCGGCGACCAGCGAAGCCGTCGCGATGCCGGTTTGTTTATGGCGAGGCGTCGCGCCCCGCTTCTTTGTACGGCTGATCAACACCTGAAGCCTCCGATTTCGCGTGTCGCGAAGAGGTTATGTTTGCGCCCGGGGGTCCAGCGCGGACCCAGACAGCTCGAGCGATCGCCGCGCTGCTACTGACGGCATGTAATTTTTTCAGTCGTCGTCGCGCGCCGCGCAACGCGTCGGGCCCCACGCGGCCCGCGCCCGCACACGGCCCAGGCGCGCCTGTTCGCGGGTTGCGAGCAAGTGCCGGGGCTGCAGTAACGCTTAAGTGTGTTCGACGGGCGAGTGCGGTCGCAAGAAGTACGCCAAGTCGCGACGATCGATGACGGCGGGCCGGCGGCTGCGGCGGGCAGGCGCGCGCCTGCCACGGAAATGGAAGTCGCAGCGGCGACGCGGCCGCGACTTTCGACGCTCTTTTTCCGTGCTACCGCCCCGCTTCGACCAGCACCGGTTTGTCGCGATACAGATTGGGAAAGAGGCGCTTCAGACCGGCGACTTTCGGCAGATCGTTGAGCGCGATATACGCCGAGTCGGGATGCAGCGTCAGGTAGTTCTGGTGATACGGCTCGGCCGGATAAAAGCCTTTATATGGCTCGATCTTCGTGACGAGCGGCGCCGCGAACGCATGCGAGCGGTCGAGTTGCGCGATGTAGCTTTGCGCGACGCGCCGCTGGACGTCGGTCAGCGGAAACAGGGCCGAGCGATATTGCGTGCCGCTGTCGGGCCCCTGGCGGTTCAGCTCGGTCGGGTCGTGAATCACCGAGAAATAGACCTGCAACAGTTGACCGTAGGTGACCTTGGCCGGATCGAACGTGACCTGCACCGATTCCGCGTGACCGGTCTCGCCGCCGCTGACGATCTCGTAGCCGGCGGTATCGCGCGAGCCGCCGGCATAGCCGGACACCGCCTGGGTGACGCCGCGCACGTGCTGGAACACGCCTTGCACGCCCCAGAAGCAGCCGCCCGCGAAGATCGCAGTTTCCGAGTGCGCGGTGCTGGCGGACAGGGGTTCGTCGAGCGCGGGCGGCGCGATGACGACCGCGGTTTCGCCCGCTACCGCAGCCGGTTGCATGAAGGCGAGCAGCCATGCGAGCGCGGCTGCCAGGGCTAGCAGACGGTGAAGCGTTGCTGTGCGCATGTCCATATCGCCTCTCCTCGTTCGAGCGTGCGCGGTTTCCCGCCCGGTTTCCGACAGCATGCGCGTTTTCTCCCGACTGCGCCCGCTCTACAGCGGAAATCTCGTCGTCGACAGAATCTCCTTGAGCACCATGAACGAGCGGATCTGCCGCACGCCCGGCAGATACAGCAACTGGTCCGCGTGCAGACGGTTGAAGCTGTCGCTGTCGCGCGTGCGGATCGTCATGAAGTAGTCGAACTCGCCGGTCACGACGTGGCACTCCATGCAGCCGGCGACGTTCTGCGCGGCCTTCTCGAACTCGGCGAACGATTCCGGCGTCGAGCGATCAAGCACCACGCCGATGATCACCAGCATCCCCGCGCCGGCCGCCTTCGGATCGAGCAGCGCGACCACACCGCGGATCAGCCCCGACTCCTTGAGCCGTTCGACTCGCCGTAGACAGGCCGGCGCGCTCAGCTTCACGCGGGCCGCGAGCGCGACGTTCGAGATCGACGCGTCTACTTGCAGTTGCCGCAGGATCGCGCGGTCGATGCGGTCGAGCGAGGTGTGGGCGGCGGGTGGGGTTGCAACGGCGGACGCGCCGGCGGGTTTGCGGCCGGATTTGCCGGCGGATTTGCCAGGGACGTTGCCGGCGGGTTTGCCGGCGAAGGTGCCGGAGCGCGTGGCGCGGGCGGTACGAACTTTTATTGCGTTCATAGGTACGCGAACAAGGTTTTATTAAATCTCATCGCCGCTGAGGTTTTCAAAAGTACGTCCACGCGATTGTTTTCGCAAGCTCATTTCGCGCGCTTTTTCCTACCATAACACCACCGAACCCACCACCACGGAGCCGCGATGAACCTGCAACGATTTCCCCGCTACCCGCTCACCTTCGGCCCGACGCCGATCCAGCCGCTCAAGCGCCTGAGCGCGCACCTCGGCGGCAAGGTCGAGCTGTACGCGAAGCGCGAGGACTGCAACAGCGGCTTCGCGTTCGGCGGCAACAAGACCCGCAAGCTCGAATACCTGATCCCCGACGCGCTCGCGCAAGGATGCGACACGCTGGTGTCGATCGGCGGAATCCAGTCGAACCAGACGCGCCAGGTCGCGGCGGTGGCAGCGCATCTGGGTCTGAAGTGCGTGCTGGTGCAGGAGAACTGGGTCAACTACTCGGACGCCGTGTACGACCGCGTCGGCAATATCCAGATGTCGCGGATGATGGGCGCCGATGTACGGCTCGTGCCCGATGGCTTCGACATCGGCTTTCGCCGGAGTTGGGAAGACGCGCTCGCGAGCGTGCGCGCGGCCGGCGGCAAGCCGTATGCGATTCCGGCCGGCTGCTCGGACCATCCGCTCGGCGGGCTCGGCTTCGTCGGCTTCGCGGAAGAAGTGCGCCAGCAGGAAGCCGAACTCGGCTTCAAATTCGACTATGTGGTCGTGTGCTCGGTGACGGGCAGCACGCAGGCGGGGATGATCGTCGGTTTCGCCGCCGATGGGCGCGCGGATCGCGTGATCGGCATCGATGCATCGGCCAAACCCGCGCAGACGCGCGAGCAGATCACGCGGATCGCGAAGCGGACCGCGGAGAGCGTCGAGCTGGGCCGCGACATCACCGCGAAGGACGTCGTGCTCGACGAGCGCTACGGCGGCCCCGAATACGGTCTGCCGAACGACGGCACGCTAGAGGCGATCCGTCTATGCGCGCGGCTCGAAGGCGTGCTGACCGATCCGGTCTACGAAGGCAAATCGATGCACGGGATGATCGACATGGTGCGCAACGGCGAATTTCCGCCGGGCTCGCGGGTGCTGTACGCGCACCTGGGCGGCGTGCCGGCTCTCAGTGCGTACAGCTTTATCTTCCGCGACGGTTGAGCGCAAAAAGCGGGTTAGCAACGCGGCTTTGCAACGGCCTGCAAAGCCGCTGAGGTCGGTTGCTTCGAGCTCACCTTGCCAGCGTTTTCAAATGCTTGCGCAAAAACTCGACGAACGCCCGGATCGTCACCGAACTCTGCCGGTGCTGCGGATACACCGCGTACACGCCGGTCGCCGCCGGCAGGAACGCCTCGAGCACCGGCACCAGCTTGCCGCTTGCCAATGCATCGGCGACGATAAAATCAGGAAGCCGAACGATCCCGAGACCGGCGACGGCCGAGTCGCGAATCAGATCGCCGTTATTGGCGCGCAGCGGCCCACGCACCTCGACGCTCTTTAGCGCGCCGTCGCTTCTGAACTCCCAGCTCACCGCGCCGCCGTGCCCGTATAGCAGACAGTCGTGATTCGCCAGTTCGGCGGGCAGCTTCGGCGTGCCGCGCCGACGCAGATAGGCGGGACTGGCGCACGTAATCATCCTCACGTCGACCAGCTTCTGCGCGATCAGCGACGAATCCTGCAACGTGCCGATCCGGATCGCCATGTCGAAGCCCTCCCCGACCACGTCGACGGTGCGGTCGCTCAGCTCCATATCGCAGCGCACATCCCGATGCTCGCGCAGAAACGACGCGACCAGCGGCGACAGATGCATCATCCCGAACGACATCGGCGCGCTCACGCGCAGCAGCCCGCGCGGCCCTGCGCGCCGCAGCGACATCGCCTGCTCCGCGTCCTCGACCTCGCCGAGGATGCGCTTCGCGCGCTCATAGAACTCCTGCCCCAGATCGGTCACCGCCAGCTTGCGGGTATTGCGGATCAGCAACTGCACGCCGAGCGCTTCTTCCAGCGCCATCACGCGCCGGCTGACGAACTGTTTCGACAACGCCAGGCGCTTCGCCGCAGCCGTGAAGTTATGGGCGTCGACGGTCGCGACGAAGATTCTCATGTCATCGAGCTGCATCGTATTGTCCACTCCGACGAGACAGTGTTTCTGAGATAGTCATGATTATACACATCTGAATTGACCTACACTGCTGCTCATGCATCGCGGCCAACTACCTGGCCGGATCGCACGACAAACTCAAGGAGAAAAAAGATGCTCGAAATCAGACAAGCCAACCAACGTGGCCGCGCGGAACACGGCTGGCTCAGCTCGCGTCACACGTTCTCGTTCGCGCACTATCACGATTCGAAGCAAAACGGCTTCTCCGACCTGCTGGTGATCAACGACGACCGCGTCGCACCGGGGCAAGGCTTCGGCAAGCATCCGCACCGCGACATGGAGATTTTTTCGTACGTGCTCGAAGGCGCGCTGGAACACAAGGACACGATGGGCACCGGTTCGGTGATCGTACCGGGCGACATCCAGTTGATGAGCGCGGGCACGGGCGTCGCGCACAGCGAGTACAACCACTCGAAGAGCGAGCCGGTGCACTTCCTGCAGATCTGGATCGCGCCGGCGCAGCAAGGCACCTCGCCGCGCTATCAACAGCAGCATTTCGGCGCGGCCGACAAGCGCGGCGTGCTGCGCCTCGTGATGTCGCCGGACGGCGCGGACGGTTCGCTGCAATTGCAGCAGGATGCGCGGGTGTATGCGGGTCTGTTCGACGGCGACGAAACCGCTACGCTCGAACTCGCCAACGACCGCTATGCGTATGTGCACGTGGCGCGCGGCAGTGTCACGGTGAACGGTGTCGAGTTCCACGAAGGCGACGGCGCGCGAGTGCGCGGCGAACAGGCGCTGACCTTCTCGCGAGGTCAGGATGCGGAAGTGCTGGTGTTCGATCTGCGCAATATCGAAACGTCAGCGTTGTGGGGTTAAGCGCTTCGCTTGCGCGATTAATCGACTAATCTGAATCTAGCTCGCCGGATGACCGTTACCGGCGAGCTTTTCTTCCTACCCCTTCGGGAAAAATCATGCGTTACACACTGTTCGAAAACCAGAGAGACGTGGTTCTTCTGGTCGCCCGTATTCTGTTGATGGTGCTGTTCGTGATGTTCGGCTGGTCGAAGCTGACCGGCTTCGCGGGCACGGTCGCCTATATGGCATCGACCGGCGCGCCGGCGCCGGCATTGTCGGCGGTTATCGCGGTGGTGATGGAACTCGTCGTCGGCGTTGCGTTGCTGGTGGGATTTTTCACGCGGCCTCTCGCGCTGCTGCTCGCGCTGTACACGCTCGGCACCGCGATCATCGGCCATCACTACTGGAACATGACCGGCGCGATGCAATACGACAACATGATCCATTTCTACAAGAACATCGCGATCATCGGCGGCTTGCTGCTGTTGTGCGTGAGCGGGCCCGGCAAGTATTCGCTCGACCGGCGTTGATAGTGCACATTGCGCTGCGCTAATGCGACAGGGGCCGCTGTGATGAACTGCCCCGCAAAGCTGGACGGCGAAGTGCCAGGCTGCCAGAAGCTGAGTCCTGTATTGCACGGGACTCAGTTCATTGAGTTTGAACTTGATGTGCTCGTGGTTGTAGTAGTGAATGTAACGCCGCAGTCCGGGCTGCAACTGTTCGATAGGATTGCGCCGCAAAACGGGCAATAGCAAAGAGCGACGCGCAGGTTTCCAGCAGTATTTTGTCAAGGACTATTAAAGGCTTGATCCGCCTCAAACTTCAGCTCGATTCCAGTTGCATGGGCCACGTGACATCGGTAAAACTTGTCCGCAAGCACAATGAGCGGAGGCCGCAATGGCAGTTACCGGCAAATTTCTGGTGAATAACAAAGACCTCTCTCCCTTGACGATTGATGGTGTAGGAACATTCAACGCGTTTTCGGGCGATAACATATATCGCAATCGGGGTGGCTGTACGACGATAGCCAACAAAGGACCAATTCCCGCAGGAAAGTACTGGATCGTCGCGCGTCCTGCTGGCGGTCCGGGCTCCAGGATTCAGGCGTGGCTTAAGGACGAATGGAACTCGTTCAAGGGAAACCCATCCGATCACAGCGAATGGTTTGCACTGTATCGGGACGACGGGATGATTGACGACGTGACGTGGGTCAATGGCGTCAAGCGCGGGCAGTTTCGCCTGCATCCGGCTGGTGGTGAGGGACGGTCTTTCGGGTGCATTACCCTTCCTAGCCGCTTCGATTTCGTAAGAATCCGCTCTGCGCTCCTACACACCAGCGCCATCGTCGCTGGCAGTTCAGGTCTTAACGCCTACGGAACAATCGAGGTCATTACGCATGGCAATACTTGCCCGTAGGCTGTTCAAGGTAGCCCTGTTTATCGGGCTTCTTCTTCTGTCGATTCGTTTTATACCGCTGACCAATGAATGGTCTTTAGCCGAGACCCGTGCATGGTTTCGTGCTTCAGACTTGCTCGGTGTCGATGACCCCGACGACTTATATTTCGCGGTGTGGCTAACGATCGAAGTGATCGTGGCGGTCGTTGCCTATGTCACGATTGTCAAGTTGTGGCAGCGCTATAGAGCAAAGGCGAGCGCGAGGTTATAGCGCGCAATCCCGGCAGGCAGCGACTATGCCGAAGTGCATATGAAAAAGCCCGCTCGGATGAACTGCCCCCGCAAAGTTGGACAGCGAAGTGCCAGGCTGCCAGAGCTTTGAACCGCTTGGGTTTCCTGGACAGATAGCACACAAACAGAAACGGCGACCCAAGGGCCGCCGTTTTCACTGCTCACAACATCGCACTACCGGATCAAACCGTTGCTTCGGCTTCCGCCTCGGCCTCATCGTCCGCGCTGGTGCGGATCAGATGATCGAATGCAGACAGCGATGCTTTCGCGCCTTCGCCGACCGCGATCACGATCTGCTTGAACGGCACCGTGGTCACGTCGCCTCCCGCAAACACGCCCGGCACCGACGTCGCGCCGCGTGCATCGACGACGATCTCGCCGTGCTTCGACAACTCGACCGTGCCCTTCAGCCATTCGGTGTTCGGCACCAGACCGATCTGCACGAACACGCCTTCGAGCTCGACCGTCTTCACTTCGCCGGACGCGAGGTCCTTGTAGACCAAACCGTTGACCTTCTTGCCGTCGCCGGTGATTTCGGTGGTCTGCGCCTGGGTGACGACCTTCACGTTCGGCAGGCTGCGCAGCTTGCGTTGCAGTACTTCGTCGGCACGCAGCGTTGCGCCGAATTCGAGCAGCGTCACTTCGCGCACCAGACCCGCGAGGTCGATCGCCGCCTCGACGCCGGAGTTGCCGCCGCCGATCACCGCGACGCGCTTGCCCTTGAACAGCGGACCGTCACAGTGCGGGCAATAGGCGACGCCGTGGTTGCGATACTCGCGCTCGCCCGGCACGTTGATTTCGCGCCAGCGCGCGCCGGTCGCGAGCACGATCGTCTTCGCCTTCAGCACCGCGCCGTTGGCGAGACGCACTTCGTGAATGCGGCCCGGGATCAGCGCTTCCGCGCGCTGCACGTCCATGATGTCGACGTCATACGCCTTCACGTGCTGTTCGAGCGCGGCGGCGAACTTCGGTCCTTCGGTTTCCGTCACCGACACGAAGTTCTCGATCGCCAGCGTGTCCAGCACCTGGCCGCCGAAGCGCTCGGCCACCACGCCGGTTGCAATGCCCTTGCGCGCCGAGTAGATCGCCGCGGCCGCGCCCGCCGGGCCGCCGCCGACGATCAGCGTGTCGAACACCGGCTTGTTTGCGAGTTCTTTCGCGGCACGCGCGCCGGCGTTGGTGTCGAGCTTCGCGAGAATTTCCTTCACGCTGCTGCGGCCCTGGCCGAACATCTCGCCGTTCAGGAACATCATCGGTACCGCCATGATCTGGCGCGCGTCGACTTCATTCTGGAACAGCGCGCCGTCGATCGCGACGTGACGGATGCGCGGATTGATCAACGCCATCACGTTCAGCGCCTGCACGACTTCCGGGCAGTTCTGGCACGACAGCGAGAAATACGTTTCGAATTGATAGTCGCCGTCGAGCGAGCGGATCTGTTCGATCACCGCGTCGTCGAGCTTGACCGGATGGCCGCCGACCTGCAGCAATGCCAGCACCAGCGACGTGAATTCATGGCCCATCGGAATGCCGGCGAAACGGATCCCGCTCGCCTTGCCCGCCTCGCCGATCGAGAACGACGGCTTGCGCTCGTCGTCGCCGCGACGCTCGATCACCGTGACGCGCTCCGACAACGTCGCGATATCGTTCAGCAAGGCCAGCAGCTCCTGCGACTTCGCGCTGTCGTCGACCGACGCGACGAGTTCGATAGGCCTGCTAACTTTTTCGAGGTACGTTTTCAGTTGAGTCTTGAGATTGGCGTCAAGCATGGCGTTACGATTCCGTGACGAGGGGTGGGTGTCCCGGCACCGCAGCGTCCGGATAGAACGCGTGGGTCCCGGGGACGCGCGACGCGCCGTATCAGGCGAGCCGCGCGAGTGATGCACCGGGCAGGTCCCGGCTTGATGCAGACTACCGATGCAGCGTGTGCTGCGAGACCTTAGATCTTGCCGATCAGGTCGAGCGACGGGGTCAGCGTTTCTGCGCCCGGCGTCCACTTGGCGGGGCACACTTCACCCGGATGCGCCGCGATGTATTGCGCAGCCTGAACCTTGCGCAGCAGTTCGCCAGCGTCACGGCCGATGCCGTTGTCGTGGATTTCGCACAGCTTGATTTCGCCTTCCGGGTTGATCACGAACGTGCCGCGCAGTGCCAGACCTTCTTCTTCGATCAGCACGTCGAAGTTGCGCGAGATGGCGAGCGTCGGGTCGGCCAGCATCGGGTACTTGATCTTCTGGATCGTGTCCGACGTGTCGTGCCATGCCTTGTGCGTGAAGTGCGTATCGGTCGACACGCTGTAGATTTCCACGCCCAGCTTCTTGAATTCTTCGTAACGATCGGCCAGGTCGCCCAGCTCGGTCGGACACACGAACGTGAAGTCAGCCGGGTAGAACACGAAAACCGACCACTTGCCCTTCAGGCTTTCTTCCGTGACGGTCACGAATTCGCCGTTGAGATAGGCCTGCGCCTTGAACGGTTTGACTTGACTGTTGATGATCGGCATTTGCTGATTCCTCTGTTGAGTGGTTGGGAAGTAGAGCCAGTATGTCAGACTACACTTAATAGGTAAAGCGGATTGTGTCAATGAGATTGATAGTCTGTCGCTATTTATCTTGCCGGTACAGACTATCGGATTTCATATGAGGGCGTTTCAGCCCTTTAGAAGTCGCCACAGCGTCGTTCGGCCGATACCGAGCGCACGGCTCGCGGCGGCGCGATTGCCGCCTGAGCGTTCGAGGGCTTGAAGCGCGTCCGCGCGGGTGGGCGTGCTGCGCTGCGGCGAGCTGCCCGCGGCGACTTCAGGCGGCGTGCCGGCAGGTCCGGCGAGTGCTGCCGCTGCCGGGCCGAGCCGTCCGAACTCCGGAAACACCGCCAGCCAGTCTGGCAAGGCGGTGGCAGGCGAGTTCCCCGCGACATCATCGCTGGATTCGATGGCCAGATCGTGACCGCCGTCGCCGACGTAAATCGCCGCGCGCCCGAGCAGATTTTCCAGTTCGCGGACGTTGCCGGGCCATGCGTACTGCGCGAATAGCGGTTCGAGAAACGCGAGCACCCGTTCGAACGACGCCGCCGGCAAACCGTACTGCAGCGCGCTGCGCGCCAGCAGATGGCGCGCCAGCGGCGCGATGTCGGCGCGGCGTTCGCGCAGCGGCGGCAATTTTATCTGAAGCAGGTTCAATCGAAAATACAGGTCCGCGCGGAACGCTCCCTGCTCGACGAGCGCCAGCAAGTCGCGGTGCGTCGCGGCGATCACCCGCACGTCGATCGGCGTCGCGCGGCCCGCGCCGAGCTTCATCACCTCGCGCTCCTGCAGAACGCGCAGCAGCCGGCTTTGCAGCGCGGCCGGCATTTCGCCGATTTCGTCGAGAAAAATCGTGCCGGTGTGGGCGATCTCGAACAGCCCCGGTTTGCCGCCGCGGCGCGCGCCGGTGAACGCGCCCTCCTCGTGGCCGAACAGCTCGCTTTCGATCAGCCCCTCGGGCAGCGCCGCGCAGTTGAACGCGACGAACGGGTTGCCGCGCCGCCGGCTCGCATTGTGAATCCCTTGCGCGACCAGTTCCTTGCCGGTGCCGCTTTCGCCGGTGAGCAGCACGGTCGCGTCGTGCGCAGCGCCCGCTTGGGCGAGCCGGCGCACCCGCGCGAGCGCCGGTGACGCGCCGATCAGGTCGTCGAGCCGATGACGCGCGACCAGGTGCCTGGGTCGCTGGCTGGTGCGCAGCGAGCGCTCGATCCGCTGCGCGACCAACGCGTCCTGCGCGGTCACGACGAAACCGGCGCGCACGCCCTGCTCGACGATCGGCACACAGTTCACGCTCAGCGCGCGACCGCCGATCTGCTCGATGCGTTCGATGCGTTCGATCCGCTCGATCACCCCGTCGCCCGGTGCGGTCGCAGCGAGAGCCTCGCGCAGCAGCGGCGCGAATGCGCGTGCGACCCGAGCGTGAGCGTGGTTGGCACCGCGCGCCAGATCGGATACGAGGCCTTCGCCGCGGGCCGCATCCGGTGCGAAGCCCCTGCCGCCGGTTGCACCCGGAGCGAGGCCATCGTTCGCCATATTGGATGCAAGGCCAGCGGCGCGGGCCTCATCCGATACGAGTCCATCGCCGCGAGTCGCATCGGGTACCACGCCCAGCAGGTCGAGCATCGCGGGGTTGACGGCTTCGAGCTGGCCCGCGTGATCGAACGCAGCGACGCCGTCGCGCAGATGCGCGACGATCGTATTCAGCCGCCGCCGCCTCGCTTCCTGCTGGCGGCTCACCCGCGCGAGTTCGACCGAGCGCTCGAACGCCTCCTCGACCGCCCCGAGCGAGTACAGGAACACGCTGTCGATACCGGCCTGCTGCGCCAGATCGCAGGCCATCCCGGGCCCGATGATCACACCGCAGCCGCCCGCGGCGAGCTGCTCGACCGCGAGCCGCACGTCGTCGGGCGAGCGATACGCGCGCTGGACCAGCCCGACGTTCAGCCACGGACCGAGCTCGTCGAGTTCGTGCGCGATCGTTTCGTGCAGCACGAGACCGATCCGCGCGCCCGGCCAACCGGTGCTCGCGCGGGTGATCGCGTTCAGCACGTCGAAGCCGTTCACCTTGACCATCACGACCGGCACGCTCAGATGGTCGCGCAGATACGCGCCGTTCGAGCCGGCGGCCAGCACGACGTCGACGGAACCCGCATCCACGTAGGCCTGCAACGCGGCGACGGCCGCCGCGTAGCCCTCGCGGACCGAAAAAAATCTCGCCTGACCGGCATAGCGCGGCGCGACGGTCTCGCAAAGCGACTGCAAGCGGCTGATACTAACGAGCGCGACGCCCGGCAGACCGGCGTTCGGCGGGGCGACGAAAGGCGTGAGGGTGGACACCGGGGCCTCCTGGCCAAGGATGGATTCAATCAAGCATCGATCGGAAACCGTTCCACGAAACACCCTGTGAAACGTTTCATGAAACACTGCGCCGATTGTCCCACGAACGTCACGCCCCCGCGCTCGCCTCGCAAGTCCTTGCCCGGCATGGCTGAGCGCCGCGCCGCCAACGAAGCGGCTACCAATGGCACGCGTCCTGCAAAATACCAGCCGCGTTTCACCCCCCGATTTCTGTTCTGGAGACCCGCATCATGACCACCACTTCCGCCACCCGCCGCGCCGCGTTCCGCGCCAAGGTAAATCAGCGTCAGGGCCTGCTCGTGCCCGGCGCGTTCAACGCGATGAGCGCGCGCGTGATCGAGGACGCCGGCTTCGAGGCGGTCTACATCACCGGCGCGGGCGTCACCAATATGTCGCTCGGTCTGCCCGACCTCGGCTTCATCGGTCTGGCCGAAGTCGCCGAACACACCGCGCGGATTCGCGACGCGGTCGCGCTGCCGCTGATCGCCGACGCCGACACCGGCTTCGGCAACGCGCTGAACGTGCGCCAGACCGTGCGCGTGCTCGAACGCAGCGGCGCCGACGTGATCCAGTTCGAAGACCAGGTGATGCCGAAGAAATGCGGCCACTTCTCCGGCAAGGAAGTCGTCGCGACCAGCGAGATGGTCGGCAAGATCCGCGCGGCCGTCGACGCGCGGGAAGACGCGAACCTGCAGATCATGGCGCGCACCGACGCGGCCGCGGTCCACGGGATCGAAGCGGCGATCGAGCGCGGCCATCGCTTCATCGAGGCGGGCGCCGACATCCTGTTTATCGAGGCGACCGAATCGCTGGCCGACATCGAACGGCTGCCGGCGCTGTTCGACAAGCCGCAGCTGATCAATATCGTGATCGGCGGCAAGACCCCGGTGCAATCGCGCGACGCGCTCGCCAAGCTCGGCTACGGCATCGTGCTGTACGCGAACGCGGCGCTGCAAGGCGCGGTGCTCGGGATGCAGCGCGCGCTCGGCTCGCTGCAGCAGAACGGCCGGCTCGACGAGGACGCGACCATCGTCGCGCCGTTCAGCGAGCGTCAACGGCTCGTCAACAAGCCGCTGTACGACCGCCTCGACAAGGAATACGCGGCGAAGGACTGAGCGGCGGGCGGCGAGTAACCCTCAGCGCAGGTCGGCTACCGCTCAACGGCCGCTGCACCGCGGGCCCGCCGCGGACTTCGCAACGAAGAACCGTGCGGTGTGTCGCCATTTATTGCGTTACGATTCGGGGCCGGCCCGCGCGCCCGCGAGCCGGCCCCAACGCAATCGAAAGGTAGTCGCCAGCCCATGAAGTCGATCTTCCCGCGCGCGTCGCGCCGGCACGTCAATGCCGATGCCGCGCCTCTCCCGCTCCACTGCCCTCGCCTCGCCACGCGCCCGTCGGCGCGGTCCATGCGATGAGCGCCGGCTCCACGCGCAACGCGCACGTCGGCTGGCTGCCGTACATCGTCGCGGCCACCTTCTTCATGGAGTACCTCGACACCACGGTGATCGCCACCGCGCTGCCGCAGATGGCCCAGTCGTTCGGCGTCGGCCCGAACAGCCTGAGTCTGGGCATGACCGCTTACATGCTGGCGCTCGCGATCTTCATCCCGGCCAGCGGCTGGGTCGCCGACCGCTGCGGCGCGCGCACCGTGTTCGTCAGCGCGATCGGCGTGTTCACGGTCGCGTCGATCCTGTGCGGGCTGTCGCAGAACGTGACCGAATTCACCGCCGCGCGGCTGCTGCAAGGGATCGGCGGCGCGATGATGGTGCCGGTCGGCCGTCTGATCGTGGTGCGCAGCACCGAGAAAGCCCGCATGATGCAGGCGATCTCGACGATCACCTGGCCGGCCATCGCGGCACCGGTGGTCGGCCCGCCGATCGGCGGTTTCATCACCACCTACGCGTCCTGGCGCTGGATCTTCCTGCTCAACGTGCCGTTCGGCCTCGCGGCGATCGCGGTCGCGCTCGCGATCGTGCCGAACCTGCGGGGCACCGAGCGCAAGCCGCTCGACCTCGTCGGCCTGCTGCTGAGCGGCGTCGCGCTGACCGCGATCCTGTACGGCGCCGAACTCGCGAGCCAGCCGGCCACCAACCCGTGGATAGCGGGCGCGGTCGTGCTCGGCGGTTTGATCGTCGGTGCGATCGCGTTCCTGCATGCGAAGCATCATCCGTATCCGCTGATCGATGTATCGACGCTGAAGGTGCCGACCTTCTCGGTGACCGTGATCACCGGCTCGTTTACGCGCATCGGGATCGGCGCGGTGCCGTATCTGATGCCGCTGCTGTTCCAGGTGGGCTTCGGGCTGTCGGCGTTCCGCTCGGGGCTGCTGCTGCTCGCCAGCGCGCTCGGCAATCTCGGCATGAAGGCGCTGACCACGCGGATTTTGCAGCGCTACGGCTTCCGGATGGTGTCGATCGTCGACGTCACGGTGGCCGGCGTGTTCATCGTCGCGTGCGGGCTGCTGACGCCGAACGTGCCGCTCGCGCTGATCCTGTTCGTGGTGTTCGTGTACGGCGTCGCGCGGTCGATGCAGTTCTCGACGCTCGCCACCCTCGCGTACGCCGACATCCCGCCGCAGCAGATGAGCGGCGCCAGCACGCTGTGGAGCGCGGCCGCGCAGATGACGATCGGCCTGGGCATCGCATTCGGCGCGGTATCGCTGCGCATCGCCGCGGCCTTCAACGGCGAAACCAGCGGCCATGTGTTCACGCTCGCCGACTTCCGCCTCGCGTTCCTGTTCGCGGGCGTGCTGACGCTGCTGTCGGTGCTCGGCTATATGGGGCTCGCGCGCAACGCGGGACAGAGCATCGGCGGCGGCTCGCGCGGCGGCGAAACCACCGCGAAAAGCTGAACGGGTCCGGCGCGCGGCACGCGCGCGTGATCCGGCCGACTTCAGGAGACTCACGATGCCAGCAAGCGAACTGACGATTTCCACCGACCCCGGCGCGCTCGATCTCGAGATGGTCTATACGTTTCTGTCACAGGAAACGGCGTGGGCGAAAGCGATGCCGCGCGAGACCTTCGAGCGGGCGGTCGCCGGTTCGCTGTGTTTCGGCGGCTTTGCCGACGGCGAACAGATCGCGTTCGCCCGCGTAATCACCGATCGGGCGACCTTCGCGTATCTGTGCGACGTGTTCGTGTTGCCCGCGCAGCGCGGCCGGGGTCACGCGTCCGCGTTGCTCGGACAGGTGTTCGCCCACCCGGCACTGCGCGGTCTGCGCAGAATCGTGCTGGTCACCACCGACGCTCACCATGTCTATGCGCCGCACGGCTTCACGTCGCTCGCGAATCCGGAGCGCTATATGGAGCTGCATCGGCCGGACGTTTATCGCCCGTAAGCGCGCTCGCGCGGTTAATCGCGATGCAACTGCCCGCGATACATCAGCAAACCGCGGCGCGCCTGCTGCCTGAGCAAACGCCGCACGAACGGCGACCAGCCGAACAACGCGCCGCGCACGCCCATCGCCTGCCGCATCCACAGCCACAGATCGAAGTGATCGCGATGCTCGACGATCAGCCCGTCGCGGAATCTGAACTTCGCATCGATCCGGTTCACCACGTCGCGGCCGGTCTGGCTGAAGCAGTAACGCGCTACCCAGTGGGCGCGGCCGGTGCGCTCGTCGGCTTCGATGCCGTCGAAAGTCAGCGAAAAATCCTGCGCATGCTTGACCAGCATGCGCCACATGTCGCGCGCTTCTTCCCCGACCAGTTCGCCGAAGGCGGGATCGCTGAAGACGACGTCGTCGGCATAGCAGCGGACCATGGTTTCGGCATCGCGCCGCTGGAACGCGTCGTAGAAACGGGCGATCAGTTGGGCGTTCGGGTGGGTATGGGTATCGCTCATTGAAGTATTCGTATGTGGCGGGAGCGCGGTCTCCGGCGCTCCGTAAAAAGGGGTCCGCGCGACCATGCGGCGCGCATCGCGCACACGATAGCGGAAAACCGCGTCGCCGGGGGCGTGCAAAACCCGACAGGACGTGAATCAGGCCTCCGCGGCATGCGCGCGAGCGCGGACCTCGGCCAGCGACGTATCGACCAGCAACCGTCCCGAATCGAACACCGTCACCAACGCTTCGTCCCACTCGCCCGCGACTGTGTGTTCGTCCCATACGACTGGCAGCGTCACGGTCCGGTACTCGCCGCTGCGGCGATGGCGCAGCAACGTGAGGCGGCCTTTCATCGAGCGTTTGCCGTGATCGGTGAGCGGATCTTTCGACACGTCGTGCCACGCGTCGCCGAGCCGGATCGCCGAGCACTTCATCGCGAAGCGCTGGGTATCGCGGTTGATCTGCTGCAACAGCGCGCCGCCCATCCCGAACACGATGTTGTCGGCCGCAAAGCTGGCTTCGTCCATCGCGGCGAGAATCGCGACGATCGTCTCGGCGTTTACGCCGTCGCCCTGGATCACCCGCACGTTGTTCAGCACGCGGCGCCCTTTGCTATTGGTTAGCGAACCGAACGATCGATCGAGCGCGTGCAGCGTCTGCAGGACGATCGTGCGCGGGTCGCCGGAATCCGGGCGAATCACCAGCGTGGCGCCGCAGTCGAGCACCGCCTGTTTCAGCTCGCCGCCCCACGCGTCGAGCGCGGCGAACAGATCGTAGGAGTCCGACACGACCGACACGATCGCGCCCGGTTTGCCGAAGCGCTCGATCATGTTGCGGTACGCATCGACCTCGCGCTCGCGACCCCATGCGGTGATCGTGCTGTGCTCGGCGGCCGGCACCGAAAACGCGGCCATGCTGTCGTGGTAGTAATGATTCGCGGCCAGCACGCCGAGCACGGTATCCGAACCCATGAAGCTGACGAGGTGCGCGGCGCCGCCGATCGCCGCCGACTCCGCGCTCGACACCCCGCGTGCGCCGAAATCGTGCAGCTTGAACGGCAGCTGCGTGAGGTCATCGCTGCTTTTGAGCAGATACGCGCGGATCACCTCGCGCAGATGCCAGCTTTGCGTCGCGACGGTGATCGGGTACCAGACTCGCAGCAGCATCGTCTCCACATACGACGCGAGCCAGAACACCCCCGGATCGTCGCATTCGACGGTGACCAGCACGTTGTGGGTCGGCACCACCGAGCCCTCGGGGACCGCGCGAATCCGCACCGGCAGATAACCGCCGTATTGCTCGAGCACATGGCGCCAGCCCGCTTCGTTGAACGGTTCGCCGTGCGCGCCGAAGAACGCGCGCGCCTGCTCGATCATCGCCGCGGTGATGGGCCGGCACAGATATTCCTTCAGCAGCATCTGCAGTCCGAAGAACAGCGTGCGCTCGTAACGGCCGCCGCGCGATTCGATGTACGAGAACATCGCCGACGCGTCGGGCGGGTACTGCAGATAGTGCGAGGCCTTGTAGGAATCCGTGTTCAGAATCGGATTGGCCAGGATCGACGCAAGGTCGCTGAAACCCTGCGCTGGTGCGATGGACGGTGCTGCGCTCACGTGATGGTCTCGCTGAAATGAACTGGCGGCGCCGTGCTGGCGCCGCGTCAAAATACCCCCGGAATGACCCGGAACTTCACCTTACTCCGGTACGCGCGATAGCGCTCGTCGTGGGACAGCAGCTTTTCCTCACGGACAATTCGGCCGACCTGCAACGCAAACTGGCAGCCATAGACGATCACATTCTGGATGCCGAAGTTCACGAGTAGAAAGCCGAGATCGAGCAGGAAGTAGCCTAGGTACATCGGATGGCGCACGAAACGATACGCGCCGCCCGACACCACGCCGCGATTGGCCGGCAGGATCCCGAACGATCTGCGCAGCGACGCCTTCGCGAACAGCTCCCAGAAAATGCCGGACAGCTGCAACGCGGCGCCCGCGGTTTCGGGAATCAGTTGAATGCCGGGCGCCAGCCGCACCGCGAGGAAATAGAACGTGCCGCCGATCGCGCAGACGAACGCGAACGGCGTCCAGTCGCGCCGCAGCGGCACGCGCGCGAACAGCGACAGTCCCACCGTGACGAACGCGCCGACCACCAGCAGCACCAGCGTGATGCGCGTCGGATCGGCCAGCCAGCGCTTGATCGCCGCGTACGCGAACAGACTGAGCAGCGTCGCCGCGGCCACGCGCGCGAGAATTTCGACCGCCGCTTCGCGCAGGTCGAGCGTTTCGGGCGTGCGTGCGGTGGGCGCGGCGCACTGCGGCCGCGGGGTGGAGTCTGAGGTGGCGTGGACGGTGCGATCGGTGCGATCGGCGCTGTCGGGCGTGGCAGCCGGGTTCGCTCCGGCTGCGCGCCCCGCGCTTTCCGGCACTCCCGGTGTATCGATTCCGCTCATTGAATACTCGCTTCGACCTGCGAATTATTTTTCTACCCGGCGTCGCCGCGCGTGCCCGTTGGCGGGCTTTGATGGCGGACCACGCCGGTCTCTCGGTGGTCGGAGCGTAGCAGCCGCGCCGGGCGCTGTCCACAGCGGCGGGCGCGGCAATGGCCGATTCCTGGCGGCAGCGGCCGCAGCGGCAACGGAGCGCCAACGGCGGCTTCGCCGCCGGCGTGACGCCGCCGCCGTCACACGCCCGGCTTGAACCTCGGCGGCAGGTTCGGCCACGTTTCGAGCAGCCGGCCCAGCACGCTCTTGCGGCGCTCGGCGCCGGCCGGCCACAGCATCTTCGCGAGCAGGCCGATGCCCTGCGCGAGCGCGCTGTCGCGCGCCGACGTGACGACCGGCACGCCGCGGCTCAGCGCGTCGTTCACCTTTAGGTCGTCGCGCGGCAACTGATGCGCGACCTTCGCGCCGAGCGTGCGTTCGAGCGTCGGCAGATTGATCCGCGCATTCTTGTCGTACTGGTTGACGACGACCCGCACCTTGCCGGCCGGATGGCCGAGTTCGCGGAAGATGTCTAGCATGCGGCGCGCGCCGTGCAGATACAGCGGGTTCTGCCGCACGACCATGCAGATCGTGTCGCTGTGGTCGAGCGCACGGATCGTCAACGGATTGACGCTCTGGCCGATGTCGATCAGCACCGCGTCGTAGCGCTCGCGCACCAGCGTCAGCAGGCGCTCCAGCTGCGCGGGCAACAGCTCGGCGGCCTTCAGCGGATCGCCGGCGCCGGCCAGCAAGTCGAGATTGGCGCGCACGTGCATCGCGCACGCGTCGAACAGCGCGACGTCGAGCTGCCCGTTGCGCGAACACAGGTCGGCGAGCGTCGTCGGCGGCGGGCGGTTGGCCATCAGCAGACTCGCGTCGGCGAACTGCTGGCTCAGGTCGATCAGCAGCACGCGCCGCTCGCGCTGCGCGGCGAGCGCGCACGCGAGATTGACCGCGATCGTCGTCGTGCCGCTGCCGCCCTTGCTCGACGCGAGCGCGACCAGCCGGCCGCGGCGCCGCTCGGGCCCGGCCTCGACGGCGCGGCGTTGCGCGTCGGTTTCGAGCAGCGCGGCGGCGATCGCGCGCGCATCGAGCGGCCAGCCCAGCACGTGCCGCACGCCGACCCGCAGCGCCGCGCCGAGCAGCGCGGTGGACGGCGCCGTCGTGATCAGCATGCAATGGAGAGCGGGCGCGCAGGCCAGGGTCTCCTCGATGCCGGCGAGGCCGCGCGCATTCAGATCGGCGTCATCGACGATCAGCAGGTCGGCGCCGCGGATCACCCGCGCATGGGTCCGCAGTTGCCGGACCGAGCCGTACGCGGTGCGCAGCCGGTAACGCACGCCGCTGTCTTCGAGACGCTGGACGATGCATTGCGCGTTATCGATGCTGGCGGCAATCAGGAAGATGTCGATCATGGCGAGTCCACGGCACGCTGAAGTCGTGATGGAGATTCTTTTCGAAGGTGCTTTGCCGGTCGAACCGTCGTTGGCCGGTCTCGACCTCGCCGTGCCGCGACCCGCCGCGCTCAATGCCGTTGCGGGTCAATCGCCGCTGTCGGCGTCGGCGGCGGCGGCGTTGCCCGCGTCACGAAGGCCGTGAGCGCCGCCGTCCTCGTCGCGCGGGCGCCGTGGCGGCATTTCGTACAGTGCATCGCGCAGCAGTTCGTGACGCAGCTCCGCCTCGGTCTTGCGCCGCAGCGCATCGGCCACCACCAGCGCCAGCAGATCGACCGACGAAGCCGCCGACTGCGCGAAGAAGCGCGCCCGTGACGCCGTCACATAGCGCCGGTAGCTGTGCGCGGTAGCGCCCACCGCGGCCGGACTCGCCGACGCGCCCGGAAGCGCGGCCGCGTGTGCGACGGCCGGCTTGCGAATCAGTTGTTTCATGACACCCCCCGATCTCGGTTGGGATTGCGCCGGATCCGGCCGTCTCGCGCCGCCCGTCGCCGGTCCAGGCCGCCGTGCCCGTGCCAATGCACGGACACGGCACCCGGTACACCTCGTACATTCGTCTCTCTATGGAGACTATGGCCTCTCTCCTCGCTTTCTCGCGCCCGCTGGTCCCGGCCGGCGCGGCCCCTTGCATCGTGTCGGTGCGTCGCTCGCAAACGTTCTCTGCGCGTCACCTGTCGTTATCGACATTCCTTTTCGCGTCCGGCGGACAAAAAGTCGAAAAGGCAAAACGGCGAAGTCGCTGCCTGTCGTCGTCGGTTAAGAATGCCGATATGCAATCCGCCATTCATCCGTTTTTATCCGACATAAAAATCACAAGGCCTCGCCGCGCACCCGCAAAACCTGATGGCTTTCCCGCCCGGTCCGCGAGTCAGCTGTATTGCCGCCGCTCTTATTTATTGGTGGCTTCCCCGTACCGTTGAGCTGGCGGCAAACATTTTTTCTGTGCGCACCTTATTGCAACGGTTATGCCAGGCCCACCCGCGATCCCCGCGAAGCCGTGCGAGCCTTGAGCGGCCGCAACCGGCGCGCGAATGCGGCCGCCGCGCCGCCGGATCGAACCCGGCCAGCCGCGCACATTGATTCGTTCCTGACACGCGAATTCGCCGCCGCACGGTCGTGCGCGCCGCTGCGGCCGGCCGTGGCGCGGCCCCGCCGGGCCGGCCGCACGCGCTTTGCGCGGCAGCCGCGGCGAGCGGCGCGGCTCGCGCGGCACGGCCAGAGGCTTATGGCTGCGACTGCCCGAACTGTCGCATGTATGAAACACCGCGCTTCGACGCTTCTGAATTTATGTCACGCTTAAACCATCGCCGATTGCAAGCCAATGTGGGATGCGTCACATAAACGGGCTTGACTGCTTATTCCTTAGTGGTACGTCCGATTGCGATAACGAAAACGCGATTTCTTTATCCATATTTGTTTGTATGGCGCTTGCCCGTCGTTTCGCTTATCGTTAGACCATGCGCCAATCAGAGCGCCTGTATCAGGTCAACGAGGCAACTCGCGGTTCAAGTGGTTTTCACGATTCGGGGATAAAGTCGCCGGGCGGTTTCAGCAATGAACGCTATCGCATTGCATTGCACGATTCGCCCGTCCTCCAGCGCGTTGCGGTTCGCGCGCGCTCCCGGTGTTGCGAGCGCCGCTGCAGTGAATCAAACGCAGCCGGATTGCCGTGAGCAGTGAGTGCCGGCATTGCAGTACCAGGCCCGCAGCCGTGCGAACGGAGCGGGCTGAGCCGGCTGGCTGCAGGCCGCAAGCCGGCCGCCCGTCTGTCCAGTACGTCGCATAGCAGTCCGCAGCATTGAACCGGGGGAACCATGACTACAACTTGCACGCCTGCCGACATGGAACGCACCGTTCTCTATGTCGCGAATGCGCCCGACCCCAAACTCGTCGAATTTCTGGCCGCGTACGGGTGGCAGGCCGTGCACGCGAAAAGCACCGCGCTCGCCGAACGCATGATGGAGCGCGAGAACATCAAGGTCGGCCTCGTTCAGTTACCCGAAGCATGCACGTCGCAACAGTTGTCCGCGCTCGCGCTGTGCATGCGGCGCGTCGAAACCAACTGGGTCGCGCAGATCGTGCCGGGCCAGACGGACAACGAACTGATCAGCCGCTTCATCCTCGATTACTGCTTCGATTTCGTCACCCAGCCGTGGCTGAACGAACGGCTGGTGTTCGCGCTCGGCCATGCGCACGGGCTGTCGAGCCTGCGCCAGCCGCGGGTCGTGCCGGAGCCGTCGCTCGGCCGGCACGGCATGGTCGGCCAGTCGGAGCCGATGCAGCAGTTGTATCGGCGCATCGACAAATGCGGGGTCACCGACGCGCCGGTGTTCATCGCCGGCGAATCGGGCACCGGCAAGGAACTGACCGCGCGGGCCATTCACGAGCGCTCGCGGCGCGTGAGCCGGCCGTTCGTCGCGATCAATTGCGCGGCGATTCCGCCGAGCCTGCTGCAGGCCGAGCTGTTCGGCCATGAACGCGGCGCGTTTACCGGCGCGTTGCAACGCAAGATCGGCCGGATCGAAAGCGCGCACGAAGGCACGCTGTTTCTCGACGAAATCGGCGACATGCCGCACGAATGCCAGGCGGTGCTGCTGCGCTTCCTGCAGGAAGGCACGATCGAGCGGCTCGGCGGCAACGGGCCGATCAGCGTCGACGTGCGGGTCATTTCGGCGACCCACGTCGATCTGGACCGCGCGGTCGAAGACGGTCGGTTCCGCTCCGACCTGTATCACCGGCTGTGCGTGCTGCGCCTCGTCGAGCCGCCGCTGCGCGAGCGCGGCGGCGACATCAAGCTGCTCGCCAACTACGCGCTCAGCATGTACAAGCAGGACGGCGCGCGCAAACTGCGCGGGCTGTCGAGCGACGCGATCGTCGCAATGTCGAACTATTCGTGGCCGGGCAACGTGCGCGAGCTGATCAACTGCGTGCGCCGCGCGGTCGTGATGAGCGAGGGCCGCTTCATCACCGCGAGCGACCTCGGGCTGCCCGAGGCGGACAACGCGCCGGCCGTCACGCTGGCGGAAATCCGCAGCAAGGCGGAAAAGGATGCGATCGAGCATGCGCTGCTGCGGCACGGCTACAAGCTGTCGGACGCGGCGGCCGAACTCGGCGTGTCGCGCGCCACGCTGTACCGTCTGATGCACGCCAACCGGCTGCATCAGGAGCCGTCGGCCAGCCGCGCCGCGAATGGCGGCGGCGGTGCCGATGCCGACGACGAGTCGCAGCCGCACGCATCGTCGGTGGCCTGACCGCGCCGTTGCGCTGGAGCGCCGGGGCGCTGGGTGTGTTTCACACCCGGCGGCGCGCGCCGGCCTGAGCGCCACAACCGGACCCGGCCACAGCGCCGGCACCTCCTCCCAACGCCCAACCGGCTCCCCTCCCGCCGGACCCGGGCAGGCTTTGTGCTACCTTCCGACGAGCCTGGCGGCCGTCATCGGCAATCCTTACGAATTGCCTTCGTCACCCGCGACGGCCTCGTCGTATTGCTCTGAAACCCGCCCAGCCGCGCGTCGCGGCCGGAACTTGTACGCGCCGCGCGATGTCGGTTCTGGATCGCTTCGCTGAAACACGCACGCCGTTCCGGCACAATCTTCCGCTTTTGCCTGCTCCCCGCTTTACACCCTATGCAAAAACTATTGCGTGTCTGGTTCTTCGTTCTCCTGCTTGCCGGCGCGGCTCCCGCCGTCGCCGCGGCGGCGCAGACCACCGCCGCGACACCCGCTTCCGCCCCGGTCTCGCTGACGCCGGAACAGGCCCGCGAAGCGCTCTCCGTGCTCAACGATCCGAAACGCCGCGCGCAGGTCGCCGATACCTTGCAGGCGATCGCCGCCGCCGGCGCGTTGAGCGCGCCCCCCGCCGCCGCGCCGGCGGCCGCTTCGGCGCCGCCGCCGGCCAGCGGGGTCGCCGCGCTGGTGCCCGACGCGCTGAAATCCAATGGCCTCGCGTCGCAGATCGCACGTCAGGGCGCGCATTGGGTCGGCTATCTGGTCAAATCGCTGCGCGGCTCGGTCGCCGCGCTGTTCGACGTCGCGTCGGTGCGCGCGTGGTGGAACTGGCAACTGCACGATCCCCAGGCCCGCTCGACATTGTTCGACGTCCTCTGGTCGCTGCTCGCCGCGTTGATTCCCGCGCTGGTGCTCGAATGGATCGTCAAGCGGCTGTTGCGGCGCGCATATAAGGCGATCGCCGCGCGTCGCGAGCTCGGCCTGGAGGAGGACAGCGACGACGACAACGACCACGCCGAAGCGTCGCAGCCGCCGTCGAAACAGCCGCTCGCCCCGACCCCGCCGCCGGCCACGCCGGCCGAACCGGTGCCGACCAGCATGCCGCCGCTGCCGCCGGGCGTGACCCTGCCGCCGGCGCTCGAAGCCGAGGCGCAGGCCGTCGCGACCGGTCCGGCCGCGCCGTATGCCGCGCATCTGAGCCCGTCCGAACGGGGCCGCGCGAAAGAGGCCGAAGGCAAGCGCAACGCGACCCATCACTGGACGCTGCTGCAACGTCTGCCGCGCGCGCTGCTGATCACGCTGGTGCGGCTGGTGCCGCTCGCGGCGTTCGTCGGCGCGGCGAGCGCGCTGATGTCGATCTTTACCGGCAACGGCACGCCGCAGGACCGCGCGCTCGATTCGCTGATCGATATCTATGTGCTGTGCCGCTGCGTGGCGATCGCCGGCGCGTTCTTCCTGCAGCCGAGCGCGCCGCGTCTGCGCCTGCTGCGCATGAGCGATGCGTGGGCCGCGTACCTGCTCAAGTGGATCGTGCGGATCGTCGGCGTGGTCGGCGCCGGCGTCGCGCTCGCCGAGATCGCCCGGGTGCTCGGCCTGAACGAAGCCGCGCATCTGGCGCTGCTGAAGGTGGTCGCGCTCGTCGGCCACGTGCTGATCTCGATCCTCGTGCTGCAATGCGCGAAGCCCGTCGCGAACCGGATCCGCAAGCGCTTCTCCGCGCACGAATCGGTGCAGATGCTCGGCAACGCGCTCGCCGACGCATGGGCGTCGGTCACGGTGGTGATTGTGATGGCTCTGTGGTTCGTGTGGGCGTTCGACGTGCAGAACGGCTATCACGTGCTGGTCAACGTCGGCGGCATGACGCTCGCGATCCTGATCGGCGCACGGGTCGTGTCGATCGTCGTGTTCGGCGCGCTCGCGCGGCTCTTTCATGTGCAGGACGACGAAACGCGCTCGCTCGTGCATCAGCATGCGTACCGCTACTATCCGCTGCTGCGGCGCGTGATCGGCTGGCTGATCGGCATCGTCACCGCGCTCCTGCTGTTGCAGGCCTGGGGCGTGCACGTGGTCGCGCTGTTCCGCGCCGGCACGATCGGTCACCGGCTCGCATCGGCACTCGCGACGATCCTCATCGCCGCGGTCATCGCGCTGGTGGTCTGGGAAGTGGTCAACGTCGCGGCCGAGCGACGGCTCGACAACTGGACCAGCCGCGGCGACCTGGTGCGCGCCGCGCGGTTGCGCACGCTGATGCCGATGCTGCGCAGCGCGCTGTTCTGTCTGATCGCGCTGGTCGTCGTGCTGACCGGCCTGAGCCAGCTCGGCGTGAACATCGGGCCGCTGCTCGCGGGCGCGAGCATCTTCGGGGTCGCGCTCGGCTTCGGCTCGCAGAAGCTGGTGCAGGACTTCATCACCGGCATCTTCCTGCTGATGGAAAACGCGATGCAGGTCGGCGACTGGGTCACGCTCGCGGGCGTGTCGGGCACCGTCGAGTATCTGTCGATCCGCACGGTGCGGCTGCGCGGCAGCGACGGTTCGCTGTTCACAGTGCCGTTCAGCTCGGTGACGACGGTCAACAACACCAATCGCGGGATCGGCAATGCGGCGGTGCGGGTGAATATCGTGTTCGGTCAGGACGTCGAACGCGCGATCGACACGCTGAAGGAAATCGGCGCGTCGCTGCGCGAGGACGAGAAGTACAAGGACGGCATCCTGTCCGATTTCGCGTTCTGGGGCGTCGATGCGGTCGACGGTTCGGCGGTCACGCTGGCCGGTCAGATGCAATGCCGCGACACCTCGCGCTGGGGCGTGCAGCGCGAATTCAACCGGCGCATTCTCGAACGTTTCAGCGAGCGCGGCATCGAGATCGCGAATCCGCAGCGGCAACTGCTCACGTGGGATCCGGCCAGCAAGGCGGCCAAGGTCGTCTCCAGCGCGCCGCGCCCGCTGCCGCATCCGGCGGACGAAACCGCTGCGGACAAGGACGATACCCACAAGGGCGACGCGCCGGTCGACGATCAGATTCCGGTCGACCCGACGCCGGCAGGCGGCCCCGGTACGCCTGGCAATCCGGGCTCGACGTCGCCGCACGCGTGACGGTGTGACGGTGTGACGGCGTGACGGTAAGGGCCGGCGGCGGCCTGAACCGTTGCTCCGTCATCCTGATCAATCCACCCGCCACCAGGCCGGCAACAACCTGCGCACCTCGGGCCGGCGATAGCGGTCGTCGATCAGATGCACGACGCCGCGATCGTCCTCGGTGCGGATCACCCGCCCCGCCGCCTGCACGACCTTCTGCAAGCCCGGATACAGATACATGTAGTCGTAGCCGTTGCCGAAGCGCGCGTCGAGCGTGCGGCGCATCTGCTCGTTGACGTCGTTGATCTGCGGCAGCCCGAGCGTCGCGATGAACGCGCCGATCAGCTGCCGGCCGGTCAGGTCGATTCCCTCCGAGAACGCGCCGCCGAGCACCGCGAAGCCGATCCCCTCGTTCATGGTCCGAAAGCGCGCGAGAAACGCATCGCGCGCGGCTTCGTCCATGCCGGGCTCCTGGGTCCAGACCGGCAACTCGGGATGACGCTCGCGCAGCAGCGCGACGACCTGTTGCAGATAATCGAAACTGCTCAGGAAACCCAGGTAGTTGCCGGGCTGCGCGCGGTACTGTCCGGCGATCAGTTCGACGATCGGTGCGAGCGAGCGCTCGCGGTCGCGCCAGCGCGTCGACACATGGGCGGCCACCCTCACCTGCAACTGCTCGGCGCGAAACGGTCCATCGACGTCGAGCCATTGCGTATCGTCGGCGAGGCCCAGCGTGTCGCGATAGAAATGCTGCGGATTGAGCGTGCCGGAGAACATCACCGTGGTGCGCGCGGCCGCGTAGCGCGGCGCCAGAAACGGCGCGGGAATAACGTTGCGCACGCACAGCGTCGCGGTGGTTTTGTCGCGCGGCGCGTGGCGGTCGGTGCCGAGCGTTACGTCGAACATCGAGTGTTCGCCGAATTGCTCGGCGAGCGCGACGAACTGCATCGCATCGAAGAAAAAGCGCAGTGCGTGCTCGTCGATCGACAGCGGCGCGTCGGCCAGTTGTTCGGTGACCGCGCCAATCAGATTCTGCGCGGCCGTCAACAGCTTCGGCGCAACCGCGGGATAGACCTGATAGCGCACGCTCTGCGCGCGCTTGAGCGCGTTCCATTCGCGCTGCAGCCGTTCGAGCGGCTTGCGCAGCGCCGCCGGCGCGCTGGCCCGCGCGAGCCGGAACGCGCTTTGATCGAGCGACGCGCTGTACATGCGGCGCGCGCGTTCGAGCAGGTTGTGCGCTTCGTCGACCAGCACGCCGACGCGCCACTGGTTCAGCTGCGTGAGCGCGTACAGCATCGCGCTGCCGTCATAGTAGTAGTTGTAATCGCCGATGATCACGTCGGCCCAGCGCGCCAGCTCCTGAGCCAGATAGTACGGACAGATCTCATGCGCGAGCGCCGCGTCGCGCACCGCCGCCCGATCGAGCCGCGGCGTTGCCAGCGCGGTCACGCGCGCCGCGTCGAGACGATCGTAGAAGCCGCGTGCGAGCGGACAGGATTCGCCGTTGCAGGCTTTGTCGGGATGCTCGCAGGCTTTGTCGCGCGCAACCAGTTCCAGGGTTCGGAGCGGCAGCGCGGGCGAATTCCGCCGCAGCGTATCGATCGCCTCGAGAGCGAGCGCGCGCCCCGGCGTCTTCGCGGTCAGAAAGAACACCCGGTCGAGCCGGTCTTCGCCGCACGCCTTCAGCAACGGAAACAGCGTCGCGACGGTTTTGCCGATGCCGGTCGGCGCCTGCGCCATCAGCGGCTTGCCGTCGCGCGCCGCGCGATAGACGGCGACCGCCAGTTCGCGCTGGCCACGGCGAAATTGCGCATGTGGAAACTGCAACGCGGCGAGCGCCGCATTGCGCGCGGCGCGATGCGCGTCCTCCTGCACCGCCCAGTCGAGAAACCGTTCGCACTGCTCGACGAAAAAGATTTCCAGCTCGCGCGCGTCGTGCGACTGCGTGAGCACGGTTTCCTTCTGACTGCCGATATCGAAGTACACGAGCGCGACGGTCAGCTCGGCGAGCCCGCGCGCGCGGCACAGCAGGTGCCCGTACACGAGCGCCTGTGCCCAGTGCAGCGCGCGATGATTGGCCGGCATCCGGTCGAGATCGCCGCGATAGGTCTTCACTTCCTCGAGCCGGTTCGCGAGCGGATCGTAGCCGTCCGCGCGGCCGCGCACCGTCAAGGAGCGATGGCTGCCGCTCAGCGCGAGCTCGCTTTCGTAACCGGTGGCACGCCGCCCGGCGACCATCTGATGACCGGCGATCCCTTCGAGCGAGGTCGGCGCGGGTGTGAAGCGCAGATCGAGATCGCCGCGCCGCGCAGTGAATTCGCACATCGCGCGCACCGCCACCACGTAGCTCATGCGCCACGCTCCGCGATGGTTGACGGGCTGGCAACTGGCGCGCTCGCGTGAGCGGCTTCGCGTACCGCTTCATGCGAGGCTTCATGCGAGGCTTCCTGAGCCGCGTCATCGCCAGCTTCGGCCCAGCGCACGTCGATCACGCGCACCGGCATCCCGTGCTGCGCGCAGTACGCGAGCCAGCGCACCTGGTTGTCCTGCAGACGATCACCGGGGCCTTTCACCTCGATCAATTCGTAGCGACGCTCGGCCGGCCAGAAACGGATCAGGTCGGGCAGCCCCGAGCGATTGCCGCGAATGTCGCGCAGCAAGCGCTCGAACCACAGCTTCAGATGCGCGGCCGGCAGACAGTCGAGTGCGAGCGCGACGAGCTCGGGCGTGAGCAGCCCCCAGAACACGAACGGCGATTGCAGGCCGGCCTTGTCGCGCAGATGCCGGGCAATCGTGTCGCGATACGCGTCGCTATCGAGTTGCGCGAAACACTCGGCGAACTGCGCGGCGCGGCGCGCGTGAAAGTCCGGCGCGTGCAGATCGGCCGGCCGGCGCTGGAACGGGTGGAAAAACGCGCCGGGCAGCGCCGCGAATACCGGCTCCCAGCACAGCAGCCCAAACAGCGAGTTGATCAGCGCATTCTCGACGTAATGCACGGGCGCATCGGCGCTGCTCAAATGATCGCGCACCACGTATTCGACCGCGAGCGGCGCGACGGGCTTCGGCAGCACCAGCGTCGCGCGTTCGACTGGCCGCGCCGCGGCCGCGCGCGGCGCCGGCTCGCCCATTTTGCGCCGCAGCCGTGGCAACATCCGCGCGACCCGTTGCGCTTCTTCTTCGCTCTCCGGCGCGGCGGCCGCCTGCGCGGCGAGCGCGAACGCGGCGTCATTGCGCTCGCTGCGTTCGAGCACGCGAATGCGCCGATGCCGCGCGCCGGGCCACGCACAAGCTTCGTACACCGCGAGCGCAATGGACCACTGCTGGCGACGTTCGCAATCCTGACCGATACCGAACAGCAGTTTCGCGCGGCGCGTTTCGAGCCACGGATTCGCGGTGTCGATCGCGCGGACGGTTGCGATCAGTTCGAGCAGCGCGGCGCCGGCGTGCTCGTCTTCGTCTTCGTCGTCATGCGGGAGGGAGTCGAGTGCTTCGCGGCACGCGTGCAGCGCGAGATACACGTCGATGTCCGCGCGTTGCTGGAATGCGCGCGACGACGGTTCGAACGCGACTTTCTCGTACTGGAAGATGCCTAGATCCGCGAGCACGAATTCCGACCAGTCCTGATGCAGATTGCCGAAGAACATCAGCCGCAAGCGCTCGCACAGCGGCGCGATCGTGACGTGCAGTACGCGGTCGGTGCTCGCCGCGTGCCAGCCGGCGAACGCGCGCGGCGCGGCGGCGTGCGCGTCCGCGTCTGCGTTGTGCGCGCCATGCCCACCATGCCCGCCGTGACCTTCGTGCTGATGAAGTGCATGCAGCGTGGCCAGCAATTGCGGCTTACGCAGCGCCTTCGCACCGGGAATTCGCGCGATGCTGTCCGCGAAAATTTCCAGCAATTGCGCGCGGGTGCTGAGCGCGAACAGTTCGTCGAGCGACAGCAGCGGCGCGAGATCGATCCAGCCGTGCGCCGCGAGCGGCTGCGCCGCCAGCACTGGACAACCGATTTCTTCGTAGACGAGGCGGCTCGCGCGAAACAGCGTGCCGTCGCGCATCAGCATGCGCACCAGCAACGCGCGCGACGCTTGCGGCAAAGCCGCGAAAGTTCGCACAAACGCGTGTTCGTCGGTGTCGAGCAGATCGTCGTAACGCGCGGCGAGCCATGCAAGCGCGCGCTCGAAATTGACGAGGTAGTAAGGGACTTCGGAGCGGAACTCCGGGAAAGCAGCGGTTGCCACGGGGGTTTTGCGGGACCTGTATGTTTATACAGTGATGATAGCAAAGTCCGGCAGGGCGCCCCGGGGCCGCGGTCATTCCGGCGAGACGCCGCAACGGCCGCGACCGCGGTGCATGGAAAATACGTCCGCTCACTACCAGACGAAGACCTGCGGGTAATGATCGGAGCCGCTCGGCGCGCGGGTTTCCTGCCGATAGTTGAAGTTCTCCGCATTGGTGATCGCGTAATCGAGGATGCCGCCGCTTTCCTGAGTCGCGCGCGTGCCGCGTCTGATGCGGCCGGACGGAGGGCCGTCGAAATCGATCGCGGTCGGATCGGCGTTGAAGTCACCGACGCATGCCCACGTGCCGCCCAACGCCGCAATCTGGGCGATCTGCGCGTTGTTCCATGCGGAGGTGTCGGTCAGCGTGACGGAGCCGAATACCGGCGGGCTATGAATCGAATAGATCGTGATCGACGTGCCCAGGTCCGGATGGGTGACGCTCAGCCACGGCAGCGAGCGCGGATTATTCGGCGCGAAATCGTCGGACACGGCCGGCGCCATGATTCCGGTCGCGCTGATGCCGAGATTGCTGAGCACCGCGAGACTGCCCTGCCCCCACACGTTTTCCCAATACACGCATTCCATGAACCCATAGCCGAGCGCCAGATTGCCGGTATAACCGATAATTGAACCATCGCCCCCCACGATCGGCGTGCGGCCTTGCAAATGCTCGGCCAGCGATCCGCACTCCTGCAGACAGATAATATTGGCGCCGGTTGATTGCGCAACCTGATTTATCGACGGCACATTAACCGCGCCGCGCATATTCCACGTAGCAATGATCATCTTGTTCCTCCGGTGACGGACACGAAAGCGCCGGTCCTCGCGGGCCTGCGAGCCGGCTGCTCTGATGAACGGGTCAGCGCGCAGCTTGTGAACGCGCCGCGCGACCAGTCGACCGAGGTTTTCAATCCGTAATCGACGCTCCCGGAAAAATCTTGAAATAGTGAATAAAAAATCAAAATTCTTTATGAATTACCGATCAATGCGAAGCGAATAAAAATTCTTATTACCATTGCTGATCTCCGCAATCGACGGTGCGCTAAAAAGCAGCTGGCCGGTTCATTCAGACCGGCTTATTCGATTGATATGACGAAACGTTCACGGAACGCCGATCCGAACGTTCAACGTGTGTCGCGACAAGAAAATGACGGGGGCAAAATTGGCATCACACCGGACCGCACAATCGAACGCCGACGACTGCCTGGCGCTCTCGACTCGTCATGCCGTGCTGCAACGCTCGAAACTGTTTCGCGGCATGCCCGAGTCGCTGCTTCAACATGTTGCGACCCACGTCGTCGAGCGTCGTCTGGTTGACGGCGAAGCGCTGTTCCTGAAGCACGATCCCGACGACTTCGTCGCGCTGGTGGTGGCGGGCCGCGTCTACACGTGGCTCTACGGCCCCGACGGACGCGAATTGATTATCGACAGCGCCGAGCCCGGCGAAGTGGTCGGCGAAACCGCGCTGGTCGAACCGAACCGCCGCGAGGCAGCGGCGTTCGCGTGCGGCCCGACGCGGCTGCTTCTGCTGTCGCGCAGCCACTTTCCGCGCCTCACCGACGAGCCGATGTTCATTCAACGGCTGCTGGCGCTGCTGTGCGACAAGGTGCGCAAAGCCGCCGCGTTCATCGAATCGGCCTGTCTGCACCGGCTCGAATCGCGTCTGGCGCGCTATCTGGTCACGGCCGTCGATCGCCATGGCCGCGCGGAATTCGGCGGGGTCGTGGTGCCGTTGCCGGCGAGTCAAAGCAATCTCGCCGCGATGATCAACGCGAGCCGTCCGAAGCTCAATGCGCAATTGCAGACGTGGCGCCGCGAGGGTCTGGTGACCTGGACGCGCGATTCGCTGCTGATTGCCGATCTCGAACAGTTGCGCTCGGTCGCGCTGATTCCCGCCAGCCGCTAGAGGTGCTTGTTCGTCGCTGCTCGTCGCTGCTTGCCGCGCGCGGGTGCTGCGGGCACGACGCGCGCTACCGAGGCTTGCGGGTGCGGCCGTTGCGAGTCGAATTCGCTTCAGGTAAAGCAGCGTTCGTGCACGAGGCGCCCGTGCACGAACGCTGCCAACGCCAATCGGCGGTCTGCTCGGCCGGCTCAGATTGCGCTGGTTCGGGGCAGAGGCAGCGCGTTCAGCACCGTCAGCAGACTGGTCAGATTGTCCGACACGCCGGTTTGCGCGACCTTTTCGGTCGCGCCCGCGGCGGCCGTTGTGTCGAGCGAATAGACCTGCATCACCCCTTGGTTCGCCGCGGCTTGCGACAGCGTGTTCTGCTGCTGTTGCGCGGACACCGAGTTCTCGAACAGGATGCCGGTCGAGTGCGCCATCGTCTGGTACAGCGAGCCCATCGCCATTGCCGGCGCTTCCGCGACGACCTTGACGTTCGATTGCGTGACCGCATCGGTGATCTGGCTATTGACTGAAGTGGGAAATGCCATTGCGATGCTCCTCTATCGGAAGTGATTGAGCGCGACGCCGCTGCGGCATCCGCCCGGTTGCGTACGCGCCTAGCGGCGCAGGTCGCTGAACGCCTTGAAGATCGTCAGCAGACTGGTCAGGTTATCCGCGACGCCGGTCTGCGCGACCTTTTCCGTCGCGCCGGCGGCGGCCGTCGTGTCGAGACTGTAGATCTGCATCACGCCCTGGTTGGTCGCGGCCTGTGTCAGCGTGTTCTGCTGCTGTTGCGCGGACACCGAGTTCTCGAACAGGATGCCGGTCGAGTGCGCCATCGTCTGATACAGCGAGCCCATCGCCATCGCCGGCGCCTCGCCGACGACCTTCACGTTGGACTGCGTGACCGCATCGGTCACCTGATCATTGACTGAAGTGGGGAATGCCATCGTATGACTCCTTGTGCGTAGTGCGTGGCGACTGCCTCGCGGGTTACATGAACGTCCTGTGGCGGACTCTGTGAATCGGATAGGGGCCGGTGAGCGGGCCGACGGCTGCGCCGCAGCGCCTGCTCAGCGCATCACCGGCGGTGCCGTGCCTTGCGCGGCAAGCGTGTCCGGCGCGCCGGCGGCGCCGGCCGGCGCTGCGGCGCGCGGCGCGGTGGGGGGCAACGGCGCCGCGGTTGCCCGCGCGGCCACTGTGCCACCGGCTGGCGGGCCGCTGCCCGCCGGCCCGCCGGACGCGTGCTGGTTGAGCAGCGCCGCGAGCTGGCGTTGCAGCGGCCCGAAGTGCCGCTCGAAACATTGATCGACCTCGCTCTTGATCAGATTCGCGAGCCGGTCGGCAATTTGCGGCAACACCATCTGTACGCCCGGTGATGCCGCGTTCGCCGCCGGATTCAACGACGACGGCCGCAAGTCGTTCAGCGAGCGGGCCGCCTCGACGACTTTCAGGATCGCCCGCTCCTCGTTCTCGTATGCCTGCAACGCTTGCGCGGCGGTGCCTTGGAGTTTTTGCAGCACCTCGCGAATCGCGCTGTCGGAGCGCTGCTTCGCGTCGCTGACCGCCTGCGCGGCCTGCTCGCGAACCTTGGCGGCCGGATCGGCGGCAGGCTGCGCGGCCGGCGCGCGCTCGCCGTCGCGCCATGCGCGCCGGAACCGTTCGAGTTCCGCGAGTTCATCCGGCGTCAGCGCGCGCTTGAGCCAGTTCTCCGCAAACGAGCGCAACGCGGCTGAGGTATCTGCTTCGAGATCGCTCATCAGTATTCCTTTAGAAATATCCGGGAGGCCGACGGCGTCCACGCGTTCCGCGCGCGCCGCGCGAGCGAACCGGCGTTGCTATGGCTGACTGCTTTTCCGGTTCGCGAGCGTCGCGCTGTAGCGCGCGATACTCTGATCGATCTTGTCGATCGCGAAGCTCGCGGACTCCGCCTCGATCGCGCCCGCGGCCGCCGCGACCGCCGCCGCGGCGGCCATCAGCAAATCGGTGGCGAGCGCGCCGAGCGCGTCTTCCGCGGCGGCCGGGAGATTTTCGTTCGCGATGTCCTCGGTCATCTTCTTCAGCAACACCGCCTGGCTGGCCAGCGCGAGCTTGCTGACACCGTCGAAATAGTTCGCCGCCGATTGCGCGACGAGGCCCGACGCCTGGCTGATCATCATGTCGGGCGCGGTCGAGATCTGCGACGCCGCGTAGCTCGCCGTTTCCGCGTTGCTCAGTTGCACGGCCTGCACGATCTGGCTGTTCAGCGCGCCGGTCGGCGCAGCGGCGCCGGCTTGCTGCGCGAATGACTGCGAGCGCTGGGTCGACAGCGGGGCTGGCGTTGGCGTTGCGCTGTCGGCCGCGGCGGGGGTGTGCGCCGTTGCCGACGTGTCTGCGGGGACGGGCGTCGGCGCGGCTCCGGCACCTCCCTCAGCCGCCAAATGCGATACCGGCGGCTGCGCCGCGCCCGCAGCAGCTGCGCTACCGGACCCGGTCGCCGCGCCCGGCGTCGCCCCCGCGCTATCGGCCGGTTGAACCCGCTTCGTAAACATGTCCCAGAGTGCCATTGACGAACTCTCCTGTCGGCTCGCGTTTGCTCGAAAGTGCCGCGAATTACGAGCTCTTCTCGCCGATCGACATGATCAGCGACACCGCCTTCGACACCACCGCTGTCGAAATCTGATTCAGCGATTGCTGGCTATGCACCGCGTTCTGCAGCGACAGCCCGGCCGAATGACTGGCCACCTGGTACAACGCTGCGATCGCCTGGGCCGGCGCTTCGGCCACGACCTTGACGTTGGTCTGCGTTACGGCATCCGTGATCTGCGCGTTGACTGCGGTTGAGTCCGCCATGGAATGCTCCTTGAGGTCGCGATGAGTTCGAGGGTCAGCACATCGATGAACGTCTCAACCGCACACGCGTGAACCCATGGCGGTTTTTTTCCGCGGGCTGTCCGCCGCCTTGCGCAGCTTCTTGCGCAATAGCTCGACCCGTTTGCGAGCGAGAGCTTCGCTGATCTGCAACTCGCCGGCAATCCTCGCGTACGACAACTCCTGTTCGAACTTCAGCGCGAACAGCCGGCGCTCGTTCGCCGACAGATCGTCGAGCGCGCTCGCGATCAGCGACAGGCCCTCGCCTGATTCGAGCGTCTGCGTCGGCGACGGCGCGCTCTCTGCGAGCATCGCGAAATGCTCTACGTCGAACTCGTCGCAATAGAAAATCACCCGTGCTTCACGGCCCACCTGACGGACCCGGTCGACGAACACATGATTCAGTACCACGAACATAAAGCCTTCTGGATTGCGAATCCGCTCGGGCATCCGCCGCATATAGAGCAGTGCCTTGAGCGCGGTGTCGGCGAGCAGTTCGTCGGCTGCCTCGGCATCGCCGCGCACCAGGCGGCGCGCGCGCCGCGTCAGTTGCGCACGCACGTTGCGCCACGCGCTTTCGAAGCGTGCATTGGTCGCGACGATATCCGCACGACAATCTTGCGGAAGCGGAAATGGGATCTTGAATTCGAGGTCCATCGCGTTCTCACAGTGTTGTTGCACGTGAGCTTGGCGATAGACGTGGGCGATGGCTGTTACTTAGGTGACAACGACAACGGGCTGCGCCGCGAACCATGCGGGCTGCATTGATGATTGATTACGCGAGACTGACGACGGGAGTGCCGGCGAACCCTCAAGCCGCCAACCACACAACGGTCAACGACCGCACCCCCTGCGCACCGCGAATCAGCACCCCTTCGATATCGGCGGTCGCCGAAGGCCCGGTGACGAGCGCCGCGTAGCGGGCGCTGAGAAAATCGTCGCGGCGATAAACGTCCTGCAAGCCGTCGAGCAGTTGCGCCGGATCGAGCAGCACGACCAGATGCTGGACGATATAGCCCAATGCATTGACCACGTATTCGCGTTCGCTGAACCAGACCGAGCCGGTCTCGGCGACGCCGAAACGCGCACGCACGACGCCCACGTCGACGTCCTGCAACGAGGCCGGCTCGGTATCGGCCGAAATAACACGGGTGCCCGGCACTTCCGGCACCGCCGATGCAATCGATGCGCCCGCGCCGAAACGCTCGCGAATCAGCTCGCTGACATCGTTCGCATTTGCCGCTTCGACACAACTGCCGCCCATCGTCTGCAACGCGGCCGTGAAACGTTCGCGCAAATCGCCGCCGCGCGCGTCGAATAGCGGCACGTCGGGACGCGGACGTCCGACCGGCTGCGCGGCGCGCACTTTAGCCAGAAAGTCCTCACGCGTTGTCATCGCCGCCTCCGCGATTCTTTTTGTACCACGCATGAAAAGTCATTTTCGGCGCGTCGGGCAACTCGCGCTGCCGCCCCCAGATGTTCAGCGGGTTGTACAGCACGAAATTCGGCAAGCGCCGCAACGCGCTGCCCATCGACGCGACCGTCGCGCGATACAAGGTCGGACTCGCGAGCAGCCGCCCCGCCATCTTCAGTACTTCCTGCTTGACGAACGGCACTTCGTGATGCTCGGCGATCACCGCGCGCCACTTGTAGATCTGCTCGTGAATATTGATCTTCACCGGACACACGTTCGTGCAACTGCCGTTCAGCGTCGATGCGAACGGCAGCGCGCTATAGCGTTTCAGATCGAAGGTCGGATTGATGATCGCGCCGATCGGCCCCGAATAGGTACCGCCGTACGAGAGTCCGCCGCTACGTCGATAGACCGGACAGGTATTCATGCACGCGCCGCAGCGGATGCATTTGAGCGAGTACCAGAAGTCCTCCATCGCGAGCCGCTCGGAGCGGCCGTGATCGACGAGGATGTAATGCATCTCGGTGCCGGGGCGCGGCACGCGGAAATGCGACGTGTACTGCGTGATCGGCGAGCCCAGCGCGCTGCGCGACAGCATCCGCACGAAGACGCCGAGATCGGCTACTTTCGGAATCAGCTTCTCGATTCCGATCGATGCGATATGCAGCGGCGGCACGTTGGCGGACAGATCGGCATTGCCTTCGTTAGTACACACGACCACCGTGCCGGTCTCCGCGACCGCGAAATTGCAGCCGGTCATGCCGGCGGTTTTCTCGCGCACGAAATACGGCCGCGTATTCATCCGCTGACTTTCGGCCAGATAGTGAATGTCGCTATTATGCGGATCGGTGCCGATCGTGCGGCCGAACAGTTCGGCCACGTCCGCGCGCAGCTTGTGCACCGCGGGCACCACCATATGGCTCGGGTCCTGATGATCGAGCTGCTGGATGCGCTCGCCGAGGTCCGTTTCCATCACCGTGATGCCGCGCGGTTCCAGGTATTCGCGCATCCGGCATTCGTCGGTGAGCATCGATTTGCTTTTCACCAGCGTGGTCATCCCGCGCTCGGACATCAGCCTGTGAACGATCGCGTTGTGTTCTTCGGCGGTCGCGGCCCAATGGACAACCACGCCATTCGCTTCGGCCGCGGCGGCGAATTGTTCGAGATAGTCCGCCAGATGCGACAGCGTATGCTCCTTGATCCCCGACGCGAGCGCGCGCAAGGTCTCCCATTCAGCGATCCCATGCGCCTGCGCATCGCGCTTCTCGCGCAGATCCCACAACCGCCGGTCGTGAAACGCAACGTGTTCGCTCTTCTGGATAAACGCACCGGCCGCCTTCGCGTGATCGATGCGCGGTTCGCGTCCGCTCATGCGCGCGCTCCATTGAGAACCTGCGCGATATGAATAAAGCGCGCGTCGGCCTTCATCCGTTCCGCGCAGCCCTGCTGGTGCATCAGACACGACATGTCGCCCGACACGATATATTCGGCGCCCGCGTTCAGATGGTCGCGGACCTTGTCCTGCCCCATGCGGACCGACACCGCCTCCTCGGTCACCGAGAACGTGCCGCCGAAACCGCAGCATTCGTCGGGACGTGCCGGCTTCACGAACTCGATTCCCTTCACGCCTTCGAGCAAGGTACGCGGCTTCGAAAACGGCACGCCCGCGATTTCCGACGCCGAAGCCTGCTTCAGATGACGCAGCGCGCTGCAACTGGTATGCAGTCCGACCCGATGCGGAAACTCGGCCCACGGAAACTCGCGCGCGCCGACCACGTCGTGCAGGAACTCGACCAGTTCGTAGGCGCTCGCGCGCACCTTCTTCACTTCATCGGTCTGTTCGAGCGCGCTCAGATGCTCGCGCACGTGATGGATACAGCTCGCGGACGGGCCGACGATGTAGTCGTAGCCGGCGAAGTTGCGCGCGAACAGGCGTTCGGTCGCGGCGGCGTCGGCATGCGCGCCGCTATTGGCCATCGGCTGGCCGCAGCAGGTTTGCTGCTGCGGATAGTCGACCTCGATGCCGAAACGCTCGAGCAGTTCGAGCGTCGCGATGCCGACTTCGGGATAGAACGCGTCGATGAAACACGGGATAAACAGCGCGACTTTCATAGCTTCCGGTGGGGAAAACGGCGGCGGGAATCGTGACCGCGCGGCGCACGGCTAGACTGGTCATGTTGGTCTGACCAAGACTATAGAAAAGTCCGCTGGGGGTGTCAATTGGATATCGATCGGGGTGGCGGCCGGGCCCGCGCCGCCGGGCGCGCCGCTCAGGACAGCGCGCTGCTGACCGGCTTCGCCGCGTCGTCCTTGTAAAGCTCGCGCACGAACGCCAGATGCCGCTCGGCGGCCTTGCGCGCTTTGGGCGCGTCGCGCGCGATCACCGCGTCGTAAATCGCCTGATGCTGGTTCATCAACTGCTTTTCCATCGCGGCGTCGTAGTCGATCAAACGATGATACTGGCGCATCCCTTCGCGAATCAGCGTGTGAATGCCATGCATCACGTGCGCGAGCGCGACGTTGTGCGTGGAGTCGGCGATCGCGAGGTGGAACGCAGCGTCGAGTTCGGCGAGATTGGCGCGGTCGCCGGCCTGCGAAGCGGTTTTCAACGCGTCGAACGCGGCGTCGATCTTTTTCAGATCGGCGGCGTTCGCGCGTTGCGCGGCGTAGACGGTCGAGATCGCTTCGAGTCCCTGACGCAACTCCAGAATGTCGGCGCTGGTGCGCGGATTTTGCAGCAGCAGTTCGGCGAGCGGCTTGGAGATGATCGGCGCGGTCACGTCGACGACCGTGAAACCGCCCCGCCCCGAGGTTTCGATATAGCCGTCCGCTTCGAGCCGGATCAACGCCTCGCGCAGCGACGGCCGCGACACGCCGAGTTGCGCGGCGAGATCGCGTTCGGCCGGCAGACGGTCGCCTGGCATCAGCGTGCCTTCCGAGATCAGTTGTTTGATCTGGTCGGACACCACGTCGGAAATGCGTTTGCGCGCGAAGGACGGGATCGGGGTGAATGGCATGGGCAGCAATCGGTAAAGCCGGTGGACGGAGCGGCCGGCCGCAACGGCGTGGGCGCGGCGGCTGCGCGGTGCGTTGCAATTATAGCGGCCGGCTGCGCACGCCGATCGTGCGCGACGCGCGCCCGCTCATTGGACCGGCGCGCTGTAGAAGCTCGCCAGATCGCGCTTGAGCGCATGCAGCGCGGCGTCGTCGAGATAAACCATGTGGCCGGTCCGATAGTACGTAATCCGTATGTTCTCGCGCAGCGTGCGGTCGAGATCGAGGTGCGCGAGCGCGTATTCGGTCGCGTAGAACGGCGTGGCCAGATCGAAATAGCCGTTCAGCGACAGCACCCGCAAGCGCGGATTCTGCCGCATCGCTTCGGCGAGATCGCCGCCCGCGTACGGCAATTGCAGATGCTCGCCCCACCACTCGCGATGCTTCCAGTCCCACTGCCGCAATGCGTCGTCGTTGAACACGCGGTAGCGCTCGGCCGGCGTGTAATGCAGATCGTCGGCCAGATGCTGATGAAGCGCCGCGTTGAACGCGTTCGCTACGCTGCTCACCGACGCGTCGAAGTCGGGATGCTCGGACGCGGAGTCGGCATCGATGCCTTCGAACCGCGCGTCGTAACGGCCGACGCTGCGCGCCTCGTCGCGCAGCAGTTCGCTGCGAAAGCGCGACGGGTACAGCTGCAGATGGTTGCGCTTCACGAAGCCGACGTCGAGCCCGGTGAAGTACGCGACGCGCGCGGCGATCGCGTCGCGCTGCTCGTCGGGCAACGCGTCGCCTGCCGCGAGCGCCTGTTCGTACGGACCGCGCGCGAACGCGCGCGCTTCGTCGAGAAACGCCGGCAGGTTCGCGGGCTTCGGCCTGACCTTGTCGTGATACCACGCGATCGCCGCGAAACTCGGCAGATAGCTTTCGCTTTTGAAATCGAGGCCGGGCGAGAACGCGGCGGAATCGAGCACCGACGACAGCAGGATCACGCCGTTCAGCGCGATATCGTTCTGCCCCAGCTCGTAAGCGAGCATCGCCGCGCGCGCGGTGCCGTACGATTCGCCGAACAGATACTTCGGCGAATTCCAGCGCTGGTTGACCGTCAGATAGCGGTCGATGAATTGCACGAACGCGCGCAGATCCTGGTCGACGCCCCAGAAGTCCTTGCCGCTGCCATGCCCGACCGGTTTCGACAGACCGGCGCCGATCGCGTCGATGAATACGAGGTCGGTGGTGTCGAGCAGGCTGTCGGGGTTGTCGTCGAGCGTGTACGGCGCGGGCGGCGTGCTGGCGGGGCTCGCGGTGCGCACCCGCTTCGGCCCGACCGAACCCATCAGCAGGAACACGCTGCCGGCGCCGGGGCCGCCGTTGAACAGGAAGGTGACCGGACGCGTCGACGGCGTTTTCGTCGGCACCGTGTACGCGACGTAAAACATACTCGCATTGGCCGCGCCGCTTTTGTCGTGCAAAAGCAGATTGCCGGCGGTTGCGGTGTAGTCGAGCTTGCGGCCGTTCAGGCGTAGCGAATGGGTGGTGACGCTGGAAGTTTCCGGTGGGACCGGCGTGGCTGCGGACGACGCTGCGCCGTCGTGGTGCGGGTGGTCCGTTGCATTCGGAACGTCTGTCGTCCGCGCGGCTTGCGGATCTGCGTGAGAAGCCGCGCGCCTGGGTGGCTGATTCGCCGAACTGCTGCGCGGCGCGGCGCTCGTGTCGGAGCCTTCGTTGCCGGTGACAGCCGAAGCGGCGGCCGCCGCCGGTGCACCAACCACCTCTGGCGGCGCATCCACCTGCTCCGCTGCCACACCCGCTTCACCGAACGTCGCCACACTGCCGGCACACAGCAGCATCGTCAGCGCGAGAGCGGGCCGTCGCAACGTCACCGGCATCCGGCACAACGAAAAATGAATGCGCATGGCCATAAAGTATTCCGTCATGAGTCGACACGCGCCGAAGCGCAACGCGCCCGCTTCGACAACCAGCCGGCGCTCGATTCTTGACGCAAGTTCGCGCGCAGTCAATCGCCCGCGCAAACGTGAGTCGCAGCTTACAAACCGCTTGTTTCGCCGCTACACGAAGCTAAACGACGCTAGACGTCCCTACCGAACGCGATCGCAACACGCCCACAAGTCGTGGCAGAATCGAAGCCGCTTTGGTCGCCAGCCCGGAGAACATTCATGGTCCAACCGGTAATAGACGCATTCGACGCCGCCGCGCTGATCCCCGGTTTTCGCGCGCCGCAACTGCCGCGCGGCGAGGCCGACGGCCCGGCCGTCGCGGCCGCGGACCACACGATGCGCCACTGGACCAGCGCCGCGAGCGGCGCGCTGATTCCCGGCTCCGACGCGCACCGCCGCGAAATGTGCCGGATGTTTCGCGAAACCTTCAATCCCTATCGCCCGTCCGTGCTCGCGTGGCCGCAACTCGAAGCGGCGACGTTGCAGCGGATCGTCGCGCTGCCGATCTGGGACATCGCGGTGCAGACCGAAGGCCGCGCGCGTCTGCGGATGGCCGCGTACGCGGCGTCACTCGACGATCCCGAGTTGCGCGACGCGCTCGCGCTGAACGCATGGGAAGAAAACCGCCATAAAGAAATCCTGGCGCGGATGGTCGCCGCTTACGGCATTCCGCTCGCAAGCGAGCCGCCGTACGTTTATCCGCAGGACACCGAACGGGCCTATCTGGTGACCGGCTACAGCGAATGCATCGACAGCTTCTTCGCGTTCGGGCTCTTCGAAGTCGCGCGACGCTCGGGGCTGTTTCCGCCGGAACTGATCGACACGTTCGAGCCGGTGATGCAGGAAGAGTGCCGCCACATTCTGCTGTTTGCGAACTGGGTCGCGTGGCATCGCGCGCAATTGTCGTGGTGGCAGCGCGTTCGCTTCGAGCTTAAGGTGGCGGGCGTATGGATGTTTCTCGGCTGGGAACGCATCGGCCTCGCGCGCGCGATGGATGCGGAAGGCAACGTGCACGAGCACGACAACAACTTCACGGTCAACGGCGCGCAATCGGTTTCGGATGCGGACATCAGCGTGCCGGAACTGATGCGTCTGTGTCTGGCCGAGAACGACCGGCGCTTCGCCGGCTACGATCCGCGCCTGCTGCGACCGACGACGATGCCGCGACTGGTCCGCTTCGCGTTGCGGTTTGCGCGCAAGAAAGGCTGATCCGCGCGACGCTAGCCGGTCGCGCAAAACAGTTGCCACGCGAACCCGGCGGGCCGGCGAGACGTCCACAGACGGCAAAGGGCCATGCGGGCGGACAGCCTCGCATGGCCCTTTACGCAACGTGCGGGTATCGCTAGCGCGGCTTGAACCGTTGCGGCAGCCGCGCCGAACCCCGTGCGCCGATCCTTACAACTGCCGGCGCAACTCCGCCGGCGGCACCTTCATCAGATGCCGGTATTTAGCCACCGTGCGCCGCGCGACCAGCACGCCCTGGTCTGCGAGCATCTTCGCGAGCGTGACGTCCGACAGCGGATCGCGGGTATTCTCCGCGGCGATCATTTCCTTGAGCAGCGCACGCACCGCCGCGGCCGAGCAGGTGCCGCCGCTTTCAGTGCCCAGCTCGCGCGGGAAGAAATGCTTGAATTCGAAAATCCCGCGCGGCGTGGCCATATATTTGTTGCCGGTCGCGCGCGAGATCGTCGATTCGTGCAGGCCGAGCTCCTCGGCGACGTCGCGCAACACCATCGGCTTCAGCGCAATTTCGCCATACTGAAAGAACGCCTTCTGATGCGCGACGATGCATTCGGCCACCCGCTGAATCGTATCGAAGCGCTGCTGCGCGTTGCGGATCAGCCAACGCGCTTCCTGCAACTGCTGCGCGAGCGGCGAACGGCTCGCGCCGGCCGACTGCGCAAATAGTTGCGCGTACATCCGATGAATCCGCGCGCGCGGCTGCACCGCCGGATTGATCGACACCACCCACTTGTTTCGCACCTGACGCACGATCACGTCGGGCACCACGTAGTTGTCCTCGGTGCGCCCGTAGCAATTGCCCGGTTTCGGGTCGAGCTTGCGCACCAACGCACAGGCCACCCGCAATTGCTCGGCGCTGCAGCCGATCTGCTTTTGCAGTTCAGCCTGTTCGCGGCGCGCGAGCCGCTCCAGATGATGCTCGGCGATCTGCAACGCGACGTCGCGTCCCGGCGTGTCTTCGGGCAACGCATGGAGCTGCAGCGCGAGGCATTCGGACAGCGAGCGCGCGCCGAGTCCGGGACGATCGAGCGACTGCACGAGCCGCAACGCGACCAGCAGTTCCGACTCGGTCAACGCGGGTTCGAGATCGACGCTGTCGGCAAGATCGGCGAGCGACTGACGCAGATAGCCGTCGTCGTCGAGCGCCTCGATGATGAAGCGGGCCACCGCGCGATCGCGGTCGCCGAGACGATACAGACGCAGCGCATCGTGCAACTGTTCACGCAAGGTCGGCTGCGAGCGCGCCCATTCGGCCGGATCGCTGCCGTCCGCGTCGCTGCTCTGGCGCGCCGAATTGCGGCTGCCGTAGTCGCCGGAGAAATCGGCCGGCATGTCGTCCGCGCCGCCGCTTTCCAGCGTATCGCCGGCCGCGCTTTCGGCCGGCAGCGAATCGGTCTCGCCGGCGGCAAGGGTGTCGGCGGCGGGCAGCGCGCCGGTGTCGTCGGCCGGCGAAGCGCCGGCGAGTGCCACGTCCTCCGTCTCCGCCGAATCGTATTCGAGGAACGGATTCGTATCGAGCGCCGTGCGCAGCTCTTGCTGAAATTCAAGCGCCGACAGTTGCAAGAGGCGCACCGACTGCTGAAGACGCGGCGTGAGTGCAAGAGACTGCCTTGTGCGTAGTTCGATAGAAGGCATGAAGTAGATCCCGTTCGTTAGTAGCCAATGGCTGAATCAGCGAGTTCTTTCTTCAGAGCAACTGTCGTACCAGCTCGCGCAAAGTGCTGTTTTATTTAAGCTTTGTTACGTGGCGCACATTGAATGAGGAGCCTTGCACGGCCCTTATTTACAAATCCTGCGCAAAATCCGGTCCCTTTCTTCACAGCGCGCAGCGAGCGCCGCGCGCCGCTCGCGGTGCGCCATTCATCAGTTCAAAAGCCCGGTGGCGCTGGGGCTCCGGCTAGCGGCGGCGATCGCGCGCAAGGACCGGGCACGATGCTTGCATATCAGGCTGTGTGGACGGGCGCCGGCTCGGGCACAGCGTAATGCAGACTCCCCGAGTCTTCTGTGCGCTGCCCCGCCGACGTCCGGTGTCGAGAACGGGCCCTGACGGTACCGTAGCGGCAACGACCCACGTGCGTCATCAGCGGTTACGGCCGCGATCGGCCACCGGCAACAAGACCGCCATCTTTATCAACACCTGAAGGAGAAACCATGAAGACCATCCAGCTTCTGAAGACCGCGGGCAGCATCGCTATCGTTGCATTCGCTCTGCACGCGAACGCGCAGACCACCACGCAGGCACCGGCGTCGGAAAGCGTCGGTCAGCATATCGACGACGGCGCGATCACGACCAAGGTGAAAGCGGACCTGCTCGCCGCAAAGAACGTCAAGTCGACGCATATCCATGTGAAGACCCATAAGGGCGTCGTGTCGCTGACGGGCTCGGTCCCTTCGGCTGAGGACCGGAGCGCGGCGGAAGAAGTCGTGCAAAACGTGAAGGGCGTCGCGAGCGTGAAAAACCACCTGAAGGTCGGCGCCGAGTAAGTTCGCGTGGCGCGATAAGTTCAGGCGACCGGCTCGCGCCGGTCCGATCAGCTGAACAGAAAGAGCCGGCATCCCTGTATGCCGGCTCTTTTTTACGCTGCGTGCTTGCGTGAAACGGGCGCCGCGGGCCGCATGGGCCGCGCCTCGCGCGACGCGGCCCGCTCCATTGCTTAACGCTTCATCGCCGCGTACTGGTCGCGCAGATCGCGCACCCGGTCATGAGTTTGCAGCACGCCCTGATACTGCCGCTCGACGATCGCCCGCACGTCGGCCGGCAGATCCTTTTCAAGCGCGTCGTGATAGCGCTTCTTCGCGACATCCTCGCCCTTCTCGCACTCGGCGAGAATTTCGTGATCGCTGCGATCCGTGACCGCCGACTTCACGTCGACCCAGCCGCGATGCAGCGCGCCGCTCATACTGCCGCCGGTTTCGGGTTTACCGCCCAACGCCTGCACCGCGTCCTGCAGTTCACGCGCGCCGCGCGAGCAATCTTCGGCATTGATGCGGAACATCTGCTTCAACTGTTCGTCGTGCGCATCCTCGGCTGCCTTGAGAAAGCCCTTCTCGCCATCCTTCGACGTTTCAACGAGATCGTTCAATACGGAAACAACGTTGGTAGCCATTCAATACCTCCAAGGGTTCGTTCATCGCGGAATCCGCCGCACGAGGCCAGTTAGTCCTGCGCGATGAAAAAGCTCTCACTCGCGGCGGGGTTCTCAGGCTACGTCGCATGACGCGTGCCTGCCGTGCTTCTGTGCGGGAACGCGGTCAACGGCATGGCGATTGCTATTGGCATTCGTCTTGTCCGGCTCGGCGCCCATCCCCGAGCGGCGGAACAGACCACGCAACGAACACGATCGAACCACGATCGGCAGGCTATAAACGACAGGGAGAATCGCCATGAAAAAAAACGCCAGCATGAAATTTCTCGCGATGATCGCAATCATGACCTCGGCCACGGTGATGCAGATCCGCGAGCATGTCGCGCCGCCCGACCCCGCGCGCGCCGCTCAAGCCGATTCGATGTCCGGTTGCGAAGGCAGCCACGGCGGTTTCGCGCCAGCCGCCTGCGGGCGGCTGCACGAGCGGCTGCACGACCAGCAACCGGTCGAACAACGGCAGCGCGCTGCGCAGCCCGCGCACACCGGGCGGCACGTCTGGGTGTAGCCGCGGCGCGCCGGTGCGCGCCATCCAGACAGATACGCGGACATGCAAATGGCAAACGGCCCGATCGAAATCGGGCCGTTGCTATTGAATTGCCATTCAATTGCCATTTATCTGCGCGCGTATGTTCCGCGCTCTGCGCTATTTTATCCGTTACGCGCGCTTCTCCGCGAACTCATTAAGCGGTTGCGGCGTTCTCAAAGGATCGAAATCGGCCCAGCGTCCCTGCTGCCAGCGTCCGGTCGCCTTTTCGATCGACACGCCGCCCGCTTCGCGCAGCACGCGCGCAGCTTCGAGCTGATTGTCGGGCTCTACGTGCACGGCCACCAACACCCCCGAATCGCGGGTCTCCTGATGAAACGGCGAATGGTGTGCGCCTTGCTCCCGCTCGCGCGTGCCGGCCATCGCGCCGACCAGCGAACCGACATACGCGCCGACCCCGGCCGCGATGATCGACACCAGAAGCGGTGCGCGAAACGCCGCGAAAATCCCGACCCCGACGATCGCGCCGATCACCGCGCCGATCGTCACGCCGAGCCCCGCCCCTTTGGGCGCCTTGCGCGCCGCCGGGTCGGTGGCGGTATCGCCGCCGATCGGATAACGCGCATGCTGACCGCGCGGATTGACGAAAAACAGCGTGACGTCCTCTTCGACGAACCCTGCGTTGAACAGCTTCTGCGCCGCGGTTTCCGCGGCCGGGAAAGTGGTGAAGCGTGCTGCGACGATGAGTGACATAAGGCCTCCTTATCGTTGGTCGATGGCGTTCGCGGAGCATGCGGCGGCGCTTGCGCGACCCGCGAAACCATGCGGCGCGCGACTCGCCGGCACGTGGCGGCGCTACGCCGTAGCGCCGCGATCCGGTTCCATGCCTTCCACTCTGAACAGTCCGCTATGCAACACTACGCTTTCTCCGTTGTTCAGGTCGAGCGCCTCCGCGCAGACCGAGCGGATACGCTGGCGGCCTTTGTCGAACGCGGCCAGCAGAGCCGGTTCGAGCGCGGAATCGGCGCCGAAATGATCTTCGAGCGCCTCGGCGGTGATCGCGCAGACCACCGCCGCGCCGTCCACCCGCGCGAGAAAGCGCACCGTCAGATTGGCGCCGTCGAAGTCCGGTTTGTCGTCGGGGAAATTGATCTGCATAAGGGAATCCTCATAGGCGGGCCGTGGCAGGATCGCGTTCATGACGAACCCTTCATCGTGCCCGCGAGCTGCTGCGCCATCTCGAGGTGATGCTTGATGGTCGGCAGCGCCTTTTGCGCGGCGGCCTTGAGTTGCGCATCGGTGCCGCTCTCGCTTTGCTGCTGGAACAGATCGACCGCGCGCTGATGCGCTTCCACGCCGACCTGCTCGACGTAGGCCCGATCGAACGCGGCGCCCTGCAGCCCCTGGAGCTTGCCGACCAGCGCGGAATCCTCCGCCGGCGCCGGTTTGAAGCCCTTCTTCGCGACCAGCGCCGCCATCTCGTGCGACAGCTTCGTATGGTCGGCGATCATCTGCTGCGCGAACTTCTTCACGTGCGGATCGCGCGAATTTTTCAGCGCGATCTTGCTGGCGGCGATCTCGGTCGCGTCGGACTTCGACGCTTCGAGCACGAACTGCTGATCGGCCGGCGACAATTTGGTGCCGCTGACCGGCGCGGCGCTCGCGGGCGCATCGCTCGCCTGCGCGTGGGCGGTGTCGACCAGTGCGGCGCTGCCGCCGAAGGCGGTTAGCGCAGCCGTCAACACTTGTAGGGAATACCGGAATTTCATGCATTTTCTCCCTATGAATCCAGCGGGTCCGCGGGCATGTCGAAAGCGCGCTGCGTGCCCGTTCGACCGAGCGCGAACCGAGCCGCTCAAGCCGCCTTGCGTTTGGACAGTTGCGCGATCAGCGTCCGGTTGAACGCCGGCAGATCGTCGGGCTTGCGGCTCGAAATCAGATTGCCGTCCTCGACCACTTCGCGATCCACCCACGTGCCGCCCGCGTTGCGAATGTCGTCCTGCAAACTGGGCCAACTGGTCACCGTGCGGCCGCTGATGATGCCCGCCGAGACCGGCAGCCACGTGCCATGACAGATCACCGCAATCGGCTTTTTCGCGCTGTCCGCCGCTTTGACGAAAGCCTGTGCCTGCGGCAGCAGCCGGATCGCGTCGCCGTTCACGACGCCGCCCGGCAGCACCACCGCGTCGTAGTCGTCTGGCTTCGCGCTGTCGAAAGTCGTATCGACGTCGACCGTATCGCCCTTGTCGACGTGTTTGAAGCCCTGGATCTTGCCGGCCTTAGCCGAGATCACATGGACCGTCGCGCCCGCATCGGCGAGCGCCCGTTGCGGCTCGACCAGCTCCGCCTGCTCGAAGCCGTCTACCGCGAGTACCGCCACTTTGCAGCCCTTCAGTGCGTCAGTCATGCATGTTCTCCTGAGAGACGGCGCCGGCACTGCGCACGAGGCGTTGGCCTTGAAACGATGTGCAGTGTGGTGCGGCGCTGTCGATAAAGTGTGGATACGCAAAACCCGTGCCCATGCGATGCACGGGGTTCGATGACGAGCGGCCGTGCCGCGCCGGATCGCGCCGCGGCTGCTCGCGGACCTGATCTCGAAACGCCTGGGATCCCTGACGAGTCCGCGATCATGCCGGGCGACCGGCGTCGCAGTGCCGGTAAAAGCAGCCGTCAGAGGTTCGTTTCGTCGTCGCCGGCCTGCTCGTCGTCCGGGGGCACCTGCGGCTCGATCACCTGGTCCGTTTCGATGTCGCGATCGGGTTCCAGCGTCGAATCGCCATCGGCCGCGGCCCGCTCACCGGTGCCGCTGCGATCGGTGTCGCTGCCGAGTTCGCTATCGCCGGTTTCGAGCGCGTGGTTGTCGAGTTCGCTGTCGACGTCGAACTCGTGGCGCTTCGCGCCCGCGACGTCGCTGCCGCTGTCGGACGAATCGCTCGGGCCGAGCGTGCCGGTCGTGCCGGCGGTCTGCTTGATCGTGTGTTGCGGCTCTTCATCGGGATTCAAGGTGCTGCTCATGGAAACGCCTCCCTCTTCGGTTGGTTACGCCGGAGAGATCGCAAGGACCGTTCCGCATGGTTCCGGCGTGGTTCCGCCTGGTTCGGCTTGCATCGCCGCACCGCGCACACCGGGTAGGCCGGAGTGTTGGGCATCGCCCTTGCTTCGTGCCGATCCATCATCGAATGCGCGCCGCTGTCCGACCGCGCGCCCCGACCCACATCCGAGACCACCCGTATAACGATGGCTACCGCGACTCGCACCCCATCCGCCGCCGCAAACGGCGCCGCCGGCGACATCCCGATGCCGCCGGGTCTGCGTCACGCCGATGACAGCAAACCGGGCTATACGCGCAAGCGCGAGCGCAACGGCTTCGTCTATTACGACACGAACGGCAAACGCATCGTCGATAAAGACGTGATCCAACGGATCAATTCGCTGGCGATTCCGCCGGCTTACGAACAGGTGTGGATCTGCCCCGACGCACGTGGTCACGTGCAGGCGACCGGTCGCGATGCGCGCGGCCGCAAACAGTATCGCTATCACCCGCAATGGCGCGAAACGCGCGACGCCGACAAGTACCAGCGGCTCGCCGAGTTCGGCCGCGCGCTGCCGAAGATTCGCGCGCGCGTCGCGCGTGATCTGAAATTGCCGGGGATGCCGGGCGACAAGGTGATCGCCGCGGTCGTGCAATTGCTCGACACGACCCAGGTGCGGATCGGCAGCGTCGAATACGCGCGCGAAAATCAGTCGTACGGATTAACCACGCTGCGCAAAAAACACCTGAAGATCGAAGCCGGCCAACTGCGCTTCCGGTTTCGCGGCAAGAGCGGGATCGAGCACGACGTGACCGTCGACGATCGGCGCATCAAACGGATCGTGCAGCGCTGCGCGGAACTGCCGGGCCACGACCTGTTCCAGTATCTCGATGAAAGCGGCGAGCGTCACACGGTCGGCTCGGCCGACATCAACGACTACCTGCGCCGCGCGAGCGGCGCGGACTTCACCGCGAAGGATTACCGCACGTGGGCCGGCAGCGTATTCGCGCTTGCGGCGCTGCGCAAGCTCGTGTGCGACAGCGCGGCCGACGCGCGCCGCCATATCGTCGCGACCGTGAAGGACGTCGCGACGCTGCTGCGCAACACGCCTGCCGTGTGCCGGCGCTGCTACATCCATCCGGAGGTCATCAGTGCGTTCGAAGCCGATCAATTACAGAGCCTCGCGCCGGGCCAGTCGCGCCGGGGCCTGAAAGTCGATGAAGTCGCGTTGGCGATGCTGCTCGCGCAGGCGCAAAAACGCGCGGCGCGACTCGCCCGCGAAGCTCGCGGCAAAGCACGCAAACCGCCGGCCGGCGACAGCGTCGATCGTTCACTGACGGATCTGTTGAAGAAGTCGCGCGCGGTGCGCAAGAACGCCGGCGCAGCGCAGGAAAAAACCGCTGCGCGCAATGTGCGCCGGGCCAGCGACGTGCGTGCGCGGCGTGCGCTCAAGGACGGCACGGCCGACGTGAAACGCGCCCCTCAGTGATAACCGCGATGCGCGAACAGGCGACGCAAAGGTCACGCAAACGCGGCTCGACAGCCGCACGGCCCCGCTCAGCGTTCTTCCTCGAACGCAGCCATTACGAGCCACATGTCGCGTTCGCCGTCGCGGATCTCGGCTGCCAGCGCATACGGATCGCCCGGCGAGCACACGCGAGCGAGCGCATGACGCGCGATCTCGCCGTTGTCGAACACGCGCTCCGATAGCGGCCGCACTTCCTGTTTGCCTTCGAACATCGGTTGATGCCGGCGATACACGAGCGTCTCGGCCTTCCAGTTGCTGAAGCATTCGCGCACGTGCGCGAAGTCGCCGCCGCAGATGTTCGCCTGATAGTGGATCTTGTTAGCCACGATCATTCTCCCCGCCGCAGGCGCGCGCTACCGCCGGTATTGCGCGCCTGCTTCGATGCTGCGTTACTGCCCCTTCGTATCGCTGCTTGCGTTAGCGCCGGGCATATTCGTCGAATCGGTCATCGGCTTGCTCTTCGACTTCGCGTTCGACATCTGATGCGGGTGCTGCTTCATCGTCTTCGAACCGCCGGTCGCCCCGGTCGTCGGACCCGTCGCGCTCATCGCGCCGGTCGCATTCGACGCGGGCTCGTTGCCCGCGGTCGGCGCAGCGGTGGCGGCGCCGTGCGCGTTGCCGCCGCCACCGCCGCTATTGCCGTTGCCGCCGCCCGCCTGCGCGAAGGCCGCGCCGGAGATCGCGACACACGCCGCGACCAGCCATGCTTTGGGAGAGGTATTCATCGATGCGCTCCGTGAAGTAAGGACGATTGGATGACGCCGCGCACTGTTGCCCGCGCCGGCGCCGCTGCCACTTTCAATCGAGCAAGGGCTATGCCCCGCCTTGGGCGAGCGCGGGTGAAGACGCTTTGCATCGATCGGGTAACGCCTTCGCGATCGCGCGGCCGTGCACGAGCGAAATAATTTCAAATGCGCTCGCATCCTTTACGCGAGCGGCGCGCATCCATGCATCGCTGGCCTGCGCCGCTGTCTTCGCGTCGGCCGTCGACGGTCGATGGAACGGCCGTTGCTGCAGCGTCGATACCTAAACCCTTCAGAGGAGTCCAATCATGATTAACCAGACCCAGACGCAAGGCGCGAACATCGTCGGCAAAGGCGCGGCAACCGCGGAAGGCCCCGGCCCGGACGTGATGGCCGCCGCGACGCTCGATGGCAACAAGGTCGTCAGCAGCGACGGCGAGGATATCGGCAAGATCAAGGACATCATGCTCGACGTGCGCTCGGGCCGGGTCGCCTACGCGGTGTTGTCGAGCGGCGGCTTTCTCGGCATCGGCGACAAGTTGCTGGCGATTCCGTGGAACGCGTTGACGCTCGATACCGAGGAGAAATGCTTCGTGCTGGGCATGACCGCCGAGCGCGTGAAGAACGCGCCGGGATTCGACAAGGACCACTGGCCGGCGATGGCGGACCAGACGTGGGCCACCTCCGTACACCAGTACTACGGCAGCGAACCGTACTGGGGCGGTAGCGTCTATACCGAGCGCAACGATCTCGGCGTCGGCACCGTTCCGCCGTCCGATGCGCCGGAGGCCGGCGGCGTGAAGCTTTAAGGACTCGGGAACGACTCAGGAGAAGCGCGATGGCGTCCCGCAAAAGCAGCAGCAAATCTAAACGCCCGGTGCCGGGCCGCAAGTCGGGACGCCCGCCGCGCCAGCGGCATGCGCACGCGCATGCCGCGCATCGCGCGAAAACCGCGAAGACCAATGGCGGGAATGGAACGAAGAAATGGTCGCATCACGTGATGGAAACCAGCGATGCGATGGACATCCAGAAAGATGTGTTTAAAACCGGCAGTGCGGAATCGATTGCGCAATCGTTGAAACATTCGTCGACGGTGAGCCGGCGCCGCAAGGGCACGCCGTTTCAATCGGCGATGTCGATGCTGAACTTCTATATCAATCGCGCGGGCAGAAATCTGCCGAAGGAGCGCCGCGATACATTGCAGAAAGCCAAGCGCAAACTGCGCGAAGCGTTTGGGCGCGAACCGCGTTAGCGCGTCGAGCCGCCTTGGCATGCGCAAGCGCGAACGGAGCCGCTAGAATACGGCGCATTCCTGCCGCCGCGAGATGCCCGATCGATGACGCCGTCCGACGATTCACGCCCCGCCTCGCGCACCCGCGCGGCCGATGCGCTATTTGCCTTCCTCAAATCGCTGCCGCTCGGCGACCGGCTGATCGAGGGCGGCTTCATGGCTGTGCAGGCGGTCGCGGGCGCGAGCCTCGCGTTCGGCATCGGCCGCGCGCTGCACACCGAGCAGGCGTTCTGGGCCGCGATCACCGCGATCGCGGTCAGCCAGCACAGCTACGTGGACACCCGCAAGCTGTCGCGCGACCAGTTCATCGGCGCGATGGTCGGCGGCGTTTGCGGCCTGATCGGCACGCTCGCGGGCGGCGGACACTTCGCTGCGTATGCGGCGACGGTGGCGATCGCGATCATGATCTGCTGGGTCGTCAATGTAGGCAGCGCGGCGCGCCTGGGCGGCATCACCGCGACGATCATGCTGCTGGTGCCTGGCATCGGTCCGGCGTGGGACAAGGCGTTTTTGCGGCTCGCCGAGGTCACGCTCGGCACCGTTTGCGCGCTGTTGATCGCACGGCTGATGGCGTCGCTCGAACGGCGCGCGTTCAGCAAGCCGGAGCAGTCCAAATAAATTCGAGCGGCTCTCTCGTGCCCGCAGGCCCGACCGGCGTGCCCCGCCATTTCACTCAGCTATCCGAACCATCCGGTGCCGGCGCGCGTCGCCGGTAGCGCCCCGGCGTCGTGCCGACGCTTTGCGCGAACGCCTTGCCGAACGCCGCCTCCGATTGATAACCGACAGTCTCGCCGATCTCGGCCGCGCTGCGCTGCGTGCGCAACAGCAGATCGCAGGCGATCGTCATACGGATCCGCGTGAGAAAGTCCATCACCGTCACGCCCGCGCGCTCGTTGAAGTGACGCGCGTAGGTCGCGCGCGACATCGCCGCGTGCTCGCCGAGTTCGGCGATCGTCCACGCGCGTTCGGGCGCATCGAGCATCGCCTGCACCGACGCGCCGAGCCGCGCGTCGGTCAGCAGCGCGAGCACGCCGGCGCTGTCCGCGTTGCGCTCTCCGTGCACGCGCAACGCCATCGCGAACAGCGCGTGGCTCAACGCGGTGACGATCGCCAGCGCGCCCGGCTGACGGCGCTCGGCTTCGCCGCGCATCAACGCGATCAGCGTCTGCAACGCAGTGAGCGCATGCGCACCGCCGAGCGACACGTGCAGCGGGTCCGGCAACGCATCGAGCAGCAGCGCGGCCGAACCGGCTGCGTAGACGAAGCGGCCGCAGAGCAGATCGAGGTCCGCGTGGAGCGTTGCGGCGTCGCCCGCGTAGCCTGCGCGGGCCGCGTCGTTATGCCTGAGCGGCAGCATCCCGTCATGCGCGACCGTCACCGGCGCACCGGCCGCCGAGCGCTTGATGTCGCGCACCCGATGCGCGGCGCCGCGCGGAAACAGCACGAAGTCGCCTGCCTGCAATTGCCGCTGCGCGCCGTCGACCGTTTCGATCACGCACGCGCCGTCGAGCACCAAATGAAAGGGCGCGACGCCCGCCTCCATCGGCGCGTGATCGATATCGAAGCCGCCCGACAGCAGGCAGCGCAGATCGAGGCTCGCTTGCGGGCGAGCCAGATCGATCAAACGACTGAGGGTGTCCATGAGACGCTCGCGCTAGAAGTTGGGTCGAACGAGTATTCAGGATATCGCCGCCGCGCGCAATACTCGCATCACGACGCCGCGCGGTATCAGCGGGCCTCGGGTTCGGCGACACGGCGCTGCGCATGTTTCTTCAGGATCACGTACCAATCGCGACGTCGCCGCGCGCCGGACTCAGAACTGGACCGTCGTGCGTAAGCCGAGCACCGCCTCGTTACCGACGCGCAGCGACGGATTATCCGGCTGCGCAATGCCGCCGCCCGGTCGCCAGAAGTACTGGAAGTTGGCCTGCAACTGCCACCACGGCGCGACCTGATACAGATAGGTCGCCTCAAGGACGGTTTCCGCGCGGCGCGACGGATAACCGGGCGTGTAAGCGGCCTGCGCGTTCGCCAGATCGCGCGCGTGCGAGCCGATCTTCGCGTAGCCGAGCGCGAGCCCGGCCACGTCGTTATCGCGGCCGTTGAACGGCGCCTTCAACGTGATGCCCGCATCGACGGCCAGGTCCACCAGGTTGCGGTCGCCGGGCGCGCCCATCACGCGCGCGAACACGCCCAGCGAGCGCGGGCTGCCCGCAGCTTCGCGCCACACCATCTGATCGGCGACCGCATAGACGCTGTAATTGCCGCGATGGCTGACCGGCACGCCGTTGCTCGCCGGACTCGCGAGCGACACGCCGCCGGTATCGACGCCCTGGTCGTCGAAGCGGTTGCTGTTGTACCAGAAGCCGAGTTTGTAAGTGCCCGGCAAGCCGACCGGTTGCGCGTCGGATGGATTCGCCGACGGCGGGTTGAGCGCGTACTGCACCTCGCCGATCACGAGCGCGCCATTGCCGAGCGGGAAATTCGTGCCGCTCGCGTTGAGCTTTTGCGGATCGCCGTCGAAGACGCCACCGAGCACCGTCACCCCATTCGCGAACGACGCCCGCGCGCGCACCCCGAGCGACGCCAGCGGATAGGCCGGCCCGCCGGCGGGCAGACCGGTCGACGGCAGCACCGGCCAGCCGAACGTCGCATTCATGAAAGTGGCCGCGTACTGGCTCACGATGAATTCCTGGTCGAGACTCTGCTGCCCGATCTTCACATCGACGTTGCCGAGCGACTGCTGATACCACAGCTCCCACAGACGCGTGCCCGCATCCGCTTCGATTCCGCTCGCGGTTTGCAGCGTCTGCAGATTCCTGCTGGTCAGGCTCGTACCGTGAATCTGCAACGCGGACACATTGAAAGTGCCGCCATTCAGACCGAACGCCTTTTGCGTATCGACGACGAAACCGAACTGCGTGACGCCCTGATACGCGCCGCCACGGTCGGTGCCGCCCGACAAGTTGCCCATGTACTCGCTGGTCTCGTGCAGATCGAACGAAATTCCGTAGTTGTCGAGCCACGGACGCAGTCCGCCGAGCTCGCCGAACAGGTTCGCGCGTTGCCGCCATCCGGTTGGCGCGGCGACGTTCGGATCGGCGGACGCCGCCGGGTCCGCGGTAGCGGCAGCCGGCACTTGCGCTTGCGCTTGCTCGCCTTCGTTGCTGCTCTGCGCGAACGCGTCAGGCACGAGACCGAGGGACAGGACCGCACTGATCGCGATCGGCGTACCGCACTCCAACAGTGCGCGTTTGTCGATAATTTTCTTCATGTATTGAGGCGATTGCGGTGAGACGTGGACGAGCGCCACGCGATCACGCGACCGCACCTGCAAGCGGATTTGCAGATGACCGTCAAAAACGAAAAGGAAGCGTGCGACTGGCAGACCGACGGCAAAGGCCGGTCAGTATTGAAGCGCGCTAACCCGACTGGGGCGAGCTAGCGGCGAAGGAGCGAACCTGCGCGACTATCTCGCGGTGGTGTTGCCGGCGCTGGCCGGCATCGGACTTCCACTACCTGAACATGCGTCCACGGAGGACTCCTTCGGATGAGTTGCGGCGGATTGTATTGAGGTTGCCCGTTCATGTGCAAGTAAAAATCGCATCGACACGATCTTCGTCGTCGCGCCAGTCTCCGGCAAACAATCTTGGCTCTGCTTAGCGATTCTGGTTGACTTGTCGTTTTTACCGCGTCTAGAATTCGCCCGTCTTATCAAACGGGGCCAATGCCTTGGACTCTTGCAGTAGTCGATCTTCGAACAGTTTCGCTGCCTGACCGGCAGAACGTCCGCGCCCCTTCCTTGCGCCGCCGTTCCGCCAGCAGGCAGAACGGTGCGCGTCGCAGTCAGTTTCCCTCGTGCACCTCGATCATTAGCGCCATCCGGACGCGGTCTTCGCTCGTCCGTTCTGGCATGCCGTCGCGAGCCGTCATGGTCGCGGCCGCCGCTCGCGCCGCGCTTTCGCGCTGGCGCAAGCGCGCGGTAGAACCTCGCTGTGCGCCCCCGCGCAGCTCAATCCGACGAGGAGCCCAGATGCCCGACAGTGACAGTTGTTTATGCCCATCGCCTGCCCTCTTACACGAGGAAAGCCGCTAGCCCTCTGACGCCGCGCCGAGCGTGCGACGCCGGAATGCCGCTCGGCTTTCCGCTTGCCGCGTCACGCCCGACGCCGGAGAAACGTCATGAAGTTCGCACTGCTTTTGTCGCACCTGCCCTATACCGCCGCGTCGCGCGTCCACTACGAATCGCTGCTGTCGCTCGCGCCGGCCCAGCCCGGTCGACTCGCCACGCTGTGGCGCCGTCTGCGCTCACGGTTCTTTTAGCTCTATCAGGTTCCCGTCACGATCCGCGGCCGCAATCGAAAGATTGTGCTGCTGCTCCTTCGTGGCCGGCGCTTGCTGAACGAGTCCTCTCATCAACTGGTATTTCGTCATGGTCTTACTCAACAACTCCAAGCACAGCGGCGCACGCGCCGCTTGCCTGCATGAGCGCGCGCTTTCGTTGCACACCTGCCCCCACGGCCCCGGAGGTCATTGATGGAGTCCGGCTTCAACCTGACCCGCACCGCCAACGCGTCCGCATGGCGGGTGTTGCCCAATCGCTGGGACTTCGTCGCGTTTCCGCTGATCATCTGTCTGATCGCGATGGCGTCGATCGGCTTTCATGAAACGCTCGCGCCGATGTCGACGCTGCAGACGCAGTCCATCTCGCTCGACCCGGCCAACCTGCCCGAGTACGCGATGCGCACCACGCTGCGCATGCTCGCGGCGATGGTCGCGTCGCTGATCTTCACGCTGGTGTACGGCACGCTCGCGGCCAAGAGCCGCCGCGCCGGTCTCGTGCTGGTGCCGATTCTCGACATCCTGCAGTCGGTGCCGGTGCTCGGCTACATCTCGTTTACGGTGACGTTCTTCCTCGCGCTGTTCCCGGGCCGCGTGCTCGGCGCCGAACTCGCGGCGATCTTCGCGATCTTCACGAGCCAGGCGTGGAACATGACGTTCAGCTTCTACCAGTCGCTGCGCACGGTGCCGCGCGATCTCGACGAAGTGTCGCGCGGTTTCCATCTGACGTCGTGGCAGCGCTTCTGGAAGCTCGAAGTGCCGTTCTCGATGCCGGGCCTGATCTGGAACATGATGATGTCGATGTCGGGCGGCTGGTTCTTCGTAGTTGCATCCGAAGCGATCACGGTCGGCAACCATACGTTCATGCTGCCGGGCATCGGCGCGTATCTGGCGCAGGCGATCTCCGAGCAGAACCTGCACGCGATCGGCTGGGTGATTCTGGCGATGACCGTCGTGATCCTCGCATACGACCAGTTGCTGTTCCGTCCGCTGGTCGCGTGGGCCGACAAGTTCCGCATGGAGTTCACCAGCTCAGGCGACGCGCCCAACTCGTGGCTGCTCGACATGATGCGGCGCACCCGTCTGATCCATCAGTTGCTGACGCCCGCGGGGTTGCTGCTGGCGAGCGCCGCGCGCCTCCGGTTGCGCTCACCGTTCGGCAACGGCCAACGCAACGGGCACGCGGATAGCGCACCGTCGGGCCGGCTCGGCGACATCGTGTGGGGTGTGCTGGTGTTCGTGCTGACCGTCTACGTGATCTATCGCGTGGTCACGTACGTGCGCACCGGCGTCACGCTCGACGAGGTCGGCCACGTGTTCGTGCTCGGGCTCATCACGCTGCTGCGGGTCGTCGTGCTGATCGCGATCTCGTCGTTGATCTGGGTACCGGTCGGCGTGCTGATCGGGCTGCGCCCGGCGCTCGCGCAAAAGATCCAGCCGCTCGCGCAGTTTCTCGCCGCGTTCCCGGCGAACCTGCTGTTCCCGGTGTTCGTGATTGCGATCGTGCGCTTTCACCTGAATCCCGACATCTGGCTGTCGCCGCTGATCGTGCTCGGCACCCAGTGGTACATCCTGTTCAACGTGATCGCGGGGGCGAGTTCGTATCCGAATGACTATCGCGAGGCGGCCGCCAACTTCCGCATTCGCGGCTGGCAGTGGTGGCGCCAGGCAATACTGCCGGGCGTGTTCCCGTACTACGTGACCGGCGCGATCACCGCGTCCGGCGGCGCGTGGAACGCGAGCATCGTGTCCGAGTTCGTCCAGTGGGGCGACACCGACGTGGTCGCTCATGGTCTGGGCGCCTACATCGCCGAGACCACCGCCGCCGGCGACTTTCCGAAAATCATTCTCGGCGTCGCGGTGATGTCGCTGTTCGTCACGCTATTTAATCGCGCGCTGTGGCGCCCTCTGTATGCGTTCGCCGAATCCAGGCTGCGACTCGACTAGGAGTAATTCGATGCAAACCACGCTTCATCTCAATCTCGCCGAGCCGGCCCAGCCGCGGGCACGCGTCGGCACGCAGGTCCTGAACCTCGAACATGTGTGCCGCGGTTTCGACAAGGCCCAGAGCGAACTGCTGGTGCTCGACGACGTCAACCTGACCCTGCACGAAGGCGAGATCGTCGGCTTGCTGGGCCGCTCGGGCTCGGGCAAGTCGACGTTGCTGCGGATCATCGCCGGGCTGATCCGGCCGACCGGCGGCACCGTCACTTATCGCGGCCAGCCGCTCGCCGGTCCCGCCGAGGGCGTCGCGATGGTGTTCCAGACTTTCGCGCTGTTTCCGTGGCTGACGGTGCTGCAAAACGTCGAAGCCGGTCTCGAAGCGATCGGCGTCGGCGTCGACGAACGACGCACGCGCGCGCTCGCGGCGATCGACCTGATCGGCCTCGACGGCTTCGAAAACGCCTATCCGCGCGAACTGTCGGGCGGCATGCGGCAGCGTGTCGGCTTCGCCCGCGCGCTGGTCGTCGATCCGACCATCCTGCTGATGGACGAGCCGTTCTCCGCGCTCGACGTGCTGACCGCCGAGACCTTGCGCACCGATCTGCTCGATCTGTGGAACCAGGAGCGGATGCCGATCAAGTCGGTGCTGATCGTCACGCACAACATCGAGGAAGCGGTATTCATGTGCGACCGAATCCTCGTGCTGTCGTCGAATCCGGGCCGGGTGGTGGCGGAAATCAAGGTGCCGTTCCGGCATCCGCGCAACCGCCTGGAGCCGGCGTTCCGCGCGCTGGTCGACGACATCTACGCGAAGATGACCGCGCGCCCGAGCGGCGCGGCGGCCAGGCGCGAACTCGAACCGGGCAGCCGGCTGCCGAACGTGTCGACCAACCTGATGGCCGGGCTGATCGAAACGCTGGCGGCCGCGCCTTACCACGGCCGCGCCGATATGCCGGAGATCGCGCGCACGCTTCGGCTCGAAGTGGACGATCTGTTTCCGGTCGCGGAAATGCTGCAGTACCTCGGCTTTGCCGAAATCAGCGAGGGCGACGTGATCCTGACTCAGCCCGCGCGCCGCTTCGCCGAGGCCAGCACCCAGGAGCGCAAGCTGATGTTCGCCGACCATCTGCTGCAGAACGTGCCGCTCGCCGCGCGCATCCGCAAGGTGCTCAACGAGCGCCCCGGGCATCGCGCGCCGCGGGTGCGCTTCGAGCAGGAACTGGCGGATCTGCTGGCGGACAGCGCCGCGCAGGAAACCATCGATGCGGTGATCGACTGGGGCCGTTACGCGGAAATCTTTTCGTACAACGACAAAACCGAGACCTTCAGTCTCGCGGACGTCGAGAACTAGCCCTGCAACGAGCCGTGCCGTGCGTCCGCAAGCTGCTGGCGCCGCTGCTCGCCCTGCCGCTCCAGCATCCACCCCGGATACTCGGGCGGCAGCTTGCTGACCTCGGCGAGCTTCGCCAGTTCGGCATCGCTCAGCGAGACCTCGGTCGCGGCGATATTGTCGTCGAGCTGCTCGACCTTCTTCGCGCCGACGATCACCGAACTGACGACCCGCTGATGCAGCAGCCACGCCAACGCGATCTGCGCGACCGACACCTTCTTCGCGTCGGCGATCTCGCGCATCGCGTCGATACAGTCGTACGCGCGCTCGCGCTCGACCGGCGGAAAATCGAAGCTGGTGCGCCGCGCGCCCGCCTCGGCCTGCTGCTCGCGCCCGTACTTGCCGCTCAGCAGACCGCCCGCGAGCGGACTCCACACCATCAGCCCGAGCCCTTCGCTTTGCAGCATCGGCACCAGTTCGCGTTCGAGATCGCGGCCGGCCAGCGTGTAATACGCCTGCAGCGTTTCGAAGCGCGCGGTGCCCAGACGCTCTGCGATCCCGAGCGCCTTGACGATCTGCCACGCGGCCCAGTTCGACACGCCGACGTAGCGCACGTGGCCGTGCTGCACGAGCGTATCGAGCGCGCGCACGGTTTCCTCGATCGGCGTGGCCGGATCGAAGCCGTGGATCTGGTACAGATCGACGTGATCGAGTTGCAGGCGCTTCAGACTCGCCTTGATGCCGTCGAGGATGTGGTAGCGCGACGCGCCCCGCGCATTCGCGAACTCGCCGGTCTGGCCGAACACCTTGGTCGCGACCACGACCTTGTCGCGCGGCACCTTGAGGTTTTTCAGCGCCTGGCCGGTGATCTGCTCGGACAGGCCGCCCGCATAGACGTCGGCGGTATCGATGAAGTTGATGCCCGCGTCGAGCGCCCGGCCGACCAGCCGCTCGGCGTCGTTCTGCTGCAGATCGCCGATCTGCCGCCAGATGCCTTCGCCGCCGCCGAAGGTCATCGTGCCCAAACACAATTCCGAAACAAACACACCGGTACGGCCCAACTGGTTGTATCGCATCGTCGACGCTCCATCGTGGGGGAAGTCAGTGAAGGAATCGCCAAGCGTACTGCAATCGACGAAGTCCGGCAGGGCGCCGCTTGCACGCGTGGGCGCGAACGGCCCGACGCATGGCAAAAATTGCCGCGCGTACCGAGCCCTTTTTCAGCAGCTCCGTAAAAACGGCGAATTCCCGCAGGAATGCCAGGCAAAACGCGACGCGCGAAGGTGGCAAAAACCTGCGAGACTGAGCCACTAGCGCGTGTCGCCCGGAACGGACCGGTTAAATCCATTCCGACCAGTCACGCGTCACTGGATAAGACCGGCGACGCCCCCATCTAGACGAGCATGACTTCGGCCAAGAAGACCTCCGCCGCCCTCGACGCGGCGCCCCGCCCGCGCAAAGCGCGCTCGAGCACGCGCGCGGTGCGCGCCGCGCGTGCCGCCGATCCGGCGCAACCGCTGCAATCGCCTCAACGGCTCCAACCGCCGCAACCGCACGCGCTCGACGGCTTTCATCCCGCGGTCGCCGGCTGGTTTATGAAAACCTTCGCGGCCCCGACCGACGCACAAACCGCCGCCTGGCCCGAAATCCGCCGCGGCCGCTCGACGCTGGTCGCCGCGCCGACCGGCTCCGGCAAAACGCTGACCGCGTTCCTGTCCGCGCTGAACGATCTCGTCTCGCAGGGTTTGGCGAACGGCGGCACGCTGCCGGACGAAACGCTGGTCGTCTACGTATCGCCGCTCAAGGCACTGTCCAACGACATCCGCCTGAACCTGCAAATCCCGCTGCAAGGCATCGCCGCCGAACTGGACGCGCTCGGCCTGCCGGCGCTCGACATCCGCACCGCGGTCCGCACGGGCGACACCACCCAGCAGGAACGCAACGCGCTGAAAAAGCGCGCACCGCACATCCTCGTGACGACGCCCGAATCGCTGTACGTGCTGCTCGGCTCGGACTCGGGCCGGCGCATGCTGGCGACGGTGCGCACGGTGATCGTCGATGAAATCCATGCGCTCGCGGGCAGCAAGCGCGGCAGTCATCTGTCGTTGTCGCTGGAGCGGCTCGATGCGCTGTGCGGCCGGCCGCTGCCGCGCATCGGTCTGTCGGCGACGCAAAAGCCGGTCAGCGCGGTCGCGCGCTTTCTGGTCGGCGGCGGCAGCATCGATAGCGGCGAGCCGGCCGACTGCGCGGTGATCGACGTCGGCCACGTCCGCGCGCGCGACCTCGCGCTCGAAATCCCGCCGGTGCCGCTCGAAGCGGTGATGGCCAACGAAGTGTGGGAGCGCGTGTACGACCGCCTCGCCGAGCTGGTCGCGCAGCATCGCACCACGCTGATTTTCGTCAACACGCGGCGGATGGCCGAGCGCGCCGCGCGCCATCTGACCGAGCGGCTCGGCAAGGAAGCGGTCGCCGCGCATCATGGCAGCCTCGCGAAAGAACATCGCTTCGACGCGGAACAGCGGCTGAAGCGCGGCGAGTTGCGGGTGCTGATTGCGACCGCGTCGCTGGAACTGGGCATCGATATCGGCGACGTCGATCTGGTCTGCCAGATGGGTTCGCCGCGCGCGATCGCGCCGTTTTTGCAGCGTGTCGGCCGCTCCGGGCACCAGGTCGGCGCGCTGCCGAAGGGACGGCTGTTTCCGGCCTCGCGCGACGATCTGCTCGAATGCGCGGCGCTGCTCGATTGCGTGCGGCGGGGCGAGCTCGACGCGCTGCGCATCCCGCGCGCGCCGCTCGACGTGCTCGCGCAGCAGATCGTCGCCGAGGTATCGAGCGCCGAATGGAGCGAGGACGCGTTGTTCGCGATGCTGCGGCGCGCCGCGCCGTATGCGCAATTGACGCGCGAGCAGTACGACGCGGTGCTGCGGATGCTCGCCGACGGCTACACCAGCCGCCAGGGTCCGCGCGCCGCGTACGTGCATCGCGACGCGGTCAGCGGCACGCTGCGCGGCCGACGCGGCGGCAAGCTGGTGGCCGTGACCTCGGGCGGCACGATTCCCGAGAACGCCGATTACGCGGTCGTGCTGGAACCGCAGGCGCTCAATATCGGCACCGTCAACGAGGATTTCGCGGTCGAGAGTCTGGCCGGCGATGTGTTCCAGCTCGGCAATGCGTCGTACCGGATTCTGCGGATCGAGAGCGGCCGCGTGCGGGTCGAGGATGCGCAGGGACAGCCGCCGAATATTCCGTTCTGGCTCGGCGAGGCGCCGGGGCGCAGCGACGAGTTGTCGTTCGCGGTCGCGCGGCTGCGCGAACAGGTCGACACAGTGCTGGCGCATCCGGAAGCCGGGCCCGCCACGCCGGCGGCACAAGCGGCCGCGCGCGTCGAACACGCAATCGCATGGCTCGTCGAACACCTCGCGCTCGACGAAGCCGCCGCGCGCCAGATCGTCGAATATCTCGCGCGCGCCCGCGCGGCGCTCGGCGTGCTGCCGACGCAGAAAACGCTGGTGATGGAGCGCTTCTTCGACGAATCCGGCGGCACCCAGCTGGTGATTCACTCGCCGTTCGGCAGCCGCGTGAACCGCGCATGGGGGCTCGCGCTGCGCAAGCGCTTCTGCCGCAGCTTCAACTTCGAACTGCAGGCCGCCGCCACCGAGGACGCGATCGTGCTGTCGCTGACCGGCAGCCATTCGTTCGTGCTCAACGACGTATGGCGCTATCTGCACTCGAACAGCGCCGAGCATCTGCTGATCCAGGCGCTGCTCGACGCGCCGCTGTTCGGCGTGCGCTGGCGCTGGAACGCGACCACTTCGCTCGGCCTGCCGCGTTATACCGGCGGGCGCAAGACCGCGCCGCAACTGCAACGGATGCGCAGCGAAGATCTGCTCGCGCATGTGTTTCCGGAACAGGCCGCGTGCCTGGAGAACGTGGTCGGCGAACGCGAGGTTCCGCATCATCCGTTAGTTGAGCAAACCGTCGACGACTGCCTGCACGACGCGATGGACAGCGAACGCTGGCTCGCGCTGCTGCGCCGGATCGAACAGGGCGACGTGCGGCTCGTCGCGCGCGATCTGCCGGCGCCATCGCCGCTGGCCGCCGAAATCCTCAATGCGAAGCCGTACGCGTATCTCGACGACGCGCCGATCGAGGAGCGCCGCACCCAGGCGGTGCTGAACCGTCGCTGGACCGATCCGGCGAGCGCCGACGATCTCGGCGCGCTCGACGCCGCCGCGATCGACAGCGTGCGCGACGAAGCATGGCCGCAGGCGCGCAACGCCGACGAGATGCACGAAGCACTGACCGGCCTCGCGTGCATCAGCGACGCCGAGGCGCGTGCGCACGAGGACTGGCCGGCGCTGCTGGCGGCGCTCGCGCAACGTGGACGCGCGACGCGGCTGACGCTGGGGCGCGACGGCGATGGCGACGGCGATGCGGCCACCGCCCTGTGGCTCCCCGCCGAGCGCCTGACCTGCTTCGAAGCGCTCTACCCCGCGCTTCCACGCACCCGCTACACCCCGCGCCTGACCGCCCCGAAGGGCTACACCGACAGCTGGGGCGCCGAGGATGCCCTCGTCGACATCCTGCGCGCGCGCCTGACCGGCTTCGGGCCGCTGCCGGTCGATGCGATCGCGCGTCCGCTCGGGCTGCCCGCCGGCGACGTCGAACGCGCGCTGCTCCGGCTCGAAACCGAAGGCTATCTGATGCGCGGCCGCTTCACGCCGCACGCCGACACCGAGCAATGGTGCGAGCGCCACCTGCTTGCCCGCATCCACCGCTACACGGTCAAGCGGCTGCGGCGCGAGATCGAGCCGGTCGAACGACACGATTTCATGCGCTTCCTGTTCGAGTGGCAGCATCTGACGCCGTCGACCCGCGCCGAAGGCCGCGATGCGCTGGCCGCCGCGCTGGACCAGCTCGAAGGCTTCCAGGCGGCGGCCGGCGCGTGGGAGGAAGACATCCTGCCGGCGCGCGTGCGTGCGTATGCAAATAGTTCGCTCGACGAACTATGTCGCGCCGGCAAGATCGTCTGGACCCGTCTGAGCGAGCGCAGCCGCGGCGCCGCCGGCCCGATCCGCAGCACCCCGATCGTGCTGCTGCCGCGCTCGCAGGTCCGCGCGTGGCGCGCGCTGCTCGATCCGGCGCGCGAGATCGAGTTGTCGGCGCTCGCGCAAAGCGTGTACGACACGCTCGCGCAACACGGCGCGATGTTCTTCGACGAACTGCTCGCCGAGGTCCGCGTGTTGCGAATGGAACTCGAAAACGCGCTCGGCGAGCTGGTCGCCGCCGGGCTCGCGAACTCCGACAGTTTCGCCGGCCTGCGCGCGCTGCTCAAGCCGGTCGCCAAACGCAACGCGTTCGGCGGCGGCAACCGGCGCGCGCGCTCGAGCGCGCTGATCGGCGGGATGGACGACGCCGGCCGCTGGGCGCTCGTGAGCCGCCCCGCCGCGAACGCCGCGAGCGCGGCGGCAAACCTGCCCGCGCGCCACCAGCTGCCGCCGGAAGTACTCGAACACGTCGCAATGACGTTGCTGCGCCGCTACGGCGTGGTGTTCTGGCGCGTACTCGAACGCGAGGCGCAATGGCTGCCGCCGTGGCGCGATCTGCTGCGCGTGCTGCAACGGCTCGAAGCACGCGGCGTGATTCGCGGCGGGCGCTTCATCAATGGTCTGGCCGGCGAGCAGTTCGCGCTGCCCGAGGCGATTCCGTTACTGCGCGAGGTGCGCCGGCACCCGCACGACGGCGCGTTGATCTGCGTCGCCGGCACCGATCCGCTGAACCTCGCCGGCACGCTGCTGACCGGCGACAAAGTGCCGGCCGTCGCGGGCAATCGCGTGCTGTACCGCGACGGCGTGGTCGCGGCGACGCTGGTCGCCGGCAAATTCAGCTTCGACGCGGCGCTCGACGCCGCTCCGGCCGAACGGGAAAAGGCCCGCGCATTGCTGGCGCGCCGCTTCTAGGCGCGCGGCGCCAGCGCCGCCGACGCCGGCGGTTGCGGCCAGCCGGCACGCGGCGCCCCGCTGTCACGGTAGCGGCCGATGCCGCAGCGGGTATACCCTTCAGAACCCGGCGCCGCCGGCCGTTAAACCCCATTAATGTTTCTTCGCCGAACTGTGCCGCTTCGATACAATGAGGCAAATCCAATTTAGTATGAGGAAGACTGTCTGCCGCCGCCCGCCACGAAACGGATTGCCGGCACACTGCCCGGGGACTTCATGAGCGACCAGCAACACGACCAGGTGCTTCACGCGCGGTTCGGCACGAGCAGTCCATACTGGCAGCTGTCGTCGGGCAGCGACACGCTCGAACTGGCCGCCGCGCGAGGCCAGGTTGGCAGCGTCGCGCTTCCTCTTTCTCCCGAACAGGCCGCACAAGTCCGCCAACTGGGCGGCGTCACCGCGCATGCGGTGCTAGACGTGCAGTTCGACGGCGCGCCGCTGCGTCTGCATCTGGTCGGCAAGAAACTCGACCGGCATCGCTGGGGCGGCACCGCGTCGGCCCACGGCGACACCGAATCGGTCGCCCGCGCGCTGCGGCTCGGCCTGTCGTTCGCCGAACAGGTGGTCTCCGAAGTGAACTCGGTCGTCGTGATCGTCGACCGGCATGGGCGGATCCAGCGCTTTAACCGGCTCGCCGAGGAACTGACGGGCCTGAAGGAAGAAGACATCATCGGGCGCAGCGTGTGGACGCTGTTCATCTCGTCCGAGGACGACGCAGCGTCCAGCCGGACCAGCGCGGGCTTCTTCAATCGCGGCGAATCGTACGAAATCGAACGGCGGATCAAAACGGTGCACGGCGAGCGGCTGTTCCTGTTCCGCAACAAGTTCGTGCGCAGCGGCAGCGGCATCGAAGATCAGTTTCTGATCTGCTCGGGCACCGACATCACCGAGCAGCGCCTTGCGCAGGAGCGGCTGATCGAGCAGGCCACCACCGATCCCCTCACCGGCCTCGCGAATCGCAACGCGATCCAGGAGCGCATCCAGATCGCAATCGAACAGGCCGCGCCCGGCGAAACCGTCGGCGTGCTGTTTCTCGATCTCGACAATTTCAAAAAGGTCAACGATCACTACGGCCACGTGTTCGGCGACCGGCTCATTTGCGACGTGTCGGACGCGATCCGCAACTGCCTGAATCCGGGCGATTCGCTCGCGCGGCTCGGCGGCGACGAATTCATCGTGCTCGCCGCGCGCGGCACCGCGCACGAACTCGAACACACCGCGCAACGGATTCTCGACCGCATGCGCATGCCGTTCGCGGTCGGCCTCGTCGAGGTCTACACGGGCTGCTCGATCGGCATCGCCCGTTCGCCCGAACACGGCGACAGTCTCGAATCGCTGATCCGCTCGGCCGATACCGCGATGTACGTCGCCAAGGACGAAGGCAAGCGCACGCACCGCGTGTTCTCGCCCGACATGAACCGGCGCGTCGCCGAATTCATGTGGCTCGACACCAACCTGCGGCGCGGCCTCGAAGAAGGCCAGCTTGCTTTGCACTACCAACCGAAGCTGCATCTAGCGACCGGCGCGGTGCAAGGCGCGGAAGCGCTGGTGCGCTGGAATTCGCCCGAGCGCGGGCAGATCATGCCGGCCGAATTCATCCGTTATGCTGAGGAATCCGGACTGATCGGCGTGCTCGGCCGCTGGGTGATGGAGACCGCCGCGAAACAGGCGGCCCGCTGGAAGGCGGCCGGCTACGATCTGCGCATCGCGATCAACCTGTCCGCGCGCCAGCTCACCGATACCGCGGTGGTGCGTCACTTCACCGAGGCGTTGCAGCATGCGAGCCTCGATCCGTGCCTCGTCGACCTCGAATTGACCGAGAGCTGCCTGATCGAAAACGAAGCGGCGGCAATCGAGCTGATCAAGCAGTTCCGCCAGCTCGGCGCGCAGGTGCATCTGGACGACTTCGGCACCGGCTATTCGTCGCTGTCGCAACTGGGGCGGATTCCGCTCGACGTGATCAAGCTCGACCGCAGCTTCGTGCGCTCGATTCACGCGGACATGAAAGCGCAGGCACTCGTGCGTTCGATGGTTGCGGTCGCCCAGGAACTCGACTTTCAGGTGGTCGCCGAAGGGATCGAAACCGAGGCCGAAGAGGCCTTCATGAAAGGGCTCGGCGTCGACTACGTGCAGGGCTTCCTGTACGGCCGGCCCATGCCCGCCGCCGACTTCGAGCGCTGGCTGCTCGACCGGCGCAAGCTCAGGCTGATCGCCTGAGCCCGTCGCGCCGCAAGCGCGCTGCCGTGCGGGCTCAGCGCAGCCGCGCCGCCCATTCCCCTACCTCTGCTTCGCTGACGCCGACCGTGCGCGCCGCGTGGTTGATTTGCGTCCACGTGGCCGGGTCGACCGGAATGCCGGCGGCCTCGCGCTGCGCGCGCGTGACCCGTTCCGGCTCGCCCGGCTCGTAGATCTGGCCGCTGCCCGCGGCGAGCGGCGACGCTTTGACCCACGCGAGGAACGCGTCGGCTTCGGCTTGCGCGTCGGGGGCGTCGAACGCGGCCGGGTCGATGATCACCGACAGCATGCAGTTGATGATCGCGTGCGTGGTGCCGAGCGTGTCGGCATGGGTGGTGAAGCCGCCCGACAGCGCGCCGCCGAAAATCTCGCACATCGCCGCCAGCCCGAAACCCTTGTAGCCGCCGAACGGCGTAAGCGAGCCGAACGGCGCTTCGTGCATCACCTTCGGTTCGAGCGTCGGCATGCCTGCGTGATCGATCAGCGCGCCGGGCGGCGTGTGCTTGCCCTGGTTATACGCGACCCGGGTCTTGCCGTACGCGATCGTGCTGGTCGCGAAGTCGAGCACCAGCGGCGGCTTGCCGGGGCGCGGATAGGCGGCGCAAAACGGATTGGTGCCAATGCGCCGGTCCGCGCCGCCGTATGGCGCGACCAGCGGATCGCCGGCGACGTTGACGAAGTGGAACGACACGAGGCCGGCGCGCGCGCACTGCTCGGCCCAATGACCGATACGGCCGATGTGATGCGCGCCGCGCAAACCGACCGCGCAGATGCCGATCTGCCGCGCGCGCTCGATGCCGCGCTCAATCGCCTCGAACGCGATCACCTGGCCGAAGCCCTTGCCGCCCTCGATGGTCAGCACCGCGCCCGCGTCCTTCATGAGTTCGGCGTGGCGGTTCAGTTGCAGCTGCTTGTCGGCGAGCGACTCGACATAGCGCGGGATCATGCCGACGCCGTGCGAATCGTGGCCGGTCAGATTCGCGGCCACCAGGTGATCGGCGACCAGTTCGGCTTCGCGCGGCGTACTGCCGGCCCGCTCCCAGATCGCCCTCACGTAGGCATGCAGTTGATCGGCCGGAATCCGGGGCGTCGGGGCGGTGACAGTTTGGGGATCGGTCATTCAGCGTATCGGTATGGTTCGAACGGAGGGAATGAAACGGCGCGCGGCGGCCGGGAAGCGGGGCCGGGAAGCGGGGCCGGGAAGCGGGGCCGGGAAGCGGCGGCCGGGAAGGCCACCGCGGCGACGGGAGACTGCGGCCCGGTCAACGCCGGCCCCGCTCAGGTGCGCAAAAAACTCAGGGTGCGGACGCGATCACTTCGGCGACCGCCGCCGTCAGCTTCTTGCCGTACGGCACGTGCAGGAATTCGTTCGGACCGTGCGCGTTCGACTTCGGTCCGAGCACGCCGCACACCATGAACTGCGATTTCGGGAAGCCCGCCTTCAGCACGTTCATCAGCGGGATGGTGCCGCCCAAACCCATATAGGCGGCGTCGGCGCCGAAGTGCTGGCGCGACGCGTCGTTCAGCGCGCTGGCGAGCCACGGCGCGACCTCCGGCGCATTCCAGCCGCTCGCCGCGCCCGCGTCCGGCTTGAACGTCACCTTCGCGTTGTACGGCGGATCGAGTTCCAGCAGCGCCTTCAGTTCGGCGACCGCCTTGTCCGCTTCGACCGTCGGCGGCAGGCGCAGCGACAGCTTGAACGCGGTGCGCGGGCGCAGCACGTTGCCGGCGTCGGCCAGCGCCGGCAAGCCGGCCGCGCCGGTCACCGACAACGACGGCCGCCACGTCGAATTGAGCAGCGCCTCGCGCGGATCGGTGGTGGTCGGCAGCACCTGGCGGCCGTCCTGGCCGCACGACCACGGCATTTTCTTCCACACGTCGTCGCCGAGAATTTGCGCGGCCGCTTCCGCTTCGCGGAGACGGTCGGCCGGAATCGGGCAATGGAAACCCTTCGGCAGCAACGTGCCGTTGGCCGCGTCTTCGAGCCGGTCGAACAGTTGCCGCATGATGCGGAAGCTCGACGGCACGATGCCGCCGTAGACGCCCGAGTGAATCCCTTCGTCGAGCACCTGCACTTCCAGATCGCCGCCGACGAGGCCGCGCAGCGACGTGGTCAGCCACAGCTGATCGTAGTTGCCCGCGCCCGAGTCGAGACAGACGACGAGGCCGACGTTGCCGAGCCGCTCGCGCAATGCATCGACGTACGGCAGCAGGTCGTAGCTGCCCGACTCCTCGCAGGTTTCGATCAGACCGACGCAGCGCGGCCGCTCGACGCCTTGCGCATCGAGCGCGGCCAGCGCGGTCAGGCTCGCGTAGATCGCATAGCCGTCGTCCGCCCCGCCGCGGCCGTACAGCTTGCCGTCCTCATACTTCGGGGTCCACGGGCCGAGGTCGTTGCGCCAGCCGTCGAACTCCGGCTGCTTGTCGAGGTGGCCGTACAGCACGATGGTTTCGTCGCTGCCCGAACGGGTCGCGGCGGTCTCGAAGAAGATCACCGGCGTGCGCCCCGGCAGGCGGATCACTTCGAGCTTCAGACCGCGCACCGGCTGCTGTTCGGCCCATTGCGCGGCGTCGGTGATCACGCGCTCCAGATAGCCGTGGCGCGCCCAGTCGGGATCGAACGCCGGGCTCTTGGCCGGCACCGCGATGTAGTCGGTCAGCGCGGGCACGATCTCGTCGTTCCATTTGCGCTCGACGAATTCGCGCAGCGTGTCCGGGTTCAGGCGTTGGGTCTGCAGGGTCGTGTCGTCGGTGCTCATGATGGGGTCCGTGGCGGGCTATCGGGAGATATCGGGAGAAACGATCATGATAGACCCGATGCGGGCCGGGCTGAACCCCTTCGGACGCGGCGCAGCGATCGGGAGCGGCCGGACGGCGCGCCTGACGCGCTGCCGTCATTCACACGGCCGTCATTCACAGCGCCGTCATTCGCGCGACAATCCTTACATGCGTCGCGGATCACGAATGCTGTATCAGGGAGCTGTTCATGCTGAATAACGTAGCCGTGCAGGCGATCGCCGCGGTGGCGGCGCTGGCGCTGTACTTTCTGCCGGCGATCATCGCGGACCGCCGCAAGCGCCGCGACCTGCTGGTCCTCGCGCTGTTCAACGCATGCCTCGCCTGGACCGGCATCGGCTGGCTGCTCGCGTTGTACTGGGCGCTACAGCCGAACCCGCCGGCCGACCTCGCGACCAACGTGGTCAGCAAGCGCAAGCTGTCGACCATGCGGGCGTTTTCGTCCGCGCTCATGCTGCGCGTGCAGCGCCGCGAACAGACCCACGATGAGCCGAAGCACTGATCCGCAACGGGCCACGCACGAGTGGGTTCGGATACAGTCGGGCAGGAGATCCGGCGTAGCTGCCGGGCGGCGCACTCAACGCGCAAACGACGCCTGCTCAGCAGGCGTGTGCTGCGTAGCTCAAACGATGCGAGCGCATCTCACGCGCCATTCGCGCGAGCGGAGTTTCGGAAAATGCTGCAATTGCAGCGCACGCCCGCCGCAGATTCACGCGGCGCGGCCGATGCGATTCCATTGCACGGAGCCGGCCGGAATCGAACGCGGTTCGGCCCGTACGCTTTGCGGTGCGAACATTTCGTGGCGCAGTTCGCCGTGTTCGTCGAACCACTCGCAGATCAACCAGTCGCCGGGATTGAGCGCTACCGGACCGGCGTACGTGACGGTCATGCGCGGGCCCCCGTCCTTCAACGTGACCACGTCGCCGATCCCGAATGCGGCGGGCGGCGTCTCGAAAGCGTCGATGGTGTTGGACAGCATCTTGAATCCCCCATGTCGAGCGTTATTAAGTCATTGAGCGGCCTTTTATCGACAGCGACCTACTGAAGGAGCACTCTAAAAGTTTGAGAGAGATTAACAATCGAATTTAAACGCGGCAAGTGATTTTTACTGCTACCGTTTTTATCCAAGGGAATTCACTGACACGCGCTTTAGTTCCTCCAACAAAACAACGTAAAACCGTCAATAGCGGCCGGAACGCGTTATGTGCGCCAGCGCACAAATGCATCTTTAGCCGGCGGCCTGCCGGGCGGCCCGGTAGAAAATGCTGGCGCCAATAGTCATAGTAGAAAGCATGACGCGGCGCCTCCTAAGCTTTATTTGCGGCAGCGGGTTTGATCTAAATCAGAATTACCAGTGAACCTGCGACTCATCGGCAAATAAAGCATCCGGTATTCAACGCTTCTTTCAAAATGCATGATTTTTAGCGTCAATCAGCGTTAAAAAGGATTTGCCCCTTCGCAGTTTCAAAGCGCCTGCGCAGCAAGCTTGCCCTGGACCGACTGCTGATGACGCACGAGCATCGCGCTTAGCCCGATGCAAACGAACATCAGAAACGCGTTGATCGCGATACTCACCTGGAACGCGTGCGCATAAGACGCGGGCGCAGCGCTGCCACCCAGCGCGCCGAAAAACGCGCCGCTGATCGCAGCGGTGCCGAACGCCGAGCCGATCTGCAACGTCGACGACACCACGCCCGACGCAAGCCCCGCCTTCTCCGGCAACGCCTCCTGCAACACGATGCGCACGATCGACGGCAACAGCAGCCCCTGCCCGACGCCCGCGATCACGAGGCCGCAGTAGAACGGCAGATCGGGCGTCGCGGTTTGCGACGCCGCCCAGCCGGTCACCGTGAAGCCGAGCGTCATCATCGAAAAGCCCAGCGTCAGCACGTGCGCGCCGATGCGCTTGACCACCGCCGGCGAGGTCAGCGGCCCGATCACGAAGCCGAGCGCGAACGGCATGATCGCGATGCCCGAGGCGAGCGGACTCCAGTGCAGACCGGTCTGCAGATAAATCCCGTAGGTCAGGAAGAACGCGCTGTTGCAATAGAACAGAAACGCGAGCACGAGACCGAGCGCGAACGCGCGGTTGCGGAACAGCTGCAGATCGACGAGCGGATGACCGCCGCCGCGCTCGACGCGCCGTTCGGTCGAGACGAACCATACGAACACCGGCACCGCGGCCGCGAACATCGCGAAGGTCCACGCCGGCCAGCCGGCTTCGCGGCCATGCGTCATCGGATAGATGACCAGCAGCAGCACCGCCGACAACAGCGCGACGCCCTTCAGGTCGATGCCGGTGCGGGTATCCGGCTGATTTTCCGGCACGAACTTCCACGTACCGATAAACGCCGCGATGCCGATCGGAATGTTGATCAGGAAGATCACCCGCCAGTCGAGGCCGAACGGGTGATAGGTGATCAGCGCGCCGCCGCCCAACTGCCCGACGATCGACGACAGCCCGAACACGAAGCCATACAGGCTCATCACGCGGGTCTGCCGGTGCAGCGGCACGACCGCGCGGATCGTCGCGAGCACCTGCGGCGCCATCACCGCGGCGGCGACCCCCTGCACGATCCGGGCGATCACCAGCATCTGGCCACTGGTCGCGAAGCCGCACAGCGCCGACGCGACCACGAAGCCGGCCATCCCGGTCATGAACATGCGGCGCCGGCCGCACAGATCGCCGAGCCGGCCGCCGGTGATCAGCAGCACCGCGTACGCGGATGCGTAGGCGGACACGACGAGCTGCAGTTGCGCATCGGACGCGTTCAGGCCGGTGTGAATCGACGGCAGCGCGAGATTGACGATGAAGTAGTCGAGCGGTGCGAGAAACGCACCGACGAACAGCACGGCGAGCGCGAGCCCTTGCCGCTCGTTGGAGCGCGACGCGGACGACGCGCCGGTTTGCGGATGCGGCGCCACCATCGAGGCCAACGCCGGGCTCGGGCATCCCGCCGCGCCAGCCATGCCGGCCACGCCCGCAGCGCAACCTGCCGTCGCCGCCGCACCGCCGCCGGAGCCAACCAATGCCGCCGCGGCGGACTTGCCTGCTTCGCTTTTCATGACTGACCGTTCAAAAATTAGTTAAATTTGGCGCGAGCGCGGGCTGCGCCGGCGTCATCGCCGGCATCGGTCCCGTCGTTACGTCAGCGCCCGCATCGCCACGTCGACGATGCCGGTCAGCGCGTCTTCGGTGTGCGCGACCCGCCCCATCACCCGCAGACCCTGCATCACGCACAGCAGAAAATCGCCGACCGCCTGTTCGTCGAGCGTCGAGTCGAACGCGCCGCTCGCCTGGCCGCGAATCACCGCCGCCGCGAGCAGCGTCGCCATGCGCCGCTGGATCGACGCGACGCGCTCACGCAGCTGTTCGTCGTCGGGCTGCATCTCCAGCGTCGTGTTGGTGATGAAGCAACTGCGCCGGCCGCTCAGCGCGCACGAGACCCGCGCGTAGTGCAGCAGCGCGTCGCGCAGCGCCTGTTGCGGTTCCGCGGTCGCGCTCAGGCGCTGCGCGAGGCGTGCGACCGCGCCTTGCGCGTAGTGATCGAGCGCCGCCAGCATGATCCCGTGCTTGTCGCCGAACACGCCGTACAGGCTGCCGCGCAGCACGCCGGTCGCCTTGCATAGATCGTCGATCGAGGTCGCGTGGTAGCCGTGATCCCAGAACTGCTGGCTCGCGTGGGTCAGCACGGTGTCGGTGTCGAATTCGCGCGGTCGGCCGCGTACGCAGACTTCGCCGGCCTTCTTCGCGGATTGTCTTGAATGACTCAATTGCGGTGATCCTGGGTTGGCGTGGTCGCTGGATATTATGACTAGACGTTCAATAATTCAAGAAAGCGCGCCGGTATGCGCATCGCCGGTAGGGTCTTTGGTTCGACGCCGGAATGAAAAAGCCGGCGGAACGCATGCTGTTCCGCCGGCCTTGTTACACCGCTGTTACCGCTGCGGCGCCGCTGCGTCAGGTTTCGAGCTTCGCGTCCATCGTGATCGTCGCGTTCAGCACCTTCGATACCGGGCAGCCCGCCTTGGCGTCGGCGGTCGCCTTGTCGAACGCGGCCTTGTCGCCGCCCGGAATTTTCACGTTCACGTCCAGATGCACCGCGGTGATCGCAAAGCCGCCGCCGTCCTTGTCGAGCGTGACGGTCGCCGTGGTGCCGATCCGCTCAGGCGTGATGCCGGCCTTGCCCAGTTCCGCCGACAGCGCCATCGAGAAACATCCCGCATGGGCGGCCGCGATCAGTTCTTCGGGATTGGTGCCGATGCCGTCCGCGAAGCGCGTGGAAAACGAATACTGGGTGTCCTTGAGGACGCCGCTGTCGGTGGAAATCGAGCCTTTGCCTTCTTGCAGGCCGCCTTGCCAGACTGCCGATGCCTTGCGCTTCATCGCTCTCTCCTGTTGATGCCGTGCCGCCTACGTCGCTCGACCGCCATCGATGCCCGCCGCGGCGGTCCCGCCCGGATGAGTCCGCGCGCGAGCATCAGTCGCCGACGCCGCGCGGCTTTGGGCGCGGGCGTGGACCGGACTTCATCATAGGCGCTTCCGGATGGCTGCGTCGTTAAGGTGCGCCGAAACGCACTTTACAGCCAGCGCAAAAGTCGCTCACCAACTTTTACAAGAAACGAAACAATATTTTTGAGAAAACCGACTTTTTTGCGAACCTCGCAAGAAATAGACTGTTTTCAACGGACCGGGAAACGAGATTCACACCGATCCACTCAACAATCTAAATTGGAGGTTTATTATGAAATCGCTTCTTTCCGCAGTCGTCGTCGCATCCGCTCTGATCGTTCCGGCTATGTCGTTCGCACAGCAAGCGCCGGTGACTCGCGCTCAGGTGCGCGCCGAACTGGTTGCCGCGCAAAAAGCGGGCCTCGTGTATCAGAACGACACGCAGTATCCGAAGGCAGTGCCGCAGAGCTCGACGGCCGTGGTCGCGTCGGCCGACAGTGCCAAGGACTTCGGCGGCGTGAAGGCTAATGCGTCGGATGCAGGTGGCCGCCAGTCGGTTGAACAACGCATCTTCTCGACGTATCGCGGCAACTAAGTTGTTGCCTTGTTGCCGGTTGCGAGGCCGCGAGATCGGCGGCCTCTGTGGCGAACCGCAGTTGATGTAAAAGTTGTTGCTGCACGAAGTAAAAAAGCCCCGGTTGCGAAGTGGTTCGCAACCGGGGCTTTTTCGTGGGCTTTTTCGTGGGCTTTCGGGTGAGCGCGGGCGTCACTTTGCTCGCATCACCCTCATCCCGAACTCATTCGGCGAACGGCAGCGTCTCCTGCCCGAGCGCGCGCATGTCGAACACGTTCAGCGTCATCGCGACCAGCGCGTAATAGCCGAGCAGGCCGACCAGGTTGATCACCACCTGATGCCCGAAGCGTTCGACCGCCTGCGCATACGTCGCGTCCGACACCCGCTTCGTGTCGTACAACTCACTCGCGAAGTCGTAGATCAGCGCATCGTCGGCGGCCGCGAAATCGGGGCGGTGTCCTTGGCGGATCGTTTCCGCGTCCGCTTCGCTCACGCCCGCCTGCAGCGCGATCGGGTAATGGATGTGCCACTCGGCCTGCGCGCGCCAGCGCGTCGCGGTCACCAGAATCGCCAGTTCCGACAGACGCAGCGGCAAGCCGGTCTGATAGCGGCAGAACGCGCCCAGGCGCTGCGCGTGCTGAGCCAGTTCCGGGCTGTGAATCCAGCCGAGAAACGGCCCGTTCAGATTGCCGCGCGGACCGGACAGGATTTCGTCGAGCACCGCTTTCTGCTCCGGCGTGGCGCTGGACATCTCGAAGTGTGGCAAACGCTTGCTCATCGTCGTTCTCGCAAATAGCGTTGGGTCGGATAGCTTAAACGCTCGCGAGCGACGCGCCGATCGCATCGGTCAGCCGGCTCACGATTTCGTCGATGTCGCGTTCGGTGCAGATGAACGGCGGCGCGAGCAGCACGTGATCGCCGCGCTGGCCGTCGACGGTGCCGCCCATCGGATACACCATCAGCCCGCGCGCGAACGCCTCGCGCTTGATCGCCGCGTGCAGCTTCAGCTTCGGATCGAACGGTTCCTTGCTCGCGCGGTCCTTCACCAGCTCGACACCGACGAACAGCCCGCGACCGCGCACGTCGCCGATATGCGGATGCTGCGCATAGTGCTCGCGCAGCCGGCCGCGCAACTGCTCGCCGCGCGCCTGCACGTTGTCCAGCAGCCGCTCTTCGGCGATCACGCGCTGCACTTCGAGCGCCGCCGCGCACGCCGTCGCGTGACCGATATAGGTATGGCCGTGCTGGAAGAAGCCCGAGCCGCCGACGATCGTCTGATAGATGCGATCGCTGACGAGCGTCGCGCCGATCGGCTGATAGCCGGCGCCGAGCCCCTTCGCGATCGTCAGGATGTCCGGCGCGACGCCGTCTTCGTCGCACGCGAACAGATGGCCGGTGCGGCCCATCCCCGACATGATCTCGTCGAGAATCAGCAGGACCCCGTAACGATCGCAGACCGCGCGGATCTTGCGGAAATACTCGCGCACCGGCGGCACCGCGCCGGCGGTCGCGCCCACCACCGTTTCCGCGACGAACGCGGCGACCGAGTCCGGACCGAGTTCGAGAATCTTCTGCTCCAGCTCGTCCGCGAGACGTTGCGCGAATGCTTCCTCGGTTTCGTCGGCGCGCTGCTCGCGATACGCATAGCACGGGCTCACGTGATGCGCTTCGATCAGGATCGGCAGGAACGGCTCGCGGCGCCACGCGTTGCCGCCGATCGCCAGCGCGCCGAGCGTGTTGCCGTGATAGCTCTGCCGCCGCGCGATGAAATGCCGGCGCTGCGGCTCGCCCTTCTCGACGAAATATTGGCGCGCGAGTTTCAGCGCGGCCTCGATCGCCTCCGAGCCGCCCGACACGAAGTACACGTGTTCGAGCCCGGCCGGCGCGCTGTTGACGAGGCGCTCGGCCAGTTCCTCGGCCGGCCCGGTCGTGAAGAACGACGTATGCGCGTACGGCAGTTGCTGCGCCTGACGCTTGATCGCGTCGATCACGCGCTGATTGCTGTGGCCCAGGCACGACACGGCGGCGCCGCCCGACGCGTCGATATAGCGCTTGCCGGTCGAATCGATGATTTCGATGCCGTCGCCCGCGACGGCCACCGGCAGCGTTTGCTTCGGAGAACGATGGAAAACGGTGGACATGAGGTTCAGTTCCTGGTGGATGCAGCGGGTGCGGAAACGGGGGCCGGCGCGGCGATGGTCGCGCGGGCGATGAAAGTGTCGAACGCGCATTGCCCGTGCCGATAGGCTTTCATCGATACGCCCGCAGCGCCGATTTCGAATAGCGCGGTGGCGAGCGTGTTTTCGTCGTCGGGATCGTGCGGGTCGTCGCGATAGATCGGCAAGCCCGACGGCGCGCGGTCGTAAAGTACGTCGAGCAACGCGCCGGCTTGCAGCGGGCCGGCGCCGGCGAACGCGGGCAGCAACTCGCGCAGCCGCGCTTGCCGGTCGCGCGACGACTCGGTGACGATCTGCGGCTCGGTTTCGCAACCCGGATGAATCATGTGATTCGCGTGGCCGGAAAGCTGGCTCACTTGCTGGACCGAGCAGCGCGCGGCGCTCGCTTCGACGCTAAAGAGCCGCGCGTCGCCCGCGCAGCCGAGCGTGTGATGAAAACCGCTGGCCGAGCGCACGTTGCGCAGGATCTGCAACGCGGCGTCGAGCGAGGTCGCATCGAGCACCGCGCGCGCGAGGATCATGCGCGGCACGCCGGCCGCCGGAGTCCGGATGCGCAGATTGTTGATCGCCTGCGCGAGCCCGGCGCGATTGGCCGCGAACGTGTGGCCCGGCAGCGAGCCGGGATAGTAGAAGCTGACGAAGCCGGGCCGGCCGGTCGGCTGGACCTCGACCACCGCGCAGCGCTCGCGCAGAAACGGGTCGCCGTCTTCGTTGTGGGCGATCAGGCGCGTGTCGCCCGCGCATGCCGCGAGCGTCGTGCAACCGTCCGGCGCGTTGTGGATCAGTTCGCCGCGGCAATTCCACAGAAACACGTCTTCGGCGGCCCAGCCGAGACCCGCCGCGATCCCGTCGAGCTCGGCCAGCAACGCCGGAAAATGCGCGCGCGCCGCGTCGCGCAGCGTCTGCACGAACGGCGTGCCGCGCCAGCGCCGCACCGCCTGCCACGCGGCGCTTTGCGCCATGTAGTCGGCGAACACCGGCCGGGCGATTTCGCCGAGCCGCAAGCCGATCTCATACGGCTCGCCACTGACCTGAAAAACCTTCAATTCCTGCGTCGACGCCACGGGTCGCATCCATTCTCAACAATCGGTACGTATTTATACGTCAATACAACATTTGTTGTCAAATGGGGCGCACGAACATCGAATGGAGAACGGCTGAACGCCGTTCGTGCAATGGGTGGTTTAGCAGTGGGGAAATCCGCACAGGCGGCGCAAGAGGCAACAGCAGTGGCGGCGGCCGCTACCCGCTCAAGGCACGTACGCGCCCTTCGCGTGCAGCGATTGCTCGGCCTGTGCAAGCTGCTCGACCGCGTCCGCGCCTTCGAGTGCGAGCAGATGCGCGACCAGCGCCTCGGCGATCGCGGTGGCCGCGACCAGCGAAGGGAAGAACGACGGGCTCTCGTGCGAGAAGATCAGCACTTTTTCGGCATTCAGCGCGATCGGCGAGACCGCGCTGTCGGTGATCGCGATCAGCTTGCTGCCCTTCTCCAGCGCGGCCTCGGCGACGCGCGCCGCCTCGACCGAATACGGCGCGAAACTGATCACGATGGTCGCGCTGTCGCGCTCGATCGTGCGCAGCTGCATTTCGAGCGTGCCGGCCTCGCCGTTGAGCAGCGACACCGACGGCCGGAACAGCCGGTAGCCGTACACCAGCCCGAACGCGACGGAATAACACGAGCGAAAGCCGGCCACATGCACGTGCGGCGCGCGCCGCAACACGCGCGCGGCCTCGACGATCACCCGATGGTTATGCGCAGCGGTCGCATCGAGATTGTGCTGCTGGGCGACCAGCAGATCGTTGGCGAGCGCGTCTTTCGATTTGACCAGCGAGCGCGCGCGACTAGTCAGCGGCTCGGGCCGCGTGCGCACGCGCGCGACGAACAGATTGCGCAACTCGTTCCAGCCGGGGAAACCGAGCTGTTGCGACAGCCGCACCAGCGACGCGGGCTGCACCTGCGCGCGCTCGGCCACCTTGCGCATCGACGAAACCGCGACTTCGTCCGGATGATCGAGCAGGAAACCCGCGCCCATCTGGAACTGCGGGCTCAGTTCGGAGAAGCGCGCCCGGATCAGGGCGACGAGCTGATCGAAGCTGTCTGGCATGGAATGGAGCGGCGGCGAGGAGGATGACAACAAATGTTACCACCGGGTGGGGGTTGGATCCGGACCGCCGGGCTCGCCCGACCCCGCCTGCGGCGCCCCCGCCCCATCCTGCACCCGCCCCACCCGGTTCTTGCCCAGCCGCTTCGCCGCATACAACCCCGAATCCGCCAGTTCGAACAGTTGCGCGGCATCGACCGCGCGGCAAATCTGCGCCTGCGCGACGCCGATACTCAGCGTGACCACGCCAAGCGGACTGCCCAGGTGTTCCAGTCCCAAGGCCTCGACGGCCCCCCGGATCAATTCCGCAGTCGCGACCGCCTCCGCGGGATCGCAATCTTCGAGCAGCACCACGAACTCCTCGCCGCCATAGCGCGCCAGCGAATCGCCGCTGCGGATCGTCGTCGCGATGCACTGGCCGACGATTTTCAGACACTCGTCGCCAGCCTGATGCCCGTACTCGTCGTTGTAATTCTTGAAGTAATCGACGTCGGCGAACAGGATCGCGACCGGCCGCGGCGACGCGCCCCGCGCGGGCGCGCGCAGCAGCTCCCGCACCTTGTCGTCGAGATAGCGACGGTTGTGCAGGCCGGTGAGACTATCGACGAACGCGATGTCCCGCAGGTGCTGTTCGTCGGCCAGCCGTTTCTGCTCGGCCACGACCAGCACGTCGATGTCGCGCATCGTAAACGCGAGCGCGGCGCGCTCTCCCGGCACGCCGGACGGCATCGCCGCGATAAAGCTGCGCACCCAGATATGCGTGCCGTCCGCGCGACGCACCCGGTACTGGACCGACTGCTCGGCGCTCATCGAACCCGCGTGCACCAGCAGCCGTTGCAGCTCGCGGCGGTCGTCCTGATGCGCGAGGCCCAGCACCGAGGTGCCCACCAGCAACTCCGGCTCATAGCCGAGCACCGCGTTGGCGCGCGGCGACACGTACTGGAACCGGCCATCGGCGGACAGCTCCATCACCACTTCTTCCGAGCGCTCGGCCAGATTGCGGAAGCGTCGTTGGCCGTCCAACAGCGCGGACAGCAGCGCATTGCGCTGCGTCTGCAACACGGTAATCGGCAGCACGATCGACAGCGCCGCCACCGTGAACAGCTGCAGCGCGAGAACCCGGTCCTGCATCGTCGCGAACGGAGAAAGCCAGAGCGGGCCCGTGCCGTGAATCGTCAGCGGCACCGCGATGCAGATGAACAGCAGGATCCCCAGCAGCACGGTCGACAACTCCGCGTGAAACGCCAGCAGCGCGAGCGGCGGCAGCATCCAGTAGAGGTCGCCGTACGAAGTCTGCGAGAACACGATCGCCGCCGCGACGCCGATCAGCGCGAGGATCAACGCGGACTTGACGCGGTTGCCGCGCTCGAGCAGCGTGCGCCACTCGCCCGAAAGCATCACGAGGGTCACCGGCGTGAAGATGAGGAAGCCGAGCGCATCGGAAATCATCCAGTTCGACAGCGACGAAAACGGATGGCTGGTGAAGATGCCCTGCAGCAGCACGACCGCGACCATCCCCGAGAGCATCGGCGCGATCACGCAGGCGCCCACGACGAAGCGCACGAACACCTTCGGCTGCACCAGTTCTCTGGCCGACTTGACCGCGGGCAGCATCAGCACCGCCGCGCAGATTTCGACGATGCCCGCCAACGTGAACGAGAACGCCACGTAAAAGGACTCGTCGCCTATCAGATTCGCGAGCAGCAGGCCGACGAACGCACCGGCCAGAAAGATGGGCTTGTCGCGCCGCCGGAGCAGCAACATGTGCCCGAGCAGATAGCCGTCGGTGATCCAGATGGCGACGAGTTCGCCGGCCATCGTCTTCAACTGGCCGCTGACAACCAGCAGCAGGAACGCCGCGACCAGCCCCACGAGCCCGACGCGCGTAGTGCGCCACCATCCGTCGGGCGCGAACATGCGCCGCACGCTGCCGATTGCAAACGCCAGTCGAGCCTTACAGGACTTTCTGGCGAACACACCTGCGCCTACATCCCCCATCCGAGCCACCTTGCATTTTCTTTTTGGTTGCGGGCCTTACAGATGTTCGGGATAACGGCCAGGGATCGCGGAACTTGAGCCCGCGCCCAAAAGAACAGGTGGCAATGTTCGTCGAGCGGCGCGCGGCAGCGCCGTCAGCGCGGGTCCTTGCGGGTAGTCGCCGACGCGTTGCCGCTGCGGGCCGCGCTCTTTCTGCGGCGCGCCAAGGCGGTCCCGACGACGGCGAGCGCCAGCGCGAGCACGACGCCCATGCTGATGCCGGTCGTATGGCGGGAAGCCTCGGCAGTGGACGGCCCGGACGCGGCGGACGCCGCCGGCGGCGCCGATGCATCCTGCACGACCGGTTGCGGCAGCGCGACGCCGGCCGCGCTGCCCTGACGGACCAGCGATGCTTCCGAAGTCGGCGCGGCCACCGCCGCGGCCGGCTCGGACGCCGCAATCTGCGGCGGCGCGTCCGGATTGGGACCGACCGGCGCCAGCGCGCTGCCCGACGCCGCGGCCACCGGCGGCGTTGCCTGCGCAACGCCTTCGAGCGAGCCGGCGATCGACTTCCACTGCGCGAACACGACATCCACGCAGTGCACGTCGACGCACGCGTTGCGCGCCTGCCGCCACTGCGCCAGCTGCGCCGGCGCGAGCCGGCCGCTGCTCAACAGCGCCTGCTGCTGCGCGAAAATGTCGTCGTACTGATTATTCAGAATCGCGTGGTCACAGATGACACGCTCGGCGGGCTGGCGCGTGGTCGCGCACTGAATGTCGTTCGCCCATGCATCGCCGGACGCCCATGCTGCCGTCGCCAGCAACAGGACCCCGGCAATTCGTGCTGGATGCACTCGTCCTCCTGGAAGGTTATTCAGGTGATCCGCGAGCAGCCGTCAGCGGCTATCGAACTCGCGAACCGTTGATGCGGGGTTGCGTAGCATCGAGCGTGCCCGCTCAGGCATTTACAGCAGCGCCACCACCCTCACGTCACCCTGCTCGGCAGACGCGACCACCTTGTCGCCGATCCGCCGGAACGTGATCGACACCGACGCGTCGCCGACCCGCAGATCGCTGACCTCGAGCCAGTCGATACCCTCGGGCAGCATCGGCTGCTCGATCAGCACCTCCCGCCGCTCGGCGTCGATCATGATGCCCAGACACGCTTCGAGCATCATGAACGGCGAGCCGGCCGCCCACGCCTGCGGCAGACACGCGACCGGATAGGCGGTCGGCGGCTCGCCGCGCCGCCGCGGGAAGCCGCAGAACAGCTCGGGCAGCCGCATGTCGAAATTGACCGCGGCCTGAAACAGCGCCTGCAGCAGCCGCACCGCCGACGCCTTGCCGCCGTAGCGCGACAGCCCGCGCGCGCACAGCGCGTTGTCGTGCGGCCAGACCGAACCGTTGTGATATGCCATCGGATTGAAGCGCGCCTGGCTCGCGGCCAGCGTGCGCACGCCCCAGCCGGTATTGAACAGCGTCGAGTCGAGCGCGCGCACGACCGCTTCGCCGCGCTCCCGGGTCGGCAGTCCGAAGGCCAGCAGATGCCCCGCGTTCGACGCCATCACGCGGCACAGCTCGCCGTGTCCGTCGAGCGCGATGCCGTAGAAGCCGGCCTCTTCCATCCAGTACTTCTCTTCGACGCAGCGGCGGATTTTCTTGGCGCGCTCGGCGTATTGCGCGGCGGCATCACGCAGACCGCGCAGCCGCGCGAACTGCGCCATCGTGTCGAACGCCGCGCTCGCATACGCCTGCACTTCGACGAGCGCGATCGGGCCATCGGGAAAGCGGCCGTCGGCGTGGAACACCGAGTCGTGACTATCTTTCCAGCCCTGGTTCGCGAGACCGCCGTCCGACTCGCGCTGATAGTCGAGCAGTCCATAACGATTCTTGTCGCACACGCCGGCGACCCATTGCGCGGCGCGTTCGAGCGCCGGCCACAGTTCGTCGATCAACGCGACGTCGCCGGTGCGATTCACGTACGCGCCGGCCAGCACGATGAACAGCGGCGTCGTGTCGACCCCGCCGTAGTACAGCGCGAACGGCACTTCGCCGGCCGCGGCCATTTCGCCTTTGCGCATCTCGTGCATGATCTTGCCGGGCGCCGCGTCGCGGAACGGCGAATTCTCGCGCGCCTGATGATCGGCCAGAAAACGCAGCACGCCGGCCGCCAGATGCGGCTGCAACCACAGCGTTTGCAGCGACGTGATCACCGCATCGCGGCCGAACGGAGTCGAGAACCACGGGATGCCCGCGTACGGATACGGGCCGGTCGCGAGGTCGGTGGTCAGCAGGCTCAGGTCCGCGAACGAGCGGTCGATCCATGCGTTGAACAGCGGATTGCTGGTGCGCAGCCGCGCGCTCGCGCGACGGCGGTCGCGCATCACGAGGTGCGCGTCGACGAGCGCGGCCCGCACGGCAGTGCGGCCGACGCGCGGGCGCTCCGCGTCGATCTGCGACAGGTGCGCTTCGCTCAACGCATGCACCGGCTGCGAGACGTCGGCGCCAGCCTTGCCGGCCACCTGCACCACGTGCACCGCGACCGACAGATAGATCGACACGCACGCCTGCGCGGGCAGCTTGACCGTGTAATCGGCGCGGTCGGCGAACAGCTGGTCCGGCTGCGGCGAGAACGCGATCTGCACGTTGCGCGCGACGTCGTCGAGGCCGAGATAGCCGAGCAGCACTTCCTGATTTTCGATCCGCGCCGGTTCGACGCGGCCCTGCTTGTCGCGCTTGAGCCCGCGCACTTCGAACATGTCGCGGAAGTCGCTGGCAAACGAAATGGACAACGGCACGGTTGCGTCGCTGGTGCCGTAGTTGGTCAGCTCGATCGCCTCGTTGAGCACGGTGCCCGACAGCACCCGCACGCGCTCGACGTGGATCACGCCTTCGGGCGTGCTGGTGCCGCCGAGCGGCGGCAACGGCCGGTTGGTCAGATGCGCGGTAAACGACGTGTTGTCGCTGCTGACGCTGCCCGACAGCAGCGACGGCGCGCGGCCGCCGAAGGTCAGGCGCAGTTGCGACAGCACGCGGGTGTCGTTGACGAACAGGCCGTCGTCGTGGCCGGTGATATCGCCGAGCGGATCGTTGACGATGAAGGTGTCGCCCGATTTGAGCACGTGTTGGGTCGCGCTCGCGACGTTGAGATTTTCCGTCGGGATGAACACACCGTCCTGGTCGGCTTCGCGATGATCGACGCCGCCCGAATGGCTCAATCCGCCGAGGGCTTCTGGCTGCTGCTGTGTCAAGGTCGCTCCTATGGATTCGCTGCTGCGTTCGGTTGCACGGTCGGCTCTCGCTTCGGGCGCGCGGCCGGCTGGCGCGGTCGCTTCCGATTGTAGAGGCTCTGTGCGCGTGAGACGAACTTATCGCGATGGAGTTTCGGCTTTTTTTGCGAGCGATTGTTACCGTGACACGGCGGTGATTTCCGGTGGCACAGGATGTGCAGGAATAGGCGCGGTACTACATGGCGGGTTGCGCAGGGATCGAGCTGTGTTGCCGCCGGCTGGAAGATGTATCGCGCGACCAGCGCGGGGAGAGAGAAAGAGAAAGAGAGGCGACACTCACGGCCGGCGAGCGGCCGTGAGTTGAAACACGCTAATGCATTGACGCGTTAATGGCTTGGCGCTGGGTTTAGCGCTGCCTTTAACGCTGGGCGAGCGGCTTCGCTTCGCGCGCCGTTTCGCCGATGAACAGCTGACGCGGGCGGCCGATCTTCTGTTCGGGGTCCGCAATCATTTCGTTCCACTGCGCAATCCAGCCGACCGTACGTGCCATCGCGAAGATACACGTGAACATCGCGGTCGGAATGCCCAGCGCGCGCTGCACGATACCCGAGTAGAAGTCGACGTTCGGGTACAGCTTGCGCGACACGAAGTACTCGTCTTCGAGCGCGATCTTTTCGAGTGCCATTGCGAGCTTGAACAGCGGGTCGTCGTGCAGGCCCAGCTCTTCGAGCACTTCGTGGCAGGTCTCGCGCATCAGCTTCGCGCGCGGGTCGTAGTTCTTGTACACGCGGTGGCCGAAGCCCATCAGCTTCACGCCCGAGTTCTTGTCCTTCACCTGCTTGATGAACTCGGGAATGTTGTCGACCGAGCCGATCTCTTCCAGCATGTTCAGCGCGGCTTCGTTCGCGCCGCCGTGCGCCGGGCCCCACAGACAGGCGATACCGGCAGCGATACACGCGAACGGATTGGCACCCGACGAACCGGCCAGACGCACGGTCGAGGTCGAGGCATTCTGCTCGTGGTCCGCGTGCAGGATCAGGATACGGTCGAGCGCACGCACCAGCACGTCGTTGACCTTGTACTCTTCGGCCGGGTTCGAGAACATCATGTGCATGAAGTTCGCGCTGTACGACAGGTCGTTCTTCGGATAAACGAACGGCTGACCGACCGTGTACTTGTACGCCATCGCGACGAGCGTCGGCAGCTTGGCGATCATGCGCACCGCCGAAACGTCGCGATGCTGCTGGTTCGTGATGTCGAGCGAGTCGTGATAGAACGCCGACAATGCGCCGACCGCGGCGACCAGAATCGCCATCGGATGCGCGTCGCGGCGAAAGCCGCGGAAGAAGAAGTGCATCTGCTCGTGCACCATCGTGTGCTGCGTGACCGTCTGTTCGAACTCGGCCTTTTGCTGCGCGTTCGGCAGCTCGCCCTTCAGCAGCAGATAGCAGGTCTCGAGGAAGTCGGCGTTCTGCGCGAGGTTGTCGATCGGATAACCGCGGTACAGCAGCTCGCCCTTGTCGCCGTCGATATACGTGATTTCCGAGTTGCACGACGCCGTCGACATGAAGCCCGGGTCGTACGTGAATTTGCCGGTCTGGCCGTAGAGCTTGCGAATGTCGATGACGTCGGGGCCCAGCGTGCCCTGATAGATCGGCAGATCGATGGTCTTGTCGCTGTCGGAGAAGCTCAGCGTGGCGTGTGACTTCGAGTTCATCTACATCTTCCTTTTGCTTGGTACCGCACCTGTGCCGGCAGGCACGCGGCTCGCACCGCGAGGCGCGCTAGCGGCGCGCTCGAGCGGGTACGGCATGCGCCGGCTCCGCTGCGCATTCTACGGGGCAGGCTGTCGTTGATTGGATCGATTGATTGCAACAATCCATCTCGGCGTACGCAACACTCGTTGCAATACTGTTGTCATGGGCGCGCGTGCCGGGATTAATGCGGCATTTCAGCGGCTTATCCGACTCGTGCACCGCCCTCTTCCGCGAGATGAAAGTTGTCTGAAAGCGGGGACAGTTGCCGCAACAATGTTTTGCGATCAGCACACTGAGACGGCCGGTATGCATCTGCGATACTGGTTTCGTGCATCGATGCTTGTAGCCCGCTTCCCGACGCGGGCTTTTTTGATCACAGAACAACAGGAACGACACAAATGAATGCCTCTCTCGAAACGCTGTTTCCGGATCATCTTCACAGCGAAGACACCACCGTTACCGCGCTCAACCATCAGGACATCGTCGTCGCGTTATCGGCCGCGCTGAAGGCGCAGGACGTCGCGGTGCTGCATATGCTTTATCCGCGTACCGACGCGCGCACGCATCGCAGTCTCGATACGCTGGTGAACGTACTGCACGGACATGGGCTGCATGAAGTCGCGGATCTGCTCGCGCAGGAAGCGCACTATCTGCTGTTCAAGGATCCGGTGAAGGCATGGAAGGTTTTCCATGAGATCCGCAACGACTCGCTCGCGATCGGCGTGCATCTGTACTATCACGGGCTCGTCGGCGAAGCGGCCGAACGCGCGCTCGATGCGGACGCGCATCGGAAGGCTTGACGCTGCGCGTTTAACGCGCGTTCACTGCCTGAATGAATTCGTCCACGTAGCGATTGAACGCCGACGGATGCGCGAGGTTCATTCCATGTGACGCGCCGCGCACCGTTGCGCGACGCGCATCCGGCAGCCACGACTGCAACGCGGTCACCGTGCGCCGGAACATGTCGGGGCTTTTCTCGCCGTCGATCAATAGCACCGGGCAAAGTAAATCGGCCGCGTCCTCGGGGACGTAGGCCGGCAACGGATCGCGCAATTGCCGCGCGAGCGTGTGCGCGTTGTCGGTCGCCATGCGCCGGAAAGCCGGCGTGCTCATCGCCCAGAAACCGGGGCGGCTCACCGAATCGACGAATAGCTGCAGCCCCGCTTCCACCTCGCCGGCTTCGATGAGCAGCGCCGCTTTCGCGCGCAACGGGTTGACCGGGTTGACCGCTTCCGGCGGACTCGCGGACGCGCGTCCGGCAACCTGCAACGGCCCGCCCGGGTCCGCCAGCGTCAACGTGCGCACGCGTTCCGGATGACGTCGCGCGCAATGGTAGGCGACGCAGCCGCCGCGCGAATGGCCGACCACGTGCGCGGGTCCGGCATCGAAACGCTCGATGAATTCCCCGACCTCGGCCGCATGTGCGCTCCAGCTGAACGGCAGATCAGGCGCGCTGCCGGTTGCCGGCCAGTAGTGTGTGAGACTCACCGCGACGCAGCGATAACGCTTCGACAAGCCGGCCAGTTGCGGCTGCCAGTAGCGGTAATCGCACAGCGAACCGTGGACGAACAGCAGCAGTTCGCCGTCGCCCGCCTCGACGTAAGGCATGCGCAAGCCATTGTGCAATTCGATGGCTAAAACGCTCACTCGTACGCGGCCTCCTCGACCCACCCGGCCGCCGCCGCGACGGCCGCGCCGCGTACCGCGCAGGTCAGCGGCTCGTCGGCGACTCGCACGGCGAGGCCGATCTCGTCGCTCAGCCGCCGGCTCAGGTTGCCGAGCAGCGCGCCGCCGCCCGTCAGCACGATGCCGTTGTGCGCGATGTCCGTCACGAGTTCGGCGGGCGCCATTTCGAGCCCGCGTTTCACCGCGCCGATCACCTGGCGCAGCGGCCCTTCGATCGCCTCGGCGATATCGCGGTTGCTCAGTTGCACGGTGCGCGGCAGGCCGTCGTCGACGCTGCGGCCGGTCGCGTTCAGCTGTTCGAGCGGCCCGTCGTGCACGGCCGAACCGATGGTTTTCTTCACGTGCTCGGCGGTCTGTTCGCCGAGCAGCACGCCGTACAGATTGCGCACGTAGCTGACGATCGCCGCGTCGAAATTGTCACCGCCGACCCGCACCGAGCCGCTGTACGCGGTGCCGCCGAGCGCGATCACGCCGACTTCGGTGGTGCCGCCGCCGATGTCGACCACCATCGAGCCGGTCGCGTCGTGCACCGGCAAACCGGCGCCCAGCGCGGACGCAAACGATTCACCGATCAGGCTGACTTTCCACGCACCGGCTGCCTCGGCGGCCTCCCGGATCGCGCGCAGCTCCACTTGGGTCGCGCCGGCCGGCACGCACAGCGTGAACGCGGCACGCCGGCTGAACAGCGAACGCGGCCGCGCCATGTCGACGAATTGCCGGATCATATGTTCGGCGGCGGAGAAATTGGCGATCACGCCATGGCGCAGCGGCCGCACCGCTTCGAGATTGCGCGGCGCGCGGCCGAGCAGTTCGCGCGCTTGCGCGCCGATCGCGGCGATCCGTTTCGGCCCGCTCGCGTGCTCTTTCTCGAAGCAGACGACGGACGGCTGATTCAGCACGATGCCGCCGTCGTCGGTATGAATCAACGTGTTGGCCGTGCCGAGGTCCACTGCCACGGCGTGACGGAACAGGCGCTCGAAGAGCGGGTAATGCGGCGTCGGTCTGGCCATAAGCAGGCTTTATATGTAGTTATCCGCCGTTAGGACGGTCAAAAATGCGCCCCGGACCCCCGTGCCGCGCGACACGCCCACCAGGGCGTTGCGCTCGCGCGCGGCGGGGTGATTGTCAAACTGATGACCGTATGACGGCAAGCGGATTGCAATCTTTAGCGCAACTTTCTATTTGACTCGTGTCAATCGCGCGACACCACGCCCAGCGTGCGTTCCAGCGCGTCGCGGCCGAGCGCGACGCCGTCGGCGGTGATCGTGTGGCCGACGCCTGGCAGCACGTATGCGTCGACCGGATAGCCGGCGTTGCTGAGCGCCTCGGCAGCGTGTTCGAGCTCGCGCACCGGAATCACTTCGTCGTCCTCGCCGTGGATCAGCGTGAGCGGCGTCGCGCGGTTGGCCGACACGATCGACGACGCGAGCCGCCCCGAATAGGCGACCACCCCCGCCGCGCCTTCCGCGCTCGCCGCGACGTGATGCAGCGACATGATCGAACCTTGCGAAAAGCCGACTAGCGCAAGCCGCGCGTAAGACAGCTGCCAGTGCGCGAGTTCGGCGTCGAGCGCGCTGCGCAGCGCCGGATAGGCGGCGCTCACGCGCGCTTCGCGATTCGCTTCGTTGACGTCGCGCAGGCTGAACCACTGGCGGCCGCCGAAGCCGCCGTCGAACGGATCGGTGCCGTCGAGCGACACGAAGGCCGTGTTGGGGAGGTCTTCGCTCCAGATGTCGGCGAGCGGCATCAGATCGCGCGCGTTGCTGCCGACGCCGTGCAGCAGCACGACGAGGCTGCGCGCGGGTACGCCCGGCGACGAATTGTTCGGCGCGCGGCGCCAGCCGTGTTCGAATTGCTGCCAGCTCATGTTGCGGTCCTTTTCGCGTGGGTTCGGGAAAGATGAGTAGCTTGCGGGTCTTTGCTTTCGCTTTCGCTTTCGTTTTCGCTTTGGCGCCGCTTTGCGCTGCAACGAGCGCCTGCGATCCAGCGCGCAAGCAGTGCTTTGCAACCTCAGCCGCGAGCATACGCCGCGCGCCGGGTTTGTGCTGGCTTCTGTGACCGTCGCTGACTTTCTCAATTTGATTGACCGATCGGCAGCCGCGCGGCGACGGCAGCGCCGGCCGAATGCGGGTATGCTCTTTCGATCATTCGACGGACCCGCGGCCGCGCGGCCTTGCGGCCCGCAGGCAGAGCGGGCACGCGCTGTGCGACCTGTGCGCGACACGCGTTGTCAGTCCGTCCGTCGTTCGGCACCCGGCCGTTCGGCCGTTCAGTTCAGTTCAGTTGCACCGCATCCGGAGAACCTCGCTTGAGCCAGCCCAACGCCGCGCCGGCCTCCGCGTCGCCGCCTCAACCGCCGTCACAACCTCCTTCAGGACCGCCATCGGGACCGCCGCCGTCCGCGCCGGCGCCGCTCGAAGGCGGCCAGCTGGTGCTCGCGACGATCGCGGTCGCGCTGGCAACGTTCATGAACGTTCTGGACACCTCGATTGCGAACGTCGCGATTCCGACGATTTCGGGCAACCTCGGCGTGTCCGTCGATGAAGGCACGTGGGTCATCACCGTGTTCGCCGCGGCCAACGCGGTGTCGATTCCGCTGACCGGCTGGCTCACGCAGCGCATCGGCCAGGTGAAGCTGTTCGTCGGCGCGATTCTGAGCTTCGTGTTGGCGTCGTGGCTGTGCGGGATCGCGCCGACGCTGCCGATTTTGCTACTCGCGCGGGTATTCCAGGGCGCGGTGGCCGGCCCGCTGATTCCGCTGTCGCAAGCGATATTGCTCGGCTCGTATCCGAAGGAGAAAGCGTCGACCGCGCTCGCGCTGTGGGCGATGACCGCGACGGTCGGGCCGATCGCAGGCCCGGCGCTCGGCGGCTGGATCACCGATAGCTACAGTTGGTCGTGGATCTTCTATATCAACATTCCGGTCGGCCTGTTCGCGGCCGGTGTGACGTGGATGATCTACCGGACCCGCGAAACGCCGACGCGCAAGCCGCCGATCGACGTCATCGGCCTTGGCCTGCTGATCACGTGGGTGGCGTCGTTGCAGATCATGCTCGACAAGGGCAAGGATCTCGACTGGTTTTCGTCGCCGGTGATTACGGTTCTGGGGCTGGTCGCGTTGATCAGTTTTGCGTTTTTCCTCGTGTGGGAATTGACCGAGGCACATCCGATCGTCGATTTGCGGCTGTTTGCGCAGCGTAATTTTCTCGGCGGGACGGTCGCGATTTCGGTTGCGTATGGGGTGTTTTTCGGCAATCTCGTGTTGTTGCCGCAATGGATGCAGGAGTATCTGAATTACCGCTCGGTCGATGCCGGGCTCGTGACCGCGCCGCTCGGTGTTTTCGCGGTCATTCTTGCGCCGGTGCTCGGCAAGGTGTTGCCGCGTTCCGATGCGCGGATCATTTCGACGTTCGCTTTTGTTGGCTTTGCGGTTGTGTTTTATATGCGCTCGAAGTATGTGATCGAGATCGATACGTGGCATCTGGTGATACCGACGTTGTTGCAGGGGATTCCGATGGCGCTGTTTTTCGTGCCGTTGACGGCGATTATTCTCTCCGGGCAACCGCAAAGCAAGATTCCGGCGGCGGCGGGGCTCTCCAATTTCGTGCGGGTGTTTTGCGGGGCGGTGGGGACTTCGATTGCGGGGACTGCGTGGAATAACCGGACGATTTTGCATCATGCGCGACTTACCGAGCAGGCCTCCGTCAATAACCCGGCGTTTGCTCAGCAGATCGATGCGACGCAAACGCTGTTGCATATGGATGCGCCGTCGGCGCGGGCTCTGTTTGATTTCACTGTCAATACGCAAGCCGCGATGATGGGGCTGAATGATATTTTCTTTGTGTCGGCTGTTATTTTTCTTTTGATTATTCCGTTGATCTGGATTACCCGGCCGGTTAAGGGAGGGGGGGCGGATGCGGCGGGGGCACATTGAGGGTCCTCGCGGGGTGGTGCTTTTTTGGCTGTGCTCTTGCGGTGTTGGCCTTTCCTTGAATTCTTGTCGGTCTATTAGCTCTGCCCCTGTGCGGGGCGGTGCTTTTTTGGCTGTGCTCGCATGGTGTTGGCCTTTCCTTGCTTTCTTCTCGGTCTATTAGCGTTGCCCCTGTGCGGGGCGGCACCTACTTTCTTTGCGGCTGCAAAGAAAGTAGGCAAAGAAAGCAGCTTCACACCGCTAGTTCTGAAGTGGGCACCGTAGCCCCTTACCGGTAGTGGTGCATCTGGAGTCCGTGCTTCCGCACACTCCGCGATAGTGACAAAGCCGTCATCAGCTCCCACTCCGCACTGCGTGCGTCGCGGACGGGTCTGCCAGGGAAACCAGGGGGGCGGGAAATAGCGGGCGGTTTTTGAGCGGGGCTTCGGCGCGCGTAGCGCCGCCGGAAGAATGATGGCTTTGTCACTACCGCCGAATGCGCGGGGACACGGATTCCAGATGCACCACTACCGGTGGCCCGCTACGGTTCCCGCTTAAGAACTAGCGGTGTGAAGCTGCTTTCTTTGCCTACTTTCTTTGCAGCCGCAAAGAAAGTAGGTGCCGCCCCGCACAGGGGCAACGCTAATAGACCACCAAGAATTCAAGGAAAGGCCAAAACCAATAGAACACCGAAAAACAGAACACCGAAAAGAACAAACCCACCAAACCAAAAATCAAAAACAGGAACAGAAACAGAAAAACAAAAAACCAAACCCTCACCGAAAATACCGCGCCGGCGTCTCCCCAAACGCCTCCCGAAACACAGCAATAAACGAAGAAACATCACTATACCCAACAGCAACCGCGACTTGCGAAACACTCTCCCCAGCCCCAAGATGCCCAAGCGCAGCCAACAACCGCAATTGCTGCCGCCATTGCCCGAAGGTCTGCCCGGTTTCTCTCGCAAACAATCGCGCCGCGGTACGCGCAGTCACCCCAGCCGCCGCGGCCAACTCCTCAAGCACAAGAGTTTGCGCAGGATTATTACCAAGCGAATCGGCAATCCGTTGAATGCGCGGATCCCGCGGCCAATTCAAACCAAGCGCCGCGCGCGGCAAAATCGCAATGCGATCGAGCAATACCTGCAACAAACGTCGCGCAGGCTCGTCAAGTGAATGCCCAGGCGAAAAATCGGCCGCGGCCGATAACAAAGCCAAGGTGAGCGCATCAGGAATCAACGCCCCCGTCCGCGCAGGCAAAGAATCAACATCGAATCCACGCCCCGCAGCCAAATCCATCGCGACATAGAGCGAATAAAACCTGACACCCCGCTTCGCATGCGAACTGTGCAGCGTATCGGCGACGAGCCACAACGCCCGCCCCGGCGGCACCACCCAGCGGCCGGCTTCGGTCCGCACCGTCAACACGCCGTCGCTCACATGAATCAGCCGCGCGCGCCGGTTGGCGCGCCACGGCTCATCCAGCGCCGGGTGACGCTCGCTCACCACGAACACAGCCCGGTCAGTGCTGTCCGGATCGAAGGCTTCCTTCATCGTGTCTGCCCTCACGCGCGGCTTGCGCGAAGGCAGCAAGATTAGCACGACGCGCAACGCTCATTCGCGATGCCTCCCGCGCCCGGCACCCCTCTATCCGGCCCGCGCAACCAACCCCTCCAACACTTCCCGATACTCCGTCGTCCCCAGCACCCGCTCGTTCACCCCGTCCTCGAAATCGATCCAGCCGGAGTTGAAGCCGTCGAGCATTTCGAGCCGCGGCGCGGGCCAGCGCGTGCCCTGCGCCTGAAACCGCGCTTCCCATTGCTCGCGCGGTACCGGCTGCGCATCGACCGGACGCCCCAGCACGTCGGCAAGCAACGCGGCGATCTCGCGCTGCGTGTAGCGCCGCGGCCCCTCGATCTCGATCACCCGCCGCCCGTGCCACGATTGCGTAAGCGTGCGCCCAATCACGCGACCGATATCCGCGGTCGCCACCATCGGATACGCGCGCTCGAGCGGTTGCAGAAAACTCGGCATCACTCCGGTCTCGCGGGCCGGCGCGATATCCCACAACGAGTTCTCCATGAACCACGCGGGCCGCGCAATTGCGGTCGGCAGCGGTTGCGCCAGCGTGGCCAACGCCTGTTCGAGAATATGCACCTGCGTGATCAAACCAAGCCCCGTTTCGCGCTGGCCGCCCACCGACGACAACGCCACCACTCTCCCCGGCCGCGCCCGCGTCAATGCATCCTTCAGCACGGCCGCCGCCGCGTGCGCGCCCGGATACCCCGGTTCGGGCGCGAAGTCCGGCGCGAGCATCACGAATACGCCGGCCGCGTCCGCGAAGGCCCTGCTCAACGCGTCGGCGTCGTCGAACGACGCGATCGCAATCTGCGCGCCGCGCGCGCGCCACGGCGCGGCCTTGCGTTCGTCACGCATCACAGCTCGCACCGCGTGCCCCGCATCCAGTAACGCGCGTGCCGCCGCGCCGCCCACCTGTCCTGTCACTCCGGTCACTACATACATGCTCGATCTCCTCGATGACGGCCCGTGCCGTGTCGGGATGCATTCTGGGCACGATTGACTCATTTCGCGAGAGCATGCACGTCATTTAAAAAATGACCAAATGGCATTGAAATATTTGTAATGTATTGCGTGCGACATCTGCGATCGGAGCCATTCGCTTCGCCTCTTTCCGCAGCAACCTGCCCGTCTTGCGCGCGAGCCAGTTCTCCGAATACGGGCGCCGCAAGCGAGGGAATACCCTTTGACTACCTCTCTTGAACGAGCGCGAACGCCTGTGCTACATTCAAATTGTTACCGGTAACTTACCGCATTGACTTAATTCATTGACAAATCACGTCAACACTCCTGCCCCAATGAGCATTATTCAAAACCCTGTCCTGCGCGGTTTCAATCCTGACCCTTGCATATGTCGCGGTAAAGATGCGTGGTACATCGCCGTATCGACATTCGAATGGTATCCAGGCGTCCTGATTTACGAATCTAAAGACTTCGTCAACTGGGAGCTGAAGGCGACGCCGCTGGAGCGTCTTTCGCAGTTGAACCTCATTGGGGAACAGCCTTCCGGCGGCATCTGGGCGCCCGCCCTGTCGTATCACGATGGTCTCTACTGGCTCGTCTACACCGACACGAAGGCGTGGAAAGGCGAACAGAAGATCTCGCCGCTGCGCGATATGCACAACTATCTCGTGACCGCGCCGGAGATTACCGGCCCGTGGTCGGAGCCGGTGCATCTCGTATCCGGCGGATACGATCCGTCGTTGTTCCACGACGATACGGGCAAGAAGTGGCTCGCGTATATTCGCCGCGATTTCCGCGGTATTCACGCGGATCTTTTCGCCGGCATCATCGTGCGCGAGTACTCGGTGGATGAGCAAAGGCTGATCGGCGAAGAGCGCGTCATCTATGAAGGCGCAAATCTGCAAACCGACTATTTCATGAAGTGCCAGATCTACGAAGCCCCCCATCTGATGAAGAACGGAGGCTGGTACTACCTGATCACCGCGGAAGGCGGAACCGGTTATACGCATGCGACGTGCGTATCGAGGTCGCGCGATATTTTCGGGCCCTACGAGTTTCATCCGCAAACGCCGATGCTGACTTCGCGCGACGCGAACGGAAGAATCCAGCGCACCGGCCACGGCAATCTGGTCGAAGGTCCGCATGGTCAGTGGTATATGACGTACCTCGGTTCCCGCCCGATCGACGCGCAGACGAAACGCTCGCCGCTGGGCCGCGAGACTTGCATCGCATCGATCGAATGGCGCGACGGCTGGCCCTGTCTCACCGGATCAGGTGTGATTCCGTCGGAATCCTTCACGGTCGAATCGACTGTCGAACAGAATCTCGATAGCAGCTGGCACGTCGATTTCGGCCGCTGCACGACGCTGCCGCTGGAGCTGCAAAGTCTGCGCGCGCCGAAGAGCGATGCGTGGTGCAATCTGAACGAGCGCCCCGGCTACCTGCGCATACGCGGCCAGGAGTCGCCGACGTCGCGCTTTCATCAAAGCCTGCTCGCGTGCCGCGTGCGCGACTGGCAAGTCGAAGTCGAAACGGCGCTGGAATTCTCGCCCAGTTCGTATCTGCATATGGCGGGACTAATGGCGCGATACGACGAAAGCACGTTCTATTACCTGTTCATCACCCGCGACGACGACGGCACGAAAATCCTCTCCTACATGGAGATGGATGCGGGCAGCTTCGCCTATAACAACCGTCTCGCCGTACTGCCGGAAAACGGCGAGACCGGCCTGCGATTGCGCGTCGAGGACACTAAGCTGCGCTTCTCCTATCGCACGGACGACGGCGCGTGGACAGAACTCGGTCTGGAAAAAGATTTCACCAAACTGAGTGACGAATATGCGACTCCGATCGGTTTCACCGGAGCATTTATCGGAATCACGGCCAACGACATGCTCGGCTTTCGCGAGCCGGCTGACTTCAGATTTTTCTCGTATCGCCAGTTGCCCGCCCAAGACGCTAATTCCCGCAGTTAGCAACGCCCCTTCGAAGTTCGCATCAAGCCTGCGCCCGTCGATCTGCAAGATCGCGGGCGAGTGCTTCAAAAAAACAGATCTAGGAGACGCAATGAGACGAAAAATCGTCGGTTTGAGATGGTGGATCATCGGGACCGTGATGCTCGCTTCATGCCTGAACTTTCTCACCCGAAGCACGCTTGCGGTCACCGCTCCAACGCTCACCCACGAGTTGCATCTGACCGCGCAGCAATACTCTTATGTGCTGAGTGCGTTTACCGCCACGAACGCGCTGCAGCCGATCACCGGCTATATCATCGATGTGATCGGACTGAAGGCGGGCTTCGCGCTGTTCTGCTGCGCGTGGTCGCTGGTCACGATGTCTCATGGTCTGGTCCATTCGTGGCAGGGGCTGGCGGTGGCGCGAGGGCTCCTCGGGCTGCCGGAGGGCGCGGTCCATCCCGCCGGCATGAAAGCCACCTCGCAGTGGTTTCCCGCGAAAGAACGCGGGCTGGCCGGCGGCATCTACAACATCGGCGCATCGTTGGGTTCGATGCTCGCGCCGCCGCTGGTCGTCTGGGCCACGCTGTTCTACAACTGGCAGTTCGCGTTCGTGGTCACCGGTGGGCTCGGCTTCATCTGGCTGGCGCTGTGGCTATGGCTGTACGACTCTCCGGAGAAGCATCGGGCGATTTCCGCCGATGAGAAGGAATACATCCTTTCCGGCCAGGAAAAGCATTTGCAGGCGAGCGCCGCGCGACCGTCCCTTTTCTCGATCGTCCGCCAACGCAATTTCTGGGGGATCGCGCTGCCGCGCTTTCTCGCTGATCCGACGTGGGTCACGCTCAGCTTCTGGATTCCGCTCTATCTCAGCACCGTACGGCATATGGATCTGAAGCAGATCGCGATGTTTGCATGGTTGCCGTTCCTCGCGGCGGACATCGGCAGCGTTTTCGGCGGAGCGCTCGTCGGCGCGCTGCTCAAGTACACGCGGCTGAGCGTGGTCAACGCGCGACGCTGCGCGTTTACATTCGGTGCGTTGTTGATGTTGCCGGTGCCGCTCGTCGGCTTTGTCGAGCATCCGTTGACCGCGATCGCACTGCTTTGCCTGGGTGGCTTTGCTCATCAGACCTTGTCCGTGACGGTTATCACGATGTCGAGCGATCTGTTCCGCAAAAACGAGGTTGCAACGGTCACGGGCTGCGTGGGAATGGTGAGCGCGATCGGCCAACTGTGCTTTACGTTGGTCGTTGGAGCGGTCGTGAGTCAGGTGGGCTACCGGCCGATTTTTATTCTTCTGGCCGTATTCGATCTGATTGGCGCGGCGGTACTGTGGAGCTTCGTGCGCGCCAAAGTGTATGAGAAGAGTACTTCGGCGCGTGCGCCGGAAACCGCCGCGGCACTTCGCGAGCAGTAGCAGTAGCAGTAGCAATAGCCGGCCGCTGGGAAACCGGCGGCGGCAACCACGCCGCCCGCATCGTGGCTGCCATCGGTGCCGCCTCGCACATATCTGCGCGGGCGTTTCGATGAATCGACAAGCATTCATCCACCGCGATCCACCGCGCTCAAATGTTTTTGAGCCGCGCGGCGAAACACTCTCGCACACTTTCCTGCTCCTCTCCCGCCCGATCGCCGTGCACCACTGGCCGCAATGCGTCGTCTTCGACGCGACCGGCCCGCGTGCCGCTTTCTCCCAATCAGCATGGGCCTCGACGTTCGCGGACGGCTCGCCGCCCGGTTCGAGCGACCGCCCGGCGATGTCCGCGTTGCCGTAGTCGGGCGTTTTGGAGCAGCGCCATCGCTGCCCGTTAAGGCTATGATCCCGACCTTCGAACGCGCGTAGAACGCTTCGACGGTCGCACGGTTCATGGCAACAACATTCACGCCGCCGGCGGCCAAGCCGGCCTTGTCGATCGTTCTGGCGATTTGAAACGCGACGCATGCTGCCGCGCCGATCGCCACACGCCGCAACGCGGGGTTTTCTCGCGGCGTATCACCCGGCACTCATTCGAAAAAATAACGTTTATCAAAGGATCGATCTCACACGCGTTTCCTGTGCGGACTAGCACAATCCGGCCTTCGCGCGCCACCAGCGGCACCGTCCGCAGCGGCGAGCGCCTTTCGCTGCGCCCGGTCGATAAAGGCCGCCGCGCGCCCCTTCCCTCTCAACCTCTGGAGACCTCCTTGAAAAAAACTCGCCTTGCCTGCACCGCATTCGCCGCGTGCGTCTCGCTGGCCGCGCCCAGCGCTTTTGCCCAGAGCAGTGTGATCCTCTACGGCGTACTCGATCAGGGAATCAACTACACCAACAACGCGGGAGCCGGTGCGGTGTGGGAAATGGCGAGCGGCTACGCGCAGGGCAGCCGCTGGGGGATTAAAGGCGCGGAAGATCTGGGCGGCGGCGTAAAAGCGATATTCCAGCTGGAAAATGGCTTCGACGTAAGTTCGGGCCGCTTCTTCCAGGGCGACCGTCTGTTTGGGCGCCAGGCGTATCTGGGAATCCACGACGAGCGTTTCGGTACGCTCACGCTCGGGCGCCAGTACGACTCGGTGGTCGACTATCTCGCGCAGACCACCGCGAACGGCAACTGGGCGGGCTTCATGTTCTCGCATCCGTACGACAACGACAACACCGACAACTCTTTCCGTCTCGGCAATAGCGTGAAGTACGCGAGCCCGAACCTCGCTGGCTTTCAGTTCGGCGGCGTCTACAGCTTCAGCAACGATACGAACTTCTCGAATAATCGCGCATACAGTTTCGGCGGCCAGTATGAGAACGACGGCCTGCTGATCGCAGCCGCGTATCTGCAGGCGAACAATCCCGGTGCGGGCTCGATCGGCGCGATCACGGCGAACGATGCGAGCTTTATCGCCGCACGCATGCGAATCTTCGGCGCCGGCATCAACTACGCGTTCGGATCCGCCACCGTCGGGTTCAGCTACACGAATTCGAACTACAAGGATCCGACCGGCAACAACTATATCGGCATCCCACTCGCCGCGCCCGGCGTCAAACTGAGCACGCTGAAATACCAGAACTTCGAAGTCAACGGCAAATACGAATTCACGCCGGCATTCTTCGTCGGCGCGCAGTACGTGTACACGATGCAGAACTACGAATCTTCGTTGGGCAACGTGCGTCCGAAGATCCACTCGGTCGGACTGATGGCGGACTACCACCTGTCCAAGCGCACGGATGTCTATGTGCAGGGCGTCTATCAGAAGGTCGCGGGCGACTCGACCCAATCGATTCTCGATAACGCATTTATTCTCGGCACGCGCGCCCCGTCTTCGACGGACAATCAGGTCGCCGTGCGGGTCGCGTTGCGGCATAGCTTCTAACGTGCTGAGCCGATTTCTCTGGATGCACCCGTCGGGATCAGGAAAGCCGGTTCCGCTGCACTTCGAGCACAATGGCTCTATACAGAAGCCATCCGGAGAATTGCATGGAAATGAACAAGCCCGCGGCTGAACGGGTTGCCGCCTCGGAAACCACGCACGACGCACTCATCGTCACCCGACACGACGTCGTCATCGTCGGAGCCGGCGCGGCCGGAACCGCGGTGGCCGCGAGCCTGCTCGCTCGCGATCGCAGCCTCGACATCGCGGTGATCGAGCCCGCCGACGCTCACTACTATCAGCCGGGATGGACGATGGTGGGCGCCGGCGTTTTCAACGCGCGGAGCACGGTCCGCGAAATGCATCGCGTGTTGCCCCGTGAACTGAACTGGGTCAAGGCTTGTGTGACGGCGTTCGATCCGGCCAACGATCTGGTCATTCTCGAAGGACGCCAGGCTATCAGGTACCGGCAACTGGTTGTTTGCCCGGGCCTGAAACTCGACTGGGACGCAGTCCCCGGCTTATCGGAAAGCCTTGGACGCCACGGCGTGACATCCAATTATCGATACGATCTCGCGCCCTATACCTGGCAACTCGTGCGCGAACTCAAAAGCGGCCGCGCGCTGTTCACCCAGCCGCCGCTGCCGATCAAATGCGCGGGCGCGCCGCAAAAAGCGATGTATCTGTCAGCCGACCACTGGCAACGCACAGGCCGACTCGACCGGATAGACGTGAAGTTCTTTAACGCGGGCGACGTGTTGTTCGGCGTCGCGGCCTATGTGCCCGCGCTGATGGAGTACATCCACCGCTATCACATCGACCTGAACTTGCGCTTCAATTTATGCGCGATCGACGGACCGCGAAAACTCGCGACGTTCAATCGCAAGCTCGATGACGGAACCACCGAAACGGTCACTCGCGAATTCGACATGATTCACGTGGTGCCTCCACAAAAAGCGCCGGACTTCATTCGCAACAGTCCGCTGGCCGATCAGGCGGGCTGGATCGATGTGGACCCGGCTACGTTACGCCACCGCCATTACGCGAATATCTTCGCGCTCGGCGACGCCGCGAACACGACCAATGCGAAGACGGCGGCCGCTGCCCGCAAACAGGCTCCGGTCGTCGCGCACAATCTTCTGGTCGCGCTAGGGAAAGCGGAGAATCGCGCGGAGTACGATGGCTATGGATCGTGTCCGTTGACGGTCGAGCGCGGCAAAATCGTGCTCGCGGAATTTCTCTATGGCGGCAAAGTTGCGCCCACCTTCCCGAAGTGGCTGGTCGACGGCCAGCGTCCGTCGCGTCTCGCATGGCTGCTGAAAGAGCGAATCCTCCCGCCGCTCTACTGGCACGCGATGCTCAAAGGGCGTGAATGGCTCGCGAAGCCGAAGCTGGTTCGTTAGTTCGGCTCGCCCTCGCTACCATTCACCCGGTATGCCGGCGCGGCAGCGTATCGGGTCCCGTGCCGTCGCGAGATGCACGGGACCCGAGCGCCGGGAGCGGCTTTTCAGGGCGAAGGCTTCGCAAGCGCGACGCGCACCACAAAGGTCACGGCCACGGCGACCACCAGCATGGCGGCGAGAAAGTACAGTCCTGCCGCAAGGCTGCCCGTCGCATCCTTGATGAGGCCGATGCCATAGGGTCCGAGATACCCGCCCAGGTTCGCGAGCGAGTTGATCGTCGCTATGCCGACAGCGGCACTGGCGCCGCTCAGGAACTGACCTGGCAGGGACCACACGATCGGTTGGGCGGCGTAGATCGCGAAGGCGCTCAGACAGATGAAGAGGAACTGCATGGTCGCATTGTGCGACCATGCGCTCGCGGCGAGCGTGAGCGCCGCAAAGGCCGATAGCGCCGCGATATGCCAGTAGCGCTCGCCTCTGCTGTCCGAATGACGCGGCACGGTGATCAGGCCCACGATCGCGAACAGATACGGCACGGCAAACAGCAGCCCCGTCGTCGAATCGCTGACCCCGAAGGACTTGATGATCGTCGGCAGCCACAAGGACAGGCCATAGATCGACAGCGGAAACGGCAGGAACAGCAGCGCCAGCAGCAGCACGCGCCGGTCCTTCAGCGCGGCGAGCGGATTGCCGTGCCGCTTCAGTTTATGCGCGGCGTCATCGGCCGCCAGCTCGCGGCTGATCCACCTGCGATCCGCCGGTGAGAGCCATTTCGCATCGGCCGGTGTTTCGGGCAACACGCGCAACGTCGGCCACGCGAGCAGCACGGCGGGCAGGCCGCTCACGACGAAAAGCGTCTGCCAGTTGGACATGCCGAACGCGCCCTCGGTCGACAGCAGCCAGCCGGCCAGCGGCCCGGCGATGATGCCGGAAATCGGCTGCGCCAGCACCAGCAAGCCAATGATCCGCGCACGCTGGCGCAGCGGGAACCACCTCGTCAGGAAGTACAGGATCCCGGGATAAAGCCCGGCTTCCGCCGCGCCGAGCAGAAAGCGCAGTGCATAGAAGCTCAATGGTCCGCGCGTGAGTGCCATCGCCATCGTGATGACGCCCCAGGTCACCATGATGCGCGCGAACCACACGCGCGCGCCGAAACGGTCGAGCGCGAGATTGCTCGGGACTTCACACAGAAAATAGCCGATAAAAAACACGCCCGCGCCGAGGCCGTAGGCGGCGTCGGACAGTCCGACGGCGGCATTCATGTGCAGTTTCGCGAAGCCGACCACGGTCCGGTCGATATACGCCACAACATAGATCAGCGCGAGAAACGGAATCAGCTTGCGGGTGAGCATGCCGATAATGCGCCGCTCGTCGCGCTCTTCGGCGACCTCGCGAGCGATGCCGGCGTGGGTGTCGTTCATTCTTGTCTCCAACGTGTTTTTTTAGGTTATGTGAGCCGGTGAGGATGACGACGGCATCGATGGAATTACGGTGAATGGGGTCTTCGACATCCATTGCGGCGAGATCGCGCGACAGCATCGCGGTCGGGTGCCGGCCAGGTCAATGTCGTTTCGCTGGAAGTGTACGGATGCTTTCGATAACATACCAATGAAGAATCAGGCCTTATCAATATTCATCTGGATATCGATTCAACCGTGAGTGGGCTGTCTCCGTGGTACATCCGCACGCGTCTGAAGACGCGGCACCTGCTGCTGCTCGTCGCGCTGACGGACGAGGGCAACGTACATCGCGCGGCCGCATCGCTCAACATGACGCAGCCGGCGGCGTCGAAGCTCTTGCGCGAACTGGAGGACATGCTGGGGACGGCGCTGTTCGAACGGCTGCCGCGCGGGATGCGCCCCACGCTCTATGGCGAAACATTGATCCGCCACGCGCGCTCGGTGCTTGGCAGCCTCGATCAGGCGCAGCAGGAGATCGAAGCGCTGAAGGTGGGCACGCTCGGCGCGGTCGCGGTAGGCGCGATTACGTCGCCGGCGGTGAATCTACTGCCGTTCGCGGTCGCGCGTGTCAAGGGCGCGCATCCGGGCATCCGGGTGGCGGCGGAGGTTGAAAACAGTAACGTGCTGCTGGAGCGGCTCGCGCAAGGCAAGCTCGATTTCGTCATCGCGCGTCTTTCCGCCGAGCACGACACGCTCGCACTGCGTTACGAACCGCTCGCGGATGAAACAGTGTGCGCGGTCGCGCGGCTCGGGCATCCGCTATTCGAAGCGAAACGACTCACCCTCGCAGACCTCGAAAAGGCCGCCTGGATCGTTCCGCCGGTCGGCAGCGTGCTACGGCATCGTTTCGATCTGATGTTCCAGCGGGCCAGCCTGCTGCCGCCGTCCAACGTCGTGGAAACGTCGGCAATCATGCTCATCACGCGTCTGATCGAACAAAGCGACATGCTGGCCATTCTCGCTGCCGAGGTCGCGGATTACTATGCCGCTGCCGGGGTCATTGCGACATTGCCGCTCGACATTCCCTGCACGATGGATGACTTCGGCATCATCACGCGCAACGACCGCTTCCTCACTCCGGCCGCACAACTTCTGGCAGACGCGCTGCGAGAGACAGCGCTGCAGTCGCACCTGCGTTAGCAGCCTGGTCCCGTTCGTCTCGGTGCTGCCGATCTCGATCGCGCGCAGCCAGGCGATACGAGCGAACATGCGGGTGCTGCCGTTGCCGGCGATCGAGCCGCTGGGCGAAGTCATCGCGCACGCGCGCGCGGATGTCGGCGGCCCTGCCACGGAACTGTTCGTCTAATGCCTCGTCGAGGCGTCCGGTGAGTTGACGAACGAGTGATGTGCGCAACCGGATAGATTGGCGCTCAGCGCGACAGCGGATGCGGCGAGTGCGCGGACGCACGCCCGCCCAGCGCTGCGGCCACCTCGTCTTCCGGCTCCGCGGACAGATCCCGCTTGAAAGTCTCAGCGAGGAAGAACGCGCACACCAGGCTCAGCAACGCCGTCGCCGCGATATAGATCGAAATGGGCAACGTCTGGCCGTACGTCGCGAACAGATAGGTGGCGATCAATGGCGTCGGTCCCGACGTGATGATGCCGGCGATCTGATAAGGCAGCGAAGCACCCGTATAGCGCACTCGCGTCCCGAACAGTTCCGCAAACCACGTCGATTGCACGCCGTACACCGACGCCTGGCTCAACGCGATACCGCAGACGTACGCCACGAAAATCAAGCTCGGATTGCGAGTCTCCAGCAACGGAAAGAACGCGAATCCATAGATCGCCACGAACACCGCGCCGAGCATGAAGACGGTCCGGCGTCCAACCCTGTCCGACAGCCTGCCGAACAGCGGCAGCGTGATCAGCGCGAACCCGCAGCCCACGATGATGGCATTGAGCAGGAGTCCACGCGACAAGCCGAGCCGCGTCGTTCCGTACACCAGCACGAACACGTTGATCACGTTGAAGGTGATGTCGACCGCGAAGCGCGTGCCGATCGTCAGCACGAGATCTTTCGGATGCCGGCGCAGCAATTCGATCAGCGGCGCCTTCACGACCTGCTTGCTCGCCTTGATCTGTTCGAATACCGGCGACTCCATGACGCGCAGGCGGATGAACAGGCCGATCGCGATCAGCGCGACGCTCAACAGGAACGGCAGGCGCCATCCCCATGAATAGAACGCGTCCGACGGCAGACTCGAGACGGCCTTGAACACCGCGGTCGAGAGCATCAGTCCGAGCGGCACGCCCAATTGGGGGAACGCGCCGAGGAAACCGCGTTTGCTCGCCGGCGCGGTTTCGACCACCATCAGCACCGCCCCGCCCCATTCGCCGCCGACACCAAGCCCTTGCAGGAAGCGCATGGCGACCAGCAGGATCGGCGCCCAGACGCCGATCGTCGCGTAAGTCGGCAGCAGGCCGATCACGAAGGTGCCGACGCCCATGATCGTCAGCGTCGCGACGAGCGTCGCCTTACGTCCGATGCGATCGCCGAAGTGCCCGAAAAACACGGCGCCGAACGGCCGCGCGAGATAGCCGACCGCAAAACTTCCGAACGCCGCGATAGTGCCGACCACCGGATCGAACGACGGGAAGAATAGCTTGGCGAACACCAGCGCCGAAGCGGTGGCATAGAGAAAAAAGTCGTACCACTCGATGGCGGTCCCGACCACCGAGGCGACCAGCACACGCTTGACGGCCGACCGGCTGATAGCCGGCGCGTTGCCGGACGAAATGGGCGATGTATTCATGTCTCCTCCCTTCTCTGGGAATCTATATTTGAGCTGCTGCGTGTCGGCGGCGCGGGTTCGCGCGCACGTTACGCGACGTTCATTGGGCTCACCAGTGCAATTCCATCGGGAACTGGTCGAGCGTTTCGACGCCGCCCGAGGTTAGCCGCACGATACGTTCCGTGCGCAAACCGCCGACGTTCGGCACCGTGATCGTCGCCTTCAGCGTAAAGACCATGTTTTCCTGCAGCACGGTCCGGTTGCCGGGCCCGATCCATGGCGCTTCTTCTTCCGGGTCCATGCCGGTGCCGTGACCGGTGCCATGGCCACGCGCCTCGCTCGAGTATTGCTCGTAGTTCGATTTCACCAGCGCCTGCTGGATCACCGCGTTCAGTTCCATGGCCGCCATGCCGGGACGCGCGGCGGCCAGCCCCGCTTCGACCGCGCGCGCCGCTGCCGCGACGATCGCCCTCTTCTCGGGATTGGCCGGACCGTAGGTGAAACCGCGTCCGCCATCGGCCACGTACCCACGATAACGCGCACCGATGTCGGTCATCACGAGCTCGCCCGGTTGCAGGATGCGGTCGGTGGGGCGCGCGAGGTTATAGGCCGAGCGCGGACCGGATTGCACCATCGAATCGAACCCGGTCCGCTCCGCGCCGCCCGCGAGCATCGCGCGGTCGGCGATTAGAGCGAGTTCGCGCTCGGTGTAGGGACGGCCGTCGGCGAGCGCGTCGCGAATCGCAGCCATCGCCGAATCGGTCAAGGCCGCGGCTTTGCGCATCAGCGCGACCTCGGCCTCGCTCTTGATCGCCTTGATTTCGGCCAGCACCATCGTCGGTTCGAGCTTCAGTTCGCCGAGACCGGCGTTCAGGCGCTGCAACAGGTCGGCGGGGATATAGGCGGCGCCCGCGAGGCCCACCTTGCCGCCGCGGTGCCGCGCCGAAAATAGCTGCACCTGTTGCGTCACTTCACGCAGACTCCGCACTTCGAAGGCGGTCACGCTCGTCGCGTAATCGAAGCATTGATCCGACACGAACAGCACGGGGTCGCCGTCCACCGGCAGCAGCAGGATCGCGTTCGCAATGTCCGATACGCCGTCGAGCGGGCGAAATTCGGTGAAGTAGCCGATGTTCGCGCCACGCCAGCAATCGCCGAATGCAAGCAGGCCGACGAGGCCCGCGTTGTCGAGCGCGCTGCGCACCTTGGCGACGCGGCCGAGGAATTCGTCGGTAGTGATGCCTTCCGGCGGAATGTCTGCAGTACGGATGTTCATTGCCTGTCGTCTCCTAATGCGGCTGCATGCGCGGCTGCATGCGCGGATGCCGGATGCAGCCCGGCTAGTTACCCCTGATGGGAAGCCGCCCGCCTTGAAATGGAGGGCGTGTGCTGCATGGTAGGACCGTCCGATATGCTTTAATAATGAAAAATTACGCAAAATCTATATCGATACGGAATACGTGGAGGCGAGCTCATGACCTCGGCACTTGAACCGGACAACGGCACGCAAGCCATCGCAGCGGGCCGCTTCGACCCCACGCGCCTGAAGACGCGCCAATTGGCGCTGATCGTTCAGCTCGACACCCATCGCTCGGTATTGCGTGCGGCGGACGCCGCGCACATGACCCAACCCGGGGCGACCAAGTTGCTGCGGGAACTGGAGGAGACCATGGGTGTGCCATTGTTCGAACGGCATCCGCGCGGCGTCGAGCCGACCTGGTACGGCGAGGTGCTGATCCGCCATGCGCGCAGCGTGCTGGCGGAGTTGCGGCACGCGTACGACGAAGTGTCCGCGCTCAAAGCTGGCCTGACCGGGCAGGCGATGATCGGCACCGAGGTCACGGCGGCCACCAACCTCGTGCCGAAGGCCGTGGCGCTACTCAAGAAGCGCTTTCCGCAGATTCGCATCAACATCGAGATGGAGTTCAGCGAGGTGCTGGTGCAGCGTTTGCAGGAAGGCAAGCTGGATATGATCGTCGCGCGAATCCGCAATCCAGACGATCTGGCGGAACTGCACTACGCCCCGCTCGCGGAAGCACAGCACGCGCTATTCGCACGCGTTGGCCATCCGCTCGCGAGGCGCAAGACGCTGACCTGGAACGAACTGGCGCCGCAAACGTGGATCCTGCCGCCGAAAGGCAACGTGATGCGCAATCAGCTCACGCAACTGTTTCTCGAACGGCAGCTCGCGTTGCCGACGGATGTGGTCGAGAGCTCCTCGCTGCCGGTCATCACGAGTCTGCTGCAAATGAGCGATATGATCGCGCCGCTCGCGCGCGAGCCGGTGCGGCCGTACTGCATTGCCGGCGCGCTCGAAGCGCTGCCGTTCGAACTCGATCTGAAGCTCGGCCCGGCGGGCATCGTCACACGGCGCGGCGACAGGCTCTCGCCGGGTGCGCGGGCGATGCTGCAAGCGCTGCGCGAGGCCGCCGGATTCGACACTGAAGGCCCCGACGCCGGCAACGGCTGACATACCGCGACGGGACCCGGCGCAGGCCGTCCGCCGCGACGCCTGCGCCGGGCTCCGGTATCGCGATGGTTGACAGCGTGCCGACGCTGTCGCCGTTGGGCGTGCCGCACCAAGCGCCGACAACCCAGTGTCGTGCGTTCATGCCGAACGTTCCCCGGTGGTGTGTGAGCGCTCGTCGCCCGACAGGTTCGACGCGCGGTGCAATTCGTCGCCGATGATCTCGATCAGTGCTTCCGCCGCCGCGCTCAACGGGCGGCGCGGATGACTCACGCAGACAATGTGCCGCACGATGCGAGGCGCCAGAATCGGGCGCGCGCGCAACGTGCCGTGCCGCGCGGCGCGCTCGACAACGATGCGCGGCAGGATCGTCGCGAAGCGCGTGTGCTCGACGAGCTTGAGAATCGTCGAAAGCACGTCGATCTCGAAGCGCGGCGCGAGCAGAACGTCCTCGTGCTGCGCGGCGCTGTCGAGCACGCCGCGCAGGCCGTTACGTTTGGTGGGCAGCACGAGTTCCAGTTCGGGCAATCGCGCGAGTTCGATTGCATGCGGCAAGTCGGGGCCGTGCGCGGCGCTGGTGGCAAGCACCATCTCTTCGTCGAGCAGCGGGCGCGAATCGAGCGAAAGGCGCGCGCGCGGCTTGTTGATGAGGGCCGCATCGAGCTGCCCGCCCGCCACCCAGTCGATGAAGGTCGCGCTGTAGCCATCGGCGACAGTGACTTCGACATCGGGATAACGCGCGTGATAGCGCGACAGCGAATCGGCAAGCACGCTTTCCGTCACCGATGCGATTAGCCCGATGCCGACGTGCCCCGTCACCACTTCGTCGCGCTGCACGAGTTGCTGGCGCGCGTGGGCAAGGTCGCGCACGATCGGTAAAAACAGGCGGTACATCAGCCGTCCCGCGGCGGTCGGCGCCATCCCGTGTGCGCCGCGCTCGAACAGCTGTTGATGCAATTCGTCCTCGAGCCTCGCGATCTGCATGCTCAAAGCCGGTTGCACGATGTTCAGCCGCTTCGCGGCACGCGTGACCGAGCCGTCTTCGAACAGCGCGATGAAGTACTGGATTTGCTTGAGGTCCATTTTTTCTCAAGGCATCAGAGACGCTAATACTCCGTGTCGCCATTATCATCCCGCTTCTCGCATACAGGCAGGACACCGGTTTTTCATGCTCCTGCTGCTCGGGCATGTTGAGCGGGACATTGATACGGAATGCCAGGAACGCTGTCATCCGGGGGAACACCGATATAAGCATCAATGATCTCGCGCATCAAAAAACGGTATTAGAACTTATGGGGTGATCTCGCTACGCTTCATCCAAGGCGCTTGCCACGGCAGCGCGCACAGATGGAGACGCTGATGAACACACGCGATGCCGCACCGCACGGCATTCCCTCATTGACCTGGGCACCGGATCACGCCGACACCGGCTCGCTGTCGCTGCGCGACTGGCTCGCGCATCTCGCGAAAACCGGCCGTGTCGCGACGATCGACCAGCCCGTCGCGCTCGAACACGAACTCGCCGCGATTGCAAAGCGCCTCGACGGCGAACGAGCCGCTTTTTTCACGCAGCCGCATGGACATGCGATGCCGGTCGTGAGCGGCTTCATGTCGAAGCGCGCGTGGATCGCGGAAGCGATGGGCGTCGATGAACCGGCGTTGCTCGCGCGTTTCTCCGCTGCGGCCGCGGCGCCGCTCGCAGCGAAACTGATTGAACGTGAAGACGCGCCCTGTCAGCAAGTGGTGCATACGAGCGGCATCGATCTGCACGCGCTGCTGCCCATTCCCACGCACAGCGAACACGACAACGGCCCATACATCACCGCCGGTCTCGTGATCGCGCGCAATCCGCGCACCGGCGTGCAGAACGTCTCGATCAACCGCATTCAGGTGCACGGCCCCGATCGCATGGCGATCCTGCTGCTGCCGCGTCATCTCTATGCGTTCCAGCGCGAAGCGGAAGCCGCGGGCGATGCGCTCGACGTCGCCATCGTGATCGGCGTCGATCCCCTGACGATGCTCGCGTCGCAAGCGATCACGCCGATCGATCACGACGAACTCGACATCGCGGGCGCGCTGCGTGGTGCGCCTCTGCCTGTCGCGCGATGCGTGACGAACGGCGTGCACGTGCCGGCGTTCGCGGAGATCGTCATCGAAGGGCGCATTCTGTCCAACGTGCGCGAGCCGGAAGGTCCGTTCGGCGAATTTCCGAAGTACTACAGCGCGAAGGAAGCACGCGAAGTCATCGAAGCGACGGCCGTCACGCATCGGCGCGATCCGATCTTTCATACGATCGTGCCCGCTGAAATGGAGCATCTGCTGCTCGGCGCGATTCCGCGTGAAGCCACGTTGCTCGCGCATCTTCAGCGTAGTCATCCGGCCGTGAAGGACGTGCATCTGTCGGTGGGCGGCGTGTGCCGCTATCACCTGTGCGTGCAGTTCGACAAGAAACGCGAAGGCGAAGCGAAGAACGTGATCCTGTGCGCGTTCGGCGCGCATTACGACATCAAGCAGGTCGTTGTCGTCGACACCGATGTGAACGTGCACGATCCCGCCGAAATCGAATGGGCGATCGCGACGCGCTTCCAGGCGGACCGCGATCTCGTCGTGATAGCAGGCGCGCAAGGCTCGCCGCTCGATCCGTCGACGACGGTCGGTCAGCCCGCCGATGCGCCGGCGCATCTGCAAGGCGTCAGCGCGAAGATGGGCCTCGATGCGACGCGCCCCGTCGTCTATCCGGCGCATGTGTTCACGCGCGTGCGCATCCCGGGGCAAGACACGGTCAACCTGCAAGCACTCGTCGCCGCTGACAACAGCGCGTTCGACGCCTATCTGTCGCGCGATCATGGCTGAACGAAACAAACGCATCGTCGTCGGCATGTCGGGCGCAAGCGGCGCGGTGATCGGCGTGCGTTTGCTCGCCGCATTGCGCCGGCTCGGCACGCACGAGACGCATCTGATCGTGTCGTCGTCGGGCGCGCTCACGGCCGCACAGGAACTCGGTCTCGCGCGTGGTGATTTCGAAGCCGCCGCCGATGTCGTGCACAACGTGCGCGAGATCGGCGCGGCCGTGGCAAGCGGATCGTTTCTGAGCGAAGGCATGGTGATCGCGCCGTGTTCGATGAAAACGCTCGCGGGTGTCGCGAACGGCTTCGCGGACAACCTGCTGACGCGCGCCGCCGACGTGATGCTCAAGGAGCGCCGCCGCCTCGTGCTGGTCGCGCGCGAAACCCCGCTCAATCTCGCGCATCTGCGCAACATGACGCTCGCGACGCAAATGGGCGCGATCGTGATGCCGCCGGTGCCGGCGTTTTACGCGCATCCGCAGACTATCGACGACGTGGTCGATCACACGGTCGGGCGCATTCTCGATCTGTTCGGCATCGAGCACGACGAAATCAAGCGGCGCTGGAGCGGTCTCGCCGATGAATTCGGCAGCCGCGCCGCACGTGAGGAGTAACGGCATGAATCAGCGCGAACCCGCATTCGCCCACCTCGACGCGCGCGTCGCCGACAGCCACGCGCGCGAAGCGAGCGCACCGCAGCGTCACATCGGACGCTCGATGGAGCGCCTCGAAGACCCGGCGATCCTGACCGGCCGTGGCCGCTATGGCGATGACATCGCCGTCAAGCCGGGCACGCTGCACGCCGCGATTCTGCGTTCGCCGCACGCGCACGCGGACATCCTGTCGATCGATGCGCAAGCCGCGTCGAAACTCGCCGGCGTGCGCGCCGTGCTCACGCGCGACGATTTGCGTCCGTGGTCGCGGCCGTTCGTCGTCGGCGTAAAAGCGCCGATGGAACAGTGGGCGCTCGCGATGGACCGCGTGCGCTACGTCGGCGAGCCGGTCGCGGTCGTGATGGCCGAATCGCGTGCGCTCGCGGAAGATGCGCTCGATCTGATCAAGGTCGACTACGCGATCCTCGATCCCGTGACGTCGATCGAACAGGCCGCGCAGGACGACGCGCCGGTGCTGCACGAACGCGTCGGCAGCAACGTCATCAGCGACCGGCATTTCCGCTACGGCGAACCCGAAGCGGCCTTCGAGCGCGCGCCGCATCGCGTGAAGCTGGTCGCGCATTATCCGCGCAACACCTGCGCGCCGATCGAGTGCGGCGTGGTCATCGCCGAATATCTGTCGGGCGACGAAGGCTACGACGTCACCTCGAATTTCATGGGGCCGTTCTCGCTGCACGCCGTCATGGCGATGGCGTTGAACGTGCCCGCCAATCGCCTGCGTCACAAAGCCCCGCGCGATTCCGGCGGCAGCTTCGGCGTGAAGCAGGCCGTGTTTCCGTATGTCGTGCTGATGTGTCTCGCGTCGCGCAAGGCGGGCGCACCGGTGAAGTGGGTCGAGGATCGGCTCGAACACCTGAGCGCGGCGACCTCCGCGACGGCGCGTGTTTCAACGATCGAAGCGGCCGTCGAAGCGGATGGCCGCATCGCCGCGCTGTCCTACGATCAGTTGGAAGACGTCGGCGGCTATGTGCGCGCGCCCGAACCCGCGACGTTCTACCGGATGCACGGCTGCCTGACGGGCGCGTACGCGATTCCGAATCTGCTCGTGCGCAATCGCGTCGTGCTGACCAACAAGACGCCGACGGGGCTCGTGCGCGGCTTCGGCGGCCCGCAGGTGTACTTCGCGCTGGAGCGGCTGATCCAGCGCATCGCGATCGAACTGAAGCTCGATGTGCTCGACGTGTATCGCCGCAACTTCGTTCCCGCCGATGCGTTCCCGTATCGGGCGGCGGCGGGCGCGCTGCTCGATTCGGGCAATTATCCGGAAGCGCTGCGCCGTTCACTGGACCAGGGCGGATACCGGGAACTCGTTGCGCGCCGCGACGCCGCGCGCAACGAGGGGCGGCTGTATGGGATCGGCTTCGCGGCGATCGTCGAGCCGTCGGTCTCGAACATGGGCTACATCACGACCGTGATGCCCGCCGACGCACGCCGGAAAGCCGGGCCGAAGAACGGCGCGATCGCGAGCGCGACGGTCAGCGTCGATCTGCTCGGCGGCGTGGTCGTCACGATCGCATCGACGCCCGCGGGCCAGGGCCACATGACGGTGTGCGCGCAAGTGGTCGCCGATGTGCTCGGACTCGATCCGCAGGACATCGTCGTCAACGTCGAATTCGACACGCACAAGGACGCGTGGTCCGTCGCGGCGGGCAATTATTCGAGCCGCTTCGCGGGCGCGGTGGCGGGCACGGTGCATCTGGCCGCGACACGCGTGCGCGACAAGCTCGCGCGCGTGCTCGCGAAGCAGTTCGGCTGCGCGTCCGGCGACGTGCGCTTCGAGGGCGCGCGCGTCTTTCCGCGCGACGCCGAAGACCGCGCGCTGCCGTTCGCGCGCGCCGCGAGCAATGCGCCGCACTGGGCGCCCGCGCTCCTGCCCGAGGGCGAAGAGCCGGGCCTGCGCGAAACCGTGTTCTGGTCGCCGCCGCACATGGATGCGCCCGACGAACAGGACCGCATCAATACCTCGGCCGCATATGGCTTCGCGTTCGACATGTGCGGGATCGAAGTGGATCGCGCGACGGGGCGCGTGCGCATCGACCGGTATGTGACCGTGCACGACGCCGGCACCCTGCTCAATCCCGCCCTCGCCGATGGCCAGATTCGCGGCGCGTTCGCGCAAGGCGTCGGCGCGGCGCTGATGGAAGAGTTCCGCTACGGCGCGGACGGCAGCTTCCAGTCCGGCACGCTCGCCGACTATCTGATGCCGACGACCTGCGAAGTGCCCGATCCGCTGATCGTGCATCTGGAGACGCCCTCGCCTTTCACGCCGCTCGGCGCGAAGGGTCTCGGCGAAGGCAACAACATGAGTACGCCGCCGTGCATCGCCAATGCGGTGGCGGACGCGCTCGGCGTCGACGACATTCGCCTGCCGCTCACGCCCCCCAAAGTGATGGCGATGCTCGGCATCGACGATCCCGAACCGTCGCGTCCGGAATATCGCGAAGCGGCCGCCACCAAGCCCGCGACGCCGGGCGGCGGGCGCGCACTGACGGCGCAGGGCGCGGTCGAGCTGCCGGCGACACCCGAAGCTGTGTTCGCCGTGCTGCTCGATCCGCGGGCGCTCGCGAACGTCATTCCCGGCTGTCACGCGCTCGAAGAGACGGCGCCGAACCAGTATCGCGCGGACGTGACCGTCGGCGTCGGCATGATCAAGGCGCGTTTCGAGGCGCGTATCGGCCTGTCGGAGATCGATGCGCCGCGCCGGCTGCGGCTCGCCGGCGCGGGAATCTCGCCGCTCGGCAGCGCGCGCGGCAGCGGCCTCGTCGAACTGACGCCGCAAGGCAGCGGCACGCGGCTCACGTACGACTACGAAGCGCAGGTGTCGGGCAAGGTCGCGGCGGTCGGCGGCCGCATGCTCGAAGGCGCGGCGAAGGTCGTGCTCAAGCAGTTGTTCGAATCGCTCGGACGGCAGGCGGCGGGCAAGCCCGTGCAAGCGCACGGATCGTGGATCGCGAGACTCTTCGCACGTTTCAGGAGACACGCATGAAGCCCGCACCGTTCGATTACCTGCGCGCGATGAGCGCGCAGGACGCGCTCGACGCGCTCGCGCAATACGGCGAAGACGCGCGCGTGCTGGCGGGCGGCCAGTCGCTGATGGCCGTGCTCAACATGCGGCTCGCGCAGCCGAAGGTGCTCGTCGATATCTCGCGCACCGCCGAACTCGATGCCGTGCGCGTGGACAAGCCGGCGGGGCATCTCGTCGTGAGCGCCGCGGCGACGCAAGGCAGCGTCGAATGGCGCAGCACGCTCACCGACGAAACGCCGCTGCTGGCGATGGCCTTCCCGCATATCTCGCACTTTCAGATTCGCAATCGCGGCACCGTGTGCGGATCGATCGCCCATGCGGACCCGAGCGCGGAGTTGCCGCTCGTGCTTGCGGCGCTCGGCGGCGACGTGATGCTGCGCTCGCGAAAGAAGCGCCGCACGCTCGCCGCGCAGGACTTCTTCCAGGGAATGCTGATGACCGCGCGCGAGCCCGATGAACTCGTCGAAGCGGTGCGCTTCCCGCTGCGCAAGGCCGGCGAGCGCTACGCGTTCGCGGAATTTTCCGCGCGCCACGGCGATTTCGCGATCGTCGCGTGCGCGGCCGTGGTCACCGACGAGTCGATCCGTATTGCCGTGGGCGGCGTCGCGGACCGGCCGGTGACGGAGCAATGGCCGCGTCTGCGCGGCGACGACCTGCGCGGCGCACTGAACGATTTGAGTTGGAAACTGAACGCGCAGGACGATGCGCACATCAGCGCGAAATATCGCCGGAATCTGGTCCGGCAACTCGGCTCGCGCGTGATCGAGGAGGCAAAGTGAGCAAGATACCGGACACCATCATGCGGCACGGCGAAGCGCGGCGCATCGCGCTGACGCTGAACGGCCGCGAACGAAGCGGCTCTTGCGAGCCGCGCGAACTGCTGTCGGACTTCATCCGGCACGAACTGGGCGCGACGGGCACGCACGTCGGCTGCGAACATGGCGTGTGCGGCGCCTGTACCGTGCAGGTCGACGGCGTCGCGGCGCGCTCGTGCCTGATGCTCGCGGTGCAGGCCGATGGGCGGCGTATCGATACCGTCGAAGGCCTTGCGCCCGACCAGACGCTCGGCGACCTGCAGCAGGCGTTCCAGCGGCATCACGCGCTGCAATGCGGCTTCTGCACGGCGGGCATTCTGATGTCGTGCGCGGATTATCTGCGGCGCGTGCCCGATCCCTCCGAACAGCAAGTGCGCGAGATGCTCTCGGGCCATATCTGCCGCTGTACGGGCTACACGCCCATCGTGGCCGCGGTGCTCGACGTGGCCGCGCGCCGCCGGGCCGCGGCAAGCGCGAAGGAGACCGAACATGCTTGATCTCGGACGCACGTTCCTGCAAAGCGTCGAGCGCAGTCCGAACGCGCTCGCGCTAGTCGATGGCGATTTGCAACTGACGTACGCGCAGTGGCATCGCATGATCCTCAAGGTCGCCGACGGCCTGCGCGCACTCGGCCTCGAACACGGCGACCGGCTGCTCGTCGTGCTGCAAAACCGCTGGGAAATGGCGACGCTGCATTGGGCCGGCCAGTTTGCGGGCATCGTGATCGTGCCGCTCAACTGGCGGGCGAAACCGGACGAAGTCGACTACTGCGTGACCGACGCGGGCGCGAAGGCGATCGTGTTCGAACCCGTCAGCGCGGAGGCCGTCGCGCAGAGCGCCGCCGCGCAAAAGCTGCCGCGCGTCGGACTCGACGATGCGCCCGGCCGCACCACCAGCTTCGATGCGCTCAGCGCCGAACGAACGCGCAGCGGCGACGTGAGCGACGTGAGCGACACCGCGCACGCCACCAGCGACGACATCTCGCTGATCCTCTACACGTCCGGCACGACGGGCAAAGGCAAGGGCGTACCGCGCCGGCATCGCCATGAACGCGCGGGCGCGCTCGCGCACGTCGCGCAGAACCTGTACCGGCGCGGCGAACGCACGCTCGGCGTGATGCCGCTCTATCACACGATGGGCGTGCGCTCGTTGCTCGCGATGGCGCTCGTCGACGGCCTGTTCGTCTGTGTGCGGCGCTGGAGCGCGAAGCTCGCGCTCGAATGCATCTCGAAGCACGCGCTCACCTGCCTCTATCTCGTGCCGACGCTGTATCACGATCTGCTCGCCGACAGCGGGTTCGCGAGCGCGGACACGTCGTCGGTCAGAAAACTCGGCTTCGCGGGCGCACCGATGAACGACGGCCTGCTCAAGCGCCTCTGCGCCGCGTTCGAGCCGGAGCTTTTCGTCAATCACTACGGCTCGTCCGAGGTCTACACGTTCAGCATCGATCAGGACGCGACGAAGAAACCCGGCAGCGCGGGCCGCGCGGGCATCAATACGCGGCTGCGCGTCGTGAAGCTCGACGCGCTCTCGCCCGATGAGATCGCCGCAGTCGGCGAAGAAGGACAGATCATCGCGGACCTGCTCGGCGACGAAGCGTTCGACGGCTACTGGAATCGCCCCGACGCGAATGCGAAGTGCTTGCGCGAGGGCTGGTACTTCACCGGGGACACAGGCTATCTCGACCGCGACGGCGATCTGTACGTGACGGGCCGCGTCGACGACATGATCATCAGCGGCGGAGAAAACATCTCACCGGTGGACATCGAATCGGTGCTGTCGCTGCATCCCGCCGTCGATGAAGTCGCGGTCGCGGGCGTCAAGGACGAGCGCTGGGGGCAGCGCGTGGTCGCGTTCATCAAGCGCCGCGAGTACGTCGATTCCGCCGCGCTCGATGCATGGTGCCGCCAGTCGGACCTCGTCAACTTCAAGCGCCCGCGCGACTACGTGTTCGTCGACGACATTCCGAAGTCGCCGGTCGGCAAGATCCTGCGCCGCAAGCTGCAAGCGGGCGAATACACGCCCGATTCTCGCGGCGAGTCCGCTCAACCTACAGAAACCACCAAGGAGTAACCCACCATGACTGATCTCACCCATCGCGGCCAGACGCTGCTGCAGGAACTCGACGGCTTCTCGGTCGAAATCGACGCGCAGCGCGAGCGCGCCGACATCATCCTGCATCGGCCGCCGTTCAACGTCATTTCGATGCACGCACGCGATCAGTTGCGCGCGGCGTTCGAAGCCCTCGACGAGGACGAGCGCGTGCGCGTGATCGTCGTGCGCGCGAACGGCGAGCATTTTTCGAGCGGCGGCGACATCAAGGGCTTTCTCGAAGCATCGCCCGAACACGTGTCGAAGCTCGCGTGGAATATCGCGGCACCCGCGCGCTGCTCGAAGCCGGTGATCGCGGCCAATCGCGGCTTCTGCTTCGGCGTGGGTTTCGAGTTGTCGCTCGCGTGCGATTTCCGGATCGTCACCGAGACGACGTTCTATGCGCTGCCGGAGCAGAAGCTCGGCCAGATTCCCGGCTCGGGCGGCTCGGCGCGTCTGCAGTCGATGGTCGGCATCGGCCGCACCAAAGACATCGTGATGCGCTCGCGCCGCATTCCGGGCAAGCAGGCGTACGAGTGGGGCATCGCGGTCGATTGCGTCGCGGACGCCGAACTGGAAGCGGCGACCGACGCGCTCGTCGATGAACTGCGCGCATTCTCGCCGCTCGCGCAACGCACGGCGAAGAAGCTCCTGAACGATTCGGAGGACGCGCCGTTGTCGATCGCGATCGAACTCGAAGGCCATTGCTATAGCCGTCTGCGCGCGTCGGACGATTTCCGCGAAGGCGTCGAAGCGTTCCATGGCAAGCGCAAGCCGGTGTTTCGCGGCAGCTGATACCTGATCGAGCGACGAATTTTTCGACCTCGACAAGAGCGCGCATCCAACAAAGCGCGCCTGTGGCACACAAGGAGATGCAAATGTCTGTAGCAGCGCAAGGCGGAGCCACCGTGCTTCCGGTCAATCAGCGGCAGGTCATGGGCGCGGTGATGGCGTCGTGCATGGGCTGGGCGCTCGATCTGTTCGACCTGTTCGTGTTGTTGTACGTCGCGCCGATCGTCGGGCGTCTGTTCTTCCCGTCCGAGCACGCGATGCTTTCGCTCGCCGCGGTCTACGCGTCGTTTGCGGTGACGCTATTGATGCGGCCGCTCGGCTCCGCGCTGTTCGGCTCTTACGCGGACCGTCACGGCCGCAAGGGCGCGATGATCGTCGCGGTGGTCGGCGTCGGCGTGTCGACGGCGGCCTTCGGCGCGCTGCCGACGGTCGCGCAGGCGGGCATCGTCGCGCCAGTGTTGTTCCTGCTGCTGCGTCTCGTGCAGGGCGTGTTCGTCGGCGGCGTGGTCGCATCCACGCATACGATCGGCACCGAATCGGTCGCGCCGAAGTATCGCGGCGCGGTGTCGGGGCTGATCGGCGGCGGCGGCGCGGGACTGGGCGCGCTGCTCGCGTCGATCACCTATCTGGCGATGTCCGCGCTCTTTCCGGGCGCTGCATTCGAGGTATGGGGCTGGCGCTGCATGTTCTTCACCGGCATCCTGAGTTCGCTGCTCGGCCTGTTCGTGTTCAACAGTCTCGAAGAATCGCCGCTCTGGAAGAAGCTCGCCGCGGACAAGGCGGCGAAGGCCGCGAAGGCCGCCACCCAGCTGAAAAGCGCGACGGTCGAAGTGGCGCGCTCGCCGGTCCGCACGCTTTTCTCGCGTGAATATCGCAGCGTGCTGTTCGTCAATCTGCTGCTGACTATCGGCGGCGGCAGCGGCTACTACCTCACCTCGGGCTATCTGCCGACCTTCCTCAAAGTCGTCAGTCATGCGCCGAACGGCGCCGCCGCCGGGATTCTGATGATCTGCAGCGTGGCCGTGGTGATCGCGTCCGTCGCGGCGGGGCACCTGAGCACGTTCATCGGCCGCAAGGGCGCGTTCATCTGGCTTGGCATCATCCGGCTGGTGGCGCTGCCGGCCCTGTTCCTGCTGCTGCCTACGGCGCAAAGCATCACGATGGTCGGCGTCTACGCGGTGCTGCTTTCCGCGCTCGGCAGCGCCGGCTACGCGCCCGTGCTGATCTTCCTGAACGAACGCTTCCCGACCGCGATCCGCGCGACGGGCACGGGCCTTTCGTGGAATATCGGCTTCGCGATCGGCGGAATGATGCCGACCTTCGTGTCGCTCGTCGCGAAGGATGCGAGCCGGTTGCCGACGACGCTCGCGATCTTCGCCGGCGCGATCAGCGTGATCTTTCTGGTGGGCGCGTTCGTGGTGCCGGAGACGCTCGGCAAGCTCGACAACGGCGCGGCGCCCCATCCTTCCTGAGCACGCTCATTCGAGCGATCCCGTGGTCACGCGCCGGATCTCCTCGGTGATGATCGCGATCAACGCCTGGGCGGCCGGCCCGATCGGCCGCTTCGGATGCGTGACCTGAATGATGTGGCGCACGATCCGCGGCGACGCGATCGTGCATGCGCGCAAGCGCCCTTCGTCCACTTGCGCCTGCACGACGACGCGCGGCAGGATTGTCGCGACGTTGCTCTGCTCGACGAACTGCACGATGGTGCTGAGCAGATCGATCTCGAACTTCGGCTTGATAACGACGTCGGCCGCCATCAGCGCGGCATCGAGCGCGCCTCGCAGGCCGTTGCGGCGCGTGGGCAACACGAATTCGATGCCCGACTGCCGCGTCAGATCGATCTCGTCGGGCAGCCTTGGTCCGTGCGCCACGCTCGTCACCAGCATCATTTCCTCGACGAGCAAAGGCTCTACGTGGAGCGTCAGCCGTCCGCGCGGCTTGTTGATGATGGCGGCATCGAGCCGGCCGGATTCGACAGCGTCGATCAGTTGCGCGCTGAAGCCATCGGCGACGGAGACTTCGACTTGCGGGAAAAGCGCATCGAAGCGGGCCAACGATTCCGGCAATACGCTCTGCGCCTCCGACGACACCATCCCCAACGACACGCGGCCCGTCACGATGACATCGCGACGGCTCAGGTGCTCGCGCGCGTGATCGATGTCGCGCATGATCGGCGTGTAAAGGCGGTACATCAAGCGCGCAGCTTCGGTCGGCGCCATGCCGTGCGGCCCACGCTCGAAGAGCTTCTGTCGAATCTCCGTTTCGAGCTTGGCGATCTGCATGCTGAGCGCCGGTTGCGCGATATTGAGCCGCCTGGCGGCGCGGGTGACCGTGCCTTCTTCGAACAGCGCGATGAAGTACTGGATCTGCTTCAGTTCCATGGGACAGGGGGTACGGGACGGGGCCGAAGAAGATAGTACCGCGCACCGTCGTTCGTAAGGTGGCAGTCGTATCGCCGACCCGCCCAGGCGTAGCAGCCCTACGAGGCCGTCTCGGCGGCCAGTGCCCCGCCGAGATAGGCATCGCGGATGCGCTGATCGCCAAGCAGACTGTGCGCGTCGCCCGAAAGGACCACGCGCCCCGTCTGCAGCACATAGCCGCGATGCGCGATCTGCAGCGCGAGGCTGGCATTCTGCTCGACCATGAAAAAAGTCACGCCCTGCTGATTGATCTCGCGGATCAGCTCGAGCACCTTGTCGACATAGAGCGGGGAAAGACCCATGGTCGGCTCGTCCATGCAGACCAGCGACGGCCGGCTCATCAGCGCTCGCGCCATCGCCAGCATCTGTTGCTCGCCGCCCGACAGGGTGCCCGCGCGCTGCGCGAGCCGCTCCTTGACGCGCGGAAACAGCTCCAGCATCCGTGCGTAATCCGCCGCGACGCCGTCGCGGTCACGTCGCGAGAAAGCGCCCATCAGCAGGTTTTCGCGCACTGTCATATCGCCGAACAGACGGCGTGCTTCCGGCACTGACGCAATGCCGCGCCGGATGATCTGCGCGGTGGGCAGTCCCTTGATGGACGCACCTTCGAACAACACGTCTCCCGCGCGCGGCTTGTGCAGTCCGAGGATGACTTTCATCGTGGTCGATTTGCCGCTTGCGTTGCCGCCCAGCAGGCAGACGATCTCGCCGCGCGGCACGGCGATATCGAGGCCGAAATGCACCTGGCTTTGAGCGTAGAAAGTGTCGATGCTGTCCAGCTTCAGCAAAATATCCGTCATCGTGCGACTCGCGTAAGGCAGTTCTTCTCTCGCATGAAATGGCTCACGCGGCAACCGGCGCGACGTGGCCCGTCTGCTGCCCGACATGCCGATGCCCGAGATAGGCCTCGATCACGCGCGGGTTGTTGCGCACTTCGTCGGGCAGGCCCGTGGCGATTTTCTTGCCGTCGTCCAGCACGATCACGCGGTCCGACAGACGCATCACGAGGTCCAGCTTGTGCTCGATCAGCAGGATCGTCAGACCTTCGCGCTTGAGTTGAAGGATCAGTTCGAGCATCTCCGCGGTTTCGGATTCGTTCATCCCGGCTGTCGGTTCATCCAGCAACAGGATGCGCGGACGCAGCATCAGCCCGCGGGCGATCTCGACGCGTCGCCGGTTTGCGTACGAGAGACTGTGCGCCGGTGCATCGATGCGTGGCGTGAGCCGCGTTCCGAAGCGTGCCAGCAAGGCCTTTGCTTCGTCGCGCAACTGTTCGTCTTCGTGGCGCAGCCGCGCGCCCGGCACGAGCGCGCGATACACCTCGATCAGCGCGCCCACCAGCGGCAAGCCGCGCCGCGTAATGGCAAGCCGCGCATGCGCGCCGATCAGCACGTTGTCCAGCACGCTCAGATTGCCGAACACGCGGCCGTGCTGGAAGGTTCGCGCCACGCCGCGCTGCGCCAATGCCTCGGGCTCGAAGCCTGTGACGTCTTCGCCGTCGAAACGCACGATGCCGTCGTCCGGCTTGTCCGTGCCCGCGAGCAGATTGAAGAGCGTCGACTTGCCGGCCCCGTTCGGTCCGATCACGCTCACGCATTCGCCCCCGGCGACGGACAGACTGACCTGATCAACCGCGGTCAGGCCGTCGAAACGCCGCGTCACGTGACGCACGTCGAACAGGATGCCGGGCGCTGCCTGGCTGTTCCGGATGGTCATCGTTATCTCCTCAGACGGCACCGAACAGGCCTTGGGGCCGGAAGCGCACCAGCAACAGCAACACCACGCCATATACGAGCATGCGGTAGTCGGCGGCGAATCGGAACAGTTCCGGCAGGCCCACCAGCGCGACAGCGCCCATGATCGAACCCGCCACGTTGCCGAGACCACCCAGTATGACCATCGTCAGGCCGAGAATCGACACCTGTGAATCGAAGGTCTGGTAGTTGATGTAGCTGTACAGATGCGCGGCAATCCCACCGCCGATACCCGCTGCAAATCCGCCGCATGCGAACGCGATGGCCTTGTAGCGGTTCGGCCGCACGCCATACGCACGCGCGGCCACGTCGTCTTCACGAATGGCGCGCCACGTGCGGCCCAGATGCGAGTGCAGCAACCTCAGTTGGAGCGCGGCAAGCACCGCGAGCACGGCGAGCGTGAACCAGTACACCGACCGCGCGCCCGACAGTTGCCAGCCGAACAACGACAGCGGCGCGATCCCCGTCACGCCGATCGGCCCGCGCGTCACGCTGTCCCAGTTCAGGATCACGAGCCCGACGATCTCGCCGATACCGAGCGTCGCGATCGATACATAGTGCCCCCGCAGCCGGAACGACGGATAGATCAGCAACGTGCCGATCACGGCCGTGATCGCGCCTGCCAGCAGTATCGTCAGCGCGGGCGACCAGCCCAGATCGACCGACAGCAGCGCGGACGCATACGCGCCGATCAGCAGCAGCGCGGCATGACCCAGCGATATCTGCCCGACCGTGCCCGCCACGAGTGTCAGGCTCAGCGCGAGCAGCCCGAAGATCCAGCCGTTCGTGAGCGTCTGCAGCAGATAGGGAAACGGCGCAACCAGCGGCAGCACGAACGCGGCCACAAGCAGCAGGCCGAGCACACGCGGCGAAATGCGCACTGCTTTGGCGTGTGACGAAAACGTGCCCGTCAGAGGCTCTGGCGGCAGCCGGCGTCTGGCACTGAAGAGTCCATTGGGACGCCACACCAGAAACAGCAGCAACAGCACGAACGCAAACAGATCCCGATAACTGGTCCCGAACAACGCTACACCATAGCTTTCGACGAGCCCCAGCAGGAGGCTTCCGGCGATCGCGCCGGGCACGTTGCCCAACCCGCCGATCAGCAGCGCCACAACGCCTTTGAGCGTGGCCTGAAAACCCATCGCCGGATCGATGCTGTTGTAGTACATGCCGACCAGCAAGCCGCTCAGTCCTCCCAGGCCGCATGCAATCGCGAACACGGTGCGGTTCACCGCGTGCACGTTCACCCCCATCTGCTGCGCGGCGTCGCGGTCCTGTGCAGTCGCCCGCACCGCCCAGCCCAGCCGCGTGAAACGCAGGAATGCGTACAGCACGGCAGCCGCGCCGATGCCGATCGCGGCGATCAGCACGTCGAGCGAACTGAGCGTCGCGCCGCCGAGCGCCACCGTCCATTGCGGCAGAGACCCCGGCACCGGACGCGGGTCCGGTCCGAACACAATCTGCGCAAGCTGATCGAGCACGAAGCTGATGCCGATCGTCGCGAGCAGCGGCGCGATACGCGCCGCGCCCTGCAATGGCCGCAAGCCGATCCGTTCGATCACGACGCCGAGCAGCGCGCAGCCGGCGATAGTCGCAACGAGAGCGACGGGCAGCGGCAAACCGAGCCGCGCGAGGCACAACCAGCCGATGAAACCGCCGACCATGTACACCGAGCCGTGCGCAAAATTGATCAGATGCGACACGCCGAAAATCAGCGCCAGCCCGACCGCGAGCAACGCATAGATGTTTCCGACGATCAGCCCGTTGATCGTGTAATCGAACCACGCCGCCATAGCTTCAGTCCTGTGCGATTCCGGTTCACTGCGCGCGCGGCGCGCCCTTGCCGTCCCACAGCGCGAACTTGCCGTCCTTGACGACGAGATCGAGGTTCTTTGCGCCGGCCACGCGCCGCGTCTGCGGATCGAAGCGGAAGCTGCCGAAGATCACGCTCGGCACGTTGTCGATTTTCGCGAAGCCATCGTGCACCGCGCTTCGGGTCGGGCCGTAGCGGCGGATCACTTCGGCGGACAATGTCATCGCGTCATACGCGCGCGCTGCGAACGTATCGGGCTCGGCATTGTATTTCGCACGATAGCGCTGCACGAAGCTCTGCACTTCGGGGCGCGGATCGCCGGGGAAGAAATTCGACTCCGTGTAGACGCCGTTCACCGCGTCGCCTCCCAGGTCGAGAAACTTCGGCGAGTAAACCGAGCCGACGGCCGCGATCGGTTCGCGCACGCCGGAAGCGCGCGCCTGGCGCACGATCTGCGCGCCGTCCGAGTAGTACGAGATCAACACCAGCGAATCCGGCGATGCGCTCTTCACGCGCGTCAGTGTGGCGCGAAAGTCCTTTTCGTTCGGCTGATATCCCTCCGCCGCGACGACCTGCGCGCCTTTTTCCACCGCTGCCCTTGCGAAGATGTCCTTGCTCGTGCGGCCCCAGTCGGTATTCAGGTAGAGCACTGCGATCTTCCTGAAGCCCAGACCCTTCGTCACGTAGTTCGCGAGCAGCGGCTGTTCTTCGGCCTGGCTGATCGCCGTGCTCCACATATAGTCGCCGCCCTTGGTGAAGTCAGGGTGCGAATTCGTGAAGCCGAATTGCACCAGACCCGCGCGCTGATAGATCGGCGAGGCGGCCATCGAAGCGCCGCTCGACAAATCGCCCAGTTCGAGCAGGATGCGCTTGTCGTCAACGAACTTCTGCGCGATCGCCACGGCCTGACGCGGGTCGCTGCGGCTATCCTCGAAGTCGTAATTGAGCGGATGCCCGTTGATGCCGCCGTTTGCATTGATCTGCTCGAGCGCGAGATCGAAGCCCCGCTTCCATTGCTCGCCGTACTGCGCGTCCTGGCCGCTCAGCGGCCCCGTCACGCCAACCCAGTAGGGATCGCTTGCGGCATGCGCGGTGCTCGTGTTCATCAACGGCAATACACATGCAACGCCGAGCGCCATTACTCCCGCGATACGGCCCAATGCCACACGGCGCTTTCCCCTCTTCTGCTCTTTTGACATGTCGATCTCGCGCTATCAGATGATGTTGTTGCGATGTAACCATGTCGGAAAGAAGCGAACCAAACAACATAAGCGTCAATCGTTATGTGTTTTTCAGTGGAATGCTTATCTATTGCTGCGCGAAGCGTCATCGTGACGCTCGGAAGATCGCTGCCGTGGGGCCGCGACGCACCGCGCGACAAGGCTTTGCCGCTCCCGCACTGCGTTTTATTTTGAATCCCATCGGACTCGAGCCCGCCCTGCTTTTGGTCATCCTGTTCTTTTGAAAGCCGAATTTATTATAAGAACCACGCATGCAAGCGCTCCTACAATGCATCCACCACATGAACGGAATCGCGTATGGAGTTGCATCAACTCGAAGCATTCTCGGCCGTGATGTCGGCGGGCAGCGTGACCGGAGCCGCGCGGTTGCTTGGAAGATCGCAGCCCGGGGTATCGCGCATGATCCAGGATCTCGAACAGGAGATCGACTATCCGCTATTCGATCGCAAAGGGCCGCGCGTCACGCCGACAGAGCGCGCATTTCTGCTGTACGCGGAAGTCGAACGCATGCTCGTCGGTCTCGAGCGGATTCGCGCCAGTGCGCTTTCCATCGGGCGAGACGAGGCGCCGCCGTTAAGGATCGCCGCCACGCCCGCGCTCGCGGCCGCGCTGGTGCCGCGCGCCATCTCGACAATCGAACCCGATGCCGCGGCGCGCGAAACCCAGTTGCGCAGCGCGTCCGCCGAGCAGGTGGTCCAAGCGCTGCTGTCGCGTTCGGTGGATGTCGGCATCGCCACCCTGCCGCTGGAGCATGCCGCGCTCGACCTGCACTATCTGATCGAAGCGCCCTGCGTGGCGGTAGTCAGCGACGACGATCCGCTGGCCGACGCGCCTGTCATTTCTCTGCACGATCTGACAGCGCGCAAGATTGCGACGGTCGCCAACCGCTACCGGTTGCGCCGCCGGATCGACGCTGGATTCGACGCGGCCGGGCTCGTCGCGACGGTGGCATTCGAGAGCAACGCGTCGCTCAACGCCGTGATGGCCGCGCAGGCAGGACTCGCGGTGGCGGTGGTGGATCCCGCCACGGCCTTCGGTACGCCGGTCCGGGGGGTCGTCGTGCGGCCGATCGACACGAATATCCCGTTCTACTATGGCGTGGTCACGGCTGCGGGCAAGCCCGTCACGCCCGCGATGCACGCATTGATCGAAGCAATCGACCGGGTCTCGCACGAACTGCTGCCGGGTGCGCTGCGTCATCCGGCAGCACAGCATGATGCGTTGCTGTCGCGTCCCGCTCACCGCGATGCGGCGAGCAGCAAACGCACTATCCGCAAATCCACGGGAGCCACCGCATGAGTGAACAGACAACGCCCGCTCACGGCGGAGGCCTCGCCGCGCTTGAAGCACGTCTGCGCGAGGACCTCGCGTGGCTGGAACTGCCCGCGCCTGCGTGGGTGCCGCCGCGCTTTACGGAAAACGAACGGGTGCTCGACGTCGCGATCGTTGGCGCCGGCATGGCGGGCCTCGCGGCTGCCGCCGAACTGCGCATGCTCGGCATCGATCACATTCAACTGTTCGATAAGGCGGCCGCGGGACACGAAGGCCCGTGGGTTTCTTACGCGCGAATGAATACCTTGCGCTCGCCGAAGCAGTTGACCGGGCCGGCACTGCGTTTTCCCGCGCTAACGTTTCGCGCATGGTACGAAGCGCAGTTCGGACGCGACCAATGGGACGCGTTGAACAAGATCGCGCGGACCCAATGGATAGATTATTTGCGCTGGTATCGAACGGTGCTGGCGCTGCCCGTCGTCAACGACACGCACATCGTCCAGCTTCGCCCCCGCGAGGACGGCCTGCTCGCGCTCGACACGCGCACGTCGGACGGCGCGCAGGCGCGCACCGTGCTGGCGCGCCACGTCGTGCTCGCCACCGGCCGCGAAGGTCTCGGCGGCGCATATGTGCCGGCCGTTGCACGGCATCTGCCTGCGCATCGCCATGCACACTCGTCCGCTGCCATCGATTTCGACGCGTTGCGCGGACGGCGAGTGGGCATCGTCGGTGCGAGCGCATCGGCATTCGACAACGCAGCAACGGCGCTCGAAGCGGGTGCGGCGCGCGTCGATATGTTCATCCGCCGCAGCGAACTACCGCGTATCAATAAGCTGACGGGGATTGGGAGCCCGGGGCTGGTGCATGGTTTCATGCATCTGCCGGAACAATGGAAGTGGCGCTTTCTTCACTATTCGGCGCAAAGCCAGACCCCGCCGCCGCGCGACAGCGTGCTGCGTGTCACTCGCCACGCGAACGCGCATCTGCATCTGGGCAGCCCGCTCACGCACGCTGCCGCTCTTGCTGACGAGCTTGTAGTCGACACCCCCAAAGGGCGTTATCCACTCGACTATCTGATCTTCGCCACCGGCTTTCATTCGGAGATCGACACCCGCGACGAGTTCGCAACCATTGCGCCGCACGTGAGGCGTTGGCGCGATCGTTTCGATCCGGGTGCAGGCCTCGACAACGAGGAGCTTGCATCGTCGCCCGATCTGGATGGTCGTTTTGCGTTTCAGGAACGCGTGCCCGGCGCCTGTCCCGCACTTGCCCGCATTCATTGCTTCAATCACGCGGCGAGTCTCTCGCACGGCAAGGTCGCGGGCGACATTCCCGCCATCAGCGACGGCGCGCAGCGGCTCGCGCGTGCGATCGCGTCGATGCTGTTCGACGCCGACCGCGAAAGCCATTACGCCGCGCTCGAGGCATTCGACAAGGCCGAGCTCGTCGGCGACGAATGGACCGACGCGGACGCCGTGTCCGTCATCGACGAATCGTGAACACCTCTCCAAAGGATCTCGCATGACAACAGAAGTGAAGCCGACGCCGGCACCTGAAGACGACACCGCGCGTCTGGCCGGAATCGCCCCGGCAGGCGCTGTCGCCGCGCTGCGCGCCGCGCGCGCGGACGCCACGCGCTATACGCAAGGCAGCTTCGACGCGCTGTTCGATGCGCGCGCCACCGGGCTCTCGCTCGCCGAAAGGCTCGCGGCCGCCAGCTATGCAGCGGGGTTGTCGGCGGCGCCCGAAGCGGCGCGTGCATATCGCGAACGCCTGCTTGCGTCGGGTTCGTCGGCCGACGGCGCCATTGCGGCGCTCGACCGCTTCGTCGCTGATGGCGTGACGCATGCGAACGCCGCCGATACCCGACTCGGCGCGATCCTCACGCACACGCATGCGCTTGCCACCCTCAGCCCAAGCGCCGATCGGTCCGCACTGCTGCGCCTGAAACAGGCGGGTCTGTCCACGCCCGACATCGTCGCGCTTTCGCAGCTCGTCGCGTTCGTCACGTATCAGGTACGGCTCGCCGCCGCATTGCGTGCACTGGAGGCCACGGCATGAGCGCGTCACAGGGGTTCAGGTCGCAGCAGCTCGGCTGGTCGGCATGGCTCGATACGGTGACACTCGCCGAGGCCACGCCCGAACAGACGGCCGTGCTGGAAGAGAGCCATCCGCAAGCGAAGACGTCCGACTACTATCTGCTGCTCGTGCATGAGCCGGAAATCTTGCGGCAACGTTCCGGCGCGTTCAACAGCATCATGTATGCGCCGGGCGGCCTGTCGCGCGCGGAACGCGAACTTGCCAGTACGGTGGTGTCGCGGGTGAACGGCTGCGTCTATTGCGCTTCGGTGCATGCGCAGCGTTTCCAGCAACTCGCGAGGCGCGACGACGTGATTCAGCAGGTGTTTGCCGACCCGCATACAGCGGGCACCACGGCGCGCGAACGGGCCATCATCCGTTACGCGATCGATCTGACGTTGCATCCCGATGCGATCGACGCGGCCTCGATCGCGGCACTCGAGGAAAACGGCCTCACTCACGCTGAGATCCTCGACCTGAGTCATGCGATTGCGATCTTCGCGTGGGCGAACCGTTTGATGCTGACGCTCGGCGAGCCGGTGTTTCCTGAATGATGTTGGGTATGTGGGGAGATTCGGCGCAGTGGTCGACGCGCTGAGCGCTGCGTCCCGGCGCGCCGGGTTACGAAGCGGTCGCAACCTGTCTCGCATCGCTGCCTGCTTCCTTCTTCGCGCGCCGCAGCGACGGCGCCGACGCCATCAGCGCGCGGGTATAAGCATGCTGTGGCGCATCGAACAGCCGTTGCACATCGCCCGCTTCCACGACGCGCCCGTCCTTGAAAACCAGCACCCGGTCGCTGACGTGCCGGATCACATCGAGATCGTGCGAAATGAACAGCAGCGACAATCCCAACTCCGCCTGCAAGGTGCCGAGCAGATCGAGCACCTGTGCCTGCACATAGACATCGAGCGCCGAAACGGGCTCGTCACAAACGATCAGCTCAGGCTGAGGTGCAATCGCCCGCGCAATCGCCACGCGCTGCCGCTGACCGCCCGATAACGACAGCGGCCGCCGTTCGAGATAGCGCGCATCGAGTCCGACCTGTTCGAGCAGTTCGACACTACGCTGGCGGATCTGCTGCGGATCGAGGTCCGCCGTCGCCAACGCCTCGGCGAGCAATTGCCGCACGTTATAGCGCGGATCGAACGAACCAAGCGGATCTTGCGGGATGTACTGCAGTTTCGGACGCAACTCGCGGCGTGCCGCCTCGTGCACGCCTGCGCCATTCCACTGCGTGCCCAGAAAGCGCACCCGCCCCGCCGACGGCGCCGCGAGTCCGAGCACGAGCTTCGCACACGTGCTCTTGCCCGAACCCGATTCGCCGACGATCCCGACCACTTCGCCACGTCGCACCTCGAACGATACGTCGTCGAGCGCGATGAACTCGCCGATGTCCGCGGCGCGTTTGCGTGCGCGTCGCCGCTGATATCGCTTGCCGACCGCTTCGACCTGCAACAGCGCCTCATCCGGCACACGCCGACGTGACGGCAACGGATCGCGCTCGATCAGCGAGGCGCGCCCGAACGGCGCGCCGGCATCGAGACGCGCCGACGTCAGCCGCTGCCCGCGCGAACCGGCGGACGGCTGCGCAGCGATCAGCCGCCGCGTGTAGGCATGCGCAGGATGCGTCAACACCTCATGCGTCGCGCCGCTTTCGACGACCTCGCCGCGATGCATCACCAGCACGCGGTCCGCCACCTGCGCCACCACGGCGAGATCGTGCGACACCAGCAACACGCCGACGCCCTCACGCAAGCGCGCCGCCAGCACATCGAGAATCTGGGCCTGCACGGTCACGTCGAGTGCCGTGGTCGGCTCGTCGGCGATCACGAGCGCCGGGCCCGCGACGATCGCCGACGCAATCAACGCCCGCTGTCGCAAACCGCCCGACAACTCGTGCGCGTACTGCCGCGCGCGTTGCTCGGGCTCTGGCATGCCGACGTCACGCATCGTCTGCAGCACGCGCGCGCGGCGCGCCTCACGCGAGCGCGAGCGCACATGCAGCGCAAGCGTCTCTTCGATCTCGGCGCCGATCGTGCGCAACGGATCGAGCGACACCAGCGCGTCCTGCATCACGAGTCCCGCGAAACCGCCGCGCACGCCGCGCCAGTCGCGCTCGCGGAATTGCAGCGCGTTTCTTCCGTCGATCTCGAAACGCTGCGCCGAAATCCTCGCGCCGTCGCCGGCGAGGCCGATCAGACTGCGCGCCGTCAGGCTCTTGCCGGAACCCGACTCGCCGACGAGCGCGACACATTCTCCCGCGCGTATCGTCAGATCGACGCCCCGCACCAGCGGCTCGCCATCGTTTGCATCGGCAAAGCGGATCTCGAGTCCGCGCGCATCGACGAGCGTGCGCGCCGTGGAGAAATCGTTTTTCATCGCACCTTGACTCCATAGACGCGGGACAGATGCTTGCCGATCACGGAGAACGCAATCACCGTCAGCGTGATCGCCATGCCGGGAAACACACTGGGCCACCATGCGACGCGCAGCACGTCGCGGCCCTCGGCGAGCATCACGCCCCATTCCGGCGTCGGCGGCTGAGGCCCCAGACCCAGAAAACTCAAACCGGACACGGCGATGATCGCGCTGCCGATATCGATGGTCGCGATGACAGGTATCGCGGCCAGCACGTTCGGCAGGATGTGGCGCACGAACACCTCGCGGCGCGTCTGGCCCCACACCACCGCATGCGTGACATAGTCGGCGCGGCGCACGACCAGGGTCTGCGCACGCAGCACGCGGCCGAACTTCGGAATCCCCGCGATGCCGACCGCCACCGCGATATTGACGATGCCCTGCCCAAGAAACGTGACGACGAACAAGGACAGAAGAATGGGCGGAAAGGCCGACAGCACGTCGAACACGCGCGACGCGCTCTCATCGACGGCGCGCCTTCCGAGTCCCGCGCTCATGCCGATCACGAGACCGATCAGCAGACTGACGATCATGCTGGCAAGCCCGATCAGCAGCGAATAGCGCGCGCCATGCACGACGCGCGCGAACACGTCGCGGCCGATGCGGTCGGTGCCGAACCAGTGCGCGGCATCGGGCGACTGCAGCGCGCGGGAGACGTCGCTGACGAGCGGATCGTACGGCGTGACGACGCGCGGAAAGGCCAGCGCGAAAGCCAGCGCAAGCAGAAATGCCGCCGCCACCAGCACCGCTGCGGGCAGACGGCTGACAGGTATCAGGCGACGCGGCTGTGCAACGCCAGCCGTAGAAAGATCACTCATGATGCACGCAGCCTCGGATCGATGAACAGATACAGCACGTCGAGCAGCGTCGAGATCGCCACGTGCACGAACGCGGCCAGCAGCACCACCGCCAGCACGATGGGCACGTCCTGCGACGTCACGGCCGTCAGCGTCACGCTGCCGATGCCGGGGCGGCCGAACATCTTCTCGGTGATCACCGCGCCGCCCAGCAGGCCCCCGATCAGCCAGCCGCCCAACGTCACGACGGGCAACAACGCATGACGCAGCACGTGCCGCGTGCGCAGCGCGAATTCCGACACACCGCGCGCTCGCACCGTCGTCACGAAGGGGCGCTCGAATACGGCCTCCAACGCCTCACGCATGACCTGCGACAGCACGCCCGCTGTCGGCAGCGCCAGCGTCACGGCGGGCAACACCAGCGCGCGCCAGCCCGCCGCGCCCGACACCGGAAACAGCCGCCAGTGAAACGAGAACGCGATCAGCAGCAACAGCCCAAGCCAGAACACCGGCGACGACGTGAACAGCAATTCGAGTGCCGACGCGACGCGGCTCGCCCACGCATGGCGGCCCGCTGCCAGCCCCGCCGTCGAGGTCGCCACGACCAATGCGAGCACCATGGCCAGCACGCCCGCCGCGCACGCCAGCTGGATGGTCGGCCACAACTGGCTGCCGAGCACGGCCAGCACCGGCTGCTGCATTACGAACGACGTGCCGAGATCGCCGCGCGCGAGACGCAGCAGGAACTGTCCGTACTGCCACAACAGGCTGTGATCGAGGCCCCACTGCGCGGCAATGGCTTCGCGCAAGCCAGGATACGCGAGGTCGCCCGCCAGCACGTCCTCGATGCGGCCGGGCAGCGCGTGAATCGCGAGAAATGCCGTGGTCGCCGCGAGCCACATCACCAGCACGCCCGTCAGCACACGCGTGACGATCTGCCTGATCACGTCAGCCTCCCTGCTTCTCGACCCAGAGGTCGTACGAACTCGCCGGCCCGTCGAGCTGCGGCTCGAAGCCCACGCCATGCACGGTCGATTTCGCGGCGAGGTGATAGGCAGGCGCAAAGAGCGGCACGATAAAGGCCTCATCGACCGCGCGCTTCTGCACGAAGGCAAGCAGCTTGCGGCGCTCGTCGCCGACCGGCTGCAGCCGCGCCCGGTTGATCGCATCGACGATGGTCTGATCCGGGGTCCTGATCGCGTTGTACAGGAAGCCCTGATCGCCCAGCATGTCCCACAGTTCCATCGCGACGTCGGACGGATTGTCGGTATTCGGGTAGATGGTCCAGTTGCCGGTGGCCTTCTGGTTCGCAAAATCGCCCGCCGTGGTGATACGCAATCCGAGATCGAGACCGATGTTCTGGCGCAGCGCCGACTGGATCGCGCGGATCAGCACATCGCGGCTGTCGCGCACATAGGGCTGCGGATAGCCGACTTCGATCGACAGGCGTTTGCCGTCCTTCGTACGGAAGCCTTCGCTGTCGCGTGCGGTCCAACCTGCTTCGTCGAGCAGGCGGTTGGCTTGCTTGACGTCGTTGCCCCACGACTGCTTGAGTTGCGCGTTGTAGTCGGGGTTGTCCGGCCCGATGTTCGACCACGCGCGCTGCACCGTGCCGAGATACACGCTCTTGACGATCGCGTCGAGATCGAAGCCGTCGCGCAGCGCGCGCCGCACGCGGACGTCGTTCGCGGGTGCGACCGTGTAGTTGATATTGAGCGTGAATGACGTCGTCGCCGACGGGCCGGTCAGATACTGGAAACCGTCCACCTTGTCGAACACGCTGACGTCGGTGGGCTGCACGCCTTCTATCAGGTCCACCTGCCCCGAGCTGAGCGCGCCCGTGCGCACGGCGGCCTCAGGGAGGAAGCGGTAAGTCACATGCTCGAGGTACGCGGCGCCCTGGTGCTGCGCATTGTCCGGCGCCCATTGGTACGCGGGGTTACGCGTGAAGGTGGCCGACTGCCCGCGCTGATACGAACTGAACACGAACGGTCCGGTGCCCACGATGCCCGGGCCGCCGCCGCACAGATCCTTGTTGTCGGCGAGCGCTTTCGGCGAGATGAAGCCCAGCTTCACGCTCGACAGCGATTCGAGCGTGGTGGAATCCGGCTGTTTCATCACGAGCCGCACGACATACGGCGACACCACTTCGGCGTGGTCGAAATGCACCAGCAAGGAGGCCGACGCCGAGGTCGTACTGACGTTCTTCAGGATGTAGTCGAAGTTAGCCTTGACGGCGCTCGCGTCGAACGGCGTGCCGTCGGTGAAGTGCACGTCGTCGCGCAGATTGAACGTGTAGCTCTTGCCGTCGTCGGCGACCGTCCAGGATTTGGCGAGCCACGGCGCGTAGGTGCCGTCCGTCTTCTTGCTAATCAGCGAATCGATGTAATTGCGGATCACCCAGAATGCGTTCTGCTGCGACGAGCGATGCGGATCGAAGCACGCAGGCTCGGTCGTCACGCCCCAGGTCAGTGAGCCGCCCGAAACGGGCTTTAGCGCTTGTGCATGTTGCGCAGTCGTATCGGCGTCCGACTTGCTGCAGCCGCTCAGCAGCAACGATGCGCCGACAGCCAGTGCGCCGAGTAATGTGGAGGCGGTGCGGTTCGAATGAAGTGCGCGTGTGCGGCGAAAGACGTCGTGAATCATCGGGAAAGAGTTTGAAGAGCAATCCCGCAGCCTAAGTAAAAACTTTACTGTTCTCCAACGAATCAATACTGCTAACGATATGTGCCGCGAATGCAGTGTGCGCGAGCATGCCCGTTGTAACGATCAATTCAGCCAGTATTGCGCGTGACGTCCATGCTGTGTTTTCCAATTCATGAATACAGCGACTCGCTTATACGGCCTGCGACGAAACACAGCGTCTGTTCGAACCCGGCGTGACATAGGGCCTGCAAGCGCGCGCATCGGCATATGCCGCACAGGCATATGCATTCCACGATCGCTTGTTTTACCGCGCAACGACACGACGCTAAGCTCGAAATCCGCCATCGACTTGCCAATGGCTTTATCGCCGCTCCCATCATGCCAACCTCCGCCGAACAGGCCGCCGACTGGCTTCTCTCCGGACTCGAACTGCGTAGCACCCTGTTTCACGTGGGGCGTTACTGCGGCGCGTATCGCGCGTCGACGGCGGGCGCTCAGCGGGCAAGCTTTCATCTCGTGCTGGATGGCGCGTGCTGGCTGCATCTGCCGGCCAGAAACGGCCGAGCCGCGCAAAGCACGCGACTCATCGCGGGCGATGCCGTGTTCCTGATGCACGACATCGCGCATTGCCTTACGCCGGACGCCAACGCGCCGGCCGACGACCAATACGCGGTGCGCATCGGTGCGATGACGCCGCTCGACGCACTCGACGGTTCCCATGATGGCGTCGCGCTGGCCTGCGGTTTCTTCGAATATCGTTCCGATCTGGGCGAGGCCATCACCGGCCTGCTACCGGATCACCTCCTCGCGCGCCACGACGACACGAAGCTGTCCGGTGCGCGCACGCTATTCGATCTGATCCGCGTGGAAGCGGCCCGCGCGCAGGACGCACCGTCGCCGCTCATCAATCGTCTGACCGACGCGCTGTTCTTCTATGCGCTACGCGCGGTCGCCAGCGCCGACGATTTTGCACCCGGCCTGTGGTCGGTGATGCGGCGCGCTGAATTCACGCCGCTCGTCAGCGCAATCATCGAGAAACCCGGCGACGCCTGGACCACGCTTACCATGGCCGCCTTTTGCCACATGTCGCGCGCGCGTTTCTGCAAGCAGTTTGCGCAAGCGTGCGGACAGCCTCCCGCGCAGTTTCTCGCGCTGCTGCGCATGAAGGTCGCGGCGGCGATGTTGAGGCATGGGGCATCGACACTGAGCACCGCCGAGCACGTCGGCTATCAGTCGGAATCCGCCTTCGCGCAGGCGTTCAAACGCGTCACGGGCCTGCCGCCGGGCACGTGCCGCCGCGAGAGCGCAGGCCTCGCGCACGCACCCGTTCATTGAGTTGAGACGAATGCGCATGAAAGCGAGACGGCCGCGCATTGCCGGCTCGACGGGCGGCGTCAACAATGAGGCTTTCCGATCGAGGATGCCATGAGCCGTCTGCCTCTCCAGTCTATTGAAAGCGCGCCCGAAGCCAGCCGCCCGTTTCTCCAGAAGTCGCAAGCCGCCAATGGCTTTCTGCCGAATCTGGTTGCAGCTCTCGCCAATGCTCCCACGGCGCTCGAGACCTATCTGACCGTCGGCGAAATCAATTCACGCAGCGGTCTCACGCTGGCCGAACGCGAAGTGGTGCAGATCACTGCCGCCGCTATTCACGGCTGCGGTTTTTGCGTCGCGGGTCATACGGCTGTCGCGTTAAAGAAGGCGCAATTGGCCGAAGCGGTCGTCGACGAAATCCGCGCCCAGGGCGTTATCTCCGACGTGCGTTTGAATGCCGTCGCCGCATTTACCCGTGAAGTGATCGCCACGCGCGGCGCCGTGTCCGACGACGCGCTCAAGGCATTCAAATCCGCCGGTTACAGCGACGCCAACGCACTGGAAGTCATTCTCGGCGTGAGCCTCGCAACGCTGTGCAACTTCGCGAACAATCTGGCGCGCAACGACTTGAATCCGCAACTCGAAGCGTATCGCTGGGCCCCGAAGGCGCAGGCGGCATGAACGCGCCCGTGAGCTTCGAGGCGCTCGACGCCTGGCTCGACGCCAACGCCGAGGCACTCGACGTCGACTCATCCCGCGCAGCGGAGATTCTGCCGCAACTGGTGCGCTCGCGTGCCGTCGCCGTGGGCGTGCCCGAAGCGCTGGGCGGCAGCGGCGGCACCATCGCGGATGCAATCGAAACGGTCGCCGCCGTCGCACAACGCTCGCTGACGGCCGCATTCGTGCTGTGGGGACATCGCACCTTCATCGAATACGTGCTGCAAAGCGAGAACCCGGCGCTGCGCGCCCGCTGGCTGGCGCCGCTGGTCGCCGGCGAGATCGCGGGTGCCACGGGGCTGTCCAACGCGATGAAGTATCTGTCCGACATCGAGCCATTGCAGATGCACGCGACCCGCAGCGGCGACGCGTTCGCGCTGAACGGCGCTCTCCCGTGGATCACGAACCTGCGGCGTGAAGGTTTCATCGCCGCCGCAGCCTTCGATCACGACGACGGCTCGCCGCCGTCCATCTTTGCGATTCCGCACGATGCGCGCGGCGTCGAGCGAAGCGACGATCTCGACCTGATTGCGCTGCGCGCGAGCAATACGGCTGCGCTGCGCGTAGACGGCACGGTGCTCGACGACACGTATCGCCTCGCCGCCAATGCACCCGTTTGGCTTGCCCGCGTGCGTCCGGCATTTCTCGGTCTGCAATGCGCAATGTCGATCGGCCTCGCGCGGCGTGCACTGCTCGCCACGCTGGACGCGGGCGAAGCGTCGCGCGGATCGATCCGGGAAGAAATTCACGAACTCGAAGCGACACTTGCCGATCAATCTTCGCGATTGAAGCAAGGCGTGCTCGACGGCACCTTTTTCAACGCGCCCGCGACGATGTTCGAACTGCGCATCGCACTCGCCGATATCGTCGCGCGAGCCGTCTCCCTCGAAGTGCAGGCGACCGGTGGACGCGGCTATCTGCGTGGCCAGAGCGGCGGCGCCCGGCGTGTGCGCGAGGCGTCGTTCATTCCCATCGTTACACCGAGCCTCGTACAGCTGAAGGCGCAGCTCGCGCGGCATCGACGGACGGCGGCGGCATGACGTACGGCTCGCATATCGTCGTGAGCGGCGTCAAGTTGCGCTATGCGACGCGCGGTGTGTTGAACGGCGTGGATCTGTCGGTCGGCCCGGGCGAGCTCGTCGCGCTGCTCGGACCGAGCGGTTGTGGCAAGTCTTCGCTGTTGCGGGCCATCGCTGGGCTGACGCGCACTACGTCCGGCGCGATTCGCGTCGATGGCGAAACCGTCGATGGACCGCGCCCGGAGATCGCGCTCGCGTTTCAGGACCCGTGTCTGCTGCCGTGGCTCACGGTGGAGCGCAACGTCGCGTTCGGGCTAAGCTTCGCGCGGCAACCGCGACTCACGCGCGCGGTCCGCAAGGAACGCGTGACGAATGCGCTGGCCGCGGTCGGGCTGGAGCATGCGCGTCACTGGCTGCCGTCGCAGCTGTCCGGCGGCATCGCGCAGCGCGTCGCGCTGGCGCGCTGCCTCGCACGTGAGCCGCGCGCATTGCTGCTCGATGAACCGTTCGGCGCGCTCGACGAAGTGACCCGCGCCGACATGCAGCAGCTTCTGATCGCCGCCGTGCGCAACACAGGCGCATCCGCGCTGTTCGTCACACACGACATCGACGAAGCGCTGCTCGTCGCCGATCACATCGTGCTCCTCGGCAATCGCGGCACGCTCGTGGGACGCTGGGCAGTCGACCTGCCGCGGCCACGTCACAACCAGGTGCGCTCGCTCGGCGAGTTGCGCATCTCCATCCTTCAGGCGCTGCAAGACTCGATATCAGAGGCAGCCTGAGTCCGGCAGACACACGCGGGGAATCTTTATGTGCAACGTACCGATGTCACGACGCGAATGGCTCAAGCTCGCGTCGCTTTTTACCGTCGCAGGGGCGGCGCCGCTGCTCAGATCGCTCGATGCGCGAGCCGCCGCCGATCCGGATGCGCCCGTGCGGATCGGCTACCTGCCCATCACCGATGCAACGCCGCTGCTGGTCGCCCATAACAATGGTTATTTCGATGCGGCGGGCGTCCAGGCTGAAAAGCCGACGCTGTTGCGAAGCTGGGCGCAACTCGTCGAGGCGTTCCTGTCGGGACAGGTCAACGTCGTTCATCTGCTCTCGCCGATGACGGTGTGGGCACGCTATGGCAGCAAGGCGCCCGCGAAAGTCGTCGCGTGGAATCACGTGAACGGATCGGCACTGACGGTGTTGCCCGACGTGAACAGCGTGGCCGAACTGGGCGGCAAAACGGTTGCCGTGCCGTTCTGGTACTCGGTGCATAACGTCGTGCTGCAGGACCTGCTGCGCGCCCAGGGGCTCACGCCGGTGCTGAAGCATGCGGGTACGCCGGGGCCAAAGGAGGTCAACCTGATCGTGATGGCGCCGTCCGACATGCCTGTCGCGCTGGCCTCGAAGCAGATTGCGGGCTATATCGTCGCGGAGCCGTTCAATGCGGCAGCCGAGCAGCTGAACGTCGGCAAAATTCTGCGCTTTACCGGTGACGTTTGGCGCAACCACGCGTGCTGTGTGATCTTCATGCACGAGCAGGACCTGACGCAGCGCGCGGCGTGGTCGCAGAAGGTCGTCGATGCGATCGTCAAGGCGCAACTGTGGACGCGTGCCAACCCGCAGGAGGCGGCGAAGCTGCTGTCGAAGGAAGGCCCTAACCGCTACACGCCGCACGCGCCGCAACTGCTCGCGCGCGTGCTGGCGCCCCAGGCCGCCGATCAGGACCGTTATCTCGGCGACCGTGCGATCCAGCACGCGGACTGGAACTCGAAGCGGATCGACTTCCAGCCGTATCCGTATCCCAGCTACACGGAAGAACTCGTGCGAAGACTTAAAGCGACCCAGGTGGAAGGCGCGAGTCAGTTTCTCGCGTCGCTCGATCCGAAACAGGTCTCAGGCGATCTGGTCGATGACCGCTTCGTGAAGAAGAGCATCGAAGCATCGGGCGGCCTCGCGGCGTTCGGTCAGCAATCGGGTTATATCCGCCGGGAGACGATCGTTGTCTAGCGTGCTCGTTCATCAGACTTCATCATCCGGGCGCAGCCGCAAGCCGGCCTCCGCGCATTGGCGCAGTGTCGTGCTGGGCGTCGCGGGCCTGGTCGCCACCTTGGCGCTCTGGTGGCTCGCCGTCACGCTGCTCGCGGGCCATAACGCGATGACCGCGCAGTTCGCGCCGCAGCGCGCGCTGCAAGCGCTGCCTGCCCTCCTCGCCAACGATCAGCTACTCGTGCATGTGGCGACCAGTCTTAAGCGAATCGCCGTCGGGCTTGCATGGGCACTCGTGATCGGCGTGCCGCTGGGTTTCGCCATCGGCCGTCTGCGCTGGCTCGAACAGACGCTGTCGCCCACGCTGCAATTGCTGCGCATGATCTCGCCGCTTTCGTGGATGCCGCTTGCCGTGATGTCGCTCGGCGTCGGCGATCGCGCGGTGTATTTTCTGCTCGCGTTCGCCGCGGTCTGGCCGCTTGCGATGAGCACCGCTTCAGGTGTCGCGCATCTCGACCGGCGCTGGATCCAGCTTGGCGAAAGTCTCGCCGCCACGCGCGCGGAAATGCTCTGGCATATCTATGTGCCGGGCGTCGCCGCACACGTGCTCACGGGCGTGAGGCTCGCCATCGGTATCTTATGGATCGTGCTGGTGCCCGCGGAAATGCTCGGCGTGAGCGCGGGTCTCGGCTATCTGATTCTCGATACACGCGACCGGCTCGCGTATTCGGAACTGACTGCCGTCATCCTGGTGATCGGCGTGCTGGGTTTTCTGCTGGATCTCGCGGCGCGCGCGATCGCTGCGCGCCTGTCGAGTGACGCGACGATGCGGGCCCAGTAGATCCATGTGTAACGCCGACGCGACCGGGCACGGCGCAACGATCTTACCGTTGCGAAATAGCCGAGCGATCGTCGACCGCAAAAAACCGGTTTGCCGGTCGCGGCAAGCCCAGATGGTCGCGCAACGTATTGCCTTCGTACTCGCGACGGAATATGCCGCGCCGTTGCAACTCCGGCACGACCTTCCCGACGAAGTCGTCGAGGCCCGCGGGCAGATACGGAAACATCACGTTAAAGCCGTCGCTGCCCGCTTCCGTCAGCCATTGCTCCATCTCGTCCGCGATCGAGCTGGGCGTGCCCACCATCTGCAGCCCCGAGTAACCGCCGACCCGTTGCGCGAGTTGACGGACGGTCAAACCCTCCTCGCGGGCCCAATCCACCACACGCTGCCTCGCGGACCGGCTCGCGTTGCTTTCGGGGATCTCGGGCAACGGTCCGTCGGGATCCAGTGCGGAGACGTCGTGACCGAGGGCGATCGACAGGGAGGCAATCCCGCTGTCGTAGTGGACGAAGCTGTCGAGGCGCTCGCGTTTTTCATGCGCTTCTTCGAGCGAGTCGCCAACCACGACGAACGCACCGGGCAAAATCTTCAGGTGGTCGGGATCGCGGCCAAGCTTTTCCATCCGCGACTTCACGTCGGCGTAGAAACGTTTGCCGGCTTCCAGATCCGGCTGCGCGGTGAAGACTGCTTCGGCGGTTTCGGCCGCCAGCTGCCGCCCCGCCTCCGATGATCCCGCCTGCACCACCACCGGCCAGCCCTGCGGCGGCCGCGCGATATTGAGCGGTCCGCGCACCGAGAAGTAGTCACCCTTATGCGCGAGAACGTGCAGCTTCGCCGGATCGAAATATTCGCCGCTCGCCACGTCGCGCACGAACGCGTCGTCGGCCCAGCTATCCCAGAGGCCCGTCACGACGTCCATGAATTCGCGCGCGCGACGGTAACGCTCGTCGTGCTCCATGTGTTCGTCGAGACCGAAATTGAGCGCCGCGTCCGGATTGGACGTCGTCACCACGTTCCAGCCCGCGCGGCCGCCGCTCAGATGGTCCAGCGAAGCAAAGCGGCGCGCGACGTGAAACGGGGTGTCGAAGGTCGTCGAAGCCGTTGCGACGAGACCGATTTTTTCCGTCACCGCAGCGAGCGCCGACAGTAACGTGAACGGCTCGAACGAGGTCGCGGTTTGGCCGCGCTTGAGCGCATTGACCGGCATGTTCAGCACGGCCAGATGGTCCGCCATGAAAAATGCGTCGAAGCGCGCGCGCTCGAGTGTCTGCGCGAAACGCTTCAGATGTGCGAAGTTGAAATTGGCGTCGGGGTACGCGCCCGGAAATCGCCATGCTCCGGTGTGCAGGCTGACGGGGCGCATGAATGCGCCGAGATGCAACTGTCGGATCCGTGTCATGGCTTCGGCCGCCCGAAAATAAAAGCTACACGATACTCCTGACGGATCGGAGTCGCTGAAGCGTCAACGCGTCCGCTCTAACGCGCCTGCCCAACGGCTCGACGGCTCGACCGGAGCGGTGGTAAACGGTTCTAACCAGCGCTCGCGAGTATCGCGTGCAGCAATACGTTCGCGCCCGCCTCGGCCCATTCCGGCGTGATCGCTTCAGCTTCGTTGTGGCTCAGGCCATCGATGCAGGGCACGAAAATCATGCCCGTCGGCGCAACCCGCGCGAGATAGCACGCATCGTGTCCCGCGCCGGACACGATGTCCGCATGCGACAAACCCAGCGCGAGCGCGGCATCCCGCACGGTATCGACGCACTGCGCGGCGAACGGTACCGGCGCGTAATCGAATATCTGTTCGATGCGATGCGCGAGTTGCGCCTCTTGCGCCACGCGCGCAAGTTCCGCGCGCAGTTGCGCATCCATTTCCGCGAGCGTCGCCGACTCGGGGTGGCGAAACTCCACCGTGAAGAAGCAGCGCCCCGGCACCGTGTTGCGCGAGTTCGGCTTCGCGTCGATCATGCCGACCGTGGCGCGCGCGTGCGGCGCATAGCTGCGCCCGAGCGCTTCGACGAACGTGATGATGCGCGCTGCCCCCGCGAGTGCGTCGCGGCGCAATTCCATCGGCGTGGTGCCGGCGTGCGCGTCGACCCCTTCGAGTTCGATCTCGTACCAGCGCTGCCCTTGCCCCGCCGTCACGACACCGATGGTCTTGCCGCTGCGTTCGAGAATCGCGCCCTGCTCGATGTGCAATTCGTAGGCGGCGTGCACCGGCGTGCCGCCCACCGGCGCATCGCCCGCATAGCCGATACGCGAAAGCGCCTCGCCGATCGTCGTGCCGGCGGCATCGCTGCGCGACAGCCCATAGTCGAGCGAATACACGCCCGCGTAGACACCCGAGGCGATCATCGCGGGAGCGAATCGCGAGCCCTCCTCGTTGGTCCACACCACCACCTCGATGGGATGCTCGGTCCGCACGTTCGCATCGTTGAGCGCGCGCACCACTTCGAGTCCGCCCAGCACGCCGTAGATGCCGTCGTAGCGGCCGCCGGTGGGCTGCGTGTCCGCGTGCGAACCGGTTAGCACGGGCGCGGCATTCGCGTTGCGGCCCGCGCGCCGCGCGAAGATGTTGCCGATGCGGTCGACGCGAATCTCGCAGCCGGCCTCGCGCGCCCACTGCACGAACAGATCGCGGCTTTCGCGGTCCAGTTCGGTGAGCGCGAGACGGCAGACGCCGCCCTTCGGCGTCGCGCCGATTTGTGCCATGCGCTCCAGCGAGTCCCACAGCCGCGCGCCATTCACGCGCAGCGCGCCCCGTTCGGCGAGCTTGTCGATGTCAGTCATCCGCGCGTTGCTCCGACCGGTCGCCGGCTTGCGCATCACGCACGCGGTAGCGAAAATCGCAGCGTTTTCCGCCCTGCATGATGGTGCTCGTGCGCGTGAGTTCCACGCGCGGATCGTAGCCCGCGATGAATTCGCTGTCGCGCGCGCAACTGAGCAGATGGCCAATTTCGCCGAGTCCCATCGCGTGATACATCTGCGCATAGCTGCAGCGCTTGACGTCGTAGTCGTAGGCCTCGTCGTCGGCTCGCAGCGTTTGCACCTCGAGCGCGTCGTCCTTTTCCCACAGTACCTGCAACGCGACGAACGACGCGATACTCGGGCCGTTCGGCTCGCGCGCCGCGAATTCGCGTCCCGCGTCGACCGCCGCGCCGCGCACCGCTTCGGCGATCACGGCCTGCGCGCGCTCGATGCCGAAGTCGCGCTTCAGGATCTCGTAGATGGGCTTGATGATCTCCGCCTCGATGCGCCGGCGCGCGAGGATGCCGAGCGTTTCGCCGTTGCCGGGCGCGTCTTGCGCGGGGGTGTCGGGGGCGTCGTGAGAGTGTTGCGTCATGGTGTTTTCTCCTCGCTCCAGTTAGCGCGCGGCGGTTTTTGCCGCCGCCGGTACGGCGGGCTGCGCCGCGGCCTTCGACGGCGTGTCGCCGCCCAGCACGTCGACCACGTCCCACTTGCCGCCGCGCACCTGATAGATCGTGTACGCGGGGTCTTTCAGATTGCCTTGGGCGTCGAACGCAATCGTGCCCGTCACGCCGTCGCGACGGATCGTGTGCAGCGCGGCGACGAGCTTTTTCGGGTCGGTCGAGTTCGCCTGCTGCGTGGCGGCGATGAGCGTGGCCGCGGCGTCATAGCCGAACGGCGCGTGCAGCTCGATCGGCGCGTGCCAGCGCGCGCGATACTGCGCGTCGAACGCGGGTCCTCCCGGCATCCGCTCGAGCGGACGGCCCGGCTCCAGCGCCGTGACGCCGTCGCCCGCCGGACCCGCGATCTTGACGAAAGTCTGGCTGACGAAACCGCCCGCGCCCAGCAGCGGCGCCTGAATGTTCAGCTGACGCATGCGGCGCACGAGCGGCGCCGCTTCCACGTCGATGCCGCCGAGGAAGATTAGGTCGGCACGCTTGCCCTTGATTTCCGTGAGCACGCCGCTGAAGTCGACGGTTTTGTCGGTCACGTACTGGTGATCGATCACGTTGCCGCCGTTGGCCTGAACGCCCTTGATGAACTGGTTCGCCAGTCCCGCGCCGAATGCGGTCTGGTCGTCGATCACGGCGATACGCCGCGCCTTGAGCGTCTTCACGGCATAGGCGCCCGTATAGGCGCCGCTGTCGTCGTCGTGGCCCATGATCCGAAACGACGTATCGAAGCCTTGCTGCGTGTACTGATGCCCGGTCGAAGCGGGCGCGATCTGCGCGATGCCCGCGTCGTGATAGACACGCGCGGCGGGCACGCTACAACCGGTGTTCCAGTGACCGACCACGCCGACCACATGACGGTCGACGAGTTGCTGCGCGACCGTCACGGCCGTGCGCGGATCCGACTGATCGTCGGCGCTCACGAGCTTGTAGAGAACCGGCTTGCCGCCGATGGCCGGATGCTTCGCGTTGGCATCGTCGATGGCCAGTTGCGCGCCGTTTTCAAGATCCTTGCCGATCCGCGCCGATGCGCCGGTAAGCGGCGCGGCCAGCCCGATCAGGACGAGCTGCTCGTCCTGGGCGTGCGCGCAAAGCGCGAAAGTCAACGCGGCTAGCGCGGCAAGCGGCGACAACAGAGCGTTCTTTTTCATGTGGAGAGTCTTCGTATCGATGCGTGGGACGACCAGGCTGGCCTCTATCACCCGGCCCCTGAATGTTGAGAAAGATTAAGGTTCGGGGCACCCGCGCATAAATGAAGTTTCGTTCTATCGTTATGTCTGCTCGCCCATTTAGCGCCTAATCTGCTGATTTTTCTCGATAAATCACTTTCTCACCACCGCCCGCTCACTTCGATAAAATTCGATACATGAATAAAATTCAACATATCGCGGAAGATCCGCCGTTGCGGGCGGTACGGGCGTTCGAGGCGTTCGCTCGCCACGGCTCGGTGAGTACGGCCGCTCGCGAACTCGACATCACGCCGTCGGCAGTGAGTCATCAGTTGCAGTTGCTCGAATCGTTCGTGCAGACGCCGCTCACCGTGCGCAGCGGACGCTCGCTCGTGCTCACCGACGAGGGCCGCGATTACTACCGCTCGATCAGCGCGGCGTTTTCGGTATTGCGCAGCGCGACGGGTTTCGTGCGTGAGCGATCGTCGCGGCGGCAGATCACGATCAGCCTGATTCCGCTGTTCGGCATGGGCTGGTTCATTCCGCGCCTGCACGACTTTCTCGCCGCGAATGAAGATGTCGACGTCACCGTGCTGTACGCGAATCACCGCAACTACCGCAGCGACGCGGCCGACCTGTCGATCCGCTTCGGCACCGGCGACTGGGTCGGATATACGAGCACGCCGTTGCTCTCGGGCGCGGTGGTGCCGGTGTGCACACCGCGTTTTCTGCAGCGCCATGGCCCGTTGCGCAAGCCTTCGGATCTCGCCGGCGTGCCGCTCGTGCACGACGAAGACCGCAGCACCTGGGTCAACTGGTTGCAAAGCGCCGGCGTGCGCCACCTGACGCGCGCCGAGGGGCCGCTCTTCGAGGACGGTCAACTGACGCTGAGCGCCGCCCTCGCCGACCTTGGTGCCGCGTTGTTGCGCGAGCCGCTGGTGTCGCGCGAACTGGCGTCCGGGATGCTGCGCAAGCTGTCCGACCACGAACTCGACGACGGGCGGCACTACTATCTTTGCTGGCGCGCCGACGCGGAATTGCCTGACGGGGCGCAACGGCTCGCAACGTGGTTGCTGGAGTCGATGAAGGGGTCGTGACAGGCCCGGCGCTCGAACGCGACTCGCGGGTATCGACGAGCGCCCCTACCTTGATTCGCGGGAGCGGTCCGGCAGGCTGCATCGGGCATGGTCGTCTGCCGGCGTGTCAGAGCTTCGAGCCGCCGTCGACGCGCAGCGTGTCGCCGGTCACCCAGCGCGCTGCGTCGGAAGCGAGGAATAGCGCCGCGCCTGCGATGTCGTCGGGTTGCGCCACGCGCTTGAGCGCCTGCAAGCTGAGTGTGAATTCGCGTCCGGCGTCGGTTCTGGCGAAATTCGACATATCGGTCTCGACGACACCCGGCGCGATGGCGTTCACGCGGATACCGCGCTCGCCGAGCAGCGCGGCGAAGTGCGTGACCAGCGTGTCGATCGCTCCCTTGGTCGCGGCGTAGGCGGACAGGTTGCCAACCGCGCTGCGGGCAGCAAGCGAAGACAGCAGGACCACACTGCTGCCTTCACCCAGCACAGGCAGCAACTGCTGGACGAGGAAGTACGGTGCACGCACGTTGACCGCGAACAGGCGGTCGAAATCTTCGACCGTCGTTTCATCGAGGGGCGCGTTCTTCGAGATACCGGCATTCGCAACGAGAACGTCGAGGCGGTCGCCGACCAGCGTGCGCACGTGGCGGGCCAGTTCGTGGGGGCCGTTTGCGGTGCTCAGGTCAGCGGCGACCTTGTCGGCCAGACCGTCCGATGCGCGGATCGTTTCGACCACGGAATTCGCAGCCTGCTCGTCGCTGCCGAAATGCACCAGCACGCGCGCGCCCGCTGCGGCCAGGGCGACAGCGGTTGCACGGCCGATGCCGCGCGAAGCGCCCGTGACGAGGGCGGTCTTGCCGTGAAGATCTGTACTCACGATTAATTCTCCTTGAATCACACGTCGAAGATTCGGGCGGGGCGACTAATGGCTCAGGAAAGGAATCTGGAAACGTCTTTCAGGAAGCGCTCTGGGTATTGGTCGAGCGAACCGTGATTCGCATCCGGATAAATGATCAGGTGGGCGCTCGGAATGTGTTGGCGTAGGTCGCGCCGAAGATTTGCCTGCGCGAATCACGACGGAAAACGCTCGCCGAACATGGGCAGGCCGCTGACCGACTGCGCGGCACTGGCCTCGTCCTGGAGCACGTCCCAGTGTTCGGCCAGCTTGCCATTCTCGAAACGCACGATATCGGCTGCGATCCACGCGGTTGGCCTGCCGTTCCCGGAAAACCTGCCGTGCGCGATGACGTAATCGCCCTCGCCCACCACGAGCTGGTTCTCGTAACGCAACGTGTCGGGCAAGGTGCGGATCAGGTCGAACAGGCCCTCGCGTCCCGGCGCAATGTGCGCGCTGTGCTGGATGTAGTTGTCGGACCAGAAGCGCTCCGCTGCGGCGTAGGCGCGCTGATTGAAGAGCGTATTGAAGGCCTCGAGAAGTAGCGCCTTGTTTTGTGCGGGGGTGGTCGTGGTCATGTCGTTCTCCAGTGGCTATCAGGGCACTTCGAATAGGCGGCTGCGGCGAGTTCAGGCTGTCGCGCAATTAATCGGACGTTGCGTCGGCGGGCAACTCCTCGATCGCGTCGATCCGGTCGGGGTAAAAGGCCAGATGCTCGCGAATCGATGCGACGGCTGCGTAAGGCTGCTCATAGGTCCAGACAGCGTTGATGCCTCGTTCGCCGGCGGAAGGGATCGAGAAATACGCGCAGTCGCCTTTGTATGGGCAGTAGGTGGCGTGGTCGGTGCGCTCGAGCAGCGTCATGTCGACGTCTTTGCGCGGGACGTAGATCACTGCCGGGTAGCGTGCCTCGCGCAGCGTCAGCGCCTCGCGGGTATCGGCGACTGTCTTGCCGCCGGCCTTGACGACAATCCTCGACGGATGGCGTTCGATCGTGATTGGATGATCGGGGCCCGGAATCTTGACGGGTTTTTCGTTTGACTGGGTGGTGCACATATCGACTCCTTGTTGGAAGTGCGGAGAGCAGCGGGCTTCCCGAAGGGGCCCGCCGGATGGCGTTCAGCAGGTCGCGGGCTCGTCGATCCTGCGGGGACGCCCGCCGGTCAGCGCGAGCGTCAGGATCGAGACTACGGCGAGTCCCACGCCGAAGAACATTGCGTTGAAGAGACCAAAGCCGTCGACGATCCGACCGCCGAGGAATGAGCCCAGGGCGATCGAGATCTGGAAGTTGGCGACGAACAGCGCCATGCCGCCTTCGCGCACTTCGCGAGTTGCCTGGGCCATCCACATCTGCAGGGCGACCGGCAGCGCGCCATACGCGGTCCCCCACACAGCCAGCGCGACCAGAACCGACGGCCGGCTGGCGCCGAGGACGGGCAGCATCGCGAGCGGCACCGCGATAAACAGGATGCTTGCAATCAAGGTCGTCTTGACGTTGCGTTGCGCGGCGGAGCCACCGATGAAATTACCGGCCAGACCGACGACCGTGTAACCGAGCAGCAGCGACGAGATGACCTTGCCGCCAAAGCCCGACACTGTCGCCAGGAACGGGGTGATATAGGTATAGGTCGCAAATTGTCCACACAGGACTAGCGTCATCGCTATCAGCCCGATGCGGGCCGCTCGAGTACCGAAGATACCGAGCAGATCGCGCGCAGCGACCCGGTGAGAGACGTGCAGAGACGGCAACGAAACCCACTGGGCGAGCAGCGCCGCGATGGACAGAGCGAGCGCTGCGCCAAATGCGGCACGCCAACCGGCCAGTTCCCCGATCAGTGCGCCGGCCGGACCGCCGATCAACATGCCGAGCGAGACGCCCGCGAAGATCAGCGACGTGGCCTGGCCGACATGCTCCTGCTGCACGAGTCGGGCGCCGAGCCCCACACTGATCGCCCAGAATCCGCCGATTGCGAATCCGAACAGCGCGCGGGCCACGACGAGAATCGCGAAGTTCGGCGCCAGCATGGCCAGCAGATTCGAGATCACGAGCAGCAGGCCCAGGCCCAGCAGCACACGCCGACGGTCGAAGCGTCCGACCGCTACGGTCAGAAGCGGCGCGGCGATGGCGGCCAGCAGACCGGGTGCCGAGACCATGATGCCGGCGGCCCCGTCGCTGACGTGCAGTCCCTGGCTGATATAGCGCAGGAGCCCGACGGGGAGGAATTCAGTCGTGCAGAACACGGTCGCGCTGAGTGCAACCGACACAACCGCGAGCCAGTTTCGCGTGCGCGGGGGCTCGATAGAGGTGGCTTGCGTCATGATGTGTTCCGGTGCGTGGATCGTGTTGGGTTGCCGAAATGACAGCGTTGCGGCTCGACGCGCCTAGCGCTTCGAGCCGCCGTCGACATGCAGCGTCGCGCCGGTCGTCCATCTCGCCTGGTCGGAGGCGAGAAAGGTGATGGCCGCGGCGATGTCCTCGGGTTCCGCGAGCCGTTTGATGGCCTGCAGGCCGAGGGTCACGTCGCGGCCTTCGTCGGTGCGGGTGAAACTCGACATGCCGGTTTGCACTACGCCGGGCGCGACCGCGTTCACGCGGATGCCGCGCGGTCCGAGGTCGGCTGCCAAATGGCGTACGAGCGTATCGACGGCGCCTTTCGTCGCGCAGTAGGCCGATAACCCGCCGATGGCCGCGTGCGCCGCGAACGACGAAAGCAGCGTGACGCTGCTGCCCTTGCACATGATCGGCAGCAGTTGCTGAGCGAGAAAATACGGAGCGCGAACGTTGACGGCGAACAGCGCATCGAAATCCTCCACGTCTGTTTCCTCGAGCGTGGCTACCTTCGCGATGCCAGCGTTGGAAACGAGGATGTCGAGCCGGTCGCCGACAATGGCCCGGACGTGGCGCGCAAGACGGTGCGGCCCGTCCGGTTCGGCCAGATCCGCCTGAATGCAGCGGGCACGGCTGCCCGCCGCAGTGATCTCGGCGACGACGGCCTCGGCCTCGGACGCACTGCGGCCATAGTGAACGATGATCTGAGCGCCTGCCTGCGCGAGCGCAAACGCCGTGGCGCGTCCGATGCCGCGGGAAGCGCCAGTGACGAGCGCGGTCTTTCCTATCAGGGTGTTCATGATCGTCCGTCCAGCAGATAACTAACGCTAACGCGAAAGAGGTTTCGTCCGGCTGATGTGATCGAACGATAGCCCGCACTTGTCCCCGTGAAAAAGACTTTGTAAGCTGATCCCCATACCTGTCAGGCATGACTCAAAGGAACGCGCATGGAACTGCGTCATCTTCGTTATTTCGTCGCTGTGGCTGAGGAGGGCAGCCTGACCGTCGCGGCGGAACGTCGGCTCTACACTTCCCAGCCGTCTTTGAGCCGGCAGATCCGGGACCTCGAATACGAAGTGGGTGCGCAACTGTTCGTGCGCAGCGCGCGCGGCATCGAACTGACCGACGCCGGCAAGGTATTTCTGGACCATGCACGCCTCGCCCTTGCGCAGGTCGATGCAGCATGCGAGGCGGCGCGGCGTGCGGCGCGGCCATTGAAGCCGACGTTTGCCGTGGGCTTCCTGAGCGGGCAGGAAGTGACCTGGCTCGGCGAAGCGACTCGTGTGCTCGCGAGCGATCTGCAGAACATCGAAATGACGGTGTCGAGCGAACACTCCCCTGAGCTTGCAGAGGGATTGTCGACGGGACGGCTGGACGTCGCCTTCATGCGTGCCGAAGCCAACCGGCCCGACCTCGAGTACGTGACGGTCGCACGCGAGCCTTTCGTCGTACTGATGCCGAGCGACCATCGCCTCGCGGCCTTCGACGAGATCGACGTGCACGACCTGGCGAGTGAACTGTTCATCAGTGGCTCGGACGTAGCCGGCCCCATGCGCGGCGCGATCGATAACTATCTGGCGACAAACGATCTCGCCATCGAGCCCGCGCATCGCGTTCACAACCTGACGATGGCGATGTCGCTGATCGCCTCGACGAGAGGCGTTGCACTGCTGCCCGCCTATGCCGAGAAGCTATTGCCCTGGTCGGTGACAAGCCGACCACTCAAGGGCGAGCCGCCGAGAATTGAGCTTGTGGTCGGCTATAACCGGAACAACCGTTCAGCGATCCTATCCACGTTTTTGTCGCGCCTCGACCAGATCAAGCAATAAGTTGGACGAGGTGGCGGCCGGCTCGTGAACTATGGTGACAAGCGCTGATTGCGAACCTGCGTGCGCTGAAACGTACTGAAAGAAGCTGATTCCCGCCGGTGCTGAATCACTCCGGATGCCTGATCAATTCCGGCGACACTCGTCAGGCCAGCCCCCTTGCGTTCCGCTTACGAGCATGTGGGTCACAAGTAAGCCAAGGTTCATGTCAGATCGATAAACCCCGTCCAGTGTGACCCTTCGCTCCGTCGCCGCCCGGCGGTACAATCCGATGCACGCTCGAACGAAGCACCCTCTTTCCTGGTACTGAATAGCAGAGACGCCCCCCGCTGTTTTTACCTCGTCACGAGGAGGTCAGAATGGACGTGTGCATGCCGCATCGCGGTGACTTCGCGTTCGGAGCAACGATCGTCGCGCCGCGCCGCCGCGAGGTACTGCATCATGGAATCAGAGTCGACATAGGAGATCGGGCGTTCGACCTGCTTCTTCTTCTCGCGCAGTCGCGCGGTTCCGTGCTGAGCAAGCAGCAGATCATCGCGAGCGTGTGGCACGACCGGGTCGTCGAACGCAATTCCGTCGAAGCTCAGGTTTCCGCACTTCGCCGCGCACTCGGAGACGATCGGGCGGCAATACGCACGGTGACGGGGCGCGGATACCAGTTCATCGCAGAACTGTTCCCGCAGCCCGCGAATCCGGATAAGCCGCCTGCCCCACCAACCAACGGACCGGCTTTTTCGTGCCTGCCACTGCCTGCGGAGGTCAGCCCTCTCATCGGTCAGGAAGTTGCAATACGCGAGATTTGCCGTCGCTTGCAAACGCATCGTCTGGTCACACTCGTGGGTACGGGCGGTGTGGGAAAGACGCGGTTGGCGCTCGAAGCCGCGCGCCAGTCGGCACCGGATTTCGCTGACGGCGCGTTCGTGGCCGAACTCGCGGCGGCCACATCGACGGACCATATTCCGACCACCATCGCCGTCGCGCTTGGATTTCCACCGGGCGACGGAACGTCTTCGCTTGACCGGCTCGCGCCGAGCCTGATGTCGCGGCATCTGCTGCTTGTTCTGGACAACTGCGAGCACTTGATCGACGGAGCCGCGAGGATTGCCGAAAGGCTCCTTCATATCGCCCCGCGAGCGGTCGTACTTGCAACGAGCCGCGAACCGCTGCGCGTTGCCGGCGAGCTGGTCTATCGTGTTCCGTCGCTCGAGGTACCGCCGGACGACAATTGCGATGACGCACTCGACTACAGCGCGGTACGTCTGTTCGAAGAGCGGGTCGGAGCGCATGCGGGACTCAGTCCGGATTCACGGGCTGCATTGAGGCTGAAGTCGCAAATTTGCCGCCAGCTCGACGGAATTCCGCTTGCGCTGGAACTTGCCGCGGCCTGTGTTACGTCGCTTGGACTTCAGGGCGTGGCCGACGGGCTCGGGAATCGATTTCAGCTCCTCACGCACGGCTTGCGCACCGTGCTCCCGAGGCAGCAGACACTACGTGCCGCGCTCGATTGGAGCTACGACCTGCTGTCCGACGAACAGCGATCGGTGCTGAATCGGCTGAGCCTGTTCGCGGGGACGTTCACGCTGGCGTCCGCGCAGGAAATGGCGAGTTGCGAGGCACTTGCGCCCGATGCAGTCGTGACGGCCTTGATGCAGCTCGTCGACAAATCGCTTGTTTCGATGGCCTCCGGTAGCGGCATTGTCCGGTACCGGCTACTCGAATCGACTCGCGCGTATGCGCGGGACGCGCTGCGCGCGAGCGGCGCGATGCGCGAATGGTCGAGGCGGCACGCGAGCTACTTCCTCGAGACTTTTCGGACCGCCGCGCGGCGGGCGGAGGCGCACGCTGACGTCGATTGGAGAAACGGCTATGTGCCGCACCTTGACGACCTTCGCGCGGCGATGCAGTGGTGCTTCAGTGCTGAAGGCGACATGACGCTTGCGGTCGAACTCACGGTCGCCGGCATTCCGTTTCTGACGCATCTTGCGCTACTTCAGGAGTGCCTCGAGACCGTGGACAAGGCACTGGAGTGGCTGTCGGTGGAAGGCGGTCCGGTCGACGAGCGGCATATGAAGCTTCATGCGGCACGAGGGATGTGTCTGCTTTGCCATACCGTGGCGACCAGCACAAGCGATGCTTTCGAATCGGCCGTCGGCATCGCGGCTCGGCTCGGTAACCTGGACTTCCAACTGTTGGGCATGTGGGGGCGCTGGATGTGCCACTACCTGAACGGCGAATACGCGCAAGCCATCCCGCTCGCTCACCACTTCAACGAACTCGCGTCGACGTCGTCACGCAAATGCGATCATCTGGCCGCCCTTCGGCTGAGCGGCATGTCGCGTCTTTTCGCCGGCGATCTTGCTGGCGCGCTTGCAGACCTGCAACGGGCAGCGAACGATACCGAGCCGCTCCCGCGCGCACAGCGGATGCGCTTCTTGTACGACGAGAAGATGCTGTCCCACGCATCGCTCGCGCTCACGCTGTGGTTCATCGGAGAGACGGAGCTGGCGCGGCAGGCTGCACAACAGTCGCTCGACGATGCCCGAGAGTTCGACCATCCGGTCTCGATCTGCTATGCACTGAGCGAGGCCGTTTGCACGCTTGCGTTGTTGCGTGACGACGCCGCCGCGCTCGAGGAGGCCGTCTCGTCGCTCGCCGCCGAAACGCGGCGTCACAGTATTTCGACGTGGTGCGCTCGGGCGCAAATGTGGCAGGGGCTGCTCGATCTGCGCGCGGGCGACACGACCGTGTTCGCCCGGACGATTTCCCCGGCCATGACGAGTATTGGTTCGAAACGCTTCTATGTGTCGCTGTCGCCCTACGTGACGGCGCTGGCCGAGGCGCTATGTCGGCGAGGCATGATTTCCGAGGCGGCGGAGGTCATCGACGCGTCGGTCGCCCGCGCGACGCGAACCGACGACAAGTGCGCTCTGCCGGAGCTATGGCGAGCGAAGGCGGAGGTGCTGGTCGCGAGCAACGGCGACGAAGCGATACCCGCTGCCGAATCGATCCTGGACGAAGCCCTTCAGATGGCTCGGACATACGGATTTCTGGCGTGGCAGACGCGTTGCTCGATGAGCCTTGCCCGGCTCGGACACATGAAAGGCGACGCGAAAGCCGCGCTCGATGCCATCTTTCCCGTGACGCAGCAGTCAGTGGATGCGAGTGACATTGGCGCGGCAGGTCCGACGCTTACCGGCCGTAAGGTGAATCGCCGAGGCCGGCCGCGCAGATACTGAGCGCGCGGCATCGGTCACGGCAGGCCGCTTTGCAGGTCGTGCCGCGAATGGTCGAAGACATCTGGAGCCGGGTGTGAATCGCCCGGATTTGCGGAAGCTTCAACGGCGGCTTCTGGCCGGTGAGCTTTTCCCTTTTTCACGGCACACGGTTGCCTGCGCGACCATTCTGCGTTTCCCTAATGATCGCCTTCCGGTCGGATGGAGATTCAGTGCGCCGTCGCGCTGCGGATGCGGTGCGCGTTAGCGTGAACGGGTAGTCATGCTTTCCACTCTTCCCCACTTCGCAGCCATGCTTCCCAAGCATGCGGGGGAGCCTCGAAAGTCTTTTTCCACTGCGAGCTGAAACGCTACTCTGCATGCACGAGTTAGAGCATTTCACACCAGCCCACAGAGGATTGACCATGAACAGCATCAGTCACGATACAGCACCGACCCAATTCGTCGAGGCCAACGGCATCCGCTTCGCTTACCGCCGGTTCGGCAAGCCGGGCGGCTTGCCGCTTGTCTTCAATCAGCACTACACCGGCACCCTGGATCACTGGGATCCGGCAGTGACCGACGGGTTTGCCAGGGACCGCGAAGTGATCCTTTTCAATAATGCTGGCGTTTCCAGCTCTTCGGGCGAGACGCCGACGAGTTTCCAGGAAATGGGAGCCAATGCGATTGCGTTCATTCGCGCGCTGGGTCTGACCCAGGTCGACGTACTCGGCATTTCGATTGGGGGCTTCGTTGCGCAGGAGATCGCGCTGCAGGGCGGTGACCTGGTCCGCAAGATCATCCTCGTCGGCACCGGGCATCGTTCGCAGGACATGTCGGAAAGCCGCTCCGCGGAAATCTTCGCCGGCAGCTATGACCCGCCCGAACATCTGTGGCTTTCGGTCCATTTTGGGCCTTCCGAAGCCAGCCAGAAGGCCGGCCTCGCCTTTCTCGAGCGCAAGCTGCGTCGTCAGGATCGCGATCCGCAAGTGAGCGCGCAAACCATTGCCGCGCAGGGCGAGGCGATCGGCAAGTGGCATGTGCCGAACGACAGCGCGCTGGAGTATCTGAAATCGATCAAGCAGCCCGTGCTGGTTGTCCAGGGCAGCAACGACGTCATCATTCCGACGCGGCATTCGTTCACGCTCCAGCAGCATCTGCCGAACGCGCAGCTGATCGTCTATCCGGACTCCAATCACGGGTCGATCTATCAGTATCCGGACACGTTCGTCGCCAATGCGACGACCTTCCTCGACGCCTGAAACCAGCCGCTGACTCGTCAATCGGGTCAGTGCCACCTGACGCGACGGAGCGACAGATGGCTAGTCATCGCCAACTCGACCTCAGTGCATTCGTGCGGCCCGCGGCCATCCGCGCGGGCGCGGTCTGTTCGGACGCGAACATGAAGGGCGCACATTGAGGGAGCATCTGGGCCTTGCGCGACCTTCCAACCGTTTCTTTCCGCACGAGCCCAGCGCAGTCCCCGGATTTTTCCTTCTTCGATAAAGGATTTCACCATGGCACGCATCGTCACCTTTGCCGAATATGGCGCCCCCGATGTTCTGAAGATCGAGGAAGTCGCATTGCCGAAACCGGGACCGGATGATATCCGCATTGCCGTCAAGGCGATCGGATTGAACCGTGCGGAATCGATGTGGCGCACGGGCGTCTATGTTGAACCGGTCAATCTGCCTGGCCGGCTGGGGTATGAGTCAGCAGGCGTCATAGAGGCCGTGGGAGAAAACGTCACGCACCTCGCGGTCGGCGATGAGGTTTCCACCATGCCGGCCTTCTCGATGAACGATTACGGTCTGTACGGCGATCATGTACTGGCTCCGGCAAGTGCGGCGGTGAAGAAGCCATCGTCAATCTCGTTCGAAGAAGCGGTTTCGATCTGGAATCCCTTCATCACTGCGTGGGGAGCGTTTATCGAAAGCGGCATCGTCACGGACAAAGATACCGTGATCATCACTGCCAGTTCGAGCAGCGTGGGCATCGGTGCGATCCAGATTGCGAAGCTTGCGGGCGCGAAGGTGATCGCAACGACGCGCACCAGGGAAAAGGTCTCGCAAATCAGAATGGCGGGCGCCGACCATGTGATCGTCACCGACGAAGAGGATCTGGTGGTCGAGGTCGAGCGGATAACCCACGGCGCGGGTGCGACTGTCGCGTTCGATCCGGTCGGTGGTCCCGCTTTCCCCAAGCTCATCGACGCCCTTGCGCCAGGTGGCACGGTCATGATCTATGGCGCGTTGAGCGACGAAGTGACACCGCTCCCAATGCTCCGGGCGCTCGCCAAGGAGGTCGTGATCCGAGGCTATAACCTGTTCTCGATTACGACCACGCCGGCCCGTCAGGCCCAAGTTGCCCAATTCGTTTACGAAAATCTCGAAGCGGGCAAGCTGAAGATAACCATTTCGAAGTACTTCCGGTTCGAACAGATCGTCGAAGCGCATCGCGAGCTGGAGAAGAACCAGCATATCGGCAGGATCGTGGTCACGCTGTAATTCGCGTCGGCAGTGTGCAGAGAACTCCCGCGTAACAAAGTTTCAACTCGCACGTCTGGCATTTGAAAAGCGTCCGGGCGACCTATGTCCCCGCGACTCACCCTCTATTTAATGGACAAAATCATGGCAAATACTCTTCAAGGAAAGATTGCTCTTGTAACTGGCGGCTCACGCGGTATCGGCGCCGCAACCGCCATCCAGCTCGCTGCGCAAGGCGCCACCGTCGCGCTCAGTTATTCCAGCAGCGAGGCCGCGGCCAGAGAGGTCATTGCAACGATCGAAGCGTCCGGTGGTAAAGCTATTGCGCTGAAAGCCGACCAGGCAGACCCGACAGCGGTGAAAGCATTGATCGCGGAAGTTGTCGAGCGGCTGGGCCGGCTCGACATTCTGGTCAACAACGCCGCCGTTTTCGTGACAGGCACGGTGGCCGAGACCACAGATACATCGCGCTTTGAGCGACAACAGAAGATCAACTACGAGGCCGTGGTAACCGCGATTCGCGAAGCCTCGCGGGTGATGGATAGCGGCGGCAGGATCATCTCGATTTCGTCGGCTCTCGCGTGGCGATCGACCTGGCCCGGCCTTGCGGACTACAGCGCAACCAAGCGCGCGATCGAGGGCTACAGCAAAGGTGCCGCGCGGGATCTGGGCCCGAAGGGCATTACCGTGAATGTTATCGGCACTGGTTCGACGAACACCGAGATGAATCCTGACAACAGTCCCTTTGCCGAGGCGCAGGCAGCCGCCACTGCGCTCGGACGCTTCGGTCGGCCTGAAGAGATCGCTTCCGTGGTCGCCTTCGTCGCCAGCCCCGCGGCGAGCTTCATTACCGGCGCAATCATTCCCGTTGACGGTGGCTATAGCGCGTAACGCAATACGAGCCACGTGACGCAACTGCTGCCGTTCCGTGGCTCGCGTCGCTCAGAATCTTTTTTACTGGTTGCCAAAGGAGTTGGACAATGAATGATTCGCCAGTAGTACTTGTAACGGGCGCGCTTTCTGGAATCGGTCGCGCAACAGCGATTGCCTTCGCTAAACAGAAAGCTCGGCTGGTCATCTCGGGGCGTCGGCTCGAAGAAGGCAGGAAGCTCGCAGAGCAACTGCGTTCGTCCGGTGCCGATGTGGAATTTTTGCAGGCAGACGTGCGTTTCGAGGATCAGGTCCAAGGCCTGGTCGAACGCGTTATCTCCCGTTTTGGTCGCCTCGATATTGCGGTGAACAGCGCAGGTTACGAAGGCGATCCGGCACCGATAGTTGAACAGAGCGTCGATCAATACGCTTTCGTTTTCGATACCAATGTTCTCGGCACATGGCTGGCGCTCAAGCACGAAATCCGCGCCATGGCAGCCCAGGGCGGCGGGAGCATTGTCAATGTGTCGTCAACGATGGGTATTCGCGGCGCTCCAAGGAACGCACTTTATGTCGCCAGCAAGCATGCGGTCGAGGGTCTGACGAAATCCGCTGCGCTCGAGACAGCCGCGTTCAATATACGGGTCAACGCGGTAGCTCCTGGGCCCATACAGACAGAAATGCTCGACCGCCTAACCGGTTCCGAATCGGCCAAGGCCGCGATGCTCGCGACCGTGCCACTTAAACGTGCGGGAACGCCTGAAGAGATTGCAGATGCAATCATTTTTGTGGCGTCGGAAAAAGCGAGCTTTATGACCGGCGAGGTTCTGAGAGTGAACGGCGGAAGAACTGCTGCTTGAAGCAAGCGCGTCACTTGCCGCAAGCATCACGGATTTACCTATGCGTCCCCGATAGCAGATATCAGGTGTCCGCGGCCGCACTTTTTGGAGGTAAGAATCACCGACGCTCCCTCGGCATTACCGCAAAAAGAAGGCGAGGAGTTGCCGCAAGCAACCCAAGGCTATGCCTCAGACAGGCCCCCGGCAACGGTGCCTGGTCTCAGCGTCCCGTCAACCACCGCAGCGTCGGGCCGAAAGAGCTAGCGATCCATGTTCCGTTCGGGCCGAAGTCCCACGTCGGCCCGAAGCTAGCCGGATCGCCTAGCTGGGCATTAGTGAGTCCGCTCGAGGTCGGCACCGGTGTTCCCGAGCCAACCCCCGCGCTCGCCCCGGACGACTCGCTGTTCCAGAACACGTTGGCGGCGATGCGTCCGTCATTCGTGCCCGCGATACCGCCTGTCGTTGCACCAGGATCAGGTGTGAGTGTCGAGTTGGAATAGGACTCGCGAATAACGCCCGCATTGCGGCCAGCCAGGCCGCCGACCACTGCGCCACCGCTTACGCCACCCCTTACGATATCCTCCGAGTAGGATTGGTTGATCCCGCCATTGTTCGCGCCGACGAGTCCACCGAGCGTGGCTTGCGCACCGCCCGTCACCGTGCCCAACGCGATTGACTGATCGATGCAACCATCGTTCGTACCGGCGAGGCCTCCGACCGTGCCCGCTCCGCTTACGCTCACTCCTGCGAAAGACTGTTCGACGCGGCCCCGATTCACCCCGACGATCCCGCCGGCCACGCCGCTGGTGTCGCCCGTGGATTGGACGTTGCCGAAGGCGCTGACCCGCACCATCTGTCCATAGTTGGTGCCCGCCACCAACCCGACAGGTCCAGCGGACGAGGTCGCCGTGCTGTCATAGACGCCAAGGTTGCGCACGACGCCAGTTTTGCCGATCACACCGAATAATCCGGTATCGGCGTCGCCTGAGATGTTGAGTCCCGTGATGCCGCCATGACCCATACCGTCGAACTGACCGGTGAACGGTGTGGCGGCGGTGCCGATGCTGTTGAAGCTCACCGGATCCAGGAATTCGATAGCCCGATTGCCCATCGCATAGATGCCTGCCAGGTTGTTGCTTACCGCATTCAGATCCGCCAGGTTGTTGACGAGCTGATAAGCCGTCACCTGAGTAACCAGGCCACTAAACGCTGCCGGGCGCCAGGAAGGATTGCTGCGCACAGTACCGGGCGTGTAGCTGCCGTTCATGTCGTAGAAGGCCGTGACAATGCCCGTGCTTCGCGACCAGTCGATGGTGCCCAGGTTGGTTACACTGCCGCCGTTATCGAATCCGCTCGTATCCGCGGCCAGTGTCAGCGAGCCGGTGCCTTTATTGGCAAGGACTGCGTGCGGTCCGACAGTCAGCGAATGGGTAGCATCGAGCGTTAGCGATGTCGTTCCGTGCCAGCGCACACTAGCGTCAATGGCGATGTCTCCCTTGCCGGTCGCCCCCAGTTGTCCGTCCGCGCCATTCGCGTCGACGGTGATCGAGGCACCGTTGCTCAGGCTTGCGCTCAGTGTGTGGGCAGTGCGCGTGTCCACGATGAAGTTGCCTGTTGTGATGTTCCAGGTTTTCGCCTGAACGTCTGCGCCGCCGACCTGGACATCCTTGCCGGACATGTCGACCGCGCCACCGCTGCCGTCCGCGTTGCGTGCGCTGATCTGCGCACCGCGCGCATCGATGTTGCCGCTGTTGACGATCGACGTCGCCGTGGTGGTGTCCGCGACGAGCCACACGTGGCCGGCGCGTGTCGCCGTGCCGGTCGCGCGCAGCGCGCCCGAATGACCTGCCAGCGCAAAGATGTTGCCGTCGGCCGCCTGTAGATTGATGATCGCTGCCTGCACGGTGCCCGTATTCGTCACCGTGCCGCTGCTTCCCACGTCCACGAAAACCTGCCGATCCGTGCCGGTGAACAGCCGAACCTGACTACCGACGGCAAGTTCGGCGTTGCCGTTCGGTGCATCTATTGTTCCTGCGTTCGTGACCTTGTTCGCCGATATGAGGAACACGTCGCCGCCCGACGACATAAGCTTGCCGAGATTGATCACGTTCGCCGTCGAGCTGCCCGTGAACACTGTCCCGCCGATCGCGGGCGCGTTGAGGAACGTGTCGTTGGCGACGTCGAGCGTCGAAGCGACGAAGCGGCCGCCGGTCGAGACGACGCCGTTTCGACCGATGAGAATGCCATGCGGATTGACAAGGTACACACTGCCGGTGCCGCTCAGCGTGCCGAAGATGGCGGAAACGTCGTTACCCGTCACGCGATTGAGTGTCGCGCCCGTTCCGTTGTCGATCGAAACCGTGCGGTGCGATCCGATCTAGAAACTGTCCCATTCGATGATGGCTCGCGGGCGGGTTTGCGTGATGTTCAGGTTCGCGCCGCTTTGGGCAATGCTTCCCGCGCCGCCGACAAAGCGACCGCCTTGCGGCAGCGGTCCTGCCGCGAACGCCTGTTGCGCGGAAAACAGTCCCGTCAGTGCAAGCGTGATAACCAGCGAGAGCTTTCGGTTTCGCGACGACCGACAGCTTTCAGGCGCGCGCCGTAGAGGCGTCAATGTTGCAGCAGGGCTCATACGTCCCCCCGTGGCAGTGCAAGACGGGCGGCGCGCGCGATGGCGCGATGCGCTTCCCGCGTATGAAGAATAGTGCTGGACGTTGCGTGGATACGCCAAAACCTACGCATTTTGCGCCCCTTCAACTTCGCACCGAAAATCAGCCGGACGGCAATCCGGCACACCTTCCGGACGAATGCGCGCGTTGCAGCTCACCCCCAGAATCAGATAGGTAAACTTGCAAGTTAATCTGTCTTGATCTACGCTTCGCGCATGACTCGCTCCCGCCAATCCACCCCGCCGCTCGACTACCTCGTCTCCGATCTGACGCTGGCTGTCGGCCAGCTTTTGCGTCGGCTGCGAAGCACCAATCCCGGCGACCTGAACTTGTCGCAGTCCAGCGTGCTCGCGCGGCTGGAACGTGAAGGCCCGATGACCACCGCGGATCTCGCGCGCGCCGAATCGATGAAGCCGCAGTCCATGAAAACCATCCTCGGGGGCCTCGAAGAAGAGGCATGCGTCGAGCGCGCAGCGCATCCCACGGACGGCCGCCAGATCCTGTTCGCGATCACGCGCAAAGGGCTGGACGAACGCAAGCGGCGCACGGCGGCCAAACGCGAATGGCTGCTGGCGAAGCTCGAACAGTTCGATCCGCAGGACGTCGCGACGCTTGCCGCGGCCATTCCACTCATCAAGCGCCTCGGCGATTCCACGCCTCCCTAGACTTTCCGGCTTCTCCAGCTTTCCTTGAAAGGACGAACCATGAGTTTCGTTGCGATCTTTTTCGCGGGTGCCTTCCTGTGCAACGCGATGCCGCATCTCACCGCGGGTCTGCGCGGCGAGGTGTTCCCTTCCCCGTTCTCGACGCCGCATGGCAAGGGGCCGTCGTCGCCGCTGGTCAATTTCCTTTGGGGCGTGCTGAACGCATTGATCGGTCTGGCGCTGCTGGTCCACCATCCGTTCGCGCCTGGCGTGAACGTCGATAGCGCGGCGCTGCTCGTCGGAGTGCTGGTCATGGGTGTTTTCGCATCGGTTCATTTCGGCCGGGTGCGTCGCGAAGGTCTGTTTTGAGCGCGACGCAACGCGATCAGCTCGATCCGCGGGTGTGGAAAATTACCGCCGTCGCCGTACTCGGCTCGCGCCGGCGTTGTTCGTGCGCGGCGCCGGGCTCGGCGCGACGGCGCTGCCGGCGATGTCGGCGGCTTACGCGTCGGTCGAGCAGCGCAATCTGCCAATGGCGAACACGACACTCAACATCCTGCAGCGGCTCGGCGGGCCGACGTTGACGACGCTCTGCGCGCTGGTGTTGGCGCAGTTGCTCGGCGCTCACCCGGCGCTTGCCGGGTTGAACGCTTGGGCGGCAACGTTTCTGCTGCTTGCCGTGTTGCATGCGGTGATGGCGGTGACGGCGATGCGGTTGCCGGGCACATGAGCGGCTTCACGATCCTGCTTTCGCAGCCGCGCTCCGGTAACCAGTCAGCCCCTCAACGCCGCCTCGACCGCGTCGGCCAGCGACGTCGTGCTCCGTCCGAGAAGCGTGGAAAGATCGCGAGAGTCGCTATTCAGCTCGCCTGCCGATGCCTTAAGGTCGGCATCGACGACGACATCGACAATCATCTTCGGCAGACCGAAGTGCAGCAGCGCAGCTTCATGTTCGGCGGTGGACAGGTGGTGATACACGATCGTTCGACCCGTTTGCTTCGATACTTCCTCGGCCAGTTCCGTCAGCGAATAAGGATGGTCTCCCGCAAGTTCATAAGTCCGGTTGGCGTGACCGGGTTGCGTGAGTACCGTTACCGCCGCATCCGCGAAATCGGCGCGAGACGCAGCGGCAAATCGACCTTGCCCCGCACTGCCGATGATTGCCGAATTGGCGAGCGCCGCGGCAAGTCCGCTGGTATGGTTTTCGACATACCAACCATTGCGTAACACCACGAAATCCACGCCGGTGTTCTTCAAATACGCTTCGGTCCTGTTGTGCTCGTCGGCAATAATCAGATTGGACGTGTCGGCGCGTAGCAGGCTGGTGTAGGCGATCAGCTTCACGCCCGCTTGCCTGGCGGCGTCGATCACAGCCCGATGCTGCCGGAATCTTTCCCCCAGCTCTACCGCCGAGATAAGCAACAGCTTCTCCACACCCTTGAATGCCTCGACGAGCGTTTCGGGACGATCGTAATCTGCCTCGCGTATCCGAACGCCGAGGGCGCTCAAGTCATCGGCCTTTTCTGGGCTGCGGACCGCCGCGACGATCTGACCGGCGGGGATGGTTTGCAGAAGACCTTTTACGACCAGTCGGCCAAGTTTTCCATTGGCCCCGGTAATGGCGATCATTTTGTATTTCCCTTTTGTCGAAAGTGACGTTGAATAAATTAAATCGTTCTACTCATTCGATATCGAACGGGCGACTCGATGTGTGTCGATTCAGGCGAACTTCATCCGCGCCGCACGATCAGCGCGATCGGCAGGCCGAGACCCAACATATGGATCAGCAGTGCGGGCAGGAACGGCATCGGCGACACCGATGGAGGCGTGACGAACGCGCTGTGAGGCAACACGACGAAGCCCATGAAGAAAAATACGATGATGCCCAGTAGCGGGCCGCCGAGCCACGCGAGGCGATTGACGACCGGCACGCGCGACGCGACCAGCGCGTAGGCGATTGCCGGAACGATCGATACAAAGAAGTGGAGCACGGTGCCCAGGATAAAACCGGTGGCGCCGGCGTAGGCGTTCATGCCAGTCAGGCTGCTGGCGGCCAGCTGCATTTCCGCAATGACGCCGATGCCTCGCGCCAGTTGCAGGATTAACACCGGGACCAGCACGATGAAGCCGGCTGCCACGCCGGCAGTCGTGCCGAGGGTCAGCGCGCGGGGGAAACGGCGTGGCGAATTCGCCGGCCGCGTCGACGGTAGATCGGGCATTGTGTCTGTCCTTTTCATGATCTGCTTTCCGCATAGAACTGGGAGGAATATGGACGCCGGAGCGTTTTCCCGTCGTCGAAAGCAGTCTAAAAACGTGGACCTGTCTGAGAAACTCCTGCTTTATCAAAACATTGTTGTCGAATACCCCCCCGAATCGAACCGGCGTTACGACGATCGCTGCGATGGGTGCCGGGCAAACAGCTCGACGACCCAGTCCGCGAAAACACGCACTTTGTTGCTCATATGCCGATTTGGCGGATAGACGATCGATACCGGCATCGGCGGAAGCTGCCATTGCCCGAGGCAGCTTTCCAGTTCCCCCGAGGCAATCAGCGGCGCGGTCATGAACGTTCCGCCACAGAAGATGCCGAGTCCGGTTCTGGCAAGGTCGGTACAGGTCGACACATCGTTGCAGAGAAGGGTTTTCCTGCCCTGGATATCGACGGTTTCGCTGCCGCGACTGGTTACGATCGGGAATGGTCTGGCCGTTCTCGCCGACATCATGTGGATCACCGTATGGTGAAGATCGATCTCGCTCGGGTGCTGCGGCTTGCCGTGCTTTTTCCAGTAATCCGGCGATGCGCAAAGCTCGAAATGGCTCAGACCAACCCGTCTCGCCACCAGTGATTGATCGGTCACGATTCCGATGCGGATTGCGCAGTCCACGTTGTCCGCAAACAGGTCGACAGGCGTGTCGCTGGCACCGATCTCCAGATCGATATCCGGGTATTTCGCGAGAAAATCAGGCAGCGCGGGCACGACCACTGAATGGGCCAGCGGCCGCGGCAGATCGATGCGCAGCCGGCCTTTCGGATTGGATCTGGCGCCGGCCATCGAGTTTTCCAGTTCCTCGAGGTCGGCCAGAAGGCGCACGGCCCGGTCGTAATAGGCCGAGCCGTCAGGCGTCACGGTGACGCGCCGGGTCGTGCGATTGAGCAGTTTGGTAGCGAGATCGTCTTCCAGCATCTTGACCAGTCGCGTGACGGTCGCCTTCTGGAGGTTGAGGGTCTCGGAGGCTTTGGTGAAGGTTCCCGATTCCACCACGCGCACAAACACGCGCATTGCGTCGAATTTATCCATTTTTCTTCCGAACGACTGGCTGGCGCTAAAGCGATACGGTTGTCGGCGTGAAGCAGTGCGTAAATTGCGCCGGATTATCGCATCGTCGAGACAGGCGAATGCTTCGCTTGCGTCGCGAGCCGGTCTGCGTTCACCGTAAGCCGACGTAAATCGTTCACCGATAGCCGGAAACCAAGCGGTTCCGGAGAAAAATATCTACCATCAAGGCTGATTCGTTGAGAAGAGACAGAACGACATGCACCTCGACATCATCTTTGATCTGCTGGCAGCCGTGGCGCTCGGTGCGTTGATTGGCGTGGAGCGGCAATGGCGGCAGCGTTTCACAGGGATTGCCACCCATGCACTCGTCGCGCTGGGCGCGGCCACTTTCACGACACTGCCATTCCTGCTCGGCGCACAGGGAGATGTCGTGCGGATGGCGGCGCCGGTTGTCTCCGGTATCGGTTTCCTTGGCGCGGGCGTCATCATTCGTGACGGTCTCAGCGTGCGCGGACTGAGCACAGCGGCGACAGTCTGGGGGACGGGCGCAGTCGGTGTAATCGCCGGCAGCGGCTTCCTCGGCACCGCCCTGATCGCGACTTTGCTGATCGTCCTGTGTAACGTAACGCTGCCGCCACTCGCACGACTCATCTATCGTCACGCTCCGGTTGACTCGAGTGGCGAGCGCTACTACATCATCGAAGTGGTTACGCAGTCGCAACAGGAAGCACTCATTCGAGCCACGCTGTTGCAACGTCTGGACGCCAACGGTCTCTCGCTCCAGAGCCTGGAAAGCCACGCATTGAAGAGCAGTGCGCAGGTTGAAGTGAATGCCGTGGTGTTTGCACCCCAGCAAAGCGATGAGCAACTGGAAGTGCTAGTGGGGGAACTTGCGCTTGCGCCTTATGTGTCGGCGGTGAGCTGGTCTGTCAGCGACGGGCCGCAATGACGGGAACACGACTCTGCTCCGAACGCGTAACGACCACTGGAGCGGCCGATTTGCGCTTCCCGCAGACTTGTTGCCCGCCGACTCCATCCCAAAAATAGTTTGACAGACTATCTTTAGATATATATCTTACGATGCATCTTACGACACTCACGGGAGTCTCCCAGATGCGTCATCTTCATCGCTTTTCCGGTCCGCGCGGCGCGCAGGGCCCTTTCCATGGCCGCTCTCACGGCCGCTTTCACGACCACTTCGGCCAGCCTTCGCTGCATGCGCTGTGGCACGCAATCGCCGCCCGGCACGCGGACCGCACCGGCCACGCTGACCGCGCGGAGCAGCGCTTCGACACCCCGGCCGCCCCCCGGGAGCCCGGCGAGCACGCCAGGCACGGCGCGCCCGATCCCCGCAACGCCCCCGGCCGCCGGCATCGCCACAACGATCACCGTCACTTCGCCCTCCACGCGCTCTGGCATGCGATGGGCCGCCATCACGATCCTCGTTCCGGCGGCCCGGGCGGCCGCGGCGGCCGCTTCGGCGGCGGCCCCGGCGGGCCCGGTGGATTCGGCGGCGAAGGCGACGGTTTCCCGCGCGGCCGCAAATTCAGCTCCGACGATCTGCAATTGATGCTGCTGTCGCTGCTCGACGCACAGCCGAGCCACGGCTACGAGCTGATCAAGGCGCTCGAAACGCGGTCGAACGGCTTCTACACCCCAAGCCCCGGCATGGTCTACCCGGCGCTCACCTATCTCGAGGAACTCGGCTACGTGAGCGTGCAGCTCGAAGGCAATCGCAAACGCTACGCGCTGTCGGACGCCGGCCGCGAGTATCTGAACGCGAACCGCGAGCGGGTCGATCTGATGTTCGCGCGACTGACCCATATCGCGCGCAAGATGGATTCGGTGCGCCGCGCGTTTGCCGGCGAGGAACCGGCCGACGTTAGCGAAGGCGGCTGGGTGCCCGAACTGACCGAAGCGCGCCGCATGCTGAAGACCGAACTGCTGCGCCGCGACAGCGCGCCGGCCGACGAGCAGCGCCGCATCGCCGCGATCCTGATGCGCGCGGCGCGCGAAATCGTCGGCGGCGGCGGCGCGAAGCCGGATGCAAACGGGAACGGGAACGCCCGCGAGAATCCCGATAACGGCGACGAAACGTCCGCCTGAGCGCGCCCGCCGCGCTTCATCGAACCGAACAAGGAGCACCACCCTTATGCCGAACCAGGACAACCGCCCCGATCTCGCCGTGCACCGCGTGCGTCATCCGCTCAAATTCCGTCTGCTGCAAGTCAAACAGGTCCGCGAGCTGAGCCCGCACCTGATCCGCGTCACGTTCACCGGCGACGATCTGCACGACTTCGTGTCCGCATCGTTCGACGACCACATCAAGGTGTTTTTCCCCGAGCCCGGCGCCGACAAACCGGCGCTGCCCGAAGCCGGTCCCGACGGCCCGGTGTTTGCCGACGGCAAACGGCCGACCGCGCGCGATTTCACGCCGCGCCGTTTCGATCAGCAAGCGCGCGAACTCGATATCGAATTCGCGATGCACGAAGCGGGTCCCGCGGCGACGTGGGCCGCGCAGGCGCAGGTCGGCCAGTATCTGGGCATCGGCGGCCCGCGCGGCTCGCTGGTGATTCCGACCGGCTTCGACTGGCATCTGCTGATCGGCGACGACACCGCGTTGCCCGCGATCGCCCGGCGCCTCGAAGAACTGCCGCCCGGCGCGCGCGTTGCCGCGGTGATCGAAGTGGCCGATCCATCGGCGCGCATCGAATTTTCGACGCGGGCAGAACTGCATCTGGTCTGGTGCTATCGCAACGAACCCGGCAACGAACCCGGCAACGACCGCGCGTCCGCCGCGCAGCCTCGCCCGCGCGGCGACGCGCTGTTGCAGGCGGTGCGCGAGACCTATCTGCCGGAATGGGGCGAAGGCTACGTGTGGGCGGCCGGCGAAGCCGCGTCGATCCGCGCGGTGCGCCAGCATCTGTGCGGCGAGCGCGGCGTCGACAAATCGCGGATTCGCGCGGCAAGCTACTGGAAACAGGGGGCGGTCGCGGTGCACGAGAACATCGAAGACTGAAGCACGCCGGTGCGGTAACGCCGCGAAGCACCGGTGCGCGTCGGACAACAACAAAAAACGGAAGACACCCGATGTACTCACTCGCCCCGCGCCACGAACGCCGTCTGCTTCGGCTGCTCGCGCTCACGCAGGTCACGATCATGATTTCTTCTGGTCAGAGCGCGTCAACTTAGGCCCCAGAGGCTAGGCCACGGCGTGTCGCGGAGGGTTGACACCGGTGCGATGTCTACGACTTTCCCATGGCCGTTCACTGACATTTCTCGCTGGATGTCAGCGCCGATAGCACCGCTTATCGCCGCCACCGCCCGTCAGGCGCGCCGCCGGTACGGTTCGCAACATTCAGACGTCAGCTCCACCCCCCGTAACCCGCCATCCGCGTTTGAGTGGGCAGTAGCCGAACTGCAATCGCCAATGGTTGGGCTTTGAATGTCCGACTCTCATGCTTCAGGAGACGACACAATGCCCGTTTGGCGAACCTGGAACCGGTCTTGCCGCTATGCCGGCTGAGTATCATCCGTTGCCAGCACATCTGCTTGTCGATAAGACGACAACAGCGTAGAACTCATGTTTCGCATACGTTCTAAACTTGGCGGATTTCATTTCTTTACCTGATAATCGCCCTGTGCTACGGTCAGCCGCTCCGGATCGACGTCCCCGCGCTCTGTTCAATTTTCGTGTCCAAACGTGTAACACCACCTCTAGTGGAGATACGCGTCATGAAAAAACACTTAGTCCGAAAAGGCCGTGACTTTGGCAACCAAAGTTTTGCAGGCACCAAGCGATTCTTAACCTCTCTGACGAGGCCGCGCAGGTGCGGGCAGCAATATAAAGTAGCTGATTCTGGAGCTAACCGACCATTTCGTCGTCGGCTCATGCGGCCCGGATTGTTGCTGGCGCAACCATCAAGGCCGCATTATTTCTTCATAGCGTTGACTTCCGTTTTTCTGACTCCTGGAATCGCCCGATCTGCCACGGTCAACGGGCCGGCTTCGTTCAACTCCACGGTAACAGTGGGCACCAGCACCAGTACTTATATTTTCGAGCCGGGCAATGCGCAGATAGCTATCACCACGACCGCTTCCAATACCCACGGTGTCATTGTTCAAGGCAATGGACAATTTACGATTAATCCACCCACACCAGATTCTTCCTACCAGTTTGGAACGGTCATTACCACCACCGGCGTGGGATCCTACGGCATCGCCGACAGCGCTGCCGGACACCCCGTTCAATTGAATAGCGTACTCATCACGACCTCTGGTCAGAATGCTCATGGATTAACTTTCCCGTTTTCGGGCACTAGTCTATTCGCGACAAATGTAGAGGTGACTACCCAGGGAGCGGGTGCCAGCGCGGTTTCCACGAGCGTGAGCGGACAACCAACGGCAAACGTGACTTTCACCAACAGTACACTCAGGAGTGAGGCCGCTGCGGTCATTAGCGCGTACGGCGCCATCATTAATCTGACCGGCACCTCCGTCCTTGCCGGCAGCGACGGACGGTGGCTGAATGCGCTAAGCGGCAGCAGTTACGGTGTCACCATCAACGCATCTGCGTCGACCTTAGACGGTGCGGCCATCACCAACAGCGGCGGCAATTCGTATCTCACGCTGACGAATGGCACCACGTGGACCATGACTGGTAGTTCTAACGTCACCACGCTTACCAATAATGCCAGCCAGATTGATTTTTCTCCGGGAGGCGCATTCAAGACGCTGACAACAGGGACTTACACCGGAATCAACGGGGCCATCTCGCTCAATACCTTTCTTGGCACCGACGGCTCGCCATCGGACCGTCTCGTTGTCAACGGCGGAACCGCGAGCGGAAATACCCTGCTGCATATCGTCAATGCGGGAGGACCTGGGGCATTAACCACCGGCGACGGCATCGCGGTAGTCAATGCGACCGGCGGCGGCACGACGACACAGAACGCGTTCGCGCTCGCGGGCGAAGTGCGCGGCGGAGCAATCTCTTATCTTCTGTTTCGTGGTGGTGTGACGGGCAGTAGTCCGTTGGACTGGTTCCTTCGCTCGTCGTTCGAAGTAGAAGAGCCTGGGAACGGCAACGGCGGCAACGGCAACGGCGGCAACGGCAATGGCGGTAACGGCAATGGCGGTAACGGCAATGGCAATGGCAATGGCAATGGCAATGGCAACGGCAATGGCAATGGCAACGGCAACGGCAATGGCAATGGCAATGGCGCCACCGGCACCAACGGCAATGGTCCCGTGGTGGAAGAAGAGATTGGCACCGAGCCCCCACCGGACAAGTTGCCGCCGGGCATCTATCCCATCATCGGGCCGGAACTGGCCGAGGGCGTGTGGAAACGCAATTTTCGCGGCTGAGGGCGAGGTTGACGGTCGGCCCAAGCAAGTTAGATGCGTCGAGCTTGCGCTATTCGAGCATCGCGAGCGCAAGAAGCCCCTCAGGGCCTCAGCTTCCAGCCGTCCTTATTGCCTTCATTGGAGTTGACCCTGTAACTCAGGACACTCGGACACCGTTAAGTTGATGATGCAGCGGTTCGGCGGAACTCCCGGGGGGAACGGTACTTCAGTGCCTTATGCGGGTGCCGTTCGTTGTAATGTT
>NZ_JAJITD010000012.1 GCF_020880815.1 Paraburkholderia sejongensis
GACACTCGGCTCATCGAGCGCCACCGTTCTGACCGCGAATAACGCCGCTGCGACGACCTTCTCCGGCGCGCTAAGCGGCGCGGGCAGCGTCGACAAAACCGGCACCGGTGCGCTGACGCTTTCGGGGATCAGCAACACTTATAGCGGCGGTACGACGGTCTCTGCGGGCACGCTTGTCGCCACGAACGGCAGCGCACTTGGCACCGGCGCGGTGACCAACAACGCCGCGCTGCAACTCGACTTCGCCGGTAACAGCACGCTGGCCAACACGCTGTCCGGCAGCGGCAGTCTGACCAAGACCGGTACAGGCACCGCCACGTTGACCGCGGCAGGTTCGACCGAAGGCGCGGTATCGGTCGATGCCGGCACCCTACAGTTCGCTCAAAACGGCGTGTTCAACGCCGCCAGCTACACGACGCAAAGCGGCGCGACGACCAGCATCGGCGCTTCGTCGCAACTGGCCACGACCGGCGCGTTCACCGAGGTCGCCGGCTCGACGCTGAACGTCGCCATCGGATCGAACGGTCCGGCGATCAGCGCCGCGACGGCGAGCCTGGCCGGCACGCTGAACGTGACCGGCTTCACGGCGACCGCGCCGACGTCGGCAAGCGCGTTGCCCGGCACGCTGTACACGATCGTGCATACGACCGGCGGCATTACCGGCGATTTCAGTTCGATCTCGCTAGGTGGCGCAGCCAGTACCGTCGACTATCTGACGCTCGCCGCGCGCGCAAGTGCTGACGCGCTCGACTACAACGTCGGATTCGGCCTGACCTGGCAGGCGGGTGCAACGCTGGGCAATGGCACGTTCACGCTGGCGAACGCGGCGGACGCATTTAACGTCGACGTAGCGCTGGCGAACGAAACTGCGTCGGCGACCGGCTGGGATGGGACCGATCTGACGAAGGCTGGCGCGGGCACGTTGACGATGTCCGCACAGAACACGTACACCGGCACGACCACAGTGAATGGCGGCACGCTCGCGATGGGCATCGCCAATGCAATTGCAACGAGTTCCGCGGTGACGGTGAACAGCGGTGCGACGCTGGCGCTACAGGACTTCTCACAGACGGTGAACGATCTGTCGGGCGCGGGAGCGGTGACGTTAGGCTCGTCGGCCGCAACCGTACTGACTGCCAATAACACCGCCGCGACAACCTTCTCGGGCGCGATCAGCGGCGCGGGCAGCGTCGACAAAACCGGCACCGGTGCGCTGACGCTTTCCGGAACCAGCAACACATATAGCGGCGGCACGACGGTCACCGCCGGCACGCTCGTCGCCACGAACGGCAACGCACTTGGCACCGGCGCGGTGACCAACAACGCCGCGCTGCAACTCGACTTCACCAGCGACAGCACGCTGGCCAACACGCTATCCGGCACCGGTAGTCTGACCAAGACCGGTACAGGCACCGCCACATTAAGCGCGGCAGGTTCGACCGAAGGCGCGGTGTCCGTCAACGCCGGCACCCTGGCATTCGCGCAAAACGGCGTGTTCAACGCCGCCAATTACACGACACAAAGCGGCGCGGCGACCAGCATCGGCGCGTCATCGCAACTGGCCGCCAGCGGCGCGTTCACGCAAACCGCAGGTTCGACGCTCAACGTCACGTTGGGCTCGAATGCGCCGGCCATCAGCGCGGCATCGGCATCGCTGAACGGCGTATTGAACGTCGCGGGCTTCGTATCGGACCAGCCGGCGTCCGCGAGCGCGTTGCCGGGCACGCAGTACACGATCATCCACACGACCGGCGGCATCACCGGCGATTTCAGCTCGATCTCGCTGGGCGGCGCGGCCAGTACCGTCGACTATCTGACGCTGGCCGCGCGCGCGAGCGCGGACGCGCTCGACTACAACGTCGGTTTCGGTTTGACCTGGGTGGCCGGCGCGACGCTGGGCAACGGCACGTTCACGCTGACGAACGCGTCGGATGCATTCAATGTCGATGTGGCACTGGCCGACGCGGCTGCGTCCGCGACCGGCTGGAACGGTCGCGATCTGACGAAGCAAGGCGCGGGGACGTTGACGCTGTCGGCGGTGAACAGCCACACGGGTAGCACCGCGGTGAATGGCGGCACGCTCGCGATGGGCATCGCCGATGCGATCGCAACGAGTTCGGCGGTGACCGTGAACAGCGGCGCGACGCTCGCATTAAATGACTTCGCGCAGACGCTGAACGATCTGTCGGGTGCCGGCACGGTGACGCTGGGCTCGAATGCGTCGACTGTATTAACCGCTAACGACGCGGCCGATACGACGTTCTCCGGCGCGATCAGCGGCGCGGGCAGTGTCGACAAGACGGGCGCCGGCGCGTTGACACTCTCTGGAACCAACACATATAGCGGCGGCACGACGGTCTCCGCCGGCACGCTCGTCGCCACGAACGGCAACGCGCTCGGCACCGGCACCGTCACCAACAACGCCGCGCTGCAACTGGACTTCGCCGGTAACAGCACGCTGGCCAACACGCTGTCCGGCAGCGGCAGTCTGACCAAGACCGGTACAGGCACCGCCACGTTGACCGCGGCAGGTTCGAGCGAAGGCGCGGTATCGGTCAACGCCGGCACACTGGCATTCGCTCAAAGCGGCGTGTTCAATGCAGCGAGTTACACGACGCAAAGCGGCGCGACGACCAGCATCGGCGCTTCGTCGCAACTGGCCACGACCGGCGCGTTCACTCAGGCCGCCGGCTCGACGCTTAACGTTGCCATCGGCGCGAACGGTCCGGCGATCAGCGCCGCGACGGCGAGCCTGGCCGGCACGCTGAACGTGACCGGCTTCACGGCGACGGCGCCGACATCGGCGAGCGCATTGCCTGGCACCCTGTACACGATCGTGCATACGACCGGCGGCATTACCGGCGACTTCGGCACGATCTCGCTGGGCGGTGCATCGAGCCCGGTCGATTATCTGACGCTGGCCGCGCGTGCGAGCGCGAATGGCCTCGATTACAACGTCGGCTATGGATTGACCTGGCAGGCAGGCGCGACGCTGGGCAATGGCACGTTCACGCTGACGAACGCGACGGACGCATTTAATGTCGACGTAGCGCTGGCGAACGAAGCTGCGTCGTCGACCGGCTGGAATGGGGCCGATCTGACCAAGGTTGGCGCGGGCACATTGACGTTGTCCGCACAGAACACCTACACCGGCGCTACGGCGGTCAATGGCGGCACGCTTGCGATGGGCATCGCCAATGCAATTGCAACGAGTTCGGCGGTGACCGTGAATAGCGGTGCGACGCTCGCGCTGAATGATTTTTCGCAGACGTTGAACGATCTGTCGGGCGCGGGAGCGGTGACACTCGGCTCATCGAGCGCCACCGTTCTGACCGCGAATAACACCGCCGCGACGACCTTCTCCGGCGCACTAAGCGGCGCGGGCAGCGTCGACAAAACTGGCGCGGGCGCGTTGACACTCTCTGGAACCAACACATATAGCGGCGGCACGACGGTCACCGCCGGCACACTCGTCGCCACGAACGGCAACGCACTTGGCACCGGCGCGGTGACCAACAACGCCGCGCTGCAACTCGACTTCGCCGGTAACAGCACGCTGGCCAACACGTTGTCCGGCACCGGCAGCCTGACCAAAACCGGCGCCGGCACCGCGACGTTGACCGCGGCAGGTTCGACCGAAGGAGCGGTGTCGGTCGACGCCGGCACACTGGCATTCGCGCAAAGCGGCGTGTTCAACGCCGCCAGTTACACGACGCAAAACGCCGCGACGACCAGCGTCGGCGCCTCCTCGCAACTGGCCACCACCGGCGCGTTCACCCAGGCCGCCGGTTCGACGCTGAGCGTGACCGTCGGCTCGAACAGCCCGGCGATCAGCGCCGGCACCGCGACATTGAACGGTGTCCTGAATATCGCCGGCTTTACGACCAGTGCGCCGGGCTCGGCGAGTGCATTGCCGGGCACGCTGTACACGATCCTTCACACGACCGGCGGCATCACGGGCGATTTCAGCTCGATCACGCTGGGCGGCGCGTCGAGCCCGGTCGATTACCTGACGCTCGCCGCGCAACGCAGTGCCGACGCGCTCGACTACAACGTCGGTTTCGGTCTGACCTGGCAGGCGGGGACGACGCTGGGCAACGGCACGTTCACGCTGACCAATGCGACGGATGCATTCAACGTCGACGTCGCGTTGGCGAACCAGGCTGCGTCGTCGACTGGCTGGAACGGCACTGATCTGACGAAGGCGGGCGCGGGGACATTCACGCTGTCAGCACAGAACACCTACACCGGCACGACCACGGTGAATGGCGGCACGCTTGCGATGGGCATCGCCAATGCAATCGCGTCGAGTTCCGCCGTGACGGTGAACAGCGGTGCGACGCTGGCGCTGAATGATTTTTCGCAGACGTTGAACGACCTGTCGGGCGCGGGTACTGTGGCACTCGGCTCATCGAGCGCCACCGCTCTGACGGCGAACAACACCGCCGCGACGACCTTCTCCGGCGCGATCAGTGGCGCGGGCAGCGTGAATAAGACCGGCGCCGGCGCGCTGACGCTGTCCGGAACCAGCAACACGTATAGCGGCGGCACGACGGTTTCCGCCGGCACGCTCGTCGCCACGAACGGCAACGCGCTCGGCACCGGCACCGTCACCAACAACGGCGCCCTGCAACTCGACTTCGCCGGCGACAGCACGCTGGCCAACCCGCTGTCCGGCACCGGCAGCCTGACCAAGACCGGCGCGGGCACCGCCACGATCACCTCCGCCGGTTCGACCGAAGGCGCCGTCGTGGTCAACGCCGGCACCTTGGCGTTCGCTCAGAACGGCGCGTTCAACGCGGCGAGCTACAGCACGCAGAGCGGCGCGACGACCAGCATCGGCGCGAATGCGCAACTGGCGATCAGCGGCGCGCTCGACGAACTCGCCGGTTCGACGCTGAGCGTGACCGTCGGCACCAACAGCCCGGCCGTCAGCGCCGCCACCGCGACCCTGAACGGCGCGCTGAATATCGCGGGCTTCACCGGCAGCGTCCCAGGGGCGGCGAGCGGGTTGCCCAATACGCAGTACACGATCATTCACACGACCGGCGGTATCACCGGCGACTTCACTTCGATCACGCTGGGCGGCGCGTCGAGCCCGGTCGATTACCTGACGGTCGCCGCGCGACGCAGCGCGGACTCGTTCGACTACCACGTCGGCCTCGGCCTGACCTGGCAGGCAGGGACGACACTCGGCAACGGCACCTTCACGCTGACGGACGCCTCGCAAGCGTTCAATGTCGATGTCGCGCTCGCCAACCAGGCGGCTTCGTCGACCGGCTGGAGCGGCACCGATCTGACGAAGGCCGGCGCGGGCACGTTGACGTTGTCCGCACAGAACACCTACACCGGCGGTACGGCGGTCAACGGCGGCACGCTTGCATTGGGCATCGCCGATGCGATCGCAACGAGTTCCGCGGTGGCCGTGAATAGCGGCGCGACGCTGGCATTGAATGACTTCTCGCAGACGTTGAACGACCTGTCGGGCGCGGGGGCGGTGTCGCTGGGCTCATCGGCGGCAACCGTACTCACTACCAACAACACCGCGGCGACGACTTTCTTCGGCGCGATCGGCGGCGCGGGCAGCGTCGATAAAACCGGCGCGGGCGCGTTGACACTCTCCGGAAACAGCACATATAGCGGCGGCACGACGGTCTCCGCCGGCACCCTCGTCGCCACGAACGGCAATGCGCTCGGCACCGGCACCGTCACCAACAACGCCGCGCTGCAACTCGACTTCGCCGCCGACAGCATGTTGGCCAACCCGCTGTCCGGCACCGGCAGCCTGACCAAAACCGGTGCCGGCACCGCGACGCTGAGCGCCGTCGGTTCGACGCAGGGCTCGGTATCGGCCGCTGCCGGCACGCTCGAGTTCGCGCAGGACGGCGTGTTCAATGCGTCGGACTACACGACGCAAGGCGGCGCGACGACCAGCTTCGCCGGCGATTCGCAGCTGGCGTTGACCGGCGCCTTTACAGAGGCGGCCGGTTCGACGCTGAACGTGACGCTCGGTTCGAACAATCCGGTCATCACCGCGAACTCGGCCACGCTCGCAGGAGTGCTGAATATCGCTGGCTTCGCGGCGGACGCGCCGTCGTCGGCGAGCGCGTTGACGTCGACGCGTTTCACGATCGTACGCACGACGAGCGGGATCGCCGGCGACTTCAGCGGGATCACGCTGGGCAGCGCGGCGAGCCCGGTCGACTATCTGGTGCTGGCCTCCGGTGTGACCGGCCGCACGCTCGACAATCTGAATTACACGGTCGGTTTCGGTCTCACGTGGCAGGCGGGCACCGCGCAGGGCAATGGCACGTTCACGCTGGCCCACGCCTCCGACGCTTTCAACGTCGATGTCGCGCTGGCCGACCAGCGGGCATCGGCGACCGGCTGGAACGGCACCGATCTGACCAAGGCCGGCGCCGGCACGCTGACGCTGTCGGCGCTGAACCGCTACACCGGCACCACCACGGTCAACGGCGGCACGCTCGCGATGGGCATCGCCAATGCAATCGCAACGAGTTCGGCGGTGGCCGTGAACAGCGGCGCGACCCTTGCGTTGAACGATTTCTCGCAGACCGTGAACAACCTGTCGGGTGCGGGGGCGGTGAGGTTGGGCACATCGGCCGCCACCGTACTGACTGCCAGCAACACTGCGGATACCACGTTCTCCGGCGCGATCAGCGGCGCGGGCAGCGTCGACAAGACGGGTGCCGGCACGCTGACACTCACGGGCGCCAACACCTACAGCGGCGGCACGTTGATCTCCGAGGGCACGCTGATCGGTTCCGCGACCAGCTTCGGCACTGGCTCGATCATGAACTACGGCGCGCTCGTCATCGATCAGCCTGCCAACGTGGCGCTGGCGAACGTGCTCAACGGCACGGGCACCTTCACGAAGACCGGCGCGGGCTCGCTGAATCTGACCGGCGAGAACATGCTGACCGGCCCGACGACGGTCGCGGCCGGCCGGCTTGCGGTGAACGGCTCGATAGTGCGCTCGAACGTGACCGTGCAGAACGGCGCGACGCTCGGCGGCAGTGGCACGGTCGGCCCGACCACGATCCAGAGCGGCGGCACGATCGCCCCGGGCAACTCGATCGGCACGTTGACCGTCAATGCCGGCTTCACGCAGGCGGCCGGCTCGATTTACCAGGTGGAACTGGACCCGACCAGCACGTCGTCCGACCGGATTCACGTGAACGGCTCCGCGACGATCGGCGCGGGCGCGGTGCTCGAGGTGGTCAAGTACAACCCGGGCGAGTATTCGGCGGCGTCGAACTACACGGTGCTGACCGCGACCGGCGGCGTGAAGGGGGCCTATACGCTGACCGGCGCGACGAGTGGCGCGTTCTACGATCTGGTCGCCAGCTACGATGCGAACAACGTGTATCTGAAAGCGTATCGCACGCGCTATTTCGTCGATGCAGCGGCCACGCCGAACCAGCGCGCCACGGCGGGCGGGCTCGATCGACTGGACGACTCGAATGCGCTGAAGGCCGCGGTCGCGGCGCTGACCAACGATGCGCAGGCGCGCGCCGCATTCGATCAGTTGTCCGGAGAGATTCACGCGTCGGTGAAGTCGGCCCTGCTCGACGATAGCCGCTATGTCCGCGAGGTCGCGATCGATCGTGTGCGGCAAAGCTTCTGTCTGCCGGGCGGCAGCGGCAGCAGTGCGAACCCGATCGCGACCGCGCAGTTGAGTGCCGGGCCTTCCGCCACCTCGACGGCCGGCGGCGAATGCGCGCTGCGCGAAGGCGAGCCGGTCGTCTGGACCCACGTATTCGGCGGCTGGGGCCATATGAACGGCGACGGCAACGCGGCGACGCTGCGGCAGAACACCGGCGGTTTCCTGATGGGCGCGGATGCGCTGGTCGCGCAGCGTTGGCGGGTGGGCGCGCTCGCCGGCTACAGCGGCACCAACATGAATGTGGACGACCGCAGTTCGTCTGCGAGCAGCAACAACTATCACGTCGGCGTCTACGGCGGCTCGCAGTGGGGCGCGCTCGGCGTACGCGCGGGCGCCGCTTACACGTGGCATTCGATCGACACGACCCGCTCGCCGGCCTTCAGCGGCTACTCGGACCGTCTCACCGCGGGCTACAACGCGCAGACCGTGCAGGTATTCGGCGACGTCGGCTACCGGATCCCGCTGCGGCAAATGTCGCTTGAACCGTTCGCAAGCGTGGCCTACGTAAATCTGCACACCGATGCGATCAACGAGCACGGCGGCCTCGCGGCGTTGCATGCGGGCAGCAGCAACACCGATACGACGTTCTCGACGCTGGGCATCCGCCAGTCGATCGATCTGGCATTGCGCAACGGCACGTCGATGACGGCCAGCGCGACGCTGGGCTGGCAGCATGCGTTCGGCAACGTGGTGCCGGTGTCGGCGCTGGCGTTCGCGGGGGGCAGTCCGTTCGATATTGCGGGCGTGCCGATCGCGCGCGATGCGGCGCTGGTGGAGGCGGGGCTGGATTTCCACGTGACGCGCAACGCGTCGCTGGGGCTGACCTACCGGGGGCAGTTCGGCAGCGGCACGACGAGTCAGTACGTGCAGGGCTCGCTCACGATGCGCTTCTGAACGTGCGGTGAGCGGATCGGGAAGGGCCGGACGGTGGCGGTGCGCGTGGGATGAAGACGCGGCCGCCGCCGCGGTATGAGTGTGACGCAGCGAGTGAACGTCTCGCGTGCGCCGGACTGGCGGCTCGCCGTTACAGCCCGCTGCCCGGTTTGTGCGGGCCGCCGGTGTCGCCGGTGCTGGCGGGAGTGTCGGGGTTGCCGGCGTGGTCCGGATCGTCGCCGCCGGCGAGATTGGCGGCGGCAGTCTCGTCGTCCGAGGCCGACGGGGGCGTGCCGTCGATGCCCATCTCCCACGCGTAGCGGAACAGTTCGGCGTCGCGTACGATGCCCAGCTTTTTCATCGCCGTGGTTTTCTGCGAGCTGATGGTCTGCTTGCTGCGGTTCAGCTTTTTCGCGATCTCGCCGATCGCCATGCCCGATACATACAAACGGATCACCTCGATTTCACGCTTGGACAACGCGATGCGATCGCTAGGTTTGCTCGCCGACGCGCGCGAGTTGGTTTCCGGGCGCGCGCTCTCGTTCGGGAAGTAGATCGCATTCGCATAGACCGCGTGAATGGCTGACACCAGACGGTCGAGGTCGTCGGTCTTGTTCAGGTACGAATGCACGCCCAGACGCGCGACCTCGCGCATGATGGCCGGGTTGTCGACCATCGTGAAGACGATGATCTTCAGGTCCGGATAGCGGCGCCGCAGATAGGACAGCAGCGTGATGCCGTCGCCGTAAGCGCCGTTGGGCATCGCGTAATCGGCTACCAGTACGTCGCACGGAACCGATTCGAGTAGCTGGATGATCTCGCTGGAATTTTGCGCAGTGCCGGTGACCTTGATCGTCCTTACCGGCTCGAGCGCATATTTCACGCCGGCGACCAGGGCGGGGTGATCGTCGGCAAGTACGACGTTGATTTGCATGGGAGACCCTTATGGCTAGCTCGTTTGAGCAATTTTGAGACAAAGTATAGACCGTGGGAATCTCGCATTTGCGTAGTGGCGAGTTGATTTGACTTTCGTTAACGTTTGTCAGATTGCAGTTTTAGAAAAACTAAGATATGGGAATCGGACATGTCTGTATTGCTAAGGCAGCCAAACGATATTTGTCCTATTTTTCTCGTTTGACAAGTCTTATTCGAGCTCCGCTGGCGAGCGTAAATGGGGAACAATCGTACATGCCGACCACGTCGTTGCGCCGCCTGCGCCGTTACCAGGATTTGCTGTTGCTGGGGGGCGGCGTTGCCATCTCGCTGGTGGCGTTGCTGACGATTCCCGCGGCGTGTCTGTATGCGATGCGCCAGTTCGTGGCCGTCGAGCGCGAGCAGTTCGTCGATGACCGCGGCCGGGTCGCCGCCGCGGTGCGCGAGGCCGAAACCTCACTGCGCCGTACGGTGGCGTTCATCGAACTGTCGTGGCCGACGCTGCCCGCGGCCGATCTGCGCTACTACGACGAGTTTCGCCGCAACGGCAACCGGCTGGTGATCACGCCGTCGCCGGCCTCGACGGTCGCAACGAATGGCGTATTGTTCGCCGCCGCGCCGCTCGCGCTCGACGATCCGCTGCTGCTGCGCCGCTACCTCGCGCTCGCGCAGCAGTTCGCGATCAGCAACGCGTCGGCGACCGCGAGCAACAACGTCGACGTCGAGGGCTACATTTACAGCATGCATCACGAACTGATCGTGGTGCCCGACTCGGTCGTGCCCGCGCATCAGTCGCTAGACGTCGCCGCGCTGATCGAGCGCTTGAGCGTCGACTTCAGGACGTTGCCCGCGCGCGAGGCCGAGCGGCCGGGACGCTTTCATGTGCCGGTGCACTGGCTGCCGCCGTTTATCGATCCGATCACCGGAAAACGGCGTCTGCGGCTGGTCGCCCAGGCGTTCAATCAGGGCGAGCCGTTCGCGGTGGTCGCGATCGAATACGATCCGCGCATGCTGCTCAAAGCGCTCGACGATCGCGCCAGCGACAACGCGTATGAAATCGCCGGCCCCGACGGCACGCTGATTACGAGTCTCGGCGACGACGCCGACAAGGATGCCGCGGCGCAGAAGGGCGCGCGGCGGCAGTTGCGGCGGCCGATGTTTTTCGGCGGCGACGTCGCGTATGGCAACGGCTTCTTCGTGATGGAGGAGCCGATCGGCGACACTGGCTGGACGCTGCTTTACACGTTTTCGTGGCGCGACGTCGCGCTCGGCATCGCCGATCAGGTGATCACGGCGACCGTTGCGGTGTCGGTGATTCTGGCCGTCGTGTGGACGCTGCTGCTGATGTTTCGGCGCCGCGTGTTCGCGCCGATTCTCGCCGACTCGGCGCGCGTGTTCGAGAGCGAGCATCTGAGCCGCACGGTGATTCACACGGTGCCGGTCGGGCTGATGCTGGTGTCGCGCGAGAGCGGCGAGTGGCTGCTCGGCAATCCGCTGATGCACGAAATGGCGCAGGAGATCGTCGGCGGCGAGAAGGCGGTCGCGGACCGGCTGGTCGCGCACTACGCGAACTTCGAGCGCGAGGATGCCGTCGACGCGAGTGTGGGCGTGCTGCGCCGCGACCTGCTGTTTCCGGCCGTCGATGGCGGCCAGCTGGAGTTTGCGAGCAGCGCGTCGCCGGCCCGCTTCCTCGGCATCGACGTGCTGGTGGCTGCGTTCATCGACGTCACGCAGCGCCGCCGGATGCAGCGCGAACTCGCGGAGGCGATGCGCGCCGCCGATTCGGCGAATCAGGCGAAATCGGCGTTCCTCGCGGCGATGAGCCACGAAATCCGCACGCCGCTCAACGCGATTCTCGGCAACCTCGAACTGCTCGCGAATTCGCCGTTGAGCAGCTCGCAGCAGGATCGCCTAGCGACCGTGCGCGGGGCCTCGCGCGGACTGCTCGCGGTGATCAGCGACATCCTCGACTTTTCGAAGATCGAAGCGGGCGAGATGACGCTCGAATATCTCGAGTTCAACGTCGCCGAGGTGGCCGAGCTGGTGCTCGGCATCTTCGAGCCGGTCGCGCGGATGCGCGGCATTGGTTTGTATGCACGCCTTGATGTCGCGCTCGCGCAAACGATGTGGGGCGATCCGACCCGGGTGCGCCAGATTCTCAACAACCTGCTCAGCAATGCGCTGAAGTTCACCGAGCAGGGCACGGTCACGCTGACGGTTGCAATCGATCAGGATAACGAAGGTCGGCCGCGGATCGGCTTTGCGGTTGCCGATACCGGCATCGGCATCGCCGACGAACATCGGCAGCAGCTGTTCAAGGCGTTCTCGCAGCTCGATCTGTCGATCAACCGGCGCTTCGGCGGCACCGGCCTCGGCCTCACACTGTGCCAACGGCTCGTGCAAGCGATGCATGGCCGGATCGAGGTGTCGAGCACGCTGCACGTCGGTAGTTGCTTCACGGTTTATCTGCCGCTCGGCGACACCATTGCGGTGCCGCCCGATACGCGCTTTCTCAATGGCGAACGCGTGCTGTTCGTCAGTTCCGCTCCGGCGTGGTGCGAGTTCGCGGTGCCGCACCTGGAGCGCTGGGGTGCCGACGTGCAGGTGTTCCGGCATCCCGCCGCGGTCCCCGACGAAGAACTGCAGGACGATGCGCTGCTGGTGCTCTGGGGCGAGCGCGAGCAATGGCGTCCCGAAGACGAGAACCGGGTGATCGAGGAAGCGCTGTGGGTAATCGACGGTTACCCCGAGGGGCCCGCGCATGCGATGCGCACCGGCAAGGTCGTCAGCGTGTCGTGCCTGAGTTTGAGCGGGCTCGAAGCCAGCGTACGCGCGACCCTGCTCAGCGAACCGTTGCCGCGCTCCCCGGGCGTCGCCGGCATGCAGACGCGGGCCGGCGCGCAGCCGCTGGCGCGCCGCCTGCACGTGCTGGTGGCCGAGGACAACGCCGCGAACCGGCTGCTGTTGTGCGAACAGCTGGAAACGCTCGGCTGCGCGGTCAAGGCGGCCGCGAGCGGCAAGCAGGCGCTGGAATTGCTCGACGACGCGCAGTGGGACGTGCTGCTCACCGACCTGAACATGCCGGGCATGAGCGGCTATCAGCTGGCCGAGGCGGTGCGCAAGCGTCGTCCCACGTTGCCGATCATGGCGATCACCGCGCATGCGACCCGCGAGGAGCGGATGCGTTGCAAAGCGGCCGGCATGGACCGGGTGATGACGAAGCCGCTGTCGCTCGAGCAACTGAACGAGGCGCTCGGTACGATCGCGGTCGGCAGGGGCGTGAAGCTCAGCGGCTTTTCCAGCGCCGACGAGCGCAAGCTGAGCGGCAATGCGATGCCCAAGCCGCTGCGGGACATGTTCGTGCAATCGACCAGCGACGCATTGACGGCGATCGAGGCGGCGCGCGCGGCGCACGACGTGGACGCGCTGCTCGCCCAGTTTCACTCGCTGCGCGGCGCGCTGGCGGTGTTCGGGCACGCCGGGCTGGCGGACTCGTGCGGGCGGATCGAAGAGACGATCAAGCGCGACAGGAAGGCGCCGGCGCCGGACCAACTCGACGCGCTCGAGGATGCGTTGCGCAATCTGATCGAAGAGGTGGGGCAAGTGGAGGATTGACCGCAGCCGAGCAACGCAACGCGCCGTCGCCGCCCTGAGGCAATACGGCTTTGCTGTCGCTGCGTTCGACCGACAACATTTTGAGCTTGATCATGCCGACCTTGTCCATTGCCGGGTGCACGCGCCGGATGACCATCGCGACCTTGAGTTACGAAAGCGGCTTAACGATACGATTCGTCGGCACAGTCAAATAAAAACACCAGCCGAATGAAGGATCATTCGGCTGGTGTTCTAAAGCCTTAAACCCGTATGGATTCGATCAGGCGGCGTGCTTGAGCGACGACGGATAACCCGGACCGGACGACACTGCGGGTTGCGAATCCAGCATTCGCAGGCTGGATACGAGGTGGCGGGATTTCCGCGCGGACATGGTGTGCTTGCGCATGCGAACCTGCATGGTCTTGCACAATTCCTCGGCGTCCGCGCCATATAGCTCGTGCAGAAGGCGTTTCAGCGCGCCCGATTCGCTCCACGCGAGAAACCGCCGATGGCAGGTCTGATACGACGGATATTTGCGCGGCATGGCAGACCATACGCCGCCGCTGCGGATGACCCAGAGGACGCCGTTCAGCACTTCACGCGTATTCGCGAGCGGCCGGCCGCGCATTTCTCGACGCGGCCGCAATTCGGGGAGCAGCTCTGCAACACGCTGCCATTCTTCGTCATTGACGTCGCGGTAATTTGTCACGATTTTCCACCTTTTGCGGGAAGCATTGGGGTGAAAAATATCGGGATAGCGATCTGGATGATATTAGACGTGTCCGATTTTCGGTGATGTGCTATCAGGGTTTTGCTCGGATTTTTAGAAAGACGTTAGGAAAATCAATGATTTAGGGGGCGTCGTTCGGACCCGGAGCAATATGGCCAGGATCGTATTCGTACGTGATTAAACGGGTGCCAGTTCAAATTCGGGAGTCCTTGACCAAGGCATTCGGAGAATGCGTTGGACCGCACCGGTCATCGACAATGCACTAGAGATCGACAAGACAGATGGGCGGTCCACAGCCCGCGCCCGGTTGGCTGGTCGTGTTCACGGCGCGCTCTGGCGTCGAATAACTGGAACATCGAATGCGGAATTCGTAAAAGTACCAAATCGGAAATGTCGGTGCAATTCGCAATTGCTTGGTTATTCGCAATCACAAAGGTTAAATAAATGTTCGAAACGTCAAGTATTTTTAAGATAAGAGCTGGCTAAAAAGTTATTCGCAAGCTGGATTTTATCTCGAATAAGATTTTTTCGAATTACTATCATCTCTATATTAATTTTCAATTGGCAAATTGCTGGATGATCTTTTGTAATCTGGGCGGCTTATTCGTAGTCGACTGTAATCAAGGAGTTCCACAAACATGCCTAAATCGAAAATCCGGTCATTGCGGGGGCTGGTTGCCGTAACCTGCGTCGTGCTGTGCGCGTCGCCCTATGCTGCGCAATTGACGCGCGACAACGGCTCGCCCGTCGGCGATAACCAGAATTCGCAAACCGCCGGTCCGAACGGCCCGGTGCTGCTGCAGGATTCGCATCTGATCGAGAAACTGCAGCGCTTCGACCGCGAGCGCATTCCGGAGCGCGTCGTACATGCGCGCGGCACCGGCGCATTCGGCGAGTTCGTCTCCAGCGCCGACATCAGCGATCTGACCTCGGCCGCCCTCTTTGCACCCGGCGTGAAGACACCGGTGTTCGTGCGCTTCTCGACGGTGATGGGCTATCGCGGCTCGCCCGAACAGGCGCGTGATCCGCGTGGCTTCGCGGTGAAGTTCTATACGAGCCAGGGCAACTGGGACTTCGTCGGGATCAACTGGCCGATCTTCTTCATCCGCGACGCAATCAAGTTCCCGGACTTCGTCCACGCGAACAAGCCGAGCGCGGTGACCGGCGTGCAGGACCCGAACCTCGCGTTCGACTTCTTTGCACACACGCCCGAAGCGACCCACATGCTGACTCGCCTGTACACCCCCGAGGGCATGCCCAATTCGTACCGGCACATGGACGGCCATGCGGTGCATGCGTTCAAGTTCGTCAATGCGCAGGGCAAGGTGGTCTATGTGAAGTTCCACTGGAAGAGCCTGCAGGGCGTGCACGGCATGCGTCCGCAGGAGATTGCGGGTTCGATCGGTTCCGACTGGAACCTGATGACCAACGACCTGTACGGCGCGCTGAAGAAGGGCGACTATCCGAAGTGGGATCTGTACATTCAGGTGTTGAACCCCGCGGATCTCGACAAGTTCGATTACAACCCGCTCGACGACACCAAGATCTGGTCCGACATTCCCGAGCGCAAGATCGGCACGATGACGCTGAACCGCATCCCGGACAACTATTTCGATGCGACCGAGCAGTCCGCGTTCGCGCCGTCGCGTCTGGTGCCGGGCATCGAGCCGTCGGAAGACCGGATGCTGCAAGGCCGCGTGTTCTCGTATGCCGATACGCAGATGTACCGGCTGGGCGCGAACTTCAATCAGCTGCCGGTCAATCGTCCGCACATTCCTGTCGTGAGCAACAACCAGGATGGCGCGATGAACATCGGCGAGCGCAAGGGGGAAGTGAACTATGAGCCGTCGACGCTGAACGAGCTGGCACAGGACCCGCGCTTCATGTACACCGAGGCGCCGCTCGCCGGCACGACCCAGCAGAAGGCGATCCACAAGACGCTGAACTTCCGTCAGGCTGGCGAGTTCTATCGGAGCCTGTCCGAGCAGGACAAGCATGACCTCGTGACCGCGCTGTCGGCGGACCTGAATCACGTCACCAACGAAAAGAACAAGTACACGATGCTGTCGTACTTCTATAAAGCCGATGCCGATTACGGCTCGCGCCTTGCCAAGGCGACCAATGCGGATACGAACCGCGTGAAGTCGCTGGCCGACCAGCTCATCGAGAACTGATCGATGTGCTTCGCGAAGGCCGTACGCGGCCTTCGCGCTTTCTCCCGACCCCTCTCCCGACCCCTCGCGCCGCGTGGCGCACCTCCCGATGAAACGATTCCAGACCGCCATTCCCCGCATGCTGGCGATCGCGGCGTGCGCCGCCGCGATCGCTGGCTGCGCGCAGCCCACGCTTCGGGCCGCGTTGCCGCAGCCCGATCGACTGAGCGCGCAACCGGCTGGACAGCAGGGCGGCCAGCAGGCGGATGCGCATCGCTACGACGACACGTGGTTCGCGGCCGCGCGCCTTGGCCGGGTCGATATCCTGCAGGCGCTCGTCGATGCGCGCTATCCGCTCGATACCACCACGTCCGAGGGCTATACCGCTTTGACGTTGACCGCGTACCGCAACCAGCCAGCCGCGCTCGACTATCTGTTGCGCGCCGGCGCCGATCCCTGCATCGGCGACCGGCATGGCAATACCGCGCTGATGGGCGCGTTGTTCAAAGGCGAGACCGCGATCGCCAAACGGCTCGTCGATACCCGTTGCCCGATCGATCAGACCAACAACGCGGGCCAGACGGCGTTGTCGTTTGCCGCGATGTTCGGGCGGCTCGACATGTTGCCGGTGCTGGTGGCGCACGGCGCCAATCCGGACCATGTCGACCGGCTCGGCCGGACTCCGTTGCAGAATGCACTGCTGCAAGGCAACGAGTCGGCGGTGGCCGCGCTGGAAAAAGTCGGCGCGACGCCGAATCCGGATCGTACGCTGCACGCGCGTCCGTAGCGCGCGCAAAGCCGGCGCTTAGCGGGCGGGCATGCAGTTGTGTCCGCCCCGGCGAACTCATCAGCGAATTCACGCGCGTCCGCGCGCGTTACCCGCACTCAAGCGGCCCCCCAGCCCCAGCCCCAGCCCCCAGCGCATCAAACTCCTCCCCCATCCGATCCACTCCCCTCCGGACATTCCCTGATTTGTTTTTGAAAAACTGGATACAAAAATCCAGTTTGCGTATCCTGCTTCCCTGTTCTTGCGCCTTTCCAACCGAATCATGCAGAGATCATCCGCCGCCGCTCGCCGCCACGAACCCGGCACGACCGCCGAGCAGACCGCCTACCGCTACCTGTTCGATGCGATTTCGCAGGGCCGCTTCGCGACCGGGCAACGGATCGTCGCCGAGACCATCGCGGCGGAACTGTCGATGAGCCGCATGCCGGTCCGCGAAGCGCTGCGCCGGCTGCACACCGAAGGGCTGGTCGTGTTGCGCCCGAACCGCGGCGCGATCGTGCGTGGGCTGAGCGCCGAGGAACTGCAAGACATTTTCGACATGCGCGTCGCGCTCGAAGGTCTCGCCGCGCGCGTCGCCGCGCCACGCTGCACCGACGAACATCTGCGCACCCTCGAGCGCCTGCTCGACGACATGGACACCTCGGTCGGCGATACCGACCTGTGGGTCCAGCGTCACTGCGCGTTTCACGAGTACCTGTGCAAGATCAGCGGTCGCACGCGTCTGTACGAGCAGATCTGCTCGCTCTATGCGTTGATCGAAGGACCGATGCGGTTGTGGATTGAGCAGGCGACGTTCCGACGCAAAAGCGCGCGCGACTATCACCAGCTGCTGATCGACGCATTGCGCAGCCGCGATCCGGAACTCGCGGAGCAGGCTATGCGCGAACACATCGAAACGACGGTGCCACGCGTGCTGACCCTCCTCGGCACGCCGAAACCCACGGATTGACGCGCGGGTCGCGCGTAGCTGGCGCGGCGGCGAACTCGCGCCCGCGCCCTACCGGAGGATGCGCGCGGCCGGCGTTTATCGATCACCGCACGAAAAGACGGCACTACGGCACAACCACAACAGAACACCTTAGGAGCAAGCCCATGTCAGCACACAAGATCTCGCGCGTTCGTCTCGCCGCCCTCTGCGCAGGCGCATCCATGCTGTTGCACGCCGGCGTGACGCTCGCGGACGACGCGCAGCCGGCGGGCCTGCTCAAAAGCGGCACGCTCACCTACTGCGCGACGATGGACGCGCCGCCGCTCGCGTTCTATGACGAGCAGCAGCAGCCGCAGGGATTCTCGATCGACGTCGCGCGCGACGTCGCGAAGTCGATGGGCAATCTGAAGGTCGCGTGGCACGTGGTGCCGTTCAGCGGCCTGATCCCAGCGCTGAAGGCGCATCAGTGCGATCTGATCATCGGCCAGCTGTTCGACAAGCCGGAGCGGCGCGAGATCATCGACATCCACGACTACATGTATTCGAGCCAGTCGATCATGGTGCCGCGCGGCAATCCGCGCAAAGTGCATTCGCTCGACGATCTGTCGGGCCAGAAAGTCGCGGTGATCAACGGCTCGACGATGCGCTCGCTGCTCGAAAAGGAAAACGAGAAGTTTGCCGCCGCGCACAAGCCGCCGATGAACATCGTCGTCTACAACACCGACGCCGACGCGTTCCAGGCATTCCGTCTGCAGCAGGTCGACGCATACGGCACGACCGCCGAAAGCGCCGCGCAGTTCCAGCGCGTGTCGGGCAACAGCTTCGAGCAGGCGGTCACCGGTTTCGCGCGGATGCCGACCGGCATCGGCGCGCGCAAGGGCGAGCCGCTCTCGGGCGCGGTCGCGAAGGCCGCCGCCGATCTGACGAAGAGCGACCGCTATACCCAGATGCTCGCCAAGTGGCAGCTGCAGAACGAACGCTTCTGAGCGGGACGACGCCATGAACTTCAGCTTGGAGATTTTCCGCAAGTTTCTGATGACGCCGAGTTCCACGTATCTGCACGGACTCTGGCTGACCTGCGGAATCAGCGCCAGCGCGATCGTGCTCGGCATGATGCTCGGGCTCGTGATCGCGCTGTTGCGGCTGTCGCCGAGCCGGCCGCTGCAGTACTTCGCGCGCTGCTATATCTGGGTGATGCGCGGCACGCCGCTGCTGGTGCAGATCGTGTTCCTGTACACCGCGTTCGCGGCCGCCGACATCTTCCGCTTTCACGATCTCGACTTCGGCGTGTTCACGCTGCCGGGCAACATCCAGGCAGCGGTGCTCGCGCTCGGGATGAACTCGGCCGCGTATATGGCCGAGATCATCCGCGCCGGGCTCAGCGCGGTCGACCGTGGGCAGTACGAAGCATCGCGCTCGCTCGGCATGACCTCGGTGCTGCTGATGCGGCGCGTGGTGCTGCCGCAGGCGCTGCGCGTGATCGTGCCGCCGATGGGCAACGAGTTCAACGTGATGCTGAAGAACACCACGCTAGTGAGCGTGATCGGTGTGCCGGAGCTGATGCTCAGCACGCAGATGGTCACCTCGGTCAACTTCCGGGTGTTCGAGCTGTACCTGGTGCTCGCGATCTACTTCCTGCTGCTCACCACGCTGTGGGGGTTCGTCCAGCGCCGCCTCGAGGCGCACTTCGGCCGCGGCGAAGCGCACGCGTCGTCCGGCAAGCGTCTGTTCGGCGGGCAAACCATGAAGCTTCTACGAGGGCGTTGAAGTGAGTCAGACAGACGAAATCATTATCGAGGCGTCGGACATCCACAAATCGTTCGGCCCGACCAAAGTGCTCAACGGCATTTCGTTGAGCGTCAGCAAAGGCGAAGTGGTGGTGCTGATCGGCTCGTCGGGGTCGGGCAAGACCACCTTCATTCGCTGTCTGAATCTGCTCGAAACCTTCGACGCCGGCCGCGTGCGCGTGAATGGCCGCCTGCTCGGTTTTGTCGAGCGCGCGGACGGCAAGGTCGTGCGTGATTCGGCGCGCGAACTGGCGCGGCAGCGGCGCGACATCGGCATGGTGTTCCAGCGCTTCAATCTGTTCCCGCATATGACCGCGCTCGAAAACGTGATCGAAGCGCCGATCCACGTGCTGAAGGTGCCGCGCGACGAAGCGTTGCAGCAGGCCAAGCGTCTGCTCGCGCGGGTCGGCCTCGCGGACCGCGCGGATCACTACCCGTCGCAGTTGTCGGGCGGCCAGCAGCAGCGCGTCGCGATCGCGCGCGCATTGGCGATGCAGCCGAAAGTGCTGCTGTTCGACGAGCCCACCAGCGCGCTCGATCCCGAGACGGTCGGCGAAGTGTTGCAGGTGATGAAGGAGCTGGCCCGCGACGGGATGACGATGGTCGTCGTTACGCACGAGATGGAGTTCGCACGCGAGGTCGCGCATCGCGTCGTCGTGCTCGATCAGGGCGAGCTGATCGAACAGGGACCGCCCGAACAGATCTTCACCGCGCCGACGCATGCGCGTACCCGCGCGTTCCTGCGCCGCACGCTGAAGGCCGCGCCGGTGCTCGCGCCGGAGTCGTCGGTGTGAGCTTTTTCGAAAGCGCGCAAGTCCGCTCAGGCCCGTACGCCTGCGCATCCCGCGCGCTTCTTCAACGGACTGGAGAACGTTTTTATGCGTAACTTCGAGAAGCCCGGCCGTTCGCTGGCCTTCGCCCGCAACGGCATGGCGGCGACCTCGCACGCGGCGGCGACGCTCGCGGCGGTCAACGTGCTCGCGGCCGGCGGCAACGCGATCGATGCGGCGATCGCCGCCTGCGCGGTGCAATGCGTGGTCGAGCCGGGTTCGACCGGCGTCGGCGGCGACTGCTTCGCGCTGTACTCGCGCGGCGGCAGCGACGACATCGTCGCGTACGACGGTTCCGGCTGGGCACCGGCGGACGCGAGCGTCGAGCGCATGCAGCAACTGGGCGTGAATGCGATCGAGCGGCATTCGCCGCATGCGGTGACCGTGCCCGGCGCGGTGCATGCATGGACCACGCTGCATCGCGATTACGGCCGCCTGCCGCTGCCCGAGATTTTCGCGCCGGCGATCCGCTATGCGGAGGAAGGCTATGCGGTCACGCCGCGCAGCGCGTCGGATTGGGCACACGAAGTCGATACGCTCGCGCGCGATGCCGAGGCCCGCGCGACGATGCTGGTCGACGGCGCGGCGCCCGCGCAGGGCAGCGTGCATCGTCAGCCGCAACTCGCGAACACGCTGCGGCTGATCGCAGAGGAAGGCCGCGACGGTTTCTATCGCGGGCCGCTCGCCGCAAAGATGGTCGCGCATCTGCGCGCGCACGGCGGCCTGCATTCGCTCGACGATTTCGCCGACTACCACGGCGATTACGTGACGCCGATCCGCGCGAGCTTTCGCGGCTACGAGGTGGTCGAGTGTCCGCCCGCCGGCCAGGGCGTGATCGCGCTGATGATCCTGAAGATCCTTGAGAAGTGCGCGGCCGACGGCGATCCGCTCGACGCCGACCGCCTCCATCGCGAGGTCGAGGCCGCGAAGCTCGCGTACTCGGTGCGCGACGCGGTGCTCGGCGATCCGCGTCATGGCAAGGTCGATATCGACTGGCTGCTGTCCGACGCGCTCGCCGACGAACTGCGCGGCCGTATCGATCTCGCCCGCGCGTTGCCGCCGGGGCCGGCGCTGACGCCGGTCGAGCATCGCGATACCGTGTACATCACGGTGGTCGACAAGGATCGCAACTGTGTGAGCCTCATCAACTCGCTGTTCCATCCGTTCGGCAGCGGTCTGATGGCGCCGGGTTCGGGCGTGCTGTTGCATAACCGCGGCCAGAGCTTCGTCGTCGAGGCGGGCCATCCGAATGCGATCGGTCCGCGTAAGCGGCCGATGCATACGATCATCCCCGGCATGGTCACGCAAGGCGGGCGTGTGCGCATGAGCTTCGGCGTGATGGGCGGCCACTACCAGGCGATGGGGCACGCGCATTTCCTGTCGAAGGTGCTGCATTACGGCTTGGACATGCAGGCGGCGATGGACTTGCCGCGGATTTTCCCGCGTCCGGGGACCGCTTCGGTCGAGGTCGAGTCGACGATGCCGGCGTCCGTTTGCGCGACGCTGACGGAGCGCGGCTTCACGATGGCCGAGCCGTCTTCGGCGATCGGCGGCTCGCAGGCGATCTGGATCGACTGGGAGCAGGGCGTGCTGATGGGCGCATCCGATCATCGTAAAGATGGCTGCGCGCTGGGGTACTGACATGCAAGCCCATCCTCTTCGCCTGTCTCCTAACGACGACCTGCGGAGCGCGATCGAAGAAGCGCTGCGGCAACGCGGGCTGCAAGCGGCATTCGTCGTGCAGGGCATCGGTAGTCTCAGCGTCGCGGCATTGCGTTTCGCCGGTGCCGACCTGCCCACCGAAATCCGCGGCGACCTCGAAATTCTGAGTCTCGCCGGCTCGGTGTCGCCCGATGGCGCGCACCTGCACATGTCGATCTCGGACGCGCAAGGTCGCGTGTTCGGCGGTCACGTCGCACGCGGCTGCACGGTTCGCACGACGGTCGAATTGTTGCTGGTGTCGCTGCCGGACCATGCGTTCGCGCGCGAGCCCGATGCGCAAACGGGTTTTCTGGAACTGGTGATTCGCGGCAACCCGCAAGCCGGTCCGTCATAAATAAACCGCCATAAAGAAACGGCCGCGTCCCTTTCGGAACGCGGCCGTCGAACCCAGCCACGCTTACCGCCGGCTCACTCGATCAACGCAACCACGTCTTGATCGTCGTCGCCATCGCGTTCGTCGAAATCCCATAACGGTCATGCAAGGTCGGCAGCGCGCCCGCAGCGAGGAATTCGTCGGGCAGCGCAACCTGCCGGAACGGCGGCGTCACGCCCGCGCTCAGCAGCGTGCGCGCGACCGCTTCGCCGAGGCCGCCGATCACCGTGTGATTCTCCGCGACGATCACCATGCGGCCGCTCTGTTGCGCTTCGCGCAGGATCGTCGCCGTATCGAGCGGTTTGATCGTCGGCACGTGCAGCACCGCCACGTCGACCTTGTCGGTCGCCAGCGCCTTCGCGACTTCGAGCGAGCGCATCGTCATGATGCCGGACGAGATCAGCAGCACGTCGTTGCCGCCGCGCAGCAGCTTCGCCTTGCCGAGTTCGAAGCGGTAGCCGTATTCGTCCAGCACCGCCGGCACGTTGCCGCGCAGCAGACGCGCGTACACCGGGCCGCGATGCGCGGCGATCGCCGGCACCATCTGCTCGATATCGAGCGCATCGCACGGATCGATCACGGTCATGTTCGGCATCGCGCGCATCAGCGCGAGATCTTCGGCGGCCTGGTGGCTCGGGCCGTAGCCGGTCGTCAGCCCCGGCAGCGCGCAGACGATCTTCACGTCGAGATTGTCTTCCGCGATCGACTGGTGAATGAAGTCGTACCCGCGCCGCGTCGCGAACACCGCGTAGGTCGTCACGAACGGTTGCGCGCCTTCGTGCGCGAAGCCGGCCGCCGCCCCCATCAGCAACTGCTCGGCCATCCCCATCTGGTAGTAGCGTTCCGGGAAGGCTTTCGCGAAGATGTGCAGGTCGGTGTATTTGCCGAGGTCGGCCGTCATGCCGATCACGTCGGTTTTCGTGCGGGCCAGCTCGGTGAGCGCATGGCCGAACGGCGCGGCGCGCGTGAGCTGACCTTCGGCCGCAATCGACGCGATCATCGCCGACGTCTTCAACCGGGGCTTGTTCGCAACGGTGCTCATGCTTGTCTCCCTGCTTCGAGTGCATCGAGCGCGAGTTGCCACTCGTGCGCGTCGACGCGGATGAAATGGTTCTTCTCGCGTTGTTCGAGGAACGGCACGCCGCGGCCCATCTTCGTATCGCACACGATGATGCGCGGCTGCGCGTCGGGGTGATTGCGCGCGTTGTCGAATGCGCGCTTGACCGCGTCGATGTCGTTGCCGTCGATCCGCTGCGTGTACCAGCCGAACGCTTCGAGCTTGTCGACCAGCGGCTCGAACGACATGATCTGGGTGGAAGGCCCGTCGGCCTGCTGGTTGTTCACGTCGACGATCGCGATCAGGTTGTCGAGCTTCCAGTGCGCGGCGGACATCAGGCCTTCCCAGATCGCGCCTTCGTCGAGTTCGCCATCGGAGAACAGCGTATAGACGAATGCGTCGGAGTCCTTGCGTTTCAGGCCGAGGCAACGGCCGACCGCGATCGTCAGCCCCTGACCGAGCGAACCGCCGGACATCTCCATGCCGGGCGTGTAGCTGGCCATGCCCGACATCGGCAAACGGCTGTCGTCGCTGCCGTAGGTTTCGAGTTCGCCGGCGGGCAGAATGCCGGCTTCGAACAGCGCCGCGTACAGCGCGATCGCGTAGTGGCCGTTCGACAGCAGAAAGCGGTCGCGTCCTTCCCAGTCGGGATCGTCGGCGCGGTAGCGCATGGCGCCGAAGTACGCGACGGCCAGCACGTCGGCGATGTCGAGCGCCTGGCCGATATAGCCCTGGCCCTGGACTTCGCCCATCAGCAGCGCGTTTCTCCGAATCCGGTATGCACGCTCGGCGAGCGTGACCGTGTCGTGGAGGGTGTCAGTGTCCATCTTTAACTCCAGTGGTGAAGCGGGGAAGTGCCAACACGAATCAGCGGTTGAATCAGCGGTTGACGGTTTTGGCGGGCACGAGGAACACGAGCAGCGCGCCCAGCGTGACCGCGGCGGAAATAAAGATCAGCCCGGCGGTGGATTTGCCGGTCAGATCGTTCAGCCAGCCGACGATCGCCGGCGAGAAGAAGCCCGCGAGATTGGCGAAGCAGTTGACCGCGGCGATGCCGGCGGCCGCCGACATGCCGCCGAGCACCGCGGTCGGCAGCGACCAGAACTGCGACGACGACGCGAGAATGCCCGCCGACGCGATGCTCAGACAGACCAGCGATGCGCCCACGCTGCCCAGCCACGGCAGGCTGACGAAACCGGCCGCCGAGATCAGCATCGGGATCGCCAGATGGAAGCGCCGCTCGCGGCGACGGTCGGCGCTCATGCCGATCAGCGGCAACGCGACGATCGCGCATAGATACGGAATCGCGGTGAAGATGCCGACCCACAGCGGATCGGCGACGCCGGACTTGCGGATGATGGTCGGCAGCCAGAACGTCAGGCCGTACTGTCCGAGCACCACGCAGAAGTAGATCGCGGCCATCAACCACAGGCGCCGGTCGCCGACGAACGCGCGAATCGACACGTGCGCGGTCTTGTGCTCGGCATCGGCGGCGACATTGCGCGCCAGCAGCGTTTTCTCGGCGTCGTTCAGCCATTTGGCGTGCGCGATGCCGTCGTCGAGATAGAGCAGGATCGCGATGCCGAGCACGAACGACGGCAACGCTTCGAGCAGGAACAGCCACTTCCAGCCGGCCAGCGCCATCACGCCGTGCAGCGAGTGCATGATCGCGCCCGACAGCGGACCGCCGATCATGCCCGCGAGCGGAATCGCCATGAAGAACAGCGACAATGCCTTCGCGCGCCGCGCGGACGGAAACCAGTAGGTCAGGTAGAGAATCACGCCGGGCGCGAAGCCCGCTTCGGCGACGCCGAGCAGAAAGCGCAAGCCGTAAAACGCGGCGGGTGTCCTGACGAACACGAAGCACGCGGAAATCACGGCCCACGTCAGCATGATGCGCGCGAGCCAGCGGCGCGCGCCGACCCGGTGAAGAATCAGGTTACTTGGCACTTCGAACAGAAAGTAGCCGAGAAAGAAGATGCCGGCGCCCATCCCGTACACGGTTTCGCTGAAGCGCAGATCGTTGAGCATCTGCAACTTCGCGAAGCCGACGTTCACGCGATCCAGATACGCACCGAGATAGCACAGCATCAGAAACGGGATCAGCCGGCGGCCGACCTTCGCATAGGTCTTCGCCTCGAAGGTGGACGAATCGCTACGCGGCAGCACGTCGCCCGCCAGCGGGGGCGCGGTGTATTTCGCTTTCATACGTGTCTCCTGTGTCGACCGCAGGCGCGCAGCGGCGCGCGCTCCGGCCGTCTCCATATCGTCACAGCCCAAGCCCCGGCCTATGCTGGCGGGTGCCCGGCGCGTACCTCACGGCGCTTGGAAGGCGGCGGCGTCAATGAATCAGCATGCCGCCGTTGACGTCGAGCGTCGTGCCGGTCAGATAGCTCGAAAGGTCGCTCAGCAAGAACAGGCACGCGTTCGCGACGTCGTCGGCGGCGCCGAGCCGGCCGAGCGGAATGCCCTTGAGAATGTCTTCGCGCATCGCCGGCGTGAGCTTGTCGCCGGTGATGTCGGTCTGGATCAGGCCGGGGGTGATCGAATTGACGCGGATGTGGTCGGCGCCGAACTCGCGCGCCATCGCTTTCGCGAGACCGAGTACACCCGCTTTCGCGGCGCTGTAGTGCGGACCGCCGAAAATTCCGCCGCCGCGTTGCGCGGACACCGACGACATGCAGACGATGCTGCCCCCGTTCTGTTCCTTCATTGCCGGTATCACCGCTTGCGACATGTAGAGGGTGCCGCGTAGATTCACGTCGACGATCGCGTCGAAGTTCGCGCCGCTGATGTCAAGCGTGCGAACCGGCTGCGTGATGCCGGCATTGTTGACGAGTCCGTCGATCCTGCCGTAGCGCTCCAGCGTGAGCCGCGCGGCCTTGACGCAAGCGTCCTTGTCGGTCACGTCGCAGGCGAGGCCCAGATGTCCGGCGCCGAGATCGGCGGCCGCGCTTTCGGCGTCTTCGCGGCGCAGGTCGAGGACGACGACGCGCGCGCCCTGCTGCGCGAGCGCGCGCGCGGTGGCTTTGCCGATACCGCGCGGCGACGCCGCGCCGGTAACGATGACGATCCTGTTCTCGAGCAGCATTGCTTGTCTCCTGAGTATTGATTGGTGCCCAGAGTGTCGACTGCCGGGGCGCGCGCATCAACGCGGAAACGTTCAACCATTGCTGAGAAAAATTCAGGTGACGTGGAGGAGGTCCGCGGCGCTAGCCGGCGGCCTCGCGCTCGAGCCACGCCAGAAAACGCTCGACGCGCGGCAGCGTCGCGTTTTGCGGCGGATAGACCAGATGATGGGCGCCCACTTCGACCGCATAGCTGTGGTCGAACACGGGCACCAGCAGGCCGTCGCGGATTTTTACCGACGCGAGCAGCAGACTTTCGAGCGCGATACCGAGCCCGAGCGCCGCGGTTTCCAGCGACATATAGGAGCGGTCGAACGAGAAATCGAAAGTCTTGTGCGCGGCCGCCACACCGGTGCGGCCGAACCATTGCTTCCATTGCACCAGCGGCGACTCGGAATAGATCAGCCGATGCGCGAGCAGGTCGTCGGGCGTTCTGACCGGATGACGTTCCAGGTATTGCGGCGACGCCAGAGGCGCGATGAATTCGCCGCGCACGGTCTTGACCTGCAGGTTGTTCCAGTTGTCGTAACCGTGGCGCACGTCGATGTCATAGAAGCCGTTGGTGAACGACACGTTTTCGTACGAACACGCGACATTCAACTGGATGTCGTCGTTCGCTTCCTGAAACGACGCGAGCCGCGGCAACAGCCACATCAGCCCGAAGCTCGGACTCGAATGCACGCGCAGGATATCGACGTCGGCGCGGCTCGACGCGCGCTCGGTCGCGCGGCTCAGATCCGCGAGCGAACCGGTCACGTCGGCGAGGTAGCGCTCGCCGGTCGGTGTCAACACGAGGCCCCGGCCGGAGCGGCGAAACAGAGGCTGGCCGATGATCGATTCGAGATTGCTGATCTGGTGACTGACCGCCGACGCGGTCAGACCGAGTTCGTCGGCCGCGCCGTTCACGCTTTTGGTTCTCGCCACGCTTTCGAACGCGATGATCGATTTGACCGGTGGAATGCGCATGATGAGAACTTGTTCAGTGGCAGTGGCAGTGGATAAAGAACGGGACGCGCGCGTCGCTGTCAACGGCCCGCCAGCAAGCGCCCGCCCAATCCCACCAACAGCACGCCGGCCGCGGTATCGAGCGCGGCCTTGCGGCGAATCAGCGTGCGCTGAACCGCCGGATGCGACGCGAGCAGCGCCATCGCGCAGTACCACGCGGCCGAGATGCCGATCGACATCGCGACCACCGCGATGTTCAGCCACAGCGGCGCGTGGGCGGGCACCATCAACGCAAAAATGCTGCCGTAGAACGCGACGGATTTCGGGTTCGTCATGCTGACCACGTAGCCCTTCTTCGTTGCGGCCCAGCCGGAAGCGCCGGCCGTCACGGCGGCCGATAGCGGTCGCCGCGCGCCGGCGATCATCTTGATGCCCAGCCAGATCAGATAGAGCGCACCGGCCACCCGCAGCAGGGTGCCGAGCCACGCGACGTGCGCGACGAGCAGGCCGAGTCCCGCGATCGCAATCAGCGCCCAGGTGCCGGACGCGGCGGCGAGACCCAGACCGGTCATCACGCCGGCGCTGCGCGACGCGATCGCGGTCGAGGTGACGATCAGAAAATTCGGTCCCGGACTGGCGACGCTGAGCAGCAGCACGCCCGCGAGTGCGAGCAGGAGGTTGATCGATTGCAAGGTAGATTCCCGGTAATGGGTAGGGGCGCGGAATCGGACTGGTTCCTCAACCGATGTGAGGTGGGGTTTACTGTAATTGAAACGACGCGCCGCTCTGAAGCATGATCGCCCTATGTTGTACGATGAATTATGTCGTTGCCTAACAACTTGGCCGCGAGTCCTGCGAAGCGTGTCCTTGTAGGTATCCGAAGCGCCGCAGATAGCGGGTCGCGATGGGACGTCGAAGCCTGACATAGTCCGTGGTATCTCATACGATGTCTTATAACAAAATTTAACAATCGGCAGCTCCGGCAAGGGCCGCAAGCGTCGTCGCGACCTCGCGCAGCGTGCCGAGCCTGCCCACGATTCACCCCCAAGGAGATGACTTATGAAGATGCGCTCAGTCCGGGAGCTTTGTGCACTCGGCCTGTTCGTCCTGACCGTCGCCGCTTGCAGCGACGGTCATGGCGTTTCCGGCTCGAATAGCAGTTCCAGCACGCCGCCCAGCAACCCTGGCTCGCCGTCGACGCCGGCGTGGACGCCGGGCCGTTACGCCGGCGACACCAACCTGCCCGATGCGCCGGCGCTGCCGTCGGACACGCAGGTCTGCTCGACCCTGGAGGCCAGCAACAAGCTGGTCAAAAACGCCGACGGTTCGCTGCCGGTCAGCGCGGATCCCACGCCGGCCACCTACGGCGGCGCGACCACCGCGTTGAACAATCCCGACCAGGCGCGCATCCAGGCCGCGCTCGACGCGTGCGGCGCGAGCGTCGACGCCGAAGTCGGCGCGAAGATCAGCCAGGCCGACCAGCAGGCCGCGGCGACCCAGCAGGCCGCGAATAACTCGCTGGTCAACATCGCCGGCGCGTCGAGCGAAACGCTGTCGAACCCGAGCTACAAGGCGACCCGGTTCGCGGTGCGGCTGGTGAAGAACAGCGGCGGCGCCGGCAACGCATTCCTGAGCGGACCGTTGGTGCTGCCGTCGGGCGTCACGCTGTGGATCGACGACGGCGTCACGCTGTTCGCGAGCCGCGACGTGGTGGTCTACGACAAGAGCGCGCAGGACCGCCCGAACGCGATCACCTGCGGCGCGGCGATCAACAACCCGAACGGGCTGCCGGCGCCGGGCGGCACGCTGAACGCGGGCACGGCGACGATCGCCGGCACCAGCGGGATGCAGAACTGCTACGCCCTGATTCGCGGCAACCACACGGTCAATACCTCGCTGATGGGCAATGGCTCGATCGACGCGCGCGGTTACATGCCGCTGATCAGTTCGTCGCCGAACTATCCGATGATCCGCTGGGCGACCGGCGTCACCGAGGCTTTCACCTATTCGGGCAACAACATCAGCGGCGTGACCACGCCGAAGTTCAGCTGCACCAACACGATCGCCGCTTACCGCGCGGGCATGCTGGCGCCGGAAGGCACCGCCTGCGACGTGGTGACCGCGATGGGCAAGACCACGCTGACCACCCCGGCGCTCGCCTACGTGGTGAACCGTCAGGCGACCAGCGTGCCGCAGGGCTACGCGGTCACCGGCGGCGGCTGTAACGCCAGCACGAGCGGTTGCGCGCGCTGGGTGCCGGCGAGCTGGTGGGACATCTCGTACCACGGCAATAAAGACATCGGCGGCGGCCCGTACAGCTTCCAGGGCAACCCGGGCATGTTCTGGATGCAGCAGTCGAAGAACCTGTCGCTGTATCAGATCACGCTGCGCAACAGCACCTTCTTCACCGTCGAGGCCGACGGCGTGGACGGCTTCACCGTATGGGGCATCAAGATCATCACGCCGCTGCTACCGGATGCGGCGAACCAGGCGAGCGCCGGCATGAACAACGACGGCTTCGACGGCGTCAGCGGTTCGTACTCGCGTCTGTACACGGGCGCGACGATCGACGCGAGCTCGACCGGCGTGAAGAACACCGACGGCGTCGACCCGAGCGTCGCGTCGGGTCCGGAGCACGCGGCGCTCGGCACCGGCAGCACGACGAGCTCGTCGGGTCAGGTGTACTTCGACAGCTACGTGAAGAACGTCGCGATCGTCTACAACTTCCTGAGCCCGTCGGACGACAATGTCGCGTTCAAGGGCGGCCTGATGGATCCGCGCCCGGCCGCGACGCACGGTGCGCAGAACGGTTCGGACCCGGCCAATATGGCGTGGGGCATCGACGGTAATCGCGGCGTGTCGTCGAACCGCACCTACGGAATTACGGTCGCGCACAACCACAACTACAACGGCCACGGTTTGTCGATCGGCAGCCCGACCAATGCAGGTGTGCGAAATATTCACTTCTACGACAACTACTTCGACAGCGTCTACGACGGCAGCACTGCGTCGACGGACATGGGTGTCGTAGGTCTGCGCATCAAGAGCGGCCAGGCGCGCGGCGGCGACGTCAGCAACATCTACTACGACGGCGCGTGTATGCGTGGGGTGAAGGACTTCCTCGTGTTCGACATGTACTACACCGGCCCGGGTGCGGACCCGATTTCGTACACGGGTCTCGGCTGGTTGGCCCCGAGCTTTCACGACATCAACCTGAGCAACATTCGCCTGATGAACATCCCGGCCAACAAGTCGGCGGGCAAGAACGGCGGCGGCAACCTGACCTTCCGGGGTCTGCATGCCGACACCGCTTATGCCGACACGCAGAGCGTGATCCAGCTGAACCTGGATAACGTGGTCGCGGACAACGATGTCGTGCTGGGTATCTCGAATCTGAGCAAGCCGGTCGTCAACATCGGTTCGCTGGACGGCTCGACGCAGTCGAAGGCGGCTAACGCAAACCTGAATCTGGGCGCGAACGTGAGCCTGATCGGCCAGTCGTTCGCGCACGGGTCGGGCGGGATCCTGACCAATACGTCGAGCGGCGCGGGCAAGTACACGAGCCCGACCAACACGCTGAACCTGACGGTGAACGGCAGCGACGACGCGGGCGCGGCGAGCGACGCAAATCCGGCGGCGACGATCGTCGCGCAGAATGCGAAGCTGCAACTGTGCGATCAGGCTGCCTCGTGGCCGGCGTTCCCGAACGTGAAGTAGGCGTGGTGTCGTAACGGTAGCGCAGTCGCGGCTCGCTGCCGCGACTGCGGCAGGAAGCAGGAAGCAAAAAGCCCCACAGGCGACTGTGGGGCTTTTTGTCTTGTGACACTAGTGCGATCGATCCGCAGTCCAGCAGAGTTGGCGCGCCGCGCCGTGGCTGCTGTGCAGCGGATCACGGCATCGACAAGCCGCCGCGAACTGTCCGCGGATTATCGTCGTCGCTCAGTCGCGATGTTCGAAGCCCGGCAACGCACGCGTTCCTTCGAGCGCGACCGCCTGCAGCAGGCCGGGTTCGACATCGAGCAGTTGCAGGATCGTCGGCGCGACCTGAGTGGTCAGCACGCGCTCGTTATTGACTTGCCCGGCGTGGTGCGCGTGCGGCACGTACACGACCAGACCCAGGTGGCTATCGTCGGGCGAATTGCCGCCGTGCTCTTCGTCCTTCGATTTGCTCGACGTGTAGATGACGCCCGGGTTCGGCTGCACGATGATGTCCGGCGTGCGGCCGCGAGCCGGATCGCCGAAGCGGTTCGCGAGTTGCTGGCCGTACAGGATGTACGCCTGCGGACCGTCCGCGCAGATGCCGGGCGCGTTGCAGCTCAGATTCGCCTTCAGCGTCTTCACGACGGCCGGCAGCTGGCTTTGATCGCGCAACCAGATCAGCCCGACGTCGTCGGTCTGCACGAAGCCGGTGCCGGCAAGGCCGCTGCCGTCGTTGAGGTTGCCGGTCTGCGTGCTGTTCTGGCCGAAATTGCCGTTCGCATCCAGATAGCCGCTCGTTTCGAGCAGTTTGCTCAACGTGTCGCCGTTCTTCACGAGCTTCGAAGAATCGGCCGGCGACTGACCGTGCTTCGCGGTGACGATGATCGCCGTCGAGTCGTACAGGTTGCGTTGCTTCAGTTCGGCGACGATGCGGCCCAACGCGTTGTCCAGATAAGCGATCGCGCCGGCAACCTGCGGGCCCGGCGTAAAGCTCGCGTCGAGATAGCCGCCCTTGTTTGCGACCGTCGCCTTCTGCGCGACGCTGAGCGTCTGGAAGTTCGCGCCGAACACGGTCGGCACCGGCGCGCTCGTTTGACCGGTCGAATCCTTGCCGTCGATCTCGTTGAGCAGCGACTGCACGTGGAGGTTGTCGAACGTTTCCGTGTGCGTGTAGAGGTCGGTGAAGTTCGTGTTGGTGGCCGGATCGATCGAATTGATTTCGGTGCGCGACAGATCGTCGACGCCGGCGCCCGACGGCCCGTTGAGCCAGTCGTAACCCCACGCGTGCTTGTCGGCCCACGCGGTGCGCGCGCCGCGCACGTGGCTCTTGATCACTTCGAAGACCGTATTGGTCTTGATGTAGTTATGCGGATAGACGGGCGTGCACACACCGTTGACCAGCGCATGCGGGATCGCCTGCGGATTGAACGCGCCGCCGCCGTCGAGATGCGTGAGTGCACCACCGTTTACGGCGTCGATGCCGGTGGTTTCGTCGAACACGACGTTCCAGCCGGTCGGGCCGCTGCAATTGCTATCGGACGGCGCATAGAGCGTGCGGTCGTACGTCACGTCGTAGAACAGGCCCGCGGACTTCGGCGAGCCGCCGGTCACGAGCGCCGCGAGACCCGGAAACGAATCCGACAGTCCCGGCGTATAGGCATTTGCGTACGTGGTGCCGGCATTGGCCAGCAGCGCGAGATTCGGGCAGGTGTTCGCGCCGATGCAGCGGGCGACGTCCTGTTGATGCAGACCATCGAAGCTGATCAGCAGCACGTGCTTGACCGGGCTATTGCGACCGTTCTCGCGGCCGCGATCGCGGTCGTGATCGTCGCCGGCTGCGGCAAATGCCGTATGCAGACCGGCGAGCAGCGCGATTGCCGCGTAGATTGCACTTTGCTTACGCCTTCTTTTGCTGACAGCTTTCATCTTTCGTCCTTTTTTGTTTGCCAACGGGGATTGGTGGTGAGGGACGAATTTGAAGCTAAAACAAGTCAATCTCGTGACCTGAGGTTTTTATTTCGTCATGCTGATCTCTTAAGATTTCGTTAAGGATTTGGTGATCCATTTGGACGGGTTGCCACGCTTGCGATCGACCGTGAGGTTGTGCATTTCGCCTGGATCGTTCGCCAGATCGTAGACCTCGACGTCGTTCTTCGCGAACAGCGCTTCGAGCGTGGTCGGACGGTTGAATTCGAGCGGCGAGAAATAGCGGCTGAAGCGATAGCGTCCGTCGAACACGCTGCGGATCGTGCCGCGCAGGCGGAAGTCCGGTTGCACCGCACCCGCTGCATCGACGCAGCCGCATCACATGGCGCGACGCCGCCGCGTATCCGTGGATCATGCCGCCCATCGGTTCGCCGATGCGCACCGCGGTGGAGGTGGAGTTCGCGACGGCGCGCGTCGACGCTCCGCCGGTGCTGATGGAGTCGACTTCGCATCTGACCAATTGCGCGGTCGCGCGGCGGGTGCCGTGCCTGTTCGTATCGACCCCGCTACGGCGCGGCGGTCGCGTTGGTGCTCGCCGCGCTGCACGACGTGAGTGCGCGGCGGTTGGGGGCGCAGGAGAAGTGACTCAGTACGCGAAACGCGATTTTAAGTTAGATTTAATTATTCGATGATAAAGAAATATTCGTTCGTTTCGGCCGAAGAATTTTTAAATTCATTTAAAGTTTTACGGAGCAATAAGAACCGGTTTGCGCCTTGTGAAGAAGCGAGCAATAGACATGCGTGAGCAGCCATACGTGTCGATCTGGCGTCGTCAAGATGATCCCTATAGAAAAGGGATAAAAGCACGATGGTAGCGGGGATTGCCGGCTGTTTCCAATGGCGACTATTCACGAAATCTTTAGCCGGGATTTACGATTTGCGAAGTGAATTCATATGTGCTGTTGAATAAGAAAAGTCCTATTAGTACAAGTACTAGCTGCGGCATTTTGGATTAGTACGGGTCAGATGTTGAGCGTTTTGCTTTATTGAGATTATGGCGTCAGAGCTTCTGACTAGTTCGAAGCGAACGACGCAGCGTGCTGACAGCCCGCGTCGAACCAATTAACCAGGCCGTTGCCCCCTCGCGCAGCGTCGCCTGTCGATTTCTCGACACTAATGGGTCTGTAGCAATGAATAAAACTTACCGCTCGGTCTACAACGAAGCGCTCAACGCATGGGTGGCAATCAGCGAACTCGACTCGAGCAAAGGCAAGTCGAGCCGCTCCGAACGCAAGGCGCGGCGTCCGCTGACCCGAATCGCGATGGCCGTGGTCGCTGGCCTCGGGCTTGGCGCGATGCTCTCGCAGCCGGTTTCCGCGGGTCTCGCATCGGCGAACGCTTACCTGAGCGCCAAGGACGGCACGTCGAGCTACACCTACAACAACACGGTGTCGGCGGGCTTTAACGGCGTCGCGCTGGCCGGCGCAATCGACTGCGGGATGCTGTCGCCCGCCGGCAGCTCCAGCGTCTCTTCGATGATTTACGGCACCGACGGCAGCTTCACCGGCGGCCTCTACGGTTTCGGCGCGCAGACCACGGCGCTGAGCTATGGCCAGCTGGTGAACAAGGGCAGCGGTCAGACCAACGGTATCAACAACTGGACGGGCGCGCAGACTCTCGGCAACGTGTACGTATCGCCGGGTAACGCGGTCACGCCGAACGGCGTCGGCAATACCCTCGCGACCGGTATGAACTCGCTGGCAACGGGCTGCGGCTCGCAAGCCACCGGTATCGGTTCGACCGCGTTGGGCTGGGGCGCCGTCGCGTCCGGCGCGGGCTCGACCGCGCTCGGCATCAACTCGACCGCTTCGGGCCCGGGCTCGTTCGCGTTCGGTACCTACGCCACCGCTAGCGCACTCGACTCGATCGCGATGGGCACCCAGGCAACCGCTGACGCGTCCAACGCAATCGCGCTCGGCGCGCAGTCATCGGTAGCGAGCAGCGCGACCTCCGGTATCGCGCTCGGCCATTCGGCTCAGGTGCTCGGCGCGTATGGGATCGCTCAGGGCGACAGCTCGGTCGCGGGCGCGACCGGCCAGAACGTCGCGATCGGCTCGGCGGCGACCAATGCGAACTCCAGCACCGGTGCGGGCGGCGCGGTCGCGATCGGCCGCGCGCAAACCGCGACCGGCGACGGTGCGGTGGCGATCGGTAGCGCCAACGTTGCAAACGGCGACGGCGCACTCGCGTTCGGCGTGAATTCGACGGCTTCGTCGAACGGCTCGATCGCATTCGGTTCGGCGGCGAACAGCAACACGACCGACGCCGTCGCGATCGGCACGGGCGCGAACGCGTTGCACGACGGCAGCGTGGCGCTCGGCGCCGGCAGCACCACCGGCGCGAGCGCGCCGACCGGCCCTGCGTATATGACGGAGCAGGCCGCGCCGACTTCGGAAGTGTCGGTGGGCAGCGCAGGCAATCTGCGCCGGATCACGAACCTCGCCGACGGCGCCGAAGCCACGGACGCGGTGACGGTTTCGCAGTTGAGCACCAGCAACAGCAGCCTGTCGACCGGAATCGCATCGTTGTCCACGGGTGTCGACACGTTGTCTGCTTCCACCTCGACCAGCGTCGCGTCGCTGACGACCAGCATCGCTGACGCCACCAATTCGATCAGCAGCCTGTCGACTACGACGGCCGACAGCGTCAGCGCACTGTCCGCGGACATCAATACGCTGTCGACCTCGACGTCGACCACGGTCGCTTCGTTGTCCACTGGCATCGACTCGACCAGCACGTCGGTGAGCAGCCTGTCGACCGCGACCGCCGATAACGTCAGTTCGCTGTCCACCGGTATCGACACGTTGTCGGGTTCGACCTCGACCAGCGTTGCTTCGCTTTCTACCGGCATTGACTCGACCATCACGTCGCTGAGCAGCCTGTCGACCGCAACGGCCGATAACGTGAGCTCGCTGTCCACCGGCATCGACACGCTGTCGGGCTCGACCTCGACCAGCGTCGCGTCACTTTCCACTGGCATCGACTCGACCAGCACATCAGTGAGCAGCCTGTCGACCGCAACGGCCGATAACGTCAGCTCGCTGTCCACCGGCATCGACACGTTGTCGGGCTCGACCTCGACCAGCGTCGCTTCGCTTTCTACGGGTATCGACAACACCATCAGCAGCGTCACGAGCCTGTCCACGTCGACTTCGACCACCACGGTATCGCTGTCGACCGCGATCGACGGCTTGTCCTCGTCCACCTCGACGAGCGTCGCGTCGTTGTCCACCGGTATCGACTCGACCAGCACGTCGCTGAGCAGCCTGTCGACCACAACAGCCGATAACGTCAGCTCGCTGTCCACCGGTATCGACACGTTGTCGGGCTCCACCTCGACCAGCGTCGCATCGCTTTCTACCGGTATCGACAACACCGTCAGCAGCGTCACGAGCCTGTCCACCTCGACTTCGACCACCACGGTATCGCTGTCGACCGCGATCGACGGCTTGTCGTCGTCGACCTCGACGAGCGTCGCTTCGTTGTCCACGGGCATCGATTCGACCAGCACGTCGGTGAGCAGCCTGTCGACCGCAACGGCCGAAGGCATGACCTCGCTGTCCACCGGCATCGATACGCTGTCCTCGTCGACGTCGACCAGCGTCGCTTCGTTGTCCACGGGCATCGATTCGACCAGCACGTCGGTGAGCAGCCTGTCGACCGCGACCGCCGAAAGCGTGACCTCGCTGTCGACCGGCATCGATTCGACCAGCACGTCGGTGAGCAGCCTGTCGACCGCGACCGCCGAAGGCATGACCTCGCTGTCCACCGGCCTCGACACGACCAATGAGAATCTGAAAACCCTGTCGCTGTCGACGTCGGACAGCATCAACGTGCTGTCGACCGGCGTCGCGTCGTTGTCCACCGGTATCTACAACCTGTCGACGACGGTCGTGACCTTGTCGACCTCGACCTCGACCAGCGTCTCGTCGCTGTCGACGAGCGTGCAGAACACCAACGACAACCTGGTAAGCCTGTCGACCTCGACGTCGACGAGCACCGCGTCGCTGTCGACCGGCCTCGTCGAGACGAACAACAACCTGACGAGCCTGTCGACCTCGGCGTCGACGAGCACCGCGTCGCTGTCGACCGGCCTCGTCGAAACGAACAACAACCTGACGAGCCTGTCGACCTCGACCTCCACGATCACCGCATCGCTGTCGACCGGTCTCGCCGAGACCAACGACAACCTGACGAGCCTGTCGACCTCGACCTCCACGATCACCGCATCGCTGTCGAGCGGTCTCGCCGACACCAACACCAGCCTGGACAACCTGTCGACCTCGACTGCCGCGAGCCTGGGTTCGCTGTCGACCGGTCTGCTCGACACCAACACAAACCTGACCAGTCTGTCGACCTCGACCTCGACGATCACCGCGTCGCTGTCCACCGGCCTTGCCGAGACCAACAACAACCTGAGCAGCCTGTCGACCTCGACCGCGAGCGGTCTGTCCTCGCTGTCGACCGGCCTGATCGATACCAATAACTCGCTGGCTAGCCTTTCCACCAGCATGAATGATGCGAACACCGGCGTCACCACGCTGCAGACCACGGTGGACGATCTGTCCGCGTCGACCTCGACGGGCATCGCGTCGCTGTCCACCTCGACCTCGACCGGGCTCGCATCGTTGTCTACCTCGACGTCGAACGGTCTCGCGTCGCTGTCGACCAGCGTGAGCTCGTTGTCGACCACCGTGTCGTCGGTGACGCCGGTGGTCGAGATGGTGCAGACCGCCAACGCGAAGGGCGACTCGTTCTCCGGCACGCTGCTCGGCGGGATGAACACGAATGGCTCGGTGCAGACCCAGGGCGGCACCGGTCAGACCATCACCAACGTCAACGCGGCGGCTTGTACGTCGGCGAACGGCGTTGACGCCACGGCCTCGGGTCTGTGCGCAACCGCCGACGGCACCGGCTCGACCGCCTACGGTTCGAACGCCCAGGCAACCGCGGCCAACACGACTGCGGTGGGCTTCCGCGCGAGCGCAACCTACGAAGGTTCGGTGGCGGTCGGCTACAACGCTCAGGCGACGGCCGACCCGACCGTGGCGGTCGGCGCGAACTCGCTGGCCGGCGGCAACAACTCGGTCGCGGTGGGAGCGAGCGCGAGTGCGACCGGCAACAATTCAGTCGCGCTGGGCGCGGGCTCGATGGCGACCGAGGACAACACGGTGTCGATCGGTTCGTCCGGCAACGAGCGGCGCATCACCAACGTGGCACCGGGCGTCAACCCCACCGACGCGGTCAACGTCGGCCAGTTGAACAACGCGCTGGGCGCCGTCAACAACCAGATCAACGACGTTGCCCGCAACGCGTACTCCGGCGTCGCGGCAGCCACCGCTCTCGCGATGATTCCGGAAGTCGACCCGGGCCGCACTTTGTCGATCGGTGTCGGTGCCGCGACCTACAATGGTTACCAGGCGATGGCGATCGGCGGCACCGCGCGCATCACGCAAAACATCAAGATGAAGGCGGGTGTCGGCATCAGCGGCGCCAGCACGGCAGTTGGCGTAGGCGCGTCGTACCAGTGGTAAGCCGGGCCGTCTGAACGGACGGCGTCTCCAGGGGCCGGTGGTTCCGTTGCAGAACGGACACCGGCCCCTTCCTTTACGGGTGAATTTATGCGGATTGGCATCTCGACCTCGAGTCGCGCGGGCCAAAGCATCTGGCAGAACGGGCTCGCACAGAACGTCATATTTCTCGCACAACTATTCCGGCGGCTGCCGTTCGTCGAGTCGGTGGTGCTGATTGGCATGGCCGGCGACGCCGCGTTGCCGGCCGAAGCCGTGGCCGTCGTCGACGATTTGCGTGTCGCGAGCCAGCAAGAGGCGACCGATCTGGTCGACGTCGTGATCGAGACCGGCGCGAACCTCGATGTCAAGTGGCTCGATCTGATGCGGCGGCGCGGCCGCAAGGTCGTGCTCTATTGCAGCGCGCAGCCGTATGCCGCGCTGGTCGAACCGGCCACCTTCGACCGGCCGGCCTACACGGGGCGGCCCGATCGCTGCGATGAACTGTGGCTGCTCCACAAGGACCGCGCGCTCGCGCCGATGCTGCGCACGCTGCATCGTTGCCCGGTCCACGAAGTGCCGTTCATCTGGCATCCTGAGTTTCTCGACGCGCGCATCGCCGAAGCTGCGCGCCATGGCGTGCAGTACGGTTATCGCGAGCACAGTAGCGCGGCTGGCGCCGGCTTTCGCGTGGCGATCTTCGAACCGAATGTGTCGGTGGTCAAATGCTGCAGCGTGCCGATGCTGGTCTGCGACGAAGCATGGCGCGCGGACCCGCGCAGCGTCAGCGAAATGCATGTGCTCAACACGCTGCATATGAAGGATCACGCAACGATGCTGTATCTGGCGAACTCACTCGATCTCGTGCGCAATCATCATGCGCGGTTTCATGGGCGGCATGATATCGCCGGTTTCATGGGGCAATACGCGGACGCGGTCGTCGCGCATCAATGGCAGAACGAACAGAATTACGCGTACCTCGATGCGCTGTACGGCGCTTATCCGCTCGTGCACAACTCGCCGTGGCTGGGCGACGCGGGCTACTACTACCCGGGCTTCGATGCGGCCGCCGGCGGCGCCCAATTGCTGCGCGCGTTTCGCGAGCACGACGCGGGACTCTCCGAATATCGCGCGCGCTCGCAAGCGCTGTTCGACGTGGTGAATCCGTTTGCGCAATTTAATCTGGATGCCTACGCACAACGGCTGCTCGCGCTGGCGGGCAAGACGGCGAACGCCCGGGAGGCGCAATGAACGCCGCTAGCCAGAGCCCGCGCGATCTGAAGGTCGGCGTGTCGCTGTACGTGCGCAAAGGCGGCCAGTCGCTGTGGGAAAACGGCATCTTCCAGAACTGCCTGTTCCTCCTGATGCTGCTGCGCAATCTGCCGTCGGTGGCCGAGGCCTACATCGTGATGGGCGGCGACGGCAGCGCGCAAGAAGCGCAGCGTCTGGTTGAAGACGTGCCCGCGCCGGTGATGACGATGGACGAAGCGGCCGAGCAACTGGATCTGATGATCGAAATGAGCGCACAACTCGGCCGCGAATGGATCGTCCGTTTTCGCGAGCGCGGCGGCAAGATCGTGTCGATGCGAGTCGGCAACGACTACGTGATCGATATCGAGCGAATGATCTTCGACCGCCCGAATGCGCTGCTGATCAGCCGCGCGCCGTATCACGAGGTATGGACGCTGCCGCAATACGAGCATATCTGCGCACCGTATTACCGCAGCGCGATGCGGGTGCCGGTGCGGATCGTCCCGCATATCTGGGGTCCGCTGGTGCTTGAACGCGCGATCGACCGCGACCCGCACGCGCGCGATGCGTTCGGCTACCGGCCGGGCCGGCGCCGCTGGCGCGCGGGGATCTTCGAGCCCAATATCTGCATGGTGAAGACGAGCCAGATTCCGATGCTGTGCTGCGAAGTCGCGCATCGGCTCAATCCCGATGCGCTCGAACACGTGTGGGTCTACAGCACGCTGACACAGAAGAAACACGCGGGTTTTGCAGCTTTTGCCGAGAGCCTCGACATCCTCAAACACGGTCTCGCGACGTTCGAAGGCCGCTTTCCGTTCCACCAGATGATGACGCGCTACGTTGACGTAGTGGTCGCGCATCATTGGGAAAATCCGCAGAATTATCTGTATTACGAAGCACTTTACGGCGGCTACCCGCTCGTGCATAACTCGTCTATGATCGGTGCGTGCGGCTACCGCTACGACGATTTCGACTGCGAGCAGGGCGGCCGCGCGCTGTTGCAGGCGTTCGCCGAACACGACGCGAACCTCGAACGCTACCGCGAGACCGCGCAGGCGTTTTTGAATACGCTCGCGCCGGACTACGGACCGAATATCGCCCTGTACGGCGAAGCGATCGACGCGCTGTACGGCGCTGCCTCTCAGCAGGCCTGACGAAAAAACGTAGCTGTGAACAAACGTAGTCGCGAGATGGAGGGAACAATGAGCGCAGACGCAGCAGGCGACGACGGGCTCTGCAAACGGGGCGTCCAGTTGCTGGAAGCTGGAGACGTTGCCGGCGCCGAAACCTGTTTGAGCGCCGTCGCCGAAGAACACCCTGACTTTCCGCTCGCGCAATATCATCTCGGACTCGCCGCGCTGCGCGCCGGCCAGCTCGACACAGCGGAGCGCCACTTTCGCGCGGCGCTCGAACGCAAGGCCGATTTCGCGGCCGCCTACAACAATCTCGGCGATATTCTGATGCGCACCGGCCGTCTCGCCGAGGCGGAGCAGCAACTGCGCCGCGCGAGCGTCGAGGATCCGGCGCTCGCCGAAGCGTTCTACAACCTTGGCACGCTGATGCTGAACACCGGCCGCAGCGTCGAAGCGGAGGCGTGCCTGCATCGCGCGATCGTGCTGCGGCCCAATTTCGCGCATGCGTACAACAATCTGTGCGAAGTGATGCTGCGCACGAATCGCCGCGACGAGGCCGAGTCGTGCGTACGCAAGGCCGTCGAACTCGCGCCGGACTTTGCACTGGCGCACTACAACCTCGGCAATCTGCTGCTCGGGGCCCGTCGCGCGGGCGACGCGGAAGCGAGCCTGCGGCGCGCGCTCGAACTGCAGCCCGATTTCCCAGCAGCGAATCACCGGCTCGGCACTTTACTGCTGAGCCAGAACCGCGCGTCCGAAGCGGAGACGTTGTTGCGCCGGCAGGTCGCCGGTCAGCCGCAGATTGGCGCGAGCCATCGGATGCTGGGCATCACACTGCTCGCGTTGCGGCGCGAGCAAGAGGCGCTCGGTTGCTTGCGTCGCGCGCTCGAACTCGATCCACGCGATGCCGAAGCCCATTACCACCTCGGCGGCGCGTTGCTGACGCTCAATCGCCTGGAAGAAGCGGTCGATGCGGCGTCGCGCGGTTACGCGCTGGCGCCGGAGCTGGCGGGCGGCCGGCTGATCCTCGGCAGCGCGCTGCTGAAACTCGGCCGCTATCGCGAAGGCTGGCCGCACTACGAATACTTCAGCGCGCGCCGCGGCCCCGGCGTCGCGCGCACGCCGCTGGCCGGCCTGCTGCCTGAATGGCAGGGTGAGCCGCTCGCCGGCAAAGCGCTGATCATGCAATGCGACTTCGGCTTCGGCCCGGACGAATCGATCCAGTTCGCACGCTTCTTCGCGCCGCTCAAGGCGAGCGGTCTCGCGCACCTGACCTTCGTCTGTCCGCCCGAACACAAACTGTTGTTCGACGGGATGCGCGAGATCGACACGCTCAAATCGACCGATGAACACGTCGATCCGCGCCGCGCCGATTACTGGTGCTATCTGACGAGTCTGCCGCTGCGTCTGGACGTGACGCTCGAGCGGCTCGCCGCGCCGCTGCCGTATCTGCGGGTCGCGTCCGCGCAGCTCAAACGCTGGCAGACGCGGCTCGATCGCAGCTTGCCCGCGGACCGGCCGAGGATCGGCATCGCCGGTGCAGGTGAGCTGCCGGTCAGCCTGTTGCAGCCGCTGCTTGCGGTGCCGGGCGTGTCGTTCGTCGCGCTGGGCACGGACGCGCGCCAACGGGGGGCCTGGCGTGAATTGCCCGCGCAACTGCGGCCCGCCGACGTCGCCGGCGAAGCGGCCAACCTGTCCGATCTCGCGGCCCTCGTCCGCAATCTCGACCTCGTGATCACCGCCGACCCGGCCATCGCACATCTCGCCGGCGCGTTGAATAGACCGTTCTGGCTGTTGCTGAAGCTCGACGGCGATTGGCGCTGGCTGCACGCGCGCAGCGATTCGCCGTGGTATCCGCAGCTCGCGCGGCTGTTCCGGCAACGCGAGCACGGCGACTGGAGCGCGGTGATCGACGAAGCGGCCGCCGCGCTGCCGGCATGGATAGCGGCAAACCGGTCAGTGAACCCAGGCAGCTAACCGAACGCAGCTAACCCGAGCGGAGAGCATCGACGATGAAAGACAACAACCAAGTGCAACAGACGATCGACACCTGCAACGCCGACGCGCTAGCCGCGCTGCGCGAAGGCCGACTCGACCACGCGCAGCGCGCATTGCAACAGGCGTTCGAGCTGAACCCCCACAGCGCCCACACGCTCTGCAACCGCGGCCTGCTGTTCGCGACGCAAGGCCAACCGCAAGACGCGGAGAACGCATATCGCGCGGCCCTCGAACAGAATCCCGCGTTGGTCGAGGCGCATTTCAATCTCGCGGTGCTGCTGCATCGGCAGGGTCGCGCGCAGGAAGCGGAGGCCGCCTATCTGCGCGCGCAGCAGCTACTGCCCGACAACGCCGAGATCGCGTTCAATCTCGCGACGCTGTATCGCGAGAACGGGCGGCGCGCGCAAGCGGAGGCCGCGTACCGCTTCGCGCTCGAACGGCAGCCCGATTTCGCGAGGGTCTGGAACGACCTGGGCGTGCTGCTGCTCGAAGCGGGCGAGCCGGCGCACGCGGAAGCGCCGCTGCGGCAGGCCACTGTACACGCGCCGGCCTATGCCGATGCCTGGTACAACCTGGCACTTGCGCTGCGCGAACTCGGGCGTGCCGGCGAAGCCGAGCCGATCCAGCGCGAGGCGATCCGGTTGCGGCCGGGGCGCGTCGAAGATCGCAACAATCTCGGCATCCTGCTGCTCGCGCAGGGCCGTCAGAACGAAGCCGAGGACGAGTTCCGCGCGGCGATCGCGCTTGCGCCGCAGCGCGGCGAGGCGCATGCGAATCTCGGCAATCTGCTGCGCGATTCGGGCCGCTTCACCGAAGCGGAGGCGGCGTTGCGCGACGCGGTGCGGCTTGCGCCGACGCTGCCCGGACCGCTCGACGGACTCGGCCTGCTGCTGCAACAGGGCGGCCGTTTTGCCGAGGCCGAACAGGCTTATCGCAAGGCGCTCGAATTGCAGCCCGGCCTCGCGCCGGTACAGCGGCATCTGGACGAGCTGCTGCGCGAGATGCGCGGCGAGCCGCCTGCCGATAACGCCCCGGCTTGATCGACTTCCGGCACACCTGTCCACGCGAGGTCTCACACCATGCTCAATTTCCGCGCCATGCGCAATTTCGTCGTGCTGGGCGGCGGCACCGCGGGGTGGTTCGCCGCGCTCGAACTTCAGCGTCTGTTCGGCACGCAGGCGAGCATCACCGTGATCGAATCGCCGCGGATCAACGTGATCGGCGTCGGCGAGGGCGGCATTCTGAATCTGCCCGGCGCGCTCGCCCGCTACGGGATCGAAGAGGCGGCGTTCATCGAAGCGACGGGCGCGGTGTTGAAGCTCGGCTTCGAATACGCGGGCTGGAACAACGGCCGCGAAGACGACGTGTTCTACCATCTGTTTCACGCAGCGCCGAATGCCGCCGACGGCAGTCTGGTCGACGGCGTACCGGTCGACTGGGCGATGCTGGTCGCGAACGGCGTCGGCGTCCAGTATGCGGAGAGCGCGCTGCCGCTGATCCGCAACAATGCTTCGCAAACCGAAACATTGGGCGTGCGCGCGGCGCTCGGCGCGCGCTTGCCGACCTCGATGCATTTCGACGCGCACCGGGTCGCCGCCTATCTGAAGCGCGTCGCGACCGGACGCGGCGTGCGTCTGCTCGAAGCGACCGTGCGGGACCTCCACGTCGCGGCCGACAGCGGCCACGTCACCGCGCTGAGGATCGAGGACAGCGAACAGCCGGTGCCGGTCGATTTCCTGATCGACGCGTCGGGCTTCGCACGGCTCACGCTCGGCCGCCGCTTCCAGGTGCCGATGCGTTCGTTCGGCGAATACCTGTTGCACGATCGCGCGATTCCGTTCTATCTGCCGCATCCGCGCGCCAATCCGCATCTGGTCACGCGCGCGGTCGCGATGAACGCCGGCTGGATGTGGCAGATTCCGGTGCAGGAGCGGGTCGGCTGCGGCTATGTGTATTCGAGCGCGCATCTGAGCGACGACGCCGCGTTGCAGGAGATCGAGGCGCGCGTCGGCAAGGTCGAGCCAGTGCGCACGATCCGCTTCGAGGCCGGCCATTTCGACGACGTGTGGATCGGCAACGTGATGGCCGTCGGACTCGCGTCGGGTTTCATCGAACCGCTGGAGGCGACCTCGATCGGGCAGATGCTCGGTCAGGTGCTGACGTTCGGCGAGCTGGTCGCCGGCAGCGCGTACATCGTGCCGCAAACCAGCGTCGCGATGTTCAACGAGCGTAACCGGGTCGACTGGATGGGCATTCGCGATTTCCTGCGCATGCACTACGACGTGCCGCGTCGCGACACCGCGTTCTGGCGCGACGTGAATGCGCTGAAGCTGCCCGACACTTATGCGACGCTAAAAGCGTGCTGGCAGCATCGGCTGCCGCGCAGCGCCGATCTGCAACCGTACCGGCAAGGCAACTTCATGCACTTCGAGGCGACCAGCTGGATTTCGGTCGGCCAAGGCACCGGCGTGATTGCGCCGCAGGCGGCGGCCGCCGACCTCGCGCGGTTGCCGCGTGAGTCGGTGGTGAAGTCGCATCAGTTCCTGGTGGGCGTGAAGAGCCGCTTCGCGCTCTAGCGCTCAGTGCCCCTCGACTGACTCCTTCCTCGCAGGGGCGGCGCGCGCCAGTCCGAGCGCGCCGCCCGGTCGCCGCCCGTGCGCGGCAGAACGGCAAACTTCCTTTCCCTCTTTCCCCGCTTTTCCGACACCGGTTTCGACCGCGCCGGTGCGCGCGAACATGCGGCGAGCGCTGTCATTTCAAATAATCCGTTCGAAATAGTAGTAATTCAATTTGAATGCTAAATCGATGAATAATGCGTTTTGGCATTTTCAAGATATTGCGTGAAGTACAATTTTTCGAGTGTTAAATAATTCAGGTGGCATCGCCAATTGAATAAAGAATTTGCCGTATGAGTCAGATAGCGTTTTTGTTTCCGGGGCAAGGCGCGTTTTACCCGGATGCACTGCTTTTTTCCCGGTCTGAATATCAATGTGTCGATCCGGTTCTGAGAACCGTCGAGGCGGTCGCGCAGAGCCGCTTGGGCCAGTCTTTCATCGACGTGCTGTGGAGCGGCGAACAGCACGATAATAACTGGTTTCGGAATAAATCCGATATTTTGCAACTGGTGATTTACGCGGTATCGGTCGCCAATTTCGAAATTTTCCGGGCTCAGGGCATCGAGCCGGAGGTACTCGTCGGGCACAGTTTCGGCGAGATCGCCGCGCTGGTCTGTGCGGGTGCGTATTCGATCGAACAGGGCGCGCAGATCGTCTGCGACCGGATCGAGTCGCTCGCCGCGGCGGCGCCGCGCGACGGCTGCATGGCGGCTGTCGGCGCGGACCCGGCCGCGGTGCGGGCGGCGCTCGAGGCGTTGTATGCGGGCCGTGACGAACATGCGGATCGCCGGATTCAGATCGCCGTCGAAAATCACCGCTCGCAAACCGTGGTTTCCGGGCCTACGGACGAAATGACGGCATTCATCGCGCATTGCGCCGCGCGGGGTATCACCGCGCATGCATTGAAATCGCCGTATGCGTTTCATCACACCAGTCTCGGGCCGGCGGCCGGGCTTTTTTCACGCAGGATCAAATCTTATTCAGGTGGCGTACTGCGGCGTGCCGTCTATTCGCCGATCCTGAAGCGGTTTTACAACGAATCTGATCATTTCGGCGCTTGTCTTGCCCGGCATTTCACGTTACCGGTCGGATTCATGGCGGGAATCGAATTTCTGCAATCTGAGAATTTCGATGTTTATGTCGAATGCGGCGCGCTCGATGCGCTTGCCAAAATCGTGATCCGCATTCTCGGCCCGGGCAAGGCCAAAACATTTTCGGGTGCTGTCAAAAGCAGCGATGAAATCGAACATATCAGGAAAGTAGCGAGTTATTTCAAGGAGATGAATATCGTGAACGCGAATGCTCAAACCAATCTCAATCAGCCGGATTTCGACGCATTCTGGCATGCAAGCGGTGGCGCGATAACGGCGCGCATCAAAGCCGAATTCGAGAAGTTTTACGAATTGCATAAGCCGCACGCGCAGCCGGTGGTTACGCCCCGGCCGGCGGTGGTGGCGGCAGCCGCGCCGGTGCTCGCAAGCCCGTTTGCGGCCGCGCCCGCGATTGCCCCCGCAGTCGCTTCCGTAGTCGCCCCTGCGGTCGTTCCTGTCCCCGCGCCCGTCGCCGTAGCGCCGGCCGCAGCCGTAGCCGCACCCACACCCGCTGCGGCCCCGAGCGCCGCCCCGGCCACCGCCGCACCGCGCCGCCCGATTCCCCGCGACCAGCTGTTCGGCGAACTCGTCGCGATCTACGCGGAAGCGATGGAATACCCGATCGAGGTCTTCACCGAGGAAGTCGAGCTGGAAGCGGAACTGGGCATCGATTCGGTCAAGCAGACCGAAATCATCCAGCGCATCAGCAAGCTCTACGGGCTGCCGCCGCTGCCGGCCGGCTTCCGCTTCGGCGACTTCAAGGCGATGGGGCAGATCGTCGATTTCGTCCATGCGCAGTCGGTCGCGGCGGCATCGGCCGGCCACTAGGGGCCGGTAAGTCAGCAAGCGTTCTCCCCCAGCGCGCGGCGGCCTCAGTGATACGGCCGCCCGCGCGATGCAGTGTTTTTTCGTGGTCGATCTGGATAGTAGGCGTGCAATGTCAAGCTCCAATCTGAAAGGTAAGCTGGTTCTGGTGACGGGTGGCGCGAAGAACGTCGGTAAGACGATCTGCCGGCGCTTCGCCGAGCAGGGTGCTCATGTCATCGTGAATTTTTTCCATTCCCTCGATGCGTCGAGAGAGACCGTCGCGGAGTTGCGCGCGCTTGGCGCCACCGTCGACGTGATCCGGGCGTCGGTGGCCCAGCAAAGCCAGGTCGACCGGATGTTCGACGAGATCGAGGCGAAGTACGGCCGCCTCGACATCCTGGTCAACAACGCGGCGTCGGGCGCGCTGCTCGGCGTCGGCGAGATCGCATCCGAGCATTTCGATCGCGCGCTCGACACCAATCTGAAGGGCGCGTTCTGGTGCGCGCGCCGCGCGGCCGCGCTGATGGCGCGCAGCGGCGGCGGCGCGATCGTCAATGTGTCGTCGGTCGGCTCGACGCTGGTGCCGGCCAACTACCTGGTGGTCGGCACCGCGAAGGCCGCGCTCGAATCGCTGACCCGCTACCTGGCGGTCGAATACGCGGCCGACAACATCCGCGTGAACACCGCGTCGTCCACGCTGATCGACGGCGATGTCGCCCAGCAATTTCCCGATCCCGACAACACGCGCCGCTCGAGCATCGAGGCGACGCCGCTCAGCCGCCTCGCGACCGCCGAAGACCTCGCCGACGTGGTGCTGTTCCTCGCGTCCGACTCGTCGCGCTGGGTGACCGGCCAGGTGGTCACCGCCGACGGCGGCCTGTCGCTGTGCAGCGAGGGCCTGTCGCCGCGTCCGCAGTGGGCGATGCAAAACCCGCATGCAACGAACTGCGCCCCGTGCGCGCAGACCTTGGCCGCTAAAAGCGAACGCGCGGCGAACCACGGCCAGCACGGCAACGTCGCGGCGGCAGCCGACGAACTCGACGCGAGCGACGACGCGATCGCGGTGGTCGGCATGGGTCTGGCCATCCCCGGCGCGAACAATCCGCAGGAGTTCTGGCGCGCGCTGCTCGAAGGACCGGAGCTGTTCGACACGGTGCCGGCCGAGCGCTGGGACTATCGTTCGTTCCATTCGGACGATCCGGCGGCCGAGGACAAGAGCTACCAGTCGCGCTCGGTATTCATCGAGAGTTTCAACGCGACGCCTGCTTTGCAATCCGAACTGAACGGGCCGGTGCTCGACCGCCACGAACTCACCACGCTGTGGCTGCGCCATTCGCTGCTGCAGGCGCTCGACGGCGTGCGCGTGCGGGCCGGCGACCGCACCTCGTTTCTCGTCGGCTATACCGCCGACGGCAGCCAGCATCTCGAGGAGGGCATGGTGCTCGCGGCCGCGCGCACCCGTTTGCAAAGCGCGCTCGATGCGGCAGGCGTCACGCCGGAAGAACGCGACGCCTGCGTCGCCCATATCGACGGCGCGTTGGGCGCGCGTTACCGGCGCGGCGCCGCCGGCCTCGCGGAGTTCTTCCCGCACCGGGTCGGCCTCGACGCGATGAAGGGCGTGCTGCCCGACGACGCCGAATACATGATGGTCGATACCGCGTGCTCGTCGTCGCTGTACTCGGTCGACCTCGGCATCAAGGGGCTGCTGCTGGGCCAGCACGATGTGGTCGCGTGCGGCGGGGCGTTCGCGCTCGCGCCGCGCAACACGGTGCTGTTCGCGAAGCTCCATGGCCTGTCGCGCAGCGGCGAAGTGCGCCCGCTCGACGAGGCCTGCGACGGCGTGCTGTTCGCCGACGGCGCCGGCGTCGTGATCCTGAAGCGCCTGAAGCGCGCGGTGGCCGACGGCGACCGGGTGCTCGGCATCCTCAAGGCGTTCGGTTCGTCGTCCGACGGCAAGGGCAAGGCGATCTACGCGCCGAACCCGGAGGGCCAGGGGATCGCGATCGAACGCGCGTACCGGCAATCCGAGGTGACGAGCGAGCAGATCGACTGGGTCGTCGCGCACGCGACCGGCACGCCGGCCGGCGACCTCGCCGAATTCCAGAGCCTCAGGGAATCGCTCGGCCAGCAGCGCTCGGTGCAGGTGACCTCGAACAAGTCGCTGGTCGGCCACACCGGCTGGGCGGCGGGCGTGGTGTCGCTGATCCAGGTGCTGCTCGGCTTGCAGCACGACTGCATTCCGCCGCAGCACCGCTATACGAGAGCGCCGCGCGAATTCGATCTGGCCACCACCGGCCTGACGATTCCGACCCGCGCGGTCGACTGGCCGCGCGACCCGCGGCGGGCGCGCGCCGCGGCGGTGTCCGGCTTCGGCTTCGGCGGCACCAACGGCCACCTCGTGGTCAGCGAGTACCGGCCCGATCTGCCCGCCGCGCCCGCGCAGCGGCCGGCCCGCAAGACGCGGCTCGCGATCGTCGGCTGGTCGGCGAAATTCCCCGGCCTCGCCGACGGCGACGCCGTCGCGGCATGGCTGCGCGGCACCGGCGCGGCGCCGCAAGCGAGCTTCGGCCTCAGTTATCCGCTGCCGGGCTTCGATCGCGTCCGGATGCCGCCCGCGGTGCTGCGCGCGCTCGACCGCTGCCAGCTGATGTCGCTCGACGCCGCGCACGATCTGCGCGAGAAATTGCAGCCGTTCTGGAACGCGCATAGCGACACGATCGGCATCGTGATGGGCCACATGGGCCCGACCCGCAACGCGGCGCTGTACGCGAGCCGCTGCTATCTCGACGACATCGAAACGGCGCTGCGCGAGGCCGGCACCGTCAAGCCGCGCGTGCTCGATACCGCGCTGGCCGGTTTGCGCGAGCGCACCCGCGCGCTCGTACCGCCGGCCACCGAGAACTCGTTCCCCGGCATGATGCCGAACGTGATTCCGGCGCGCGTCGCGAACTATCACGACCTGCACGGGATGAACATGACGGTCGACGCCGGCCATGCATCGACGCTGGCCGCGTTCGAAGTGGCCGCGCGCTTCCTGCAGCGCGGCGAGCTGGACATGGTGATCGTCGGCGGCATCAACGGCAACGTGGCCGACGAAGTGCAGCCCGCGTTCGATACCGCGTTGGCCGAAGGCGTCGTGCTGTTCGCGGTGACGACTCAGGCGCAGGCCGAGAAGGCCGGCTTGCCGGTGCTCGCATGGGTCGAGACCGGCGCCACGGACGGGCGGGACAACGAAGCTTCGGAGCCGGCGCCGCGCGATAGCGAAGGGCGTGCGCTCACCTATGCGGGCGCCGATGCCGCGGTGTCGGTGCTGGCCGCGCTGGTGCGGGAAGAGGCATCGGCCACCGTGGCGACCCGCAATCCGGGCGATCGCGCGCGCTTCTCGCTGCGTTTGACGCGCGGTGACAGGGCGCCGGGCGACGGGCCGGATTCGCGCAAGCGCACCGCCACGGCGCCAGCGAGCGAGCCGCGCGGCGCTTCCACCCCGCCAACCTTGGCCCCCGCGCTCTACCAAACCGGCATCGCCGCCGACGGCCAACCGCTCGGCGTCAAACGCTACCGGATCGATTTGCAGGACATGCGCTGGCAGCGCGGCGCCGAGCCGCTCGAGTTCTTCCCGTCCAGGTGCGTGCTGGTCACCGACGCGCCGCACCTGCTCGCGCCATTCACCTCGTTGCCGGCCGATCTGATCGTGCTGTCGACCCAACCGCTCGCCGCGCCGCGCAACGGCTGGCACCACGTACAGGCGCGCGGCGAGACCGCGCTCGCCGGCCTGCTGCACGCCGATGTCCAGCACGTGCGCGTCCTCAGCTCGCTGCACGCGAGCCAACTGGTGCCGGGCCAGCTGCCGCAGCCCGTCCCCGAGTTGCTGGCCTTGCACGACCTCGCGTTCCTCGCGCTGAAACACTGCCACGACGGCGTGTCGCAACACGGTTCGTTCATCGCGCTGTTGCTCGACGCGGTCGTGGGCACCGTACTGCATCCCGACGCCGGTCTGTTTTCCGGTCTGACGAAAGCGCTCGCGATCGAGCTGTACGACACCCGCTCGCTCGCGGTCTTCACCAGTTGCACGTCGCCGCGCGAGGCGCTCGCGCAGGCCGAGCACGAAAGCGGCGCGCTGCATCTGCTGCCGGTGGTGGTGCTGAGCGGTACGCGCCGTCTGACCGTGCGCGTGACCGAGGACGCCGGCGAGCTGCCGGCCACGCGGCTCGCGCGGCTCGGCCCGGATTCCGTCGTGGTCGCGTTCGGCGGCGCGCGCGGCATCACCGCCGAATTGATGAAAGCGGTCGCCGCGCACTATCGGCCGACGCTCTATCTGATCGGCAGCAGCCGTCTCGACGACTTTGCCCCCGAGACCTTCGCCGGCAGCGACGAAGAGTTCCTGAAGCGGCGTCCCGAGTACATTCGCGAGCAGAAAAAGCTGCATCCGTCGCTGCCGCTGCCGCAGGTGATCAAGTCGTTCGAACGCCAGGTCGACGCGCGCGCCGCGCATCGCAACATGGAGGCGATGAAGGCGCACTGCGGCGCCGAGCGGGTCCACTATCTGCGCGCCGACGTGTTCGATCGCGCCAGCGTGCAGGCGGCGGTGCAGCAGATCGCCGCGCGCGAGAGTCATATCGATCTCGTCGTCAACGCGGCCGGTCTGAATCGCTCGGCGTCGATTCCGGTCAAGACCTTCGAGGATTTCGTCGCGGTGCGCGACATCAAGGTGCGCGGCTACTGGAACCTGCGCGACGCGTTCGCCGCGCTGCCGCCGCGCGCATGGTGCAACTTCGGCTCGTTCATCGGCCTGACCGGCCAGTCGGGGGAAACCGACTACGCGTCGGGCAACGACTTCCTGAACACGCGCGCCGCCTGGCATCGCGCGGCGCTCGGTTATGACGAATTCACGATCGGCTGGACCTTGTGGCGCTCGGTCGGACTCGGCGCGAATCCGGTGACGCGCGCGTTCCTCGAAAAAAGCGGGCTGTTCACCAGCATGCGCACCGAAGAGGGCGTGCATCACTTCCTGCGCGAACTCGATCTGGTCGATCGCGCGGCGGCGTCGGTGCATCTCGGCGCGCCGGAAAAGCGCGCGATCGAAGCGCATCTGCCGACGTTTTTCAGCGCGGCGCAAGCGGGCGATGCAAGCGCCGTCGAAGCGACGTCCCCCATCGCGTCCACCGGCATCGGCGACTTCTACCTCGGCCGCGAGTTGCAGCGCGACGCGGACAGCGTGACCTTCGAACGGGTCTTCGATCTGCAGCGCGATGCGTATCTGCAGCATCACGTCGTCAACGGTTTCGCGACGCTGCCCGGCACCTTCGTGCCGGAACTCGCCGCCGAGGCCGCGCTGCAACTGCTGCCGGGCCTGAAGGTGGTCGGCTTCCAGGACGCGGTGTTCCATCACTTCCTGCGTGTGTACGACGCGCAGCGCCCGGGCGTGAAGCGCATCCGCGCGCAGATCGTGCGGCGCGACGGCGAGCTGACGACATTGCAGGTGTATGTAACCGGCGACGTGCATGCGCCGAACGGCCACCTGCTGGTGCGCGACAAGCTGCACTTCGAAATCAAGGTGCTGCTCGCGCCGGTCTACGAGCCGGCGCCGGGCTGGGCCCGCTGGCCGGACGCCGGCCACACGCCGATCGCCGATCCGTATCACTTCGCCGCCGCGCCGGTGTATCTGAGCGGGATGTTCGTGTCGACCGCCGACACCGGTTCGTCGCCGCCGGGCAAACACGCTCGCTACCAGTTGAACGTGGCCGCCGACGATCCGGTGTTCTCGCGTTTCGTGGTGCCGAGCATCATGCTCGACGGACTCGCGCGCGTCGCGGTGCTGAACTACATCGCCGACGACTACATCCCGCTCGCCGCGCCGATGACGATCCGCCGCATCGATATCTACGAGGACGGCAACGATAGCCAGCTCGCGAGCCGCTATGACCGCATCGATCTGTACGCGACGCCGCGCGAGTTCTCGCTCGAAGGGGTCGGCTCGCGCAACCGCTTCGTCGCGGTGCGCCCGGACGGCCGCATGCTGATGCAGATGAAGGATGTAAGCGGCGTGATCATCGGCTACGTGCATCGCGACAGCGGTGCATACGTGTCGAAGGCCGAGGTCGACGCGCTGGTCGCCATGCGAGCGCAGCCGACGCGGGTGTCCGCATGAAGACCCGACGCATAGCACCCGGCCCGAGCGGCCGCCTGATGGGCAATCTCGCCGAGTACAAGCGCGACCCGGTCACGATGCTGCTGAAGTTGCAGCAGCAATACGGCGACATCGCGCGCAACCGGCTCGGCCCGTTTCTCACGCATGCGCTCGCGCATCCCGAGCACGTGCAGTACGTGCTGCAGGAGAACCATCGCAACTACGTGCGCGGGCGCTTCTATGAAGACTTCAAGCTGTTCTTCGGCGACGGTCTGCTGACCACCGACGGCGAGTTCTGGCGCCGCCACCGGCGCGCGGTGCAGCCGCTGTTTCATCGCAAGCAGGTCAACGAGCACGTGGCGGCGGTCGGCGCCGCGGCGCTCGGGCTGGTGCAGCGCTGGAGCGAGGTGCCGGCCGGCGAGCCGCTCGAAGTGGTCGAGGAAATGATGCATCTGAGCCTGAGCATGCTCGGGCTGATGGTGTTCAACACCGATATCTCGCGTTTCTCCCGCCAGGTCGGGCCATCCGTGCGCTTCGGCATCGCGGCGATGCTGCGGCAAGGCGATCTGAACGACTTCATTCCGCGTTGGCTGCCGACGCCGTTCAATCGCCGCATCGCCGAGGCGCGCCGCAATATCGACGGGATCATCGGCCAGATCATCGAAGACCACCGCACCGGCACTTGCGATCCGAGCGACGTGATTTCGCTGCTGCTGAACGCGCGCCATCCGGACACCGGCGAACCGATGACGCCGCGCGAGGTGCATGACGAAGTGATGACCGTGTTCCTCGCCGGTCACGAGACGACCGGCACCGGGATCGCGTGGGCGCTGTATGCGCTCGCGCAGAACCCGGGTGTGCTGCGCCAGTTGCGCGAGGAACTCGATGCGCGGCTCGGCGGCCGCGCGCCGACGCTCGAGGATCTCGATGCGTTGCCGTACCTGGACCAGGTGGTCAACGAGGTGCTGCGCATGTATCCGCCGATCTGGGGCTTCACGCGCGACCTGATCGACGACGACGAGATCGGCGGCTTTCATATTCCGGCGGGCTCGTCGGTGTTCATGTCGCCGTACGTCACGCATCGGCATCCGGCGTTCTGGCGCAATCCCGATGCGTTCGATCCGGAGAACTTCGCGAGCCACGCGCCGACGCCGCATCGCTTCGGCTACTTTCCGTTCGGCGGCGGGATGCGCAAGTGCATCGGTTTTCAGACCGCGTTGCTGCAGATGCGCGTGCTGACCGCGGTGGTCGCGCAGCACGTCGATCTGAGCATGGTGCCTGGGCATCCTATCGAACGCGGTCCGGTGATTTCGCTGCGGCCGTTGCAGGGGATCCGGATGGTGGTCACGCCGCGCCGGCGCGATACAGCGCGCGCGGCGGGCGGGCAGGGCGGCGCTGGTGTGAAGGGCGAGCGCGAACAGGTCGCGGCCGTGGTGGCCAAGGTTGCGGCGGCGCAAGCCGCACGCACGCAACAAGCGCCTTCGGGCATGAGCGAGCCAAGCGCGGCGGGCGGCGGTTGTCCGTTCGCGGCGCCGGTCGCCACGGCGCAGTTGACTGTCGTGCCGCAGCCGGTGCCGAGCGCCGCGGCTGAAGTAAAACCGGCAGCCGCCGGCCCGATGCCGGTCGCGCAGATTGCGCAGGTCGCGCCGGTCACTCCGCTCACGCCGGTCGCCGCCTCCGCCGCGACCGCGCCAACCACGTCGCCCCCCACCACCCCCGCGTTCCGCTTCACCTGGTTCGCATCCGAAATCGACCCGGTCCCCGCGACGCCCGCCCCCGAACTCGGCGGCAAGCGCGTCGTGATGGTCAATGGCCGGCCGGGCACCGTCGAGCGCGTCGCCGTCGCGCTGGCGCGCGCGAGCGCGGTGGTGTCGGTGTTCGCACCCGGCGACGCGGACCCGACCGAAGCGGCGCGAGCCCTCGTGCGCGACGCCGGCCCGTTCGACTGCATCGTCGATCTGGGTCTCGAGGGCGGCTTCTCGTTCGCGAGCGCCGCCGCGTGGGAAGCACCGATGCGCGACAGCGTCGCGATGCTGCAAGCCTGCTATCCCGATTGGGAAGTCGAGCAGGACGCGTCGCGACTCTTTTATCTCGCGCTCACGTGGATGGACGGCCTGATGGGCTACGCCGACAGCGCGGCCGAACCGCTGGTCCAGCCGCTCGGCGGGCTGTGGGCCGGCCTCGCCAAAACGCTGCCGCAGGAAATTCCGAACTGCAATGTGCGCGTGCTCGACCTCGCGCCCGCCGACGCCGCGCGCTGCGATCGGCTGATCGCGCGCGAGCTGTATCGCTGCGGACTGTTCGAAGTCGGCTATCGCGCGGGCCGCCGCTACACGCTGCGCGCGCGCCGTCACGAACTGCCCGCGCATTCGACCGACCCGGCCGGCGAGCTCGAAGCCGGCGACACCGTGCTGTTTTCCGGCGGCGCGCGCGGCATCGGCTTGCTGTGCGCAACCGCGCTCGCCGAGCGCCACGGCTGCACGGTGATCGTGACCGGCCGCGAGCCGTTGCCCGACGGCACCGAGGCGTGGCTGAACCTCGACGAGGCCGGCTTCCAGCGTTACGGCGTCGAACAACTGAAGCTCGCGACCCGCGAGCGCACGCCGAAGAGCATTCGCGAGCAGCTCGCGCGACTGCGCCGCCGCCGCGAACTGAAGCACTCGCTCGACGCGCTCGCCGCCCGCGGCCTGCCGGTCCACTACCGGGTCTGCGACGTCAGCGATGCCGCCGCGGTGCGCGCTTTGTGCGACGAATGGCGCGACACGCTGCGGGTGGTGATCCATAACGCCGGCGTCGACCGTCCGGTGCGGCTGCCGCTCAAGAGCGCCGACGCGTTCATCGATACCGCGCGCACCAAGGTCGCCGGTTTCGCGAACCTGTGCGCGGCGGTGGCCGGCTTCCCGCGGCTCGCGCAGTTCTGCAACGTCGGCTCGCTGACCGGGCGCTGGGGCGGCATGACCGGCGAGACCGACTACGCGGCGGCCAACGACGCGCTCGCGCGGCTCGGTCTGTGGGCGCACCGCCACGCGCTCGCGTGCAGCGTGAAGACGCTGGTGTGGCCGACGTGGGAAAACGTCGGGATGATCACCAACTTCGCGGTCACCAAGCGCTACATCACGCCGCTGGCCGCCGACGAAGGGGTACGCCACTGGCTGCGCGAACTCGCTGACCGCGGCAGCGGCGAAGTGATGTTCATGGGAGCGGTCGGCCCCGCGCTGACGCCGGTCCAGCTCAAGGGCTTCGCGCCGATTTTCGAGCTGCCGAACATCGCCGAGCTGATCACGCGTCTGCACCATGCGGGCGAGCCGCTGCGCTTCCAGCCGTTCACCAGCTTCGCGACGCGCTACCGGATCGATCCGGGCGCCGCGCCGGTCGCGCGCGCGTTTCGCGTCGCCGGCCGGCATGCGCTGCCCGCCGCGCTGCTGCTCGAACATGCGTGCTCGGTCGCCGGCTGGGTGATGCCGGCGACGCTGGAGCCGCACTATCTGGAGGCGTTGACCGACGTGGTGGTACGGCTGGAGCCGTTGCCGCTCGATCACGAGGCGGCCGGTCGAGCCGAAAAGCAGGCCGATAAGTACGCCAATAAGCAGGCCGAAAAGCAGGCCGAAAAGCACGCCAATAAGCACGCCGAAAAGCCGGCCAGTAAGCGACCCGATCAGCACACCGAAAAGCAGACCGACCCCGCCAGCGCCGCCCAGATCGTTCTGCAAACCGAAGCAAACGGCTATCTGCGCGACGAGCGCTGGCACGTCGACGTGCGCTGCACGCTGGCCGGCACGCGCACCGAGCTGCTGAGCGCGACGCTGGTTTACCGGACCGGCGCGGTACCGGAAGCGTCGCGCGGCGAGTGGCCGGCGCGCGCGTCGCTGGGCGCGGCGAGCCTGCCCGCGCAGTCGCCGTTGACGTGGAACGCGCACGTGCTGCCGGCGGCCGACTGGCAGGCGCCGCACGATTCCGCCAGCGCGATCGCGCGGGTCGGCCGGGTCGCGTGCGCCGATGCGTCGGATCTGTGGGCGGTGCCGTTGCCGCCCGAGTTGCGCTTGCCGGTCAATCACATCGAAAACGTGCTGCGCGCGCTCGCGGCCGACCAGGCCCACGAAGCCAGCGCGGCCCACGCGACCCGCGACCCCGCGCCGCCGCCGCGCGCATGGCGGATCGGCAGCATCACATGCGGCGCGCTGCCGGCGGCCAGCGCCGCGGCGATCGTGCAGTGCCGCGACGGCCATGTCGACATCGTCGACGGGCTGGGCCGGCATCTTCTCGAACTGCGCGACATGACGCTGCGAACGTCCGCCGCCTAACCCCGTACACCCAGCAAAAAGGACAAGGTTCGCTATGACGAAGCGGGATTTCAGTTCACGCTATTGCATCATCGGCGCCGGCGCGGCCGGCATCACGGCCGCAAAGAGTCTCGCCGGGCAGGGCCTCGCGTTCGACATCGTCGAGCGCGAAGACGAGGTGGGCGGCACCTGGTATTACGGCTGCGACAGCAGCGCGATCTACCGGTCGGTGCACATGATCAGCTCGAAGGCGTTTTCCGAGTACACCGACTTCCCGATGCCCGCCGATTACCCGACCTACCCGCGCGCCGATCAGGCGCTCGCCTATCTGCGCAGCTACGCGACGCGCTTCGGCTTATACGAGCACATCGAATTCAGCCGCACCGTGCTCGACATCGAGCCGGTCGCCGGCAGCGCGCAGTGGGACGTCAAGCTCGACGGCGACGAAGTGCGCCGCTACCAGGGCGTGCTGGTCTGCAACGGCCATCTGTGCAAGCCGCGCATGCCGGCCTATCCGGGCCGCTTCGACGGTCTGCAACTGCATTCGGCCCAGTACAAGACGCCCGACGTGCTCAAGGGCAAGCGCGTGCTGGTGGTCGGCGCCGGCAACTCCGGCTGCGATATCGCGGTGGAAGCGGTGCATCACGCGCAGGCGGTGTTTCACAGCACCCGGCGCGGCTACTACTACTGGCCGAAATTCCTGTTCGGCCTGCCGGCCGACGAACTTGCCGAATGGCCGCTGAAACTGCGCACGCCGTTGTGGCTGCGCCGCTTCGCCGGCGAGTGCCTGCTGCGTCTGACGACCGCCGGCCAGCCGGAAACCTACGGGCTGCCGAAGCCGGATCACCGGCTGTTCGAGTCGCACTTCATCGTCAACTCGACGCTGCTCTACCACCTCGGCCACGGCGATCTCACGCCGCGGCCCGACGTGCACGAACTGTGCGGCGACCGGGTGCGCTTCAGCGACGGCAGCGAGGAACAGGTGGACGCGATCGTCTACGCGACCGGTTTCGAGCTGAGCTTTCCGTTCATCGACCAGACGTATCTGAGCTGGAACAAAAACTTTCCGCAGCTGTACCTGAACGTGTTCGACGCGCAGCATCCGAACCTGTTCTTCATCGGGCTGTTCCAGACCTCGACCGGCAACTGGCCGTTGATGGACTACCAGGCGCAACTGGTTGCGCGCTATCTGCGGGCACGCGATGCCGCGCCGCGCAAAGCCAGGCGTATCGACAAGCTGATCCAGGGCGACCGCTCCGACTGGAACGGCGGCGTGCGCTTCACGCAGACGCAGCGTCATTCGATCGAGGTCGAACACTTTGCGTACCGCGCGCAGCTTCAGCGCCTGATACGCAGGCTGCCGGCCGCGCCGGCGGACAACGGCCGCGTGACGGCGCGCGTCACAGCGGCTAGCCATGCCGCGCAAGCCGCGCAAGCCACGCCGGCCACACCCGCCGCCGCGCAGGTCAAGCCCGCGCGCGAGGAGGCCACCGAGGCATGAGCTTTCCCCCTGTTGCGAACGCGGTGTCGATCGAACGCGTGCATAAGAACTATCTGCTCGGCAGCGTCCGGGTGACCGGTCTGGTCGACGTGTCGGTACAGATCGCGCCGAACCGCTTCACCGTGCTCAGCGGCGCGTCGGGCAGCGGCAAGACCACGCTGCTGAACATGATCGGCTGTATCGACCGGCCAGATAGCGGGCGCGTGGTGGTCGCCGGCCAGGATACCGCGCAACTGTCCGACGATGCGTTGTCCGACTTTCGCGCGAGTCGCATCGGCCATATTTTTCAGACCTTCAATCTGCTGCCGGTGCTGTCGGCGTACGAGAACGTCGAGTATCCGCTGCTGATGGCGCGCCGGCCCGCGCGGCGGCGCGCGGCGCGGGTGATGGAGCTGCTCGATGCGGTCGGGCTCGCCGACAAGGCGCGGCATCGGCCGGGGCAGCTGTCGGGCGGCCAGCGTCAGCGTGTCGCGATTGCGCGGGCGCTCGCGCGCGAGCCGGCGCTGGTGCTCGCCGACGAGCCGACCGCGAATCTCGACAGCCGCACCGGCGACGCGATCATCGCGCTGATGCGGCGCATGCAGCGGGAGCGGCGCGTGTCGTTCGTGATTTCGTCGCACGACCCGCAGGTGCTCGGCGCGGCCGACGAAGTGATCCAGATCCGCGACGGCGCGGTGGTCGGCCGGCGCGAGATCGCCGCGGAGGGCGCGCGATGAAACACACGCTCCTGCTCGCGTTGCGCAACCTGCAACGCAACGGCCGGCGCTCGATTACGACGCTGCTGGCGATGATCGTCGGCGTCTGTTCGATCCTGCTGTTCGGCGGCTTCCGTACCGACATCACGTTCGGTTTGCAGACCGACTTCGTACGCCGCAGCGGTCACCTGCAGATCCAGCGCCACGACTATTTCCTGTACGGGAGCGGCAATCCGGTCGCCTACGGGATTCGCGAGCCGCAGAGGCTGCTCGACACGCTGCGCGCCGACCCGGTGCTGCAACCGATGCTGCTGGTGGCGACGCCGACGCTGCAGTTCGGCGGCGTGGCCGGCAACTTCGCGGCCGGCGTGTCGCGCACGGTGCTCGCGCAAGGGATGGTCGCCGACGATCAGAGCCGCATGCAGCGCTGGAACGATTACGGCCTGCCGTTGCAGTCGCGGCCGTTCGCGCTCGAAGGGACCGCCGCCGACGCGGCGGTGGTCGGCCGCGGCGTCGCGCGCGTGCTGCAACTGTGCGACGCGTTGCAGGTGCCGGACTGCGCACCGCCTGAGCCGGGCGGGGGCGAGCGCGTGAAGCCGCGCGCCGCGGCCACGCGCGGCGACGTGTCCATCGCAACCGCCTCTATCGTGCGCGTCGGCGCGGCGTCCGCCGCGCCCGCTTCCGCGGCCTCGGCGAGTTCCGCGGCTTCGGGGGCTTCGGGGGCTTCCGCGGCTTCCGCGGCTTCCGCGGCCTCGGCGGCCTCGGCGGCCTCGGCGAGTTCCGCGGCCTCGGCGACTCCCGCCGACGTGCTCGCGCTCGCCGCCCTCGAAGCGCCGCCGCCATCGGCCGCCCAGCCGGCGACCCATATCGAGGTGCTGGCCGCCAATGCGTACGGCGCGCCGAACGTCGGCAGCTTCACGGTCGTCAAGGCCGAGCAGCAGGGCGTCAAGGAACTCGACGACGTGTACCTCGCGATGCATCTGCCGCGCGCGCAGCGGCTCGTGTACGGCGGCGAGACGCCGCGCGTGACCGCTCTCCAGGTGCAGCTGCGCCACACCGCGCAACTGCCGGCCGCGCGCGAGCGGATCAGGCAATTGCTCGCGCAGCACTTCGCCGATCAGCCGCTCGACGTGCTCGACTTCGCGACGCTGAACCCGTTCTACGACCAGACCAACCGGATGTTCGCGGTGATCTTCGGTTTTGTGTTCGCACTGATCGGCGCGATCGTGCTGTTCGTCGTCAGCAACACGATGAGCACCGCGATCATCGAGCGCACCGTCGAAATCGGCACGCTGCGCGCGATGGGCGAGCGGCGCGGCGGGATTCAGGCGCTGTTCGTCTGCGAGGGTCTGCTGCTCGGCGTCGCGGGCGCGGCGCTCGGGGTCGTCGCGGCGTTGCTGCTGGCCGCGGCGATCAACCATAGCGGGATCGCGTGGACGCCGCCCGCGCGGATCGATTCGATCGCGCTGACCGTGCGCGTGTGGGGCGAGTGGCGCCTGATCGCGCTGACCTTCGTCGCGCTGGCGCTGGTCGCGGGGCTGTCCGCGTGGTGGCCCGCGCGCAACGCGGCGCGCCGCTCGATCGTCGACGCGCTGCGCCATGTTTGAGCGTCACGTCCGGGCGTCACGTTCGAAGGTAGTTAGTTATCCGTTTCGTCATTGCTGCAATTTCTGGAGTTCGCCTGTGCGCCGTTTGTTCGTTGCCGTTTCGCTCGCTGTTCAACTTGCCGTTCCCGTCGCCGTTCAGCTCGCCGCGCCCGCCGCGCATGCGCAGAGCACGCAGAACGCGCCCGATCCACAAAAGCTGCTGCGCGACAGCGACGCGATCCGCACGCCGGCCGGCTCGTTCGTGCTCAACGCGACGCTGACCGAGTATCGCGGCGGCAAACAGGTGGACGGCAACGCGCTGACCATCTACTCGAAGCCCGACGCGCCAGGCGGCGCGTTCCGCACGCTGGTGCGCTTCGTCGAGCCGGCCCGCGACGCCGGCAAGCTGATGCTGAAAAACGGCAACGATCTGTGGTTCTACGATCCGGCCAACCAGGCGAGCATCCGCATCTCGCCGGACCAGCGGCTGCTCGGCCAGGCGGCCAACGGCGACGTGGTGACCGTGAATCTCGCGCACGACTACACCGCGCAGTTGACCGGCGCGGAGGACGTCGCCGACGGCGACCGGCAGACGCGTCATTGCTACAAGCTGTCGTTGTCCGGGCAGTCGGCGGGGCTCACGTATCACCGCATCGAAATGTGGCTCGATGCGAGCAATAGCCGGCCGGTGAAAGCGAAGTTCTATTCGGAGAGCGACCGGTTGCTGAAGACCGCGTTCTATCGCCGCTATACGTCGGAACTGGGCGTCGAGCGGCCGACCGAGACGGTGATCATCGACGGCCTCGATTCGAGCTGGGTCACGGTGATGCGTTTTTCCGGCTATGGATGGCGTGAGATTCCCGATGCGTGGCTGCAACGCGATTCGCTGCAGCGCTTCAAGGCCGAATGACGCGGCGCGCGGTGCGGGCGCTCGCGCCCGCGGCGACGCTGTGGATGGCGACGTGCTGGCCGTTCGCATGCGGCAAGGCGATGGCGGCCGGGATCGAGCCGCCCGATGCGGCGGGGAAGGTCGGCGCAGCGGGCGCAGCGGGAGCCGAGGGCGCGGAGGGCGCGGAGGGCGGCGCGGGCGCAGCGGACACTGCGGCGAGCGCTGCCGCCGCCACATCCGCTGCCGCCGCAGCGCCGCAAACCACCGATGTCACTAACGCCGCCGACCCCACCGACGCCGCCCTGAAACTCGCCGACGCGACCCCCGACACGCCGGTGCAAACCGCGCGTCCGTGGAAGCTCGCGATCGAAGAAGCGCTGCGCGCGAGCGGCAGCCGCGACGGCACGCACTCGGCCCGCAACCAGTTGTCGGTCGATTTCCAGTACGCGCAGGCGCTCGGCTCGGCGTTCGTCGTCAACTTCGCCGCGCGCTACGACCGTTTCGATCCGATGTCGGCGCAGGCCGAATCGCATCGCGACGTGCCGCTGGTGAAGGAGGGCTATGTCAGCTGGCGTCTGTCGTCGCTGCAACAGCTCGACGTCGGCCGGATCAACGCGCGCATCGGCGCGGGGATCGGCTACAACCCGACCGACTTCTTCGGCGCCGGCGCGATCACCGCCGACGTGCGTCCCGATCCCGACAGCCGCCGTACCAACCGGCTCGGCAGCGTCGCGGTGCGTGCGCAGCAGCTGTGGGATACGGGCTCGCTGTCGCTCACGTATTCGCCGCGGCTCGCGAGCCGCAGCCTGCCGGGCAATCCGAACGCGTCGTCGGATTTGCAGCGCACCAACGGCGTCGAGCGCTGGGAGCTGCTCGGCAGTCAGCGGCTCGGCGCGAGCGTGCAGCCGCAATGGCTGATCTACGGCCAGCAGGGGCAGGCGCCGCAGTTCGGCCAGAACCTCAGCGTGCTGCTCGGCAATTCGGTGGTCGCTTATGCAGAGTGGACCGGCGGGCGGCGCCGCTCGCTGATCGGCCGCGCGAACGGGATCGACGACACCGCGTTCCGCACGAGTTCGTCGATCGGCGCGACGTGGACGCTGCCGGTCGATCTGTCGCTGACCGCGGAGCTGCAAAGCAACGCGGCGGGCGCGAGCGCCGCGCAATGGCGCTCGCTCGCGGCCGCCAATCCGGCCGCGTGGGGCAACGCGGTGCAGACCGCGGTGACCTCGCAGGAACTGCCGGCCCGGCACGCGCTGTTCGTGATGGCGATGTGGCGCAACCTCGGCATGCGCGGTCTGGACCTGTCCGCGTTCGTGCAGGCCGACGCGGGCGGCGGGCGCCAGTACTGGGGCGAGCTGCGGCGGCGCTTCCAGCACTTCGACGTCGCGTTGCAGGTGCAGACCCAGGCCGGTCCGGCGTGGAGCCGCTTCGGCGCGATGTCGGAGGCGCGCAGCGTGCAGATGCTGGCCAGTTTCTATCGATGAGTTTTACCCCCTAACTTCAGCAAGCACACGGAGGACAGAGCGAATGAGCGAGCGCATCCCGGCCGGGACAGCCGGCAGACCGGCCGGCCGGTCCGTTGGCAACCCTAACGATAACCCCAACGGCAACCACGGCGACGCGGGCCGCCGCATGTTGCAGACGGCGACCGCGATCCTCGCGGTGGTGCCGACCGTCAGCGGCCTCGTCGCGATGACCGGTGTCGGCGATCCGTTGTACGCGCTGCTGGCGCTGCCGCACGACGCGACCCTTGACAGCAACCTGCGCTTCTACGCGGGCATCTGGCTCGGCCTCGGCCTCGCGGCGTTCTGGGTGGTGCCGCGCATCGAGCGCGAAACCGCGTTGTTCCGCGCGCTGTGGCTGATGATTTTTATCGGCGGCATCGGGCGTGGGCTGTCGCTGTTCGCGCTCGGCCTGCCGTTTCTGCCGTTCGTCGGTTTCACCGCGCTCGAGATCGTCGGCGCGCCGCTGTTCGTCTGGTGGCAGCACCGCGTCGCGCGCGCGGCCGCCCGGCGGCGCTGTCCGATTGTTTGAGCCGGGTATCCGGCAACCCATTGATTTATCCACCCTCAGAGACCATCGCTTTGAACAACATCAGTTCTACTGTCCTTTCCCTGCGCAGCCGGATCGCCGGCCGCGCGCGCACTGCGCTGCTGGCCGCGCTGCTGACGCTGGGTCTCGGCGTCGTCGCCGCCCCCGCGCGCGCGGGCACCAGCGCGGCAGCCGACACTTACGCGCAGACCCGCTACCCGATCATCCTCGTGCACGGGCTGACCGGCACCGCCAGTTACTTCGGCGTGCTGCCTTACTGGTACGGGATGCAGGCCGACCTCAAAAGCCACGGCGCGACCGTGTACGTCGCCGATCTGTCGGGCTTTCAGAGCGACCTCGGCGCGAACGGCCGCGGCGAACAGCTGCTCGCGTACGTGAAGCAGGTGCTCGCGGTCACCGGCGCGCAGAAGGTCAATCTGATCGGCCATAGCCAGGGGGGTACGACTTCGCGCTACGTCGCCGCGGTCGCGCCACAACTGGTCGCGTCGGTCACGACGATCGCGACGCCGCATCGCGGCTCCGAATTCGCCGACTTCGTGCTGGGCGCGCTCAAGCTAGACCCGACCGGGATCGCGACGCCGGTGTTCGGCGCGGTGCTGAACATCTTCGGCGTGCTGTCGAGCGACACGCACAACACCAACCAGAATGCGATCGCGGCGCTCGACGCGCTGAGCACGAAGACCACCGCGTCGTTCAACCAGTTGTTCCCGAGCTCGGGCCTCGGCAAGCAGGGCGCGTGCAAGACCGGCGCGGCCAGCGAGAGCGTGAACGGCAACACGCATCTGCTGTATTCATGGAGCGGCAGCGCGTTCCAGCCGGTCTCGATATTGGGCATCGTGACCGGCGTGCGCGATACCAGCCTTGGGCTGATCGACCTCGCGGTGCTCGATGTGTCGACCCCGGTGTTCGGCGTCGCCGGCCTGATCATGGCCAACAGCAAGGCCGGCGCGAACGACGGCTTCGTGTCGACGTGCAGCTCGCTGTACGGCTCGGTGATCAGCACCGGCTACAAGTGGAATCACTTCGACGCGATCAACCAGTTGCTCGGCATTCGCGGGCTGAACGCGGCCGATCCGGTCGCCGTGCTGCGCACCCACGCGAATCGTCTGCGCAGCGCCGGAGTGTAACGATGGCGCGCGCCGAAACTGACTGGAAAGTGTTGTTCGCGGTGGGCGGCGCGATCGCCGCCGGCATCGTCGCGTGGGTGCTGCTGGCCGGGCGCACCGACGATGCGCCCGCGCGCCCGGACGACGAGGCGGCGGCGCCGCTCGCGGCATCGACGGTCGAGGCCGCGGCGAGCGAGTCCGCGGCGCCGTCGCTGGCGATGCCGGCGTCGTTGGCCGGCACCGACGCGCCGCGCTTGCCGCTCGATGGCCGCGGCCACCTCGCCCATGCGCGCGCGGTGCGCGACTTCTTCGACTATTTCCTGACCGCGCAGGACGACGAAACACCGCGCACGATCGATGCGCTGGTGCGCCGCGCGCTCGCCGCGCAACTGGACGGCACGCCCGCGGCCGGCGAAGCGCTGGCGGTGTGGCAGCGCTACAGCGCGTATCGCGGGGCCAGCGCGCAACTGACCCCACCGGCCAGCATCGCCGGCGGCGTCCCCGGCAAGCTCGACCTCGACGCGTTGCAGCAGACGATCGACCAGCGCGCGGAGCTGGCGAGCCGCGTGATGGGCGACTGGAGCGACGCGTTCTTCGGCGACGAGTTGCGCGAGCAACGCGACGATCTCGCGCGGCTGCGCATCACGTCCGATCCGAATCTGAGCGACGCGGACAAGCGCGCGCGACTGGCGGCGCTCGATGCAGCGCTGCCGGAGTCCGAACGCGAAGCCCGCGAGAGCACGCGCACGCAGCAGGCCGCGATCGACACGGTCGCGCAATTGCAGAAGCAGCACGCGCCGGCCGACGAACTGCGCGCGCAGGTCGCGCAGACGCTCGGTTCGGCCGCCGCCGAACGGGTCGTGCAGATGCAGCGGGACGCCGACGACTGGCAGGCGCGCTACGCGAGCTACGACGCGCAACGCGCGCAACTGGAGCGGGCCGGGCTGACGCCGCAGGATTACGCCGCGCAGCTCGCGCGCTTGCGGCAGCAGAGTTTTCCGGACAGCGGCGACGAACTGCGCGCGGCGGCGCTCGACCAGGGCGCCGGTCATTGAACGGAAACGGCGGCGCGCGCACGGCGCGCGCCGTCATCCGAATCGAAAAATAGAACGGGACCGAAGGTTCACGGGGGAGTGGTTTTATGCGGTTGTCTTCGGTATGGGTACGGGTGCTGGTCGTTGTCGGACTGTCGTTCAATCATTGCGCGTCCGCGCAGGCGTTATCGGCCGCGCAGGACTTTGCCGATCTCAGCGCGAGCGCCGACGCGCTTGCCGATAACGCCGCGCAGAATTCGACCGGCGGCCTCGCGTCGGTCTTCGCGCGGCAGCGCTGCGTGAGCGGCTATACGTTCGACGGCAAACAGGGCTCGCTCACACTGACCGTTGGGATGACGAACTATTGGTTGTTCAACCCCGACACGAATTCGTTCGATACCGTGTCGATGCGTTCGTACAACGGCTGCCCGGCGGGGCCGACGCTCAGCGTCAAACCGGGCATGCGGCTCGACGTGACACTGAACAACCGGCTGCCCGCGGAAAGCCCGGCGACCTGTCCACCGAACCCGGACCCGGCGGTGCCGCACTGTTTCAACACGACCAATCTGCACACGCACGGGCTGCACGTGTCGCCGTCCGGCCATGCGGACAACGTGATGGTCAGCGTCGCGCCGAATGCGAGCTTCGACTATCGCTACGAGATTCCCGCCAATCATCCGGCCGGCACGTTCTGGTATCACTCGCATCAGCACGGCTCGACCGCGATCGACGTGTCGAGCGGAATGGCCGGCGTGCTGATCGTGCGCGGCACGCGCACCGCAGCCGCGCGCGCGGCGAACGGCGGGATCGCGGACATCGATACGATCCTGCATCGGCGTGAACGGCAGCAGCCGTTTCGCGAGCACGTGATGCTGTTCCAGCAGATCGAATACGGCTGTTTCGAGAACGCGGCGGCGAGCGCGCCGCTCGCCGATCCGGCGACCTACGCATGGGTGTGTCCGCCGGGCCACGTCGGCGAAATCCGCAATTACACGAATCAGCTGAACTTCGTCGCCGATCCGCGGCCCGGTCATGCGGGCGAGGCCAACACCACGTGGGCGATCTCGGGCCGCTATACGCAGATCAACGGCGTCGTGCAGCCGGTGTTTCCCGGCGTCGCGAGCTATGTGCCGGCCGGCGAAATCCGTCGCTGGCGGATGATTCACGGCGGCAACCGCGACACGATCAACGTGAAAATCGTGCGCGCGAATCTGCCGGCGCTCGGGTTTGCCGATTCGCTCGCCGATTCGCCCGCCTTGAGCACCGGCGACGTGGACAGCGCGACGCGCGCGGCGGCGTCGCGCCTCAGCGCCGCGCATGGCCGCGCGCGACAGACCACGCTCGACGCGCTGTGCAGCGGCGAAACGGTCAAGCAGGTAGAGATCGCGGTGGATGGGCTGACGCGCGCGTCGATGGTCGAAAAGGACGTGAACACGCTCGACCCCGGTTATCGCAGCGACGTGCTGGTCGCGTTTGCGCAGCCGGGTCTCTACTGCATCCTCGACGACGCGGCGAGTGCGGCCGCGACGATCAATTTCCGGCGCCATTCGGCGAGCGTGAAGGACCGCCGCCTGCTCGCGTTCGCGCGCGTCGGGCCCGGCACCAACATTCCTGCATATGTCGACGATGGTCTCGGTCATTCGAAGTACTGGCAATACGTGCGCACCCAGTTGGTCGACGCGAACCAGAATCTGCCGCGCGACGTGCTGGCCGATCTGAACCGGCTCGACACCCGCGCGTTCGCGCCGCCGCGCGTCACCGACGGCGTACCGGCACGCACCGTGGCGGTCGGGTTCGACGTCGATACGTCGACGGGCGCGCCGCATTTCGTGATCAACGACCGGCTCTACGACATGAGCCGCATCGACCATACGGCGACGCTCGGCACGCTGGAAGAATGGCGCGTCAGCGCGACCGTCGCGGGCGGCGGGCACGTGTTTCATATCCACGTGAACCCATTTCGGGTGGCCGACGTGCTGAACCCGGCCGGACAGTCGATCTACGATGGGAGCGGCGCGTGCACGCAGGCGGAACTGGCGACCGGCGATACCCAGTACTGCACGCAGCGCGACGTGCTGCGCGATACGGTGTTCGTCAAACCGGGCTATACGCTGGTGCTGCGCACGCGCTACGAGGATTTCAGCGGCCAGTTCGTGATGCACTGCCATATTCTCGATCACGAGGATCAGGGGATGATGCAGAACATCGCGATCGTCGCGCCGCAGGGTATGGGCAGTGCGGGGGCGCCCGCTGGGGCGAACACAGTGAATGGGGTCAGTGGCGGGAACGGCGCGAATGGAGCGAAGCTCGCGCAACTGCTTAAACCAGTCGGGATCGCCGCGCTTCCGGTGATCGGCGAGCTGCTGGCGAAGCTGTTCGGCACCGCGTCCATGCAACTCGACGCCGCGTTGGCCGCGTCGCTATGCAAGGGCAGCCGCTGACGGTTGACGCGTTGACGAGCTGAGCTGAAGCCGCGCCGCTTACTCGTCGTTTACTGGCATCCGTTGGCTGATGCGGTGTGTGGCGTGTGCCTCGACGTACGGCTGTGCATCATCAAGTAGCAGCAGTTCGCACCGGAGTCACACGCCGTAAAGCGGCGAGGCCGCCGCCGGTCATGCTCTCAGGATCCGCAGGATTTCCTGCAGAAAAGATGCGATGGTGTAACCGCGCCCTTCCGGACGGAATCCTCGACTAAACGGTGTATAGGCGACGTCCAGATCATGCGGATGTTCGCTGCGAAACTGCTCGATCTCGCGGATCAACTCCAGATAATGATCGCGGTGATCATCTTTGTAAGATAAAACGATTTCCTCAACGGTGTCTCCGAAAATATCAAAATCCTGGCCGAAATAGATGCTGAAAAAAGTGGCCATCTGAGGGAAACGCTCTAAATAGTCCATTTTTTCACTCGAGATAAGAGGTCAGGATGTAGTAGGGCATGCCATTGTAGGTGCCGTATTTTAGAACGACGAAAACCTTGTTCAGCGGAGTAAGCTTGCCAGTCTTCCGTGTGACGCCATAGCCAATGTCACCGGCAACGATCTTGTTCAGGTGCATCGTACGGGAAGGGTTCTGGCTGCGTGCCCACGCGCTGATCACTGCGGCGTTGGCGTGTAACGTCTCCGAGATGGCGCGTTCTGCTTCGTGAACATTTTTAAACGAGGAGACAATTGTCCGATCCGGTTCACGCTGTAACCGCGCCCGAAGCCACGCTTCATCTTTGCCGACATGCTTCAGCAGTGTATGCCCACCAAGATTCGGTTGCGCTGCCTTCGCCTCGTGCATCCGCAAATCAATGCGGCCACGCGTAATACTGGCCGCGCGCGCAGCTTTGATGGATCCGGCAATACCGAACGGCACCATCAGATCAAGCGACTTGGCGATATTGCGCGCCATTTCGGGCTTCGCCTTTATTGCTTGAGCCAGCTTGCTGGTGCCCTGCTGCGTGAGTGTGATGGTGTCGGAGCCCGTCCACATCTGCCGCAAACCCGCGGCCGCGGTGTCCGAGCCATGCACACCGAACACGATGCAGCCGGCTTTGCTCGCCATCGTCGGTTCGGGTAACACGCACAGCGCTGCCGCACCAACCATCTCTAAAACACCACCGACCACCTGCAAACCGCCCCAAAGCCGGTTCGTCAGCATCTCCGTCTGGCTGATCGACTGACGGGACAACACCGCGGCCAACTGCGGCGCGCTCAACACTATCCGCACGCCGTCTGAATCATCTCGATAAGACATCCCGAATTCCTCTCTTTTTACGGGGAAAGGAAAAGCTAACAATTAGCCCGGATGTAGCAAATGGGCGAAGGATGATTTGTGGGTGTCATTTGTCCGAGATTGGACTTGGATCAACGAATCGCGCCAGCTTGAAGCTCGCTTATTTCGCGATATGCTCATCGATACCTCGCATAGGCAACGTCTGGACAACGTGATCTGTTTAATGGCGCGGGACGGTGTCGTTTTGACGTCGAGCCCCGTACTCTTTTATTCAAAGAAATCGGTGGCCAAGGAATAATCGTGCGGGCGTCGGACTGCTGGTGGAGCGGACAAGCCGCCTGCTGCTGCTGGCGAAGATGGAAGATGGCACGGCTGCCTGCGCGCTGGCAGGCTTCTTTACCAAACTCAATTCGGTCGCCGAGCCATTGCGGCACAGCTTAACCTACGACCAGGGCAAGGCCTTGAAACGGCCTCGTCGAATAGACTTGCGCGTTGTCGCATAGGGTTGCGTGGCGACCAGGGCCCGCGAGTTTTGGGACTTGCAGCCGCGCCGCTTACTCGTCGTCCGTGCCGTCCGCGTGATGGGCGACCAACTCGAGCAGCCCGTCCAGTTGCGGCGAGCGGTTGCCGGCGCGCCACGCCATCAATAGTTCGATCTGCGGCACCGGGCCCGCCAGCGGCCGCGTGCAGATCGCCGGATTGGTCAGCGACGCGGTGTAGCCCGGCAGCAGCCCCAAGCCGAGCCCCATGCCGATCAGGTTGAGGTTCAACAGGATATTGGTGGCCACCTGAATCACCTTGGGCTGCACGCCGTGCTGCCGGAAGTAACCGTCGACCACGTGGTACACGTCGCCCGAATAGAGCGGATGCGTGCTGATGAACGCCTCGCCGTCGAGCTGCGCGGGCTTGATCCGCTTGTAGCGCGCAAGCGGATGCGCGACCGGCAGCACCACAAGGATCGGCTCGCGCAGCACCACTTTGCTGAGCAGGTCGGGCGAGCGGATCGGCTTGCGCATGAAGGCCACGTCGATTTCGTTGTCGAGCAGCATCTGCTCCTGTTCGGAAGTCGGGATGCTGCGCAACTCCACGTTCAGCTCCGGAAAGCGCAGCCGCAGACGCGGCAGGATCGCCGGAAAAATCCGCACTTCGGCGGCCGGCACGAAGCCGATCGTCACCGTCGAACTGCTTTTGCGGCCGACATGCCGCGCGCGCGTCACCGCGCGTTCGGCCTGCGCGAGTGTCAGCCGCGCCTCGATCAGAAACACCTTGCCGGCCTCCGTCAGTTCGACCTTGCGGCGCGTGCGCTCGAACAGCTGCGTGCCGACCTGCTCTTCGAGATCGCGAATCTGCTGACTCAGCGACGGCTGCGCGGTGCGCAAACGCTCGGCCGCGCGCGTGAAGCTTAGCTCCTCGGCGACGGCGATGAAGTAGCGCAGGTGTCTCAGTTCCATCGGCGGGATTCCTCGGTGACGCGTTCAGTTATCGTTGAAATGTCTTAATCCAAACAAACAAAATATTTTACAGCTTATGCTCGGAAAACGATCATTGGCGCCACATCCCACCTAAAAACCTCCTGTGGAGGAGACGCCAAATGTCTCAGAAATCGATCGATTTCGACGCGCTCGTCGACGCGCGCACCGGCCGGGTCGCCGCGTCGATCTACTCGGATCCCGAACTGTACGAACTGGAGCTGGAGCGCATCTTCGGGCGCTGCTGGCTGTTTCTCGCGCACGTCAGCCAGATTCCGAACGCCGGCGATTACTTCAATACCTACATGGGCGAAGACCCGGTGATCGTCGTGCGTCAGAAAGACGGCTCGATCAAGGCGTTCCTCAATCAGTGCCGGCATCGTTCGATGCGGGTGAGCTACGCCGATTGCGGCAATACCCGCGCGTTCACCTGCCCGTATCACGGCTGGTCGTACGGCACCGACGGCGCGCTGGTCGACGTGCCGCTCGAAGCGCGCGCGTATCCGCAGGGGCTGTGCAAGCAGCACCTGGGCTTGCAGGAAGTGACCCGCGTCGCCGAATACAAGGGACTCATTTTCGGCAACTGGGACGCGAGCGCGCCGGAGCTCGAAGCGTATATGGGCGATATCGCGTGGTATCTGGACGGCGTGCTCGATCGGCGGCCGGGCGGCACCGAGATCGTCGGCGGCGTGCATAAGTGGGTGATCGACTGCAACTGGAAGTTTCCGGCTGAGCAGTTCGCGAGCGACCAGTATCACGCGCTGTATTCGCATGCGTCCGCGGTGCAGGTGCTCGGCGCGAAGCAGGGCGATGCAGCGCGCGGGTCCGCAGGCGGCGACGGCGGCAAGGCGCTCGGCGCCGGCCAGACCGCGCGGCCGGTGTGGGAGACCGCGAAGGACGCGCTGCAATACGGCCAGGCCGGCCACGGCAGCGGCTTTTTCTTCACCGAGAACCCCGACGCGAACGTGTGGGTCGACGGCGTCGTGTCGCAGTACTTCCGCGACACCTACCCGGAAGTCGAGGCGCGACTGGGCAACGTGCGCGCGCTGCGTCTGGCCGGCCACAACAACATGTTCCCGACGATGTCCTGGCTGAACGGCACCGCGACGCTGCGCGTCTGGCATCCGCGCGGGCCGAATCAGGTCGAGGTGTGGGCGTTCTGCATCGCCGACAAGGACGCGTCCGACGAGGTCAAGCAGGCGTTCGAGCGCAGCGCGACGCGCGCGTTCGGGCCGGCCGGTTTTCTGGAGCAGGACGACTCGGAGAACTGGGTCGAAATCCAGAAGGTGCTGCGCGGCAAGCGCGCGCGCTCGACGAAGCTGATCGTGGAAATGGGTCTGGGCAACGAGAAGCTGCGCGACGACGGCATTCCTGGGATGACGAACTACATCTTCTCGGAGACCGCGGCGCGCGGCATGTATCGCCGCTGGGCCGATCTGCTCGCGTGCGACAGCTGGGACGAAGTGCTCGAACGCACCCGCGCGTACGAACAGGAGGTGCTCAAGCATGACTGAAGCCACTTTGACCCGCGCGGCCGCGGTGCCGCTCCAACTGCATCACGAGATCGAACAGTTCCTGTATCGCGAGGCCGAATTGCTCGACGACTGGCGCTTTCGCGACTGGCTCGCATTAATGGCCGCCGACGTCCATTACTCGATGCGCACCACGGTCAACGCGCAGACGCGCGACCGCCGCCGCAGCGTGCAGCCGCCGACCACGTGGATTTTCAACGACACGTACGCGCAACTGGAACGCCGCATCGCGCGACTCGAAACCGGGATGGCGTGGGCGGAGGAGCCACCGTCGCGCACCCGCCACCTGGTGACCAACGTGGTGGTGACCGCAGCCGATGAAGCCGACACCTTCGACGTGCGCGTGAACTATCTGCTGTATCGCTCGCAGAAAGAGCGCGACGAAACGATCTACGCGGGCAAGCGCTGCGACCGCGTGCGTCGCGCGGCGGATACGGCGGCCGGCTGGCAGATCTGCCGCCGAGAAATCACGCTCGATCAGGCCACTCTCAACTCCCATAACCTCAGCGTACTTTTCTGAAGCGAATCCCATGACACGCATTCTCGTTTGCGCGGATAGCGCATTGCCCGATGGCGAGGCAATCAAGGTGGAAGGTCCCGGCGAAGCGGTCGCGGTGTTCCGTTCGAACGGCGAGTTGTATGCGCTGGCCGATCGTTGCAGTCACGGCAATGCGTCGATGTCCGAAGGGTACGTCGAGGACAACGGCACCGTCGAATGTCCGTTGCACGCGGCGCGTTTTTGCCTGAAGACCGGCACGGCGCTGTGCCAGCCGGCCACCGAAGCGCTCAAGACCTTCCCGGTCGCGCTGCTCGACGGCCAGATTTACGTCGACGTGCCGGAGGCGGCGGCATGAGCGCGGCGAATACGACAGATACGCAAGCCGCACAAGCCTCGCGCAACGCCGCGAGCGGCGCCGGCTGGTTGCATGGCCAGGTCGCGCTGATCACCGGCGGCGGCTCGGGGCTCGGTCTCGCGCTGGTCGAGCGCTTCCTGCGCGAAGGCTGCCGGGTCGGCGTGCTCGAACGCTCGGCGGAGAAGGTCGCGGCGCTGAACCTGCGCTTCGGCGACGCGGTGGTCGCAGTGCAAGGCGACGTGCGCTCGTACGAAGACAACGCGTGTGCGGTCGATGCGACCCTTGCGCGCTTCGGTTCGCTCGATACCTTCGTCGGCAACGCGGCGATCTGGGACCACGCGGCGGGTCTGCTGGACCTGCCGGCCGAACAACTGGTGAGCGGCTTCGACGAGTTGTTCGCGATCAACGTAAAGGGGTATCTGCTCGGCGCGAAAGCGGCCGCGCCCGCGCTGCTCGACAGCGACGGCAGCATGATCTTCACGCTGTCGAACTCGTCGTTCTATCCGGGCGGCGGCGGTCCGCTCTATACCGCGAGCAAGCATGCGGCGGTCGGCCTGATCCGCCAGCTCGCGTACGAGCTTGCGCCAAAATTGCGCGTGAACGGCGTTGGTCCGTGCGGAATGGCCAGCGATCTGCGCGGGCCGGCCGCGCTTGGTCAGCAGGACAAACGCATCATGGATTCGCGCTCGCCCGATGCGATCGCGAGCATCCTGCCGCTGCAGTTCTTTCCGGAACCGGCCGATTTCACCGGCCCTTACGTGATGCTCGCGTCACGCGCGAACAATCGCGTGCTGAGCGGCGTGATGATCAACGCCGATGCGGGGCTCGGCATTCGCGGCATCCGTCACGTCGCGGGCGGACTGCATCTGTGATGCGTGCCCGCACCGCTTTCGCGTCAGTTCGGATAGCGCTTGAATTAGCAGGTTGAATCGATGAATCGTTCTACTTATGTAATCGTCGGCGCCGGCCAGGCCGGCGCGAATGCCGCGGCCGAATTGCGCCGCCAGGGTTTCGACGGCGACGTGCTGCTGATCGGCGACGAGGCCCATGCGCCGTACGAGCGGCCGCCGTTGTCGAAGGCGATGCTGCTGTGGCCCGAGAAAACCCGCTGCGCGGTGCACGCGGACGGCTTTTACGACGAGCAGCGCATCGCGTTGAGGCTCGGCGTGCCGGTGGTCGCGCTCGACCGCGACGCGCGCACGCTGACCTTGGCCGATTGGGACACGATCGCTTACGACAAGCTGCTGCTGTGCACCGGCGCGCGGGCGCGGCGGCTGCCGCTGCTCGACGCGCTGAAGACGAACGTGCATACGCTGCGCACGCTCGACGACGCGCGCCGGCTCGCCAGCGAGCTGCATCCGGGCCAGCGGATCGTGCTGGTCGGCGCCGGTGTGATCGGCCTCGAACTCGCATCGAGCGCGCTCGAACTCGGCGCGCGAGTGACCGTGATCGAAGCCGCGGGTGCGGCGCTCGGGCGTTGTGCGCCGCCGCTGTTGAGCGAGTTTCTGTGCGATGTGCATCGCAGTCGCGGCGTGAGATTTCATTTCGGCGCGGCGCTGGCGGACGCGCGCCGCGAGCACGGCGAGATCGTGCTGAGCTTGCAGGACGGCACGCGCATCGCGGCCGATGCGGTGATCTACGGAATCGGCGCACAACCGGACACCGCGCTCGCGCAGGCGGCGGGTCTGACGATCGACAACGGCATCGCCATCGATGCCGGCTACCGCACGTCGGACCCGCATATCTACGCGGCGGGCGACGTCGCGAGCCGGCAGCATGCGGCGAGCGGCATCTACGGACGCCTCGAAACGTGGGAGAACGCGCAGAAGCAGGGGATTGGCGCCGCGCGCGCGATGCTGGGCGTTGCCGCCGAAGCCGACACCGCGCCGTGGTTCTGGACCGATCAGTGCGGCCTGAACGTGCAGTTAGTCGGCGATATGGCCGCGCCGCACTGGCTCGTGCGCGGCCCACTCGACGGCTCGCCGTGCGTGCTGCTGGGGCTCGACGAACAGGGCGCGCTGACGGGCGCGATCACGATCAATCTCGGTCGCGAGATGCGCAGCGCTCGGCAACTGGTCGAACGACGCGCGAAGTTCGCGCGCGAGGTGTGGCTCGATGCGGGCCGGAGCCTGCGGGAACTCGCGAGAAGCGCGCTATAGCCCATGCTTGACCGCGACGCGCGCGGCACGAAGCGCGCGAGCCAAAGCGGATCGCGCGCGCAGCCGCCGATTCGCGGGCGCCGGGCAACGATTGCGCCGCATCTGCGCGTCGAACGCGATAAGCGTCGCACGATCTTGCTTTCGGTTTCCGAAACATTGCAATGCCGGTCCCACGCTCTATGCTTCTAACTAAACCTCCTTCCGCCTGAGGATTGCGGCGCGCGCCTCAGGTGTCCATCAGATCGCTGGTACAGGGTCACTCCCGTTTTCGATACGCTCCACGTCGCCTGTCGGTTACTACGGCGCAATCCGTATCGATGCATCGCACGCGGGAATGCCTGGCGACCCGCCCAGCCACAACAAGGCTCCGTCATGTCTGCGTCGGAACAACAGGGAACCCGCCCGCGCAACGTCGGCGGCGGACGGCGTCTGCTCGTGCTCCATGAGCAGAACGAACCGATCGCGCAATCCATCTTCGTGCTGTCCGCGGTGTATGGCTTCGCGGCGACCTGTATGCTGTGCAGTCACGTATTGCAGGGGCTCGACGAATGTGGGCCCGGTGGGCCGCAACTCGTGCTCCTCGATACCGAGTGCCGGATCGGGCAGAAGGCGCGTGCGCTGAAACTGATCCGCGCGCATAGCCCGCAGTGCCGCGTCGCGGTGCTGTCGGACGATACCGCGAGCACTAGCTGGGCCCACGCGGATCTCGTGATCGCGCGGCCGGTGTCGGCCGCGCAGGTGCTCGAGCGGCTGTGCGAGTTGGTCGAGCCGCCCGTGGTGTCGCTGCGCTAAGCGGCCCGCGCCGTTCAGCGGCTTCTCGTTTGCAATAGCTCGCGCGCGCTGCTCAGCATGCCGTCGGCGATTTTGGCCGAATCGATCCGGTAGCTGCCGTCGCGCAGCGCGGCCTTGATCGATTCGACCGCCGCCACATCGATGTCGGACTCGCTCGACGCGCGCAGCGACGACGTCGCCGACAGCTCCACCGTCTGGCTCTGCGCGCCGGCCGCGCTCACTGGCGCCGCCGCGCCGACGCTGCTGTTCTCATCGCCTGGGTTGGTCGCGCGCGGCGCGCCGTTCTGGAAAACCGCGTAGGTGTTGTTGCCCGTTTCGATCTTCATCGCTCTATTCCTCACCTGTTGACTGCTTAACGGTCGGGTCGCTGAAATCTTCACCGTAGCGCCGGCGCCGCACGGGGGTCCACCTCCGGCGGAAACCCGCAAAGCCTTGTCGGGCGGGCTTCCGGGCAATATGCAACAAAGTGAAACAGAGTGTAAGGATTGCCACACAGCGTCGCCGCGCGCAGGGCTACGCGGCTCAGTGAGCTTCGCGCGAGCCACGCGCGCGTGATCCAGGGGAGAATATCGGGATGGCGTGCGCGGCGCGCCAACAAGGTTTCGGTGGCGCGGCGAGCCGCGCTGAAGATTAGCGGCGCGCCGAGGGCAGTTACGCCCGGCGGCCGAACGTTAGCGACTTGAAAGCGGAGAAGGGATGGACAAACAAGGCTTTACCACCGGCATCGTTCACGGCGACCGGATCGCGGGATCCGAGCACGGCGGTGTGCGCCAGCCGATTCATACCTCGGTGCAGTACGGCTTCGAGCGCGTCGAGGATCTGATCGGCGTGTTCCAGGGTACGAAGAAAGGCGGCTTCAACTACGCGCGCCAGGGCACGCCAACCACCGCGGCGCTCGAACGCAAGATCACGAGTCTCGAAGAAGGCGTCGGCACGGTCTGCTTCAGCACCGGGATGGCCGCGATCACGGCGACCTTTCTGACGCTGCTGCGCGCCGGCGATCACCTGCTCGCGAGCCGCTACGTGTTCGGCAACACCAACAGCCTGTTCGGCACGTTGCGCACGCTCGGCGTCGAAGTGACCACCGTCGACGCCTGCACGATCGACGAGGTGCGCGCGGCGGTGCGTCCGAACACGCGGATGGTGTTCGTCGAAACCATCGCCAATCCGGGCACGCAGATTCCCGACCTCGAAGGGATCGGCGCGCTGTGTCGCGAGCACGGCCTCGCGTACGTGGTCGACAACACGATCACGTCGCCGGCGCTGTTCAAGCCGAAGGCGGTCGGCGCGAGCCTCGTCGTCAACTCGCTGACGAAGACGATCGCCGGTCATGGCGCGGCGCTCGGCGGCGCGGTCACCGATACCGGCCTGTTCGACTGGAGCGCGTATCCGAACATCGCCGACGACTATCGCCGCTCGGCCGCCAGGGAGCAGGGTCTGCTGCAGATTCGCAAGAAGGGCCTGCGCGATATGGGCGGTTCGCTGTCGTCCGAGCAGGCGCATTCGATCGCGCTCGGCGCGGAAACGCTCGCGCTGCGCGTGAAGCAAAGCAGCGACAACGCGCTCGCGCTCGCGAAGTTTCTCGAAGGCCACGCGGCGATCGGCAAGGTGTTCTATCCGGGCTTGCGGAGTCATCCGCAATACGAGATCGCGCAGAAGCTATTCAAGGGCGCGTCGTGGCTGCTGTCGTTCGAACTGCTGAATGCGGAGCGGATGATCGACGTCGTCAACGCGCTGCAACTGCCGATCAAGGCGACCGGTCTCGCCGACACGCGCACGCTGATCATTCCGGTCGCGCCGACCATCTTCTTCGAAGCCGGTGCGGAAACCCGCAAGGCGATGGGGATTTCCGACGGCATGCTGCGGCTATCGGCGGGCATCGAAGATATCGACGATCTGCTGGCCGACTTCGCGCAGGCGCTGAAGCTGGCGGCTTGAGGCCAGCGCGCATCAAGCGCAGGCGCACCATCCACCACGCGCAATCAACCGCGCTAACCGCGCGGTTCGCCGAGCCGCTCGATCGCTTCCAGCCGCGCCAGCAGGCTGCGGACCTGCGGCTCGAGCGCCGGCGATATCGCCGCGTTCGCGACGACGCGCGCGCGCCAGTATTCCGGCAAGGTCACGATCGTGCTTTGCCAGTCGGTTTTCCGGCTTTGCGCCAGTTTTTCCAGATGCAGCACCACGGTGCCGATGTGTGCGAGGTCGTTTGCCGCGTCGTTGATATTGCGCACTGATTTCACTGGATTGCTCTCCACGTTGGTACCTGTCGCGAGCGGGCGGATGGCCATGCCGCCCGTTCGCGCCGCGTCGCGCGGGCGCTCGGGCGGCGCGCCGGTCAACGTTCGCGCATCATGTTTCGCAGAAGGGATTCGCCGTGATTCGTCACGCGCGGGCGATGCACACCCGACGCGCTGTGTTCCATTGCCACCAGCTGCAAATCGAGCAGTGCGCTGAACTCTGCGCGGGTGACATCGGTCTGGTCGGGCGATGCCCTGACCAGCATCAGTACCGCAAATTCGTGGGGGCTCAGCATGTCGCCTCCTGAGGCTTTTGATGACGTGTAAAACCTCCGGGTTCGCAGTGCCGGCGCTGTCTTTTGGCCGGCTCATGCGTTAGCTCAAAATGAGGGTTCAAGAATACGCCGTGGCACGCGCGTCCGTACATTGGGCGGGAGCTGTCCGTAACTCGTGCTCAACGGACAAGCTTATTGCGATTGGAATAGCGCTGCGTCGAGATGCTTGCCGTCGGCTTGACAACGATTGACTGTCCGCGCGCAAGCGTTACGGACAGTACCGGCGTCGGCGGCGCTTTCTATACTGCTTGTGTCCTCGGACTGGACTCCAGTGGGACAGCGTCTCAAATGCGCTTGCGGCGACCACGCCCCGATAACGGCTGGTCGCTCTTTTTTTGCCGGCCGCGCGCTTCTGTCCCATGTGCTTCCGCCCCCTGTTTACCCGCGTGCGATCTACGCGTTCTGCCGCCGCAGCAACGCGGCCGCGAGCAGGCCGCAGCCGAGCGCGACATACACCGTGCCGAGCGCGCGGCGCGACAGGTGCGCTTCGAAGCCGGGCGTGAGCCGCGCGGGCACTACCTTGTAGTCGATCAGATAGGCGGTTGCCGCGGTTGCTGCCGCCGCGCCGGCGGCCGCGGCCGGTCGCCGTTGCGCGCAGCCGCCGGCGAGCCGCGCGACTAGTGCTTCGTACAGCAGCGCCCAGAAGATCGCGGCGCTCTGATGAATCGCGAAACCGGTCACCGTGTGACGCAGACTGAAGCCGCGCTCGCGCAGTGCGCGGCGCGGCCACAGGCAGTGGGTCACCGCGTTGATCGGCGCGCAGGGCGTGCCGTCCGCGTCGGCCGCCGCGGCCGCGGCGCTCGCCGCCGACAGGCAGCCGGCAAGCAGACCGGAACCGACCGCGCGGCGCAGGTGGGTGCGCCACGCGCCGTCGCCGCTTGAAATGAGTTCACTACGGGTGGCCTTCATGGCAGGGCTCCGGTGTGGGCGCGTGACCGCGCATGCTGGGTTGCCGATGAACGGATGCGCGACGCGAAGCATTTCGCGTTCCGCGCGGCCGGCGCTGCGCCGGTCAGGTCAGGACTTCCCAAGTTCGTCGCGCGGCGGATGCAATCCATTGGAACGCAAGCGCCGGCAGGCCGGGCAGTACGGCAATAATGAACGACAGCGTCGATCGCCCCACCGACGCGACGGCGGCAATCATAAATGCGTTCGCGCAGATGATCGCAAAACGTCTGATCGGAGGCGCTTCGACGAAAGGCGCGGCGCAGATAAAAAGCATCAGCACAATGAACAGATAAAAACAGCGCTGAAGAAAGATCCTGCCGAAAAACTCGCTGACATTCCGGATCACCATGATTTCGTGTTCGCCAGAGAAACCGCATGTCAGGTCCGGTTGCGCTTCGTGTTATCCCGCCACGTTGGGCGCGAGTTCGCATTCGTCGGGGTAGGTTTGATTTACAGAATTACTGCGTGTGGTCGGGCGCGCGGTTTCAATATAGTCAGTACACAAGTGGTTTTCCACGACGGCCCGAAAAAGCAGCCGTCACGCTGTCTCCGTATACCTAAACTAAAACGCGCATACGGTCGCAGCAACATCCCCGTGACAGGCAGACAGTTTTGAACGAACGGAGAGTGTGATGGCAAGCATCGAGTACGGCTTCGCGACGGTTTCGGATCTCGATGACCTGCTCGCGCTCTACGCGGTGCTGCGACCGCAATACCCCGCGTATGTTCGCGGAGATGCGGAGAAAGCGCTGGCGAGCCTGCTCGGCCAACCGCACCTACGGTTGATCGTCGCCCGATTCGACCAGCGCGTGGTCGCCACCTGCCGATTGGCGCTTCTGGCCAATATCGGTCGCGCGAGCAGGCCGCTTGGACTGCTGGAATATGTGGTGACCGCCGGGCCGTTTCAGCGCAAAGGCATCGGACAACAAATGCTCGGATTCGCGCTGGATGTCGCGTGGCATCTCGACTGCTGCAAAGTCGTTCTACTGTCCGGCACGCAACGGGATCTGGCTCACATGCTGTATGAAGAACTCGGATTCCGGGGCGACCGCGAGCATGGCTTTTTCATCGACGCGCCTTTATGAATGACGATTACCGGGCGCGCATCGGCGCATGGACGAATGAGCCAATGAGCCAATGAGCGAATGCAGGCCGGCGGATCTCAGTAAGCAGATGATTTTCCACACCGCGTTTTGAGACGCGGCGGCGCTATTGCGCAAACTGTTCGTGGCAGTCTGGGTTTTGTCTTTTTTTTTGCGCGGCCGGACCGATACGATTATTTGCGCACGATCAGCAGTACCGCGATGCATCGCGGAGGGTGGGCGAATACTTCACGGCAGTGTTTGAACGCGACCAATTCATGGAGAACATGTGATGCTCAAACGTCTGATGTTGATGCTCGCAATTCTGCTGTTATTGCCGGTTTCGTTCGCGTGGGCCGACGAATATACGGAAACACTCAAGCTATTCAGGAATGCGGGAGAAAGCGGCGCGCTTCTACAGAATGCGTATGGGTACGCCGTGTTTCCGAAGATCGCCAAGGGAGGGGCCGGGATAGGCGGTGCGCGCGGCAAGGGCCGTGTCTATGAGCAAGGCCATTACATCGGCGATGCGACGATGACTCAGCTCACCGTGGGCCTGCAACTGGGGGGCCAGGTGTACAGCGAACTCATTCTGTTCGAGGACGAACGGGCACTGAAGGAATTCACCGGCGGCAACTTCGAATTCGGCGCGGATGCCAATGCGATCGCGATCACCGCGGCGGCGGGCGCAAAGACGGGCTCGATCGGCACGTCCGCCAATGTCAGCGGTGGCAAGAACGACGCCAAAACGGCGGGCGACTATCGAAAAGGCATGGCGGTCTTTACCGTGGCCAAGGGCGGGCTGATGTACGAGGCAAGTGTGGGCGGCCAGAAGTTCTCCTATAAGCCGAAGTGATTGCCACCGCCGCGGCGCGCGGCGCGCGGCGCGCAAAACCCTCCGCTTGTTCCGCTGTCCCGCTGTCCCGCTGTCCATTAGCCGGTATTTTCGGACGGTTCGCACCTTCCCGCCATCTTCTTATACTGCGTCGTTCCCGCGAATCTCGGGACCAGCATTGCCACGCCAGCGCTGACGACGATCGTGCGGCGTGCCGGCTAGTCGAGGTTGTCCCTGCAGCCCGCCCTCCGACCAAGCGTGCGCGGCGCACGCGCAAGCCGGATAGCAGGACGCGGTGAGGCCATTCGAATGCAGTCAAAGACTTGCCCGTTGGGGGAGACGATGTCGGTCGCATAGAAGATGTGCTCGCGGACGCGCTCAGCGTGAGCAGCGAGATCAGGCTGCGCAGCGCGGCGCTCGTCAGGATGGAGCAGAGCCTCGCCAACAGCGACGAGCCGTTGCTGCGCGAGGCGCTCGACGCGCTTCGCCGCGAGCTGTCGCGATTGCAGCGGCACAAGGGCGAACTGACGCAACGCTTGCAAGTGCTCGTAAGCGGTATCGAAGAGCCGCCCACCAGCCATCGACTGCCGATTCCGTAAGCGCGGGCCTGGCGCATGCTCATCTCACGGGACGAAGCGGCGGCCGCTCGCAACGAGCCGTCACCGCCGCTTGAATGAACGCACCCGAAGGAGCGCAACGATGATCAGCAACGCCGAGCCTGCGTCGCAACCTGTGCCCGCTAACGACGACGGCGCCGAACCGCCGGATACCCCGCGCGAACCGGCCCCGCCGAGCACCAGGGAGCTGCCCGATCTGCCCGCGCCGCAGGAAGTCGGCGAAGACGGCTGATGCAGGTGGCGCGGGTAGCGCGGCCCGGCGGTGCGCGCCAAACCGGAGTAATCGATCATGGACGATCCCGATCTTCGCACCATCGACATCTATCGGTACGACCCCGACGTCGACGCGCACCCGCGCGTGCAGCGATACGAGATCGAAATGGGGCACGCCGAGCGGATGTTGCTCGATGTACTGGGCGTGCTCAAGACGATGGACGAGTCGCTGGCCTATCGCCGCTCGTGCCGCGAAGGCATTTGCGGTTCGGATGCGATGAACATCAACGGCAAGAACGGACTCGCGTGTCTGACCAACATGCAGGAACTGCCGAAGCACATCGTGTTGCGGCCGCTGCCGGGTTTGCCGGTGGTCCGCGATCTGATCGTCGACATGACGATGTTCTTCAAACAGTACCACTCGGTCAGGCCGTGGCTGGTCAACGACGAGCGGCCACCCGAGCGCGAGCGTCTGCAGTCGCCCGCCGAACGCGATCAGCTCGACGGGTTGTACGAATGCATCCTGTGCGCGTGCTGTTCGTCGTCGTGTCCGTCGTTCTGGTGGAATCCCGATCGTTTCGTCGGTCCGGCCGGGCTGTTGCAGGCGTACCGCTTCCTCGCGGATTCGCGCGACCGGGACACTGCCGCGCGCCTCGACAATCTCGAGGATCCATACCGGCTGTTCCGCTGCCGCACCATCATGAATTGCGTGGACGTGTGCCCGAAAGGCCTGAATCCCGCCCGCGCGATCGGCGAAATTCGCACTATGCTCACGCGGCGCACGGTTTGAGCGGCAATGCGTGAGCGACAGCCGCACTGAGCGTGTGGAAAATTTTCGCGCGGGCGTAAGATTGGCCGCCTCCCGTTCGTAGCTGGGTAGTGCGGACAGCGGTTGCGCTCGACATGCAATTCATGCGTGAATTCGGTAGGCCGTACGCGCGCCTCGTCGACGACTCACGTGGGCAAGCCTGGGAACGCTCGTTGCGAACAGGTGACGATGGTCCGGCCTGAACCGGTCGGTCCGCTACCTTGCAAGGAGAACGAAATGAGCACGGAGAAGGATACGAATCGGCAACCGGCCAATCCGGTGCAACCGGGCCGCGAAAGCGGGCAGCAACAGCAGAATCAGAAACCGCCGCAGCATCAGGGCGGCCAGCGGCAGCCGTGAGCGCCGCCGCCGGAACGGCTGCGCGTGAACGCGCGGCGGTTTCGGCGGCATTGCGATGGCAAGCAGGCTCCTCCCGGCTGATACCGCGCCGCGCAGCGTGGATTGGAATACCAAAGGGCGAAGTGGAAAAAGTACATATCTATCTATTTGGCGCGTACGATCCGGCGCGCCGCGAGCAGGCGCTAATCCGTCTCGACAAGGCCGGCTATATGGTCACGCTCGCGCGCCTCGCGAACGAGGATTTGCCGACGTACTTCGCGGCGCGCGAGCGGCCGGAGTTGCAAAGCCTGATTCGCCGGATGGCGCCGCGCGACACCCTGGTGGTGTTGGAACTGGCCGCGCTCGGCTGCAACGCGCGCGACATTCTGGCGACCGTGATGCAATGCCGGAAGGCGCTGGTCTCGCTCAAATGCGTCGAGATCGGCCATACCGATCTGGCCGGCCGGCCCGAGCCCTCGTCGGTCAAGGTGCTGCGTGCGCTGGTGCGGCTCGATGCGGCTTGCCGCAGCCTGCGCAGCCGCGACAGCCTTGCGGCGGTGCGCGCGAACGGCAAACACACCGGCCGCCCGCCGTCGCTGTCCGAACAGCAGCGCGAACGTGTGCTGCAATCGCTTGGCCGTGGCCAGTCGGTCAGCGAAGTCGCGCGCCGCTTCGGCACATCGCGCCAGACCGTGATGCGCATTCGCGCCGATACGCCGCTCACTTAGCCACGCACCTGGCCGCGCGCCTGGCCCTTCGTGCTGCTATTCCCGCTGCTATTCCTGCGACGAAAACCGCGAGCCGCGCACAGCGCCGTCCACTGTCCGTAACACTAGCGTTACGGACGGGGCGCGCTGCTTTGCAGTGAAAGCTCGTCAGACTAATCTCAACGAACCCCTTTCAATTGCCCTTGACCGGAACGAGGCGCGGCCTGTCGCCGTGTTGAAGCCGTGAACGTGAAACGTCTGACTGTGTCTGCGAGCCCCGGATCGCTGCGCGTGATCGCGGTCTGGAAAAGTCTGATCGAGCAGCGGGCCCAGGTATGCGGCTGGTCCGCGCATGTGAACTGCACCGGAGGACGCGAGTCGCTGAGCGTGGATCTCGTCGATTGTCCGCCGGATCGGCTCGCGGTGATTTCCGCCGCGTTGAGCGTTGGACCGATGACGGTGTTGATGAGCGACACCGAGGCGTCGGCCCGCAGCGTGTAAGCGTGCGATACACCGGTGCCCAGCGCGGCACGGGTTCGCGCGCAGCGAACGCGATAGAAATGCCATTGCCCGCCCGCCCTTCGCGGCATGGCTTTTGAGCGGCCTCCGCGGCACTGCTCCCCAAGCGGCCCTTTGTGGCCGCTCTTTTTTGCGCGCTGCACTGCGCGCTGCGGTATCGCACGGCGTCCTCGCGGTTGGCGCCGCGCGGTATAGCCCTTGCTCGCCCACATCGCGATTCCCCTACCGGAGCGACCCATGTCCCGCGATAAGCCGAACAACGAACCGGATCAAGAAGCGCAACCGGAGCAGCGAAGCGCGCCGGACGACGTATCCGCGACCCGCCGCAAAGTCGTCCAGAGCGCGGCCGCGGGCCTGGCCGCGATGTTCGCGGGCAATGCGCTCGCCGCCGACGCGGTCGCGCCTGGCGCGACCGGCGCCGCCGGCGCGACGCCTGGCGCCGCAGCCCCAGCGCGCCCCGGCAACGGCGGCAGCAACGCGTCGCCCGCGCCGGACGCTGGCACACCGCTGCGCGACCCGCGAGGCCTTTACCCGCACCCGCCGTTCTCCGCACAACAGCAACCATGGCCGGGTCTCGCGGGCCGCATGACACCGCGTCCCGACCACGGCGAATCGAGCTATCGCGGCAGCGGTCTGCTCGCGGGCCGCAAGGCGCTGATCACCGGCGGCGATTCGGGCATCGGTCGCGCGGCGGCGATAGCGTTCGCGCGCGAAGGCGCGGATGTCGCGATCGTTTATCTGCCCGCCGAGGAACCAGATGCGCGCGAGGTCATCCAGCTGATTCGCGACGCGGGCCGCAACGCGCTCGCGCTTCCCGGCGATATCCGCGACGAAGCGTTCTGCAAGCAGGCAATCGAGCGTGCGGTGAACGGCTTCGGCGGCCTGGACGTCCTCGTCAACAACGCGGGACGCCAGCACAGCCACGATTCGATTCTCGACATCAGTACCGAGGATTTCGACTGGACGCTGCGCACCAATCTGTACGGAATGTTCTGGCTCACCAAAGCCGCGATCCCTCACATGCCGCCGGGCGCGGCGATCATCAACACGAGTTCGGTCAATGCCTATGATCCGTCGATCAACCTGCTCGACTACGCGATGACGAAGGCCGCGATCGCGAATTTCACCAAGTCGCTGGCCAAGCAGATGATCGCGCGCGGCATCCGCGTGAACGCGGTCGCGCCCGGACCGTTCTGGACGCCGTTGCAGGTGAGCGGCGGACAGACGCAGAAGAATCTCGAACAGTTCGGCGCGCAGACGCCGATGGGCCGGCCGGGGCAGCCGGCCGAGATTGCGCCGGTATATGTCGCGCTGGCGATGGCGCAGATGAGTTATGTGACCGGGCAGGTGTATGGGGCGTCGGGGGGCGCGGGGCAGCCGTGACTTGAATGGGTGGCGTAGGGGGCGGAGGGCGCTCGCGCGAGCGCGGCCGATCGAAAGACCGCTCAACCGGCGGCCGCGCCCGCCTTGACCGCTTGCGGCGCTGTCTGCCCGCTCGCCGCGAGCCGCGCCCGAAAGTACCGCGCGGTCTTCTGCAAACCTTCGTCGAGCGAAGTAGCCGGCTCCCATCCGAGCAACTGCCGCGCACGCGAAATATCCGGCTGCCGGTGCCACGGATCGTCGGCCGGCAGCGGCCTCGCCGCCAGCGTCGAACTCGATCCGGTCACCGCGATGATCCGCTGCGCGATCTCCCGCATCGACACCTCGTGCGGATTGCCGAGATTGACCGGCCCGCCGCTATCGTCGCCGCTGTTCATCAGACGGACGAATGCGTCGATCATGTCGTCGACGTAGCAGAACGAGCGCGTCTGCGTGCCGTCGCCGTATACGGTCAGCGGCTCGCCGCGCAGCGCCTGCATCATGAAGTTCGACACGACCCGCCCGTCGGCCGGATGCATGCGCGGCCCATAGGTGTTGAAAATCCGCGCGATGCGGATCGACAAACCATGCTGGCGCCGGTAATCGACGAACAGCGTCTCCGCGCAGCGCTTGCCTTCGTCGTAGCACGAGCGCGGTCCGATCGGATTCACATGCCCCCAGTAGTCCTCTTTCTGCGGATGCACGAGCGCATCGCCATACACCTCGCTGGTCGACGCCTGAAAAATCCGCGCCTTCACGCGTTTGGCGAGGCCGAGCATATTGATCGCGCCGTGCACGCTGGTCTTGGTGGTTTGCACCGGATCGTACTGGTAGTGGATCGGCGACGCGGGACACGCGAGGTTATAGATTTCGTCGACTTCCACATACAACGGAAAGGTCACGTCGTGGCGCATCAGTTCGAAATTCGCGCAGTCGAGCAGGTGCGCGATGTTGTCCTTGGTGCCGGTATAGAAGTTATCGACGCACAGCACGTCGTGCCCCTGCGCGACCAGCCGCTCGCATAGATGCGAGCCGAGAAAGCCGGCGCCGCCGGTGACCAGAATCCGCTTGCGGGTGAGTTCTTTCATGATTTGCGATCCTTATGATCGTGCGCGCGAGCCAGTGCGCTACGCGGCGACCTGCAACAACGTCTCGTGCCAGTCCTGCGCGAAACGGTCGATATGAAAGCGCTCCAGCGCGGTGCGCCGCGCGCCGTCGCCGAGCCGCCGCGCTTCGGCCGGATCGCGCAGCATCGCGTGCATCGCATCGACCAGCGCGTCGACATCCGTATGCACGAAGCCGTTCTCGCCGTTGCGGATCACGGTCGCCAGTTCGGTCGTCGCCAGTCCGACGATCGGCATGCCGATCGTCATCGCTTCGACGATCGCGAGGCCGAGACTGGTCCAGCGGATCGGATTGAAAAAGAACCGGTAGCGCGCGCTGAACCCGGCCAGTTGCAGATTGCCGATTTCGCCGATGCCATCCAGCCGCGTCGCGTCCATGCCGACGAGATCGAGCGGCACGCGGGTGCGCGTGTCGTTGAACACGTCAGCGCCGAGCCGCCGGCCGCGCTGCGCGAGATGATTGACCACCACGATCCCGCGTTCGAGCTCGCCGCTATAGCGCACGCCGTCGGGCACCACCACGCCGTGTTCGATCACGCGCGTCGGCGTGACGCCGCTGTCCCACATCAGCCGGTTGAAATGGGTGACGTGCACGAGCAGCGTGTTCGGATCGTCGACCCAATGCGATTGCTGAAACGGATTCTCCTGCGGCGGATCGTGCTCGACATAGACCCGTGGCAGGCGCTGCTGCGCGGCGCTCAGCACGTGCTCGCGATCGTGGTCCCAGTGCGCGCGGTGCTGATACAGGACCACGTCGAATTGTTGACCGGCAACCTCGTCGATCGATACTTCGTGGACGTTTTCGCCCCACGGCAGCACGCCGACCTTGCCCGCATAGCCGGGCGGATGGCCCGGTTTGGTGACCAGATAGAAATCGTGCGGCGCCTGGCTCAGGTAGTACATGTAGTTGCCGTGCACGTGCCAGGTCAGCACGCGCAGGCGGCGGCAGTTACGCAGCATGGTGCAGCTCCTGGAAAGTCAGCGGATCGGTGCACACGTGCAGCGTGCGCGGTGCGGCGGGATGCGTATCCGGGACGCGCGCGAGTTGCTCGCGCGCGGCCTCGAGCACCGTTTCGACACCGATGTTTTGCGCGCACGGATGACCGTACGGACAATCGCGGAACATGCACGGCCGGCACGGCGGATAGTCGGCGAGCACGCGGTGCAGCACGTGATCGAGCGGCGCCCAGCGCTGCGTGTCGCTGCCGCACGCGACCACCACCGAAGCGGTCGCCAGCGCGGCGGCGATGTGCGAGATGCCGGTGTCGTTACTGACCACGAGGCGCGCGTCGGCGACCAGCGCGGCGAGCGCACCGAGCGAGGTCGCGCCGGCCAGATGCAGCGCGGGCGCGCTCATCGCGCCGAGGACCGCGCAGGTCAGCGGCGCTTCGGCGGCGGTGCCGGTGATCGCGATCTGCCAGCCGTCGGCGGCCAGATGATCGGCGAGCGCCGCGAAGCGTTCGGCGGGCCAGCGCCGCGACGGCAATTGCGCGCCCGGATGCACGAGCACGAGGCGCTGTGCCTCGATCCCATGCTGCTCGCGCAAGGCCGCGTACTCGTCGCGGTCGCGGCCGGTGAGCGGGAAGCTCAGCCGCCGGTCGCCAGCCGGCGCGCCGAGCGCGTTCATCAGCGCCAGGTAACGCTCGGGTTCGGGCAGCGCGTCGGGCCAGTCGATAAAGCAGCCGGCGCGTGGGCCTTCGTCCGGTTGCACGAAACCCGCGTCGGCGCGCGCGCGCAGTTCGCGCAGCAGTTCGTTGGCGATGCCGCCGCTGCCGTGCAACTGGATCGCGAGATCGAAGCGGCGCGCGCGCATCGCGGCAAAGAAAGCGGGCAGCCCTTCGTCGGTCTCGGCCTGCTCGGGAAAGCCGACCGCGCCCGGAAAGACGATCAGTTCGTCGACCAGCTCCGCATAGCGCTCGACGAACGTCCGCGCCCACGGCAAACCGATCAGCGCGATATGGGCGTCAGGCGCGGCCGCGCGCAACGCCCGCAACGCGGGCACCGCGCACAGCATGTCGCCGAGCTGCAGCGCGCGAAATACGACGATCTGGCGCGGCGCGAGCGCCGCCAGCAGCGAGGGTGCAGTCATGGAAAGAACACCTTGAAACGAATGGCGCCGTACAGCCGCCAGAAGATCGATAGAAACGGAATCGGGATCGAGGTCCAGACCATCTCGGCGATGTGCCGCCAGCCGCGGTTGCGTCTGCGCAGCCGCAGCGCCGAAAAGTAGCCGGTCAGCGCGCACCATGCGACCCAGCCCGCTGTCGCCACCGCCGCCTGCTGCGCGAACATCCCGCCGATGGCGACCAGCGCGGCCACGAGGATCGCGTAGTACAGCAGAGGCGGGCGCGCGCGAATCCGCGCGCGAAACAGTTCGGGATGCTTGCGATACAGCAGCGCGTCGAACTGGCTCTTCTTCTGCTGGCCGATGCTGACGCCCCAGCGCGCGGGCCGTACCGGATGGACGACGATCGCGTCGGTCGCGCGGACGATCTTGCCGCCCGCGCTGAGCAGCGTGAATTGCAGGTCCGAATCCTCGCGCCACGCGCACGTGAAGCGCTCGTCGAAGCCGCCGGTCGCGGCCAGCGCCGCACGTGTGACGAACACGTTCGCGGTCGCGAATTCGGCGCGCGCGAGGCCGCCGGTATCGGCTTCGTGATCGGTCGGCAGATCCGGCAGCGCCGGCAGCGGCACGACGATCGTGCCGGCTGCCGCAGCCGCGCCGTGCGCAAGCGCGGCGATCCCGGCGCTCAGCCAGTGCGGATCGGGCAGCGTGTCGTCGTCGGTGAACGCGATCAGCGATGCGCGCGCGTGCTGCCAGCCCGCGTTGCGCGCGCCGGCCGGCCCCTGGGTGCGAGTCACCGGCAGGTACACGATCTCCAGCCCGCGCGGCGCCTGTTCCCGCGCGAAACGCTCGACGCAGGCGCGCGTGTCGTCATCGGGGCCGTCGTCGCAGATGACGATCTCATAGCGGTCCGGCGCCAGTTGCTGCGCGCACAGCGCGCGCAGGCAGTTCGCGAGCATCGCGGGCCGCCGGTAGGTTGGCACCACCACCGACACATCCGGAATCGAGCGCGACACCACCCCCCAGCCCGATTCTTCGGAGTCCGCACTGCTGCGGCGCTCGGTGACCCCGCTATGGAGCAACGGTGGACACAGAAACGCGGTGCTCATGTACCCGCCCCCGCTTTCTCGACGAGGAACGGGCCGATCACCAGCGCGTCGAGCGGCGAGGTCCAGAACGATTCGACCGCGTCGCGCGGCGAATTGACCATCGGCTCGCCGCGCGTGTTGAACGACGTATTGACGAGGATCGGCACGCCGGTGCGCTCGCGGAACGCGGCCAGCAGATCGTAGTAGAGCGGATGCTGCGCGCGGTTGATGGTCTGCACGCGCGCGGTGCCGTCCACGTGGCGCACCGCCGGAATGCGCGCGGCCTTGTCCTCGCGCACGTCGAACACGAACAGCATGAACGGCGCGCTCTGACCGTTCACGAACCAGTCGTTCGCATGTTCCTCCATCACGACCGGCGCGACCGGGCGGAAGTCCTCGCGATCCTTGATCTCGTTGAGCTTCGCCTGCATCTGCGGATCGACCGGCGACGCGAGGATCGAACGCGCGCCGAGCGCGCGCGGGCCGAACTCGGTGCGGCCCTGATACCAGCCGATGACCTTGCCGTCGGCGAGCAGGTCGGCGCTCGAGCCGGCGATGTCGTCCAGACGCCGGTACGGCACCTTCGACCAGCGCAGAAACTGTTCGATTTCCGCTTCGCCGTACTCGGGGCCGAGGTACGCGTGATCCATCCGCCAACGACGCGCGCGGTCGCCGTGCGCGGCGCGCTCGCGGTAATCGGTCCACAGCGCGGCGCCGAGCGCGGTGCCGGCGTCGCCGGCCGCCGGCTGTACCCACACTTCGGAGAACGGGCCCGCGTCGCGCAGCTTCGAATTCATCACGCAGTTCAGCGCGACGCCGCCGGCCATGCACAAGCGGCTCAAACCGGTCTGCCGATGCAGCCAGTTCGCCAGTTCGAGCACGGTCTCTTCGAGCACCCGCTGCAACGAATGCGCGATATCGAAGTGACGCTGCTCGAGCGGCCCGCCGCGCTCGCGAGCCGGGCCGAAGCGTTCGGTCAGACGCGGCGCTTCGACCGTATAGCTGCCGTCCTGGCGATAGCGGACGATCTCGCGGAACACGTCGACATATTGCGGCTTGCCGTAGGACGCGAGCGCCATCACCTTGTACTCGTCCGACGAGTGCAGGAAGCCGAGCCAGTCGGTCACCGCCTCGTACAGTAGTCCCAACGAATGCGGCAGCTCGACCTGCTTCAGTCGCGTGTATTCGCCGCCGACGAATTGGCCCATGCTGGTCGTCACGCCCTCGCCGCGGCCGTCCATCGTCAGCACCGCGGTATCGTCGAACGGCGCGGCGAGAAATGCGCTCGCCTCGTGCGCGAGATGGTGATCGACAAAGTGCCACTTGAAGCCGTTGTCGCGGTCCACCCCCTGAAAGCGTGCGCGCAGATGATGCGGCGCGCCGTCGAGCAGTTGGCCCTTCGCATTCGCGATGTAGCTGAGAAACAGCGGGTCCCACGGCGACGCTGACGGATTGTCCATACGCGTGCCCGCCGGGTCGAACGGCAGTTCGATCGTCGCGCGCGGTTGCTTAGGCATTCCGGAAAATAGCTGCGGGTCGTACGAGTAAGCAACGTGATCGACGTCGGCGAGCGTAATGCCGGCCGCTTTCAGACAGTAGTCGATTGCATCGAACGGCAACTGCCACGTCGAAAACGGCACCGGCCGTTTCGCATGCTTCACGTGCGTGAAGCGTTCGTCTTCGGCGGCGGCGAGCACCACGCCGTCGCGCAGCAGCGCGGCCGCGCTGTCGTGATAGACCGCATTGATTCCGAGTGTGTACATGGCGTTCGCTGTGTAAGTGAGTTCAGGGGACCGCGGGCTGATCGGTCAGCGACGACGCGGCGTCGTCGCAACACGGTTCGCCGTGCCGGCGATCGCTTCGCACCGGCGGGTCGCGTCGCTCTGGCGATGCGTGCGGGTGTCGCAATTCCAGTGCCGCGTGCACGACTTCTTCGATCGAGACGCCGAGCAGGCAGGCGTGATGCTCGTGCGGACATACGCTGCGATAGCACCAGCGGCATTCGACGTCGCGATACAGCACCCGCTGCGGCGTTTGCCACGGCGTGTGCTGCGGGTTGGTCAGCGCGTAGAGATCGACCACCGGCGTGCCTAGCGCGGACGCGAGATGGACCGGGCCGCTGTTGTTCGAGACCAGCACGCTTGCGCGTTCGAGCAGCGCGGCGAGTTCACCGAGGTTCAACGCGCCGCTCAGGTCGTGCAGTTGCGCGCGCATGGCCGGCGCGGCCGCGCGCAGCACCGCTTCGACCAGCGGCCGTTCGCTCGCGCTGCCGGTCAGCAGTATCGGGGCGCCGGTGGCCAGCGCGAGCCGGCTCGCGACCGCGCCGAAGCGCTCGGGCGGATAGCGGCGCGACGCGGCGGTCGCGCCCGGATGCAGCACGATCGGGGCGCAGTTAGCGGCTTGAGTGGCTTGAGCGGCGGCAGTGGCGTCGGCGGTGTCAGCGGTGTCAGGGACGATGCGCCGCGCAGCCAGTTGCGCGGCCAGCGAGCGGCGCGCGGCGGCCGGCACGTGGAAACGCATGCGTGTATCGGCGGTTTGCGCGCCGACGTGGCGCACCAGATCGAGCTGACGCTGCACCTCGTGGCGGGTGCGCTGCTGCGGCTCGGGCTCGCGCAGCCAGTCGGTCAGCAATGCGTACGGATTTTCGCGGCAATGCGCGAGACGGCGCGGAATGCCGGCCAGATAGCACAGCATCGCGGCCGGCAACGGGCTCTGGCTGTACACGGTGAAGATCACCGCGGCGTCGAAGCGGCCGGCGCGCAGGCGTTGCTGCATCCGGCGATCGGCGGCCAGATCGTGCCCGCTGCCGGACGCCGGCGCGACCCACGGCGCGTCGTATTCGATCACGTCGTCGACGTCGTCGAGAAACGGCGCGAGCGCGACGCCGCTGCGCGAAGCGAGCAGCGTGAGGTGGCGCTCCTTGCCGGATTCGCGCAACGCATGCAGCGCGGGCGTGCTCATCAGCACGTCGCCGAGATTGTCCAGGCGCACGCACAGAATCCGCTTGACGTCGTCGCCCCAACAGCCTGGCGGCGACGTGTCGGGCACCCGCGCGTGCGCGAGGGTCGGCGGCGCGAGCGGCAATGGCGCGTTCATTGGATCGCTCCCTTGCGGCGCGCGGCGGCGCCCGCCGGCATCCCGTACAGCACCACGTGCTGCGCGGCCTCGTGCAGATTGGCGGCGCGCATATCCGGTACGCGTTGCGGGCCGATCCGCCACTCGGTCTCGTGACCGTTGTCGAGCAGCACGGTATGGCAGCCGGCGCGATTGCCCGCTTCGACGTCGTCGAGAATGTCGCCGATGAACCAGCTGCGCGCCAGATCGAGTCCATGCTCGTGCGCGGCGCGCAGCAGCATGCCGGGCGCGGGCTTGCGGCAACCGCAGGCGAGCGCGTAGCGGGCGACGCTGCCTTGCGGATGATGCGGGCACCAGTACACGCCGGCGAGCTTCGCGCCGCATTCGGCAAACATGTGTCGAAGGCGGTTTTCGACGTCCAGCAGCGCGGCCTCGTCGAACTTGCCGAGCGCGACGCCGGCCTGATTGCTGATCACGAACAGCGTGAGCGGATACGCGGCGAGCAGCGCGAGCCCTTCGCGCGCGCCGGGCGCGAAACGCATCAGCGCGGGGTCGACGTTGTACGGCACGTCTTCCAGCAGCGTGCCGTCCTTGTCGATGAAGACTGCGGGTTGGATGTTCATGGGTTCGTGCGACGACGCTCAACGGAACGCCGCGCCGGCCGCCGCGCGCAGCGGTTGGTCCGCGTGCGCATCGACCGCGGGTTTGGCCGGCACGAGCCGCGCCGCGCGCGCATAGAGTTGCGCGAGCGACGCGCCGACGCCGCGCCACGTGAACAACGCGCGCGCGCGTTCGAGCCCCGCTTCACCCATCCGCGCGGCGAGTTCGGGATCGCGCCGCAACTGCTGCAAGCGCGCGGCGAGCAGATGCGGATCGCGCGGCGGCACCAGAAAGCCGGTCAGGCCGTCGGCGACCGTATAGCGGATGCCGCCGACGTCGGCACCGATCACCGGTGTCGCGCACGCCATCGCCTCGACCGGCGTGATGCCGAACGGCTCGTACCACGGCGTCGTCACGAACACGTCGGCCGCGCTGTAGTAATCGCGCAGCCGCGCGCGTCCGCGCCGGCCGACGAAACAGGTCTCGTCCGCGACCCCGCATTCGCGCGCGATCCCGCGCAGCCGCGCGATCTCCGGCGTGGCGAGCTCATTGGGCGCATCCGAATTGCCGCCGACCACATACAGCCGCGCGGGCGCGCGATAGGTCTGCTTCAGCACGCCGACGCCGCGCACCACGTTGTCGATCCCCTTGCGCTGCACGAGCCGGCCCAATTGCAGCACGATGAATTCGTCGTGGCGCCAGCCGAGCGCGTCGCGGGCGCTCGCGCGGTCGACCGGCCGGAACTCGTCGGCGTCGAAGCCGCACGGCACGATCTCGATGCGCGCGGGGTCGGCGCGATAGTGTTCGAGCAGATCGGCCTCGTCCTGCGGGCATTCGGCGACCACCACATCCGAACGCGCGACCAGCTCGTCTTCGATCGCGAAGCGGTCATCGGGAAAGCCGTCGTCGGCGCCCTGGTGAATCCGCCGCACGCGGCCGAGCGCGTGGAACGTCGTGACGAGCGGCACGCCGAGCGCGTCCTTGACCTTCAGCGCGGCGAGGCCCGACATGAAGAAGTTCGCGTGCATCACGTCGTACGGTTGCTGCTCGCGACGAAAGAAGTCGATCAGGAACGCGGCGAATTCGTCCATGAACGGCAGCAACTGTTCCTTCGGCAACTGGCGCGGCGGGCCCGCCGGCACATGGATCACGCGCGCACCGTCCATCGCGACGCTCAGCGGCAGCAGCGCGCGGTCGCGACGCGTGAACACGTCGACCTGATGACCCATCTCGACCAGTTGACGCGCAACGTTCGCGACGTAAATGTTCTGGCCGCCGCTATCGACGCCGCCGGCGACAGCGAGAGGCGACGCGTGTTCACTGATAAGAGCGATTTTCATTGGCATTCCTTCGCGAGAGGGGCGGTGACGGATTCGTGACGCTAACGACGCCGATAAGACGCTGTTAACCGGCGCCGAGCATGTGGTGTGCCACTCGCGCGATTTGCGCGCGCATCGGCGCGCGGCGCGGCGATGAACGGTTCGCACGAACGGTGCAACGTTGAACGAGTTGAATGCGAGCTGCGGGGCGGCGCTCGCAGCGCGCCGGGGAGAACCGCTGTGGCGATCCCTGTTTCTACACAGCGCTGTGTAAAACGGAAGCGGTGCGCGAAATCTAAGGACTACGATGAGTGCCGAACACGTTTAAGCTGATTGCAGCTCTACGCGTGCGCTGGACGAAGTGCTTTTTTCCGATGCGGCGGGAGCGTCGCTTGCTGCACACAGACCTCGTGCGCAATCTTTGCCGCCAGGTTTTTTGCCGTGGCCCCTCACCAGAAACTCATGCCGACCTCCGCCCCGCCGCTGCCTCGCTCGCTACTGACCCGCAGAATCTTCGGCGATCTCGCGCACGCGGTGTGGCGCTATCGCGGCCAAACGGTCGCCGCGCTGCTGCTGATGATCGTCGCGCGGCTGGCGACCGTGCTGATGCCGCTGACGCTCAAGCACATCGTCGATGAACTGGGCCATCCGCTCGAACATGCGTTATTTCCGGTGTTTCTGGTGCTCGCGTATGCGCTGCTGCGGTTTTTCGGCGATGCGCTGAACGAGGCGCGCGACGTGGTGTTCAGCGTGGTCGTGCAGCGTACGGTCGCGGCGTTGACCGAGCGGACCTTCGCGCATCTTCACAAGCTCAGCGCGCGTTTTCACGCGGGCCGCGAGACCGGCGCGATCGTGCGCGACGTGCAGAAGGGCGCGGACGGGATCGGCTTTCTGCTCGGCACCGCGCTCTTCACGATCGTGCCGACCGTGTTCGAGATCGCGGTAATCGTCGGCATCATGGTGCACAACTACGCGCGCGAATTCATGCTCGCGATCGCGCTGACCTGCGCGGTTTATGCGGTCTATACATACGTTTTCACGCGCCGGCGCGTCGCGTTCCAGCGCGCGGTAAATCAGCTCGAAGCGCAGTCGGATGGCCGGCTGGTCGACAGCCTGTTGAATTACGACACGGTCAAGTACTTCGCGACGGAAGAAAGCGAAACCGGCCGGCTCGGCGATGTGCTGGAAAAATGGGTCCACGCGCGCATCGCCAACCAGAAGGCGTTGACCGCGCTGCATGTCGGCCAGAGCGCGGTGATCGCGCTCGGCGTCGCCGCGGTGATGCTGCTCGCCGCGCAGCACGTGACGGCGGGCACGATGAGCGTCGGCGACCTGATTCTGGTAAATGCGTACCTGATCCAGATCTGCATGCCGCTGAACACGCTCGGCTTCGTGTTTCGCGAGACCAACGACGCGCTCGTCAACGTCGAACGGATGTTCGTGATTCTGGCCGCGCGCGGGCGCACCGGCGAGGACATCGATGCGCGCGATGCGAAACCTTTGAAGGTCACGCAAGGCAGGATCGAGTTCGAGCACGTGGATTTCGGCTATGACGCGGCGCGCCGGGTGCTGCGCGACGTCAATTTTCAGGTACATCCGGGCAATACGCTCGCGGTCGTCGGCGGCAGCGGGTCGGGCAAGTCGACGCTCGTGAAGCTGCTGTTCCGGCTGTACCGGCCCGATCATGGCGCGATCCGCATCGACGGCCAGGATCTCGCGACGGTCACGCAGCGCAGTCTGCGCGAGGCGATCGGTATCGTGCCGCAGGACACGGTGCTGTTCAACGAGACGATCGCGTACAACATCGCTTACGGGCGGCCGTCGGCGACCCGCGCGGACGTGGTGCGGGCGGCGCGCGCCGCGCAACTGGACGAATTCATCGAGCGGCTGCCCGATCATTACGACACCCGCGTCGGCGAGCGCGGCGTGCGCCTGTCGGGCGGCGAGCGGCAACGCATCGCGATCGCGCGCGCGATCCTGAAGGACCCGCGCATCATCGTGTTCGACGAAGCGACCTCGGCGCTCGACACGCGCTCCGAGCGCGCGATCCAGACCGAGCTGACGCGGCTCGCCGAGGGGCGCACGACGATCGTGATCGCGCACCGGCTCAGCACGGTGGTCGACGCGGACTGGATTCTGGTCATGGAGCATGGCCAGCTGGTCGAACAGGGGATGCATCGCGAACTACTCGCGCGCGAGGGCGTGTACGCGAAGATGTGGTCGCTGCAATGGCAGCAGGGCGAACTGGAGCACGCGCAGCGCCGGCTGACCTCGCAGTCGGTCAGCGTCAGCGCGTTGACGGCCGGCGCGATCGATGCGCTGCATGACGAGATCACCGCACGCGGCGTGGCGCTGGTCGCGGAGCCGGCCGACAACGAGTTGCGCGTGACCGGCGACCCGAGTGTGCTGCAGCCGCTGATCGCGGAGCTGTGCCGCAACGAGATCGAGCAGGCGAGCGCGGGACAGCGGATCGCGCTGCGCGCGCAGCGCCACAGCAATCATGTTTGGGTCAGCGTGCATGGGATGGGCGAGCGGCCGGCGGAGCTGTCGCTGGTCGCCGCGCGGCAGATGGAGCGCGCGCTGGCGGCGGCGGGCGGCAGCTTTTCGCTGATGCCGTTGCAGGGACGGCTCGCATATGTGGCGATGTTGCCGTTGCGCACGGTGGCGGACGTGGGGCCGCCCGCGCCACATGCGGCGGCCCCTGGCGCGCCGCTCGACGGCCTGTTCGTGATGGCGATCGACGATCAGGAGGAAGCGCGCGATGCGCTCGAAGCGGTGTTGAGCATGAGCGGCGCGCGGGTCGCGCTGTTTGCTTCGGGCACCGAAGCGCTCGCCTGGCTGCGCGATCACGATGCGGCGCAATGGCCGCAGGTGCTGCTATGCGACATCATGCTGGCCGATGAGGACGGCTATCAGGTGTTGCGGGCGCTGCGCGAGCTCGAAGCGGCGCGGCCGTTATTGGTGGGCGGGCATTTGCCGGCGATCGCGGTGACCGGCTACACCGAAGCGGTCGATCCGCGGCGCTCGCAAAGCGCGGGTTTCGATGCGCATTTGCACAAGCCGGTGCCGCCGGATGAGTTGATCGCGACGATACGGCGGTTAGCGGCTGGCGACTCGGGCGAGACCGAAAGTCACGAGTCGCGGCAGGAGCGGTAGGAGAGAAAGCGGTAGCCGCCAGCCTCGGCGATAGACCGGCACGTCCCGCGAAACTCAGGTTTGCGCGTCGACGTTGCCACGGGCGCGGCGGGCTTCGGCTTGCGCTCGTGCGGCCACATGTGCGGCGACATGTGCGGCCACATGCGCGTCGGCGTGGCGCGCCGCGACCTCGACTTTCCGCTCCGCTAGCCGCACCCGTTCCCGCATATCCAGCACTTGCGCCGGCACGACCCGGCGGCGCCTGAATGCCCACCCCAGCGCGCGCAGCAACTGCACCCCATCGCGCACGACCGTACGCTCTTTCGCGAACACGCCGAACGCGCGCAGCGTCGCGCTCGCCGCTTCGCGGGCCGGCAGCCGCAGCCACGCGGTCCATGCCGCGTTACGCGCGAGCATGCGCCGCCGCAGCGCACTGTCGCGTGCCGGCGACGGATGATGATGCACGGTCAACTGATCGCAATAGACGATTGCATGGCCTGACGCGAGCACATCGAGCGACACGAGCGCTTCTTCGCCGCCGATAAAAAGCCGCTCCTCATAGCCGCCCAACTCGCGAAACAGCGCGGTGCGAAACACGCACGCGCCGGCCATGTAACCGATCAGCGCGGGCCCAGGCAACTCGTCGTCAACCAGCGGGCTCGCGCGCATTACCGCGCAGGTCGGATCGGTCGCATTGTTCGCGCCGACCGCGACCCGCGCGTTCAGCACGCCGACTTGCGGCCACGCATCGAGCAGTTGCACCGCGCGTTCGAGCGAGCCGGGCGCCCACCAGGTGTCGTCGTCGCAGAACGCTATGTACTCCGTCTCGACGCACGCGGCCGCACGGTTGCGTCCGGCCGCGCCGAGATTGCCGCCGCACTGGATCACGCGAACTTCGGGGAACGACGCGTTAACGCGCGCAACCGTGTCGTCGGTGGAACCGTTATCGGCGACGAAAATCGGCGGATTGTCGGGCAGCGCGAGCAGACGTTCGAGCGTGGCGAGCAATTCATCGACGCGGTTATAAGTGAGCACCACGATCGAAATGCGCGCATTAGCGGGTGTTCTATTCATGTTATGAGTTCGCTTCAGCGGACGGACAGCGACGGCGCAGCAAGCGTTATGCCCCGCGCACGCAGGCAGTCGGCTTTTGCCGCGACGCGCAGCTTCCAGTAGCGCTCTTCGGAATACAGGTTCTCGCGGCCGTCGGGGCCGAACGCGCGCATCTGACTGCGATACGCATCAACCGCGGCGCGTTTGACCTGCACTTCCTGCTGCGCGCCGAAAAGATCGTCCGTATCCGGCGCGTCAGCGAGAAAGCCACGGCGCGCGAGTTCGCACAAGCGCTGCTGCACGGTGCCGGGCAGATGGCGATAGGGCACGTCTTCATACGCGAGCAGGCTGATCGCCAGCGGGCGTTCGAGCAGGTTCAGACAGGCGTCGGCCACCAGCAGATGATCCGAATGAAACAGGCCGAGCGGCATCAACAAATGGGTCGGCTCGATGGCGGCAACGATTTGTTCCAGCGCGACGGTCAGCGTCGCGAGTGCCGGCGTCGCGTCGTATTGGGCGTCGCAAAACGGGAGATGCAGCGCGCGCGCGCCGAGCAGCGCGAGCGCTTCGCGGTCTTCCGCCTTGCGCGCGTGCATCGCTTCGAAGGCGTCGGCAAAGCCGGATTGGCGGTCCCAGTCGGTCGTCAGGTTGTGGGCGGGCGGCGCCGAGAACACGGTGCAAACGGTCGTGCCGGGATGCGCGGCCAGCAGCAGGCCGCAACTGAGCACCGCATCGTCCAGATGCGGCGACACCACGAGCAGGCGCGGATTCTTCGATGTCATTGCGGGGCGACCAGGTGGGCGATGAATGGCGGAACTGCTCGGATGAAACGCTCACCCGTAGCGATTCCGGTTGGCGGGGCTCAGCAAGCACCGTTCCGCGCGTCGATCCGCCGGTAGGAATGCGTGGGTACAGCGCTTGCTGGCCCAGCGGATCAAACCCCGTCTTAACGGCACGGCGAATCGCCGATTCGCCGATTCGTCCACCACCATGAGCCCAACGTCCAAACCGCCCCCTCACGTGCGCACCGTCGAAGTGCGCCGCGGGCAAGTGACTGAACCGATGTCGCGCGACGCGTTTCGCGAGCGCTTTTTCGCGCGCTTCTACGATCCGGCGTTTCGTCAGGAGGACGAAGCTCTGGCGCGGCTCGAAGCGATCGCATGGGATGCGTACTGGCACGGCCGCAAAGCGCCGCTCACCGCGAAAGCCGGCGCTGGCTTCGCGGACCCGGACTACGATCTGTCGGTCGAATGGCGCGCGGCAAGCGAGCGCATCAAGGCGGCCGAAGCGAAGCAGCGCGACCCGGCGAGCCGCTCGCGGGTGCTGATCGTCAACGCATCGTCGCGAAACGACTACACGTGCCCGAGCGAGATGTCGAAGAGCTTCCGGCTCGCGAAGATCGCGCAGCAGGCGTTGGAGCGGCGCGCGTACGAGGTCGATTTTCTGGATCTGTCGCACCTGACTTCGGATCGCGATCTGCACATCCATCCGTGCAAGGGCTGCGTATCGACCGCGATGCCGCTGTGTCATTGGCCGTGCAGCTGCTATCCGAATCATTCGCTCGGTCTGGTCAACGACTGGATGAACGAAATCTACGAGCGCTTCGCCGCCTGTCACGGCGTGCTGTTCGTCACGCCCGTCTACTGGTATCAGGTCGCGAGCCCGCTGAAGCTGCTGATGGACCGTCTGGTGTGCGCGGACGGCGGCAATCCCGATCCGACGTCGACGCACGGTAAGGATCCCGAAGCGGCGAAACAGCTCGAACTGGCGGGTTGGGACTATCCGAAGCATCTGGCAGGCCGCGCGTACGGGGTGGTCGTGCACGGCGACGTGGCGGGGATCGAAAGCACGCGGCGCGCGCTGTCCGACTGGCTCGACTGGATGGGTTTGATCGAATCGGGCCCGAAATCGCGGCTCGATCGTTTCATCGGTTATTACGAGCCGTATGCGACGAGCCACGAAGCGCTCGATCGCGACGAGGACATGCAGCGGGAAGTCGCGAACGTGGCCGAGGCGCTCGCCAATTGCGTCGAGCAGGTCCGCGGCGGCAGAAAAGAGCCCGACACGGAACTCGACGCGCCCCGCGCCAAATGATCCGGCCCACGCATCGGGCGTTGGGCGAGCGAAACAACCAAACAAAAAAAGGAGCACGCATGACAAAGGACGCAGCGGCCAGTCCGGTTACCGAACGCCAGCGCCTTGGCGGCTGGCTGCCGAGCGGCGAAGCGCACCTCGCGCGCTACCGCGCGGAGCTCGCGAAAAAAGCCCGCGAGCGCGCCGGCACAGCGCCGCGCACGCGCGCGGTCGAAGACCTCGCGACGCTGCTCGACAGCGATCCGGTGCTGCGCATGGACCTGACGCGCGCGATCGGGCAGGCGCGCGACGCCGGCTACGTGCTCGGCTACGCGTCGATCGACGAACTGATGACGATCGTCGATTACCTGATGACCTACGCGCCGCCGTTCAGCGAATCCGCTCTGATCCATTGCCCGCTGAACGCGGTGCTCGACTGGCCGATGTGCATGCCGTCCGGTTACGCGTTATTCCGCGATCCCGCGTTGAACGCGCAACTGAAGCATGTACTGAACTGCTGGAGCGGTTTCCTGAGCGGCCCGCATTCGCGCACGCATCTGAACACCGCGCCGCCCGACGGCTGGTTCAGCCCGCAGGCCGACCGGCACATCGGTCTCGCGCAATTCGTTTGCGATCCTGACAAACCGTACTGGGGCTTTACGTCGTGGAATGATTTTTTCACGCGGCGCTTTCGTGCCGGCGCGCGGCCGGTCGAAGAGCCGGATAACCCGAAGCTGATCGTCAGCGCGTGCGAGTCGACGCCGTATAACGTCGAGCACGGCATCGAGCTGCGCGACACGTTCTGGATCAAGTCGCAGCCGTATTCGCTGCAGGACATGCTGACGCCGCGCCAGCACGAACTAGCGCGACGTTTCGAAGGCGGCTCGATCTACCAGGCGTATCTGAGCGCGTTCAACTATCACCGCTGGCACGCGCCGGTGAGCGGCACGATCGTGCGCGCGTACGGGGTGGACGGCAGCTACTACTCGAGCGCCGACAGCGAAGGGGAGGATCCGAGCGGGCTGAACGATTCGCAAGGCTATATCACCGCGCTGGCCGCGCGCGCGGTGATCGTGATCGAAGCCGACGATCCGGCGCTCGGACAGCTGGCCTGCGTGTTCGTCGGCATGGCAGACGTGTCCTCGTGCATGATCGAGGCGCTGCCCGGTCAACATGTGCGCAAGGGCGACGAGCTGGGATTTTTCCAGTACGGCGGCTCGACCTGGTGCCTGCTGTTCGAGCCGGGCGTCACGCAGCGCTTCGTGGTCGAACCGCCGTTCGAGAATCCGCCGCTCCTGAAGGTCAACGCGGCGCTGGCAAGCGTCACCACCGCGCGCTGAGCGGCTGCGCCACGCCACCGCCGCTCGAGCGGTCAGCCGGGGTCAGCCGGTCAGCCGGCCAGCGCAAGGGCGGCGCGTGCCGTTCAGCCCCGCCGCCGCGCGAAGATACTCAGCAATTCCTCGAGCACGACCGGCTTCTTCAGATGCGCATCGAAACCCGCCGCTTCGGCTGCGTTGATATCGGCCTGCTGGCCGAAACCGCTGACGGCGATGCACATCACCGATTCCGTTCCCGGCATGCCGCGCAGCCGGCCGATGAACTCGATACCGTCCATCCCCGGCATGCCGATATCGGACAGGATCACGTCCGGCGCATTGCCGTTGATCATCTTCAGCGCTTCGTCGCCGCTGGTTGCGGTGCGGACCTCGGCGCCCTCGGTTTCGAGCAGCAGCTTGAAGGTTTCGACGGTCGCCGAGTCGTCGTCGACCATCATGATGCGCAGCCCCTTCAGCGAGTCCGCGCCGATTTCCGCGCCGGTGTCCGCATGCATCGCACTGCGGTGCGTCGGTAGCGTGACGGTGAAGCTCGCGCCGCGGCCCAGTCCGTCCGACTCGGCGCGCACCGCGCCGCCGTGCAGATTGACGAGGTCGCGCACCAGCGCGAGGCCGATGCCGAGCCCGCCGCGGCGCGAGCCCGGATCGCGGCTTTGGCGGAACATCTCGAAGATATGCGGCAGCAGCGCGGGCTCGATGCCGGTGCCGGTATCGCTCACGCGCAGCACCGCTTCCGCGTGCTCGTTGACCTGCAACGACACGTCGATCGAACCGTGCTGGGTGAATTTCAGCGCATTGCTGATCAGATTCCAGACGATCTGCTCGACTCGCGTGAGGTCCGCGTGCAGGATTACCGGCGCGTCGGTCATCGAAACGCGCAGCGCGATGCCGCGCTGCGCGGCGTCTTCCCGCACCGCGTTGCACACGCGCTGCACGATCTCGCGCATATCGACCACCGTGCGCACCACGGACAGCTTGCCGGTGCGCACGCGCGAAATGTCGAGCAGATCGTCGATAATCTGCGCCTGGCCCATCACGGTGCGGCGGATCGTGTCCGTTGCGCGCGACACGTTCAGGTTCTGGCGCGTTTCCGGCGCACGCGCGATCAGTTCGGCGCTCGCTGAAATCAGATTGAGCGGGTGCTTCAATTCGTGCGATACCACCGCGAGGAATTCGTCGCGGCGCCGCTGCGCGTCGCGCTCGCTGGCCGCGCGCAGGGTTTCGACGTGGGTGCCGCGTCCGGACGCGGTGTCGTTCGCGAACTCGCCGAGATCGCGGGTGATCTTCGCGAAGCCGCTGATGCCGGGTTCGTCCAGACGCGACAGCACGCCGCTCGCGAAAAAGCGCGTGCCGTCCTTACGCAAATGCCAACGTTCTTCCTCGGTCCGGCCGTTCAGGCGCGCTTCCGCGAATTCGCGCGTCGCCACGTTATCGGCGCGGTCTTCCTCGGTGTACAGGATATCGGCGGACTGGCCGATCATCTCCGCTTCGTGGTAGCCGAAAATGCGCTCCGCGCCCGCGTTCCAGCTATTGATGATGCCGTGCTCGTCGAACGTGATGATCGCGTAGTCCTTGGTGCCTTCCGCGACGATCCGCATGCGCCGCTCGCCTTCGCGCAGCCGGTCTTCCGCCTGGCGGCGTCCGGTGATGTCGATGAACGACAGCACCGCGCCGTCGATGCGGTCTTCGGTGGTGCGATAAGGCACGAAGCGCGCCAGATACCAGCGGCCGTCGTTGCTCTTCAGCTCGCGTTCGATCAAACGCAGCGAGTCGAACGCCTCGGCCGCGTCGTCCGCGAGCTTGTCGTATTCGAGCCGGTGCGTGATGTCGAGCAGCGAACGGCCGATGTCCGACGGAATGATGCTGAACACGTCGGTCGCGCGCGGCGTATAGCGCTTGATGCAGATATTGCGGTCGACGAAGATCGTACCGATGTCGTTCGCGGCGATCAGGTTGTGCAGGTCGTCGTTGATCTTGCCGGTTTCCTCGACCTTCGACTTCAACTCGGCGTTGACGGTGGTCAGCTCCTCGTTGATCGATTGCAATTCTTCTTTACTGGTTTCCAGCTCTTCGGTCGCCGAGCGCAACTCTTCGTTGATCGCCTGCAACTCCTCGTTGGACGCCTTCAGTTCCTCGGTCGAGGTTTCGGATTGTTCGATCGTCGACTGCAGCTGTTCCTTCGTGCGTTGCAGTTCGCGTTCGAGCTGGCTGATGATCGGGTCTTTCTGCACGTCCGGAGAGGCGATTTCGGCGTTGCCCATGCTGTCTTCGACTTCGTCGAACAGCACCAGCACGAAGTCGGCGTTCGCTTCCGGATCGTGCACCGGCCGCGCGGTCATCTTGACGAAGTACGAGCGGCCGTCGCGCTCGATACGCACGCGCCGCGCCTCGACGCTGCGATTGGTGTGCAACGCCTGGTAGATTGCGGTGCGCAATTCGAGCCGCAATTCCGGCCGCACGACCGCGACGATGTTGTGCGACGGCTCGCCGCCCGAATACTGCAGGAAGCGCCCGGCGCGGTCGGACAGATGAACGATTTCCGATTCGCGGCTGACCAGCACGCTAGGCGGCGCGTATTGCTCGACCAGCCGCTGATGCAGATCGCCGAACGACAGACGCCGCCGGCCCGGCGGCTGCACGGTGGTGACGAGCGGGCGCGAGCTCATCGTGCCGGAGATCGCGACCGGCACCGGCGTGTCGCCGCGCACCGCCATGTTGGCGCGGTAGATGCGGTTGCGCTTGTCGATCACGCTGAACATCGCTCTGACGCTGTCGGCCGATTCGGAACTGCCGAGAAACAGCACGCCGCCCGGGCGCAGCGCGAAGTGGAACATCTTCAGGATTTCGATCTGCGCCTCGCGATCCAGATAGATCAGCAGGTTGCGGCAGCAGATCATGTCGAGCCGCGAAAACGGCGGATCGCTCAGCACGTTGTGATGCGCGAACAGCATGTGCTCGCGCAGCTCTTTCTTGATCCGGTAGTGCGCGGCGTCTTTCGTAAAGAACTGGCGAATCCGCGCCGGCGTCAGGTCGGCGGCGACCGAGTCCGGGTACAGACCCGTGCGGGCGAACGAGATTGCGCGCTCGTCGATGTCGGTCGCGAACACCTGGAACGACAACCCCTCGGGCGACTTCAGCGAGCGTTCCTGCAGCAGCATCGCGATCGAATACGCTTCTTCGCCGGTCGCGCAGCCGACCGACCACACGCGAATGCGATCCTGTTCGCCGCGGTTTTCGAAGATCGGCGGCAGCACTTCGCGTTCGAGCACGTCGAACGCTTCCTTGTCGCGAAAGAAGTTCGTCACGCTGATCAGCATGTCCTGCAGCAGCGCCTGGGTTTCTTCCGGATGCATATGCAGATAGTCGCGATACGACTGCAGGTCGGTGATGCCGTTCACCTGCAGGCGCCGCTCGATCCGGCGCAGCACTGTAGCCCGTTTGTAATGGCGGAAATCGTGCGCGGTGCGGGTGCGCAGGATCACCATGATTTCGCGCAGCGCGCGCTCGGCGGTTTCGTCCGTGGCGCTTTCCTGCTCTTCGTTCTGCGCGGCGGGCAGCTGGATTTCGCGGGCGGTGGAGAGCAGATCGAGCAGCCGTTGCGGCATTTCGGCGGCGGTCATCACGAAGTCCACCGAGCCGGTGGCGATCGCGCTGCGCGGCATGCTGTCGTATTCCGCCTCGGCCGGGTCCTGCGCGAACGTGATGCCGCCCATTTCCTTCACGCGCGCAAGGCCGACCGAACCGTCGGAGCCGGCGCCCGACATCACGATGCCGATCGCGCGCGCGCGGTGGGTCTCGGCGAGGGTGCGGAAGAATACGTCGATGCTGGCGCGGCGGCCTTCTTCGTGCTGCTGCGGGGCGACCCGCAGATAGTCGTCGACCATCGTCAGTTCAAACGAAGGCGCGACGATGTAGACGCGGTCGGGCTCGATGTGGGTGGCCTCGGTGACCGCCACCACCGGCATGGAGGTCGCTTTTTGCAGCAGCGCGGCGAGATTGCTTTCGTGGTCCGGCGCTAGATGCACGACCACGACGAACGACATCGACGTGCGCGCGGGCAACGCGTCGAAGAATTCGAGGAGCGCGTTCAGCCCCCCCGCCGATGCGCCGATTCCGACGATCGGATGGAGTGACTGGCTCGGCAACGTCTGCGCGCGCTTGTTTGACATGGCTGCTGGTCCCTTGGGGAAAAGGATAGTGTCTCGCGCTGTGTTTTTACAGGTGCCGGGCCGATGGCACGGTCGCGCAGATCACTATTATCCCGCATGGGATCAGCTTTCCAACAGCATCGACTGCAAAAATCCTGCCGCCGCGCGCGCGCGCCGGGCTGTTTCATCCTCGCGCTGCTGCGCGCTGACGGCCCCGATCTTGCCAAAATGCTCGCTCATTTCGCGGCTCATCAGCTCGCGCTCGCGCAGCGCCCGCAGCGCATCGCGCAGCGAGCGCTCGACGTCGCGCCGGCGCCCCTCGCCTGACGATAGGGCGGAATACGCATGGCCGGTGTGGCAGCGGTAGCGCAACAGCCGCCGGTCGTTAAGGCGCCACAGCGTGCCGTTGCATTCGGGGCAGGTGTAGGTGGATGGGGTCGCGATCTGCTTGAGCTGTTCGATCGGCATCGACTCGCTCAGCCAGGCTGTCTGCTCGAGCGCGGCATGTTCTACCGCTGCGCGGCGCCCAAGGTCGGCCTTGGCCGATCCGCCCAGCGGGCCGGCGGTCAGATCGATCAGGCACGCACCGAGTGCGATGAGCGGCAGCACGTGATCGGCGAACGGTGCCGCATGCAACGGCATCTCGCTCGCGAACGCATCGTCCGGGTGTTGCACGACGGTCGCGCCGCCGCACGCCTGAATCGCTTCGAGACCCGCAGCGCCGTCGTCGAGCAGGCCCGTCAGCACCACGCCGACCGCGCGTTCGCCGAGCTGCGTGGCGGTGCTGCGAAACAGCGGATCGATTGCTGGGCGTGCGAAATTTTCCTTCGCGCCGTGCACGAGGCGCAGGCGCCCGTCTTCGACCACCAGATGCTCATCGGGTGGCGCGACGTAGATCCGGCCGCGCTCATAGACGTCACCGTCGCGCGCATGCGTGGCCGGCAGCGGGCCGGCGGTGTTGAGCAGCGAGGGCAGCATGCTGCTATGCGCGCCGACATGCAGAACGATCGCGATGCTGGCGGGCAGGTCGGCAGGCAATTGGGATGCAAGGGAACGAAGGGCGTCGACGCCACCCGATGACGTACCGATAGCAATGAAGTCACGATGGGTCAAAGTTGCTCCGGGACGGTGGTGGGCGGTTTTTGCCGCATAGGTAGAAGCGAGCAATCGGCATGCCGCACGGGCGCTGACGCGGTGTGGCCGTGGCAGCCGATGCGCGGTCTTGCCGGCACGCCGGCCGGCGCCGACGCGTCAAATGTGCACGACGCCCGGGGGCGCAATTACAACGGCTCGAGCGGGGACAGTGGCCGCTCGCCGTCGCTCGCGGCGGCCTTGCGCGGCAGCGCGGCGGTGTCTGCATCCGCATCCGCGTTTGGCGTGAGCAGCGACTGGTAAAGCGACAGATAGTCGTCGGTCATTCGCGCGGCCGTGAAGCGGCGCTCGAACGCGGCGCGGCAAGCGGCGCGTTCGAGTCGCCCGACGCGCGCGACCGCCTCGACCGCTTCGTCGGTGTTATCGACCATCAGGCCGCTCACCCCCTCTTCGAGTAGTTCGGGCACCGCGCCGCGGCGAAATGCGATCACCGGCGTGCCGCACGCGAGTGCCTCGATCATCACCATGCCGAACGGCTCATCCCATTCGATCGGCAGCAGCAACGCGCGCGCATTCGCGAGCAACTGACGGCGCTCAGCGCCGCCGACTTCACCGAGGTAGTCCACGCAATCGGTCGAGCGTCGCAATAGCGGGGCGATGCGCTCGCGAAAATAATCGCGCTCGCCGGGGTGGATTTTCGCCGCCATCTTCAGCGGCACGCCGCTGCGCCGCGCGATCTCGATCGCGAGATCGGGACGCTTCTCCGGCATCATCCGGCCGAGAAACAGCAGGTACGAGCCGGCTGCCGGCTGATAGTCGAATTCGCGCGGCGGCAAGCCGTGATGCACGGTGCCGAGCCAGTTCGCCCACGGCACAGGTCGCCGCTGGCTGGCGGAAATCGACACCAGCGGCACGCGCGCGAATTCATGAAACAGCGGACCGTGATCGTGCGGCAGCAGACGGCCATGCAGCGTCGTGAGCGTGCGGCACGGCAACTGATCGGCCCATGCGAAATGCAACGGCTCGCCGTGGAAATGGATCAGATCGAATTGCCCCGCGTGGCGGATCACCAGCCCGATCTGCCGCATGTGATGCGTGAGCGTGTCCCACACCGCCGCGTCGCGCCACAGACCGCGCGAGCACACCGGCACGAGCCGCGCGGTGGTGGTCGAATCGGCGGTCGCGAACAGCGTCACGTCATGACCGCGCGCGACCAGCTCTTCCGTCAGATACGACACGACGCGTTCGGTCGCGCCGTACGCGTACGGCGGCACGGCTTCATACAGCGGGGCGATCTGCGCGATTCTCATTCACGGGTCCTTCACGGGTCCATTAGCAACAGGAGCAGACAGGGCGAGCCGGCCGGGGCAACGCGCGGCGCCGGACCTACCGCAGCAATCGACATACCGGTGCGCGGTATAGCGCTTGCTTGGCGGGTGCACCCACTACCGAGGAGTTGCCATGAACGACACTAAAACCGCCAGCCGCGATGGCGCAGCCACGTCCGATGCGCTCGCGCTGCTCGAAGCCGATCACCGCGCGGTCGAAAAACTGTTCGACGCGTTCACCAAGGAGCGCGGCGACGAACGCGCGACGCTCGAAGCGAAAGCCGCGTTAGCGCAGCGCGCGTGCGAAGAGCTGACGATGCACGCGATCATCGAGGAAGAGCTGTTGTATCCGGCCGCGCAGCAGGCGCTGCCCGACGACGACAAGCTCGACGTCGACGAAGCGTTCGTCGAACACTACCTGGTGAAGACGCTGATCGCCCGTTTCGAAACGCTGAAGGCCGGCGATAAAGGCTTCGACGCGACCTTCAAGGTGATGTCGGAACTCGTCAAGCATCACGTGGAAGAAGAGGAGGGCGAACTTTTTCCGGCGTTGCGGCGCACCGGTCTCGATCTCGCCGCGCTCGGCAAGAAAATCGCCGCGCGCAAGGAGGCGCTGCAAAGCAAACTCGATCAGGCCGGCAGCCGTGCGGTCGGCGACAAGACGTGATTCGGTTTTGGCGAAGGGCGGAACTCAGTGCATCGCACAATGCGACGCTGCGTTGAAAGCTTCGCGGTGACAGAAGTGTCCGGAAGTCCACCGTTACGGACGAACGCAGCGCCGCGCGCCTCCACTACCATCGTTGACGGGAGACGAAGCACTCACATTTAGCTTGCCGTAACGCAGGGAACCGACATGTCGAGGAGAAAACTGAAGCTGACGCGATGCTCGCCGAGCGTCGCGATGTCGCGCGATGATTTTTCGGTTTTCGTCACCGCGCGGCGCAGTAGCGATGGCCGCTTTTACGCCGATCTGCTGGTCAGCCGCAAAGCTGACGGTCGCCGGCTATTCCCGTTCGACGGCGCGCCGGAAGTCGGCCCGTTCGAAAGCATCGAGGAAGCGCGGTTGGCCGCAGAGGAGTATGGCGCGCGCATCGTCGCCGCCGATCTCGCCTGTCCAGAAACCTGACGCGCAGGTCACGCGCAGGCGGCGCGCCACCCTTTCCCCCACCTCTCATCGCCCGTCCCGGTTCCTGACCGGGACGAGGCGTGCCCTCTCGCGCGGCGCTCGCCGGAGCGCGGATTATGCGTCCCACTGTGGCCGTCGTCACAATCGACAGGTAACATCGTTCCCGGAACTTTGAAGCGCTCGCTTGCCGGCGTGCTGGTACGGGAAATGCTTCAATTTGCCGGCGCGAGAAGTTTCGACGATTCGTTCGGCCGACGCCGACGCGCGACAGTCTCGACAATCAGCCGTTGCAACGAGGTGAAGGATTTCCGTTATGCGAATCATCTTCGGGTTTCTGGCAGTCCTTGCAGTTTTTCCCTCTTCCGCGTGGTGTGCCGCGCTTGACGAACAGTTGGCGTGCTCGGAAACGGCGCACGACTTCGTTTCCCAACTGGTCGATGCGCATTCGATCAAAACCCCGCCGCAGCGCGTCGAGCCCAACTCGGTGAACGCGTATCGGCCCGCTAACGGTGCAAATCTGACCGCATTTGGTTTGCCGGTGCATGCTGTATTTGGCTATCAGCCCAACGATCCGCTGTTCAAGGTTGGTGCAGGCGAAGCGTCGGCGCACCCGGTGTACGGCGCGGTGGTGCGCGGATCGGCCGATACCGTCAAACGTCTTCTTACGAACGCGGGAAGCACGGCCGTCGTTCATTCAGTGGTCCCGTTGATCCTCACCGCGATCGTGTGCACGCAGCAAGCAGGCGAGGCCGGCAGTCAGGTTGGCATGGCGCCGTAGCGCGCAGTTCGATCGCTTTAGCCGCGAATGTCTGCCTGCGCGAACCTCGGCCGGCGCGGGGCCCGCTAGCCGTCAGTTGTCGCCGCTTCCTGCCGCTTCGCGCCACCTGCCGCCACCCCACGCGGAATATCTATTGCTCACCTGTCGCTCGCCGTCATGCCGCGCGAGCCGCGTGACGTCGTGCAGCGGTTATCGAGCCGCTGCTCATGCACACGTTACGTTCAGGAGAACTGCACATGGACAAAGACCTCGAAGCCCGCATTCGGACGCGGGCGTATCACATCTGGGAAAACGATCCGTCGCCGGATGGCAAGGCCGACGATCACTGGGAAGAGGCGCGCCGCCAGATCGAGGCGGAGGGCGCGGGGGACGGCGGCGGCGACGGTGCGGCTGCCGAGCCGTCCGATCAGTCCGCCGAGCGCGATCGCGGCGCGCGTATCGCACCCGACCAGCAGTTGCAGGAGATGCCGGGCGGCGGCGCGGAGCCGGCATCGGTGTCGGCTCCGCGCACCAAGCAGGCGCGGGCGAAGTCGTAAGCGCCGGTAGCGTGGGCCAGATGCGCGCGCGGCGCTGCCGGGGCCGCGGCGCTGCACGCGCCAATGCCGCGTATCGCCCGGATCAGATGCGCGGCGGCGCGCCGCGCGCGGTGCTCGATGCTCGATGCTTCAGTTTTCCGTTATCGCAGGCGGCACGACCGGCAGCGCGCGTTTGTGACGCGTCGCCATGTAAAAGCGGCGAATGGTCGTCAGTACTTCGTCGCTGACCTGTTTGCCTTCGAGGAAATCGTCGATGTCCAGATAGCCGATCCCGTAGCTGTCCTCATCGGGCTTCTGCGGCGTCAGCGATTCGAGGTCCGCGGTCGGCACCTTGTTGACGAGCCGTTCGTGCGCACCGAGCGCTTGCGCGAGTGCGCGGACCCGGCGCTTGGTCAGGCCGGCGAGCGGCAGAATGTCGGCGCCGCCATCGCCATACTTCGTGAAAAAGCCCATCAGCGATTCGGCCGCGTGGTCGGTGCCGATCACCGCGCCGACCCGCGCGCCGGCGACCGCGTATTGCGCGACCATTCGCTGGCGTGCCTTGATGTTGCCGAGCACGAAGTCTTCGTGGAAGTCGTCGACGTACTGAACCTTGCCGCGCTTGAGCGCGAACAGCATCGCGTCCGCCGGCTCCTTGATATTGACCGTCAGCGTTTCGTCCGGGCGAATGAATTCGAGCGCGGCTTCGGCATCGGCTTCGTCGTGCTGGGTGCCGTACGGCAGCCGCATCGCGACGAACTTCGCTTCGTAGCCACGCGCGCGCAAGCGTTCGACCGACAACTGCGCGAGACGGCCGGCGGTCGATGAGTCGACGCCGCCGCTGATGCCCAGCACATAGGTGCGCAAGCCCTGCGACGACAGATAGTCGCCGAGGAATGCGACGCGTCGCTCGCGCTCGTAATCGACGTCGAACTCGCGCGCGACGCCGAGTTCGCGAATCACTTCCTGTTGCCACGTTTGGGTATCGAGTGAAGAGAGCAGGTTCATCGTGCGGTTTCCGGATGGCGTTCCCGCTCTCATCGTGCGGTTTCCGGATGGCGTTCCCGCTCGGCGAGCGGGAGCTGGTTGAAGTAGTGTGCGACGAGCGACAGCGCGTATAGCGCGGCCTGCGAGCGCACGTCGTTTCTGTCGCCGGCGAAGCGGCGCGTTTCGGTGAAGGTCTTGAGGGCGTTGCCGTCGCGCAGCCGGAACGACCACGCGAAGCATTGCGTGCCCGGCGGCGGCTCGTTTCCGGCGCCGTCGTTCGGGCCACTGTCGGCGAGGCCGGTGTTCGATACCGCGATGTCCGCGTTGCAGCCGTCCTGTCGCAACGCGCCTTCGGCCATCTCGCGTGCGACCGCTTCGCTGGTGAGTCCGCAGCGTTCCATCGTGCTGCGCTGCACGCCCAGAAAACCGGCTTTACCGGACGGTGAGTAGCTGACGAAGCCGACGTCGAGACACGCGCCGCTGCCCGGCACGCCCGCGAGATTCGACGCGATCAGACCGCCGGTGCAGGACTCGGCGGTCGCGAGTTTCAGCTCGCGCGAAGTCAGAAAGGACACGACCTGTTCGGGAATGTTCATCGATGGGCCTCCGTGTCGAGTGTCGCGGACACGCCGAGCAAGGATCGGTCCGCGTTCGCGCGGACCGGCTTGTCTGCAACGGCTGGCCCGGCGGCATGTGCGTTGCTCAGCTAACGTCGGTTGCGCGCCCCGTTGCCGCGAGGGGTGATCTTCGCCGTTGGACGATCGCGCGTATATCGACACGCTGGGGACGGCACCGCTTCGCATCCCTGAACATCGTTACATTCGGCGGCCCGCGCACTGGGCCCATCAACTTTGGAGTACGACATGAGAGCCCTGTGTTGGCACGGCAAAAAAGACGTTCGCGTGGATAACGTTCCGGACCCGGTCATCGAGCATCCGCGCGATGCGATTGTCAAGGTGTCGAGTTGCGCGATCTGCGGCTCGGACCTGCATCTGTTCGACGGTTTCATGCCGTCGATGAAATCAGGCGACATTCTCGGCCACGAATTCATGGGCGAAGTAGTTGAGGTCGGTCCCGGCAACTCGCGGCTGAAGATCGGCGACCGGGTGGTGGTGCCGTTCACGATTGCGTGCGGCGAGTGCGATCAGTGCCGGCGCGGTTTCTATTCGGTCTGCGAACGGTCCAATCGCAACAAGGAAATGGCCGACAAGGCATTCGGTCACACCACCGCGGGACTGTTCGGCTATTCGCATCTGACCGGCGGTTATCCGGGCGGGCAGGCCGAATACGTGCGGGTGCCGTTTGCGGACGTCACGCCGGTCAAGGTGCCGGACAGCCTGACTGACGAGCAGGTGCTGTTTCTCGGCGACATCCTGCCCACCGGCTGGCAGGCGGCGGTCCAATGCGAGATCGAGCCGACCGATACGGTCGTGGTGTGGGGCGCGGGGCCGGTCGGGCAGTTCGCGATTCGCAGCGCGATCGTGCTGGGCGCGAAACAGGTGGTCGTAATCGACCGCGTGCCGGAGCGCCTCGCGATGGCCGTGCAGGCCGGCGCGATTGCGATCAACTTCGACGATGAGAGCGTGCTGGAGCGGCTGAAAGAACTCACGAACGGCAAGGGGCCGGAAAAGTGCATCGACGCGGTCGGAATGGAATCGCATGCGACGCGCTCGTTCGATTCGCTCTACGACCGCGCGAAGCAGGCTGTGATGCTGGAGACGGACCGGCCGCATGTGCTGCGCGAAATGATGTATGTGTGCAGGCCGGCCGGGGTGTTGTCGATTCCGGGCGTGTATGGCGGACTGATCGACAAGATTCCGTTCGGCGCGGCGATGAACAAGGGGCTGACTTTCCGGATGGGGCAGACGCATGTGAATCGTTGGACCGATGATCTGTTGAAGCGGATTCAGGAAGGGCAGATCGATCCGTCGGTGGTGATCACGCATACGGTGCCGCTGGAGAAGGGCCCGGAGATGTATCGCGTGTTCCGGGATAAGGAAGATGGGTGTGTGAAGGTGGTTTTGAAGCCGTAGGCGGGGCGGTAGGGCGATGCCGTGGCCGGTGATTCATTAACCCCTGCTGCGCCGGTCACCTGTCAGTGGCGTCTTCGTCTTGATACGTGGATCAATCCTTTAGAAGGCGCTGTATCTCGTCAAGGAATGAGGTGACCGTGTAGCCCCAGGGTTCCGGGGAAAATTCTGTCAAGTAGGTCTCCTCGAACGCAAAGGCAAGATCATCTATGTGCTCCTTTCGGTAAGAATCGATTTCCAGAATCAGATTTTTAAAGCGATGAGGGGAATTTTTCTTATAGGAATCGACAATCTCTGAAACCGATCTGCCGAATAAATCGAAGTCCTGGCCGAAATAAATGCTGAAAAATTGATCCATCTCGGGATAGTGTTTTGAAGAATTCATTGAATTGTGGACGATCGGTGGCGAACATACCCGGACGAGTTCACTCGTTCAGGCCACGTTGCACCTCGTCGAGGAAAGATGCGATTGTGTAGCCCCATCCTTCGGGACGGAACCCTCGTCTAAACGGATTGAATGCAGCTTCCAGATCGTCCGGATGCTGCTTCCTGAACGACTCGATCTCGCGAATCGCGTCAGCATAACTGTGAGGACTATGCTTCCTGTAACACGCGACAATCTCCGGGACAGTCTCCCCGAATAAATCGAAGTCCTGGCCGAAATAAGTGCCGAAAAGATGGTTCATTGCCGGATAGCGATCTGACGGAGTCATTTTTCGTTCAATTGATGTAAGCGGTAAGGATGTAATACGGCATGCCGTTATATCGCTCGCATTTCAACACGACGGAGACTTCGTTCATTCGTGTAAGTTTACCAGTCGATCGCGTCACGCCGTAGGCGATATCACCCGACACGAGTTTCAACACCGCAAGCGTTTGGTATCGCTAGACCTATCTGTCATTTTCTGGGAGACAGCGGACCGAGCGCCACTGTCTGAACTGCCCAACGCGCTGCGGGACAAATTGGTCAAGAGGCCGATGAGACTGGCCCGAGTGCAGAATCTGATGCTGGCGTTCAATAAGGCGGTCGTCGAACGCGCGATAGGTGCCGAACGAACCTTCATTTGGGCTACCCGCCGGGCCAGTCCAAATCAGCCGGGCAAGCCAACGAGCGCAACGGCGCCCGTGGCAGGACAGTCATTCCGGATGGCAGCCCCGTGTCGGCGAGGTGCCCCATGAACCAGTTTGCTATTCCGTTTGACGCCCGATTCACGCAAGCGCGCGGGTAACGACTACACTAAGCGCCTCAAGATGCGCCCTGAGACGAAGGGGCACCCACATCAGCCGACGCCGGCGGCGCACGGATCACTCGTGCAGAAGGCGCTGAATTTCGTCGAAAAAAGAGGTGACCGTGTAGCCGTCCCCTTCGGGGCGAAACCCGCGTCGAAAATGTTCGTAAGCGATATCCAGGTCGTCGGGGTGTTCGCTCCTGAAGGACTCTAGTTCGCGGATCAGGTCTTTATAGTGGTGAGGGCTATCCTTCTTGTAACAGGCGATTATCTCAGGAACCGTTTCGCCGAACAGATCGAAGTCTTGCCCGAAATAGATGTCAAAAACATGCTCCATTTCTGGGTAGCGGTTTGAAGAAATCATGGTTTTTCTCATTGCAGGAAGGCGGTCAAGATGTAATAGGGCATGCCGTTGTACGTTTCGTATTTGAGCGTTACAACCACCTCGTTCATCGGTGTAAGTTTGCCAGTTTTCCGTGTCAAGCCATAGCCGATGTCGCCGGAAACAACCTTGATTACCCGTTTCGGAGTTCTTCGATTTGCAGTTTGTGCCCACGCTTCAATTAATGCTGCGTTAGCACGCAAAGTCTCAGAGATGGCGTGCTCGGCGGCGTGAAGATTGGTAAATGACGATACGACGTCCCTCTTTGGCTCCCGCTTCAACCTCGCCCGAAGCCACGCTTCATCCTTCCCAACATGTTTTCGAAGTGTATGCCCACCGAGATTCGGCTGCGCGGCTTTCGCTTCATGCAGATGCAGGTCGATCCGGCCACGCGTAATACTGGCCGCCCGCGCAGCCTTGATAGACCCCGCAAATCCGAACGGCACCATCAGATCGAGTGAGACGGCGATATGGTTCGCCATCTCCGGCCCGGCCTTCATGGCTTGAGCCAGCTTGCTGGTGCCCTGCTGCGTGAGTGTGAAGCTGTCGTAGCCGGTCCATACCTGCCGCAAACCCGCAGCCGCGGTGTCCGATCCATGCGCGCCGAACACGATGCAGCCGGCTTTGCTCGCCATCGTCGGGTCGGGCAACACACATAGTGCCGCCGCGCCGACCATCTCCAGAACTCCACCGACCACCTGCAAGCCGCCCCAAAGCCGGTTGGTCAGCATCTCTGTCTGACTGATCGACTGACGGGCCAACACCGCCGCCAACTGCGGCGCGCTCAGCACTATCCGCAGGCCGTCTGAATCATCTTGATAAGACATCCGATTCGCTCTCCTTTTATGGCGAGCGAGAAAGCTAACAATTAGCCCGGATGTATTAAATGGGCGAAGGATGATTTTTGGATGTCACTTGTCCTAGTTTTGACTTGGGTCAACGAATCGCAGGGCGTGAAGTCCGCTTGTTTTCACGCAGTTCTGGGAATGCGACAGCGCTGGATAAGATGCACCGCAGCCGGCAAGTTTCGTTACCTGATTTCATCGAGCGCTAGCAGTAGGCGTTGCCCCAGCCTGCTCAACCATTGTCCAACCACAGGATTTACACAACACCTAGGGCCGGGCACGATGCATCGCGCCCGGCAAGTTTTGCCCACACCTTCTTCGGCCCCTGGCGTGCGCGGCCCACATCACAGTGCGTGGGTAGACGACCGCCGCTAACGGGCGCCCGGCGGCCCGTCTCTTTTGCGAACCCGCCCGAGCGGCAATTGCATCCAGCGCACGCAGGCGATGCTTCGAGCCGGGCCCGAGCGCTCCCCCATGTGGGCGCGGCCCTGTCAGTTTTCCGGGGACACTCCCCCGCTCCCATGCCGCACGGCATCACGACAACCGCGCTGCGAATTCCACGCGATCGAACCGGCTCCCGGACGCTTATGGACAGCGTTCGTCACTGGATCGGCGGCACCGCGCCAAGCTTCTCCGCGAGCATCCGTTCGTAGACGCCGAAGTGCAGATCGACCTCGTCCTGCGTCACCGGGTGGACCAGGATGTTGACCTGTTCGGGCAACAGTCCCATGACGGTGGCGATCGCGCTCTCCAATTGCGCCGCGCACGTCCGGTCCTCGGCCAACGTAGTGCCGATAGTGATGTCATAAGTCTTTTCATGGTGGAAAAAAATCTCCACGATGCGTGCGCGCGCGCTCATGTTGTTGTCGACGGCCACGCGTGTCAGCTGCGCGACCTGGTGCATCAGCTCGGTCGGAAAGCCCTTTGACGAGCGCAGCTTGATCCGGTGTTTGCCCAGGGTTATCCAGTCTGTGTCGAATTCCATACTAGTCTCCGGAAGTACATCGGTGGGGCGGACGATATGGGCGACGGCGGCAGAATTCAAGGCCCCGATTTCGTCATTCGACGCCCTTGAAATTTTCGGCAGATGTCCTATTTTGTTTTTCGCTCAGGCAGTGGAACCGGCGGTTCGCGGTCACTGCGTTCTCAACCTTGATCGTCCGCGGCGTGGGGCCTCCGGACCAAAGCATGTATGCCGGTTATCCCCTTGCCGTCAGAGGAGAAATCGACCATGAGTGACCTTTACTATGGGACCGAACTTTTCGGCGAACTCGATCGTCTGCAACGCCAGATGTCGAGTCTATTCGGCGGCTATCCTGCAAGCCTTCGTTCCAGCCGGTTCGGAACCTTCCCTCAGATCAATATAGGCACGACCGATGACTCGATCGAGATCGTCGCGTTCGCTCCCGGGCTCGACCCGTCGAAATTTGACATCTCGATAGACAAGGGTTTGCTGACCATCGCGGGCGAGCGGACGGACAGCCAGACTCCACGTTCCGAAGAAAACCGCCGCTATGCGCAGGAGCGCTTCAGCGGTTCGTTTCGCCGTGTGGTCGAGCTGCCGCAGCAAGCCGACCCCGACAACGTTAAGGCGCGCTATGTGGACGGCTGTCTGCTGATCTCGGTCGGCAAGCACGAGGCGTCCCGGCCGCGTGCAATTACCGTTCAATGACGAGGTGACATCATGACCGACAATACGCAACTTGCTCCTCGCGAAAACGGCGCGGTGGCCCGCGCGAATACCGATGAAGCGGCCCGTCGGGTGACGCTGACACCCGCGGTCGATATCTGGGAGGACGCTCACGCGGTCACGCTGCTGGCCGATCTGCCGGGGGTGCAGAAGGACAAGCTCAACATCGCGGTGCACGACGGCAGCCTGACCATCGAGGCGGAATCGGTGGTGCCGGTGCCGCCGAACCTTGCGTTGTCACATGTGGAGTTGCGGGTGCCGCACTTCTCGCGCCGCTTCTCGATCAGCGACGATCTCGACACGTCGAAGATCGAGGCGTCGCTCAAAGATGGGGTGCTGAAGTTAAGCATCCCGCGACGCGATGAAGCCAAGCCGCGCCGCATCGAGGTGCGGGCCGGGTGAACCGGAGCGTTAGGGCGATAGCCCGGCGCGCCGGGGCGGTGTAACGCAAGCTGGAGTCCGGTCTTTGACTGGGCTCCAGCGCTCGACTGTGGTTTGCAGCCGCGCCAGGCGCCTGGCCGGGCGAACCCAGTGTGCGTGGCTGGAACGCTGCGGATAGTACGGAGGGCAAAATGAATACGAACAAGTGGAATCCTTTTAAATTTCTTCGTGGTGCCGGACGGAAATTAGAGGCGGAGAGCCCGGAAGCAGCGTCGGCGAATGAACAGCGGCGCGCTGCGTGGACTGAGGTTTCGAAACTTTTCTCACGCGAACCTTTCCGGTCAGTGGAAGAATTCTTTCACGACCCGTTCGCGGGACGCGGTGCTCTGGAGCGCTGGTTCGGAGACTTCAGTTCTTCGAGGTTTCAGCCGCGAATCGACGTAGTGGACGAAGGCCCTGTGTTGCGAGTCACCGTGGAGCTGCCCGGAATCGAGCGCGAGGATATCTCCGTTGCCGCGGAGGACGGGACACTCATCTTGCGAGGCGAAAAAAAGCAGGATGTGCGCAGTGAGGAGGACGGCTGCTACCGGCTCGAACGGGCCTACGGAAGCTTCGTGCGCACGATTCCAATGCCGGACAACGTGGATCCCGAACGCACTTTGGCCAAATTCGATAACGGCATACTGACATTGACCGTTCCGAAGATCGAGCCGTCTCGCTCCGCGGGTCGAACCATCGATATCAGCTAATGTAGAAAGGCGAGCCGGTGGAGAAGCGTTAGAGAGTGGGGCCGTTAGCTCAGCTGGTAGAGCAGCGGACTTTTAATCCGTTGGTCGCGTGTTCGAATCACGCACGGCCTACCACACACACCCTCGCGAATCAGTTACTTAATCGCCACTCTGAAGCGCGCTGCCCGTAGTGATTCGGGACCGGTTACTGCATCGATTTCCACGTAGTTTTTTACAGGTCCGCGCAGGGTGGTCACCCTGTGCGTAGCTTCCAGCCCTCCACGAGACTCACGTCCTTCCAGCCCCCCGCGATGCATAGGTGCATCGGCGTCGCGCAGCTTGTGCGCAGCCATCGATTGAAAATGGCTTCGAACGCGAGCATCGTTCGAATGTAGGGAATCTCCGCTGAATAATGCAGAATAGCCGGATTCCAGGATGCGGAGATCAGTGGTGGGCATTAACTTCGACTTGAACGACTTGCAGGCGTTTCGCGCGGTAGTGGAGCTGGGGAGCTTCCGAAAGGCCGCCGACGCGGTGAGCATTTCCCAGCCAGCGTTGAGTCGTCGGATCGACAAACTGGAGGACGCGCTCGGCGTGCGTCTGTTTGAGCGCACCACCCGCAGCGTCGCGCTGACCACCGTCGGCCGCGTGTTCGCCCGCAGCGCGGAACAACTGCTCGATGATCTCGACATCGCGCTGCTCGGCATTCGCGACGTTTCATCGAGCCGCCTGGGGCATGTGACTATTGCCTGCGTTCCTTCGGTCGCCTACTACTTTCTGCCGAGCGTCATCGCCAGCTACCATCGCCGCTTTCCTCGCATCAGGGTCAAGCTGCTCGATTCGAGTGCGAACGAGGTGCTGAGCGCGGTCATCAGCGGCGAGGCTGATTTCGGCGTGAGCTTCATGGGCAGCCAGGAGTCCGAGATCGAGTTCAAAATGCTGCTGGAGGAGCGCTTTGTTGCGGCCTGCCGCCGTGATCATCCGCTCGCGCGCAAGAAGCGCGTGACCTGGAGCGAGCTTTACGAACACGAATACGTGTCGGTGGACAAGACATCCGGCAATCGTCTGTTGCTCGACCAGGCGCTCTCGAGCGTGGCGCCGAGTGTGCCCAGCGTCTGCGAGACCCGGCACGTGACGACGATGCTCGGATTGATCGAAGCGGGGCTCGGCGTCGCCGCGGTGCCGTCGATGGCCATGCCCGGCCTCGACCATCCGATCCTCACGAGCGTGCCGCTCGTCGAACCGGTGGTCAAACGGCGCGTGGGAATCGTAAGGCGGCGCGGACGGCCGCTGACGCCGGCCGCCGCGGAATTTCACCGGACGATCATCGAGACGAGGCGCGCCAACGGCGCAAGCAATGATGCCGTGGGCAACGGCGCGGCCACGGCGACCACGGCGACAACGACGGCGACGGCGACCACGACCACGACCACGACGGCAAAGTCGAAGACGAGAAGGAAGAGCGCATCGTGAGGTTGGCAAGACCGCTTCGTTTCCTCTATTTGCAGGTCCTGCTGGCGATGGCGCTCGGCATGACCGTCGGCCACTTCTGGCCTGCAGCGGGCGCGCTGCTCAAGCCGCTCAGCGACGCGTTTGTCGGGCTCGTAAGAATGATGGTCGCGCCGATCGTCTTTTGTACGATCGTCTCGGGCATTACATCGCTTGCCAGCGGCAGGGCGATCGGACGAACGATCATCCAGGCGCTGGCGCTCTTTTATGTGCTGACGGCCGTCGCGCTGATGGTCGGACTCGCGATCGCGTTCGTGCTGCGACCCGGCGCCGGCATGCACGTCGATGTTCGTCATCTGGATCCCAGCATCCTCGCGCAATATGCGCAGCACGCGCAGACGGGGGGGCTGGTGGCGTTCGCGTTGAGCGTGATCCCGGAGACGATGCTCGGCGCGTTCGACAAGGGCGAGGTGCTGCCGGTGCTGCTGGTCGCGCTGCTGTTCGGCTTTTCGCTCAATGCGTGTGCGCAGGCCGGCCGGCCAGTGCTGGCGCTCATCGACGGCATCGCGCAGATGCTCTATCGCGTGCTCGCGATGATCATGCGACTCGCGCCGCTCGGGGCGTTCGGGGCGATGGCTTTCACGGTGGGCCGGTTCGGCATCCGCTCGGTCGGCTCGCTCGGCATGCTGATGGTGTCCTTCTACGTCGCATGCGTGCTGTTCGTTGCGCTGGTGCTCGGCGTGCTCGCGCGTCTGCACGGTTTCGCGATCTGGCGACTGTTGCGCTACATCCGTGAGGAATTGCTGATCGTGCTCGCGACCTCGTCGACGGAGCCGGTGCTGCCGCGTTTGATCGTGAAGCTGGAGGCGCTAGGGTGCGAGAAGGGCGTGGTGGGGCTGGTACTGCCCGCGGGCTATTCGTTCAATCTCGACGGCACCGCGATCTATCTGACGCTCGCGTCGATGTTCATCGCGCAGGCGTGCGATGTGCCGCTTTCCGCGGCGCAGATCGCGATGATGCTCGCCGTGATGTTGCTTACGTCGAAGGGCGCGGCCGGCGTGTCCGGCAGCGGGCTGGTCGCGCTCGTCGCTACGCTCACGGTGATTCCGGACTTGCCCGTCGCCGGGGTGGCGCTGCTGGTGGGCATCGACCGCTTCATGTCCGAGGCGCGCGCGTTGACGAGCGTGATCAGCAACGCGTGCGCGGTGATCGTCGTGTCGATCTGGCAGGGCGCGTGCGACCGCGCGCGTCTCGCCCAGATGCTGCGGGCGGCCGGGCCGGGGCGCCCGGAGGTCGCGAAGGACCCCGCCAAGGACCCCGCGCCAGGCACGCCGGGGTGACCGGGAGCCTGGCCGGGAAAGGCGTTGCCGTCGTGCCGCGTCAGTGCGCGGAGACGGAATCGAGCCCGGTCGATCTCACTTCGGTTTGCACATCGGGCGATGCCAGGTAGTCGAGCAGCGCCTTCGCTTCCTTCGGATGCTGCGCGCCGACCGGGATGCCGGCGGCGTAACGCGTGACGGACTGCAGCGACTCGGGAATCTTGCCGACGAACGTGACGCCCTGGACCGGCAGCAGTTCGCTCACTTGCTGGAAGCCGATTTCGTAGTCGCCTTTCGCGACCACCGACGCCACCGGAATCCGCGGAATCATCTTCGCCTTCGGCTTCACCTGGTCCTCGATGCCGAGCTTCTTGAACAATTCCCGCTCGATATAGACGCCGCTCGCGCTGTCCGAGTAGGCGACCGACTTCGCATGCAGCAAGGTCTGCCGCAGGCTTTCGGGCGAGCTGATGTCGGGCTTCGCCGCACCTTCGCGCACGACCACGCCGATGCGCGAGTCCGCCAGTTCGACCCGCGATTCCGGAATCACCTTACCTTGCTTGATCAGCTCGTCGAGTGCGTAGCCGACCATGATCACGGCGTCCGCGGGCTCGCCACGCGCGAGCCGGTTCGGAATTGCCTCGGGCGATTTGCCCATCGACGGCCCGAGTGTGGTGTCGAGCGTGTTGCCCGTCTGGGAGGCGAATTTGGGGCCGAGCGCCTTGTACGCGGCGGTGAAGCCGCCCGAGCTCATCACGTGAAGGTCGGCGGCCTGGACGTTCGCCGGGGCGGCCGAGCTGGCGACGAGCGCCGCCGCGCAAAATTTCAGAAGCAGATTTTTCATGGTTGTGGACATGCAGGGTTGCGATGGATGCAGGACAGACGAATCAGTGGGCCGGCGTCAGCGTCACTGCGCGCCGGCGATACAGCGCGAAGGTCGCCAACAGCGCGCATGCCGCGGCGAAACTCATCCAGTAGCCGGGCGCGGCCTTGTCGCCGGTCATATGAATGAGCGCCGTCGAGATCGCAGGCGTGAAGCCGCCGAACACGGCGGTCGCGAGGCTGTAGGCGAGCGAGAAACCAGCGACGCGGACGTGCGCCGGCATCACTTCCGTGAGCGCGACGACCATCGCGCCGTTATAGATGCCGTACATGAACGAGAGCCACAGCAGGACGAGCAGCATGTTGACGAAGCTCGGCGCGTGAGCGAGCAGCGAAAGCGCCGGGTAGGCGGTCGCGATGGCGAGCACCGTCATGCCGACGAGCAGCGGCCGGCGGCCGATCTTGTCGGAGAGCGCGCCGCCGATCGGCAGCCACACGAAGTTCGACACGCCCACACACAGCGTCACGAGCAGACTGTCGGCCGTGCTCAGATGCAGGACCGTCTTGCCGAAGGTCGGTGCGTAGACCGTGATGAGATAGAAGCTGGTGGTGGTCATCGCGACCAGCATCATGCCGGCGACGACCACGGCCCAGTTGTGGGCCAGCGTGCGGAACACTTCCTTCATGCTGGGCCGGTGCTGGCGCGCCTTGAACTCCTGGGTTTCCTCCAGATTGCGACGCAGCATGAAGATGAACGGCACGATCATGCAGCCGACGAAGAACGGTACGCGCCAGCCCCACGCGGCGATGGCCGATGTGCTCAGCCACTGATTGAGCGCGAAGCCAAGGCCCGCCGCCACGACGATCGCCACTTGCTGGCTAGCGGACTGCCAGCTCGTGAAAAAGCCTTTGCGGCCGGGCGTGGCCATTTCTGCGAGATACACCGACACGCCGCCCAGCTCGGCGCCCGCCGAGAAGCCCTGGAGCAGCCGTCCGAGCAGCACGAGCGCCGGCGCGAGAAGTCCAATCGTTGCATAGCCCGGTACGAACGCGATCAGGATCGTGCCGCTCGCCATGATGGACAGCGTGACGATGAGACCCTTGCGGCGGCCGACGTCGTCGATATACGCGCCAAGCACGACCGCGCCCAGCGGCCGCATCAGGAAGCCGGCGCCGAACACGGCGAACGTCATCATCAACGACGCGAACTCGCTTTGGGCGGGAAAGAAGACGTTGGCGATCTGCGTGGCGTAGAAGCCAAACAGGAAGAAGTCGAACTGCTCGAGGAAATTGCCGGCCGTTACGCGAAAAACCGCGGCGGCCTTTGACTGTCCGGGCGAAAGGCTAGACGAGGGGTGCATCGAGGTGTCTCCTGAAATCCAGAAACGCTGCGGCGTTCCGGGTGGATTTTGATTTCGGCAATATTCGCCCGGCGGGGGCAAAACGTTAAGTGCAATTTTCGGAACGATTGATGTTCATTCGTTATCAATCGAGGTCCATAAACACCACCGCGTTGGCCGGCCCGGCTGCGTCGCAGCGTTTCAGCGAGGCAGCGCCAACCCGCCGCCTTCAGAGGGTTCGCTGTGCGACAATGTCGACCTACTCTTCCGGGAGCACGCATGTCCGAACCGACATCTTCCGCATCTTCGGCACCCGCAGCCGACTGTGGGAGAGAGCCGATCCACATTCCTGGCGGCATCCAGCCTCACGGCTTTCTGTTCAGCATCGCCGACGACGGCACCGTCCTGCAGGTCAGCGCAAACGTTGCGCAACTGACCGGCGCGCCTCCCGAGACCGCACTCGGCCAACCGCTCTGCCGGCTGGTCGGGGACGAGTGGTCGGCGCGTATCGTCGCCGCGCTGGCCTCGCACCGGGAAGACGGCATTCCTCTTTATGTCGGTTCGATGGACGACCCGCGCCGCGCCGCGAGTGCAAAGACTGCCGGGCACCCGTCGCCGTTCGCGGTCGTCGTACACCGGCATCAGCAACTGGCGATCGTCGAACTGGAACCGGCGCGCGGCACCATCGACGTGTTTTCGTCGATGTATCCGCTGGTGCGCACTTTCATCAATCGTCTGCAGGACGCGGATTCGGTCGAGGCGCTCGCGCAGCTCGCGGCCGACGAAGTGCAACGGATCACCGGTTACGGTCGAACGCTGGTCTATAACTTCGACGACAGCGGCAGCGGTCATGTGATCGCCGAACACGTCGAGCCGGGCTACGCGTCGTATCACAATCAGCATTTCCCGGCCTCCGACATTCCGCCGCAAGCTCGCGCGCTGTACGTGCGCAACCGCATTCGCCTGATCGCGGACGCCGACTATCGGCCGACGCCGCTCGTGCCGCCCCATCATCCGTCGACGCACAAGCCGACCGACCTTACCTACGCATCGCTGCGCAGCATCTCGCCGGTCCACGTGCAGTACATGAAGAACATGGGCACGCTGTCGTCGATGTCGATGTCGATCGTCGTGCGCGGCAGACTGTGGGGGCTGATTTCCTGCCACCACGACAGCGCCCGCGTGCCGCCATTCGAAGTACGCACCGCCTGCGAACACATCGCGCAGATCCTGTCGCTGCAGATCGAGGCCAAAGAGGACAACGCGCAGGCCGAATACCGGCTCGAATTGCGCCAGACGCTGGCGCGGCTGCTCGCCACGATGGCCAATAGCGAAAGCTTCACGGACGCGCTCGCGAACGACCCGAAAAACCTGCTCGGCCTGACCGCGTCGGACGGCGCCGCGATCGTGTTCGACGGCCGCATGCTGCTGGTCGGCACGACCCCGGACGAAGCGGCCGTCGCGAAGCTGGTCGAATGGCTCGACACCCAGGTGGACGACACGTTCGACACCGACACGCTCGCCACCGCGTGTCCGGTGTTGCCTTCCCATCCCGATCACGCGGGTCTGCTCGCGGTGTCGATCTCCAAACTGTTCCGCAATTACGTGCTGTGGTTTCGTACCGAGGTCGTGCAGTCGATCGAATGGGCCGGCGACCCGCGCGCGAAACTGGCCGGCTTGTCGGCCTCGCTGTCGCCGCGCCAGAGCTTCGACGTGTGGACGGAAACGGTGCGCGGCCGCTCGCTGCCGTGGCGCGCGGCCGAACTGGAAATCGCGCTCGAGTTTCGCACCGCGCTGCTCGGCATCGTGCTGGGACGCGCGGAAGAACTCGCGCAGCTCGCGCTCGAACTGGGGCGCGCGAACCGCGAACTCGAAGGCTTTTCGTACACGGTCTCGCACGATCTGCGCGCGCCGTTGCGGCACATCGTCGGCTATGCGGACCTGTTGCGCGAAATGGAAAGCGCGCGGCTCAGCGAGCGCGCCCGCCATTTTCTCGAACGGATCATTTCTTCGGCGAGCTTCGGCGGCAAGCTGGTCGACGACCTGCTGGCGTTTTCGCAGATGGGGCGCGCGGCACTGCGCCCGCAGTCGATCGACGTGCAGGCGATGACCGAAGCGTTGATCGCCGACGAACTGCGCAATGCCGAGGCGCGCGAAATCAGCTGGAAAATCGGCGAACTCGGCGAGGTCACCGCCGACGCGGTGCTATTGCACGTAGTGCTGCGGAACCTGATCGAGAACGCAGTAAAATTCAGCTCCACGCGCGAGCACGCGGTGATCGAAATCGGCCGCTACGCGGGCAGCGGTGAACTGGCCGGCCAGCAGGTGTTCTTCGTGAAGGACAACGGCGTCGGTTTCGACATGCGCTATGTCGACAAGCTGTTCGGCGTGTTTCAGCGCTTGCACCGCAGCGAGGAGTTCCAGGGCACCGGGATCGGTCTGGCCAGCGTCAAGCGGATCGTCGAGCGACACGGCGGCAGCGCGTGGGCGCAAGGCGAACTGGAGCGCGGCGCGACCGTGTTCTTTTCGCTGCCCGACGCGTTCGTTGCGGACTCGCGACCCGGGGAGGAGTCGGCCGCCGCGACCGTCGCCCGGCTCACCGCACTGTCGCCGGGCAAGCAGTTCCGGCCCGTGCCGAAAGAGTCGAAGGATGAATCGAAATGAAGGACAACAACGTGTTGAGACCGATCCTGCTGGTTGAAGATAATCCGAACGACGTGGAACTCACGCTGATCGCGCTCGAGAGAACGCGCCTCGCCAATCCCGTGCTGTCGTTGCGCGACGGTGAAGAGGCGTTGCAGTATCTGCGCCGCGAGGGACAGTGGGCCGATCGCGACGAGGAAAATCCGGCGGTGATTCTGCTCGACAAGAAGCTGCCGAAGATCGACGGCCACGAGGTGCTGAAGGAAGTGCGCGGCGACGAGCGCCTCAAGCGCATCCCGATCGTGATGCTGACGTCGTCGCGCGAGGAAAGCGATCTGCTGCGAAGCTACGATCTCGGCGTCAATGCTTATGTGGTGAAGCCGGTCGCGTTCGACGACTTCATGGCCGCGATCAGCGACCTCGGCTTGTTCTGGGCCGTCCTGAACGAACCGCCGCCGTATTCGCGCTGAAGCTGGCGGGGGTCGCGCGGCCCGCGTCTAGCGATACACCGGCAACGTGACGCGGAAAACCGAGCCGTGGCCGAGGCCGGCGCTTTCGGCGCGGATCGTGCCGCCATGCATCTCCAGCAGATTTTTGACCAGCCACAGGCCGAGGCCGAGCCCGGCCACCCGTCCGCCGCCGCTCGCGCCCGACTGTTCGAAACGCTCGAAGATCCGTTCGAGCGACGCCTGATCCAGACCCGCGCCGCTATCGCGCACCGTCAGTTCGACCTGCTCGCCAAGAGCCCGCACCGACAGTTCGATCGTGCCTTGCGCGGTGAACTTCAACGCGTTCGACACCAGATTCCAGACCACCTGTTTCATCCTGCTTTCGTCGGCCAGCACCAGCACCGCCGCCAGATCGTCGGCGATCAGGCGCAGGCCTTTCGCTTCGGCCTGCATGCGCAGGTCTTCCGCGACGATCCCGGCCAGCGCGCCCAGATCGACCGGCTCCAGCCTGACCGACAGCTTGCCGGTGACGATCGCACCGCTGTCGAGCAGATCGTCCACCATATGGGAAAGCTGCCGGGCGTTGCGGCCGATCACGTCGGTTGCGCGGGTGACGTGCACGGGGTCGGGCAGGCGCCGCAACAGATCGGTCCACGACACGATCGCCGACAGCGGCGAGCGCAATTCGTGGCTGACGGTCGTCACGAAATGGTCCATCGCCATCGCCAGACGCTCGCTCTGCTCACGCGCGCGCTTCTCGGATGCGGCGATCGCGCGCTGCTCCAGTTCCGCCTCTTTACGCACCGTGATGTCCAGCGTGAAGCCGATCACTGAAGCGAGCGTGCCGTCGCGGACGAAGCGGCCCACTCCACGCACCAGAATCCAGCGCACCACGCCGCTGGCCCAGCCGACCCGGTAGTCCACTTCGAAATGCTCGCGCGCGGCCAGCGCGCGCTCCATCGCGACACGCACACGCTCGCGGTCATCCGGATGAACCACCTGCTCGAGCAACAGCTGTTCGGTCAGCGTCGTGCCCGGCGCGAGGCCGAGATTGGCTTTGCATTGATCGGTCGCGTCGATCGCACCGGTCGCCGGATACAACTCCCACGCGCCGAGCTGCGAGAACGCCAGTGCCAGCTGGAAACGCTCCTGATGTTCGCGCAACTGCTCGCGCGCTTCGTCCGCCAGCACCTGACGCAATTGCGCCTGCGATCGCAGCTTCGCGCGCTCGCGCTGGTTGCGCTCGTCCTCGAAAACCTGCGCGGTCTCTTCGCTCACGCGCAGCAGGATATGGGCGGTCGCGCTGTCGGAGCGGCTGCCGGCGAGCGGCGTCGCCAGCAGGCTGGCCTTGATGCGCCAGTAACGCGGCACAGCCGGGGCTGGGCGTGCCGCTGCGCCGGCGCTACCGGCGCTACCGACGTTCGGGGGTTCAGCGGGCGCGTCGTAACGAAACTGCGACGACCACTTGCCGTCGCCGCCCGACAACTCGCGCAGCGCGGCGCTCAGCCATGCGCGCCGCGCGTCGCGTTGTGCCGCGCTGCCGACCTGGTTGGTGTCGAGGATCGACTGGCCGAGCAGGTCGTCCAGCTTCTGACCGGTCAGTTCCAGATAGCGCGCATTGGCCAGCACGATCTGATAGTGGCCATTGAGGATGACATAGGCTTCGGGCAGCAGATCGAATGCGCTCGCCGCATCGAGCCCATCCTGGCCGGCGACGCGTCGTGACATGCCCATCAGCGCGCCTGGTGCTCGAGGCTAACGCCGCGCGGGCTTGCCGTGCCGGCGGCCTCGCGTGCGAGTTCGATCAGGCGGTCGAACGCATGGGCCGCGCCGCGGCAGGCGTCGTCGATCGCCGTGGGCGTGTGCACGTCGGCGGCCAGCGCGCGGATGAAGGCTCGCCAGCGTGCGGCGAGCGCGTCGCGCCCAGCGTCGAGAAAACACAGGGGATGGGGGGCGAGGCGTTCGCGCAAGCGCGCGTACAACACCGCGCCCCCCAGCTGCGAGCCTTCGATCACATAGCAGATGCCCCAACGATAGGCGGCGTTTTGCGCTTGCGGCCATGCGGCGCTCTGATCGCCGCAATGCGTGGAAGCCGCACGGAGACCGGCGAGATCGTCCGGCTGCACCGACTCGTGCGACAGGTCGGCATCGATCAGCGCGAGGCGATCGACGTAGGTTGCCGGGTGAAGTGACTGCGGGCCGTCGCCGAAGGTAGCGAGCCACGCTTGAAGCGGCGCGAGCCAGTTGCGCAGTACCGCGAGATGAGCGACGTAGTCGCGCAGCGCGACGCTGTGCACCGACAGCGGCATCAGCTCGTGCAGCAACTCGTGGCGCTGCGCGGTCGCGTTGCGCAAAGCGGCCAACACGGCAGGCGTCTCTTCCTGTCTGCCTGGCGAGCGGGCAGTCGGGTCGGCGGTAGCGATCAAGTGGTACGGTTCCACATGAGGGGGAAGAGGTCGATTATAGAGGTGCATTCCCGTTTAGGCGATGGGTTGGGGCGGCCTCCCAAATAAGCAGGTGTGCAGGTTGCTCACCGGGTAAACGTCCCTTTCGGGGTTTTGAACTGGCCTCTTAGCAGGTCGCTGCAGAGGTCGCTGCAGAGGTCACTTCAGAGGTCGCATCCCAGGTCGCATCACAGGTCGTATCAGGCGCTGCAGCAGGGGGCCGCGATGAGCGATTTCAACGAAGCGCGCGAATGGATGGTCGAGCGGCAGCTCGCGCAGCGCGGCGTGCGCGATGCCCGAGTGCTCGCGGCGATGCGGCATGTGCCGCGCGACGCGTTCGTGCCCGCCGACGTGCGCGAGTTCGCGTACGACGATACGCCGTTGCCGATCGGCGGCGAGCAGTCGATCTCGCAGCCGTTCATCGTCGGCAAGATGCTGGAGGCCGCGCAATTGCGGCCGGGCGATCGCGTGCTCGATATCGGCACGGGCTCGGGTTACGCGGCGGCCATTGCCGCGGAAATCGTCGCGCGCGTCGATTCGATCGAACGCGATGCGGCGCTTGCCGAGACCGCGCGCGAGTGTTTGCAGCGGCTCGGTTATGCGAACGTCGAGGTGCATATCGGCGACGGCACGGCCGGGCTCGCCGCGCACGCGCCGTATGACGCGATCATCGTAGCGGCGGGCGGCCCGCATGTGCCGCAGGCGCTGCGCGCGCAACTCGCGCCCGGCGGCCGGCTGGTGATGCCGGTCGGCGGCAGCCCGAGCCGGCAGCGGCTGGTCAAGGTCGTGCGGCGCGGCGAACACGACTACGACGAACAGGCGTTCGGCGATGTGCGATTCGTGCCGCTGGTCGGCAGCGATGGCTGGCCGGATTTGTCGGATGCGGGGCAGGGCGATCACCGGGCGGCCACCGCAGCGACGACAGGAATGGAACCGCGTTGCGCAGCCGCCGAAGCGACAACTCCGGGGAACAACGCCAGCAACGAAGCCGCAAGCACCATGCAGGCCTCGACGGCGAACCACCCCGCCGAACGCAACGAAACTCCTGAACCCGGCCGCCCCCTCACTTTGGAAGCCGCCATCGGCGTGGCCGCCGAACCCCTGCCGAACCTCGACTCCGACCAGTTCGCGACCTTCATCGACCGCTTCGCCAACCGTCGCGTGATCCTGCTCGGCGAAGCCAGCCACGGCACCTCGGAGTTCTATCGCGCGCGCGCCGCGATCACGCGACGCCTCGTCGAGCAGCACGGCTTTTCGATGATCGCGGTCGAGGCCGACTGGCCCGATGCCGCGATCATCGATCGTCATATCCGCGCGCGTCCCGCGCCGCCCTCGCGCGCCGCGCCGTTCCGCCGCTTCCCGGTATGGATGTGGCGCAACGCCGAGTTCATGGCGTTCGTCGCGTGGCTGCGCGCGCACAACGCAACGCACGCGGCGCAACCCGAGCGGCAGATCCGCTTCTACGGACTGGACATCTACAGCCTGTCGGAATCGATCGAAGCGGTGTTGCGCTATCTCGACACCGTCGACCCGGACGCCGCGCGTGTCGCGCGCGAGCGGTACGGCTGTCTGAGTCCGTGGCAGAAGGACCCGGCCGTATACGGCCGCGCCGCCCTCAGCGGCGGCTACGCGCAGTGCGAAGAGCACGTGATCGCGCAACTGGCGGATCTGCTCAAGCACCGGCTTGCGTACGAACACGCGGACGGCGAGCGTTTTCTCGACGCCGCGCAAAACGCGCGGCTGATCGCGGTCGCCGAACAGTACTATCGCGCGATGTATTACGGCGGCGCGCAAAGCTGGAATCTGCGCGACACGCACATGTTCGACACGCTGCGTCACGCGCTCGACAGCGGCGGCGCCGACGCGCGGATGGTCGTGTGGGCGCACAACTCGCACATCGGCGACGCGCGCGCGACGGAAATGGGCCGCGCGCAGGAAGAACTGAACCTCGGCCAGTTGTGCCGCACGCATTTCGGCGACGCGGCCGCACTGATCGGTTTCGGCACGCACGGTGGCACGGTCGCCGCGGCCAGCGACTGGGGCGGTCCGCTGCAAACGATGACGGTGCGTCCGTCGCGCGAAGACAGTTACGAATCGCGCATGCACGGCGCGCAGATCGGCCGCTTCGTGCTGGACCTGCGACCGGGCGTGCACGACGCGTTGCGCGAGCGTCTGCGCGAACCGCTGCTCGAACGCTTTATCGGCGTGATCTATCGTCCGGATACCGAACGATATAGCCACTATGCGCAAGCATCTCTGGCCGAGCAGTTCGACGCGTATCTATGGTTCGACCATACCGACGCGGTGACCGCGCTGCCGGTGTCGGACGGCGAGCAGGACGGCCCGGCGGAAACTTTTCCGTTCGGCATGTGAAGCAACCGGCCCGCACGGTTCGAGCGGTCGCGTCGACGCACTGCCGCGCCGGGGATGGAACGCGGTTTGCAGCAGCACGGACAGTGGACATCGAATCCGTCCGGCTGGGGAGGCCGCCAATGAAACTCAAGAAGCTGGTACTGCGCGCCGTCGGCGTGGCGCTGTTCGCGATGCTGTTGTTCGCGGCCGGCAGCGCAATCGCGCAGCAGCAACAACGCGAAGCTGCGACGCCGCGTATTTCGACCGGCGCGGCCCAGCTGCTGCTCGCGCAGGCCGGCCACAGCGCGGGCACCGAGGGCGGCGCGGGCGCGGCCGGTCAGACGGGCACGCCGCCCGCCGAGTTGAGTCGCGATCAGGTAAGGCGCGAACAGGCGGGGCGCGCGAAGCCGCCGCCGCGCACACCGGACCCACACGCGGCGGGCAAAGGCGAACGCCCAGCTATGCCGCAAGGCGCGAGCGATGCGCGCTAGGCGCCGCGCGGCTCGTCGCCGGCGACAGTTGCGCGCGCCCGAACTCCCGACATGAGAGACGAACCGCTGTGGTTCCTGCTGATCGGCGCGCTGCTGACGTTCATGGCGGTCGCGCGCGGACCGATCCGCCGCCTGCCGCTGACGGGCGCGATGATCTATCTCGCGGTCGGCGTCGCGATGGGGCCGGGCGTGACCGGTCTGGTCGGCGTCGATCTGCTCGGCAACACGGTGTTGCTCGCGATCATCGCGGAAGTCGGGCTGGTGGTGTCGCTGTTCTCGATCGGCATGCATCTGCGCGTGCGTCTGAACAATCCGCTGTGGTGGTTGCCGCTGCGCTTGGGCGGCCCCGCGATGCTGGTCACCGTCGCGATGATGTTCGGCTTCACCGCGTGGTTGAACGGCCACGCAAGCGGCGCCGCGCTGTTTCTCGCCGCGACGCTCGCGCCGACCGACCCGGTGCTCGCCAACGAACTGCGCGTGAAGCAGGCCGGCGACGACGAACCGGTGCGCTTCGCGCTGTCCGGCGAAGGCGGGATGAACGACGGCGCCGCTTACCCGTTCGCGGTGCTCGGGCTGACGATGGCCGGCGCGCAGCTGTACGGCTCCAGCAGCGGCGCGCATTTCGCCGGCTCGGTGGCGTGGGGCATCGTGAGCGCGCCGGTGATCGGCGGCGTGCTCGCGATCGTGTTCGCCCGCGCGATCCTGTTTCTGCGCACCCGCTACGGCGAGGCGATCGGCCTCGACGGTTTTCTCGCGCTAGGTCTGATGGCGACGTCGTACGGCGCGGCGCTGCTCCTGCATGCGTATGCGTTCATCGCGGTGTTCGTCGCGGGCGTCGCGCTGCGTCACGAGGAATTGCGCGCGACCGGCGACAGGAATCCCGCGGAAGTGCTCGAAGACGTGCCGCGCGGCGAACGGGTCGAGGTCGCCAAAGACCCGCAAAAAGCGCACGCCTATCTGGCCGAGTCGATGATGGGCTTCACGCTCGAAATGGAACGGATCGGGGAGTTGTCGCTGATGCTGATCATCGGCTGCGTGGTGTCCGCGCATTGGCGCGACATGCTCGACGTTCGCGCGGTACTGCCCGCGCTGTTTCTGTTTTTCGTCGCGCGGCCGCTGTCGGTTTTCGTCGCGATGGGCGGCGCGCGCATCGACCGAGGTCAACGGCAACTGATGGCGTGGATGGGGATTCGCGGCGTCGGTGCGTTCTACTACCTGATGTTCGGACTCGAATTCGCACGCGATGCGATCGCGCCGCTGTTGCCCGCGGTGCTGGACGCGATCGTTCTGTCGGTGCTGTTGCACGGGTCGAGCGCGAATTACGTGTTGGGCCGGTATTTCGCAGGGCGGCGATGAGCACGGCGCCGGGCTCAGTGGTCCGCCGGGTGGGCGCGCGCGGCGACAGGCACGAATGATGCGGAGCAGAGCGCGAAGTACCTGACGGCCTTTCGCGCACAACGTGTCGAGGGAGCCTGAGCGGTAGAAGTCCCAGGGAGCGCGCTCGACATAATGGAAAAACATCACGCGAAACCGTCATTGCCGTTACTGGCGGTCAGCTTCTTTGCCGCGGACGTGCAGGCCGGCGCCGGCCCTTTTCTCGGCATCTTCCTGCAGGAGCACGGCTGGAGCGCCGGCCTGATCGGCACGGTGCTGACGCTTGGAGCGATCGTCGGCGTGCTCGTCACAGCGCCGGCCGGCGCGCTGATTGATGCGACTTCGCATCGCCGCTCGGTGGTGGTGGTCGCCAGCGCGCTGACGGTCGTGGCCGCGGGCGTGTTCTGGATATCGCGCAGTTTCTGGCCGATCGCGCTGTCGCAGATCGCGACAGCGGTGGCGGGCTCGGTGATGGGCACCGCGTTGACCGGGCTGACGCTCGGCATGGCGGGCCGCAAGAATTTCGACCGCCTGTACGGCCGCACCCAGGTCGCGAACCATGCCGGCAATATCGCGGCGGCCGCGTTGTCCGGGGCGATCGGCTGGTGGCTCGGCGTCGTCTGGGTGTTCGCGCTCGGCGCGGCATTCGGGCTCGCCTGCATCGTGTCGGTGCTGCTGATTCCGGCGCGCGCGGTGCATCGGCACTATGCGCGCGGGCTGTCCCACGAGGACGACAGCGACACCTCGCAGATCCACGCGCAAGGCATCCGCGCGGTGCTGCGCTCGCGCCCGCTGCTGTTGCTGTCGATCGTGCTGGCCGCGTTCAGCCTCGGCAATTCCGCGATGCTGCCGCTTTACAGCATGGCCGAAGCGGCGCTGCATCACCGCAACGCGAGCGGCATCGCCGCGGCGAACATCATCATTTCGCAGGTCGTGATGCTGATTGCCGCCGTCTACGCGAGTCGCCTGATTCGCCGCTTCGGCTTCTGGCCGATCATCCTCGTGACGCTGATCACGCTGCCCGCGCGCGCGGTGACGGCCGCATGGCTGACCGCGACGTGGGGCATCTTGCCGGTGCAGATTTTCGACGGTCTGGGATCCGGTCTGCAAAGCGTGGCGATTCCCGCGCTGGTCGTGCATCTGTTGCATGGCAGCGGACGCGTGAATCTCGGTCAGGGCGTGGTGAAAAGCGTGGAAGCGGCGGGCGGCTGTCTGAGTCCGTTGCTCGGCGGCTGGCTCGCGACCCGCTTCGGCTATCCGGCTGCGTTCATCGCGCTCGGCAGCCTCGGTTTGATTTCGCTGGTGGTGTGGATCGGGCAACGCGCGTTGATCCGGCGGGCCTGCGATACGCGTCGCGACGAACTCGACAAGATGGCTGACATCGATACGTCGGCGCTGTTTTCATAGAACGGCGGCTGCGGCTGCGGCTGCGGCTGCGGCTGCGGCTGGTTGCTGATTATGGGCGTTAGCGGTCGCGGGTCGATTCTTCCTGCGCGTTTCGTGCGGCTGGCGTCTATTCTTGTTGTCACCGCCGAGGCCGGCAGCCGTGCCGACCTGGCCGGTCGGATGCTTCGGACATGGCCTGCGCACGCAGGACCCACCCAACTGGAGAAAACCAAATGTCACGATCGATCTCGCAACGCGCCTGCATGGTGTTCGGTGGTCTCGCTTTAGCGGGTGCTTTGAGCTTCGCCCAGGCCGCGCCGGTTTCGTTTGCCGTGCCGTTGACGGGCGCCCAGCAGGTGCCGCCGGTGCAGACGCCCGGCAGCGGCAATGCCGCGCTCACGTACGACGCCGGCTCGCGGGTCGTCACGTGGAACATCACCTTCAGCGGCTTGACGAGTCCGGTCACGATGGCGCATTTCCACGGACCTGCCGCCGCCGGTCAGAACGCCGGCGTGAAAGTGTGGATTTCGCAGAAGGGCACGGCCGAGGTGACCAGCCCGATCACCGGGCAGGCGACGCTATCGGCGGACGAGGCCAAGCTGTTCGAGGGCGGTCAGATGTACATCAATGTTCATACGAAGAACAATCCGAACGGGGAGATTCGCGGCCAGGTGACGCCGCCGAAGTAAGCGCGGCCGCTGGGGCCGGCCGATTGTGCCGGCCGCTGCTGCCGGCCATTTGTGTCGGTTTGTGCCGTAGTGCTGCAGGAATGAGGCTCGCGGCGGGCGCAGGCTCAAAGATAAGCCGCGAGCAGCATCACCACGCCGATGCCGACGCCGAGCGGCAGCAGCGCAAGCCATGGCGGCGCTTGCCGCGGGGCGTCGAGCGACAACGGTAGCCGCTTGTAGCCGGTCAGCATCGGCCGCAGCAGGTGGTGGCCTTTCACCGCCGCGTAGAGCGCGATCACGACGACGTGCAATGCCACCGCGGCGAGCAGCACGTCCCAGACCAGACCGTGTAGCGACGAGATCGCGTTGGCGAGCCACACGGGCACCCGTTCGCTCAACGGGCCTTCGTCGGCGATGTCGTTGTTGATGTAGAGGCCGCTCAGCGTCTCGATCAGCAGCAACGCGAGCAGCAACAGAACCATCCAGCCGCCGGCCGCATTGTGGCCGACCTGCACATCCGGTTCGCGATGAAACAGCCGCCGCAAGTGACGAAACGCGCTTGCGGGCGACGCGACGAAACTGCGAAAGCGCGCGGTCTCGCTGCCGACACAGCCCCACAGCAACCGCGCGATGAGCAGTGCCAGCAGCGTTTCGCCGGCGCGGATGTGCCAGTCGATCAGGTTCAGTTTCAGCGTGACATAAGCGGCCGCGACCAGCGCGACGGTCAGCCAGTGGAACAGACGGACCGGTGCGTCCCAGACCAGAACCGGGCGGGTTGAAGGTTCGGGTGGGTGCTCGATGGGGGCGGGCATGGGTGGCTGGGCGGTGACAATGAAGTCTAGTGCAAGGATTGCACCGGCGGGGCTGGCCTCGAGCTGTCGTCGAAGCGATAGACGCAGCGCTAGCTCCCGTTCTCGGCAGACTTGCGCGCAGCGGATGGGCGCAAGTCCACGCATCGGTTTTCAGTTGTGCCGCCCTTCAGCCTCTTCAAGCCGCCCGGCGCGCCTGCCGCGCGGCGGCCAGCGTGCCGCGCAGCCCTTCGAACGAGTAGAGCGCGAGTGCCACCCAGATCGCGCCGTAGCCGACCGCCTGCACGGAGCCGAACGGCTCACTGTAGATCAGCACGCCGGTGAGCAGCTGAAGCGTGGGCGTCACGTACTGGATCAGGCCGAGCATCGACAGCGGGATACGTCGCGCGGCGGCCGCGAACAGCAGCAGCGGCACGGCCGTGATCGGCCCGGCGGCGGCCAGCAGCAGTTGCAGCCCGAGCGGCGCATGCGTGAAATGGCTCGCGCCGGCCATGCCGATGATCAGCAGATAGACGATCGCCACCGGAAACAGCAGCACCGTTTCGAGCGCGAGGCCTTCCAGCGCGCCCAGCTTCGCGGTCTTGCGCAGAAGCCCGTAGCCGCCGAACGTCAGCGCGAGCGCCAGGCTGATCCACGGCGGCGCGCCGTTTTGCCAGGTGAGCCAGACCACGCCCAACGTCGCGAGCGCGACCGCGCACCATTGCAGCGGGCGCATCCGCTCATGCAGGAACACGAAGCCGAACAGCACGTTGATGAGCGGATTGATGAAGTAGCCCAGGCTCGCTTCGACGATATGCCCCGCGTTTACCGCCCAGATGTAGATACCCCAGTTGGCCGAGAGCAGCACCGCGCTCGCGACGAAGCGTCCGAGCACGCGCCTGTCGCGCAGCGCCGGGCGCAGCCACGCCCAGTGATTGCGGACCGCGAGCACCGCGACGATGAACACGAGCGACCACGCCATGCGGTGGGCGAGTATCTCGAGCGCGGGAATCTGGTGGAGCGTCTTGAAGTAGACGGGAAAGAGGCCCCAGATGACGAAGGCGGAAAAGGCGTAGACGATGCCGGGATTCATGGTTCGTGTTAGTTGGCGCGATGCGCGTGGTCGGGGCGGGGGCGCCGGTGGTCAGGCGTCTCGTGCGGGTTTCACCGGGCCCTGCGCCGATCGGCCGGTTTTGCGACGAGGGATCATTTTGGCTGGCGGCGTTTGTTGCTGTCCAGCCTGACGTCGCGCTTACGATGAAAGGTAGCGCGCAGCAGATCACCGTGGCGTGTCCCGGGCACCGTCGGTCTTTCTGCCCATCGCTCGGCCGCTGCCCGCAGCGCGCTAACCGCTAGAATTGCGTTTTTAGCCCGGAATACGCCGATGTCTTTTGCCTCCCTTGGCCTGATCGATCCCTTGCTGCGTAATCTGCAGGACCTCAATTACCAGACACCGACGCCGGTGCAGAACAAGGCGATTCCTGCCGTGCTCGGCGGCAAGGACGTGATGGCCGCGGCTCAGACCGGCACCGGCAAGACGGCGGGCTTTGCGCTGCCGCTGCTGCAAAGGCTGGTGCAGCACGGCCCGGCGGTGTCGAGCAACCGCGTGCGCGTTCTGGTGTTGTTGCCCACGCGCGAACTGGCCGAACAGGTGCTGCAAAGCTTCATCGCTTACGGCAAAGGTCTCGACTTGCGATTGCTCGCCGCCTACGGCGGTGTGAGCATCAACCCGCAGATGATGAAGTTGCGCAAAGGTGTGGATGTGCTCGTTGCCACGCCGGGCCGTTTGCTCGATCTGAATCGCCAGAACGCGGTGCAGTTCGACCAGGTGCAAACGCTGGTGCTGGATGAAGCCGACCGCATGCTTGATCTCGGCTTTGCGCGCGAACTCGACGCCGTCTTCGCCGCGTTGCCCGCGCGGCGCCAGACGTTGCTGTTCTCCGCGACGTTTACCGACGATATCCGCGCGATGGCGACGAACATCCTGCGCGACCCGGTCAATATCAGCGTCAGCCCGCCCAATGCCACGGCCAGCAAGATCAAGCAGTGGGTGGTGCCGGTGGATAAACGGAACAAGCCCGAGCTGTTTATGCACCTCGTGGCCGAGAACCGCTGGGAGCACGCGCTGGTGTTCGTCAAGACCCGCAATGGCGTGGATTACCTCGCGGCGAGGCTCGATGAAGCCGGCTACGCGGTCGATACGATCCACGGCGACAAACCGCAGCCCGCGCGCTTGCGTGCGCTGGAGCGCTTCAAGACGCGCGAGGTACAGATGCTGGTCGCCACCGATGTCGCCGCGCGCGGACTGGATATCGACGATCTGCCGCTGGTGATCAACGTCGATCTGCCGATCGTCGCGCAAGACTATGTGCACCGGATTGGCCGTACCGGCCGCGCGGGGGCGAGCGGTGTGGCGGTGTCGCTGGTGTGTGCGGATGAAGCGCCGCAACTGGCCGCGATCGAAGCGCTGATCCGGCAAACGCTGCCCCGCAAAGAAGAGCCGGGTTTTGAGGCCGACCATCGCGTGCCGGAAACCAGCGCGACGGGCGAACTCATCAAGAAGCCGAAAAAACCGAAGAAGCCTAAAGTGCCGCAAGCTGCGGCGGTCGCGGCGCAGGCGCCCGGCAAAAAGCCGCGCCCGCAAGGTGGCGAAAGCAAGGGTAAGCCTGCGACGCAGCGCGCCGTGGCCGCGGATAACGACACGCGCTTCACCGTCGGTAGCCCATTTAGCGTGCAAAAGCCGCGCAGCAAACCCGCCGGCAAACCCACCGGCAAGAAGCCGGTAGCGGATTCACGTAAGCCGGCGAACAAACCCGCTGGCGGACGCGGCAAACGCCAATCCTGATCTTTGGGGATAAGTAACGCCGGCTCCGGAAACAGCTGACTGCTTCCGGCGCAATATCGACGCACGAGCGTCCGAACCTCGTTGCCGGCGAATGTCCGCTTTCTCAGCGGACCGCATACGCTGGCCGGACTCGCCGTCAGCGGCCATTCAAAAAAACGACCTCGACCAGCTCGTCCCGCTAGCGATCCCGGCTCAAGCCGTCCCCGCCTGTCCCATCTCCAACACCCGAAAACACTTTTCACATCGCGGAATTCGTCCGGAATTTCGTCGGCGCGATTTTTTCGCCGCTTGAAAGTGCTTTTTGCATCGCAAAAAGAGTTGCGTATCTCATTGAAAAAGAACGAAAAATAAACTCTTATGTCTTATATAAGACTTCACCCGAGCGCGTCGGCCAACGCTACTATTTAGTCCATGCAGCTCGCACCCACAGACGTAGCGGCGAGCCGAACGGTTTAGTCAAACACCCTTAGCTCAGGAGATGGACATGGCCCAATATCAAGACGACATCAAGGCAGTGGCTGGTTTGAAGGAGAAACAAGGCAGTTCCTGGAATGCCATCAGCCCCGAATACGCGGCACGTATGCGTGCGCAGAACAAGTTCAAAACGGGCCTCGACATCGCGAAGTACACCGCTAAAATCATGCGCGCGGACATGGCCGCGTACGATGCCGATCCGGCCAAATACACCCAGTCGCTCGGCTGCTGGCACGGCTTCATCGGTCAGCAGAAGATGATCTCCATCAAGAAGCACTTCAACAGCACCGAGCGCCGCTATCTGTATCTGTCGGGCTGGATGGTGGCCGCGCTGCGCTCCGAGTTCGGCCCGCTGCCGGACCAGTCGATGCACGAAAAAACCTCCGTCAGCGCGCTGATCCGCGAGCTGTACACGTTCCTGCGTCAGGCCGATGCCCGTGAGCTCGGCGGTCTGTTCCGCCAGCTCGATGCGGCCGAAGGCGCTGCGAAGGCCGCAATTCAGGAACAGATCGACAACCACGTGACCCACGTGGTGCCGATCATCGCCGACATCGACGCCGGTTTCGGCAACGCGGAAGCAACCTACCTGCTGGCCAAGCAGTTCATCGAAGCGGGCGCATGCTGCATCCAGATCGAAAATCAGGTGTCCGACGAGAAGCAGTGTGGCCACCAGGACGGCAAGGTCACCGTGCCGCATGAGGACTTTCTCGCCAAGATCCGTGCGATCCGCTACGCGTTCCTCGAACTGGGCGTGGACGACGGCATCATCGTGGCCCGTACCGACTCGCTCGGCGCCGGCCTGACCAAGCAGATCGCGGTGACGAACAAGCCGGGCGACCTGGGCGACCAATACAACTCGTTCCTCGATTGCGAAGAACTGTCGGCCGACCAACTCGGCAACGGCGACGTTGTCATCAAGCGCGACGGCAAATTGCTGCGTCCGAAGCGCCTGCCGAGCAACCTGTTCCAGTTCCGCGCCGGCACGGGCGAAGCGCGCTGCGTGCTCGATTGCGTGACCGCGCTGCAAAACGGCGCCGACCTGCTGTGGATCGAAACGGAAAAACCGCACATCGCGCAGATCGGCGGGATGGTCAGCGAGATTCGCAAGGTGATTCCGAACGCGAAGCTGGTGTACAACAACAGCCCGTCGTTCAACTGGACGCTCAATTTCCGCCAGCAGGCGTACGACGCGCTGAAGGCCGCCGGCAAGGACGTGTCCCGATACGACCGCGCGCAGCTGATGAGCGTGGAATACGATGAGACCGAACTGGCGACGCTCGCCGACGAGAAGATCCGGACCTTCCAGGCCGATGCATCGCGTGAAGCAGGGATTTTCCATCACCTGATCACGCTGCCGACGTACCACACCGCCGCGCTGTCGACCGACAACCTCGCCAAGGAATATTTCGGCGACCAGGGCATGCTCGGTTATGTGGCTAACGTGCAGCGCAAGGAAATCCGTCAGGGCATCGCCTGTGTGAAGCACCAGAACATGTCGGGCTCGGATATCGGCGATGACCACAAGGAATACTTCAGCGGCGAAGCAGCGCTGAAAGCGGCAGGTAAAGACAACACGATGAATCAGTTCTAACAGCAGTCATACCTGATAGAAGTCATACTCTCGCAGCGCAATGCCAACCCTTTAGGGGTTGGCATTTTTTTTGTGCGCCGGTATATAAAATGCTACACGTTACCCATTACATAGCCTCGCACGCGTTGCAAAACATTTCAGGGGAAAAACATGCGCCTCGATGATGAAGCAGAAAGCCAGAACGTCGAAGACCGGCGAGGCGGCGGCGGGATGCGCGTCGGTGGCGGCATTGGGATCGGGACCGTCATCATTGCGCTGGCCGCTTCGTATTTCTTCGGCATCAATCCGATGACGATCATCAATGGCGCGCAGGTGCTGCAAGGCCGCACCGAGCAGCGTCAGGCGCCGGCGAATGCCGCCCCCGTCGACGATCAGGGCGGCCATTTCGTTCGCCGTGTGCTCGGCAACACCGAACGCACGTGGCAGCATATCTTCCAGACGCAGGTCGGAGGTCACGACTATCCGGCGCCCAGGCTGGTGCTTTTCACGGACGCAACGCAAACCGCATGCGGCACCGGCCAGTCGGCAATGGGTCCTTTCTACTGCCCGCAAGATCGCACGGTCTATATCGATCTGTCGTTTTATCGCGAACTGCGCGAACGTTTCGGCGCGAGCGGCGACTTCGCGCAGGCGTACGTGATCGCGCATGAGGTCGGGCATCACGTGCAGAACGTGCTCGGCATCTCCGATAAGTACGACGCAGCGCGTGCACGCATGTCCGAAGCACGGGCCAACGCGTTGTCCGTGCGGCTCGAATTGCAGGCGGATTGTCTGGCGGGGGTGTGGGCCGCGGTCGCGCAGCACCAGAATGCGAAGCTGATCGAGCCGGGCGATTTCGAGCAAGGCCTGAACGCAGCCGGTGCGATCGGCGATGACCGGCTGCAGCGGCAATCGCAGGGGCGCGTCGTGCCCGAGGCGTTCACGCACGGCACGAGCGAACAGCGTCAGCGATGGCTCAAGCGTGGTCTGACGAGCGGTGACGTCCGTCAATGCGATACGTTTTCGGCGCAGTCGTTGTGATCCGGTGGCGGACCGGGAATTTCGCGGTGTGACGACGGCGCAGCCTCCGATCTTTCCCGGTCGGTCGGGGCTGGCCGTGCGGTTCCGATCGCACCATTTTCGCTACGAAAAAACCCGCGACCATGCGGTGCGCACGCGTCTTGCCTTGTCTTCGAGCAGATATGACGCCGCCAATGCCAACAGACCGGATACCACTCCGGTCATCAAATGCTCCACAAACGGAATGCGGTAATGGTTCGGATGAGAGAAAGCATCGCCGATCGTGGTCAGTACGCCGACAATCAGCGCATTGCCATACCGGTGCTTATAGAATCCGGCCGCGGGCGTGAACGTCAGCAGTACCGCGAGAAGTCCGGTCAGCAGACCTGTCTGCAATGCAATCATCCAGTGGGGGAGGCTGAGGATATTGCCCCAGCTTCCAGGCATGCACGTCATGCACGCGCTGACCGGCTGCCAGAAACGCTGAATGAACAACCTGGCGCGGCGCTTCCATTCGCTCGCCATGATTTCCCCTCGTTACTGCCGGCGCCGCTGGGCGTTACGCCCGTCCGGGGGACAGGCATTACCCATGCTTCACGAGCCGCCGAACCAGTTGTAACCCTGATCGACCCAATAGCCGCCCGGAAACGTGTTGGTCACGAAAATCTCCATGATGTGCTTGGGATTCTTGTAGCCGAGCTTCGTGGGCATTCTGAGCTTCATCGGATAGCCGTACTTTTCGGGCAATTGCTGCCCGTCGAACGTAAAGGTCAGTAGCGTCTGCGGATGCAGCGCGGTTCGCATATCGATGCTTTCATAGTAGTCGTCCGCGCATTTGAAACCCACATATTTCGCCGACGTGTCGGCACCGACGCGCTTCAGGAATTCCGCGAATGGCGTGCCGCCCCATCGGCCGATCGCGCTCCAGCCTTCGACGCAGATATGTCGCGTGATCTGTTCAGCCTGCGGTAATGCGTAAAGCTCCGCGAGCGTCCAGTCCTTCCTGTTCCGCACGAGCCCGCTGACTTTCAAACGAAAGTCGCTGCCGTCGACGTGCGGTACCTCGTCGATGCCGTAGAACGCATTGAACGGAAACGGCCGCGTGATCTGTGCTTCTGTATAGGTCGGCGCGAGACGGTTCGGATCGAATAGCCAGGCCTGCACACGGTCGTTCATGCGCGACACGCTAGCCAGAAACGTGTCGACCGATTTGTCGTCCGACAGGCTGCAGCCGGTTAGCATCGCAAGGCCGCCGAGCGTCAGGATGCGTTTGCCGAACAGCCGCCGCGACGGCATGTCAAGCTCACCGCGCACGTCGATACTCAGCGACGCGAGGTCGATATCCGACGGCACACGATTGGATGGCTTCACGATTTTCCCTCCTCCGTTATCTCTGTTAGCGACCGCGAATCATCGTCAGCAGCGAACGCGGCACGAGCGCGACCATGGCCAGATGGACGACGATGAAACCAGCCAGCAACGCCATCGCGCAGAAATGAACAACACGCGCGCGGTCGTATCCGCCGAGCAACTCGCGCAGCAACGGAAACTGCACCGATTTCCAGATCACGAGCCCCGATACGATCAACACCGCAATGTCGACCATCACGAACAGATAAGCGAATCTCTGCACCGCGTTATAGCGGCTTGGGTCCGCGTGCGACAGACGGCCTCGCAATGCTTCGCCGAGATCGTGAAGAATCGCGCGTGGCGAGAGCGGGAAGAACTTCGCACGCAGTCGGCCGGTGACGATGTTCATCGCCAGATAGAAGAGCGCGTTGCCGAACAGCAGCCACATCGCCGCGAAATGCCATTGCAATGCGCCACCGAGCCAGCCGCCCAAGGTAATACTCGGCGGGATTACGAGATCGCGGAACACCGGCGACGCATCGTAGATGCGCCATCCCGACAGCATCATCAGCACCACGGCCAACGCGTTGAGCCAGTGCGCGATGCGCACCCACGCAGGCTGGATCGTGCGCGTCGCTCGGGGCGACGCGCCGGGTTGGGCAAGCGCATTCATATCGATCTCCGGGCAATCCGTGGGCTGGTGTGCTCGGGTGCGGTCGCGGCGCGAGGCCGCGAGCGCACCCGCGCGTGTTACTGGCTCATTGCGTCGTCTTTCTTCATCGCGTCGGGTTTCATCTTGCCGCTGTCCTTTTTCATCGGGTGTTTGGACATCGCGTCCTTACCCATTGCATCTTTGGACATCGAATCCTTGGCCATCGAGTCTTTGCTCATCGAGTCTTTCGACATCGAATCGTTGGCCATCGCGCCGCTCGCCTGGGCGAATGCCGGGCTGCCGCCGACGAGCAACGCTGCGGCGATTGCCGCGACTGCAATGTGTTTCATGACAACTCCTTTGAATGTCGTTAATCGGACCGTGACCGCTCAGCGTTGTAGCTCGTGACCGGCCGCTGTCCATCGGGGAAGAGCGTTATCCAGCAACTACCGATGCGTCGCCATCGCGCATCTGACAGATAGTTCGCGATGCATCGCGGCGCGGTTACAGGCTCGCGGAAATTTTTTTCTTCCACCGCAAAAGACACGAGCGCAGGCCGGCCACGAACGCCGCGGCAAGCGACGATGGAATAAACTTCTGTTTCCTGTAACCGGCACCCCAGATGAACCGAACTACCGATATCTCCGCGGCGCAGGCAAAGGAGTCGCATCTGCGCGCCCTGTTCCTGCGCGGCCTCGATGGCGATAGCGCCGGGTACCGGCAATTTCTCGCGGAACTGGGTCCGCACCTGCGAGGCTTTCTGCGGCGCAGGCTTTACGATCGCGCCGCCGATGTCGAGGATCTGGTGCAGGAAATATTGCTGGCAGTGCACAACGCGAGGCACACCTATCGCGCGGACGAGCCGCTGACCGCGTGGATTCACGCGATCGCGCGCTACAAGCTGACGGACTACTTTCGCGCGCGTTCCCGCCACGATGCGTTGAACGATCCGCTCGACGATGCGTTCGAGTTGCTCGCCGCGCCCGATCTCGAACCGGCGCAAGCGAGGCGCGACGTGGCCAGCCTGCTGGAACATCTGCCGGAGCGTCAGCGTCTGCCGATCGTGCACGTCAAACTCGAAGGGCTATCCGTGACGGAGACCGCGAAGCTGACCGGCATGTCGGAGTCGGCGGTCAAGATCGGCGTGCATCGCGGGTTGAAGGCGTTGGCCGCGAGGATTCGAGGAACACGATGAGAACGGATGACTTCATTTCGCTGCTTGCGACCGGCGTCGCGCCGGTGGACCGCCACGGGCCGACCAAACGCTTTGCCATTGCAGTGCTGATCGGCGCGGCGAGTGCGACGCTGATTACCGCGGCGCTGCTCGGTATCCGCCGCGATCTCGCCGAAGTCGCGGTGACGCCGATCTTCTGGGCCAAAGTCGCGCTGCCGTTGTGTTTGATGATTGGCTCGCTGTGGATGTCGACGCGGCTTGCCAGGCCCGGCGTGCGCGCGGGACGCAGCCGCTGGGTGGTCGCCGCGCCGGTCGTGCTGGTGTGGCTGGCCGCGGCCTATGTGTTGAGCGCCGCGCCGGATGGCTCGCGGCTCGCACTCGTGCTCGGCTCGACCTGGCGCGTGTGTCCGCTGCTGATCGCGCTGCTGGCGGCGCCGGGCTTTGTCGCCGTTTTTTGGGCCCTCAAAGGACTGGCGCCGACGCGGCTTGCGCTGGCGGGCGCGGCGGGCGGTTTGCTGGCGGGTTCGACGGCAACGCTTGCGTACTGTCTGCATTGCCCGGAAATGGGCATTCCGTTCTGGGCCGCATGGTATCTGCTTGGGATGCTCGTACCCACGGTGATCGGCGCGCTGCTCGGTCCGCGACTGCTGCGCTGGTAGGCAGCCGGCAATTCGGCGCTACAGGTATCGACCAACCAGTTAACGCCTCATACAGCGCGCCCCATACAGCGGCGGCGCAAACCGCTTCGACATCGGGCTCGAAATCAGTGCGATGACCTGTTTGTATCGCACTGTATCAACCGCCATTCCAGATACGCCCGCATACCAAACCCGCTGATCCAGACACACGCGCGATACACCCGCGCGTTCCAATACGTGCACCGCAAGTCGAACCCAACGCTGCATCGCGAGCCGCTCCGGCGAAGCGCCGGCGACGGCGTCGACCTCGGACATACCGCATCGAAATTCACTGGATCAACAGGAGCATTCACCATGACCCGCATCGAAAAAGTGCTGTACACCGGCAAGACCCACACCACCGGCGGTCGCGATGGCGCCGCGCGCAGCTCGGACGGCCGTCTGGAAGTCAAACTGTCGTCGCCGGGATCGTCGGGCGCCGGCACCAATCCCGAGCAACTGCTCGCCGCCGGTTGGTCCGCGTGCTATATCGGCGCGCTGGGTCTGGCCGCGCGGGCGGCGCACCTGACGCTGCCGGTCGATACCAGCGTCGATGCAGAAATCGATCTGGGCACGACTGACGGCGCGTACTTCCTGCAGGCGCGTCTGAACGTGAGCCTGCCCGGCCTCGAGCGCGACGTGGCGCTTGGCTTGATCGAGCGCGCGCATCAGACCTGCCCGTATTCGAAGGCGCTGCGCGGCAATGTGGACGTTCAGACCACGCTGGTCTGAAGAGAGAAATTCGCTTGGCACTGCTAGGCGAACGAGCGTGAAGACGAGGCCCATCGAGGCCTCGTTTTTTTACTTGCGGTGGCGCGCGCCCGAGCGCTACGCCAACAGCTTCGAAATCTGCGCGGCGGCGCGTTTGACCGGCTGCGCGAGCGCCTCGTCATGCTCGGGCCGGTCGGCAAAGAGCCGCGACGGGCCCGCGATGCTGAGCGCCGCGAGCGCATTGCCGCTTGCATCGACGATCGGCGCCGCACACGAATCGATGCCTGCTTCGAGCCCCGAGTGGCTCCACGCGCAACCGTCGGCGCGGACCTGCGCGAGACGCGCGGACAACTCGTCGAACGACGGCGCATCGGGCTCCGTCCACTGCGTCGCGCACATCTGCTCGAGCACGGCGGGTTCCAGCAACGCGAGCATCGCGAGCCCCGGCGTCGCGCGATACGCGGGCAACCGGCTGCCGACGCGAATCTGCGAGACCAGCGGCGTGTCCGGCACTTCGGCGAGCGAATAGACGATCTGCGCGCCTTCGCGCACCACCAGATACGCGGACATCCGCGTGAGCGCGGCGAGCGTGGGCAGCACCGCGCGCGCATGCCCGATCAGATCCGACGAGCCGAGCGCGGCCGACGCGAGCGTCAGAAACGGCAAGCCCAACCGATGCCCGGCCGGTCCGTCGACGATCAACCCGAGCGCCTCGAGCGATGCGATCAGCCGCATCAGCGTGATGCGGTTCACGCCGAGCTGCCGCGCCGCTTCGCTGACGTTGCCGGTCTGTCCGCCTTCGGCGATGAAACGCAACAGCCGGAACGAGCGCTCAACGGCGTTCGACGATTCGTTACTGCGGTCGGAGTTGTCAGCCATACGATGGACGAAGAGCGAGGCGAGGGAGTCGGATCATGCCACAGGAACAGTCCACGCATCGTAGCCGTAGACCCAATCGCCGTTGCCGCCTTCCTTGAGCCAGTTGTTGCCGCGGGAGCCGATCTGGATGCGCGCGGTGCGGTCGCGGCGCGCTTGTTCGTAGCGCGTGAGCGCGGTGTCCAGCGTTGCGCTCGATGCGCCGGCCAGCGAGCGCGACAGCACCACCGCATCCTCGATCGCCATGCCGGCGCCTTGCGCCATGAACGGCATCATCGGATGGCAGGCGTCGCCGAGCAGCGTGAAGTTGCCGCGGCTCCACTTCGGCAGCGGATCGCGCACGTACAGCGCGGACGCGAGCACGGTATCGCAGGCGGCCAGCAGGGTTTTCGCGTCGGCGTGGAAGTGCTGGTAGGCGTCGCGCAGCGCGTCGGGGTCGCCCGGCGCGGTCCACGATTCGTTGGTCCAGTCGCTCTGCGCGGTGGTCGCGAAGATGAACACGTCGCGGCCTCGATTGAGCGGGAACGTGACGATCTGCGATTCCGGCGTCGGGCCCCACCATTTGACGAAGGCACCCGTTTCGAGGTTCGCCAGACGCGTGGCCGGCACCACCGCGCGATACGACACGATGCCGGTGAATAGCGGCGCGTCGGGACCGAGGATGAATTCGCGCACGCCCGAATGGATGCCGTCGGCGCCGATCACGAGATCGAAGCGCTGCTCGGTGCCGTCGGCGAGTGTGAGGCTGGCTGCGCCGTCTTCCTGCGCGAGTTGCGTCACACGGTGGCCGAGCCGCAACGCGCCGGCCGGCATCGCGGCTTCGAGCGCGGCGATCACGTCCGCGCGGTGCATCGTCAACTGCGGCGCGCCGTATTTGATCTCGGCTTCGTCGGACATCGGCAGATGCGAGGTTACTGCGCCGGTGTCCCACATCCGGCTGATCCGCGCGGATGGACGCGCGGCGGTCTCGCGCAGCGTCGCGCCGATGCCGAGACCGTCTAGCGCGCGCACCGCGTTCGGCGTCAGGTTGATATCGGCGCCGACCCGCCCGAAACGCTCGGCCTGTTCGAACACGACCACGTCGTGCCCCTGCTTGTGCAACGCAATTGCCGCGGCCAGGCCGCCGATGCCGCCGCCATTGATTCCAATCTTCAGCACTTCGCTTCTCCGCTGTTCATAAATGAACATGATGGTATTAATGTGAACAGGTGCGATTGTGGCGAGAAAGTATTCCGCGCGCAATTGGTTTCTAAATTGGGGGACCTGGGGGAATCCCTTGGGTGGGCAGGCGAAGGGCGGACGGATGCGCAGGCGGGGCAGATAAACTGCGGAGGACGACGAATCACGGGCGCGAGACCTGTGGGTCAGGCGGAGTCGTCGTTGGAGAGAAAGGGGGAAGCCGCGCGGCGGAGGTGCCGCGCGGCGAATGCCTACGGAGCGCGCTGCCCCGGGCGGCAGACCTGCTACGCGGCAGGCGCCACCGAGGCGCCGTTGATCCCGTGCCGCGCAAGCGCGTCGGCGACGAATCCCGACGCCTTCATCTCTTCGACGAACGCACGCAGCGCTTCGGCTGCCGCTTCGCCGCGGCTCTTCGGCGTGCCCATCGCCTGCTGGATCACCATGAAGCGTTCATCGAGCAGCCGCAGCCCGGTGGTATTGCGCCTATCGGCTTCGAGTTGCTGCTTCACGCCGGCCGCGACTTCGAGCTGCTGTTCGATGAAGGTCGGCACGACGCTCGGCGAACTCGGTGCGCGCACGATCTGCGCGGCCTTCAGTTCGCGCGTGAGAAACAGATCGTACGCACTGCCTTTGCCGACGACCACGCGGTTATGCGCCTGATCGACATCGCGATTGCTGCGCACCGGCGAATCGTCGCGCACCAGGTAGAAGCCTTCGATCAACACATACGGCGCGGTGAACGCGATCTTCTCGCCGCGCAACGGATCGACCGCGAAAAAGCCGAAATCCGCGCGCTCCTCGTTGATCGCCTCGACCGACTTGCCGGCCGTATCGAACACCACCAGTTCGAGCTCGACGTTCAGCTTCGCGGCGAACGCGCGCGCAAGGTCGATCGACACGCCGAACGGTTCCCCCGACGCGGGATCGCGGTTCGCGAGGATCGGATTGCCGAGATTGATCGACGCGCGCACTTTGCCGGTCGGAGTGAAGGCGGAGACGATGGAGGGGGCGAGGGTCATGAGTGCTCTCCTGGCGGCGCGATACAGCGAACGCGCGGGGTTGGTCGGGGTTCGGGGAGTTTGGTGATGCGGGGTGGGGCGTTGAGCGGTTCGGCTGCGAGCTTATCACCCGGTTGGGAAAATGCGCGAAATGGGTCATCCGTAAGATTCGTCTGAAAGACACGGAAGCTCTGCCGCATTACGGTTGACGCTTTTCAACCGAAAAGGCAAACGCGGACACTTCCGGCTCCATCCGTTGGGCGGTCAAGGCATTTCTCAAGAATGTATTACGTTGCCCGACCACGATGATTTCCGGACCATCCGCAATTCGCTTTTGCATTCATCCACTGTGCCGGTTCGCACTTCCGGGCTTTCGGCGTACGGCACCATAGAGGTTATCGCGCATGGCGAAACCTGTCCGTAAGCTGTTCAAGGCAGGATTATTTGTTGGCCTATTTTGTCTTGCCGTTCGCTATGTGCACACCTATCCCGTGCCAATGCCGGATCGCCAGGTCGCCACATTGTTGGACATCTCGGATTGGCTTGGCATTAGCGATCCCGAGGCGCTTTATATTTATGGGTTCACGACTGTCGATCTGATTCTTGCCGTCTTTGCATGGTTCTATCTGATACGTTGGCTCGAAATCCGGGATTCCGATGATTTATATTTCCTGATCCTGCTGATTGTTCAGTCCGGTGCGTCGATGGTTGTGTTGCTGGTATTGGCAGACTGGCTTGGATTCAACGATAGGGATAGTTTTTATATTTTTATCGTCCTGACTTCTCACACCATACTTGCAGTTTGTGCCTACGTTGCCTTCGCTGAACTATGGCGGCGTTATCGCACGAGTTAGAAACGAGAGGGCGAGCGTACGTCGCTTCCGGTGACGCCCGCCCGCTTTCGTGCGCGCTCCTCGCGACGCCGCCGCATATCCGGGTCATCTCTGCTAGCACCCCGCCCGAGTTTGTCCTACTGTCCACCATGCCTTGATTCATCGAATCACGGCAATTCCCAAAACGCGATGTGGCATCTCTTACTTGAACAACAAAGAAGGAGATAAGAATGACAGGCTCCCCGATCGCACGCAGATGCACAGGCAGAACAGCACGACTGCGTACCGCCAAAGCTCCAGGAAAAGCACTAGGAATAGCCATAGCAACAGCATGCGCGGCACTCGTCGGCACTGCCCACGCGACCGACCATGATAACGACCGTCACGTCGACTCGAACCCATTGCCTTCGTTCGTCGTACCAAACAGTCTTTCGACCGTCACCTACGACGGCACCACCGACGACCTGCTCACCGCCGGCCTCGGCAAAACCGGACTCGCCAGCGCGGTGGCACCCGCCATCGCGAACGCCGCCAGCCCCACCTCAGCCGAACTACGCAGACTCGCGATCTGGTCGAACTACCGCGCGCTCGTCGACATGACGGCGGCCGGCGGCTACGGTCGCTTCTGGGGGCCCAATGTCGATCTCGACGGCAACGACACGCTAGGCGAAGGCAAAATCGCCGGCACCGAATATCTGGCCTACGCCGACGACGGCAGCGGTCGCCAGAACGTCAGCCTGCTCGTCCAGGTGCCTGCAAGCTTCAACCCGGCCAATGCTTGCATCGTCACCGCGACGTCGTCGGGCTCGCGCGGCGTCTACGGCGCGATTTCCGCGGCCGGCGAGTGGGGTCTGAAGCGCGGCTGCGCGGTCGCCTATTCCGACAAGGGCAGCGGCAACGGCGCGCACGAACTGATGAGCGGCCTCGTCACGCTGATCGACGGCCGGCTCGCCAGCGCCGCCACCGCCGGGAACGCGAGTCTTTTTACCGCCGACGTGTCCGCCTCCAAACTCGCCACCTACAACCAGAAGTACCCGTATCGCTATGCATTCAAACACGCGCACTCGCAGCAGAATCCCGAGCAGGACTGGGGCAGGGACACGCTCGATGCGATCCAGTTCGCGTACTGGGTGCTGAACCAGCAGTTCACACCGCGTGACGACTCGCTGCATCATCGCGTGCGCTATCAGCCCGGCAGCATCACCACGATCGCGGCATCCGTGAGCAACGGCGGCGGCGCGTCGCTCGCGGCCGCCGAGCAGGACACGAAAGGCTGGATCACAGCGGTGGTGGTCGGCGAGCCGCAAATCAACGTGCGCATGCCGGGCCGCGCGCAGGTGAAAGAGGGCGGCCAGCGAATCGGCGCGGCCGGCAAACCGCTGGCCGACTACATGACGCTCGCGAATCTGCTCGAACCGTGCGCCGCGCTCGCGGATGCGGCCGCCAACGCGCCGTATCTGACCGCGCTGCCGCTCGCGACCACCACGGCGATCCGCGAGGCGCGCTGCGCGTCGCTGGCGGCGGCCGGATTCGTGCGCGGCAGCGACACCCAAACACAGGCCAACGACGCACTCGCGCGGCTGCATCAAGCCGGCTACGAGGCGGATTCGGATGTGCTGCATGCGCCGATGTGGGATTCGCAGGCGGTGCCGGCCGTCGCCGTCACGTATGCGAACGCGTACACGCGGGCGAGCGTCGTCGACAATCTGTGCGGCTTCAGCTTCGGCACGACGAACCCGTTGACGGGTGCCGCGGGCGTCGCGCCGGCGGTCTCGCCGATGCCGACCGTCTTCGGTCTCGGCAACGGTGTGCCGCCGACCAACGGCATCAGCCTCGTCTATAACCCGACGCCGTCGGCGGGCGCGGACCATCGGCTCGCGACCCCCGATGCGAGTTTCGCGGGCGCGGCATGCGCGCGGGCGTTGTGGACCGGCAAAAATCCGCGCATGCTCGCGAGCGTCGACGCGATCAGCGTGAACGCGCTGCTGCATGGCAAGCCCACGATCATCGTGCAGGGCCGCAGCGATGCGTTGGTGCCGATCAATCACGCGTCGCGCGCGTATCTTGCCGCGAACAGCGTGCGCGAAGGCTCGCATAGCCGGCTGTCGCTATACGAAGTGACCAATGGTCAGCATTTCGACGCGTTTCTGGGCGTGCCCGGCTTCGACAGCCGTTTCGTGCCGGTCCACTACTACAACCTGCAGGCGCTCAATCTGATGTGGAGCCACCTGAAGAGCGGCGCGGCGCTGCCGCCTTCACAAGTGATCCGCACGATCCCGCGTGGCTCTAGTGCGGGCATCGTGCCGGCGTTGACCGTGTCGAACCTGCCGCCGATCGTCGCGAACCCCGGCAGCAACGCGATCAGCGCGGAGCATGGAGTGGTCGACGTGCCGCATTAGCCGGAGCATCCGCGACGCGACGCTCGCAGCAAGCTGTCGATACGAGGGCCGCCGTTGGCGGCCCTCGCTGTTTGGGGAATCGGCATCGGTAGCGCCGTCATGCGCCAATACCCGCCGCTAGTTCCCCGCCGCCGGCGCGCCGCATTATTCAGAACTTCAGTCGCGCAGCTTTACCGGCGTCATCCGCGGCATCAGCAGATGAATGATGCCGAGCGCGATCAGGTACGCGGATGCGCCGACCACGAACAGCGCCCAATACTGGCCGGTGCGCTGCAAGGTTTCGCCGATCACGCCGGAGAAGAAGAACGAGCCGACCATCCCCGCGACGCCGCCGATGCCGACCACGGTGCCGACCAGCCGGCGCGGAAACACGTCGCCGACGGTCGTCACCAGATTGGCCGACCAGCCCTGGTGCGCGGCGGCCGCCAGCCCGACCGCGAACACCGCATACCACAGACTCTGGAAGTACGACAGCGTTGCGATCGGCACCACGCACACCGCGCAGATGGCCATCGTCACCTTGCGCGCGAAGTTCGGATGATTCGAGCGCGCCATCAGACGCGACGACAGCCAGCCGCCGGCGACGCTGCCAACCGATGCCATCGTGTAGATCGCGATCAGCGGCAGACCCATGGGGCCGATATCGATGTGACGCGACTCGTTGAGCCACTTCGGCAGCCAGAACAGGTAGAACCACCACACTGGATCGGTCAGCAGCTTGCCGAAGACGAACGCCCACGTCTCGCGATACTTCAGCACCGACAACCAGCTGACGCGCTGCTCGACGACTTCGTCGCGATCGGCGTTGATGTAGTCGAGCTCTTCCTTCGATACCGACGGATGCTGCGCCGGCTGCCGATAGACGAGCAGCCACACCGCGAGCCAGATAAAACCGGTTGCGCCGCCCGCGATGAAGGTCGCGCGCCAGCCCCAGGTGACCGCCGCGATCGGCACGAAGGCCGGCGCAACGATCCCGCCGATCGTTGCACCCATGTTCCAGAAGCCGGTCGCGAGCGCCCGTTCCTTCTTCGGGAACCACGTGGCGGTGGTGCGGATCGCGACCGGGAAGTTGGCCGCCTCGCCGAAGCCGAGCAGGCCGCGCACGGCGGCGAAGCCCGGCACGGTCGCCGCGACCGCGTGCAGCATCGCGGCGAGGCTCCACATCGCCATCGCGCTGCCGTACACGAGCTTGGTGCTGACGCGGTCGGCGATCCGGCCGAAGATCGCCAGACCCACCGCGTATGCGACCGTAAACACCATCACGGTCTGCGCGTACTGCACCTGGGTCCAGCCGATGTCCTTCTGCAGCAGCGGCGCGAGCAGGCCGAGCATCTGCCGGTCCATGTAGTTGATCGTGGTCGCCGCGAAGATCATCGCGCAGATGGTCCAGCGGTATCGTCCGACCGCCGTGCGGGCAGCGGCCGCGTTGGCTTCCAGTATTTTCATTGCGTCTCCGTAGGTTTGCTTTAGTAGGTTGTCCGGATGGTTCGGGATACCTGGTTTGCGGTGTTCAACGGGCGTGCGGGGCGGGCGCCGGCAGGCTGTCGCGAGGGCTCATTCGCGCGAGGAACACGACGCCGGCGGCGAGCACCGACATGGCCGCGAGGCCGGTGAGTCCGCCTTCGATCGAGCCGGTTTTCTGCTCGAGCAGGCCGAACATCGCCGGCGCGACGAAGCCACCGAGATTGCCGATCGAATTGATCAGCGCGAGCACCGCGGCGGCGATCCGCGCGTCGAGATAGCCCTGCGGAATCGGCCAGAATAGCGACGACGCAGCCTTGAAGCCGATCGCCGCAAAGCAGATCGCGATGAACGAGAACACCGGGCCGCCCTGGCCGGCCGCATACATGCCGGCCGCGGCGATCAGCAACACGCACGCGACCCATGCCTGCTGATACTTGAAGCGCGCGGCCAGCATCGCGAACAGATACATCGCCGCAATCGAAATCAGCCACGGGATCGAGTTGAGGAAGCCGACCTGCAGATCGTTGAAGTGGCCCATCTTGCGGATGATGCTCGGCAGCCAGAACGTCGCGCCGTAGATCGTCAGCGACACCGCGAAGTAGATCAGGCAGAAGATCAGGATTTGCGGGTCGCGCAGCAGCGTCCACAGCGACGGGTGACCGCCGTGCGACGCGGCGCGCCGGCGCTGCTCGTCGTCGATCTCGCCGATCACCGCATCCTGCTCGGCGCGGCTGAGCCACTGCGCGTCGCGCGGCTTCGAGTCGAGCCATAGCCAGATGAAGCCAGCCAGCGCGACCGAGAACATCCCTTCGATCACGAACATCCACTGCCAGCCGCGCAGCCCGCCGCCTTCGATCATCATCAGCCCGCCGGAGATCGGCCCGGACAGCACCGACGCAAGCGCGGAACCGCTCAGAAAGATCGCCATCGCCTTGCCGCGTTCGTTACCGGGCAGCCATTGCGTGAAGTAATAGATCACGCCCGGAAAGAAGCCGGCTTCGGCCGCGCCGAGCAGCAAACGCATCGCGTAGAACGAGGTCTCGCCGCGCACGAACGCCATGCCGGCCGCCGCGAGCCCCCACGTCAGCATGATGCGGGTCAGCCACAGTTTCGCGCCGAAGCGTTGCAGCAGAATGTTCGACGGTACTTCGAAGACCGCGTAGCTGATGAAGAAGAGTCCCGCACCGAGTCCGTAGGCGGCCGCGCCGATGCCGAGATCGGCGCTCAGATGCTGACGCACGAAGCCGATGTTCACCCGGTCGATGTAGTTGACGATGAACATCACGACGAACAGCGGCAGCACCCGCCACTTGATCTTGCGTACCGCGTCTGCGAGCAGGGCGGCGCGCTCCGGCCGCGCCGCGTCCGGGGTGGAACGGTTCATGGACTTGTCTCCTTCGGTGGCAGCACGGTACGGATGCCGGTTGCCGGCGGTCCGCGCGGGTCGAGCGCGCGGATCAGATGCGCGGATCAGATGCGGGATGCAAAGCCGCGGCGCAAAAGCTCAAAAGCTCAAAACCGCGGGTTCTTGCCGGTGAAGCTCGGGTCGTACTTCTTCATCTGCTTCAGGTCGTCGCGATTGCGCACGCCGCACGACAGGTACTGCGCGTGCAGTTGCGCAAGCCGCTCGCGATCGAGTTCGACACCCAGACCCGGCGTGCCGGGCACGCGCACCGCGCCGTTGTCGAAGCGCACGCGGCCGCCCTTGATCACTTCTTCTTCCTGCCACGGGTAGTGCGTATCGCACGCGTAGGTCAGGTTCGGAATGCTCGCGGCGACGTGGGTCATGGCCATCAGGCTGATGCCCAGGTGAGAGTTCGAGTGCATCGACATCCCGAGGTCCCACAGCTTGCACATGCGCGCGAGCGTCTGCGTTGCGCGCAGACCGCCCCAGTAGTGGGGATCCGACAGCAGCACCTTGACCGAGCCCATTTCGGCGCCGCGGCGGAACTCGTCCATCGTCGTGATCACCATGTTGGTCGCGAGCGGCAGACGCGTGTGCTTCGCGAGTTCGGCCATCCCCGCGAGACCCGGGCACGGGTCCTCGTAGTATTCGAGCAGCTCGTCGAGTTCGGGCGCGGCGGCGATGCTGGTTTCGAGCGTCCAGTTCGCGTTCGGGTCGAGCCGCAGCGGCGTGCCGGGGAAAGCGTCGTGCAGCGCGCGCATACAGGCGATTTCATGCGCGGGTTCGAACACGCCGCCCTTCAGCTTGATGCTTTGGAATCCGTACAGATCGATCATCCGGCGCGCCTGCGCGACGATCTGCGCGGGGCTGATGCCTTCGCCCCAGGCGTCGGGCGCATAGGGTCTTTCGATGTGTTCCGCGTACCTGAAGAACAGGTACGCACTGTACGGCACCGCGTCGCGCACCTTGCCGCCGAGCAGATCGACGATCGGTGCGCCGACGAGCTGCCCTTGCAGGTCGAGCATCGCGACTTCGAGCGTGCTGATCACTTTCGGCGCGTTCTTCGCCGCGTGCGAGCCGGGCGCGAGTTCGAACTCGACCGCGCCGGGGCTCGCCTTGATCGTCGCGCGCACGCGCTCTTCCATCCGGTTCAGGTCGAATGGCGACAGCCCGAGCACCAGCGGCCGCGCCTGTTCGAGCACGCGCAGCATCGGCTCGTCGCCGTAGGTCTCCGAGATTCCGACGCGGCCGTCGCTGGTTTCCAGCTCGACGATGGCGCGCAACGCCCAGGGTTCGTGGATCCCGGCCGCGTTCAGCAGCGGGCCGTCGCGGAAGGCGATCGGCGTAATTCGCACCTGCGTGATGGTGATGTCGCGAGTCATGGTGGCAGTCGGCAATAAAAAAACGAGATGGGACGGATCGTAAAGCACTAATGTATTAGTGTGTCAGTCGGGTAAACGCTTATCCGACGGTTTCGCTCCGTTTCGCTGAAAAGCCCGCTGGACGGGGCTCGGGTCCGCTATAGTGCTAGTGTTTCAGCGCCCGGCCAGACCGGGCGCTCGCGTCAACGCTTCATTCCAGCCATGAAAAATCACCTTTCCCGGAGCGCGGTGGTCCACCGCATCGACCGCTCCCGCCATGCCGCGCCGCAGGTTTTCGAACGCCTGCGCGAAATGATCCTGTCGCTCGAATTGACGCCGGGCACGGTGCTGTCGCGCACCGAACTGGCGAGCCGCTACGGTCTGAGTCAGACGCCGGTGCGCGACGCGCTGATGAAGCTCGGCGAGGAAGGGCTGGTCGACATCTATCCGCAACACGCGACAGTGGTCAGCCAGATCAATGTGACCTCGGCGTTGCAGGCGCTGTTTCTGCGCCGCTCGATCGAACTTGAAGTGGTGCGCACGCTCGCGCAGCAGCGCGATGTCGGGCTGCTTGCCGAGCTGCGCGCAACCATCGAGAAACAGGCGGAACTGCTCGATCTGAAGAACTTCGAACAGTTCTCGCTATTCGATCAGGCGTTTCACCGGCAGATGTACGAGGCAGCGGGGGTGCCGCAACTGTGGGACCTGGTGCGCAGATTGAGTGGCCATATCGACCGGCTGCGGCGGCTGCATCTGCCGGTCGAGGGCAAGACGCTGGCGGTGGTGCGCGATCACACCGAGATCGTCGATGCGATCGGCAACGGCGATGTGGACGGTGCGCAGGCGGCGCTGCGCAAGCATCTGTCGAGCACGCTCAATCAGATCGATCAGATTCGCGCGAGTCATCCGAATTTCCTCGCGGACGACTGAACCGTCGATTGACCTGCTGATCGAGTAGGGCGGCAATTCAAACCGCCTGCAATTCGAACACCGGCCGCTTAAGCGCTGGCGTGCCGCCGCCCAGCGCGCGCCGGTACCACGCATGGAAATGGCGCATCCCGTCTTCGAGCGGCGACTGGTACGGGCCGGCGTCGCTGCTGCCGCGCCGCTGCAAACGCAGCCTGCCCGCATCCATCCGCTCGGCGATCTCGTCGTCTTCGATCACGGTTTCCAGATACGCGGCGCGCTGCGCGTCGACGAACTCGCGCTCGAACGCGGCGATGTCCTCTGGGTAGTAAAACTCGACGACGTTCAGCGTTTCCTGCGGCCCCTTTGGATAAAGCGTCGACACGACCAGCGTGTGTGGATAAAGCTCGATCATCTGGGTCGGGAAATACGCAAGCCAGATCGCGCCGAACGACGGCGCCTGACCGCCGCGATATTCGAGCAGCCGGTCGTGCCACGTGCGATACACGTCCGAGCCCGGTTGCGCGAGCGCGTTGTTCACGCCGACGCGCTGCATGCTGTAGGTGTCGGCGAATTCCCAGTCGAGGTCGTCGCAGGTGACGAACTGGCCGAGTCCCGGATGGAACGGCGCGACGTGATAGTCCTCCAGATAGACCTCGATGAAGGTCTTCCAGTTGTAGCGGCAGGTATGTGTTTCGACATGGTCGAGCACGTAGCCGGAAAAATCGAACTCGGGGCGCGCGAACACGCGGGCCATATCGTCGGCCGGTTCGCGCGGTCCTTCGTAGAGGAGTCCGTGGCAATGCTTGAGCGCGAAGCGTTCGAGATTGCGGCACGGTTTGCGCTCGAACTCGGGCGCGCCGATCAGTTCGCCTGTGCCGTCGTAAGTCCAGCGATGCAGCGGGCAGACGATATTGCCGCCGGTCGCCGCGAGATTGCCGCTGGTTTGCGGCGGGGCGCTTGCGCTCGCTGCTGCGCTCGTGTGGCCGACCGGAGTGCCGCCGGGCTTGCCGCTCACATTGCCGCTCACATTGCCGGCCGCGCCGCCCAGCATCAGCGCCTGACGGTGCCGGCATACGTTCGACAGCAACTGCACGCCGCCCGCGTTGCGCACCAGCACGCGACCGCCTTCGTCCTGCGGCAGCGCGCGCCAGTCGCCGGGATTGGGCACCGACTGCTCGTTGCCCACGTACAGCGCCGAGGTCGCGAAGATGCGCGCCATTTCGAGTTCGAACAGCGCGTCGTCGAAATACGCGCTTGCCGGCAGTTGGAGCCCCCCGTCGCCGACGTCGTCCGTCAGGGCGAGATGGGGCAGGTTGCTGATGTCGTTCATCGGTCGTTTCCTTTGGTTGGAGCACCCGCGCGTGCCGGCGGCCGCTTTCACGCGGCAGCCGCGCCGTCGTGCTCCGCATTCAACCGGGCGATGCGCTCGCACTGCTGCAGCCGCGGACAGGTGCTGCACAGTTCGCCGTCGCGTCGCCGATAGTGGTAGCAGCAGGTCTGTCGATCGAGCGCGAGCGCGCTCGTGCGGTCGCTGCGTGCATAGGTGAAGAAGCCGCCGCGGCCGTCGAGCGCGAGCGCCGCGAGCCAGCGTTTGCCGAGCGCGTCGACCTGCGCGTGGTCCCACTCGGGGTGTCGCGCGCGCGCCGCGAGCAGCGCCGCGAGTGCGCAATCGGCCTGCATCGCCGCGGCGGCGATCGGGTTCACGCGAATCACGCGCGACAGCTCGTCGAAGATCTGCCCGCAGCAGCCGGCGATTTCTCGCGCGGCGAGTTCGATCAGCGCGTCGGGTGGCGCGTGCGCCGGTTCGTGCGCCGGCACCCGCACTTCGCGAGTCCAGCCGTTGTCGATCGGCTGCTCGACGCGCGCGAGCGACACCACGCGCTGCGCGGTATGCACGCCGATCACGCTCAGATAGATCGGCTGCCAGATCAGGATGCCCCAGCAGCGCAGCGACCAGTACGCGCGCCCGGCCTCCGGATATGCGCCGCTCCAGTGCGCAAGCAGCGTTTCGAGCGCGACGCGGTTGGCTTCGACGGCGGCGGGGCGCAGATGCGCGACGCCGCGTGCAGCTTCAGCCGGGGCGCCCGGCGCCGCGCCGCTCGCCGCGCCGCCGCCGACCCCAACCGTGCCGCGCAGTCCCGGTACGACGCTGGCGGCGAGCCGCAGCAGTTGCTCCAGTGCAGGGCTCGTCGTCATGCTCAGGCCTCGATCGCTTCCGCGAGCACGCGTTCGCCGGCGGCGCGGCCGGCTGCCCGGCGTCCCGCGAGCGGATTGCGCAGATTGCCGGCCATCTTCAGATTGCCGGCCGGATCCGACAGGTTGACCATCTGCAGGTTATTGCCGAGTTGCAGACGGTTCAGGCACGAATGCAGGAACTCCGGCGCGAACATGTCGTACTGCTCGTACTTCTGCGCAAGCTGCGGATGAGCATCCTGATAGCGCGTCACGCAGCGCGCAACCGCGTCCCAGAACACGTCTTCGGTGCAGCAGCCGTGCTCGACCAGAATCTGGTTCACGTAGCGGAAGAAGCCGTCGAACACGTCGATGAAAATCGCCAGCAGCTTTACGCGTTCGGGTACGTCGACCGCGAGGCGCTGCACGTTCTCCGGCAGCTTCGCGTCCTTGTTCAGGATCGCCGATTCTTCCGCGATGTCCTTCATGATCGCGCGCACCGGCACGTGGTTTTCGAGCACCAGAATCAGGTTCTCGCCGTGCGGCATGAACACGAGGTCGTACGTATAGAAGCAGTGCAGAAGCGGCGCCAGATACGCTTGCAGATAGCGGTCGAGCCACGCCTGCACCCCGAGCCCGGACGCTTCGATCAGCGCGGGCAGCAGCGCGCGGCCGTCGCGGTCCGTGTGCAGCAGCGCCGCCATCGTCATCAGACGCTGGCCGTCGCCGACGTGCTGGAGCGGGTTTTCGCGCCACAGCGCGGAGAACATCTTCTTGTACGGCGTATCGACCGGCACCGCCGCTTCGTAATAGCCGTTGCGGAAGCCGAGCGACGCGACTTCGCGCAAAATCGTGAAGCCCTGGCCGCGCAGATACTTATCACCGCTGACGAGGCCGAGAATGTAGTCGTTGATCGCTGGCGTGCCCGACATGTAGTACGGCGACAGCCCGCGCATGAAGCCCATGTTGAGGATCGACAGCGAGGTCTTCACGTAGCGCTTCGAGCGGTCCGACACGTTGAAAAACGTGCGGATCGACTGCTGCGCAAGATAGCGGTCCTCGCCGTAGCCGAGACAGATGATCCGGTTGGTCGCGACATAAGACGCGAACGCGATGGAGAGCTTGTTGAACCACTGCCACGGATGCGCGGGCATCAGGTGGTAGTCGTCGAAACGGCAGCCGCGCGCCTCGACGATCTCGCGAAAGCGCGCGACGGCCGGCGCGCCGAGCTCTTCGTCCATCAGCCGCGCGTAGTCGAGATCGGCCGAGCAATGAAATGCTGCGTGGTCCTTATGAACGGCCAGCCAGATCACCTGGATCGTCGAGCCGGCTTCGGGTGCGAACGCGCGGTAGTCGCCTGCATCGAAGCCGAGCCGGCCGTTGTTCGCGACGAAGCCCGGATGCCCTTCGCTCATCGCGGTCTCGATCGCCTGGAAATCCGCGTGCAGCAGATCGGGCGTGTCGGGGCCCGGCTTGACCGCCTTGTAGGCGGCGCCGTACAGCGTGCTGCTGATTTCGTCGAGATAGATCGGCAGCATTTCTTCCTTGATCGCGAGGCGCGCGCGCACGTCGAGAATGAACGCGAGCGCGTCGAGCGGCTGCTCAATGCCGTCCTTCGTGCAGACGATCGATTCCGGCCGGATGCTCCAGTGGCGCAGCGCCAGCTGGCGTGCTTCGAACGTATAGGCGCGCGAGCCGTCGTCCGACTTCACTTCGTAGTACGCATAGTGTTCGCCCGGCGCGTCGCCGAGCTTTTGCGGTTCGACGATCAGTTCGTGCGCGTACTCGGCGATCGCCTTGCGCACCAGCATCCGGTTCGCGTTGCGCCACACTTGCGGCGTCAGATGCGCGGCGGCCTCGGGCGGGTTCAGCAGTACCTGTTGCTGGGCCTGTTGCATCGTCAGTTGGGTCGGCAGGTTGGTCGTTAAAGTCATTGCTGTAGATCCTTTTCGGTGGTGGTTCGAATGGCTGCGTAGAAGTCGGCGCGCGTGCAGAAAGCGAGCGACGCGGTCTTCTCGCGAAACGCGACGTCCTTCGCATAAACGAAGCCCATCGCGCGATTGAGTGCGTGAATCCGGGTGTTGCGCGCGTCCGGTTCGACGACGATCCGCGCGGCGTCCAGCTGCTCGAACAGGAACGTCATCAGCGTGCGGAACACCTGCTGCGTGTAGCCGGAGACCGGCTGCGCGGCGGGGCCGACGAACAGATGCATGCCGAGGTCGCCGGGCCGCGGCGTGTAGTGCTCGCCGACTTCGTCGTGCGCCGGGTCGTAGGTTTCGAACAGGAACGCGCTCGCGCCGTGCTGGCTGCCGATCCATGCGCACGCATGCGCCGAGTCCTCGATCGCCTGATAGAACGCGGCGACCTCGGCGACGCTTTTGTCGCGCATGTTCCAGAACGCGGCGCGTTCTTCGATGAACCAGCGATGCAGCGTCGGCGCATCGCGCGCGACGTCGAGCGCGCGGATCTCGAAGCCGGCGACACTCGCGGTGCGGGGCGAGCGTTGGGCGGCGTGCGGGGGCGCGGGGTAGCGCAGCGCGAGTTCGTCGGCGACGATGTCAGTTCGCATGGGCAGTGGCTCCGGTATCGGCAAGTTCGGGGGTGAGTCCAGTGGTCAAGTCGGTGGCAAGCGTCGCGTCGGCGAGCGCGGCGACCGGCGCTGGCGTGGCGTTCGCGGCGCGGCCGGCGGCAGGGGCAGCGCGGGTAGCAGTTTCAGCAGAAGCGGCAGCAGAAGCGGCGCTCGCCCGTTCGAGCAGCCAGGCGCTCAGCAACGCGGTCCCCACTAGACCCGCGGCGGCGGCGAAGAACGGCGCGCGCAAACCGGTTGCATCGACGATCGCGCCGGCCGCGAACGACGCGAGCAGCACGCCGAGGTTCTGGAAGAAATTGATCACGCTGAAGTCGGCCGCATACCACGCGGGTTTGCTGAGCGCGAACATCGTCACGTCGAGCTTCACGACGATCTGGAAGAACGCCCAGCCGAACAGCAGCCGGCCGGCGATGATCGCGAGCGGCGCTTCGACGCCCTGCAACAGCAGACCCACGGTGCACAACAGCAGGTTGCCGAGCATGTGATCCGGCAAGCGACGGCCCGCGTCGGCGATGCGCTTGTTGATGCGCAGCGCGACCAGCGCGACCATGCCCGGAATCGCGAATACGGTGCCCGACAGCAACTCGCTCGGCGAGCCGCTGACGCTTTGCCAGTACGACGACATGAACGGCCGGATCAGGTACACGCAGAAGTCGAACGCGAGCATCAACAGCGCGAGCCGCAGGATCGGCAGACGGTCGCGCAGCGTGCGGCGCGCGGTGCTTGCGCCGGCGTGCGCTCCGTCCGCTTGATCCGCTTGATCCGCTTCGTCCGCAAAACGGCAGCGCCGCGGGATCGCATGCGCGCGGATCAGCCACAGGCAGATGAACATCTGCGCGAAGTCGCCGGCCGCCATCGCGAAGATGCAGCTATGCGCGCTCCATACCTGCATCACGAAGCCGCCCGCCACCGCGCCGGCAATCGCGCCGAAATGCACGACCACCGATAGGAGTCCGATCGTATGCGCGTGCGACTCCTTCGGCTCGAAGCGCATCATGTACGGATACATCAGCAGATAGCTGCTCTTGCACATGAACATCGCCAGCGACAGCACCCAGAACAGCGGCACCGTAGGCGCCCAATAGCTCGCGACCGACAACACGCCCGCGGCGAACTGCGTATAGACCAGCAGATGCATCGCGTCGAGCCGCTTCGCGACGCGCGCCCATACAGGCAGCGTCAGCATCACGACGATCGAAATGAACGCGACATACGCGCCCGCGTGTACCGGACTCGTCACGCCATAGCGCGCGGCGAAGAACTGCGGATAGAACGGGATCAGGATCGCATCGCTGATGACGGCGAACGTCGTCATCAGGATGATCATGTTGCGCAACGTCATGCGGCCTCCAACGGCACCTTCACGAACGCGTCGGTATCGGGCACCGAGAAGTCCTGCAACGCGATGCGCCGCTCGATCTTGTAGTGCTCGACGCCGGTGATTTCGCGCAGGATGCACGAGTTGCGGTAGCAGCTCATGCCGAGGTCGGGGTTGGTCAGGCCGTGGCTATAGAGTCCGGCGTTCTGCACGAACACGTCGCGCTCGTCGACATCGATTGCATAGTTGCGCGACAGCCGGTAGCGGCCCTTGTCATCCCAGCGGATGCGCTCGCGAATGCCGTCGATAAAGCCCGGCACGTTCTGCGTATACCCGGTCGCGAAGATTGCGCCGCCGGTCACGTGCGTGTACTGGACGCCTTCGTCGCGCTGCACGAAACGCAGGTGATAGCGATCGTCGATGCGGTCGTAATGGCAGCCGGTCAGCTCGGAGTTGGTGATCAGCCGCGCGTTCTGATGACCGCGGCTGCGGCGGTCGTCGAGCAGATCGTAGATCTGGTTGATCAGCGACGCGTTCACGCCTTTGTACAAACTGTCCTGCTTCGCGATGATGCTTTCGCGCACGCTGTCCGGCAGGTTGTAGAAGTAATCGATGTAGTCCGGCGAGATCATCTCCAGCGTGAGCTTGGTGTTCTCCATCTGGAAGAAGCGCGGCGAACGCGTGATCCATGTGAGCGAATAGTCGTGTTCGTCGCTTTCCTTCAGCAGGTCGTGGAAGATTTCGGCGGCGCTCTGGCCGCTGCCGATCACCGCGATCGAGCGCTTGTGCTGCAAGTCCGCCTTGCGTGCGGTGTACTGCGCGCTGTGAATGCAGTGCTCGCGCACCTCGTCGCAGCACGCCGGCAGTTGCGGCACCGAACCGACGCCGACCACCAGTCGCCGCGCGCGATGCACGAACGGCTGGCCGCTGCGCACATGGCGTCCGCTCACCACGTAGTGCGTGCGTTCGGCGTTGTATTCGACACGCTCGACGTTCGAACCGAACGCGATGCTGGACAGCTGCGCGATCGCCCATTTGCAGTAGCGGTTGTATTCGGCGCGGCTCAGATAGAAGCGCTCGCGGATGTAGTACGCGTAGAGCTTGCCTTCCTGCTTGCAGTAGTTGAGGAAGCTGAACTTGCTCTGCGGATCGGCGAGGCTGACGAGGTCGGCGAGAAACGGATTTTGCAGCGTGGTGTCGTCGATCAGCATGCCGGGATGCCAGTCGAAGTCCTCGTTGCGCTCCAGAAAGAGACCGTGCAGATCGCAGATAGGATCGGCCAGACACGCGAGACTCAGGTTGAACGGTCCCAGCCCGATCGCGACGAAGTCGAGGACCTCGGGCTGCGCTGCGGCACGCGTCTGCTTTCCTGCATGGACATTAGGTGTACTCATGGTTGGATTCCTGTTTGGCCGGATAAGACCATGTTGAGATGCCTCATCGATCGACGTTAAAGCGGAGAGATGCCGGACGGCTGCGCAGCATGACACCTGCGGCTTGAGACGGGTTTCAAATGAGAATCGATCCCATTCGTGTTGGCGAATCATAGGAAGTTTGTCGGCCGATCGCAAGTGCGAAATTTGGATTCAGAAGGATCCCGAAGTAATTGCCAATTCGTTCAGCATCGCGAAGCAATAGGCCGGGCCACGGCGAAAGTCCCTGTGGATCGGAATGGCGCCCCGATGGCAAGGCGTTTGATCGAGCGCGCGACGCCCGCCTGCCGCGGCATCTTTTTTGAGATTTCTTTGCAGCTAAAACCCTTCAATTAGTAGGGCCAAATGCCGTACGCATAGTTGGCTGCCTAGCCGCGCGGGCTCGGGCGCTGTCGCCAAATTGCCATAGGCCTTATGCGAAATGCTTTCAAACCACCAACGACTTTGTTAAGATCGCCGCCTCAAGGAATAAGAATCAATCTCATTTGCACAACCGACGGAGGCGCTCGTTCGCTGGCTGACATGAAGAATCAAAAGAACACACGTAAAAAAGGGCTGTCGCTTCATCGTCCGGTGCAGCTTGCGGCGTGGCTGGCCTTTGCCGGCGCGGCGCAAGCTGCTTTCGCACAGAGCGCCGTCGGCGGGGAAACCGCGGCGCCGGGAGCCGCGGCAACGGGCGCGGCGGCGGGCGGGGCCGCGAGTGGGCCGGCAAGCGGAGCGGCCGGCGGCACCGAGCAGGCGCTGCCTGCCGTCAATGTCAGCGCGAGCGCCCAAAGCGATTCGCCGTTGAACCTGCGCACGCAAGTGTCCGCCGGCGCGCTGGGGTCGCGCTCGCAGCTCGAAACCCCGTTTTCGACCACGGTCGTAACCGGCGAGGAGCTCGCCGACCGTCAGGCCAACAAGCTCGGCGACGTGTTCATGGGCGACGCGTCGGTGACCGACAACAGCAACGCGTATAGCGCGTGGGCCACCTATATTTCGATTCGCGGTCTGCCGATCGACTGGCAGAACGGTTTCCGCATCGACGGCAATCCGTTTATTTCGTACGGCATAACGATGCCTTATGAAAACCTCGAGCGGGTCGAATTGCTGAAGGGCCTCGGCGGCTTCATGTATGGCTTCGCGCAGCCGGGCGGGATGGTCAACTATGTGACCAAGACACCGGGCGACAAGCCGGTGACGAGCGTGTCGGTCGGCTACCGGATGGACAGCGTGTTCAGCCAGCACGCGGACCTGAGCCGCCGCTTCGGTCCGGACGGAATGTTCGGCGCGCGCATCAACTATACGCACGAGGCGGGCAAGACGTATAACGCGGGCGACATCAATCGCAATTCGCTGGCGGTCGCGCTCGACGGTCAGCTCACGCGCGACCTGCAGGTTTACTTCAACGCGATCTACCAGCAAAGCCGTTCGAGCGGCCAGACGCCGGCGATCTACATCTCCCCGCAATATGTGGGTACTGGATTGCCGTCGCCGATCAGCGGCGGCAGCAATCTGCTCGGCGGCACTGACCAGCATCTGAACACCAACCTGCAGCTGTACACCGGCGGCGTCAAATATCAGATCACGCCGAACTGGTCGTTCAATACGTCGGTGAGCTACAGCAAGTCGACGCGCGACCGTAACGAGAGCACGCTGACGCTGCTGAACCAGGCGGGCGACTACTCGGACAGCCGCTGGAACGGCGACGAAGGCCATCAGGACATCTACTGGCAGGGCATGTTCGAAGGCAAGGCGAAGACCGGCATTTTCAGGCACGACCTCGTGTTCGGCGCGTCGTATCAGCGTCAGACCAACGACTACAGCGCCGTTTCGCACTTCTTCACATTGGGCGACGGCAACCTGTATCAGCCGAACCCATGGCGCTACTACTCGGGCGCGGGTCTGGACAAATACCGCGACAGCCAGATCACGCAGAAGTCGCTATTCGCCAGCGACACGATCCAGTTGACCGAGCGCTGGTCGGTGCTCGCGGGTCTGCGCTACTCGAACTACGATCAGGAGAGCTACAACCTGAGCGGCGGGCGCGTGTCGCAGTACAGTCAGAATGGCGTGCTGACGCCGACCGCCGCGCTGATGTACAAGCTCGAACCGCATACGACGCTGTACGCGAGCTATGTGGAAGCGCTGGAGCAGGGCACGATTGTCGACCAGATCTATGCGAACGGCGGCGCGTTGCTGCGTCCGCTGCGCTCGCGTCAGTACGAGATCGGCATCAAGAGCGAACAGGAGCGCTGGAGCGCGACGGCCGCGCTGTTCCGCATCGAACGCGGGGCCGCTTACGCGAACGAACAGAACGTCTATGTGCAGGACGGCAACTCGATCTATCAGGGTCTCGAAACCGCCGGCAGCGTGCGGCTCGGCCGCAACTGGCAGGTGGCCGGCTCGATGTTGCTGCTCGACTCGTGGTACGCGAAGGGGCAGGCGTATAACGGCAATCGCGTCGCGGGTGCGCCGCAGTTCGTCGCCGCCGGTCGGGTGACTTACGACGTGCCGCAAGTGCCTGGACTGCAAGTCGGCGCGGCCGCGAAATTCACCGGCAGCACCAAGGTGCGCCCGGCGGGCGACCTGGAAACGGGCGGCTACATGATCGTGAACGTCGGCGCGAACTATCTGACCCGTGTGGGCGGCCACGATGTGACGCTGCGCGCGGCGATCGACAACATCACGAACCGCCGCTACTGGATGTATCAGTACGCGAGCTACATTGGGCCGGGCGAGCCGCGCATGGTCAGTGTGAACGCGAAGATCGATTTCTGACCGCAGTGGGGTCGGTCCGCCGGCCCGCTGACACTACTCGTTGATGAGCCGATGACCGAACGGACCGCGACGGGTCGAACCGTCGCCGCTCCGGACGGCACCGGCGAGTCGAGCGAAGCGGCACCCGCAGCGGTCCGCTTTGCACCGACGTTATCCGACCAACCGCACTTAAGCCGCCACCAACGCCGACAACTTGCTCACCGTGTCAGCGCAAGCGCGCGCCGCTTCCGCGCCCTTTACGAGGAAGTGCTCGCGGAAGTACTTCACATGTTCTTCACCATGGAAATGGTGCGGCGTCAGCACCGCCGAGAAAACCGGTGTGCCGGTTTCGAGCTGTACCTGCATCAGTCCGTTGATGACCGCCTGCGCGACGAATTCGTGCCGGTAAATCCCGCCGTCGACTACCAGACCCGCAGCGACGATGCCCGCATAACGGCCGCTTTGCGCGAGACGCTTTGCGTGCAGCGGAATTTCGAAAGCGCCTGGCACTTCGAACAGATCGATATCGCCGGCGCTATAGCCGTACTCCTTGATCGCATCGAGGAACGAGACCTTGCACTGATCGACGATGTCGCGATGCCAGCATGCCTGAATGAATGCGAGACGCGGACGCTCGTTGGAGGAAACCGCACCTGCCGGTGCGTTGGAAAAGAGAGGTTTGTTCATGGACTTCAGCCTGTTTTGTGTGAACAGGGCGTAGAACGGCCGCGTTCCCGCCGAAGCGAGATGCTGGACGTCCTGTTCTCTTTCATCCGGACTATGACCGTCGGCCCCGGAATCCAACCGGGTCTGCTGACCTCTGCTCGACTGCCGTAAAGGCTGCTCAAACAGAGCGCTCGCGGGCTACGTCTTGCGAAAAGACGATTACCGCCGGTGGGGAGTTGCACCCCGCCCCGAGAACGTGTTCGTTGACGAACGGGCCGTACGTTACCACGAATGCCGGCAGTTTGTCGGGTAGCCGCTCAGCCGTCGTGGTCACTCGTCAACGCGGCCGCGACCCGCTCGCGTAGTGTCGGCAGCATCTCGCTTTCGAACCACGGATTGCGTTTGAACCACGCGATATTGCGCGGCGACGGATGCGGCAGCGGCATCACCCGCGGGCCGAATTCGGCCCAGCGCACAAGCGTATCGGTCAGCGTCGGGCCGAATGCGTCGCCGAGTCCGAAGCGTTGCGCGTACTGGCCGATCAGCAGCGTGAGCCGCACCGACTTCGAATGCGCGAGCAACTCGCGATGCCAGCGGCTCGCGCATTCGGGCCGCGGCGGCAAATCTCCGCTCGCTCCGCGGCCCGGAAACAGAAGCCGACTGGCACGATCGCAAATTTCGACGGGTCGTAAAACGTCGCGTCGTCGACGCCGAGCCATGTGCGCAGCCGCGCGCCGCTCGCGTCGCTCCACGGCACGCCCGACGCATGCACCTTGGCGCCCGGCGCCTGGCCGACGATCAGAATGCGCGCCTGGGTTGAGGCCACCAGCACCGGACGAGGCGCATGCGGCAGCAGCGGCGCGCATAGCGTGCACGCGCGGATCTCGCGAAGCAGCAGGTCGAGCGACGCGGGGGAGTTGGAGCGTTTGTTCGTAACAGCCATACGGGGCAGGGTGACGGTCCGCGCGACGTGCATCGGATTGTGTCGTAAATGATGGGTCGTAAGCGGTGGGTCGTAAGTCGTGGGGCGTGGATCGCAAATTGGCTCACGCCGATTCCGCAGCCAGGTAGATCAGCGTGCCGTCGGCTTGCGGCTCGGCGCCGGGCGTCATCGTGGCAGCGGTAGTGTGCTGCGCATCCATGATGTGCAGCACGGTTTCGCCGTGCATCAGCAGATAGTCGGTGATGATACGCCGGTGACAGCGCCACCAGACCGCCTCCGAACACATGATCGCGCAGCGTTGCCGGTGGCCGAGCGTCAGCAACTCCGACAAGCCGTCGCGAAACGTGTCGCTCAGCGCGTAGTCCGCGTAGTTGCGAAACGCCGGGTGCGTCCAGTACGTATTCGGCGACGGCATGTCGTCCTTGCGCTTGCCGCGTCGTCCGCCGAGCGCCGCGAGATGCACGTAATCGATTTGCGCCGGTGCGAGCGAGGCCGGCAGCGTATCGCGATTGAACTGCGGATTGGTGCGCGAGCGCGGAATGCTGCGCACGTCGACCAGCAGTTCGATCCGCTCGCCTTGCAGCAGCGCGATGAATTCCTGCAACGCGCGGGTGGAGTGGCCAATCGTGTAAAAAGCTGGGGTCATCGGTGACCTCGCCGGAGAGTTAAGGCGACGCACGGCACCGGCTTGCTGCACTTGCCGCGCATGAATAGCACGGTCCGCGCAGATGCGGGTGCAGACGCGCGGCGCAGCGAGGACGGTGCCGGTCGTACCGAAACACCGCGCAAGAATCGTGCTGCCCCGTGCGGCCCGCTTGCGTTCATGTTGCGCTCACGTTGCATCCAGGTCCCGCTCAGCCGCGCACGCACAAAGCAGCGGTGTTCAGCTCGGCGGCGCTGGTCAGCGCCGGCGTCAACTAACGATAGATCGCCGCGCCAGCCGCGTAAACGCGAGATTGCCGCGTGCCCATAAGCGACGCGGCAATCAAAACTGCAATCAAAGCTGAAGCCTCAAACCCTCAAACCCAAACCCTCAAAGCCAGGTCCCCCCCTGACGCTCATTCGGCTCCTCCGACAACGCGTCGAAATCGTGAATCCAGTCGAGGTGGTGCAGCACCTTCTCGCGTGAGCCGAGCCGCGCATTGCGCTCGGTCGCCGCGGGACCGTCCGGCAGATGCAGCACGTCGGCGGTCGAAATTGACGCGTACTGAACCTTGCGAGTGCGCCCGCGACGCAGACGTTCGTAGGATTCCTGCGCTTCGCGCCAGTTGCCCGGACCTGCCTTCGCGAGTTGATCGGCCAGCACCACCGCGTCTTCGATTGACTGATTCGCGCCCTGCCCGTGATGCGGCACTAGCGCATGCGCGGCATCGCCGATCAGCGTCACGCGGCCCTTGCTCCAGCGGCCGAGCGGCGGACGGTGGAACAGACCCCAGCGCTGGCTGATCGGTACCGCGCTGATCATCTGCACGACGGCCGGATGCCAGTTCCTGAACTGACGCAACTGCTCGCCTTCGTTAGCCGGCATCACCCAGTCGCGCGACGGCCACGGCGACGGATGCCGTTCGACCAGCAGGAAGTTCTGATCGCCGTTGTCGCCGATCGGGTAGTGCAGCAGGTGGCCGCCCGGCCCGACCCAGAACTGGATCGTTTCGGGATCGGGCAACAGATCCATGCGCTCGGCCGGCACCACGCCGCGAAAGCCCGAGCAACCGGAATACAACACGTCGTCATAGCCGAGCATCCAGCGGCGCGTCAGCGAACGCGCGCCGTCGGCGCCGATCACCAGATCTGCGCTCGCGCGTCCGCCGTTCTGGAACGTCAGTTCGACATGGTCGGCATGCTGGGTCAGATCGACGAGCCGATGGCTGAGCTTGATATGTTCGAGGCCGACCGCGCTCGACAGAATCGCCTGCAGATCGGCGCGATGAATGCCCCAGTACGAGCCGCCGAATTGCCCGCGATAGTCGGGCGTGCCGCGATGATGACCGATCACCTCGCCGCTGCGGCCGTCGCGATAGACGAGGCCGGGCACTTCGGCGACCACCTTCTCGAATTGCGCGCGCAGACCCATCCGGTCGTAGAAGCGCGTCGCGTTGGCCGACAGCGCGACGGCCGCGCCGACTTCGCGCAGCTCGTCGGTCTGTTCGTACAGTTGTGCGTCGATCCCATGCTCGCGCAGCGCGAGCGCGAGTGTCAGACCGCCGATACCGGCGCCGACGATGGCGATTTTCAGGTCGTGGTGCTTCATGACTATGTCTCCGAGATTCAGATTTATAAGCGACGAGGGGCCGGCGCGTGCCGCCGGGGCGTCGAATGCTTGCGCCGTGAGGTGAAGCCATTCTCGGTGGCCGGGTCTCATTCCACAATAAAATGGATGGAATCTGCTTCATCACTAATTTGAATGATCGATTTCAACGATCGACGGAAGGCCTGAATCATGGAACTGAGCGAGATCGACCTTAATCTGCTGTTGCTGTTTCACCGCCTGATGCAGGAGCGGCGCGTAGCGAGCGTGGCCGAGCAGATGAACATGAGCCAGCCCGGCGTCAGCAATGCGCTCGCGAAGCTGCGGCGCCGGCTCGGCGATCCGTTGTTCGTGCGCGGGCCGGGCGGCGTGGTGCCGACGCCGTTCGCGCTGCGTCTCGCGGACCCGGTCGCGCAGGCGCTCGCGACGCTGCGCGCCGCGCTCAATCCGGTGACCGGTTTCGATCCGTTGCGCGCGAGTCGCACGATCACGCTCGGCATGACCGATATCGGCGAAGTGGTGTTTTTGCCCGCGCTGCTCGAGCGGCTGGCGCGCGAGGCGCCGGGCGTCGTGTTAAACACGGTGCGCAATACCGGCGTGAACCTGGGCGAACAGATGGCCGACGGCCGCGTCGATCTCGCGATCGGTTTGCTGCCGCAACTGAAGGGCGGTTTCTATCAGCGCCGCCTGTTCGATCAGCGCTACGTGTGCCTGTTCCGGCGCGGCCATCCGCTCGAACAGGCGCCGCTCACGCTCGCGCGCTGGCGCGACGCCGAGCATCTGGTGGTGGTGTCGGCCGGCACCGGCCACGGTCAGGTCGAGGAGTCGTTGAAGCGGCGCGGCGTGCGGCGGCAAGTGCGGCTGACCGTGCCGCATTTCATGAGCGTCGGCTATATCCTGCAACGTACCGATCTGATCGCGACCGTGCCGGAGCGGCTTGCGTTGCAGCTCGCCGAGCCGTTTTCATTGAGCATGTGCGGTCTGCCGGTGTCGCTGCCGGGCGCGCCGATTCATCTGCTGTGGCACGAGCGGGTCCAGCAGGATGAAGGCAATCGCTGGCTGCGCGGCGTCGTCGCCGAGCTGTTCGCCGATTCGCGCAAGCCGGCGCGAGCGGTGAAGGCTGCGCAGGCGTAGAGAGCCGCCTGCCTCTAGTGTGACTGCTGCCAGCTCAGAACCGGATGGGTCGCGCCGGCCGGCATCGTCCAGACACCGCCCGGGCCGAAGTCCCAGCCGACGAAGCTGGCCGGATCGCTCATCTGCGCGGTCGTCAGGCCGTTCGATGCCGGCAGTTGCGGGCCCGTCCCGGCGCTGACGCTGCGCGTGGTCGTGTCCTTGTCCCAATAGACGTTGCTCGCGATTCCCGCGTTGCCCTCCGGCGCGTTGTACCCGGCGATGCCGCCGAAACTGGTGGGCGTATCCGGCGGCGAGCAGCAATAGCCCTGCACCAGTCCGGCCGCGAACGATTGCTCGATCGTACCGGCGTTGGTGAAAGCGATGCCGCCGGTGCTCAAGCCGCCATACGAGACGCCCGTTGCATACGATTGCGAAATCGTGCCGCCGTTGTGGCCCACGAGCGCACCGGCGTCGCCATGGTTGCCTGCGCTGACCGGGCCGGTTGAATAGGATTGCGCGATGGTGCCGAAATTGGCACCGACCAGTCCGCCCAGCAAACCGGCCGAGCCAACCGACGCGCTGCTCGACGAGCGTTCGATCAATCCGTCGTTGCGTCCGACCAGCCCGCCGAGATACGCGCCTTCGAACGACGCGGAAAAGCGGCCGCCGCTGGTATAGGCATACGTAATCAACCCCTGGTTCTGGCCGGCAAGAATGCCGAGCGGAAGTCCTTGCGGATAGTAGGAATTGGTGCCGACCGTTGCATTGGTCATTCCGACGTTGCGCACGACGCCGCTCGGACCGATCACCCCGAACAGTCCATACGCCGGCGTCGTCGAAGTCTGCGTCGATTGATCGAACTGAGTGAAGCGGTCGATCACGTGGCCCATCCCGTCGAATTGGCCGGAGAACGGCGTGTCCGCGTTGCCGAGCGAGGCGAACGGGCCCGACGGGCTCGCCGCGCCGGCGTCGAGATCCCTGCCGAGCGCGTAAGCGCCGCTGAGATCGAGCGCGACGTTCTGCAAATCGGTGACCGAATTGACCAGCTTGTAGGCGGTCACCTGAGTGACGAGGCCGCTATATGGCGCAGCGGTCCACGCGCTGTTCGCGACGATCGTGCCGGGGCTGTAGCTGCCGTTCATGTCATAGAACGCGCTGACGATTCCGGTGCTGCCCGACCAGTCGATGCTGCCCTGGTTGGTCACGCTGCCGTTGTTGTCGATCCCCGCCGCATCGGCGCGCAAGCTCAGATTGCCACTGCCGGTGTTGCGCACGGTCGCGCCGGCGGCGATCGCGACGTTGTGCGCGGCCGCGAGTACCAAGGATGCCGAACCGTTCCAGCTCAGATTCGACGCCACCGTCAGATCGCCGCTCGCACCGTTCGTGCCGGTCGCGCTGGCATCGACCGAGGTGCCGGCGTTCAGACTGCGCATCAACGCGCGCGAGGCCGCGCGATCGATCGTGAAGGCCGGCGTCGATACGTTCCACAGTCCGGCTTTGACCGCCGCGTCATGGGCGAAGCTCAGCGATGCGGCGAGCGTATCGACGGTGCCGCCGCTGCCGTCGCGATTGGTTGCCGTTACGGTTCCCTGCTGGGTGACGCGGCCCTCGTCGGCGACCAGCCAGATGTGGCCGTCGCGGGTCGCGGTGCCGGTCGCGCGGATTCGCGAGCCGTTGCCGGCGAGCGCGTAGATATTGCCGTCTGCTGCCGCGAGCGCGATCTGCGCGGCTTGGGTCGCGCCGCTGTCGATCACGCTGCCTTTGCTGCCGGTCTGCACGAGTATCTGTCTGCCGCTCGCCCAATCGGCCAGCACCACCTGCTGGCCGACTGCGTATTCGGCAGTGCCGTTCGGCGCGTCGACGGAGCCGCGGTTCAGCACGACATTGCGTGAGATCAGAAACACGTCGCCGCCGCTCGAACTGATCCTGCCGAGATTCACCACATCGCCGGTCGAGGTGCCCGCGAACGTCAGCGTCCCGCCATTGATGAACGCGGTGTCGGGCACGTCGAGCGTCGAGGCGAGAAAGCGCCCGCCGGTACTGACTACTCCGCTGCGCCCGATAACGATGCCTTGCGGATTGATCAGATACACGTCGCCGGTGGCGGTGAGGGTGCCGAGGATCGTCGACGGTGCGCAGCCGCTCACGCGATTGAGCGTCGCGCCCGAACCGTTGTTGAATGTGACGGTATTGCCGTTGCCGATCGAGAAGCTGTGCCAGTCGATCACGCCGCGCGTCGAGCCGGGCTGCGTGACGACGAGCGAATTACCCTGGCTCGCGATGCCGCCGCTGCCGGCGACGTAGTGGCCGCCTTGCGGCAGTGCGCCGCCGGCGAAACCTGGCTGCGCGACGGCAAAGCCGGCGAGCGCGACCCCGGACCAAAGCGTGATGCGCGGTCGCGAATGTGGATCGTGGGGGGCGGGCAGAGATGGGCGAGGTGAGGGCGAGAGCGACATACATCCTCCCTTTGCGCGCAGCGCGGAACGCACGCCGACGCGCCGGGTTCGGACCGGAGCCGGCTGCGCCATGGCTCAATCAGTGAGCGAATATTAGTTACGTTGTCCTTGCTATGCCAATAGATGTAATCGCGGGTCGGCGCGTATCGATTTAGGGTTGGCTATCGAATGGAAGGCGCGCGCAGGCGCAGCAAGCGGTGGGCCCGAGGCGTGTGAGGCAGGCGGCATTGCGTAGCGCTCGCGGCATCCTGCGAGCGCATCGATAGTCAACCCACGAATCACGCGTTGAACCGAACACTCACGAGCGGTAGACGTTCTCGCAGAATCCGGCGCTCGCCCCGAGCTTCCGCGATAGATCAGCGGCCGTATCCAGTTGCGGGCGATCCAGTTCGCCCGACGCATGTGCCGCGTTCAGCCGGGACGCCGGGCCCGAAAGCGTGAGTGCCGCCATGAACTGGTCGCCAGCGCCGAAAACCGGTACCGCGAACGCGGCTGTATGCACGTCGCGTGCGCCTGCCGTGAAGAGCGGCAGCGCAGGCGGCTTGTCGTATATCGGCTCGCCGAGTCCCCAGTAACGGATGACCTGGGCGATAGCCGTGTCGTCGAGCGGCAGCGTCGTTCCGGCGAGCCGGGTTTCGCGCAGGCCCTCCGAAGGCTCGACCCTGAACAGGCAAAGCCGCCGACCGTTGTCGTGCACGTAGTACGATGCGCTTTCTTTCGTCAGCGCCGCCAGCGCGTGCAGCGCGGGCTCGACGACCGACGACAGATGGAACGACTGCTCGAACAGTTTGCCCAGATACAAAAGCCGGTGTCCGAGCGAATAGTTGCCCGCCTGCGAGCGCACCACATAACCCATGCGTTCGAGCGAGTTCATCAGTCGATAGACGGTCGTTTTGTGCATGCCGGACGTTTGCGCGAGCATCGCAAGCGATTGCGACTCAGCGCCCGGCTTGAAACAGTCCAACAGCGACAACGCCTTTTCGACCGCGGCCACACCGTCGTTTCCCATCTTCCCCTCCCGTCTTCCATTGGTAGGCATTGTACACAGTAAAACGGCGTTTCATACCGTAAAAGGGTAAACGCCGATGTGCCGATTTCGCGCCGTTCGCTATAGTGATTTCACTCCGTACACCACTGTTGTACATAGTACAACGCTCCAGACCGAGGTGAAACTCATGAGCACGACATCCGCAAGTACTTCATTGATCAATCGCAACATCGAACGCGTCACGCCGGAACTGGTCGAGGCGGCTGCCCGCTTTCAGGCCGCGATCCTCGCCGACGTCGCCGGACGTCGCGGCACGGTGCACGGCCGCGTGCAACCCCTCGCGCGGACCATGAAAGTCGCGGGTCCCGCGGTGACGGTCGAAGTGCGCGTCGGCGACAACCTCGCGATCCACGCCGCGCTCGCGATCGCGAAGCCGGGCGATGTGATCGTGGTGGACGGCAAGGGCGATATCTCCTGCGCGCTGCTTGGCGAGATCATGGCGGCACAGGCGAAGGCGAGCGGCATCGCCGGGATCATCATCGATGGCGCGGTGCGCGATGCGCACGAACTGGCCAACGGCGACTACCCGATCTTCTCGGCCGGCCTCAATCCGTGCGGCCCGACCAAAAGCGTCGCGGGTCGCGTGAATGCGCCGATCTCGATGGGCGGTGCGCCCGTCAACCCGGGCGATCTGGTGGTCGGCGACGCGGATGGCGTGGTCGTGATTGCACGCCACGACGTCGCCCGCATCATCGATCTCGCACAGAAGAAGCTCGACATGGAAACCGCGCGGATCGCCGCGATTCACAAAGGCGACGTGCGTCCGGGCTGGGTCGAAAAAGAGTTGCGCGCAGCGGGGATGCTGGCCGAAGGCGAGGCGCTGTGATGCAGACCCGTTCGCAAAAACCCGTCGTCCTCGTGACGGCCGCCGACCTCGCGCCGCAAGCGCTCGAGATGCTGAGCCAGTTCGAAGTCGTGTTCGCGGGCAAGCAGCCCACCGAAGAAGACCTCGTGCAATTGTGCGCGGCGACCCGGCCGGTGGCGATCATCGTCCGCTACGGCAAGGTGAACGCGCGGATCATGGATGCCGCCGGGAACCTGCAGGTCATTTCCAAGCACGGCAGCGGCATCGACGTGATCGATCAGGCAGCCGCGGCCGAGCGCGGCATTGCGGTGAAAGCGGCGGTCGGCGCGAACGCCGCGGCGGTTGCCGAGCACACGTGGGCGTTGATCCTCGCGTGCGCGAAGTCGGTCACGCAGCTCGACCAGCGCATGCGCGCAGGCCACTGGGACAAATCCACCCATAAGTCGATCGAACTGGACGGGCGCACGCTCGGCCTCGTCGGACTGGGCGCGATCGGCCGGCGCGTTGCCGCGATCGGCGCGGCGTTCGGCATGCGCGTGCTCGCGTGCGATCCGTACGCGCAACAAGCGCCCGCCGGAGTGGATCTGGTGCCGCTCGACACGCTGTATGCGACGTCGGACGTGGTCTCGCTGCACTGTCCGCTGACCGCCGAGAACCGCCGGATGCTGAACCGCGACACGCTCGCCCGCTTCAAGCGCGGCGCGATTCTCGTCAACACCGCGCGCGGCGGGCTGATCGATGAAGCGGCGCTGTCGGACGCACTCCTGAGCGGTCAATTGCACGCGGCCGGACTGGACAGCTTCGATGTCGAGCCGATGACCCATCCGCACCCGTTCCAGCAGATCCCGAACGCGATTCTGTCGCCGCATGTCGGTGGCGTCAGCGATGCCGCCTACGTGAACATGGGCACGGGCGCCGCCGCCAATGTGCTCGCGGTCATCGGCGAACACGCGCGCAACGCAGCCTGAAGTACGCAACGCAAGGTCCACCATGTTCTATCTCATCTCGCCCGAAGTGCGCACAGCCGAAGTGTTCACGCGCATGCCGGAGAAATTCCGCAGACCCGAGGTCCAGACCGAATGGGCGCGCGCCAATCGCGGCGGCCTCGCGACCGATTCGTTCCTCGAGGGGCCGGTGTGGGACCCGGACGGTTATCTGTTCGTCACCGACATTCCTCACGGCCGCGTATTCCGGATTTCCGCTTCGGGCGAGTGGGAACTCGTCGTCCAGTACGAAGGCGAGCCGAACGGGATGAAGCGCTTCGACGATACGCATCTGCTGATCACCGACTATCGCAACGGCCTGATGCTGCTCGACATCGTGCGCGGCGAAGTGCGGCCGTTTCTCGAGCGCCGCAACAGCGAGCGCTTCAGGGGCGTGAACGACCTCACGTTCGATTCGAACGGCAACCTGTACTTCACGGACCAGGGGCAATCGGGCCTGCACGATCCGACCGGCCGGGTCTACCGGCTGTCGCCCGACGGCAAGCTGGACATGCTGCTCGGCAATTGCCCGAGCCCGAACGGGCTGGTGCTGTCGCCGGACGAGAAAGTGCTGTTCGTCGGCATGACGCGCGGCAATAGCGTGTGGCGGGTGCCGCTGCAGGCGGACGGCTCGGTCAGCAAGGTCGGGCAGTTCTTCACGTCGTACGGCCCGAGCGGCCCGGACGGCCTGACCATCGATTGCGAAGGACGCCTGCTGGTCGCGAACCCCGGGCTCGGTCGCGCGTGGGTGCTCAATCATCGCGCCGAGCCGGTCGAAATTCTGACCAGCCCCGAAGGCGCGTCGCTCACGAACCTGTGCTTCGGCGGCGCCGACATGAAGACGCTGTACATGACCGAATCGGTATCGGGAACGGTGCTCAAAGCCGCGATGACGGTTGCCGGAGCGTTGCCGAAGCGGGCGAAGCAGAGCGCTTGACGCGCGACGCGTGACGGGCCACGCGCCCGTCCTATATCAACGCATCGCGTCGACAGAAGCGCGATGGAGGAGGCAAGCATGACCATTTCGCACACCTTGCGTGGCACGAGCGGCGACAGCGCCGCACAGCCCGCCGACGCACCGCCCGTCCAGCGCATCTCGGCCGAAGACTATGCGGCCAGCGAGCGCACGCTCGCGAAAGCATTCCGGCGCATTCTGCCGTTCATCTTCATCTGTTATGTGATCAGCTATCTCGACCGGACCAACGTCGGCTTTGCCGCGCTGACGATGAACAAGGACCTCGGCCTGACGGCCGAGCAGTTCGGGTTCGGTGCGGGGATGTTTTTCATCGGGTACTTCCTGTTCGAGATTCCCAGCAATCTGATCATGCAAAAGGTCGGCGCGCGCGTGTGGATCGCTCGCATCATGATCACGTGGGGTCTGTTTTCGATGGCGACCGCGTTCGTCGTCGGCCCGAAAAGTTTTGCGGCCGCGCGCTTTCTGCTCGGCGTCGCGGAGGCCGGCTTTACGCCCGGCATCTACCTGTATTTCACGCACTGGTTTCCGGGCAAATGGCGCGCCAAGGTGACCGCCGCGTTCCTCGTCGGCATTCCTGTCGCGAACATGGTCGGCTCGCCGGTTTCAGGCGCGCTGCTCGAACTCGGCGGCCTGCACGGTTTGCGTAGCTGGCAGTGGCTGCTGCTGGTCGAAGGGGTGCCCGCGGTGATTCTCGGCATTGCCTGTCTGTTCGTGCTGGCCGACCGTCCCGAGAAAGCGAAGTGGCTCAGCGACGAAGAGAAGTCGTCGCTCGCACGGCGTCTCGCGCTCGAACAGCGCGACATCGGCGCGAAGCACGGCAGCAATCTGCGCGATGCGATGACCAACTGGCGCGTGTTCGTGCTCGCGTTCATCAACTTCTGCGGGATCGTCGGCTCGCTCGGCGTCGGTTTGTGGATGCCGCAAATCATCAAGCAGTTCGGCGTCGAACATTCGGTGGTGGGCTGGCTCACCGCGATTCCGTACGCGCTCGGCGCGGTGGTGATGCTGTGGTGGGCGCGCGTTGCCAATCGCTCGCAAAACCGCATCCCGTATGTGGCGGGCGCGCTGGTCGTCGCCGCGCTCGCGCTGTGTGCCAGCACGTTCATCGATACGCCGGCGCTCAAGCTGATTGCACTGTGCTTCACGGTCAGCGGCATTCTCGCGTTCCAGGCCACCTACTGGGCGATTCCGTCAGGCTTCCTGACGGGCCGCGCGGCGGCCGGCGGCCTCGCGCTGATCGTCTCGGTCGGCAACCTCGGCGGTTTCGTGGGGCCGTCGATGATCGGCGCGCTCAAACAGCTTTCCGGCGGCTTCGCCGTGCCGCTGCTCGCGGTGTCGGGTGTGCTGCTGCTCGGCGCGTTGACCATCGCGTGGCTCGGCGATCCGGGCGCGAACGCGGGTGAAGCGCGCTCCGCTCGCGGCGCCTGATTTGTTCTCTACCAAAACCAAACCATAAACGTTCTTCGGAGACTCCATGTCGTTCAATAAAAACAGCCAGCACGTCAACTCGAAATCCCGCTCGATGCTCGGAGCTGTCGCAGCCGCGGGCGTGAGCCTCTTGTGCGGCGCCGCGCACGCGCAAAGCAGCGTCACGCTGTACGGCATTGCCGACGTCGGCATCGAGTACACCAACAATACAAGTGCTGGCGGCTCACAGACGCGCATGGTGTCGGGCAACCTGTCGGGTTCGCGCTGGGGGCTCAAGGGCGCCGAAGACCTTGGCGGCGGAATGAAGGCGATTTTCCAGTTGGAGAGCGGCTTCAATATCAACGACGGCACGACCGCGCAATCGACCCGCGGTCTCGGCACGAATCCGGCCACGACTTCCAGACTGTTCGGCAGGCAGGCATGGGTCGGCCTGTCGTATCGCGGCCAGCAGTTGACGTTGGGCCGGCAGAACGCGCTGCTCTATGAACAGGCGGTCGCTTTCGATCCGATGGGCGCTTCGTCGCGCTACTCGGTGCTGTCGCTCGACTACGCGACGGCCGCCCGTATCGACAACTCGGCGAAGTACACCGGCGTGTTCGGCCCGGTGACCGCGCAGGCGATGTACAGCACGCGCTACGACACCGGCTACGGCACCGAAGTGCCGGGCGCGCAAATCACCGGGCGTTTCTTCAGCGGCGCGCTCACTTTCGCGCAAGGTCCGCTCGCGGCGAGCGTGTCGTACGAGCAGCGCAACAGCAACACCGTCGCGACGAACACCGCCACCGAGCGTCGCGCGACGGCCGCCGCGTCCTATGTGTTCGGACCGGTCAAGGGCTTCGCCGGCTATCGCTATCTGCGCGCGTCGAATGCGTTCCTGCCGGTCAATCCGATCCGCGTCGCGAACGGTTCCGACGCGAGCGCAGCGAACCTGTACTGGGCTGGCGCGCAATATTCGATCACGCCCGCGTTCGTGCTGACCGCAACCGGCTATTACCAGGACGTTCATTCGACCGGCGCGGACCCGTGGCTGGCGGTGCTGAGCGCGGATTATCTGCTGTCCAAGCGCACCGACCTGTACGCGACCGCGGCCTTCGCGCGCAACAAGAACAACTCCACGCTCGGCGTGAACGGTTACGGCACGGTCGCGCCCGGCTATAACCAGACCGGCGTGGTGATCGGCATGCGCCAGAAGTTCTGACGGGCGACCCGATGCAGATCGTTCACGCGCCCCATTTGCCGATCCGGCCCGACTGGCTCGCGTTACGCGACGAGCCGGTGCTCGAACCGGAACTCGCGATCGTCGATGCGCATCACCACCTGTGGGACCGTCAGAGCGGGCGCTATCTCGCCGACGAGTTTCGCAACGATGTGAGCAGCGGTCACCGGGTCGTGTCGACGGTCTACGTGCAGTGCCGCTCGATGTTGCGCGAGCACGGTCCGGATGCGCTGAAGCCGCTGGGCGAAGTCGAGTTCGCCAACGGGATCGCCGCGATGTTTGCTAGCGGCGCATACGGACCGGCGCGCTGCTGCGAGGCGATCGTCGGCGGCGCGGATCTGACGCTGGGCGCGCAACTGCAGGCTGTGCTCGAAGCGATGCTGGCGGTGTCCGGCGGCCGTCTGCGCGGCATCCGCAATCCGCTCGCGTGGCATGCGGATCCGGCGGTGAGTTCGAGCCCGGTCACGCCGCCGCGCGATCTGATGACGAATCCGGCGTTTCGCGACGGCGTCGCAATGCTCGGCCGCTACGACCTCGCGCTCGACGCGTGGGTGTATCACACGCAACTCGATGAACTGTACGAGCTGGCGCGCGTGGTGCCCGACGTGACCGTCGTCATCGACCATTTCGGCGGCCCGTTGGGCGTGGCGGCGTACGCGAAGCAGCGCCCGGGCGTGCTCGCCGAGTGGAAGCACAAGCTTGCGCGTCTCGCCACTTTGCCGAACACGCGTATCAAACTCGGCGGCGCGGGCATGAACGTGTTCGGCTTCGATTTCGCCACGCGCGAGCTGCCGCCGTCGTCGGAGCAACTCGCCGCGGCGTGGCAGCCGTACTTCGAAACCTGCGTCGAACTTTTCGGCACGAATCGCTGCATGTTCGAAAGCAATTTCCCGGTCGATAAGGGAATGTTCAGCTACCGCGTGCTATGGAACGCATTCAAACGACTGGCGTCGGCGATGTCCGCCGATGAAAAGGCCGCGTTGTTCCACCGGACCGCGGCTTCGACCTATCGCCTCGCTATTGCGGGAGACAACAGATGAAAACGAGCGGAACTGCGGCGGCAGCCGAATTCGACACGACTAAACAAGCAAGCGGATTCAGAAGCATCACCGGCGTCGAGTGGCGCTCGCTTTCTCTCGCGGGACTCGGCTGGACCTTCGAAAGCTACGACTCGTTCCTGCTGTCGCTGCTGCTGCCGACACTCGCGCTGCAGTTCGGCCTGAGCAAGGCGCAGCTCGGATTGTTCACGAGCATTACCGCGGCGGGTCAGATCGTCGGCGGCATCCTGTTCGGCTACGTGTCGGACCGGCTGGGACGCGTGCGGACCGCGCTGCTTTGCATCGGTATTTACTCGCTGTTCTCCGGCCTGATCGCGTTCGCGCCCAACGAGCACTGGTTCGCGACGTTGCGCTTTTTCGGCGCGCTCGGCATGGGCGGCACCTGGACCGCGGGCGCCGCGCTGATTGCGGAGACCTGGCACGCGAGCCGGCGCGGCAAGGGCGGCGCGCTGATGCAGATGGGCTTGCCGGTCGGCGCGATTCTCGCGATCACGCTGGCGGGCATCGTCAGTGGTGCGAATGATGGGCTGGCCGGACATGGCTGGCGACTGCTGTTTCTGATCGGCGCGTCGCCTTTCTTCATCCTGTTCTGGGTCGCCCGCAAGACGCCCGAATCGCCGATCTGGCTGGAACGCCAGCGCGCCGTCGCAAACCCTGAAAAGCGCGCCGTGGCGAACGGCGACAAGCTGAACGTGCGTGGCCTGCTGACCGCGTTCGGCTTCATCTTCTTTTTGCAATACCTGTACTGGGGTGTTTTCACGTGGACGCCGACGTTTCTCGTCACGGTCAAGCATCTCGACTTCGTGCATAGCCTGAAGTTCGTGCTGGCGCTGCAATTCGGCGCGATCTGCGGGTTCCTGCTGTTCTCGGCGTGGGTGGACCGGCTCGGCCGGCGTCCGATGTTCCTTGCGTATCTGCTGGTCGGCGCGGCGGCGGTGGGCGTGTATATCGTGTCGACGAATGCGTGGCTGTTGACGGCGGCGATCTTTCTGACCGGCTTCAGCGTGAACGGCATCTTTGCGGGAGCGGGGCCGTTCCTCGCGGAGATCATCGGCAATACGGCATCGCGCGGTTTCTACATGGGTCTCGCCTACAACGGCGGACGGCTCGGCGGCTTCCTCGCGCCGCTGGTGATCGGTGCGCTGGCGTCGACCTCGGGCGGTTTCGTGCTGGGCCTCGCGACGACGATCGTCGCGTTCATCGCCGCGGCGGTAGTGGTGTGCTTCGCGCCGGAAACGCGCGGCAAGGCGCTCGCATGAGTGCGATACCGCAAACGGGACTGGTCGGCAGGTTGTTTCCGGCGCTCGCGGAAGCTTCGCTGCGGCGCTATCTGAGCGGGCAGGTCGCGTCCGTGCTCGGCAGTTGGACCCAGAACGTCACGCTGAATCTGCTGATCTATCACCTGTCCGGCTCGGCGGCGATTCTCGCGTTGCTGAACTTTTTACTGTACGGGCCGCAGTTGATCGTCGCGCCGGTGGCCGGCTCGCGCATCAGTTCGGCCAATGCCAAACGCGCGACGCTGTGCGTACTGACGGCGTCGCTGCTGCTCACTAGCAGTCTTTTCACGCTATCGCTGTTCGGCGTGCTCGGCGTGAAACTGATCCTCGCCCACGCGCTCGCGATCGGCGTGTCGAGCGCGATCGAGACGCCGGCGCGCCAGGTGCTGCTGCTCACGAGCCTGCAGGATGCGGCGCATACGTCCAACGCGGTCGCGATGAACACGATGGTCTACAACGTGGGGCGCATGGTCGGCCCGACGATTGCTGGTTTCGTTTATCCGACGCTCGGCGCCAGAGCCTCCTTCGTCATTTACGCGCTCGCGCTTTGCTTCATGGCGACGTGTGTGCGCTCGATCGCCACGGCCTCGACGCGCCGGCTCGCGCGCGCGGAGAGCAGCCTGCGCGATGCGGTCGGCTACGTGATGTCCGACGCGTTTTCCGCGCGCTATCTGCCGATCCTCGCATGCATCGGTTTGTTCGCCGGCAGCTATCAGACACTCGTGCCGCTGCTCGCGGACAAGGGCTTTCACGACGCGGCCCGTTTTACCGGCGTGTTTTTCGCGTGTGCCGGAGCCGGTTCGCTGAGCGCGGCGCTGTTGCTGTCGTCGGCGTTCGGCCCGCCCGCGTCGCGGCGCTTCATTGCGTGGGCGCCGTGGTCGGCCGTCGTCGCGCTCGCGGCGCTCGCGGCGACCACGCGCGCGGCCGGATCGATCCCGGCCTTCTTCATGCTCGGCTTCAGCCTCACATTCGCGGCCACGTCGACCAACGCGACGATCCAGCGGCAGTGTCCGGATCACGTGCGCGGCGGCCTCGTCGGCATGTACGGGATGGCCTACAACGGCACGATGCCATTCGGCTACCTGCTCGTCGGGACTGCTTCGGAGGCGCTCGGCGTGCGGCACACGTTCGCGGCGATGGCGGTGATTCTCGCGTGCGGTGTAACCGCCGTGATCGGCTGGCAACGATTCAGGAATTCGCGCTTCGGCGCATAGTAAACGGAGACAACAATGCACACTGAATCCATGGAAAAGTCCGCGCTCGAGCGCCGGACCATCCGCAAGGTAGTCTGGCGACTGATTCCTTTTCTGATGGTCTGCTACCTGCTCGCTTTTATCGACCGGGGCAACGTCGGCATGGCGTCGCTGCAGATGAATCACGACCTCGGCATGTCGCCGAGAGTGTTCGGCTTCGGCAGCAGCCTGTTCTTCATTTCGTACTTCCTGTGCGAAGTGCCGAGCAACCTCGCGCTACAGAAGTACGGCGCGCGGCTCTGGATCGGCCGGATCATGTTCACGTGGGGCCTCGTGTCGGCGGCGACCGCGCTGGTGCACAACGCGACGACGTTTTACGTGCTGCGGTTTCTGCTGGGCGCGGCCGAGGCCGGCTTCTTCCCCGGCGTGCTGCTGTACCTGTCGTACTGGATTCCGGCGTCGTATCGCGCCCGCATCGTCGCCACCTTCATGGTCGCGATTCCGGCCGCGAGCTTCATCGGCTCGCCGATCTCGGCACTGCTGTTGCAGATGGACGGGGTGTGGGGTTTGCGCGGCTGGCAGTGGCTGTTCCTTCTCGAAGGCATTCCGACCGTGCTGCTCGGCATTGCGTGTCTGTTCATGCTGACGAATAAGCCCACCGACGCGAAGTGGCTCGCGGACGACGAACGCAGTTGGCTCGTGAATGCGCTCGAAACCTCGCAGCAGACGCCGAAAAAGGTGCCGTCGCTGCCGCTCACCAAGCTGTTCCGCAACCGCTATGTGCTGTGTCTCGCGCTCGTCAATACCTGTGCGTCCGCGGCCGGCAGCACGCTGGCGGTGTGGCAGCCGCAACTGCTCAAGTCGTTCGGCTTGTCGGTGATGCAGACCGGTCTGCTCAATTCGGTGCCGTACGCGGCCGCCTCGGTGCTGATGGTTTACTGGGGCCGGCGCTCGGACCGCGTTGGCGAACGCCGCTGGCATACCGCCGTGCCGATGCTGCTGATCGGTCTGGGCCTGTTCGCGACGTCGCTGAGCGGCTCGCTGCTGCCGACGGTCTGCATGCTCACCGCGGTGCTGGTCGGCGCGTATTCGTTCAAGGGACCGTTCTGGGCGCTCGCCACCGGCATGTTGTCCAACAGCACGGTGGCCGCGGGGCTCGCGACGGTCAATGCAATCGCGAACCTGCTTGGCGGCGGCTTGATGGTGAACGTGTACGGATGGGTGAAAGAGGCGACGGGCAGCTACGCGCTGGCGTTGATGCCGCTGGCGGTCCTCACGCTCGTGAGCGTCGCGACGCTGTTGCTGCTGACCCGCCGCGCACACGCGGGCGCGGTCGGCGGTACGACGGAGACCGTCTGACGATGCGGCCGATAGCCCGACGTGAATTCCTGCGGGTCGCCGGCGCCGCGCTGGCGAGTGCCGCGTTGCCCGCGCTGGCCGGCGCGGAGCAAACGTGGTCGAGCGGCACGCAGCAGCCCGCGTTCAGGTTGCCCGAAGGGGCGATCGACTGTCACATGCACATCTATGACGACCGCTTTCCGGTCGCGCCGGGCACCGCGCTGCGTCCGCCGAATGCGACGGTCGCGCAGTACCGGCTGTTGCAGGCACGGCTGGGTGTGACGCGCAATGTGGTGGTGACGCCATCGACGTATGGAACGGACAACCGCTGCACGCTGGAAGCGCTCAGGCAGTTCGGCAACAATGCGCGCGGCGTTGCCGTGGTCGACAATTCGGTGAGCGATGCGCAATTGCACGAACTCGATAGCGGCGGCATCCGGGCGATTCGCTTCAACCTCAGCTATCCGGGCGCGACCACGCTCGACATGCTCGCGCCGCTCGCCGCGCGTGTTGCGAATCTCGGCTGGCACATCGAACTGGTGGTGCAGGGCGCGCGGCTGCCCGAGCTGGAGTCCCACCTGTCGGCGCTGCCGTGTCCGCTCGTGATCGACCATATCGCGCACGTTCCGCAACCGGGCGGGCTGTCGTCGGATGCATTGCGTACCGCGCAGCGCCTCGTCGATAAGGGCAATACGTGGGTCACATTGTCGGGGCCGTACGTCGATAGCAAGACGGGCACGCCTGGCTACGAAGACGTTGCGCCCGTCGCCAAAGCGCTGATCGAGAGGGCGCCGGAGCGCATGCTATGGGGTACCGACTGGCCTCATCCGACGCAGAAGACTCAAAAGCCGGACGATGCGAGCCTGCTGGATGTCATCGCGGGTTGGATCGGAAGGGCGGACTGGCAGCAACGCATCTTTGTCGACAACCCGGTGAAGCTGTACCGGTTCGCGTAGCGTTGCAAGCGAGCGGCCCGCGCAACCCTCTCACGCGTCGTTGCGTTCGGCAAGCCACGCGCGCCAGCCGCCCAGCGTGGAAATGTCCTCGCCGGACTCGACGCCGTACGGCTCGCACAGAAAGCCGCTGACCCACGCACCGTCGGACAGTTCGACTTTGCCGAGCGCAAGCGGCGACGGTATCGTCGCGAGAAACGAGCCGAATTCCGCACTCGGCATGTCCCACACTTCGACGGCAATGCGCACGCCTTGCGCTTCGCTTCGCCACAGGCCGGGGCGGCGCGTGCCGTCGGCCGACGCGGGCAGCGCGCACAAACGGTAAGCGGGCGCGGTCTGCGTCTTTTGCACGAGATGAGCGCGGCGCGAAACGAGGTCGCGGTTCAACGGCAGCCCTTGCATATGCGCACCGCACACGGCGACACGCATTCGATCGTGGCTGGCGGCGTTGCGCTGGCTCACCTCGATCGCGTTGCCGCCGACGCATTCGATGCCGCTCGCGCGCTGCAGCAGCTCGGCGACCCCGAGCAGATATTGATCGGTGAACGCTCGCCCGAACACCGTCACGCCCCACGGCAGACCGTTCTGCATGAATCCGGTCGGCGTGGCGACAGCCGCATAGTCCAGCAGATTCATGAAGTTCGTGTAATAGCCGAGTAGCGAGTTCGGCGCGATCGGGTCGCGCGCCAGTTCGGCCAGTGTCACCGGGCGCGGATAAGCCGGCGTCAACACGAAGTCGAGCGGGTCGAGCGCTGCGTCGCAGACCGCTTTCAGATGCTGCAACCGATATTGCGCGCGAAAGAGTTCGACCGCGCGCGCGGCGGGCGCCTTCTCGAGTACATCGCGGATCACCGGCAGGACCGCGTCCGGCCGGCTCGTCATCAATTCGCCGGCCACGCTGTAGCGCTCCGCGACCCATGGACCCTGATACAGCAATTGCGCGGCTTCGACGAACGGCGCGAAGTCGATCTCGACCGCTTCGCCGCCGGCCGCCTCCAGCAGCGCGCGCGCCTTTGCGAACAACGCCGGGCTTTCCGCGCAGCCGGCGAATTCGAGCTGCGCCGGCACGCCGAAGCGAAATGCGCGCGGCGTGCCGAACGCGGACGCGCCGTTCCATTGCGGATTGTTGCGGCTGTACGCGTCGCGCGGATCGGCCTGCGCGGTCAGCGCGAACAGTTCGCTGGCTTCGGCGGCCGTCGCCGTGAAAAAGGTCACGCAATCGAGCGTGCGGCACGCCGGCACCACGCCGGCGGTCGACAGCACGCCGCGGGTCGGCTTCAGACCGACGAGATTGTTCAGCGCGGCGGGCACGCGTCCGGAGCCGGCGGTGTCGGTGCCGAGCGCGAAGCTCGCGACGCCGAGCGCGACCGCGAGCGACGAGCCCGCGCTGGACCCGCCCGACGGATAGTCCGGATGCACGCTGTTGCGGCACTTGCCGTACGGCGAGCGCGTGCCGTTCAGGCCCGTCGCGAACTGATCCAGATTGGTCTTGCCGAGCGGTATTGCGCCCAGGCCGATCAACTGCGCGACCAGCGTCGCCGATTCGGCCGGCGTGTACGCGAACGCGGGACAGGCGGCGGTGGTCTCGATACCGGCGAGGTCGATGTTGTCCTTGATCGCGAACGGAATGCCGTAGAGCGGCAGGCTCGCCGCGCCGGGTTCGTCGAGCCGCGCGAGGAAAGGCTCGATCTCGCTGTCGGTCAGCAGATGAATGAACAGATTGAACTCGGGATTGAGCGCCGCGGCCTTCTCGCGCAACTGCGCGATCAGCTGGCGCGGTGTGAGCGTGCGTTCGCGATAGGCGCGGCGAAGCGTCGGCAGACGCAGATCGAATGACGGCATGATGGTCCGTTAAGTGAATTTAGTGGCGTTCAATGACTGCAACACGTTGTCCCGCGCGCACCGGCGAGCCCGGCGCGACATGGATCGCGCCGACCGTGCCGGCGCAGGGCGCGCAAACCGCGATTTCCATCTTCATCGATTCGATCACGAGCAGTACGTCGCCGGCGGCCACCGTGTCGCCCTCGGCGACCTTCACTTGCCACAGACTGCCGGCGATCTCGCTGTCGACCGCGATCTCGCCGTCCTTCAGCGCGGCAAGCTGTACTTCCTCGGCGACGGGCGCGTCGATGCTGTCCTCGACTGCCCCCGCTGCGCGCCAACGCTCGCGCTCCGCGTTGAACGCCGCCTGCTGGCGCGCGCGGAATGCGTCGATGCTCGCGGCTTCGCGAGCGAGAAACGCCTGATAGTCGGGCAACGACAGTTGCGTTTCTTCGATCCGCAGCGGATAGCGGCCGAGCGGGAAGTCCGCGCGAATGCGCAGCAGTTCGTCGGCAGTGACTTCGTAGAAGCGGATCTGATCGAAAAAGCGCAGCAGATAGTGCTGTCCGCCGAAATCGGCGACCTGACGATAACGATTCCACATCTGCAACGTGCGGCCGACGAACTGATAGCCGCCCGGACCTTCCATCCCGTACACGCACAGGTACGCGCCGCCGATCCCGACCGAGTTTTCCGCGGTCCACGTGCGCGCCGGGTTGTACTTGGTCGTGACGAGGCGATGACGCGGATCGAGCGGCGTCGCGACTGGCGCGCCGAGGTAGACGTCGCCCAGACCCATCACGAGATAGCTCGCCTCGAACACGATCCGCCTGACCGCGTCGAGCGACTCCATATCGTTGATGCGGCGAATGAACTCCAGATTGCTCGGGCACCACGGCGCGTCCTTGCGCACGGTGGTCATGTACTTTTCGATCGCGAGGCGGCACGCGGGGTCGTCCCACGACAGCGGCAGATGGACCACGCGCGACGGCACGCGCAGGTCGCCCTGCAACAGCACGCGTTGCCAGCTTTGCGCGACGACTTCGAGCAGGCGGGCGAGCGGCAATTCGTCGGGGCGATAGTGAATCTGCAGCGAGCGGATGCCCGGCGTCAGATCGATCACGCCGGCCAGCGCCTGGGCTTGCAGCGACTGCATCAGCGCATGGCCGCGAAAGCGCGCGACGAGGTCGAGCTGCGCCGGTCCGATTTCGAGCAGCAGATGCGTGTCGCCCGACAGACGCGCGACGAGCCGGTCCTGGTCCGAGCCGGTATCGAGCACGATCGGCGACGCGAGCGCCGTGGCCGCTAGCAGCGGCCGCTCGCGTTCGATGTCGAGGCTGTCGATTTCGTCGCGACGCCGGCGCGCGGCGTCACGCGCCGCGTCGATCGAGACCGGCACGAAGCGGACCTTGTCGCCCGCCTTCAACTGACCGATCTGCCACAGGTCCGCTTCGATGATCGTCACCGGACACACGAAGCCGCCCAGGCTCGGGCCGTCCGGCCCGAGAATCACCGGCATGTCGCCGGTGAAATCGATTGCGCCGACCGCGTAGGGATTGTCGTGAATGTTGGATGGATGCAGACCCGCTTCGCCACCGTCCTCGCGCGCCCACTCCGGCTTCGGTCCGATCAGGCGCACGCCGGTGCGGCTGGAATTGAAGTGGATTTCCCATTCGGTGTCGAGAAAGCGCTCGATGTAGCGTGCGCTGAAGTATTCGGGCGCGCCGTGCGGGCCGTAGATCACGCGGATCGTCCGAACCTTGTCGAGCTTCGGGACCTCGATGAGCGCATCGCCGGCGAGCGCATCGTCGAGCGGATACAGATGCAGCACGTCGCCCGCGCGGAGCGCGCGGCCGCCGTGCCCGCCGAACTGGCCGAGCGTGAAAGTGCTGCGGCTGCCCAGATAGCTCGCCACGTCGATCCCGCCGCGCACGCACAGATACGCGCGCGCGCCCGCGCCGCCGATCGTGCCGAGCGCGAGCGTCGAGCCGGCCGCGATGTGGAGCGTCGTGTGCATCGGTTGCGCGACGCCGTCGAGCAGGACCGGCAGCGGCGCGCCGGTGACCGCGATCACCGCGTCGGTATTGAAGCGCAGCGTGGGGCCGCTCATCGTCACTTCGAGCGCGGCGGCGTCGGCGGCATTGCCGAGCAGGCGATTGCCCAGGCGCATCGAGCGCTCGTCCATCGGCCCCGAAGGCGGAATGCCGACTGCCCAATAACCGAGCCGGCCCGGATAGTCCTGGACGGTGGTCAGCGTTCCGCCGCTGAGCACTTCGACCGTGCACGCGCGATAGCGAAGCGTCTCGAGGCAGCGCGTCCACGGCTCGCCGGAAGCGAACGGCGCGTCGGCGAGAATCTGGCGCAGATAGTCGCGGTTCGTCTCCACGCCGTACAGACGCGTATCGGCAAGCGCGCGGTCGAGCGCGTGGCGTGCTTCGTCGCGCTCCGGCGCCCACGCGATCAGTTTCGCGAGCATCGGGTCGAAGTACGGCGGCACCTCGCAGCCGGCTTCGATCCACGTGTCGATGCGCAGCCCGTTGCCGTCGGCCGGCGGAAACGCGACGTCGGTCAGCAGACCGGGGCTCGGTTTGAAATCGCGGCCGGGGTCTTCCGCATAGAGGCGCGCCTGGATCGCATGGCCGCGCGGCGCGAGCTGCGCGGCGAGCGTTGCCAGCGGCGCCAGCGTGCCGGCGGCCAGTTCGATCATCCAGCGCACCAGATCGACGCCCCACACCTGTTCGGTGACGCCGTGCTCGACCTGCAGACGCGTGTTGACTTCGAGGAAATAAAACTGCTGCGCGGCGCTGTCGTAGACGAATTCGACGGTGCCCGCCGAGCGATAGTCGACCGCTTTGGCGAGCTTGATCGCGGCCGCGCACAGTGCGTCCGCGATCCCGTCGGGCAACGACGGCGCCGGGGTTTCCTCGAGCACTTTCTGGTTGCGCCGCTGCACCGAGCAGTCGCGCACGCCGAGCGCGATCGCGTCGCCGCGGCCATCGCCGAACACCTGCACTTCGAGGTGCCGCGCTCGCTCGATGTACTTTTCGAGGAACACGCCGGCATCGCTGAAGTTGTTTTCGCCGAGTCGCCTGACCGCGTCGAAATGCGTGCCGAGTTCGGCGGCGTTCCAGCACACGCGCATCCCGATGCCGCCGCCGCCGGCCGTGCTTTTCAGCATCACCGGATAGCCGATCGTGGCGGCCGCTGCGAGCGCCGCGGGCAGATCCGCGAGCAAGCCGGTGCCTTCCAACATCGGCACGTTTTGTTGCGCGGCGATTTCCCGCGCGGTGTGCTTCAGGCCGAACGCGCGCAACTGGGCGGGCGTCGGTCCGATGAACGCGATCCCGGCCGCTTCGCACGCTTCGCCGAACGCGGCGTTCTCCGACAGGAAGCCGTAGCCCGGATGAATCGCCTGCACCTGTTCGCGCCGGGCGATCTCGAGAATCTTCGCGGTGTCGAGGTAGGTGCTCGACGCGGGGCCGTCGCCCAACGCGTGCGCGATCGGCGCTTCGCTGACGTGCCGGCTCGCGCGGTCGGCTTCGGCATAGACGGCGACGCCGGTCACATCGAGCGCGCGCAACGTTCTGAGGATGCGGCACGCGATCGCGCCGCGATTGGCAATCAGGATCTTCTCGAACATGGAAGGAAGGGTGATCCGGAGGCGGGCCGTCCCGCCGTGAACAGGGCGAGCCGCGGTCGTCCGCGGCTGCGGTCGCATCAGCGACCGGTTTGATTCAGTTGATCGCGCGTGAGCGTGCAGCAACGTCCCGCGCGCACCAGCATCAGCCGGTAGAGCCAGCTGCGAATGCGCGTCAGTTCCATATGAGCAGCTCGGCGGGCGTCGGGTTGTACGCGTTGCACGGGTTATTCAGTTGCGGGCAGTTCGAGATCAGCACGATCACGTCCATCTCGGCGCGCAACTCGACGTATTTGCCGGGCGCGGAAATGCCGTCTTCGAACGTCAGACCACCTTCGGCCGTTACCGGCACGTTCATGAAGAAGTTCACGTTCGCGCCGATGTCGCGCTTCGCGAGCCGGCCGTCGTGCGCGCAGGCGCGCAGGAAGTTGTCGCGGCAGCTGTGCATGTAGCGCTTCTCCAATGCATAGCGCACCGTGTTGCTCTCCTGCGCGCACGCGCCGCCGAGCGTGTCGTGACGGCCGCAGGTGTCGGCGACGATGGTCAGCAGCGGATTGCCGAGGTTCGAATACAGCACCGAACCGGTGCTCAGGTACAGGCGCTTTTGGCGGCGCAACGTGCGTTGCGGATCGAAGCGCTCGCGCGGATTCGCGGCACTGTAGAAGAGCGTGTCCACCGCCTGGTTGCCTTCCAGATCGACGATGCGCAGCGTCTGTCCGGCCTTGACTTCATGGAGCCACGGTTCGCCCGCGGCGAGCGTTTCGCGATGGACCGCGTGGTCCGGATGTTTGTCGCTGACGGTAAGCGTGCTGGTCATGGGGGCTCCGCTCAGAGAAAGAAGCGTTCGGTGTTGATGAAACCGCGCACGTTTTCTGCGCAGGCGGTACGGCAGACTTCGGCCACTTCGGGGTGCGCGTCGCGCAGTTCGAGCTTCACGCGCCGGGGCGCATATTCGGGATACGGGTCGAGCGGATGCTGGATCGACGTGAGCACGACCAGCGTGTTCATCGGCGCATACAACTCGACGTAATCGCCGGCCTTCGAATTGCCGGGCACGAACGCGAGCGCGCCTTCGTCGCTGACGTCGACGCGGCTGAAGAAATTGAGCGTCATCAGCAGGTCGGACACGTCGAGTCCCCACTTGCTCATTTCGACGAGCAGGTTGTCGGTGCCGTTGCGATAGAAGCCGTTGCGCAACTCCTGATAGCGGCCCGCGCCGTAGCGTTCGAGGACTTCATCCGCGTTCGATAAGCCGCCGATGCTGTCGTGCCAGCCGCACGTGTCCGCGACGATCGCGGCGAGCACGCGGCCCATGTCGGAGTACAGACAATGCCCGGCGGTGAGTTTCGCGGTGTGCTGACACTTCAGCGAATCGGGCAGGTTCAGGCGTTCGCTTTTCTCGCTCGCATTGACCATCATCGCGCTGACGTTCGCGCCGCCGACCAGATCGGTGATGCGCAGCGATTGCCCGCGTTTGACGATGAGCGACGTGTGTCCGCCGCCGGGAACGATTTCTTCGAGTAGTACGGTCATGGGATCGAGCTTCCTGTCAGTCGGAGACCAGTTCGATATGGGTTGCGCGTTGCACGGCGGCCTGCGCAAGATGAATCGCCGACGCGCGCTCGCGCGTGCGCTCCAGCGGAATGTCGTAAGTGATGCGCGCGCCGTACGCGCCGGGCGCTTGCGGATCGACGCGGACCTTGTCGAACACCAGCACGCGGCTGCCCAGCGTGAAGCCTTCTTTCAGGTCGTGCGTGACCATGAAGATGGTCAGGTTCGCTTCGCGCCACAGCTCCGCCAGCAACGCGTGCATGTCTTTGCGGATGCCCGGATCCAGCGCGCCGAACGGTTCGTCGAGCAGCAGCACGCGCGGCTTCATCATCAGTGCCTGGGCGATCGCGAGCCGTTGCTGCATGCCGCCCGACAGTTGCGCCGGATACTTGTCCAACGCCGCGCCGAGGCCGACGCGCGCGAGCATCGCGGCGGCGGCGTCGCGGGCCGCGCGGCGGCGCGCGCCGAATAGCCGGCCGGCGAAGCGCGCCTGCGACAGCTCGGGGCCGAGCATCACGTTGCGCAGCACGCTCAGGTGCTCGAACACGGAATAACGTTGAAACACGACGCCACGGTGCGCATCCGGTTCGGCCGGCAGCGCTTTGCCGTCGAGCAGGATCTCGCCGCGCGTCGCCCGTTCCTGGCCGAGCAGCAGCCGCAGGAACGTCGACTTGCCGCAGCCGGACGCGCCGACCAGCGAGCAGAATTCGCCTTCCTTGACGGTGAGATTCAGGCGCTCCAGCACGACCTGATCATCGTATTGCTTCCACACGTTGCGCACTTCGATCATCGCGTGTTTCCTCCGAACCATGGGAAGCACCATTGAGTGACGCGCCTTAGCAACTCGTCGGTGAGCCACGCGAGCAGCGTGATCCACGCGACGTACGGCAGGATCAGGTCCATCGACAGATAACGCCGCACCAGAAAGATCCGGTAGCCGAGGCCGTCGGTCGATGCGATCGCTTCGGCGGCGATCAGAAACAGCCATGCGGCGCCGAGCGACAGCCGTAGCGCGACGAGCAGACGCGGCAACAGTTGCGGCAGCACCAGACGCAGGATCAGCGTCCAGCTATTGGCGCCGAGCGTTTGCGCTTTCACCCACAACTCCGCCGGAATGTCGCGAGCGCGGGCGTGCAGATCGCGAATGATCATCGGCGTGATGCCGACCACGATCAGCACCACCTTCGATAATTCATCGAGACCGAACACGATGAACAGAATCGGCAGCACCGCGAGCGGTGGCACCATCGAGATCACGGTGATGAATGGCGACAGCGTCGCGCTCGCGAGTGGAAACGAACCGGTCGCGAGCGCGACGACGAGTGCGATCGCCGCGCTGACGACGAGGCCGATGCCGAGCCGGCGCAGGCTCGACGCGGTATCGGTCCACAGCAGATATTCGCCGGTGCGCCGGTCTTCGCTGAACGCGGCCGACTTCATCGCATCGCTCATCTGCGCCGCGCTCGGCAGCAGCTTGTCGTCGGGGTTCTGCGCGAGGCGCAAGGAAGAGCCGCTGAAATAGACCACGAGCAGCACGACGAACGGCAGCAGGAGCAGCATGAGCCCGCCGGTCCTGCCCGGATGTCGATTGATGAGTCGCATGGTGACTGCCTCGTTTGTCGAGCGTGCAAACAGGAATGTCAGAGCTTGCCGGCTGCGGCCATCTCGACGTAGGTCGGATCGAAGCGCAGCTTCACGTTGTTGCCGCTGCCGACCAGCACGCCCTTGTCGAATGCCATGCCGACGGCGTCCGCGCTTTTCGCGTCCTGGCCGAGCAGACCGTGGTCGAAAGAGAACTTCGCGACGCGCGACATGATCTTCGGCATCTCGGGGCTGGTGACGAAATCGAGCGCGGCCTTCGGCGTGTAGAAGAGGGCGGTCGTCGACAGTTGACCGCGGAAGTTGGCGAGGTCGGTCCCCGAGGCCTTCGCCATCGCGGTGAGCGCGCTGGTGGACTCGGCGGAATTGCCGTGCATCAGCGCGACCATCTCGAACCAGGCGCCGGTCAACGCCTTGCCGAGCGCGGGGTTGTCTTTCAGCGTCTTCGTGTTGACGACCATCATGTCCATGATCTCGCCGGGGATCTTGCTCGAATCGAACACCTCGGTGACGTTCGGCTGCGCCTTCAGGTCGGCGAGCATCGGATTCCACGTGACTGTGTTGCGCACGGAGGGCGTCGCGAATGCGCCGGAGATGTCGGCATCGGACGTGTTGACGACCTTCAGATCGCGCTCGCTCATGTGCGCGCTTTCGAGGGCGCGCGCGAGCAGATAGTGGGAGACGGAGAACTGCACGAGGTTGACCTGCTGGCCTTTCAGGTCGGCGATCTGTTTGCCTTTGCCCTTCATCAGCACGCCGTCGTTGCCGTTCGAGTAGTCGCTGACGATCAGCGCCGTCGAATCGACGCCGCCCGAAGCCGGAATGGTGAGCGCGTCCATGTTGGTCATCGCGCAGCCGTCGAACTTGCCGGCCGTGTACTGATTGATCGACTCGACGTAGTCGTTCAACTGCACGACATCGACGTTGATGCCGTACTTCTTCGCCCACTTCGACACGATGCCTTGCGTTTTGGCCTGACCCCACGGCATCCAGCCCGCGTAGATGGTCCAGCACACCTTGAAGTCGTTGCGAGGCGCGGCGAACGCGGCGCTGGAAGCGAAAGTGGCGAGTGAAACCGCGGCGATGCCGAGACAGCGAACGAGCTTGCGCATGAGGTAGACCCCGGAGGTGACAGTTGGCGACGGATAGGGAGCAGCGCAAACATCGCGTTCTCTCCCGGGCTTTTATCCCGCCGTGTAACCTCACCGAGGTCGACGGCTCTCGGACCAGCATCTGCTTCGAGCAGATCGGAACCCTAGCCGTCCATTACCAGATTGTTTGTGAACCGGAGAATGCGCCGGCTCCCTGCGTGCTTCTCTAAGCGGGAAGCGTGCCAGGGGTGTGCGCGGGGTGTGCGGCGATGTTGCGGGGATTTTTTGCCCTGCGGCGGTGAAACCCGTGCACTCGAACGTATCTGCGTGCACCCGAACGAGGCATCGGCTGGCGCGACGGTGCACGATCCGCGAGATTCACGTTGGGCGTCGAAAATCAGTCAAGTCCACTGGAAAATCGAAATCGCCTCGCGCATTTCGTTGGCCAAAGTTTTCATCAGTTCGGCGGCGGGCAGCACGCGAGACAACCCGACTCCCTGACCGGCCCAATGTGCCGCATACTGCGTGCTACCCGCGGCGGTCGCCGCTGCAAGACAGCGTTAGATTGCCTGACTCAGTTTGGGCCAGAAATCGCCATTCGACATTAGCGGGCCAGGTCGTTCAGCCGACTGCTATCGCATTGATCGCACCCTTCGCAACAGCAGTATCTTTAATCGATCAGCCTTTCAAGCAAATGAGCCGCCGCCTTCAGCAGCCGGCGCTCTTCCGGGCTCGTCTTAACGAGCAGCCGCTCGGTTAGCCAGTGCTCGCGCGCGGCTCTCTCTCGGGCCATTTGGCGCTGCCCGGCGTCGGACAGGTACACGAGGTAGGCGCGACGATCGTCGGAGTTCTGTTTCAAGGTCAAAAGATTTTGCTCGACCAGTTTCATCACGATCAGCCGCATCGTTTGATGCGTCACATTCCTACGTTCGGCCAGCGTCGCAATGCTTACCGGCCCCGTGCGCTCCAAGGCGGCGAGGGTTTCGTTCTGGGCGTTGGAGCCCGTGCCGCTTTGTTCCCTGGCACTTTTGACGAAACGGCTCACCACCTCGCGGAGGGACTCAGCAAGAAGCGCAGCCTCAGTGGCGTCGGACGGTTGTGTTGTCGCCCGCTTTGACTGACTCATGTCGCGAGACCTCCCGCTTGCCGGAGTTGGGCCACAACCGCGGCGAGCGTATTGACACCCCAGTGCTCGAAGTAGCGCCCATCGCGGATGTGAACGATGTCGATCACGTCGATCGCAACATCCTTACCGGTTGCTTCGATGCCAAGCAGAGATCCGACGTGTTTTCCAAGGATGGTCTTTCGCGTGATCACTTTTTCGCCATCGCAGAGTTGCTCGTGAATGCGCACTTGCAGACCTCCGATGGCAGGACGCAACACGGTGGCAAAGGTCCTCCACATCGTTTCGGCATCGCGTTGTGCTTCAGTCGGTGCTGACCAGTTGACAAAATCCGGCGCCATGAGTGCTTCGAAGGACTCACGATTGCCGTCTTGGATAACCTCGCGATTGAATCGCTTGACGATGGTTTTCAAGATCGTTGCTGTTCATACCTCGTCCGGTCGTCTTGACGCAAATGGGCGGAGACGCATCATCGGATGCTATACAGCATAGCTGTATATATCAAGGTGGGGGCTTCCTTTGCGATATGGGGGGCGGCGATGGATGGGCGGACGGTAACACGCCGGAAAGCAGTCATCCGGATTCGCCCGCAGGAAGACAGCTGGGTCTTGGACCATCTTTATGTTCTGCCGGAACACCAACGGAAAGGAATTGGGGCGGCTGTCTTGCGGGATGTCTTCGCGCAAGCCGACGCGAAACGCGTGCCAATCCACTTAGGGGCCTTGCGCGGCAGTGATTCAAACCGCTTCTACCAGCGGCACGGTTTCATACAGACGGACGAAGCAGAATGGGACATCTATTACCTGCGTCAGCCACGTCGGACTAATGTAGAAAACTAGTTTGGCGCGGCATTCGGCGGCCCTGGCCAGTCGTTGGTGTCGGCTAGAAGTTCAGGCATCGCCAAGACCGACCGCGTGCTGCCGCGTTCAGCCATGGGCGATCATCCGAACTCCAGAATTGGAATCGGTGACAATTGGGTCGCGGGGCTTACAGTGCTTATTAATTGAACGTCGCCGCCACGCGTCGTCTTTCAGAGTTGCCCGCGCCGGGAACAGATCGCGTTGATCTGCATTATTGCGAATTGCTCCCTCGCTCCAGGCATGTTGTGGATGATGCACTCGTGATAGGCCTTCTCACGCGGCAGCAGCATTTCGCTGTTGCGATACAGTGCATAGCATGATCGCTGAATATAGCTCGACGCAACTTGATTGCGCGCGTCGCGCAAGCCGACGAGTAAACAATCGTCATATGACGACCCGCTATCCGCCAATGCAGGGCGCATTGTTATTAATCCGGACACGCATATTGCGGCCGGGAAGATAAAAGTTCTTATTATGCTCATCGGCATTGCGCATTTCTCAATTCATGTGATTTGCCCGGAATGGGCATACATCGAACCGGTTTAGACAAAAGTTTATCAAAGTAACGCGTATCCGATCTGACCATGCTTGAATGCCTTTCTTGCTCGATGCGATTGCCGGTCGACCGATCCCGCCAATCAAGCGGGCTTCCGGGTCCGGCCACAAACTGTCGACCGGCAACGTGAGCCGTCTGGAATCGCACGCGTTTGTGCGAACGGAGCGTCAAGATCGTCTGCGCGGCATCAGGCTGCCGAAAACCCACGCGCGCCGGCGCGTGAACCATCGGCGCAGTATGCGATGACGCTCGACGTGCGGGCTCGTGACCGACACTTCAGCGGATGCATCGTCCTCGACGCTTAGCCAAATACGCTCGCCGCGTTCCAGCCTGATCGTTTCGCCGGGCTGCAGCCAGTAGTCGTAGGGAGACCGGTGGCGGGTCAGCCATAGGCGCGCGTTGCCGTGCACACGCAATTCAGAGTCGGCGCAGATACGCCACGTCACGGTCGTCGCGGGGTCCACCGCGAAGTAGATCACCACACGCGGCAGCGAAATCGCAGTGCGCGCGCCGTCTTGAGTCGAACGGGAATACAGGAACTGCTGGCTGGCTTCTTCCATCTTCTTCTCCGTCAGTGAAGCCGGTAGACGGAGGTGCCATCCAGGCAAGAAAGAAAAAGCCCCGTCCGTTTCCGGCGGGGCTTTGTGACTTTTTGCGTTGACGCTCTTCGCTAAAGTGCACACCACCCCGACGCTGCGTGATTCCACGCATGCATTGGGCGGTAATTCGTGGTCGCGAAAGAAAAGGGCGTTTGCAAGCGGATGAGTATCTATCGGCTCTGCAAAGCCCGTCAATAAGAAATTGAGATTTTTTAAAGCGCTCGCTTGCGTAATGCACCTTTCAGAATTGCAAGCTCTGAAGGCCGTCGACATATGCATCCCGCGTTCGTCACGCCTGAAGCCTCGCCCTCATATGCTTCGTATCCCGCCTCGGCGGCGCACCAAACATGCGCGCATATTCGCGACTGAATTGCGATGCGCTCTCGTAGCCGACTGCAAATGCGGCCGCTTCGACCGCTATCGATTGCGACGACATCAATCGTCGGGCTTCAAGAAGACGAAGTTGCTTCTGATACTGAACAGGTGTGAGCGAAGTCAGTGCCTTGAACTGGCGGTGAAAGGCGGAGCGACTAAGCTGCGCGACCGAAGCGAGCTCGTCGACGTGGACAGGTTCGGCATAGCGTTGCCGCAGCAATCGGATTGCTTGCATGACGCGCTGCGATGGACTGTCTGCGAGTGCGAATCGCGCCATTTCACCGCCATGAGGCCCGGCAAGAAGCCAGTAGCCGATCTCGCGGATGACCAGAGGCGCGATCGTCGGGATCGCGTTTGGCGTGTCGAGCAGGCGAACGAGTCGCAGCGCGCAGTCCGCCAGCGGTCCATCGAAATCGGTCACGAAAACGCCGCGACAGTTCCCCGCAACGGCTTTGGGTGGATTTGCCATCTGTTCGACGACACTGCGCATCATGCCCACATCGAGTTCGACAATCAGTACGAGGCACGGCTTGTCAGGCCGCGCTTCGAACACGCGCCCGAGCGAAGGCGCTTCCACACTGACGACAAGCGCCTGACCTGCCCTGTATTCGAGTCGACTCCCACCGAATGTCGCCCACTTTGCGCCTTGAGCGACGATACATAACGCCGGGCTCGCGAATCGGTAGGACGGCGGCTTCGGATTGTCGGAACGCAGGATCTGGACGCCGTCGATTTCCGTCGCGTAGGGACTCGGGCCCGGTTGACGTCGTGTGTAACGCAGAATTGCCTCGGCAAGCGGATCCGACATAGGTCTGGCACTTTCAGGTGAGCTCGGCCGAGCATACTCCGCCGGAGCACGATTAGGCAGAAACCAGCCCGGTTTCGGCATTCAACATGTCACCTCCGGATCCATACAATCGGTTCATATCCACCATGTTGTGAGAGGCAAACATGTCACGAACCAATCAGGACGTTGCCAGCAGGGTAGCGATCGTCACCGGCGGAAGTCGCGGTATCGGCCGCGATGCCGTGTTACGACTTGCGGCCCGAGGCGTGCGCACGATTCTCACTTTCAAGTCGAACCGGGCAGAAGCGGATTCGGTTGTCGCGCTGACCGCCGAGGCGGGTGCGCCCGGCATCGCGCTTGAACTCGACACCGGCGTCGCCAGTTCCTTCGACGGCTTTGTTGCGCGCGTACGTGAAGCACTCGGCACGATGGGCGTGGAGCGTTTCGACTTTCTGGTCAACAACGCCGGCATCTCGTCCACCGCCAGCTTCGTCGAGGGTACGGAAGACGAACTCGACGCTCAGTTTGCCGTGCATTTCAAGGGGGTCTTCCTGCTGTCGCAGAAGCTGCTTCCGCTCATCCGCGACGGTGGACGGATCGTGAACGTCTCGTCCGGACTGGCCCGATTTGCCTTCCCGAACAGAGCGGTCTATGGTCCGATGAAGGCCGCCGTCGAAGCGCTCACGCGTTATATGGCGCTCGAGTTGGGACCCCGCCGCATCGCAGTCAATGTCGTCGCGCCCGGTGCGATTGCCACTGATTTCAGCGGCGGTATCGTCCGCGACAATCCGCAGGTCAACAAGGCGGTCGCCGACCACACGGCGCTTGGTCGTGCCGGTCTTCCTGGGGACGTGGGTCCCGTCATTGCCGCGCTGCTTTCGGATGATTTCGGGTGGGTCAACGCGCAGCGCATCGAGGTCGCGGGCGGTATTCACATCTGATGCGCCACTAACAGCGGACATCGCTGATGCGGGGCATCTGCGGACGCGAGCGAGTCGCGCGCGCTTCGCTGATTCCTTAGGGAACCTACGGATACGTCCTCCACCCCTCATGCGCCGGCGCGACCCTGGATGTGTAGCGGATGCAACGGTCAGAGACGGGCACCACCCGTTGCGTCGATCACCTGTCCCGTGGTCCAACGTGCGTCATCCGATGCAAGGAAAGTGATCACGTCAGCCACATCGCCAGGTTGACCCACTCGCGAGAACACCGACATAGCCTCCGCGCCGGCGCGTGCGTCCGGTATCGTTATCCACGCCGCGTTCATGTCAGTCTCTGTCACGCCGGGCATGACCGCATTCACCGTGATGCCACGAGAACCAAACTGTGGGGCAAGAGCCAGTGTCAAGGTTTCAAGGGCGCCTTTCGACGCGGCATACGCAGGATGCGTTGGAGCCGCCACACGTGTAAAGCCCGTCGAAATATTAATGATTCGTCCATTGTCGCGGATGTGATCTGCGACAGCCTGAATCAGGAAGAACGGCGCCTTGAAGTTGACCGTCAGTACCTCGTCGAAGTCGGACTCACTGGTCCCGGACAGGGGAATCGCCGGTGCGACGCCAGCATTGTTGACGAGAATGTCGAGCCGAGGTTCTCCCGTTTCGGCGATCGCGGCTGCCTTGAACTGCTCCCAGATACCATCCGTTGCTTCTTTGCCGCGATTCAGGTCCGCTTTGATCGCGACGGCTTTTGCTCCAAGCGCCTCGATCTCGCGGACGGTGGCGTGAGCAGCATCGGCGTTGCTGGCATAGTGCACCCCGATCAGCGCGGCACCTTCCCTTGCAAAGGCCAGTGATACGGCACGGCCGATACCACGCGAACTTCCTGTTATGAGGGCAACCTTGCCTGAAAGTTTTGAACCCATCACCACTCCTTTTCGATTCAATTTAATAGTGATCGCTATAATAGTTACGCCGACAGGCCTATGTCAACGAATTTTATAGGGATCGATATAAAATGAATCAACCCGTCCGCAAACGTGGCAGACCAAGGCTGCTGCAACACGACGTCGGGCTTGACGTCGCGGCGCGGCTGTTCTGGCAGCACGGATATGAAGGAACATCGATAGCCGACCTGACCGAGGCCATGGGTATTCCGGCGCCGTCTCTGTATGCGGCATATGGCTCGAAGGAGGAGCTTTACAGGCAGGCGCTCGACCACATCAGTGAGCGGGAGAACAAGCAGTGGCTCGAAGCGCTGCAAGGAAAGATGCCGGCCTACGACGCGATAGCGTTCTACCTGCACGATGCCGCGGCGCGCTTTACCGACCAGGGAAGGCCGCGCGGCTGCGTGATTTCGACTGCCGTTCTTCAACATGCGGAAAAGAACGGGTCTGTCGCCCATGCCGTCGCCGCGCGGCGAGAGCTTGGGCTGCAGACCATCAAGGCACGCTTCGATCGTGCCGTTGCAGAGGGCGAGCTTGCCCCTGAGACCGATACCGACGCTCTCGCACGCTTTTATGGCGCAGTTGTGCAAGGCATGTCGGCGCAAGCCTGTGACGGTGCGAGCAGGGCAACCCTGACGCGGCTGGCTGATGTTGCGTTGTCGGCATGGCCCCGGTCTCGACGTCATCGCCGGAACCAGGTTCCGTGAGCGCGTTGCGGCCCCCGGCAGTCGTTCGTTATTGCGGTAAATCCGATCCGACAATCTCCGCGATCCAGTCGACGAACGTCCTCATTGCGGCAGTGGCGCGTGCATGCGGGTAGACGATCGAGATCGGTACGGGCACACACCTCGCACTGGCGAGCACCTCTTTGAGGCGGCCGCTGCGAAGGTACGCAGACGCCGCAAATTCCGAAAGTTGAATCAGCCCGAGCCCTTCCAGACCGCACTGCAGGTAGGCCTCCGTCTCGTTCACGGCGAACCGGCTGCGCATCGATAGCGTCACATCCTCGCCGTTTACGCGAAAGCGCCAGTCGAGAGGCCGGCCGGTGGCATTGGACAGGTAATTGACGACGCGGTGTGCGGCGAGCGCGGCGATTGAATCCGGCTCACCGTACTGCTTAAGGTATCGCGGCGATGCGCAGGTCAGCCAGTTGAGCTGCCCGAGTCGACGGGCTATCAGCGTCGAATCTTCGAGTACGCCGGTGCGAATCACGCAATCGATACCTTCATGGATGAGATCCGTTGGTCGATCGCTGAGACCGAGAACCAGTTCGATGTCGGGATACCGAGCCTCGAATTCGCGCAATCTCGGCACGATGATCGACCGGCCGATCACGCCGGGCACATCGACGCGAATCCGTCCACGCGGTGTGTTGGTCCGCTCGGATACGTCACTTTCCGCGCGCTCGATATCGGAGAGTATGGCCTGACAGGATGCGAAATAGCGCGCCCCCGCCTCGGTGAGGCTAAGGCTTCGCGTGCTTCTCCTGAGCAGCGGCGTGCCTAGCTGCGCCTCCAGGTTCTTGATCGTCGTGGTCACGGAAGAGCGGGGCATCGACAAGGTCTGGGCAGCCTTACTGAAGCTTCGCGCCTCGACGACCCGCACGAATGTTGTCATCGCTTGAAGTTTGTCCATGAGCGCTGCGTGTAATCGATGTGGTTGGCTTGCCTGGCCGAAGGGCCCCCATGTTACCAACCCGATGGCACCGGCGTGTCCGGCATAGCCGCTCAAGCATGCCGCCTGGTTCGCGCGTTGCGCGTTGTGTATTCAGGCTCCGCGAACAATGCGCAGCGTTTGGGGACCTACACTGCCAACCGTTGGCTCCACTTCGGCCTTCGCAAGATCGGCCCGCAAGGGCGCCTCTTTTTATCATCTATGTCCCGGACGGAGGGCGTGCATGTTGAACGACAACGATAACGACAACCACAAGGCAATACTGGTTTTAGGCGCGGGAGAACTCGGCATGGCTGTGCTGCGCAACCTGGCCCGGCATCCGAGGCGTGCTGCCGGCGTGCCCATCGCGGTACTGCTTCGCCCGTCGGCGCTACGCTCCGTCGATCAGGCAAAACGCAAGGAATTGGCCGAGCTGCGCGAACTCGGCATCGAATTCGTCGAGGGCGACCTCGCCCGGCAATCATGCATCGAACTCGCGGCCACCTTCCGGCGATTCGATACCGTCATATCGTGCACAGGCTTCGTCGGCGGTCCGGGCGTGCAACTCAAGATTGCGCAAGCCGCGCTGGAGGCCGGAATCAGGCGGTATTTTCCGTGGCAGTTCGGGGTGGACTATGACGTCATCGGCAGGGGCAGCGCGCAGGACCTTTTTGACGAACAGCTCGATGTGCGCGACCTTCTGCGGGCGCAGTCGCGTACCGAATGGGTGATCGTATCGACCGGCATGTTCACGAGTTTTCTGTTCGAGCCGACGTTCGGCGTCGTCGACCTCGCGATGAACAGGGTCAATGCGTTGGGCAACCTGGATACCGCGGTGACAGTGACGACGGCCGAGGACATTGGCGTCATGACGGCCGAGGTACTTTTCGAAGAACCGCGAATCGCGAATCGGGTCGTGCACATTGCCGGAGACACGGTGACGTATCGCGAAGTGGCCGATACGCTCGATCGCGCGCTCGGTATACGAGTCGAGCGCGCCGAATGGAGTGTGCCCGAACTGGAGCGGCAGCTCGCCGAAGCGCCCGGCGACGCGTTGCGCAAATATCGGGTGGTGTTCGCTGAAGGACGCGGCGTTGCGTGGGACAAGGCGCAGACGTTCAATGCTCGGAAGGGTATTCGTTTGTGTGGGATTGAAAGTTGGGTGCGGGATAACCTCGCGCGCTTGCGCAGCAATATCGGAGAGCGCTGATCCGATTTCAGCCCTGTGCGGTTGGCCGGATGACGATGCTGCCGACATCCACCTCGGGCGGCTGATCGATCGCGAAGAGGATGCCCCGCGCGATCGCATCGGGCGAAATTGCAATGGCTTTCAAACGATCTTCGACCTCGGCCTTCGCTGCCTGATCGGTGATTGAATCTCCGAAGTGGGTGTCGATGACGCCTGGCGAAACCTCGGTGACACGGAGCGTGGGTCCTGCTTCCTGTCGCAGCGCCTCGGTGGCGGTGCGCACCGCGTTCTTGGTTGCGGCATACACGCCCATTGTCGGCAAAATCTTCAGGCCAGCTGTAGATATCACGTTGATCACATGGCCGCTTTCCTGCCTCGCGAACACGGGCAGAGCCGCGGCAATGCCATATAACGTGCCGCGCAAATTCACGTCGATCATCGCGTCCCAATCGTCGACGCACAGCGCGTCGAAGCGCGAGATCGGACCAATCCCCGCGTTGTTCACGATCACGTCGAGGCGTCCGAACTGAGCGACCGCGTGAGCGACCAATGCCTCGAGATCAGCGCGCCGTCTCACGTCGGTCACGCAGTGGCTCGCTCGTCCCCCGGCTTCGTTAAGTTCTGCAGCCAGCGCAACCAGCGCGGCCTCGCGCCGGGCGCCGAGCACAACGGCGTGACCTTGCTTCGCCAGCAACCGTGCGCTTGCGCGCCCGATGCCGCTGCTCGCGCCCGTGATCGCAATAACCTTCGTGTGATTCATCTCTTTCTCCTTTGATGTCGAAGTTAAACATGGACATCAAAAGATGGTCTATGCTCGGGTCACCATGAGTTTGTCGCGATCGTCCAAATCCCCCCACGACCCGTTCTCCGATGCGCTGGCACTGCTCGATGCGCGGGCCACCCGTCCGACGCGCCTCGAAGCCGCAGGCGATTGGGCACTTGCGTTTCCCGAGCGGGAGCGCCTGAAATTTGTCGCCGTTTTGAAGGGGGCATGCTGGATAGAACGGCCGGGCCACGTTGGAGAGTTCCTGAACGCGGGCGACGTCTGCCTGATCGGTCGCACGTCCTATACCGTGGCCAGCCATCCCGGCGTGCCATCCATCGACGGTATGCAGTTCTACGAACCGATGGCGCAAAGCAGTCTGCGTCTTAACGGCGACGACACGATCATGCTGGGTGGAGGAATCGCCGTAGCGCGGGAAAATGCCGGCTTCCTGCTCGATATGCTTCAGCCTTTGCGGTAGTCCCACGTTCGCCTGGAGGCGCGGCAAGTGTTGCAGCCGTACTCAAGTTGCTCGATGCCGAACTCGTGCGCAATGCGATTGGATCGGATACGGTGGTCACCCGGCTTTCGGAAGTGCTGATGATCGAGGCGATCCGGGCACGCCCCGTCAGCCCGGTCCCTGGCGGCTGGCTGGACGCGCTGGCCGAGCCGCGTCTGGGGCGCGCCCTTACCCTTATCCATAACGACATCGCCGAGCCTTGGACGGTCGCGCGCCTTGCGGCCGCGGCCGGCATGTCGCGCTCGGCGTTCGCGTCTCTTTTCACGCGGACGGTGGGTCGGCCACCTCTCGATTACCTCAGGTCCTGGCGACTTGCGCGTGCACGCGCGCTGCTCGCCAACGGAGAGGACAACGTCGCGCGAGTGGCAAGCGCCGTCGGCTATGCATCGCAAAGCGCGTTCACGCATGCCTATCGGCGCGCGTTCGCCACTACGCCGCGTAGTGCTGGTAAGCCGTCAGATTAAAGAGCCCCAACACCTGGCAGCGCGGTTCCGCTGGCGGCGCACTTGCCGATGCGGCGAATCCGGGGCTCACACCGGTGTAGATCGAGGCAGGCATGCAGAAATAGCTGCGCGCGGCGCGCTCCGCACTACGTTCGTCATGACGCCGCTTCCGCAGTTTGCGGAGCGGCCGCGGTGGCGTTCGCCGGCTGCGAGCGAAACGCGCTGACCAGCGTGCGCAGCGCTGCTTTGAGTTGCCGGTCCGAGGTCGATGAATACAACACCACCTCGCGCGACGGCAGAGGGGGCAAGCCCAGGCGCGGGCCGACATCGATTGTGCCTGGCGGAGCTACCCGCAACGCGAGCGCCGCGATCGCGAGACCTGCCTGCACGGCCGCGCCGATCGTCGCGACGCCGCCGCCGACGAACACTTCGACCCACGGCACGCGCGCTTCGTCGAGCGCGCCGACGGCCATTGCCCGCACCCGGCACGGGTGGGCCTGCGTGGCAAGCCTGAGCGGCTCATCCGCGTGATGGATCCAGTCGGGGACGGCCATCCAGCCGAACGGTTCGACGAGCAGCGAGTCGCCGTCGCGACGGCTGTCGTCGTGGCGCAGCACCAGTGCGGCGTCGAGCGCACCGCGATCGAACTGAGCCTCGAGCTCGCGTGAGCTTGCCACCCGCATCTCCACCAGCAGCCCGGGGTCGGCGCTATGGATGTGCCGCAGCAGCACCGGCAATTCACCACCGACGATGTGATGAGAGATCCCAACCTTCAGTGTCGCGCGTTTGCGTTCGAGCGACCCGAGTGCGTCGTCGTGCGCGCCGAGTAGATTTCGAGCGGCCTGCAGAAAGATCTCGCCCTTCGGCGATAGCCGCACCATGCGCGGCGTGCGTTCGATCAGCCGATGGCCTAAACGTTCTTCGAGCCGTTTGAGCTTCAGGCTGATCGCGGATTGCGTGCTGTTTAGCGCATCGGCGGCTCTCGTGAAGCTGCGTAGATCCGCTACCAGCACAAATGCCTGTACTGCTTCGAAGTCGAGTGTCTTCATGAGCGTCCCATTCGATTCCGTCATCACTGAAATATGTGCCAGCCGGTTCAAGCGCGCCGTGTCTTATGACACGCTAATCGCATCCGCTGCATCGAGCAAGCAGGCGTCGCGATCACGTTTAACGTGCGACGCGAACATCAAATCATTTCTGATCCATCGAGTATCGACGTCATGTCCGACATCGCGCAAGCCCTCGCCGAGCATACCGCTGAGCCGCCGAATCACTCCTCTGCGCGGTATGCGTCCTATCTGCCGGAGCACGAACGCGATCCGCTCGACGCGCGGCAGATCGTGCTCGCCCATCTGCTTGGCCTGTGCACCGGCGCTGCGATCATCGCCGCTGCGACGGGAGCCGTGTGTGTGGCGCTTCGCGTGCTTTGAGCGCAAACGCCGTGAGCTGTGTTCTGTCCATCAGCGATGCGCGCGAGCTTATTCCGTTGCAAAAGAGCGCTGCACTCATCGCTGCAGCCATGCACGAGCGAAGCTCGCTGCGGTGCGGTTCGGCGACGCGACGCCAGCGTCGACGATTCGACTTCGTCATCACAGTTATATGGGCCGCAGCATTGAGAGCATGGACGGGCACTGGCAAGCTCTCAACTCCTGCCTTGTGAGTCTTCGTCATGCTGATTAAACAATACGAGAACCGTCTGCCATCCGACTATGACATGGCGGTAATCCGCGAACGGGGCCGTAATCGCGGCGTCCTCTGGGATAAAACGGAAGGACTTGCATTCAAAGCCTTCGCACTGCGCGAACGTGGACGACACGGCGCGCAGCATAACGCTTATACGTCGATTTATTTATGGTTGGAGGAGGGCGCGGTTGCGCAATTCGTGACCGGACCGCGTTTCAAGCCGGTACTCGAATCGTTCGGCCGTCCGCCAATCCAGACCTGGTTGCCGATTGACGTGCGGGTCGGTCATTCAGGCGCGGCGCTGTCGATCTATCGCGAAGATCTACCGGTCCCCGAACGGACCGATCTGGTGTCGTTACGTGTGAGTGAAACGGCGCGCAATGCGGAGGTTGCGGCGCATGCGGACACTATCGCCGCGGTCGTCGGGCTCGACGTTCAGAACTGGCGGTTGGCACGCTTCATCTTGAGCTCGCAGCCATTGCATGAGGTCGAGCAAGGTGTGGGGTACGAGATTGCGCATCTGGCTGCGCCGGGCCTCGTGCGGCTTTCACGTGTGGCCGCAGACGAGGCGGCGCTTGTGACGCGGGGCATGGTTTGAGCTTTGGGCATGGGACAAGAGTGGGACGTTCAATCAACGCCACGCCATTGCGGTCACCGATGTGGCGTCGTGGATCAATGCAAACCTTACTTTGGGTCGCAGCGAGTAGAGATTCCCACCACTATTTCGTCAACTACTATTAAAGGCTTGATCTTCCGCAAACTTCAGAGCGATTCCAATTGCGGGGGCCACGTGACATCGGCAAAACTTAACGGTACGCATAATGAGCGGAGACCTCAATGACAGTTACCGGTAAGTTTCTGGTGGATAACAAACACCTATATCCCTTGGCTATTAATGGCGCGGGGACACCGCTCATAGCGAATGGTTTGCGCTGATTCCGGCCGCATCGTTAGCCACAACAACCATCCCGGCGCGCAATTCAGGGCTGAACGCATACGGAAGAATTGAGGTCATTACGTATGGCAACACTTGTCCGTAGGCTATCTAAGCTTGCGCTGTTTGTCGGCCTGTTTTTTCTTTCATTTCGTTATGTCAGGCCCTTCCGCGAGTGGACGACGAGCGAGGCGACCGCGTGGTGGCGTGCGGCGGATTGGCGGAAAACCGCGATCCCGAAGATTTGTATATCGCCGTGTGGCTGACGATCGAAGTGATTGTTGCGGCAGCTGTCTATGTTGCGATCGTCAAGTTGTGGCAGCATTACAAGTCCTGCCGCTCGCGGGCCTGATTCGCACCCGTTGCGCGTACAGGACAATCGAGGTCGTCACATATGGCAAAACTTGTCCGTAGGCTACTCAAGCTCGCGCTGTTCATCGGACTGCTTCGTCTTTCGATCCGTTTTATACCGCTGTCCAATGAATGGTCTTTAGCCGAGACCCGTGCATGGATTCGTGCTTCGGACTGGCTCGGCGTCGACGACCCCGACGACTTGTATTTCGCTGTGTGGCTAACGATCGAAGCGATCGTTGCGGCGGTTGCCTATGTCGCGATCGTCAAGTTATGGCGGTACTATCGCGCCCGGCGAAGCGCGAGGTTATAGTGCCAGGCTTCGCTGATTTACCGTCGCGCGAGAAAATTGAGGGCAGTGCGGTCACTGCTCTGCCATACGAAGCTGGAGAGCACGGTTCGATACCTCGGGATGAGGTCGATGATGCGCTAGAGATGGCTGGGCAAGCAGAAGATTCCTCCGATTGCTTAGGCGATCATGAAGTGATGGCAGTCCAGGTTAGACCGTGGTTGGCAAAGCTCGACAATGACCGAGCACCTTTTAGTGCGTCAAACTGACGGGGATCCGACCAGCGAAACCCATCAGGAACAGCGGCGCAGCCGCAGCGAAAGTCCGAATGTACGGTTGCAATCTACCTTCCAGTCATCGCGTACTGAAAGCCTGGCAAAACCGGGGGCGTCCATGTACGGCCAGCGGCTCGACCTACGCCTCTCGCTTGCTTCGCCCATACAGAAGGAGCATCGCAGCAATCACCACGCCGTAGATGATCTGACGCCCCGCCTCCGGTATCTGCGCGACCGAGAGGATCGACTGCAGCAGTGTGATGAGGATCGCACCGGCCACCGTGCCCAGGTATGAACCGCGTCCGCCCAAAATCGACGTTCCGCCGAGCACGACCGCCGCAATCGCCGGCAACAGGTAAGCATCGCCCATAGACTGCGCGGCCTTCGACGCATAGGCCGCGAGCAATACGCCGCCGAACGCGGCGAACGCGCTGCACACGGCGAAGGCGGTCACCGTGACGAGCCGCGTATCGATGCCAGAAAGATACGCCGCGCGCTCGGTATTGCCGATCGCGTAAAGCGCGCGGCCGAAGGTCGTGCGCGACAGCAGGAACATCGTGACGCCGCCGATCACCACCCATAACGCGACGGCATTCGGCACGCCCGGTAGGAGCCAGCCCGCCGCGAGCCAGCGCATCACCTCCGGCGCGGAATCCTGCGGCGATGATCCGCCCGTATAGACGATCATGATGCCCTGCGCGACTGCATTGGTTGCAAGCGTCGCGATCATCGACGGAATGCGCAGCAGTGCGACGAGGATGCCGTTGACGATGCCGACCAGCACGCCGCAACCGATGCCGACCGGAATCGCGAGGACGCGCCCGAGATCGCCTTGCCCCGCGACCGCGCACGCCATCATCGCGCCGACGGTGATCGTCCACGGCAGCGACAGGTCGATGTGGCCGAGCAGGATCACCATCATCAGGCCGGTCGCAATGATGCCGAGGAATGCGCCGACCTTCAGTTGCAGCAGGATGTATTCAGGCGACGTGAAGTTGCGCGAAAACATCCCGCCGACGAGCAGCAACGCGCCGATGCACGCGAATGCGATCACGATCGGTTTGTCGATTCTGCGGGCGAGCCGCGACACGAACGTGGTACGGCCGGTCGCGGAAGCGTGGCTCATTGAAACCACTCCAGACGGTTGCGCACCCTGAACAATCCGCACGCGCCGATCGCGACAGCAAGCAGAAGAATCATGCCCTGAAATAGCGGCTGCCACAGCGCATCGACGTTGAACACAAACAGCAGATCGCCGATGCAACGGAATGCGAATGCGCCGAAGATCGCGCCGATCGCGCTGCCCTTGCCGCCGAGCAGCGACACGCCGCCGATCACGACTGCGGCGATCGAAAACAGCGTGTATGAGTTCGCGCTGCCGAGGCTCGCTTCGCCGGTGTCCGTGAAGAACGTCAGAAACAGGCCGCCGACTGCCGCGAGGAGGCCAGCCAGCGTATAGCTCGCGAACTTCGCGCGTCGGATCGGCATACCGGACAGGAAGGCCGCGGGTTCGGACGACCCGGTCGCGTATGCCGCTCGCCCGATTGCCGTGCGTTTGAAAGGAATCCAGACGACCACGATCGCGGCGAGCAGAATCACCAGGCTCGCTGGCAGAACGCCGGCGACCTTGCCCGTCAGTGCGTCGGCGAGGTCCTCGTTGATCGACCCGCCTGGCACTGGGCGCAGCAACAGCGCCAATCCGTAGTAGACGGCGCCCGTCGCAATCGTCGTCACGATCGGCTGCAGTCGGCCGAAAATGACGATCACGCCGTTCAGCGCGCCGCACAGTGCCCCCGCCCCCAGCACACCGGCGATGCCGAGCGCGCTGTGCAGCGAGTCGCCCGTGACGATCCACGATCCAATGCAATTGGTCAGCACCAGCATCATGCCGATCGACAGGTCGATGCCGGCGGTCAGCACGACGAGCGCCTGCCCCATCGAGACGAGCGCAAGTAGTACCGCTTTGTTCGCTGCCGTCTGAAATACGTTGGCCGACAACGCCGACGGATAGTTGACGAGATAGATCGCGAACATCACCACGAACAGGCCGAACGCGAACAGCGCTCCGCGATTATCCGCATACCAGTAACGCAGCCCGCTCATCGCGCCACCCCCGTGGAAGGCACAATCTGTCCGACGGGCAGGTCGAGAGCACTGGCAATCAGGTTCTGCTCGGTGATCGCCGAGCCAACGAGTTCCATCTTGATCCTGCCTTCGTACAGTACGAGCACGCGGTCGCAGCAGCCGATCAGCTCGTCATAGTCGGTCGAATAGAAGACGATCGCGGCGCCTTGGTCGGCAAGACGCCTGAGCAGCTGGTAGAGCTCCTGCTTGGTGCCGACGTCGATACCGCGCGTCGGGTCGCTGAGCAGCAGGATTCTCGGCTGCCGCATCAGCCACTTCGCGATGACGACCTTCTGCTGATTGCCGCCCGACAGCGAGCCCACGGGCGCGTCGACGCTGAACGACTTGATCGCAAGGAGCTCTATCATCTGCTCGACGAGCGACTGCTGGCGGCCGCGATCGATTATGCCCAAGGTGGACATGCGGTCGAGTGCGGCAAACGACAGATTCTCGCGTACCGACATCGGCAGCATCAAGCCTTCGGTCTTGCGGTCCTCGGGTATCAGCGCCATGCCGATTTCGTTGGCGCGCGCGGCCGTCGGGCTCCCGATCGACACGGCTTTGCCGTTGATCTCGATCTTGCCAGCGCAGCCGCGCAACACGCCAAACAGCGCGAGCAGCAGTTCGCGCTGGCCTTGTCCTTCGAGGCCGCCCAGTCCGAGGATTTCACCGGGCTGCAACGAAAAGCTGATGCCCCGCAGCGTATCGCTCCATGCGAGATCATGACAGGCGAGAACCGACGCGGTGCTGCGGGCGTCCGCGGGCTGGTCCGCCGGTTTGGCCTCGGGTTTGGCAGGAAACACATGCTGGTACTTCCGGCCGATCATCATTTCGACAACCTCGTTGTCGGAGCGCGTGCCAGCTTCGAAGCTCATCACATGGCGACCGTTCCGGTAGACCGTGCATTCGTCGGCGAGCGCCTTGACCTCGTGCATGCGGTGCGAGATGAACAGCAGCGCGAGCCCCTCTTCGCGCAGACGTTTCAGCACCTCGATCACGCGCGCGACGTCGGCCGCGGTCAGCGCAGAGGTGGCTTCGTCGAGGATCAAAATGCGCGGCGCCTGTGCCAGCGCCTTCGCGAGCTCGACCATCTGCTGACGCGACAGCGGCAGGTCCCGGACTTTCGTAAGCGGATTGATGTCGGCGGCGCCCGCTTGCGCGAGCGCCTCCTCGGCCTGGCGGCGTTGGGCCCGCCGGTCGATCATTCCGAAACGTCGCGGCGGGTTCGCAGCGTAGATGTTATCCGCCACGCTCAAGTCGGGGATCAGCGACAGTTCCTGATACACGCAGAAGATACCGGCCGCGTTCGCCTCGGCTGGCGACCCGAAGGAGACCTCCCGGCCATCGAAATGCATCGTGCCCTCGTCCGGCTGCACGACGCCGGACATCACTTTCAGCAACGTGGACTTGCCCGCGCCGTTCTCGCCGAGGATCGCGTGAATGCGGCTTTTGCGCACCGTGAGTTCGGCGCAATCCAGCGCGACGGCGCCGCCGTAGCTTTTAGACACGCCAGACATCTGAAAGAACGGCTGCTCTGCATCCTGCAGCATGCTTCGTCTCCGGTCACAGCGCGGGCCATCATCCGGTCACTGGTTGCCCTGGTTCTGCTTCATGATTTCCTGCGCAGAGAAATTGATGCCGCATGTCGGAAACGAGTTGCCGACGAAAAAGTTGTCGGAGTCGTTCGGAAAATAGTTGACGCCCGACTTCAGCATCGAATCGTCGGTGACGTCGAGCGGCAGCTTGATCGCCACGGGAATCGTCTGGCCATCCAGTGCAGCGAGTGCCGTCTTGATCGCCACGGCCACCTGCGCGGGCCCGGTGCCCGCCGACGTACATTTCAGGCCCTGGCTCCCATACTGCGCGCAGAACTTGCGAAAGCCGTTCTCCGTCTCGCCGCCGAAAGGCACGAACGGGTGTTTCGCATCGATCATCGCGCGCACGACGCCCGTGTCGCCGCCTTGCGCCGATATGCCATCGAAATGACCCTGCACGGCAATCGCGTCGGCGGCGGCTTTTTGCGCGACCCCGTCGTCCCACTTGCCGTAGACCTGGACGACGTTCCACTTCTTGCCGGTGTCGTCCAGCGTTTTTGTGAAACCATTGTGCCGGTCCGTGTCAACCGACGTGCCCGCCACCCCGCGAACTTCGAGCACCTTGCCTCCGTTCGGCAGGTGGCTCGCGAGCCATTTGGCCCACAGCGCGCCGAGCCCATACTGGTCGACGTTGACGTTGATCGCGTCTGCGCTGTCGAGCGTGTTGTCGAAAGCGACCAGCACCACACCGGCGTTCTTCGCGCGGCGGATCGCGGGGCCGAATGAGGAGGGATTCTGCGCGTTCACAATGACGGCGTCGTAGCCGGCATCGATGAAGTTGTTGACGGCCGAGATCTGCGCCGGAACGTCCTCGCCGGTCGAGACGACCTTGAATTCCTTGAGCTTGGCGGCAACGGCAGGTTGCGCAGTGTAGGCCTTGGCCGTCCTGATCATCTGGATTCGCCAGGTGTTCGCGATATAGCCGTTCACGAGTGCAATCCGGTAAGGCGCGTTCTTCTTCGGATACTTGATGAATTTCGTGTCGCTCTTCCAGGGGACCATGCAGGTGGGATCGCTGGACGGCCCTGAAACGATCGAAGCCTGCGCGAAAGCCCCGCTTGCGCAGAGCGCCAATGCGGCGCTCGCCGCCGCTCGAAGCGAATGGATTCCTGAAAGCATGTTGCCTCCTTTTTGTTCGACCGGACGTACCGATGGCCTGCGCACATGGCTGGTCGTGGACTGCCGGCACGGTGTGCGTGAAGCACGGAACCTTGCGGAGTTGCTATGGCGGGACTGGATCGGACATGCAGGAGGAGCTTTTCAACGGCGCCTCCTCGAACGGAAAAGAAGGGCGTGCGCATACGCGTTCCCGTCTGACAGTACTGGCATACCAATCCACGCGCGATAGTGGTTTACCAGTGAGTCGAACGCACCGGGCGACCGGGGCTGACACCTTCGCTGGGTAAGGACTGTGCTGCCGTGAACGGAGGCGGCGCTGCACGGAGACGGGGGTGCCATTTTGACGAAGTTCAGCGGTCGCCACCCTGGCTTCGACCATTTCGAGCGCCGCAGATGGGCGATCTTTCGCACGCATCAACTGACCCAGCCGCCGACGCGGTCGCGGCCGACCGGGCCCGGCTATCGACCCAAAGATCGCGATCGTCTACTTGTTCACCTTCAATCATCTGGCGAGCTTCGGAGCGAACCGGCCGTTGGAGTGACGCATTCGCATATTGCGTCGAGGGCAGCCGATGGCCGATAAGGTGAGGCCGCCAACGGCCGCTCACTGGCACCCCAGTTGCAAAATCTGGATCTGGCTGACTGACCGGTTTGGAGAAAGTTGTCTGGCCGGAGCAGGTCGGTTTAAAAAACAGTGCCCGAAGTGATAATCGCAATCAGTCGTCGGGCGCTAGTCGGGCCAGGAAGCGACGCTCGCGTCTGTAAGTTAAATTGTCAACAATCGGCTCCAGTTTTGATGGCCGTTCCCATTTCGAGAGAAGCAGCTATGAAGGTAACGATCGCGTACATCGAGGAACCTCCGTTCGGTTGGACGACAGCCGACCGTATCGCAACTGGCGCGGACATTGAACTGGCCGAAGTGGTTCTTCGGGCGATCGGAATCACCCGGATCGAGCATCGCCTGACGACATTCAGTGAATTGTTGCCCGGCGTTGAAGCCGGCCGCTGGGATGTGAATGTTCCGTTGTTCGTTACGCCTGAACGTGCCAATCGGGTCGCGTTCAGCGTGCCCGTATGGGCGGTAGGGGACGGGTTTCTGGTTCGGGCCGGAAATCCGAAAGCGCTCAACAGCTATGCGTCACTCGCCAAACGCGACGATGCGCGCCTCGGCATCATTGCCAGTCAGGTGCAGCACGATTCGGCGAGAGCGTCAGGCGTAAGTGAAGATCAGATAGAAATCTTCGAGCATCAGGCCGATGCTATCGACGCCCTTCGCTCGGGGGCGATCGATGCGTACGCGAGCACGGCCTTGGGAAACCGCATACTGGCGGATCGTATCGGCGGTTCGGTGCTCGAGGCCGCGGAGCACAAGCCGGGAACAAATCGCCAGCAACGAGAGCTTCCGTTCGGAGCGTTTTCGTTTAACAGAGGAAACAGCGCTCTGCTCAATGCTGTAAACGCACAGCTTCGTTCATATCTCGGCTCGCCAGACCATCGCGCTCGCATGGCGAAATTCGGCCTGACACGCAATGAGATTGATCCCGTCCTCGCTCGATGAGTGTGGGACGGACTTTGGCCATGAAGTGTAATGGCCGCGGCTCCGGGGTCGATCAATACGGACCGCCGCCGCACATCAGCGTCCCCCAGCATCCCTCCGCGAACACTTGACAACGCAAATTTGTCCTGAGACGGTATACAAAATACTGCAAAGTGAACGCCCCATGTCCAATCTCGCAGAGAACGTCGCCCGCCTCGAAACGGGACAGCCCGCGCAAGCGTGGCGCTATGCGTCGGCTGCGCGCGCAGCGGCCGCGCTGCGCTGTCACGAAGTCAGTTCCCAGGAGCTGGTTGCCGCGTGCGAAGCTGCGTGGCGCGAGGCTAACCCGCGGGTCAATGCCGTCGTGCTGAACGACTTCGAGCGCGCGCACGCGATTGCGAGGCAGCGCGACGAAGAACTCGCGGCGGGCCGCCCGCGCGGTCCATTGCACGGCGTGCCGTTCACGATCAAGGAGTCGTTCGACGTCGCCGGCTGGCCGACCACGGTGGGCGATCCCGCGTTCCGCGACAACATCGCCGCGCGCGATGCCGCCGTCGTGCAGCGTCTGAGCGATGCCGGCGCGGTGCTGCTCGGCAAGACTAATGTGCCGTTATGGCTGCGCGACTGGCAAAGCTACAACGACATCTACGGCACCACGCGCAATCCGCATGATCTCGCGCGCACGCCGGGCGGCTCGTCCGGCGGCAGCGCGGCGGCGGTGAGTACCGGCATGGCGTTTTTCGATGTGGGCTCCGACATCGGCTCGTCGATCCGCAACCCCGCGCACTATTGCGGCATCTACTCTCACAAGAGCACGCACGGCCTCGTGTCGCTCGATGGACATGGCTTGCCGGGCGGCGTCACGTGTCCCGACATCAACGTTGCCGGACCGCTTGCGCGCAGCGCGAACGATCTCGCGCTCGTGCTCGAAGCGATCATGGGCCCGCCGCCCGATGCCGCATGCGCGGTGCGTTTCGAGCTGCCGCGCTGCGCTGCGAAGAATCTCGATCAGATCCGCTTCGGCATACTGAGCAACCATCCGGTCGCGCCGGTGGATGCCGAAGTCGAGCGCTGCATCGTCGAGCTTGGCCGCGCGCTGGAGCGGCGCGGTGCGCAAGTGCTGTGGGATGCGCGTCCGCAACTGGACGCCGTGGAGTTGCTGCGCACGTACACGCTGCTGCTGCGCGCATCGACGTGCGGCTATCTCGGCGACGAAGCCTTCGCGAGCGCGCTCGCCGCCGCGGACGCCGCTGATCCCGCCGACACGAGCTACGCGTCGCTGCAATACACGGGCGCGGCGATGCGTCATCGCGACTGGCTGAAATTGCAGCCGCTGCGCGAGAAATACGCGGCGGCGTGGCGCGCGCTTTTCACGCGCGTCGATGTGTTGCTATGTCCGGTAGCGGCGACGGCAGCATTCACGCTCAACGAAGAGGGCGCGCCGTGGCAGCGCACGCTCGATGTGAACGGCGAGCAGCAGCCGCTCACCACGCAGTTGTTCTGGGCCGGGCACTCGGGTCTGTGCGGTTTGCCGTCGACGGTCGCGCCAGCAGGACGCACCGCGAGCGGCTTGCCGGTGGGCGTGCAGATCGTCGCGCCGCTGTATCACGACTTACGCTCGATTCAGGTGGCCAGTCTGCTCGAAGCCGAGGGCTACGCCGCCTACGCACCGCCCGCCGCACTGTAAACAAACCTGTTTAGCGCCGATCCCGCGCGCCCAACCCGACTCACTCGATCGCACCCGGAGCCCACGCTCATGTCCTGGTTCACCTCATTGTCGAAAAACGAAAAGAAGACGTTTGCCGGCGCGTTCGTCGGTCACGCGGTAGACGTCTACGATTTCATGATCTATTCGTTCCTCATCCCGGTTCTGATGCAGACCTGGCAGATGAGCAAGGCGACGGCGGGCAGCATCGTCACGTGGACCTTGATCGCGTCGCTGGTCGGCGCGGTCGGCGCCGGTCTGCTCGCCGACCGGTACGGCCGCGTGCGCATCCTGCGCTGGACCATCGCGCTGTTCGCGCTGTCGTGCTTCGCGGCCGGATTCGCGAATTCGCCGACCCAGTTCGCGGTGCTGCGCGCGGTGCAGGGGCTCGGGTTCGGCGGCGAGTCGTCGCTGTGCATGGTGCTGGTCACGGAGATGATCCGCAATCCCGCGCATCGCGGGAAATTCTCCGGCTTCACGGCGAGCAGCTATTCGTTCGGCTGGGCCGGCGCCGCGCTCGCGTATAGCGTGCTGTTCAACTGGCTGCCGCCGCAGTGGGCGTGGCGCGCGTGTCTGTTCGTCGGCATTCTGCCCGCGCTGCTGGTGGTGTGGCTGCGCCGCAATCTGCGCGAGCCGGAATCGTTCGACCGCACGGTCGCGGCGCGCCGCAACACCAGCGCGGGCGAGGCGTTGCGCGCGGTGTTCGGCGGCCGGCTCGCCGCGCGCACGTTGTGGTGCAGCCTGTTGTCGGGCGGCATGCTCGGCTCCTACTACGCGATCGCGACGTGGATGCCGATGTGGCTCAAGTCGGAGCGCGGCCTTTCCGTGACGGGCACCGGCGTGTGGCTCGCGGTGACGATCGGCGGCTCGCTGGCCGGTTACGCGCTGGGCGCATGGGCGACCGACCGTTTCGGACGACGCCCCACGTACATCCTCTTCGCGGCGGGCGCGTTCGCGATGAGCATCGCGTACATGATGATCGACGCGCCCACGCCGGTCATGCTGCTACTCGGTTTTCTGCTCGGCGTGCTGATGCAGGGGACGTTCTCCGGCGTGGCCGCGACCATCGCCGAGACCTATCCGAACGCGATCCGCGCGACCGGCTACGGCGTCGCATACAACGTGGGTCGGGTGATCGGCTCGGTGTTCCCGTTCGCGGCGGGCTGGCTCGCGAGCGGCCATCTCACGCTGACGTTCGCGATTCCGCTCGTGGCTGGCGTCGGCTATTGCTTCGTGGTGCTCGCCGCGCTGATGTTGCCTGAAACCAATGGCATCGCGCTCGACGCCGTCGAAGCCGACGCCGCTACCGGCGCGTCCGCGCATAGCGCCGCTGGGAGCCACGCAATCATCGCGAAGGGCACTTCGCGTTGATCCAATCTCAGCGAAGCGCAGCAATAACCCCGAAGTTTTTTATTGTCTGTTTTTTTTTACTTATTACTGTATACAACATACTAAATCGAACGGTGCGGCCGGAGAGGGTCTCGGGAGCACGGTCCCCGGAGTGGCAGGTCTTTCAATGAAAAAATCAAGGAACCCTTGGATGAACAAGACTTTCTGGTGCGCGGCAGGCCTTGCCTGCCTTTCGGCCACGGTACACGCGCAAAGCAGCGTCACGCTGTACGGCCTGATCGATGCGGCGGTGATTTACACGAGCAATCAGGATGGTGGCCGCTCGTATGCGATGGCGAGCGGCTCGACGCGCGGTAGCCGCGTCGGCTTTCTGGGCACGGAAGATCTCGGCGGCGGCTCGCGGGCGATTTTCCGGCTTGAAAACGGCTTCGACGTGACGGACGGCTCGCTGGGTCAGGGCGGCCTGATGTTCGGCCGCCAGGCCTACGTGGGCCTCGAAAACGACCGCTGGGGCCGCATCACGCTCGGCCGTCAGTACGAGTCGATGGTCGATTACGTCGCGCAACTCACCGCGGCGGACTGGTCGGTCTACATGGAGCACCCCGGCGACATGGACTTGACCAACCGCGGCGTGCGCGTGAACAACGCTGTGCGCTACGCCAACAGTTTCGGTGGCTTCACCGGCAGCGCGATGTACAGCTTCGGCGGCCAGCCCGGCAGCTTCGGCAGCCGCAGCATGTGGAGCCTGGGCGGCAGCTACGAAAACGGCCCGCTGTATACCGGCTTCGGCATGACTTACGCGCGCCAGCCGGGCGAACTGTCGCCGGGCACGTTCTGGAAGGACACCAATTCGGCGGTAGGCGAATATGCGCTCGCCGCGCATTCATTCCTCACCGTGGGCGGCGGCGCGTCGTACAGGATCGGCAAGGCGAAAATCAGCGCCGACGTCACGCACGTCGAATACCAGCAGGGCTTCGAAGGGCAGGACGTCAATTTCATGAACTATGAAGTGAACGGCATGTACTACTTCACGCCGGCGCTGTCGGCGGGCCTGGGCGTCACGTACACGGACGGCTCCGTCGATGCCAACGACGCCGACCCGCGCTACATCCAGTACAACGCGGTGGTCAATTACTCGCTGTCCAAGCGCACGCAGCTTTACGCGTTCGCGACACTGCAACGCGCGCTCGGCGATGCGCAGGTTGCGCAGGTCTCGCAGTTCATCTCGGCGTCGAGCAGCAATACGCAGTCGGCGGCGGGCATCGGTTTGCGTCATTCGTTCTAGGCGCACATCAGGATTTATGCGGAGTTGGCTTCTCCGCAGTTGATGTATACAGTGTACTGAGATTGATCTCCGTCACGGTTGACGGGCAATTCACCCCAAAAAGGAGTCGGACATGGCAGAACTGATGGACCGCGAAACTTTCCGCGCGGCACTCGAAGAAGCGATCAAGGGAAAGAGCGCGAACAAGGCGCCGTTCAGCATCGCGTGGGCGAGCGGCAAGCTGACGCGCGCGCATCTCGCGCGCTGGGCCGAGAACCACTATCACTATGTCGGGCCGTTCGCCGACTACCTCGGCTATCTGTACGCGCGCACGCCGGACCACATGACCGAGGCCAAAGATTTCCTGCTCGCGAACATGTACGAAGAGGAAATTGGCGGTGACCGGCATACGGATCTGCTGATCCGCTTCGCCGAAGCGTGCGGCACGACGCGCGAACGCGTGGTCGATCCCGACAACATGTCGCCGACCACGCGCGGCCTGCAAGGGTGGTGCTATTCGGTGGCGATGCGCGAAGACCCGGTGGTCGCGGTCGCGGCGCTGGTGGTCGGCCTCGAATCGCAGGTGCCGTCGATCTACCGCAAGCAGACGCCGACGCTGCGCGATCTTTATAAGTTCACGGATGAGGAGGTCGAGTTCTTCGACCTTCACATCGTGTCCGACGAGATTCACGGCGAGCGCGGCTATCAGATCGTGCTCGAACACGCGAACACGCCGGAGCTGCAACAGCGTTGCCTGAAGATTTGTGAAGTGGGCGCGCAGATGCGTCTGCTGTACACCACGGCGCTCTATTACGACTACGTCGAAAAGGAGATCCCGCTGCCCGAACTGGGCCTCGCGGCCTGAAGCAAGCCGCGTTTTTCAGGGCCGACCCAGGGCCGACCCACGGCCGATGCGCGGCCGGCGCGCTGTGTGGATGCCGCCGCGCGCCGGCCCGGCCAAACCCGATCACTTTGCAGGGCCGTTGCAGACATGACAAACGTACCGACGTTTCTGAACTACATCGACGGCGAATGGTGTGCGAGCCTCACCGGCGCCACCTTCGACAATCTCAACCCCGCCGATACGCGCGACGTGGTCGGCCGCTTTCAGGCTTCGTCGCGAGACGACGCACAGGCGGCCGTGCGTTCGGCCGCGGCCGCATTCGGTGCGTGGAAGCGCCAGACGCCGGGCGCGCGCGCGAAAATCCTGCTCGATGCCGCCGCGTATCTGGAGCACAACGCCGCGCGTTTCGGCGAAGAACTGACGCGCGAGGAGGGTAAGCAGAAGGCGCTCGCGAAAGACGAGTTCATGCGCGCGGCGCAGACGCTGCGCTACTACGCGATCGAAGCGCAGTCGTATGGCGGCGAAACATTCCCGAGCGACGACGCGGGATCGATGGTCTACACCGTGCGCGAACCGCTCGGCGTGGTGACCGTGATTTCGCCGTGGAATTTCCCGGTGTCGATTCCCGTGCGCAAGATCGCGCCCGCGCTGATCTGCGGCAACACGGTGGTGTTCAAGCCCGCCTCGGATGCGCCGTTGAGCGGCTTGCGCCTCGCCGAAGCGTTCGTCGAAGCGGGCATTCCGAAGGGCGTGCTCAATTTCGTCACGGGCAGCGCGAGCGCGGTCGGGCCCGTGCTGGTCGGCGCGCGTGAAGTGCGGGCCATTTCGTTCACGGGTTCGACGAGCGCGGGCGAACAGATTCACCGCGCCGCGTCGCTGTCGACGCGCACGCAGATGGAGTTGGGCGGCAAGAACCCGCTGATCGTGCTCGATGCTGGCGATCTCGATCTCGCCGTTGATCTGACGATCAAAGGCGGCTTCTCGCTGACAGGCCAGGCATGCACCGGCACGAGCCGCGTGCTGGTTGCGCGTGGAATTCGCGCGGCTTTTGTCGAGCGGCTGGTTGCCAAAACCGCTGCGTTGAAAGTCGGCAGCGGCATGCAGCCGGGCATCGACATCGGCCCGCTCGCGACCGCCGCGCAATTGCGCACGGTGCTCGACTACATCGAAACCGGCAAGCGCGAAGCGACGCTCGTATGCGGCGGCGCGCAATTGAGCGACGGCGAGTTCGCGCACGGCTATTTCGTCATGCCGACGATCTTCACCGACGTGCCGCGCGATGCGCGCATCGCACGCGAAGAAATCTTCGGGCCGGTGATCGCGGTGATCGACGTCGACGATTACGACGACGCGATCGCGGTTGCGAACGACAGCGAATACGGCCTCGCCGCCGCGCTCGTCACACGCGACGCGAAGTTGATGCACCGCTTTGCCAACGACATCGAAGCGGGCACCGTGAAGATCAACCGCACGACGACGGGCAATCTCGTCAACGCGCCGTTCGGCGGACTCAAGCGTTCGAGCACGGCCACCTTCCGCGAATCGGGCCGCGACGGGCTCGAATTTTATCTGCAGACGAAGACCGTTTATCGCGGCATCTAACCGGCAAATTTTCTGACCATGAAATCATTCTTCAAACTCGAACTGGCCGAAGCACGCCTGATGGTCGCGGCGGCGCTCGCGCGTTCGCAGGCGATAGGCGTGTGCGAATCCATCTGCGTGTGCGACGAAGGCGGCTTTCCGCTCGCGCTCGAACGCATGGACGGCGGTCGCGTGACGGGTCCGCAGATCGCGTGGAACAAGGCCTTCACCGCCGCGGGCCACAAGCGCTCGACGCATCTGTTTACAACGCCGCCCAACGGTCCGGCGCTGCCGGGCAACGAGGCGTTCGGCATTCAATGGAGCTTCGAGGGACGCTTCGCGGCGTTTGTCGGCGGCTTTCCGATCGTGGTCGATCAGCAGGTGATCGGCGGCATCGGCTTGTCGGGCGGCAACGGCGAGCAGGACACGCAGGCGGGTCTCGCCGGTCTTGCCGCACTGCGCGACGCGTTGCGCGAAAGCGGGCACGAAGTGCTCGTGCAAGCCGACATCAAGCTGTGAAGGCGAGGGCCATCGTGAGCTATCGGATTACCTGGATCGAGGCGCAGCGCAGTTTCGACGCGACCAGCGACGAAACCGTGCTCGAAGCCGCGCAGCGCGCAGGCGTGACGCTGCCGTCCGAATGCGCGTTCGGCGGTTGCGGCACGTGTCGCGTGAAGCTGGTGACAGGCAGCGTGAACTACGTGGAGCCGCCGCTCGCGTTGTCGCCGGAAGAGGCTGCCGACGGCTATGCGCTGATGTGCCAGGCGCATGCGCTCGCGGACCTCGAAATCAGCACCGAGCGCGTGCTTCCCGCGCCGGTGCCGCCGGAAAGGCACCGGGCGACGGTGGTGGGCGTGCAGGCATTGAGCGGCGACGTCACGCGTCTCGTGCTGGCGCTCGATCGCGCGTCGCCGCTCGCGTTCAGGCCCGGTCAGTATCTGAACGTACTGCTCGGTGAAGCGGGCGCGCGCAGCTTCTCGATGGCTTCGTGTCCGGATGATGCGCACATCGAACTGCATATCCGGCGCATCGACGGCGGCTACTTCACGCAGGATCTTCTGGCCGCGATACGTGCCGGCGACACGCTCGACATCGACGCGCCGCTCGGCGGCTTCGGCTATCACGAGGAGGACTACCGGCCGATCGTGATGGTCGCGACGGGCACCGGCATCGCGCCGTTGCGCAGCATGCTCGCGTCGCTGCTCGATGGCGGCGACTCGCCGCCGATCGATCTCTACTGGGGCGCACGCACGCAGCACGATCTGTATCTGCACGACGAACTCGCGCAACTGGCCGCGACGCGCGAAGACTTCCGCTACGTGCCGGTGCTTTCGCGCGCGAACGATAGCTGGTCCGGCGCGCGCGGCTACGTGCAGCACGCGGTGCTGGCCGATCATCCCGATCTCTCCGGGCACGCGCTGTATCTGTGCGGATCGCCCGCGATGATCGCGGACGCGCGCAGCGCGTTCGTCGCTCATGGCGCGAGCGTGCGCTACCTGTATGCGGACAGCTTCACGTTCCAGCACCCGCAATGCGTTGACGCAACGGATTGAAACCGCAAAAAGGGCGCGTGAGCGAGGGGTCAGATGCGAACCGTGCCCGCTTCCGTAGCATCGCCAATAAAAATTATCGCGGCCTTTTTGGCCGCGAGTCGCAGCAAATAGTATTGACACCATTGACACACCACAACGCTCTATCGTCCCCGACCTCCTATTGAGCTGAGGCTTCCCATGCACTCAATCGCTGTTCTAACGCCGGCACACTTCTGTTATCTGGCTGGCGTTGTCGCGATCATCGCGACGATGATCTTTCGTGCAAACGTGGTCGTGCCCGCGATTCTCGCGACGTTCGCGGTGGCGTTCGCGTGGTCCGGCAAGCTGCTGGTCGGCTTCCAGGCCATCTTCATGGGCAGCCTGACGGCAGCGCATGAGCTGTTCAATATCTTTCTCGTGATCGCGCTGATGACCGCGCTGCTCAACGGCTTGCGCGAACTCGGCGCGGACGTGCGGATGGTGCGGCCGTTCAAGCGCATCATGTTCAACGGGCACGCAGCGTTTTTCATTCTCGCGCTGATCACGTATCTGATCTCGCTGTTTTTCTGGCCGACGCCCGCGGTGCCGCTCGTCGGGGCGATCCTGATTCCGGCCGCCGTCTATGCGGGCTTGCCCCCGCTCGGCGCCGCCGCCGCCATTGCAATCGCGGGGCAGGGGATGGCGCTGTCGTCGGACTATGTGATCAAGGTCGCGCCGGGCATCAGCGCGCGGGCCGCTGGCGCGGACATGCTCACGGTCGCGAATACCGCGTTCGGGTTGTCGTTGATCGTCGGCTTCGTTGCGCTCGGGATGACGTGGTTTTCCGTCGTGCGCGGTCGTGTGAAGGTGCCGTCGGCGGCGAATCTCAGTGTGTGGGAAACGCAGGGCCCGGTCACCGCCGACGGCGAGCCGGAGCATCAAGGCAGCTTCGCGAAGGTCGAGCTGGCGCGAGGCACGAGCGGCAATCTCGCGGCTGAACATGAAGGGTCTTCTTCGTCGCACATCGAAGGCGAGGGCGCGCTCGCGGCGATGTCGATTGCGCCGATGCCGCAAGGCGGCGCGGCATTGCAGATGACGCGGATGTCGCCGCTCGCCGCCGACGTGCTGCTCGATCGCCGCGAACTGTGGTCGAAGGTATTCGCGCTCGCCACGCCGCTCGCGTTCCTCGCGGTGGTGGTCGTGATGATGCGGCCGGACATGATCGGCTCGGGCGCGATTCGCGGCGGCGACGCGGCCGCGCTGATCGGCGGGATGGCAGCCGTGCTGATGATGCTCGCGACGCTTTCGCACGGACGCAAAGGCTTTCTGGATCGCACGGCCGAGCACATCATCGACGGCTTCGTGTTCGCGTTCAAGGCGATGGGCGCGGTGCTGCCGATCGCGGGCTTCTTCTTCGTCGGCGATGCGAGCACGGCGGGACCGATCCTCGGCGCGGCGGCGGGCGCACATGTGCCGTCGTTTCTGTTCGAACTCGTGCAGGCGTGCAGCCGGGTGATTCCGCAGAACCCGCTGTTCGTGTCGTTCGGCGTTCTGCTGATGGGGATGATTACCGGCATCGACGGGTCGGGCTTCGCGGGTTTGCCGCTGACGGGTTCGCTCTCGGGCGCGCTGGCGCCGATGGTCCACCTGCCCGCTGCAACGCTCGCCGCGATCGGCCAGATGGGCGCAGTGTGGACGGGCGGCGGCACGCTGGTCGCGTGGTCGTCGCTGATCGCGGTCACGGGCTTTGCGCGCGTGCCGGTGCTCGATGCGGTGCGGGCGCTGTTTCTGCCCGTCGTCTGCGGCCTGGTGATCGCCACGCTCGCGGCCGTGATGTTCGCTTGAGGACGGCTGCCGATGTCATTGCTCGGGATTTCGCAGGACTTCACGGCAGGCTTCGCGCACTACGTACCCGCCGTGTTGCAGATCGTTTTCATCAACCTTCTTCTTGGCGGCGACAACGCGATTGCGATCGCGCTCGCGTGCCGCTCGCTGCCGCCGCAGCAGCGGCGCGCGGGCATCTGGATCGGCACGAGCCTGGGCATCGTGCTGCGCTTCGCGATGGTCTACGCGATCGGCTATCTGCTCGCGATTCCATACATGCACGTCGTCGCGGGTGTGTTGCTCGCGTGGATCGGCATGCAGTTGCTACGCGACGATGGCGCGTCCCATGCCGAGTCCGACCAGGCGCCTGCCGCGAAGGCGCTCTGGCGCGTTGTCGCGCTGATCCTGTTCGCCGACTTCTCGATGAGCCTCGATAACGGACTCGCGACGGCAGCGGTGGCCGAGACGTTGCCGGCCGGATCGCGTGTCGCGGTCGTGCTGGCCGGGCTGGCGGTGGGCGCGCCGGCTATCGCGTTGGGCAGCGCGGTGATGCTTCGCGTGATCGAACGGTTTGCGCTGGTGGTCTGGCTGGGTTCGGCGCTGCTTGGATGGATCGCCGCCGATATGCTGCTCGCCGATCCGCAGGTGGCTCAAGCGGTGCGCGACGTCGCGGACGCGATTGGCGACGGTGCGGGCAACGAGTCGTTTGTGCGCGTGCTGGTGTGTGTTGCGATGGCCGCGCTTGTGCTGGTCGTGCCGTTCATGCAGCGGGTGAATGCGAGGCGGTGGCGAGCGGGGTGAGGTTGCAGGTGACGCCGAGGACCTTTGAGCTGCAGTGCCTGATCGCGCGTAGGCGATCCTGAGCGGACCGCTGCCGATTTCGCAGGACAGGTCCGCTGCAAATCTGAAAGCAGCGCTTGCCTTGACACACGGGCAACTCTACAGATGGATTCCACAGACCTTCGGCGCACCATTCGCTCGTTCGCAGGGCAGCTCGGTTAGCCTTCGTGTGGACTTTCCATCCACGCGTGCCCCCAGAGACCGGGCGCATCGATGGCAGCACAGCTGGCATCCCCGCGGTGCAATTCCGCATGTACCCCGCGTTGACTTCTGATGCTCGCGTAGTTCCTGTAGCATCGCTTCTCCGGCGTGCGGGCATGCCGTATCCGCGGCCCCAGTCAGCCTTTTGCGCTTAATCGCAGCATCGTTGATTCACCCCACGATGCGATCTTTATGGAGCCCCGGATGCGTCGCATCGGACTTGTCGTCGTCCCGCAGTTTCAGGTGGTGAGCCTGCTCACATTAACGGTCTTTGAGATCGCCAATATTCGGGCGGGGCGATCTTTATATGAAGTGAGTGTCATCTCCGAGGACGGCGGCCCGGTGGAAGCGTCGTTCGGAATGTGCGCCACAACGAAACCAGCCCGGACGCAGGAGTTCCATACCGTATTCGTCGGCGCGTCACTTGACACGCCGACGCTCACCGACCGCATGCGCGATTTGCTAATTGGCTTTTCAGAGAGCACCGAGCGGATGGCGTCCATATGCCGCGGTGCTTTCCTGCTCGCGGAGGCCGGTCTGCTCGACGGGCGTCGCGCGACTACCCACTGGGCGTTCCTCGACCGATTCAAAGAGCGCTACCCCGCAGTGTCCGTCGTGAAAGACGCCATCTTCGTGCAGGACGGCGAACGGTGGAGTTCGGCCGGGATGAGCACGGCCGTCGACATGGCGCTCGCGATGCTGGAGGACGATCTCGGCCCGGACGCCGCCGTTCAGGTCGCAAAGGACATGGTTATCGAGCGATGGCGGCGATCGGGGTCGCAGCCGCAAAGGTCGGTTCTGATCGAGCATCCGGCACGCACGAACCGGATACACGACGTCATCACTCACATACGTGCCAATTTGGAAGCGGACCTCACCGTCGACAAACTGGCGGACGTTGCAAAAATGAGCAAGCGTCAGTTTGCCCGCCGCTTCAAGGACGAAACCGGCCTTTCCCCTGCAAAAGCGGTGGAGCGCATCAGGCTGGAAACGGCCCGAGATTTCGTGACCAGTTCGTCGTGGACCATCGACACCATCGCACGCGAAACTGGCTTCGCCGATCCCGAACGCATGCGGCGATCTTTCCTGCGAGCATTCGGCGAGCCGCCGCAAGCCTTGCGGCGGAAGGGCAAGGGCGAGCGCGACCAGACTGGCTCAGACTGAAGCGACAGGTCTGCGCCCCCGCAATTGACCCCTCAGGCAGCATGGCACGAAAGGTGGGTTATTCGTCCCACGACGCGTTTTCGTCATGAATAGAATGGGCGCTCTTACCGGTACCGGCAAATAGTTGCGAGAGTGCTTCAGTGTGCTGACGCGCCGCGAGCGGAACGAGGTCTCGTACGTGATAAGCGGCGTGCTGATTAAACAGATCAGCCTGATATTGCGTGCTCAGCGACGCCAGGTCGAACTGAGTCGCGACTCTGTGATGCACGAGATGACCTCGCCGGCAACTGGTCGGTGCAGTAAATCCCCAATCAAACACCTGTTCCCAGACGATGAGTGCTCGTACGACCCGCGTTTCTCCCAGCATCAGCGCCACGACCCGTTTCGCCGAAGTCGAAGGACGGCGCCTCGCCTATCGCACATTCGGTAGCGGCATGCCTCTCGTGTTGTGTGTGCGTTTTCGCGGCACGATGGATGCGTGGGACCCGCTGTTTCTCGATAGCCTTGTCGAGCAAGGCTTTCAGGTTACGGTCTTCGATTACAGCGGTCTCGGGCAATCCACCGGCGAGCGTACCTATCACCCTGCATCGCTGGCGAACGACGCTCTCGAGCTGATCGCCGCGCTGAAGCTGGGCAAGGTCGTAATAGGCGGATGGTCGGTTGGTGGGATGGCAGCCCAGATCGTGCTCGCGAGAGCCCCGCAACTGGTTTCTCATGCTGTCCTGATTGCGACCACGCCGCCGGGGCCGCTCGTCAAAGCGGGAGACCAACTGTTCTACACGCTGGCGAAACGCGAGAACGACCTTGAAGACTTCGTCACGCTGTTTTTTGAGCCGACGTCGCAGGCCAGCCGCGCCGCAGCCGAGCAATCGGCAAGACGGCTTGCCGAACGGACGGGCGACAGGAGCCCCGCCGTGCCGGTCGAGTGGGCCGCGGCGCAGATTGGAGACGGCCCTAAGAATCCGGTCTTTCCAGTTGATGCAGTACTCCACGCCCTAAAGTCGACATCGATTCCAGTACTTCACCTGGGCGCGGACCATGACATCGTTTTTCCCGTTGAAAACTGGTACGCGCTGAACGGTCAACTGCCCACCCTTCATATCGTGACCCTGCCACGCACGGGGCACGGACCGCACCACGAATATCCGCGAGCCGCTGCGAACCATATCGCGGCGTTCGTCGGCCTGCACACCCAGTAATTGATACAGAGACTTCTGCGGGCGTACCGGACGCCCGGTTGAGGTGATCTTTGTTAGCTGGGTCGAAGAACCGCATAAAGCAATAAGGAATGCAATGGATGAACTAATTGATCTAGCCGTTCATGCGGCGGGCGGGATGGACCGCTTCAGGAGCTTCCGGAGCGTGTCGGCGCAACTGCATCACACCGGCGTGATCTGGGGCCTTAAGCAACGAGAGGGTGTCTTGACCGACTGCCAGGTGACGGTGCAATTGCATGAGCAATGCGTTTCCCACAGACCGTTTGCGCCGACGAACCACTACTCCGTCTATACGCCTTCTCGGGTCGAGATCCGGCGGGATGATGCCAGCGTGGTCGAACGCCTGGACGATCCACGCACCTCCTTCGAAGGCTATGAGATGCAGACGCCGTGGTCCGATGCCCAGCTCGCCTATTTCGCTGGCTACACGATGTGGACTTATCTGACGTCTCCCTTCCTCCTTCGTCACCCCGGCGTTCAGGCTCGCGAGATCGAACCCTGGACGGTCGACGGCTTGCAGTGGAGGCGTCTTCGCGTCGAATTTCCCCCCGGGATTGCGACGCATAGCGCCGTGCAGACCTTTTATTTCGACGCCGACGGACTGCTGCGCCGGCACGACTACGAGGTGGACATCCAGGGGCGCAACGCGGCCGCACGATATCTGAGCGACTACGTCGAGGTGCAGGGAATTCGGATGCCGACACGCTTTCGCATCTATCCGCGCACAGCGCAAAACGTTGCCCTGCCGGAGCCGTTGATCGTCGGTGTCGATCTGTCCGATTTCCATTTCGAATAACGAGGCAACCATGACGAATCGATCCACCTACCGGGCAGCAGTAGTGAAGGCACCGGGACAACTCGAGTTGGTAGACCGCCCAATCCCTGAGCCCGCCTATGGGCAGGTCCGCATCCGCGTTGAGGCTTGCGGCGTGTGCCACTCCGATAGCGCCACGGTCGAGCGTGCAGCGCCCGCAGATGGTGAGCCGCGTGTGCCGGGCCACGAAGTCGTCGGCCGGATCGAGGCGCTCGGCGCCGGCGTCGAAGGATGGCGCATCGGCCAGCGGGTCGGCGTGGGCTTTCTGGCGGGCGAAGACCGTACCTGCCCGTCGTGTCGGCAGGGCGACGTCGTGAATTGCGAAAACCCCGTCATTACCGGCATGACGACCGACGGCGGCTATGCGGAAATCATGCTGGCCGAAGCGCGCGGTCTCGTGCGCGTGCCGGACGATCTCGATGCCGCCGAGGCGGCACCGCTGCTTTGCGCGGGACTCACGACGTTCAACGCGCTGCGCAATGCCGGCGCACGCGCAGGCGACGTGGTCGCAATTCACGGCTTGGGCGGTCTCGGACATCTTGCGGTCCAGTTCGCCAACAAGATGGGCTTCTATACGGTCGCGATTGCCCGCGGCGCGGACAAGGCCGAACTCGCCGTCCAACTGGGCGCCCATCGCTACATCGATGCCAAAGCCGAAGATGTCGCCGCAACGCTGCGCGGGATGGGCGGCGCAAAGGTGCTACTCGCCACGGCGCCCACGGGAGCGGGCATGGCCGCGACGGTCTCAGGCCTCGCCGCTCGGGGCAAGCTCGTGGTCGTCGCGGTTCCCGGCGACCCGATCAGTGTCAATGCAGTCGACCTGGTGTTCGGCGGCCGATCGATCGTAGGTGCGCTTACCGGGACTGTTTCCGACAATGAACAGACCTTGGCTTTTGCGCGATTGCGGGGCGTCCGTCCGATGATCGAGACGTTTCCGCTCGAAGAGGCGCAGGCCGCCTACCAACGCATGATGCGCGCCGATGTACGGTTTCGCGCCGTACTGGTCATGAATTCCAATAACCGTGGAGCCCAAGTATGAACACTATTGCTCAATCCATCATCGACGCTCACGGCGGCCTCGCTCAATGGCGCAAGTTTCACCAGGTTCGCGCCCGGCTCGAGCAGGGCGGAGCGCTGTGGGGACTCAAGGGTCAAGCCGGCGTTCTCGACAGCACGACGGTAACCGTGGCTACCGACCGTCAAAGGGCCTCGCATGCCCCGTTCGGAACGCTTGCCGCACGCAGCGAATTCACTGGCGACCGCATCGCTCTCCTGGACCAGGCGGGACGTGCGATCGAGGAGCGCCGCAGTCCCCGTGCGTCGTTCGACGGACACACGCTGGAGACAGCGTGGGACGCGTTGCAGTTGGCTTTCTTCGCTGGGTGCGCGATGTGGACGTATCTGAATACGCCGTTCGTGCTGGCATGGGAAGGCGTGACATGCTCGGAAGAAGGCAACTGGAACGAGCAGAACGAAGAGTGGCGCAAGATCCGCGTGCACTACCCGGATGACCTCGAGGTATTCAGCAAGGTGCAGGCCATCTATGTCGGTCCCGACAAGCTCGTCAGGCGTCTCGACTACGACGTCGAGATCGCCGGCAATACCCCTGGTGCGCACTACGTCAGCGACTACACAACGGTGTCCGGAATCCGCTTCCCGACGAAGCGCCGCATTTACCCGCGCACGGCTGACGGACACGCACTGCCGGAACCGCTCGTGGTGTCGATCGACCTGCATGAAATCGAGTTGAGCTAAGACCTGAGAACGGAGCGCCTCGTGCGCTGATCGAGGATATCGAGACATGACCGCAATAACTTCATCCAACGCACCGACGAGTTATATCGATGCGGCCGGCGTGCGCTACGCGTATCGCCGCTTCGGCAAACGCGACGGCGGACTTCCGCTGCTTTGCCTGCAGCACTTCACGGGCACGCTGGACAACTGGGACCCGGCCGTCGTTGACCGGCTGGCGCAAGACCGCGAAATCATCCTTTTTGAAAACGCCGGCGTGGGTCGCTCGGGCGGCCATGTGCCTGCGTCGGTTCGCGAGATGGCAGAGCGCGTGCTGCACTTCGTCGATGCGCTGTCGCTTCCGAAGTTCCACATCCTGGGGTTCTCGCTCGGCGGTTTCCTCGCGCAGGAGATCGCGCTTGCGAAGCCGGATCTGGTCGGCCGCCTCATCATTTCCGGCAGTGCTCCCGAAGGCGGCGAAGGTGCGGGCATGGACCGTCCCGAACTGCTCGCCATCTATACCGACGGCGAAATGCCGATGAACGAGAAGCTCAAGCGGCTGTTCTTTCCTGCCATGCCGGAAGGTCAGGCGGCGGCCACGGCGTTCGTCGAGCGTCTCGAGGCGCGTAGCGCGGAGCGCGATCTACCGGCCGGTCCCGAGGTCGCCTCTGCGCAGCTACAGGCGATGATCGCCTGGGCCAACTGGAGCGGCGACGTACATCAAAAACTCGGCCGAATCACGCAGCCGGTTCTCGTCACCAATGGCGACGACGACCGCATGATTCCCACGCAAAACAGCTTCGTGCTGGCGGCGGGACTGCCCAACGCGACGTTGATCGTCTATCCGAATTCCGGGCACGGCGCGCTGTTTCAGTATGCAGACACGTTCGTCGCGCACGTCCGCGAATTTCTGCGCGGGCTGTGAGCGTTCCGCGTCACAGGTCCTTTTGAGGAGCGACTCTTGAAAGCTATTGTTTACGCACAGGCCGGTTTGCCTATCGACGATCCTCACGCACTCTACGAGGCGGATATCCCGACTCCTGAGCCCGGACCCCGTGATCTGCTCGTGAGAATCCAGGCCATTTCGGTGAATCCGGTGGACACGAAACTGCGCGCAGGCGTGCAGCCGGATGGTCCCCGCATCCTTGGCTGGGATGCGGTGGGTAAGGTGGAAGCCGTCGGCACCGAGGTCGAACTGTTCGAAGTAGGCGACGAAGTCTGGTACGCCGGCGATATCACGCGTCCAGGCAGCTACGCCGAATATGGCCTCGTGGATGAGCGAATCGCGAGCCGCCGGCCGGTCTCGTTGTCGGCAGCCGAAGCGGCGGCCCTGCCGCTAACGGCAATCACCGCGTGGGAGTTGCTGTTCGACCGCCTCAAGGTTCCCGAAAGCGGCGGCGCGGGCCAGAGCCTGCTCGTTATCGGCGCGGGCGGTGGCGTTGGCTCGATCCTCGTGCAACTCGCTCGAAAGCTGACCGCGCTCACGGTCATCGGCACCGCATCACGGCCGGCTACGCAGGCCTGGGTTACGCAACTGGGCGCCCATCATGTGATCGACCACAGCAAGCCGTTGCAGCCGCAATTGCGGAGCTTCGGTATCGAGCATGTCGACCACGTGATCAGCCTCACGCATACCGACGTCTACTACCCGCAGCTCATCGAGCTGCTCAAACCAGAAGGCCAACTCGCGCTAATCGACGATCCGGCAACGCTCGATGCGATGCCGCTAAAACGCAAGTCGATTTCGCTTCATTGGGAATTCATGTTCACGCGGTCAATGTACCGAACGCAGGACATGATTCTTCAGCATCGGCTTCTTGAGCGCATCGCCGCGCTCGTCGACGACGGCTTGCTGAAGAGCACCGTTGGGCAGAGCCTCGGCAAGATCGACGCCGATAACCTACGCCGGGCCCATGCCTTGATCGAGGCGGGCCGCGCGCAGGGAAAGATCGTGCTGGAAGGATTCTGAACCTGCATTGATTTCATCAAACTGGAAAACACCATGAGCACGATCACCACGAAAGACGGCACGCAAATCTTCTACAAGGACTGGGGCAGCGGTCGCCCCGTCGTGTTCTCGCACGGCTGGCCGCTCAATGCGGACGCCTGGGATGCGCAGATGCTGTTCCTCGTGCAGCACGGCTTTCGCGTCATCGCACACGACCGCCGCGGCCACGGCCGCTCGGACCAGCCCTACCAGGGCAACGACATGGACACCTACGCCGACGACCTCGCCGTATTGCTCGATGCGCTCGACCTGCGCGAAGCCACGCTCGTGGGCCACTCCACGGGCGGCGGCGAGGTCGCGCATTACATCGGCCGTCACGGCACGAAGCGGGTGGCGAAGGCCGTGCTGATCGGCGCCGTGCCGCCCATCATGATCAAGACCGAAGCGAACCCCAATGGCCTGCCGCTCGACGTGTTCGACGGCATCCGCAAAGGCGTGGCCGGAAACCGCCCGCAGTTCTACAAGGACCTCGCGGCACCGTTCTTCGGCTACAACCGGCCGGGCGCCCAGGTCTCGCAGGGCGCTATCGACGCGTTCGTGATCCAGGGCATGGCCGGCAGCGTATATGGGCAGTACCAGTGCATCCACGAATTCTCGGAAGTGGACTACACGGAAGACCTCAGGAAGATCGACGTACCCACGCTGATCCTGCACGGCGACGACGACCAGATCGTGCCGATCGACAACGCCGGCTGCCTCTCCGCAAAGATCGTGAAGAACGCCACGCTGAAGGTCTACGCGGGCGCCTCGCACGGCATGTGCGTGGTGAACGCGGACCAGGTCAACGCGGACCTGCTCGCGTTCCTGCAGTCCTAACGCAGGCAGCACCTCTACGGCGCGGGGCGCGCTGCCCCGTGCCTCTACTTGCTTGCTCGACCTCGCGTCGACCCCAGTCCATGACTTCCAACACTCTCACGAACGCCGCCGGCGCGCCCGTCGCCGACAATCAGAACTCGATGACCGCCGGCCCGCGCGGCCCGGTCGTCCTGCAAGACGTATGGCTGCTCGAAAAGCTCGCCCACTTCGACCGCGAGGTGATTCCCGAGCGGCGCGTGCATGCGAAGGGCTCGGGCGCCTTCGGCACGCTGAAGGTCACGCATGATATTTCGCGCTACACGAAAGCGAAAGTATTCGCGCAGGTCGGCAAGGAAACGCCGCTGTTCATGCGCTTTTCGACGGTGGCCGGCGAGCGTGGCGCAGCCGACGCCGAGCGCGACGTGCGCGGCTTCTCGATCAAGTTCTACACCGAGGAAGGCAACTGGGACGTGGTCGGCAACAACACGCCGGTGTTCTTCATCCGCGATCCGCTGAAGTTTCCCGATTTCATTCACACGCAGAAGCGCGATCCGTACACGAACCTGCGCAGCAACGTCGCCGCGTGGGATTTCTGGTCGCGCCATCCGGAGTCGCTGCATCAGGTGACGATTCTGATGAGCGACCGCGGCATTCCGAAGAACTATCGGCAGATGCACGGCTTCGGTTCGCACACGTACTCGTTCATCAACGCGAACAACGAGCGCTTCTGGGTCAAGTTCCACTTCAAGTCGCTGCAAGGGATCGAGAACTTCACCGACGCCGAGGCTGCGCAGGTCGTCGCGCAAGACCGCGAAAGCGCGCAGCGCGATCTGGTCGGCAGCATCGATGCGGGCAATTTTCCGAAGTGGCGTTTCGCGATTCAGGTAATGCCCGAGGCGGACGCGGCGAAGTATCGCTTCAATCCGTTCGATATCACCAAGGTGTGGTCGCACAAGGACTATCCGTTGATCGACGTCGGCACGATCGAGTTGAACCGCAACGCGGCGAACTATTTCGCCGACGTCGAGCAGGCGGCGTTCACGCCGGCCAACGTGGTGCCCGGCATCGGTTTCTCGCCGGATCGTCTGTTGCAGGGGCGGCTGTTCTCGTACGGCGACACGCAGCGCTACCGGCTCGGCATCAATCACCATCAGATTCCGGTGAATGCGCCGCGCGTGCCGAATCCGCATTCATTTCATCGCGACGGCGCGATGCGCACCGACGGCAATCTCGGCGGCAACGTGAACTACGAGCCGAACCGTTTCGGCGACTTCGCGCAGGACTCGAATGCAGCGGAGCCGCCGCTCGCGGCGGGCGCGGTAGATCGTTACGACCATCGTGAAGACGACGACTACTACAGCCAGCCCGCCGCGCTGTTCCGTCTGTTCGATGCCGGTCAGCGTGAGCGTCTGTTCGCGAATATCGCAGCGGCGATCGATGGGGTGCCGAAAGAGATCGTGGATCGCCAGATCGAACATTTCCGTCGCGCGGACCCCGCGTATGCCGAAGGCGTGGTTGCGGCGATTGCGACGCGGGAATGGGCAGCCCAATCAGGCGCGTCGAACTTCGCATCGCGCACGTAACTGCAGGAACGAAAATGACTAGCTCGACATGGTTAGCGCCAGCTACCGATCGTCATGAACAGAAGTATCCCCAACTGACGGATGCCGAAATTGCACGATTACATCAATACGGCGTTGTTCGTTCGTGGACATCGGAGCGAATTTTTGAAGTCGGCGCACCAGGATTCGGAATGTGTGTGGTATTGCGCGGGATGATTCGCGTGACTAGCCGCGACGCGTTCGGGCGTCATGCCGTCGTTAGCGAAAACGGTCCGGGAAACTTCGTTGCGGAAGTCGGACAGTTATCCGGCGGTCGATGCATAGTAGACGGCGATGCGGTCGGGGACGTATCGGCCATTCACATACCTCCCGACAGACTCCGGGCGCTCCTGATCGCCGAAGCGGAACTGGGCGAGCGCATTATGCGGGCCCTTATCCTAAGGCGGGTCGCTCTTATCGAGCGAGGCAATGGGATCGTTATAGTCAGTCAACCGCATAACGCTCGCCTTCACGCATTGCAGAGCTTTCTGCGACGCAACAATGTTCCGCATGCAGTCATCGGTGCCTCGTCAGAAGACGACGAGACAGCCCGTTACGTAGCAAAGTGGGTACGCGATGACTCCGATTACCCGCTCGTGCTGCATCCGGACGGGACCATATTGCGCGCACCCGATGAGGCGGAGCTGGCCGACGCCCTAGGCTGGCTCCCTGACTTCGATCCGGGGCATGTTTACGACGTCGCAATTGTCGGAGCGGGTCCGGCGGGTTTGGCGACAGCCGTGTACGCCGCGTCCGAAGGGCTCAGAGTCATCGTACTCGATCATAGTGCGCCGGGCGGACAGGCAGGTGCGAGCGCTCGTATTGAAAACTTCTTCGGATTCCCAACAGGGATTTCCGGCCATGCGCTCACCGCACGCGCATTCGTACAGGCACAGAAATTCGGAACCGACGTAGCGATTCCCGCTCAGGCGGAAAGCCTCGATTGCGGCGTTACGCCATTCGCGCTGCGGTTGACCTCCGGCGTGACCATCCGGTCCCGAACGATCGTTATTGCGTCGGGCGCGGCTTATCGCAAACCCGACATTGAGGACCTGGAACGCTTCGAAGGACGAGGAACATACTATTGGGCTTCGCCCGTTGAGGCGAAGTTGTGCGCAGGACAAGACGTATTACTGGTCGGTGGCGGAAACTCCGCGGGACAGGCCGCCGTGTACCTCGCGTCTCGCGCGCGGCGAGTTCGTATGCTGGTACGTGGAAAAAGCCTGAAAACCAGCATGTCGCAATATCTTATCGATCGTATCGCTGCCTTGGACAATGTCGATGTGACGTACGAAACTCAGATCACCTCGCTCAGAGGCGGCAACACGCTGGAGGAAGTTGAACTTTTGAGCGGAACGCAACGCTCGGTCGAATCTGTGCAACACGTGTTCCTGTTTACGGGTGCATCTCCCAACACATCGTGGCTTGGCGGATGCGGCGTCGCCGTCGACCAGAACGGTTTTGTGCGTACGGGTGAAGCCGCCGGACCCGGCTTGCAGGAGCATGAAACAAGCGTGCCCGGCGTGTTCTGTGCGGGGGACGTCCGCTCCGTCTCGACGAAACGGGTTGCCGCGGCAGTGGGAGACGGTGCTGCCGTCGTTGCGCAGATTCATCGTCATCTGGAGCGATCGGTCGCGCAGGCATAAGCGCCGTCGCAAAAAGGAATGGCGTGCGCGACACACGACGCTAGTGCTGATTTTCAAGGTGCCGCGGATGTCGGGCGGTGATAGTTGATGGGCAAAAAGGAATTCCGGCAATGACAACGATCGAGCATTTCGAGTATGTATTTCTCGGCGGAGGCAAGGGTGGAAAGACACTGGCGATGGAACTCGCTCAGGCGGGCCACAAGGTTGCCGTGATCGAGCGACACATGATCGGCGGGTCGTGCATCAACGTGGCATGCATACCGACCAAGACGTTAATCCAGACGGCACGTACTGAATACCTCCTGCATCGACAGGATGGTACGGCCGCGGACATGGCCAAAGTGTCGCAGCGCGTGAAAGCAGTGGTCGACGATATGGTGGAAATCAATCGCAACGCGTTTCGTGACGCCGGCCTCGAACTCGTGTTGGGCACGGGCCGCTTCGTCGCCCCCCGACGGCTCGAAGTGCAAACGAATGACGGCGCTCTGCGAGTGATCGAAGGCGAACATGCTTTCATCAACACGGGCACGACGGCGGCGATCCCCGACGTGCCCGGATTGAAGGCCGCCGAGCCGCTGACGCACGTCGAAGCGCTGGTCCTGACGACGTTGCCCGAGAGCCTGATCGTTCTCGGCGGTGGATATATCGGGCTCGAGATGGCGCAGGCGTTCCATAGACTGGGCAGCAAGGTCACGCTAATACAGGATGCGCCACGCGTGGCGATGCGTGAAGATGAGGACGTCACCCAGGCAATCGAAGCAGCGCTGAAAGAGGAGGGCATCGATATTAGAACCGGCGTGAGACCCGTCAGCGTGACGGGCAAGTCGGGAAAGTCAGTGACAGTTTTACTGCAGAATGGGAGCAGCGTGAGCGGCAGTCATCTTCTGGTCGCGGCAGGGCGCACTCCTGTCACCTCCGGTATCGGCCTCGATGCCGCTGGCGTGGAAGTCGACGCGCGCGGTTTCATCAAAACGGACGAACGTCTCGCAACGACAGCAGAGCGCACATGGGCCATCGGCGAGGTGGCAGGGACACCGATGTTCACGCATGCATCGTTTGACGATTACCGCGTGTTGCGCTCCCAACTCGCTGGGGGAAACGCGAAGACCACGCGCAACAGAATCATTCCGTATGCGCTCTTCATCGAGCCGGAACTCGGTCGTATCGGCCTTAGCGAAGCAGACGCGAAAGCACGCGGCATCGCGGTGCGTGTTGCCAAGCTGCCGATGGCGGCGGTTCCGCGGGCGCGGACGAGCGGCGCGACCAAGGGTTTCATGAAAATGCTGATCGACGCTCAGTCAGACGCTATCCTGGGCTTCGCGATGCTGGGCGCCAATGCCGGCGACGTAGTGACTGCCGTGCAGATGGCAATGCTTGGCGGATTGCCTTATACAGCAGTGCGCGATGCGATCATTGCACATCCGCTGATGTCGGAAGGGCTCAATATCCTGCTTGCAAAGGTGCCGGAGCATGCCCGCAATGAGCAGCCGGGATAGAGACTTCCACTTGCGGGGAAACCCGTCGGCGTTCTGGATACGGAGCAGTGGCAAATGCCCCCCGTTTCCCGGCAAGCCATAGCCGCGCGTCGCCTCGGTTACAAGGCAATTGACTTGGACGTTCGGCATTACATGCCGATCGTTCCGGCCTTTCGCTCGTGTTTCCGTTAATGCGACCCAGCGGTGAATCGCTTCGCTTGTCGCTGTGCAATTGAAGGGCGGCTACACACATCCTCGAGCAGAAGTTTTCGCTATTCGAGGCGTAGCAGACGTTCCTATGTGTGGTTAAAAGTCTGGTCGAATGACTCTTGTCAGTCGGAAAGCCAGGCGCGGCAAGGCGTAATGCGGTTGTGCCGCCGGTTTATTTCGCGTGTCGTATATCACGCTGAAAATGCAACGAAGTGGATAGACATGGCAGATGGCCCGGCTCATCGGACCTATCCGTCATTTTGTGGGCGGGGCATATCATGAAGGACCAAGGTCATGGATATGCCGATGAAGAAGAAACGCACCGTCGCTTCGCAGGCAGCGGCCCGAGGGCCGCTGCCTGCCCT
>NZ_JAJITD010000013.1 GCF_020880815.1 Paraburkholderia sejongensis
CGCACGGCTTCCAGCTTGAACTCGAGCGTGTACTGCGCTCGCTTTGCCTTGCTTGTCATCAATGTTTTCTCCTTGCGTGAGTTTACCGCTCAGCAAGAGATTCGTTTTTCGGGGGCAAGCTCACTATTCTGCTGACAGCAACCACCAACGACACTGAATGTCTGGATTAAGTCTTACGACGCACTCAGCTTTAACGCCTTGAATTTCAAATATTGCCCGAATACCTTCTCCGATGTTATCGCGATATATTTCAATTCGATGCACATTTTCGCTAGTGAAATCCATTATTTCACGACCATCGATGCATAACCGGACCTGGAATGACCTGAAAACCTCGCTGAATGAAAAATTCAATTTCAGGTCACCCTCTTTTGAAATTACACAATACGAACTAAGAGCAATCTCGGCCTCTTGCTCTACGGGCTCGATACCGAACTCTGCCAAAATATAATCTGTTGTCGGAAAATCCATTTACTTACCTGTTTGGAATGGAATAATAGTGCTAAGACGTCGCGTCCCGTCAGCATTCACTAGAAACGTGCTTTCCAGCTTCACTGCCTGACCTGATGGGCCAATGAATAGCGAATCCCTTACTTCAAAATTTCCATATTGGCTCGAGAACGTTCGCGATATATTTCCGTCCGTGTTCACCACGTTCTTCAGGTATTCTGAAATCATCGCATGCCCCTCCGGTGTATCGGATACTCCAAGCCGCTTCATTTCCAAAGCTAGCTGATTTGATCTTGCCGCATTATGAGTGCTACTCGTCACATTACCAAAAAGATATTCGAACTTTCCAGCAGCAATTTCAACGTCAATTTTTGTTGCTAATTCGCCCGATGCCTTCGCCCCAACCCCCTCAACCACCACCCCCGGCGTGACCGAATTCGTCGCGATCGCCGCAGCCGTCTCTGCCGTAATGATGCCAGCATTCACGGCCGCAGCAGGATTCGACAACGCCAACGCCAACGCTTCCGGCCCCAGCACTGCAAGCGCGGGCACCGCCACAACAATCGCCGCCGCTGCAGCCGCCGTCACCGCGTTCTTGCCTGCCGCCTCATTGATCTGATTCTGCGCCTGAAGCAGTTGGCTCACCTGCTCGTCCGTACAGTTACCCGTTGAACAGAACGTCTTCACCAGATCGGTCGTCAGCGGGTTCTTTGTAGGCGCAAGAATCGAAACCTGATTATTCTCCACTTCAATCTGCGCAGCACCGCTTGCAGTCGCTGCATTCGCTCCCGAGACCGCTGCTATGCCGGCAACCAGACTCGTCACAAGGTTTTCCCGCGCCTCGCGATCTTCCGCCGACATGCCCTCCGTCGACGAAAGCAGGCTACCGAGCACCGAACTCGCCGCCGCTCCCATCGCACCCGCGCCGCAACTCTGGCTGCTGGCCGCCGCCCCCGCGCAACCCACAATCGCATGCAAGGCGGCGCGTGCTGTTTCACCAGCCGCCGTGCTGTCCTTGTCCAGATAGTCCGCGATGCCCTTTACCCCGCTCGCACCCAATTCCTGCAAATACGCAACGGTCGCACTCTGCGCAAACTGCCCCACGCTACCGGTCACGTTCCCGCCAGCCGCCACGCTCAACGCCGTCAGCACCTGACGGTAGGTCCCACTCGGCCCCCATTCAGCATTGAGCTGATCCGCCAGCTGCTGCGCCTGCGCGCGCTGCTCCGGCGTCAGCTTCGGATCATTCGCCGCCGCTTTCGCCGCATCCGCCTCCTTTGCCCGGTTGCCGACGAACGTGCCGACCTGGTTGATGAACTGGCTCGTGATATCGAACCCGGCCTCGATCTTGTCCTTATCGAAGATCGGCGCGACCGACCCCAGCGTGTCCGACGTATCGCGGTTGATACTGGCAACCGCCTCCTCCGCCGTTTGCCCCGTCAGCTGCTGCTGTTTCGCGCCATCGGTGATCGTGATCGTGCCGCCGCTGATCGCGCTCTTCGTGGTCCCGCTCGCATCGCCCGATGCGCTCATCGCGATCGGCGGCGCCATCGTCAGGCCGCTCGGCCCGCCGCCGTTCTTCGGCAGCGTCGTGCCCGGAACCGGGTTGACGTTGTCGGCGGTACCGCTCTGGCTCTTGCCGATCTCACCGCCAAAGCCGCCGCTGATCCCCAACGACTGTCCGCTGTATTCGGCCCGGTTCTCGATATCGCTATGCGTGAGCGTCGCGGTCGTCAGACTGTTGACGCCGCTTTGAACCGCCGCATCGCTGCTGGAAATCACCCCGCCCTTGAGGTCCGTATTGCCCTTCACGTCGATCTGGAAGCCGCCGTCGCCAGCCCCGATACCCGACTGCTCCGTTACGCTCGCATAGTTGCTGTTCAGCTTCTGCTGGCCGATATTGCCCGCCACGCTGGACGCGCCGTAACACAGCGGCGGCACGCACACGTTCACCGACACACCGCCGCTCTGCTGCTTCGAGTTGTACGTGCTCGTATCCTGCAGGCTTTCGATATTCAGATTGCCGCCGACGCTGGCAATCACCTGCTGCCCATCCGCGACCGCGCCCTTCAGGTTGGTATCGCCGCCCGATTGGAGCGTCAGCATGTTCTCTGCGTTGACGTGGGTGTTGGTCCACGTCGTATCGCCGCCGTTGTCGTTGCCCTTCGTACCGGATACGCCCGCGTTGAACGAGATGCCGTTCGACTTGCCGACGCCGAACGTCACGCCGATACTCGCGCTCGATCCGCTGTTCGTGCTCTGCTGGCTGTCGGTGTTCTGCGCGGCCTGCAGGTTGATCGCGCCTTCGGCATCGAGCGTGGCGTTATTGCCCGCGCTGAGATCGCTGCCGATCACGTTGATATTGCTGTCCGCTCCCTCGCCGGCCGCCGCAATGTTCAGGTTGTGGCCCGCCGATACGGTACTGCCCACCGCGGTACTCGACGACGCCGTCGAACTGCTGTTGCTGTGGCTCGTGCCAAGCGACACATTGATACCGACACCGCCGACGCTCGTCGGATCGCTCATCACCGCATCGTAGGCGTTCTTCGCAGCAAGGCCGGTCGTTGCGGCAGCAAGCGCGGTGAGCCGCGCGTCGCCGTCGGTCTTCTTGACGTCCTTGCGCATCTGGTTCGCGGTCTGCACGGCCGCGATCACCGGATTGCTGACGCCCCCGGAGATCGCCGTCTGTTTGAACGACTGCTGCTGGTTCTGGGTGGCGGTGTCGTAGGCGGCATCGATCGTCACGGTCTTGCCCGCGAGATTCAGATCGTTGGCTGCGTGCAGCGTGCTGCCCGTCACATGCACGTCATTGCCGGCCGTGACGGTGAGATTGCCGTTGAGCGAGCCGATCACGCTGCCATTGTTCGTCGTCTGCGCAGCCTGTTGCGCGTCGGTGGTGGTGCGCGTGCCGATCGTGTAGCCCTGCAGGCCGCCGTCGAGCTGGTTCAGCAGATTCAGGCCCGACAGGAAGCCGTATTCCTTCTTCTGATAACTGCTCTGCGATTGCTGCGTGTCCTGCGATGCCGTGATATTGACATTGCCTGTCGCGCCGAGCTTTACATCGTTGGTGCCGACTACGTTGCTACCCTGAACGGTCAGATCACGCCCGGCCTGCACCGTCACCGAATCACCCGACACCGTACTCGCCACGCCGATATTCGCCTGCGTCGCCTGCATCGTGTCGGTCGTCGATCCGCTCACGAAACTGCCGCGCTTCGACTGAACCGCCTGATAGCTGTCGTGCTCCTCGCGGGCTTCGTTCAGCGTGACGTCGCCGCTTGCGGCGATCGTCGCTGCTCCCGTACCGGCCGAGAGTGTCGACCCGCTCAACGTCACATTACCCTTGCCCGCATCCGCGCTGACCGCGCCAAGCGTCGCATTGCCCCCCGCCGTAAAGGTCGTGCCGACCGCCTGCTCGTCGTAGGTATGGTCCACTTCCTTGCGCGAGCTGCCGTCGGTGGCTACGTTGTCATACTTCGCCGTATCCGTCACCGTGGTCGCCGTCAGATCCCCGCCCGCGACGACTGCCATATCACCACCAGCCGTCACCGTCGCACCCTTGAACGTTGCGTCGTTGCCGCTCTGTATCGCCAGATCGCCACCCGCGGTGATCGCGCTGGTCTGGTTGATGACGGTGCTCTCTTCCCAGTGATGCTGATCGTTCTGCGCGAGCGATTGCGATGTAGTGGACTGCACCGCATCGACGGTGATGTCATGGCCGGCGCTGATCTGCGCAGCGCCGCCCGCGCTGATGTTCGCGCCCCGCACGGTCAGGTCGTTACCCGCTGCAATCACCATGTCGCCGGTCGATGCAATCGTGCCCTGCGCGCCGAGTAGTGTCGTGTTCGCTTTACTGTCGCCCGCGGCCGAGCTGACTCCGGTCGCATCGACGAGTGTCGTGTTGAGGATATTGTTGCCCGCCAGCACCGCAACGCGATTTCCTGAGATCAGTCCCGAAGCGTTGACCACGTCGTCGGTCGCGGAAACGACCGTGGTTCCGTCACTGCCGCTGCTGCCGATGGCGCCGCCACGGTTCAGGATGTCCGTCGCGCTCACCACCGTCTGCGTACCGCCTTTGATCGTGCCGCTGTTGCTCACGCTGCCCGTCGCGTGCAATTGGAGATCGTCGGCGGCAATGAGCGCGCCGGTTGCCTGCAGATCGTTCGCGTGCGTCTGCGCCAGATAGACCTGCGGGACCAGAACCGATTGCGTCGTTCCATCCGGAAGCGTGACCGTCTGGCTGACCAGCCACACGATATCGCTCGTCAGTGCATCCATCTCCGCCGCGGTCAGCGCGATGCCCACCGCGAGGCCGAACTGCTGGGCGACATTCACGCCCGCCGTCATCAGCGCGGTGTATTCGTCGAGATTGCTGCTATAGCCTTGCAGATAAACCCGGCCCGTGAGTTGCGTAATCTGGTTCCGGACCAGTTGCGACTCGTAGAGTCCGTCGCCAACGCGTTTCTCCACGCTCTGCGGATTGAGCCCGAGCTGGTCGAGCATGTAGTCGCTGCTGATGAATTGCGTATAGCTCGTGAAACGCGGGTCTGTTTCGACGAGGTACGACGCATTCGGTGCGGTATTGAGCGAATACAGGCCGCTCGTCGGCAGCGTGATATGCAGCGAGCCGGCGCTATCGGCGACCGTCTGCGGCGCATTTGCTTTCTGGCCCATCAGTGCCTGGTTCGCGCCGAGCGTGCCGCCCGTTGCGCCCGTCGACGAGTTCGCCGCCGCGACGTTGGTGTTGTTGATATCGGTCCCGCTGATCACCACGGCGTCGTTCGCGATGATCGTGCCGCCCGTGCCGCCTATCGCAACCGGCGTCAGCACGATCGACGGCTGGGTCACCTGGCCCACGTCCCGCGTAATGTTCTCGTTCCATGCGTACGTCGATACGATGTCCTGACGCTGGTACTGGTACAGCGTCTGGCCGACGTTGTTGACCTGCGTGCCGCCGTAGTTGCCGCTGCCGGCCGGATCGAGAGAGCCGGTCTGCGCGGTGCTGCCGATCTGGATCGAACCGCCTGCCGCGATCGCACTGTTCAGGTTGTTCAGCGTGCCGACATTGGCGAGCACCAGGTTGCCCCCCGCGAGCAGTTGCGCCTGCTTCGCTTGCGGCCCGGTCACCTGGTCCTCCTGCGTGGTCGTCGTGGTATCGCGTGCGATCTCCACGCGCTGGTAGCCATTGTGGCCGTCGCTGCGCACCGCATATTCGGTGGCCGGATCGTAGTTGATGTTCGGGTCGTAGCCGTCCCAGTAGGTGACCGTGACCGAACCATCGGGATTCTTCGTGGACGTGTTGTACCAGATCGTCTGCTGGACACCGTTCGCGTTCACGACGAGCGCGCGGTCGGTAGCGTTCGGGCCGGAGGTTTCCGAAACGACGTCCGAAGCGGCGTAGATCGCCGTGAGCGGCGTCTTGTAGGGACCCGACCACACCGAATCACCACAGCCCGCATTTCCGTTGCCATTGCTCGGCGTACAGGCCATGTACTTGCTGCGCTTGGTCTGGTGAACCGATTCGACATCGGTTGTCACGTTCTCGACCGTCGGCGCGGGCCGCGAGTTGGTCAGCGTCTGCGTGGCGACTTCGATGTTTCCCTGCGCCTCGATGGTGGACTGGTCGTTCGTGACCGACCGGCTGCGGTTGGCGAGCAGACCGTTCGCGTCGCGCGTGGCGTCGGCGGCGATGTGAATATCGCCGAGGCTGAAGATATTCGCGCCGCCGGTGTTCGAGATATCGCCGCGCGAATACAGATTCACTTCGGATGCCGCCGCGATGATCGCCGCGGCCCCGCTATTGACGATCGACTGGCTGCCGTTGAGCGTGACCGTATCGCCGATGAGGGTGGCGGTATTGGTCAGCGTTGCACTGTTCGTCGCAACGGTATCGCCCTCGATGCGGCCTTCATTGGTGATCGCGTTCGCCGCGTTGACGGTCGTACTGGACGAATTGAGGTCCGCGCCCGCCTGGTTGTCGATGTTCGCGGCGTTGACCGTCAGTGCATTGACCGCGCCCAGCGTGCCCTGATTGGTGAGGTTGCCCACGACCGTGAAGTCCAGATTGCGGTTCGCCTGAATCTGGTTGGCAGCATGGTTCGTGTAGTCGCCGTTGACCGTCACCGCGCCGTCGACGCCCGCGACGATCGTACCGTCGCCAGTGAGCTGGTTCGTCGTGAGCGTCAGGTTCCGGTCGCTGCCGATCGCGCCGTTCTGATTCGCGAGGGTACCCGTCGTGATCGCGATGCCGCCACCGCTGCGCTGATCGTTGCCGATCTTGCCCGACGTGTTATCCAACGACGCGCTATCGAGGCTCACCACACCGTTGCCATGAATCGAGCCGTTCACGTTGCTCACCGCCGCTCCCGCGCCGTCGAGCGTCAGGTCGTTCGCGGCGGACAGCGTGCCGCCCGAATTGTCCACCGACTGCGATTCATCGAGCGTCAGGTCATGCCCCGCGATAATCTGACCGCCTTGGGTATTCGACAACGACGCGCCCGCAAGCGTAACGTCGCCGTTGCCGCCGATCACACCCGCGCCCGCGACTCCACCCGCATTGCTGTTCGTGATCGCGCCGGCGTTCACCGTCGTCGCGCCGGTGCCGATATTGGCGATGCGGCCCGAACTATTGTCGAGCGATGCGCCGGAAATTTTCAGCGTGGCCGTGCCGCCGTTCGTGCCGATCTGGCCGCCCACGTTCGTGAGCGCCCCCTGCGCGGACACAGACGCGCTGCCGTTCGACTGGATGAGCCCCGCCGCGTTATTCAGTGTGCCGCCCGACTGCGCGGTCAGCGCGCCGCTCGCGACGACTGAGCCGCCGCCGTTGTCGATGCTGCCGCCGGACACCGCCACGTCGCCGTTGCCGCCGATCACGCCGCCTGCCGTGTTGGTCAGCGCAGCGGCCGCATTGACGGTAGTGGCGCCCGGCCCTGCGTTGGAGATGCTGCCGCCGTCGTTCACCACCGTCTGTGCGCTGACGCCCAGCGTACCGTCGGCCTGTACGGTGCCGCCCGCGTTGCTGAACCGCCCCCTGTCCGCAATCGACACGTTGCGGGCGCTGATCTGACCACCGGCTCCGTTGTCCAGCGAGCCCACCGCAAAATCCGCCGACGACTGCCCCGCCAGCGTACCGCTCCGGTTCGATACTGCTTCCGCCTGCACCTCGAGCGCGCCATTGGTCGCCAATGTGCCGCCATCGTTCGACAGCGAGCCGGTCTGCACGGACAGGATGCCGGTGCCCGAGTTGCTGATCGTGCCGTTGTCGTTGAGAATCGCGGCCGACGTCAGCGCCAGATCCGCGCTGTTCGTCTGCAAGGTGCCGCTGGTGTTGTCCACAGTGCCGGAGACCGCAACGTTGATCGGGCCGGTGCCCGTCTGCGTAACAGTGCCGCCGCGATTAGTCAGGTTCGCCGCGTGAATCGCAAGCTGGGGCGCGTTGAGTGTGCCGCCGCTGTTGTCGAGCGTGCCTGCCGCGTTTGCCGTAATGGACGAACCCGCGCCCGTCATTGCATTAACGAGACTCAGGTTACCGCCGCTAGCGCTCAGCGCGAGCGCCGAACCTGCCCAGGTCTGCGCATTGGCGAGGTCGAGTGCTACGCCGTAGAGCGTGACGTTGCCCGCGCCGGCATTGTGTCCGCTCGCCGAAAGCGTGCCCGCCGATGTCACCGAGAGATCGCCGTTGCCCACAAGCGCGCCATCGCTGTCGATGCCCGCGCCGAGCACACCGGTCGATGCAACGCTGCCCGCGCTGATCGACGTGTGCTGCTGCGCGGCCAGCGTGCCGCTATTCGCAAGCGCGCCGGCCGTCGCGATCGAGGTCGACTGCTGTGCGTAGACGGTGCCGCTGTTCGCCACGCTTGCCGCGTCGATCGCGAGATTGCCGCTTGCGGTCATCCTGGCCGACTGGACGAGTTGCCCCGACGTGGTCAACGTCAGATCGCCGGCCTGCGCGGCGATCGTGCCGGCGTTCGCGACCCCAACGCCGTACTCGTTGCCCACCAGAACGATACGGTTCGCGTACATCCCGCCGAGCTGCGCGACATCGATCGACACACCGGGCGCCGCGCCATTGCCCGCAATCGGCGTCGCCTTCAGCGTCGCGTAATCGACATGGTTCGCGCCGGCCACGACGTTCAGCGTATTCGCACGGATCGCGGCATTCGCCTTAACCGCGCGCGCAATCAAATCCACCTGGTCGATATTCGATGCATTGAATTCCGCACCCTGAACCGTGATCGTGCCGCCGGTAACGTCGAAGCCGGTCAGATTGCCATTCGCATCGATCAGCGGATTGCCGGTCGTCAGAATGCCGCGCGTGGTGTTGATGAAACCGCCGCCGTCGACCACGATGCCCGAGCTGTTGGACAGCACGACGCCCGCTTTCTGTCCGGCGACCTCGACATAGCCGCGCAGCAACGACGGGTTATTGCTGTTGACCTGGTTGACGATCAGCTTCGCGGCATCGTTTGCGCCGAAATTCTTATTGCCCGATATCTGTCCCGCGAGTTCGGTGTGCGTATTAACGGGCGAGTTATTGAGAATCGCGCCACCGGATGACACGTCGAACTGCGAATACGTGTTGAGCGATACGCCCGCGCCGGACGGCTTCGTGATATTCACCTGCGGCAGGCCATTGGCCGTACCGATCACGTCCGGCGCGTGCGCGCCGGACGGCACGATCTGCGCATTCGAGAAAGCGGGAGCGAATCCGGCGAGGATCAGCGCGGCGAATGCGGTGTGACGCATCGCGAAAAGCGTGAAGGATGGCAGCGCGACTGACGGGCCGCTCTCACCGCGACCTGCATTTCCATGCGCGTTTGCAGTCTCTGCAACGGCGATGAGCATACCCCGGAGCTTGCTGAATACAAGCCGGAGACAACGGTTATTCATTTTTGCGGTGTCTGTGAGGCCGAACGAAACCCTGCGCAATGCAGCGGCGTTCGAATACCTTTCCGACGACACCGGGCTCTGATGGCCGTTCAGGCGTCGCCCCTCGAACTGATCTGGATGACTGAGGAACGCAGGCTATCAGAGCGAGCTGAGGGCAAACACCGGACAAATCTGAAGTTTGGTCTATTTATCTATATTTAATGGTTTGGCTTATTTATTTAAAATGTATAAACGGACTTTAAAAGTCTTATGTCCGCTGTCCCGATCGAAAATCACACGAGCGATCCCGAACACCAAAAACAGACTGGCCCGCCATCGCAATTCACTGCGATGGCGGGCCAGTTCCGTTTCCGCGGCGACAGCCGTCAGAGGTTCACATCAAACCGCACCCGGATTGATATAAGCAGTCTTCACCGTCGTATAAAACTCGCGCGCGTAACTGCCCTGCTCGCGCGGACCATAGCTCGAACCTTTGCGGCCACCGAACGGCACGTGATAATCGACACCCGCGGTCGCGGTGTTGACCATCACCATCCCCGCCTGCACATGGCGGCGGAAATGGCTCGCGTACTTCAGCGAAGTCGTGCAAATGCCGGCCGACAGCCCGAACTCGGTATCGTTGGCAACCGCCAGCGCTTCCTGGTAGTCCTTCACCTTGATCACCGACGCGACCGGCCCGAACACTTCTTCACGATTGATCCGCATCGCCGGCGTGGTCTGCGTGACCAGCGCGGGCGCGAGGAAGTAGCCGCGCGTTGCGTTATCGACCCGCTCGCCGCCGAACACGGTACCGCCCTCTTCGCGGGCGACCGCCAGATAGCGCTCGTCCTGCGCCAGCTGTTTATCGTCGACGACCGGGCCGATGTGCGTGCCGTCCGCGAGCGCATCGCCAACCGTCAGCTTCTGCATGCGCGCCTTCATCGCATCGATGAAGCGGTCATGAATCCCTTCGGTCACGATCAGCCGGCTCGACGCGGTGCAACGCTGGCCGGTCGAATAGAACGCGCCGTTGATGCACGCTTCGACCGCGACGTCGAGATCGGCGTCGTCGAGCACCACCATCGGGTTCTTGCCGCCCATCTCCAGCTGGAATTTCTTGCCCGACTCGAAGCACTTCGCGCCGATCGCGCGGCCGGTCGCCACCGAACCGGTGAAGCTCAGCGCATCGACATCCGGCGACGACACCAGCGCCTCGCCGACCACCGAACCGCGTCCCATCACCAGATTGATCACGCCGGCCGGCGCGCCCGCTTCGGCGATGATCTTGACCAGCTCCCACGTGCTCGCCGGCACGAGATCGGCCGGCTTGATCACGACGGTGTTGCCGTACGCGAGCGCCGGCGCAATCTTCCACGCGGGGATCGCGATCGGGAAATTCCACGGCGTGATCAGCGCGACCACGCCGACCGGCTCGCGCGTCATCTCGACGGTCATCCCGGGCCGCACCGACGGCACCGTTTCCCCGCCGAGCCGCAGCGCTTCGCCGGCGAAGAACTTGAAAATCTGCGCGGCGCGGCCCACTTCGCCGATCGCCTCGGGCAGCGTCTTGCCTTCTTCACGCGCGAGCAGCCGGCCGAGTTCGGCCTTGCGCGCGAGGATCGCGCTGCCGGCCTGGTCGAGCAGATCGAAGCGCTGTTGCGGCGTGGACAGCGACCACGTCGCGAACGCCTTGCGCGCGGCGCCGATCGCGCGTTGCGTCTGCTCGGCGTCGGCCTGCGCGAATTCGCCGATCACGTCGTCGAGATTCGACGGATTGACGTTGCGCGACACGCTCGCGCCGTCGACCCACTGGCCGTCGATGTAGTTAGCAAACTGACTCATGTGTTGATCCTCCTGAAGACGTTATGCGTCGCCGAGTAGGCCACGCGCCGCGAGATTGCGATACAACGCGCGCACACCGAAGGTCCACGGTTCGATTTCGGTGGACAGGCGTACCGTGTTGGTGAGGGCGCCGAGCTGCGGGGTCGAGATCGTCACGCGGTCGCCGAGGTGATGCGTGAAGCCGGCGCCGGGCGCGTCGCGGTCCTTGATCGGCGAGAACATCGTGCCGAGGAACAGCATGAAGCCGTCCGGGTACTGGTGATGGCGCCCGCACGTCTGCGCGACGAGGTCGGCCGGGTCGCGGCTGATCTCGCTCATATGGCTCACGCCGTCGAGCACGAAGTCGTCGTCGGCGCCTTCCACGCGCAGCGACACGCTCGCCGTGCGCACCGTATCGAGCGAGAAGCGCTCGTCGAACAGCCGCACGAACGGGCCGATCGCGCACGAGCCGTTGTTGTCCTTGCACTTGCCGAGCAGCAGCGCCGAGCGGCCTTCGATGTCGCGCAGATTCACGTCGTTGCCGAGCGTCGCGCCGACCACCGCGCCGCGGCTATTCACCGCCAGCACGATTTCCGGTTCCGGGTTGTTCCACACCGACGCTTCCAGCAGGCCGACGTCCGCGCCGAAGCCGACCGCCGACATCGGCTGCGACTTCGAAAACACTTCGGCGTCCGGACCAATGCCGACTTCCATGTACTGCGACCACGCATCGCGACGTTCGAGTTCGGCCTTCAGCTTCATCGCCGCTTCCGAGCCCGGCTTGATCTTCGACAGGTCGGTCCCGATCGTCGACGCGATCGTCTCGCGCACTTCCTTCGCTTTCGCCGGATCGCCGCCCGCCTGCTCCTCGATCACGCGTTCGATCAGGCTCACCGCGAAGGTCACGCCGCAGGCCTTGATCGCCTGCACGTCGCACGGCGCGAGCAGACGCACGGCCGGTGCATTGGCAGCCAGCGCCTCCGGCAGATTCGCGGCGATCAGTTGCGCAACCGGGCCGAGCGATTCGCCGGCCGCCTTGCGTGCGAATTGCGCGGCATCGTCGCGCTCGAACAGATCGGCGGTCGTCGCGATGCTCGCGGTGATGTCGAATACCTCGCCGCCGCGCACGACGACCACGCACGGTCCTGCGTGCGCGCCGGTGTCGCGCCACACGCGGCCGACCAGCAACGCGTCGTTCAGATCGTCGGGGAGAAAGCTGGAAGGAGAAATTGCGGACATGGGATCGGGTCTTTAAAAGTAGTTGGGAAACGGCGCGGGGCGGGCCGCGCGCGCTTCAAGGAAGCGGCGCGGCCTCGTCGCCCGCACGTCAATGCGAATGGCGCGGGTTGCCGCGCTCGGCGATCACCTTCAGATACAGCGTTGCCGGTTCGAGACAGCCGCCGGTCGAGAGCTGGCCGACCGTCTTGCGATACAGCTCCTGCCACGGCGTTTGCGCGGGCGGAATGTCGAATTTCACGGTCTCGCGGCGTCGCGCGAGTTCGGCTTCGTCGACCAGCACGTTCACGCTGCGCGCGTTCAGATCGACGCGAATGCGGTCGTTGGTGCGCAGCAGCGCGAGGCCGCCGCCGACCGCCGCTTCCGGCGACATGTTCAGAATCGACGGGCTCGCCGACGTGCCGCTCTGGCGACCGTCGCCGAGCGTCGGCAGCGACGTGATGCCCTGGCGGATCAACTCCGCCGGCGGCGCCATGTTGACGACCTCGGCGCTGCCCGGATAACCGACCGTGCCGGTGCCGCGAATCACGAGGATGCAGTGCTCGTCGATCTCCAGCGACGGATCGTTGATGCGCGCGTGATAGTCCTCGGGACCGTCGAACACGATGGCGCGCGCCTCGAAGGTATTCTCCGCGCCCGGCTCGCTCAAATAGGTCTGCCGGAACGCTTCGCCGACCACGCTCATCTTCATGATCGCGCTGTCGAAGAAGTTGCCCGACAGCACCATGAAGCCCGCGCCGTGTTTCAGCGGATCGTCAGTTGTCTTGATCACTTCGCGATCCGGCGCGGGCGCGGCGGCCGCGATCTCGCCCATCGTGCGGCCCGACACCGTCAGGCAGTCCTCGTGCACCAGCTTCGCGTTCGCGAGTTCGCGCATCACCGCGGGCACGCCGCCCGCGCGGTGGAAGCTCTCACCGAGATATTCGCCGGCCGGCATGCAGTTGACGATCAGCGGCACCTCTTCGCCGACGCGCTGCCAGTCGTCGAGGCTCAATTCGACGCCCATATGCCGTGCAATCGCGATCAGATGCGGCGGGCAGTTGGTCGACGCGCCGAGCGCCGACGCGACCACGATCGCATTCTCGAACGCCTCTTTGGTCATGATCTGCGACGGCCGCACGTCCTCGCGCACCAGATCGACGATCCGTTTGCCGGTCGCGTAAGCCATCTGGCCGCGCTCGCGGTACGCGGCCGGAATGCTCGCGCAGCCGGGCAGCGACATGCCGAGCGCTTCGGCGAGACTGTTCATCGACAGCGCGGTGCCCATCGTGTTGCAGTGACCGATGGACGGCGACGAAGCGGTGGTCAGCTCCATGAAGCCTTCGTAGTCGATCTTGCCGGCCGCGAGCAGATTGCGCGCATGCCAGATCACCGTGCCCGAGCCGACCCGCTGACCATCGTGCCAACCGTCGAGCATCGGGCCGCCGGACAGCACGATTGCCGGCATATCGACGGTCGCCGCGGCCATCAGGCAGGCCGGCGTGGTCTTGTCGCAACCGGTGGTCAGCACCACGCCGTCGAGCGGAAAGCCGTGCAGGATTTCAACGAGGCCCAGATACGCGAGATTGCGGTCGAGCGCGGCGGTCGGCCGGCGGCTCTGTTCGGCGAGCGGGTGCACCGGGAATTCCATCGGAATCCCGCCGGCGTCGCGAATACCGGCCTTGGTGCGCGCGGCCAGTTCGATGTGATGGCGGTTGCACGGTGCGAGATCGCTGCCGGTCTGCGCGATGCCGATGATCGGCCGGCCCGACTGCAACTCTTCGCGCGTCAGACCGTAGTTCATGAAACGCTCGACGTACAGCGCCGTCATGTCCGCGTGCGAAGGATCGTCGAACCATTCCTGGCTGCGCAGCCGGCGCGGGGTGGATGCTGACATGATGCTTATCTCTCTGTCATGGTGTAAGGGTTTCGCGCGCGCGTTGCGTGGTGTTCGCCGCGCGCGTCGGGTTGCGGCCGGCTTCGTCGCCCGCGGGCGAGCCGGTCCGCTCCAGCATCGCGCGCGGCACCAGCAGGATCAGCACGCAGCTGACCAGCAGGCAGGCACCGAGCGCATAAGTGCCGTTGTTGATGTCGCCGGTCAGATTCTTCGCGACCGCGGTGATCATCGAACCGGTAAAGCCGGACAGGTTGCCGATCGCGTTGATCATCGCGATACCGGCCGCCGCCGCGGCGCCCGACAGCAACTGGCCGGGGAACGTCCAGTAAATCGGCATCAGCGCGAGAATGCCGGCGGTCGCGATGGTCAGGAACGTGATCGCCAACACCACATGATGCGCCAATGCCGCGCTCATGATCAGGCCGATCCCGCCGATCAGCGCCGGAATCGCCGCATGCAGGCGCCGCTCGCCGGTCTTCTTCGAGTGCGCGGCATTGGCCAGCGTCGCGATGATCGCCACGCCGTACGGAATCGCGGTCAGCAAGCCGATATGCAGCGGATCCTGCACGCCGGTCGCCTTGATGATTGACGGCAGCCAGAACGCGAGGCCGTAGAAGCCGGTATTGAACGTGAGCAAGATCGCGACCAGCAGCCACACGCGCGGATCGCGCACCGCCGCGCCGAAGCGCGCGGTCTTGTGCGTGCTTTCGCGCTGCAGGTTGGCGGCGAGCAGGGTCTTTTCCTGCGGCGTCAGCCAGCGGGCCTGCTCGATGCCGTCGTCGAGCGAGAAATACACGACGAACGCGGTCAGCAGCGACGGCACGCCCTCGATCAGCAGCATCCACTGCCAGCCCTGGAAGCCCAGCAGACCGGCCGTGTTCTCCATCAGCCAGCCGGACACCACGCCGCCGAGCATCAGGCTGACCGGCATCGCGATCAGGAAGCCCGACATCACGCGGCTTTGGCGCTGCGCGGGAAACCAGAAGTTCAGATACAGGATCACGCCGGGGAAAAAGCCCGCCTCGCACAGCCCGAGCAGAAACCGCAGGATGTAGAACATCGTCGCGGTTTCGACGTGCGCAAGCTGCGCGAGCGGCGCGACGAACGCGAGCGCCATCGACACGATGCCCCACGTGAACATGATCCGCGCGATCCAGAAGCGCGCGCCGTAGCGATGCAGGAACACGTTGCTCGGCACTTCAAAGATGAAGTAGCCCCAGAAAAACACGCTCGCGCCGATCGCGTACATCGTGTCCGACAGGCCGAGATCGTCGAGCATCTGCAGCTTTGCAAAGCCGACGTTCACGCGATCCAGATACGCGACCACGTAGCACAGCAGCAGGATCGGCAGCAGCCGGCGCACGACCTTGCGATAAGTCTTTTCTTCGAATTCGTCGATGCGCGCGGCGGAGCCGGCGCCCGCGGAAGGTACAGCACTCATTCGTATCTCCGTAGCGTATTTATCGTAGGAAATGCCGTCGCGTCGGGCCTCGTGCGGATGAAATCCGCCTCCACCCAGCCCACGCACGCCGCCGATAGAAAGTTACCGGTAACATTTATGGTCGTGCATGTTACGCGCGGCTTACCGTCCGAACAACCAAGGGATATCCCTGAGTCGGGTTTTATCGGTACGGGAACCGTAACTGTTGGCCCCTGGAGCCCGGCGTCGACTATCCAGGGTGAAAGCGGACCGCAAAGCTCAGCATTCAGACAAGGACCGGGGCCAGCCCGGCCGAGCTGGTTGCCGGAACGTCGCTTGAACTTCAGAAACCGCCGTTGACGACGGGCAGGTTCGACTGGCAGAAGTGGGGCGGGGTGAGCCCATCCGCGCTTCGAACTCTGATAGAGCCGGCTGCCCATGGCCTGGCGTTAGTGCTTTGCCGTTTCCGCTTCGAAAGCGCGATCGTAGAAGTCACGGATCGCCTGGAAGGCCAGCAGGCGATTCTTCTCGAGCAAAACGAGGTGGGTGGCCTCGCCGATTTCCGCCCACTGGCGGTACGGCGCGTTGCGCAGTTCAAGGAACAACGCTTGGGCAAGTTCGATCGGCACGTCAACGTCCCACTCACCGTGAACGAGCAACACCGGCACACGGATGTCGGCCGGTTCGTAATATTTGCGCCCCACCCGCCAGTAGTCGCGGATATCCTGGATCGGGCCGTTGCTCGCGCGCAGCTGGTTCGGCGCGCGCTCACTGCTCCATGGATCTTCTGCCAGCGTGAAATCGGCCCATTGTTCGAACCAGCCTTGCGGCACCAGGGTCGCGCGGCCATGCTCCGGTGCGGTGCTGAGCCAGCGCGCCTTGCTCTCGCGCACCGGGACCAGGCGCCAGGCGCCGAGCGGGCCGCCGCTGTCGATCGGAATCGGCCCGTCGCTGAGCCATTGCGGAGCCAGCAGGACCAGCTTGTGAACTTTGTCGTTATTGCGGCTGGTATAAGCGCCCGCGACCGTCCCGCCCCAGGACATGCCGAACACGGACACTTTCTCCAGGCCGCGTCGCTGCAGCACATGGTCGATCACCATGCCAAGATCGGCCACGCCCGTGTCAGTATTGACGACCGGCAGGCTCTGGTCGGCTGGCTGTTCCATTTCCGGGGGGCGTGCCGAATGGCCGTAGCCGCGCACATCCAGCGCATAGACGTCGTATCCGGCAGCCGCCAGATAATCGATGAACGACATGCCGTTGAACGGCACGTCGTACAGGCTGCCCGATGAGAAGGTCGCACCGTGAACCATCACAATGGTGCGTTCGGGCATGAAAGTATGCAGAGAGGCTGGCCGTTTGTTGCGAACATAGAGGTCGATGCCGGGTGTGCCGGTCGGTACTCGCAGTTCGTCGAACACGAGTTCGGTTCCGTTGATTGCGATGTTCTGTTTCATGACGTTTGGCATATGCAGCATTGCGAAGTTGTGGTGGCGCGTCGATCCTCGATCATTATTCGTACCGCCAGCCGAAACGTTCGCCGTGGCGAGTTACGTAGCCGGCAGAAGTCTCTGCGAAGTGCGGCGTGAACAGCAGCAGGTCGTGTTCGGCGCCAAGCTCTAGCACCCAGCGGCGCGACGCGCGCGCCGCGTCCTGCCATTCGCAGAACACCGAGTTCCAGTCCGGGCGCACCACCTGCAGTGGGTGGTGCATCACGTCGCCGGTAAACAGAGCCGCCTTCCCTTCGGAGCGCAGTTCGATCGACATGTGGCCGATGCTGTGACCCATGGTCGGACGGAAGGTGAAGTAGTCCAGATAATCGCCGCCGTCGCTGCTGATGCGCTCCGCCTGTCCGGAGGCAATGATCGGCGCGACGCTGTCCTCGAAGACGCCGAAACTGGGCACATTCACTTCGTTGTGGCTATCGGAGGTACCGTAATAGTCCTCTTCGGCTTTGGAGTACACATGGCGCGCATTGGGGAAGGTCGGCACCCAACGGCCGTCGATGAGCCGGGTATTCCAGCCGACATGATCGACGTGCAGGTGCGTATGCAGCACGTAATCGACGTCTTGCGGTTGCACGCCGGCGGCGGCGAGGCGCTGCAGATACGGCGTGTTCAGGTGGTGGAAAACGGCATTGCGCGGTCGCTCCTTGTCATTTCCAGAACCCGTATCGATCAGGATGGTGTGGTGCGGCGTGCGGACCAGCCAGCTGTGAATGCTCTGGATCAGGTTGCCGCTGCCCACGTCCATATTGCTCGGCGTCAACCAGTGCAGATTGGGTGCGAGTTCGGCAGCTTCATAGTCGGGGTAGAGAAAGGAAGGCGGCGCGACGCTCAGGCGCATTTCTTCGATCTTGGTGACCGTAACGTCGCCGATCGCGTAGGTTTTATTCGGGTGAATCATTTGGACTCGCTGGTTAAAAACTCGCCTGTAGTCTATGCTCGCGAGATCCAGCGAACAAATCGATTCAAATCATGTCGTCCATTGATCATTTCAATTTGTGGTCGTTCGATCTCAACCTGCTGGTCGCCTTCGACGCACTGATGCGCGAGCGCAGCGTCACGCGGGCGGCCAGCCGTTTGAAGATCCAGCAGTCGGCCATGAGCCACAACCTCGGAACGTTGCGCGTGCTGCTCGATGACGAGCTGTTCGTGCGCGTCGGACAGGTGATGAAACCGACGTCTCGTGCGCAGGCGCTGGCGGCGGCGATCAACCGGATCCTCGAGCAGGCCCAGCATGCGATCACCACGCGCGAAAAGTTTTGCCCGGAAGAGGAGGAACGGACTTTTTCGATCGCTTTTTCGAGCGAACTCGAAGTGCTGTCAATGCCGGGCTTGACGGCGCAGCTTCAACGATGCGCGCCAGGGATCAAGCTCCTGGCACGCCCCGCGCAACCGAACGAGGTGCATCGAATGCTCGACGAAGGCGCAATCGACCTCGGCGTCGGCTGTTTTGGCGAGGGTGCGGAACGGCATCGCTGGAAGCTGCTGTTCGAGCAATCCTTGATGTGCTGCTTCAACCCCGCCCTGCTCGATCTGGCTCTGCCCATCAGCCGTAGCGCCTACCTCGCTCAAAAACACGCGATGGTTTCCCAGAACGCGAGCATTCGTGGCTGCCTGGAAGATGCGGTACGCGCGGCAGGCGTGGAGCTCGATATGGCGATGGCGGCACCCGAATTCCTGACCGTGCTCAGCACCGTCATGCACGCGCCCGTCATCGCGACGCTGCCATCGAGGATCGTTAGCCGGTATGCACCGCTAATGGGGCTGGTGGCAAGCCCGGTCCCGTTCGACTTTGCCGTCACGCCCATCTCGATGGTGTGGGCGGCCCATTCCGACCGCGATCCGGCGTCCGAATGGCTGCGGCAGCAGATAGAACCCATCCTCGCGCAGATTGAGGGCATCACGCCGTCGCCTGGACTGGTCGACATGGCCGAGGTCCCTTAGGGGCCATCGCGGCATCAACGGGGCCAAGGCTTTGAGCGACTCTTGCCGAAGCGGGCGATCAGTCCAGCCTCGAGAAGGCTTGGCAAAGGCCGTGGGTTATAGCGCGTCGAGCCACGCGGCGATGGCAACGTTCACGTCGTCACTGCGATCCTGCATGATCCAGTGGCCGGTATTGGTCCATACATCCACTTTCGACTTCGGATGCGAGAACCATGGGCGCATGCGATCCGCCTGCTCGGGGTCGCGGGACAAGTGATAAACGGGAACGGAAAGGTTCTTGCAGAACACCGCGCTCGCTTCTCCGTTGCCTACCTGATCGTTGCCGAAGAACAGCGGACCGAAGGATTCGCGCACGACATGCATGGGCGTGCCCAAGACGCGCCTCGCATGCCAACGCTTGAACGCCGGGTCGGTGTTACGGTCATAGACCAGCTGAAACAACGCTGTCGCTACGCTGCCGGGATCGTTCGCATGCAGGTCACGTGTGGTTTTCGCAAACAGCTCGGCGGCAGCGCCGGAAAAGCCGAGCGCACCGTCGACAGACACCACCGCGCTGATCAGATCCGGGCGCTTCGCGGCGAGCCGGGCGGCGATCTGGCCACCCATCGAATGCCCGACGAGATTGAACTTCTGTCCCGGATACTTCGTCGCAATCATCGCTTCGATGTCGGCGACGTAGTCGGCGGGCGTATAACTTCCGGGCCCCATCAGTTCCGATCGGCCATGTCCACGCAGATCGACAGCGATGACACGGCACCGGCTTTCAAAAAACGGCAGTTGCCAACTCCAGTCATGGGAATCACAAGTCCAGCCGTGGAGAAACATGACGTTCTTGCCGGCACCTGTGTCTGTCGCGAACAATCTGGCAAGCGGTTTCGTTGCAGCAAGGGCTTCATGGCTGCCGAGCGTGGCTGCAATCGCCGCAGCACCGGCGACCTTCAGCAGGTTGCGACGGGAAAGTTCTCGCTGTGCAATGTCCATCTGGACTCCAAATCAGTTTATACACGACTGCGACATCAGCAGATCGGTCGTGTGGTTGCGACGATCGCCGCGCGCAGTGCAATTAACCTGACGTCATGCTATACGTTGGATATCTACAGTCAATTACGCACTTTGAGGTGCGTAGATATACAGGAGGAAACCGGCATGACCTGCGAGGTAGACCCAGTTTTCTTTGCGGACTGCGCCGCGCGGTCGTTCTTCGATCAGGTGGCGAACAAATGGTCGGTGATGATCCTTACGCTGCTGACGCAGAAACCGACGCGCTTCAATGAGATCAAGCGCAGGCTGGAAGGAATCACGCACAAGGCGCTCACCCAGGCGTTGAGGCGTCTCGAGCGCAATGGCCTGATCGCCCGGAAGGTGCTCAACACGTCGCCGGTGGCAGTCGAATATTCGATCACGGACCTCGGCCGGACGCTCCAGGTCCCGTTTGGCGCCGTGTACGACTGGTCGATCGAACACTTGCATGTAATCGAGCAGGCGCAACAGGCCTATGACCAGCACGTATTGCGGGAGCGTTAGCGAGAGCACGACGGCTGCCCGGTCGAGGGGGACGTCGCCGCAGGCCACCTCCGACACCTGTTGCCTGCGTTTTACACGGACGAGATATGCGTATATGTCGCGTATCCTGATCGCCGTCATTTCCCTGCAAAGGTTCGGCTGTTCATCGATTTGCTCGCACTTAAGCTAGCCTGGATATGCGGCCGCTGCGGGCAACGATTCCCTGTCACGTCGCATGCGTAAAACGCAATTGAGTCTTCAGGTAGTGCAGGAACGCTCGCAGTTTCGGCGACGGCACGCGCTCCCTCGGAAAAAGAGCATTGAGATCCTGCGGTGGGCCGATCCATTCGGGCAGCACCTTGCGCAGACGTCCGGCTGTGACCTCCGATGCCATGCTCGCGTCCATCGCCAACAACACCCCGTTGCCGCCACGCGCAGCGTCCACCAGCAGCACGGGATCGCTTGCCACGATCACCGGATTCAGCGCAAAGTGCTTCGCCTTCCGCCCCGCCTTGCCCAACGACCATGTGTAGCCGTTGTCGGTGCGCGCCTGATGCAGAGCAAGCGCCGGATGACGACTTAAATCGCTCGGACTCTCGGGCGCGCCATGCTTGTCGATATACGCCGGGCTGGCGTAGACCGACGTCGAAAAGCTGCCAAGCCGCTGCGCCACAAGGCTCGAATCAGGAAGCGCGCCAAGGCGCAGGGCAACATCCACGTTCTCGCCGAACAGATCGAGCGGCACATGCGTCGCGATGATATCGACGCGCACGTCAGGGTAGCGCGCGCAAAAGCCGGCGATCAATGGCGCTATCCACGTGGCGCCAAACGAATACGGGAGCGTCACGCGCAGCCACCCCCCAGGTGTGCCACGAATCTGTTGAACGGCGTTCTCCGCATCGTCGAGTTGTCTGGCGATTCCGTTGCAACGCTCGAAATAAGCCGCACCTGCTTCCGTCAGGCGTAGCTTTCGCGTCGTTCTGTGTAACAGGGCCGTGCCAAGGTGCGCCTCGAGTTGCCGAACGCGCCTGCTCACCGTCGTCTTCGGGATCTGCAGGGCGTTCGCCGCCGCGGTGAAGCTGCCCGCCTGCACGACGCGAACAAAAACGAGTGTGTCGTTGAGATCTCTGGTCATCGGAACCCGCGTACCGCGCGAAAATTGTTAGTGACATTGCCTGGAGGATTGTCCCATGCATGGCTCAATCCTTGCCAAGGACACCGACTAATCACCTTCTCCGGCCTGCCCTATCGTTTACTTCACCCATACGGAGAGAACATGAAACTGAGCGAATACACGGAATACGACGCGATCGGCCTCGCGGAGCTAGTCGCAAACGGCGATGTCACGACGGCTGAGCTTGCCGAAGTCGCACGTGAGGCGATCACACTCGTTAATTCAGACATCAACGCGGTCATCGAGAGCTGGCCCGCTTCCGACAGCGGCGCAGGAGCTTGCCAGGGCGGCCCGCTCGCGGGCGTGCCGTTTCTGATCAAAGATCTTGCGGTAAGCATGCAAGGCAAGAAGCTCGAGCTGGGAAGTCGGCTTGCGAAAGGCGTCGTCGCTACCGAGGATTCGTGGTTGATGTCGCGCTTTCGCGCGGCGGGACTGATCACGATAGGACGCACTGCCACGCCGGAGATGGCTTTCAGTACGACCACTGAGTCGACGCTGCAAGGCGCGACTCGTAATCCGTGGCTGCCGGAGTCAAGTGCCGGCGGTTCCAGCGGCGGTGCGGCCGCAGCGGTCGCAGCGGGCCTGGTCCCGCTCGCCCATGCGACAGATGCGGCGGGCTCCATTCGCGTGCCGGCCGCTTATAACGGCCTGTTCGGTCTTAAACCTACGCGGGGCCGCAGTTCGAACGGGCCCTCGCTTGACGAAGTATTCGCGGGTTTCGGCGTGCAATTGGGCGTGAGCCGCAGCGTGAGGGACAGCGCCGCGCTGCTCGATGCGATCCAGGGCCACGCAGCCGGCGAGCCATACATAACCCCCGCGCCGGCGCGAAGCTTCCTATCCGAAGTCAGCCGCGAACCCGGCAAGTTAAAGATCGGCCTGATGCTCGACCCATGGAATGGCGAACGTACCGATCCGGTTATCGCGGCAGCAACTTCTTCGACAGCGAGTCTTCTCGAAGCGCTCGGCCATACGGTCGTCGAACTCCAGCCGACGCTTGGCGCTTCGTGGGATGCCTTCGTGCAGATGAACGCGACCATATGGACAGCAACGCTCGTCGGCTGGATCGAGGGCCTCGCAGCAACGACCGGCCGTCCGATCGACAACACGACGCTCGAGCCAGCCACATTGGCCTGTTTTCAGTACGGCAAGGAGGAGAAAGCATCCAGCTTTGCTGCGGCGCTAGCGATGCGCAACCAGGTCACGCGGTCGGTCGGCGCATGGTTTGAGGAGGTCGACTTGTTGCTCACGCCGACTTTGCCGCAGATGGCACCGGCGATCGGCACCTATGACGTAGGCGCCGAATCGATGACCGGTCTCGAATGGACGCAGCGGGTCTTTCGACATTCGCCGTTCACGCCACCCTTCAATGTTTCTGGCGTCCCTGCGATGTCCGTTCCGCTTGAAGTGCATCCGTCAACCGGTTTGCCGATCGGCATGCAGTTCGCGGCAGGATTCGGGCGGGAAGACACGTTGCTGCGACTTGCCGGGCAACTCGAGGAGGCCCGGCCGTGGATCGATCGCCGACCGATGTTGTGGGCCGGGAGTCGGTCGAAGTGACAACGACTCACCGAAGCGTCTCGGCAAGCAGGCTCGACGCATCGTTCCCCGGACCGTTGCTACCGCGGCAGGCGGCGGGTCTCGAGGTGCACGGAGGTACGCGGCGGGAGCCGTCGTCGGCCGTCCGGAAGCGCGGACACAATGTCCGAATCAACGCGTCGGAACTGCTATGTTTCAGCACAATAGACGTTCAGCCAGGGGGCAGCCATGATCTTGTACACAGTCGGCATGGGCTTATACGAAGTGAAGCGTGCTTTGCTCGAGCAAGTGGACGGTTCTTCCCTCAAGCTTCCGAGGTTTTTTTCGACTTCGGAGCAGCTCATTGCGTTTTTGAGCAATGCGCCCGGCGTAAAATTCGCGCTCTCCGCGGTGGGGACAGCGACTGTCGCGGACGATCTGCTTTCGAACACCGCTGCCGACGCCTATGGCCCCCAGTTCGGCGACGTGCTGTGCGGCCTGATCTTATATGACGGCACCAAGAAGCAAGTCCTGACTGTCGGCACTTATGTGGGCAGCGATGTGAACCGGATTTTCGGCGGATAAGTGCCTTGGTCGCCCACCCTTCGAAACTGTTCGATCACGACTGGCATTCGGCGGAGGCCGTGAGCGCCCGCCGGGCGTTCGTGATCGACACGATCACACGGTTCGTTGTGGTTAAGGGTTCTGGCGCCTACGCGCTGTCGCGCGCGATCACCGAGAAGTCGATCTTCGCCGCCTTCCTGCGCTGCGGCGCGGCGCCCGTCTCGCGTTCGGCCAGCGCGGCGAGCAGCATTTCGCCGGCGCGCCGGCCGATTCCGTACGCGTCGACCGACACCGTCGTAATGCTCGGCTGACAGCACCACGACACTTCGAAATTGCCGAAGCCGGCCACCGCGATATCGCCCGGCACCGACAGCCCGCGCCGGTGACATTCCATGATCGCGCCGAACGCGGACATGTCGCTCACGCACATCACCGCGTCGGTGTCGGGCCACGCTTCGAGCAATGCGCTGATCGCCGGACCGCCGTGGCTCATCGTGATCGGTGACTCGCCGAGCCGGATCACGCGCGGCTCGCCGAGGCCGAGCGCCCTGATTTCGGCGACGTAGCCGCGCGCCCGGTCGGCGCCGCGCCGGTCCAGTTCGCTCGCGCCGGCAATGAAACCGATGCGCCGGTAGCCGCGTTCGTGCAGATGGCGGACCATCGCGCGCGCCGCCGCGGAATTCGAGAAGCCGACCACCGTATCGATCGGATCGCTCGGCAGGTCCCACATTTCGACCACCGGAATGCCGGCGCGCTGCAGCAGCGCGCGCGTCGCGTCGGTGTGGCGGCCACCGGTCAGCGCGACGCAGCGCGGCTGGTGGCGCAGCATCGAGCGCACCAGCAGTTCTTCCTGTTCGAGACTGTAGGCGGTGTCGCCGAGCAGCAGTTGCAGCCCGTGCGGCGTGAGCGCCGCGTTCAGCCCGCGCACCGTGTCCGAAAAGTTCGAGCTCGACAGCGACGGCACCAGCACCGCGACGAACTCCGAGCGGCCCGACGACAACGCGCCCGCGGCCGCGTCGGCGACGTAGCCGAGTTCGTCGATCACCTTCTGGACTTTCTCGCGGGTCGCCTGCGATACGTTGCGGCCCGCGAGCACGCGCGACACGGTCATCTTCGAAACGCCCGCGCGTTCGGCGACATCGGACATACGGGGCGGGACGGCTAGCCTGGACAACGTCATGGTAAGAGGCGGAACGAATGCGCGAGAGTCACGGAACGCACATGATACCTGGCCGCCTGCGCCGGAGCGTTCGCGACGATATCCTGGCTTGACATCGGCTGTCGCTGTTCTACCGCGCGAAGCCGACCGTGCAGCGTGCCTGCGCCTGCCCGGCCACCGGCGCGCGGAACAAGAACAGCCCGCCCGCCTGCGGCTGATGCTGACGCTCGACCGCGGTCAGGCCCTTCCATGCGGTCGTCACGTACACGGTGCGCAGATCGGCGCCGCCGAACGCGAGCTTGGTCACGTTCGCGCACGGCAGCGGCACCTGGTCGACCAGTTCGCCGGCCGGAGAATAACGCTCGATACGCCAGCCGCCGAACAGCGCGACCCACACGAAACCGTCAGCATCGACGGCGAGGCCGTCGGGGTGGCCGTCGCCCGAAATCGCCGCGAAAATGCGCTTGCCCGACAGCGTGCCGTCGGCAGCGACGTCGAACGCGTAGACCACCCGGCGCATCGTGTCGTTGTGATACAGCGTGCGCCCGTCCGGGCTCATCGCCGGGCCGTTGGTGATCACGTAGTCGTCGTCCTGCGCGAGCGCCTCGCCGGCTTCGTTCACACGATACAGCGTGCCGCTCGGCGCCACTTCGGCGTTGTCCATCGAGCCGAACCACAGCCGTCCCTGCGCATCGACGAAACCGTCGTTCAGGCGGTTGCCCGGCAATTGCGATTCGACGTCGATCAGCTTCGCGAACGCGCCGCTGGTCGCATCGAAACAATACAGACCGTCGGGCAATCCGCATACGAATAGCCGGTCCGCCAGCGGCACGATGAAGCCGGGCTGATCCGGCGCCTGCCAGCTTTGCTGCTCGCCGCTATCGAGTGCCAGCCGGTGGATCCGGTGGCCCTTGATATCGACGAAATACAGCGCGTTCTCGGCGGCCTGCCACAGCGGTCCTTCGCCGAGTTCGGCGCCGACCGGCCACACGCACACAGGGACCGGCATGCTCATTCTCCGTACCACCCTGCGTCGACGAAGTAGTCGCGGCCGGAACAGCGCGACGCGTCGTCCGAGGCCAGAAACAGCGCCATGCGCGCGACGTGCTCGGGCTCGATGCGCAATTTCAGGCACTGGCTCGCGACGACCTTCGCCTCGCTTTCCGGCGATTGCCACAGCGCCATCTGGCGCGGCGTCTTGATCGCGCCCGGGATGATGCAGTTCACGCGGATGCCCGCGCCGCCGAGATCGCGCGCGAGACCGCGCGTGAGCCCTTCGATGCCGGCCTTCGCGGTCATGTAGATCGCCAGATTCGGTAGCGCCAGATGCCACGACACTGAGCCGAGATTCAGGATCACGCCGCGGCCGGCCTCGCGCATCCCGTTCGCGGCGGCCTGCGCGCAGAAGAACTGGTGACGCAGATTCACCGCGATGCGGTCGTCCCAGTAGCTCGCGGTCAGTTCGCCGATTTCATGGCGGTCGTCGTTGCCGGCGTTGTTGACCAGCACGTCGATCGGACCGGCCGCCGCGACGATCGACGCGAACATCTCGTTGATCGCATCGACGTTGCGCAGATCGCAGCGCCGGAACAGCGGCGGATGCTTCGCATCGCGAAGCTTTTCCTGCAACGCCAGCGAATCGGCCTCGGCGACGTCGAGGAAGAACACGCGCGCGCCCTGTTGCGCGAACGCCTCGGTCATCGCGGCGCCGATCCCGCTGCCGCCGCCGGTGACGACGACCGTTTTGTCCGCCAGGCTCGGGTAGATTGCGTACGACATCAGATATTCCGTTGTTTCGAGTAGGGTTCGAGTGGGACTGCCCGGAGAGCCCCCGGGCGGCCGGCTGCCGTTCAAATTACGACACGATATCGACTTCGGCCAGCATGCGCCAGTCGCGCGGCAGCGTCCGGGTCGCAGTGCCGGTCACCGTGACCGTGCCGCTCAGATGAATATCGCGGCTCGAGCTGCCGACCAGCAGATCGAAGTCGCCCGGCTCGACGATACGCTCGCCGCGCGCGTCGGTGAAGTTCAGCATGTCGACCGGCAGCCTGACCCGCACCCGCGTTGCCGCGCCGCTCGCCAGCGGAACCCGTGCGAACGCCTTCAACTCGCGCACCGGCCGCGCGACCGACGCATGACGGTCGCGCACATAGATCTGCACGACTTCGGTACCGTCGCACGCGCCGATGTTTTCGAGCGCGAAGCTCAGTTCGATCGTGCCGTCGTCGATTGCCACTTCGCTTTGCGCGAGCGCGAGCTCGCCGTAGCGGAACTGCGTATAGCCGAGCCCGAAGCCGAACGGGTAGCGGCAACCGAAGTGGTAGGCGACCGGCGTGCCCGCGCTTTTCAGCCGATGGTTGTACACGTACGGCACCGCGCCCGCGCTCTTGGGCACCGACAGCGGCAGACGACCGCTGAAATTGGCGCGGCCCACCAGCAGATCGGCGAGCGCTTCGGCGCCGCGCTCGCCCGGCGCGAACGCGATGATCTGCGCGGCGATCCGGTCTTCGAGACCGCCCAGGTTGTACGGCCGCCCGCCGGTCATCACGACCACGGTCGGCGTGCCGCTCGCGACCACCGCTTCGAGCAATTGCTGCTGCACGCCGGGCAGTTCGAGGCTGTCGGTGTCCGAGCCTTCGCCGACCGTACCGGACTGGAACAGGCCCGCGAGGTCGCCGACGAACACCAGCGCGACGCCGGCCCCGCGCGCGGCTTCGACGGCCGCCGCGATCTGCTGGGTGTCCTTGCTGATCAGTTCGTCGTCGCGTTTCGCGTCGCCGCTCAGATCGAGCGACACGTCGCCCGGGAACACCGGCGCGCCGGCGCGGCGCTCCTTGATGATGTCGCAGCCGCGCGCGTGGATCACGCGCTCGTTGCCGAGCAGCGCGCGCAACGCACGCAGCGGCGTCGCGATCGAGGCGGTGGACTGCTCGCCGCTATTGATCAGATGAACCGGGAAGCTGTAGCCAGCGAGCAGCGCGAGCGGGTCGTCGGCGGTCGGGCCGATCACCGCGATCTTGTCCGCGCCGTTCGTCTGCAACGGCAGCACGCCGCCTTCGTTGCGCAACAGCACCGCCGATTCGAGCGCGACCTGATACGCGGTATCGCCCGCGGCCGCGCTCTTCACGTTGACGCGCTCCGGATCGACGTACGGATTCTCGAACAGGCCGAGCTGGAATTTGGTGCGCAGCACGCGCGACACCGCGGCGTCGATCGTCGCTTCGGTGATCTCGTCGCGCGCCAGCGCTTCCTTCAGATGCACCGCGCACTCGTGGCCCGGCAGTTCGACGTCGAGGCCCGCGTTGAACGCGAGCGCCGCCGCCGACGCGCTGTCGCGCGCCACCGCATGGTGGCTGAACAGCAGGTCGACACCTGCGTAATCGGCGACGATCAGACCGTCGAAGCCCCATTTGTCGCGCAGCGTGTCGGTCAGCAACGCGCGGTCGCCGTGACACGGCACGCCGTCGACGTCGTGATACGCGGGCATCACCGAACCGGCGTTCGCGAGCTTGACCGCCATCTCGAACGGCAGCATGAACACGTCGTTCAGCTCGCGCGGGCCGACGTGCACCGGCGCATGATTGCGGCCGCCTTCGCTGGCCGAGTGGCCGACGAAATGCTTGAGCGTCGCGAGCAGATCGCGGCGCTCGCCTTGCAGACCCTTCACGTAGTGGCAGGCGAGCACGCCGACCAGGTACGGATCTTCGCCGAGGGTTTCCTCGGTGCGGCCCCAGCGCGGATCGCGCGATACGTCGAGCACCGGCGCGAGGCCCTGGTGACAGCCGATCGAGCGCGCCTGTTCGCCGATGATCCGGCCGACTTCGCCGACCAGCTGCGGATTCCACGTCGCCGCGTAGTTCAGCGGCGACGGAAACAGCGTCGCGTCCTTGATCATCAGCCCGACCAGACACTCTTCGTGCGCCATCACCGGAATGCCGAGGCGGGTGTCCTCGACCATCTTGCGCTGCAGCTCGTTGAGCGCGCGCACGCCTTCCTTCGGCTCGACGGTGTGGGTGCCGAGCGGCCGGGTGATCTGGCCGAGGCCGTGCTGGAGAATTTCGTCGACGGTGCTCTGGTTCGCACTCTGCGCAAAGTCGATGCTGCGCGCCTTGTGCTTGCCGTCAGCCGACAGCTTCAGCCACGCGGCGTGCAACTGCGCGATCTTTTCGTCGAGCGTCATGCGCGCGAGCAGATCGGCCGCGCGCTCCTCCACGGTCGCCGCACTGTTGCGGTAGAGCGGAACGTCACCTTGCCGAAGCAACATCGAAAACTCCTTTTGTCCTGTTGTGTGAAGCGCGCGAAGCGCCGGCACCGCCGTGATTCGCCCGCGCGCGGCGGGGCGTTGGATCAACGGCGATGCGATCCCTACGTTTTCATTTTCCCTGCGAATATTCGCAGTCCTGCTGATCGATCGAGTGCGGGCGCGAGTCGACCGCGGCTACGGGTGAGCCGCGGCCGCTGGCGCCGCTGAACTCAGTGCAGACGCGGCAGCGCGAAGTCCTTGTCGTCGAACACGTGACACGCATCCGGTGCCAGCGCCAGTTCGATCCGCTCGTCGGCGCTCACGCCGCCGTCGCCGGGCAGCTTCGCGATGATCGGATTGCCGTCGCGCGCGCCGCCGGCCAGATGCACGTAGCTGTGCTCGCCCATCCGCTCGACCAGCCGCACCGCACAGCGGATCGTCTGCACGCCGGGCTGGCTCGACGGCAGCGCCAGATGCTCGGGACGCACGCCGAGCGTGACCTGCGCGCCGACCGTCAGGCGCCGGCCGTCCACCTGCGCGCGCGCCCGCTCGCCGGTCGTCAGTTCGACCTCGATGCCGCGCTCGTCGGTCGCGAGCACTTTGGCCGGCAGGAAGTTCATCTTCGGCGACCCGATAAAGCCGGCGACGAAGCGGCTCTTGGGCCGGTGATACAGATCGAGCGGCGCGCCGATCTGCGCGATGCTGCCGTGCTTCTCCATCTCCGCGCCGGCGTGCAGCAGCACGATCTTGTCGGCGAGCGCCATCGCTTCGATCTGGTCGTGCGTGACGTAGACCGCGCTCGCGCGGCGGAACTCGCGATGCAGGCGGGCGATTTCGGTGCGGGTCTGCACGCGCAGCGCGGCGTCCAGATTCGACAGCGGTTCGTCGAACAGGAACACGCCGGGCTCGCGCACGATCGCGCGGCCGATCGCGACGCGCTGACGCTGGCCGCCGGACAGCGCGGCCGGACGGCGTTCGAGATAGCTGTCCAGTTGCAGCGCGGCGGCCGCGCTGCGCACCTTCTGGTCGATGATCGCCTTGTCGACTTTCGCCTGGCGCAGACCGAAGGCCATGTTCTCGTACACGCTCATATGCGGATACAGCGCGTAGTTCTGGAACACCATCGCGACCTGGCGCTTGGCCGGTTCGACGCTGTTCATCAACTGGCCGTCGATTCGCAGCTCGCCGTCGGTGATCGATTCGAGTCCGGCGATCATCCGCAGCAGCGTGGACTTGCCGCAACCCGACGGGCCGAGGAACACGCAGAATTCGTTGTGGCCGACTTCGAGGTTGGCGTCGCGAATCACCGTGGTGCCGCTCGTATAGGACTTCTGGACGTTAGTAAGGGAGATGCTTGCCATGACGTTGTATGCGAAGTTCGGTGCGCGGGCCGGCTTCAGCCCGCGCGTTGTCGAGGTGGTAGGCGAGGCGGCTCAGCCCTTCAGCGAGCCGGCCATCATTCCCTTGATCACGCGCTCCTGACCGAACGCATAGGCGACGATCAGCGGCAGCGAGGTGAGCACGAGCACGGCCAGCATCGACGGGATGTTCGACGCGTATTGCCCCATGAAGTCCCAGATCGCGAGCGGCAGCGTACGGTGCTCGGCGGTCGACGTGAGCATGTACGCGAAGATGAACTCGTTCCACAGACCGATGCCGTTGAAGATCGCGACCGTCGCGAGCCCCGGCGCCGACAGCGGGAAGAAAATGCGCCAGAAGATCCGGAACGGGCTGCAGCCGTCGAGTTGCGCCGCTTCTTCGAGTTCGCGCGGAATCTGCCGCATGAACTCGGTCAGGATGAAGATCGACACCGGCAGGCTCAGCGCGACATACGGCCCGAGCAGCGCGAACGCGGTGTCGTAGAAGCCGAGGTTGCGCGTGAGCAGATAGATCGGCACCAGCGTCGCGTGCAGCGGCACGATCATCCCGGCCACCACCAGACCGAACAGCGTCTTGTTCAGCGCGAAACGCACGCGGGCGAACACATATGCCGCCATCGCGCTGATGATCGTGATCAGCAGCACCGACACGCCTACCGTAAACACGCTGTTACGGAAGTAGGTGAAGAACGGGCCCTGCAGAACGGCGGCGTAATTGCCCCAGTAAAAGTGCGCGGGCAGCGCCCACACGGAACTCGTGTAAGTCTCTTCCTGGCTCTTGAAGCTCGAGACGACCATGAAGATAAACGGGATCGTCGTGACGCCGAGCCAGATGATCGCAAGCAGAGGAACGCCGATGCGGGGAAAGCGAAATTTCTTGTTCATGGTTCAAACCTCGGTTGCGTAACGACGGCTGAGATACATCGATACCGCCGCCACCGCGATGACGATCAGGAACATCGCCGAGCCGATCGTGCTGCCGTAGCCGAGCTGGAACGAACTGAACACGGTGCGATACATATAGGTGGCCATCACCTCGGACGAGCCTTCCGGGCCGCCGCCGGTCATCACGAACACCAGATCGAAGTAGCGCAGCGAACCGAGCACCGACAGGATCACCGCGGTGCGCACCGTGCCTTGCAGATGCGGCAGCTTGATGCGCCAGAAAATGGTCCACTGCGATGCGCCGTCGAGCAGCGCCGCCTCGTTGACCTCGGCCGGCATCGACGAAAGGCCGGCCAGAAACAGAATCATGTAGAACGGCGCGTTCTGCCAGATGATCACGGCGATCGTCGCGGCCAGCGAGAAATGCGGGTCGCCCAGCCAGTCCTTCGCGAGACTGTCGAGGCCGAACGCCTGCAACGCGAGATTGAGCGGGCCGAAATTCGGGTCGTAGATCTGCTTGAACAGCACACCGATCGCGACGCTCGACATCAGCAGCGGCAGGAAATAAAGCACCTTCAGCAGGCGCGAGCCGCGGCCGGCTTTTTCCAGCAGCACGGCGAGCGCGAGCGCGATCGGCAGCTGGATCACGATCGACGCGACCGCGAGAATCACGTTGTTCTTCAGCGATTGCCAGAACACCATGTCGTGTGCGAGCCGGGCCCAGTTAGCAAAGCCGATATAACGGGCGGTATTGCCGAGGCCGTTCCAGTCGAGCAGCGACAGCCGCAAACTGGAGAGCAGCGGATAGAGCAGGAAAACGGCCAGCAGCAGCAGCGACGGCGCGAGAAACACGACCGTGACCAACGTTTGCGGCGACAGCCGCAGCCGGCGTTCGGGTGTAGCGGAGAGTGCGATATTCACGAGCTTGTCTGCCGGCCGGCACCTCGCGGTGACGGCCGGTCTTTTCCGTTGAACTGGAGATTAACCGCCCTTCTTCGCGGCGGCCTGCATTTGCTGCGCGGCGGCCTCGGGCGTCAGCGAAAGACCGAACAGTTGCTGCGTCGTGTCCTTGTGCATTTCGCCGAGCGCCGGCGGCAGTGCCTGGTCGTACCACAACTGCACGCTCGGCGCCGCGGCGAGCAGCTTCTGCAGACGCTGCGTGAACGGATCGTCGATTCGCACGTTGTTGACCGGCGGCAGCTTGTGGTCATCCGACGCGCGAGCCTGCATCGCCTGATCGTCGGTCAGCGACTGGATCAGCTTGAACGCCGCATCCGGCGACTTGCACTCGGCGGAGATGCTCAGGAAGCCGTCGCCGACCGTACCGATCAGGTCGCGCGGATCGCCCTTGCCGCCCGGCACCGTCGGGAACGGGAAGAAGTCCAGATCCTTCGAGAACGCCGGCGCCTCGTTGGCGATCGTCGACGCTTCCCATGCGCCCATCAGCTCCATCGCGGCCTTGCCCGAGTACAGCAGACGGCGCGACGCGCCCGAGTCGTAATCGAGACCGTTGATGCCGGGCGCGAACGCGCCGGCCTTCACCAGTTCCTGAATCCGCTTGCCCGCTTCGACGAAGGCCGGGTCTTCGAAGCCCTTGCCCTTGCCCGCGAGCGCGTCCTTCACGACCTGCGGACCACCGATCCGGTCGACCAGGTACATGTAGTACATCGAACCGGTCCACTTGTTCTTGTTCGCGAGCGAGAACGCGGCGACGTTGTGCGACTTCAGCACTTCGACCACGTGCATCAGTTCATCCCACGTCTTCGGCGGCGTAATGCCGTACTTCTTGAAGGTTTCCTTGTTGTAGAAAATCACCGCGGCAGCGGCGTTTTCTGCGGCCACGCCGTAGGTCTTGCCGTCGAACGTGGTCACGTCCCACGACGACTGCATGAAGCGGTTGCGATACGCCGGATCCTTGCTCAGGTAAGGCGTGAGGTCGAGGATCTGACCGGACTGCACGTACTCGTGAAGGCCGCCGCCGCCCCAGTTCTCGAACACGCAAGGCGGCTGGTTCGCGCCGAACGCGACCTTCAGCTTGGTCTTGTACGCCTCGTTGAGCACGTGCGAATTTTCGACCTTGTAACCCGGAGTCGACTTCTCAAAGCGATCCGACGCGTCGCGAATGATCTTGCTCGACGACGCATTGGTTTGCTGGTCCCACACGGTGAGCGTCCTGGACTCCGCCGCGACGGCGTTCGAAACTACTGCAGACAACGTAAATAGCAGCGCCGTGGCGCCGACGATGGACCGCGCTTTTGAAAAAGCCGGGTTCGCCATGTTATGTCTCCTTTCTAGGATTTATAAGAAACCGCCGGGTCTCCAACGTTAGCCTTAACGTTAGCGAATGTTAGGGCAGCGTTCGAACTACGGCTATGCGGGATTTTACCTGGTATCAGAACCTTAAAGCTTGCATCCTGCATCAGATTAGCCCCCTGAGCATGGGGCTGAAATGACAACGCCTCTGGTAGAATAGCGACTACATAAACGGTATCGCTAACGTGATTAGCGAGTCGAACCAACGATGACTTCTCGCACTCCTTCCACCCGCATGGCCAGGCAGACGCCCACGCTGGAGCATGTCGCGAAGCTGGCCGGCGTCTCCCAGATGACCGCGTCGCGCGCGCTCAACGGCCGCCCCGGCGTGTCGCGCGAAACCCGCGACGAAGTACTGCGCATCGCGTCGGACATCGGTTACGTGGTCAACCGCACCGCGCAGAAACTCTCCGGCGGCCGCAACGGCATCATCGGCATCATCACGCCGACGCTCGACACGCAGTTTTCCAGCGAACTGGTGCTCGGCGCGGGCCGCGCGGCACGCGGCGCGGGCATGGAGATGCTGGTCTACACGGTGTTCGACGAAGACCGTCATACTCATCACGATCTGCTCGGCCTGATCCAGCAATTCTCCGACGGCATCCTCGCAATCCTGCCGCGCGAATCGCTGTGTCTCGAAGCGCTCGCCACCGCCAAGGTGCCGGTCGTCGTGGTCGATCAACGCGGCACACTGACGGGCTTTCCGTCGGTCTCGGTCGACAACTACGGCGGCGCGTGTCTGGCGGTCGAGCATCTGGCCGAACTCGGTCACAAGCGGATCGCCTTTCTGGCCGGCGACGAAACCATCGAAGGCGTGCGCGATCGCCAGCGCGGCTATCACGACACGCTCGCGCGCCTGAACCTCGTGCGCGAAGACGCGCTGGTCGCGGCGGGCGACCTGTCGCAGATGATGGCGTTCGACGTCACCTTCGACCTGCTGAACCTGCCCGAGCCGCCCACCGCGATCTTCACCGCCAACGACCAGAGCGCGTTCGGCGTGATCGCCGCGATCCGCGAAGCGGGTCTGCGAGTACCGGACGACATCTCGGTGATCGGCTTCGACGATATTCCGATGTCCGAACAATTCCATCCGGCGCTCACCACGATCCGCCAGCCGTTCCAGCAGATGGCGCGCTCGGCGGTCAACACGCTGCTCGCGCAGATCGCCGGCATCGACGCCGCTTCGCAGCGCATCACGCTGCCGGCCGAACTGGTGGTGCGCGATTCCACCGGTCCGGTCCGCACGAAGCAGCGCCGCGCCCGTCACCAGATCGTTTCTACATAAGTCGACGCGCGCACCTTCGCATCGGAGGTGACCAGCGCGCCGCCGTAGGTGCGCGCGGTCGCGACGATCAGCCGTTGATGCGAGCTGAGCGCCGGCGACAGCGTGGCCGCGCGGAACGCGATCTCGGTGTCGACCGGAATCATCCGCACGCCGTCCAGCGACAGAAACGTCGACAGCCAGCTGCGCGCATCCATAGACAAACCCAGACTGCCCGCCTTCACGAGCTCGGCGATCTCCAGCGCGCTGATCGCCGAGATCAGGATCTCGCCGCCGTCGAGCTCGCGGTCGATCGCCTCGTGCGCGGCCTGGCTCAGCGCCTTCTGCCTGCCGAGCCAGCACACCAGCGCCAGCGTATCGAGCGTGATCATCCCTCTTCCTGCTCCGCGGCGACCGGTTGCAGCGCATGCTTGAGGTTGAAGTGCGTGATCGACGCGCGCAGCAGCTCGAGCGGATTTTCCTGCTTGCTGCGATACGGCCGGATCTCGATGGTCGGATGCCCCCGGTCCGTCACGATCACGGTTTCACCCAACGCTTCGACCTGGCGAAACAATTCGCACGCGCGGGATTTGAAAATGGCTTTGGATACTCGCTTTTCCATGACGCTCTCCACCCAACTGAAATTCCAACGGTTATTTTTGTGCCGGGCCGCCGCGTCGGCTCTCGCACGCTACTGCTGCGCGACCTGACCGTCTTTATCAAACCTGCCTCACACCTGCCTCACTCGTTACTGCCCGAGTTCCTTCCTGAAGCTCTCTCCAGCTTCAGTCCTGCCCTGATGCGACGCGCTCGCGGCGACCGCGCGATGGCGACGCTCGCGGCGCCGGCGCGGTCCTGCAATCGTGTCTTGAAGTAGCGCAAGTAGCCCGCCGGTGCCAGAGCGGCACCGCTGCGCCACCCGGGTCGGGGGCGGGCACGCCGGCGGCGCCGACAACCTGTTCTGTTGTGCGCCTCCGGGACCTGTGCGAATCGCGGGGTACGTACTGCTAGCGAGAGGATGTTGCGCGGCGCCGTCTGCGCGGCGCTCGTTGCAGCGGATCGCCACGCCGTGAAGCGCGGCGGCGCGTTATGGGAAGCGCAATTTGCCGTTGTGCGACCTGCTCCTCGACGAGGCACGAACATTTGACGTTACCCTTAACGTTAGCGGATGTTAATGGCGCATCTGGTCCGCCGCCATGGGGGGTTTACCTAAGCTTTTGTGATACCGGTAACTGGCCCCGTTATCCGTCCGGCGGGGCTTTCGGCCGCGCCTTTTGGAATGAAGTGCCTACTTATCTCGGGCCGACGGATCCGGGTCGAAATGCACGATCCACGTGTACAGTGGCCCGCGCGGTCTCGCCAGCCAGGCGCCCGGCAGTGGCTCGGCGGCGCCGGCGCTGCGTCCGGGTTCGAGGCCGGTAGTCGGCGCCCCAGGTGCGTCGGGCGCGCCCGACGCATCGGCTCGCGGTGCCGGCTCGCTCGGCGCTGCCGTTCTTGCGCGCTCGTCCGCGGGGGGTTTCGTTCGTCGAGTCTTCATCGCACCGGCCCGTCAGGCGAGCGCCCGCAAGTCCTCGTCGACCGCCGGGCGCTCGAACGCGACCGCCGCGCCGTTCGCATCGAACAGCGTGACCTGCGCCGACGCGACCACGATGCCGACCCGCGCGCCGACCGCGTGCCGCGCATCCTTGCGGTCGAGCTTCAGCGCGATCGCATGCGCCATCCCGTCGAGGCGCGCATGCAGGATCGACACGTCGCCGAGATGCTCGACCAGTTCCACGCGCGCGGCGAGCCCCGTATCCAGCGAGCCGATGCCCAGATGCTCGGCGCGCACGCCGAGCGTCAGCTCGCCGTTCAGCGACTGCGCGGTTACGCCCGGCAGTGCGATGCGCTGATTCGCGCCGCCGAGCATCACGACGGTCTCGTTCTCGTCCTGCGATACCAGCGACGCGGCCAGCATATTCATCTGCGGCGAGCCGATAAAGCCGCCGACAAACCGGTTGGCCGGCCGCTCGTACAGATCCAGCGGCGCGCCGGTCTGTTCGATGCGGCCTTTGTTGAACACGACGATCTGTTCGCCCAGCGTCATCGCCTCGACCTGGTCGTGGGTCACGTAGATCATCGTCGTGCCCAGCTCGCGATGCAGCTTCGCCAGTTCGATCCGCATCTGCACGCGCAGCGCCGCGTCGAGATTCGACAGCGGCTCGTCGAACAGGAACACGCGCGGCTTGCGCACGATCGCGCGGCCGATCGCGACGCGCTGGCGCTGACCGCCCGACAAGGCCTTCGGCTTGCGCTCCAGCAGATGGGTGATCTGCAGAATCTCGGCGGCCCGGCCGACCGCCTCGCGCACTTCGCGCTTCGACTTGCCGGCGAGCTTCAGCGAAAAGCCCATGTTGTCGGCGACCGTCATATGCGGATACAGCGCATAGCTCTGGAACACCATCGAGATGCCGCGATCGGCGGGCTGCAGATCGTTGACCCGCACGCCGTCGATCAGAATGTCGCCGCCCGTCACCGATTCGAGCCCGGCGATCATCCGCAGCATCGTCGATTTGCCGCAACCGGAGGGCCCCACGAATACCGTGAACTGACCGTCCGGAATGTGCAGATCGATACCCTGGATCACCTGCGGTCCTTCGCCATACGTCTTCGTGACGTTGCGCAATGCGAGTTCGCCCATTTGATACGTCCTCCTGAATCCTTAACCTTGCAAAGACCTCGCGTGACGCTATCCCACTGCCCCATTACTCTTGCGCGCCACGCGAGGTTCGGTGCGGCGTCAGCGCGCGGCCGCGACGCCGGTGTGTTCCGCGATCACGTCGCGATACCACAGCGCGCTGTCTTTCAGCGTGCGCTGCTGGGTCGCGTAGTCGACGTGAACCATGCCGAAGCGTTTGTCGTAACCCGACGCCCATTCGAAGTTATCGAGCAGACTCCACGCGAAATAGCCGCGGATATCGACGCCTTTCTGCGCCGCGTCCGACAACGCGGCCAGATGCAGATCGTAGAAGCGCACGCGGTCCGCGTCGTGCACGCGGCCGTTTTCGAGCACGTCTTTCGCCGCGCAGCCGTTTTCGGTGATGTAAATCGGCGGCAGCTTATAGTCCGCGTTCAGGCGCGTGAGCAGTTCGGTCAGCCCTTGCGGATAGACTTCCCAGTCCATGTCGGTGAAACCGAGCGCGCCCGGCGGACGCTTTTCGCCCGATGCGCTGGCGAAAATGCGCGTGTAGTAGTTGACGCCGAGGAAGTCCATCGGCGCGCCGATCACGTCGAAGTCGCCGGACAGAATCACCTCTTGCGGGCCGTTCGCGCCATACCATTCGAGCGCCTCGGCCGGATATTCGCCCTTGAACAGCGGGTCCATGTACCAGCGCACGAACTTCGCGTATTCGAGCGACGCGGCCGCGAGGTCCGCGGCGGAATCGGTCGCGCCATGCGCGGGCGACTGGTTCAGCACGATGCCGAGCGGTGCCTTCACGCCGTCGGCGCGCAGCGCCTGCAACGCCAGACCGTGCGACAGCAGCAGATGGTGCGCGACGTGCGCGGCTTTCTTCAGGTCGGCGTTGCCCGGCGCGAAATAGCCGGTCGCATTGCCGAGCCACGCGGTGCACCACGGCTCGTTATGCGTCGCGATCGACGCGACCCGGTCGCCCAGCACTTTGCCGATCGTGCGCGCGTAGTCGGCGAAGCGATACGCGGTGTCGCGGTTTTCCCAGCCGTTCTGCGTGTTCTGCAACGACAGCGGCAGGTCCCAGTGATACAGCGTCGCGAACGGCTGGATGCCGCGCTCGAGCAGGCCGTCGACCAGACGGTCGTAAAAGCCCAGACCTTTCTCGTTGAATTCGCCGCGGCCGTCCGGCTGCACGCGCGGCCACGCGATCGAAAAGCGGTAGGCGTCGAGACCGAGGCCGGCCATCAGATCCAGGTCCTGTTCGAGGCGATGATAGTGATCGCAGGCGACGTCGCCGCTCTCGCCGTTGACGACCTTGCCCGGCACCTTGCAGAACGCGTCCCAGATCGACGGGCCGCGGCCGTCCTCATTCGCTGCGCCTTCGATCTGGTAGGAACTGGTGGCCACGCCCCAGACGAAGTCTTCGTTGAATCGATACGTCGGCATAAATATGGTTGTCCTGAATGGTCATGCCCGCGAGGGCATCGAATGAAAGAGAGTTCGGCTCAGGCTTTGACCGCGCCGGTCGTCAGACCGTCGATCAAACGCCGCGAAGTAAAAGCGAACAGCACCAGCAGCGGGAGCACCGCGACCGCGGACCCTGCCATCACCGCGCCCCAATCGGAATTGGTCGGGCTTTGCAGGATGCGCAGCGCGAGCGGCAGCGTGTACATCGACGGCGACCGCAGCACGACGAGCGCCGACAGGAAGTTGTTCCACGCCCCAATGAAGCTGATCAGCCCGAGCGTGCCCAGCGCCGGCCCGAGCAGCGGCATCACGATGCTCCAGTAGATGCGCAGCTCGCCGCAGCCGTCGATACGCGCCGCCTCGATCAGATCGGCCGGGATCGCCGAGGCCACGTACTGGCGCATCAGGAACACGCCGAGCGCGGCGGCCGCGCCGGGCACGTACAGCGCGCGCGGCTGATCGATCCAGCCGAGCAGGTTCATCGTCATGAAGGTCGGAATCATGCTGAGGAACGGCGGCACCAGCATCGCGGTCAGTGCGATCGCGAACAGCGTCTTCTTGAAGCGGAACTCGTACATCGCGAACGCGTAGCCGGCCATCGACGTGACCAGCAGCGTCAGCACGGTCTGGATCGCCGCGGTATAGAAGCTCCAGCCGAGATTGCGCCAGAACGGGATATGCCGCATCAGCGAGGCCATGTTGTCGAAGAACGCGCTGCCGAACCACAGCGGCGGCGGCATCGAGAAGATTTCAGAACTCGTGTGCGTCGCGAACACGAACATGAAGTAAAACGGCGAGAACATCAGCAGCGCGCCCGCCAGCACGATTGCGTAGCCGATGTAACGGCCTTTGCGGTTCGGTGATTTCATCGCTGGTTCTCCTCATTCATGCCGCTGCGGTGGAAAAGGCGCGAGTTCAGCCACATCAGCGCGGCAATCGAAATGAACAGCAGCCAGGCGATCGAACTCGCGGTACCGAAGTCGCCGTCGTGGAAGGCAGTGCGATACATATAAACAGCGGTCGTCAAACCCGATTGACTCGTGCCCATCCCTTCGTTCGGCAGCAGGATGAAGGGCTCTTCGAACAGTTGCAGACCGCCGATGATCGACAGCGTGACCGCGAAGAAAATCATCGGTTTGATCAGCGGAATCGTGATACGCGTGAACTGTTGCCAGCCGTTCGCGCCGTCGATGCGCGCGGCCTCGTACAGGTCTTTCGGAATGGTTTGCAGTGCGGACAGATACAGCACGGTGTTCCAGCCGACGTAACGCCAGAAGATCACGACCGACACGGCCGGCTTCACGTTCTTCGGGTTGTAGAGCCACTCGATCGGATGCGCGGGCACGATCCAGTGCAGGCCGGGCAGCTTGCCCAGCTCGGCGATCGCGAGGTTGATCATCCCGAAGTCGGTCGAATACAGCGACGAGAAGATCAGCGCGATCGCGACGCTCGATGTGATGAACGGCAGGAAGTACAGCCCGACCACGAAATTGCGCCAGCGGCGAAACGCGGTCTGCAGAAAGAACGCCAGCGGCAGCGCAACCAGGTGTTGCGGCAGGCCGGACATGATCGCCATCGACGCGGTGTTGTACAGCGACTTCCAGTACCACGGGTCGGTCAGCGTAAACGTGAAGTTCGACAGGCCGACCCACTTCATGCTCGCGAGTCCCTCGGTCGCGTCCCAGCTCTGGAACGACAGGTACAGCGAGAACAGCAGCGGAAACGCAATGAATAGCGCGAACAGCGCGAAAAACGGTGCGAGAAACAGGTACGGCGCGACCTTCACCGGATCGAAGCGCGACTTGCGGCGCGGCGCCGCGAGGGGCGGCAGCGCGCTCAGGCCGTCGCGCGCAATCTGTTCGGTCGTGGGCAGCGGAGTGTTCATCAGTAGTTCCGTCCAGTCGGGCGTGGCCGGTGTGGGGACCGGCCACGCTGTTTGCAGCACGCGGCTCGAGTGGCGGCGCGCCATCGCACGCCGCTTCGTCGAAGCCGCTTTGAGGCCAGCTACGTTGCTTAGCGGCGGACCCGGCGCGCGATCTGGTCCTGCGCTTCCTGCAACGCGGTATGCACGTCGGCGCCGTCGTCGACCACCTTGTCGAGCGCCGAATGGACCGCCTCTTCCGCAACCTGGTCGTACTTGCTGCGCTGAATCGACGGAATGTGCGAAGCCGCATCACGCCAGATCAAACGCGCTTTCTCGTTGCCGAGGAACGCGACCGGCTCGGCAAAGAACGAATCGTTCTGCGCGGCGACCAGCGCCGGGAATGCGTCGATCGAACGGAACGACGCGAGCTGGGTGTCCTGGCGGGTGGTCAGGAACTTGATGAATTCCCACGACATCGGCTTTTGCGTCGCCTTCGCCGGAATTGCGTAGAAAGTGCCCCCGAACGATGCGTACGCATTGTTCGGCAGATTGGTCGCGCGCCACAGACCCTTGGTGTCCGGCGCGATCCACGACGACAGGTGGCCGCCGAGCCACGCGCCCATCATCTGCGTCGACACGGTGCCGCGTTTGAAGCTCTCGGCCCATTCGTTCGACCACGGCGTGATCTTCGCGTCGAGGCCGAGGTCGCGCGCTTTCTTCGCGAGTTCGAACGCCTTCACGAAACGCGGCGACGTGACGACCGGATTGCCGGCCTTGTCGAAGTACACGCCGTCGCCTTCCTTCAGATCCGCGCGGATGTAGATGTCCTCGATGTCGCGCGACGATGCCATCAGATACGCGCCGGTCGCCTTCTTGATCTTCTGGCCGGCCGCCAGATACGAGTCCCACGACTTGGTCAGATCGGCTTCGGTCACGCCCGCCTTGTCGAGGATGTCCTTGCGATAGAACAGCGTGCCCGGACCGATGTCGGCCGGCATACCGACGATCGCGCCGTCCTGGGTGGTGGCCTGCGCGAACGTGTAGTTGATGAACTGGCTCTTGTACTGGCCCGCGCTGTACGGAGCCTTCGACAGATCCTGCAGACCGCCGCCCGCCGCGAAACGGCCGATAAAGCCGACCTCGACCGCCATCACGTCGGGCAGGTTCGAGCTGGTCGCGAGCGCGGTGGTCATCGCGTTATGGTGATCGGCGATCTCCAGCGACGACACCTTGATATCGACGTCCGGATGCAGCTTCTTCCACGCGGGCAGCGCATCCTTGATTTCCTGATCCAGCTTCGGGAAGACCGCGACCGTCAGCGTGGTGTTGGCGTGCGCGCCGGCTGCGGCGAGGCTGAGCAGAACTGCGGCGGCGGGGCCCGAAAAGCGGAATTTCATTACTCGTCTCCTGTTGAATCGTTTGTGAATGGCATTCGATGACTGCTCTACTACGACTGACGTGCTTCCCCTGTTGTCTTTGCTGCTGTTGTGTCCGTTATGCGCGGCGCCTGGTTTTGAAAGCGCTTTCACGTCATGCGAAAAAAACGCGTGCTGAAAGGCCGGCGGCTACCCACGCGCGTCTCCCCGGCTCAGCGGCGGCGCGATGCGCCGGGTGGTTTCCCGCGCGACCAGCGTGAGCGGAATCGGGCTGAGTTCGATCGACTGCTTGCGGATCATCCGCACGATCCCCTGTGCGGCGAGCCGGCCGATTTCGTAGGTCGGCTGACGCACCGTGGTCAGCGGCGGGGTCATATACGACGAAGTCGGCAGATCGTCGAAGCCGACCAGCGACACGTCGTCGGGCACCCGCACGCCGCGGCGGAACATCGCGAGGCGCGCGCCGTACGCGGTCTGATCGTTCGCGCAGAACACCGCGCTAAACGACGGATGACGCGCGATCAACCGCTCCATCGCGGCGACGCCACCGGTTTCGAGGTAGTCGCCCTGCTCGACGAGTTCGGGATCGAAGCCGATGCCGGCCTCAATGAGCGCGCTGCGATAGCCGTCGAGGCGCTCGATCGCATCCTCGTGATTCGACGGCCCGGCGATAAAGGCGATCTCGCGATGCCCCTGTTCGATCAGATGGCGGGTCGCGTCGCGCGCGCCCTGCAGGTTGTCGATCGGCAGACCTGCGAGCGCCGCGCTGTTTTGCACCGAGCGGCCGAGCACCAGCATCGGCGCCCAGCGCGCGTAGTCGGTCAGCGTCGCTTCGTCGAGCTGCGCGTGCAGCAGGATGATCCCGTCGACCCGGCGCGCGATCAGTTGTTCGAGACGGGCTTTTTCGTCAGCGAGATTCCAGCGGCTGCTCACGAAAATCGGCGTGAAACCCGGTTCATACAATGCTTCCTCGATACCGCGCAGCCACTCGGCGTAGAACGGGCTCGATACCGCCTGGGTCAGCACGCCGATCGTTTCGGTGCGGCCGCTCGCGAGCCCGCGCGCGAGGATGTTCGGCCGGTAGTTGAAACGGGCGATCGCTTCTTCGACCGCCTGCTGTTTGGCCGGCAGCACGCGCGCGGTGCCGTTCAGAATGCGCGACACGGTGCTCGGCGACACGCCGGCCGCGCGCGCGATTTCCTCGAGCGTCACGTTCGGCGCCAGCGGTACCTCGGGTAGCTGGGGTGCGCCGGATCGATCGTCGGAGCCGTGGTCGGTCATGAGTCGGTTATGCGAGGTTTGCTGTTCTGAAAGCGCTTTCAAATACGGAAAAACGCGCTACGTGCGGTCATGAATTGGGCAAAGAGAAAAAGCAGCCGATGCGACGAGGGTGGAGGAAGCGTCGCACCGGCCTCTCTATGAAAGAGATAGAAGCAGTACTTCAAGCAAAGAGATCACTACGATTGCTGGTCAGGCAGGTACTACTTAGAACGAGGTCATGATCCCGGCGAACACACCCGTCTGGCTGTGGCCATAGTTCGGGTTGCTGTTCGACGACGTGCCGGTCGCCGGATCGAAGTTGTTGTTGCCGTACGGACCGTTGCCCAGATTGATGTTCGACGTCGAGCTGTTGCGCACGTAGCCGGCTTCCGTGTACAAGAAGGTCCGCTTCGACAACGCGTAGGTGGCGGCGAGCGTGAACAGCGTCGCATTGCCATTGCCGTTGTTCGCGTTCGCGTGATAGACCGCGCCGGTGATCTGCGTGGCCGGGGTCACCTGCCAGGCGGCGCCGAGCCACTCGTGATTCACGCCGGTCGGTGCGCTGACGCCGGCCGGTTGCGACGCGTCGGTCACGCCCATGCTCGCGTTGGTCGCATCGGGTGCGCTCAGGTGCTGGTAGCCGACGTAGAACTTGACCGGGCCGACCACATACGTGCCGCCGACCAGCGCCATGCGCGAAGCCGAGTACACGTTGTTGAACGAACCGTTGGCGCCGCGCACTTCGTCATAGATCACGCGGAAATCGCCGCCGCCCCACGTATAGACGCCTTCGATCGCGTTGGTACGGCCCTGGCCGGTCGGCACGCCCGCCGAGTTGACCGGCGCCGAGTTCCAGCTGGTGTTGTTGGTCAGCGAATACTGGCCCTTGAACACGAGACCGCCGAACAGCACCGGCGAGTTGTACTCCGCGCCGTTGCTGGTGCTGGTCCAGTTACGGCCGCGCACCAGCGTCGAAATTGCGTAGCGCTGCATCACCTGCGGGTCGGTGCCCCAGCTGTCCTGCGCCAGTTCGCCGGCGCCGAGGTTACCGATCTTGAACAGACCCCAGTGGTCGTTGGTCAGGCCGACCGTCGCGTGACGGCCGAACAGGTTGCCGGCCGACGCACCCGTCATCGTGTTGAGCTGACCTTCGAGCTGGAACACCGTCTTGGTGCCGCCGCCGAGATCTTCGGAGCCCATCAGGCCGAACCACGAGCAACCCCAGTCGCCGGTTTGCGCCGACCAGGCGTGACCGCCCGGCAGGCCGGTTTCGAACTGGATACCGTTATCGATCCGGCCGTACAGCGTGACACTGCTTTGCGCATGTGCCACCGTCGTTGCCGCCGCCATCACCGACAAAGCAATAAGCTTCTTCTTCATTAGCTTTCCTATATATATATTGGGCGTCTCCAAGCCGCTCAGGACGCATTCATACTCGACGCGTTCCCCTCTTGTCGAAATGTCCTCAGCACATTTCGAGGCGATTATAGGGACGAGCCCGCACCGCGCCTCGAATTGCACGCTCAGGGAAAACGCTGTTACCGATAACTATTGCGCGCCGGACCAAGCCGAAGTAGCACCCCGCTTTGTGACCATTTCGTGATGGTCACAAGCGCCGCAACCCGGTTCGAATCCATGCACCAGGACGCGGCGCCGGCGGCACCATCACGATGCGGCGGCGTTTTCTTTGCTGCGAAAAGACGGCCAATTGCAAGCGCGAAATGAGTTCGATGTTGTGAAGATGCAACGGCCGTTGGCATCATTTGGGACGGATTGGACTTGACGATCGACACCGGCCTGCGCAGCAGGCGCGAAATTTTGTGTCTATCATCAATGCATACGCAGCCCCGTTCGCCCGCCACGCCGCCCGCGCGACGTTCCGCCCGAACGCACCGCACTCCCACACTTTCTTCGGGCGACGGCACGACCGCCCTACGCCCCGATCGACAGAACCCTTGGCCGCGCGCGTCGCGATACAGCGCGCGCGTCGTGAATGCGATTCTGTCCGACCCACTTCCGCAGCTGCGCACGCAGCCGAACCGGAAGACTCGCTGGCCGGCTTGGCCCGCACACCCTGGTATTTGTGCAAGGAGGTATCGTGAAAACAGTTGTCGCTTCCACACTCGTATTGCTGATGGCGGGCGCAATCGCGCCGGCCGCTTATGCGCAGAGCGATACGCAGCTCACTGATAAGCAGCTCGCCCATGACGTACGCGTCGCCGAGGCCCGTAGCGGCGTGGGGATGTCTCATGTGTTCGTGTTCGCCCATTCCGGCCGGGTCATGCTGATCGGCTGGGTGCCCGAGCTCGAACATGTGTCGCGCGCCGAACGCAGCGCATTGTCGGTGCCCGGCGTGACCTCGGTGGACAACCGGCTCTCGCCTGACGGCGGCTCGTTGGGCTCGCATTGAAGCACTCGCATCGAATCAAACTGGATCGCCGCGCGGACGACGCTCTAACCGGCCGCGCGCTATCTGTCTCGCGCCACCTGTTATAGCAGTCAGGTAAATCCCGCATGGCGGCTGCGGCGGTCGCCCCGTACCATTCGCTGTTACCGGTAACGTTATTTACCGTTAGAAAGCGCTTTCAAAGAACAATCACTTCGGGAGACTACGGGATGCGCACTCGACGTACCTTGCGACGCCTGCTTCATCTGGCCACGACACTGTGCTGCGCGCTGGGGGCCGCGGGCTGCGCGAACAGCCACGCGCCGCTCGCTCACGACGGCGCGCCGCTGGCGGCGGCGCCCGCCGAGGCGCTGCCGCCGCTGCGCAGCGTGATGGCCGCGCACTTCAAGGTCGGCGCGGCGATCGAACCCGATTCGCTCGACAGTCCCGCCGACGCCGCGCTGCTCGCCGCACAGTTTTCGAGCCTGACTGCCGAGAACAAGATGAAGCCCGGCACGATCGGTGTCGGCCCGGGCCAATACGACTTCGCGGCCGCCGACAAAATCGTCGCGTTCGCCAACGCGCATGGAATCGCGGTGCGCGGCCATACGCTCGTGTGGCACTTCAAGGCGGGCAACTGGACCGAGGCGCCGGCCTGGTTCTTCGCCGGCGAGCCCCACGACCCGCAATATCGCGATGTCGTCGCGGCGCGGCTCGAGCGTTATGTGACCGACGTCGTCACGCACTTTCGCGGCCAGCTGTATGCGTGGGACGTGGTCAACGAAGTGATCAGCGACGAGCCGAACCAGCTCTATCGGGAGGACAGTCCGTGGTACCGCGCGCTCGGCAAGGACTACATCGCGATCGCGTTTCGCGCCGCGCGCGCGGCCGACCCGAACGTCAAGCTCTATATCAACGAGTACAGCACCGACGATCCGGTCAAGCGCGCAAAGCTGCTCGCGGTGGTTCGCGAGTTGCGTGCGCAGGGTGTGCCGCTCGACGGCGTCGGACATCAGATGCATATCAGCGTGAACTGGCCGCCGCTGCCGCGCATCAAGCAGGCCTTCGACGATGTCGCCGCGCTCGGCCTCGACAATCAGGTGACCGAACTGGATGTGAGTCTGTATAGCGACCCGGGCGCCTGCTGGAGCGATCCGTATGCGTGTCTGCCCGATGTCGGCCAGCCGGTGCCGAACGATCTGCAGCGCGCGCAGGCTGACAGATATCGCGCGGTGTTTGCGCTGTTCGAGCAGGAGCCGAGCATCAAGGCGGTGACGTTCTGGGGCTATTCGGACAAGCACACGTGGCTGACGTCGACGCCGGTCGCGCGCACCAATCTGCCGCTGCCGTTCGATGCGAGTTTGCAGCCGAAAGCAGCGCTGTGGGCCGTGGTGGAGCCGTCTTACCAGCCGTGACGCGGTGCCCGCTCGACGAGATTCATGCGCCGCAAAGCAGATGGCCCGCGCCGAAGCGCGGGCCATCTCGTGAGGTTGGCCGGCCGGCTGCGCGAAGGCGCGAACCCGGGCCGGTTACATCATCGCCGTATCACGGCTCGTCGGACCCGGCCTCCTCGAGTTCATTGAGTTGCGTGGCGAAATCGTCCGGCTGACCGTCCGCGGTTTCGTGCGTGCGCGGCGGCGACTTGACGACCGGCCCCGGCATCTTGCCGATCCCTTCGTCGATACGTTGCAGCAGATACGGGTAGAACGGATTCGATGCGATGCGGAACATCGTGTCGAGTGTCAGGATCAGCGTGCCGCGCTCGCCACGCGGTGCGAGCGTGCCGAGGTTCTCGTTGAAGTTCTCCGAGTCGTCCGGCGCTATGCCGTACAACGCGTCGGTGACCGGGAACGGAATCGCGACGTGCGACAACGAGAAGATGTCCTGCGGATAATCGATGTCCAACGGCCGCACGCGCGTTTGCACTTCGTCGGCATACACGCTGCGCTCGACCATATGCGCGGAATCCGGCGACACGTTCGCGATCACCGTGGTCCGATAGTTTTGCGGACCGATGCGCAGCAGGCGCGACAGTGCGGTGTACGAAGCAACTCGCAGGAAGGTCCGGAAGCGCACGCTGCGATTCAGGTCGAACAGCACGACTTCGCTGCCGTTCTCGGGCAGCTTGTCATATAGCGATGACATCACCGCCGGCGTGCTGACCGTGAAATCGGTCACCGACTGGAACGTCAGAATTGGCGGCAACGTATCGAGCCGGTTCTCGCGCTCGAGCCGCCCAATCTGCTCCTGAATCACGGCCGTCAACAGATACGATTGACGCGCGCCGTTGACCGGAAACGAGTTGTACTTGAACGGGTTGAACTCGGGCACGATGCCGAGCCAGGCGGCCCGCGCGAACTTCGGCAAGATCGCCGGCAAACCGGCGAGGCGGGCAAAGCGAGCGTAACGCGTGACGCCGATCATCGGCGAAATCAGCACGACGCGCGTGGGTCGCGACAGCGCGGGATTTTCGATCGCGTCGAGTGCGTATTGCAGCGCGAGCGCTCCGCCGTTCGAAAAACCGACCAGTTCGAGCGGCTTGTCCGGACCGACGCGACGCCGCGCCTCACGTACCGCGAGCCGGGTGGCGGCGGTCCATTCCTGCCAGCGAACATCGGCGAGACCGGCCGGCACCGTGCCGTGTCCCGGCAAGCGGATACCGATCGCGACGAAACCGCGGTCGCGATAACGGCGTGCGATATGCCGCAGACTGTACGGCGAATCGGTCATCCCGTGCAGCAGGATCACCGCGCCGACCGGCGGGCCCGACGGTTCGAGAATGTACGAACGGTTCCAGTTGTCGGCGAATTGCTCCGGATAGATCGGCGAGCCCTTGTAATAGCGGTTCGCCGGAATGCGCTCGGACGGCCGGATCTTTTCGACGACGTTGACGCGCACGTCGTCGAAGATCCGGTTCTCCACCTTGATATACGCATTCCAGTCGGCGGTATTCAGTTCGTCGACGCTCATTTCGCGCGGCACATAGGTGTGCCAGACCGACAGTTCCGGTCCGCGTTGCGAATACCATGCACGCAGTGCGAATGCGATCACCGCCAGCAGGATCACCACCACAGTGCTTATCTTTATTACCTTCCACGACGTGCGTAGCATTCCGGCTCTCTTGATGAAGGTTGCACCGCGCGCGGACGGTTCGCTGCGAGCGCGCTGATGCCGTCGTCACGACGGCTTCCGGTGCGGATATCCTAAGGTCTTTTAAGCATCGATTCAAACCCGCTCACGCGAGCGTCGCATGAGCGGATGTCGCGCGGTAAACGGCAAGGCCGGAGCGCGACACACGTCCCGCCCCGGCCTGCTTACGAACGAATAACTAACGCGCGCTACGGTTCGCGCGACAGTTCGCGCTCAACGGCCGCGGATATTGCCGGCCACCCCGCCCGCCGCGCCGCCGATGATCGCGCCGGTCCACACGTCGCCGCCCGAAATGGCCGCGATACCCGCGCCGGCGCCCGCGCCGAGTGCCGCGCCGCCCACCGTGTTCTGGGTCCGCGGGCTCATGTCCGCGCAACCGACCATCGCAGCCAGCGTCGCAATGCTGACGATCCATCCAAGTCGTTTCATGATCGGGCTCCTTATGGGTTTTTCTTCAGGCCGGGCACGACCATCTGGAACCAGAGGGTTTCGATCACCGGATGCTGGATCATCGTGGGATTGGCCGTGTAATAGCTGTCGAGCCCCTGACGCACGCTGTCGAGCGACTGGCCCTGCATGCCCTTGCCGAAGCGTTGCGCGATGTCGTTGCTGCTCGCCGAATTACCGGCATACGCGCGCTCGATGTCGATCACATTCGCGATACCGACGAGATACGCTTTCTTCGCGTCGTCCGACGAGGCCATCCATTGCTGACCTGTGACAATTGGAATGTTTTCCGCGCGCGCAACATTGCCCACCATTGCGAGCGACACGAAAGTCAGAGATAACAGCGTTCGCCATTGTGGTTTGATTGCCATTACAGACTCCAGTGAAGTGATGTTCTCCAGCGGCCTGCCGCCGAGCGTATCCGGCGGCGCAGATCGGGTTATTTGAAAGAATGGTGTGGGGTTCGTCGCGTCTCCTTTCGGGTTCACCGGACGCTTTGAAGTCTACCGCGTTTCACGCGATTTCCAAGTCTATTTAAAGGTGGCGCACCCAAATAGCGGATTGAATCGCGGACCTGTCGGGCAGCTTGTTTTGACGCGTCCGAATAACCGTTGATTGGCATTAGTTGACATTTTATTTATTCGTTGTTCGCACATTTTCTTCGATAGTAATGCAGATCAATGGTCAATCCCGGCAATTGCGGGTGATTGCGGACGGCACTCGCTCGCGGGCCGCCGACACTCGCTGGATGCTGATCTGGCTGCGCAGCAGCGACTTGGGTACGATTTGCGGGCTTGACCGTTAGTTGCGCGGTTGGTGCGGGCCCACACGCGCCGTGCAGATCTGTTGAGCCCGTTCAGGCTGCGTGATTTACAGTCGTTAGCTTGTAAATGCGAAATACAGTGTATAGACTGTATCTGGTATTTACAGGCTTTAGACTGTTACGCCGCCTCGCCCCCGACCGGAGACCGTCCGTGGACTACGCGATCATCACGCTGAACCAGTTGCGGCCCATCCTGCAAGGCTTCAGGAAAACCGCTGGCCTCACTCAGGCCGCGATGGCCGCACGCCTTGGCGTGACCCAGCAAACCTACGCGCAACTCGAAGCCAATCCGGCCGCCGTCAGCGTCGAGCGGCTTTTCAAGGTGTTGCGAATTCTGCGGGTCGATCTGAAGCTCTCGCAGACGGGCGCCGCAGACCACCAACCCGCCGCGCCAACGCGCACGCCGGCCGCCAAACGCGCACCAGAGGCCAGCGGCGGCAGCGGCGCCGGACCGGCCACGCGCGCGGCGCGCAAGCAGCCGGGCCCCGCGAAGACTCCGGCGCAGGCGCGCGGCACGGCCGCGGCGGAGCGCTCCCCGGGCCCGGCCACCGCCGCGCGCGACACCGGCGGCGCGCGCGCGGTCGCAACGAACCGGCCGGCACGCGCGGCGGCCGGCAGCGGCAAAAAGCGCGAGGAGTGGTAAGCATGGCGCGCAGCACCTCGTCCCGTCTTAACCTGTGGATGAACGGCCTGCCGGTCGGCTATTGGGACACGACCCGCGGCGGCGAGCGTCTGACCTATCTCGACGCGTGGCTCGACGATCCGCAGGGCCGTCCGCTGTCGCTGTCGCTGCCGTTTACGCCCGGCAATCAGCCGTACCGCGGCCAGCTCGTCGCCGACTATTTCGACAATCTGCTGCCCGATAGCGAACCGATCCGGCGCCGCATCGCGGCCCGCTTCCGAATCGGCAGCACCGCGCCGTTTCCGTTGCTCAGCGCGCTCGGCCGCGACTGCGTGGGCGCGCTGCAGATGCTGCCGCCGGACGAAGCGCCGGCCGACCTCACCAGCATCCGCGGCCGCGAACTGAGCGACGCCGAGATCGGCGCGCTGCTGCGCGGCACCACCTCGAGTGCGCCGCTCGGGCAACACGATCCGCTCGAGGACCTGCGGTTATCGATCGCCGGCGCGCAGGAAAAAACCGCGTTGCTGCGGCATCGCGAGCGCTGGCTATTGCCCGAAGGCAGCACCCCGACCACTCATATCTTCAAGCTGCCGCTCGGGCTCGTCGGCAACATGCGGGCCGACATGCGCACGTCGGTGGAAAACGAATGGCTCTGCTCGCAGATCGTCGCCGCGTATGGGCTGCCGGTCGCGCGCTGCGAAATCGCTCAGTTCGACGAACAGAAAGTGCTGATCGTCGAGCGCTTCGATCGGCGTCTTTCGCGCGACGCATCGTGGATCGTGCGACTGCCGCAGGAGGACATGTGCCAGGCCACCGGCCGCTCGGCGCTGCATAAATACGAGTCCGACGGCGGCCCCGGCATCGAAACGATCATGGCGATCCTCGCGGGGTCCGCGCGGACCGAGACCGACCGGCGCAACTTTTTCGCCGCGCAACTGGTTTTCTGGCTACTCGCCGCGACCGACGGCCACGCGAAAAACTTCAGCATCGCGCACCTGCCCGGCAATCGCTACGAAGCCACGCCGCTGTACGACGTGCTGTCCGCGCATCCGATCATCGGCAGCGGCGCGGGTCGGCTGGCGCCGCAGAAAGTGAAACTGGCGATGGCGGTCCGCGGCAGGAACGTCCACTACCTGCTCAATCAGATTCAGCGCCGCCATTGGATCGCCGAAGGACAACGCGCCGGCTTTTCCGCGGCCGCCGTCGACGCGCTGATCGACGAACTGAGTTCGCAGACCGAAGCCGTGATCGAACAGGTGGCGTCGCGCTTGCCCGGCGATTTTCCGATGGATGTGGCCGATGCGGTATTCGGCGGAATGCGCCGTCTGAACGAAAAGCTCGCGCGGTAGCCGGCGGCGGACAAGCACTTGGGGCACAACGGGCGCGCTCTGCGGGTGTGGTATGAAGAATAGGACTGCGCGTTTCGCGGCTGGCGGCGACCCGATAGTTGGATCCGGCCTGGCCAGCATCCGACCGGCGCGCTGTTATCGCGTAGATGTCACTGAAAAGTTGACGATGAAAATGTTAAGTAAATTTTGTCAATGAACGTAAGCAATTAAAATATATCCGCGGCGAATGGCTTATGCTGATTCTCCATCGCGATAAGCACCTATTTCTTACAACAAAATGAACAGCTTCGATTCGTCCATCGAAACCTATCTGTCGAGTCTTCATTTCGGCCCTATCGCGACACTTTCCATTCGCGCGATCGCCAACCTTTACACCTTCAAAGGCCTCGTTCTCATTCCGCTGCTGTGGTGGATGTGGTTTCAGCAAGACGAGCGCCGCGCATGGCGTCGCGAGATGGTGATTGCAACGCTGGCGAGCGGCCTCGTCGCGTTGTTCCTCGGCAGAGCGCTGACGCACTGGCTGCCGTTCCGGGTACGCCCGATCTACAGCCCCGAACTGCATCTGCAGTTCGCCAACGCAACCAAAGACTCGATGCTGACGGACTGGAGTTCGTTTCCGAGCGATCACGCGATGCTCTGGATGGCGATCGCCACTGGTATTTTCCTGGTCTGGCGCTGGGTCGGCGTGCTGGCGATTCTCTATACCGCGCTCTTTATCTGCGTGCCGCGCGCGTATCTCGGCTACCACTACCCGACCGATTTACTGGCCGGCGCCGCAGTGGGCATCGGGATTACCGTGCTGATGACGCGCGACGCGCTGCGCGCGCGTTACGCCACGCCGGCGCTGCGGTGGATGGAACGCTATCCGGGACCTTCGGCGGCGCTGGCCTTCATTCTCTGCCTCGAACTGGTCACGCAGTTCGACGAACTGCGCAAGGCAGCGAGCAGCATCGTCGTGCATTTTTGAGCCGTTGCGGCTCGCGTGGCCGGCCAAAAGAATTGCCCGGGTTTTGCGGCGCGCAAACCGCGCTCACCGCAAGGCCCGGGCATCAGAGCAGATGGCGGGTTCAGACTGACGGCTTGCGCGTCACTGCGTTCCCGGCACGATGGTCGAGATCGTCCAGTTGTTGGTCGACACGAGAATGTAGTCGCCGTTCACGCCTAGCCATCTATGGCCGCGCGGCGGCGCGTTCAGGCCGTGGCCGCGCCAGTCGTCCAACGCGAAAATGTGGTCACGGTAGTCGGTCGGCACGCGCTGGCCTTTATGCCAGTCGCGATGCGGAATCGACGGCATCACCTGCATGCGCCCCGAACCGCCCGTCGCACCGGCATCCGGCGGCGGGGGTGGCGGTCCCGCCGCGATCGCAATCGCCGATACGCCAGAGAAGCAGACAGCGATGAGTTGCGCAATCATCCGTTTATTCATGTCGAACCTCCGTGCGGTGAAAAAGTCATGGCATTCACGTGATGCGATCATCGAACTGCTCGCAAATCCACAACGACGACTCGAAGTACATTGCCGCCGATAGTCGGTATATAGCGAATGCAATTACCTCAATCGGATTAAATAAAAAGCATAAATTCAGGTATTACTCGAAGTCGTTAAAAGTATAGTAAAAGGATTTTCGACTTCAAGCGGTGCGGTCCGCGCGCAACCGCCGAGCTTCATGCGTCCGGATCGAGGGGCGGGCCAGCCGATGCAACCGGCGCGGCCGGCGCGGCTGGCGTCGCGATACGCGGCATGCGCACACCGGCATACGCAATCGCCACCGTCAGCAGCGGACTCAGAAAACAGAACACTGCATACGGCGCATAGCTGAGCGTGGACACGCCGAGCGTCGCCGCCATATATGCGCCGCAACTGTTCCATGGAATCAGCGCGCCGGTCGGCGTCGCCGCATCGCCGACCGCGCGCGACAACACCACCGGCTCGAAGCCGCGCTGCGCGAAAGCGTTCTTGAACATGCGCGCGGGTAGAACCACCGCAATGTACTGATCGGCCGTCACGATATTGGTCGCGACGATCGAGGCCACCAGCGACGCCACCAACGCACCAGCGCTTTTCGCCCGTTCGATCACCGGCGTGATCACGCGCTCGAGCACCCCGCACTTCTCGACCACGCCGCCGAACGCGAGCGCGGTGATGATCAGCCACACCGTGTCGAGCATGCTTTCCATCCCGCCGCGCGAGACCAGCAGGTCGAGCTGGGGATTGCCCGTCGACAGCTTGTAGCCGTTCGCGAGCGCAAGCCACACGCCTTTGACGACCGCGAGCCATTCCGGCACATCGGGCCTCGCGGCCGCAAACGCGATCACCCGTTCGGGCGCCACGCACACCGCGAGCACGCCGCCCGCGAGCGCGCCGAGAAAGATCGCGGTAAACGGCGGCGTCTTCAGCAGCGCCAGCACGATCACCAGAATCAGCGGCACGAACAGCCACAGCGAAATATGGAACGCTCCTTGCATCGCCTGGATTTCACCGCTGGCGTCAAAATCGCCGGGCCTGCCGACCAGATAGAACAGCCCGAGCGAGACGATCATCGCGAGTGCGGAGGTCAACAACACTTCGCGCAGATGCCGGTAGAGGTCGACGCCGGCGGCCGCCGCGGCGAGATTGGCTGAATCGGACAGCGGCGAGGATTTGTCGCCGAGATACGCGCCCGAGATGATCGCGCCGGCGGTGATGGCCGGATTCAGGCCCATCCCGTGCGCGATGCCCATCAGGCCGATGCCGATCGTGCCGGCCACCGTCCACGAACTGCCGATGCTCATCGACACGAAGCCGCAGATGACCGCCGCGGTCACATAGAAATAATTGGGACTCAGAAGCTTCAGGCCGTAATAGACCATCCCGACCAGCGTGCCGCTTAGCGCCCACGTGCCGATCAACGCGCCGACCGCGAACAGGATGAAGATCGCGCCGATGCCGGTGCTGACGCTGGCGACCGCCGCCTCGCCGAGCGACGCCAGCGTATGCCCGCGGCGCCAGCCGATGAACACCGCGATCATCGTCGCGATCACGAGGCCGACCTGGTTCGGGCCGCCCGCACCCGCGTCGCCGAACAGATAGAAGGACAGCCCCACCAGAACGACGAGGCTCGCGATTGGAATAATTGCCTCGGTCATCGTGACCGGCTGCGGTGTTTCGGGCCTCTTCATTTGCAATGTTCCCCGTAGCGACGGCCGCCGCGAACGCGTGGCCGTCGCGCGGCATGCACTGCCGCGCTGCACGTGCCGCCACCCGCTCGCCGGCTTCGCGAGCGGGTGGCGCCTTTCCAGTCAGCCGCTGGATTGCTGCGCCGAAACGATCAGTAGTCGACCGGATCGCGGATGATCGGGCAGGTCATGCAGTGGCCGCCGCCACGTCCACGGCCCAGTTCGGCGCCGACGATCGTAATCACCTCGATACCCTGCTTGCGCAGCAGCGTGTTGGTGTAGGTGTTGCGGTCGTATGCATAGACGACGCCCGGCGACGCGCACACGAGGTTCGCGCCGCTGTCCCACTGCGTGCGCTCGCGCTGGTAGTCGGTGCCGCCGGCCTCGACCACGCGCAGCTGTTTCAGGCCCAACGCCTCGGCCACCACGTCGGTGAACGGCTTGTTTTCCGCATGCAATTCGACGCCGCTCGGATGGCTGCTCGGCCGGTACGAGAACGTGCGGGTCTTCGCCATGAAGTCGGGCGCGACCAGCACGCAATCGCGGTCCGCGAACGTGAAGACCGTATCGAGGTGCATCGCCGCGCGAATCTTCGGCATTGCCGCGACGATCACGCGCTCGGCGGCGCCCTTCTGGAACAGCGTGGCAGCCAGCTGGCTGATCGCCTGACGCGAGGTGCGCTCGCTCATGCCGATCAGCACGACGCCCTTGCCGATCGGCATCACGTCGCCGCCTTCGAGCGTGGCGAGGCCATGGTCCTGGGTCGGATCGCCCCACCACACGTTGACCTTGCCCGCGAAGTCCGGGTGGAACTTGTAGATCGCGGTGGTGAGGATCGTCTCTTCGTGACGCGCCGGCCAATACAGCGGGTTCAGCGTGACGCCGCCGTAGATCCAGCAGGTGGTGTCGCGCGTGTACAGCGTGTTCGGCAGCGGCGCCAGCAGATATTCGGTGCCTTGCGCGGCCTCCTTCGCGACTTCCAGCGCCTTGCCGCCGTGCGCTTCCGGAAAGTCGTGAATCGACAGACCGCCGATCAACGTTTCGGCCAGCTTACGATTGTCGAGCCCTTCCAGATAGCTGCGCAGTTCATCGATAAAGCCGAGACCGACCTGATTGGGCACCACCTGGTTGTCGAGAATCCACTTCTTGCCCTCGGGCACCGCGACCGTTTCCGCGAGCAGATTGTGCATCTCGACCACTTCGACGCCGCGGTCGCGCATCTTCGTGACGAAATCGAAGTGATCGCGCTTGGCGTTCTCGACCCACAGCACATCGTCGAACAGCAACTCGTCGCAATTGCTCGGGGTCAGGCGCTGATGCGCGATGCCCGGCGCGCACACCATCACCTTGCGCAATTGTCCGACTTCGGAGTAGACACCCAAACCGCCCGCTTTCGCGTCTGTATTCGCCATCATGATCTCCTGAATGCCAGTATTGGCCAGCTACGTTCAATGGAATCCTTCAGAGTGCGATTCTGCCGGTCGCAAGTCCGTAAACACCGATGATCGCGCCGATCGCGGCGGCGATAAAGATAATCCAGTCCGAGCCCTTGAAGACGCTCTTGTTCTGTTCGCGCCGCGCCCACACGTAAAGTGCGGTGCCGGGCGCATACAACACCGCGGACAGCAGAATGAATTTGAGGCCGCCCGCCCAGATCATGAACACCGTATAAATTACCGCGACAGCCGCCATGATCAGATCGCGCCGGCGTTCCTCGGGGCGCACGTCGTAACTCTCGCCGCGATTCGAAAGCATGAACCCGTATGCGGCCACGAACAGATACGGTATCAGCGACATCGCACTGGTCAGATTGAGCATCAGCGCGAACGCGTCGCGCGAGAAGTACGTGCTGATGACCAGCAGCTGCACGACGATGTTGGTCAGCCACAGCGCGTTGGCCGGCACCTTGTTGGCATTTTCCTTCGCGAACACCGCCGGCATGTCTTTGGTCTTGGCCGCGGTGAACAGCACTTCCGCGCAGATCAGCGACCACGCGAGATAGGCGCCCAGCACCGACACCAGCAGACCCACGCTGACGAACACCGCGCCCCAGTGACCGACCACCGATTCGAGCACCGCGGCCATCGACGGCTGCCGCATCCCGGCGACGTCGGCACGCGCGAGCACCGCGTACGGGAGCATCGTCACCAGCACCATCAGCGTCGTGACGACGATGAAGCCGAGGATCGTGGCCTGGCCGACATCGGAGCGCTCGCGCGCATAGCGGGAGTAGACGCTCGCCCCTTCGATACCGATGAAGACGAACACGGTGACCAGCATCGTCGCGCGCACCTGTTCGACGATGCCGCCTTCGAGACCGCCGCCGTACAGATTGGCCTGGAACAGGTCCATCCTGAAGCCGAAGATCAGGATCACGATGAACACCACGATCGGAATGACTTTGGCGACCGTGACGATACTGTTGATGAAGGCCGCCTGTTGCACGCCCTTCAGGATCATGAAGTGGAACAGCCAGATGCCGATTGATGCGACGATGATCGCGACCAACGTGTTGCCGTCGCCGAACACCGGGAAAAACGCGCCGAGCGTCGACTTGATTAGCACCCAGTAGGAGACGTTGCCGATACAGCTACCGATCCAGTAGCCGAAGGCGGAAAGAAAGCCCGGATAATCGCCGAAGCCCGCTTTCGCATACGCGAACACGCCGGCGTCCAGATCGGGTTTTCGTTCGGCCAGCGACTGGAACACCCGCGCCAGCATATACATGCCGGTACCGGCGATCAGCCACGCAATGATGGCGCCTATGGGCCCGGTGGCATTCGCGAAGGTCCGCGGCAGGGAGAAGATCCCGGCGCCGACCATGCCGCCCACCACCATCCCGGTGAGCTGCATCTTTGACATTTTCTGTGGAGTAGACGCCATTCGAATTCCTCTTCGTTACCTTTTTAACTACGGTTTGTAATCAGATACGAACGAAACGTGTCTCTCGACCAATCGAGTTCCGATCAGCCGCACTACTCTGCCAGCCAAGACGTGAAAAGAATGGGGTGTCCGTTGGCGTTTGTCAATTGAATGGCAGGTTAAATTGCAGTTCTTTCGATGCGTGCCGTTTGATTCGCTCACGCATACCCTGGATGGCGCTGGGTGTCGAGCCTTTGATGAATGCGCGCGCGATCGCCGCGCATAATCGCAACGCGGCAATAAGACAATTCGTCGGAGCAACGGCTCGACGCGGCGGCATGATGGCGAGATTGCGCGGGCGGAGCAGAAACCGCACGCACCCGCGAAGTGGACGGACCGCGCAAAGAGCGTTACGCGGTGATTCGGCAAGCGCAATTGAGCGGCATGCGTAGTTTTAAGAGAGCCGCAATTGGCATCAATTGCGACCGTAATTTGACAATGCTATTGTCGTATCGAACAAAAACGCGAATACGGCGAGATTGTCAATACATGCTCCGGTATTGTGATACGCCATTTATATTTAAAGCAATTTTCTCAATCTCAGGCGCGCTTCGAGTCCGCCGCCCGCGCGATTATGCAGCGTCAGCGTCGCATCCATCGCGAGCGCGAGTTGCCGTGCGATCGCAAGTCCCAGCCCGGTGCCGCCGGTCTGCCGGTTGCGCGAACCCTCCAGCCGGTAGAACGGCTCGAACACCGTCTCCAATGCTTCGGCCGGAATCCCCGGGCCGCGATCGAGCACCGCTACGGTCGCCTCGCCGTCGTGCAACGCGCCGATCTCGATCTGCGCGGCCCCGCCGTACTTCAGCGCGTTATCGACCAGATTGCCGACGATGCGCCGCAACGCCTGCGGCCGCACGGTCAGCGACTGGCCGAAACGCCCCTGCAGTGTCACGTCCTGCCCCGCATCGACGTAGTCGCACACGAGGCTGTCGAACAGCGCGTCGGGGTCGATCCGCAGCGGCACCTCGGCGGTGCCGTGCATCGTGCGCGCGTAGGTGACGCCCTCTTTCACGAGCGCCTCCATCTCGTGCAGGTCCTGGCGCAGCTTCGCGGCCTCCGCTTCACTGTCCATCGTGTCGACGCGCAGCCGCATGCGGGTGATCGGCGTTTGCAGATCGTGCGAGATCGCCGCGAGTATCTGCATGCGCTCGGTCATGTAGGTCGCGATCCGGTCCTGCATCGCGTTGAACGCGCGCGCGGCGCGCGCCACTTCGGACGGCCCGCTCTCGGGTAGGCGCGCGGCTTTCAGGTCGGGGCCGAGCGTGTCGGCCGCCAGCGCCAGTTGGTGCAGCGGCCGGGTTGCGAGCCGCACCGCGAGCCAGCAGCAGGCGGCCAGCACGACCAATTGTAGCGTCAGCACGAGCGGCAGCCAACGCGACAGCGGCGCGCCGGACATCGGCCGCAGATCGATCGTCAGCGGCGTGCCGTCGGTTAGGCGCAGATGCACCTGCAGGCGCTCGCGCTCGCCGGGCACCGCGTTGACCGTCAACGGATAGCGCGTGCCGATGCCGTCGCCGATCGACTGCGCGACCCGGGCCGACAGACTCGCATCGACCGGCGCGCCGGGCACCCCGGGGCCGAGCATGAATTCGTAGCTGCGCCGCGCGAGCCGCGGCAGCCACTGCGCGCGCTCGTCGGGCGGCAGATGGTCGAGCAGCGCGACCGAACTCGCGACCTCGCGCTCGATATAACCCATCATCACATTGGTCATCGTCTGGTCGCGCTCGGTCATGGTCAGCCAGAACGACAGCGTCTGCGCGAGCGCGAGCCCGACGAACAGGATCAGCGCGAGCCGCGCGAACAGCGTGCGCGGCCAGTGCGGCCAGCGCCAGCCGCGCGCGCGTTGCGGCAACGGCAGCGCGCTCATCGCGGCTCCGCGAGCGAGCTCACCGCGGCGGAAAACACATAGCCCTCGCTGCGCAGTGTCTTGATGTAGCGCGGCTCGCGCGCGCCGTCGCGCAGCCGCTGACGCAGCCGGCTCACCATCAGATCGATCGAACGGTCGAACGGGTCGGCCTGGCGGCCCTGGGTCAGGTTGAGCAACTGGTCGCGCGTCAGCACCCGCTGCGGATGATCGAGAAACACCCGCAGCAGCCGGTACTCGGCACCGCTGAGCGCGACCATCGTGCCGTCCGCGTCGAGCAGATGGCGCGCGGTCGTGTCCAGACGCCAGTCGCCGAAGCACAGCATCTGCGCCGACTCGCTCACCTGCATGCCGGGCGGCAGCATACGCGCGCGGCGAAGCACCGAGCGAATCCGCGCGAGCAATTCGCGCGCCGCGAACGGTTTGGTCAGGTAGTCGTCGGCGCCCATTTCGAGGCCGACGATCCGGTCGGCTTCCTCGTTGCGCGCGGTCAGCATCAACACCGGCACCGTGCGGAATTTGCCGGAGCGCAACTCGCGGCATAGTTCGAGGCCGTCTTCGCCGGGCAGCATCAGGTCGAGCACGATCAGGTCCGGCGCGCCGTTTTCGAGCGCGGCGCGCATCATCCGGCCGTTGGCCGCGAGCGACACGCGGATGCCGTTCTTCTCCAGATAGCCGGCAAGCAGTTCGCGAATGCCGCGATCGTCGTCGACGATCAATACGTGGTCGGTGGATTCCATTGACGGTTTATCTGTTGCGGCGTTTCGGTTGCACGGCACCCGGCTGGAGCAGGTTGCACTGGAACGGTTGCGCGAGTTCGGCCGCGAGACCGCCGGCGATCAGCGCCGCGATGGCGAGCAGGCGTCTCATGCGTCCTCCAGCACCGACAGACTCGCGCCGTCGGCCACGTTGGCTGCGAGCGCATACGGGTCGACGCCGTCGAGGCAACCGATGTTGACGCGCCATTGCCCCGGGTCCCTGCGGGTCTGATGAAACGGGTAGATGCCGCAATGCTTGCAGAAATAGTGCTTCGCGACCTTCGTGTTGAACTGGTACAGCGTCAGCGCGTCTTCGCCGCTCAGAATCTTCAGTTGCTCGGCCGGAAAGAGCGGCGTCATCAATGCGCCCTTGCGGCGGCACAGGCTGCAGTTGCAGCGGCCGGCGGGCGTGATTCCGGTCTGGACTTCGAAGCGAACAGCCCCGCAGTGACAGGACCCTTGCAGTACAGCGGCGCTCATCGTGCACTCCGTGATTTGACAATGTCTGCTTTATAGCCTGGTTCGTCTGTCCGAATATGTCGTAATGTATCTGTCCATCGCGCCGATACATAAGCTTGCAATTAACGTGTGCTCGGTTGTGACGCCGAAGGTGAAAAATGAATACGCTTGACTTTTAATCGCGGCACACTTCCAATAGCCAGGTTGCGTTGCGGCGCCGCACCAATTCAACGCGGGCCGCATTCATTGCGCGCTTGAACCTCGCGTAATTCAACCGTAATTCAGCCTGCCGTTGTTTTGTCCGCCGTATCTCTCGGTGCCAGCTCGAAACGGAGCACTCCTCACTTTCGGAGTTGTCTTGGCCGCAACAAATAATCAGTCCACTCCCCGCGAATCCGCCCGCATCGACCTCGCGCTGCAAGGCGGCGGCTCGCACGGAGCATTCACCTGGGGCGTACTCGACCGTTTGCTCGAAGAGCCGTGGCTGCAAGTCGAAGGTATCTCGGGGACCTCGGCCGGCGCGATGAACGCGGCCGTGATGGTGAGCGGCTATCAACGCGACGGCGCCGCCGGCGCGCGTGCCGCGCTCGAAGCGTTCTGGCGACGCGTGTTCGAAGCGTCGGTATACAGCCCGTTCCGGCGCAGTCCGTTCGACGTGATGATGGGCCGCTGGACCCTCGACTATTCGCCGTTCTTCATCGCGATGGATCTCGCGGCGCGAATGTTCTCGCCGTACGACCTGAATCCGCGCGGCGTGCATCCGCTGCAGAAGATCCTGCAGGAGTCGATCGATTTCGAGCACCTGCGCAATGCGCCGATCAAGCTGTTCATCACCGCGACGCGCGTGCGCACCGGCCAGGCGCGGGTGTTCCGCAATGCCGATCTGACGCCCGAGGTGCTGCTCGCATCCGGCTGTCTGCCGACGCTGTTCCAGGCGGTGAAGATCGACGGCGAGGACTACTGGGACGGCGGCTACGCGGGCAATCCGACCATCACGCCGCTGGTGCGCGAATGCACGTCGAGCGACACGCTGCTGATCCAGGTCAACCCGGTCGAGCGCGATGAGACGCCGCGCAGCGCGCGCGACATCATCAGCCGGCTGAACGAAGTCGCGTTCAACGCGCCGCTGCTCAAGGAGCTGCGGATGATCGCGCTGCTGCGCCGCGCGGCCGACGCCGGCAGCGACGAAGGCCGTCACTGGGCGCAAATGCGCATCCACCGGATTTCGAGCGAGGTGATGAAGGAACTCGGTTATTCGTCGAAGCTGAACGCCGAGTGGAGTTTCCTGACCATGCTGCGCGACGAGGGCCGGCGCGCGGCCGAAGCGTTCCTCGCCGAGCACGGCGATTCGATCGGCGTGCGTTCGTCGCTCGATCTCGACGCGTTGCTCGACGGAGTCTGACCATGGACGTCATTACGTTGTCACCGCTCGCGATCGGGCTCGGTCTGTTCGGCATGCTCGCGAGTCTGGCGCTGCTGATCGGTTTCGCGTATCGCGGCTGGACCGTGCTGCTGCTCGCGCCGTTCGCGGCGATGCTGGCCGCCGCGATTTCGGGCGAGCCGATTCTCGCGCATTGGACCCAGACCTTCATGAACAGCGCCGCGCGCTTTCTCGCGCAGTTCTTCCCGCTATTCCTGCTCGGCGCGCTGTTCGGCAAGCTGATGGAAGACAGCGGCTCCGTCAAGGCGATCGCCGGCTATATGACCGAAAAGCTCGGCGCGCATCGGGCGATCCTCGCGGTCGTGATCGGCGGTGCGCTCGTCACCTATGGCGGTGTGAGCCTGTTCGTCGCGTTCTTCGTGATCGCGCCGATGGGCACCGCGCTGTTCCAGGCCGCCAATATTCCGCGCCGGCTGATGCCGGCCGCGATCGCGCTCGGCACGTCGACCTTCACGATGTCCGCATTGCCCGGCACGCCGGCGATCCAGAACGCGATCCCGATGCCGTTCTTCGGCACGACGCCGTTCGCGGCGCCGGGGCTCGGCGTGATCGCAAGTATCGTGATGATCGGGTTCGGGCTGTGGTGGCTGTCTTTGCAACAATCGCGCGCGCAGGCGGCTAATGAAGGGTTCGACGGCGTTGCCGTCGCGGGCGCGGGGGCCGCCGCGGGTGCTGCTGTCGCCGCTGCACCGGCCGCGAGACCGACGCCCGACGCGGCGCTCGTGCGCGAACGCGCGACCGTGTCGCAAAGTTTCGATCCGGAAGAAGCGACGCGCGGCCATCTCAGCGAGGACCTGCCGTCGTTCGGCGTCGCGATGACGCCGCTGGTGCTGGTCGTGCTGCTGAACTTCGTGATGAACGTGCTAGTGCTGCCGCGCATCGACGCCGATTATCTGGCCGAGCCGCGCTGGGGCGAGACCTCGCTGGCGGCGGTCGGCGGTGTATGGGGCGTGTGCGTTGCGCTGACCGTCGCGATCGTCGTGCTGATCCTGCTCAATCGCCGCCGCTTGCCGGCGCTTCGCGCGACCATCGATGCCGGCGCGAACGCGTCGGTGCTGCCGGTGCTGAGCGTCGGCAGTCTGGTCGGCTATGGCGCGGTGATCGCCGCGCTGCCCGCGTTCGAACTGGTGCGCGAATGGGTGCTCGGGCTCGGCGGCGGGCCGCTGGTGTCGCTGGCGGTCGCCACCAACCTGCTCGCGGCGCTGACCGGCTCCGCGTCCGGCGGCCTGACCATCGCGCTCGATGCGCTCGGCAGCACCTATCTGCAACTGGCCGGCCAGTACGGGATCGATCCGGCGTTGCTGCACCGGGTCGCGGTGATCTCGTCGGGCACGCTCGACAGCCTGCCGCACAACGGCGCGGTCGTCACGCTGCTCGCGGTGTGCGGCTCGACGCATCGCGAGAGCTATCGGGACATCGTGATCGTCGGGATTCTCGGCGCGCTGCTCGCGCTGGTGGTGGTGATCGTGCTGGGGACGCTGTTCGGGTCGTTCTGAAGACACAATACGGCATTCTGGTTTTGGTGCAGGCGCCCGAACGGGGGCCGGAAGTATCGAGGGGTCTTGCACTGACGGTGGTTGCCGTCGATGCAAGACCCCTTTGTGTTTCCGCTCGCCACCCTAGCGGCTTGCAGGGCCGGCTGCGCGGGCCACGGTATCAACGACCTATGATCGCCCTTATGACCGCCCTATCACCGCACTCTCAGCGCGCTGATCCTCGCACTCTCAGCACTCTCAGCACCATCACGCGGCCGCGCGCGCCGCGTTCATCCGGCCGAACACGAACTGTCCCAGATACCAGACCAGCTCGGTATTCGCGAAGATCGCCTCTTCCGTCACCGTCGACGCCTCGAGCTTCATCCGCCGCAGCATCAGCTTGCCTTCGCGCGACGTCGTCCACGCGTGCATCAGCTCCTTGCGGGTCTTCGCGTCGGCCGCACTGAAGTAGTCGCGGCCCTTGCGCGAATCTTCGTTCATGCGCGCGCGCACTTCTTCTTCGCGGGTCGCGTGACTGTGCGCGATGCTCTGGCGCGTTTCGGTCCGCACCGCCTGCTCCTGCGCCTCGTCGGCGAGCAGCTTGGCCTGTACGTCGACCATCGTGCGCTCGGCGTCGGACATCTTCCAGTTGTCGCGCAGCGCTCGCATCAGATAGCCCGCCGGGCTCTTCTTGACCTGGCCGCGCTTGATCCGGAAGCGCGTGTATTCGACCGCCTGCTGGATGCGCTCGTCGGTCCAGATATCGCGGCTCTCCGAGATCTCGGTGAACTGCTTGGTCGACAGCCCGAACTCGTCGGTGAGAATCTTGTACAGGTGGCTCGCGTCCGCGAGGCTCGCGAGCACCGCGTCGGCGGTGTCCTTGCGTTTGAGCAGAAAGCGGATGCGGTCGATCTTCTTCGAGGTCGTCGATGCGGTGCGCGTCTCATACGACAGCTCGATATCTGACACCTCGTTGATCTCGCGCACCGCCGGTTCGAGCCAGTCGCGCTTGAAATATTTGAAGATCGCCGCGTTCGCGCCCATCTTGCCGGGCCAGTTGCGCATCTCCTCGAGCTGGATCCAGTCGGTGCGCGCGGCGGGTACGTGCGGCAGCACCTTGTCGTAGATCGCGCGCGCGAGCGAGCGCGTGAAGGCGGTGGAAATACGCAGACTCAGCCAGTGCGATTTCTGCGGGTCGCGGATATGCGGTACGAGCCGCGGATGCACGTCGAAGCGCATCCGCCCGCGATGAAAGCCGACCATACCGATCAGCTGAACCTGCACCCACAGGTCGTTTTCGGTCGGGTCGCGGTCCGCCGGCGTATTGGTCACGCGGACCTTGGCGTTCTGCGCTTCGTCGGCGATCGTGCGCAGATGCTTCAGATTGCGGCTGTCGTAACGCATCAGCCACTTGAAGTAGTTCAGCTCGACGTCGTACTGGTCGCGCTGCTCGGGCTCCTGCGCGACGATGAAGTACGCGGCATCGAGAAAGCGCCGCGCCGGCAGCCCCATGTTGACGATTTCGGTGAAGAAGTCGTTGCGCTGATAGCCGATTTCGCGATTGGCCTCGTTGATGCGCAATCCCTGGTCGAACATGTCTTCGAACAGCGCTAGCGCCATTTGACGCGAGGTCGCCTTGGACTTGCTCTCTTCCGGATTCTCCGCTGCCATGGTTTTCGTCCACTTTTTCGCTCCCGGGACTCTAAGCAGGTGTTGGTGAGCTGTCAACACACAGAACCTCACCATCGCGCACGCCGGACCGGTGCGCGGCGAAGGTCGACTTCGCGAACGCCGCTGCGCACACAAAACCTCACGGTCATACACAAGCAACCTCACCGTCAAACCGCTGCGCGCAGCCGCGAAGCCTTATGCGACGGCACTCCCGCCGCTGCGGCGAGCGCGGCGCACAACCTACCTCACCTTTGCCATACCCGCGTCGCCGATGCACATGGAGCCTCACCTTGGTGGGGAAAAAGCCTCACCTTGCTGCACAGCGAACCGCACCTTTGAACACATTCAACCTCACCCTTGACACAATGCACCTCACCTTGGAAACCCTAAGTAATTGAATCGACGCGAGATTGCCTTTCTCTGTAGGTTTGTTGGTTCGTTGTCGTTTTTAAAAAACAACCCACCAACCCAGCTGAGCAGAAACAAAAAAAATGGCGCAACGCAGCATGGTGAGGTTGATTGTGCAATTGTCGTTTCCGCTATCGCGATGTTTTTGAGGCGATGGTGAGGTTGCTTGTGCTTTGACCGCTTGACGTACTTTTTCCGGCCTGGGAAATGGCGGCTTCGGAGCTTTGCGGAGGGATCTTCCAGGTGAGGTTCGTTGTGCGTTTGACGTTGGGAAGGACTCCAGGCGATGTAATCACGGTGTTTCGGGTCACCGGAACGGTTTGAAGGTGAGGTCGATTGTGCGCGACCGTCTGAAGGGCGAGTCGCGGAACCGCGAAAGTGCACAAATGACCTCACCTGTTGCTGATTTTTTGATCAGCGAGGCGACTGGAAAGGCCCGCGGAGCAAGCAAGGTGAGGTCATTTGTGCGTGTTCAGGGCGAGCGGCTGCGCTCATGGAGCGCTGGAAGCGATGTGTTTTGACGCGCGGGTCCCGGAAAAATGTGAGAATGATCAAGAAAACTGCATAAAAACAGTAATTTAAAAAGCTATTTTCAAGTATTTCCTGTATTCTGAGGTTTCTAGAATTTCACGGAAAAACCTCAGAATGGTCAGAACGAGCCAACTTCCTGCCGTAGACCGAACCGTTCACTTTGAACAGATCAGCCAGTTCGCAGAAAAAGTCAGCATTTTTACGAATGAGCTTCGCGAGACGATTCTGGCTCCGCGTCCAAGAAAAACGGCTCCCGTTTTCAAAACCGGCGAAATCGCGGAGATGTGCAACATCTCGCATTCGCAGGTTCAGTACCTGGCGACCAAAGGCGACGGCGAACTGCCATCGGGCACGGCCGCGGGCACCGGCCGCACGCGTACCTTTACGCTTGAAGAGGCGCGGATCTGGGTGCAGAAGATTTCGGACATCTACCAGACGCCGCTTGTCACGCGTCTGAAGGAGCCGGACGGCAAGATCATCATCACCGCGCAGCTCAAAGGCGGCTCCGCCAAAACGACCACCACGATGTGTCTTGCGCAAGGACTGTCGCTGCGCGGCCGCAAAGTGCTGGTGGTCGATCTCGACCCGCAGGCATCGCTGTCCGAATTGTGCGGCCTGTACGCGGAAAAAGATGTGACGCCGGAAGACACGGTACTGCCCTACGTCTATGACCAGGACATCGAAGGTGGTCTTGAAGGCCGGATTCAGTCGACGTACTGGGACGGCATCGACCTGATTCCCGCGCATACCGAATTGATCGGCGCCGAGTTTCATCTGCCGGCCATGCAGAAAATGCGGCCGGGCTTCCGCTTCTGGACTGTGCTTCGCCAGGGCCTCGAGCCGCTGCGCAAAAAGTACGACTACATCCTGATGGATACGTCGCCGTCGCTGTCGTATATGAACCTGAATGCGCTGTTGGCCGCCGACGCGATGGTGATGCCGATGGTGCCGGAAAATCTCGACTTCATCAGTTCGCTGTCTTTCTGGCGCCTGTTCTCGGACGTGTCGAAAAGCTTTATCAAATTCGAGAAGGACAAGAGATACGACTTCGTTTCGCTGGTGTTGTCGCGGGTCGATTACGGGCGCAATTCGTCCGCGCCGATCGTGCGGGCCTGGGCGCAAAGTGCGTACGAAAACTGGCTGCACTCGATCGAGGTGCCGGCGAGCTCCGTGATGAGCACCGGCGCATTGGCGTTCTCGACCGTGTTCGATATCAGCAGCAACCACAGCGCGGCCAAATCGCTGCAACGCGTGCGGCAACCTCTCGTCGATTACTGTCGATGGATCGATGAGATTTATTCGGAAAAATGGAGGAACGCGCAATGAGCAATATGCGAGAACAGCTGCTGGCCAAGACGTCCGGCATTCGCAAAACCTCGTCCATCAATGAGGATGAGGTGAAGCGCAGCAATCGCACCCAGACGGCTCCGGGTCTCGCGGGCGCACTGGCCGTTGCGCAACTTCGCGTGCAGGAACTTGAGTCCACCGGCGTCGCGTCGCAACTGCCGGTGGGCGGGATTTTGCCGAATCCGTGGCAGCCGCGTCGCGTGTTCAACGAAGCCAAACTCGCCGAACTTGCGGAGTCGATCCGCGAAGTCGGGTTGATGCAACCGATCGTGGTTCGGCGGACGGGCGACGACTATCAGATCGTGGCGGGCGAGCGGCGCTGGCGCGCACACAAGATGCTGGGCCTCGACACGATCAAGGCAGTGGTTGCGGATTGCTCCGACTCGGACATGGCCGTGCTCGCGATGGTCGAAAACATCAGCCGCGACGACCTGGCCGACTACGAGATTGGTGTCGCGATTCGCCGCTCGGAGACGGAGTTTCCGAATCGCAAGCGGTTGGCCGAAGCGATGGGCTTGTCACGCGCAGGCCTGTATCAGTTCCTGTCGTTCGAGAATCTGCCGGATTTCATCAAGAAGGATCTGGATATTCAGCCTCGACTGCTGGGCGGAACGGCGGCGCAGGCAATCGCGGCGGCGATCAAGAAGCATGGGGACGATGGCGTTAAGGCTGCTCGTGAAATCTGGCCGTTGCTGGTCAGGGGCGAGATGGATCAGGGAAAGGCGGCCGCGGCGATTACCGCGTTGGCCACCCGGCAGACGACGTCGACCGGTACCAGCGGCCGCAGCATCGAAAAGTTTTTCGCCGGACGCGATCAGGCGGGCAGCATCACGAAGGACATCAGCAATTTCACGATCAAGATAAAGACAGGTGTGATTACCGAAGCGCAGGAAATCCAGATTCGCCAGTTGATTGGACAGATGTTCCAGTTGCAACCGAAGGCGACGGATTGATAGTTGGTTTGTTGGTTTAGCAAAGAGCCCGCTTAATGCGGGCTTTTTTATTGGTGGTGGCGTCGCGAGCTGGGGAGAGAGTATTTGGTGTCTAGATTCTAGACACTCCGTCACGGGCGCGCGGTGAGTGGCCTAGGCGAGGGGGGAGCGAGAAGTCCGGAGTTGGGTGTCTAGAGTCTAGACACGCAGGGCTGGAGAATATGAATCGGCGCCTGCGGTCACGGTCGTCGGGATGGATGACGGCGGGAGTCTGAACTCTAGGGACTCCCGCCAATGTCTGGCGACGCGCCTGAAGTCAACTCGATCGCGACGGATGGGCAGCGGCATGCGTCTAGGGCCGGGGCGCACACATTTGAGCCGGGGCCGAGGGGCATCGAGGACGCCCTCCGTTCGACGAAGGGGAGCAGTCTGTTGGCTAGAGACAGTCGAGCCGATAATCGGACGGGAATGGTTCAGGACTTATATGTTTCGCGGAGAGGCGCAGGCAGGTGTCTAGAGTATAGACACCTGAACCTAGCGTCGGCGGAGGAGCGACTCGGCGGAGGCGGAATTGGGTGTCTAGAGTCTAGACACACGCGACAGCGGTTGGGTGGGAAGCACTTCGAGCTTGGCCGTTCGGTGGCTGCGGTTCAGAAAAACCATCTGGCCTCTTCTGGGCACGCGTTTCGCGACGGGGCATCCGAAGCTGACATGTTCGGCGGCTACGCGCGGACGGTTTCCAGAATTCACACAGCTACGCCGAAGCTGCCACGGGCGCGTTCAACGGCTAGCGATTGGCCAGCGGTCAGTGTCTAGAGGCTAGACAGTTCGACGATCGGTTAGCGGTTGGGCATCAAAGGCAAAGATTGCGGGACGTCCCGGCACTCGATCGTCCTGCCGTGAATACGGTCGCCGATGCATAGCCGAGCAGCCATCGCTTAAAGGTGCGGCCCGGCCTGAAAGATCGAATTGTCTGTATCCCGCAGGCGTGCTCACGCATTCGACGGCTGCGAGGACAGTCTGGGTCGGCGTCTGGATTGCTGCCACAGATGAGCCGCCAACCCGATGGGATGAGGCGTGGGTGGATGTGTCGCATGATTACCGTACATCGATCATTCGTTGTCGCCGACAGATCATCGGAGTTGATACTCACGCTACGCGCGGGTGTGTCGAGAGCCGCACCGACGTATGTGCTACCGGAAGCAGAAATACCGCTGTGCCGCATCGAACTGCGGGCGGCGAATATATATAGCGGACGACGAAAAACGTCCCCAGGCGTACCAGACAGCGCAGACCGATACCGGTCCGCGGATTGGTTGACACCTTGTTGCGCCACTCCCTCCCGTAGGTGGCGCGAAATTACTGTCACAGCCTCTCACTGGCGTGAGGCCAATATTTGCGTTGCCGCGCGAGCAGGAGGGCCGCCTATGCTGGGTTTCGCCACGCGGAGTCGGGATATTGACGCACCCGCGTCATCTGCCTAACTGAACGAGAAGTCTGCCGTAAGCGAGTCCGACCAATAGGCCCACGCAACGGGGGACTGTTTGCGCTTATCCCCACTGATTGCACAGGCGCCGGATCTTTCGCCCATCATTGCGCGCACTCGCGCTCGAAGCGGTGCGAACTTTTTTGGGCCGCCAATGGCGAATGCATCGCGATGGAACCGGGCAGGACGTTTATCTCCGAGCCGCTTCAAATCTCAAATCAGAAACCTGTTGCGCGCTGGCGTTTTTGGAGGTCCGGCCCGCCGGACAATGTAGGGAACAACGCGACTTGGTACCTGCTGGTCACCCCTCGGCGACCTCGATCAACTTTCCTCAGTTGGATCGATGAGCCGAAAATCACGAGCAGTGAGCTGAGAACGGTCAGCCGGACAACGACAAACTCAAAGCCGGGCTCGACCGGAGCAATGAGTCCGGCCTTCGTGGGTTTGCACGAGCGAGCGCGATGGCAGCAAGCTCTGCTGTCCGCGCAGAAGCGCCGCGCCTAAATCTTGTTCTCGATCAGATTCTCAGAGCCCCGCTGTGACGAGAGCTGCCGCAGGGCCTTCATCGATCGTGAGCGTCCGAAGCGATTTAGCGCTGGTCGGCAACGCCTTCCCACAGAGTTGGGAAGAAGCATCACCATGCTGCACGGCCCCGAAACCGGCGCGGTGACAACGCAATAACCGCGCCGAATTGAACTAGATTGAGGCCCGTGTTTGATCAAGGCGATCGCGAGAAGGCCTCAGGATCCAGCGAGTTTCGGTGACAAGGCACCCACTTCCACCGCGGTTGGTGCAGTTAGGAATATCTACCCTCGCTAGGTAACCGCTCCGCCGTCCCGCCAGCGATGACTGATCCAATGCGGCCCGCGCGTTCCACGGCTGCCGTTCATCAACGCCTGACCAATGGCCGATCCTCTTGAAAGGTCAGCCAGCGTCGCGCGACTGGCGGGGTTAAAGATCGGGGATAGTTTGGGACGCGTACTGGCGGCCGTCTTGAGCAGCGGCGCCGCTCCCTCCAGGAGCATGTCCGTGTCTCGGCGCGCGTGTTATCCGGTCGCGCAGCCGCTTCTCTTCAACAAAGCAGTCGCAGCCGCCGCGCTACACCGCAACCATCGCGACATCATTTGGGGCGAACCGCAAGCCGATATCGAAAAGAAAGGAGAGAGTGTAGGCGAGGTGTGGGTCTTGAGCATCTGTCGCGAATGGTCGTCCGCAACTCACCCCTGCAAGCCATCGCGCTGACCGTCGCGCGAAAAAACGCCACGCGTACTCATCGGCTCAGCGTGACAAGTCCCACATATCGACGACCGGAGAAGGTGAGGATCGATCACAGCGGATGTCAGCCGATAAACGGGGACATAACAAAACCTTAGCTGCCATCCTTATAGAAAACAAATTACCTCGCTACTTCCCGCTCCAGCGCAATAACGCTCTACCCCAAAGCGAATCTGCCTATTTTTTCGCCGTGAAACATCAAAGCACATCAGCATTCGGTCGTAACCCAATGTTTCTAAACAAAATTTAAAAAATTTATAGCCAATGTTCCACGAAAAAGGGCGGTATCTACCCAAAAATCGGGCTCACTCGCACAACCTCGAGTCTTAAACGCATCCGCCCGCACACAGCTACGCAACACGTAGCATTCAATACGTAATTTGTAGCAAATAAATTAACGCGCCCGAACACGGGTTTCCAAGACATTTCCACGCCCATCCGCGCATTTATGTCCCAACCCCCGCTTCCCCGCAAACCTCACCCCGCAGATCGACCTGCTCGATGTCCTCGTGCAGGATCCGCCGGATTTCGAGAATCGCCTGCGGCGTTTCCTGCACGCTATGCCCGGCCACGATCACTTTCTCTGAAAGCGCGCCCGCGAGGTGCGCGCTGTGGAAAGGCACCACCCCGTCGTTGGAATCGTCGAGCGGGCCGTTCTCGCGGCGTCGCGCGATGATCGAGTGAAAGCACACTTGCGGACTGATCGGCAGTTGCGAGGTCGCCCGGATCATCGGGTCGCTCTCGCGCAATTGCTCGATGCTGTTCGGCACGTGCAGTGTCGTGCCCTGCGAATCGATGTCGGTCGCGGTCTGCAGCACGTCTTCGATTTCATTGAGCAGCGCGAGCGGCAAGCGCACAAGGTTCGCGGCCCAACGCGACAAACGGTTGCTCGCGAACGGCGTGCCTCGATGCGGCGCGGCGATGAAGATCGCGCGTTCGACCTGCGGCATCGGCGTAAAGCTCAGCAGCCGATTGAGCCGCTCTTCATCGCGATCGACGTCCGCCCCTTCAGGCACGTACGCGTCCTTGAATGCACTCCACAGTTCGTCGCCGGAACTCGACACCAGCAGTCGCGCCAACACCCCGCCCATGCTATGCCCGATCAGCACCATCCCATGCGACGCGGGTGCCGAGCCATACGGATCGAAGTGCGCGAGCGTCTGTTGCGCGGCGCGCCGGATGCGCGCGAGGTTGACCAGAATCGGCACGTTGGTCGGGTAGTAGACCTGCCACACCTGAAAATGCTGGCGCAATAGTTCGTCGCCCTGAATTTCGTTGGCGACGTTGACCCATGCCTCCGGACTGCTCGCGAGACCATGCAGCATCAGGATGATCCGGCGATTCGGATCGTACGGCTGCATCATATAGATGCGCGGACTATCGATCCCCCGCGCGCGTCCGAACAACGTGCGCAGCGACTGACCGGCAAAGCCCGAGCGGGCGAGCCAGATACCGTAGCCCGCGCTGAAGTTCGCCGCGAGCGGCACAGTCTGGCCATGCCGTTGCACGCTCTCTTCGCGATACGGATCGTAGACCGACAACACGACGTCGTGCGACGCGAGCACCTGTTCGAGCGAATCTTCGCTGAAGCCGATCAGCGCGGTCACGTTGGGCGACGGCATTTCGCTGAAAAACTGCGTCACCCGCGCGGGCCGCTTCGGCCGCGCACCGCCGCGCGGCGACATGCCGGCCGCGGCCTGCGCATCTGTGCTGCCGCGCATATTGCCGCCGGCGTCGGCGTCAGTACCGGCTGCGGCGTCGGCACGGATCTCGCTGCGCTGCGCGTCCGCCGCATTGCCATCGACTTCGCCAGGCTGTTCGGGCGGCGCCACGTTCATGACAGCGACGAGTTCCGCGCCAAGGCCATCGCGCCGGTAGATGCTGCGGATTCCCGCGAACGACAGGCGCGATGCGGGGATCACCTCACGCGGTTCGCGCACGCCTTCCGGCAAACGCACCCGGCTCAGATCGATATGGATGCTCCAGCCCGCGATCAGCTGCGTGCCCGGCTCGTCGCTGCCGGCGTCGGTATGCAGCGCGCCGTGCACGAACAGCGCCCGGGCGAGTTCCTGCGCCGCATAGTTATAGTAGTCGCGCACCTGGGTTTGCCGATCCTCGAACGCGCGCTCGCCGGCGGTGCGTTGACCGAGGAACAGGAACGCATAGGAAAATCGCACGGCTCTGAGCCACAGATCGAATTGCGCGTCGCTCCATTCGGTCGCATTGGCCGGTGTGTTGTTAATGGCCATTTGCAGCGACAACTCGGCGAGGCTCGCGAGCCGGCGATCGGTGTTGATCGCGCCGAGGCTCGAAATGGTATGGATGCAGTCGAGCGGCGCGCGCTGACAGGTGTTCTCGTCGAGTGCGGCCACGTGCAGCGTGTCGCGCGTCGCCGCGCTGAGCCGGCCGGTGGACAGAATATCGCCGCGCCGCATTGCGATGTACTGCTCGGGGCCGAGCGAGCTGACGGTCACCATCGCGCAGCCGGATAGCATACTGAGCGCGACCAGCGCGAGCGTCAGACCGCGAGGAATCGATAGCCGGCACGCGCGCGTCATCATGCGATGGCCCCGGTCGCGCGACGTATATTCCGGCGCGCAGCGCATGGTTCAGTCTTACGCGCTGCCGTGCAGTCAGTCATCGTGCTGTGGGCCCTTGTCATCGCTGAATGACCGGAAGAAACCCGCCGATTGCGCGGAGCTTTGCGTGGCCGGCCGACTGTGGCGCGGCTGCGGCCGGCGGCCGTCGCGCGCCGATTCGACTTATGTGCCGCAACCAGCCGTAGGGGACAAGCGAGTCCAAAGGAATGGCTCGATTCGCCGAGTACTGTACGCGTGGCCAATTGCTTGCGCAAGGACAGCAAAGGCGGGCGCCGTGGATCGAATGCCGGATGAAAGTTGGCCGAATAGCAATTCAACTGTGTTCGCCATAGACGAAGCGCGATTCCTTTAAACATATAGCGATTACCGCATCAAAGCGCTGCTTGGCAAAGCGGAATAGGCACCCCGGTCTTTTCGACGATGGACGTCAGAAAAACATGGAATAAATCTTCTTCCGTTGGTTGGCATCCACAGCAATTGACGGCGCGTGCATTGATCGGCCATCATGCCGCTAATGAACTCTGCGAGGGGACGGTGACGTACACGTGACACGAGTGCTCCGCTTATTGATGTCGTGGCGATACCGCTTATCGAAGCTTAAGCGGACTGACTGTCGGTTCGGCGCGAGCCAACGGATCGTCCGCATGACCGGATGCCTGATAAGCGGAGTCGGAATGCCAATACGCGTATTGCCGTTGCAGTCATTGTCCTTTAACCCAAATAGCTAATCCTCTGAGTCGTTGTCCGGAGAGCAAGTGGCCTGCCAGTTCGACTGGTTACGCCAACGAACAGGGAATGAATCTGGAACACGAGGAACGAGCATGAAAACACTGCTTCGCGCTGCGCAAGTGCCAACCGGCAAATCACCGTAACTTCCAATACAGCGTTTGATCGACGGTGCCGGGATGATAAGAGGGCGCAGGCAAGCCTCTGAATCGGAATGGCTTTGGATGTTGCAGCGAACGCGCTCACGGCGCCGCTGCAACGGAACCCTATGAAGTCCTGAGCAACCTGTTAAGCGGCGCCAGCGCGCAACCGTCAGGTGCAGTGTGGCCGCGCGTTCGACCCGGGTTGCGCCAGTAGTCAGCCGAGAACGTCATGAATGCAAACCGCTTCGCTGCAGCGCCGGTTCCCCGACTGGCCGGCGCCGCATTGCTCTGTTGTGTAGTTGCGCTGTCCCTGGCCGCGTGCCAACGCCAGACCGAAACGGTGAGCGCCGATACGCGGCCGGCTGTGCAGCTGACCCGGCTCGAACCGGCCGATGCCTCTGCGATCCGTATTTTCACCGGCCGCGTCGAGCAGACCAGCATTTCGCCGCTCGCGTTCGAAGTGCCGGGCCGCGTCGTGCAGATTGCGGTGCTCGAAGGCGCGGCGGTCAAACGCGGTCAGCTGATCGCGCGGATCGATGAGGAACCCTACGCGCTGCAGCTGCAACGCGCGAATGCGCAGTACCAGCAGCTCGCCGACAACCTGAAGCGTCAGGCGGTATTGCGCAAGGACGGGATTCTGTCGCAGGCCGGCTATGACCAGTTATCGGCAGCCGCCGACGCCGCGCGCGCGGCCCGCGATCTGGCGAGCCGCGACCTGCGCAACACCCGTCTGGTCGCGCCGTTCGACGGCCGGGTCGCTCGCCGCAACATCGAAGTCCAGCAGATGGTGCAGGCGGGGGCGCCCGCCTTCAATTTCGAAAACGTCGGCCGCGTCGATATCGGCGTCGATCTACCTCAGAGCCTTGCCGAGCGCCTGCTGGTCGACAAGACGCTGCGTGCCGAAGCCTGGCTGCCCGAGCGGCCCACCGAGCGCTTTCCGCTGGTGTTCCGCGAACGGACCACGCAGAGCACGCCGACTTCCGGCGGCTATCGACTGGTGTTCTCGGTGCAGGGCCAGCAAAGCGCGTTGCTGTTCCCCGGCATGGCATTGCGCGTGCAGATTTCCGATACCGCGCGGCAGGTCGCGCAGCGCGACAACAGTTACTACGCGATTCCGATCGCGGCGCTGTCGATCGGCGCCGACGGTCAGCGCAGTCTGTGGCGCTACGATGCCGCGTCCGGTCGCGTGCACGCGGTGCCGGTCAACGTGCGCGAAATCCGCAATGACGACGCGGTCGTCAGCGGCGCGGTGGCGGAGGGCGACCGCGTGGTGGCAGGCGGCTCGCAGTTCATGAAAGAGGGAATGGCAGTCCGTCCGATGGATGCACCTCAATGAACCTCGCCCGCCCTCTTATCGAAAAGCCGCTGATCGCGTGGGTGCTGACGCTGATCTCGCTGTTGGGCGGCATCTTCGCGTACCTCAACATCGGCCGGCTCGAAGACCCGAAGTTCACGATCAAGACCGCGGTCGTCGTCACGCTCTATCCGGGCGCGAGCGCGCACGAGGTCGAGCAGGAAGTGACGGACCGGATCGAAAGCGCGATTCAACAGATGCCGCAGGTCGAAAAACTGAATTCGCGTTCGACGCCGGGGTACTCGGAAGTGCGCGTGCAGATCCGCGATCAGTACACGTCGGCACAACTGCCGCAAGTGTGGGACGAGTTGCGCAAGACGGTATCGGATGCGCAGATCCGCTTGCCGCCGGGCGCGGGCCCGACACTCGTGCTCGACCGTTTCGGCGACGTCTACGGGATGTTCTATGCGCTGACCGGCGAGGGCTATACGCAGGCGCAGCTGTATGAATATGCGCGCGAACTGCGCCGCCAGTTGCTGACGCTCGACGACGTGTCGGACATCGTGATCGCCGGCAACCAGCAGGAGCAGATCTCGGTCGACGTCGACCAGTCGCAACTGATCGCCAACAATCTGTCCACCGACGATCTCGCGCAGACGCTGTTCCTGCAAAACGAGGTACGTCCCGCGGGCCGCGAACGCGTCGGCGATCTGTCGTTGCGGATCGCGCCGACCGGCTCACTCGATTCGTTACAGGCGATCCGCTCGCTGCCGGTCGGCAATGCAGGCGGACCGCTGCTGCTCGGCGACATCGGGCGCGTGAGCCACGGCTACGCGACGATTCCGAATCAGGTGATTCACTACAATGGTCAGCCGGCGGTCACGATCGGCATTAGCGCGAGACCGCGCGTGAACGTGGTGCGAGTCGGCGCGGACATCAAGGCGAAACTCGCCGAACTGGAACGCGATCGCCCGATCGGTATGAAGCTTCATTCGCTCTACGATCAGCCGCAGGTCGTCGACGAGAGCGTGCGAGGGTTCATTTTCGACGTGTTCCTGTCGGTGGCGATCGTCGGTGTCGCGCTGGGCATCGCGCTCGGCTGGCGCGCGGGCGTCGTGCTCGGCGTCGAGCTGTTCCTGTCGATCCTCGGTACGCTGCTGATCATGTACGCGGCGGGCATCGAGTTGCAGCGCATCTCGCTCGGCGCGCTGATCATCGTGATGGGGATGCTGACCGACAACAGCATCGTGGTGGTCGAGGGCATGCTCGTGAAGGTCCAGCGCGGCATGTCGCATCTGCAGGCGGCGACCGAAATTCTCAAGCAGAGCCAATGGTTGCTGCTCGCGTCGACCATCGTCGGGATTCTGGCTTTCTCGGGCATCGGCCTGTCGCCGGATTCGGTCGGCGAGTTCTGCGCGTCGCTGTTCGCCGTGGCTGCCATTTCGCTGCTATTTAGCTGGGTGATCGCGATCGCGCTGACGCCGCTGTTCGGCACGTATCTGTTCAAACCCGCGGACATCATCGATGAAGACCCGTTCAAGTCGAAACTGTACAAGCGCTATGGCGAGCTGTTGTCATGGGTCACCCGCCGGCGCGTAATCGTGGTGATCGGCCTCGTCGCGATGACGGTGCTTGCCGGCTGGGCGTTCCGTTTCGTCGAACAGAGCTTCTTCCCCGCGTCGACCACGCCGATCTTTTATGTCGATATGCGCCTGCCACGCGGCGCCGATATTCGCGCGGTCGTCGAAAGGAGCCGCGAAGTCGAGAAGGTGCTGCTCAAGCATGAGGACGTCGTCAATGTGCAGACCTATATCGGCTCGGGCGCGACGCGTTTCTTCCTCGTCTACGATCCGGAGACGCGCGATCCGTCGTATGCGCAGTTCATCGTCGGCGCGAAGGATCAGAGTCTGATCGATCACATGCTGCCCGAAATCGAAGCGGATCTGAAAAAGCGCTTCCCCGAACAGCACTGGACCGTCACGCGGCCGAACTTCGGTCCTGGCGGTGGCGCGGCCATTCAGGCGCGTTTCTCCGGACCCGATCCGGCGGAGCTGCGCCGCCTGTCGCAGGAAGCGCAGAAGGTGCTGACGGCCGACGGCCGCATCATCGCGATTCGCGACGACTGGGAGAATCCGATCAGCATCGTGCGGCCGCAATTCGACGAATCGCGCGCGCGTTCGCTGGGCGTCACGCGCCGGCAGGTCACCGACACGATGGCTTATGCGACCGAAGGCCTGCGCGCCGGTATCTATCGCGAGGGCGATCAGCTGCTGCCGATCGTACTCCGCTCGCCCGACTATACGCGCGGCGTGGCCGGTCTTCAGGACCTCCAGGTATTCAGCGCGGGGCTGCGCCGTTACGTGCCGCTCGGCGACGTGGTGGGCAGCTTCACGGTCGGCACCGAGGAAGGCCAGATCGCGCGCGAGAACCGGATTCGCACGCTGACTGTGTCGGCCAATCCGGTCTATGGCCAGAATAGTGTCGACGCGTTCAACCGCATCCGTCCTGGCATCGAGAACATCAAACTGCCACCCGGCTACAGCTTCGAATGGGGCGGCGAGCACGAATCGTCGACCCGTGCGCAGGAGAGCCTGTTCCGGCAGTTGCCGCTCGGTTTCATCGCGATGGCGCTGATCGTGTTGATGATGTTCGGACGCCTGAGGCCGGCGCTCGTCGTGCTGCTCGTCGTGCCGATGTCGATCTGCGGCGTGACGCTCGGTCTGCTGCTGTTTCGCGGCGCATTCGGCTTCATGGCGCTGCTCGGGCTCCTGAGTTTGTTTGGGATGCTGATCAAGAACGGCGTCGTGCTCGTCGAAGAGATGGACAGCCAGATCGCCGCGGGCGTGCCGCGCATGCAGGCGGTGACCCAGGGTGCGATGAGCCGGCTGCGGCCGGTGGTCCTCGGCGGCGGCACGACCGCGCTCGGGATGGCGCCGTTGTTATGGGATCCTTTCTTCAAGGACATGGCGATCACGATCATGGCGGGCCTGGCTTTTGCCACCGTGCTGACGTTGGTCGCGGTACCGGCGCTGTACTCGATGCTGTTTTCGATCAGGCAGTCGGAATGGGAGCCGGGCCAACACCCGGAGGAAAAATGATCCGCGCGCGTCCTTACCTCTTTGCGATCGCGGCCCTGCTGCTCGAAGCCGGCTGCACCGGATCGCTGCAGCTCGAGAAGCCGGCCGAGTTCGCGCCGCAATATTCGCAGGCGCAAAGCACCGCGGCGACGCCGATGTCCGCGCAGGATCTGGCGACATGGTGGACCCAGTACAACGATCCGACGCTGAACCGGCTGATCGAACTTGCGCTGGCCCGCAACTTCGACATTGCCACCGCGTTCGCGCGCGTAGACCAGGTGCAGGCCGGCATTCGCGCGGCTCGCTCGCAGTTGCTGCCGTCGGTCGGTGTCGGCGTGAGCGCCGCGCGCTATCACGGCGGCGAAACGCAGCTCGAGTTCGAGGAAATACTCGGCATCAACAATACCGACGCGCAGTTCTGGCGCGTCGGCCTGCAGGCGCAATGGGAGGTCGATCTGTTCGGGCGCGGCCGGGCCCGACTGTCGGCGTCCCGCGAGCAGACCCGCGCGGCCGCGGGCGATGCGGAAGCGGTGCGTCTGAGCGTGGTGTCGGGTGTCGCCGATCTGTACGTCACGTATCGCGGGCTGCTGCGACAACGCACGATCCTGCTGCAAAGTCACGCGATCGCGGACGATTTCGTCAATATCGCGGAGAAGAGTTTCACCGCGGGGCTCGTGCTCAGCACCGATATCGAAGCGGCGCGCGCCGGCCGCGCGCAGGTCGAAGCGCGCTTGCAGGAAGTGGAGAACGGCATCGCGCAGGCGCGCCTCAATTTGCAGAATCTGTGCGGCGTGCAGCCGGAGGAATTCGCAGGAGTCCTCGACGACAGCGATACATTGATGGCGGCGCTGCCGGGCATCGAGCCGGGCCAGCCGGTCGACCTGCTGATGCGCAGGCCGGACCTGATCGCCGCGCAGGCGCGTCTGAACGCGGCGGTCCGGCAGTCGGACGTCGCGCGTCTCAATTACTGGCCGACCGTGTCGCTGAGCGCGTTGCTCGCGCGCAATGGCTGGGAGATCGCCGGTCAGAGTCTGGGGCCGAGCACGTTCTGGCTGTTCGGCGCGGCGATGGCGATGCCGCTGATCGACTTCGGCGCGCGGCGCTCGCAAGTGGAGTCGTCGGATGCGCAGGCGCAGCAGGCGAACTTCGCGTATGAAAAGGCGGCGCTCGGCGCGTTCTACGACGTCGAACGCGCGTTGGCACGCTTGAACCGCCAGGACGAGCTATTCAAGGCACGTGACGAAGAAGTCACGCGACGCACGACGCAGCTAGGCCAGGTGCAGCGCCGCTATGAAGTCGGCGATACCGGTCGCCTCGATATCGATCAGGTGCGGGTTGCGTTGCTGGAAAGCCAGTCGTCGCAGGTCAGGGAGCAGGTTGGAAAATTGCAGGCGCAGTTCGCGTTGTTCCGGGCGATGGGCGGCGGCTGGCTCGCGAATCCTCCGGTGGCTGCGAACGGGCAAGCGCCCGCGGAACCGGCGCCCGCGACCGCAAGCGGACCGGCGCCGGCTTCACAGCAAGCCGCCGAGAACGCCAAATAAGACCGGATGCCTAAATAAAAACGCCGTCACCGCTAGATTGCGGCGACGGCGTTTTTGCTATTTGCTCCGGCAGTCGGGCCGCGGTCGGGGCGCAAGCGGAAACCCAACAGTACGCAATCACGCCGGCGACGTCGCGCCGGCGCGGGAAGCCCCGACGATGTCCGCTTATTGAGGCGCGGACGCCGACATCGTCGCCGTCGCGCGCTGACGCGATTCCGAAACCGACTGGTTGCGCTGTTCGCGGGCCTGCCGCTGTGACTCCTTCATTTTCGCCCGAGCCTCGGCGTTCGCCGCGCGTTGCTTTTTGTTCGCCTCGCGCACTTCCATCCGTTTCTGAACGATCGGGTCGCTATGCGTTGTATTTGCGCCAGCAGCCGGTGCGGCGCCCGCGGGGGGCGCGGCACCGGCGTCCGGCTGGGCCGGCTGCTGCGCGAGTGCCGGTCCGGCAGCGAGAACACTGAAGACGACCAATGCAGAAGCGATTCCAAGAGTAGTACGTGCCATCATTTAGACTCCACCAGTTAATACCACTAATTACTTTACGGAGTTGCTGAACAGATGTTTTTGTGACCGCGCCCCCCGGCTATTGCCTGACGGGGTTGTCGGAATGCTCAGGAATATACCTTCACATTTCCGCGCGATTCCAATGCCGCCGCGCGACTGACTTACGGATGACATAGTCAGGCAAAGATATTCTTTCCCGCCGGCGGCAAAGCGCATGTACGTTGCACGCAGCGCCCACTTTAACACTCTGCTCGAAGCATGCAACGGGTACGTATCGTAAGACGACGATTAACCCGTTGTCGAGGATAGAGGATTTGACTCGCTTGTCAAATCCGCATGCGGTTCACAACGGCCAATAGCGCGCGAGTTAGCGCGTGTATCGACCGTTTAAACGCGCTTTATCGAGGTCGTTTTGATGTCACCGCGGGGAAGATAATTTATGATGGCCGTCAGGCTGGCGTTAGGTATTGCAGGCGTGTTGCGGTTGCTTTCCGGATAAAACTTACTTTTCAGAATGGTAAACAATGGCAACTCAGACCGAGACCAAATTGTCGTTGCCCGCGTTGACCGCGATGGTCGTCGGCTCGATGGTGGGCGCAGGGATTTTCTCGCTGCCGCGTAATTTCGCGCGCGCAACCGGACCGTTCGGCGCGATCATCGCGTGGTGTATCGCGGGCATCGGTATGTATGCGTTGGCGCGGGTGTTCCAGGCACTCGCCGAACGGCGCCCCGAGCTCGACGCCGGCGTATTCGCTTATGCGCGCGCGGGCTTCGGCGACTATGCGGGCTTTCTGTCCGCATTCGGTTACTGGATGGCAGGCTGCTTCGGCAACGTGTCGTACTGGGTGCTGATCAAGTCGACGCTCGGCGCGTTCGTACCGGTCTTCGGCAACGGCAATACGGCGACCGCGATCATCGTGTCGTCGGTCGGGATCTGGCTGTTCCATCTGGTGATGCTGCGCGGCGTGCAGCAGGCCACGATGATCAACACGATCGTCACGGTCGCGAAGGTGATCCCGATCGTGCTGTTCATCATCATTCTGATCGTGCTGTTTCGCATCGACATGTTCCGCGCGAATTTGTGGGAAGGCAGCGACGCATTCAGCACCGGCCTCTTTTCGCAAGTGCGCGCGACGATGCTCGTCACCGTGTTCGTGTTCGTCGGCATCGAGGGCGCGAGCGTGTACTCGCGCTATGCGAAAAAACGCTCGGACGTCGGCGTGGCGACCATCACTGGCTTCGTCGCGGTGCTGTGTCTGCTGGTGCTTGTGACGTTGCTGCCCTATGCGACGCTGCCGCGCGCCGACATCGCGCTGATGCGGCAACCGTCGATGGCCGCGGTGCTCGGCGCGCTGCTCGGTCCGTTCGGCGTCATCTTCATCAGCGCGGGCCTGATCGTGTCGATTCTCGGCGCGTACCTCGCGTGGTCGCTGATCTGCGCGGAAGTGCTGTTCGCCGCCGCGCGTCTCGAGACGATGCCGCGCGTGTTCTCGCGGCAGAACGAACGCAAGTTGCCGGTCGCCGCGATCTGGCTGACCAGCACCGTCGTGCAGCTGTTCGTGATCAGCACGTACTGGTCGACCGACGCCTTTGCGCTGATGCTCAACCTCACCAGTTCGATGGCGCTGATCCCTTACTTCCTCGTGGCCGCGTATGGAATCAAGGCCGCGCGTCGCGATCGCGAGCAGGGCGGCGGCGCGGCGAACGGTGCGCTGCGCAAAGAGTATTTCGTCGCGATCTTCGCGACCCTGTACACCGCGTTTTTGCTGTTCGCGGGCGGCCCGAAATTCCTGATGTTGTCCGCACTCCTCTATACGCCCGGCACAGTGCTTTATGTGCTGGCTAAACGCGAGCGCGGCCAGCGCGTGTTTTCGAAAGTCGAGTGGGTCATCTTCGCGGTCGCGGCCTGCGGTGCGTTGGCCGCGCTGATCGGTCTCGCGACCGGGACCATCGTCATCTGAGCGTTCGCACGATGGACAAGCGCGTCAGACTTTCAGCGCCGGGGCTCATGGCGATGGTGGTCGGCTCGATGGTCGGAGTCGGGGTGTTTTCGCTGCCGCAGTCGCTCGGCCGTTATACCGGTGTGGTCGGTTCGCTGATCGGCTGGACGATCACCGGCACCGGCATGCTGACGCTCGCGCTGATCTTTCAACGGCTCGCCTGGCGCAAGCCCGAACTCGACGTCGGCGTCTATACCTATGCGCGGGTCGGCTTCGGCCGCTATACCGGTTTCCTGTCGGCGTTCGGCTACTGGTGCGCCAGCTGTCTCGGCAACGTCGCTTATCTGGTGCTGATCAAGTCGGCGCTCGCGATCGTCGTGCCCGCGTTCGGCGCCGGCAATACGCTGAGCGCGATCGTCAGCTCGTCGGCATTGATCTGGATATTTCATTTCCTGATTCTGCGTGGCGTGAAGGGCACGTCGATTCTGAATGCGTCGATGACGGTCGCGAAACTGCTCGCGCTCGGGCTGTTCTCGGTGCTCGTGTTGTCCGGCGTCAAGTGGGATCTGTTCATCGACAATCTGTGGACCGCTCCCGATCCATCGACCGTCGGTCTGTTCGGCGAAGTGCGCAAGACGATGCTCGGCACCGCGTTCGTGTTTCTCGGCGTCGAGGGCGCGAGCGTCTATTCCCGCCATGCGCGCGAGCGCCGCGACGTCGGTGTCGCGACGGTGCTCGGCTTTCTGTGCGTGCTCGCGCTGATGGTGATCGTCACGCTGCTGTCGTATGGCGTGCTGCCGCGCGAGCAGATGGGGGCGCTGAAAAATCCGTCGCTGGCCGGGGTGCTGAGCGCCGCGGTCGGCGGCTGGGGCGCGGTGGTGGTCAAGCTCGGCCTGCTGCTGTCGGTGCTCGGCTCCTACCTCGCGTGGACGCTGCTCGCGGCGGAAATTCTCCATGCCGCCGGCAAGAGCCGCACGATGCCGGCGTTTCTCGGCAGGGAGAACCGCAATCACGTGCCGGTCGCCGCGATGTGGATGACGAGCCTGGTGATTCAGGTGTTTCTGATCATCACGCTATTTTCGAAAGAGGCGTTCACGCTCGCGAAGGAACTCACGACCTCGATGAACCTGATTCCGTATCTGCTGGTTGCCGGCTACGGGCTCAAGCTCGCATCGAGCGGCGAGTCGTACGCGGGGCAGTCGTGGGCGCGGCGCATCGATTTCATGCTCGCGCTGGCCGGCTGTGCGTATGCGCTATTTCTCGTGTACGCGGGCGGGCTGCACTATCTGTTGATGTCGACCGTGCTTTATATGGCGGCCACCGCGTGGTTCTATCTGGCTGAGCGGCGCAAGGGGCGGCGGCAGGTATTTACGCTGCTCGAGCGCGGTTTGTTTGCGGTCGTGCTGGCGGCCGCGCTGGTGGCGTCGGCGGAATTGGTGCGGAGGTACTTTGCGACGTGACGCCGCCGTGATTCGTTGCTGGCCTTAAGCCTGTCTTAAGCACGCTCCCCCCATAGTTCTCGCTCTCTCCCCGCTCGTCCCGCGATGCAGGGTGAAGGCCGCTCCGAGCACCCGTCGCATCGCCCGCATCGGCGCGTCGCGGCCGCGGTTCGGCCGTTCGTCCAGCGTTGCCACCACCCCATGAACATTCACCGGATCCTCGAGCGAGCCGATTTGCGCACCACGCTGCCACGCGTGCTCGTGCTCGAGTTTTTTCATCAGCACGCGCGCGAGCACTTCAGCGCGGAACAGCTTTACAAGCGCCTGAACGGCGACACGCGAAACGTGAGTCTGGGGACGCTTTACCGCGTGCTCGGACTGCTGGTCGAAAGCGGCTTGCTGAGCAGCATCGCGCTCGGCGAAGGACGCATGGTGTACGAACTGAACGACGGCAAGCAGCACGAGCATCTCGTCTGCACTGGCTGCGGCGACATCCAGGAGTTCTTCGACGACGAGATTCGCACGCGGCAGCGGGACGTCGCCGAACGCTTCGACTTCGAGGTGTCGGCGCAGCAGCAGGTGTTGTTCGGTGTGTGTCCGCAATGCCGACTAGCAGGACGGACAAAGCCGCTGCGATTTCGATAGCGCGAGCGGCCCGCGTCCGGGGCCGCTCTCACGCAACAACTCAGAAGGGCGGAAACGAGAACGTCGTGACGGATTCGCTCAGAGCCCGCTCACCGTTTTGACCGTCACCCATTGGCCGTTCTTCACCTGATAGACCGTCGATGAGCCGTTCTTCAACGAGCCGTCCGGGTTGAATTCGATATGGCCGGTGATGCCGTCGAAGCTGATGCTCTGCAGCTTCGGCCGGTAGTCGTCAGGATTCGTCGAATTGGCGGCCTGCATCGCCTTGATGGCTGCCCACGTCGCGTCATAGCCGAACGGCGCATACGAGAGGACATCCTCGCCGAACTTCTGCTTGAAGCGATCGGCGAACTTCGCACCGACGGGCGTGCTGTCGAGCGGACGACCATACTCCCATGCCATCGCGCCTTCGGACACGTCGCCCGCGAGCTTGATGAAATCGATGTCCTTGACGCCGCCGCCCCCCACGTACTGCGCCTTGATGCCGAGCTGGTTCATCTGCTTCATGATGCCGGCCGCCTGCGGATTGAGCGCGCCGACGAAAATCACATCGGGGTTCTTGGCTTTGAGATTCGTAAGCTGCGTCTTGAAGTCCGTCGCCTGATTCGTCGTGTATTCGTGATCGATGATGTTGCCCCCGTGCGCTTTGACCGCTTTGACGAACTCGTCGGCTTCGCCCTGACCGAAGGCCGTGCGGTCGTCGATCACCGCGATGCGTTTCGCCTTCGTCGTCTCGACCGCATACGCGCCGGCCGTGCCGGCGTTCTGTGCGTCGCTCGAAATGACCATGAAGATGTTCTTGAAGCCGCGACCGCTGATGGTCGGATTGGTGGCGGCCGGATCGATGACCGGCAAGCCCGCTTTTTCGTACAGGTTGGAAGCGGGAATGGTCGTCCCCGAGTTGAAGTGTCCGACGACGACGGCCACGTTTTCGTCGACGAGTTTTTGCGCGACCTGCACGCCGATGCGCGGGTCGGCCTGGTCGTCCTGCGCGATCAGTTGAAACGAAACAGGCTGGCCGTTGATTTTGACGCCTTGCGCTTTCGCGTCGTCGAGCGCCATTTTCACGCCATTTTCCAGATCCTTGCCGTAGTTGGCGTTGGGTCCGGTGAGCGGCGCGGCAAAGCCGATTTTTACGACCGTATCCGCGCGCGACGCGAGCGGTGCCATAGCGACGAGTGAGACGACCGCAACTGCGATAGGACGGAGGATCTTCGCGACACGCATGTTATCTCCAGTTTGCCGTCAGGCATGAGGTTATCGGTGGGTCGTGCGAGCCGCCTCTGGTGCCACTGCGCGGGGACTGCTGCAACGAAAGCGTGGTACCGGACCGGCCGCTCAGGTGAGGGATGCCGCGGCGATTGCACGAAAAGATTTGCGTAGACATGTTTTCGGTTCGAACATGCGCGACTTCCCCTGTAAGCATTTCCACACGCCAAAATGAAGCCGGACATTCGGATAAATACCCGCTTGGTGGCGCGGGTCACGCTCTCGCAGCGGTTATGAACGCGTCGATCGTTGGGGCGACACTCTTTCGATTCATCTTCATATGAATAGCGCGGCCATGGCGATCAAGCGCGCCGGCTCGGCGACGAGTACGATGAACTTACTTGATCCATATGTTTCGGGAGGCGCGATGAAAGCGGTGTGCCCGCTGCATGGGCCAACCACCATCGTCGGGACGAACGCATACGGTTTTCCGGTCTATGCGTGTTGCCGCGACGACGTGCGTTCTGTCACCCCCGCCGACGCCTGTACGCGCGAACCGGTACAGCAGGGAGATCAGGCGGCGGAGCGCCCGCGGCAACCACCGGAGCGGAAGGAATCGGGCTGACGGTTCGCGTTGCGGCTCGTCCTCTCGACTGCGTCACATAATCGCCGCGCGGTGAATACAGCGAATGAAGTATTCGGCGGGCCGCGTGAGAATCGCGCCTTCGCGCTGCATCAGATGCAACTGCGCACGTCGCGAGGTCTCGACGAAATCCAGCTTCTTCAGATGCCCGGTCAGGTTGACCACCTCGAGCGTGTGCGATGCCCACGCCATGACCGCGTCGATGCTGATCGCGAGGCTGTACATCAGCGATTGCGACGTGCAGCGCGTAATCCGGCGCGGCGCCGGCAGGCCCTGACGCTCGAACAGATTGACCACATATTGCGGATATTCGTCGGTCGTGTCGGCGTGTATCCATTCGGCGTCGCACAGATCAACGAGCGAGTTGGCGTTGGCGAGCGCGCCGTTCGCTCGCACCGTGAACTGCAGCGGGAAAGTCAGGAGTTCTGTGCATTGGACCGACGGATCGATCACGGCTTCGGCCGCTGAAGCGACCGCGAAATCGAGCGCGCCCTGACGTAGCTGGTCCTGCAATTTTACCGCGCTGTATTCGAGGAATTCCACCGTAATTTGCGGCATATCGTGACGAAAACGCGCGTACGCGTCGGGCAGCAATGTGAGTGCCGCGAGCGGCGTCAGGCCGATCGTCACGCGACCTTCCTGCGCGCCGCGCTCCATCGCCATCTGCTGTTCCGCACGGCCCAGTTCGCCGACGATCAGCCGCGCATGCCGCAACAACGATTCCCCGGTGCGCGTGAGTGCGACGCCATTCGTGCTGCGGCCGAACAGCGACATGCCGATATCGGTTTCCAGCTCGCGGATCGCCTTGGTGACCGCCGGCTGACTGACGAACAGCGCGCGCGACGCACCGACGATCGTGCCGTGATCCGCGACCGCCACCAGCGCGCGCAATTGATGAAGCTTGATTGCCATTGCCTTTATCACCCTAGGGTAAATACCATAACCAATGGTTATGGGCATAAAACTTTATCATGTTTTAATTCGCCGCCGCTCTCGTAGACTGGCTCTCAATTCGCGCCGGGCCCTTGCCCCGCGCGGCATCACAGAGAGACAGACCAAGGAGAAAGGGCGTTGGCCGATAACATCAATATTCATCCCGAGATTAGCGAACAGGCGGCCGAATTCGTCGAATTACGCCGCCGCATTCATGCTCATCCGGAATTGGGATTCGAGGAAATCCAAACCAGCCGGCTGGTCGCCGAACGGCTGAAGGCCTGGGGCTACGAGGTCACCGAGGGTATCGGCGGCACCGGCGTGGTCGGCCGTCTGAAAGTCGGCAACGGCACCCGCACGATCGGCATTCGCGCGGACATGGACGCGCTGCCGATCATCGAGGACACCGGCCTGCCTTACGCGAGCAAGGTCCACGGCAAGATGCACGCGTGCGGCCACGACGGTCACACCGCGATCCTGCTGGCCGCCGCGCATTATTTCGCACAAACGCGCCGCTTCGACGGCACGCTGAACCTGATTTTCCAGCCGGCCGAAGAAGGACAGGGCGGCGCGGTGCGGATGATGGAAGAGGGCCTGTTCGAGCGCTTCCCGTGCGATGCGGTGTATGCGTTGCACAACGCACCGGGCGTGCCGGTCGGCATGTTCATCGTGCAGCAGGGCGCGATGGCCGCATCGTCCGACATGGTGACGGTCACGCTGACCGGCAGGGGCATGCACGCGGCGATGCCGCACCTGGGTCGCGATCCGGTGGTCGCGGCGGCGAGCATCGTGATGGCGCTGCAGACGATCGTCGCGCGCAACGTGCCGCCGGCGGACGCCGCGGTGCTGACGGTCGGCGCGATCCAGGCCGGCACCGCGCACAACGTCGTGCCGAATACCGCGACGATCCTGCTGACCGTGCGCACGCTCAGCACCGACGTGCAGAAGCTGATCGAAACGCGGCTGCGCGAGATCGTCGAAAGCCAGGCGGCCAGCTTCGGGGTCGGCGCGCAGATCGACTACCAGCGGGTCACGCGGGTGCTGATGAATACTCCGCAGGAGACCGAACGCGCCCGCGCGGCGGTCGCCGCGGTGGTCGGCGCGCAGAACATCCTGCCGCTGCCGCCGGGCATGATGGGCGGCGAGGATTTCTCGTGGATGCTCGAGAAAGTGCCGGGCTGCTACGTCGCACTCGGCAACGGTCACGAGGGTCACGGCAGTTGCATGATCCACAACCCCGGCTACGACTTCAACGACCAGGCGCTGCCGATCGGCGTCGCCTACTGGGCCACGCTCGTCGAGCAATATCTGAGCGCCTGAATTTCGCCAATCCGCTTTTCGCCGGCCGGCATGCCGCCGTGCCGGCGGCCAGATTACGTCCATATCGGGGATTCAAATGAAATATAAAAAGACCGTTTGCGCCGCGGCTGTGGCGCTGATGTCGCACGCGGCATGGGCCGATTCGTATCTCCAGCAGTCGCTGTCCGAGTGGCCGACGATGCAAAGCGCGGTCCAGCAGAACGGCGTGTCGCTGTACGGCGCGGTCGACATGGGACTGAACTTCCAGAGCGTCGGCGGCAACGCGCGCTGGCAAACCCAGAGCGGCGGCGTCCATACATCGCAGTTCGGCGTCTTCGGGCGGGAGGATCTCGGCGGCGGTCTGAAGGCGGAATTCAACCTCGAGAACAGCTTTACCGCGAACAACGGCGCGTTCGGCACCAGCAACACGCTGTTCGATCGCGCCGCGTGGGTCGGCCTGAACTCGGCGCGATGGGGCGCGCTGCGCTTCGGCCTGCAGCCGACCGCGAACCTGCCGCAATTCATCGACCCGTTCGGCGAAGTGACGACCAACTCGGTCGTCACGTGGCTCGCCGGCGGCGCGGTGCAGACCGCCAGGGGCGTCGGCTACAACGCGGACCTCGGGCCGGGTTCGAGTCAGGTGCTGGTGCGCGAGAGCAACGCGGTGTCGTGGACCACGCCGCGCGTGATGGGCTTCGGTGCGACCTTCATGTACGCGTTCACCAACCAGGCGGGCGTCTCGCCGAATGCGTCGAATCAGGGCGTGGTGGCGTCGTGGACCAATGGCACGCTGTATCTGGCGGGCGCGTACAACCGTGTGTGGAGTCCGGAGGTCCAGACCGCGGCCGGCTTGCAGACCGTGCGCAACGACATCTACGGGGTGTCCGCGATTTACGACGTCGGTTCGTACGTGCTGTCGGCCGCGTTCTCGCAGGTCGCGCCGAAGCTCGAGGGCAACGGCATCGCGCGTTCGTATCTGCTCGGCGCGACGGTGCCGTGGGGCCGCCATGCGGTGCGCGCGTCGGTGGTCTACCGCGATACCTCGGGCGTGCACGACGCCGCCGGCGATCCGGCGAAGGATTCGGCGCTCGGCGTGATGCTCGGCTACGACTACTCGCTGTCCAAGCGCACGTCGCTGTATGCGCGCGCGGGTTTCATCCGCAACTACGGCATCTCGACCGTGATCCTGAACAGCAATCCGTTGCCGTTGCAGACCGGCTCGGCGTCGCCTGAGCTTGGCACCACGCCGATGACGGCGTCGGTCGGCATCTATCACCTGTTCTGAGTCCGGGTTGCAACGCGGACCTGGCGCGGCGCAGGCCCAGCTGTGCTGCGCACTTTTGTCCGCATCTGAAGAGTCACTCGCATGAAGCCAACTATTTGTCCACCGGTTACCCGATCGCGCGATGCCGTCGCGTCGCATGCCGCATCGAGCCCGGCGTCGGCCGCGGCGCCGAGCCGCCGCCGGGTCATTCTCGCGACCTCGCTCGGCAACGCGCTCGAATTCTTCGACTTCACCGTCTACAGCTTTTTTGCGGCGCTGATCGGCAAGCTGTTCTTTCCGGTCGGCGGTTCGTACGGGCCGCTGTTGCTGTCGTTAGCGACCTTCGGCGCCGGTTTCGTCGTGCGGCCGCTCGGCGGAATTGTGATCGGCACGTATGCGGACCGGCGCGGGCGCAAGGCCGCGATGACGCTGACCATTCTGATGATGGCGCTCGGCACGGCGATCATCGGTCTCGCGCCGACCTACGCGCAAATCGGCATCGCCGCGCCGCTGCTGATCATCGCAGCCCGTCTGATCCAGGGCTTCTCGGCGGGCGGCGAAGTCGGCGCAGCGACAACGTTCCTGATGGAGTCGGCCGCGCCCGGCACGCGCGGCTATCTGGTCAGTTGGCAACTCGCGAGCCAGGGCGCGTCGGCGCTCGCCGGCGCGCTGTGCGGGATGTTGCTCACGCATGTGCTGACGCCCGCCGCGCTCGAAAGCTGGGGCTGGCGCGTGCCGTTTCTGGCGGGTCTGCTGATCGGCCCGGTCGGGCTGTACATTCGCAGCCATCTTCATGAGACGTTGCACGCAGCGCCGCAGAGCCGCGAGCGGGCTGCCGTGCCGGCGCGCTACGACGTGCGGCGGATCGTGCTCGGCACGCTGCTGATGGTCGGCAGTACGTCGTCGATGTACATCCTCGTGTTTTATCTGCCGTCGTGGCTCACGCGTTTCACCCATGCAGCGGGCGCGGCGGCGTTTTTGCCGAGCGGTCTCGCCGGACTCATCCTGACCGTGGCGTCGCCGTTTTGCGGCAAGCTGACCGACCGGCTGGGCTCGCGCAAGCCGATCCTGTACGCGACGGCCGTCGCGACCCTGGTCGCGCTCTATCCGGCTTTCGCGCTGATGCTGCATGCGGCGTCGCTGGTGCCGATTCTCGCAGCGGTCGCGTTGCTGATCGGGCTGTGGGTCGTCGCGAATCCGGCCGGCTTCCTGCTGCTGCTCGAGGGCTTTCCGCGCGAGATGCGCGGGCGGTCGCTCGGCATTATCTATAGCGTCGGCGTGACGCTGTTCGGCGGTTTCGCGCCGTTCGCGGTGACGTGGCTGATCGGCGCAACGGGCAGCGCCTATGCGCCGGTGTGGTACATGGCGGCATGCAGTGCAGTGAGCTTCGCGGCGCTGATTGCATTCGACGAGCGCATTACCGATTAACCGCCGGGCTCATCGCCGATGCGCCCGGCCACAGACAATAGGAGAACCAATGAACGTACACAAATTAATCAAGCTCGCGGGCGCGACGGCACTCGTGCTCGGTTGCCTGAATGCTCACGCGCAACCGCAGACGACCGGATCGGCCCGGGCGGCTGAGCCGCCGGTGTCAGCATCGCAAAGCACCGCCGAGATCAGGACGGCCAACCGGCAACTCGCGCGGGATGTGCGCCGCGCGTTCAGGGCTGCGAAGAACCAGGGGCTGCGCGCGAGCAATGTCACTGTTCGCGCGAGCAACGGCGTGGTGACGCTGACGGGGAGCGTGCCGACCGCCGAGCAAGTCGAACTCGCGGCCAGTGTGGCGAAGGGCGTGTCCGGCGTGCAGTCGGTGATTAACCGCGTCGCGGTGCGCAAGGAATTCAGTAGCCGGGGCAGCAACTAGCCTTATCGCATTAACAGAGCGTCGCACGCGGTACTTTTTTAGATGAGTGTTCGTCTGGCTCGAGCCGCGTGGATGGCTTGCAGCCGGACGACCATGCATGACCGTCCTCTCCCCCACCGCGGTTCGACGGCGCAAACATTTAGCGCGCCGTAACCCGCAAGTGTCCCGCTCCAAATCGTCAAAGTAGTCCTAGTCCTATTTTCGAAGTTATCAGTGTTTTCTAGGACTATGCCTATTATCGGCAGCCGCGACTATGTCTAAATTCCTTGTCACGCCATTGCCCGTTGGGCACGGCCTCAGAAGTGTTCAGCCGAAAATTCACCTTGCGAACCTGTTGCGGCGTCTCCTGCACTGCTGTCAGTAACATGGCAGCGCGCTGCAATTCCGGTCGGACCGGTCTTGGGTCACCGGCGCGCAGGGTAGTGTTTTCCGAACGATTTCAATCGCCGTGATTATGGAAAACTATCATGACTTCATCTCAAATCCGAGTCATCGTCGCCGACGATCATCCGGTGATCCTCGAAGGCGTCAGGTACGAACTCGAAAGAAGCAATACGATTTCCGTTGTCGGCACCGCGTCGAATTCCGGCGAGCTGATGGAGGCGTTGGGCACGTTGCCTTGCGATGTGCTGGTATCGGACTACGTGATGCCCGGCGGCGCGCATGGTGATGGACTGGCGCTCTTTTCGTTCATCCGCGAGCAATATCCGAATCTGAAGATCGTCGTACTGAGCATGATGGAAAATCCGGTGGTGTTACGGGTATTGATGCATGGCGGCAATATCTGCGTCTTCAGCAAAGCCGATCCGATCAGCAATCTGACGATAGCCGTACACGCCGCCTATGCTAATGGCCGCTATTTATCGCCGCGCATGGTGGCGATTGCGGATTCGCTCAAGCTCGGGGCGCGCGGTAACGTGACGGGCGCACCCTTGACCAGGCGCGAACTGGAAGTCGTGCGCTTCTACGTCTCGGGTATGTCGGTTACGGAAATTGCCACGCTGCTGCGCCGGAGCAAGAAAACGATCAGTACGCAAAAAGGCGCGGCGATGCTCAAGCTAGGCATCGACCGCGATGCTGATCTGGTGCGTTATGGAATGGAGACCGGATTGGTCATGCCGTCGGCGTCGATCGCCTCGTCCGAATTCGTCGTGAACGAAATAGGCCCTCCCAAAGCGGTCTGAGTGCGGTGCGACACCGCATAGGTCACTATCTGGTATCGGGATATTCCGGCTGGCACTTCATGCCGGCGCGATCCCAGAACAACCCGAGTTCCTTCGCGACGGGCGTATTGCATCGTGCGCCTCTCGTCGAACCCGCGATCGCCAATCGAGTGTGATTGCGGTTGGTTCCGTGACAACATCCAAAAGATATTTTTATATTCCTTTCTATCCATCGACTTTTCGTTGAATTGGAAATCACCACAACGAGTTTGTTTATTAACGTCAGATAGGCGTCACCGAGCTTGTAGATCTTGCGTCAGACGAAGTGAAATTGTTTTCGAAATGTGGCAGGGACGTCGCGGCCGGCTTTGCTGGTGCGGACAGTCTTGCCAGTGTGGCTGTGGAGCATGTGTGAGAAAGTTAAGAGTAGGTCTTGCCGACGATCACCCATTTATTCTGCTGGGCGTCGAACATCTGCTTCTGAAGTGTCCGGACATCGAGGTCTGCTTCAAGACAGAAAGTATTCAGCAGTTGCTCGATCTGCTGGACGAAGTGCCGGTCGAAGTGCTCGTATGCGACTACGAATTCGAAGGTGATCCCTACGCCGACGGTCTCGGTCTCCTCGACCGGATCCGGCGAGTCGCACCCGCCACACGAGTCGTATTTCTGAGTTCCCATTCGTCTCCCTATATTGTTTCGGCCGCGCTCAATGCGGGGGCGGCCGGCTTTATCGGTAAAGGGCAGGAGGGCTTCGTCAATCTGCCGACAGCGGTCCGCACTGCCAGAAACCAGAGCGTCTACGTGCCCGAATCGTTGATGGACAAGGTGCTGCAGTCGAACGCGCTGACTACGGAAACGGGCGCCACCCCGGGCGCTTTGTCGGAGAAGGAGGCCACCGTGGTTCGCATGATCTGCGACGGCATGTCGATTAGCGCTATCGCCGCCAGGCTCAAGCGCAGTCCGAAGACGGTCAGCAATCAGAAAAACGCAGGCATGAAGAAGCTCGGCGCAAAAAACGATATAGAACTCGTGACCATCATGCGCGAGTGGCACTGCTCGTAGCATTGTTCTGGTTCGTTCGGACCGTTGCGCGCTGGTTACGGTCGCGCTTCCCGGCGGTCGTATTTTTGAGAATACGTTTTTGAGATCAATTCTCTGTTTGCTTTCTTCGTTGGGCGCTTAGCTTAAATGGTCTTGCATTTTGGGTATCGGCCCATTAACAGCGATTCGCGTCGATGACATCATTTCTCTGCCTTGGAGATTGCTGGATGCACCGGCTTTACAAAGGTTAATAGTTTGAAACAGAAGAGGAATGATTCATGAAAAAGCAAATTTCGCATTTGATGATCGCGCTGATGGGCGTGTCCGTCGCACCGATGGTTTTTGCACAATCGGCGCCGGGCACCGGGCAAGTCACGTTCAACGGCCAACTGACGAGTGAGACCTGCCAGATCAACACGGGCGACGAAGACAAGACGGTGATGCTGCCGACCCTGTCGACGCAGTCGCTGGCCGCTGCAGGCCAAACGGCCGGTTCGACCATGTTCGACATCTCGGTGTCGGCTTGCCCGTCGGAACTGACCAGTGTCGCGGCGCACTTCGAGACCACGAACATGAACCCGGATACGCGCAACGCGATCAATCAGGCTCCCGAGGCTGATGCGGCCAAGAACGTCGAGGTGCAGTTGCTCGATCGGGACGGCACGAACGCGCTTCTGCTCGGCAGCACGGGTACGGCCGTGCCGATCCAGAACGGCGAAGCAACGATGAGCTACGGCGGTCAGTACTACGCAACGGATGCAACCACGGCCGGTAAGGTGACGGCCATCGTCCGCTACACGTTGGCATACCAGTAAGCGAATCCGAAGCTGAGTGGTAGAGGGTTGCCCTTCGTTGTGGGAGGGCAACCCGACGCACATGCTCGCAATTCAGCGAGCCTGGAGGGGCGAATGCGTTCAATGAAGTTCCCTATTCTTTGGGTGGCGGCGGTTATCTGCAGCGTGGTTACGTTTGCTGCACAGGCTGCCGTCACCATCACCGGTACGCGGGTCATCTACCCGGCACAGAACCGCGAAGTCAATGTTCGACTGAACAACGCCGATAGCCGGCCCGCGCTGGTTCAGGCGTGGCTGGACGACGGCGATGCCACGGCCGCGCCGAACGAAATCAAGGTCCCGTTCACGCTGTTGCCGTCGGTGTTTCGCGTGGAGCCTCATCGCGGTCAGGCGTTGCGCATCATGTTCGCGGGCGGTGACATGCCGACAGACCGCGAGTCTGTCTATTGGCTAAATGTGCTGGAAATTCCGCCGAAACCGGCCAACGTCGAAGATCGCAACATGATTCAGCTTGCGTTCCGCACGCGGATCAAGATGTTCTATCGGCCCGCATCGTTGCTCGACGATCCCACCGCGGCTCGCTCGCAATTGACATGGCACGTCCAATCGAGCGGACACGGCGAGCGCGTTATCCGGGTCGAGAATCCTTCGCCTTACTACGTTTCATTCGGGAGCGCGACCGTCGAGGCGGGAAGCCAGAAGGTCGCGCTGCGGCCAGACATGGCACCTCCGTTCGGATACGTCGATCTCCTTCCGGAAACCGGCAAGCTGGATATCAAGGCGCCTGCAACGGTTTCGTATGCGGTATTGAACGACTTCGGCAGCGCAGTGAAGGGCACGGCTGAGCTTGGTAGTGCACAGCTTACAGAAGCACAAAAAAGTCAATAAACGGATTTCGGTATGGCCTGCGTGCGGAATAAGAAGACGGCGATTGAATCAGTAGTCCGTAGTGTCCCCTTCAGATGTCACCCGCTTGCGTGGGCGGCATTCATAGCGTCAGGTTGGGTATTTTCCGCGAGCCCGGCGGTTGCGGCATGCTTGCCGGACGGCTCGGAGGCGAATCTGTCCGGCGATTGCACGGGCCCAGAGTCGGCTCAACCGTTAGAGGTCGATGCGGTTGACGTGCCGGAGGCAGCGCCGGCGGTTATTCCAACAGGCCAGGCGGCGCCGATCGAACCGCCGCAGGAAGTCGAGTTCAATCCGGCGTTCTTTACTGGGAATGTCGCCGATCTGTCGCGCTACACGCGGGGCAATCCGGTGGCGCCTGGACTGTATCCGCTCGATCTATACGTCAACGGAAAAAAGCGCGGACGCTTCGAGGTGCGCTTTGACGCGGTGGCGGATTCGGATATCGCCGCACCGTGCTTCACAATGGCCAATCTCGACCGCGCAGGCGTCGATACCAGTCGGGTATTCGAGCGCTACAAGGCCGCGGGTATGGGCGACCTCGGCGGCGCGGAGCAGGCCTCGCAGTGTGTCCCGCTGTCAGAGGCGGTGCCGGGATCGACCGCATCGTTCAACACCGCGGATCTGCAACTCGATGTGTCGATTCCTCAGCTTGAGTTGCGCAAGGAAGCAGCCGGCTATGTCGACCCATCCCGCTGGGACAACGGCATTACCGCTGGCTTCGTGCAATACAGTCTGGCCAGTTATGCGAGTCACCAGAACAGCACTGGCGTCGACCTGAGCAGCGTCTACCTCGGTCTTCAAAGTGGGTTCAACGTCGGCGGCTGGCGTTTTCGTCAGCGCTCCACCGCGACGTGGCAAAACCGTTCGGCCGACGCGCGCTGGCAGAGCGTCGCGCTGTACGCGCAACACGACGTCACGGCGCTCAGGAGTCAATTCACGATCGGCGACAGCTCGACGAGCGGCGACGTGTTCGACTCGTTCAATGTGCGCGGTGCGCAGTTGTCCAGCGACGACCGCATGCTGCCGGATTCGATGCGCTCGTACGCACCGGTCGTGCGCGGCGTGGCGGACACCAATGCGCGTGTCACGGTGCGGCAGAACAACATCATCCTGAGCGAGACCAGCGTACCGCCCGGCCCGTTCGAGTTGAGCGACCTGCCGGCAACCGGCTACGGCGGTGACTTGCAGGTCACCATCACCGAAGCGGACGGCCGCCAGCGGACCTTTTTCGTCCCGTTCGCGTCCGTCACGCAGTTGCTGCGCCCCGGTATTTCGCGTTTCAACGTGACGGCCGGGGTCTACCGTGACACTGTTCTCGACAAGCAGCCCTGGGTCGCACAGGCGGTTTATCAGCGCGGCCTGACCAACCTGTTGACCGGCTACACGGGTGGCCAGTTTTCGGAAGGATACTGGGCAGGACTGGTTGGCGTTGCGTTGAATACGCCAATCGGCGCATTCGCGTTGGACGTCACCGCGGCTGGCGTCAATTTGCCAGGGGAGTCGGGTGGTAGTCCCGGCTACAGTACCCGGCTCAGCTACAGCAAGATGGTGCCGGGGCTGAACACGAACTTCTCGGTTGCGGCTTACCGCTATTCGACCTCACGCTTTTATAGCCTGCGCGACGCCATTTATGCCCGTAACGTCGCCGGGGACCGGTCCGGCATCTACGACTATCGCACGCGTAGCCGTCTGCAGTTGAACATCAACCAGCCGATCGGCGAGTCCAGTTCTCTGTTCATTGCCGGCAGTTCGCAAAACTATTGGGGCGCGTCGAAGGGTTACGATCTTCAGTATCAGCTCGGCTTTAACAGCTCGTACAAGCGCATCTCCTATTCGCTGTATGGGCAGCGCACACGTTTGCAGAACGCGGGCATGAACACGCAGGTGGGCTTGAATCTCACTATTCCGCTCGGCCGCGTGGATTCGAACAAGTCGCACATGTTCGACTATCTGACCACCAATCTTTCACATACCTCGAACGGCGACAGCTCGATCCAGGCCACGGCCTCGGGTAATACCACCGGGTCTACGCCGATCAACTACGGGATCACTGCGTCGCGAATCGTTTCCGGCGACAACCGCGCGGTGTCGGGTGGCGGGTATGCGACTTACCGCGCGCCGTACGCGACCTTCAACGGCAATGCATCGGTCGGCAACAAGACGCGCCAGGCCGCATTCAATGCGGACGGCGCGGTGATCATCCACGACGGTGGCGTCACGCTGAGTCCGCCGCTCGGTCAGGCGTTCGCACTGGTCGAGGCGAAAGGGGCAAAGGGCGGCCGGATCATCAACGGCCAGGGCGCGCGGATCGACGACAACGGCTATGCGGTGGTGTCGTCGCTGACGCCATACCGTGTCAATACCGTCGCTCTCGACCCGAGCGATGTGCCGCTCGATATCGAACTGGGCAACACCAGCGAGGAGGTGGTGCCGCGCGCGAACTCGCTGGTGAAGGTGAAGATCGCGACCACGCAGGGCACGCCGCTGTTCGCCGAAGTCGAAGATCGGGAGGGCAAGGCGCTGCCGATGGGTACCGAGCTGTTCGACGAGACCGAGAAATCGGTGGGTATCGTCGGCCAGGGCGGTCTCGCGTATCTGCGCGGCCTCGAGGGCGAAGGCAAGTTGCGAGTGCGCTGGGGCAACGACGACGCGCAGCAGTGCGTAATGGCCTACAAGGTACCGGATGAGGACACGACGGATACCAGTCGGCCCACGGGGATCGTCGCACGCATCAAGCTGAGCTGCGACCCGACGCTGGTCTGGTCCCCGCCGGCGAAAGCCGTGGCGAAACGTTCGGCGAGCTCGAATCTGGTCAGTTCGCTTCAGTGAATTGCGAGCCGCGACGCAATGGTACGACAGCGTCGCGGTTCCAACGATTGCGCCGACAGGGGAGGTCGGAAAATGCAGATTATCGAAAAATACATCCGCAGTGTCGGCTCGATGCCAGGCCTCAGGTTCAGTCTTCTAGCCGGTCTGATGGCCAGTGCCTTGCTGGGATCTATCAATGCGCAAGCGCAGTCTGCGCCTTCCGTCACGCTCAATTTCACCGGGACCTACGTGCCGACGACGTGTCCGTTGATCAGCTCGCCCGATATGACCGTGACGCTGCCTACGGTATCGGCGCAGTCGTTGTCGGAGCCCGGGGCGGTGGCGGGTTCCACGCCGTTCAGTATCACGATGCAATGCCCGAGCGGCGTGACGGGCGCGCGCGTGTATTTCGAAAGCGGTCCGGCAGCCGATTCCGTCACCGGTTACCTCAATCCCCAGAACGCGGGCAACGCGGCGTCGGCAACCAACGTGCAGGTGATGCTCGCGAACGCGGACGGCTCGCCGATCAGGATCGGCGATCGCTCCACAATGAATGTCATTCCGGTCACCTCGACCGATCCAACGCAGGCGAACTTCATTGCGAGCTACTACGCAACGGGGCGGGCCACGGCCGGCACCGTGAGCACCTTTGTCACGTATGTCGTCGAAGTACCCTGACGCGTTCAGCGAATACATGTTGCCTTGATGATGCTCGACGCACCGCGATCCATGCTGACCCAGTTGCGCGCGACAGCGCTCCATGCCGAATTGTTGGGCTGCGGCGCGGCAATACCCGACATCCATTCGTGGCGTGCGCGTTGCGGCACGCTGGTCGAGACACTGCGCGACGACCTGCGCGATGCAAGCTGCCCGCCAGCCAGGATCGACGAAATCAGTCTTGCGCAATGCGTGCTGCTCGATGAACTGACGTTGCGTGTATTGCCGCTACGACAACAGCACGAATGGCTGCGTGAATCGCTGCAGATGCGGTTTCATCGCGTGAGCGACGGCGCGGTGCGCGTCCGGGCACGGATCGACGCGTTGCTCGCTACTGGTCGTCAGGATGCCGGCTTACTCGAGTTGTACGGCATCGTGCTCGAACTCGGTTTCGATGGCGATCGGGAAAGCGCGGGGGCCTGCCTCCAGCGCGTGAAGTCGGCGCTGGATCGGCTTGCACCGGCAGAGCCAGCCAGTTCTGGAGCGATTCAGACGACCTCCACTGGCGCGGCAAAGGGCGCGACCGCATCGTCGCGGGCGGAGCTGACTCGCTGGATCGCCGGCGTTGTGATGGTCGCGGCCGTTGCTATCGGCACGTTGTGGATCGCTTTCGATGCGAGTCTGCGCTCGGCGATCGGCCGCTTGCCGGACCCAGCTATTGCGCCGATTAGCACTGCCCCGCATGAGGACGTCCAGTGATGCTCGCCGACCGCTATCGCGCACCGTTGCTCTGGATCGCACCGCTGATCGCAAGCCTGCTATGGCTAGGTTTGCCCGCTCATCTTCAGCCGTGGTGGCCGCTCGTGCCAGCGCTGATCGTATTGACAGCGCTGGGCGCTGCGGCGCTGCTCATTCACGGGCAGCGCCGCGCGGCGCGCAAGTCCATCACTGTTCAACCTGTCGCGTCCCCCGAACTGCCGATCATCCTAGTGGTGGGGCCGCACGCGGCAGCGGTGTTCGACCAGCCCGAACACGCATCGGTGGGACGCCATTACGGCGGCGCGGTATGGCTGCTGGTTCCCAGCCCGGACGAACTCGCCGAGTCGATTGCAACGATCAAGGCGTCCCATCAGCGCTGGCCGGATGCCGTGTGGATACCGGTTGTCCCCGATGGCGACCGGGACGACGCGACGCTTCGTCAACAGTTTTCGCGCTGGCGATACGCACTCGATCAAAGCACCCGTCACCGCGCGTGCGCGTTGCCTTGCTATATCGCGATCTACGCGTGTCTCGGTGCACGCTCCGGTGCCGTGGCGTCGCCGCTCTGGTATGGCGATGTGGTCGACATCGATGTGGTCCACATATCCGGCACGCAACCCGCCAGCGAAAATGCGCGGCAACGCGTACGCGTGATCCGCCAGCAACTGGATCGCGCATGGCTTTCACGCACGCAGGGCGAGCGGACGACCCCGGCCGGGCTCGCGCATTCGGTGTTCGACTGGCTCGAGGACACCGCGCTGTTGTCGATCCTCACGTCGCTCGCAAACACCGCGCCGTTCTCGCTGCGCGGGGTGCTGTTGGCCGATGTCGGGTATCTACCACCGCACCACGGCGCGTGGACACGCTGGTTGACCGGCAAGACGAGTTTGCAGTTGCCGCGGACGTCGCCGGAAGGACAACCTCTGCCACTGCCCGACATTAGCGCATGTCGGATAGCCGGCGTGTCGGTTGCGCACCAGAAGGCGTACGCACAGAATCGTTTGATCGTGCATGCGGTGGCGGCATCGGCTGTGGCGCTGGTCGTCTCGCTTGGCGTGGCGGGATGGTCGAACAGCCGGTTGGTCGCGCGGGTGACGCAGCAACTCGATGGCTACCGGCGCACGCCCGAGTCACTGGCCGACGCGAGACGCGTCCAGGTCGAAGCGCTGCGAACGCGTGACGCGGAACTGGCCGGCTACGCGCGCGGCGGTGTGCCGGCCACTTTGGGCTGGGGATTTTATCGTGGCACCGAGCTGCAAGCGCCGCTCGAGCGCGCCATTGCCGAGTGGCGTCCGCCCGTGGTCGGTGTGACGATCGACAATCTGTCGCTGTTCGACAGCGGTAAGACTACGCTCAAGCCAGGCGCGGAGCCTCGACTTCGAAGTGCGCTGGATCTGATTCGTGCGAATCCGGACAAACGGATTCTGATCGCGGGTCACACCGACAACGTCGGCTCCAGCTCCGCCAACCAGAAGCTTTCCGAGGCACGAGCGCGGGCGATTCGCGACTGGTTCGTCAACACCGCGGCATTACCTGTCACTCGCTTTGCAATTCAGGGGTATGGCGATACGCAACCGCTCGCAAGCAACCAGACCGATGACGGGCGCGCAATGAACCGCCGCGTCGAAATTACCCTCATTCTGGATTCGAGCGAGCGCTAGCGCTTGCCAAGCATTGCGGTCGTGATGCGTGCTGCCGGTACACGGCATCGGTCTCGTTAATAGCTGCGACGAACTGCCATCCACATTTGGGCGATCGCCCATATCTTCTCGCCGCCTGGAAATTTAGTATCACTCAGGTGCTGATCGGCTTCTTACCAGTTTGCCGTATCGCCGCTTCTCTTTTCTCTTGAGCGAAATAACGTCAGAGCACTATGCCGGTTTCTAACAGTTCTCAAAAATTCATCGCACGTAATCGTGCTCCCCGCGTTCAGATTGAATACGACGTGGAAATTTACGGTTCGGACAAAAAGGTCGAACTGCCGTTCGTGATGGGCGTGCTGGCCGACCTGTCGGGCAAGCCGCTCGAACCGCTGCCCGCCGTCGGCGATCGCAAGTTCTTCAGCATCGACATCGACAATTTCGACGAGCGGATGAAGGCGATGAAGCCGCGTGTCGCGTTCGCGGTGCCGAACACGCTGACGAATGAAGGCCAGCTGATGGTCGACATCACGTTCGAGAGCATGGACGACTTCTCTCCCGCAGCGGTCGCCAAAAAGGTCGATGCGCTTTCGCAGTTGCTCGAAGCACGCACGCAGCTTGCAAACCTGCAAACGTACATGGACGGCAAGAGCGGCGCGGAAGGTCTCGTCAGCAAGGTGCTCAGAGACCCGGCGCTGCTGCAGGCGCTGGCGAAGGCGCCGAAGCCGTCAGCAACTTCGGCCGCAGAGCCGGCGAACAAGGAATGATTCCCGCTTTCCACGCGAAAGCTCAGCCTTAAATCAGTGGGGAAACGATGGGCCAAAATCAAGCGAATATGCGCGCCAAAGAAGCGGCGAGCGTGACCAATCAATCGGAGTTCAACGCACTGCTGTCGCGTGAGTTCAAACCGAAAACCGAACGCGCGCGCGAAGCGGTCGAAGGTGCGGTACGAACGCTCGCGCAGCAGGCGCTACTCACGTCGGTGACCGTGTCCGACGACGCATACAAGAATATCGAATCGATCATCGGCGAGATCGATCGTAAGTTATCCGAGCAGATCAATCTGATCTTGCATCACGAGGATTTCCAGCAACTGGAAAGCGCGTGGCGCGGCCTGCACCACCTCGTCACGAATACCGAAACGGATGAGAAACTGAAGATCCGTTTCATGGATGTGTCGAAAGATGATCTGCGCCGCACGATGAAGCGCTACAAGGGCATCGCGTGGGACCAGAGTCCATTCTTCAAGCAGATTTACGAAGAGGAATACGGGCAATTGGGCGGCGAGCCATATGGCTGTCTCGTGGCCGACTATTACTTCGATCACACACCGCCCGACGTCGATCTGCTTGCGTCGATCGCGAAGGTTGCGGCCGCATCGCACGCGCCGTTCATTACTGGAGCGGCTCCGTCGGTGCTGCAAATGGATTCGTGGCAGGAACTCGCGAACCCGCGTGATCTGACCAAGATCTTCACGCAGAACCTCGAGTACGCACCATGGAACTCGCTGCGTAATTCGGAGGACTCGCGCTACATCGGTCTCGCAATGCCGCGTTTCCTCGCGCGTCTGCCGTATGGGATCAAGACCAACCCGGTCGACGAATTCAATTTCGAGGAGGCGACCGACGGCTCCGATCATCGCCGCTATGTGTGGTCGAACGCCGCGTATGCGATGGCCGTGAACATCAACCGTTCATTCAAACACTACGGCTGGTGCACACTGATTCGCGGCGTGGAAAGCGGCGGTGTGGTCGAGAACCTGCCGTGCCATACGTTCCCGACCGACGACGGCGGCATCGACATGAAATGTCCGACCGAAATCGCGATCTCCGACCGCCGCGAGGCCGAACTGTCGAAGAACGGTTTCATGCCGCTGATCCACCGCAAGAACACCGACTACGCAGCATTCATCGGCGCCCAGTCGCTGCAGAAGCCAGTCGAGTACTACGACCCGGACGCGACCGCGAACGCAAATCTGTCGGCACGTCTGCCGTATCTGTTCGCCTGCTCGCGCTTCGCGCATTACCTGAAGTGCATCGTGCGCGACAAGATCGGCTCCTTCAAGGAGCGCGACGAAATGCAACAGTGGCTCAACGAATGGGTGATGAAGTACGTCGACGCTGACCCAGCGAATTCGTCGCAGGAAACCAAGGCACGTCGGCCACTCGCGGCCGCCGAAGTGGTGGTCGAGGACGTCGAGGGCAATCCCGGCTACTACCAGGCGAAGTTCTTTTTGCGTCCGCATTTCCAGCTCGAGGGCCTGACTGTTTCGCTTCGTCTCGTCGCAAAGCTGCCGATGGTGAAGGAAGCGGCTTGAGCAAGCGTAGCTGGTTCGGTGAGAGACGGAATTCGACAACCCGATGGGACTGGTGTGATCGCAAATCAAATTCCGGTCGCTAAATACCGGTAACTGAGCGATGGACAGGCGCTCATTAAATATGCCTGGCTTCCAATCAGCATCCTTAAAACTAATCACGTACCAAGGAGTACTTTCATGGCACAAGACATCTTTCTCAAGATCAACGGGATTGATGGGGAGTCGGAAGACGCAAGCCACAAGGACGAAATCGATGTCCTGAGCTGGTCGTGGGGCGTCACGCAGCAATCCAACATGCACGTCGGCTCCGGCGGCGGTGCGGGTCGTGCAACGGTGGACGACCTCGAGTTCGAGCACTACATCGATCGCGCCACTCCGAACCTGACCCAGTACTGCCTGACCGGCAAGCATATCGACGAAGCGAAGCTCGTCGTGCGTAAGGCTGGCGGCAGCCCGCTCGAGTACATCAAGTTCACGATGAATGACGTGCTGGTGACCGCAGTCCATCCGTCGGGCGTCAGCGACAGCGAATCGCGGCCGGCCGAACGAGTGCGTCTGTCGTTTGCCCGTCTGAAGCAGGAGTACATGGTGCAGAACGCACAGGGCGGCAGTGGCGGTGCGATTACGGCGACGTTCGACATCAAGAAGAACACCGCCTAACTCATATGTGTGCCTGAATCGTGGCCTCACCGGGTTCCCGGTGAGCGTCCACCTTGCTTAGCCAGGATGCCAGGCTGGATGCAGGTATCCTGGTTAATTCATTCAGGGCGACGTGCGAGATCACGTTGGTTTTCCTCAGATGGTTCCGAATCTATTCTCCCGCTTTGCGATATGGCTACGCTTCACCGCATGGCTCGCGCTCGGTAGCGCATGCGTGCTGGTGAGCGCGTGCAGCAGCACACCGACGCCGGTCGCAAAGGAGCAAATGAATCTACGGCTACGGATCGTCGCTAACGACAGCGTCAATCCGAACGAGTGGGGCAACGCGGCACCGATCCAGGTGCGCGTCTACGAGTTGAAGTCCGCAACGGCTTTCGAGAGCGCCGACTTTTTCACGCTGCAAAGCGACGACAAAAAAGTACTGGGCGAAGACGTGCTGATGGTCGACGAGTTCATTTTGCGCCCCGGCGACCAGCGCGAGATTACCCGCAAGTCGAACCCCGCCACCACCGCAATCGGTGTGCTGGCCGGTTATCGCGAGTTGGGGAAATCCGTGTGGCGGACGGTCTATCGACTGCCGGTCGCGCCCGACGCCTCGTGGTACCGGATGGCCATTCCAGACAAGACGCAGAAGCTAACGGTCCAACTGGACCAGCGCGCTGTTTCGATTTCAAAGTCAGACTAATTTCGATGAGTTGGTATAACAAGGTTGTTTGGAGCGAAGGCCTGTTCTTGCGTCCGCAGCTGTTTCAACAGCAGGAACGGTATTTCGAATCGCTCGCGCATCGCCGCAGTGCGCCACTGAGTCCTTTTTTCTGGGGCTTCGGCCGCTATGAGATCGATCAGGAATCACTCGGATTCGGCAAGATCGTGTTCAAGAGCGGAGTCGGCGTATTTCCGGACGGCACACCGTTCGACGTGCCGGGTCTCACGCCGCCGCCGCCGCCGCTCACGATCGGCCCGGAACATCAGGACCAGCTGATTTATCTCGCGGTCCCGCTGCGTTTGCCCAATACCGAGGAAACCGCGTTTGCCGAGCAGAGCGGCTCGCTCGCGCGCTATCTCGCGTACGACACGGAATTGCGCGACAGCAACGCGATCGGGCAAGGACCCAAGCCCGTGCAGCTCGCGAATCTGCGGATGCGGCTGCTGCCCGAGAAGGAGCTGACACAGTCGTGGATCGGCATTGCGCTGACGCGCGTCAATGCGCTGCAGGCCGATGGCGCAGTGTCGCTGCATAGCGCCGAGCACATTCCGCCGGTCACCGCGTACGGCGCGAATCCGCTGTTGCGTGAATGGACGCTGCAGTTGCACGGACTCGCGAGACTGCGTGCGGACGCATTGGCGGCCCGTCTTTCCGGCACCGATGGCCGCACCGGCACGGCAGCCGAAGTGGCGGACTATCTGCTGCTACAGGTACTCAATCGCTATGAGCCGCTGCTCGAACATATCTGCAAGCTCGAGGAGACCGCGCCGGTGGAGCTGTACCGCGAACTGGCGCTGCTCGCCGGTGAACTGTCGACGTTCGTGCGTCCGCAGACGCGGCGTCCGGCGCCGGCACCAGGCTATGACCACGCGCAGTTATACAAGAGCATCAGGCCGCTGGTCGATGAGGTGCACCATCTGCTGAACCAGGTGCTGATTCGCGGCGCGCAGCCGATTCCGCTCACCGAGCAGGCGCATGGCATCCGCACGGCGAGCGTGCTGCCGACCGAACTCGCCGGCTATTCGAGTCTCGTGCTTGCGGTCGGCGCGCAAATGCCCCCCGAACTGCTGCAGCAGCAGTTCCTCGCGCAGACCAAGATCAGCCATCCGCAGCGTCTGCCGGAACTGATCCGCTCGCACCTGCCGGGGCTGACGATGTCGTCGCTGCCGGTGCCGCCACGGCAGATTCCATTCAATTCCGGTTTCGTCTATTTCGAGCTCGCGCGCTCGGGACCGTTCTGGGAGCAGGTCGCGCGCCACGGCGGCCTTGCGATGCATATCGCCGGACATTTCCCGGAACTCAAGCTTGAACTGTGGGGCGTACGTCAAAAATGAGTACAGGTGCACCAGTCGACGACGCGTTCAACTTTCTGGCGGAGCCGGATTCCGGCACCTCGGGCAACGAGCCGCCATCGGTGTTCGCAGCGGGGCGCCCGGCAACGAGTTCGGCCACGGCAGCGGGGGCCGGTCCTGAGCCGGCCGTCGATGCGACCGCGTTCGATCCGCCTGAAGATCTGACCGTCCGCCTCGAGCGCATGGCGCTCGCTCAGAACCCGTTGCGCGAGGCCGCGCAGCCGCTGTTGCGGATGCTGGCCGACATGCCGGCTGCGCTCGAATCGCGCGCCGCGGTCGAAGGCCTGCGTGCGTTGCTGGTACGTGAAGTGAGCGCGTTTCAGAAAGTCTGCGACAAGGCGAATCTGCCGTGGAAGCACGTCGCGGCGGTCCGCTATGCGCTGTGCACCGCACTCGACGAAGCCGCGAACCGCACGCGCTGGGGCGGGGTCGGCGTATGGGCCGCGCGCAGTCTGCTGATCACGTTCGAAGGCGAAGTGGACGGCGGCGAGAAGTTCTTCCTGCTGATCGGCCGGATGGCCACGGACCCGCAGGAATATATCGACGTGCTCGAAGTGCTGTATCGCATTCTCGGCCTCGGTTTCGAGGGGCGCTACAGCGTGGTCGTCGATGGTCCGCGACATCTCGAGCAGATTCGCCAACGTTTGCTCACGCTGATCAGCGGCGCGCGCGACACGCTGCGTCTCGAGCTGTCACCGCATTGGCGTGGCGAAGAGCCGGGCCGGATGCCGCTGCTCAGAAGCGTGCCAGTCTGGGCGAGCGCGGGTGTCGCCGCGTTGACCGTCTTCGCGCTCTTCGCCTGGTACAAGTACGAACTGCTGACCGACACCCGTACGCTCGACGCGAAGATTCTCTCGATCGGTCAGGCGGTGAAAGTCGAACCGACGGTCGTGCCGCAGCGTCTGCGTCTGTCGGTGTTGCTGAAGAACGAGATCGCGCGCGGCCAGGTGACGGTCGACGAAGACGAGCGCAGCAGCAAAGTCGTTTTCAAGGGCGATTACGTGTTCCTGCCGGGCCAGAGCCGGATCCGCCCGGAGTTGGATCCGGTGCTGACAAAGGTCGCGCAGGAAGTCGTGCGAGTCGGCGGCCACGTCACCGTGACCGGCCACACCGACAACCGGCCGATTCGCACCGCGGAGTTTCCGAACAACCAGGTGTTGTCGGAGCAACGCGCGGCGTTCGTCGCTGCTGCGCTGAAGGCGCACGGTATGCCCGCCGATCGCGTGGTCGCGGTCGGCAAGGGCGATACGCAACCCGTCGCCGACAACGCGACGGTGGAAGGTCGTTCCCGCAATCGACGCGTGGAAGTCTTCGTCACGCAATAACGGGAAACCTCCATGTCTTTTCTGAACCGTTTCTGGAAGCTCATTATTTCGCGCCAGGCGCTCGTATTCGCGGCAATTCTCGTTGCCGCCGCGGCGATCTGGTTCATCGGACCGTTGATCGCGTTCGGCGATTATCAGCCCCTGGAAAGCATTTTGTCGCGCACGCTGGCCATCGTCATACTGCTGGCGCTGTTGCTGTTCCTGCTGCTCAACTGGTCGCCCGCGCCGATCGGCGTGGCGCTGCTGGCTCTTGCGCTGTGGTATTTCGGACCGCTGCTCGCCTTCGGCGATGCGCATCCGTTCGGGGCGTCGTGGTCACGGGTGCTGGCCATCTCGCTGCTGCTCGCCGGCTACGCGATCTACCGGCTCTATCGGCTGTGGCAGACCGTGCGCGGCGACGAGGTGATGCTGCAACGCGTGCTGCATCCGTTCGGCAGCAAGGCGAAGGACGCTAACTCAGCGCCGCCGGCGGGGCGCGCGGCAATCCGTGACCTCAATAGCGTGGTCGCGAAAGCGATCGACAAGCTCAAGCGTCTGCGCGGCGGCCCGGCCGGAGTGCGTCGCCTGCTCGAAAGCCAGCGTTACCTGTATGAACTGCCGTGGTACATGGTGGTCGGCTCGCCGGGGGCCGGCAAGACCACGCTGGTTCTGAATTCGGGTCTCGATTTTCCGGACGCCGACCAGATGGTCGCGACGTCGCTCAGCCAGCGCGTGCAAACAAAAAATTGCGACTGGTGGTTCGCCAACGAGGCCGTACTGATCGATACCGCTGGCCGCTATACGGTCCACGACGCGGCAGCGGGCCCGTCGGACGACGGGGCGACCGCGGCCGAGCGGCAGCTCACGAACGGGCAGGAATGGCAGGGTTTCCTCGCACTGCTGCGCAAGCGGCGGCCGCGTGCGCCGATCAACGGTGCGTTGCTGGTCGTATCGGCCGAGGAACTGCTTAGCTGCGCGGCGTCCGAGCGGACCGCGCTGGCCGCGTCGCTGCGCGCGCGGCTGAGCGAATTGCGTCAGCAACTCGGCATCCGCTTTCCGGTCTACGTGCTCGTGACCAAGCTCGATCTGTTGCCCGGTTTCGGCGAATATTTCCAGTCGCTGACCGCGGAAAGCCGCGCGCAGATTCTCGGCTTCACGTTGCCTTATCGGGACGACGACGAGGAGCACAGCCGCGACGCATTGCGTCTGACCTGCGCGGCGGAGCTGCGCGAGCTCGAACGCGGGCTCGAGGACGGCATCAATACGCGCCTGCAGGAAGTCTACGAGGTGGATCGGCGCAAGAAGCTGTATGCGCTGCCGTCGGAATTTCGCAGCCTCGGCGCGGAGCTGACCGAACTGCTCGCGCTGGTGTTTCTCGACTCGAAGTACGACGACGCGCAGTTGAACAGCACGCTGCGCGGCGTCTATTTCACCAGCGCGGCGCAGACCCACGAGGTGGTGCCGGCCGATCGTTCAACCCTGTTGCAGCGGCTGCGCCGCGGGCTGGCCGGACTGTTCGGCGGCGAGTCGAAGGCAGGCCTGTCGTCCTCGGCATTCGCATCCGGCCAGGAAGGGCCGACCGCCTATCGCGGCTACTTTCTGCGCAATCTGTTCCAACGCGTGATTCTCGCAGAAGGGCATCTGGTGCGGCCGAATCTGTACTGGGAGATACGTTTTCGCGCGCTGCGCGTGGTCGGCCATCTGCTCGCGATCGTCGCGGCGGTGTGGCTGCTCGGCGGGCTGATCGTGAGTTACGGCAATAACCGAGAGTACCTGGCCGCGATCGACAAGAAGTCCGACGCGCTCGCCGCGCGCGTCGGAGCGCTGCGTAAAGCGCCGCAGCCCGGTTCGACCGGGCCGATTCTGTCGGCGTCGCGCGATCTGCCGCAGTTTCGCGACGTGGACCTGAACAGCCCGGGCCTGTCATGGCGCTACGGACTCTATAGCGCGCCCGCCGTCAGCAGCGCGGCTGACGAGACCTACGCGAGACTGCTGCGGCAGATGTTGCTGCCGCAAATCGTCGGCCGGTTCGAAACGGCACTCGATACCCAACTCGGCGCACAGGACGCGGACGGCGTCTATCGCACGCTGTCGGTGTACCTGATGCTGTTCGATCGTTCGCACTACGACGCGAAAGCGATCAAGGCATGGGTATTGAACGACTGGGAACAGACGAACAGCGCCGCGTCGCTCGGCGAGCGCAGCGTGATGGCGCGCCACCTCGATGCGTTGTTCGCGGCCGGCGTGCCCGCCACGCCCGCAACGCCGATGAACGCGCCGCTGGTCGCGCGCGCACGCGATTTCCTCGGCCGCAATCCGGCCGCCGGGCGGCTCTACGAACGTGCGATGCAAGCGATGGCGGCCGAGGCGCCGGAGAACGTCACGCTGCTCAGCGCGGCCGGTCCGCAGGCGTTGACGGTGTTCAAGCTCGTCGACGGCTCGACGCTCGAACGGGGCATACCGGGTCTCTATACGTACGACGGCTATCACGAGGTGTTCAATAAGCGCTTGCCCGAGTTTCTCGCGCAGGCGCAAAAAGAGGACACGTGGGTGATGGGCGAGGCAGGCGCGACGTCGCGCTGGCGGGCCGTCGCCACCGGCGACGCGCTGCGCGCGCGCAACGACAGACTCGCCGACGACATCCGCCGCCAGTTTCTGACCGATTACGGCAATCACTGGCAGCAGTTTCTCGACGAAATCAGACCGGCATCCGGCTCGCGTGGCACGTTCTCGGCCGATCTTCAGACGCTGCGCGCGCTGGCAGCGCCCGATTCGCCGCTGGCGCGGCTCGCCCGCACCGCGGTGCGCGAGACCTCGCTGTCGGCGGCCGCCGGCGCGGACGAGCCGGCCGTTACCGACGGCGCGATGAAGCTGCTGACCAGCCGCTCGCGGGTCGCGCGCGCGGCGAGCGCCGTCGCCGCCGCGACCGCCTTCGGCCAGCTGACGCAGCAGAAGATGGAGCGCGAACTGGTCGACAGCCGTTTCGACGCGCTGCGCGAAGTCGTGACCGGCCAGGCCGGTATCGTCACGGCCTCCGCGTCGGGTCCGGCGTCGGCCGCGCAGCCGGCGCCGGTGAGCAGCAGCGCGTTGCGGCTCGATGCGGTGATTGGTCTGATCAACGAGCAGTACACCCGCGTCGTGATGGCCGGCAACGTGCTCGCCACCAACACGATGCCGGCGGTCGACGACCTCGGCGCCACGCTGCAACTCGAGGCGGAAAAGCTGCCTGCACCGTTTCGCGCGGTGCTTGCGGGTCTCGCGTCGCAATCGATGAACAAGGTCGACCGCGGAGTCGGCTCGCTGCTGACGCTGCAGGTCGAATCGAGTGTCGGCGGCGAATGCCGTCGCGCGATCGAAGGCAAATATCCGTTCGCGGCAGGCGGTCAGGACGTCGATATCGACGACTTCAACCGTGTATTCGCGGCGGGCGGGCTGCTCGACGATTTCTTCCAGAAGACGCTCGCGAGCCGGGTCGATACGAGCATCCGGCCGTGGCGGTACAAATCGGTCAGCCCCGGCATGCCGCCGATGCGCGGTCCGAGTCTCGAGCCGTTCGAGCGTGCCGCCGCGATCCGTCAAACCTTTTTCCGCGATCCGGGTGCGAACCGGATGGCCTGGAAGATGGGACTGAAGGTCGTGTCGCTGGACCCGGAAATTACTGATCTGACGATCGACATCGACGGCCAGAGCTTGCGCTATGCGCACGGGCCCGTCACCACTTATCCGATCACCTGGCCCGGACCGCGCGGCGGCTCGATGGCCGGCATTACCGCGAATCCGCGCGTGCGGCCCGACACGTCGACGTTGATGGCCGAAGGGCCGTGGGCGCTGTTTCGCCTGATCGATCGCGGTCACACGAGCTCGACGCTGTCGGCCAGCCGTTCAGCGGTGGATTTCAATTTCGACGACCGTCATGCGGTGCTCGAAATGACGTCCGGCTCGCACTCGGGACCGCAATTGATCGCTTTGCTCAGGGGCTTTCGCTGCCCGGGCCGCGCGGGCAGCACTGCCGAGCGCGCGCCTGTCACCGCAGGGGGGCTCACCGATGTGGCCGGCTAATGTCCGGGAATTTTCCGCGATGAACCGGCCGGTGCCGGCGCGCCGTTTCTCACTGGTTCGTTGTCGACGAACCGAAAATCGAAGCTAGAGGAGTGCATGTCGAATAACGCTTTGAACCAAGTCGCTGTTCAGAATCGCACGGTCACGGTCTCCAGTGCGGCGATGCCTCAACTGCTGGGGCAGCCCGCGCTCGAATTCCTGAAACTGGAAGGGGAGGAAGAGCTCGGCAAGCTGTATGAATACAAGCTGGAACTGCGCACCCCCGACGATACGACGGTGCCGCTCGCCGTCAGCGCGAACGTCGATCTGAGCGCGCTGCTCGGCAAGGAAATGACCGTGACGATCGAACTCGATCAGCCGCTCGGCGTGGCGCTCGACCTGGCCGCCGCGCGGCGCGAGATCACCGGGCTGGTCGCCGAGGCGTCGTATCTGCGTCGCGAAGGCCGTTACAACGTATATCGCGTGGTGCTGAGGCCGTGGCTGTGGCTCGCTGACCTGACCTCCGACTTCAAGATATTTCAGGACAAGACCGTCGTCGAAATCATCGACGAGGTCCTGAAGGACTACCCGTTCCCCGTCGAAAAGCGTCTCGACGCGAGCCGCTATGGGGTGATAGGCGAAAGCCCGCGCAACGAGCCGCGCGCGTTTCAGGTGCAGTACGGCGAGACCGATTTCCGTTTCATCCAGCGCTTGATGGAGGAATGGGGGATTTACTGGTTTTTCGAGCATTCCGACAGCAAGCACCGGCTCGTGCTGTGCGATCACGTCGGCGTGCACCGCAAATCGCAAAACCCCGCGTATCAGACGCTGCGTTTCCAGCCGCAGGAAGGCAAGACCGATGCCGAGTACATCAGCGAGTTTTCCACCACGGAAACGCTGTGCACCGGTCACTACGTGACGAGCGATTTCGACTTTACCCGCTCGCGTGCCGACATGCGCGCGATCAACCAGCAACCGCGCGACACCAGCTGGAACACGCTCGAGCGCTATGAATGGCCGGGCGACTATACCGACGCCGGCCACGGCGCACTGCTCGCGCGGGTACGCATGGAAACGCTGCGCGCGCCCGCGCGGCGCGGCAAGGGCCAAGGCAACGTGCGTGGACTCGCGTGCGGCCAGGCTTTCGAGTTGACGGACTACTACTACACGGCCGCGAACGTCGAGTACCTGGTAATCGGCTCGAAACTGACACTGACCGGCACGCCGGACGAATCGGGGAGTGCCTACGAATACACGTGCAAGAACGAGTTCGCGGTGCAGCCGACCAGCGAGATGTTCCGGTTGCCGCGCAATACGCCGAAGCCGCTTGTGAACGGGCCGCAGTCGGCGGTTGTCGTCGGGCCGCCGGACAACGAGTTGTGGACCGACGAGTTCGGCCGGGTCAGGATTCGCTTCGTGTGGGACCGCTACGGGCGCAACCGCGAAACGGACTCGTGCTGGGTTCGCGTCAGTCAGGCGTGGGCCGGCGCGAGCTTCGGCGGCATCTATATTCCGCGGATCGGCCAGGAGGTCATCGTCGACTTCTGGAATGGCGACCCGGATCGTCCGCTGATCACCGGCAGTCTTTACAACACGATGACGCGACCGCCTTGGGAACTGCCGGGCAATGCGACGCAGAGCGGACTGATGAGCCGCTCGCTGGAAGGCGGCACGCAGAACTACAACACGATCCGTTTCGAGGACAAGGCCGGTGCCGAAGAGGTGATGATCCAGGCGGAACGCGAGATGACCCGCTTGACGAAGGCGAGCGAGTCGCACACCGTGGGCGCCGACTTCACGGTCGGCGTGGCCGCCGAGCACACGCTCACCGTCGGCGCCGGGATGAACGTCTCCGCGGCTGGCCCGTACGTGCTCGACGTGATGGGTGACGTCACGGAGAGGTTCAAGCTTGCGCAGTCGGTCGAGGTCGGCGCCGTGTCGTCGCTGAAGGTGGGCGGCGCGCGTACCGTCTCGGTCGGTGGTGCGCAGGCCGTCACGATCGGAGGTTTGTCGTCGCATACGGTCGGTGGTGCGTATCAGTTGCTGGCCGGCAGTTCACTGTCGATCACTTGCGGTCAGTCGTCGCTGACCATGAGTTCGGACGGTGTGATCAAGCTGATCGGCAAGCAGATCACCGTGCAGGGCGACGACCGGGTCGTGGTGGAGGGGGCGCCGCTCGAACTCAATCCGTGTGATGACGATTGCGGTAGCAGTGGCGTGCATCTGCCGCTCGAAGCGCTCGCCGCGGTGGAGGTTCCGCCGGTCGAGTTGCCGATGCTGGCGTCGGCGTTGCTCGCGGTGGCGAACTTGCCGATTATTTCGCCGCCGGGGATGACTCCGCCAGGGGGGACGGAGCCGCCGACGCAGACGGAGCCGCCGCCGCAGACCGAGGAACCGCCGCAGACCGAGGAGCCGCCGCAGACCGAGGAACCGCCGCAGACCGAGGAGCCGCCGCAGACCGAGGAGCCGCCGGAGACCGAGGAACCGCCGCAGACCGAGGAGCCGCCGCCGACCGAGGAGCCGCCGGAGACCGAGGAGCCGCCGCAGACCGAAGAACCGCCGGAGACCGAAGAACCGCCGGAGACCGAAGAGCCGCCGCCGACCGAAGAGCCCCCGGAGACCGAGGAGCCTCCGGAGACCGAGGAACCTCCAGAGACCGAGGAGCCGCCGCCAAGTACGGTGAGGCAAGAGGCCTAATACGACGCTCGTTCCAACCCGGCAACTGCAGGGCGTAAAGGCTCATGGCAGTTGCCCGGATCTTCAGTTTGCTCAAGGAGCACATTCAGCATGTTTCCAGCAGCCCGAAAAGGCGATGCAATCAAACACGGCGGCGCCGTCGTCACCGGCTCACCGTCTGTATTTATCAATGGACTTCCCGCAGCACTCGTCGGCTTGAGCTGCGCAGTGTGCGGGTTGCACCCGTCCGCCCAGGCAGTCGTACTCGGTTCGTCTTCCGTCACGATCAACAGCTTGCCGGCGGCGTTTGCCGGTTGTCTCGCGTCGTGCGGCTCACCGATCGCTACCGGATCGATGGACGTGCTGATCGGATCGTGATTGCGAGGGTATCGAAGTGACGACTGGAATCGCGGGAATCGGAGGGGAGCTGGTGCAGTTGCCCGGTGTCAAGTTGCCGCTGGCGAGTGCCGGGCCGCTGCTCGACCGCTGCGAGCGGCTGGGCGACGTGGTGGACCGGTATCGGATACGACCCGCGCTGTCGGGCATCCTGTGCGGCTGCGTCGACGTGCCGACCGGGAGCAAGGTCTGCCTGCCCGCCCGCGAAACCGATTTTGAGTTGCGCGGCCGTCTGCCGCTCGGCTGGTCGCGCGGCTATTCGAGTGCGCAGCCAGCAGTCGGTCTGCTTGGCGTCGGTTGGCGTACGCGTTGGGAAGTCACGCTGCACAAGCACGGCGACCAGCTCGTCTATACCGATGAATACGGCAGCACGCTCAGCGTGCCGTTTCCGGAGCGTGGAAAGCAGGTGATCGCAACGTCCGCTCAGTTACACGTCGCGCACCTGAGCGATGGTCGGATCGTCGTGGCGGATCTGCAGCCGCTTTACCGGGTGTTCGGCGAGTTCGACGCAAATGGAATCGCGCGGCTCAAGTACGTCGAAGATCTGGGCAAGCAGCGAATCGGTTTGATCTGGGATACCGACGGGCGCCTGCTGCGGATGCGCGGCACTTGCGGCCACGAATTGCGGATGCACTACGAAACGCTGATGGGCGTCAAAGCGGGCAAACGCCTGAGCGCCGTCGAGTGTATCGACGGCGGCCCCTCCGGCGCGCTGGTCCAGTACGGCTACAGCCAACTTGGCGAGTTGACCCAGGTGCGCAATCGTGCCGGCGAACTCGTGCGTCGCTTCGCGTACCGCGATGGCCGCATCGTCGAGGAAGCCGACGCGCTGGGAATGGCGACGCGCTACGTGTGGCAGAGCGTCGGCGCGACCGCGCGGGTGGTTCAACGGGTCACCTCTGAGGGCGCGCGCGAGCGCTTTACGTACGATGTCGACAGCCGGACCAGCGAAGTCACCGACGTGTTCGGCCGCAGCGCGCGCTGGCAATGCGATGACCTGGGCCGCGTGCTCTCACACACGGACTTCGACGGCCGACGCTACCGTTTCGACTACGGGGACGCCGACGCGCCGCTCACCGTGCAGTTGCCCGGCGAACGGGTGGTGAGGCTCGCCTACGATACGCTCGGACGGTTGGTATCGGAGACGGATCCGCAGGGCAAGACTCGCGCCACGCAGTACGCGTTCGCATCGCGCGCTCCGGTATCGGTTGCGCTCGGCGATGGCCGCGCGTGGCTGTGGGCGCGCAACGATCGCTTGCAGCCGTTGCACTGCCAGACGCCCTCCGGAGAAGTCACGCGCTTCGAATACGGGGCCGATGGCGAGATTGCCCGCGCGACCGACGCGGCGGGCCATGCCACCAGCTTCGAACGTAATGCGTGGGGGCAAGTGATCCGGTGCACGGCGGTCGATGGCGGTACGACGGCCTACGAATACGACGTCAACGGCTACTGTGTCAGCGTGACCGACGCGCTCGGCGCGGTCACACGAATCGAGCGCGACCGTCTCGGCCGGCCATTGACCGTAACGCGCCCAGACGGGCGCGTGGAGCGCCATACATGGAACGCCGCTGGTCAGCGCAGTTCGTTCGTCGGACCGAGCGGCCAGAGCCGCCATTGGGAGCGGGACCGGCGCGGCAACGTCGTGCGTGGGGTCGACGAGGAGGGCCACGTGATCGCGCGCACGTACGATGCTCATGGCCGGCCCGTGCGCATCGAAAGTTCGAACGGCGCGGTGCAAACGATGCAGTGGGATGCGAGCCACTGCGTGGCGATTACCGATGCGGATGGCGTGCAGCGCAGCTTCGACTATACGGAGGCGGGGCTGATCGCCCGCATCACGTGGCAGGCGGGCCCGCTGCAACGCCGGGAAACGTTTGCCTATGACGACGCGGGCGCTCTGGTTCAACGCGAAACCGAGCACAACCGTTACACCTATCGCTACGGTCCACGCGGTTTACTCGAGGGCATCAGCCGCACGCCAACGCAGCGGGGAGAGTTGCTCGGCCTTGGGGCGGACGAAATCCGCTTCGAATACGATACGGCGGGCCGCGTGGTCGCGGAGCACGGCGCAAACGGCGCGCTGCATTATACGTATAACGCGACCGGCCGGCTTGTCGCGACCCGGCTCCCTCAGGGACAACTGGTACGTACGCGCCGCTTTGCAACCGGCGACATCGCGCTCGTCGAACTGGACGACCGGCAGATCGCGCACTTCTGGTATGACGCGATGCACCGCGAGGTCGCGCGTACGCAGGGCCCGTTGCGCACGCATACCGGTTATTCGATGCTGGGCTTGCCGGTGTGGTGGCGTTCTCTGCTCGGAGCCGAGCAGTGCGCGTCGACTGCCGAGCCCAAATGGGCAAGCGAACTGTCGCACGACGTCGACTACAGTCCAGCCGACCTGATCGTCAGAGCCAAGGGCCCGGGCGAAGACCAGAGCTGGTACGACTATGACCGGCGCGGCTGTATGCTGAGACGGGTGTCGGAGCCGCTGGACATCGAGTATTTCACCTGGGATGGCGCTGGCAACCTGCTCGACGCACCCGGTGGCAACTGGTTGCCGGCCGCCCATCCCGATCATCGGCTGCGCGAGTGCCGGGGCTATCGTTACGACTACGATGCGTGGGGCCAACTGGTGCGTAGAAGCGGGCGCGACCACACGTTGTCCCTCGATTGGGATGCGGAGGGGCGGCTCATTGCTGTCCATCGCAACGGCCGCACCGTGCGCTATCAATACGACGCACTCGGCCGGCGCATTTCGAAGCGCGTCGAGGCTGATGCGTCGCAGAGATCTTCGTATCAACCGCAGCAGTCGCCCATACCGGTGCACGACGAGGTCACGCGCTATGTGTGGCAGGGGGCTCGTCTGTTGCAGGAGCAGCGCCAAACCGTAGTACGCACCTACCTGTATCAGCCGGAACCGCCTCGCTCAACCGGTTTTGCGCCGTTAGCATGCATCGACCAAAGCCTCGACGACGACGGCAAGATCGGGGACACGCAGGTCTATCACTATCACACCGATGCAGCCGGCACCGCTGTCGCGCTAACCGACGAATCGGGCCAGTTGGTTTGGAGCAGGCGCTATCGGGCCTGGGGTACTCTCGTTGCGTTGGAGTGGGGACACGGTGACGCAGTGGCTCAGCCTTTGCGTTACGCCGGCCAATACGCGGACGATGAAACGGCGCTGCATTACAACGGTGCGCGGTTCTACGATCCAAGCGCCGGCCGCTACATTAGCCCCGATCGAATCGGCGAGGCCGGTGTCAGCCCTTATCGCTACGCACCGAATCCGCTGACGTGGTGCAATCCGCTCGGCCACGCGCAGCCGCAGACGCGGCCGTACGTTGCCGGCGCGGAAGCGTCATGCGTCGATCTCGCGGCGGACCCGGCTCAGCAGATTGCCGCCCTCGTCGAACAAGGCGACTGTATAGGCGGTTGGGATCCGTTCAAGCTCTGATCCGAAGCTCAGATGGAAGCTCAAATGGAAGTCTAGCCGCTCGTCTTTTCGATATCGCAACAAGCGCTTTGCGTCGACGTGTTCCTCGTGCAGTGTCGTTTCGCCGCTGCCGTGGACAGTGACCGTGGCCGACGTCGCTGCCGGCAGCGTTACCGGGACACCGGGGGCGGCACCATGTTTATCGAAGCTCTTTTGGCGTACGTAGACCCGCAGGTCGTATGCGCGTAGCAGTGATGCTTTCCAGGCCGCCTCGTCCCCGCGCTGTGCGCCTGGCACGGGCGGCTCATGATTGAGTACTGCGGGCTGAACGCCACGCCAGGCGAAGCTGATTCCCGCATAGGCCTCGTAGTCGGCCAGTGTTCGTTCGGTGCCGAGTCCGTATTTGCCGAAATGCTCCGCCGGAGCCGTTTCTCCATCGATGCCGAGCAATGCGCGATTGCGCTGCAAGGAACGCTGGTTGCGCTCATGCCACGGTTCGTCTATTTCGCAGCGGGCCGCGGCTTCGTGATTGTGGTCGTGCCACATCTTCACACGATGAGCACGCGTATATTCGTGCCAGCCGATTATCCGATGCGGGCTGTACAGATCGTAGCCGTGCGTGAATGCGCGGACCGCAATCGAGATCTCTTCGCCGAGGAAAAAGTAGTTTGGATCGTGCTGCACGGTTTCGGCGAAGTGGCCGTCGGCGAACGCGAAATGTGCGCTATAGAAGCGCGTACGCACCGGACGCTCGAGCCTGTCCCAATCCGCCAGGCGTTTGGAGTTAAACAGAACGACGCCTTCTTTGCTGAAAGATGAGTAGGCCATGACGAACGGCACGTCGTCGTTTCTGCCATTGTTTTCCGGGTCGTACATCGGCAGGTAGGTGGTAAGCACCGGCTTAGCGCTTTTGTCGCGCAGCGACTCGAGCATTTCGATGGCCGCAGCGTCCCACGCGTCGATGAAACGATGATGCGAGTCGAGCTGCAACGTATAGCGCTCGCCACGATAGCGCTGCTGGAGCAGGTTGCGAGCCCAGCATGCTCCTTGCGTCATCATGTGCGGGACGTCGATCAGTTCGATTTTCGCGTCGCGATAAGACAGATGATGGATAGTCCGGCCGTCAACCTGTTCCTTGCGCCATTTGCCGATGCCCTCACGCCAGAAAGCGCCGATCGGTTCGTCGGAAGCGTGCTGCCAGCAAACGACGATGCGCAACAGATCGGGACTTTTTGCGTTGTTGATCAGATCCAGCAAGGTGGGAATCAATTGCGAATCGCGATAACTCGCGATCTGCACAAAGATTGAATTCGGCGTTGTCGGAGGTTGAGCGGCCATGCGGGTCGTCATTGCAAAAGGTTGTCGCCGTGTCCGGCTTAAAGAATGGTCATCGTGATCGTCGCGGTTGCCTGAATCCTGCCGGCGGTCGGCGCAACGGTACCGACGCGCAGCACCGTTGCCTCGAGCCCGAACGGAGATTGCATATTGCCGTTCGGCCTATGGACGAGCGTGCTGCCCGGATCGTTGGGCTTCAGGATCGTGCTGCTGGACACTTCTCGCAACCGGATTGCGAGATTGGTCGCGCCGGTGTTCTGTAGCATGCTGGCGTCGTTCGCATCCGGGGTGCCGGACAGCACGGCGGTAATGGAGGCCGGTGGCGTAGGCCCGGTACAGAGCACGGTGAAGTCGACTGGCTGCGTGGGGCCGGCGGTGGTCGATACGTCGGCCGGGCCGAACGTGCCGAAATCGATGTTCAGTGTGCTCGCGTTGACCGCGCAACTGGGCAGCACCTTGACGTTGATACTGCCGCCGGTGATCAGAACGACCTGACTGCCGTCGCCGTTGGCAATGCCGCTGCCGACGGTGTTGAGCACCACGGTCGCGAAGCTGTCGATGTCCCCGGTCTTCACCAGCTCGATGCTGAATTTCGCCCCGCTGAGAAGCTGGGCGAAGTTTGTGTCCCGTCCAGCCCCGGCGATCGTCGATACGAACGGCATAGTGGAATTGTTGCCGCTTGCGCGCATATAGGTCGTCCGAAAGCCGATGCCCGGGATGTTTGTGTTGTAGACGCCCGATACCGTGGAAGGCGTTGCCGCGGAATAGTCGAATGCGATAGTGCCGCCGTTGCCGCCGCTCGTGCAGTCGGCGAAGGTGGTATCGGTCGCGAGAGCGGGCGACTCCCCGGTGGCGATTACCGTGCCAATCGGCAGGTCGGGGTCGATCGACACGGAGGCTTCCTGGAACTGCACGCTGATGAGAAGCTGTTGCGCGGCGCCGAAGCCTGCCTCGATCTCGCCGGCCACCTGCGCCGGCGTCAACTGGTTACAGCTCGCGGAAACGAGACGAGGAATCGCGAAACACACCACAACGAGAAACTGGACGAATGTTTTCATTGGAATAGTTTGGTTTGACCGGCGTACCGTAAGGGGTTGGCGAAAATAGCAAGCTGCGCACTCGCGCGCCGCTTGCCCTCAGTTGTCCATCTCGTCCCACTGAGCTAGCAGCTCGGCTGGAATGACATGGGCGAGTTCCGAAAAGCGCTTGCCCACCATTCGTTCCGATTGACGCAGCAACACGATGACGGGACTGCTCGGTTCGTTTTGTTCGAACCAGATGCGGGTTTCCTGAATGGCGGCGAGTGCGCTCCAGCGATCCATGCTTGCGGCCGTGGCGGCCGGTGCGACGGTAGGCGATGCGGCAAGGGCATCGGATGAGGCCGGCGCGGGGATAGTGGGGGCCGGCGACGCCGCCGCTGCCGCCGCCGTGTCGGCTGCGCCGCTGCCTGCAACGGGTGCCCCCGCAGCGCAGGCACCTTGCGCATCGGCTGGCGCGATAGCGGAGATCGGTGCAGGGCCGCCTTCGAGTTCAGCTTGTGCGAACGGCTGCAACAGGCGCGCGAGCGCGCCGAGGTCCGGCGCATCGGCGCCCAGTGCCGTACTGCACCACTCGGCGATGCCCACGATCGAGCGATGCGCTTCGGCAAACGCCGATACGACCGGATTACGCCTGCCCGACAACTCCTTCAGCAGGCGCGCGACCGATTCCGGCGCAAGCGCATCCTTGTGGCGCGGTAACGCCAAGGATTTCTCGATATCGCGCAAATGCAACTGCGCGCCGGCGGCCTTCGGCAACGCAATGTCGCGTGCGTCGGCCAGCGCGCCGTCCGGGTCAGTGAGACCGGCGATCGCGTTCGCGTACATGGCGGGGTCGCGCTCGCCTTCGAACACCGGCAGCGGATGCAGCGTTTCTCCGTAGCGTTCGAGCAGCGCCTTGAGCAATGCCAGGCCATCGCGCAATCCGGCCGCGCCGTCGATTCGCATCCGGCAGCGCAGCAGAATCACCGCGACGCGAATGTCCTTGGTGCGCAGCAGCAGTGCGCGGCAGGCGCGCTCGATCTCGGCCCAGTTCGCTGCCGGCGGCACTTCGACGAAATTGCCGTACTGCGCCTCGATGCGCGGCGCCGCATCGGCGAGCAGCATGACGAAATCCGGATCGTATTCAAGGTCGGGTCCGGTGGGCGCGTCGGCATCGACCGGTTCGAGAAGATCGAGGTAACGGAACGCGGCGGCGGACGAAGGGGCGTTCATCGGTAGAAACTCCAGAATCAGGCGTTGTATTGCTCGGGTTCGAACACCATGCCGACGACAGGCGCTTCGTCCAGCGATTCGCCGAGCCACGTCGAGTAGCCCAGCCGTTGCGTCGTGCCGGTACGCGCCGGCGGCGCCGCGCGCGGCTTGACCAGCAGCTTGACCTCCCACGCATATTCGTGGCCGACGAAGGCCCGCACCCATTCGACGAAGGTCGGCAGATCTTCGCCGTGTGGCGTCAGTCGCAGGTACTGATCGAGATCGAGCGGCCCGACGACCAGCCGGAATTTGTGTTGACGGTCCGGAATGGCCTCGCCGAGCTGCGCGCAATCGCCGATGATTGCGGCCGGGCCCGGGATGCCGAGCTTCGAGTGCTCCGAGCCGGACAGCAGGATCCAGTGCGGTACGAATTCCTCGACGGTCATTGGCACGCCGAAGTAATGCGACAGCGTTGCGGCGACGCCGTCCGGATTGCGCGCCTCGCGCACGAGGTGTGCCGCCGCGCTATAGCGCGCGTGGGTGGCCAGACAGGAGCGCCGTGCATCGGCCGGGTCGACGCCGCTCAGACTCGCGACGTAGAAAGAGAACGTTTCGTTGTCGGGCCGGTCGAGCGACGCGGTGGCCTGCGACCCGGCCCACGCGCGATAGAACTGCGACAGCGCGCGATGATGAAACAGGTCCACGAGTTCGACGAGCGCGCGGTCCTGATGGCTCTCGACCCGGCTGTAGGCCAGCTCCGTCATGTGAAGCGGCAACGGCCCCTGCGGACCCCACAAGCCGAGCCCGAACAGGCGCACGTCGAGGCGGCCGTCGCGAATGCCGAGTGAAGCGATCTCACGCGGCGCGAACGCGAGCGTTGGCTGCTGGCTGATCCGGAACGGCTCTTCCCGCGGCAGACGCGCGGTGCCCGGCAACGGCATCTGCGGATCACGCGCGGCGATCGCGCGCAACAGGCTCAGAAAGCCGGATCGCCACGGCGTATCCGGATCGAACCACGCGTCGAGCGCTTGTGGATCGAGCGAGCGGGTCGGCGCGCCCGTGCCGGTATGCTGCAGGTCCATACTCATACCGCGCCACGGCCGCCCATGCGCGGCCGCCATTGGGTAATCAGGCCGCGCTGCATCGAACGCAGTTCGGTCTCGGTAAACACGTTGATCGACACGTGACGGGCGAGATAGTGCTCCAGTATGAGACCGAACAGATACGGGCTGACACCGGAAAACCCGGTTTCGTCCACCGTCAGCTCGCAGCGCACGCCGCGCCCGTAGACGAGCAGACCATGCCCCGGCAGGCGCCGCACCACCGGTTCGGTACGCGCACCGACGAGCGCCTCGATCTGACGGGCCTGTTCGTGCTCGCCTGGAGTGATGAAGAGGCCGAGCATGTTGCGCAACGCCTGGCCGCCATCGCCGTGATCGAGTTCCGCGAGCGGCATGTAGTTAAAGCTCAACTGGCGGATCAGGCGCCACGCGGCCGAGCCGCTCGCGTAGGGCGGGCGTGGCGCGCTCGGTGCGAGCACGAGACGCACGCCTTCGATCGGCACCGAATCGGACATCGTGAGATCGGTCTTGCCATTACGCGGGACGAGACGCGGCAGGTCGCGATTCGTGAGCCACGCATCGACCGACAGATAGCGGATGTCGTCACCATAAGGCGCTTCCGTCTGATCGACTAGCGACACGAAGACTTCTGTGCCGATATACGGCGTGCGCGTGCCGTACTTGCGCGCATTGTCCGATAGCGTGCGCTGCTCGCGGCGTATCGAGAAATAGCGGCCGTGATTGCCGATGTCGCTATGCAGGGTTTGATAGAGCGGATTGAATTCGGTCTCGTCCGACGTCTCGGTCTTCTGGCCATGCACGCGCGACACCGAAAAGATCTCGTAGTCGAGCGGCCGTGTACTGTCGGCGAGCAGATGGAAGTCCGCGTGCGCGCGATTGATTTCGACGCGGTCGGTGTGCTTTGGAAACAGATTGATGACGGGGGTGCAGAACAGCAGAAAGCGCGACGCGTCGACGTGGGTGGCCAATTCATCCGGCAGACGGTCGAGCAGCAGCACGATTTCGGCCTCGTTGCTGTTCACCTGCGCGAGGCCGCTGGACAGTTGCGTGAGCGCGAAAAAATAGAAGCGCTGGCGGCACGCAAAATACTCCTGCAGCAGATTGTGGCCGTGGAACGTGTTCCACGTCAGCGGCAGCAAGCCCTGATTGGCCTGCAGCCCTTCGAACTCGACCGGCAGTTTGGCGATCACGTGTCCTTCGCCGCGCGGCGCGCCGAACCTGCGCACCACGGCGGCGACACTGCCGGCATGAATCAACTCGAACAGATGCGACGCGATGCGCTCGTCACCGCCGAGGTAGATGGGCAGGCGGTCGAACCCGGTCATCTGGTCGAAGGTGACCGCGCCGGTCGTGCGCAGGCGCAGCCGCAATGCTCCGCGCAATTGCTGGTGCGGCAGCAAATGGCGGTCGGTGTTCGGAATATCAGGTGGCACGGCGGTCAGTCGCGCCTCCGCGATTTCGATTGGCCACAGCTTGACGTCCTGGCCGCTGCGGAAATCACACGGCGTCTGCTCGCCGGGCGGAATTGCGGAGCGCATCATGCTGTCGCGCGGCACTACCACGCCCTTCGTGTAATCGCCGGCGCTCAGACTCGGCAGCAACTGCGCGACTGCGATCGACGGCGTCGGTGCGACGTAATTCGGATAGACCACTTCGAGCAGCCGCTGCGTGAAGCGCGGAAACTCGGCGTCGAGCTTGATCTGCGTGCGCGCCGACGTGAAGCAGAACGCCTCGATCAGCCGCTCCACGTACGGATCGGCGATCTCGATGCCCTCCATTCCGAGACGGCGCGCGATTTTCGGGTGCTGCGCGGCGAATTCGCCGGCCATCTCCCGCATGTAGGTCAATTCGCGGTTGTAGTAATCGAGGAATTGCGGCTCCATGTCAGTGCTCCCGGTGCGAGTCCTGCGCGAACGTGACGTGGTTCGTTTCGATGTCGAACGCGCTTTGAACCCGGAACTCGAGCGGATACGGTGACCAGTGCATGAGCCCGCTGATTTCGATGGCCAACTGGTTGTAGCGGATTGGATTTTCGCTGTGCACTGGCCTGATACGTAGCGCGTCGGCAATCAGGCGCGGCTCGAAGCGGACGATCGCGGCGCGCACGCTGGCCTCGACGGTCTCCCAGTTGCGATTGGTGAGATAGCTGCCGCATAGCGCGGCGATGCCGTAATTGACGACCGAGTCGGCGACCGCGCGATACCGCGTCGTGTCGAACTCGTCGTCGAGGCTGGTCGTGTTGAACAGAAGGCTCAGATCGCGCTGGATGATCCGATGCATGCGTTCGGCGTCGGGCGCATACGCATTCGGGTGCTCAGTACGCCGCTGAGGCGCGTCGTCGAGCAGACGATCGATCAGCGACGGCAAATAGGCCTGGCGATGGCGGATGTCGGACGCGCTCATGGCTGCTCGTCGTAAATGAAGCGACACTCGCCGATTTGGAGCAGACCGAAGTCGCCGTTATCGGTGCTCCAGGTCTTTTGGCCGAGTGCCAGCACCCCTGTTTCGCCGACGTCTTGCCAACTGGTTTCGCGCGCGATCTTGAGTTCGGTCGGCCCGTTTTCAGAGCCGGGGTAGCGTACCGGCAGATAGCCGCGCAGCACGGTCGCGTTGCGCAGTCCCACCACCGCCGAGCGCCAGACGAGGTCGGTCAGCGACGTGATCGGGCCGAGCGTCAGCGATTTGATTGCGTCGAACGGTACCCAGCGATAGCCCCCGGCGACGGCCAGTTCGCACACCGGACCCAGCCGGCTGTCACTGTCGGTCAGCCACTCGAACGCGCCGATCGTCTCGCTTTCTCCGCGGGTGGTCGGCGCCTCGTCGAAGGCGGCGCGCCGCAACTGGTCGGCGGCAGTCAGGTTGCCCTTGCCGAGTTCGGCGTTCGCCTGCACCAGCGTATTGACCCACGCGGGCAGCGGGTCGATCTCCCCGGGTGTGCGCTGGCCCGCGAACACCTCGGTGCGGAACATCTCGCTCTGGATCAGCCCGCGATACATCTGTGCGCGGGACGTGCCCTCGGGCTCGAGCGTGGCCCACGTCTGCAATTGCTGAAGCGCGCGGTCCCATTCGCCGTCGAGACACAGCAGTTCGAACAGCAGCCAGCGTTCGCGCACGTTCGACGGATGCTTACGCACGTGCTCGACGGTGCGTGCTTTCAGCTCTCCAAGGCTCAACGTGCCGAGTAGATTGTGGAGGGTCGCCGCGGGAAGGGCGAGCGAATCAGTGATCATGTTCATCGGCAATTTTCGGGGCTTCGTCTTCAATTGAATTCGGCATCGGCATGTAGCTGTCGACGCTGACCATATGGTGTTCGGCGCGCGCAAGCTGCGCAGTGGGGCCGGGGCGCCGCGCGGACAGCCCGTGCGGCGCGAGCAACGCGAGAATTTCGTGCGTCTGGTTCGCCTCGAAAATCTGCTCGGCACCGAATGTGTCGAGACTTTCGAGCAGCGTGTCGACGGTCTTGCCCTCAGTCAGCAGATCGACCACCGATGCTTCGGGATGCGAGTGACTCGTGAGCTCGGCGAAGGTGTCGTGCGAGACCCTGATCACCGGGCCGGTACCTTCCGCAGTGGTCGTTTTCAACTGATGTGCGTTATCGCTGCGCTGGCTCAGCAATGCGCGGCGATATTCGAGCGTCAGGGCGCTGAGCGGGTCCGTTTCGTCGGGGTACTCGGTGACCCGCAACGATTCGCTGTCGAGCCCGCCCTGTTCCAGTGGGAGCGGCTCGCGGCCGATCTGCAATAGCGGGTCGTCGGCGCAGCCGTCCGCGAGCGCGAGCAGGTCGCTGAAGTCGGCCGCCGCGGCGGGCAGCGCTTCGCACGGGGGCTCGGACTTTAAAGCAGCCGTCGGTTCGTGCTCGCCGGACTGGTCGGCGTCGATGGGTCGCGTGTCGTCCTGGCCCGAAGCGCAGTCGGCCGAACCAGTGTCCGGCGCGCACTCGTGAGGCGACCCCGGCGCGGGCGGTGGCGGCGCGTCGGGCCCGGTTGTTCTAGCGAACATCCTGAGCGAGTCTGCCGCGAGCGGTGAGTTATCCCAGCGGGCCTGATAGGTGGCCATGGTGCTGCCGCTCAGCGAGCGTGAAAGAAGTTAGCTGGCGACGTGAACATACGAAAAACCCTCCTGCTGCGGAAATAGGAAAACGGTCAGCAAAAAAACGCCTGCTGATCTGCGCCAATGCGGTACATGAATACCGTTCATCAGGACAGCGCATCAAACCAGCCCATCAAACCAGCCCATCAAACGGTGCGCAAACGCGGCGTGCGGATGCGTGTTGAAAAGAATGGTACTTCGTGCATCGCGAGCGGAATATGGGCGACGGCCCAAATACAGATGGCGATTGAAGGGCTATGCTGTGTCACATCTTTCGAAACTCTTTGCTTGTAAGTTCCTATGTCTATTTCACGGCACGCGCTGTTCGGCAAGCTCGACGCGACACTCTTTCGCAGTATTGAATCGGCCACCGCGTATTCCAAGCTGCGCGGCAATCCGTATATCGAACTCGTGCACTGGCTGCATCAACTGCTCGCGCAATCCGACGGCGATCTGCACCGGATTGCCCGGCACTGCGAAATAAGTCGCGAACTGCTCGAGCGCGATCTGCAGGCCGCGCTCGCTGCGCTACCGTCCGGTGCGAGCGCGCTCAGCGACTTCTCGCATCACGTCGAAGCGGCGATCGAGCGCGCGTGGGTGATCGCCACGCTGGCGTTCGGCGACCGCCGGATTCGCGGCGCGTGGCTTGTCGCCGCACTCGTCGAGACGCCGGAATTGCGGCGTGTGTTGCTGGCCATTTCGCCGCAATTCGGCAAGATCGGCGTGGATGGGCTTCATGATGCGTTGCCCGGCTGGATCGCAGGTTCGCCCGAAGCGGACGAAACGCCTTACGACCAGAGCGACTTCTCGGCGGCTCTGCCGGGCGAGGCTTCCGGCGCGCTCGCTGCGCCCGCGAAAGGCTCGGCGCTCGCGCAGGTCTGCACGGATCTGACCGCCCGCGCGCGGGCCGGCGAAATCGATCCGGTGGTCGGCCGGGAGGTCGAGATCCGCACGATGATCGACGTGCTGCTGCGCCGCCGCCAGAACAATCCACTGCTGACCGGTGACGCGGGCGTGGGCAAAACCGCTGTGGTCGAAGGGCTCGCGCGGGCGATCGCCGCTGGCGAGGTACCGCCTAAACTTGCCGACGTGCGGCTGTTGAGTCTCGACGTCGGTGCATTGGTCGCCGGCGCGAGCATGAAGGGCGAGTTCGAGGCGCGGTTGAAAGCCGTACTCGAGGAGGCGGCGAAGTCGCCGGTACCGGTGGTGCTGTTCGTCGACGAAATCCATACGCTGATCGGCGCGGGCGGCCAGGCGGGCACCGGCGACGCGGCGAACCTGTTGAAGCCGGCGCTCGCGCGCGGCACGCTGCGCACGATCGGCGCGACCACATGGGCCGAATACAAGCGGCACATCGAAAAAGACCCGGCGCTCACGCGCCGCTTCCAGGTACTGCAGATCGCGGAGCCGGAGGAACCGTCCGCAATCAATATGGTGCGCGGTCTGGCGCATACGCTCGCGAGCCATCATGGCGTCGTGGTACTCGACGAGGCGATCCGCGCGGCGGTGACGCTGTCGCACCGCTACATTCCAGCGCGTCAATTGCCGGACAAGGCGATCAGCCTGCTCGATACCGCCTGCGCGCGTGTCGCGTTGTCGCAGCATGCGCCCCCGCGCGAGTTGCAGCGGATTCGCGAGCGCCTGCAGGCCGCGCGTGTCGAGGCCGGGTTGCTCGATAGCGAGACCCGGATCGGTTTGGGCAGCGAGGCAGCGTTGGCCGAGGTCAACGCGAGCATCGCGATGCTCGAGCTGGAGGAGCGAGCTGTCGAGGCGGCATGGCAGGCACAGGCCGAAGCGGCACAAGCGCTGTCGAACGCGCGCAGCGCGTTGAGCGCACCCGTGGAGGCCGAAGCGTCGCCCGAGGTCCACGTCGAGACCGACGCCGCAGCCGCAGCGCCACAGTGCGCCGCAACCTCGATCGCGGCTTTGCGGCAGTTGGAGGAGACCTTGTCGAACCTGCAGGCGGACACGCCGTTGGTCTTTCCTCAGGTCGACGAACAAATCGTCGCGGAAATCGTTTCGGACTGGACCGGCATCCCCGTGGGACGCATGGTCACCGACGAAGTCAGCGCGGTACAGCTATTGCCTGCCACGTTGGCTGAGCGGGTGATTGGTCAGCTCGATGCATTGCGGCAGATCGGCGAGCGCGTGCAGACCGCGCGCGCCGGACTCGCCGATCCGCGCAAGCCGCTCGGCGTGTTCCTGCTTGCGGGACCGTCCGGCGTCGGTAAGACCGAGACCGCGCTCGCATTGGCCGAGGCACTGTATGGCGGCGAGCAGAATCTGATCACGATCAATATGAGCGAGTATCAGGAGGCGCATACGGTGTCAGGGCTCAAGGGTGCGCCGCCCGGCTACGTCGGCTATGGCGAGGGAGGGGTGTTGACCGAAGCCGTGCGCCGGCGTCCGTATTCGGTCGTGTTGCTCGACGAGATCGAAAAGGCACACGGCGACGTGCACGAGATGTTCTACCAGGTGCTCGACAAGGGCTACATGGAGGACGGCGACGGTCGCTATATCGACTTCCGCAACACGACCATCCTGATGACCAGCAATGTGGGCTCGGAGTTGACCGCGAGTCTGTGCGCGGACGAGATGCTCGCGCCGGACTTCGACGGTCTGCGCTCCGCGCTGGCGCCGGAACTGCTGAAGGCGTTCCCGGCCGCGTTCCTCGGGCGGATGACGGTGGTGCCATATCGCCCGCTCGGCGAAGATTCGCTGGCGCAAATCGTGCGACTCCATCTGAACCATGTGATCCGGCGGATGGCGGATAACAACGGCATCGAGTTGAGCTATGCACCGGAGGTGGTCGACTACATCGTGGGCCGCTGCCTGGTGCAGGAGACCGGCGCACGCGTGCTGATCGGCTTTATCGAGCAGCACATTCTGCCCCGTCTCGCACGGCAATGGCTCGACGCGTTCGCATCAAAAAGCGTGCTGACCCACATCATGATCAACGTGGCCGATCCGGCGGCGGCACCCCCCGAGGCACTCGTATTCGAAGCGCCCGCAGTTGGATGAGGGTGGCGCGGGTTGCTGCCCGCAATGGTGGATAAGCAGGCGCCCGCCAGTTAGCCGCCGTAAGTCAATTCGGTATCCTGCGCGTCGCGCAGATGAGCGGCGATATCGAGGTCGCCGAGATCAGCGAGCCCTGTCTGTTTGATGCGGATTTGCAGCGCGGCGCAGCGCGCGGCAAGTGCATGTTGCCGGAACACGCCCAGCGCGCCGAGCATCGAATGCAGTTCGGCCAGCACGCGCGGCGCGTCGTTGTCCCGCTGGGCAGCGGCAATGACCGTGAGTGACGCGTCGAACGAGTCGAGGAAGGTCTGACGCAGCGCCGCGGGCAGTGGCCGGCCGCCGAGCAGCCCGTCACCATCATGAGTGTCTGCGCTAGTTCGAAGGGCGTTGCCGGCGCGATACCGCGGCGCCGACTGGGCAACGGCAAGATCAGCCGTAGCCCGAGGCGGGCTTTCATCGCAGAAGTTCAGCGCTGCCCCGGTTACGCCAAGCCCGGTGACCTCGGCGAGCGTCGCTCGCAAGCGCACGAGCGATAAAGGCTTCGTCACCATTCTCGTGGTGCCCGCCGCCTCGCAGCGCGCGCGGTCCTCCGTCGTGACCGACGCGGTCGCCGCGATCACCGGCATGCGCGGCCAGCGCTGGCGCGCTTCGCGTGTCAGTTCATAGCCGTCTATCACCGGCATCGACAGATCGGTGATCAGTACGTCGAACGAGTCGCGCGACAGCCATGCGAGCGCGCGCGCTCCGTCTTCGACAACCGTCGCGGTGCAGCCGAGCATCGCCAGCTGTTCTTCGAACAGACGGCGGTTGGTCGCGTTGTCCTCGGCGACCAGTACCTTCAGGCGGCGCGGCAGTACCGGCGGTGTTTCGGCCGTCGCCGCGAGCGGCAGGTTGCGCAGCGTATGTTGCAACGCGCGTGCGAGCGCGGCGAGGCTGAAGGTCGATACCCGTACGAGCCGGCCTGTCGCGATCGGATGCAACGGACCGTCGGCGGTGCAATCGATTACCCACGACGCCCCTTCGATCAAGCGGTTCTCGTCGTCCGCATGCCATGTTTCGCGTTCGCCGAGCAGAAGCAGCGTGCGGCTGCGCTCAAGCGTTGCCGTATCGACCTGCACCGGATGCTGATACGCGTTGACCGTGAGCCCCCACGCCTGCAGTGCGCTGACCGCGTACGCATGCGAAGCTTCGCTGGCCGCCACCAGCGTGACCGTCTCGCCGGCGAAGCGAGGCATCTCGGGCGCGGCGAGCGGATCGCCGAGCGGCACGCGCACAGTGAAACAACTGCCGCAGCCGGGCTCGCTGCACATCGTGATCTCACCGCCCATCGCGCGGGTCAGCCGCGCACACAGCGCGAGCCCCAGGCCCGTGCCCCCGAAGCGGCGATTGATCGACCGGTCCGCCTGGCTGAACGGCTGGAAGATCGTGGCCTGCTGCCGCGCGCCGATACCGATACCGGTGTCCTCGACCTCCAGCTGTAGGCGCAGCCCCGTGAGCACCGCCATGTCGGGCACCGACACGCGCAGCGTCACGTCGCCGTGCTCGGTGAACTTGATCGCATTCGACAGCAGGTTGTTGATCACCTGGCCGAGCCGCGTCGGGTCGCCGCGCATCGGAAGCGAGACCGCTGTGCCGAGGTTTGCGACGAGCCGCAGATCCTTCGCCTGGGCGATCGGCGCGAACATCGTCAGCGAGCGGGTGATCACGTCGAGCGCATCGAACTCGATGTCCTCGAGGGTCATCTCGCCGGCCTCGATCTTCGAAAAGTCGAGCACGTCGCTGATGATGCCAAGCAGTCCCTCGGACGACGCGCGGATCGTCGCGAGCCGGTCGCGCTGCAACGCGTCCAGCGGCGATTGCGCGAGCAATTCCAGATTGCCGAGCACCGCGTTCAGCGGCGTGCGGATCTCGTGACTCATCGCGGCCAGAAACGCCGACTTCGCCGCGTTGGCCGAATCCGCGGCTTCGCGGGCTTCGCGCAGACGCTGTTCGAGACGCCGGTGCGCGGTCACGTCGGTGACCGCGACCACCAGCACGTCCTCGCCCTGGTAGCGTGACGGCGTCGCGCTGACGGCGAGATCGATCGAATCGCTGTCGCGCGTGGGCAGCGTCATCTCTTCGTGCATCACCTCGTCGTCGTCCGGCGCGCCGCTTCGCGCGCGGGCGTGATAGCGCGCCGCAAGCTCGGCCGACAGCGTCGGCGCCGGCACCACCACGCGCTTCGCCGTGGCGACCATGGTCGGGCTGCGCAACAGCGGCGTGCCGTCCTTCAACGCGATCAGTCCGAGCCCCACCGGCGCGGTTTCGATCAGTGTGCGGTTCAGCTGTTCGCTTTCGAATAGACGCTGCGAGCGATCGAGCGCGGGACGCACCGCGCGCTTTCTGAACGACATCAGAAAGCTCCACGCGGCGATCAGCATGATGACGGTCGCCGTCGCGCCGATCACCAGCTGCACGCCGATACCCGCGATGATTTCGCGCCACGTGCACGCATGCACCAGCATCCAGCCCGTATCGCCGAGGGGGCCCGAAATCCGCAGGATGCCGTCGTGCCAGCTCTCGCCGGCTTTTTTCGTAATGGCCAGCGTGCGCAGCGGATCGACGAGCCCGGCATCGCGCGCGAGCGGGATCGTACTGGAGACGATCGTGCCGTCGCCGGCGATGATCGTATAGATACCGCCGAAGCGGGTTTCGGCCGCGAACGGCGCGGTCAGGAAATCGGGCTCGTATTCGGTGACGACCATCGCGAACGGTTCGTCGTCGTGCAGCAGCGGCGCGACGAGGCGGATCGCCGGTTTGCCGGTCAGCGGGCTGAGCGCGGGCGGCAGCCAGAACAGTTGCCGGTGCATGCCGGTCTGCGCGCCCGTGCGGCTATCGCCGAAGCCGGTGACGCCTTCGGCGAGCGCGGCCATCAGCCGTTCGCGCTCGGCCGCCGTGGCGGTGGGCGGCCACGCTGCGTCGGCGCGCGGCGACGGCATGATGCCGGCGATGTCGTAGGTGATGCTGTAGAAGTAGCCGGGCAGCTGGCGGCCCCGAGCGAGCGAGTGGATCGTGCGCGAGCGGCTCAGTTGCTCGGCGAGCGCGAGATAGCGGCGGATCGTGTCATCGCGCAGCGCGGCCGGGTTGACCGCGAACACGCGTTGTTGCAGGTCGGCCGGCGTCGGCTGCAACAGTAGCTCGCCGCCCTGCTGGCGGAATTGAGCGACCAGCGCAGGGTTGACGCTCTCGCTGTCCGGCCAGGCCCGCTCGGAGCCCACGATGCCGATACGAAACGACGCTTCGCTCGCCCGCACCTGCTCCATCACGCGATCGTGGTAGACGACGAACGCCTGGCGTTCGGCGGCGATGTGCGCGCGCACCGCGGAAAGGATCGCGAGCGCGAGCGCGATCAAGAGCATCAGTGTCGTCACCACGCCGCCGCCGAACACGAGCAGCCGCTTATAGCGGCGCAACTGGTTCAAGACGCTGTAGGAGGAGGTGGACGACATGACGATACCGGAACGTTCCGTAGGCGGGCGGCTTGCAAACGAAGCTCTGAAAAGCGAGCTGTCAGGCGCCGACTCTTTTCACTTATCCCGGAACGGCGAGTTGACCAGACGCGGTCGTCCCATTAAATAGGACTGGTACGATTTCTTATGCATATTTTCAGATTGTTCGGCGGCGGCTGGCCCCCTTTCACGCGCGTCGGTTGCCGCCGCGAATTTTTGTGGGTGAGTGGCTATTTATGGAGGTGCCCCGCGTGCCTGGTGTGGCGATTCTGTTGACATTTCTGATCCCGCGACAGAATCCTGGATCGAACGGAATCCTCAAAAAGTGCTCGCGTTGTCGCGTTCGCTTAAGTTATAAAGCTTAAAAAAGGTCGCTATCAGGGAGTAAGGTCATGACTCGCAAGGAGGATAGGTGAACTACGCGCTGAATTAGAGGCGTCGCTTGCCGCGATTCGTTCGATTCCATACACGCCTTTCATTTCGGCGATATTGAATCCATGCGCGCGGCGGACATGCTCTCGTGGTAGATTTTCGGCGCTGTCGTGCTGTTGCGAACGCTCGCGATAGCGCGCAACCAGAGGTCGGAATCAGTTAGGTCTTTCAATTGCAACCGGAATGACAGGAGAACAACAATGCTTTTCTTTAACGATGGTTTCACATTCACGAACTTTCTGGCTGACATCTTTTCGATCTTTATTTTTATTCTGTGGTTCTGGCTGCTGATTACTGTGTCCGGCGACCTTTTCCGGCGTCATGACGTATCGGGATGGGGCAAAGTCCTGTGGGTGATTTTCCTGATCATCCTGCCGTATATCGGCATCTTCGCGTATCTGATCACCCAGCATCGCGGGATGGCGGAGCGCAACGAGGCGCGCGCGAAACAGGTGCGTGAAGATCTGCGCCACGTGGTGGGCTTCAGCGTCGCCGACGAACTCGAAAAGCTCGACAAGCTGAAAGCGTCCGGCTCGATTACCGCGGAAGAGCACACCCGCCTGCGCGCGAAGCTGATGCAGTAAGCGGCGCATCACGCGAGCTGACGGAACATAGGGCGACGCGGCCGGCGGTCGCCGGCGAGCAGCGCGCGCACGGTTGCGCGCCTATCCGCCAGCACCGCCGCCAGTTCCGCCAGCGCCGCCGGCCCGACCGCGCACGACCGAACCCCACGTTATCGGGAGAACTCCATGTTGACCCGCTTCGCCCGCGTTCCCGGCACGACTGCGCGCGCCGCGCGCGCGTCACTGAAGTGGCGCCGCGCAGCGCTGATCTGCGTGAGCGCATTGGTGTTGAGCGCGTGCGCGCAGCCGTGGCAGCAATTCCAGGCGGGGCAGGATCAATCGACGATCATCGCCCGCATGGGTCAGCCGCGCGAAGTGTATGACTTGCCGGGCGGCGGGCGCCGCCTGATGTGGCCGACGCAGCCGATGGGCACGACCACCGTGGCCGCCGATATCGACGCGTCCGGCAAGATCGTCGACGTGCGTCAGGTGTTGCAGCTAAGCGAATTCAATCGCGCGGAAATCGGCAAATGGACCCGCGACGACGTGCTGATCAATTTCGGACGGCCGGTGGAAACTGCGTTTTTCCGTCGTTCGCAACGCGAAGTCTGGTCGTACCGGTACATCGAAAACAACATCACCCCGCTGCTGTTCAATTTCTCGTTCGACACCGACGGCGTATTGCGCGAAACGCTGCGCACGCCCGATCCGTTGCGCGATCGCGATTTCCGGCGCTTCTGAGCGCGCGTTCCCACCCAACGACACGACCCGCCACGCAAGTCGAGGTCGTGCCGCCCGCAGCTAGCAACGTGCAGCTCGCCGCGATCGCCGCCGCCCCCGCCGCTATAGCAGCGACTCGATCGGCATGATCGACAGCATCCACACACCGAGCCGCGCATACCACGTCGTATTGGGCTCGGTGTCGTGACGGATTTCGACGTCGCCGTTGCGCTCGATCCAGTACAGCTTGCCGTTTTCGTCGAGATGCACCGAGTACGCGACCGTCGGCAGCAACGCGAGGAACTTGCGGTCGACCTGGGTCGCGAGGTCGGGGCTGTCGATCACGAGACCCAGCTCGGTATTTAGATGCTTGGAGCGCGGATCGAAATTGAACGAGCCGACGAACACCCGCTGCGAGTCGACCACGAAGGTTTTCGCATGCAGGCTCGAACCTGAACTGCCGAACGGTCCCGGCGACTGCTCCTTCTTGTGCGCGCTGCCCGGCACGCGCCGCAGTTCGTACAGGTGCACGCCGTGTTGCAGCAGCTCGATGCGCCGCTTCATATAGCCCGAATGCACGGCGGCCACATCGGTCGCTTCGAGCGCATTGGTCAGCACGCGCACATCGACGCCGTGCGCCGCGAGGTCGGTCAGATACTGCGTGCCGGCGCTCGCCGGCACGAAATACGGCGATACGAGGTCGACTTCCTTGTGCGGGTCGCCGAGCACCTCGCGCATCTGGTGCCCAATCAATGCTTCCGGCGGCGCGTTGTTGAGACCCTTCGCGGGGTCGTCGCTGATCATCTCCGTTTTGGCCCAATCGAACGGCAGTTGCCGGTCGAGCATTTTCTGCACGACGTGCGGACCGCGCAGCGCTTCCCGGTACTCGGCGGCCGCCGGGTCCTCGCCGATCGCCCGCGCCTTGCGTTCGAGCTCCGCCAGCAGTCCGATGCCCTGATGCGGGACGATTCGCTCGACCGGATAGGCCGACGCGCTCGCCCAGTAGCGATCGAAGTCATTCGATACATCGGTGGCCGCCGGGCCGACCGCGAGCACGTCGAGGTCCGCGAACACGACACCGTCCGTCGCGTCGAAGTACTCGTCGCCGATGTTGCGGCCGCCGAGGATCGTCGCGGTGCCGTCGGCGGTCAGCGACTTGTTGTGCATGCGCCGGTTCGCGCGTGGGAAGTCGGTCAGGAAGCCGACGAACTTCGGATTGCGCACGACGAACGGATTGAACAGCCGCACTTCGATGTTCGGATGCGCGTCGAGTGCCGCGAGCGTCGGGTCGAGCGCCGACGGAATCCCCAGATCGTCGAGCAGCAGCCGCACCCGCACGCCGCGGTCGGCCGCTTCGTGCAGCTGTTCGAGTAGCAACGTGCCGGTCAGATCGTTGCGCCAGATGTAGTACTGAATATCGATCGTGCGCTGCGCCGAGCGGATCAGGTCCATGCGCGCGGCGAACGCGACATGCGCATCGGACAGCGGATAGATGCCGGCGAGGCCCGCATGCGCGGCCACCTCGGGGGCGACCGCGCGGCCCAGATCGGTGCTGGCGGCCACCGCGGGCGTCAGCGCGTGCGATTCCGGCCGGCTTTCGAGCGACGGCAGCGCGCAGCCGCCCACGAGGCTCGCGCACAGCAGCGCGACGAGGACCGGCCGAACCGACAGTGCGCCGATGCAGCGGCGTCGCGCGAACGGCAGGGGATGTTTCTGCACTTGCATGAAGTCGGGAGGTTCCTTTGGGTCGTCGCGGGCCGGGTTGTTTCCACGCTCGATACGTCGCAAGCAGGGCACCGTATCGCCTGGCGGGCTCTTGCATGCCGCGTTGCAGGGTGCCAGCAGAATACTATGGCCGCCGGCTTACCGGTATCCGCAAAGCGCTCTTGTTGGCCAAACCGCTTTGTCCGATGATACGGACACGCCGCGCGAATTCGAACGGGGATCAACCCGGGCTGGCGGCCGTTTAGTCCACTTCGGAGCCGAGTAACGTGAAGACTTCCCGCCTGCTGACCGGTAGCGTGTTGCTGTTCGTGATCGGCGCGTTGTTGCAGCTGATCTGGCCGCTCGCGCAAGCGGCCTCCTATCACCACTTCGCCGACCAGCGCTCGCTCGGCCCGCTGCACAATGCGGCGGACGTGCTGTCGAATCTGGTGATCCTCGCGGCGGGCCTGCTCGCGATCGGCTGGGTGCGCCGGCATGCGGCGCGCCAGCCGCTGCAATTTCCCGGCATGGTGGTGGCCGCGTTCGGGCTGGTGCTGACCGCGTTCGGCTCGGCTTACTACCACATGACACCGACCGACGCGACGCTGGTCTGGGACCGCCTGCCGATGACGATCGTGTTCGCCGGCATTCTCGCGATGCTGTGGACGTCGTGGAGCGGCGAGCGGGTCGGCTGGCCGCAACTGCTGATTCTCGCGATCGTGTCGCCGGCGACGGTCGGCTACTGGCTTGTGTTCAACAGCCTGTGGCCGTACGCGATCCTGCAATTCGGCGGGCTGATGCTGATCGTCGGGATGACGCTGACGCGCAAGGTGGATGGCGTGTTCGCGTGGTCGCTCGTGATCGTCTTTTACGGCGTCGCGAAGATTTTCGAAAGCCTCGACTGGCAGATCTGGGAGCTGACCCACCACGTGATCGCCGGACATGCGCTCAAGCACGTGTCGAGCGGTCTCGCGGGTGCGTCGATGATTCTGGTGGCTAACGCGACGCCGCGCGCGGCCGCGGGCAGCGTGTCGCGGCGGCCGGCCGGCATCGGTCATTCGGGCTCGCCGCGCTGATACGCGCGGCGGCCTATTCAACTCGCCGCGGCCTGTTCAACTCACCGCGGCCCCTTCAATTCGCCGCGGCGCCTTCAACTCACCGCGGCGCCGTCGAACTCACTGCGGTTCGTACCACGAGTAGGTCGCCAGCGTGCTGACCGGCGGTGTGCCGATCTGCAACGTGACGTCGCGCAACGAGGTCAGCTCGATGTTGCGCAGATCGCCCATGTAGCGGCGCGAATCGCCGTTGTCGTTGATATAGGCGACCACGTCCCCGGTGATCCCGGCGACGTTGTTGTTCGTCAGCGGCTGGCCCCACACGTCGAAGAACTGCCCGAGCGTGTAGGTCTTTTCGCTCGGCGCTTCGATATGGATGATGCCGGTGTGGTCATGCGTGTGCATTTCATAGTTGCAGGACGCCGGGATGCCGATGTTCTGCGGCAGCGCGAGCCATTGACCGTCCTTGATGATCGCCAGGTGCGCGTGCACGTGATACAGCACGCTCATGTCGGGCGAGCAGGTCAGGCCGTCGACCGGCGCGGAACCGTCGCCGCCCGTCGCGGTGTCGCCGTCGGGCCAGAAGCCGGTGGTGCCCACCGTGCCGCCATAGACGAGCGTGATCGGGTTCGGGTCGAACGGCGGCGGATCGGTCCACGCGTACGTCGGCACCTGGGTAAGCGGCGTGCCGATCATGATCGTGATTTCGGAGTGCGGCGTCAGCACGAGGCTCGACGGGTCGCCGGTGTATTGCGTGAGCGCGCCGCCGTCGTTCACGTAGATCGCGATCGGTGAGCCGGTCACGCCCGCGACATTGGAGGCGCTAAGCGGCTCGCCCCAGATCGCGAAGAACTGCCCGAGGGTATAGGACGCGCCGCCCGTCGAGTCGATGTGGATCTTGCCGCTCGCATCGACCGTGTGGATCGGATATGCGCAGCCGGTCGGCGCGGCCATCGTCGGGGCGACGGTGCCGATCTTGGTCGGCAGCGACAGCAGTTTGCCGTTCTGGTAGATCGACAGATGCGCGTAGGTGTACGCGGTGCTGCGCAGTCCGCAGGTCAGGCCGCCGACCGGAGAGCCGGTGCCACCCGACGCGGTCACGCCGTCGGGCCAGTTGGCGTCGCCGAGCGTGGTGCCGTCGAGGATCGGCGTGGCGGCCGCGAGCGTCGGCGTGGTGGCGGCCGCGCCCGAGGCGGGCGTGGGACTCGACGCCGGTGTCGGGCTCGATGCGGGTGTGGGACTCGAAGCGGGTGTCGAGCCCGCCGTGCCGTTCGAACCGGCGCCGGCCGGGGAGCTGCCGCCGCCCCCGCCGCCGCAACCGGCAAGCATTAATACCAGACCCATTGCGACGAATGGCGACCCTAGCCGTTCCAGCATCTCGTACTCCGTGCTGTGATTGAAAGTTACGTGCGGGCGGATATCAGACGCTGATACCGCACGGCCACGTCCACGCGGTTTTCATCGAGTGAAACGACCGGCAATACAATGCCGCCGCGCGGCGCTGGCGGTGCGCCGTTCGTCTCAAGTAGGATGAATCCCTTTTTATTGAGCGTAGCAGAAGCATCTCGTAAGCGGTCCCGGTGAATCACGACACTTTGCGACTTTCTGATGGCGCGTTTTGGGGTGTCCGAAACTCATTTACGGCTTGAATTGGCCGGCGGGATCTGGCGCGCATTTTCTGGGACAGGTCATCGTTATGTGCGAAGATCGGTGCTGTCCGCCCGGCGCCGCTGGCCGCGCGGCGCGACCCCGAGGCAAATCTGTTCGCGGATTCATGGAGCACCGACCGATGACTGACCGATTGCAGGCGTCCGTATACGTAGTAGTGCTGCTTCTGATTGTGGGCTGGCTGTTGTTCATCGGGCGCGTGGTGTTCGTACCGATCGTGTTCGGCGCGATCGCCGTCTATGTGATCGTCGACTTCACGCGGCTGCTCGCGCGCATCCCGGGGATTGGCAAACGGATGCCGGTGCAGTTGCGCTACGGATTGTCGATCTTCCTGATCGCGGCCGCGATCTTCTTCGCGGTCGATATGCTGGTCGCGAACTACGACGCGCTCGTCGCGCTCGCGCCGCGCTACCAGGATTCGGTGCTCGCGATGATCCAGAAGATCGCGACGCTGCTGCACCTCGAAAGCGAACCGACCTGGGAGTCGCTGCGCCGGAACATCCTCGCGCAGCTGAACATCCAGGCGGTGGTGACCGGGATGCTCGCGTCGCTGTCGTCGGTGATCATCGATATCTTCGTGGTGGTGCTGTATGCGAGCTTTCTGCTGGTCGAGCGCGGCACGTTCGGCGAGAAGCTGATGCGGATGTCCGCGAATTCGAGCAATGCCGCGCGGATTCGCAGCGTCGTGACCGACATCAACCGCCGGATCGGCGCGTACCTTGCGCTGAAGACCTTTCTCGGCGTCGTGCTCGGCGCGATCTGCTGGCTCGCGATGCGCAGCGTCGGGCTCGAATTCGCCGGATTGTGGGCGGTGATCACCGCGCTCCTGAACTACGTGCCGTATATCGGCTCGGTGCTCGCGGTCGCTTTCCCGGTGCTGATGTCGGTGCTGCAGTTCGGCGATGTCAACTCGATCCTGATCGTGCTGCTGACGCTGAGCGCGATTCACTTCGTGATCGGCAACATCCTCGACCCGTACCTGATGGGCAACTCGCTGAACCTGAGCCCGTTTGCGATTCTCGCCAGCATGGCGGTGTGGTCCGCGCTGTGGGGCGTGCCGGGTGCGTTTCTGGCGGTGCCGATCACGGTCAGCATGACGATCATCTTCTCCGAATTCGAAATGACGCGGCCGGTCGCGGTGCTGCTGTCGAAGAACGGCCGGCTCAGTTACGGCAAGAGCGAGCAGACCGCGTGAAAGCGAAAATCGCCCGGGCGGCTGCCGCGCGGGCCATCGAACTAAACTTATGTCGATTGCCGCGTCGTATCGCGTGACCCGCAACTACCGGGCTTGATCCCATGTCATCTCGCCAGCCTCGAAACGCCGCGTTGCCGTCGCCGGCACCCGCCCGGCCAACCGCGCTCGAAGACCCCGCGTTGCTGCGTCGCCTGCTGCGCGCGAAAGACCGGATGGACGCCGCGTCGCACGAGGCGTGGCCGGTGCGGCGTCTGGCCGAAGTGAGCGGGGTGTCGGACGCGCACTTCGCGCGCTCGTTCAAGCGGGCCTTCGGCGTGCCGCCGCATCGTTATCTGCTCACGCGCCGCATCGAGCAGGCGATCGCGCTGTTGCGCGACACCGAACTCGACATTACCGGGATCGCGTTCGCGACCGGCTGGGAGAGCCTGGGCACATTCGGGCGGATCTTTCGCGACATCACCGATCTGAGTCCGGGCGAGATGCGCATCGCCGCGCGCGCCAGTCGGTCCGAACCCGAACGCGTGCCCGGCTGCGTGCTGAAGGCCGCGCAACGCCCCGATCTGACGATCGCAGTTTTGGAGAAGCGCCGCCGCGCGCTCGACGCTACAGTCGAGCCCTCAACCAGGGAGGTGTGATGAACCAGGGTATCGATGTGGTCGGCCTGTACGTCGACGATCAGGACGAAGCGCTCGCTTTTTATGTCGACAAACTCGGCTTTCAGGTGCACACCGACGTGCGCAACGGCGCGTACCGTTGGCTCACGGTCAGTCATCCGGAGCAGCCGTCGTTCCAGTTGGGTCTGTTTACGCCCGGGCCGCCGGTGCACGACGACGCGACCGCGCAAACGCTGCGCGCGATGGTCGCCAAGGGAGCGATGCCGCCTCTCGTGCTGGCGGTCGCCGATTGCCGCGCGAGCTACGCGCAGTTGAAGGCGCGCGGGGTGGAATTCACGCAGGAGCCGATCGATCGCTACGGCAACGTCGATGCGGGCTTTCGCGATCCGGCGGGCAACGGCTGGAAGATGATCGAGAAGGCGGCGGGCGCGCAATAGGCGGGGGCGGCGGCGCGGCGGTCGATTGCGCTGCCGGGGTAGCCGCCAGCTTGAATAGCCGTAAAAAAACCGCCGGCGATTGCCGGCGGTCGCGGATGGTGGAACGTATCGGAAACGGCAACCGCGTCAGACCTTGATCTCAGGTCCTTTCGCCGGCACGGCGGGGGCGGGCGCAGGGGCCGGCGGCGCGCTGCGGCGCAGCGGGTTCAGAATGATCACCTGCTGCGGCGCCGCGCCGACCGGTGCCGCGAATACCACGCTGTGCGGCGTCGGCGTCGCGAACGCGCCCGCTAACGCGGCGTGCTGTAGCGCGATCATCTGGCGTTGCATCTGCTGCTGCATCGCGATCATTTGCATCTGCGCGGCGCGCATCTGGTACTGCATCGCCTGCATGGCCTGCATCTGCCGCAGCGCGAGTTCGGGCGGCACGCTTGTCGTGCCCGACTGCATTGCGACACTCGCGCCGCCTTGCGGGCTGCGCCAACTCCACGTGCTGATTTTCAGCGGGCCCGACGCGGTCTGCACGACGCGCGTCTCGGTTTTCACCGGAACCGCCTGACCATTGACGCTGATAAACAGCGGTTGCGCGGCGGCTTGCTCCGCGGGCTGAGCGTTGGGCTGGCCGGCCAGCGCAAGGGCGGGAAGCAGCGCCGCGGCACCGGCTGCCAGGTACGAACGAAAGCGCATATTCGTATCTCCATCGATCGATACTGCAAGAATCAATAATGAAAGAACCATGCGACCCCAAGACGGGATCACCGGCGAAATATGCGAGGCGACACTTAAACGAAACTTAAAACGGTGGCCGCGCCGCGCAGCCGGCGCGATCGGTTCCGCCCGCCCCCCGCATCACGCGATTTATTGCCCGCCGCCATACAGATCGAGCAGCATCAACGTCACGCCGTTGGTCCAGCCGAAGCCGTCCTGCAACGGATATTCGCCACCGCCGCCGCCGCCTTCTCCCGCGCCTTCGACCACGTACTTCTCGACCAGCTTTTGCTGGGTCTTGTAGACGTTCTGCACGTCGGCCAGAAAGCGCGTGCCGATCGTCTGCGCAAGGTCGGCGCGGCCATAGCGTTTGAGGCCCTGAATCGCGATCCAGTGCAGCGGCGCCCAGCCGTTCGGCGCGTCCCATTGCTGCGTGGTCGCGTAGGTCGAGGTCGCGAGTCCGCCGTCTTTCAGCAATACCCGCTGGACGGTCTGCGCGGTCTTCCACGCGCGATCGGGCCACGCGAGCCCGGCCATCAGCGGGTACAGCATCGCCGGCGTCTGGTTGTCGCGCGCTTTGCGCAGTTGCCAGTCGTAGTCGCCGTAGTAGCCGTTGCTGTTCCACAGATAGCGGTTGATCCCTTGCGCGCGCCGCGCCGCATGGCCGACGAAGCGCGCGACGCAGCCGACATCGCGCGTCACGGTGCAGCCATGCGCGATCGTCGTCTCGAGATGGAACAGCAGGCTGTTCAGGTCGACCGGCACGATCGATGTCGTGCGCACGGTCGCGAGCGTCTGGTTATCGCCGAACCAGCGCGAACTGAAGTCCCAGCCGCTTTCCGCGGTCGCGCGCAGATCGCGATAGACCTCGTTGGCCGGCCGCCCGCTCGCCCGCGCGGTCTGCACATCCTCCAGGTACGATTCGTCGCGCGGCGTGTCCAGCTCGTCCCAGTAGCGGTTCAGCACGGTGCCGTCGCTCAGTACCACTACATTGCGCGTCGCCCCGCCGCGCGGCGTGCTGTCCGCGCCTTGCATCCAGTACTCGTATTCCTTGCGTAATGCGGGCAGGTACTTCTGATAGACCGTATTGCCTTCCTTCTGCGCGGCGAGCTCGACCATATACGAGTAGAACGGCGGTTGCGAGCGGCTCAGATAATAGGTGCGATTGCCGTTCGGAATATGGCCGAAGGTGTCGATCAGGTACGCGAAGTTATCGAGCATGTTGTCGACGAGATCTTCGCGTCCCGACTCCTGCAGACCGAGCATCGTGAAATAGGTGTCCCAGTAGTAGCCTTCGCGAAACCGGCCGCCCGGCACCACGTAGGGTTTGGGCAGCGGAATCAGCGAGCTGTAGTCGGGCGCGCTCGTCGTTGTGCGCGTGAGGCCGTTCCACAGCCAGTCGATGTGTTCACGCAGGCTTTGATTCGCCGGTGGCGTGATGCCCTGGTCGATTGGCGGCGTGAAGTACTGGTTGACGAAGTTCTTCAGCGAAAAGTTCGGCTGGTTCTTCTGTGCTTCGTACAACTGCACGATCGTGGCCGGATCGGCGTTGGGCGTCGCGTCGACGAAGGTTTTCTGGTCGTCGTAGATCTGCGCTGTTTGAACCGCGACGAATAGATCGCCGTACAGGATGTCGGGTGCGGGCGGCAGCGCGGCGCCCACCTGGGTATCGGCGAAACCATTTGCGGAAGTGAATAACAGCGTGGCGGTGCAGACCGCGCTGAGTACTAATGGCGCGCGTCGCCATTTCACGCGGATTGACTGACTATGAGAAGAGCGGCGGAGAAAAGGAGAGAACCTGGCGGGCGAAGCGCTAATGAATTGCGCGTCCTTGCATGACGCGGTACCGCGGCGAGACCGTAACTGAATGTGCATGATGCCTCCGGAGTGGTTGGGCATTTCACTGGTCTCTTCGCATGCCGTTCGATGCCGTTTGCTGCAAGCGGCATACGCGTCCCGCACGAGGTGGCCGGATCAAAGGCCTCGCAAGCATCGCATGGTTTCAAATCATTGGGCAACTGCGGCGCAACATATTCAGCATGCATTCAGCGTGCGGATTGCGCGGTGAATATCGGCAATAGAAAGGTGTGATGGAGTACTTGCGCGTGCTTCGCTGTTTGAAGCAATAGAAGCGTCGATCAGACCTGATCGCGCGAAAGAAACGGCTGGCGGAGCAAGCGATATACCCGCGCCGGCGATCGATCGAGCCGGCGCGGATACCTCAACGAGCTGTGCGGAATTACTGCGCGACCGGCTGGGTGACGTCCTGACCGAACCAGTGCATCGAGATCTTTTTCAGCGTGCCGTCCTGTTTCAATTCGGTCAGCGCATCGTCGAGCGCTTTGGCGAACTTCGGATTGCCCTTGCGGAACGGAATGGCCTGGTTCTGCTCGGCGCCTTTGAGCAACGCGCCCGGGCGCAGCGGCAGGTTCGACGTCTTGATGATGTACGGCAGCATCAGACGGTCGTCGATCGTCGCGTCGATACGCTTGGCTGCCAGATCGCGCAGTTTTTCGGGCGCGCCGGGATAGGTCTGCACGTTGATCCCCGGCACCGCGCGCGCGAGTTGATCGTAGTTGGTGCCGAGCGTGACGCCGATCTTTTTGTCGCCTTTGAATTCATCCAGCGCTTTGAATTCGCGTTTGTCGTCGGCTCGCTGGATCAGCTGCGCGGTCGAAAACGTGTACGGCTGGCTGAAGTCGAGCGCCTCCTTGCGTTGCGGCGTGATGGTCACCTGGTTGACGATCACGTCGAACTTGCCGCTTTGCAGCGCCGCGATAATGCCGCTCCACTCGGTCGGAATGAACTCGGGCTTCACGCCGAGTTTCGCCGCGACCGCTTTCGCGACGTCGACGTCGAAGCCCTCGAGCTGACCTTCCTTATTGCGGGAGTTGAACGGCGGGTAGGTGCCTTCGAGGCCGATCTTCAGGACTCCGGCCCGTTTGACCGAGTCGAGCAGATCTTCGGCATGGGCGGTGAGCGCGGTAAAGCCGAGGGCCGACAGAGCCAGCGCGTTGACGAGCAGCAGCTTCGAAAATTTCATTGAGTGTCTCCAGTGTGCTTTGAGCGTGATTCTGCACAACGCAATGATGTCCCGATAATCGAATCGTTTCGGGGTGCACGCGAAGGCGGTTTTGGTCTGGATGCAGCGTCTTCGCGGCGGGGTGCGCAATCCGCTTGCGGGCCGCGATGCCATACGCGGAACGCCCGGCCGATTGCGCGCACCATCCTAGCACTCCAAAAGTCGTCTGTTAGCGCTTTGTGAGAATTCGGCGGCGGTGAGCGGCGCAAGCGGTAACGGGGAGCTTTGTCTATAGGGGTGTATCCGCCGCGCGGCACTCGCTTCGCTACGCCCTCACCACCGTAACCCCGGCCGCTTCTATCGGCTTCGTCAATTCCGCGCCGGTTTTCTTCTCGACCACGATCGCCTGCGCGAGCGAGAGTTCGCCAATGACGAACGGCGACGCGGCGTTCAATTTCGACGCCGACGCGAGCACTACCGTTTCCGCCGCGCGGGCGGCGAGCGCGCGCTTGATCGCGGCTTCTTCGAAGTCGCCGGTCGTGAGGCCCGCGCTCGGGTGCACGCCGGTTACGCCCATGAAATACAGGTCGGCGTGGATGCGCGCGATGCTCTCCATCGCGGCGGCGCCGACCGCGACGATCGAATGTTTGTAGAGCCGGCCGCCGATCAGGATCACCTCGACGCACGGATGAGCGGCGAGCGCGGCCGCGACGCCAGGGCTATGCGTGACGATCGTGGCCCGAAGATCGGCCGGCAATTCGCCGACCAGCAACGCCGACGTGGTGCCGCCGTCGACGATCACCGTCTGCCCCGGCGCGATCATCGCGGCCGCGCGCCGGGCGATGCGCCGCTTGGCGGCCGACTCGATATCCTGACGCTGCTCGAACGACGCGAGCGCGGGCGAGGCCGGCAACGCGCCGCCGTGCACGCGCTGCAGCAGTCCCTCTGCCGCCAGTTCGCGCAGGTCGCGGCGAATCGTGTCTTCCGACACGCCAAACGTCTCGCTCAGCGCGCCGGCCAGCACCTGGCCGTGGCGGGCGAGCTCGTCGAGGATCGCTTTCTTGCGTTGGGTCGTCAACATACGGCTGCACGAAATATCTTGAAATTGCACGAAGTTGCACGATACCATGACTGGCCATCACTGGTCGACAGGAGACGCCATGACTGCCACGAGAGACCGGGTACGGATCGTCGATACCGCCTTGCTGTCGGACGACTGGTACACGCTAAAGAAGGTGACGTTCGATTTCTTGCGCCGCGACGGCACGTGGCAACGGCAAAACCGCGAGACCTACGATCGCGGCAACGGCGCGACGATCCTGCTGCACAGTCCGCGCTCCGGCAACATCGTGCTGACGCGGCAATTCCGTATGCCGGCGTTCGTCAATGGACACGACGGCATGTTGATCGAAGCGCCGGGCGGCCTGCTCGACGACGCGTCGCCGGAGGAGCGCATCCGTCTGGAGGCCGAGGAAGAAACCGGTTACCGGGTCAGCGAGATTCGCAAGGTGTTCGAGGCGTATATGAGCCCCGGGTCCGTGACCGAGAAGCTCTATTTCTTTATCGGCGAATACGACGCGTCGATGCGGATCAACGATGGCGGCGGGGTCGTCGACGAAGGAGAAGATCTGGAAGTACTCGAATTGCCGCTACGCACCGCATTGCAAATGATCGACGACGGCGAGATTGTCGACGGCAAGACGATCATGTTGCTGCAATACCTCGCGTTACGCGAATTGGGCGCCGGGCGTTCGTTGTAGCCTGCGTGCAAGCATTGCGTTACGGCTCGGCGTGGCAGCACACGCACAGCTTGTTGCCGTCGAGATCGCGGATGTACGCGCCGTAGTAGTTCTCGTGATAGTGCGGTCGCAGGCCCGGCGGGCCTTCGCAGGTCGCGCCACAAGCGATCGCACCGGCATAGGCGCGGTCGACGGTCGGCCGGTCGCGCGCGAGTAGCGCGATCATCTGGCCATTGCCGCCGTGCGCTGCCTTGCCGTTGTACGGCTCGCCGATAATGAGCAGCGGGCGCGGCGCATCGGGCGCCATCCACGCGGCCCACGGTTTGTCGCGGTCGCAGAACTTCAGTTGATGGCCGAGTTCTCGCATCAATGCCGAGTAGAGTTCGAACCCCTGATCGAAGTCGTTCACGCCGATGAACAGATGCGATATCAAGTTGCGTCTCCCGGAAGTGGGGCGTTCGGTCAGCGCGCGCGTTTCGATGACTGACGACGCGCGCCGGTCTGGCTGGCTTGCACGGATCAGATCATAAATCAGTTCGGGGTCCGCAGCGATGGCGGCGCTGTGCGAGCGTCGCCGCGGGGTCGGCGTCGCTGTGTGAGCTGCGATAGCCTTAAGCCGCAAAGTACTACTGACTGCCCCGTAATCCGACGTTCGGATTGACAACCAGTTTCGACACGACTCCAGTAACTCCCTGAACGTTGGTTGCAACCCGTCGTGCAAGGTCGATCTGTGTTTCGTCGACGACAACCCCACTGAGCGTTACGACACCGTGTTTTACCCGAACGCGAATGTAGCTTGCCTTAAGGCCCTGATGCTTCGCTTGCTTCAATGCTTTTCTGACAGCCGTTGCCAGATTCTTGTCCGCAGCGATGGTGTCTTGCGACGGGTGGGTCGCCGGCGAGCTTTTCGACGAAGCGGCCGGAAGATTATCGCCCGCATAGCCTCGGCAACTGGCAAAAACAATGAGTTGCGAGCAGCGCGACGTCTCGCCCGCTGAATGCGTGTCGATCGAGCCCGCGCTCGAAGAGCAAGCCCGTCATCTGGTGGGCGGCATTTACACGCCCTCCGAGGAAGCCGGCGATTGCCGCGCATTCTGCATGGCATTGACCAACGTACTGAAAAAGCGCTATGGCGTGACGTTTCTATTCAATACCGCGATCCACGCGCTGGTCACACGGCAAGGTTCCATCGACTCGGTCGATGCGATCGACACCTCGCTTGGCCGGCTCGACGGCGGCATTTTCGTGGCGTGTCTCGGCGCGGGCGGGATCGGCTTGCTCGACCTGCCCGGACTGCGCGTGCCGGTCTATCCGCTGACCGGATATAGCCTGACCGCGCCTTTGGTAACTGGCGCGGCACCACGGGTCAGCATCACCGATACGCATCACAAGATCGTCTACGCGACCCTGGGCGAGCGTTTGCGGATCGCGGGGATGGTCGATATCGGCCCGACCCCGGCGCGTGTCCGACGCGCGCGCATCGAAGTGCTGCGGCGCCAGGCCGAACACTTTCTGCCGGGGGCCGCGCGTTACGACGAGGCCGAGGCGTGGGCCGGGATGCGACCCGCCACGCCGTCCGGCAAGCCGGTTATCGGACCGACCCGTTATCGCAATCTGTGGCTGAACACAGGCCACGGCGCGCTCGGCTTCACGCTCGCCTGCGCTACCGGCGCGCTGACCGCCAGTCTCTGTCTGTCGCAGCGCCCGGTCATCGATGTCAGTCCGTTCCTGCTTCACGATGCCACCGTTCCCAGCCATCCGACACGAGTCAAGCCATGAAAATATTCGTTGCCGGTCTTCTGACCGAGACCAACTCCTTCGTCAATCTGCCCACCAGTATCGAAACGTTCCGTCAGGGCCACGTGCGCCCGGGGCAGGGGCATACCGCCGCGCCGATCGCCGGTGCCGAATTGATGTGGGTCAGCCAACGCCGGGCCGCGGCCGGAGAATTCCAGCTCGTCGAAGGAAGCTGCTTTCGAGCGACGCCGGCCGGGCCGACAAGTCGTCAGGCCTACGAAGAACTGCGCGATGAAATCCTCTCGCAACTGAGCGCCGCGCTGCCGGTCGATGCGGTGTTGCTCGGCCTGCATGGCGGCATGATCGCGTTCGGCTATCCCGACACCGAGGGCGACCTGATCGAGCGCGTGCGCCGGCTGGTCGGCGACAAGTGCGTGATCGGTGTGGAATTCGACCCGCATTGCCTCGTCACTGAAAAGCGCCTCGCGCATAGCGATGTAATCGTGCTGTACAAGGAGTACCCGCACACCGATATCGTCGAACAGGCGAATCGTTTGATCGACATAGTCAGCGGAATTGTCCAACGGGGTTGGCGCCCGGTCGCGTCGCTGTACGACTGTCGCCAGATCGATTCGTACCCGACCAGCGCGCCGGCAATGCGGGCGTTCGTCGATCGCATCAAGTCGATCGAGGCGGAGCGCGCCGACGAGGTGCTGTCGATTTCGGTGGTGCATGGCTTTGTCTACGGCGATTCGCCCGATCTCAGCACTCGCATACTGGTGTACACGAACGACGCGAAAGCACTAGGCGACGAACTGGCGACAACCCTCGGCAACGAACTGGTCGGTATGCGGGGCCAAACGGCGCCGCCGCTGCTCAGCATCGACGCGGCGATCGACGCCGGCCTGTCCTCGTCCGCGTTTCCGGTGGTGATCGCCGATCCGACGGACAACGCGGGCGGCGGCGCGCCGTCGGACAACACCGAAGTGTTGGCGCGACTCATTGCGAGGCAGCTCGACAATGTCGCGTTCGGGCCGGTTTGGGATCCGGTTACGGTGCAACTTTGCCTCGATGCGGGAATTGGCGCGACCATGCCGTTGCGCGTGGGTGGTAAGGTCGCGCCGACCTCGGGTACGCCCGTCGATTGCGTCGCGGAAGTAATCGGCCTGAAGCGTGGTGCGTGGCAGTTGTTCGGAAACAGCCGGGTCGAGTGCGGTGATGCGGCGGCGATCCGCATCGGCGGGGTGGAGATTGCGCTGACGACGGGCAGAACCCAGGCGTTCAGCCTCGAAGCGTTCACGCAGGTCGGGATCGATCCGTTGTCGAAGCAGATGGTGTTCGTCAAATCCGTCAACCATTTCTACGCGCATTTCGGTCCGATCGCCGCGAAGGTGTTGTTCGTCGACGGCACCGGCCCGCTGCGGCGCGACTATTCGGCGATGCGCTATCAGCACGTGCGTCGACCGATCTGGCCGATCGATGCGCAAGCCACGCCCGCTCTGCTGGTCTAGGCGACCCGCGGCCGGAGCAGACTGCTCGGCGGTGGCCAGCAACCTTTGCGAAGATTTTCACGGATTCGGAATGTCAGCATGAAAAATCATCAACTCAGGGCATTCCTTGCACTGGCGGAAGGAGGCAGTCTCGTTAAAGCCGCGGCGCGGCTCAACAAGACAACCGCTGCGGTTTCGAAAACCATTCGCGAGCTCGAGGAACGTTTCGAAGTTTCGCTGTTCCAGCGCACGCCGCACGGGATGCCGTTGACGGCGGCCGGGCGGATTCTGCTGCCGAGAGCTCAGTCGATCCTGGCGGAGATGGTACGCGCCGACGAAGAGCTTCGCACACACCGGGGACTTCATCAGGAGCGGTTGCGCGTGGGTCTGACTCCGGCCGTTTCCGTTTTGCTCGGACCGAAGGTAATCGAGCGATTCGTTGGCCAGCTGCCCGACATCCGTCTGGAAGTATTCGAGTATCAACGCGAACAGATGTCGCATCGCCTCGACGATGGCTCGCTCGACGTCGCACTCTGCGCAATTCCGTCGTTTATGAACCGCAGCGCCGATCCGGTCGGCGAACTGCTTTTCTCGACCGAATTCTCGCTCGCCGTACATAGCGACGGCGATCTTGCGGGCGCCCGCTCCCTTGCGGATTTGCAGGAGGCGCTATGGGTCTACACCGATCCGAGCGGAGCGCAGGAGAGCTTCATTGCCAATGCCTTTATCGAGGCCGATCTCCAGCCGCCATTGCGGGCGTTGCTGTGCACGGCATCGGGGCTCGGCGTCGCGCTTGCTCTGAACACTTCCGCGGTGGTACTCGTGGCACGGCCGATAGCGGAAGCGAACGCGCGCGTCACCGTTCTGCCGTTGCTTCCGGATACACCGACTCTCAGTGTGTATAGCCTTGTCAGGCCCTCGGAATCGTCGTCGTCTCTGGTCGACGCGTTTTTACAGATCGTTCATGCGTCGGTTGGGGGGAGGTGAACTAAATATAGCCACGCGTATCGTGCGATACACGATATCGGCGCCGAGACGCCTACGGGTTTCCCCCGATCCTCCCCCCTGTCGATTCCCCCACCCGCCCGACGTCGTGAGAGTATGTCCAACCCTCCCGCGAAAGGCGATCACCATGACTACCGGAACCGTCAAGTTTCACCGCGTGTTGCGCGCGACTCCCGAGCGTATCTACCGTGCGTTTCTCGAACCCGATGCGACCGCGAAGTGGCTGCCGCCGTACGGCTTCACGTGTCAGGTTCATCACCTCGACGCGCGGGTCGGTGGCACCTTCAAAATGTCGTTCCGCAACTTCGGTACCGGCAACGGCCATTCGTTCGGCGGCGAGTACCTCGAACTGGTGCCGTTCGAGAAGATCCGCTATTCGGATATCTTCGACGATCCGAATCTGCCCGGTCAGATGGAGACCACGGTGTCACTGCGCCCGGTGTCGTGCGGGACCGAACTGAACATCGTGCAGGAAGGCATCCCGGCGATGATCCCGGTCGAGATGTGCTATCTCGGCTGGCAGGAGTCGCTCGCGCAACTGGCGAAGCTGGTCGAGCCTGAAATTCCGGACTGAAGCGGGCACCAGCAGCTCCGTGATTCGCCGCGTGGCGAATCACGGAGAACACCGCGCGCTGATCTTCGCGAAACCGGCCGACCCTCAGCGCAATACCGTCGCAATCCCTCCGCAATATCCCCGCAATACCCCCGCAATACCCCCGCAATACCCCCGCAATACCCCCGCAATACCCCCGCAATACCCCCGCAATACCCCCGTAGAGTCCCAACTCACCCCAGGGCAAACGCCTCTTTACTTATCAGGCAACCTGATATTAAATGCCCCCCTGAAACCGGGCCATTACCGCGTTCATCGCGGTTACCGTGTTCTCCCTGTAACCCCGCAAACCCACGCCCCGACCCGCCAGCATTCAGGATGCAGCCGATATGACGTCTTCTTACCGCGCGCCGCTACGCGACATGCGCTTCGTGATCGACGAATGGCTCGATGCGGCCACCGTCTGGCGCAACGTGCCCGACTGGGCCGATCTCGACGCCGCGACGGCTGTGCAGATTCTCGAAGAAGCCGCGCGCTTCGTAACCGAACAGGTCGCACCGCTAAACAGCAGCGGCGACCTTGAAGGCTGCCGCTTCGAAGGCGGCGAAGTGACGATGCCGGCGGGTTTTCGCGACTCGTATCGCGCGTATGTGGACGGCGGCTGGCCGGCACTCGCGATCAGCGCGGACGCGGGCGGCCAGGGCTTGCCGCAACTGCTCGAAGTCGCGCTGCACGAAATGCTGGCGGCGGCCAATCACGCGTGGTTGATGTCGCCTGGCCTCACGCATGGCGCGAGCGCATGCCTGCACGCGCACGGCGCGCAGTCGTTGAAGGCGCACTATCTGCCGAAAATCGTGAGCGGCGAGTGGCTGACCACGATGTGTCTGACCGAGCCGCAAGCCGGTACCGATCTTGGCCTGCTGCGCGCGAAGGCGGTACCCGCCGCGGAAGTTCGCAGCGAACTCGGCGACGCGTACCGGATCAGCGGCAACAAGATCTTCATCACCGGCGGCGCGCACGATCTGACCGACAACATCGTGCATCTGGTGCTGGCGCGTTTGCCCGAAGCACCGGCCGGCACGCGCGGATTGTCGTTGTTCCTGGTGCCGCAGTGGCTCGACGATAGCGGCTCGCCGCAGCGCGTGCGCAACGGCGTGCATTGCGAAGGTATCGAGAAAAAGATGGGCCTGAAAGCTAGCCCCACCTGCACGATGCGTTTCGGAGACGCGCTCGGCTGGATGATCGGCGAAGCGCATCGCGGCCTGGCCGCGATGTTCGTGATGATGAACGCGGCGCGTTTGCAGGTCGCGATGCAAGGCGTCGCGCACGCGCAAACCGCATGGCAACGCGCGAGTGCGTACGCGGCCGAGCGCACCCAGATGCGCGCGATCACGACTCCCGCTGACTATCGCGGCGACCCCGCGCAGCCCGCGCCCATCGCGCTGCATCCGGCGATGCGCCGTACGCTGCTCGATCTGCGTTGCGTGGTCGAAGGCGAGCGTGCGATCGGTTTGTGGATCGGTCAGTGGCTCGACATCGCCGCGCATCATCCGGACGAAAACGAGCGCGCGAAAGCGGAGCGCTTCGCGTCGCTGCTGACGCCGGTCGCAAAAGCGTTTTTCACCGCGAATGGCTTCGCGGCGGCATCGAACGCGTTGCAGGTGTTCGGCGGCTACGGCTACATCCACGAATACGGGATCGAGCAAACGGTGCGCGACAGTCGCGTGTCGATGCTGTACGAAGGCACCAACCAGATTCAGGCGATCGATCTGCTGGTACGCAAAACGATCGGCGATCGCGGTGAAAAGCTGCGCGAGTTACTCGCGCACATACTCGACGAAGCAGCCGCATGCTCGCATAAGGAAACCGCACCTGCCGAGCTCACACGCATCGGCCACACGCTCGAACAACTGTGCGCAAGCGCGTCGCAAATCACCGAAGAGCTTCTCGAACAAAGCGCCGCCGATAAAGAACTGCCCTATCGCGTCGCCGACGATTACCTTGCGATGATCGGCTGGCTACTGCTGGCCTACGCATGGGCACGTACGCTGCGCATCGCGCATGCCACTGACTCGGCCGAGACCTTCTACGCGGAAAAGCGCGCGACTGCCCGCTATTTCTTCGACTACCGCATTGCCGAGTTCGAGCGTTGCAGGCAGTTGGTCGAAGCGGGCTGTCGCGCGAGCCTGCCGTTCCTGAGCATGGAAACCCTGAACGGCAATTGAACGCCATCAGAACGTGTGCCGGATCCCCACCCGCACAAGCACCTGGCGGTTGCTCGACGACGTAGCCGTCACATCATCCATCTGCGCGCGCGTGCCGCTGCTGCCGGTCAGGCCAGCGCGGCCGCGGCGAACGTCGCGGTTTTATTCATCGGTTTTCCTGATTATGATCTGCTCGCTTGAGCTCGATTGACGGGCAACATCGTGGTTGCTTGACGGCCTGCGCCGGCGGGCACGGGCAAAAAGCACGTCGAATCTGGAGCGCGCGGCCCGGAAAAAATAATAAAAAGACCCGCTGTGAATAGTCGGAACGGTAATATCTGCGTCAATTCACGCGTCGCCGACGGCGCGCGGTTCGTGAACCGTGGAGGAGAGTCGAACATGAACAAGGACGTACGCCGCCCGATCGAGCGCGTTCCGGAGCTGTCGCACGTCTCGCTGTCGCGCAAGCTGAAATTGCAGCAACTGATTCTGGTCGCGAAGGTCATCGACAGCGGTTCGCTGCTGCGCGCGGCCAAGGAACTTGGGATGACACAGCCCGCGATCACGAAGGCGGTGCAGGAACTCGAAACGTTTTTCAGCGCGCCGTTATTCGAGCGCACCAATCGCGGCGTGGTGCCGACCGAACTGGGCAAGCTGCTCGGCCGTCGCGCGAAATCGATGAACACCGAGCTGCGCTACCTGACCGACGAAATCAACGCGTTGCAGGGCGGCACCGCCGGTCATCTGATCGTCGGCACGCTGATCGTCGCGTCGGCGCGGCTGTTGCCGATGGCGATCCGTCTGCTCAAGGAACAGGCGCCCGGCATGCTGGTCACCGTGCGCGAAGCGGCCACCGCGCAACTGTTCCCGGCGCTCGCGACCGGCGATCTCGACATCGTGGTCGGCCGTCTGCCCGAGCGCGAACTGCCGCTCGCGAGCGCGTTTCCGTTGCATCACGAAGTGCTGTTCCAGGAGTCGATCTGCGTGGTGGCCGGCGCGCGTCATGCGCTCGCGCTGCCCGCGCGGCCGCGTCTGGCCGATCTCGCGAACCTGCCGTGGATCCTGCCGCTCGGTGATTCGCCGACCCGCATGCGCGCGGAACGGCTGTTCCAGGACGCCGGTCTGCCGCTGCCGGTCGACCGGGTCGAATCGCTATCGATGCTGACCAACATCGGCTTGCTGCTGGAGCGCGAGTGCGTCGCGCTGATGCCGCGCGCGGCCGCGCAGCAATTCGTCGACGCGGGCTTACTCGCGATCGTGCCGCTGCGCGAAGCCGCGGATTTCGGCGCGGTCGGCTTCTCGACGCGCGCGGACAAGCAGATCAGCCCGGCCTGCGAACGCTTTATCGCGTGCCTGCGCGAGAGCGCCGCGCGCATCGCCGAATGAACGGCTGAAGGCGCGCGCATGCGCGGCGGCATGCGTGCGTCCGCTGGTATAAACAACAGGAATAGCCGCGCACGAAATCGTTATTATTTTTTATGAAAGCGGCCTCTTAGACTCAGTGCATCCGTTCTACGCAGGAATCCATGCAGATGAGCTATCCGTTTTCGTTTCCTTCTTCGTCCGCCGCCGGCGCGCCGCCGTTGCTGCGCCACTACATCGGCGGTGAATTCGTCGCCAGCGATACGCGTTTCGAAAACCGCAGCCCGGTAACGGGCGCGGTGCTCGCGCTGGTCAGCGAAGCGCGCGCGCCGGAAGTGGACCGCGCGGTCGGCGCGGCCCGTGCGGCGCTTTCCGGCTCGTGGGGCCGCTTCGACGTGCAGCAGCGCGCGGCGCTGCTCAATCGGATCGCCGATGGCATCGAGCGCCGCTTCGACGAGTTCGTCGCGGCCGAAGTGGCCGATACCGGCCGCCCGGTGCAGCAAGCGCGCACGCTCGACATCGCGCGCGGCGTCGCCAATTTCCGCACCTTCGCGCAACTGATCTCGACCACCCCGAACGACATCTTCGAAAGCCGCGCGGCCGACGGCTCCGATCAGTTCAGCTACGTGGTGCGCAAGCCGCTCGGCGTGGTCGGCATCATCTCGCCGTGGAATCTGCCGATGCTGCTGATGACATGGAAGGTCGCGCCGGCGCTCGCCATGGGCAACTGCGTGGTCGTCAAGCCGTCGGAAGAGACGCCCTCGTCGGCGACGCTGCTGGCCGAAGTGATGCACGAAGCGGGCGTGCCGCCGGGCGTGTTCAATCTCGTGCACGGCTTCGGACCGAATTCGGCCGGCGAGGCGCTGACGAAGCACAAGGACGTGTCGGCGATCACGTTCACCGGCGAATCGCGCACCGGCAGCACGATCATGAAGGCGGTCGCCGACGACGTGAAGGAAATCTCGTTCGAACTCGGCGGCAAGAACGCGGCGGTGGTGTTTGCCGATGCGGACTTCGACGCGGCGGTCGAAGGCGTGCGCCGTTCGAGCTTCACGAACGCGGGCCAGGTGTGCCTGTGCTCGGAGCGCGTGTATGTGGAGCGGCCGATTTTCGAGCGCTTCGTCGCGGCGCTGAAAGAGAAGACCGAAGCGATGAAGCTCGGTTACCCGGACGAGGCGAATGTCGACATGGGTCCGGTGATCTCGCACGGCCATCGCGACAAGGTGCTGTCGTACTACCGGCTCGCGCGCGAAGAGGGCGCGACGGTCGTCACCGGCGGCGGCACGCCGCGATTTAACGACGTGCGCGACGAGGGCGCGTATGTCGAGCCGACCATCCTGACCGGCCTGCCCGACAGCGCGCGCTGCGTGCGCGAGGAAATCTTCGGACCGGTGTGCCACATCGCGCCGTTCGACGCGGAAGACGAAGTGATCGGCCGCGTGAACGACAGCGCATACGGTCTGGCCGCGTGCGTGTGGACCACGAATCTGTCGCGCGCGCATCGCGTGTCGCGTCAGATGCATACCGGCCTCGTATGGGTCAACACGTGGTTCAGCCGCGATCTGCGCACGCCGTTCGGCGGCACCAAACACTCGGGCCTCGGCCGCGAGGGCGGCCGTCACTCGCTCGATTTCTATTCCGAGCTGTCGACCATCTGCGTCAAACTGTGAGGACCTCATGACCGTTTCTTCCCAACTGCTGCCCGAAAAAGCCCGTCCGCGCGGCGCTTATCCGCATCTGAAGCGCGCCGGCGACTTCCTGTTCGTGTCGGGCACGAGCTCGCGCCGGGCCGACAACACGATCGCGGGCGCGCAGGCCGACGCGATGGGCACGATGCAGCTCGACATCCGCGAGCAGACCCGCGCGGTGCTCGACAACATCCGCGACATCCTCGCGAGCGAAGGCGCGACACTCAAGGACGTGGTCGAGATCTGCACGTACCTCGTCAACATGAACGACTTCGGCGGCTATAACGCGGTGTACGGCGAGTACTTCGACGCCGAAGGGCCGGCCCGCACCACGGTCGCCGTGCACCAGCTGCCGCATCCGCATCTGGCTATCGAAATCAAGGCGGTCGCCTACAAGCCGCGCTAGGGACGCGCCGCCAGTCATAACGTTTGCTGTTTCAGGAGACTTCCGATGTCACGTTTCACGCCGCCGCTGAATCTGAACCGCTGGATCGACGAGCATGCTCATCTGCTGAAACCGCCGGTCGGCAATCAGCAGATCTGGCAGGACCATGACTTCATCGTGACCATCGTTGGCGGTCCGAACCATCGCACCGACTACCACGACGATCCGAGCGAAGAGTTCTTTTATCAGATGCGCGGCAACGCGTATCTGAACCTGTGGATCGACGGCAAGAAGGAACGTGTCGATCTGCGCGAAGGCGATGTGATGCTGCTGCCGCCGCACGTGAGGCACTCGCCGCAACGCCCGGAAGCGGACAGCGCGTGCCTCGTGATCGAACGGCAACGGCCGGAAGGCGACATCGACGGCTTCGAATGGTATTGCGACAGCGAGGACGGCTGCGGCGGCCTCGTGCATCGTGCGGACGTTCAACTGAAGAACATCGTGACCGATCTGCCGCCGCTGTTCGCCGCGTTCTACAAAGACGAAAAGCTGCGCACCTGCCCGCATTGCGGACTCGTGCATCGCGGCAAGGCGGCCTGAACCGAACGCCCGCGCGTGGCGTGAGCGCATGGAACGCCACCCACGCGAAATTCAAAGCCACGTGGCCGGAACCCGAGAGACGCAGCACCGACCGCGGTCCCCAGCGTGAGCGCAGTCGCGCGCGCGGCGGTCCGTGGTCAAACCTACAGAGTTCGACAACATGAAGAAAATCGACATGCACTCGCACTTCTTCCCGCGCATCGGGCAGGAAGACGCGAGCCGGCTGGATGCCGCCAGCGCGCCGTGGCTGCAGGTGGACGCGGGCGGTGAGACCGGCAACATCATGGTCGGCGAGCGCAGCTTCCGGCCGGTGCGCGAGGCGCTGTGGAATCCGGTCGCGCGTATCGAGGAACTGGACCGGGTCGGGGTCGCCGCGCAGATCATCTGCGCGACGCCGATCATGTTCGGCTACCGCTACGAAGCGCGCGCCGCGGCGGACTGGGCCGCGAAGATGAACGACCTCGCGCTCGAACACTGCACGTATGCGCCGAACCGCCTGAAGGCACTCGCGCAGGTGCCGCTGCAAGACGTGGAACTCGCGTGCCGCGAGGCGAGCCGCGCGAAAGCGGCCGGCCACGTCGGCGTGCAGATCGGCAATCACCTGGGCCCGCGCGACCTCGACGACGAACACCTGGTGAGCTTTCTCACCCATTGCGCGCTCGAAGACATTGCGGTGCTCGTGCATCCGTGGGACATGATGACCGACGGCCGCATGAAGCAGTGGATGCTGCCCTGGCTCGTCGCGATGCCGGCGGAAACCCAGCTCGGCATTCTGTCGCTGATCCTGTCGGGCGCGTTCGAGCGCATTCCGCGTTCGCTGAAGCTCGCGTTCGCGCACGGCGGCGGCAGCTTCGCATTCCTGCTGGGCCGCGTCGACAACGCGTGGCGGTGCCGCGACATCGTGCGCAAGGATTGCCCCCGTCCGCCGTCGGAGTATGTCGATCGCTTCTATGTGGACAGCGCGGTGTTCGATCACGGCGCGCTGCGTCTGCTGGTCGACGTGATGGGCGCCGAGCGCGTGATGCTTGGCTCCGACCATCCGTTCCCGCTCGGCGAACAGCAGATCGGCGCACTCGTCACCAGCAGCGAGTGGCTCGACGAGCAGCAGCGCGGCAATATCTGCGCGGGCAACGCCGCGCGGTTCTTCGGTATCGACCTCGAGCGCGCCGTTTAAAAAGGACTCAATAAGCGGACTCAATGAGCGGACTGAATGCGCCAACAGCAACAGCCGTAAAACACACACATTCGTTACCCGGTAGGAGGCTTGTCATGACCGTTACGTTCGTTCGCCGTTCGTCGCGCCGAATTGGTATTGGCGCAGCGAATTGCATTGACCACACCCGCAGCCACCCCCGCAGCCACCGCCGCGCCGCGCTGGCCGTGCTCGGCGCGCTGGCCGCGCTGGCCTGCCTGCCGGCGTCCGCGTCGGCGGCGGCTCAGGCGGAAAATGCCGCGCCGCTGAAGATCGGCTTCATCGGCACGCTGTCGGGGCCCGGCGGCGCGCTCGGTCAGGATCAGTACGACGCGCTGATGCTGGCGGTCGAACAGAAAGGCGGCAAGCTCGGCGGTGTGCCGGTGCAGATCGTGCGCCAGGACGACCAGCTCAAGCCCGACCTCGCGTTGCAGGAAGCGCAGCAACTGATCAGCCGCGACGGCGTGAAGATCATCACCGGCGTGACGTTTTCGAACGTGATGATGGCAATCCACAAGCCGGTGACGAGCGCCGGCGTGGTGCTGATCGGCTCGAACGCGGGGCCGACGCAACTGGCCGGCGCCGGCTGTTCGCCGCTGTTCTTCTCGACCTCGTGGAACAACGACGAGTTGCACGAGGCCGGCGGTCAACTGGCGACCAACCTCGGCTACAAACGCGTGTACGTGATGGCGCCGAACTACCAGGCCGGCCGCGATGCGGTGTCGGGCTTCAAGCGCGACTATCGCGGCTCGATCGCCGACGAGGTCTACACCCAGGTCAACCAGCCCGACTATTCGGCGGAACTCGCGCAATTGCAGGCCGCGCAGCCGGATGCGGTGTACGTGTTCTATCCGGGCGGGATGGGCGTGAATTTCGTCAAGCAATACCGCCAGGCGGGGCTGCTCGGCAAGATTCCGCTGATCTCGGTGTCGACGATCGACGGCACCACGCTGCCCGCGCTGAAGGAACTCGCGGTCGGCGCGATCACCAGCGCGCCGTACTCACCGGACCTGAAGAATCCGCAGAACATGCAGTTCGTTGCGGCGTTCACGAAGAAATACGGCCGCGCGCCGTCGATGTACGCGGCGCAATCGTACGACGCGGCCACGCTGCTCGATACCGCGCTCACGACGGTCAAGGGCAACGTGTCCGACAGCAAGGCGCTGCGCCAGGCGCTGGCCAACGCGAAGTTCGAGTCGGTGCGCGGGCCGTTCAGCTTCGACGCGAACCAGTTCCCGCGCGCCGGCTTCTATCGCGTCGACGTGGTGCGCGGCGCGAACGGCGCGTCGTTCGAGACGAAGGGGCCGATCGTGCCGAAGGTGAGCAACCCCATTGCACAACAATGCAGGATGAACTGAGCGGACCCACGCGATGAACCTCACGTTGCTCGTCATGCAATGCCTGAACGGCTTGCAGCTCGGCGTGCTGCTGTTTCTGATGGCGGCCGGGCTGACGCTCGTTTTCGGCATTCTGAATTTCGTCAATCTCGCGCACGGTTCGCTGTATATGGTCGGCGCGTTCGTCGGCGCGCTGGTCTATAACCTGAGCGGCTCGTTCGCGCTGGCCGCGCTCGCGGTGGTGGTCGCGCTGGTCGCGCTCGGGATGCTGCTCGAATCGGTGGTGTTCCGGCGGCTCTATCAGCGCCATCACCTAGACCAGGTGCTCGCGACGTTCGGCCTGATCCTGTTCTTCAACGAACTGACCCGCACGATCTGGGGTCCGTCGCCGTACTACATGGAAGTGCCCGAGGCGCTGGCCGGCGCGGTCGATCTGTTTGGTCTGCACTATCCGGCGTACCGGCTGCTGATCGTCGGGGTCGGGCTCGCGGTCGCCGGCGGCTGCTACTTCGTGATCCATCGCACCCGCATCGGCATGCTGATCCGCGCGGGCGCCACGCATCGCGAGATGGTCGGCGCGCTCGGCGTCAACGTGGTGCTGCTCAACGCGGTGCTGTTCGGCGTCGCGGCGGCGCTCGCCGGGATCGCCGGACTGCTGGCCGGGCCGATTCTGTCGGTGCAGCCGGGCATGGGCGAGCCGGTGCTGATCCTGACGATGGTGGTGATCGTGATCGGCGGGATCGGTTCGATTCGGGGCGCGTTTCTCGGCGCGCTGCTGGTCGGCGTGATCGATACGCTCGGGCGCACGCTGCTGCCCGCGTTGCTGCGCCAGGTGCTCGAGCGCAGCAGTGCCGATACGGCAGGGCCCGCGCTCGCGTCGATGCTGATCTACATCCTGATGGCGCTCGTGCTCGCGTGGCGTCCGCAGGGTCTTTTCCCCGTCAAACATTCGTGAAGCCGACATGATGCCTACTCCTGCTTCCGCACCCGGCGCGCGCCCCGCGCCGCTCGTGCCACGCGCGGCGGATGCCGCGAGCCGTCGCGCGAGTTACGTCGACCGGCTCGGCTGGCTGCTCGCCGTGCTGCTGCTCGCGCTGCCCGCGTATGCGGCGCTCAGCGGCCAGCCGTTTCTGGTGGTGTTGTTCGCGCGTATCGCGATTCTCGCGATCGCCGTGTTGTCGCTCGATCTGATGCTCGGCGTCGGCGGCATGGTCAGCTTCGGTCACGCGCTGTATTTCGGTCTCGGCGCTTACGTGACCGGGATGCTCGCGCAACATGGCGTCGTCAGCGGCGGCGTGCATCTATTGACCACGCTGCTGGTGTGCGCGCTGGTTGCACTGCTGACCGGCGCGATCGCGCTGCGCACCAGCGGCATCGCGTTCATCATGATCACGCTCGCGTTCGCGCAGATGTTCTATTTCTTCGCGGTGAGTCTGCGCGAGTACGGCGGCGACGACGGCTTCGCGCTGGCCGGCGCGAGCCGCTTCGGCGGCGTGTCGCTCGGTGATCCGGTCACGCTGTACTACGTCGCCGCCGCCTTGCTGATCGTGCTGATGCTGTTCGGCCGGCGCTTTCTGAAAAGCGCGGCGGGCATGACGCTCGGCGGCATTCGCATCAACGAGCGCCGCATGCGCGCGCTCGGCGTGCCGGCCACGCGGATGAAGCTCGCGGTGTTCGTCAGCGCGGCGATGCTGTGCGGGGTCGCCGGCATGCTGTTCGCGAACCTCACGCAGTTCGTCGCGCCGTCGTATATGTCGTGGACGATGTCGGGCGATCTGATCGTGATGGTGGTGATCGGCGGCGCGGGCACGTTCGTCGGGCCGCTGGTCGGCACGCTCGCGATCGTGCTGCTCGAAGAAGGACTGAAGAGCGTCACTGAGCACTGGATGCTGGTGATGGGACCGCTGATCGTGATCGCGGTGCTGCTGAGCCGGCGCGGTCTGATCGGTCTGGTTGCCTCTGTCGATGCGCGGCGTGAGCGTCGCGAGCGCGAACGCAAGCGCGCCGCGCACGGAGGTGCGCAATGAGTCTGTTGAGCGTAGAAGGACTGGTGAAGCGCTACGGCGGCTTCACCGCGACCGATCATTTCAGCGTCAGCGTCGAGCCCGGCGAGATTCACGCGGTGATCGGCCCGAACGGCGCCGGCAAGAGCACGCTGATCGGCCAATTGGCCGGCGAACTGCGGCCCGACGAAGGCACGATCCGTTTCGCCGGCCACGACATCACGCAACTGTCGGTCGAGCGGCGCGCGCGGCTGGGGCTCGCGCGCTCGTATCAGATCACCTCGGTGCTGCCCGAATACACGGCGCTCGACAACGTGCTGCTCGCGGTCAATGCGCAGCGCGCGTCGCGCTTCAATTGCTGGAGCCGGCTCGGCGCGCGCGGCGAGGTGCTCGACGAAGCGCTCGCGCTGCTCGACCAGACCGGGCTCGCCGCGCAGGGCGAGGTCTGCGTCGCCGAGATGGCGCATGGCGAACACCGTCAGCTCGAACTCGCGATGGCGTTGGCGAGCCGGCCGCAACTGCTGCTGCTCGACGAACCGATGGCCGGCATGAGTCAGGCCGAAACGGTGCAGATGACCGCGCAATTGCGGGCGCTGAAGGGCACGCACGCGATGCTGCTGGTCGAGCACGACATGGACGCGGTATTCGCGCTGGCCGACCGGATCACCGTGCTGGTGTACGGCAAGGCGCTCGCCACCGGCACGCCCGACGAAATCCGCGCGAATCCGGCCGTGCGCGCGGCCTATCTCGGCGATGAGCAAGCGCCGTCGAATCTGTCAGGGAGCCATGCATGAGCCGCCTGCTCGAAGTCGCTTCGCTCGAAGCGTTTTATGGCCGCAGCCAGGCGCTGTTCGGCGTCGAACTGAATATCGATGACGGCCAGTTCGTGACGATGCTCGGCCGCAATGGGATGGGCAAGTCGACCACGGTCAAATCGATCGCCGGTCTGCTCAAAACGCGGCGCGGCTCGATCCGCATGGCGGGCGAGTCGATCGACAACGCGCCGTCGTACCGGATTGCGCGCGCGGGTGTCGGGCTGGTGCCGGAAGGACGGCATATCTTCCCGACGCTGACCGTGCGCGAGAACCTGGTGGCGACCGCGCGCGAGGTCAAACGGCCTGGCGGCTTGTGGACGCTGCAACGGGTTTATCAGCTGTTTCCGCGTCTCGAGGAACGCGCGCGCAATCTCGGCTCGGCGCTCTCAGGCGGCGAACAGCAGATGCTCGCGATCGGCCGCGCGCTGATGACCAATCCGCGTTTGCTGATTCTCGACGAAGCCACCGAAGGTCTCGCGCCGCTGATTCGCGAGGAGATCTGGAAGTGCCTCGCCGAGTTGAAGAAGACGGGTCTTGCGATTCTGTGCATCGATAAAAATCTCGCGTCGCAGCTCGCGATTGCCGATTACCACTACGTGATGTCGAAGGGCGCGGTGGTGTGGCAAGGCACGTCTTCGCAGCTGAGCGCCGAAGCGGACGCGTTGCATGCGCATCTGAGTATCTGAACCCGGGTGGCTCTTTTCTGGGTGTGTGTTTGCCGCGGGCTATCGGGCTCGCGGCTTTTTTGCGTACGGATTGCGGTTGCACTGCGAGTGCAGGCCCGCATTCACCGACAAGGATTCCTCGATGCCGTTCGATCTGACTTTCGCCGATCTCGCCGAGCGCGCGGTGCAGTACAACGCGCGGGCCTCGGTGAGCGACTTCGATGCCGAGATGGCGATCTATGCGTCGCTCGCCCGCGACTCGCGCGAGCGTTGCGCGGGCATTCTCGACCTGCGCTATGGGATGGGGCAGGCCGAGCGGATCGATATTTTTCCGGGCGTGGCGGCCGCGCGGCCCGCGCCGCTGTTCGTCTTTATTCACGGCGGCTACTGGCGCTCGCAACGCAAGGAAGACGCGTGCTCGATGGCGGCCGCATTCACCGCGGCGGGCGTCGCGGTCGCGATGATCGAATACACGCTGCTGCCGGAAGCGACGCTCGCCGAAGTGGTGCGTGAAGTGCGCAGCGCGATTGCGTGGTTGTACCAGCACGGCGGCGCTTATGGGATCGATACGCAGCGGATCTACATATGCGGCAGTTCGGCCGGCGCTCATCTGGCCGGGATGCTGTATGCGGACGACTGGCAGCGGCGCTTCAACGTGCCGCAGGACCTGATCAAGGGCGTGGTTGGGTTAAGTGGCCTCTACGATATTCGGCCTCTGTGCGAGATCGGCGTGAACGAATGGCTGCGGCTGTACCCGGATCAGGCCGCGTTGCTCAGTCCCGCTTTGTGTCTGCCGAATATGGCGCCGCCGCTGCTGTTGACGGTGGGCGGCTTGGAGACGACGGGGTTCAGGAACCAGACGCTGCAGTTTCATGAAGACGTCAGCCGGCGCGGCTTGCCGGTGACGCTGGTGCCGAATACGCACTCGAATCACTTCAATCTGGTCAATGAACTGGCCGAGCCGGAAAGTGCGCTTTTTCAGGCGGTGTTGCGGATGATCAGGGGTGCGTAAGGAGCGGGGCGGCCCCCGCTCCTCGATAACTTACTGCGCCTGAGCGCGCAGCGTCTTCGCGGCCGCAACCATGTTGCTGAGCGCCGGCAGCACTTCCGCCCACTGACGCGTCTTCAGACCGCAGTCCGGGTTCACCCACAAACGTTCCGCCGGAATCCGCTCGGCGGCTTTGCGCATCAGTTGCACGATGTGCTGCTCGGTCGGGATGTTAGGCGAGTGGATGTCATACACGCCCGGGCCGATTTCGTTCGGATAGTTGAAGTGGTCAAACGCGTCGAGCAGCTCCATATCCGAGCGCGAAGTCTCGATCGTGATCACGTCGGCATCCATATCGGCGATCGACGCGATGATGTCGTTGAACTCCGAATAGCACATATGGGTGTGAATCTGCGTGGCATCGCCGACGCCGTTCGCGGCGATCCGGAACGACTCGACCGCCCAGCGCAGATAGTCGCCCCACTGCGCGCGACGCAGCGGCAGACCTTCGCGCAGCGCCGCTTCGTCGATCTGGATGACGCGCACGCCGGCCTTTTCGAGGTCCAGCACCTCCGCGCGGATCGCCAGCGCCAGTTGATAGCACGACACCGAGCGCGGCTGGTCGTCGCGTACGAACGACCAGTTCAGAATCGTCACCGGGCCGGTGAGCATGCCCTTCATCGGCTTGTCGGTAAGCGATTGCGCGTAGCCGATCCACTCGACCGTCATCGCGTTCGGGCGGCTGATGTCGCCGAACAGGATCGGCGGTTTTACGCAGCGCGAGCCGTATGACTGGACCCAGCCGAACTGGCTGAACGCATAGCCGTCGAGTTGCTCGCCAAAGTACTCGACCATGTCGTTGCGCTCCGCTTCGCCGTGCACGAGTACGTCGAGGCCGAGCTGTTCCTGCTCGCGCACGCTGCGCTCGATCTCGGCGCGCATCGCGGCCTGGTAGCCGGTGTGCTCGAGTGCGCCGCTTTTGTACTGGCTGCGCGCGCGGCGGATTTCGGCGGTTTGCGGGAACGAGCCGATTGTCGTGGTCGGGAACGCGGGCAGCTTGAGCAGCGCGGCCTGTTTCTCCGCACGCGCTGCATAGCCGTTCTGACGCTTGCCGAGCTGCGCGTCGATGCGCGCGAGCGCGGCCTTGACCGCCGGGTTGTGCACGCGCGGCGACTGGCGGCGCGCGGCGATCGCGGCGGCGTTGGCGGCCAGCTCCGCCGCGACCGCGTCGCGTTGACCATTCAGCGCGGCGGCGAGGATACGAAGCTCATCGAGTTTTTGCAGCGCGAATGCGAGCCACGAGCGAATTTCCGGATCGAGCCTGGCTTCGCTTGCGAGATCGACGGGTACGTGCAGCAACGAGCACGATGGCGCGATCCACAGACGCTCGCCGAGTTGCTGCGCGAGCGGCGCGAGCCATTCGAGCGTCGCGTTCAGATCGGTCTTCCAGATATTGCGGCCGTTGATCGCGCCGACCGACAGCACGCTGTGCGCGGGCAGCTTTTGCACGGCGAGCGCGAGTTCGTCGCGGGCGTTGATCGCGTCGATGTGCAGACCGTCGACCGGCAAAGCGCACGCGAGGTCGAGATTCTCCTTCAGTTGACCGAAATAGGTGGTCAGCAGCAGCTTGACGCCGCGCTCTTCGAAGCCGGCGTACGCGGTTGTGAACGCGTCGCGCCACGCCGGTTCGAGTTCGGTTGCCAGCACCGGCTCGTCGATCTGCACCCACTCGACATCCATCACCCTGAAGTAGTCGAGCAGCGCGCGGTACACCGGCATGATGCGCGGCAGCAGCGCGAGTTTGTCGGAGCCGTCCTTGGCCTTGCCGAGCCATAGGTAGCTGAGCGGGCCGAGGATGACCGGCTTCGCTTTTACCCGTTGTTCGCGGGCTTCGCGCAGCTGTTCGAGGAAGTTCGACGTATCGAGGTTGAACTGGGTGCCGGCGGTGAATTCGGGGACGATGTAGTGGTAGTTGGTATCGAACCACTTCGTCATTTCTCCGGCGGCGACCCCGCCGCAGCATCCGGCGTGCTGTTCCTCGCCCTGCGCCGAGCGGCCGCGCGCGACGCGGAAATAGTTGTCGAGCTTGTCGCCATGAAAGCCGCGCACGCGTTCCGGCAGATTGCCGAGCGTGAAGCTCATGTCGAGCACCTGGTCGTAGAACGCGAAGTCGCCGACCGGCACGAGGTCGAGCCCCCGCTGATCGCTCCAGTGACGCGCGCGCAATTGCGCGCCGAGCTCCTTCAGTTCATCGCGCGACGACTCGCCTTTCCAGTAGCGTTCGAGGCCGAACTTCAGTTCGCGTTGAGCGCCGATGCGCGGGAAGCCGAGATTGTGTGTGGTAACCATGTGCGTTGCCATCCGGTAGAGAAATGCGTCAAAACTGACGAAGTGGCAGCGATGATAGAGCTATCGACCGATGAAATAAAATGGCATTATTTCATTCATCCATTAGTTTTATTCATCTACCATTTTTGCCATGCGAGTCCCGCGCCATGCTTGAACGCATTCACCTCGTCATCGTTCGCGAAGTTGCTCGGCAGGGTTCGCTCACCGCGGCCGCCGGCACTCTCTTCCTGACGCAATCCGCGCTCAGTCATACGGTCAGGAAGATCGAACAGCAACTGGGTACGCCGATCTGGGATCGCGAGGGGAGAAGCTTGCGGCTCACGCAGGCGGGGCAGTATCTGCTGGCGCTGGCCGAGCGGTTGCTGCCGCAGTTCGAGCAGGCCGAGGAGCGCATGAAGCAATATGCGCAGGGCGAGCGCGGCACGTTGCGGATCGGGATGGAGTGCCATCCGTGTTATCAGTGGCTGTTGAAGGTGGTGTCGCCGTATCTCGCGCGCTGGCCCGATGTGGATGTCGACGTGAAGCAGCGCTTTCAGTTCGGCGGGATTGGCGCGTTGTTTGGTTATGACGTCGATGTGCTGGTGACGCCCGATCCATTGAATCGTCCGGGGTTGCGGTTCGAGCCGGTGTTCGACTACGAGCAGGTGCTGGTGGTCGCGGACGGGCATCCGCTTGCGAAGGTCCGGTATGTGAAGCCGGAGCAGTTGGTGGGCGAGACGCTGATCACGTATCCGGTCGAGACGGATCGGCTCGATATCTACAACTATTTTCTGCGGCCTGCGGGCGTGGCGCCGCGGCGGCATAAGACGATCGAGACCACCGACATCATGTTGCAGATGGTCGCGAGTAATCGCGGGGTGGCGGCGCTGCCGCGCTGGCTGGCCGACGAGTACTCGGAGCGGATGCCGGTCGCGAGTGTGAAGCTTGGGAAGGAGGGGATTGCGAAGCAGATCTTTCTGGGCACGCGCGAGGGGGATGCTTCAATCGATTATCTGCGCTCGTTCGTGGAGTTCGCGCGGGGGGCGCAGTGGCAGGGGGGACGGTTCGTGCCGCATTAACGGGCCGGCCGCGGCGGCGCGTGAGCTTCAGCGCCGCCGCGACCAGGCTCAATGGCTGGACGGGAACGAGAAGACCGCGCGTCCGCTGCCGTTGCCATGGACGTTGACCGTCTCCTTCCTGGTCACGCTGCCGTAAGTCGCGGTGACCGTATAACGCCCGGGGGGCACCCGCGCGAGCAGGTATGGCCCCTTCGAAGTGGTATCGAGCACGGTCGTGCCGCCTTTGGCAATCCGCACCTGGACGTCGGCCACATAGCTCGAGCCGGGCCCGGTGAACTGCAGCGACAGCGGCCACTGCCTGCGTGCCTGCCGCAGCGCCGCCGACTCGTCGCGACCCACGCCACCCGTCACGTACGATACGTCGCCCTGCTGCTGCGTGGGGGGCATGCCGGTCCTATGGATCTCGTTCGGGGCCGGTTGGGAGGCGGTCTGCGCAATCGCACCACTTGCCTGACCAAGTGCAAATGCCGCGACGAGCAGGGTCGACGCGAGCAGGGGGGCGTTGTGTTGCATTTTCATCGTGACTGCTCCTTTCAGTGATGTCGGCCGCGCATCAAAAGCAACTGTCCGCGAGGCCGACGGCAAGTCTCAGGTGAAATACATCGTAAGAACAGATAACAGGCGCGGGCATTCGCGAATCAGCCGCGAATGCCCGCGCTACCGAATTACTGCTGGTACGACACACGGCGGTAGAGCCGGCCCGTCAGTCTCCGCCGCACTGTAGGGAAACATAGTACAAACGGCAAGTCAATTCCAACACTGGTTTGACCGGCTTGAGTGGGAATCCGGTCGCGATAGTGCGACGCAAAAGGCATAGGTGAGATTTCCGTGACAGCGTCGGTTCTCGTAGTGGGAAGCGTTCTTATTGTCGGCGCGGTCCCTGGCGGCCCACGAACCGCCGTTGGACAGTCGCTGGCGAATCACTGACAATCTGGCGACTCTGCAACGAGGCCCTACGACAGCCGGAAGCGTATATGCGCCCCAACCTTCTAGTCTCCGACCGCACCGCCCAATATCAAACGATCGCGCTAATACTGATATCGATGTTCTGTTTCGCTGTCGTCGATGCACTGGGCAAAGCAGTGGCGCTCAATTATCCAGCGAACGAAGTCACGTTTTTTCGGATGCTGTTCGGCATCGTGCCTGCCGTACTGGTCAGCGTTAGGGGCGGGCGGTTAACCGCCCGTGTCAGGAATATCGACTTGCGCGGACAGACAACGCGCGCGATCACGCTTCTCGGAGCTTCCGCTCTATTTTTTGCGGGCTTGCCGTATCTGCCGTTAAGTGAGGCCGTGGCGATTGTCTATTCGGAGGCGATCTTCGTCGTTGTCCTCGCCCCGATGCTCATCGGCGAGCGCCTGTTGGCACGCAATGCGGTCGCCGCGTGCGTAGGCTTTCTCGGAGTGCTTCTGGTCGTCCGGCCGCAAGGTAGCCTCGCGAATCTCATTGGTCCATCTTTGCTTCTGATGAGCGCATTGTGTGGCGCGCTTTCGATGATTCAGATCCGCAAGCTCAAGGTCGGCGACGACTCGAGCATCACTGTGCTTTTCTTCACGGTTTTCGGCACTGCGGTTACCGGTGTTTCTCTGGCGTTTGCGTGGAGGACGCCGACGCTTGACGACCTGCTCATCATGGCACTCCTGGCTCTATTCGCCACAGCCGGCCAGCTGCTTTTTACAGTAGCAGTACGGCGCGAAGATGCTGCGAAGCTTGCTCCGTACACCTACACGAGCATCATCTGGGCAACGCTGTTCGGATTCTTCGTATGGGGCGAAACGCCAGGCTTGATTTCAGTCCTGGGAATCATGGCGATCGTCGGGAGTTCGATCGCGGTGGCGATTCGCGAAGAGCCACCCGAAGGCCCGGCGCTCTAGCCTGAAGCAAGCCGGGATGTAAGCCGTTTCCACCCTTTCGCGGACCGCCGTATGATGGGTGAATCCCCTGCGGACAGACGATGGCGGGTTGCAGACGGCCCATCGTCGCAGTGCAAGCGAGGCCGCTATGAATGCGTCGATGCATCCCTACGAAAGCTGCGCAAGCGAAGGGAGTTACGACGTCGTGGTGGTCGGTGCTTCCGCCGGCGGCCTTGCCGCGTTGCTCAAACTCGCCGCGGGTCTCGGCCCGGACTTCGTGCTGCCCATCGTGGCCATGCTGCACCTGCCGCCCGGCGCCGCGCCCGAAAGCGTGCTGCAGCACCTGAAACTGCGCATCGAACGGCTTCACAACGGCAAACTGATTGGCCCCGGCACTCTGTGGACGTGCCCGCCCCGGTCGTTCGTCGACCTGCTGCCGGACGGCACTGTCGTTGTCGCCGACAACCCGGAAGGCGCGATGGGCAAGCCGATCGACCGACTCCTCGTGTCCGCCGCGCGCAGCTTCGGCCCGCGCGCGATCGCCGTTATTCTGAGCGGCATGGGCAACGACGGCAGCGCGGGCGCTAACGAGTTACGCGCGGCTGGCGGTCGCGTCCTCGCTCAGTCGCCCGACTCCTGCGAACGCGCCGACATGCCCGCGGCGGCGATCCGGATCGGCGCAACCGACCTCGTCGTGCCGCTGGCCGATCTCGGCGATGTGCTGGCGGAACTCGCGCAGGGCGCGCCGCACGCCCGCACCCGGGCCGAACTTCGTGCGATCGTCGCGGCCTTCGGCGAACAGGGCGACGTTGCGCTCGCCGCTCGCGAGCGTGATTGGCATGCGACGCCGCTGGGGCCCGCACTGGGGTGGCCGGAGCCGTTCCGGGCCCTCGTGCGCGAAGGGGTCGATTCGCCGCATGCCGTTGCGCTCTGGTGGGGTCGTCAGCAGGTCGAGGTTTACAACGAGGCGTGGAACACCTTTCTCGGTGCGCGCCATCCGGCTGCGCTCGGCCGGGAGGCCAGACTGAACTGGGACAGCGAATGGGAGCGAATCGACCCGTTGGTCGAGCAGGTGCTGAACCAGGGGCGGCCCGCGGGCAAGCTTGATCTGGCGATGCTGGTGCGGCGCGGCGGCGCCACTGAGGAGGTTTTTGCCAACCTGTCGCTCGCCCCGCTGCGTGACGCCGCCGGGCGTGTGGCGGGGATACGGTGCATGCTCTGGGAGACTACGTTCGACGTAATCGCGCAGCGCCGCATGCGCCTGCTGCACGAGCTCGCGGTACGCCAGGCGGAAGCTGCGACGCGCCACGAAGCCTGCCTCGCCGCGGTCAGCGCGTTGGAAACCGACCGGGCTAATGTTCCGTTCGGCCTCATCTATCTGCTCGATCCGCGCGGTCTGCAGGCAACGCTCGCGGCTTCCGCGAACCTGGTTGCGGGGTCGGTCGCGGCACCGCACCTCATCCACGTTGCGTCCACCCATGCTGCCGGCTGGCCGTTGGCGCGGGTTGTCGGCGAACCCGGAGCGGCTTCGGCCGTCCCGACGCTGGTCGACCTGACCGACGGCCGCCTGTCGGAGCTGGCCGAAGCGCTCACCGACGAGTCCGGCTGCCCGCGGGCGTCGCAGGTCATGCTGGCGCCTCTGCGCGCGTAGCCGACCGACCCATCGCACGGCATTCTGGTGCTGGGCCACGCGCGGCATCGGCCCTACGACGGGGCTCATGCCCGCTTCGTTGAGACACTGGTACAGCAGATCGCGGCCGGCCTTGGCAACGCCCGTGCGAAGGAGCTGGAGCGCGAACGTTCGGACCGGCTTGCGACACTGGACCGTGCCAGGAACGAGTTTTTCGCGAACGTCAGCCACGAGTTCCGAACTCCGCTGACGCTGCTGCTGGCACCGCTTGAGGCGCTGAGCCGGGAGCGCGGCGCGCTACCGCGTCACGTCGAGGCGGACCTCGATGCCGCCGTGCGCAGCGCGCGGCGACTTTTGCGGATGGTGAACAGCCTGCTGGACTTCTCGCAAATCGACGTGCGCGGACGCAAGGCGCTTGTCGTGCAGACGGATCTCGGGCTACTGACCGTCGACATCGCCAGCGCGTTCCGCAGCGCGATCGAGGCGGCAGGCCTCGCGCTGCATGTCGACATCGCGCCCACTCTTCCCGCGGTGCCGGTCAACAGCGGGATGTGGGAGCAGATCGTCTCCAACCTGCTGGCGAACGCCCTCAAATTCACCTTCAAAGGGTCGATCACCGTGCGGGTCAAGGCGCTGCGGCTGCATGCGGAACTCGAGGTGAGCGATACCGGTATCGGTATCCCGACCGGCGAGATGCAGAACATCTTCAAGCGCTTCCACCGGGTGCGCGGCTCACAGGCGCGTACCTCGGAGGGCGCGGGCATCGGGCTCGCGCTGGTGCACGACCTGGTCCATCGCATGGGTGGCCAGCTGACGGTGCGCAGCATCGAAGGCGAGGGAAGCACCTTTACTGTGTGGTTGCCGCTCAATGCACAGCCGCTGCGCACCGAGGTCGTCGACGGCGATGGGCAGCCGTCGCAGCCGCTGCTGGCGACGGACCTCGCCACCGAAGCGGCGCGCTGGCTGGCACAGCCGGATGCACCCCTGTCGGACGTGGTGGAAGATCTGCTCGATCCACCTGTACCCGAAGCATCGCGGCTCGCCGGCGGACATCTGCTGATCGTCGACGACAACGCCGATCTGCGCGCCTACCTGCGCCGCCTGCTTGCCGGCCGTTGGGGTGTGACTTTGGCAGCCAACGGCGCCCAGGCGCTGGCGCTCGCGCGCGAGCAGGTGCCGGACCTGGTGCTGACCGACGTGATGATGCCGGCGCTGGACGGCTTCGAGCTGCTCCAGCAGATCCGCGAGGACCCACGGCTCGCGCATGTGCCGGTCGTCCTGCTGACCGCGCGGGCAGGCGAGGAAGCCGGGATAGAGGGGCTCCGGGCGGGCGCCGACGATTACATCGCCAAGCCGTTCTCTCCGCGCGAACTGATCGCCCGGCTGCAGGCGGCACTGGAGCGCGCACGGGCAGACGCCGCGTTGCGTGACAGCGAGGCAAAGTACCGCCGGCTGATCGAATCGATGGATGAGGCCTGCACTGTCGTCGAAGTGATGCGCGATGCACGAGGCGATTGGGCCGACTTTCTTTTCATTCAGGCGAACCCGGCTTTTGTCAGGCAGACGGGCATGCCTTTCCCGGTGGGCAAGACAGCGACGCAGCTGTTGGGCACGCCCAATCCCCGCTGGGCAGAGCTTTACGGGCAGGCCATCGACTCCGGCCAACCGTTGAGAGTCGAAGAATCGGAAGGCACGCTCGGGCGCACCTTCGATCTCAACATATTCTCGGTCGACACCGCACAGAACCGGGTCGCCGTCATCTTCGCCGACATCACCGAACGAAAGCGCGCCGAGCGCGCGCTGCGCGAGAGCGAAGAGAAGTACCGGCAACTGTTCGAGCGCATTGACGAAGGCTTCTGCATTTTCGAGATGATTTTCGAAGCAGAAAAGCCAGTCGACTACCGGTTCATCGACGTCAACCCTACTTTCGAACGACACACGGGGATCGTCGACGCGAAAGGGCGCCGGATGCGCGAGATTGCCCCCGATCACGAGCAGTACTGGTTCGATCGCTACGGCCAGGTCGCGCTGACCGGCCAGGCCCAGCGTTTCGAGGCCAGCGCGAAGGCGTTGGGCGATCGCTGGTACGAGGTCCACGCGTTCCGCATCGGCGAGCCGGCGCAGCGCAGGGTGGCCGTCGTCTTCAGCGACATCTCGCAACGGCGCCGCAGTGCCGCGGCCTTGCGCGCGAGCGAGGTACGCACGCGCCGGCAGAACGAGGCGCTGCAACTGGCCGCTCGCGGAGCGCCACTTGAAAAGTCGCTAAACGTGGTCGCCGAGATGGTTGTGGCCGAAACCGCTGGCCAGGCGCGAACGGCGTTCTACATCGCCGATCGCGAGGGCAAGTACCTGCACCCGGTGCGCAGCGCGGGCAACATGCCCGACGCATACCTCGATATGGTCGACGGCTTCGTGATCGGCGAAGACTCGCTCGCGTGCGGGCTCGCGGTGCCGACCGGCCAGCCCGTCCTGACCCGTGATGTGCTGGAGGAGCCCCGCTGGGCGGCGTGGACGCACATCGCGCTCGCGCACGACTACCGCGGTTGCTGGTCGTTTCCGATCAAGACGCGCGAGCATCAGGCGGTCGGAACCCTGGCGATGTACTTTCGCGCGCCACGCGAGGCGACACCGGACGACCTGGCGTTTGCCGACATCGTGACGCAGACGGCCGCCGTCATCATCGCCGGCCATCAGGACAAGCAGGAGCGCGAACGCGCCGAGGAGACTCTGCGGCAGTCGGAGGCGAAGTATCGCGCGTGATTCGCGCCCACGGTCCGGTTGCCAGTCAGCGCTATGCGCGAAGCGCAACCCTGCTCATGCTACTCCGCCTGCGGAGCCAGCCGTGGATGGTCGCACATGCGCTCGCAGCCATCTTTACAAAGTGGACTTATTTCAATTTCTATCTGGTTGACGAGAATCCTGCCGTCAGGCAATTTTTTCGCATGCACATCGGTCAGTGTTTTAGGTTCAACATATATCTCCGAACTCCGAACTCCGGACTCCAAGCTTCACCAGAAGTCTCTTAACCACCTCACCACGCCGATCCTGCAAGATATCCAGATCACGCTCGCCGATATATGCGCCGGAGACTACGATAATCTGAAGCTCCACATATGGAAGTCTCTGCCATTCCTGTGCTTTTCTCACAGCTTTTTCGATTGCCTGCCGGTCATCCTTCGAGAGCGCTGTCGTGTTGAATGGCAACTGTAGATCCACGTGCTCAACAAAGCGACATCCGGTGGAGGTTTGCCGCTCCGCCTTCATGCCGTCGACTACTTGCCCTGAGAAAGCTGGTCCGCAAAGACTCACGCATAAGCTAAACACGCCGGCAAGGGTGCGGAACTTGTAATCATATTTTTTCTATTTCGTCTGTATCAAAAGTGGCTACATATCCGGCTACTCTCACCACTCTTGATGCTATTTCGGCCGTGGATCATCGCACATCCATTGACAACTGCCCGCGCAGATCGGAGTCAATTCGATGTAGATCGCTTGAACAGCGGGTTCGCCGTCGGGACGCTTCACCACAAAAAAATCCGTCATGGTTTTAGGCCAGACGTATATCGCCTCGCTTTTCATGCCCAGTTCCGTCAAATACGCTTTTACCAGCTCGCCGCGACGCTGTTTCAGATTTTCCAGATCGCGTTCGCCTGTATAAGCCCCAGCAGTGACAAATGCCTGAATATCGACCTTTGGCCACGCCTTTGTACCTTCAAAAGCCGCTGCAATTGTCTGGCGCTGTTCTTTCGAAAGCTCGGTAGTGTTAAATGGCAACTCCAATTCAACGCTTTTAAGGAATCGGCAGGTTCCCGCCGGCTTTGGAGCCACTTCCTGCGAGTGCTCGGCGTAAGCCGATTCGCAACTCCACACGCACAAGGCGAGAGCGACGGCCAGAGCGCGACACCGTAGATTGAGTCTTGTGGCTTTCATTTCTTTTCGATATCGAAAGTTGCGATATATCCCGTTATGCTGTCCGCGTTCTCAAACGCTCGTTCGGGATTATTGCTAGCCCAGAACCGTGCCCCGGCTTCCGAGTCCACATAAACGTGATCATCGGAATTGAAAGTGTCGGTGAAGTGGGTGCATTCGTGGATAATCGTCTTCACCTTGCAACCTACCGACAGCCTGCCGAACGGTTTCTCGCAGTAAGCTGAATGGATAGCGATAATCCGCTTTTCCGAATCGGGCTTGCACACTGAGGCTTGGGAATCCGGTTTGTGTGGTTTGAGGCTACATGACATCGGTTTACCTGTTCGACTGTCCCATCGAATTATATTTTCGGGTACCAGTTGCTGCATCGCCTTCATCAATCGCGGCAGTCTCGTGCCGAGATACGTTCGCATTTCCACGTCTGAGCGGGCGAAAAAAGCTTGCGCGCGTTCCTGCTCCTTTTCTTCCCAGAGTGCCACGGCCTTGATACGTTGTTTGATCAAGCTGACGCCGATATCACGTGCCCTCATGACTTCCTTTCTGAACTCCTTATTGCTCATGTTCGGGCAGATCGGCGTCGTATTGATCACCACTTCCACCAACGAATTGGGGTTCGTATTTGTCCATGTTCCCGGATGAACAACAATCCAATCGTCATCTTCTACTTCCGTCGGAACTCTGAAGCCATACTCATTGCTATTCATACCTCATTCTCCAATTCGAGCGTTACATACTTTGATTGCGGGGTCGCGATGCGCTCCGTCATGCCTTCTGAATCTGTTACTCCGGACTGAATCGGTTTGCCTCGCGCAAGAATGCGATATGGAACGTTCGCGACGGGATTGCCTTCGTCATCCTTGACGACGTACCGCTCGTAGTAACGACCCGGTGAGCGAGGAATGCACTTGCAACCCAACGTCTCTCCGATCGCCTGCCGCATGTCGTAACCGCTTGGCAATGCCTTGATAGAACTGGTCGGAATCATTTCGCCAGTCTGCTGGTTCATCGTTTGTGCGTAAGGGACATCCGGGAAGCTCTTGAATATCTTGAATGTCACGCGGCAACGAATGCACTCCTGTCCGTTCGCCCCCTCGAACGCTTCGTTGAACTTCTTTTTCATGTCCGCAATGATGTCCGCTGCGGGCCGCATCCTCACAGCCATATGGTCTCCCATTGGTGAATGGCGCGCATCGCGTACGGGGCATTCCGACCGCACTGCAACGCAACGCCACCGGTTACCCTCAGTTCTTATTGGTCTGAGGTCGGATGGAAGCTAGCGCGATTTCGTCGCACACGTCTTTAGGACTTTTCCTAAAGAACTCCTTTTCTTTGGCCTAAAAACAGCAAAGACGACATTTATCAAATCGGAAGATAGAAGCAGAACGGGAGTTGGCGGGAATGAAGCGGAGGATAGGCCGACCGAACGGCGGCCCGAGGGGGGAAAAACCTCAACGGTACTTTGAAATGCATATGGAGCGTCATCACTAGCTGGCGAGTTCGCCGGAACCTTCAGCTTTCCTGTATGACCTTCGATACCGCTCACGGTGTAGTCGCAAGCGCGTCGCGGTCGAGCGTTGCGGGCGTAGCCGCCAGCGCATCGAGCGCGGCCGCCTGAGTCCTGCCGCCGTCAGTGTGCGGCTCGCGCGTCCAGATTCGTCCGCGCGGCAACAGACGGCGCAGCGCGGTGGCGTAGTCCGAACGGCTGATTCAGTTGGGCTCCCGTTTGCGGGAAGCGGAGATCAATCCGCTTTTCGTTCTGCCGGAGGGGAAGGGCGTATAGGCGGCCGACGGGGCGGCGGAGTCAGGGCGGCCAATGCGAGACCCGTTGCTCACCGCGTGCCCGTCAAAACTTGTAGTTCAACGCGGTAAACGCGGTAATTTCAGTGCGCTGCTGCGTGATCGGACTGCCGCCCGCATATCCCTGCAATTTACCCACCGTGCACAACACCGATCCCGTCCAGTGCGGCGAGAAGTCATAGCTTGTATAGCCGGTCAGGTGCACGTCGCGAACCCCGGACGAGGTCCGATACGCAGGAAGAGCCGACGCGGCACTCTGCTGCGCGGACACGCCGAATATCGTCTTCATATAGACCGCATTCGCCCACGTGACACCCGGCCCGATCGACACCAACCAGCGCGATGTCACCGGCAGATTCGCCGCAAGATCCGCGCTAAGCAGAAGACCCTGACCAGTCCCGGCGATGTCCTGAAGCGCCGCCACCGAACCCATCAGGAACGAGTACGAGTAATCGGCGAACAGCTTGAGTTTGGGACCGGCATGGACGTTGCCCAAGCCATGCAGACGAGGATCGTCGGATTCGCTGCGCGACTGGAAGTCGAACGTGATCGACGTGCCGACGTGATACGTATCGCTCTTCAGCCAGTTCACGCCGAGCACGTCGAAACCTTGCGAGAAGATCCGGTTGTCATCGTAAGAGATATCGAGCGAAGGCAGCGGCAACACGCTGAACGCGCTCGAACCCGGATACTTCGGCGAAATCATGACACCGGGGCCCACCGAGATCTTCCATTTCGACGCGTTACCCGTACCGGACGACACATCGGGGCTCGTCGCGCCGGCCGTTGCGGTCACGGGAAGATCTTCGGCCGCCGCGGTGCCCAGCCAGGCTGCGCAGAGCGCCGGCAGGGCCAGGCGTAAAACAACAGAACATGTCATTCGAATTCTCAAACAAACATAGGTAGCTTCGACAAGCCGTACGGCTCACAGGCGATCACTCAGTTGCCCACTGCCGCAATCTGGCGGAGTCTTCGCGCAAGCGCCTTCGACACGACCGGAGCAGTCCCGTCGCCGGCGTGGCGCGTGGCGTCGCTCTCGCGCAGGAACATGACGATCTCCCGCGCAACGATCTCGCGCTCGTTGTCCGAGGTGATCATGTGATACGAATCGTCGAGATAGATAGTCCGCAAAAAACTCGCGCCGATTTGCGAATCGACGAAACGCGCATTGAGCGGGCTCGCTGTTTCGTCGTCGATCGCGTGGATGATCAGGGTGTCCGCCTTGATCGCCGGAAGCTGCCGACGCACTTTGGCCGACAGGCGGCTCGCTTCGTGTAGCGCAGGCAGCGAAATCGTCGACGGCCCCACTTCGCTGATGGCGTCCTTCTGCATCGCGCGCGCGATCTTCGCGCGTAATGCTTCGTTCTTCAACCCGTATGGCTCGCCTTCGCGATAGCGCCAGCGGTGGCGCAGCGGTGTGTACCAGGCCCAGCCCAGCAGGAAGCGATACCAGGGGATCGCCCAGCCGTCGTATTCGAGCGTCACGGAGAGCAGGATCAACGCCGCAGCCGCCGGCCGCTCGGCGGCGAGCGCAATCGCGAGCGTTGCCCCGATCGACAGTCCGCAGATCGACACAGTGTGATATTTCGCCTTGAGCGCATCGAATTCGCTCACGGCCGCGGCGAGCCATGCTTCCATCCGCTGCTCAGTCGTTCCCGCACTGTAGCCGTCGAAGGTCGGCGCGATGACCGTATAGCCTTCCCGATACAGTGCCCGCGCGAGAAAGCGCATTTCGAGCGGCGAACTCGACAGCCCATGCAGCAATAACACCGCGTGCTGGCCTGCTTCATAAACGATGCTTTTAACCGGATTCATGCCGGATCTTCCAAACGGAACACGAGGAAGTCGCCTGCATGGGTCGTGAAGCGCTCGGCGATACAGACAATCGCCCGATAGACGCCCCCAGTGCCGATCCTCACGCGCTGGCTGCCAGGATGGGTGGTCGCTGAGAGCCGCACGAGATCTTCGGGGTGCAGGCTGCCGAATCGCGTCCCTTCGGCGATGCCGGGCTCGCTTGGGGCAGAGCCCGCTGCACCGACGGCGCTCGCGCGCCGCTCGAATGCCTTGATCAGAACGATGTCGTCGTGATAGTGCGGCAGATGCCGCAGCAGCCGATGCGTTTCATCAGCAGCGCGGCTCGCCAGCGCCCGCTCGTTGTCGAGCCTCAGCAGCATTTCATAACGCGATTGAGCGACGCTCGCGATGAATTCCGCGCGGAACTGCGCGCGACGCAGCCGCTCGATCAAACAGATCACGACCAGCGTGATCAGCGGGTATGAAATGACGAGCGCGAGATCGGATTGATCGAGCGTGGCGATCGCTCCGTATGGCGGCACGAACAGGTAATCGGCGATGAAGAGCCCCAGAACCATCGCGACGATCGCGCGCGTCATTCCGAAGAAGTACTGGACGAGCGCCGCGGCGAGCAGAAAGGCGGTACCTGGCATGATGGGCCCGAGGAGCGGATGAAGCATTATCCGGACGGTGCCCGCGGCGATGACGGCGAACGCGGTGTAAAGCCAGGGTCGGATTCCCCGCGGTGCCCAGCGATTGGAATTTTTTACTTTCATATATCTTCGAAACAGTGCAACGACCGATGCGAGCTAACTTGTGCGCCAATGCACGCGGCCAGCTTCATCGCAACTCTGATGCGGAAGGCTCGAACATCCCCTTCAGAAGCGTAAGAACGCGATGTACCAGCGGATTGGTGTGGCGGAAATAATTCCAGGTAGGCACTTGGCGTGCGCCGAGAATCCGCTTGAATTCGTAGGACGTCGCGCCAAGTTCCGCCTCGCGATAACGCTCCCGGACCGCGTATTCGATGGTGCGAACGAACATCGCGAAGTACAGCCCATAGGCGTCGCTGCGTTCATAATCCAGCCCGACGTAGCGATTGACCAGCACCCCATTTCTACCGATCAGCTGGGTAAAACCGATCAATGTATCGCCCTCGAAAAACAGCAAATACTTGCTGATATGCGCGGTGTGCGCAAAATAGTCTGGCGTCAGCCGCTCGAATTTAATGTCGGCCTTCTGCCAGGTCTTCAGGTACAGCGCATAAACCCGCTCAAGCAAATGCGCAGGCACGCCATCATGCTCCTCGTAACGCAGTGGCGCGGCCTTCTTGAGCTTGCGTTTGAGCAGATTGCGACGATCGCTCTTCAGGGACGAGAAGTAGTTACTGTCGAGTGACACGACCGGCACCGGCAAACTTTTGGCACATACGAAAGCCGGAAGCGGCAGCCCTTCGGGGAAGCCCTTGAACGCGAGAAGCCGGGCCTTGTTCGACAACGCGCGCTGAATGCAGGTGAGCGTCTCTTCAGACACCTCGCCTTCGATCTGGCCGTAGTCGGTCGTCGGATTGCCGATGCAGCCGAGCCTGAACTTTATCCAGCTCAACGCCGTTTTTAGCGCACCATTGGGCAACAGCGTATTGAGGTGAAAATCCATCACGAAATAAGGCGCCACCGTTGCCAGCCGATCGTCGCGATACACCGCGAAATAACCGAAATGACAACCTTCAATTTCTGTTCCGCGGAGCGATTCATAAAATGCGCCGCCTTCCGGTAAGTCTTTCAAAAAGCCTTCGGGAGGATGCTCCAGATCTTCGAGTCGTAGCATGACGTGGCGCGCGCGAGCGGGGAGAGTGAGCGGACAAAATCTGGCGCGCAGATTATGCCAGCTTTATGTCGCTTAACAGTAAGCGCTTACCGGTCAGATGCGGTATCGCGTTCGCTCCCGGCTTCACGTCCGTGCAGCGCGACTCTTCCCAGCAAACCAGTGGTTCACATGCACCGAACTACCGACACCATAGTCCGCGAAGCTTAGGAAACACTTAGCGAGACATCTGCCAACCTTTGAGGTGTCCAATGAAGTCTGTTCCATTCTGTCTATCGGCCCCGGCATATAAGGCTTGAGAAGTTTATTTGTCGAGTTTTTAAGGCGCTTAAGCGTTTCTTAAGCATTTATCTGAAACTCAATCCGCGCCGATGGAAAGGCCGCACACGCAGGTGCTGGTCATTAAGACCGACCGTAGACCACCCAGCACGCCCTCGGCCGCTGCCCTTCGAGAGCAATCGTTGATGGCAAGCCCGGGATCAAGCTCAAGGACTGCGCTCGGAGCGGTTGCTGCCTGCCAGCTCCGTCTAACCTGAGCGCGATGCCACGCCATGCCAGGCAAGGCGCTGAGCCCCGGAGCCGCCGCATCCGTTGGTTCGCAAAACGGACTGTTGGCCAAACAGTTACAAGATAAGTATTGACGCTGGCGTCATCCGCCGGTTAGTGTGGCGGCCGAAGTTCAAGAAGTTCGATTGCTGTTCATCAATTGCTCGCTCCTCAGCGGTATTCGTTGTCCTCTCCCTCCTTGACGCTTCATTCGCTGCTCACCAGAGCAATTTCCGCATTTTTTTTCAAGGATTCTTCATGGATACCGGTACCGTAAAGTGGTTTAACGACACCAAAGGCTTTGGCTTCATCACCCCGGACAAGGGCGGCGACGACCTGTTCGCGCACTTCTCCGAAATCAAAAGCGACGGTTTCAAGACGCTGGCTGAAAATCAGAAGGTGACCTTCGAAACGAAGCAAGGCCCGAAGGGTCTGCAAGCGGCTAACATCAAGCCGCTGTAAAGTTTGAAGGGCCCGGCCTCCGGAGACGGACGCCGGGCTGCAGCGACACCCTCGCGGAGCACTGTCTCCCAAAGTTGGCGCGATCGCTTTTAGCTGCATCTGTTGATTCAGCAGCCTGCCAAGCGCCATACGCCTCGTTGCACCTCACTCCCCTTGGGCTTGAACGCCCGCCTTTGCTTTTCCGAACGCTTCGAATCCGGCTAGTAATGGCTTTGAATCGGCGTCTCCGCGCAAATTCGCAAAGAGCGCGCTTGCCCGCATATCATTAAAATTAAAATGCAGAACCAACAAATTCACCACTACAACGGCTATGCCGTTCAACCCTCGACGCACCGTTTGCCCGACGGTAGTTTTTCATCCAACCTGCTGCTCGAACGCATCGATAGCATGCGTGCCGAAGGCCGCTACCAGTTCTATTCGCTGGACTACTTCAAGAGCGAAGAGCAGGCGCTGCAGCACTCCACACGCTGGGCTCGCAACTGGGTCGACACGCGCGGTTAAAGCGACGCGCCAGTTCGAAACGCTCAATTTCAGCGCCGCGCGTAATGCTGTTCGATGCCTTGCGCGAGCTGTGTGACGAGCCGCTGCATCGCCACCTGAGTCCGCCATGCGACATGTGGAGTCACGATCAGATCCGCGCGCGCGCGGGTCAACAGCGGATGATCGACCGCTGGCGGCTCCTGCTCGAGGACGTCGAGCGCTGCATTCGCAATCAGCTTGCGGTCGAGCGCCTCGATCAGCGCCCCCTCGTCGACGATGCCGCCGCGCGCGGCATTGACAAGCGACGCGCTGCGCTTCATTCGCTCAAATTCGGCGAGACCGAACAGATGCCGCGTTTCGTCGGTAAGCGGGCAGTGCAGGCTGATCACATCCGCCTCGCGCAGCACCTCGTCGAATGCGGTGTAACCTTCGCGCACCGCCGTGGCGTGCCTGCGCTCGGCGAACAGCACACGCATGCCGAACGCGCCGGCCAGTTCGGCGAGTCGCTTTCCACCGTGACCGGCACCGACGATGCCGAGCGTCGAACCGTGCAGATCCTGGACTGGATGCAGTTCAGCGTAAAAAGTGGGTGACCCGCTCCAGCGTCCGGCATAAACGTCGTTCCAGTAAGGAACCAGATTGCGGCGCAGCGCGAGCATCAGTGCGAACGCGTGCTCCGGCACGGAGATCGTTGAATAGCCGGGACACGCGACCACTCCGATGCTCCGTTGGCGGCATGTTTCCATATCCAGATGATTGACCCCCGCGGCCGGCACGCCGATCACTTCCAGTTGCGGCAACCGCGCGAGCATCTCCCCCGTCAGCGGCACTTTGTTCGTCACGACGATCTGCGCGTCGCGGCAGCGCTCTACCACCTGTTCTGGCGTAGTGGCCGAATATTCGACCCAGCGATGTGGGAAGGGAAAATCGGGAAGATCGGCCGACAGCGTCGCGCGGTCCAGAAATACGATGGTTTTCAACAGGCTACTCCAACCTCATTAACGTTCGGACGGGCTCGTGGACACGGTATCGAGCATGCGCTTCTTGCCCGTCTGCACGTGATTCTCGAAAGCCTGTGCAGCGGCGTCGGCGTGACCCGCACGTAGCGCCTCGAAAAGCTCGCGGTGTTCTTTCGAGGAACGCTGCATCTGCGCGAACGAATACACGCCTTTGTGAATGTAAAGCGTCAGTTCATCTTCGACAGCCTGGTTGATCGTGATCAGCCGCGGATTCTTGGTCGCTGCCATGAGTTGACGGTGGAATTCGGTGTTCAGCGTCTGATACACGAGGCTGTTGCGCTCGGCCACGGCGGAGTCCATCTCGTCAACGAGAAGGTTCAACGACTGCTCCTCGTCGGTGGTCAGGCGCAGCGCGGCGAGACGTCCCGCCGTGCGCGCGAGCCCTGCTCGAATCTCGTAGAGATCCATCGCCTCTTCTAGCGAGAGCCGCCGCACTTCGGCGCCCCGATTGGGGACGATCCGCACGAGCCCCGCCTGTTCGAGCGAGCGCAGCGCCTCGCGGGCCGAATTGCGGCCCACGCCGATCTGGTTGGCGAGCGCCTGCTCATTCACGCGTTCCCCGGGGCGCAGGTCCCCCCGCTGAATCATCGCGCGCACCTGTTCGCGAATGTCGTCGAGCTTCGACGCGATTACCTCGGGCGCGCGCGCGTTCCCCTTGCCGTTCGGTTCACTGTTAAACACGTTTTTCATGTCGATTGCCCTTTCTGTGCTATTCGATGCCTTTATTTTGCTTGCAGAAAACCCGTCGATACCCACGGAACCAGCACTATCACGATGAGGGCCCCCGCCAATGCGCCCAGATACGGCCAAACGCGGCGCATCGCGGTGGACGGGTCGACCTTGCTGACCGCGCACGCCGCATAAAAGCCTAGGCCAAGCGGGGGGGCGAACAGGCCCAGTCCCATCGCGAACACCACGACCATTGCGTAATGCACGTCCGAGATGCCCATCGCGCGCGCGATCGGAAACAGTAGCGGCCCGAACAGTACGATCGCCGGGATACCTTCAAGAAAGCTGCCGAGCATCACGAACGTAATCGCGGAGATCGCGAGGAAGCCGAGCTTGCCGCCGGGCGCAGCCATCATCAACGTGGCGAGTTGCGCGGAGAAGCCTGACTGCGCGAGCGCCCATCCCATCGCGGTTGCACACCCGATGATGATCAGAATCGCGCCGGACAGCGACGCCGTTTCCACCAGAATAGGATAGAGCCGGCTCCAGTCGAAGCGGCGATACAGTAGCAAACCCACCACACAAGTGTAAGCGACGCCGATTGTCGCCACCTCCGTCGCCGTCGCGATGCCTTCGACCACGGCCGCACGGATCACGAAAGGCAGCGCGAGCGCAGGCACAGAGATCAGCAATGCGCGGCCGACCTGGGCCGCGGAGGCCCGTTGCACGCCTTGCAGGCTTTCTCCGCGGCTTCTGAACCAGACCACTGCCGCGAGTGCCACCGCGCCGACCACGGCCGGCATGAAGCCGCCGGTGAACAGCGCGGCAATCGAAACGCCGGTTACCGATCCAATCGTGATCAGCACGAGGCTGGGCGGAATGGTTTCCGACATGGCCGCCGCCGAACTGAGCATGGCGACGAGGTCGCCCTCATTCGCACCGCGCTTTTTCATTTCCGGGAACAGGCCCGGCGCGAGCGCAGCCATATCCGCCACCTTCGAGCCGGAGATGCCGGAGACGAGGTACATCGCGCCGATCAGCACATAGGCGAGGCCGCCACGCTTGTGCCCGATCAGCGAGGCGAGGAAACGGATCATCGCTTCGGCCAGCCCCATCGCTTCCATCAGCGCGCCTAGCAGGATGAACAGCGGGACGGCGAGCAGGATCAGGCTCGACATCCCCTGATTCATGGTGCTCACGACAATCGTCAACGGTGCGCCGGTGACGGTTGCGAGATAAGCAAACGTGCACACCCCGAAGGCGACCATGATCGGCACACCGAGACAGATGATCGTGACGACGCCGACAGCGAAAAACAGGAACAGGCTGACTGCGGTCAGCGGCGCGAGCGCTTGCCGTGCGAAATAGAGCACCGTTGCGACCCCGGCCACCAGCACGAAAGCCTTCACGCAATCGCGCAGTGACGAGTGCTCGAGCAGGCGCGTGACAGCGAGCACGAGCATCAGTACAGCCGCCACGGGAATCGCGGCAGCGGGGATGGCATTGGGCAGATCGAGCGCCGGCGTGCTGATGATCCATTCGTTCATCGCCCAGTCGGTTGCCGGCCGTACCAGCAGGAGCACGAAGGTCATCACGATGAAATTGCCCAGCGTTTGCGCAAACGCGCGGTTTTGCGGGGACATTCTGGCAACGAACATCGTCAGCCGCAGATGTTCGCCGCGCCGCAACGCCACCACTGCGCCGAGCATCGACAGCCAGATGAACAGGATCGACGCGAGTTCGTCACCCCAGATCAATGGCTGCTGCAGCACGTAGCGGCAGAAAACGTTGGTCAGCAGCAGCACCACTTCGGCCACTAGCAGCAACGCAGCGGGCACTTCGGTGATCCACTTGATGGCCGTTTCGAGTGCGCTGCCGACGCGCACGACCTTCGATATCGCGGGTCGTTCGTTCGGCGTGCCCATGTCGTGGGCGAACACCTGCTCGGGATGAACTCGGGAAGTCATGACTCGTTCTCCAGAAACTCTTCGGTGGTCCGCGCTCATGCGAGCTTCTGCGTGTACTTCTCCAGTAACGCCCACGCTTCATCGCCGTATTTCTTGCGCCACTGGTCGTAGAAACCGCCCTTTTGCAGCGACGCGCGGAACGGCTGGATGTCGGGCTTGTTGAATGCCATGCCGTGTGACTGCAACTTGCCGATCAGCGATGTGCTCAGGGCGGCGACGTCCGCGCGTTCAGCCACTGCGGCCGCATTCAGGTGTTTCGCGACGATCGTCTGCAAGTCCGGCGGCAGCTTGCCCCAGGAGCGCGCGTTGCCGAGAAACCAGAAGCCGTCCCAGATATGGCCGGTCAACGAGCAGAACTTCTGGACTTCGTAGAAGCGTCCGGTTTCGATCAGCGCGAGGGGGTTTTCTTCCGCATCGACGACCTTGGTTTGGAGCGCCGAATACGCCTCGCTGAAGTTGATGCTGGTGGGCGATGCGTCGAGCGCTTTGAACATCGAGGTCCACAGCGGGCTGACCGGCACGCGGATCTTCAGACCCTTGAGGTCGGCCGGGCTTTGCACCGGCTTGACCGAACTCGTGAGATGCCGAAAGCCGTTGTCCCACGGTTTTTCCATCGCGACGAGCCCGACCTTCGAGATCGCCGTGCGGATATGGCTGCCGAGCTCGCCGTCCATGGCTGCCCACACCTGGTTGTAATCCTTGAACGCGAAGCCGATGCCGTTGATCGCCGAGACCGGCACGAGCGTCGACAGCACCACGCCGCCCTGGGTCAGGAAGTCGATGGCGCCCGAGCGAACCTGCGACAGCATGTCGGTATCCGTGCCCATCTGACCGTTCGGGAAGATCTGCAACTCGACACGGCCGCCGGATTCCTTCTGGATGGCGTCCGCGGCTTCTTTCGCGCGCACGTTGAGCGGATGGGACAGCGCGAGGTTGTTCGCGTACTTCAGCTTGAACTGCGCGCTCTGCGCCCGAGCGATCGACGGCAACGCGCCGGTCCCTATTGCCGCCACCGAGGCGGCCCCGAGCGTTTGAAGAAAGGTACGACGGGAAAACTCATTCATTTTCGTCTCGCTCCATGGAAAGGAATTGCTGGATGACGCATTCGGCGGCGCCGGTGGCGTTCTTTTTGTGAACTCTGGTGAACCTCAGTTGCTGGAAGTGCATGCGACAGATCGTATTTCGCTGACACAAACTGTAAAAGTGTTGACACTTCGATGTCAAGGTGTTGATATAAGAAAAAGAGTGCATGCAAGAGACTCCCCGGGAAAGCACCTAGAAAGCCCGGAACATCCGCGATATCTGTCAGGAGGAAGCAAATGGAACTAGAGGAGCACTACCGCGAGCACGGCTTGCTGCTCGGCGGCCGCTGGCAAGCCGGGACGGCTGAAAATGGCCAGCCTTCGATCAATCCGGCCACGCAGCAGCGGCTGGGCTATCTGCCGCTGGCCACGCAGGCACAGGTGAGCGAGGCCATCGACAGCGCGACCCACGCGACAGTCGCAATGCGCAAGCTCACGCCGTGGGAGCGCTCGGCGCTGCTGCGCCGCGCAGCCACGCTCATCCGTGAACGCACGCCGCAGCTCGCGCGATTCGTCGCGCTCGAAACAGGCAAGCCGATCGCACAGGCCAGCGGCGAAGCGAATGCATCCGCTGAGTCGATCGACTGGTTCGCCGATGAAGCGCGCCGGGTGTTCGGTATGTCTTACGAAAGCCGCGTCAAGGGCGGACGGTATCTGGTGCATTACGAGCCGCTCGGGGTGGTCGCCGCCTTTACGCCGTGGAATTTCCCGCTGCTGCTGCTGGCCCGCAAGATCGGCCCGGCGCTGGCCGCCGGCAACACGATCGTGATCCGGCCGTCGAACGAAGCGGCCGGCGCGACGATGGCGCTGGTGCGTTGTTTCGTCGATGCCGGTTTCCCCGACGGCGCGGTCAACCTGGTGATCGGCAAAGCCGACACGATTACGCCGACGATCATGGCCGACCCGCGCGTGGCGAAGATCAGTTTCACCGGCTCGGTGCCGGTCGGCCGTCAGATTGTCGAAATGTCCGCGAAGACTCTCAAGAAGGTCACGATGGAACTGGGCGGCCATGCGCCCGTGATCGTGCATCGCGACGCTGATATCGGCGCGTTTGCGCATCTGGCGTCGCTAGGCAAGTTCCGCAATGCGGGCCAGGTTTGCGCGTCGCCGACACGTTTTTATATCCACGAATCGATTTTCGACGAGACCGTGAAGGCGCTGGTCGAGCGCTCCAAGGCGCTACGCGTCGGCGATCCGTTGCAGCAGAACACCGATCTCGGTCCGCTGACCACGGCCAGGCGCCGCGACGCGATCGAACGTCTCGTCGATGAAGCCGTGAGTGAAGGCGCCAGCGTGCTATGCGGCGGCCGGCGCCCGTCGCAATTCGATCGCGGCTGGTTCTACGAGCCGACGCTCGTCGCCAACCCCGCTTCGCACATCGGCCTGATGAACGACGAGCCGTTCGGTCCGGTCGGCACGCTCACCCCGTTCACCACGATGGACGAAGTCATTACCGAGGCGAACCGGCTGCCGTTCGCGCTCGCCGCGTATGTCTTCACGCGCTCGCTGCGCAACACGCTGGAAACCACGGAGCGCTTGCAGGCCGGCGTGGTCGGCGTGAACACGTTCGTCGCGTCGACGGCGGAGACGCCGTTCGGCGGCAGCAAGGACAGCGGATTCGGACGCGAAGGCGGACCGAACGCGATCCGCGACTACATGGACACCAAATTCATCAACCTCGAACTGGCGAACGACGAGCCGCTCGACGCCACCGCCTGAACGGAAGCCATCATGAGAACCATCAAGAATCACGCGAAAGCGCAACTCGCCGCGGGTGAACTGGCACTCGGCATGGGGCTGCGCCAGGCCCGCACCGTCGACATCGCGCAGATCGCGCAGACGGCGGGTTTCGACTGGCTGTTCATCGACATGGAGCACAACTCGATGGACGTCGACACGGCCGCACAGATTTGCGCCGCCGCTCTGGTGGGCGGCGTGACGCCGATCATCCGCGTGCCGGGGCACGAGCCGTTCCACGCCACTCGACTGCTCGATACCGGCGCGATGGGCATCGTGGTGCCGCACGTGAGTACCCGCGAACAGGCCGTGCGGATCGCCGATATGTGCCGCTTCCCGCCTGCCGGCGGGCGGTCGATCCCGGGCATGTTGCCGCAAGTCGGCTTTCAGGCTCTGCCGATCGCCGATGTGGTTCGCGCGATCAACGAAGAGGTGCTGGTCGTCGCGATGATCGAAACCCGCGAAGGGCTCGAGAACGTCGACGCGATCGCGGCGGTGCCGGGCATCGATGTGCTGCTGGTCGGCGCGACCGATCTCGCGGCGGATCTCGGCATCACCGGACAACTCGGCCATATGCGGGTAGCGGCCGCCGTCGACGCGGTATGCGCCGCATGTCACCGGCACGGCAAGGTGCCGGGCGTCGGCGGGGTGTACGACGAGGGACTGATGACCGCCTACGTGCAAAAAGGCGCGCGTTTCATTCTCAGCGGCTCGGATCTTGCGTTCCTGATGACAGGGGCGAAGTCGCGCTCGGAGATGTTGCGTGCCATCCCGCTCGGCCAGGCCGAACCCGACATCGCTCAACGCAAGGCGTCCTGACCGGACAAGGAGGAGACACAGTGAATCCCGAATACGCAAGCAATCTGGTCAACCGGCGTGACCTGAAACCGTATCTGAATGCCGATCAATTCGAGTTTCGAGATTCGGTGAATCGGGTGCTGACTCGCCATGCATCGCCGGAATACGTTCGCCAGTGCGACGAGGAAAAGCGCTTCCCGGAGGAGCTCGTGAAGGTGGCCGCCGCACAGGGCTGGTTCGGCATCACGCTGCCGGAAGCGTACGGCGGCGTCGGTGGCTATCTCGACATGGCCGCCTATCTGGAGGTCGTCGCGTATCACACCATCGCGCTCGCGCGTTTCTGGAACGCCAACGTGAACATGGTGGGCGGCGCGCTGGCGCGCTTTGCGCCGGACGATATCAAGGCCCTGGTGTTGCCGAAGCTGGCCGAAGGGCGTGCCTTTCTTGCGTTCGCGCTGAGCGAAAACGGCTCCGGCTCGGATGCCGCCTCACTGACGACGCGCGGCGTGGCCGACGGCAACGACTTCATTGTCGACGGCACCAAGATGTGGATTTCCGGCGCGCTGCAGGCCGATTACATTCTGACCGCGGTGCGCACCGATCCCGAAGCGAAGAAGCACGACGGGATCAGCCTCCTGCTCGTACCGAAGGAGTCCGCGGGCCTGACCATCAATCCGATCGATTTGCTCGGCGGCCACGCTATCCGGACCTGCGAAGTGGTGTACGACGGGGTGCGGGTCCCGAAAGAAATGATTGTCGGCGGCCTGCACGTGGGTTGGAAAAAGCTCACCACGGTGCTGTCGAAGGAGCGCATCGCGTTGTCGGCGATGTGCGTGGGCGGCGCGCAGGCAGCGATCGATCTGGCGCGCTGGTATGCGAACGAGCGGAAACAGTTCGGGCAGTCGATCATCGATTTCCAGGCCGTGTCGCATCTGCTCGCCGATATGCAGACGCGCGTGGACGCCGCTCGCATGATGGCGTTTCGGGCGGCGAAGCTGCTCGACGAAGGCGAAAGCTGCGACGTGGAGTCGTCGCAGGCGAAGTACTTCGCTTCGGACACCTACGTGCAGGTCGCGACCGACGGCATCCAGATCATGGGCGCCAATGGCTACTCCGCCGAATACGCGATGCAGCGTCATTACCGCGAAGCCAAGATGTTCCAGATCTTCGGCGGCACCAATCAAATCCAGCGCAACATCGTGGCGCGCGCGCTCAAATCGTAAGCGGAGACAGACGTGACGGCAGTTCGGACATTGGAGAAATTCGGCTTTGGCGTCGACTACGCGCAAGCCGACGTCGTGGTGGTCGGCGGCGGCGGCGCGGCGTCGCGTGCCGCCGTGTCGGCGGCCCAGGCGGGTGCGAAGGTCCTCATGCTGGCCAAGGCGCCGGTCGGACAGGGTGGCAGCACGGTGCACGGCGCCAGCGAAATCATGAGCATGGGGGCGTCCGGCTACGGCAGTCCCGACGATAGCGCTGCGGTGCACTACGAAGACACGATGCGCCCGGCCGCCGGCTTCATCGACCGCGAGCTGGTGCGCGTGCTGGCGGAGGACGCACCGAAGCGCATCGCGGACCTGATCGAACTCGGCGTGCCGTTCGACCGCGTCGCCGATGGCTATAAGCTCATCCGCAGCGACTTCGGCAGCTATGCGCGCGCGCTCGGCGTGCAGGGCAAAACCGGCAAGGCCTTCGTGAGCGCGCTCGCCGGGCAAGCCAGAAAGCTCGGTGTTCAGACCCGTCAGCCGGCGGCGTTGATCGACCTTCTGCGCGATTCGACAGGGCGCGTGAGCGGCGTGGTTGCGATGGACGTCGCTTCGCGGCGGCTGCTGGTGGTCTCGGCGGGGGCCGTCGTGCTCGGCACGGGCGGCGCGCACGGTCTGTTCTCGCAGCAGGTGTCGACAGCGGAGATGACCGGTGACGGCCAGGCGATCTGTTTCCGCCACGGCGCAGAACTCGTGAATATGGAGTTCCACCAGTTCGGGCCGGCGATGGTGCACCCTTACGTGCAACTCTTCAGTAAGTCGTGCTTCATCCTGCATCCGAAGATGCTCAATCGCAACGGTCACGAATTCCTTCCGGACTATCTGCCGGCGGGCGTGACGCCCGAAGCTGCGATGAACGAGAAGGTGTTCCCGTTCACGATCTCGAACGAGTCGCGCTACATCGATATCGCGATCGCAACGGAAATCGCTCAGGGCCGAGGCACGGAGCGCGGCGCGGTGCATTTCTCTTTCGCCGACATCGCCGAGGATCGGTTGGCGGCCACCATTCCGAACACCATGCGCTGGATGCGCGCCAAGGGACTCGACCCGAAGCGCGATCTGCTCGAGGTCGGGATTGCTTTTCAGTGCCTGAATGGCGGTGTCCGGATGACCAACACCGACGCGATGTCGACCATCGAGGGGCTCTTCGTGATCGGCGAACTCGCGGGCGGCGTGCGCGGTCCGGATCGTCCGGGCGGCAACTCGCTTGCCGAGGGTCAGGTTTTCGGTCATCGCGCGGGCGTGGGTGCGGCCGCGTTCGCACGCGGCAGCGCAGCGCCCGGCTCATCCGATGTGGCGCCGCTGGCGCAGCGCCTGGAAACAGCGCTAAAACCGAATGCATCGTTCGACGCCCGACGTATCGCCTCCGATCTGCGCGCGGCGATGCAGGCGCATTGCCTCGTCGAGAAGACAGAAAGCGGTCTGAACCTCGCGTTAGCCGCCGCTCGCGACGCGCGCGACGCTTTGGCCGAAGGGGGCGGGGCCACGCCGCCGCAAGTGCTCGATGCGTTGACGATCGACAACATGGCGACGACCGCCGAGCTCATCGTGCAGGCGTGTATCGAGCGGCGCGAATCGCGCAGCAGCCACTATCGCACCGACTGTCCCGAGCGCGACGACGCCCATTTCGGTCATGCATTGACCCTCACGCGCGGTGAGGCCGACCCGTTCCGCCTCGTCTTCGACGTACTCGATTATCCCCGTGCCGAACTCACGGACGGATCGCATTCTCAGGTGGCAAATCATGGATAAGAAGCAAGTCGGCCCGTTGTCGGGCTACCGCATTCTCGATCTCACCGTCATGACCGCGGGTCCGGTCGGCACAGTGCTGCTTGCCGACCTCGGCGCGGACGTGATCAAGGTCGAGGAACCGAAGGCCGGTGACCTGTCGCGCAATCTCGGTAATCAATTCGTCGAGGGCGAAAGCGTGCAGTTCCTGTCGCAGAACCGTAACAAGCGCAGCATCCGCCTCGACCTGAAGTCGCCGGAAGGACGCGATGCATTTCTGCGCATGGCGGAGCAGGCGGATGTCGTGGTCGAAAACTTCCGGCCGGGCACGGTGGATCGCCTCGGCATCGGCTACGAGGCCGTGAAAGCGCGCAATCCGATGATCGTCTATGCAAGCGTGTCGGCGTTCGGACAAAGCGGTCCTTACGCCGCATGGCCCGCGAACGATCCGATCGTGCAGGCCGTGGCGGGTCTCATGGACATGACGGGCGAAGCCGGCGGCAATCCGGTGCGGCTCGGGGCGCCGTTGCCGGACTTCGGCGCGGCTGCGCTGCTCGCGTTCGGCATCTGTGCGGCGCTGTTGCATCGGGAACGGCACGGCGAAGGTCAGCGCATCGATACGTCGCTGCTATCGGCCGCGCTTTTCAGCACCATCCCGCGCGACGGCGAGACGCTACGAAGCGGCAAGGCGCCGGAGCGCCTGGGCAGCGGGCATCCGACGATGGTGCCGTATCGCAACTATCAGGGCTCCGATGGCCGCTATTTCTTCGCGGCCTGCTTCACCGAAAAATTCTGGCAGAACCTGTGCCGGGCATTGGCCCGCGAAGACTTGCTGGGCGATGAACGCTTTGTCGGCAACACCGCGCGCACTGCGAATCGGCATGCGCTCGACGTGATCCTCGAACAGCAGTTTCTGCTGCATACCGCCGAGTACTGGGTCGCGCATCTGAGTGCCGCGGACGTGCCATGCGCGCTCGTGCAGGACTATCACACCGCGTTGACGCAGGACCCGCAGATCGCGCATAACCACGCGGTCATCGAGATCGAACATCCGCTTGCGGGCAGGGTCACGAACATCGCGAGTCCGGTGAATTTTCACGGCAGCCCGGTAGCTTATCGCCGTGCGCCGCCCACGCTCGGACAACATACGGCTGAAGTATTTGCCGAGTTCGGTTTCTCCGACGAGGAGATCGCCGCACTCGAAGGTCGTGAACCGGCCGCTGTCGGAGAGAAGTCATGAAATCGTACACAACGGACTACGTGATCGTCGGCGCGGGGACTGCCGGTTGCGTGCTCGCAAACCGCCTGACCGAAGACCCGAACGTCAACGTGATTCTTGTCGAAGCCGGCGAGCGCGATCGTCACCCGTTTATCCACGTACCGGCCGGCTTCGTGCGATTGCTCGATCATCCGACCGTGACATGGCGCTATCGCACGCGGGCCGACGCCGAGACCGGCGGCCGTGCAATCCTGTTTCCGCGCGGACGCGGACTCGGCGGTTCCAGCGCGATCAACGGCCTGCTTTATGTGCGCCCGTTTGCGCAGGATATCGATAGCTGGGAGCAGTCGGGCGCCAGGGGCTGGACTTTCGACAATTGTCTGCCGTTCTACCGCCGCTCGGAAACGTGGACCGAGGGCAACAGTGCACAACGCGGCACCCAGGGTCCGATCCAGGTCAGCCGGGTGCAGAATCCGCCGGAGATTTGCGGTGCGGTCGTGCAAGCTGCCCAAAAGGCCGGTCTCGAGTTTGTCGATGATCCGAACAGCGACACGCGCGGTCCGTCGATCTGGTACTACCAGCAAACGCGCGACGGACGCCGCCGGTCCAGCGCAGCGCGCGCTTATCTGCGGCCCGCGATGGCGCGGCCGAATCTCAAGGTGGTGACCGGCGTCCAGGTGTCCGGGCTCGAAATGAACGGCAAGCACGTGAGCGGCGTCAATGCGACGACGAGCGCAGGCGTTTCGGTGCAGTTTCGCGCGACCCGCGAGGTCATACTCAGCGCCGGCGTGATCGGCACGCCCAGGCTGCTCGAAATGAGCGGCATCGGCGATCAGGACGTGCTCGACAATGCGGGCATTCGAACCCGCATCGCGTTGCCGGGCGTCGGCAACAATTTGCAGGATCACTATGTAGTGCGGCTCGGCTATCGGGTACGGGGCGCGGGTACCGCGAACGAACGCTCGCACGGACTCGCGCTCGCGCGCGAGATGATGCGCTACGTCGTGTCGGGGACCGGCGTATTGACCTATAGCGCGGCGATCGTCGGCGGCTTTGCGCAGACGCGGCTCGCAACCCGGCCCGACGTCCAGTTCGTGATCGCGCCAGGCAGCTTCGCCGAGGGACGCATCGGGGTGCTGGAGCCGGAGCCCGGCGTCTCCTGCGGCGTCTGGCAGATGCGCCCGGAAAGCCGTGGGCACGTGCACATCACCAGCAGCGACCTCACGGCGGCGCCGACGATCGCACCGTCGTACCTGAGCAGCGAACTGGACCGCAACACGATGGTGGAAGGACTGAAGATCGGCCGCCGGATCTTCGCGCAGCCCGAGGTCGCCCGCTATATCGTCGACGAAACCGTACCCGGCCGTCAGGCGGACACCGATGACGCATTGCTGAAATACGTGCGTGACAATGGCTCGACTGTGTATCACGCGGTTGGCACGTGCCGGATGGGAGAGGACGAAATGAGCGTCGTCGATTCTGAAATGCGGGTGCGCGGAACGACCGGGCTGCGCATCGTCGACGGGTCGGTGATGCCGTCGATCACCTCGACCAACACCAATGCGACGGTGCTGATGCTGGCCGAGCGCGCGGCTGACATGATCCGCTCGCCGGTGACGGCGCGCACGGCTTCGACCTATTCGAAGGAGACGGTATGAAAGTGCTGGTAGCTGTAAAGCGAGTGGTCGACTACAACGTGAAAGTCCGGGTGAAGTCGGACGGCACGGGGGTCGACATTGCGAATGTGAAGATGTCGATGAACCCGTTCGACGAGATCGCCGTGGAAGAGGCGGTGCGCCTGAAGGAAGCGGGCGTCGCAACGGAAGTGATCGTCGTGTCTGCGGGTGTCACGCAAGCGCAGGACACGCTGCGCACCGCGCTGGCGATCGGCGCGGACCGCGCGATCCTGATCGAGTCGAATGAAGACCTGCAGCCGTTGGCGGTGGCCAAGCTCCTGAAGACGGTCGTCGATAAAGAGCAGCCGCAACTCGTCATTCTCGGCAAGCAGGCGATCGACGACGACTCGAACCAGACCGGCCAGATGCTCGCCGCGCTCGCGAATTTGCCACAGGCGGCGTTCGCCTCGAAGGTGACGGTTGCCGACGGCAAGGCGGCCGTGTCGCGTGAAGTGGACGGCGGCGCGGAAACGCTGTCGCTGACGCTGCCGGCCGTCGTGACGACCGATCTGCGTCTGAACGAGCCGCGCTACGTGACGTTGCCCAACATCATGAAGGCGAAGAAAAAGCCGCTGGAAACGCTCAAGCCCGAGGATCTCGGCGTTGATGTCGCTCCCCGCCTGAAGACGCTGAAGGTGGCAGAGCCGCCCATGCGCGGTGCGGGCGTGCTGGTGGCCGATGCGAAGATGCTGGTCGAGAAACTGCAGACCGAAGCCAAGGTGCTGTAACGGGAGCGCGAGGAAATGATGATTCTGGTAATTGCCGAACATGACAACGTAGCGATCAAGGGCGCCACGTTGAACACCGTTGCTGCCGCACAGAAAATCGGCGGCGACGTCCACGTTCTGGTCGCGGGCCACAATGCGCAACGCGCGGCGGACGCGGCAGCGAAGATCGCTGGCGTGGCGAAGGTGCTGCTGGCCGATGCACCGCAATTGGCCGAAGGGCTTGCGGAAAACGTCGAGGCGACCGTGCTGAACGTCGCGAAGGATTACTCGCACATCGTGGCGCCGGCCACGGCCTACGGCAAGAACGTTGCGCCGCGCGTGGCGGCGAAGCTCGACGTCGCGCAGATCAGCGAAATTACGGCGGTGGTGTCGAGCGATACGTTCGAGCGCCCGATCTATGCAGGCAACGCGATCGCCACCGTGCAATCGGGTGATGCGATCAAGGTGATCACCGTGCGGGCGACGGGTTTCGATGCCGTTGCGCCTGATGGAGGCAACGCATCGGTGGAACAGATCGAAGCGGCGGCGGATCGCGGGGTTTCGCAGTTCGTGAAGCGCGAAGTCACGAAGCTCGATCGTCCGGAGCTGACGAGCGCGAACATCATCGTGTCGGGAGGTCGCGGCCTCGGTAGCGGCGAGAACTACACGAAGGTGCTCGAGCCGCTGGCGGACAAGCTCGGTGCGGCATTGGGCGCCTCGCGCGCGGCGGTGGACGCAGGCTACGTGCCGAACGACTACCAGGTGGGGCAGACGGGCAAGATCGTCGCGCCGCAGCTTTACGTGGCCGTCGGCATTTCGGGCGCGATCCAGCATTTGGCCGGCATGAAGGACTCAAAGGTGATCGTGGCCATCAATAAAGATCCCGAGGCACCGATCTTCAGCGTTGCGGACTATGGCCTTATCGGCGACCTTTTCACGAGTGTCCCGGAGCTGGTTGGGCAATTGCCGTGAGGTCGGGACAGATCGCGCCCTGATACTTAAGGAGATTTGGGCGATACGCGGGCGACGGGCAGCTATCCGCGTGCCCGGTCTACGCGGCAGAGGCCGCTCACGAATGCGACGGGGATCCCGTGGGCGCGGGAAAAGTTGCAACAAGCTGCAGATCTTGCAAAAGCGGCTCAAGGCTGAGCGAGGTGCCCGCAGCAGAACAGGCGCTTTGAACGGAACGCCGAATGCTACTCTTATGGCGGTGGCCGCGTTGGTGAGAAGTGCAGAGAATCACGCGCGATACACCCGCCGACTCGCCATGGAGGCGAGCGACCGCGTGCGCCACGAATTCCCGACCCTCGACCCCCGGCGGCTCGAAGGCAATCAGCGCTGTGCGCCATCGGTATCGAATCGCCCCGAACCGGAGATTACTGATATGCCAGCCCTTTGCGAGATTTGCCACGCGCGTCCGGCGGTTGCGCAGGTGACCGTCGTGCAGAACGGCCGCCGCAAAGCCATGTCGATTTGCGAGTACGACTACCGCCAGTTGATGCGGCACCAAACCATGCTGAATCCGTTCGATTCCCTGCTGGGCGGCTCGGGTCTATCGCGTCTGATGGGTGACATGGGCGGCGCCGGCGAAGAAGACGACGAGGATATGGTCGCTTCGGTGCCGCGCGAGTCCGTCGACGTGACCGATGCTTTCAGCGAGCAGACAATGGAGCTTTTGCAACGCGCCGCCGAGAAGGCGCACGAATTGCAGAAGACCGAACTCGACACCGAGCAGGTGCTTTACGTGCTCGCCGACATGGATGTCGTGCAGGCACTCCTCAAGGAGCTGAAGCTTTCGGCCGACGACATCCGTCGCTATATCGACGAGCACGCGCAAAAAGGCAAAGCCGATTCAGATACGCCGGTCGAAAAGATGACGATTTCGCCGCGCTTGAAGAAAGCCTTTCAGTATGCGTTCCAGGCCTCGCGCGAACTTGGACACTCGTATGTCGGTCCCGAACATGTGCTGATCGGGCTTGCGGGCGTGCCCGACAGCATCGCCGGCACGCTTCTCAGAAAGTACGGCGTTACGCCGGAGGCCCTGCGCCAGAAAGTGGTGAAGATCGTCGGCAAGGGTGCGGAAGACGGCCGCGTCGATACGCCAACCGGCACCCCGACGCTCGACAAGTTCGGCCGCGATCTCACCGCGATGGCGCGCGAGGGCAAGCTCGACCCGGTGCTAGGGCGCGCGCAGGAAATCGAAAGCACCATCGAGGTGCTCGCGAGGCGCAAGAAGAATAATCCGGTGCTGATCGGCGAGCCCGGTGTGGGCAAGACCGCGATCGTCGAAGGGCTCGCACAGCGCATCGTGAACGACGACGTGCCAGAAGACTTGCGCAACAAGCGGCTCATCGAGATCAACATCAATTCGATGGTCGCCGGAGCGAAGTATCGCGGTGAATTCGAAGAGCGTGCGAAGCAGTTGATCGACGAGATCACCGCGAAGCAGGATGAACTCATCGTGTTTATCGACGAATTGCACACGATAGTCGGCGCGGGGCAAGGCGGCGGGGAGGGTGGACTCGATATCGCAAACGTGCTGAAACCGGCGCTCGCGCGCGGCGAGCTGAGTCTGATAGGCGCGACGACGCTCAACGAATACCAGAAGTACATCGAGAAGGATGCGGCGCTCGAGCGGCGCTTTCAACCGGTGCTCGTGCCCGAGCCGACGGTCGAGCAGACCATCGTCATTCTGCGCGGTCTGCGCGACAAACTCGAAGCACACCATCAGGTCACTTTCGCCGATGAAGCGTTTGTCGCGGCGGCGGAGCTATCGGACCGCTACATCACGTCTCGCTACCTGCCCGACAAGGCTATCGATCTCATCGATCAAGCCGCGGCGCGCGTGCGAATCGGCGCGAAGTCGCGCCCGCCCGAGATCCAGGAACTGGAAGCGGAAATCGCGCAGTCGAAGCGCGAGCAGGACTATGCGTCGTCGCGCAAGCGTTTCGATGAAGCGAAGAACTTCGAGGAGCGCATCAAGGAGAAGCAGACGAAGCTCGAAGATCTCACCGAGGCGTGGCAGCGCAAGACCGGCTCGGAGACACTCGAAGTAACGGTGGCGGCGGTCGCGGAAGTGGTGTCGCGTCTCACCGGTATTCCGGTTACGGAACTCACGCAGGAAGAACGCGAACGACTGCTCGAAATGGAGAACAAGCTGCGTGAACGCGTGATCGGACAGGACGAAGCGGTGGTCGCGGTGAGCGATGCGGTGCGCTTATCGCGCGCGGGCATGGGGCAAGTGCACCGGCCCATTGCCACGTTCCTGTTTCTCGGACCGACCGGCGTCGGCAAGACCGAGCTTGCGAAGGCGCTCGCGGAGACCGTGTTCGGTGACGAGCAGGCGGTAATCCGCATCGACATGTCCGAATACATGGAACGGCACGCGGTCGCGCGGTTGATCGGCGCGCCGCCCGGATACGTCGGCTATGACGAAGGGGGACAACTGACCGAACGCGTACGCCGCCGTCCCTACTGCGTGATATTGCTCGACGAAATCGAGAAGGCGCATCCAGACGTGAACAATGTGCTGCTGCAAGTGTTCGACGATGGCCGCCTCACCGATGGCAAAGGCCGCGTCGTCGACTTCAGCAACACGATCATCATCTCGACGAGCAATCTTGGCGCGTCCATCATCATGGACAACCTTCAGAGAACTGAAAAGGACCGCGACACCGAGGCAGCCATGCGTGAAAAGCTCATGGACGTGCTGAAAGGCCACTTCCGCCCCGAGTTCCTGAATCGCATCGATGAAATCATCGTATTCCATGGACTTTCGCGTGAGAACATCCGCTCGATTGTGCAGATACAGTTAGATCGCGTCGCCCGCACGGCCGCGGCCCAGGACATCACGCTCAGGGTGCAGGACCCGGTCATCGATCACCTTGCCAATGTCGGTTACCGGCCTGAATTCGGCGCGCGCGAACTGAAACGCCAGATCCGTCAGCAACTGGAGACCCGGCTCGCGAAGGAGGTTCTCGGCGGCAAACTCAAGTCGGGCGACACGGTAGACGTGAGCTACGACAAGGACAGGGACATCATCACGTTTGCCAAGGTGGAGGGCGAAGCGAAGCCAAAGCAAAAGAAGGCCGGTCCGGCGAGCAAGAAGAATGGGGGAAAGTCGGCGGAACGCAGTTAGGAGTCGGACAGGAGAGGACGCTGAGCGCGGCCGTTGCCGTTGCCGCTATCAAGGAGCCGGGCGGTCATTCTACTGCGCGGCTCCTGATTCGCATGGTCGTTCGGATGCAGTTCGTTGAAGACATCGGACGGGAGGCAGCTTTGGCGGACGCGCCCGGAAAACCGCTGCTGCGTGGCTTGCGCCGCCGTTAGTCCGGCAGGCGTGCGCCCTTGCGGATATACAGCCTGAGCGTGGGTCTCGCGAGGTTGAGGTGAAGTCGAATACCTGTTGCTGCTTTCGCAGGTTGCGGGCGGTCGGGCGGATCATCAGAAATAAGTCGGCGTTTATGCCGAATGTGCGCGGCGCCGCGAACGCATAACGGTACGAGTTATCGAATCCACGCATGTTTGAGCCCGGGGCCGACCGCCTCGCACTCACGATCCCGAGCCCCGACCTCGTGCTGTTCGGCGCGCTCGTTCCTGCTGATGCCGGTGGTGCTGCTGGGCAAAAGCTGGCGGCGACGAAGAAGTAAGGCTTGCGGGTGTTCTTGTGCGTCTGCCCGCGAGTCACGACCCCTCAGCGCGAAGTTCCCTCCGCCAGCTGCTGGCCCCAAACGCTAGAGCCCGCTGCCCGGAGGCTCTCCTATCAGGAGTTCTCTATCACCCAAAAAGATGTAGGGGGTGATGGATTCCAGCTTTGCCGATTACCTACCGAACCTAATGCGTAGGAACAGTAAGCGTCACGTGCGTCAGGACACTTAGAAAAATCGGTCGTCGAAAATCATCCTTCGCCCATTTCATGCATCGTCGTTTGCCAGTAACTTAGCTATGCGAATAACTAGACGGTGCATGTAAATGTCGACAGAAGAAGATCGTGACGGTGTGCGCGTTGTGTTCAGCGCGCCGCAGTTGGCAGCGGTGCTGGCCAAGGCATCGATTAGTCAGACCGAGATGCTCTCAAACCGGCTTTGGGGCGGCCTGCAAGTCGTCGGTGGCGTGCTGGAAATGGTAGGAGCGGGCGCACTCTGCGTGCTGCCCGAACCGACGATGGCAAGTAAAGCCGGATGCGTCGTGTTCGGCGCACATGGCTCGGACACGGCGGCAACTGGGTTGAGACAGCTTTGGACGGGCACCGACACGCAAACGCTGACGCAGCGAGGTACCGCGAAACTCGCGGAGGCGATGAAAGCTAGTCCGGACACCGCAGACCGAATCGGCATGTCGCTCGATATCCTCGTGCCGTTCGGTTTTGCGGGCTCGATCAAGGCGGCACGCGTCGCGCGTGTCACAATGGGCCGGGTTAACCTGGAAATGCATGAGGCGAAAGCTGGTGGCCGGATCGGCGGTCATACGCTTGAGAAGCACGTGGGAAAGGACAGAGCGTGGCTACAGGCAAGGCTCGCGCGCGAAACTTCGCCTAGAATGGTTACATCATTCTTTAATCAGGAAATAGCTGAGCGAGCAATTTCCGAAGTCATGCAAACACATGCGTCGAAAATCAAAGTTTGGGCACAGTCAGGCTCCGGACCCCAAAGACTCCCATTAAGTTGGGACACCGGGAGATTTGTAGGGCATGGACTGGATAGGAAAACTGGGCAATTAATAAAACTGAGTAAGGTCCAGATGTTCTTGGTAAAAAAGCGATACAACGGTATGCCTTACTACATCATTACTGCTTATCTAGCCAAGTAAATTCATGGAAAAAACTGAATCGTACCCGCAACTGACAAACTTTCTTGAGAGTTGCTTCGGAGAAGATGTCGAGCTATGGGGAGATACCATAGAGGATATCGTTGCACTATACAAAAGCGAAAACCCTCCTGCAGCACAGTTAATTCTGATCGATGACATCAATAGGTTTTCTTGCGATCACGGGCAAAATCTTGATGATGCGTTTGCGGCCGCGTACGACTTCACTTTCGACCCCGTCCCTTGGGGACACACTACTGCATCATTCTTTGAGCTCGTGAAGCGCCTTCTGAAGGAGTAGACCCTAGCGCGGCTCAGTCCACCTACTCAAAGCCCCGCCGCTCGCGCATGCCGTCGCGCTTTAGCCCGATTGCCGCACACATCCATCTGGCACCAGCGCCGTCTCCCGCTCTTGCTCGTGTCGAGAAACATCCAGTCGCAATCGTCCGACGCGCAGAGTCGCAAACGGCCGAGTTCGCCGGTCAGAAGTTCCGCGGCGCACAGTGCCACCGGTCCCAAAATTCGATCGAACAGATTCTCCGCGGTAATCGCCTGCATCCAATTCCACTGAAAAGGCGCACCGTCTCCACCCTCCGCGATATGCCGATACGGCAGCGTATGAGCAAGCATCCGGTTCAGCTCCGCGGTCCCGTCCGCGCACGCTCGTCCATCCACCGTCGCCTCAAATAGACGATACAGCCGGTCCCGGAACGCAATCAGTTCGGCCAGTCGGGTATTAGCGCTCGCCGGATCCGACGCGATCGCGCGAAGAAGAGTGGCCTGCTCTTCGGGCGTTGTCAGGTTGGCGCGTGCGGCCCAGGTGGCCACATCGTTCGGACTGCACAGGTTTTCCTCGAACGAACCGAGCGATCCGTTCGCGCGCCGGCCGTTCGCCGTGTTGACGAAGTCCAGACAGGCGCTCCCGCCAATCAAACGAATGGTCTCGATCCTTCCACGATGTTCAGGCATGACGGGTCCCCAATGAGTGCATGGATTATGTCACATGAATAAAATCGCGCCCCCGGGAAAATCGCAAATAGCGGTTACGATTAACCGGTAATAACTCCTTGACAGGTTATTTTTCGGTAGCCAGAATCAGTTCGACATGACCCGCGCCCACCTTGCAAACGAGGGGACCAATGAGCGAAAGCAAAGTGAAAGATTGCGAGGTGCCAGAGGACGAGCGCCTGATCATCTTCGATTGCGATGGTGTGCTGGTCGATAGCGAGCCGCTGGGACTGTCGATTCTGGCGGGGATGTTGCGGCAGTTGGGCGTGGATATCGAAGATGACTACGCGGTCGACCGCTTCCGCGGCAGGCGGATCGCCGAGTGTCTGGAGGAAGTCGAACGCTCGTATCGCCTCAAGCTCCCCGAGGCGTTCGAACGTAATTTCCGGGCCGAATCGGCGAAGGGTTTCACCGCCAATCTGAGCGCGGTCGAGGGCGTCGCGGACGCGCTGGACGCCATTGATACGCCGAGCTGTGTTGCCTCCAGTGGTCCGTCCGAAAAGGTTCGGCTGACGCTATCCCTGACCGGACTACTTTCCCGGTTCGACGGGCGAATCTTCAGTGCATACGAAATTGGCGCGTGGAAACCGGACCCGGCGCTATTCACTCACGCGTCGCGGGAAATGGGCGTGGACCCCGCCCGGACGATCGTGATCGAGGACAGCGTGGTCGGGGTTCAGGCTGGCGTCGCAGCCGGCATGACGGTACTCGGCTTCGCTCCCGAGCATCGCGCAACGCAGTTGAGCGCGGCCGGCGCGACCGCCACATTCTCAAAGATGCATTTGCTGCCGGATCTCATTTCGCATTACCAATTACTATAGAAGTCTGCTCAACAGGTATCCGAATAAGATAGTGAGGAGGAGAGAGAATGAGGTTTCTGAGTGAAATCGCGTCATATAATTCGGATGCCGAATTGTGGTGGGACTCATCGCCGGCGGTATTCGACAGTTGGACGAAGGCTATTCGACTTTCCAGCAAAGATATCAGCGAACTGTTCAATTCGCGGGAGCCGCTCGGGTCACTATTCAGAGGGGCTACGACGAACCCGCGTCTAATCGCCGACTGCATTACAGAGCAACCCGCGCACTGGCAAACCGAGGTTCACCGGCTCATAGACGAAACACCATACGACTCGCTGCAATCGATCTACTGGCGCCTCTACAAGGCAGTACTGCGCGACGCGGCCGCTCGCCTCAGGTATTTGTGGGAGAGCACCGACGGGAAATACGGCTGGGTCTGCGCGCAGGTCGATCCCCGCGATTGCCTCGACGGCCACCGCATGTATCAGCAGGGTCTCGAACTCGCCGCACTGGGTCCGAACGTGATGGTCAAGATACCCGGAAGCGCGGCGGGGTACGAGACGGTGGAGCAACTCGTCGCGAGCGGCATTTCGATCAACAGCACGTTCTCCTATACCGTGCCGCAGGTGCGATGCTGTCTGCGGGCGATCGAGGCAGGTTTGCAGCGGCGTAAAAGCGCACCAGTGCGGTGGCGCAGTGTCATTACGTTCATGATCGGCCGTTTCGGCAGTCAGGGAGATCTGTTGGATCAGGCGCGTGCCCGAGGGATCGACCTTAGGCTCGCCGACGTTCGCTGGGCGGAAGTGGCGATCTTTCGCAAGATGCTCAGTGAGATAACGAATTCCGGAATTCCCGCGAAGCTGCTTCTTTCCAGTATCAAAGCGGATCCCGGGTTAACCGGTGACTCCGTCAGTTGCTGGCATCTCGAGAAAACGGCGGGCACGCCGATCGCCTATACGCTCACGCCCACGCTGCTCAAAAGCCTGATCGACGCGAACTATACGCTGCCAGACGTGGCGAAGCGGGGGAGCATGCAGGAACTCGAAACGATTCCGGCAGCTCTGCATGCGCGGCTGATGTCGTTGCCGTACTTTGCCAGCGCGAGCACGGCCGAAGGCATGCCGGCCGAGTCCTTTCATCATCAGGGCGCGTTCATCACCACCGCGGCGGAAGCGTGCGCAAGCGTCCGGCGAATGCACGATTTCATTGCTCAGGGCTTTCAGGCCCGTCACTGCCATCACCCGAAACCGAGTTTGCCGCCGCTCGCCAGGGTGCCGTCGCCATTGGCCGTGTGAGGGACACAATGAAACGGATGATTGCGCTATGGGCCCACCCACGCTCCCTTTCGACGGCGTTCGAGCGTGTGTTCATCGAGCGCGGCGATTTTCAGGTTTTTCACGAGCCCTTTGCGAGTTGCCGGTTCGCAGGCAGCAACGCCGAGTACATCCCGTTCAACCATCTGTCGCAAAGCGCTGCGGGTTCGTATCGGCAAGTGCGCGACGGTCTGCTCGAAGCGGCGACTCGCAGCAACATTTTTCACAAGGATATGTGCTACCACTGCGTCGACGAACTGCTCGCCGATGCGCAATTTCTCGCCTACCAGACCAACGCTTTCATTATTCGCGATCCGAAGACGACGATTCTGTCGCATGCCGAACTGTTTCCCGACATGAAGCTCGATGCGATCGGTTACGAAGCGCTTTACCGGGTTTTCGAGCGGGTTCGCGAGTTGACCGGAAATCCTCCGGTCGTGATTCATGCACAGGATCTCGCAAGCCGGCCCGACGCGACGATGAAGGCGTTCTGCGATGCGGCTGGGATTGCGCACCGCGCCGACGCGCTGCAATGGAACGCCGGTATGCCCGCGCAATGGGAGGCATGGCGCGAGTGGCACAGCGAAGCCGGCGCAAGCACCGCAATTACGCGGAACACGGCCCGCACCTATACCGTGGATATCGATACGAATCCGCGCTTGCAAAGTTATTACCGGCATCATCTTCCGTTCTATGAACTGCTGAACCAACAGAAGCTTCGTCTACCGGTGGAGGTTGTGTGATGCAACAAGTGATAGTCACGGGCGTGGGCAACGGAATCGGCGCGGCAGTCGCGCGAAAGTGTGTGGCACAAGGCGCAACCGTTATCGGTTGCGACATCGACGGGCCGGCAATCGAGCGGCTTGCGCGGGAGTTTCCGCGCGATAGCTTCTTCGGCGAGGTCGTCGACGTCGGCGACCTGGGTGCATTGCGACGCTTTTTCGGGCGCTGCACGGAGCGCTTCGATTGCCTCGACGGACTTGTCAACAACGCCGGTCTTTACCACGGCAAGAGTGTCTACAAGTACTCCGACGATGAGATCGACCGCATCATTGCGGTCAACCTCACCGCGCTAATTCATCTATCGAAGGATTTCGCCGCACACGTGCAGCAAACCGGCAAAAGAGCGGCGATCGTGAACCTCACGTCGGTGGCCGGAGAAGTCGGAAGTTCCGACGCGCTCTATGGCTCGACCAAGGCCGCGGTGATTGGTCTGACGAAGAGCAATGCGATGAATTTCGCGCCTTACCTTCGCGTGAATGCGGTGTCGCCCGCATTGATCCGCGAGACCGCGATCTATCACCGGATTCCGCAATATCGGCTGGAAGAATATCAGCGTCAGGAAACGCTGAAAGAGCCGATTTTGCCGGAAGGCGTCGCGGACGTCGTGATGTTCCTGCTGTCGGACGCGAGCCGGCATTTGACCGGAAAAATCGTGCCGGTGGACAACGGCGCTTACCCACGCTGAGCGGAGAACGCATATGTCCCGCATCACTGATCGCAACAGCCGCATCATGCTTTTCGGCACCGGTAACCTGACCGGCAACGTGCTTCATCTGCTCGCCCGCGACGATCATGCGGACCTCGTCGTCGTCGGCAGGAGTCTGGAGTCGGCCACGCGGTTGGCCAATCTGGTTCGTCTGACGGCGCTGCAACTGGGCCGGACCGTACGGGTGACGCCCGACGCGGCGGACCTGCTGGATACGGCGCGCACGGCCGAGGTGATCGCGACGCACAACCCCGCGGTGATCTTCAATGGCGCATCGCTGCAATCGTGGCGCATTATCACGAACCTGCCGAAGCGTCACTTCGATGAACTCGACGCGGCTCAGTTCGGCCCGTGGCTGCCGATGCATTTGACGCTGATGCATCGGTTGATGACCGCGATCGTCGCGGCCGGCGTCAAGCCGGTGGTCGTGAACCCCGCGTATCCGGACGCGGTGAATCCGATCCTCAGCCATCTCGGGTTGGCGCCGCTCGTCGGCATCGGCAACGTGTGCAACGTCGTACCAGCGATCCGCGCGGCGATCGCCGAGCACTTCGGCGTGTCGCCACGACTGGTCTGCGTAAAGCTGATCGCGCAGCACTATTTCAGCCATTACGTGCCGCGCTACGGCGAGCCGACCAATGCACCGTTCTGCATGGATGTCGAACTCGATGGGAGTGATGTGAGCGCCGAGGTTCCGGTGAAGGCGATCCTCGAAGCAGTGGGCAGCCGTCATCGCCGCCTTGGCGGCATCGACGGTCAGATTCTGACGGCCGCATCCGCGGTCAGTGTGCTGCGTGGCCTTCTGTCCGAGCGGCCGGTACGGACCCACGCGCCCGGACCGTTAGGGCTGCCAGGCGGCTACCCGGTCGAGATCGATGGACTGAAGGTTCGGCTCGACCTGCCGAAACACGTCACTGTCGCCGACGCGGTGTGGATCAACGAGCAATGCCAGATGGCCGACGGTATCGAGCAGATCGAGCTCGATGGCACGGTGCGCTTCTGCGACTGGTCGATGGACATCATGAAGCGGCTGCTCGGTTACGACTGCCGCATCCTGCGTCCGGACGAAAGTCTCGATCGCGCGACGGAGCTGGCTGCGAAATACCGCGCATACGCGACGTACATCAACGCCGCGGCATAAGCACGATTGTCCCTTCCCGCATCTTCACGGACCATTTCAATGGAACAAGACATTGTCGAACCGGCCACGTCGGCCGCGGCGGATTTCGCCGGGCAGTATCACCGCTCGTTCGTCGAGCGCTGGGACGAACTGATTAACTGGGACGGCAGGGCGAAAGCGGAGAACGGCTTCTTCCAGAAGCTATTGAAGCAACGCGGTGTAAACACCGTACTCGACGCTGCGTGCGGAACCGGGTATCACGCGATCGATCTTTCTCGCGCCGGCTTCGCGGTCACCGCGTCGGACGGCAGCGCCACGATGGTCGAAAGAACAATCGAAAACGCCCGCGCTTGCGGACAGTCGATGCTGGTGTATCTCGCCGATTGGCGCTCGCTGACAGCCGGAATCCACGGAGTTTTCGACGCAGTGATCTGTCTGGGCAGTTCTTTTTGCCACCTTCGCTCCGAGGCAGACCGGCAGGCCGCGCTCGCCCAGTTTCGCTGGGTGCTGAAGCCGGGAGGCCTGCTGCTGATCGATCAGCGCAATTTCGACGCTATTCTCGCCGGAACCTATCGCCCGGCCGGAAACGTCGCGTATTGCGGAAAAACGGTGCGCGTCGAGTTCGAGAACATGAGTGACGAGAACGTGGATTTCGTCTATTCGTTCGCCGCCGCCGAGCAATACCGCCTGTCCGTTCATCCGATTCGAGCAGCGGCGTTGCGCCGCGCGATCGAGGAAGCCGGCTTCGAATATCTGAACGCCTACGGCGATTTCGAAGAACGGTATGACCCGTTGACATGCGGCTTCGTGCTTCACGTTTGCCGCAATCGGGCGCGCTGACGCGGCTGTCCACGCGGAGGAGGACTTCATGCAAGCAACCACGGACACGACTCATGCATTGGCAAAAACAGCCGTGCTGGCCGCCACGCTGACAGCTTTTGTCGCGGCGACGTACGGATTTGGCGTGTATCTGTTCGCGACCGTCGTGATCGAGATGAAGACGGCGCTCGATTTCGGCTACACGACGGTCGGCACGATCACGGCGGCCGCGCAGATCGGCTTTCTCGCATTCGCATTTGCCGGAAGCCTCGTGAGCCCATTGATTGGCGGCGGCACGCTGGCATTGTTGTCGGTCGGCTTGTGCGGTCTCTGTCTGCTTGCGCTGGCGTTCAGCACCAGTGCGCTGCAGGCCGGCGTATTGCTGACGCTACTCGGGGGCTGCTCAGCTTCAGTGTACGTGCCGCTGGCGGAGATCGTCACAAGGCATGTTCCGCAAGCATACCGCGCGCGCTTGCTGGGCTTGATTTCGAGTGGCACGAGCTATGGCGTGTTTGCGAACGGACTGTTCGTGCCATTTGCGGTGCCTCACTATGGCTGGCGCTCGGTCTGGATCGTCTCCGGCAGCGCGACCATGGTGTTGACGCTGCTCGCGACCTTTGTGTTCGCCCGCTATCGACTCTTCGGGAAACGAAGCAATCCGCAGTCCGAACCTAAGCGGCACCAAGCGATCGAAGCCGGGGGCCGGAGCCAGCTTCCGGTGATCTGGGGTATCGCGTTTATCAACGGCTTGACGCTGCTGCCGTATCAGACCTATCTGGTGCCGATGATCCGGGAAGAGCTTCATCACTCGATTGCCACGGCGGGCCACGTGTGGTCGCTGATCGGTGCGATAGGGATGTTCGCGGGTTTCGCACTCGGCGCGCTGGCGGACCGGATCGGTGTGCGCCGTGCGCTGCTGATTACCTTCGCTTTCGCGATTGTGGCAGCGGCGTTGATCTGGTTGCCGATGGGGGTGGCCGGCCTGTATCTGTCGGCGGTGCTATTCGGCCTGTCGTTTTATCCGATCTTCGGGCTGGTACCCGCGTACATGAGCAAAACGCTTGCGCCGCTGGCGCTGACGAAGGCGTTTGGGATTGCCAACGTTATGGTCGGGATCGGCGGCATGTTGGGCAACTTCGCGGGCGGTTGGGCGAAAGCGCAACTGGGCAGTCTGACCGGCGTCTACGCCGCGATCGCCGCGCTGCTATGTCTGCAATTCGCGCTCACGTGTGCTTTGCGTAGCGACCGAAGCGAGAGCACGCTGCCGATCGGAGGCAGTCTCGCGAGGCGCCCGTGATGGCCGCTGGGCTAAGCGGCCACGATGTCGCGATCGGTTCAGCGAACGTGGCGGCCGAGTATCTGATCGAGCGTCACCGAGGCGGTTCGCCGCGCCGAAATCGCGGAACTGGTGATACGGCATGCGCGGAACGCACGATTGCCTTGCTCGTTCCGTTATCTGAACGGAGTGTCGAAAATGACTTTAGACGTGTCCGCATCCCAGCTTCAGACGCACGATTTTCGAGTCGACTGCGCGTTGAGATCGCGCTTGCTCCGACAGATGCCGGCGATTCTCTGGTTCACCGGACTTTCCGGCGCGGGAAAATCGACGATCGCGAACAGCGTCGAAATGCGATTGCACGCATCCGGCCGCTTGACCTACATACTCGACGGCGACTCGGTAAGGCTCGGCCTATGCAAGGACCTCGGCTTTAGCGATGTAGACCGGCACGAGAACGTGCGCCGGGTCGCGGAAGTAGCAAGGCTGATGGCGGATGCCGGCATGATCGTTCTGGTCTGCTTCATCTCGCCGTTCCGCGCGGACCGTGTAATTGCGCGGGCCACGGCGGCCGGACACAGATTCGCCGAAATTCACGTCCACGCACCGGTCGAAGTGGCAGAGGCACGGGATCCGAAGGGACTATACCGACTCGCGAGATCGGGAGTGATCCAGAACTTCACAGGAATAGATTCGCCATACGAGCCACCGGAGAGTCCGGATGTATTCATCGGCACAGCGGAGATGTCGATCGAGGACGGAGTCGATGAAGTTCTGAAATGGTTTGAAGCGCAGTGGTGAACAGAAGAAGTTGGCGACGGAAGGCCGGGAGCCGGGCACCGGATAGGCGACTCCTTATGCTGCCCACTGAACAGGCACGGCCCGCGCAGCTCCTTGGGACGAGTGACTGTCTTGTCGCGAACGCGAAAGATGCGAGGAGACCGATTCCAGGCGCACGACTGTCCGTGACAGGGGGCGTTGCTAAAAACCAGCCGCGAGGGTATATGGCAACGGCAACGCGGCAGTTGCGGCGGCGAAGTATCGTGATCCCTGGACGAGCGTTACCTGAACGCGAGCCAAAAAATAAATTCAAAAATGGGCTTGACGGTGTCGCATTGGCTCTTCATAATTCGCCTCCCGTTTGATGACGGACGCGAAGAAAGCAGAGCTTCTTAGCGAAAGATCTTTAAAAACTAACAGCCGATAAGTGTGGGCGCTTGATGCGGAATGCGACGGTGGTTCTTCGGAGCCGCCGGATAGCAAAAGTATCAAAAGCCTCACACAGTATTAGAGGAAGGTTTGTCTGTCGAAAGACGGATTAATCATCGTCAGTACGTTGAGTGAGCGACCGGTTTCTGACGAAACCGAAAACAGT
>NZ_JAJITD010000014.1 GCF_020880815.1 Paraburkholderia sejongensis
CCTGATGACCATAGCGAGTCGGTCCCACCCCTTCCCATCCCGAACAGGACCGTGAAACGACTCTACGCCGATGATAGTGCGGATTGCCCGTGTGAAAGTAGGTAATCGTCAGGCTCCTCATGCAGTACGTCCAGAACCCCGGTGTCTCCGAAAGAGAACCGGGGTTTTCGCGTTTACGCGGCGGATTTGCGCGGCTTGCCGGCGCTCCTTTCCGACAGCACTCGAGCCTTACTTAACCACTTGCACCTGGCCCGATAGTCGTCCGAAACGTTTTCTGTGAATCGCTCAACGGAAGAGACCGGAGAGAAGGCGGATATTATGGTCGCCACGGCGCGTGAACGTCCGGAAACAAAGCGGCCCGCGCGTGGCGGGCCGAATCCATGCGTGAAAACACCAAAAGGCTGCTAATTAGCCGGCTTCACTCACGGCAGCCGCAACCCGCACATCGTCATGCGCATCGCGCTTAAGCAGATCGAGAGCGACATCGACGATCATGTCTTCCTGGCCGCCGACCATCTTGCGTCGCCCAAGCTCGACCAGAATATCGACGGTCTTAAGCCCATACTTGCGAGCCGCAACCTCGGCATGTCGCAAGAAACTCGAATAAACGCCAGCATAGCCAAGAGCGAGCGTCTCCCGATCCACCCGCACGGGCCGATCCTGCAACGGCCGAACCAGATCATCGGCGGCATCCATCAAGCGATAAAGATCGCACCCATGATTCCAACCCTGGCGCTCAGCCGCTGCGATAAACACCTCGAGAGGAGCATTCCCGGCGCCAGCCCCCATCCCCGCGAGACTCGCATCGATCCGGTCACAGCCTTCCTCGACTGCCACCAGTGAATTAGCCACCCCGAGACTGAGATTGTGATGCGCATGCATCCCTGTCTGCGTGTCGGCGTTGAGAACATCCTTGAATGCGCGAAACCGATCGCGAATATCGTTCATCCCCAGCGCGCCGCCCGAATCGACCACATATACGCAACTCGCGCCATAACTCTCCATCAGCTTCGCCTGCTCGGCGAGCTTTTGCGGCGTGGTCATATGGCTCATCATCAGAAAGCCGACCGGATCCATCCCAAGCTCGCGAGCGAATTCCAGATGCTGACGCGACACGTCTGCTTCGGTGCAATGCGTAGCGACCCGCACCACTCGCGCGCCGGCATCGTAAGCATTACGCAGATCGTGCATCGTCCCGATCCCCGGCAGCAATAGCGTGGCGATCTTCGCATTCGCCACGCTCTCGGCCGCGGCGGCGATCCACTCCACATCGCTATGCGCACCGAAACCATAATTGAAGCTGGAACCTTCGACACCATCTCCATGCGCGACCTCGATACTATCGACACCCGCCTGATCGAGCGCGGCCGCAATGGTCTTCACATGCGCGATGCTGTACTGATGGCGAATCGCATGACTGCCGTCACGCAGCGTGACGTCGGAGATATAGAGCTTCTTGTCGATCGTAGTCATTACGCGGCCTCCTTGTGTCCACGCGCGATGCCGGCCGCAATGCGACGGCGCGCCATCATATCGGCGCAGGCAAGAGCGGCCGACGTCATGATGTCGAGATTGCCCGCATACGCAGGCAGGTAGTGAGCGGCGCCTTCCACTTCGAGAAACACGGAGGTTTTCAGCCCGTGCTTCAATCCGAGTCCCGGCACGTTCAACGGCTGATCGGGCGAAATCACGTCGAACTGCACTTTCTGCTTCAGACGATAACCCGGCACATAAGCCTGCACGCTCGCCACCATCCGCGCGATGCTGTCTTCGATCGCCTGCTGGTCCGCCAGATCGGACAGCACGAACACGGTGTCGCGCATGATCAGCGGCGGCTCGGCAGGATTGAGCACGATGATCGCCTTGCCGCGCGTTGCGCCGCCGAGCGTTTCGATCGCGCTGCGGGTCGTTTCGGTGAATTCATCGATGTTCGCGCGCGTGCCCGGGCCCGCCGATTTGCTCGCGATCGAAGCGACGATTTCCGCGTAGTGCACCTTGGCGACGCGCGAGACTGCGGCGACCATCGGAATCGTCGCCTGGCCGCCGCAGGTGACCATGTTCATGTTGGTCGCGTTCTCGGCTTCGAGATTGATCGCCGGGATCACGTACGGGCCGATGGCCGCCGGCGTCAGGTCGATCACCTGCACGCCATGCTGTTGCAGCACGTCGTTGTGACGCTTGTGCGCGCCGGCCGAGGTCGCATCGAACACGATGTCGATGTCGTTGAACAGATCGAGCTTGAGCAACCCGTCGAGGCCTTCGGCGGTGGTCGTCACGCCGAGCCGCGCGGCCCGCGCGAGGCCGTCCGATTGCGGATCGACGCCGACCATCGCGCTCATTTCGAGGAGCTGACTATTGCGCATCACCTTGATCATCAGATCGGTGCCGATATTGCCGGACCCGATGATCGCCACTTTTACCTTACCTGTCATATTCACTCCGGACTCATGCTTGATGCTTCAGGTTGCGTGCTCGGGGGTCGAGCGACGCACGCGCCGGGGCTCCACGGCCGCGCGCCGCCGGCGCGTCATCCGTTGACGTGAAAGCCCGCGCGGCCGAGCTGTTCCATCTCGACCGACACATACTGGCCCGGCTTGATCCATTCGGCCGGCGTCGCGCCGCCCGCCATCACGATCCAGCCGGCCTGCAACGGCTCGCCGGCCTGCGCGGAGAGCCGCGCGGCGGCCACCAGCGAGCGCAGCGGCTGGCCGAGCAGCGCGGCGGTCGAGCCGACCTGCACGACGTGGCCGTCGATATTGAGCGTCAGGCCGAGGTTGCTGAAGTCGATGCGCGGATCGCGCCACGCGCCGATCACGAAGCCGCTCGACGACGCGTTGTCCGCGATCACTTCCGGCAGCGTGAATTTGAAGTCCTTGTAGCGCGAGTCGATGATCTCGAGCGCGGGCGCGATCGCTTCGACGGCCGCGAGCGCTTGCGGCCCGGTCACGTCGCCGTCGAGCGAATGCTTGAGCACGAAGGCGATTTCCGGTTCGACGCGCGGATGCACGAAGCGCGAGAAATCGATCGTGCTGCCTTCCTCGATTTGCATGCCGGCGGTCAGGCGCCCCCAGATCACGTCGGACAGGCCCATCTGCACCATCTTCGCGCGGCTCGTGAAGCCCATCTTCACGCCGACGCGGCGTTCGCCGCGCGCAACCCGGCGCTGGATCGACGCGGACTGAATCTGATAGGCCTCGTCGAGCGACAGGCGGCCTTCGGGGTCGAACTGGGAGACTTCGGTGGCGGTGCGCGCTGCGTCGTCGAGCAGCGTCGCGTATTCGTTAATCTGGCTCATTGACGTGCCTCGTTCGCGGAAGTGGGGGTGGCGTCGAACACGGCTCGCACCGAGCCCAGTCCGTTGATGCGCGCGTCGAAGACGTCGCCCGGCGCGACCGCGACCATCGGGCCGAGCGCGCCGGACAGCACGAGGTCGCCCGTCTTCAGCGGGGTGCCGACCGCGGCCATCGTGCGCGCGAGCCAGACCACCGCGTTGATCGGATGGCCGAGGCAGGCGGCGCCCGCGCCGACCGACACCGGTTCGCCGCGTCGCTCCATCACCATCCCGCACAGCCGCAGATCGAAATCGGCGAGCTTGCGCGGCCGGTTGCCGAGCACGAACGCCGACGACGACGCGTTGTCCGCGATCGTGTCGGTAATGCGGATATTCCAGTTGGCAATGCGGCTGCCGACGATTTCGAGCGCCGGCAACGCGTAGTGGATCGCGTTTAGCACGTCGAGCTGGCCCGGATTGCGCTGATTCAGATCGCGGCCAATCACGAACGCGATCTCCGCTTCGATCTTCGGTTGCGTGAGAATCGACGCCGGAATCGGTTCGCCGTCGCCGTAGCCCATGTCGTCGAACAGCATGCCGAAATCGGGCTGGTCGACGCCGAGCTGCTTCTGCACCGCGACCGACGTCAGGCCGATCTTGCAGCCGACCACGCGGCGGCCGGCGGCGATGCGCCGCTCGGTGTTGACGCGCTGGATCGCATAAGCATCGTCGATGCTCATTTGTTCATAGGTCTCGCGCAGCGGCGCGATGTAGGCGCCGCTACGCTCGGCGTCGACCAGTGCGCGCGCCGCGCTTTCGATCTGTTGCGGTGTCATTTGGCCTTCTCCTGGGCGGCGGCGATTTCGTCCTTGGTCTGATCGCCGACGGCCCAGTGGCTGGCCGGCGTCAGCGTCGCGTAGACGCGGATCGAACTGAGCGGCGCGCCGAGCGTTTCGTGGACGGTGCGCGCGACGGCTTTGACGCACGCCTTGATCGCGGCGTCGTCGCGTCCTTCGACGAGGGAAATATGAACGATTGGCATGGTGAGTTCCTGGTTGCGCGAGCACGAAAGGAAGCGGCGACACGTTGCGCGGACGATGCGGCAACGCGGCGGCGCCATCGGAATCGGCTGCCATGATCGCGCTTGCGGCGGCATACCGTCCAATACTGTTTTTTTAAAATCTGATACCGTTCCGGTATGACTTGATTTACCCGCGCACGCAAGGAAACGAACCGATGGAACTGAAGCAGATGCGCTATTTCCTCGCGCTGGCCGAGGAGCTTAACTTCGGCCGCGCGGCCGAGCGGCTGCATATCGCGCAGCCGCCGCTCACGCGCAACATCCGCGCGCTCGAAGAGGAACTGGGCACGCCGCTGTTCATCCGCACCAGCAAGGGCGCGGAGCTGACCGAGGCGGGGCGCGCGCTGCTGGAGGAAGTGCCGAACATCCTCGCGCTGTCGCGGCGCGCGGAAGAGCAGACCCAACTGGCGGGGCAGGGTTATACAGGACGGCTCGACGTCGGCATTTTCAGCTCGGGGATTCTGAATGTGATCCCGCGCCTGCTCGCGGACTTTCATACCGAGCGGCCGGCGGTGAAGATCGGTTTGCACAATATGTCGAAGGCCGAGCAGATCGCGGCGCTGCGCGAGCGGCGCATCACGATCGGCTTTAACCGGCTGGTGCCGAACGAGGCCGATATCGCGGTCGACTGGGTGCAGCGCGAGTCGTATCTGATCGCGCTGTATGAAGGGCATCCGCTGTGCGAGAAGAAAACCATTACGCTGCGCGACCTCGATAACGAGCGGATGATCCTCTATCCGAACGCGCCGGTGCATGGGCTCGCGCAGGAGGTCGCGGCGGCGTTTCGCGCGGAGGGCGTGCGGCTGCGGGTCGAGCAGGAAGTCGAGGACGTGGTGACCTGTATCGCGCTGGTGGCGAGCCGTTTCGGCGTGTGCGTGACGACCGAATCGGCGGTCAATCTGCGGCTGCCGGGCGTCGTGTACCGGCCGCTCAGATCGACGCGGTTGCGCGAGATCGAGTTGAGCTGTCTGTACCGGCGTGACGACAGCTCGCCGATTCTGCAGGCGTTTCTGAGGCTGATCCGCGCGTCGCGCGGCAAGACGGGCAAGGCGCGGGCGGCGCCGGCTTAGCGGCAGGCGTTTTTTGGTCGCCGTGCGTTCGGCCCGACAGCCTCTCGTTCACTGCGAGGCGGCAGCCGGCGCGGACGCCGGATGGTCCGTCTTGTTCGTCTGCCCGGCGGGCTCGCTCTTCGCTTTACGCGCTTTTTTCTGCGCGGCCCGCTGCGTGTCCTGCATCTGCCTGTTCGCGCTCATACCCATCTGCGCGGAAGCGGCGGCGGGCCACATCGCATTAGCGATGACGAATGCCGCGAGCGCCGGCACGACGGTACCAAACCTGTTCATCTCGTTCCCCTAACTAACTACCCGTCGCCTCGAAAGCTCGCGTCGCTTCAGAATTTATTGCGCTGGCTCGGATCGAATACCGGGTCCGGCTGCTTCTGCGTTTGTCTCAGCACGCCCTGCGGGTCGAAATAGAAATTGAAGATCATGTGGTAGATGTTGCTTTCCATGTACCGGTACGACCACACCTCGCGCTCCATCCGCTTGAAATACGAGGTCTCGAAAGGCCGGCCGAATGCGACCAGCACGTCGTCGCGGGTCCACTTGTTGACCTCGGCGCGATAGAACTCGTTTTCCTGAAGCACTTGCTGCACACGGGTCGTCCTGCCCGATGCATCGATATCGACCGCGGTGGTCGTCGTGCCCATCGGCTGCGTGGGCCACATCAGACGCTTGCCGCCGTCGGGCAGATCGTAGGTTTCCTTCGGCGGACCGAGCGTCGCGATCACCGTCTGCCGGTCCATACCGGTCTGCACGCGCTGCTGCGGCTGCGCGCAGGCGCCGAGCAGGAGCATCAGGGTAAGCGCGACGGCGCACGCGCGCGGCGGCCACGCAAGGGCAATGCGCTGTTTCATGGGTCTCTCCCGCGTTTGTGCATGGCTTCGGTGGCGGCCGTCGCGTAACTCTCACGTAACCATCACGTGACGGTCACGTGAAAATCGCACGCAAATCGCATGCGGCGAACACCGCACCAGGCTCAAACGTGCCACGCGCGGCCGGGCGGCAAATCGGACCAAGGTCCGATAGGCAAGCGGGCAGCGCGCGACTAGCCTGTGAGTTGCAGCCGGAAAGCGTGAAGGCCGCAGAGCCTGAGAACCGCCAGGCCCGGACACCGCCAAGCTTGGAAACCGCCCACCGCGTCGGCAACAGCGACGGCCGTCGCGAGGCTCGCCGCGCTCCGGCACCTTGCCGCTGCGACACCGCGCGATTGCAGCGCGCCCGGCGCTGCGCCGTTTCAAGCCGGGCCCGCGCCGCACGGACAGGAGACGTCACGATGAGCGCAACAACCGATTCAGACGCTTCACTTCGCATGCCGCTAGCGGCCGACGAACTCGCCCGCATCGACGCGTGGTGGCGGGCCTGCAATTACCTGTCGGTCGGCATGATTTATCTGCGGGACAACCCGCTGCTGCGCGAGCCGCTCGTGGCCGAGCACGTCAAGCACCGGCTACTCGGCCACTGGGGCGCGAGCCCGGCGCTGTCGTTCGTGTGGGCGCATCTGAACCGCGTGATCAAACGCGACGACCTCGACGTGATTTTCATGGCCGGCCCCGGCCATGGCGCGCCGGGCGTACTCGGCCCCGCTTATCTGGAAGGCACCTATTCGGAGGTGTATCCGGACAAGAGCGAAGACGCCGAGGGGATGCAGAAGTTTTTCAAGCAGTTCTCGTTTCCGGGCCATATCGGTTCGCATGTGACGCCCGAGACCCCCGGCTCGATCCACGAAGGCGGTGAGCTCGGCTACAGCCTGTCGCACGCTTACGGCGCCGCGCTCGACAACCCCGATCTGCTGGTCGCCTGCGTGATCGGCGACGGCGAGGCCGAAACCGGCCCGCTCGCGACCGCCTGGCATTCGAACAAATTCATCAACCCCGCGCGCGACGGCACCGTGCTGCCGATCCTGAACCTGAACGGCTACAAGATCGCCAATCCGACGATTCTGTCGCGCATCAGCCACCGCGAACTCAAAGCGCTGTTCGAAGGCTACGGTTATACGCCGCATTTCGTCGAAGGCTCGGACCCGGCGCAACTGCACCAGAAGATGGCCGCGACGCTCGATACCGTGCTCGCCGAAATTCGCGCGATTCACGAGTGCGCGCGCGCCGCTGACGCGACTCCGGAGCGGCCGCTGTGGCCGATGATCGTGCTGCGGACTCCGAAGGGTTGGACCGGGCCGAAGGAAATCAACGGCCATAAGGTGGAGGGCACGTGGCGCTCGCACCAGGTGCCGTTTTCCGACGTGCGCGGCAATCCGGCGAATCTGGCGCTGCTGGAAAGCTGGCTGCGCAGCTATAAACCCGCCGAACTGTTCGACGAAAACGGCCGCCTGCTGGCCGCGTTGCGCGAGCTGGCGCCGCGCGGGCCGCGCCGGATGAGCGCCAATCCGCACGCGAACGGCGGTCTGCTGCGCCGCGAGTTGAAGCTGCCGGACTTTCGCGACTACGCGGTCGAAGTCGCGCACGCGGGCGCGGTGCTGCGCGAGAACACGCAGCCGCTCGGCCAGTTTCTGCGCGACACGATGCGCTGCAACATGCGTACGTTCCGCGTGTTCGGCCCGGACGAAACCGCGTCCAATCGCCTGCAATCGATCTACGAGGTCAGCAAGAAAGTATGGATGGCCGAGCGGCTGCCGGAAGACGACGACGGCGGCGAACTCGCGCCCGACGGCCGGGTGATGGAGATGCTTTCCGAGCACACGCTGATGGGCTGGCTCGAAGGCTATCTGCTGTCCGGGCGGCACGGCTTCTTCCACACGTACGAAGCGTTCGCGCACGTGGTCGATTCGATGTTCAACCAGCATGCGAAGTGGCTGGACGTGTGCAAGAACCATGTGCCTTGGCGCGCGTCGGTGGCGTCGGAGAACATCCTGCTGTCGTCGACGGTATGGCGTCAGGATCACAACGGCTTCTCGCATCAGGACCCGGGCTTTATCGATCTCGTCACCAACAAGAGTCCGTCGGTGACGCGGGTGTATTTGCCGCCGGATGCGAACACGCTGCTGGTCGTCGCTAATGAATGCCTGCGCTCGACCGACTGCATCAACGTGATCGTCGCGGACAAGCAGAAACATCTGCAATTCACCACGATCGACGAAGCGGTCGTGCACTGCGCGAAGGGGATGGGCGTGTGGCGGCGAGCGAGCAACGACGAGAACGCCGAGCCGGACGCGGTGATGGCCTCGTGCGGCGACGTCGCCACGCAGGAAGCGCTCGCGGCCACCGCGATCTTGCGCGAGCGTTTGCCCGAGCTGAGATTGCGTTTCGTGAACGTCGTCGACCTGTTCCGAATGCAGCCGGCCAGCGAGCATCCGCACGGCTCCAGCGAGCGCGAGTTCGACAGCCTGTTTACCGTCGACAAGCCGGTGATTTTCAATTTCCACGGCTATCCGTGGCTGATTCACAAGCTCGCGTACCGTTTCCGCAACCACGAGAATCTGCATGTGCGCGGCTACACCGAAAAGGGCAACATCAACACGCCGCTCGAACTGGCCATCCTCAATAAGGTGGACCGCTTCAACCTCGTGCTCGACGTGCTGGACCGGGTGCCGAGGTTGCAGGGCAGGACCGCGCATCTGCGGGAAGACATGAGGAACGCGATCATCCTCAATCTGAATTACGCGCACGAGCACGGCACCGATCGCGCCGAAATCTCCGAATGGACGTGGCCGTTTTGAAGCGGGCACCGTATCCGGCCGCTGTATCGCCGCGCCGGCTTGAACCGCTTGATCGAATGGCTTTATCGCACCGTTTCACGCTGGCGTCACCGCACCGGGAGTCATCGCCATGCAAGCCCTTCAGCATTCGCTGCGCGTCGAACTGATCGCACCCCTGTCGGGCGTGCTGGTGCCGCTCGACAGCGTGCCCGACCCGGTCTTCGCGGGCAAGATGGTCGGCGACGGCGTGTCGATCGATCCGACTTCGGATGAACTGCTCGCGCCGCTGGCCGGCAAGGTCACGCTGCTGCACGCGTCCAACCACGCGGTGACGATCACCGCCGACAACGGTCTCGAAGTGCTGCTGCACATCGGGCTCGACACCGTGCTGCTGCGCGGCGAGGGCTTCCTACCGCTGGTCAGGCAGGGCGACACGGTCGCGGCGGGCGCGCCGCTGATCCGCTTCGATCCTGTGGTGGTCGGCGCGAAGGCGGCGAGTCTGCTCACGCAGATGGTGATCGCCAACGGCGAGCGGGTCGCGCGCTACCTGCCGGCGCAAGGGATCGTCAGCGCCGGTATCGACGTCGCGCTGTACCTCGAACTGGTCGCCGGCAGCGCGGCGGGGCAGACGCCGGACCCGAGCGGCACGGTGCTGTCCGGTGAAATCACGCTGCCGAATCCGGCGGGCCTGCATGCGCGGCCTGCCGCGGTGGTCGCCGCCGAGGCGAAGAAATTCCAGGCGGAAATCCGCCTGCTGCGCGCGGGCGGCACTAGCGTGAATGCGAAGTCGGTCGTCGCGATCATGGGATTCGCGACCCAGTTCGGCGACAAGTTGCGCGTCGAGGCGCGCGGCCCGGATGCGGCCGAGGCGGCGAACCAGCTTGCGCGTCTGCTTGCCGAGGGCTCGGGCGAACAGCCCGGCGAGGCACCGGCGGCGGCGCCGGTGGACGGCGGCGCGGCGAGTGCCATAGCCAATACAGCGGCAAATACAGCAGCGAATGCAACCGGAACCGCCGCGGCCAATGCTGCCGCGCCCGCACCAGCGCCCACCCCCGCCGCCGCGCGCGACGCGAACGAGTTCTCCGGCGTATCCGCGTCGCCAGGCCTCGCGGTCGGCCATGTCGTGCAGTTTCGCCAGCAGGTGATCGATGTGCGCGAAGCGGGCGAGTCGCCGCCACTCGAACGCGCGCAACTCGAAGCGGCCCGCCACCAGGCGCGCCAGCAGATCGAGGCGCTGAAGGCGACGCTCGCCGATCCATCGAAAGCGCAGATTCTTGCCGCCCATCTCGAACTGCTCGACGATCCCGATCTGAACGACATCGCGATCGCTCATATCAGCGCGGGCAAGAGCGCGGCATTCGCGTGGCGCGAAGCATTCCAGCGTCACGCGAGCACGCTGGAAAAACTCGACAATCCGCTGCTGCGCGAACGCGCCGGCGATATCCGCGACGTCGGCCGCCGGGTGCTCGCGTTGCTCGCGGGCGCGACCCAGGCGAGCATCGACGTGCCGGCCGAGTCGATCCTGATCGCCGAAGAACTGTCGCCGTCGGACACCACGTCGCTCGATCGCAGCAAGGTGCTCGGCTTTTGCACGACCAGCGGCGGCGCGACCAGCCACGTCGCGATCCTTGCGCGCTCGCTCGGCATCCCGGCGATCTGCGGGATCGACGAGCGCGCGCTCGACCTCGCGGACGGCACGCCGGTCGTGCTCGACGGGTCGCGCGGCAGCTTGCGGCGCAACCCGAGCGCCGACGAACTCGCAAAGGCGCGCGAGCGGATCGAGCGCCAGATCGCAAGACGCGAGCAGGAGCAACTGGCGGCGGGCAAGCTCGCGATGACCGCCGACGGTCACCGCATCGAAGTCGTCGCCAACATCCGCAACGCGCAGGAAGCGCGCGACGCGGTCGCGGCCGGCGCGGAAGGCGTCGGGCTGCTGCGCTCGGAGTTCCTGTTCGACGCGCGCGACACGGCCCCAACGGAAGACGAACAGGCCGCGCAATACTGCGCGGTCGCCGAAGCGCTCGGCCGCGACCGGACGCTGGTAGTGCGCACGCTCGACGTCGGCGGCGACAAACCGCTGTCGTATCTGCCGCTGCCGAAGGAAGACAATCCGTTTCTGGGTCTGCGCGGCGTGCGCGTGAGCCTCGCGCGTCCCGACCTTTTCCGCACGCAATTGCGCGCGATTTTGCGCGCGGCGCCGCTCGGCAAGCTGCATGTGATGTTCCCGATGATCGCCGCGATCGAGGAAGTTCTGGCGGCGCGCCAGATCCTGCGCGAAGAAGCCGGCGAGCGCGCGGCCGAGGTCAAGGTCGGCGTGATGATCGAGGTGCCGGCCGCCGCGCTGATCGCCGAGCCGCTGGCCCGCGAAGTCGACTTCTTTTCGATCGGCACCAACGACCTCACGCAATACACGCTGGCGATGGACCGCGGCCATCCGCAGCTCGCGAAGCAGGCCGACGCGCTGCATCCGGCGGTGCTGCGGCTGATCGGCATGACGGTCGACGGCGCGCACCAGCACGGCAAGTGGGTCGGCATCTGCGGCGGGATTGCGTCGGACGCGATGGCCGTGCCGGTGCTCGCGGGCCTCGGCATCGACGAACTGTCGGTCAGCATTCCGGCGGTCGGTTCGATCAAGGCGCAGCTCGCGCGAATCACGATGGACGAAGCGCGCCAGCTCGCCGCCGAAGTGCTGCGGCTGGGCACCGCCGCGCAAGTTCGCGCGCATCTTGCCCGCTTCGCCGAATGAGCATCGGTTGAGCGGATCACGAGGAGACGAGCCATGTTCTCGCAGGCGTTCGGAGTGTTGCAGAAGGTCGGCAAATCACTGATGCTGCCGGTCGCGGTGCTGCCGGTGGCCGGGCTGCTGCTCGGTCTGGGCGCGACCGACTTCCACGGTTACGTACCGGCGGTCGTGCTCGCGTTGATGAAAAATTCGGGCGACGTGATCTTCGCGAACCTGCCGCTGATCTTCGCGGTCGGGGTCGCGCTCGGCTTCACCGAGAACGACGGCGTGTCGGGCATCGCCGCGACGATCGGCTATCTGGTGATGACCGCGACGCTCGGCGTGATCGCGAAGATCGAGGGGATCGAGACCGACACGATCATGGGCATCCCATCGATCCAGACCGGCGTGTTCGGCGGGATTCTGGCCGGCGGTCTCGCCGCGTGGATGTTCAACCGCTACTACCGGATCACGTTGCCCGCGTATCTCGGCTTCTTCGCCGGCAAACGTTTCGTGCCGATCGTGACGGCAATCGGCTCGATCGTGCTCGGCGCGATCCTGTCGTTCATCTGGCCGCCGATCGGCAACGGCATCCGCGCGTTCTCGCACTGGGCGGCGGTATCGGACCCGCGGATGGCGGCGACGGTGTACGGTTTCGTCGAACGACTGCTGATCCCGTTCGGACTGCATCACATCTGGAACGTGCCGTTCTTCTTCGAAATGGGCAGCTACCTCGACCCGAGCACCGGCAAGACGGTGCACGGCGACATCACCCGTTATTTCGCGGGCGATCCGACCGCCGGCATCCTCGCCGGCGCGTTCCTGTTCAAGATGTTCGGACTGCCGGCCGCCGCGATCGCGATCTGGCATTGCGCGAAGCCGGAAAAGAAAGTGGCGGTCGGCGGGATGATGGTGTCGGCCGCGCTGACCTCGTTTCTCACCGGCATCACCGAGCCGATCGAATTCGCGTTCCTGTTCGTCGCGCCGGTTCTGTACCTGATTCACGCGTGCCTCGCGGCGTCCGCGCAGTTCGTCGCCAATACGCTGTGGATGCGGATGGGCTTCACGTTCTCGCAGGGAGGCATCGACTTTCTGATGTTCAACCTGATCGGCGGCAAGGCGACGCATGCGTGGTACGTGTTCATTCTCGGTCCGATCTATGCGGTCATCTACTACGGCGTGTTCCGCTTTGTGATTCAGCGCTTCAATCTGAAGACGCCGGGGCGCGAGGACGATACGGCTGATGCTCAGGTGGTCGCCGCCGCCGGCGCGGGCGGACGCTCGCGCGAACTGGTGCTGGCGTTCGGCGGCCGCTCGAACATCACCAGTCTCGACGCCTGCATCACGCGCTTGCGGATTTCGGTCAAAGACCCGGCGCGGGTCGACGAACACAAGCTGAAGGCGCTCGGCGCCGCCGGCGTGGTGCGGGTCGGCAACGGCGTGCAGGCGATCTTCGGGCCGCTGTCGGAGAACATGAAGACCGACATGCAGGAGTATCTGAAGACCGCGGGAAGCGACGCGGATCTGCCGGCGGTTGGTGCCGTTGATGCTGTGGCGGCTGCGGGCACCGCGACCGCCCCCGCCGAGACCGCCGCCGCCGCCGTCGCCGCGCAGCAAAGTTCTCCCGACGAAACCGCGCGCGCCCAACAGATTCGCGCGGCATTGGGCGGCGCGGCCAACATCAGGAAACTCGACGCGGTGGCCGCCACGCGCCTGCGCGTCGAAGTACTGGACGCATCGCGGATCGACGCGGCCGCGCTGACCGCGGCGGGCGTGGCCGCGACCCAGGCGTTGAAGAACGGCGCGCTCGATCTGATCGTGGGGCTCAGCGCGGCGAGACTCGCGGGCGCGATGCGTTAGCAGGCAAGCAGGCAGTTGGCACGCAGGCAGCAGGCCAGCAGGCGGCGGCCAGCGCGGCCGGCTACTGCCCGCGCGCCGCCGAACCGGAGCGGAGTACCAGCATGACCGACATTCCTGCGGTCGCCACGATCGCACAGCACGGCGCGGCGATGAACGACGCGCCCACGGACGCATCCACGGCGCCGTTTCATCAGGACGTGGTGCGCAACCTGATCTGCCGCCAGGCACGCTACCCGGACGTCGCCACCCCGCACGACTGGTACATGGCGCTCGCGTACAGCGTGCAGGGCCGCATGCTGGCGCGTTGGGCCGCATCCACCAAAACCTACGCGGCGCGCGATGTGAAAGTCGCGTGCTATCTGTCGGCCGAATTCCTGATCGGCCCGCAACTGGGCAACAGTCTGCTGAATCTGGGCATGCAGGCCGAAGCGCGCGACGCGATGCGCGTGCTCGGCCAGGATCTCGACGCGCTGCTCGCGCTCGAAGAAGAACCGGGACTCGGCAACGGCGGTCTCGGGCGCCTCGCCGCGTGCTATCTGGACTCGCTCGCGACGCTCGAAATTCCCGCGATCGGCTACGGAATCCGCTACGAATTCGGCATCTTCGATCAGCAGATCCGCGACGGCTGGCAGGTCGAATGCACGGACAAGTGGCTGCAAAAGGGCAACCCGTGGGAGATCGTGCGGTACGACGTCGGCTATTACGTGTCGTTCGGCGGCCACACGGAAAGCACGACCGATGCCGAAGGCCGCCTGCGGGTGCGCTGGATACCCTCGCGCCAGGTGAAGGGCGTCGCCTGCGATATGCCGATGCAGGGCTACCGGGTGAACACCTGCAACATGCTGCGTCTGTGGAAGAGCGAAGCGGTCGAATCGTTCGACTTTCAGGACTTCAACGCCGGGCAGTACTACCAGGCGGTCGAGGAAAAGGTCGTGTCGGAGACGCTGTCCAAAGTGCTCTATCCGAACGACGAGCCCGACGCCGGCAAGCGCCTGCGTCTCGCGCAGCAGTACTTTTTCGTGTCGTGCTCGCTACAGGACATGCTGCGCCTGATGGATGCGAAGGGCACGTCGATCGAGAAGTTCGCCGATCTGTTCGCCGCGCAACTGAACGACACGCATCCGTCGATCGCGGTCGCCGAGCTGATGCGTCTGCTGATCGACGAGCGGCTGTTGTCGTGGGACGCCGCGTGGGATCTCACGCAACGCACGCTTGCGTACACGAATCACACGTTGTTGCCGGAGGCGCTCGAAACCTGGGGGCTGCCGCTGTTCGCAAGCCTGCTGCCGCGCCCGCTCGAAATCATCTACGAGATCAACCGCCGCTTTCTCGACGACGTGCGGCGCCGCTTTCCGGGCGACGACGCGCGCGTCGCGCGGATGTCGCTGATCGACGAAGCCGGCGCGAAGAAGGTGCGCATGGCGCATCTGGCGAGCGTCGGCAGTCATTCGGTCAACGGGGTGGCCGCGCTGCATTCGGACCTGCTCAAGCGCACGGTGCTGCGCGATTTCGCCGAAATGTATCCCGAGCGTTTTCTGAACGTGACCAACGGCGTGACGCCGCGACGCTTTCTGATGCTAAGCAATCCGGGCCTCGCGCGGCTGCTCGACGCGACGATCGGCACCGACTGGACCCGCGACCTGGCTCGCCTCGACGCGCTCGCCGCGCATGCCGGCGACGCCGCTTTCCACGACGCGTGGCGCGCGATCCGGCGCGAGAACAAGGCGGCGCTGGCCGCCCGTATCGCAGCCGAAACGGGCATCGCGGTCGACCCGGATGCGCTGTTCGATATTCAGGTCAAGCGCATACACGAATACAAGCGCCAGCATCTGAACGCGCTGTACATCATCGATCTGTATAACCGGCTGCGCCGCCATCCGGAGCTCGACGTCGCGCCGCGCTGCTTCGTGTTCGGCGGCAAGGCCGCGCCCGGTTACGCGATGGCCAAGCTGATGATCCGTCTGATCAACGGAATCGCCGAAGTGGTGAACAGCGACCCGGCGCTCGATGGCCGGCTCAAAGTGGTTTTCTATCCGGACTTCAACGTGAAGAACGGCCACTGGATCTATCCGGCCGCCGATCTTTCCGAGCAGATTTCGACGGCCGGCAAGGAGGCGTCCGGCACCGGCAACATGAAATTCATGATCAACGGCGCGCTGACGATCGGCACGCTCGACGGCGCGAACGTCGAGATTCGCGAAGAAGCGGGCGCCGAGAACTTTTTCCTGTTCGGCCTGACCGCGCAGCAGGTCGAAGAACTGAAGGCGTCCGGTTATCGTCCCGCCGATTACCTGCAACGCAACGACGCGTTGCGCGACGCGCTCGAACAGATCGCACAAGGGCGCTTCTCGCGCGGCGACACGGAGATGTTCCGGCCGCTGCTCGATAATCTCGTGCACCACGATCCGTTTCTGGTTCTGGCCGATTTCGCCGCCTATGTGGAGTGTCAGGAGCAGGTGAGCGACGCATGGCGCGATGCTCGGCAATGGACCCGGATGTCGATCATGAACACCGCGCATTCGGGCAAGTTCTCGTCGGATCGCGCGATCGCCGAGTATTGCGCGCGCATCTGGAACACGCGCGCGGTGAGGATCGATCTTGCTCAGCCCTGAAGCATCCGCGCCGGCGCGCTATCGCACCCGGCCCGGCTCGCGCTTTCCGCCCGGCGCGACGGTCGTGCCGGACGGCGTGAACTTCTGCGTGTTCTGCCGGCATGCGACGCACGTCGAATTGCTGCTGTACGCGGCGCCCGACAGCGTCGAGCCGTTTCAGGTCGTCACGCTCGACAGCGAAGCGAATCACACCTATTTCTACTGGCATGTGCTGGTCGAGGACCTGCCGCTGCGTTGCTGCTATACGTGGCGCGCGTCCGGCCCGCACGGCGTACCGCAGATGAGCGACGAGGCCGCGAGCCGCAAGGAACTACTGGACCCGCAGGCGCGCGGCGTCAGCGACCGGCTGTATTCGCGCGAGCAGGCCACGCGGGCGCAGGCGCCGGAAGCGGCGGTGCCGGCCGGCTCGCTCCGAGGCATCGTCACCGAACCGCTGCCGCGTCGCGCGCACGACATCGGGATCCGCACGCTCGACGACGCGATCATCTACGAGCTGCACGTCGGCGGCTTCACGCGGCATCCGTCGAGCGGGGTCCGGCATCCGGGTACCTTCGCGGGCCTGATCGAGAAAATCCCCTATTTGAAGGCGCTTGGCGTCACCCATGTCGAACTGCTGCCGGTGATGGCGTTCGACGAACAGGACGTGCCCGCCCATGTCGCCGCACGCGGCCTGTCCAATTACTGGGGCTACAGCACGCATAGCTTCTACAGCGCGCATCCGCGCTATTGCGTCGACCCGGCGCGCGCGCCGCAGGAATTTCGCGCGCTGGTCGATGCGCTGCACGCGGTGGGCATTCGCGTGCTGCTCGACGTGGTGTTCAACCACACCGCCGAAGCGGGCAAGAACGGGCCGGTGATCCATTTCAAGGTATTCGGCAACGACGCGTTCTACCTGGTCGATCCGAATCATCCGCAGCACTATCTCGACTACACCGGCTGCGGCAACACGGTCAACTGCAATCATCCGCTGGTGACCGCGTTCATCGTGCGCTGCCTCGAGTACTGGGTGCGTGAACTCGGTGTCGACGGTTTCCGCTTCGATCTGGCGAGCGTGTTCGCGCGCGGCGAGAACGGCCAGCTGTTGCGCGTGCCGCCGTTGCCGTGGGTGATGGAGGCGTCGTCGGTTCTCGCGCGCGTGCCGTTGATCGCCGAAGCGTGGGATGCGGGCGGGCTGTATCAGGTCGGCGCGTTTCCGGGCATGGCGTGGGCCGAATGGAACGGCCGCTATCGCGACGTGGTTCGCCGCTACGTGCGCGGCGAGCCCGGTCTCGTCGGCGAGCTGTGTAGCTGCATCGCGGGCAGCGCCGATCTGTACCAGGACGACGGCCGGCTGCCCGCCAACAGCATCAACTTCGTCACCTGCCACGACGGCTTCACGCTCAACGATCTGGTCAGCTACGACGCCAAGCATAACGAAGCGAACGGCGACGATAACCGCGACGGCAGCAACGACAACCTGTCGTGGAATTGCGGCGCCGAGGGCGAGACGGAAGACTGCGAGATCGTCGCCTTGCGGCTGCGCCAGGCGCGCAACCTGATTGCGATCCTGCTGCTCAGTCGCGGCGTGCCGATGCTGCTGGCCGGCGACGAAACGCTGCGCACGCAGCGCGGCAACAACAACGCGTACTGTCAGGACAACCCGATTTCATGGCTCGACTGGGACCGTTCCGCCGACGCGCTCGACATGCTGCGCTTCGTGCGCGCGATGATCGCGCTGCGCAAGCGCCACCCGAGCCTGCGCGGGCGCCGCTTTCTGACCGGGCGGCCCGCGCCGGGACAGAGCCGGCCGGATGTCGCGTGGCACGGCGAACGGCTGGACGCGCCGCCGTGGGGCGATCCGGCCGCGCGCCTCGTCGCGTTCACGCTTGCCGGTGCGGCGAGCGGCGAGCCGATGTTGCACGTCGTCCTCAATATGAACGTGGACCCCTGCGACGTGGCGCTGCCGGCGCCGGACGGCGCGAGCTGGCGGCGCGTCGTCGATACGGGCGAGGCGGCGCCGCACGATTGTTGCGTGACGGATCCCCGCAGCGCGCGCGTCGAGACAGATGTGTGCCGGGTGCAGGCGCGCAGCGTCGTCGTGTTCGAAGCGGGGTGAAGCGCGGCAGCGCCCGCGATGCGATCTCTTGCCGTGTTGCGTGGTCCAGCCATAGGAGGCCGGTATGGAAGCAGTCCGAACTTTCCTCGACAGTCAGCCGCTGTTCGCGCTGTTTCTGACCATCGCGCTCGGCTACCTGATCGGCGAGATCAATATCAAAGGCGTTGCGCTGGGCTCCGGCGCCGTGCTGTTCGTCGGGCTGGCGGTCGGCGCGTTCGCGCCGAAATCGACGCCGCCGGCGTTGCTGGGCACGCTCGGGCTGCTGCTGTTTCTGTACGGGATCGGCATTCAGTACGGCGCGCAGTTCTTTCGCGGGCTGACCAGCCGGGAGGGCGCGAAGGCGAACGCGGCCGCGTGTTTCGGCGTGATCGCGTCGGGTCTGGTCGCCTGCGGGTTGATCCGGTTCGGCATCACGCTGGCCGATGCGCTCGGCATGTTCGCGGGCAGCGGCACCAGCACCGCGAGCCTGCAGGTCGCGATCGCGTCGATGAAAAGCAACGATGCGGCGGTCGCGTACAGCGTCGCCTATCCGTTCGGCGTGGCCGGACCGATCCTGTTCATCTACGCGCTCAGTGTCGCGCTGAAGGTCAAGATCGCGAAGCCGCCCGCGAAGCTGATGAAGACCGCGGAAATCGCGCTGCGAAATGCGAGTCTGTTCGGCTTGCGGCTCGCGGAGCTGTCGACCCGCTTGCCGGCCGGCGTCGCGATCGCGGCGGTGCGGCGCGCGCATCACAACCAGCTGCCGAGCGAAGATTTCACGCTGCGCGCCGACGACGTGCTGCTCGCGACCGCCACCGAGCGCCGCCTGCTCGACGAAGCCACCGCGCTATGCGGCGAGCTGCAGCCCGGACGGATGGCGAGTCATCGCGAGGACCTCGACTACATGCGCGTGTTCGCATCGAACCCGGCGGTGGTCGGCATCGCGCTCGGCAATCTGCGTTTTCCGGACGGCGTGAACTGCTCGATCGCGCACGTGCGGCGCGGCGACGCCGATCTGCTGTCGACGCCCGATCTGATCCTCGAAGCGGGCGACCGCGTCGGCCTGTTGGTCAATCGCGCGCATCAGGCGACGGTGCGCGCGTTCTTCGGCGATTCGATCAAGACGACGGCCGACCTGAGTTTCATTTGCCTCGGGATCGGCGCGGCGGCCGGGCTGCTGGTCGGCGCGATCCCGCTGCGCTTGCCGGGTCTGAGCGCCTTCAGTCTGGGGCTGGCGGGCTTGCTGCTGGTCGCGTTGTGTCTGGGCAAGGCGCGCCGCAGCGGACCGTTCGTGTGGGTGATGCCGCTGTCGGCGAATCTGGTGCTGCGCAATCTCGGGCTGACGATCTTCCTCGCCCAGGTCGGCATCGCGTGCGGGCCGAAGTTCATCGCGACGGTGGGCAGCGCCGGGCCGCTGCTGCTGCTCTACGGCGCGATTACGCTGCTGGTGCTGGTCGGCGTGACGGCGGCGTGCTGCCTGTGGCTGTTCCGGCTGCCGTTCGATACGTCGGTTGGGGTGATCTGCGGCGCGACCGGCAACCCGGCGATTCTCGCGTTCGCGAACCGGATCGCGCCGACCGAACAGCCCGACGTCATGTACGCGATGATTTTTCCGTCGATGACCATCGTCAAGGTGCTGTTCGTGCAGATCGCGATTTCGATTGCAGCGGGTTAGACACGAACCCACGCGCACGCGGTCCGATTTCGATTCGATAAGGAGTCCATCATGGAAGTGGCGATATTCAGCTCGACGCGCTACGAGCGCCAGTATCTCGACGCGGCCAACCACGCCGGCCAGCACCGGCTGCAATACTTCGACGTCGCGCTGGAGATGGACAGCGTCGGTCTCGCGGCGGGTTACCGCGCGGTCTGCGTGTTCGTCAACGACTGCGCCGACGCGCAGGTGCTGGAGGCGCTGCACAAAGGCGGCACGCGGCTGCTCGCATTGCGCTGCACGGGCTTTAACAATGTGGACCTCGAGGCCGCCGCGCGGCTCGGCATGAAAGTGGTGCGGGTCGTCACCTACTCGCCGCACTCCGTCGCGGAACACGCGGTCGCGCTGCTGCTCGCGATCAACCGCAAGGTGCACCGCGCGTACAACCGCACGCGCGACGCGAATTTCTCGCTCGACGGCCTGACCGGTTTCGACCTGTGCGGCAAGACGGTCGCGGTGGTCGGCACCGGCAAGATCGGCTGCGTGTTCGCGAAGATCATGCTCGGTTTCGGTTGCGAGGTGATCGGCTACGATCCGTATCCATCGAAGGAATTCGAGGCGCTCGGGCTGCGCTATGTGAAGCCGGGCGAGATCGGCGAGAAGGCCGACATCATTTCGCTGCATTGCCCGCTCACGCCGGCGACGCATCACATCATCAACGCGAAAACGCTGGAGCGCGCGAAGCCCGGCGCGATCCTGATCAACACCAGCCGCGGCGGGCTGGTCGATACCGAGGCGGTGATCGACGCGCTCAAGAGCGGCCAGCTCGGCGGTCTCGGGATCGACGTGTACGAACAGGAGGCCGATCTGTTTTTCCGCGACCTGTCGAGCGAGATCATCACCGACGACGTGTTCCAGCGCCTCGTGTCGTTTCCGAACGTGATCGTCACCGGCCACCAGGCGTATCTGACGCGTGAGGCGCTGACCACCATCTGCGAAACGACGCTCGCCAGCATCACCGCGTTCGAACGCGGGGAGCCGCTGGAAAACGAGGTGAAGGCGACGTAGCGACGTACGCTACATGGTCGGCAGCACGGTTGGCGATTCGAGGTGGCTTTCCACCCGTCTGATGCCGGGCACGTTCTCGGCCGCGATGCGGATCGCGCGCTTTTCCTCTTCGGACTCGATCACGCCCCACAGATGGGCGACACCGTCCTGGACGATCACGCCGTGCTTCGCGAGGCCCCAGCGCTGCCCGTGCATTTCCGCGACGATCGCGTCGCGCAGGCTCGCATCGTCGTGCGTGCCGGAGTCGACGATCGGCTCGACGCTGGCCAGCGCGCGAATCAGATTCGAGCGGCTGACGATGCCGACGAGGCGGCCGTCGCGCAGCACCGGCACGCGCTTCAGATGACGGCGCTCCATCAGATCGGCGATCTGCTGCAACGGCATGTCGGCGGGAATTGAAATCACGTGCTCGCACATCACGTCGCGGACGCAATGGCCATGCTCGCGCACGTAACGGGCGGCTTCCTCGCGCGAGGTCGACAGCAGTTCCAGCCACCATCGGCGCTTCGCATGGCCGGTGCCGTTTTCCACCCGGTGCAGCAGATCGCCCTGGCTGACGATGCCGATGAGTTGGCCGTCGGCGTCGAGCACCGGCATGCCGCTGATGTGGTGGTCGACGAACAGTTTGGCTGCGTCGTGAATCGTCATGTCCGGGGTGGCGGTCACGACGGTGGAGGTCATGATGTCGGCTGCGCGCATGTTGGTCCCCTTGCGGGCCGCGACGCGTCCTCAACTACTGCACTCGTCGCGCGATTCCGGCAGACGCACCGGCGGCGGTACGCGCGGTGCTGAGGCGCCTGGATAAACATGGGCCTGCGAAAAATCGACACGCACTGAGTGTAGGTTAACTTTGCCGCGCGGTAAGCGCGGCGCGGAAGGTTTTGCCGCGTCGGGTTGGCCGTCGCGGCATTGCGCCGGAGTGCGGGAATTCGTATCTAAGTATGTTGCGAAACGCGTGCGCCGCGGTCGTGGGAAATTGTTGGGCCGCCGAACACCCCGAGCGCCAGCATCGACATGCCCGCGAATACGGCCGGCACGCCGACCACGAGGAACAGCGCCGGCATCGACATACCGGCCGCGAGCATCGCGCCGCCCGACAGCGAGCCGACCACCGAACCGATCCGGCCGATCCCGTTGGCCCAGCTCACGCCGGTTGCGCGGCAGTCGGTCGGATAGAACGCCGCCGCCAGCGCGTTCGCGCCGACCTGCGAGCCCGACACGCAGAAGCCCGCGCCGAACACCGCGAGCGCGGCGAGCCACGGCGTCGTGGTCAGCGTGCCGATCGCCGCGGTGAACACGGCGGCGAGCGCGTAGCTGGTCGCCAGCACGTAGTGCGGGTTGACGCGGTCCATCAGCCAGCCGAGCGCGATCGCCCCGATCGTGCCGCCGACCTGGAACATCGCGGTGACGAGCGCGGCGGTTTGCAGCGACACGCCGGTGCTACGCAGCAGCATCGGCAGCCAGCTCGACAGCAGATAGATCACCAGCAGGCTCATGAAGAACGTGAACCACAGCAGCACGGTGCCGCGCAGCAGATCCGGACGGAACAGGCGCGCGATCGGCGAGCCGGCCGCCTTGCCGTGCGACGTGACGAAGCTCGCGCCCGCGAAATTTTCATGCGGCGCGATGCGTTGCAGGATCGCGGCGATCTGCGGCGCGGGCCGGCCGGCCGCGGCGAGATAGCGCACCGACTCCGGCAGAAAGCGTGCGAGCACCGGCAGCAGCAACAGCGGCACGACGCCGCCCGCGAGCAGCACCGAGTGCCAGCCGTAGTGTTCGATCAGCGCGGCCGCGGCGAAGCCGCCGAGCGCGGAGCCGACCGTGAAGCCGCAGAACATCGTCGTGACGAGGAACGAGCGGCGCGCGGCCGGGCAGTACTCGGAGGTCAGCGTGATCGCGTTGGGCATCGCCGCGCCCAGTCCCATGCCGGTCAGAAAGCGCAGCACGACCAGCATCGTGAGCGAGGTCGAGAACGCGGACGCGACGCTGGCGAGGCCGAAGCCGAACACGCACAGCAGCAGCATCCGCTTGCGGCCGATGCGGTCGGCGATCGGCCCGAACAGCAGCGCGCCCGCCATCAGGCCGGCAAGGCCGGCGCCGAGCGCCGGCGCGAGTTCGGCCGGGCTCAGCTGCCATTGCGCGCGGATCGCCGGCGCGATGAAGCCGATCGCGGCCGTATCGAAACCGTCGATCGCGACGATCAGGAAACAGAGAACGACGATCAGCACCTGAAACGGCGAAATGCCGTTGCGGTCGATCATCTCGGTCACGTTGACGAGCCGCGCGGATTGCGGCGGCTGCGCGTGTGCGCTGTAAGCGGTCATGGGTGTCTCCAGTGGTTTTTATCGATGACGCGGGTTGTGCCGGGCGCGCGGTTACGCGTCGTTCAGGCAGGGTGTCTCCGTGCAACCGGTCCGGTTGCTGTTTTCGGCTTCGCTGGCCCCCGCGTGGCGCGGATCGGCGGCCGGAAATCTGATCGTCGGATAGTTATAAGGCAGCGAGATATAACTCGTAAAATAACGAAATATTCTTACCTATAATACTTCGGACATACCTCACGGAGACGCGACGACATGGACTGGACTCACCGGCTGCGTTTGCGGCATCTGCAAGTGCTGCTTAGTCTCGCGGAGACCGGCAATCTGAGCCAGTCCGCAGTGGCGCTGAACTCGTCCCAACCCGGACTTTCGAAGTGGCTCAAGGAACTGGAGGAGGACGTCGGTCTGCCGCTGTTCGAGCGGCACGCGCGCGGCTTACGGCCGACGGTCTACGGCGAAGCGCTGATCCAGCATGCGCGGCGCATCGAAGCGCGCCTCGACAACGCGCGCGACGACATGCAGGCGTTGCGCGACGGCGGCAGCGGCCTCGTGACGATCGGCACCTCGGGGGTGGCCGCGGCCGATACGGTGCCGCGCGCGGTCGCGCGGCTGCTGCAGCGGATCCCGCGCGCGCAGGTGCGGCTGCAGGAAAGCACGATGAACGAATTGCTGCCGCAACTGGCTCGCGGCGAACTGGACATCGTGGTGGGCCGTTCGGGTTCGCCGAACGACAATCCGGAAATCTGCGTCGAGACGCTCTATATGGAGCCGATCAATCTGGTCGCGCGGCCCGGCCATCCGCTGGTCGGGCGCGGGCCGCTCGGCTGGAACGATGTGTTCGACTATCCGTGGATCGTCTGGCCGCAGGGCACGCCGGTGCGCACCGCGATGGAACAGGCGCTCGCCGAAGCGGGGCGCACGATGGCGAACCATCATTTCGTCGAGTCGAATTCGTCGATTCTGAACATCACGCTGCTCAATCACACCGACCTGCTCGGCGTCGCGTCGCATCGCTCGGCGCTGCGCTTCGAGCGGCTCAATACGATCCGTATCTTGCCGATCGAACTGGCCGGCGCGGCAGCGGTGTCGATGTACTGGCGCGCGGAGAACATGGATCGCGCGGCGGTCGCGCTGGCGATCGAGAGTCTGCGCGAATGCGCGCGCGGTCTGCCGGGCGAAGCCGATTACGGCGAACCCGTGCGCGGCGCCAACGCCGTTACAGCCAGCGCGGATCGCGCGTGAACGCGACGGTCAGCCAGCGGTCCGGACCGGACTCGCCGATCGCGCGGGAGATGCGGTCGCGGATCTGGTCGAGCTGGCGCACGCCCGCATGCTCCATCGCCTCGGGCAGCACGATGTGCACTTCGACGAACAGGCCTCGGCCGACCCGCGTCGCGTAGTACGAGTGTTTGACGAAGCCGTAGTCCACGGTCAGTTGCTGCATCAGTTCGCGCAGCTCGTGGTCCAGTTCCGGCGGCGTGATCAGCAGCACTTCCTTGACCGCGGCGATCACGGTGCCGAGCGGCATCGGGATCAGCGCGAGCGTCAGGACCGCGAGCACGCCGGGGTCGATGTACGGCGTCAGATGGCCGTGGCCGAGGCGTTCGAGCAGCCACGCGACCGAGAATGCGACCAGCAGCGCCGAGCTGATGCAGGCCGACATCAGCCAGCTTTTGATGTCGAGGCCGATCAGCTCGGATTCGATCACGCGATTCACGCGCCGCTCGCGCCAGAACATGAAGAAGCAGAACGCGGCGACCACCACCGCGTAGACAACGCCCCAGCCGAATTCGAGTTCGTGGCCGCCTTCGAGCAGACCCCTGACCGCGCTGACGAACGCGTAGGAGCACAGGACCGACAGCACGCTGCCGTTGAGCACCAGCACCAGCGGTTCGATGTGCCAGAAGCCGTGCTGGAAGCGTCGGCTGGTTTCCTGCTTGAGCAGCCGCGTGACCAGCAGCGACAGGCTGCACATCGCGGCGTCGAGCGCGGAGAACATGCCGTCGAAGATGATCGCCAGCGAGCCGCTGAGAATCCCGAACGCGATCCCGAGCGCCGCGATCAGCACCGTGCACTGCAGTGATTGTCTGAGGATGCGCTGTTCGAGGTCCGTGCCTTTCATGATGGGGACTCGCCCGGTAGTGAAAGAAGTGGAGTGGTGAGAAGTATATCGGGACGGAGCGCGGCGGATAGCGGGTGGGCGAGGTCTCGTATGAGTTTATTAACGCAACTAACTGTCAAGTTCGTGCGGCCTTGGCGACGAAGGTCAAAACCAGACGGCTCGCAGGGATTGGGCCGACGCTAGCTTACTTTTTGCTGTCGGTGGAGGTGGCGAGGATTAAAGTGCTTGCTAGCAAATTCATGGAAGCGATCATGCGGGTCGAAAAATGGGGAAGCGGTTTGGCTGTTCGGCTGCCCGCGGGCGTCGTCGATGAACAGTATCGCGGCCGGCTGCCCGCCGATTTCAACTTCGAGCGGGAAACACCTGGCGGAAGTGGCAACGGTGAATGACGATGGTAAATCCGTTTTTATTCCCGACTTAACCAATCGAGATCGGAACCATCGGCCTATCAACGGTTCAGTGCCAACCAGGAACTTACGTTTTCCTGTCGATTATGCGCGGAGGATTTTAAACATTATTAACCTCCATGGCGCTTTTAAATCAGGCATGATGCTCGCAGAAAAAGAAATGGCTCTCCGCCGGGCATACCATAAGCAATGAATTCAAGCGGCAAGATCGTAATCGTCGGCTTCGGGAATCTCGGGCAGGGGCTGATCCCGTTGCTGCATCGTCATTTCCCGAACCGGGAAATCATCGCCATCGAACAACAGGTCGATGCGCAGCGCGCGCAGCTTGCCGTGCAGATGGGGATTCGTCTGTTCGAGTGCCGGGTGACCGAGACCAATTTCGAACGGACATTACGCCCGCTGCTTCGCGCCGATGATTTTTTATTGAATCTCGCGCCTGAAGTGAGTAGCCGTGCATTACTCGGCCTCGCGCAAAGCCGCGATGCGTTCTATCTCGACACTGGTATCGAGCCCTGGAAATATGCGCACGGCGATCTCTCCGCCACCAGCAATTACGCATTGCGCGAGCAGATGCTCGAATGGCGTCGGGTTTCGCGTCATTCCCGTACCGCGCTGATCGCGCATGGAGCGAATCCGGGTTTCGTTTCGATTCTCGTCAAACACGCACTGCTGGAAATGGCCGACAAAGTCGGCTGCGCGAATTGGTGTCGCCGAATCCCCACCCGTCGCGACGAATGGGCGGAGCTGGCGGCGGCTTTAGAGATCCGCGTGATTCAGATTTCCGAACGCGATACGCAACGCGCCGACATCGCGCGTGTTGCTCGCGAGTTCGTCAATACCTGGTCGGTCGAAGGTTTCGTCACCGAGTGCCAGCAGCCGGCCGAACTCGGCTGGGGAACGCACGAACGCCGTGTGCCCGGTGGCGCGCGCGTCCATCAGACCGGTAGCCGCGCGGCGATCGAACTCGCGCAGCGCGGCTACGAAACGGTGGTGAAAACCTGGACACCCCTGCACGGCGAATTCCCGGCTTATGTGTTGACTCACAACGAAGCGATTTCCATTGCCGATTATCTGACCGTGGGAGACTCGCATCGGCCCGCGTATCGGCCCACCGTGTATTACGCGTACCGGCCGACCGTAGCCACATTGGAATCGATGCAATTGCTGGACGGCGATCGCGCGCCTCATGTCGCGCAGCGTGTGCTCAAAGCGGAGATCGTCGAGGGTATCGACGAACTCGGCGTGCTGCTGATGAGCGGCAATGGCACGTCGCTGTGGTTCGGCTCCGCGTTATCGATCGAGCGGACGCGGGCGCTCGCACCCGGCAACAATGCAACGAGCTTGCAGGTGGTCTCGAGCATCGTCGCCGGCATGCAGTGGATGGCCGCGCATCCGGCCGCCGGAGTCGTCGAGTCGGACGAGATCGATCACGCAAGCGCTTTTGCAAGTGCGTGCCACTATTGGGCGCCCATCCAGCGGGTGTTCACACCCTGGCGTCCCGATCAGAACAAAGCCCAGTTGCAGTTCGACGAATTCATCGTGCGCGACGAAGCGCGCGACGAGGTCCGTTGCGACTTTTCTGTCGCGCAACCCGAACAGATCTTCTGACATGAAACGCCTCATACAGATGCCTCGCCCGGATTGGCCGCGGCGTCTCGAATCGATCGGATTTCATTTTCACTCGCTCGACGAACACAACGTGCCGCAAGAGGTCGATCAGAACACTTTCGTGTACTGGCGCGAAAATTTTGCGTACCGGCTGAGCAGGGGCGAAGTGGAGGCAATCTATGCGGCGGCGCTAGAGCTGAATGCCCGCTGTCTGGATGCGGTCGAACTTGTGATCGAGCACGATCTGTTCGCGCAGCTCGGTATTTCGTCGCCGATGGGCGAGCTGATCCGTGCGTCCTGGGAGCGGGACGACCCGACGCTGTACGGCCGCTTCGATCTGACGATCGGCGCGGACGGCCACGCGAAGATGTACGAATTCAACGCCGATACGCCGACCTCGATTGTCGAAGCGAGCCTCGCGCAGTGGTTCTGGAAAGAGGACGTGCATCCCGAGGCCGATCAGTTCAACAGCCTGCACGAAGCGCTGATTGCGCGCTGGTCTTTTTTGCGCGCGCACTATCGCGACGTCAAGCTGCTGCATTTCGCGTGCATGTTCGACTCGCAGGAAGACGTCTGCAACGTCGAGTATCTGATGGACACCGCGGTGCAAGCCGGCTGGGCCGTCAAGCTGATCGACATGAAGGACATCGGCAACGACGGGCAGGGCCAGTTCTTCGACGTCGAGGGCCTGAAGATCGAGTTGATGTTCAAGCTGTTCCCGTGGGAATGGATGGCAAATTCTGCCTATGGCGGCGAACTGTGCAAGGATCGCTGCCGGTGGGTCGAGCCGCCATGGAAGGTGGTGCTGTCCAACAAGGGGATTTTGCCGATCCTGTGGGAGCTGTTTCCCGACCATCCGAATCTGCTCGAAGCGTCGTTCGATGCCGCGCATTTCGCCGGCCGGCCGCACGCAAAAAAACCGTTGTTCTCGCGCGAAGGCGCGAATATCACGCTGAACACGCCGGATGGCCGCTACGAGCTTCCTGGCGACTACGGCAAGGAAGGCTTCGTTTATCAGGCATGGGCGCCCGCGCAATGTTTTGCCGGCCAGCACGTCACGCTCGGCGCGTGGATCGTCGACGACGTTCCCGTCGGTCTGTGCGTGCGCGAGCAGCCCGGGCCGATCGCGACCAACACGTCGTTTTTCGTGCCTCACTATTTCATCGAGTACTGATCGCCATGTACAACAAAAAATCGCCGGCGTTACTGCTGATCGGGGTGGGTAGCGTGGTGGCGGCAACCGGGGTGCTGACCGCCTGCGACAACAGCGAGCCGACTGTGCATGTCGAGCGGATGGAATATGCGTCGCACGACGCCTGTCTTGCCGACTGGGACGATCAGGACGACTGTGTACAGATCGCGGGCGCCGCAGCTCCCGCGTCGGCGGCTTCGGCGGCTTCGGGCAGTGTTGCGTTAGACGCCGCGTCGGCAACTGCTACCGATTCGGCGTCGGGCGGGCACGGCGGCGGTCACGGTGGCGGCGGTCACGGCGGCTGGTACGGCCCGTACTACACCGAAGAAGGCCGGATTTATCACGCGAACGGCGCGCAGACCGAACATGGCGTGCATTCGTCGCTGCATGGCACCGTCTCTTCGTTGCTGGTGCGCACGAGCGCGCTCAAAGCGGGTTCGGACGCATTCAGCCATTCCCCCGAAGCCGTTTCGGTCAGCGAGGAACATGCGATCTCACGCGGCGGCTTCATGTCGGCACACGGCGAGGGTGAAGGCGGAGGCGGGCACGGTGGCGAAGGCGGAGGTCACGGCGGTGGCGGCGGCCATGGCTCGGGCGGGGGCTGATCGCTGTACGCCCGCCTCGGGCGGCGGCACGACCCGCAACGCTTCGTCGCGGGTCCACGGTGAGCAGTGCGGCCTCAACTCCCCGCAATCTTCACCGCAATCTTGCGCGACGCATCAACCAGCCGCTTCAGATGTTTCGCGGCCATTTCCTCAGTCTTAAACAACCGTTCGATCCACACGATATTGATGCACCCAGCCACCGTGCCGTCCGGCAGCATGATCGGCACCGCGATCGCGGACAGTCCATCGTTGTACGCGGCGCGGCTTTTGTCGTAAGAGCCGCCGAAATGACGATCGCGCACGCCGTAGCCGGCCCGGCGCGTGTCGCGCAACATCTGCGCGACATAGCGGCGATTGCCGGCCAGTTCGTCGCCGGCGCGCGGGTTGGCGCGCAACGCCGCCAGAATTTCCTCTCGTTCGTCGCCCGGGCAATACGCGAGATACGCGCGACCGATCGCCGAGCGCAGCATGTTGATCTCGTAGCCGAGCTTGTCGCGATTGACGACGAAGTACGAATGCGTGCGGTTCGACTCGCACAGCGCCATCGTGGTGCCGCGCCGCACCGCCAGATCCGAGGGCCACAGGATGCTGCTTTGCAACTGCTCGAGCTCCGGCGCCGCGCATTCGATCAGATGATCGACCCGGTCGATGCGCCGCGCGCGCTCGTGCAGCGTATAGCTCGGACGAAACAGCCCATCGGCGAGCCGCTGCCAGATCAGCCCCTGGCGCTCGAGCGTCAGAAGAATGCGCAGCAGCGTCGCCTTCGGAATGCCGGTGCGCAGATGCAGCTCGTGCAGGCTGGCGGCCTGCATTTCCTGCAATGTCTTCAGCGTCACCAGCCCGCGCTCGAGCGCATCGATCGTCTTGACTTTCGGAGACCACATCGCCAGTTCCCGTGCGTTTCACTCAGTGAAATGTTATTCGAAATCGCTCGGTAATGTCGACGCGTTGATCTACCTTAGCTCCACCTGAAGGAGATCAAAACGATGGAGACTGTCCGCAACATCCTGTTCGTGATGTGCGATCAACTGCGCTGGGATTACCTGTCCTGCTACGGACATCCGACGCTCGCTACGCCCAATATCGACGCGCTCGCGCAGCGCGGCGTGCGTTTCGAACGCGCGTATGTGCAGAGCCCGGTCTGCGGGCCGTCGCGCATGTCGTACTACACCGGTCGCTATGTCGCGAGCCATCGCGCGTACTGGAATTTCGTGCCGCTGCCAGTCGGCGAGCTGACGATCGGCGATTATCTGCGCCCGCACGGCATGCGCGTCGCGCTCGCCGGCAAAACCCACATGGTCGCGGATACCGCCGGCATGCAGCGGCTCGGCATGGAGAAGGGCTCGGAGCGCGCGGTGCTGGTCGAGGAATGCGGCTTCGAGCCGTACGATCGCGACGACGGCATTCATCCGGGGCTGTTCGGCAAGCGCGTCGCCACCCCGTATTGCGAGTACCTGCGCGGCAAGGGCTACGAAGGCGACAATCCCTGGCATGACTACGCGAATTCGGCGCAAGGGCCAAACGGCGAAATTCTCAGCGGCTGGAAGATGCGGCACGCGTCGCTGCCGGCCAATATCGACGAAAAGGATTCCGAAACGCCGTACATGATCGATCGCGCGATATCGTTCATCCGTGAGCAGGGCGACGCGCCGTGGTTCCTGCATCTGAGCCTGATCAAGCCGCACTGGCCGTATATCGTGCCCGCGCCGTACAACGACATGTATGGACCGGACGACGTCAAGCCCGCCGCGCGTACCGAGGCCGAGCGCGACAACCCGCATCCGGTCTACGACGCATTCATGCAGCACGACGAAAGCCTGAGCTTCTCGCGCGACGAAGTGCGCAACACGGTCGTGCCGACCTACATGGGCCTCGTCAAGCAGATCGACGATCACCTCGGCCGGCTGTTCGCCTTCCTGCGCGAAACCGGCCGCGACCAGGACACGCTGATCGTGTTCACCAGCGATCACGGCGATTATCTCGGCGATCACTGGCTCGGCGAAAAAGAGCTGTTTCACGATGCGTCCGCGCGCGTGCCGCTGATCGTCGTCGATCCGCGCCGGGCGGCCGATGCGACGCGCGGCACGGTCGAGCGCCGGCTCGTCGAGGCAATCGATCTGCTGCCGACGTTTCTCGATGCGTGCGGAGTCGAGATTCCCGCGCATATCGTCGAAGGCCGCTCGTTGCAGCCGCTGCTGCACGGCGCGGACGCGAACACGCCGTGGCGCGACATGGTGTTCAGCGAGTTCGACTACTCGTTCCGCTCGCGCACCCGCACACGGCTCGGCCGCGAACTCGACGGCTGCCGCTGCTTCATGGCCTGCGACGGGCGCTGGAAATACGTGTACTACGACGGCTTTCGCCCGCAGCTGTTCGATCTCGGGAACGACCCGGACGAACTGGTGGATCTCGGCAACCACAGCGCGCATGCGGCGGTCAGGACGCGGATGCACGAAGCGCTGTTCGACTGGTTGCGGCATCGCACGTTGCGGCAGACCGCGCCGGCGCGAATGGTCGAGCGCTGGACCGAGGTGTCGGAGAAGGGCGGCATTGTGCTCGGCGACTGGTGATAAGACCCGCGAGTTCGCGGCAGGCAACTCCTAACGAATAAAAGCATCACGCAAGATCAACCGGTATCAGGCAGCAGGCAGCAGGCATCAGGGAGAGGGGCAGTAGCAGTACCGCGGCATCAGCCGCAACAACGGGCACCGGCCCCCGCAGCACCACCCCGCGCGCTGTGAGCCCGGTCAGAGGGCAGCACGCGCGGGCGCCGGTAAAACTATTTCAATAGCTGGAGACAACTCATGGTCCGCTTTATCGCAGTCGCCTTCGCGGCGCTGTGGATCGCATTGCCTGCCGTCGTGCGTGCACAGACGACGCTGGTCATCAACGCGTTCTTGCCGCCGCAGCACATCTTCAACGTCGCGGTGATGAAGCCGTGGGCGGCCGACGTCGAACGCGCCACGCAAGGGCGCGTGAAAGTCGTGTTCCCGCCGACCAGCATCGGTTCGCCGCAACAGCAGTGGGACGTGGTCAGAAAGCGCATCGTCGACGGCGCATACATCTTCAACGGGATGATCCAGAACAAGGCTAGCCTCGTGCAGCTCGCGCATCTGCCGCTCGGCTCGTCGACCGCCGAGGCGATGTCGGTGTCGCTGTGGCGCACCTACAAGAAATATCTCGAGCCGGCCGACCAGTATCACGACGTGCATCTGCTCGCGCTGGTGGTGTTCCCGGCCGGCGAGATCTACGGGCTGCATCGGCCGGTCACCTCGCTCGATTCGATTCACGGCGTGAAGTTCTGGGCGCTGCCCGGCGTCGCGTCGACGCTGATGGATCGCGGCGGCGCGGGCGTCGTCGCGACCCCGGCCGCGAAGATGAGCGAGCTGGTGGCGGGCGGCACCGTCGATGGTTTTGCCGGCATCCCCGAGATGGACGCCGCGCGCTTCAACGTGCTGCGCTATGCGCGCTACGAGACTACGGTGCCCGGCGGTGTGACCGCGCCCGGCTTCTCGCTGTTCGTGAACCGCGAGGTGTGGGACTCGATCGCACCGGCCGATCGCGATGCGATCACCGCGCTGTCGGGCGAAGCGTTCGCGCGCCGGATGGCCGCGCTCGACAAGGTCAACCGCCAGGCACGCGCCGACGCCGTCGCGCAAGGCCTGAAGCTGATCGAGCCGAGCCCCGCGTTCCTCGACGGGCTGCGCGGCCTCGCGCAGCCGCTCGACCGCGCATGGCTCGCGAATGCGGCGCATCTGCACGTCGACGGTCCCGCCGCGCTCGCGTACTACCGCTCGGTTGCCCAACAGGAGGCGCAATGATTCCGTCACAGCAATCCGATCCGCTGAACACGATGGCGACGCGCCGCGGCGTCGCGCTCGACAAAGGTTGCGCGACCCGCTGGCTGCGCCGCGTGCTCGGCGCGATCGTCGCGCTGGTGTTGTGCGTGATCATGGGCCTCACGTTCTGCGATGTGTTCATGCGCTACTGGTTCTCCGCGCCGATTCGCGGCGCGTCGGAGATGGTGCGCTTCGCGATGGCGATCCTGATCTTCTCGGCGTTTCCGCTCGTCACGCTCGATCAGCAGCACATCACCGTGAATCTGCTGCAAGGCAAGCTCGGTCGCGTCGGCAGCTGGGTCCAGCAGCTGTTCGTGCTGCTGGTCAGCGCGCTCGCGCTGGCCATCATGACGTGGCAGCTCGCCAGCGACGGCGCCGATCTGGCGCACAACCGCCTCACCACCACCGTGCTCGAATGGCCGCTCGCGCCGCTTTCGTACTACATGAGCGCGCTGTCGGGCGTCACGCTGATCGTGCTCGTCGCGCTCACGCTCGTTCATCTGACCGCGCTGTTGCGCCGGGAGGCCGCATGACACTCGCTCTGACCGCATTTTTCGCCGTGCTGCTGCTCGCCTTCGTCGGCGTGCCGCTCGGCTTCGCGATGCTCGGCATCGGCGTCGGCTTCTTCGCGCTGATCCGCGGCTGGGAACCGGCGCTCGCGATGGCCGGCATGACGATCGCCGATCTCGCCGCCAACGAGAACCTGTCAGTCCTCCCGATGTTCATCCTGATGGGCACCTTCATCTACAAGGCCGATCTCGCGGAGGAACTGTATGACGCGGCCAACGCGTGGATCGGCCATCTGAAGGGCGGCCTCGCGCATGCGACGGTGCTGGCCTGCGCCGGCTTCGCGTCGATGTCGGGCAGCTCGATCGCGACCGCCGCGACGATGACCAAGGTTGCGATGCCGTCGATGCGCCGCCATCGCTACGCGGACAGCCTCGCGGCCGGCTGCGTGAGTTCGGGCGGCACGCTCGGCGCGCTGATTCCGCCGAGCTTTCCGCTGCTGATTTACGGTGTGCTGACCGATCAGGACATCGGCAAGCTGTTCATCGCCGGGATCGGGCCGGGGCTGCTGCTCGGCACGCTGTTCCTGCTGTCGATCTGGTGGACCGTGCGGCGCGATCCGTCCAAGGGACCCGAGGGCGTACGGGTCGACTGGCCGACGCGGCTGCGCAAGCTCGGCAAGATATGGGGCGTGCTCGCGCTGTTCGTGCTGGTGGTCGGCGGTCTGTATAGCGGCATCTTCACGGCGACCGAAGCGTCGAGCATCGGCGCGTGCGGCGCGCTTGTGTTCGCGACGCTGCGCCGCAAGCTGAACGGCAAGCTGCTGCTCGAATCGCTGGTCGAGGCAGGCAAGACCACCGCGATGATCTTCGCGATCGCGTTCGGCGGGATGATCTTCGCGAACTTCATCACGCTGTCTGGATTGACCGCGACGCTGGTCGCGTGGATTCATGCGCTGCATCTGCCGCTGCTCGGCGTAATCGCCGTGATCACCGTGATCTACGTGGTGCTCGGCTCGCTAATGGAAGCGCTCGCGATGATGCTCCTGACCATCCCGGTCTTCGCCGCGATCGTCCAGCCGCTCGGCGCGAACATGATCTGGTTCGGCATCTACGTCGCGATGATGATGGAGATCGGCATGATCCATCCGCCGGTCGGCATGAACATCTTCATGGTCAAAACGATGCTGCCCGATCTGTCGATCCGCACGATCTTCCGCGGCACGATCCCGTTCCTGGTCGCCAATATCGTCGCGCTGATCGCGGTGATTCTGGTGCCGGGGATCGCGCTCGGGCTGGTGGGGTTGATGCGATGAACTGCAACGGCTGGGGCCGCTCTAGCAGCAGGGGGCGCTGGATCTGGCGGCCGCGGCAGTTGCAGCGTTTGCGCAATGCGCTGCGCAGGCGGGTTTATCGGCTGGTGCGGCGCTGAGGCCACCGCCAGCGCGCCGCGCGCGCGTCTACCCGGGCTTGTCCTGGGGTGCCTCGCCGCAGCGCCGGCGGATGAGCGCCACCCGGCGCCGAGCCTGATGCACGCTCGCTGTCACGCCATTCGCCGGGATTATTCGCGATTCGCAAATGCCGCATTCGGCGCTTGTCCCGTACCTGACGCGGCGCGCTTGCGCCAATCTTCACAACGTCGCCGCCGCCTCGACCATCGCGTCGATCCCCGATGGATCGCGCATCGCGCATCGCGCAGCGCGGCGCGGCATCCCCTACTTGATCGACGAACCCCGGCGCCGCTGATCGCGGCAGCGACTGCCAGGCTGCGCGCAGCGGCCGGCTCATGGAGACACAAATGAAATCGAACGATTGGGACGTGGCCTACGAATGGAAGGCCGTCGCGCTGCTGGCGCTGGGCTTCGGCCTCGTCGGGCTCGACCGCTGGCTGATCGCGCCGCTCTTTCCGTCCATCATGAAAGACCTGAATCTGAACGCGCAGGACCTCGGCAACTGCATCGGCATTCTCGGCTTGTCGTGGGGGATTTTCGCGGCGCTGATGGGCGGCATCTCCGACAGGATCGGCCGCCGCAAGGTGCTGATTCCGTCGATCATCGCGTTTTCGCTGCTGTCGGGCTTTTCCGGTATCGCGGGCGGGCTGACCAGCCTGCTCGCGGTGCGCGCGCTGATGGGCGTCGCCGAGGGCTCGTTCTGCCCGACCAGCTTCGCGGCGACCGCCGACGCATCGCATCCGAAGCGGCGCGGCTTTAACCTCGGGCTGCAGCAAAGCGGCTTCGCGCTGTTCGGCCTCGCGCTCGCGCCGATCATCGCGACGCAACTGCTCAGCGTGATGTCGTGGCGCGGCGTGTTCGCGCTGGTGTCGGTGCCGGGGCTGATTCTCGGCGCGCTGATGTACTTCGTGATCCGCGAGCCGAAGGCGGCTGCAAAGCCGGCTGCGGACCCGGCTGCAAAGCCGGCGGCGCGAGCTTCGGCGCACGGCGCAGCGCACGGTGCGGCCGCGTCCGCCGAACGCGGCAACTGGCGCGACGTGCTCAAGAGCCGCAACATCCCGGTCGCGATGGCCGCGCTGTTCTGCGCGATGACCGGCGTGTTCGTGCTCGGCGCGATGCTGCCGTTGTATCTGACCGAGTATCTGTCGCTCGATACGCAGCGGATGGGCGTGGTCGTGTCGGCGATCGGCTTCGGCGGCTTCATCGGCCAGTTCGGCTTGCCGGGGCTGTCGGATCTGATCGGCCGCCGGCCTGCCAGCATCGTCGGCTTCGCCGGCACCGCGGTGATGCTGTATCTGTTTCGCGGCCTCGGCGCGCAGCCGGTCCAGTTGTTCGCGGTCCTGTTCGTCGCGTCGTTCTTCACGCTCGGGCTGGTGTCGCTGCTGTCCGGACCGGTCGCCACCGAGGCCGCGCCGCTCGGGATGATCTCGACCGCGATCGGGATCGTCGTCGGCGCCGGCGAGATTTTCGGCGGCGGCATCGCGCCGGCGCTCGCGGGCTTCGTCGCGACTCACTTCGGGATCCAGAATATTTTGTGGCTGCCGATCTGCGCGGTGCTGCTCGGCATCGTGGTGAGCCTGCTGCTCGAAGAGACCGCGCCGGCCAGGGTGCGGCGGCGCGGCGGCGCGCCGGCACTCGAATTGCCGGCGAGCGAGTAGTCCGATGAGGCCCGTGCCGGGTTCCGCAGGCGAGCAAGCGAGGAGGCCCGCAAGCAGGCCGCTATTGCTGAAAACGCTGCCTATTCACGCGCGCGAGCCCGGCTACACTGACGGGCAACTCGCGTGGACAAGGACCCAGCATGGACCGTTTTCTGAGTATCGAAGCATTTGTACGGGTGGCGGAAACCAGCAGCTTCGCCGAGGCGGCGCGGCAGCTGGGCGTGACGAGTTCGGTGATCACCACGCGAATCCAGCAACTGGAGAAGTTCGTCAACGCGCCGCTGTTTCATCGCAGTACGCGGCACGTGCGGCTCTCGGACGTCGGCGAGGCGTTCTATCGCGAGTGCGCGGAGGTGGTCGGGCGCGTGAACGAACTGACCGACCAGATGCGCGAGCTGCGCGCGACGCCGACCGGGCGGCTGCGCATCCAGATGCTGCCGGGTTTCGCGCTCGGCCACTTCGGCGCGCCGCTGGCCGAATTCAACCGCCGCTATCCGGGCATCCAGCTCGACGTGATCGTCAACGACCGGGTCGTCGATCCGATCGAAGAAGGCTTCGACGTCGCGTTCCAGATCTTTCCGCCGATCGCCGAATCGCTGATCGAGCGGCGTCTGTTCAAGGTGCGGCGGCTGTTCTGCGCGACCCCTGCGTATGTCGCCGAGCATGGCGCGCCGCAGCATCCGCGCGAATTGCTGCAACACACCACCGCGCTGTATTCCGGCTACCCGTCGCGCAATCGCTGGACGATGACGCGCGGCGACGAGGCCGTCGAAATCGAATTGCCCGGGATGATCCGTTCGAACTCCGTGCATCTGCTGCGCGATTACGCGCTGACCGGCGGCGGCGTGGTGTGCCTGCCGACGCTGGTCGCGAGCGCGGCGCTGCTCGACGGCGCGCTGGTGCCCATTCTGACCGACTACACGCTGTCGCCGCTGAACTTCGCGGCCGTGTATCCCGCTACCCAACGACAGGCGCTCAAAGTGCGGGCGCTGGTCGAGTTTCTGGCCGAGTACCTGGGTCCCGAACCCGCGTGGGACCGGCCGCTCATCGAGCGCGGCTGGGTGACGTAAGCCAGCCCGGCGAACGGCATTGCGCGGCGCGATTATTTGCAAAGCGCGAATGCTGTAATCGCCCGATCGCCGGTTGTTGCGATCCCGCCGTGCTCCTACAGTTGAAGCCAACACCACCCGGTTGCCTCGATTCGAAGCAGACGCGGTGCGATAACTCTGACAGGAGACAGCAATGACCGAAGCGCAATTCCATACCGTGTTTGGCTCGCTCGACGGCTACCGCAAGGGCGAGATCGAAATCACCACCGGCGACGCCCGCCACTACGTGTTCTCCAACGTTTTCGAAGTCGCCGCCGGATCAGCGCCTTACGAGAAGGTCGTGGTCGGCAAGAACCTCGACTACGTGATCGAGGTGCTGCGCACCGAAGGTCAATCGCCGTGGTTCGCGTGCTCGCACGACGAGTTCGCGATCCAGATGGACGGCGAAGTGCGGATCGATTTCATCAAGCTCGATACGCCGCCGCAAAGCGGCAACGGCACGGTCAGCGCCGGCGCCGGTGCGCCGCCCGCCGGCCGCGCGATGGGCCATGTGGTGCTGCGCCGCGGTCATCAGTCGCTGCTGCCGGCCGGCTGCGCGTACCGCTTCACCGCGCAAAAGCCCGGTGCCGCGCTGGTACAGACGATGGCCGGCGAGCTGTCGGTGCAGAAGTGGGCCGATATCTGCCTGCATTGATACGCATCCCGAACGATCATCCGACCCATCAGGAGACAACACATGGCATCCCTCGAAACCCTCGATCATCCGGCCGGCTTCGCCGCCGACACCGTCCGCGCCAGCGAACCCGACGCGGTGACCGGCTATCGCCGCTTCACGCTCGGCGCGTTCGAGTTCATGCGCGACGAGTACTTCGTCAAGATTCAATGGCCGGCGAAAGGCCAGACCCGCACTCACGCGGTGCCCGCCGACGCCTTCCTGCGCGCGATGATGCGCGACGTCGCGTGGGGCTTCTTCTACGGCTGGGTCAACTTCGACCACGTGTTCGGCACGCGTAACCACTACGGCAAGGTCGACGTGTACGCCGGATCGTTCAACGGCATCATGAAGGAGGCGGGCGTCGATTATTCGGAGACCTTCGAAACGCCGACCATCATGGCGACCTTCAAGGCGATCCTGCACGACTGGACCAACGAAGGCTTCGACCCGTTCGCCGCGCCCGAGGAAACCGGCACCGCGTTCGGCCGCAAGCACGGCGAGAACGAGGCGGCGATCGAGCGCTCGCGAATCGCGACGCGCCGCATGCCGGGCCTCGAAGGCGATTCGCCGCTGCGCAACGATCTGCCCGTCAATCGCGCGTTCGCCGACGTGAGCCAGGACGAACCGGAAGTGCATGTCGAACCCGGGTTCGAAGGCCAGCTGCACGCGTTCAATCTGTTCAAGTACCTGTCGCGCTCGGATGTCACGTGGAATCCGTCGGTTACGTCGGTGTGCGGGCAGAGCCTGTTCTGCCCGACCACCGAGGAGTACATCCTGCCGGTGTTCCACGGCAACGACCGGGTCGAGTGGTTCCTGCAACTGTCGGACGAAATCGTCTGGGATATCGGCGACAAGAACACCGGCGCGCCGCGCGCGCGGATCACGATGCGCGCGGGCGACATCTGCGCGATGCCGGCCGATATCCGTCACCAGGGCTATTCGACCAAGCGTTCGATGCTGCTGGTGTGGGAAAACGCGACGCCGAATCTGCCCAAGCGTTATGAGAGCGGCGAACTGAAGCCGTATCCGGTCGATTTCTGAGCTTCCGAGCTTCCGAGCTTCTGAGCTTCTGAGCGCGCGGTTTCTGCCGTGCGTTGTCCGAGATTCATCCGCACCTCACGCGCGGCCTGGCCGCGCCCGCCTTTCCCGAGGACTCTTCATGCAAACCCAATTGTTTATCGACGGCCGCTTCACCGACGCCGTCGAAGGCGGCACGATCGACGTGCTCAATCCGCACGACGGCTCGCTGATCACGAAGATCGCCGCGGCCACCGCCGCCGACGTCGATCTCGCGGTAGCCGCCGCGACCCGCGCGTTCCCGAAGTGGGCCGCGCTGCCCGCCGCCGAACGCGGCCGCCTGCTGCTGAAACTGGCCGACGCGATCGAAGCGAACGCCGAAGAACTCGCGCAACTCGAATCGCTCGATACCGGTCACCCGATCCGCGATTCGCGCGGCCTCGACGTGCCGCGCACGGCCGCGTGCTTCCGCTACTTCGGCGGCATGGCCGACAAGCTGCAAGGCTCGGTGATTCCGGTCGAAACCGGCTTTCTGAACTACGTGCAGCGCGCGCCGATCGGCGTGGTCGGGCAGATCGTGCCGTGGAATTTCCCGCTGATGTTCACCAGCTGGAAAATGGGCCCGGCGCTCGCGGCCGGCAATACGGTGGTGCTGAAGCCGTCGGAGATCACGCCGCTGTCGACGCTGCGGATCGTCGAACTGATGGCCGAGGTCGGTTTTCCGGCGGGCGTCGTCAACATCGTCGCCGGTTATGGGCATACCGCCGGGCAGCGGCTCGCCGGGCATCCGGGCGTCGGCAAGATCGCGTTCACCGGATCGACCGCGACCGGCCGGCGTATCGTCGAGGCATCGCAGGGCAATCTGAAGCGCGTGCAACTCGAACTCGGCGGCAAGGGCGCGAACATCGTATTCGACGACGCGAATCTCGACGCCGCGATCAACGGCGCCGCGTGGGCGATCTTCCACAACCAGGGGCAGGCGTGCATCGCCGGTTCGCGGCTGGTGCTGCACGAGCGGATCGCCGATCAGTTCCTCGAACGTTTCGTCGCGCTCGCGTCGTCGATCCGGCTCGGCAATCCTCTCGACCCGAACACCGAAATGGGACCGCTGACGTCGAAGCAGCATCAGGAACGGGTGCTGCAATTCGTCGACGTCGCCCGTCAGCAGGGCGGACGCGTGTTGACCGGCGGCAGCGCGCCGCAGGATGCCGCGCTCGCGAACGGCTATTACGTGCGTCCGACCATCGTCGAAGCGGCGAGCACGAAAGACCGCGTCGCGCAGGAAGAAGTGTTCGGCCCGTTCGTCACGGTGCTGCGTTTCGGCAGCGATGAACAAGCGCTGGCGATCGCGAACGGCACCGAGTACGGTCTCGGCAGCGGTTTGTGGACCCGCGATCTGTCGCGCGCTCACAAGATGGCCGCGCAGATCAACGCGGGCATGTGCTGGGTCAACTGCTACAAGCGCGTGAATCCGGGCAGCCCGTTCGGCGGCGTCGGTCAGTCGGGCTACGGCCGCGAGATGGGCTTCGAGGCGATGCACGATTACACCGAAGCGCGCTCGGTATGGGTCAACGTCGACGGTCACGTGCCGCCGCATTTCAAACGCTGAGGTGCGTATGGAGCGCTTCGTCTATCAGGGCACGCCGTCGCGCGTGGTGTTCGAATGGGGCGGGCTGTCCGCGCTGCCTGCCGAAATCGAACGGCTCGGCGCGCAGCGCGCGCTGATCCTCGCGACGCCCGAGCAACGCGGTTTGGCCGATCAGGTCGCGCGCGTACTCGGCGCGCGCGCGGCCGGCGTGCACGCCGAAGCGGTGATGCACGTGCCGGTCGAAGTCGCGCGGGCGGCGCGCGATAAAGCCGCCGCACTCGATGCCGATTGCTGCGTCGCGGTGGGCGGCGGCTCGACAGTCGGACTCGGCAAGGCGATCGCGCTCGAATCGTCGCTGCCGATTCTCGCGGTACCGACCACTTACGCGGGCTCCGAGATGACGCCGATCTACGGCCTCACCGAAGGGCGTCTGAAGCGCACGGGCCGCGATATGCGAGTGCTGCCGCGCACCGTGATTTACGACCCGTCGCTGACGTTGTCGCTGCCTGTGCCGATTTCGGCGGCATCGGGCATCAATGCGATGGCGCACGCGGTCGAGGCGCTGTATGCGGAGGACGCGAACCCGGTGATCAGCCTGATGGCCGAGGAAGCGATCCGCGCGCTCGGCGAAGCGTTGCCGGTAATCGTGCGCGCGCCGTCCGATCGCGAAGCACGCAGCCGCGCGCTGTATGGCGCATGGCTCGCCGGCACCTGTCTCGGCGCCGTCGGGATGGCGCTGCATCACAAACTTTGTCATACGCTCGGCGGCACGTTCAATCTGCCGCACGCGCAGACCCATGCGGCGATGCTGCCGCATACCGCGCACTACAATCACACGGCTGCCGCGGATGCGCTGACGCGGGTCGCGCGCGCGCTCGGCGGCACCGATGCCGCCGACGCGGGGCCGCTGCTGTTCGAGTTGAACCGCAAACTGGGTATTGCGGCCGCGCTCGAACAGATCGGCATGCCCGAGCAGGGACTCGACGAAGCGGCCGACCTCGCGTGCCAGAATCCGTATGCGAACCCTCGGCCGGTGGAGCGCACGGCGATCCGCGCGTTGCTGCAACGCGCGTGGCAGGGGGCGGAGCCGGCCTGAGCGGCGCCGCACCGCAATGCGCTGCGGCGCGCCGCGCGTGGCCCAAACAATCATGGAGGAAGACATGTCGATCGATAACAAGGACACCGAACGGGCGTTGACCGAGCAGGTCGTCGCAAGCTTCGCGAACACGCCCGACGAACGGCTGCGCACGATGATGCAGGCGCTCGTGCGGCACCTGCATGCGTTTGTGCGCGAAGTCGAGCCGACCGAAGCGGAATGGATGACGGCGATCCGCTTCCTGACCGACACCGGCAAGATGTGCGACGACGTCGTGCGCCAGGAATTTATTCTGCTGTCCGATACATTGGGTGTGTCGATGCTGGTCGATGCGATCAACCACCGCCTCGCCACCGGCGCGACCGACACCACCGTATTCGGTCCGTTCTACATTCAAGGGATGCCCGAGCGCGCGTACGGCGAGAACATCGCGCTGAGCCCGGGCACGCCGGCACTCGTGCATGGCCGCGTAACGTCGACCGATGGCGCGCCAATCGCCGATGCGGTGCTCGACGTATGGCAGACCGCCGAGAACGGCATGTACTCCGGACAGGACACCGAACAGCCGCACGGCAATCTGCGCGGACGCTTTCGCACCGATGCGGAGGGTCGCTATGCGATCTCGACGATCGTGCCGGTCAGCTATCCGATTCCGACCGACGGTCCGGTGGGCCGCATGCTCGACGCGACCGGGCGGCACCCGTGGCGGCCCGCACATCTGCATTTCATGATCGACGCGCCCGGCCATCGCACGCTGGTCACACACGTGTTCGATCGCGAGGATCCGTATCTCGGCTCGGACGCGGTGTTCGGCGTGAAGCCGTCGTTGCTGGTCGATTATCGCGAGCGGTCCGCGGATCATGAACTCGCACGGCGATTCGGCTTCGACGGACCGTTCCGCGAGGCGCGCTACGACTTCGTACTCGACCGGAGCGCGTGACGATGGGACGCTTTTTCGCGGTGTTCGCCACCGATAAACCCGGCATGCGCGACGTGCGCGAACGGGTGCGGCCGGTGCATCGGACGTGGTTGCGCGGCGACTCGCATCGCGGTGTGTTCGTGCGCCTGGGCGGTCCGACGCTGGCGCCGCAATGCGATGCGATGAACGGCACGTTGCTGGTCGTCGAAGCGGAGCGGATCGACGACGTGATGGAGTTCATGAGCCACGACCCGTATATGCAGGCGGGGCTGTTCGACCGCGTCGAGATCCGGCCGTGGGACTGGAGCCTCGGCAATCCCGAGCGGAGAGTGTGAGCGATGAACGCGACGGCGTTATGTACGGTCGATGACGTGCCGGACGGCGGCGCGCGCGTGGTCGATGCGCCCGAGGCCGGCGGGCCGGTGGTGATCGTGCGGCGCGGCGCGCAGGTGTGGGCCTATGTAAACCGCTGCCCGCATTTTTCGGTGCCGCTCGATTTCGAGCCCGGCGATGTGATGTGCTATCGCTCGCAGGTGCTGATGTGCGCGCATTACAGTGCGCTGTTCCGGTTCGAGGATGGGCACTGTATCGATGGACCTTGTATGGGAGCCGGTTTGGACGTGGTTCGGGTGCGGGTGGAGGAGGGCACGCGCGTGGTGCTGGACCGGTAAGTGAACGGCTGGGCCGACGCTACAATAGCGGTTCGATGTTGGAGTTCCAGCGTCGAATACTCTCTCTTAGCGCTTCGATACTTATCCGTGGCCCGCAACGATCCAGCAAACCACGCTCACTTCTGGTGGCACGCGCGCACGCCGGGCCTGAGCCTGATGCGGGCCGATTTCACGACTCAGCAATACGCGCCTCACACGCACGACGGGTTTGTCATCGCGATGACCGAGTCGGGCGGTTCGGTTTTCAAAAGCCGTGGCGTAACCGATGAGGCGCGGACCTCCACGCTGCTCGTCTTCAACCCGGCAGAAGCGCACTCGGGGTGGATGGGATGGAGCGAGCGTTGGCGGTACCGGTCGCTCTATCTCGAGGAATCGGCGATCGCTACCGTCACGGACGGCCTCGGAATCGAGGAATCGCCGTACTTCATACGAAATGTCTTCGACGACCCGGATCTGATCGCCTCCTTCCTGAAGCTGCACGTTTGCCTCGAGGAAGGGAAGGACGTTTTTCGTGAGCGCGAACTGCTCTTCTCCACGTTCGGCCAGCTTTACGACCGCCACGGCTGCGGCGCTGCGCGCATCGAGCCGGCACCGCGCGACAAGGCGCTGCTGCGCGTCGTAACCGACCTCGTCAACGATCGATACGCCGATGAACTGTTATTGGAGGACCTGAGTGCCGCGGTCGGCCTGACACCGTTCCAGCTGATCGGTCTTTTCAAGCGCTGCCTCGGCCTGACTCCGCACCTGTATCTGACGCAAGTGAGACTCGCGAACGCACGTCATTACCTTGCACAGGGACTGCCGATCGCGCACGTGGCCGCGTTGACCGGATTCTATGACCAGAGCGCGCTGACCAAAAACTTCAAGCGCTGTTATGGCATCACACCGCAACAGTTCGCGGCAGCCGCTGCGACGGGTCACCGGCACTGAAAGCGCGCGGCGCCGCAATTTTTGCCAATACGCCGGTCGCAACTGGCCGAACAATGGGGCTTTCGAATCAATCTGGAAGTCGCCATGGCCGTATTCGCCTGCGAGCGCCTCGTCGCTCGCCCCGTTTCTGATCCACTCATCACGTCCTCGCATCGGTCGCAGACGCAATGCATGTGCAAGCGACGAAACAATCGACAAAACGCGACGGGGTCGCGCTCATGAGCGCGGACACCCGGACGACTGCACGCGTGCAATTGCGGCGTTCACTGGGCTTGCGCGGCGCGGTGGCAGTGGGAGTCGGCGGAACGATCGGGGGCGGCATTTTCGTGCTCGTCGGCCAGACGGCCGCGCTGGCAGGGCCGGCTGCGCTGCTGTCGTTTGCTCTCGCATTCGTCGCATCGCTGGTGATCGCACTGCCTTACGCGGAGTTGGCCTGCCGGTTCCCGCACGCGGGAGGCGGCTATGCATTCGTGCGCGAGGTACTCGGAAGCCGCTGGGGCTTTCTGATGGGATGGGTGTTCTGGGGCTCGTACGTGTTCGTCAGCGGATATGTGACGCTCGGGTTCGGCGGGTACCTGAATGCGCTGACCGGCGCGCCACAAGGCTGGAGCGCGGTTGCGCTCGTGCTGGCGTGCGTACTGATCAACGCACGCGGGGTTGAAATAGCGGGCAAGGTTCAGGTGCTGGTCATTGGCCTCGCGATTGCGGGCCTGCTCGGCTTTGCGTTGGCCGGCGCGCATGCGATTGTACTCAGCCGGTTCAACCCGTGGGCGCCGCATGGCATCGCGGGGATCCTGTCGGGCGCTCTGATTGCTTTCCTCGCGTTTGGCGGCTTCGATATGGTTGCGGCCGCGGGAGAAGAAATCGAGCGGCCGGAGAAAAACCTGCCGCGCGCAATCCTGATCACGCTCGCGATCGTACTCGGCATTTATCTGCTGGTTGCATTCACTGCGTTGGGAACAGTCGACTGGTACACGCTGGGCGCATCGTCGGCGCCGCTCAGCGAGGCCGCGCAGCATTTCATCGGCAATCGCGGCGGCCGTCTGGTTGCCGTGATTGCGGTGGTGACGACCGCCGCGACCGCGAACGCGGTACTGGTCGTCACATCGCGGATCAGTTTCGCGATGGCGCGTGACGGTTTGTTGCCGTCTCCGCTCGCGTACGTGCATCCGAAAACCGGCACGCCCCAGGTCGCAGTGCTGGTGAGCGGGGGCATGTTGATACTGATGGCGCTATTCGGCTCGTCGGCGAGTGCAACATCGATCGGCGGCTTCCTCTATGTCCTGCATTTCGTGCCGCCACTGCTCGTGCTGATGAAACTGCGGACCAGTAAAAGCGCTTCGCCGGCGTTCAGGACACCGCTGCCGCACGTGATGTTGCCGTTGGCGTTGGGTATGACGGTGTTGTTGCTTGTCGCAAGCGGTACCAGGGGAATTGTCGGCGGAGCGTTGTGGCTTGCGATTGGGGTGGCGGTTGCATGGGTCGGGCGGTGGGCTGTTGAAGCGGGGGTTGGGAAGTGACGGGGGCTGATTCGACCGCACCGAGTTGAAGAATCGCTACGCTGCAACCGCGCCATCAATCGCACGCGGCAGCGAATTTTCGGCATAGTGCTTCAACTGCCCGACAATCTTTCTTCACTCAGAACGCGCTGCACCGCCGGTCTATCCCGGACGCGTTCGTACCATGCCTGAAGATGGCGGTGCGAAGTGAAGTCGATATTTGCGTTGTAGACAGACTTCATCCATGCAGCTTTACCCCAGCCCGTCAGCGCGAATAGATAGGCATCGGCGACAGTGAAAATGTCTCCCATCAGAAACCGCTTGCCGGATAACTGCTGATCGATCCATTCGTATCTGCGCTCGAGCTTGGGTCTCGCGGTCTCGACCCACTTGCCGGCTGCGACCGCATAGAGCAGTGGAATGAAGCCTTTATGAATTTCAGAAGTCAGAAAGTTGAGCCATTCGAGCAATCGATAACGCTCCAACGTGCCGTACGTGGGCGCCAATCCTGTTTCGGGGCGCAGATCCGCAAGATATTGCGCGATGACCGGTCCTTCGCGCAGAACCGTGCCGTTATCGAGTTGCAGGAGGGGCACGTAGCCCAACTCGGCGAGGTCGTAGTAGCTGGTTCCGTCCTCCAACAAATGCTTGCGGGCATCGACTTTGACGATGTCCGCACTCAATCCGGCCTCCTGCAAGACGATGCAAATGGCCTGCGAGCAACTGCCGGGAGCGTGATAGAGCTTCATGCATTTTTCCTCATGATCGAAAACGGTATGTCGCCGCCGATATGGCGTGGCGGCTAATATCGCCCACCGGGGATAAAAAGAGAAGAAGGCAGAAGTTTGTGATATAGGTACAAAAAATATACTTACCTGGAAAGACGATGAAGAGAAGTGCAACGGGATGTTCGGTCGAAGAGGCGATGCGCTTGCTGGGCGGTCGGTGGCGCCTGCTACTCGTGTCGTACCTGCTTGACGGTCCGAAGCGGTTTAACGATCTGCGCAGGGACGTGCCGGGAATATCGCAGCGTATGTTGACGCTTGATTTGCGTGCGTTGGAGCAGGCGGGTCTGGTGCAGCGCACCGTGTTCGCCGAAGTCCCTGTAAAAGTGGAGTACCGGCTGACCGACGATGGTCAGCGGTTGAAACCCGTCGTCGAGGTCATGCGCGATTTTGGACTTTGGCTTAAGAGTCGCCCGGAAACGGAAGCCGACAGTGCAGTGCCCGAGACGGTCGACGAAGCATAAACAACGGTGCTGCGTTGACCGTTCCCACAAGAGGATCTCGCTGCGCGTTCAATCGCGATGCAGCGTCTCGATCACAAGTTCGCGGAACCACCTGATCCCTTCGTCATTGTCGAAGTTGCGATGCCAATGGACGGTGGATTCGATCTCAGGAATTTCCGCCGGCATCGGATAGATCGAGAACTGGCCTGTTTCATTGAACATCAGTGCCGCGCCTTTATGGAGCGTCACCATCCAGTCCGTGCGCTGCAAAATCTGCGGAACAACCGTGAAATGGGGTACCCGCAGCGCGATGCGCCGATGCAAACCCTGATTGCGCAAGATCTCGTCGATGGCCAGGTGGCTGCTGTCGCTCGTCGTCACGCTCACATGCAGAAATTCCAAGAACTTTTGCCGTGACAACTTCCGGACCGGAAGCCCCGAGCGCTTTCGCGTCATGCACACAAACTCATCGCGGAACAGCAGTGCGTGGCTAGTGACCGGCATAAGCGACGGAAGATTACCTATGGCCAGATCGATCTGCCCAAGCCGCAGTTTCTCCTCGACCTCGCGCAGCGGCACCTGCTCGGCCGATATCCGCACCTCCGGCGCAACGCGTTGCAGCTTCTCGCAGATGCGCGGCAGAAACACGTGTTCGCCAATGTCGGACATCGCCAGGCGGAATTCGCGTGTACTGGTCGCGGGATCGAACTCTTCACTTTGCCGCAGTGCTTCGCGGATTGACGCAATGGCGCTGCTGAGCGGCACGGCCAATCTTTCCGCGGTAGCGGTGGGAAGCATGCCATCAGGCGTGCGAACGAAAAGCGGATCATCGAACAACGAGCGCAGACGCCCCAGCGAATAACTGATCGTGGGCTGCGATAGCTGGAGCCGCTGCGCAGCACGAGTGAGACTGCGCTCTTCGAGAATCACCTGAAACACGCGCAGCAGGTTGAGATCGACGCTATGGAAATTGATCATGTCTATGTGGATCCTAAAATTGATCGATTTGACCGATATCTTAGCGAATCCTAGACTGGCCTCACACATAAGAGAGGCAAGCGTTCATGGAACTGATAGATACAATCGCCGAACAGCGTGCGCAGCAGTCAGACGTGGTTTCGTCGCGCACGTTGCCAGCGTTGCTCGCAGCACGCGTTACCCGGAACGGCACGACGCCGCTCTTTTCCGACGGCCCTACGGTATGGAGTGCCGCTGATGCCATGGAGGTCGCATCGCGCCGCGCCGGCACGCTGGCGGCCCATGGCATCAAGCGCGGTGACCACGTCGCACTGCTCTGCACAAACCGTGCGGAATTCATGGAAGTCGTCCTTGGCTGCGGATGGCTCGGCGCGGTGGTCGTGCCGATCAACACCGCATCGCGCGGTCCGCAACTCGAGCACATTCTGCGTAACTCCGGCGCGCGCCTGCTAGTCGCCGAAGCTCAACTGGTGGATGTCGTGCACGCGCTGGCGGCGCGAGATCTACCGCTCGAGCACATCTGGCTGATCGACGAGCCGGCGGCGGACGCGCTTGCGCCCCGTTATGCGACCTCCCCGTTTCCACCGGCGGCCGAGCCGATTCCAGCCGCGAAAGTCGAAAACGGAGATCCTTTGGCCGTGCTCTATACGTCTGGCACGTCCGGGTTGTCCAAAGGGGTGATCTGCCCGCACGCCCAGTTCTACTGGTGGGGATATAACACTGCGCATGATCTGGGCGTCGTCGCGGGCGACGTGCTGTACACGTGCCTGCCGCTGTTCCATACCAACGCACTGAACAGCTTCTTCCAGGCTCTGTTGCACGACGCTCAGCTCGTCGTGGGCCGGCGTTTCTCGGCCAGCGGCTTCTTCGACGCGTTGGTGGCCACGCAAGCGACCATTACGTTTGTGCTCGGCGCAATGGTGCCCATTTTGCTGGGCCGGCCGGTCGCTGCGAACGAGCGCAACCATCGGGTGCGCGTCGCGCTCGCGCCGGGCGTGCCGGGACATTTCCAGGAAGAATTCACCGCTCGCTGCGGCATTGCATTGATCGACGGATATGGCTCGACGGAAACCAATGCGGTGATCGGCGGCAAAGCGAGCGCTCGACGCCCGGGCTATATGGGCAAGCTGGCTCGCGGGTTCGAAGCGCGCGTCGTCGATGAGCACGATCAGCCTGTCCCCGACGGCGAGCCCGGAGAACTGATCCTGCGTTCCAGCGAGCCGTTTTCGTTTGCCAACGGCTATCTCGGCATGCCGGCTGAAACGGTGAAGGCCTGGCGCAATCTCTGGTTTCACACGGGCGACCGCGTGATACGCGAGGCCGATGGCTATTTCCGTTTTGTCGACCGCCAGAAGGATGCGATTCGCCGCCGAGGCGAGAACATTTCCTCATACGAAGTCGAGCAAGTGCTGTTGAGTCACCCTTCAGTCGAAACCGCGGCGGTGTTCGCCGTGAAATCGGCGCTCGCGGAAGACGAGGTGATGGCCGTCATCGGCCTGCGCCACGGCGAGGCGTTAGAGCCGCTCGATCTGATCCGCTACTGCGAACCGCGCTTGCCTTACTTCGCAGTGCCACGCTATCTGGACTTCGACCAGGAATTGCCGAAGACGGAAAACGGCAAGATCCAGAAATTCAAGTTGCGGGAAACGGGTCTGACCGCCACCACATGGGATCTGGAAACGTCCGGATACCGGCTCAAGCGTCGATGAAGTGAAGCTCGCCATTTTCCCCAAAAGGCTCGCAGAAGCCTGGGACAGAGCGACCCGCTTCAACGCATGGCAACCGAGACAGCAACATTGAGTACATCTCGAATGTACACATGGAGACTCCGATGACTGGCACGCGAACGTTCTCTGCCGCAAGTACGCCCCCTCAAGTGATACCCGAGCCCCACGCGGTCGCTGTCGACGACAGATCCCTACGGCGAATCGTGTTCGCGTCCGTCGCGGGAAACGCGCTCGAGTGGTACGACTTTTTTCTGTATAGCACTGCCGCCGCGCTCGTTTTTGGCGAGCTGTTCTTTCCGAAAGGAACCGACCCGCTGGTGGGCACGCTGGTCGCATTCGCCGGCTTTGCGGTCGGGTTCGCCGCTCGTCCATTGGGTGGCGCGCTGTTTGGGCACATCGGCGATCGCTATGGTCGAAAGAGTGCTCTCGTATGGACGCTGTCGATCATGGGCGGTGCGACGTTCCTCATTGGCTTCCTGCCGACTTACTCGCAGGTCGGACTGTGGGCGCCGGCGCTGCTAATGGTCCTGCGCATCTTGCAAGGCATCGCGGCCGGCGGCGAATGGGGTGGCGCAGTGCTGATGATCAGCGAGTCCGCACCGCCTGAGAAGCGCGGATTTTACGCGTCGATGAGCCAGATCGGTGTCGGCGGAGGCTTCGTGCTGTCGGCCACTGTGTTCTTTCTCGTGCAGATGTTGCCGAAAGACACGTTCATGACGTGGGGCTGGCGTATCCCGTTCCTGCTGTCGATCGCGATTTTCGGCGTTGGCGTCTATATCCGTTCGCGGTTGCCGGAGAGCGCCGAATTCGCGAAGGCCGAGGCTGAGGGGAGAAGGGCGCGGATGCCGGTGCTCGACGTGATCCGCCAACATCCGAAGGAAGTTCTGATGGCAATGGGGCTGCGCATGGCGGAAAACGGCGCTTCATACATTGTGATTGCCTTTGCGCTCGTTTATGGAAAGTTTATCGGCGTACCCAACCAGATCTTGCTCACCGGCGTGATCGTCTCGATGGCGGTGGAAATGGTCACGCTGATGTTGTGGGGTCGCCTGTCCGACCGTCTGGGTCGCAAGCCCGTGTACATGATCGGTGCCGTGGGGGTCGTCATTATCGCGTTTCCGTTTTTCTGGCTCCTCGATACGAAGGTCCCGGCGCTCATCTGGCTCGCATTCCTGCTCGGTAATGCGGTGTGTCACGGCGCGATGCTGGGCACGCAACCCGCGCTGATGGGCGAGCTGTTCAGCACGGAAGTGCGTTACTCGGGTATGGCGCTTGGACACGAGGTCTCGTCGGTCTTTGCAGGCGGCTTGTCGCCGTTGCTGGCGACGGCGCTGCTCGCGCACTACCGCGCAGCCTGGCCCGTGGCTTTGCTGATGGCGGCTCTCGGCATGATCACCGTGATCTCACTGTTGTTCACGCACGAGACGGTTACCCGTCTTAAGCGTTGATCGTCTCGCTCAAGGAGATCGAATATGACACTCGACAAATGCGCGGAAGCACTGCTGACAGCCGGTGTGGAAGTGCCGTATCGGCGCCAGGCGACGTCGGAATCCACCGGCGACCTGCTTGCCCGGGCGTTCGCCGCCGCGCTCGACGAATCGGGGTTCTCGGCGAAAGACGTCGACGGGCTTGGCGTAGCGTCTTTTACGCTCGCTCCCGACCATGCGATCGATCTCGCCTGGCGGCTCGGGCTCAGCCCACGCTGGTGCATGGACGATTGTCACGGTGGAGCAAGCGCCATCAATATGCTGCAGCATGCGATACGCGCAATCGAGCATGGCGACGCGAACGTCATTGCGCTGGTGTCCGGTGACCGGTTCGAGCCGGCCGACTTCAAGCAACTGGTCGATCACTACAACCTGACGACGCGCAACTGGTTACGGCCGCTGGAGGTGGGTGGGCCGAACGGACTGTTCGCGATGCTCACACAACGCCACGCGAAGCGTCACAACCTGACCCGCCGCGACTATGGAGAACTTTGCGTCGCGCAACGCGCGTGGGCGGCACTGAACCCGTGTGCAGTCTATCGAGCGCCACTGACGATCGACGACTATCTGGAAGCGCCGATCATCGCTGATCCGTTGGGCCGCTTCGATTGCGTACCCGTGGTTTGCGGCGCAAACGCCGTGATCATCGCGCGCGCCGATCTCATGCGTCGCGCCCGCAATGTCCGGGTGCGTTCTCTGCAATGCCGTTACAACGGCGATCACCAGACAGGCGACGGCACGCAGACTTCATTGGCGACGATCGCCGGCGACTTGTGGCGGCAGGCTGGTGTCACGCCGGAGGACATCGACATGGTCTCGGTCTACGACGACTACCCGGTGATGGCGATTGCGCAACTGGCTGATCTCGGCTTCGCGCCCGACGGCGACCTGCGCGCGATGATCGCGCGCATCAAATCGCGCGAACTGCCGGTCAATACATCCGGTGGTCAACTGTCCGCTGGGCAGGCAGGAGCCGCGGGCGGCATGCATGGTCTCGTGGAGGCGCTGACACAGTTGCGCGGGCGTGCGGGGGCGCGGCAGGTGCCGAATGCCCGGCTCGCGGTCGTGAGCGGCTATGGAATGGTCGAGTATCGCTACGGCATGTGTGCGAATGCCGTCGTGCTCGAAGCGGTTGAGCGGGGTGAGCAATGACACTTAAGGTATTCCAGTGCAATCAGTGCGGTTCGACCGTATTTCCCGCGCGCTATTTCTGTTTCGAATGCGGCGGAGCCGAGTGGCACGAGCGAGTGGCCGAATCCGGCACTGTCAATGAATGGACGACCGTGCGCCGTCGCGTCGGTGCGCAGGACGGCGGTGACGTGCTGGTTGCCAGCGTGACGACGGATGCCGGCCCGGTCGTGATCGCGCGACTCGAACGCCCCGTGCGGGTGGGCGACGAAGTCAGCCTTGCAATCGACGAACAGAACCGCGTTCTAGCGCTGCCGATTGCCTGACCCCAGACGGCAGTTGTTCGTCGAACGATGCCACCTCGGCGTCAAATCACAACGTATTTTCAAACTGACGCCTCAGTCCAGTTCAGGAGGTAGTAATGCAAATTGAAGGCTGCGTGGCATTTGTGACGGGCGCCGATCGTGGGCTCGGTGCAGGTTTGCTCGAAAAGTTGCTGGAGCGCGGCGCGCGCAAGGTCTATGCGGGTGTCAGGAAAAAAGGGGGCCTTGCTGACGGTGATCCGCGCGTCGTGCCGGTAGAAATAGACATCACGAATGTCGAACAGGTGACGAGGGCGGCGTCGAACGCGAAAGACCTCACGCTGCTGATCAATAACGCCGGACTCAATCGGACGCAGCCGGTACTGGAGACCAATGACGCCGAAGCGGCGCGTGCCGAAATGGAGGTGAATTACTTCGGAACGTTGAACATGATGCGTGCATTCTCACCGGCGCTCAAAACCAACGGCGGCGCGATCATCAACATTCTTTCGATACTCGCGCGCGTCGCCTTGCCGGCGATGGCGTCGCTGAGTGCATCGAAGGCTGCCGCTCTTCGAATGACCGAAGGCGCACGAGCCGAACTCGCGCCGCATCGCGTGCGAGTGATTTCCGTTCTGCCCGGACCCATCGATACCGAGATGAGCCGGGATGTTCCGCCTCCGAAGATACCGGTCGCAGAAGCCGTCGACGCCGTGCTGGCGGCATTGGAAGGCGAGCAGGACGAGGTCTACATGGGCGCGATGGCACAGGAAATCGCTCACGGACTCGCCGCGGATCGTCAGGCTCTGCACGCGCGCCTTTTGACGCTCTGAAAAACCTCGGACACCGCAATAACGTTGAATTGAGTAAAGGACGAAGAAAATCATGAACGGTGAATTCATTGACATTGACGCCGGCAACGGCCAAACCTTTTCTGCGTATCTCGCGCGGCCCCGGCAAGGTTCCGGACCGGGTTTGATCCTGTTGCAGGAAATCTTCGGCATCAACGCCTACATGAGGGAAACGGCCGATCGATTTGCCGAGGAAGGCTATGTGGTGCTGGTGCCCGACCTGTTCTGGCGCATGAAGCGCGGTGTCGATCTCGGCTACAGCGGCGAGGATTTCGCCACTGCGCTGCGATATAACGACGAGTTCGATGTCAATCTGGCAATAACCGACATCGCATCGACGATCAAGACCCTCCGCTCGCTCGAGCAACACGTTGGAAAAGTCGGCGCGGTTGGCTATTGCCTGGGCGGCAAACTCGCGATGCTGGCGGCCGCTCGCACGGAAATCGACTGCGCCGTCAGTTACTACGGGGTGGGCCTCGATGCCTATCTGGATGATGCGCGGTCGATCCGCTGCCCGATGGTTTTTCATTTCGCCGGTGACGACGCGCTGTGCCCCGAGGCAACGCGCGAGACGATCCAGTCAGTGCTTTCTACGCTGCCCGCGGTCGAGCAATACGTGTATCCAGGGTGTGACCACGCTTTCGCGACCCCGCGGCGTGAGCACTTCGACAAGCCGGCAGCGATGATGGCCTATTCGCGCACCATCGCGCTGTTGCGTAAGGTACTCGGACCGGTCTATGACCTGAATTCGCTCTGGGAACTGCATTGCTATCACGAGTTCGAGTCGCGCGATGTCGATTCGATCTTGCCGACCATGGTTGCCGCGCCGTACGTCAACCACGTGCCGACCATGACGGGAGGAGTCGGACACGACGATCTCAAACGGTTCTACAAGTATCACTTCGTCCACGCCAATCCGGCGGACACGCATTTTATTCCTATCTCGCGCACTATCGGCGCGGACCGTATCGTCGATGAATTCATTTTCTGTGCTACTCACGATCGCGAGATCGACTGGATGCTGCCCGGCCTCGCGCCTACGGGTAAGTACATCGAGATCCCGATGCTGGCAGTCATCTGTTTCCGTGGCGATAAGCTCTACAACGAGCATATTTACTGGGACCAGGCTTCGGTTCTGGTGCAGATCGGAGTTCTCGATCCCACGGGACTGCCGGTTGCCGGAATTCGCACTGCAAAGAAATTGATAGACGAGACATTGCCAAGCAACGAGTTGATGAGGAACTGGGCATCGAGTGAAGGAAAGCCGATCTAAGGTTCTGTAGCCAGCGCGACGCCTGACTGTCGGCGCAAGCGGGATCCTCTAGTCGAGCTTTGCTTTCAAACGAAAATGGTGCCCCCTTGCGGGCATCGGCCATACAGGTTCCGTCATGAAAATCAAGTTAGGTGTACTGGTGGGTGTGGCGTTTGCGTCAACTCCGGCGTTCGCACAAAGCTCGGTGACGATGTACGGGATCATCTCGAATGGGCTCGGTTATGTGAGCAATCAGGGCGGCCACAGCAACTGGACGATGATAAGCGGAGCCAACCAGAATAATCGCCTGGGATTCAAGTTGACGGAAGACCTCGGCGGCGGTCTGTCGGCGGTCGGAACCCTGGAGAACGGTTTCGACAGCAACACTGGCAAGCTCGGGCAAGGCGGGCGGATGTTCGGACGGCAGGCATTTGTCGGACTGTCGAGTGCAACCTACGGGACGATCACTTTCGGCCGGCAGTACGACGTGCTGTGGGACTACTTGAACCGTATCGAACCACAGGCGATGGGCCCGGGTCTTGGCGTCAGTGTCGGCAGCAACGACAACATCGAAGGCAACTTCCGCTACAACAACGCGGTCAAGTACGCGAGTCCGGTCTGGGGCGGCTTTGGGTTCGACTCGCTATACGCGTTCAGCAACAAGGCCGGCAGCTTCCAGCAGAACAGAGCGTTCAGTGCCGGTGTCAATTTCGACAGGCGTACGCAACGCTATTCGCTGGTCTACGTGCAAATCGACCATCCGGGCACGGCCAACCCAGCTGGCGCGGTGAGCGACGACTATGCCGGCGGCCCATTCCAGCTGTTTCATACCAGCCCGCTCAGTTCTTCGGTGGGCGTGCGCAAACAGCGCGTGATTGCCGGGGGCGCCGAGTACAGGTTCGACAAACTCGGCATTGCGGGAATCGTTTCCGATGTCCGCTACAACTATCTCGATACGACGAGTCTGCATCTGGACAATCTCAGCGTGGTGGGTGCGTACCAGCTAAATCCGGCACTGTCCGTATCGGTTGCCTATCTATATACGCACGGCAGCTACGGCGGCGTCGTCTCGAATCCGCACTGGAACCAGGGACAACTGAGTGTCGACTACTTCTTTTCGAAGAGAACGGACGTATTCGCCTACGCCAACTACATCCGTGCTTCCGGATCCAACGCACCCGCCGTCCTGTTCCTCTCGTCGCCATCGAGCAACAGGGAGCAAGCGGCTGTAGTGGCAGGGATACGTCATAAGTTTTGAGGCCGGGCTCGCGTCAAGCGAGCTAACCGGCCCGGCCTCTGCAATCCCTGAAGCAGTACTTTGAGTGTCGGCTATATCGGGGCAGACAATGGTTTGGACAACAGCATGAATACGATTCTCGAGCGGATTGTCGACTGCAAGACTCGTGAAGTTCGGCTGGCAGCGGAACGCATGCCGCAAACTGAACTTCGGGAGATTGCAGCGACTGTCGACTCAAGAGATTTTATCGCCGCGCTTCGCCGCAAGCGTAGACAAGGGCTGCCTGGCGTCATTGCCGAGGTGAAGAAGGCGAGTCCGTCGGAAGGGATTTTGCGGCCGGACTTCAATCCGGCGACTATCGCGGCCTCGTATGAGCAAGCCGGCGCCGCCTGTCTCTCCGTGCTTACCGATTGGACGTTCTTCAAGGGAACGGCATCGGACCTTGCTGCGGCGCGCCGCGCGTCAAGCGTGCCGGTTCTTCGAAAAGACTTCATCGTGGATGCTTACCAGGTTTGGGAGGCGCGCGCAATGGGCGCCGACTGCATCCTGCTTATCGCAGCAGTCCTCGATTCCGGCGCGATACGGGAACTGGAAAGCCTCGCGTCAGAACTAGGCATGGCCGTGATCGTCGAGATTCATAGCGCTCATGAGCTGGACACGGCACTAACGTTGAAGACGCCGCTGATAGGCGTGAACAACCGCGATCTGGCAACCTTTGCAACGACCATTGAAACAACCATTGCGATGCGCCGTCTCATCCCCGACGACAGGATCGTCATTTCGGAGTCGGGCATTCGGACCGCGGACGATGTGAAAAGGCTCCGTTCAGTGGGCGTAGATCATTTTCTCGTCGGCGAAGCGCTGATTCGCGCAGAGAACCCAGGTGAAGCGCTCAGGCAGATCTTTTAACAGGCAGTGCTCCGCGGCGCCGATATTAGTGAACCGGGCCCACCCACCGCCTGACACAGCATCGCCAGATCGCGAATCTTCAGATGCGGACGTGAAGCGTTGAAGCCACCGCCTTCCGCCTCGGTGAAACCATCCCGAACCAGCCACGCAGCCTGCAAACCAGCATTCAGCGCGCCGACAACATCGAGATTGAAATCATCGCCAACATGCAGCAACTCCTCAGGCGGCACACCAACCGACATGGCCGCCTCCAGAAAAATCCCCGCATCGGGCTTTCCACAACCGAACCCCTCGGCGCTCAGATGCGCGCGAAAGAACTCCCCGCATCCAACGAGCTTCAGATCGGCATTGCCATTGGTGACCGCGACGAGCGGAAACCGGGCACTGAGCCAGCTCAATGCCGGCAAAACATCTTCATAAAACTCGACTTTCTGCCGCGCCAGATAGAAAACCTCGTAAGCAGCTTCCGCGAGAGCGACATCCTCGTTTGCCAACTCCAGCGCGAGCCGGATCGAGCCCAGTCGCAACGCGCGGAAGTTGCCCGCCAGATCCGGACGCGAGAGTTCGTGTTCGTCGCGCAGCGTGCGGAGCGCCTGCGCGGTGGGCAGTGCTAGAGCAGTTCCCGGCGCCTGCTCTAGCAGCCACGCGTGAAGAGCGGCTTCAGCCCGCGCGACCGCCGGTCCGAATGGCCAAAGCGTGTCATCCAGATCGAACGAGATGGCCGATACTTTATTCAGGCGCATAGCGATTGCAGAAGTGTTGTGGCGATCCGTATCTGACCGGGGACGGAAGCCGGAGATATCGAGCAGTCGAGCCGCCCGGCGCTGGCCTCAATGTTGCCAACCCGCTCCGCGGCATTCATCAAACAGCCGCCGCCGCAAGCGCACAGAACCGCTCGAGGTCGATATTCCCACCGCTGATCAGAACCCCGACGCGTTTGGCTTTCAACGAATCCTTCATATTCAGTGCACCCGCCAGCGAAAGGCACCCGGTCGGTTCCACGATCATTTTCATCCGCACCGCGAAGAATTTCATCGCGTCCACCAGTTCCGCGTCCGATGCCGTCAGGATGTCGTTCACATCGCGTTTGATGATGGAGAACGTGTAGTTGCCCAGATGCTGGGTCTGCGCGCCATCGGCGATGGTCTTCGGCGTGTCGATATGAACGATTTCGCCGCTTCGGAACGACCGTTGACCGTCGTTGCCCGCTTCCGGCTCGACGCCGTACAACGCGCATTGTGGCGCCAATGCGCGAGTCGCCAGCGCGCTACCCGACAGCAGACCGCCGCCGCCCAACGGCACGAACAGATAGTCGAGTGCGCCGACCTCCTCGAATAGCTCCTTCGCGGCAGTTCCCTGGCCCGCCAGAATGTCCGGATGGTCGTACGGCGGAATCAGCGTGAGGCCGTTCTCTTCAGCAAGACGCCGACCGATGGCTTCGCGATCCTCGGTATAGCGGTCATAGACGACCACGTTCGCCCCGTATCCTTTCGTCGCGGCAACCTTCGCTGCGGGGGCGTCGTGCGGCATCACAATGGTTGCCGGAATGTCGAGCAGCTTCGCGGACAGCGCAATTCCCTGCGCATGGTTGCCCGACGAGAACGCGACCACGCCGGCTTTACGCTGCTCGGGCGAGAACTTCGCAAGCGCGTTGAAGGCGCCGCGGAACTTGAACGCACCCATCCGCTGAAGGTTCTCGCACTTGAAGAACACTTGCGCACCGGTGATTTCATTGAGCGTGCGCGAGGTTTGCACCGGCGTGCGATGCGCGACGCCGGCGATCCGGGCGGCAGCGGCCTCGACGTCGGCATAGGTGGGAAGCTCGAAGGTAGTCATGTCGGACTCGAAAGTGGATTTGATTTACCAGGGCCATGCGACGGACGTGCCGAGATGCTCTGTCTGCGCATGCCGATAGAGAAACTCTGCAACCGTCAGGTCCTGTAATGCAAGGCCGGTCATATCGAACACGGTGATGTCGGTCGCGGCGCGCTCGAAAGAGACCGTGCCGGCCAGCAGGTCGCCGATTTCCGTGCACGGCAACGACGGCGCCCACTGGCATTCGCCGATGCTGCGCGCCTGAACCTCGTCGTCGACGAAAATGCGCGCGCGTTGCAGCACTGCGTCAGGCAGTTCGCGCTTGCCGTCGGTGTCGGCGCCGACGCAGGTCAGGTGCGTGCCGGGCTGCACCGCGGCGGCCTCGAACAACGCACCGCCGCCCGGCGTCGCGGTAATGACGATATCGCTGTCAGCAACCGCATCGTTGCGGTCTTTCGCAACGCCAATTGCGCACCGGTCGTGAAAAGCGGCCTCGAACGCCGGGTCGGTCGCACCGCTGACATTCACGTATTGAACCGTGCAACGCTGCGGGAGCAGTTTCAGTGCATATTGAAGCTGAACCCTCGCCTGAACTCCGGTACCGAACACGCAGATCCGCGTGCTGTCCTGCCGTGCGAGTTGCTGTAGTCCCAAACCGCCGGCGGCGCCGGTGCGCGCGGTGGTAATCGCGTTGCCGTCCATGATGCACAGCGGGCGGCCAGTCGAAGGATCGAACAGAGCAATGGTCGCCTGATGCGGTTCGCCGCCGGCGCCCCGGTTGGCCGGCCAGAATCCGGCCGCCTTGAAACCGAGAAGATTGCGGCTTGCGATGTCGCCGGACTTGATGCCGAACACACCCCCCGTATGCAACTTCTCGCGCACGACAGGGAAAATCCGTCCGGCTCGCCGGCTGTGCAGGATGAATGCTTCGCGAACCGCGGCCATGACCTGCTCGGCTTGCAGAGCAGGTTCAACCACATCGCGGTCGAGAAGGAGCAGCTTTGCATCGGTCGGCATGGTGACGGTTTCCCAATTGGACGATTCGGCGATCTATACATTATGTCCAAATATGGACAAAGTATCAAGATGGTTGTACCGGGTGGCAGCGGCGCCAATCCGGGCCGCGACGAACGAATATTCGCATAATCGCTGCTGATTTCAGCGCCGGCAATCGGCAACGACACGAGCAACATCTCGCGCGCGCGAACGGCAAAGAGCCTATACAATGCGAAAAATTCTGGATGAATCGTCCAATGACCAGGCGCAAACTCACTCGCGAGCAGCAGACAATCCTCGATCAGGTCAAGCACATTGCCGCCGGCCTGGGCGAAACGCTCGCGCCTTTTACCGAGGTCGTGGTCCACGATCTGCGGCATCCGAAGAACGCGATTCTGGCGATCCACAACAACCTGTCCGGGCGGCAGATCGGCGACCCCGCGACCGAACTCGGCCTCGCGCGCATTGCCGATGCCCAATACCCGCAAGTGCTGGCGAACTACGCCAATCGTTTCGCGGATGGCCGGCAAGCGAAAAGCACCTCGATCGGCATCAAGGACTCGGACGGGCACTACATCGCCGCGCTGTGCCTGAATGTCGACGTGACGCTGTTTCGCGGCATGGCCAACATGCTCGAACAGTTTTCCGCCCCTAAAACAGACGGTGTCGACGAATCGCTGGAGCACTCTGGCGCGCAGTCGCTGCGCGAGCGGATCGATCGGTTCGCGGTCGCCCTTGCGACGACACCGCAAGCGCTGCGCACCGACCAGCGCCGGGCGTTGATGCAGGCGCTAAGAGAAGAGGGCTATCTCGATCTGCGGCGCTCGATGGAGACGGTCGCCCAGCATCTGGGCGTCTCGCGCGCGACGGTCTATAACGACGCCAGATAAGACAAATGCCGCCCGTCGCGGCATTTTTTTGAAGCAGGGCCGCGGGCGCGGCGGCGGCCCCAGTTCAACGCAATTCCGGCTACGGGTTACGCGGCTGCGCCTGCTGACCCTGCGCGGCGCGTTGCGCGTCGAGCCGCTGCTTCGCGGCGAGCACGCTTTCCGGGTAATGCACCCAATCGATCGGGTAATAGCCGACGGCGGCCAGATCGACCACCTCTTGCCGCACCTGCTGACGCGTCGCCGCGTCCTGACGGCTGGTTTGCGCGACCGACGGCATCGCCACCGGCGCGAGCGCGACCGCGACCGCGCAGATCTTCAAAGTCGTCTTCATGTTGGGCACTCCTTGCGGCGTCGGGCGACGCCCTGTTCATGACATTGCGGCGTGACTTTACGTGGCAGTACGGAGCATCACGAGGCCGTACACGAACGAGTATAGGAGCGCGGTTTCTTCGCTGAGACAGGGCTTTTTAGCCGGCGCAATGGCTGGCGTCGCTGGTATTTTTGCCTGCGCCGCAAACCGGCGAGCGGTCGTTTCCGGTGACCGTGAACGAGTCTTGCGACGCCCATGCGTATACCAATTGCCAACTCGTCACGCTCGCCGGCAGTCATGCCGAACCCTTTCCCCCGCTAGGTGAAAACGATGATGAGCGCGGCGGCCGATTTCCTTGCGCGTCATAAGTTTATGGCCCAGAATCAGAAAAAATTCCACGGGACGCTTGTGGCATATTTAAGGCGGCTTTTGGTCCAATCAATCAGCCGCGCGCTCGGCTCGCACGGGCGTCCGCCCGCTGCTCGCGGCGGAAATACAGGAGACAATCAAATGGAAGAGCTCACCAGCCTCAATGTGCGGGCGGGGACGGCCCGCGGCAGTTGGTATCGACGATGGTTCCTGCTTTTGCTGATCCTGGTATACGCGTCGAGCTTCGTCGACCGGATCATCATCGCGGTCGTGGGCCAGGCGATCAAGGTCGAAATGAACCTGAGCGATTTCCAATTGGGTCTGCTCGGGGGGCTCGCGTTTTCGATCTTCTACACCACGCTGGGCATCCCGATCGCGCGGCTCGCCGAGCGCTTCAACCGGGTGATGTTGATCTCCATTTCGATCATCGCGTGGTCCGCGATGACCGCGCTGTGCGGCACCGCCGGGACCTACTGGCAGTTGCTGCTGTATCGGCTCGGTGTCGGCATCGGCGAGGCGGGCAGCACGCCGACCGCACATTCGCTGATCGCCGATCAGTTTCCGCCGGCGCGGCGCGCGAGCGCGCTCGCGATCTACGCGCTCGGCCCGCCGATCGGCGTGATTGCCGGCGCGCTGGGCGGCGGCTGGGTGGTCCAGCATCTGGGTTGGCGGCCGGTGTTTTTCGTGGTCGGTCTGCCGGGCCTGATCTTCGGGCTGCTGACCTGGCTGACGCTGCGCGAACCGAAGCGCGGCGGCGCCGATCCCGACCTGAAGCTGGTCTCGCAGGAAGTGCCGCCGCTGAAAAAAGTGCTGGCGCTGCTGATGTCGAGCAAGGTGTTCGTGCAGATGCTGCTCGGTACGGTGGTCGGCGCGTTCGCGCAGTACGGGATCAACATGTTCATCCCGGTGTATCTGGTGCGCGTGTACGGGATGAGTTTCGCGCAGGCCGGGCTGATTTTCGGCCTTGTGGTCGGGATCGGCGGGATTGTGGGCAATACGCTCGGCGGCTATTCGGCGGACTGGGCCAGCGCCCGCGACCGCCGCTGGTATGCGTGGGTGCCGGCGCTCGGCACGTTCGCCGGCTTTCCGCTGCTGGTGCTCGCATTTCTGCAGCACGACTGGCCGCTCGGCGTCGGTTTGCTGTTCGTCGCGACGCTGCTGCTGAACGTGTGGAACGGGCCGACTTTCGCGATCGTGCACGGTCTGGTCGAGCCGCGCATGCGCGCCACCGCGGCGGCTATCGTGTTCCTGGTGATGAACCTGATCGGCCAGGGCTTCGGGCCGGCGACTATCGGCTTGCTGAGCGACCGCTTCGCGGCGCGGGCATTCTCAGGCGGCGACTATCGGCTGATGTGCAGCGGCCAGGGCGGCGGCGCACACGCGGCGCACGGCGCACTCACCGCGGTGACCGATCCGATCGCGCTGGCATGCCGGGACGCGTCGGCAGTCGGCGTGCGCTACGCGATGCTCACCTTGACCGTGGTGCTCGCATGGGCCGCACTGCATTACTTCCTCGCGTCGCGCCATATGCGCCGGCGCGAAGCCGCATAAAGCCGCGCGCAGCGGCCGGTGCCGGCCGCTCGCGCAGCGACTTCGCTCGCGGCGGGCGCTTTGGCTAGCGCTCGCGGCATCTTCCAGTACCGGCCCCGGCGTCCGCCGCGCGGCCTGATTCAGCTCCCTGTTTCGAGGTTCTCTCCATAGGCTCGCCCATGGTCCGCCTTTGCGCGTGGTAACGCCGGCGCGGGCGGCCCGTGGCCGGCGTTCGTCCGCCGCCCATGGCCGCTGCGGCGCTTGTTAGGCCCAAAACCGGGGCCGAGCGGCCACCTGCTCTTTAGCCTTTGTGGAACGCGTAAACCCGAATTATAAATGCCAAAAAGCGCAACTAGTATCTGCAAATAACAACGTGGTATTTATTAAAAGTAGTGTGGTATTCATAAGGAGATAGACGTGAAGAGACTGACCGCAGTTGGGGCAATGACGCTGGCCATGACCGGGGCCGCACACGCGCAGAGCAGCGTCACGCTGTACGGCATCATCAGCACGGGGATCACCTACATCAGCAATCAGGGTGGCTCCAGCAACGTGAAGCTCGATAGCGGGATCAACCAGGCGAGCCGCTTCGGTCTGCGCGGCGTGGAAGACCTCGGCGGCGGTCTGCGCGCGGTGTTTACGCTCGAAAACGGTTTCGACCTGAGTAGCGGCAAGCTCACCAACGGCGGCGCGCTGTTCGGCCGGCGCGCCTATGTAGGTCTGTCCAGCGACCGCTTCGGCACGTTGACGGCCGGTCACGACTACGACTTCATCTATGACTTCGTGACGATGTACACCAACGTCGCGCAGTTCGCGCCGTCGTACTCGTTCCACCTCGCGTACGACATCGACCGGCTGGCCGGCGAGCCGGTCAACAACGCGATCAAGTACAAATCGCCGACGCTCGGCGGCTTCACAATCGGCGCGATGTACGGCTTCAGCAACGTCGCGGGCGCGTTTGCCGGCGCGCCGGGCAATCCGCGCGTCTATAGCGCGGGGATCAGCTATGCGCCGACCGGCAATCCGACGCTGCCGTTCTCGCTGGCGGCCGCGTACACGAAGACCGACGGCGCCAACGGCACGCTCGCGCAGATCGCGCTGAACGCGAAGTCGATCGAGACCGCGGCGCTCGCCGGCCGCGTGCAGTTCGGCGGCGCCGCGGTCAACGCGGTGTACACGTACACCAATGCGACGCCGACGCTCGGCGGCGGCGCGCTGCTCACGCACGTGTTCGAAGGCGGCTTGACCTACCAGTTCTCGCCATTCCTGAATACCGGCATCGGCTATGCGTACGTCGACCAGCGCAACGGCAAGTTCCACATCGGCAGCGCGGGCGTCGATTACCGGCTGTCGAAACGCACCGACGTGTATCTGTTCGGCACCTACCAGCACGCGTTCGCTGGCGCGGGCAAGGCCGGCAACTTCCTCGTCGTGACCCCGGCGACGACGGTCGGCTATTCGTCGAACAGCAATCAGGCCGCGGTGCAGCTCGGGATTCGTCACCTGTTCTAAGTGCCGGAGCCGGGTGTTGCGCGAAGTACTGGACCCAACACCCGGGCCTGTTCCGGCCCCTGCGCCGCGTGCATCTCCCGGCTCGGAGACGTATGCGGCGGCTGTCGATTGAATATGCCAACAAGGTATGATTGGTGTTGGCTAGAATGCTTCCGGTGTGCTGGGTCCGCGTTTTGCGGGCTGCGCGGGGATTTCGACGCAGCCCGCGAGGTTCGGCCCGCCGCGCGCATTCGACGACAAATTCAATATCACTACCCCAGGCAGGACTAACGATGAATCAGGTTCCGAGACCGAGCCGCTCGACCGAGATCAAATCGATTCTCGAAACAGAAATAGAACAGGGCGAGTTGCCACCGGGTGCATCGATGGACGAGCGTGCGCTTGCCGCGCGTTTCGGCGTTTCCCGTACTCCCGTGCGCGAGGCGCTACAGCAACTGGCCGCGCAGAGCCTCGTGCAGATCGTGCCGCGCCAGGGCGTGTTCGTCGCCAAGATGACCGTGCCGCAACTGCGCGAGATGCTGGAGTTGCTCGGCGAAATGGAAGCGGTGTCCGCGAAGCTCGCGGCGCGGCGGATGAGCGACACGCAACGCGATGCGCTGACGCGCGCGATCAACGCGGGCGTCGAAGCACTCGAAGCGGGCGACGGCCGGGGCTTCGCCAAGGCCAACGAGGCGTTTCACGACGTCATTTACGCGGCTTGCCACAACGAATATCTGGCCGGTCAGATCCGTTCGATTCGCCGGCTGATCGGTCGCTACCGGCCGAAGCTCTTTTTGACGCCGGTGCGTCGCGCAAAGGCGCTCGAAGAGCATCGCAAGCTCGGCGACGCGCTGCTGTCGGGCGACGAGGCAGCCGCGCAAACGCTGATGATGGAACACGCGCCGGTCGGTGCGGCGGGCTTCTCCGAGTTTCTGGCGACGTTGCCGCCCGAGTACTTCAGTACCGCGGCGCCGGTGGCGGCGGACTTTTCCGGCGCGGGCAATAGCGGGGCGCTGACGCCGCAGGATAACGCGGGCTAGCAGTGAGGGCGGGGCGGTCGCCGATCGCCCGACGCGTCTGGTTCGCGCGGGCATCCGCTGCGCCTCGCTAGTTCTGCGTCAGCGCGAAACGAGCGCGTGCATCGTTTCCCAATAGCGGGTTTTCGGCAGGAACTCCAGATGCACCCGCAATTGCGCGGCGGTGCGCGCCCATGGTCCTGTCGGGTTGTCGGTCGCGCTGGCTTTCGCGTAGAGAACCGAAGCCAGCCAATCGTTGCCGACCAGTAGTTGAGCCTCCGCCAGCGTCGCGACCATCCAGTAATTCACCGTGCCTTCCAGAGCCTCGTCGCTGGTGATCTTTTGCTCCGCCAGCAGATCGATGGCGGCTTGCGCATGCGAGCGCGCGAGCGCGGCTTTGTCCATCCAGAGAGCCGTCGCCGCGATATTGATCTGCAGATAATGGCTTCTGGGCGCATCGGCAACCGGCAGCGTGTAGGTGTCGTACGCGCACTTTAGATGAGCGCTGATCCGCGACTGTAGCCAGCGCGTTTTATAAGCGCCGCCGAGGATGCCGATGGTTTCGATATCGAGCCGCCGCGGATTGCCGTTGCGCAGCGGCAGCAACAGACGTATTGCCTGTTCGGGATTTTGTGCGCGGCTGAAATGCAGCGCCCGAATCTGAGTGATCCGGCGATTGTGAGGAAACCTGTCTTTTGCTGCGCGGGTAAAGCGATCCGCCGTTGCGGCGTTGCAGTCGACCAGGCGTTCCGCGACGAATGCGGCAGTGGCCGAATCGGCCAGCAACGGCTGAAGCTGATCTTCGTGCGTGGACAGCGCGACCATTTCGGGCTGACTGCCTGCCGCCAGCGTGCGCAGCATCGGGGTGCGGGACGACCAGTCGTTCCATGAAAATGACTGCGATGCAGTGCTCGCGCCGCAGGCGGACACGAACCATTCCACCCACAATTGCAGTAACGCGACGATGGTCGCTTCCTCATCGACGAGAACCGAACGTTCGAGGTGGCGTGCCTCGTTCGCCAGTCTGCGGATCGCATGCCCGCACAACAGCGCACCGTCGCTGACCTTGCCGGATAGAGCGAGCGTATCCAGGCTCTCTATCACCGTTGAGCCCGCGTATAGATGATGAATCTGCAGCGCCGCGCTCGCGAGTCCCTCGACGATACGGCCGGCATAGAACGCGACCGCATCGGGCAGGCCTGCTAGGTGAAGTCTCGCCAGCTTCTTCAATTCATCGAGCAGGGTTTCAGGGCCGACGTGGAAATTGGCGCAGACGGCAAGCGACGCTTCGTGGGGCAGTTCCCATGTACTGGACATAAGTGCGAATTTGATAAAAGGCGGCGGAGTATGCGGCGGATTGTGCGGCGGAAGAAGCGATGAGACGACGCTAAGCTTCGGCCTCGTAGGTTTTGGCAAATATCGACGCGGCCACGACCCATACTTCGCCGCTGTCGCTTTCGACGATGAAGTCCCCGCTGGCGACATGCAAAGTCCCGCGCGCACCCGCAAGCGCCAGGTCGGTCGGCGCGTCCGCGCGCCACGCCCATACCTGCTCGCTCACCTTCACATAGCTGCCGTTTTCACCGTGACGGGTCGGCGCAAGCGGCGCATAGGTCGCGAAGAACCGCTCTCTTGGCACCGGCCAGAGCTCGCCCTCGACGCCGGTCAGCAACGCATCGCCGCGCGCGTATTGCACGGTGCCTTCGAGCGTTTCGAGCTGGCCGGCAGCGCCGGCAAACGACACCTGCACCCGCAGCGGGCGCTTGCATGTGCGGAACGCGCCGGCTCTGGCGGCGATGCTCACTCTGTTCATTTGCGGCGTCCTTTTCTCGGGCTCGTGCGCGGCTTCATTCTATTGAGCGTAATCAACTGCCGCATTTCATGCGCCCGGCGCGCGCCGGTCTCGCCATTGGCGATAAAAATGGCGAGCGCGCGTTCGAACAGCCGGTTCGCGTTGCCTCGCTCGAATGGGTTCGCGGACGCATGCAGATATTGCGCCAATTGATAGCACGCTTCGCCAGTATCCATATGCTGCTCGGGAAGAGCGGCCTCGCGAATTTCCAGCACCCTTTCGAACAACGCGCGAGCCTGCACAAAATCGGCACGCCGCTGGGTTTTCTTCAGGTACGTCGCGAGATAGTTGCAACTGTCGGCGACATCGGGATGCCATGGTCCGAAGATCGTCTCGCGAATCCGCAGCGATTGCTCGAATAGACCGCGGCAGAGGCCGAATTCTTCAATGTTGCCCGAGTCCTCTAAACACAGCGCCAGATTGATATTGGCGCTCGCTATGCTGAGCCAATCGGGCTCGGTCGCATTTGTGTGAATCCGATGGGCGCGGAGCAGAAGTTCACGTGCCCTCGTGCGATCCGCCGGCTTATCGGTTTCGCGCAGATATTTACCGACATTGCAGCAGACGTCGCCAACCGCTTTGTCGTGCGGGCCATGCGTGGCTTCGATCGCGCTGAGCGCTTTCTCGTAGAGAGCCCGGGCTGCAATAAAGTCATCCGGATCGTTCGATGCAATCAGGCACTCGGCCAGATTGTTGTAGCGGTGAGCGACATCGCTTTCGAGTTCCGCAATGCCTTCGCTGATCGCAAAGGCTCGCTCGAGGTAGCGGCGTTCGCCCGCGAAATCCTGCTGCCGGTGGCAGACCATGCCCAACTGGTCGAGTGCGTCCACGCGTTCGCGCTCGAGAGCCGCCCCTGTATCTGCTGCGTCAGCGGCGGCATCGGCGGCCGCTTCCAGTCGCTTCAGCAGCGACTCCAGCAGCGCGCGCGCCGGGCGATGGTGATCGACGGCAAACACGCCGAGCAGACTTGCCAATCCGCTAATGGACGTTTTCTTTGCCAGCAGTTCTTCGGTCGAAAAAGCGTCGATGGTGTTTTGCCAGCACTCCAGTACGGCGTTTATTTCGTCGCCGAGCGTATCGATGGCGGCGCGCAGGGTCGCCCATTCTTCCTGATACAACCCGAGCGGCAACGGCAGGAACCCGAGGTCTTGCCGCAACCGCTCGCGAGCGGCCGCCTGATCCGCGCCGGGAATCCGCGCGAGCCAGCTTATTTGCGTCAACGCCTCGTTGGCCGCGCGCAGTTGCGCGTCCCGCATCGCTGTGTCGTAAGCAGGACTGAAATACGCGTAGAGACGCCGCCGGATCGCCGCTTCGCCGGCGTGGGCGAGCACGGCGGCGTCGAGCATCCGGTGCATCGACGCACGATTGCCCTGTTTGCTGAGCAAAACGGCCTGGAACGTGTTGATCAGCCGTGACAGATAAATTTGCGGCAAGCGCGGCTTGCCGGTACTCGCGTCGACCGGGTCCGCCGGCAAAGCCAGAAGCCCGGCGATTTCGCTTTCGCCGAGTCCGTTGCGCGCGGCGCCGAGCAGCGCCATGAAATCGGCGGCCAGGGTCGGCTGCTCCGGGCGGTTGTAGGCCGGATCGAGCAGGAACTGATGCAGGAACAGGTGCGATGCATCGGGCGAAGCCAGCACGCTATCGAGCAGTGTGTCGAGACTCGCGTGTCTGGCATCGAGGCGGAGTTTTTCCAGCGCCAGGGTAAGGTACAGCGGGTTGCCGGTTTGCGCGGCGTCGCTCAACTTGCGAATACCGGCCTCGGGGAGAGCTTTCGAATAACGCCGCAATGTTTGCCGGACCAGCGTGGCTTTGCTTGCGTCATCCAGAGCTGGGACCGCGATGCCGGTGAATTTTCTGGCCGCGTCGTGAGCCGGGGTGTTTTCGGCGGCACTGACAACGAGCACGGCATCCGCTGAAAGGGCCGCGGTGAACGGCGACAGATTGCGCCCACCGTCCACCAGTTGATCGAGGCCATCCAGCAGTAGTGCAAATCGGACCGGTCTATCCGCGCCTGCCTTCTGTTCGAGGCGGCGAGCGGCATGAGAGAGCCAGGTTGATAGCTGTTGCCATTGCTGCGCGGGACTGGTCGGAATCGGGCCAGTCAGATCCGCGATCTGCGGGTGCAGTGTCTCGTAAAGGCGCTGTAACCAACCGTTGAGCGTATTGATCTTGTCGGCGCCGAAATAGTGATCGAAAACATGCCACTGGAGGCTATGCGACTGCGTTTCGAGTTGCTGCGCGAGGTCCGCGATGATCGAGCTTTTGCCGAATCCCGATGGCGCGCTCAAAAGGATTGCGCCGCGAGCCGGTTTTTCCACACGCTGATACATCGCGCGCAGTAACGCGTCGGTGACCTCGGGACGCGCAATGAAATTCTGCAGACGCTGCTGCCGGAAGCTCGCGTGCGCTTGCTCGCTTTGCTGCAGCGACGTCGGGGTGGCATCCTGCGGGAACGCGGCGTCGAGTTGCGCGAGCAGATAATCTTCGACGCATTGTCCGAACTGCTCGATTTCCGCGTAGTCGGTGCCGGTGAAATAGCCGCTTTGGCGAATTCGCGTTTTCAGCGCGGCGAGTTTGCCATTGGCGTTGTCGTAAAAGCGCGGATTGGCGAGAGCGGCGCGCGAACCCGTTTCCTTCCCGCAGAGCCGTTCGGTAAGCGCGGGGTCGCGCAACAGAAATAGCGCATGCCCTTGCAGTTTCGCTTCGGCGTCCGCACCCAGCACCGCGAGTTCCATTTCGAGTTCGGTGATGCTGATGTTCTGCTCGATCGCCGCTCGAATGGGCTGCGCATACGGAGAGTCGGCGCGGGTTTCCCAGTACGAAGCCAGTTCCTGACGGGTCGGAATCCAGCCGTAGCGCTCGCCCAGAAAACCGATAAAGAACGGCGGAAAGTCGCGGCACCGGTCGATTTCAGCGAGGCAGATTTCGACTGTCGCGCCATTTTTCGCGTCCTCTTCGGTGATACCCCAGCGCAGATCGATCTCGGTAAAGCCGACATTGCGAGCGAGACAGGCCGCCCGAACTTTGGGAAACACGTACTTCGCGAGATAGGTGCGTTCGCTCTCCATATCGTTGAAAGTACTGGAGAGAAACACGCGGATTTCACGCGCCGACGACTGGGTAGCAGACATTTCGTATTTCGTGCTTGCGGATGATAGAAGCAGAACCGACGAGGCCTAACGAGCCGGTGGACCGATCGTTAGCCCGGGATCAATTCGCTGGCGCTGGACTTGTCGGCCCATTCGCTGTCGCGCTCGCTGAGCATCAGCCACGCGCTGCGCGCTTCCGCGATCAATTGCGCATCGGTTAGCGTTGCCGACGAAACCCGCTTCAGAATAGTGTCGAGCGTGCCGGCCATCCGCTCGTGTTGTTCGGCCAGACCGCTGATATCGAGGAATGCATTGATGCCGTGAATACCGCCCAGCAGTGCGGGCAGGAAGGCGGTCCCGAGAATCAGCCACGGATGGTGACCGATCAGCTCCAGCTCCGACAGCAAGAGCCCGATCGCGCAACCCAATGCGACGAAAAACACCAGCCAGCTCAGACGTTTCGCACCTTGTTCGATGAGTTCGCAATCGTGGTGCTTTTTGCGGTTGTAAGCCACCTGTTGCTCGAGATCGATCCGGATGCGCTCGTGAAGCTGCTGTCTGACGGCGGCACCGTCGACAGCGCCGTGTTTCAACGTGGCTTCGAATTCGAGCAGCAGACGCTGTAAAGGCCGATAGCGAAGCGCCTCGGCCGCGCGCCGGGCAGCGATCCAGCGCTGTTTCGCGCCATTGGGCCCGCTCACGCGCAGGATCAGCACCAGCGTCGCGATCATCATCGCGACCTTCAGCGCGCCCATCGTTTGCAGCGTATGGGCGTCCTCGATCTGCAACGCGACCGGCGCGATCGCGCAGAAGATCACCGCGATGCCGAGATAGCCGATCAGGATGCCCGCGCCCCGGTATCGTCGCCCCCATTTGTCGGCCTGCCGGTCGAGGTACTCGAAGTCGCCGGCATCGGCGATGCGAGCTGGCGCGGCAGCGTGGCGCCTGATATGAAACATGCGGCCAACCAGAGCCAACGTCTTCAGGTGTAACGAATGCAGATCTGGAAAGCGGGAATGGAGAAGCTTCATGGAGAGGGTGCGGTGAGAAATCCGGCGGTTGCCCTGGCAGCGATCCTCTTTTTAACGGTTTAGCTTTCGGAAACTTTAGGGGACGCTTACGACATAGCGGATTGACCCGCCGCACGATGCGGATTACCCGCGTGAAGCGCGGCGGCCGAGTGTAAACTGAGCGCCTTTCCCAAATGCGCGGACTCGCCGATTTGCCTTATTCGCCGATTAGCCGGTTCTCGCGAATGCTCAGGCCGTTCGACCGCTGGGATACTCGATCGAAAAGGAATCGCATGGCAAAGAACGAAATCGTCTGGGGTATCCTGGGCGCCGCAAAGATCAACGACAAAGTTGTCGTGCCGATGCACCACGCGCCCAAATGCCGGGTAAAAGGCATTGCTTCGCGCTCCGCCGACAAGGCGCGCGAAGCCGCGGCGAAATACGGTCTGGCGGTTGCGTACGACAGTTACGAAGCACTGCTGGCGGACCCGGAAATCGACGCGGTCTATATTCCGCTGCCCAATCACGTCCACGTCGAATGGACGATCCGCGCCGTCGAGGCCGGCAAGCACGTACTGTGTGAAAAGCCGCTCGGTCTGAACGCTGACGAGATCGAGCAACTGATCGCCGCGCGCGACCGTACCGGCCGCTACATTCAGGAAGCGTTCATGGTCCGCACGCACCCGCAATGGCTGCAGGTGCGCAGCCTGATCGACGACGGTGCGATCGGCCAGTTGCGGGCCGTGACCGGTGCGTTCACCTATCACAACACGAACGCGGACAACATCCGCAACCGCCCGGAATTCGGCGGCGGCGGTCTGCTCGACATCGGCTGTTATCCGATTACGACGTCGCGTTTCGCGCTGCGCCGCGAGCCCGCGCGAGTGGTCGCGCTGATCGATGAAGATCCGGTATTCAAGGTGGACCGGCTCGGTTCGGTGCTGATGGATTTCGACGGCGTGCAGGCGAGTTTCTTTTATTCGACGCAGACGCAGCCATACCAGCGGATGCAGTTCCACGGCGACAAAGGACGGATCGAAGTCGAAATTCCGTTCAATGCGCCGAACGATCGGCCGACTCGTTTGTTGCTGAGCGAGCGTGGCGACGACGGTGTCGTGACCGAACGCTGGCTGGAAATTCCTGCCTGCGATCAGTACGGGGTGGCGGCCGCGACGTTCGCCGACGCGATCCTCAGCGGTACGCCGCAGGCTAATTCGCTCGAGGACGCGCGCGCGAATATGCGGGTGATCGACGCGGTGTTCCGCTCGGGCCGCTCGGGCGAGTGGGAAAAAATCACGGACAAGTAAGCGCAAAAAAACCGGCGCGGCCATCAAGCCGCGCCGGCCAACGGAAGCGCTGGGAGCCCGCTTCCACGCCTTCACCTCAAGCAAGCGTTGGCAGATCGGCGAACTTCTTGCCTTCGCGCGCGAGCCGTTCGAGCAGCGGCGCCGGCTTCCACCAGTAGCCGTCCTGCGCATAAAAGCGCGAGATATCCCGATACACGTTATCGAGCCCGATCTGATCGGCGTAGTACATCGGGCCGCCGCGTTTGGCCGGAAAGCCGTAGCCGGTCACGTAGACGACGTCGATATCGCTCGCGCGCAATGCGATGCGTTGTTCGAGCAGCTTCGCACCTTCGTTGATCATCCCGTACACGCAGCGTTTGATGATCTCCTCGCGTGAGATCGCGCGGCGCGTAATGCCCATGCGCGCCGACTCGTCGACGATGTACTGCTCGACTTCGGGGTCGCGGTGCGGGCTGCGGTCGCCGGCTTCGTAGCGATACCAGCCTTTGCCGCTTTTCTGGCCGAGCCGGCCCATCTCCACCAGCTTCATGATCAGATCGTTCCAGCGCCGGTCGGTCGGCCGCGTCGCCATCTGCGCCTTGCGAGTCTGATAGCCGACGTCGTTGCCGGCCATATCGTGCACCGCGAAAATCCCCATCGCGTAGCCGAAGTCCTTCAACGCGGCATCCACCTCATGCGGCAGCGCGCCGTCCTCGACGAGGAAATGCGCTTCACGGTTGTAATTGCGAAACAGCGCGTTGCCGATAAAGCCCGGATACACGAGCGAATAGACCGACACCTTGCCCATGCGCCGGCCCAGTTCCATCAGCGTGATCACCGCGTCGTCCGAAGTGAGGTCGGCGCGCACGACTTCGAGCAGACGCATCACGTGCGCGGGGCTGAAGAAGTGGGCGCCGACCACGTCCTGCGGGCGCTGCGTGACCGCGGCGATCTCGTTGATGTCGAGGCCCGACGTGTTGGTCGCGAGAATCGCGCCGGCTTTCGCGTACTGGTCCAGCTCGTCGAAAATCCGCTGTTTGAGGCCGAGATCCTCGAATACCGCTTCAATCACGATATCGGCTCTCGCGACATCGGCGAGCGCGGTCGAGCCGACGATCAGCGCGAGCCGCTGGTCGCGCGTGGCCGGATCGAGCTTGCCGCGTTTGATGCTCTGCTCGTAGTTGTCACGGATGCGCGCGAGGCCGCGTTGCAGGCCGGCGTCGTCGGCGTCGATCAATGTGACCGGGATGCCGGCGGCGGCGAGCGCCATCGCGATGCCGCCGCCCATCGTGCCGGCGCCGATCACGGCGGCCCGTTCAATGCTGCGCGGCTGCACGCCGGGCGCCACCGGGATGTTGGCGGCGGCCCGTTCGGCGGCCTTCACGTGCGCGAGCGCGGCGGCTTCCTGCGGGTTCAGTTCTGCGGGGGCGTTCATGCGTTGATTACTCCGGCTTGACGAGCCTGGCGTTGCCGTCCACGAAATGTTGCAGACGCGCGGAGGTTTCGGGAGAGCGCATCATGTTCGAGCTCATGTACTCGAGGAACAGACCGTCCTCGTGCGACAGATCGTTCACGCGCGGCAGCAGGTTGGTGATGCGCCAGTTGGTGTCGGGCACGTTCTGCGCGATCTTCGCGGCGAGTTCGCGCGCTTTCGCGAGCGCGCCGCCCGGCTCGGTCAGGTACGTGATGATGTGTTCGCGCTGGCCTTCCTCGGCGGTGAGCAGGCGGCCGGTCAGCATCATGTCGGCCATCATCGTGTAGCCGACCACGCGCTGGATGCGCACGGTGCCGCCGCCGCCGACGAAAATCCCGCGCTGTCCCTCGGGCAGGCCGAAGAAGCAGGTCTGGTCGCCGACCCGCACGTGCGCGGCGGTCGCCAGTTCGAGACCGCCGCCCACTACCGCGCCGTGCAGCGCGGCGACGAACGGAATCGGCCCGCGCGCGATGATGTCGAACACCTCGTGCCACGAGTGGCGGCGGCGTTTTTTCGGCGGCGCGCTCTGGCCGCTTGCGCGCGCCAGTGCCTCGCGCAGATCGAGGCCGGCCGAGAAGTTGCCGCCGTGACCGAACAGCACCGCGCACATCGCTTCGTCGCCGGCGCGATTGACCGCGTCGCGCAGTTGCGCGATCACCTCTTCGTTGATCGCGTTGCGCTTGTCGGGACGATTCAGCCCGATCAGCGCGACCGCGCCGTCGAGTTCATAGGTAACCAGTGTTTCGCTCATACGGCGCTCCGTTGGAATCAGGTCTTGTGAGAGTGTTTAGCGGCGCGGGGCCGCGCTTATAGATGGAGCTATAGATCGAGCACCAGCCGTGCGCCGCGGCAGCGCGATACGCACACCTGCATCGTTTTGCCGGCCGCCTTGTCCGCGTCGGAAAGATAGGTATCCCGATGGTCGATCTCGCCCGCGCAGACGGCGGTCGAGCACAGCCCGCAGTAGCCGGCGCGGCAGTCGTACATCACGTCGGTGCCGTGTTCCAGCAGCGTGTCGAGCAGCGATTTGTCGGCCGCGACCGTCAGCACCTTGCCCGACGTTTTCAGTTCGACTTCGAACGGCTGATCGCCTGCCAGCGGCGCGATTTCGGTAAAGAGTTCGTAGTGCAGATCGCAGTCGTGCCAGCCGCGCGCGTGGGCCGCGCTCAGTACCGCGTCGATCATGCCGGCCGGCCCGCACACGTAAATAGGTTGATTGAGTTCGCAGCCGGCGAGCAGCGCGTCGATCGACAGCCGGCTTGCGGGATCGTCGTCCGCGTGCAGCACGAGCCGCTCGCCCGCGAACGCGCGCAATTCGTCGACGAACGGCAGCGCGTCGCGCGTGCGGCCGCTGAAGTGCAGCGTGTAGTCGCGCTGCTGCGCGTGCAGTTCGGCCGCCATCGCCGCCATCGGCGTGATGCCGATTCCGCCGGCGATCAGCAGCACCGCCGGCGGCGCGGCGAGCGGAAAGTGATTGAGCGGCGCGCGCACGGTCAGCGTGTCGCCGGCCCGCAGCGTATGCATGTGCCGCGAACCGCCGCGGCCGTCGTCCTCGCGCCGTACGCCGAGCCGATACGCGCGCACGCCGGCGCGCGTATCGAGACCCGGTTCGAGGTTGATCAACGAGTACGAACGCCACTGCGGGGCGGCGCCGTCGCCGCCGGGGATTTCGACCTGCAGATGCGCGCCGGGCGCGTAGCCGGGCAGCAGCGCGCCGTCCGCGGCTTCGAGCGTGAAGGACTTGATCAGCGAGGTCGGCGCATCGACGGCAACCACGCGCAGTTCGAGAGTAGCAGCGAGCATCGGAGTCGTTCCGTGAGACTTAGCCGGCGGTGCGCGTCAGCACGCGCCAGTCGGTGCCGGCATCCACCACGCCGCCGACCGACACGGCCTGGGTGTAATCGAGTTCGGGGCTGTCGGCGAGCGTCGGCGTCTTGCCCGCGAGGAATTCGCGCGCCGCCTTCAGCAACTGCGCGCGCACCCGCAGCACCGCGCCGTCGGCCGAGCACAACTGCTCCTGGGTGCGGTCGTAGATCGGCCCCTGGCCCAGGAACATCGCGAAGTCTTCGGTGCCCAGGTGCTGGTAAAAGCCGGTCGCGTGACCGCGCTTCATCAGATCGCGGTTCTGGCCGAAGCTCTGTTCGCGTGGACCGGGCGGCAGCGGCGGGAAATTCCATACGTCGGGCGTGGCCGACATGATCGTCATGCCGAGCGGCCGGTGCGGGTTGTACTGGATGAACCACGCGCGGTGCGTGACGTCGTCGACCGGGGTCGACAGGAACACCGTGGTCGGACCTTTCGCGTCGGGCGGGCAGATGATCCCGTACCACGGCATCACGAAGTTGTTCACGCGCGCGTAGACCTTGCCGTCCGGCGTATCGCGCAGCGCCGCATAGCGATAGCCGTACGGCCGGTCCTCGAATTCGAAGCGCGGCGCGAGCGCCTTGCTCATCAGCATCCGTTCGTTGCCGCCGCCCGCGGTGATCTGCGTGGTCGACTCGTGCAGCACGCCGACGTGCGACGAATCCATCGACGCCTCGACCGCCTGCACCCAGTTGGTCGGCACTTCGACGCTGGTCACCGAACGGTGCTCGGGCGGCAGGTCCATGAACGGCAGCTCCGGAAAACGCGGCGCGGTTTCGCCCTTGCCGAGCCACACCCACACCACGCCGCCGCGTTCCTGCACGCGATACTCGCTGGTCTTCACGCGCTTGCAGAACTGCGCCTGATCGCCGACCTGATTGGGCGCCTCGATCACCGCGCCGCTCGCATCGACTTTCCAGCCGTGAAAGATGCAGCGCAAACCGTTGTGCTCGTTGCGCGCCATCATCAGCGACGTGCGGCGATGCGGGCACAGTTCGTCGACGAGGCCGACATGGCCGTCGGTCGCGCGAAACGCGACGTAATTGGTGCCGAGCAGCCGCACCAGCACCGGCGCGCCGTCCGCTTCGAGTTTGGCCGACGGCACGGCCGGAATCCAGTAATGCTGACGAATCATCTCGCCCATCGGCGCGCCGTTCTCGACGCGGGTGAGCAGTTCGTTGTCTTCGCGGCTCATCGCCATGACCAGTTCTCCTCGCGCGGCGCGCTAGCGCGTCACGCCTTGTAGTTGCGGAATGCACGCGTATAGACGCGTGTGCAATTGCATTCGAAGATGTTCTTGCGCTGTTCTTCGCTCAGCCATTCGATGCTTTCGATCACCGGCTTCATGTCGTCGTAGTCGCGGCCCGAGACCGGATCGCGCGCGCTGCCGGTGCCGGGTTTTTCGGTGCCGAACATCACGTTGTCGGTGCCGGCCACTTTCAGCAGTAGCTCGATCGAATCCTTCGAGTAGTTGCAGGTGTCGAAATAGAGCTTTTTCAGCTGTTGGTCGAACGTTTGCGCGTCGTTGCGGCGCACCGCCCATGAGCGGAAGCGGCCCATCTGATACGGAATCGCGCCGCCGCCGTGCGCGACGATGATCTTCAGGCCCGGGAATTTCTCGAACACCTGCGATTGCAGCAGCGAAATCACCGCGATGTTCTCTTCGTTGATGAACTTCAGCGTGTACGACTCGCGCGGATTGCAACTGCCGGCCGAGTGAATCAGCGCCGGCACGTCGAGTTCGGTCATCGCTTCATACAGCGGATACCAGAACGGATCGCCCAGGCCCGCCGGCGCCGGGCCTTCGCCTTCGGTCGGATCGGGGTTCAGCAGCGTGCCGACGAAACCCAGCTCGTTCACGCAGCGCTTCAGTTCGGCGACGCACTTGTCGGCCGGCGACTCGTTCATGAATTGCGGTAGCCCGGCGACGCCGCGGAAGCGGTCCGGGAACATGTCGACGAAGCGCTTGATCAGGTCGTTGCAGTGGCGCGTCCACAGTTCGGTCACGCGAGCCGGCTTGACCGAATGCATCTGCAAATACGGGCGCGGCGAGATGAACTGCACGTCGGTGCCGACCGAATCCATGCTGCGCACCAGTTCTTCGGCCTGCTTGCGGACCGCTTCGTCCGGGATGTTCGGCGTGGTCGACGGATTGGCGCGGCCGCCGACCAGTTCAGCCATGTAGCGGAAGCTTTGCGGGGGCATGACGACGTGGGCGTGGGAGTCGATGATCATGATTGAGCCTTTGCTTTCGTTTCGAGGTGTTCAGTAGAACTACGGGGGGCGGTGCTCAGGCGATCACCGCGATGGTTTCGAGCTGGATCGCCATGCCGTGCTGCAAGTCCTGCACGGTCACGTGCCGAGCCGGCCGGCGCGCGGGATCCGGCCAGAACGCGAGCCAGTGCGAATTGAGGTACTCGCGCACCGAGTCGTCCTTCACGTGGATCGCGAGCTTCACCACGTGATCGAGCGTCGCGCCGCCGGCGGCGAGGAAGCGTTGCAGGTTCTCGAATGCGAGCCGGACCTGCTCGGCCGGCGTCGCCGCCAGCTGGCCGGTGGCCGGATCCTTGCCGGCCAGCGCCGACGAACACAGCAGATTGCCCATCCGCGCGCCGACCGGGATCGGGACCTTGTGCGCGAGACCGGGGACGTCGATGGATTCAGGCATGAGTTCTCCGTGGGAAAGCGTGAGCGCGGCTCAGTCCGCGCTGACGTCGAAAAAGTGGCGCGGCACCGACGCGAGGAATTCGGAAAAACCGGTAGTGCCGGCCGGCACGTGCTGCAGCATCGCGGCGGCGGCCTTCGCTTCGTCGCCGCTCTGGATCGCGCGGGCGATCTCGAAGTGCTCCTGCAATGAGCGCGCAATCTGGCCGCGGCTGCGCAGATCGGCGATCCGGTAGCGCTCCGAGCGGCGGCGCGCGAGCCGGATTTGCCCGGCCAGATACTGATTGCGGCTGCCTTCGTAGATCAGTTCGTGAAAGGCCGTGTTGGCGAGCGCGTACTGCGCCGGATCGCCGGCCACCGCGGCTTGCTGACAAATCATCAGCGAGCGGTCGAGTTGTTCGTGCAGTTCGTCGCCGGCACGGCGCGCGGCGAAACGCGCGCACAGCGCCTCGAGTTCGCCGATGTATTCGAGCATCGCGCGCACATTGGCGATCGACAGCCGCGCGACCGTGATCCCCTGGCGCGGCGAGATCACCACCAGTTCGCGCGCGGCCAGGTGTTGCAGCGCTTCGCGCACCGGCGTTCGCGATACGTTGAAGCGCGCCGCGAGCGCGCGTTCGTCGATCAGCGCGCCCGGCGCCAACACGCCCTGTTCGATCTCGGCCTGCAGCGTGTCGCGGATATCGCTCGCGAGACTCGCCCGGCCGGGAGCCGGCGCATCGGACCCGGGGGCCGGGGCGGGAGCGCTCGTAATGGGAAGGGCGGTTGCAGATTTCATCGCGATGACCGGTCCGGTATGTGATTGACGGGACAAAATATACCAATGTGGTTTAGTGGTATGCAACATAGGGTTTTTATTCGGGTGCTCCTAGTCCTCTGGGTTTTATTGATGAGCGTCGGCCGGAGCTCATATGGATCAACGGTTTAGCGCGTTTCGCTTGCGCTGCACCGTTCCCGCCTAGGGAAAATACTAGGGTGGTTTTGAGGGGTCTGGTGTATTGAGAAGCCGATTTGTGTATGCCAGAATGCAACGCATGTGCCCCGGAACCGCTGTATCGCTTCAGGGCTTCCGATCCACTCCATCGAGTCAGGCAAGATGAGCAAGACCTTTACCGGGATGGCTGGCGTGCGCTCCGTCGAGCGCGCGCTGAGACCGAAGTCGATCGCGATCGTCGGTGCGTCCGCCGATCCGCGCGCGTTCGGCAACTTCGTACTGCAAAACCTCGAACGCTTCGGCTATGCGGGCGAGATTCATCTGGTGTCGCGCAGCAGCACGCAGATCAACGGCCGTGCGTGCGTGAGCAGCGTCGACGCGCTGCCGCAAGGCATCGATCTGGCGGTGCTCTGTATTCCAGAAGCGGGCGTGCTCGATACGGTGCGTACGCTCGGCACGCTGGGCGCCGGCGCCGCGGTGATCTTCGCGTCCGGTTACGCGGAAGCGGGCGAGGCCGGCCGCGTCAAGCAGGACGAGCTGGCGCGCGTCGCCGCGGCCGGCGGGGTCGCGCTGATCGGCCCGAACTGCATGGGCTTCACCAATTTCGCGGACGGCGTGCCGGTGACCTTCGAAGCGGTCGCGCCGTATTCGAACGGCGGCCGCCGCGGCGTGGGCGTGGTCGCGCAAAGCGGCGCGATGGCCGCCAATCTGCGCGACGCGTTCATGGGCCGAGGCCAGCCGCTGACCGCGACGGTCTCCACCGGCAACGAAGCGAACCTGGGCATCGAAGACTATCTGGCCTGGTTCATCGCCGATCCGCAGACTAGCGCGATCGCGATCTACGCCGAGCAGATCCGTCGTCCGCAACTGTTCCTGCAACTGGCGCGCGACGCGCGCGCGGCCGGCAAGCCGATCGTGATGCTGATGCCGGGCAAGAGCGCGCGGGCCCGCGAAGCCGCGCAGTCACATACCGGCGCGCTGGCCGGCGACCACGCGACCGCCAGCGTGCTGCTGGCGCGCGAAGGCGTGGTGGTGGTCGCTTCGCTCGACGAACTGTTCGATACCGCGACGATCCTCGCGCGCTTCCCGGTCCCGCCGGCCGCCGGCACCGCGGTGATGACGGCGTCGGGCGCGGTCAAGAACATCACGCTCGACTTCGCCGACGATATCGGCCTCACGCTGCCGCCGCTCACCGAAGCGACGATCGCTAAGCTGACCGAACTGTTGCCTGACTACGCGGTGGCCGACAACCCGCTCGACTACACGACGATCGGCGTGCGCAACCCGGGTCTGATCGGCGAGCTGATCGACACGGTGCTGGCCGATCCGAATATCGGCTCTCTGGTGCTGTCGATCATGGCTGGCCCGGCGATCGCGCAGCGCGACAAGGCCGATCACCTGGTGCCGGCGCTGGCGCGCGCAACCAAGCCGGCCGTACTGACGGTGATGGGCGACGACAAGCCGCTCGAAGAATTCTTCTCCGAGGCGATCGCCGCGAGCGGCGTGCCGCTATTCCGTTCGCCGGACCGCGCGCTGCGCGCGTGTGCCCGCGTCGCCGCGTACGGCGAAGCGCTGGCGCGCGCTGAGCGGGCTCGCACCGATCAGCCGGCGGCGCTGCCGCTGCCCGGCGCGGTGCCGGCCAACGGCATCTTCGCCGAATACCAGGGCAAGGGCTGGCTCGCGCGTGCCGGTCTGCCGGTGCCGGCCGGCGATCTCGCGCGTTCGCTCGACGACGCTTTGACGATTGCGCAGCAGATCGGCTATCCGGTCGTGCTGAAGGCGCAGGCGAGCGAGCTGCCGCACAAGAGCGACGTCGGCGGCGTGGTGGTCGGTCTCGCCGATGCGGCCGCGCTGCGCGCCGGCTGGGACAAGCTGCATACCAGCGTCGCCGCGCAGCGTCCCGACCTGCAACTGGACGGCGTGCTGGTCGAGACGATGGGCCCGCGGGGTCTGGAACTGGTGGTCGGCGCGAAGCGCGATGCGGACTGGGGACCCGTGGTGCTGGTCGGGCTCGGCGGCATCTTTATCGAAGTGCTGAAGGACGTGCGTCTGCTGCCGGCCGACCTCGCCGAGCAGGACATCGTGGTCGAACTGAACCGTTTGAAGGCCGCCGCCATGCTGCACGGCGTGCGCGGCTCCGCGGCGGTCGACGTGCACGCGGTGGCGCGCGCGGTCGCCGCGATCGGCGAGCAGATGCGCGCGAACCCCGCGCTCACCGAGATCGACGTGAACCCGCTGGTCGCCTATCCGGATCGCGTGCTGGCGCTCGACGCGCTGGTCGTGTGCGGCGCTCATGGTTCCGCTCATGGTCCCGCTCATCATTAGGCCCCAACCAGACAGAGGAGACACAACCCGATGAAGCTCGAATTCTCTGCCGAGGATCAGGCCTTTCGCGCCGAAGTGCGCGAGTTCGTCAAACAGAATCTGTCGCCGCGTCTGAAGCGCAAGGCCGAACTCGGCCTGCGTCTCGAACGCGACGACTATCTCGAGTGGTACACCAGGCTGTACGAGAAAGGCTGGATCGCGCCGTCGTGGAAGAAGGAAGACGGCGGCCCGGGCTGGACCCACGTGCAGCGCTATATCTTCGACGAAGAAACCTTGCTCGGCGGCGCGCCGCGGATCGTCGCAAGCGGCATCAACATGCTCGGCCCGGTGCTCAATGCGTTTGGCACACCTGAACAGAAAGCCGCGTATATCCCGAAGATTCTGCGCAGCGAAACCTGGTGGGCGCAGGGCTTTTCGGAGCCGGGCGCCGGTTCCGATCTGGCCGCGGTGCGCACCACCGCGGTACTCGACGGCGATCACTTCGTCGTCAACGGTCACAAGGTGTGGACCTCGTACGCGCACTGGTGCGACATGATGTTCGCGCTGGTGCGCACCGACCCGGACGCGAAGCCGCAGGAAGGCATTTCGTTTCTGCTGATCGACATGCATGCACCCGGCGTCGAAACGCGGCCGATCAGGATGCTCGAAGGCGGCACCGACCTGAACGAGGTCTATCTCGACAACGTGCGGGTGCCGAAGCAGAACCTCGTCGGCGAGCTGAACAAGGGCTGGACCTACGGCAAGTTCCTGCTCGGCCACGAGCGCACCGGCATCGCCGGCATCGGCTCATGCAAGCAGCAGCTGGAGCGGGCCAAACAGCTCGCGAAGCAGCAGGGCTTGCAGCACGATCCGCTGCTGCAAGCGCGCATCAGCCGCTTCGAGACCGAACTGATGGCGCTGGAATTCACCGGCCTGCGCATGCTGAGCGCGCATCAATCGAGCCGCGTGCCGATGGTCGAGGCGCCGATGCTGAAAGTGCGCGGCACCGAATTGCGCCAGGGCATCTACGCGTTGCTAGCCGATATCGCCGGCCCGTACGCGCTGCCGTTCGACGAGCGCGCACTGCTCGACGAGGCCGGCTACGAAGGTCCGAGTCCCGATGAACTGATCGCGGTGGCGGCGAACTATTTCGACGCGCGCAAGGTATCGATCTACGGCGGAACCAACGAAGTGCAGCGCAACCTGATCAGTCGCGCGTTCTTCAATGCTTGAGGCGAAAGACGAATATGGATTTTTCTCTGACTGAAGATCACGTCGCGCTGCAGGACGCGGTGCGGCGCTTCTGCGACGGCGAGTATCCCGCCCATCGGCGCGGCGATGCGCAATCGCGCGAACTCGCGGCGAGCCGCCGCCGGGGTCTGGCCGAACTGGGCGTGACCGGTCTTGCGATCGGCGAGCAGCACGGCGGCAGCGGCTACGGCGCGGTCGAAACGATGCTGGTCGCGCAGGAGTTGGGCCGCGCGCTCGGCGGCGCGGGCTGGCTCGCGAGCGGGCTGCCGGCCGCCGCATTGATCGGCGCGGCCGGCAGCGCCGCGCAGCAGGACCGCTGGCTCGCGCCGGCCGCGTCCGGCGACAAGCTGCTCGCGTTTGCGGTCGGCGAGGCCGAGTCGCGCTACGACGTCGCGCGCATCGCGGTAGCGGCGGTCGAAACCGGCGACGGCTGGCGCATCGACGGCACCAAGACGATCGTTTTCGATGCCGCGGATGCGGACGCCTTCGTGGTCGCCGTGCGGACCTCGGGGCAGCGCGGCGACCGGCACGGTCTGTCGCTGTTCGTGGTCGATGCGCAAGCCGCCGGTCTTCACCTGCGCACGTTCGAAACGATCGACGCGCGCGAAGCCGCGCACGTGAGCTTCGATCAGGTTGCGGTCGGCAGGCAGGACCTGCTCGGCAAGGTTGGTGAGGCCTACGAACTGATCGAAGCCGCGCTCGATCGCGCGAACGCCGCGCTGGTCGCGGAATCGGTCGGCGCGCTCGAAGCGCTGCTCGACCATACCGCCGAACATCTGCGCACCCGCACGCAGTTCGGCGCGCCGCTCGCGAAATTCCAGGCGCTCCAGCACCGGATCGCCGACATGCTGATCGCGCTCGAACAGAGCAAGTCGATGGCCTGCGCGGCGGCGATGGCCGTCGACGGCGCCGATGCCGAACAGCGGCGCCGCTTCGTGTCGGCCGCCAAGGCCTATGTCGGCGACGCGTGCCGCGCGGCCGGCGAGTGGGGGATCCAGCTGCACGGCGGGATGGGCATGACCGAAGAGTGCCGCGCCGGTCACTACGCGAAGCGGATGTTCGCGATCAACCAGACCTACGGCGACGCGAGCTGGCATCTGCAACGCTTCACCGAACTGCGCGCCGCGCGGGAGGCCGCATGAGCCTGAACGGAGCCGCGTATATCGTCGGCGCTTACGAGCACCCGACCCGCAAGGCCGATGATTTGTCGGTGCTTCGCCTGCATGCGGACGTCGCCAAAGGCGCGCTCGAAGACGCGGGCCTGACCAAAGACGACATCGACGGCTATTTCTGCGCCGGCGATGCGCCGGGTCTGGGCACCACCACGGTGGCCGAATATCTGGGCCTCGAACTGCGCCACGTCGATTCGACCGAGTGCGGCGGCTCGGCGCCGATCCTGCACGTCGCGCACGCGGCCGAGGCGATCAAGGCGGGCCGCTGCAACGTCGCGCTGATCACGCTCGCGGGCCGGCCGCGCGCGGCCGGTGCCGCGCTGTCGCTGAAGGCGCCGGACCCGGACGCGCCGGAAGTGCAGTTCGAACTGCCGTTCGGCCCGGCCACGCAGAACCTGTACGGGATGGTCGCGAAGCGGCACATGCACGAATTCGGCACCACCAGCGAGCAACTCGCATGGATCAAGGTGGCCGCGTCGCATCACGCGCAGCACAATCCGCACGCGATGCTGCGCAACGTCGTCACGGTCGAGGACGTGGTCAATTCGCCGATGGTCGCCGATCCGCTGCATCGTCTGGACTGCTGCGTGATGAGCGACGGCGGCGGCGCGCTGATCGTCGCGCGTCCGGAAATCGCGCGGCAGCTGAAGCGCCCGCTCGTCAAGGTGCGCGGCACCGGCGAAGCGCCGAAGCACGCGGCCGGCGGCAACATCGACCTGACGTGGTCGGCGGCCCGCTGGTCCGGCGCGGCGGCGTTCGCCGAGGCCGGTCTGGGCCCGAACGACATCAAATACGCGTCGCTGTACGACAGCTTCACGATCACCGTGCTGATGCAGCTCGAAGATCTCGGCTTCTGCAAGAAAGGCGAGGGCGGCCGCTTCGTGATGGACGGCAATCTGATTTCGGGCGTCGGCAAGCTGCCGTTCAATACCGACGGCGGCGGCCTGTGCAACAACCATCCGGCCAATCGCGGCGGCGTCACCAAGGTGATCGAGGCGGTGCGCCAGCTGCGCGGCGAAGCGCATCCGGCCGTGCAGGTCCGCGATTGCGACATCGCTCTCGCGAACGGTATCGGCGGCGCGCTCGCGTCGCGTCATACCGCGGCGACGTTGATCCTCGAACGGGAGTAATAGATGAGCACCAATCAGCCGACAGCCGGCGTACTCGATTCGCACCCCGAACGAATCGGCAAGCCAGCGGAAAAGCCAACCGACAAGCCCGCCAGGCCGCCCGCCGGTCCGCGCCGCATTCCCGCGCCGCGCGTGCTGCCCGAAGCGCTGCCGTTCTGGGAAGCGGCCAACGAAGGGCGGCTGCTGGTCAAGCGCTGCGTGGACTGCGGGCAAACCCATTACTACCCGCGCGACATCTGCCCGCACTGCCTGAGCGCGAACACCGAATGGCTCGACGCGACGGGCCTCGGGACGATCTATACGTTCAGCCCGATGGGCAAGGACGAAGCGCGCTACACGCTGGCCTACGTGACGCTCGACGAAGGCGTGACGATGCTGACCAATCTGGTCGACTGCGATTTGGCGGCGCTCACGATCGGCCAGCGCGTCAGGCTGGTGTTCAAGCCGAGCGACGGCGGTTATCCGGTGCCGATGTTCACGCCGGCCTGAACCACAAGCAGGAGACGAACTGGTATGCCTACCGACTTCAAAGAACAGCACCGGCGACACGACCCGAAAAAAGGCCCGCTGTCGCGCTTCACGATCATCGACGCGTCGCGCGTGCGCGCCGGCCCGGCGGCGATGCGCGTGTTCGCCGACATGGGCGCGCGCGTGATCAAGCTGGAGATCCCGCCCGGCGCGCCCGGCGGCGACGACATGATCGGCGGGCGCAATCACAATCTCGCCGACTACGAGAACCTGCACCGCAACAAGGAAAGCCTGACGCTGAACATGAAGGACCCGGCCGGTCTCGCGATCCTGCACGACCTGGTCAAACGCGCGGACGTGTTCATCGAGAACTTCCGTCCCGACGTGAAGGACCGGCTCGGCATCGGCTACGACGCGCTGCGCGCGCTGAACCCGCGGCTCGTCTACGCGAGCATCTCGGGCTTCGGCCAGGACGGCCCGTACGCGCGCTGGCCCGGCTTCGATTCGATCGCGCAGGGGATGGGCGGTCTGATGAGCGTGACCGGCAAGCCGGGCGAAGGGCCGATGCGGGTCGGCATTCCGATTGCCGATCTGTGCGCCGGGCACTTCTGCGCGCAGGCCATCATGACCGCGCTGCTCGAACGCGAAGCATCGGGCGAAGGCCAGTGGGTGCAGACCTCGCTGCTCGAAGCGCAGATCGCGATGCTCGACTTCCAGGCCGCGCAATGGCTGGTGGATCGCAAGCTGCCCGAGCAGGTCGGCAACGAGCATCCGCTGACGGTGCCGACCGGCGTGTTCGCGACCAAAGACGGTTATCTGAACCTCGCCGCGATCGGCAACGCGATGTTCGCGCGGCTGTGTGAGGCGATGAACCTGCAGCACCTGGTCGGCCAGCCCGGCTATGAATCGGACCCGGCGCGCGTGCAGAACCGCGACACGATCAACAAGACGATCGGCGAGGTATTCCTGACACGCACCACGCGCGAATGGACCGAACTGCTGCTGAAGGTCGGCGTGCCGTGCGGGCCGATTTATCAGATCAACGAAGTATTCGACGATCCGCAGGTGAAGCACCTGGGCATCGCATGGCCGGCGACGGTGCCCGGCCGCGGCGAGGTCGCGTTCGTCGGCCAGCCGTTCCGGCTGTCGCGCTACCCGCGCGCGCAGTCGCCGCGCCTCGCACCCGAACAGGGCGCGCATACCCAGGCAATCCTGAACGAACTCGGCTATCCGGACGAGCAGATCGACCGGTGGCGCGAGACCTTCGTGGTCTGACGCGCGGACCGCAATACTATAAGGAGACAGACTCATGGCACGACTGGTCGCCGGATTCGGTTCGTCGCACAGCATCATGCTGGTTTGCCAGCGCGAAGACTGGCAGCACGGTTTCAAGCAGGTCGATCCGAAGAATCCGCATTACTTCGACCGGCAGGGCAATCCCACCACCTACGCGCAACTGCTTGCCGGCGCGCCGGCCGAGGCCGAGGCGATGGTCACCGAAGAGAAGATGGGCGAGCGCTACGACCGGGTCGAAGCCGCGATGGACGAGTTGCGCGAACGGATTCGCGCGGCGCGTCTGGACGTGCTGCTGGTGGTCGGCGACGACCAGACCGAACTCTTTCGGACCACCAACAACCCGGCGTTCGCGATCTACTACGGCGACACGATCCGCAACGCGAAGCGCGATGAGGGCGCGTCGGACGGCTGGTACAAGAAGGCGCGGATGGCGCGTCAGGAACCGGACGCCGACCGCGACTATCCGGTCGACAGCCAGCTCGCGCGCTGGCTGATCCGCGAGCTGTGCGACCGCGATTTCGACATCGCCGCGATGGACGGTCTGGAGCGCGGCCAGTTCGAGGGGCACGCGTTCTCGTTCATTCATCGCCGCTATCTGCAGGACGTCGAACTGCCGATCGTGCCGGTCATCATCAACACGTTCGATCCGCCGAACCAGCCGACCCCGCGCCGCTGCGTGCAACTGGGCGCCGCGCTGCGCGAGCTGATCGCCAGCTATCCGGCCGATCTGCGGGTCGGCGTGCTGGCCTCGGGCGGCCTCAGCCATTTCGTCGTCGACGAAGCGCTCGACGAGTCGATCATCGACGCGATCCGCGCGAAGGACACCGCGTATCTGGCCAGTCTCGATCCGCGCCAGTTGCAGGCGGGCAGCTCGGAAATCCGCAACTGGCTGATCGCGGTCGAGGCGTTGCAGGGGCTCGATCTGGAGTGGGTGTCGTACACGCCCGGCTATCGCAGCCCGGCGCTGACCGGCACCGGACTTTGCTTCGCGGCGTGGAAGACGTTGGCCTGATGCGCAACGAAAGCGCAACGAACGCATAGCGAACTTCACCCGCCAAAGCACCCAATCTGATTCTTAAGGATAACTGTATGTCCGATAACAACGTACGGCGCTTGCGCCGGCTCGACTGCTGCGCGGTCTCCGATGCGCTCGACAAGCTCAAGCTCACGGGCGTCGTCACCGGGCTGCCGCAGCGCTCGGGCGAAGGCCGTATCGCCGGCCGCGCGGTGACCGTCAAGCTCGGCGTCGGCGAGCCGCCGTCGGGTCCGCCCGTACATCTGGGCTGCACCGCGGTGCTCGCCGCCGGCGCCGACGACGTGATCGTCGTCGAACAGCGCAGCGGCGTCGAAGCGGGCTGCTGGGGCGGTCTACTGTCGCTCGGCGCGAAGGTGCGCGGGGTGGCCGGGATCGTCGCGGACGGCCCGGTGCGCGATATCGACGAAGCGCGCGGCTATGGGTTGCCGGTGTTCTGCCGTAGCGTGACCGCGTTCACCGCGCGGGCCCGGGTGGTCGAGAAGGGCACCCAGGTGCCGGTGCAGATCGGCAACGCGACCGTCAATGCAGGCGACTACGTGCTCGCCGATCGCAGCGCGGTGATCTTTATCGGCGCGAACGACATCGAGCGCGTGCTGGACGCGGCCGAGGCGATCGTCGCGAAAGAGGCGGCGATGGCCAAGGCGATTCTGGCCGGCACGCCGATCAACGAAGTAATGGGCGGCAACTACGAGCACATGCTCAGGGACTGATACGACATGGAACAGATCATTGACGCGAACGTCGAGCGCGCAGCCGCGCTCGACACCGCGACGCTCAGCGACGCGCTCGACAAACTCGGCATCGCCGGCCAGTGCTACCGGATCAAGCCGCGCAGTGGCGAATTCCGCATGAGCGGCCGCGCGTACACGCTGCAATACGGACCGGCCGCGAATCCGCCCGGCACGGTCGGCGACTACATCGACGACGTGCCGCCGGGCAGCGTGATCGTGCTCGATAACGGCGGGCGCGAGAACGCCACGGTATGGGGCGACATCCTGACCGAGATCGCGTACCGGCGCGGCGTGGCCGGCACCGTGATCGACGGCGTCTGTCGCGACGTCGCGCTGTGCACGGAACTCGGCTACCCGGTGTTCAGCAAGGATCACTGGATGCGCACCGGCAAGGACCGCGTGCAGGTCGAAGCGGTCAACGTGCCGGTCAATATTGGCGACGCGCGCGTGCAGCCGGGCGACATCGTGCGCGGCGACGCCGATGGCGTGATCGTGATTGCCCGCCAGCACGAAGAAGCGGTGCTCGACGCGGCCGAGGCCATCGGTCGCGCGGAAGACGCGATTCGGGCGGCGGTGCGCGACGGCATGCGTCTCGACGAAGCGCGCAAGCAGTTCCGCTATCACCAGTTGCAGACGCGGGAAGCTCAGTCATGAAAGAACACGATGCAGCGAGTACGATCCGGCGCGAATTCGCGCGGGTCGGCAGTGACGTCGTGGCGGCCGCGCGCGCGTTGCCGGCGGCGACGCTCCATGAGGCCGCCGGCAAGACCGGCGCATTGCCGTCGGCGATCAAGCCGGTCGCGCCCGGTTTTCGCATCTGCGGGCCGGCGCTGACCGTGCATTCGCCCGGCGGCGACAACCTGTGGCTGCATCGCGCGCTCGATCTCGCGCAGCCCGGCGACGTGCTGGTCGTCCATACGAGCGGCGTATACGAACACGGCTACTGGGGCGAAATCATGACGACCGCGGCGAAATGCGCGGGTCTCGCCGGGCTCGTGATCGACGGCTGCGTGCGCGATGGCGACCTGCTGGAGCAGATCGGTTTTCCGGTGTTCGCGCGCGGTCTATGCATTCGCGGCACTGGTAAGGACTACGGCGCAATCGGCTGGCTCAACGAAGCGGTGCTGATCGGCGACGTCGCGGTGCGCGCGGGTGACCTGATCGTCGGCGACCGCGACGGCGTGGTCGCGATCGAACGCGAGCGCGCGGCCGCGGTGGTGGAGAGCGCGCAGCAACGCGAAGCCGACGAGGCACGCATCCTGACGCGGATCGAAGCCGGCGAAACCACGATGCAGGTCTACCACTTCCACTGAGCGACGACCATGACGCAGCCTGCTCAACATGCAACCGGCGACGCGCCGGAACTGACGATCGACGGCGCGATCGCGACCATCACGCTGCGCCGCCCGGGCGTCGCGAACCGGCTCGAACTCGCCGATCTCGACCTGATGCGCGGCTTCGTGCGCGACGTGAACGCGATGCGCGGCGTGCTGGTGCTGCGCATCCGCGCGCTCGGCAAGCACTTCTGCGCGGGCTTCAATATCGGCAGTCTCGCCGACAGCGGCGCGGGCGCCCGCTTCGAGGGCTTCGTCGACGAACTGGAAGCCGCGCGGCCGGTGACGATCGCGATGATCAACGGCGGCGTCTACGGCGGCGCGACCGATCTCGCGCTCGCCTGCGATTTCCGCCTCGGCGTGCCCGCGTGCCAGATGTTCGTGCCGGCCGCGCGACTCGGCCTGCTGTTCTATCGCGGTGGGCTGCAACGCTATGTGTCGCGGCTCGGGCTGAACGTCGCGAAGAAGCTGCTGCTCGGCGCGGCCACCTTCGACGCGCAGCAGATGCTCGAGTGCGGCTTTCTCGATCGCGTGGTCGATGGCGAAGCTTTGCAGAGCGAAGCGAATCTGCTGAGCGCCGAACTCGCGACGATGGCGCCGCTCGCGCTGCTCGGGATGAAAAAGCATCTGAACCAGATCGCGCGCGGCACGCTCGACGCGGCGCAATTCGCGCGCGACGTCGCGCAGGCCGATGCGTCGGACGACCTGCGCGAAGGTTCGCTCGCGTGGCAACAGAAGCGCCGGCCGGTGTTTACCGGCAACTGACGCCAACGACGCAAACGAAGCCAACGACGCAACGCAGGTCGCGCACAACAATCTCGCCGGCGATGCGCGCCGGCAACAGGAGACGGCATGCAGGAAGCGGATTACGTGGTGGTCGGCGCCGGTTCGGCCGGCTGTGTGGTGGCGAACCGGCTGAGCGAGGACCGCGATGTGTCGGTTGCGCTGCTCGAAGCCGGCGGCGGCGACAATCATCCGCTGGTGCGGATGCCGGTCGGCTTCATGAGCGCGTTGCGCAAGCCCGAGCTGACGTGGCAGTACGAGAGCGAGCCCGAGCCGTTTCTGAACGGCCGGCGCATTCCGATTCCGCGCGGGCGGCTGCTCGGCGGGTCGTCGTCGATCAACGGGATGTTCCATATTCGCGGCCATCGGCTCGACTTCGACGAATGGCGCGAGCTCGGCTGCACCGGCTGGGGCTATGACGACGTGCTGCCTTATTTTCTGCGCTCGGAAAGCAACTGGCGCGGTAGCGGCCGGTTTCACAGCGGCGACGGCCGGTTGCAGATCCGCGCGATCGACGGCAAGCATCTGCTCGATGCGCCGCTGCGCGAAGCGGCCGCGCGCGCCGGGCACCGGGTGCTCGACGACTACGACGGCGAGCACGGCGAAGGAATCGCGCGCGGCGATGTCGCGATCGATGCGCGCGGGCGCCGTTCGAGCACCGCGCGCGCGTATCTGCATCCGGTACTGGCGCGCGCCAATCTGCAGCTGCTGAAGCACACGCTCGTGCATCGGATCGTCGTCGAGGGCGGCCGCGCGACCGGCGTCGAATTCAGTATCGGCGGCGGGCCGCTGCAAATTCTGCGCGCGCGGCGCGAGGTGATCGTCTGCGGCGGCGCGTACAACTCGCCGCAATTGCTGATGTTGTCGGGCATCGGCCGTGGCGCCGAGCTGCGCGAGCACGGCATCGGCGTGGTCGCCGATCTGCCGGGCGTCGGCCGCAACCTGGTCGAGCATCCGCGCATGATGCTGCAATACCGCGCGAGCCGGCCGGTCACGTTCACCAACCAGTTGCGCTTCGATCGCGCGATCGCGTCGGTGCTGAAGTGGGCGCTGTTCGGCAAGGGCACGTTCGCGACGCAGATTTGCAGCGGCACCGTGCTGTTGCGGACCGATCCGTCGCTGCGGCGGCCCGACATCCAGCTGCTGTGCAATCCGGTGCGGCTCGACGCGAACCTGTGGTTTCCCGGCGTCGTCAAGCCGAAGGAGCACAGCTTCTATATCACCGTGTGCCAGCTGCATGCGGCGAGCCGCGGCCACGTGAGTCTGCGCAGCGCGGATCCGCGCGACAAGCCGCGGATCGCGCTGAATCTGTTTTCCGATCCTGCGGACTTCGAAACAATGCGCAACGGCGTGCGGGCCGCGCGTGACATCTACCGGATGTCGCCGCAGGCCGAGCTGATCGACAAGGAAACGATCCCCGGCGCCGACGTGCTCAGCGACGATGCGCTGGACGCGGCGATCCGCGAACTCGGCGGCATTACCCACCATCCGGTCGGCACCTGCGCGATGGGCAGCGGCCCCGACGCGGTGCTGGACCCGCAGTTGCGGGTGCGCGGCGTCGAACGGCTGCGGGTCGTCGATGCGTCGGTGATGCCGACGATTCCGGGCGGCAACACCAATGCGGCGACCGTGATGATCGGCGAAAAAGCCGCGGACCTGATTCGCGGCCGGACGCTGCGCGCGGCCGCACAACCCACCTCACTCGAAGCAACACTATGACTGCACATTCGAACGACCAGAACTTCGCGCAGGTGCGCGCGAGCGTGGACGCGTGGCTCGCACGGCCATTGCAGATGCTGATCGACGGCCGCTGGCAAGCCGCGCATCAGGAAGCACATCACGACGTGATCGATCCGTCGACTGGCCGCGTGATCGCGCGCGCCGCCGCGGGCACCGCGCACGACGTCGATCTCGCAGTGCGCGCCGCGCGCCGCGCGTTCGACAGCGGCCCGTGGTCCACCGCGCGGCCGGCCGAGCGCGCGAAACTGCTGTGGCGGCTCGCCGATCTGCTCGATCAGCACGCGGACGAACTGGCGCTGCTGGAGACGCTGAACACCGGCAAGCCGTTGAAGATCGCGCGCGCGTTCGACGTCGCGCACGCGGCCGAATGCCTGCGCTACAACGCCGGCTGGGCGACCAAGTTCAACGGCGAAACGCGGCCCGTGTCGTTGCCGGGCGAATGGCACGCGTACACGCTGCGCGAGCCGATCGGCGTCGCCGCGCTGATCGTGCCGTGGAACGTGCCGTTGCCGATGGCCGTCAGCAAGATCGCGCCGGCGCTCGCGGTCGGCTGCACGGTGGTGCTCAAGCCCGCCGAACTGACGCCGCTGACCGCGTTGCGGCTCGCGCAGCTGATCAAGCAGGCGGGTTTTCCGCCGGGCGTCGTCAATGTGGTGACCGGGCTCGGCGGCGAAGCGGGCCAGGCGCTCGTCGATCATCCGGGCGTCGACAAGATTTCATTTACCGGCTCGACCGCGGTGGGCAAGAAGATTCTCGCGTCGGCGGCGGGCAATCTGAAGCGCGTGTCGCTCGAACTGGGCGGCAAGTCGCCGGTATTCGTGTTCGCCGATGCTGATTTGGAACGCGCAATCGACGCGGTCGCGCGCGGCATCTTCGCCAATAGCGGCCAGGTGTGCGCGGCCGGCTCGCGGCTATTCGTGCAGCGCGCGGTGTTCGAGCGCGTGGTCAGCGGGGTCGCCGAACGCGCGCGCAAACTGAGAGTGGGCGCCGGCATCGAGCAGGACACCGAAATGGGTCCGCTGATTTCGGCGCAGCAGCAACGCCGCGTGCTCGACTATATCGACGGCGCCGGCAGCGAAGGCGCGCAAATCGCGGCGGGCGGCCGGGCGTTGCAGCGCGACGGCTATTTCGTCGAACCGACCGTGCTGGTCAATACGACGCCGACGATGCGCGCGGTCCGCGAGGAAATCTTCGGCCCGGTGCTGACCACGCAGATCTTCGACGACGACACGCTCGACCAACTCGCGACCCGCGCGAACGACACCGACTACGGCCTGTCGTCGAGCATCTGGACCCGCGATATTTCGAACGCGCACCGGCTGGCGCGACGCATTCGCGCGGGCAACGTGCGGATCAACGCGGCCGGCGCGCTCGATTTCGCGATGCCGTTCGGCGGCTTCAAGCAATCGGGCTGGGGACGCGAGAACGGCCGCGAAGGTCTCGAAGCGTATACCGAGCTGAAATCGGTCGCCGTCGATCTGAGCGCTTGAGGGACTAGCCGGTGAACAACGAACTCAATCCCTATGTGCGGCGCGTGCAACTGGGCGAAGTGGCGCCGCCGCCGATCTCGACCACGCTGGGCGGCCGGATCGTTTCGCTGGCCGCCGACGGCAGCCGGATCGAATGCGAATACGCCGCCAGCGAAGGTTTTCTGAATCCCGCCGGCCAGGTGCAGGGCGGCATGCTCGCGGCGATGCTCGACGACGTGACCGCGTGGCTTGTCACCGCCGCGCTTGCCGAACACGAGCATTGCGCGACGCTGAATCTGAACACGTCGTTTCTGCGCGCAGCCGGCGCGGGTCCGCTGCGCGGCATCGCGACGCTCGCGCGCCGAGGCCGCAATGTGTGCAACGCGGACGGCCAATTGTGGCAAGGGGACAAGCTGGTCGCGACCGCGTCGGCGGTGTGCATGGTCGCGCGCGGCGGCTAGCAGCAGGTATTTCGTCGCAAGACGAAGCAACGCCGGCGCCGTTCGCAGTGAACGGCGACGCCGGCACTCATGTTGAAAACCACTTGGGAGGAGACTGATGAACGTAGCGCACGCAGGGAAACGGGTTGTACTGTTGGGATCGATCGCATTGGCCATCGGCGTGAGCGGCGGTGCGTTCGCGCAAACGCCGGCGGGCGGCGACGCGGGTGCGAATGCCACGCATGCCGCGAATGCCGCGAATGCCGCGGTGCAGCCGACGCCGGCCGCGTCGGCGCCGCTCAGCAAAGCGGAGCGTAAAGCGCAACGCAAGGCGGCGCGCAAGGAGGCGAAAGCGAAGAATGCCGCGGAAATCAAGCGGCTCAAGGATGCGGGCTATCAGCCCGGCCAGAACGATCCGAACTATCCGGAGAATATCCAGAAGGCGGAACGCAAGGCCGCGGCCGCGCAGGGCGCGAGTCAGTAAAGTCGCCAATCGCGGCGCCGATCCCGCGACGTTCAATCCCGCGCAGCCGGCCGCGCTTGCCAGGCGGTCAGGATCGCGCGGCCGGTGTTGCCGCTGAGCAGCCGGTTCGACGGCGCATGGATCTGGCTGCACAGCACGTTGCGATGATGCCGCTCCAGCGCATTGGCACGTGCGAGCCCATGATTGCCCGCTAGTTCCAGTGCAATATCGATCGCCTTGATCGCATTGTCGACAACCGTCTGCTTGACGGTGGCGGCGAGCGAATCGGGCGCGTTGCCGTGATCGAGCGCGGCGCTGGAGCTTTTCAGCAGCCAGTCGTTGGTTTGCAGCAGCAGCTCCAGCGCGCCCACGCTCTGCTGGATGGTCGGCAGACCGGCGAGCGGCACCCCGCCGAGCGCATTGGGCCGCCGCTCGTTGAGAAACTGCACGAGCCAGTCGCGCGCCGCGCGCGCGGCGCCGTCGTAGACGCCGGCGACCAGCGTGAGATACCACGCGGTGGTATGCGCGCTGCGCTGCAAGCCGAGCGTCGCCGGCTTGAGCGCCACCACGTCGGCGAGCGGCACGGCCACGTCGGTCAGCAGCAGGTCGTGGCTGATGCTCGCGCGCATGCCGAGCGGGTCCCATGTCTCGACGATGCGCACGCCGCGCGCATCGCGCGGAATCAGAAACTGGCCGAGGCGCGGTTCGGCTTCGTCGGTGCGGGCCAGCACACTGATCCAGGACAGCAGCGTCGAACCGGTCACGTACAGCTTGTGGCCCGACACGCGCCAGTAATCGCCGTCGCGTCGCGCGACGGTGTCCGGCAGCCCGCCGTGCGACGGCGAGCCGAGGCCGGGTTCGACCTGCGCCGCGTTCAGCAACGCGGGACCGGTCGCGGCGGCGCGGGACAGCCGGCGCGCCAGATGCGACGGCCAGTCGCCCAGGCCCTCGCGCTCGGAATAGACGATCGCCGCGTGCTGGCTGTAGTGCATCGCGAGGATCAGCGCGACCGACGGATCGCCATAAGCGATTTCGCGCACGACCGCGCTTGCCGCGGCGAGCCCCGCGCCGTGGCCGCCATCCGCGGCCGCGACCACCAGCCTGAGCAGATCCGCCTTCTGCAACGCGTCGAACTGCGCGGCCGGCGCTTCGCCAGTGCGATCGTGGTGCGGGGCGAGTTGCTCGAACTCGCGGGCGAGCGCGGCGGCCCGTTCGCTCCACGCGGCGATGCGCGACGCGTCGTGCGCCGCCTCGAAGGTTTGAACTGTCGTCATCGCGCGCTCACGGAAGCGGTAAAGGCCGGCGGCGCGACGAAGCCGCCATAGGCGGTTTCGAACGCATGCGCGAACGCGATCGTGGTGCGATCTTCCAGATACGCGCCGACCGCTTGCGCGCTGACCGGCAGGCCGTCGTCGCCGAGGCCGAGCGGGAAGCTCGTCGCGGGCAGGCCGGGCAATACCGGCAGGCCGGCCCAATAAAACAGATCGAAAAACGGCACGTCGCGCACACCGTCCGCATAAGCGACCGGATAGCTGCGTTCGTCTTTCGGTACCTGATGGCCATGTTCGAACGCGGGCGTCGGCGCGACCGGCGTGACCACCACGTCGAATCCGGCGAACAGCTTTTCCCACGCATGACGCAGCACATAGCGCTGCTCGTTGGCTTTGAGCCATTCGCGATGGGACAAGCCCGGCGCGCGCAGTTGCGCGGCTCGCGCGCTGCGGTCGTCGGGATGCAATGCTTCGAGCTGCTTCAGAGACTGCGCGCTCAACGGCGGCGGCTCGGCCAGCGACGAGCCGGACAGTGTCCTGAACAACGCGTGCGACACGTTCAGGTCCGGCAACACGCCTGCCGGCAAATCGGCTGCGCGGGTCACGCGCGTGCCCTGTGCGCGCAACCGTTCGACCACGCGCTCGACCACCCAGCGTTCCGACAGACTCGCTTCGGTGCTCGGCCATGCGTCGAGCACCAGCACGCGAAACTCTCGCAGCGCGGTGTGCCGCGCGGGCGGCAGCGTCAAGCGCCACCCTTTGGCGGCGAGCGGCTCGCGATTGACGAGCAGGTCCAGCGCGAGTTCGAGATCGAGCGCGCTGCGTGCGAGCGGCCCGGCGACGCTGAGGTCGCGGTCGGCGATCCGGCCGCCCGGTGCGCCGGTGCCGCGCATCGGGACGATTCCATAGCTGGGCTTGTGGCCGAACACGCCGGTGAAATGCGCAGGGATCCGAATCGATCCGCCGATGTCCGAGCCGAGTTCGAGCGCGACATAGCCTGCCGCCAGCGCCGCGGCCGAACCGCCGGACGAGCCGCCCGGCGAGCGTGCCGGATCCCAAGGATTGCGGGTCACGCCGTATACGTCGTTGTAGCTCTCCAGATCGGCGTTGGCGAGCGGTACGTTCGATTTGCCGACGATCACCGCGCCCGCCTCGCGCAATGCGACGACCGCCAGTGCATCGCTGGTCGCGCGGTTTTGCGCGTGGCGCGGATCGCCGCCGCTCGTCACGAGTCCGGCGACATCGAACGACTCCTTGACCGTGATCGGCACGCCGAGCAGCGGCTTGCGCTGACCGCGCGCGAGCGCCGCGTCGGCCTCGCGGGCGGCGCGGCGTGCGCCCTCGACGTCACGTACCGGGAGCGCGTTCAGCGCGCCATCGAAGTGATTTATCCGCGCCAGCAGATGTTCGAGCAGATCGACCGCCGACACGCGGCCATTGGCGAGCGCGCGGGCTTGCTCGCGGGCACTCGCGAACGTGAGCGTGTCGAGTAGAGCCGATGCGTCCGCGGCAATGGCAGTGCCGGTGTCTGTTGCAGCGTCCGTCGCGGTTTCGGTGGCGGTTTCCGGAATAGCGGTCATAGGAGCGGTAGCGAGGGAGTCAGGAAGCGCCAGGTCGGCGGCGGCAATGCGCCGGCCGTCGGGCGAGGCGGTGATTGAGCATGCGCATGCCTTTGTGGAAATCGAGTAGATCACGGCGCCACGCCGATCGCCAACCAACGAATCATGCTAAGTAATTCGCTTCGAGCAGCCGGCAGCCCGACGGTCCGGTCTCAAGCGATTGAAATGGATTCCTGACTATCTGCGGATGCCGGGCGCCGCGCATTTCAGAATCACGCATATAAATAGCTCGATTCACTGGTTTTGCGCGCGCGAGCCTGTCCCTATACTGATTCGTCACTTCGGCACGCGCGCTGCGCGCGTGCCGGTTCGATTTTCCGAACTGCCGGATCCGCGACGATCCGCGCGTATTTACAAGGACTCGATGCATGCAGGTCTCACAACAAAATCCGGCGCGCGCGCAACTGGACGCGGCGCTCGCCGCGCTGCCGGCGCTCGCTCAGGCCATCGGCGAAGATGCCGCGCAGCGCGAACTGCGGCGCGAGTTGCCGTTCGACCGTTTCGCGCTGTTTCGCGAATCGCGCCTGAGCGTGCTGCGTTTTCCGCTCGAATGGGGCGGCCTGGGCGGCTCGCTCGAAGATCTGTTTCAGGTGATCGCGACGCTCGCCGCGCACGAATCGAATGTCGCGCACGCATTGCGGATTCACTACGACCTGACCGAGCAATTGTTGTTGTCGCCGCGTTCCGCGTTCAACGACCGGCAGATCGAACGGATTCGCGAAGGCGCGATTTTCGGCGGCGCGTCGACCGAGCTCGGTACGTCGCGCCCGGGTGAGATCGTCACGAAGCTGGTGCGCGACGGCGAGCACTTCCGCGTGACGGGCCGGAAATACTATTCGACCGGCACCGCGTTTGCCGACTATGCGCGCATCAACGTGCAGGACGAGAACGACGAAAAAGTGTCGATCGTGATTCCGGTGTCGCGCGAAGGCCTGAGCGTGCTCGACGATTGGGACGGGATGGGCCAGCGCATGACGGCGAGCGGCAGCCTCGTGCTGGAGAACGTCCAGGTGTTCGCCGACGAAGTCGCCACGCGCGGCTATACGAGTCTCGCCGGCCGGCATGGCAGCGCGGTGCGGCAATTGCATCTGGTGTCGGTCGCGGCGGGGATCGTGCGCAATATCGTCGCCGATGCGCGCCGCTACGTCACGCAATACGGCCGGCCGGTGCTGCATAGTCCCGCGCCGTCCGCGCGCGAAGACGGCTTCGTGCAGCAGGTGGTCGGCGAACTGGCCGCGCACAGCCTGTCCATCGATGCGCTGATCGCGAGCAACGCGCGCACCCTCGACCGCTCGGCGCAGGCGATCCACAGCGGCGCGGCGGACGCGGAGGAACGCGTACTCGAAGGCGCGCTGACCACCGCCAAGACGCAACTGGTGGTCAGCAAGCTCGCGCTGCATGCGGGCGAGCGTTTGTTCGAGATCGGCGGCGCATCGGCCACCGGGCGCACGCATAACTTCGACCGTCACTGGCGCAATCTGCGCACCATCTTCAGCCACAATCCGTTGCTGCACAAAGCGCGGGTGATCGGCGATTACGAGTTGAACGGCGTGACCACGCATCTGACCGAAGGGCGCGTGTTCTGAGCGGCGGGCGGCTGCGCCTGGCCGTCGTAGCGTGTGCGGCAAAAGACATCCCGATCCGTCGCCGGATCGGGATGTTTCGTTTTAAAACGTATGCTTGATGCCCGCCGACACGGCCACCTGTTTGTTCGTCGCGGACGGCGTCAGATAGCCGATCGCCGCGACCGCCGGACGCCCGAGCGAATCGGTGCCGCTCGCGTGCTGGAATGCGCCGGTCACATACAGGTCGGTCGCTTTCGACAGCGAATACGCGGCGCCGAGATTGACCTGCTCGTACTTCGCGCCTTCCTTGCCGTTCACGCTGCCGCCCGACGTGTAGTCGAACGAAGTGCCGAAGCGCAGGAACGGCGTCGCCTGATAACGCAGGCTCGCGCTGACGGTGCCGAGCACCGCGGTGCCGCTGTAGTTCAGCGTATTGAGCGTGGGATTGGCGCCGAGCCCGCGGTATTGGGTATTCGCATATGCGAGACCGAAGATCGCGCTGCCCGCCGTATAAGTAGCGGCGACGGACACGGTCTGCTGCGTATTGGCCGACGCGAAGCCCGCGATGGCCGGATTCGATTCGGCGGTGGTGGCCGAGCCGGCCGAGCCGAGATTATTGCCGGTGCTGCTCGCATTCGGGTTGGTGCCGTATAGCGACGTATTCGGATTGCGCGCATTCAGAATCGACGCGGCGAGTGCGAAAGAACCGCCGGTATAACTCGCGCCGAGTGACCAGTACTGGTTCTGCGTGACGTTACCAGCGACGCCGCCGAGGCTGTACAGGCCGGCGAAGCGCAAGCCCCCGTAGGTATCGGACAGATACTTGAGCGAGTTGTTGATACGGTGCGTGAAGTTCAGATTGTCGTGGTCGGCAGGGTGGATCGACAGATTGCCCCAATACCACCCGTAAATCAGCGGCGACACCAGTTCGACCTGCGCGTCGCCCTGGCGGCCCAGTGTGAAGGTGCCGTACCGCGGCGCGGTGAAACCGACGTACGCCTGGCGGCCGAACAGCGCGCCGCCTTGCCCGAGTGAGCCGTTGGCGATGCTGAAGCCGCCCTCGAGCGCGAAGATCGCCTTGATCTGATTGCCCAGATCCTCGACCCCTTTCAGGCCCCAGCGGCTCGACGAAAGTCCCGACGTGCCGTTATCGAACAGTGCGACTTGCGAGCCGCCGCGCGGCCGCCCGGAGGAGGACGTCGCAGCGGTCTGCGCGTTGTTCACGTAGGTGACGTTGCCGGTCACGATCCCGTAAAGCGTGACGCTGCTTTGAGCACTGGCGGTACCGATCATCAACGAAGACATGCTGAAAGCGAAAAGCAGTTTTTTCATAGTTGTTCGAAACGTTGTTTGAAGAAGGAGAGGTGAGCGAGAGACCGGGAAAGAGTTCTGGTGCAGCCGGCGTGAACGATAAGCAGAATCGAACGGCGAAACAAACAATCAAATCCAATATCGATTTCAGTGGTTTATTTCGAAAAAATGTTGGCACGCCAATAGATCGGCGATATCGACGAGCGCCGGCAATGCATTTGCAATCCTTATTGGATTCGCGATTACCGTGCTGTTGGATTAGTCGTCGAGCGTGGTTTCGCAGAGAACGAAATCGCCTTCGTCCGCAAGCTGCTTTGCATATGCGCAACCATTGGTTCTATTAGCGCGGCTGCGCCTTTATCGTAAGTGCTGCACGAGCGGCGCTGCGCGCTCGAAACTCTTTCGCGGGCCAACCCGTTTAGACCGACGCATAGATACAAGGATGTGAATCACATGGCAGGACTGAATCGCCGCGCCTTTCTGATTTCCTCGACTGCCGCGCTGGCGGTCTCCGGCATGCCGGCATTAAGCTTCGCGCAGAGCGCCACCAATGGTGCGGCGCCCACGCGCGGCGGCACGCTGAACATGCTGATCAATCCCGAGCCGCCGGTGCTCGTGTCGATTTTTCAGACCACCGGCCCCGCGCTGGTCGCGAGTTCAAAAGTGCTCGAAGGTCTGCTAGCGTACGACTTCGATTTGCGGCCCAAGCCGCAATTGGCGACCGCATGGAGAACCAGTCCCGACGGCCTGAAGTACATCTTCACGCTGCGCGAAAACGTCCGCTGGCATGACGGCCTACCGTTTACGTCGGCGGACGTCGCGTTCTCGATCGAATTGCTGAAGTCGATTCATCCGCGTGGCCGCAGTACCTTCGCGAACGTCACGCGAGTCTCGACGCCCGATGCGCGCACCGCGGTGATCGAACTATCGAAGCCCGCGCCGTATCTGTTGAAGGCGCTGTCGGCCGGCGAGTCGCCGATCGTGCCGAAGCATCTGTATGCGTCCGGTGATCCGCTCACCAATCCGCACAACAACGCGCCGGTCGGCACCGGGCCGTTTCGCTTCAAGTCGTGGACGCGCGGCGCGAATATCGTCTACGAGCGCAATCCGGACTACTGGGACGCCGGCAAGCCGTATATCGACGCGCTGGTGCTGAAGGTCATTCCCGACGCGGCCGCGCGCTCTGCCGCGTTCGAAACCGGCGCCCTCGATCTGGGCGGCGAGAATCCGGTGCCGCTCACCGATCTGCCGCGCCTCACGCAATTGCCGCAATTGGCTGTCGAAACGCGCGGCTACCGCTTTCTCGAACCGCTGGCTGAGATCGACTTCAATCTTCAGCATCCGATCCTGAAGGACCTGCGGGTGCGTCAGGCGATCGCGCATGCGATCAATCCGCAAGTGGTGCTGCGCACGGTCGCGTATGGCTACGCCGACCTGTCGCCGACGCCGATCACGCCGGGCTCCCCGTATCACGACGCGAAGCTCGCACCGTACGCATTCGATACCGCCGCCGCCGAACAGCTGCTCGACGCCGCCGGTTATCCGCGCAAGGCCGGCGGCGTGCGCTTCAGTCTCACGCACGACTTTTTGCCGTACGGCGACATGTACCGCCGCCAGGCCGACTACGTGAAATCGGCGCTCGCAAAGGTGGGGATCGACGTGACGGTGCGCTCGCAGGACTTGCCCGCGTTCCTGAAGCGCGTGTACGCGGACCGTCAGTTCGACTTCAGCAGCATCGGCGTGAATACGCTGTTCGATCCGAGTGTCGGCGTGCAGCGTCTGTACTGGTCGCAGAACATTCGCCCAGGCGTGCCGTTCTCGAACGCGCCGCACTACAGCAATGCCGAGGTGGACCGCCTGCTCGAAGCCGCCGCGATCGAAACTGACGAGAGCAAACGCGTCGCGCTGTATCAGCAGTTCCAGCAGATCGTCTACCGCGATCTGCCGATTCTCAACCTCGTCGCGCCGCGCATGGTGACGCTCGCGAACCGGCGGGTTCATAACCATACGGTGTCCGCGCAAGGCCTCGAAGGCAATCTGGCGGACGTTTATCTGAGCGCATGAATGAACGCATGAATGAGCCCATGACTGAGCACAAGGGAGCGAGACGATGAGCCGTGGTCTGCGTTTTGCCGCGATTGCGCGGCGTACCGCGTGGCAGGCGTTGCCGACCGTGATCGGCATCGTGATCCTGAACTTCTTTCTGCTGAAGCTGATGCCGGGCGACGCGGCCGACGTGCTGGCCGGCGAGTCCGGTTCGGCGACCGTCGAAACGATGCAGGTGCTGCGCGCGAAGTTCGGTCTCGATCAGCCGGTGTTGCAGCAGTTGTGGTCGTATCTCGCGCATCTGGCGCATTTCAGTCTCGGCTATTCGCCGCGCTACGACATGCCCGTGATGCAGCTGATTCTGTCGCGGCTGCCCAATACGCTGCTGCTGATGGGCGTCGCGCTGTCGTTCGCGATCGTCGCGGGCGTGGCGCTCGGCGCGGTGATGGCGCATTGGGCCGGCAAGTGGCCGGACCGCGTGCTGTCGGTGCTCGCATTGCTGTTTTACTCGACGCCGGGCTTCTGGATCGGCCTGCTTGCGATCGTGCTGTTCTCGGTGCATCTGGGCTGGCTGCCGAGCGGCGGCAATGTCACGCTCGGCGTGCAGCTGCACGGCTTCGCGTATTTCGTCGACGCGCTCAGGCACGTGCTGCTGCCGGCCGCGACCCTGTCGACTTTCTTCGTCGCGATCTACGCGCGGCTCACGCGCGCGGCGATGCTCGAAGTGCAGCGCCAGGATTTCGTGCGCACCGCGCAGGCGAAGGGCCTGCATCCGTGGCGCGTGACGGTGCGTCATGTGCTGCGCAACGCGTTGATCCCGCTGACGACGATCGTCGGCATTCATTTCGGCACGCTGCTGGGCGGCGCGGCCGTCACCGAAACGGTGTTCAGCTGGCCGGGGCTCGGCCGGCTCGCGCTCGATGCGGTGATGGCGCGCGACTTCAGCGTGCTGCTCGGCGTGCTGCTGCTGTCGTCGATGCTGGTGATCGTCGCCAATCTGCTGGTCGATCTGCTGCAGGCGTGGCTCGATCCGCGCATCGCGTGAAGGCCGCTGCAATGGCTGAACGAAACGCGCATCCCCCTTTGCGCCAGGCGTTTTTTCACAGAGAGATCACATGGCTCCCGACTCTTCGAATCTGATTTCGCCGCAGCCCGAGCCTCGCGCATCGAGCTGGCGCCGCCAGTTGGGCGGCACGCTGTTCGGCTCACGCTTCGGCACGCGGCGCGGCGCGGCCGCCGGCGAGCCGGCAAACCCGTCACAGCGGCCGGCCGGGCGCGGCGTGTGGCGCGCGCTGCTGCGCAATCCGTCGGCGCTCGCGGGGCTCGTGCTGCTCGCGGCCTTCGTCGCGCTGGCGCTCGCCGCCGGCCATCTGTTTCCGGGCGACCCGCTCGACATGGTGGCGGCGCCGTTCGAATGGCCGGGCAGCGATCCGCAATACCGGCTCGGCACCGATTCGCTCGGGCGCGACGTGGCGGCCGGCATCGCGCACGGCACCCGCGTGTCGCTGCTGATCGGCGCGAGCGCGGCCGGGATCGGCCTCGTGATCGGCACGCTGGTCGGCGCGATCGGCGGCTTCTTCGGCGGCGTGGTCGACGACGTGCTGGTGCGGATCACCGAGCTGTTCCAGACCGTGCCGTCGTTTCTGCTGGTGATCGTGATCGTCGCGATCGGCCATCCGAGCGTGACGATCATCGCGCTCGCGATCGGCATCGCGTCATGGCCCACCGTCGCGCGGATCGTGCGGGCCGAATTTCGCAGCCTGCGCCGCTCGGACTTCCTGCTGGCCGCGCGCAGCCAGGGCTTCGGCAACGCGCGCATCATCTTCGGCGAGATCCTGCCGAATGCGTTGCCGCCGGTGATCGTCACCGCGTCGGTGATGGTGGCGAGCGCGATCCTGATCGAATCGTCGCTGTCGTTTCTCGGCATGGGCGACCCGAACGTGGTCAGCTGGGGCGCGATGATCGGCGCGGGCCGCGATTCGCTGCGCACTGCCTGGTATCTGACCGCGGTGCCCGGCGCGGCGATCGTGCTGGCGGTGCTCGCGCTGAATCTGCTCGGCGACGGTCTGAACGACGCGCTGAACCCGCGCCTGCGCGAACGAACCTGACAGCAACCTGAAAAGCGGCCGCGCTGCGCGCGCGGCCGGCAATGTGATCGAGGAGTCCCTGTGGCCAATCTGCTTGAAGTACGCGATCTGCGCGTGAGTTTCGGCGCGCACGAAGCGGTGCGCGGCCTGAGTTTCGATATCGCGCAAGGCGAGACGCTCGCGCTCGTCGGCGAATCCGGGTGCGGTAAATCGGCCACCGCGTTGTCGCTGATGCGGCTCGTGCCGGAGCCGGGGCGCGTGAGCGGGAGTCTGCGCTTCGACGGCCGCGAGCTGCTCGAACTGTCGCCGCGCGAAGTGCGCGAAATACGCGGCCAGCACATCTCGATGATCTTTCAGGAGCCGATGACTTCATTGAACCCGGTGTTGTCGATCGGCGCGCAGATCGTCGAGACATTGCGCCAGCACGAAGGTTTGTCGAAAGCGGCGGCGTTCAAACGCGCGGTCGAACTGCTCGAACTGGTGCAAATTCCGGAGCCGCAACGGCGCGTGCACGACTATCCGCACGAGTTGTCGGGCGGCCAGCGGCAGCGCGTGATGATCGCGATGGCGGTGGCCTGCCGACCGCGCCTGCTGATCGCCGACGAGCCGACCACCGCGCTCGACGTGACGATCCAGGCGCGCATTCTCGAATTGCTCGACGGCTTGCGGCGCGAACTGTCGATGTCCTTGCTGTTGATCACGCACGACCTGGGCGTGGTCGCGCAGCACGCGGACCGGGTCGCGGTGATGCTGGCCGGCGAGAAGATCGAGGAGGCGCCGGTCGCGCGTCTGTTCACGCAGCCGCAGCATCCGTATACGCGCGGCTTGCTGGGCGCGTCGCTGAATCTGGCGGACGATCTGCACTATCGCGGCTGGAAACTGCCGGAGATTCGCCATGGGCTCGGCGCGGACGGCCGGCCGTCGTTTACCGTGCTGCCGCGCTCGGCGCGCACCGAGCCTGCCGTGGCGGCGACCGTTCCGGCAGCGCAGTCGGCGGCGCATGGCGACGCGCCGTTGCTCGAATTGCGCGACCTGCGGGTCGAGTACCCGCAGCGGCGCGGCCACGCGGCGTTGCCGGCGGTCGAGCGCGTGTCGCTGAGCATCGCGCGCGGCGAGACGGTCGGCCTCGTCGGCGAATCGGGCTGCGGAAAATCGACGCTGTCGAAAGCGATCCTGCGGCTGGTGCCGGCGGCGGCCGGCGAAATCCGCTTGCGCGGCACGGACCTCGTACCGCTCGGCGAACGCGAATTGCGGCCTTTGCGACGCCATGTGCAAATGGTCTTTCAGGATCCCTATGCGTCGCTCAACCCGCGCCGCACCGTGGCCGAGATTCTCGATACGGTGCTGGTGGTCAACCGGATCGGCAACGCGCAGCAGCGCCGCGCGCGGATTGCCGCGATGCTCGACCGCGTCGGTTTGCCGAACAGCGCGCTGGGTCGCTATCCGCACGAGTTCTCCGGTGGCCAGCGGCAGCGCATCGGGATTGCGCGGGCACTGGTGCTCGAACCGGCTCTGCTGATCTGCGACGAGCCGGTGTCCGCGCTCGACGTGTCGATTCAGGCGCAGATTCTGAACCTGCTGGTCGATCTGAAGCGCGACCTCGGGCTCGCGTATCTGTTCATTTCGCACGACCTGTCGGTGGTGCGCTATATCGCGGACCGCGTGCATGTGATGCAGGCGGGGCGAATCGTCGAGAGCGGCGACCACCACGAGATCTGGCGCGCGCCGCGGCATCCGTACACGCGCACGCTGCTCGACGCGATTCCGGGCCGTACGTTCGACGACGCGCGGGCGGCGTGATTCTCATAGGCAGGATGCGGCGCCGCCCGATCCAACCGGGGGCGCCGGCCTAAAAATCAGCTCTTCGCTTCGATCCAGGTGTCGGAGAAATCGCCGGCGGTCAGATCGATGCTGTTGTTCAGGTGATGTACGCGGCTGTGATACACCTGCAACGCCGGCACCGTGACGAGCGGCAGCACCGGCAGTTCGCGGCCGACAATCTGCTGAATCTGCCGGAACGCGGCCGCGCGGCGCGCGTCGTCGGTATCGATCGCGGCCGTGCGGAACAGCTCGTCGACTTGCGGATTCTGGTAATGCGACGCGTTGATCCAGATCAGCGGATGCTTGACGCCGTCGGACCAGTAGATGCGCTGCACGCCGACCGTCGGGTCGTAAAGGCGCCCAAGGCCGTTCAGGTTCAGATCGAAGTCGCGCGCCGTGTAAGCGCGGCGCAGATAGGTCGGCAGATCGCCGTCGAGGATCGTCGCCTTGATGCCGATGCGCGCCAACGCCGCGCGTAGATACTCGGCCGCGCGGCGGAAATCCGAGCCAGTGATGTAATTGATCTTTACCGCAAAGCGTTGGCCGTCGGCCTGCTTCGGATAGCCGGCGGCGTCGAGCTGGCGATTCGCGGCGTCCACGTCGAACGGGTAGTGGAACGTGCTGTCGTCGTAATAGCTCGATAGCACCTTCGGCACCGGCGAATCCACCACGCTCGAACGCCGGTAGAACACGTTGTCGCGAATGAAGTTGCGATCGATCGCCTGGGCGATCGCCTTGCGCACTTCGGGCTTCGCGAGCACCGGATTGTCGAGGTTGAATTCGAGGAAGGCCGCATTGTTCAGATAGGCGTCGTAGGTGTCGTCGATCTTCAAATGCGGCAGCTTCGCGAGGCGGCCGAGATCGGCGAGACCGACGTTGGTGGCGGCATCGACCTCGCCGGTTTCCAGCGCGACGGAAATCGCGCCCTGGTCGGGCACGATCCGGTAGACCACCCGGTCCAGATACGGCGCACCCGCGCGCCAGTAGTGCGGATTCCTGCGCAGGCTGACATGACTGCCGCGCACCCACTGATCGAACACGAACGGACCGGTGCCGACCGGCGCGCTCAGATTCGGGCTCGTCAGCGGATCGCCGTCGCCGTAGCGATGCTGCGGCACGATCGGCAATTCCGCCGACGACAACGCCTTCAGGAAGTACGGCGTGGGCTTGCCGAGCACGACGACGGCGGTCAGCGGATCGGGCGTATCGACCCGTTCGACGTTCGCGAGCGTGATACGGCCGCGCGGGCCGAGCCGTTTTTGCGTGAGGATCGAGTAGCGCACGTCGGCGGAGGTGAAAGCCTCGCCGTCGTGCCACTTCACGCCCGGCCTGAGCCTGAACGTGTATTGCAGGCCGTCGGCACTGGTGCTCCACGCGATTGCCAGCAATGGCTGCGGATTGAACTGCGCGTCGTAGCGCAACAGTCCCTCGGTGATTTTGGCGCTGATGTTGCGGATCACCGTGTTGGTGTCGAGCAGCGACACCAGCGACGGCGGCTCCTGCTGCACCGCGTAGGTCAGCGTGCCGCCGCGCGTCGGCGTCACCGCGCTGGCGGCCGACGGAATGGTCGATGTACCGGCGGATGCGCCGCCCGATGCGCCGGCCGCGGCGGCGTGCGCGAGCGGCCACGCGGCGCCGAGCGTGCCGGCCCACAGCATCGCGAGCGAACGTTGGATGAAATCGCGCCGATCGACGCTCATCGCGACACCTGTGCCGGCCATGCGCGGTCGTCCTGCTGCGCGCCATCGCGCGCGAGGCGCCCGAAGAACGGATGCCCCGGATCGTTGAAACCCGGCGTGGACGGATGTCCGGTCGTCACCAGCGAGTCGACGAAGGCCTCGTCTTCCGCGTTCAGCCGATAGCCGAGCGCCGGCAGATAGTCCTGCCATTGCGCTTCGGTGCGCGGGCCGGCAATCGTCGAACTGATGTAGCGGCTATTGAGCACCCACGCGAGCGCGAATTGGCCGGCCGTCAGTCCGCGCGCCTGCGCATGTTCCTGCACCCGCCGCGCCAGTTCGATCGATTCGGGTCGCCATTCGGTTTGCTGCAAGCGCCGATCGCTGCGGCCGGCGCGCGTGTCGGCGCCGGGCGTCGCACCGGGTTCGTATTTGCCGGTCAACACGCCGCGCGCGAGCGGGCTGTATGAAATCACGCCGAGGCCGTAGCGGTGCGCGGCCGTCAACTGTTCGGCTTCGGCCTGGCGGTTCGCGATGTTGTAGAGCGGCTGGCTCGCAACCGGCGCATCGAGCCCGAGCGCCTGCGCGGTATGGCTGAACTCGGCGATTCTCCACGCGCGATGATTCGACAGCCCGTAGTAGCGCAGCTTGCCGGCGCGGATCAGGTCGTTCAACGCGCGCACGGTTTCTTCGACCGGCGTTTGGTGGTCTTCGCGATGCAGGTACAGCACGTCGATATAGTCGGTGCCCAGGCGCTGCAGGCTCGCCTCGACCGCGCGCCGGATATGCTTGCGCGATGCGCCTCGCGCGTTCACGTCGCGCTCGTCGAGCGGGTTCGCGAACTTGGTGGCGAGCACCCAGCGCTCGCGCTGCGCGGCGATCGCGCGGCCCACCACGCGCTCCGATTCGCCTTTGCCGTAGACGTCGGCGGTGTCGATCGAATTGACGCCTTGCTCCAGCGCCTGGTCGATGATGCGCGCGGCGGTGGCTTCGTCGGTCGGGCCGCCGAACATCATCGTGCCGAGCGTCAGTGTCGAGACCTTGATGCCGCTGCGGCCGAGTTGTCTGTATTCCATATGTGTGCAGTTCCGTCAGGGTGTGGGTTGAAATCGTTTCAGCGTTGCAGCCAGACGTCGGCGAAACTCGCCGATACGCCGTCGGGGCCGCTCGTATGGTTGTGGACCGCGCGCGAGGAGACGGTCAGGTATTGCGGCGCCACCAGATTCAGATCGGGCAGGTCGCGCTCCAGAATCCGCTGGATCTGCGAGAACAGCTGTTTGCGTTTGGCCTCGTCGGTTTCTTCGGCGACCTGCGCGAACAACTGGTCGATCTGCGGATTGCTGTAGTGCGAACCGTTCGTGAACGGCACGCCGCGGCGGAAGTTATCGGTCGTATACAGCCGCGCGACGCCGACCACCGGATCGAACAGATTGCTCATTCCGTTGACCGAGAAATCGAAATCGCGATCCGTATAGATCCGCTTCAGATACGCGGGCAAGTCCTGGCTGCGCACGGTGACCGCGATGCCGACTTTCGCGAGCGCCGATTTCACGTAAGCAGCGGTGCGGGTGGGCAGATCGCCGATCGGCAGCGGATCGACCGTCAGCGTGAAGCGGGTGCCGTCGGCCTTGCGCGGGTAACCAGCCGCGTCGAGCAGCGCGTTCGCACGCGCCACGTCGAACGGATAGGGCGCCGGCGCGCTGTCGTGGTACGGGTTCGACGGGATGATCGGGCTCGCCAGCGGCGTCGCGTAGCCGTAGAAGATCACCTTGCGGATCACGTCGCGATCGATCGCCGACGCAATCGCCTGGCGTACCTGAAGATTTTTCAGGACCGGATTGTCGAGATTGAACTCGATGCGCGTGACGCCGGCCTGGAACTCGTAGCCGCGTGAATCCAGCGCGAGCTTCGGATTGTTCTTCAGCCGCTGGAGGTCGGACAGCGGTACCGGCGTGTCGCCGCTCAGATCGACCGAGCCGTCTTCGAACGCGACGGTGCGCGCGGCCGGATCGGTGATGATCTTCACGACGATCTTGTCGAGAAAGGGCTTGCCCTTGTCCCAGTAGTCGTCGTTGCGCGCGTATTCGACGTAGCTGCCGCGCATCCATTTGACGAAGCGAAACGGCCCGGTGCCGACCGGCGCGTTGTTGGCCAGGTTGGTCAGCGGGTCGGTGCCTTCGTACAGGTGCTTGGGCACGATCGGCGTCTCCGACGAAGAGAACGCCTTGATCAGATACGGCGCCGGCTTCGACAGCGTGATGACGACCGTGTACGGATCGGGCGTGGCTATTTCAGTGACGTTCGCGAACGTCGTTTTGGCGCGCGGATGCACTTGCCGCAGCGTTTGCAATGAGTACGCGACGTCGGCGGAGGTGAACGGCTGGCCGTCGTGCCACTTCACGCCGTGGCGCAAGTGGAATACGTATTTGCGGCTGTCGTCGGCGACTTCCCATGAGGTCGCGAGCGATGGTTTCGGCTGGAACTTGAAGTCGTAATCGAGCAGGCCTTCGACGACTTTCGGGCTGACCTTCAGCACATTGGTCGCGGTGGTCGCGAGATCGACGAGCGCGGTCGGCTCCGGTGTGACGACGAAGTTCAGCGTGCCGCCGCGTTGCGGCGTCTGTGCAATTGCAAAGGAGCCGGACAGCGCGATCAGCAGCGCGGCGCCGAGTCCGAGCGCGCCGCGCGACAAAAGCGAGCCGCGGCGGCGCGGTGCCGCCAGCGAGGTGACATGGGTCATCGTACGGTTGGGTAGAAAGAGAAGAGGAAAACCCGCGCGTCAGACCGTGGCGGGCGCCGCTGCTTCACGGCGCGCCAGCGCGGCGCGCAAAGGCGCGGGATCGATCCATGCGTCGAAATCGAAGTCGGTGGGAATAAAGCCCGACTTGAACAGGAACTGCTTAAAGTCGGAGAGCGCGGCCAACGCTTGCGGGTCGAGACCGATCTGCAATTGCGTGTGAAGCCCACCCGGATACGCGCGCTGCACCCAATGTTCGGCGCTGCGGGTTTCGCGCGCGACGTATTGCGCGACCTCGCCGGCATGACGTTGGGCCCAGTCGGCGCTATCGAGCGTGCGGACCAGCACCCGCTCGACCAGATCGGGACGCTCGCGCAGCAATTGCGCGTCGACCGTCAGCGGTCGCGGCGTGCCGTTGTTCGCGTGCAGCAGCCGGTTCGGCTGCGCGTTTATATCCACGAGAATCTTTGCGTTCAGCAGATTCGCGATATCGAGGCCGGTCGCGCCCTTCACGAACACGACGTCGGCTTCGCCGCGCAGCAGGGCCGCGGCTTCACGCGCGAATTCGTGCGAGCGCTGCGCGTCGAGCCAGCTCGCGAGCGGCGCATCAGCGGCGGGTTTGGCGTCTTCGAGACCGCGCGGCGTATGCGGCAGGTCGATGAGTTCCACCTGCGCGAGCGTCGCGCCGAGCGCGCCGAGCAACGAACCGAAGCCGCGCAACGCGGTCGCGCGATGAAAATCGACTACGCTCGCGCGGGTATTGCGCGGCAGTCCGAAGCGTCGGCCGGCCAGCGCGTCGGCGCTCGCATCGAGTTGCCGGTCGAGCGTAATCAGCGCCTGGAATTCGTCGACCCAACTCAGGCCGATCAACCGCGTATCGCTGCCTTGCGAGCGCGCCCACAGCGCGGGAATATTGCCGCCCTGCCGAAACGACCACGGTTGCGTGTGGGTGAAATGCGAGCGGCGGATCGCGACGTCGTCGGCGTCCTGCAGTGCTTTTACGTCGATGCCGTCGGCGGCGAATTCCTCGTCGAGCCAGCCTTTCTGCGCGGCGATGCCGAAAGGAGTGGGGGCGGGGCAGCGGGTGTACCAGAGTCGGCTCATGCGTTTCACCATGAAGTGGAAGGAGAACGGCAATTCGAACGCACGCTCAAACGCGCAGACCGGCTTCGCGCAATAGCGGCAACACGCGCGCGCCGAAGAAGTCGAGGTCCGGCTGGAAATCGAAAAAGCTCAATTGCACGCCGTCGATCCCGGCCCGATGCAGGCGCACGATGTAATCGGCGACCTGCTGCGGCGAGCCGACGATCGAGATGTTGCCGCCGACCGCGCGCGCGGCCGCCTGGTTGCGCTGCTCGGCGTTGCCGCGCCATGCGTGCGCGTCGCTCTCGAAGCGGTGGAAGCTGCCCTCGTCGCCGTGCGCGACGATCGCATCGCGATAGGCGAGCGCTTCCGCGGCCGTTTCGCGGCAGATCACCATCGGATTGATCAGCGTGCGGATCTTGCGGCCGTGCTTCGCGGCGGCGGCTTTCACGCGCGCGGTGTGCGCGGGCAACGCGGCCAGCGCGGCCTCGATTTCCGAGCCGGCGGGGCTGGTGATGAACACCACGTCCGAGTACCGCGCGGCGAATTCGATGCCGGCGTCCGAGCCGGTCGCGTTGACCAGCAACGGGCGCCCGAATTGCGGTTTGGGCGTGACGAACGCCTTGTCGAGCTTCCAGCTCGACAGCAACGGCGCAAAGCTGAAGTTATCCGGTTGCGCCCATAGCTGCTGGACCGCGTCGAGAAATTCGCTCGCGAGTTCATAGCGGCGGTCGTGCTCGATCCGGTGCCAGCCGAACATCTCGTGTTCGATCGCCCGATGGCCGGTCACCACGTTGATGCCCCAGCGGCCTTTCGAAATGTGATCGAGCGTCGCGCAGAACTTCGCGAAGTGCAGCGGATGCCACGGGCCGTACAGCACGTGGCTGGTGGCGACCAGAATGATTCGTTCGGTGCGCGCGGTCATCGCCGCGAGCGACATGAACGAGTCGAGCGCCTCGCCGTTGAACACGCCGCCATAACCGCCTTTCGGCAGCCACTGCGACAGCGCGAACACCAGGTCGAAGCCGAGGCTCTCCGCTTTCTGCACTAAGCCGAGGTTGTAGTCGAAATTCCAGTCGGTGCTGCGCGGCAGCGTCGACGCGCTCCAGCCGCCGGCCTGAATCGGCAGGAACAGGCCGAGCAACAGCGGTTGTTCGAGTGCGCGCGCAACCGGCGAGCTGGGAAATTCGGCGGGCGAGCGTACCGGCATGAACGGCGTGGCGTCCGGAGATGGCGCGGACGCGCGCGAGGCGGCGGCGCGCAGGAGTTCGCGGGTTTCGGGGGTTTCGGCGGTTTCGGTCACGATGAGAATCGGTCGTTGGGCGTAGAGAGGGGCGGTGGCGGCGAGCGGCTCGGAGCGATCGCCGAACCGTGAAAACTTACCGGCAACTCGACCGATCGGACAACGAACAATAATTTCTATCCTTATCTGCGTTGATAGCGCGGCGCCCGGCGCTCGGTGCCAGGCGCCCGCCGGAAATGACGCACACGCGTAAGCAAAGCAGAATCGCTTGGTTCGTGCGCGCGCGGCGGCTAGCTATCCTGTGCGGCGTATCCGTATCGTTCGACTCACCGCTCGATCCGCTCAATCAGCTCAATCCGCTCAATCGAACCACCCACACATGACGACGCTCAACGAGTACCTCGTACAGAAGCGCGCGGCTTGGCTTGCCAAACGCGAAGCCGCGCGCAACGATCCGGATCTCAAGGCCAACCGGCTCAAGGCCAATGTGCGCGCGTTAGGGCGCAGCGGCGTGCGCGAAATCCGCATTCGCGATTTCCAGGTGATCAGCGACAGTCCGGCCGATTTCGCCGGCTACAACCTCGGGCCGGCGTCGCCGGAATTGCAGCTCGGCGTGCTCGGCAGCTGCCTCACGCACATCACGCTGATCCAGGCGGCGGAGCGCGGCTTGCGAATCGATTCGATCGACGTGGAAGTCACCGGCGACCAGCATCCGCTCGCGCAGCAGCCGGGCTTCGAACATGTGCCGATCTTTCCGCACAACATCCGCTATACGCTCGACATCGTGTCGCCCGAGCCGGCCGCCGCGATTCGCGCGCTGCATGAGGCGGTGGAGGCGGTGTGCCCGATCTACAACCTGCTGAAGAACCCGCAGGTGATCGCCGGCGAATTGCGTCACGTCAGCGTGGCCCGCGCGCCCGGCGAGTCGGCGCGACATCTGGTAACCGCTTCCGCAAAATAATAAGGATCCCGATGAGAACGACTCATGGCGCACGAGCGCGCGTGCTCGGCGCGCTGCTGGTCGGTGCGTGGCTTGCCGGCGTGAGCGCCGCCGCGAGCGCCGCGCCCGCCAGCGGCGGCACGTTGACCTGGCTGGTGACCCCGGAACCGGCGTCGATCGTGCCGTTGACGACCACCGCCGGCGGCAATGCGGAGATCGGACCGAAGGTGGTCGAAGGCTTGCTGACCTACGACCCGAACCTGAACCCGAAGCCGCTGCTGGCCACCTCATGGACGGTCAGCCTGGACGGACTGCAATACCGTTTCAATCTGCGTCATGGTGTGAAGTGGCATGACGGCAAGCCGTTCACTTCGGCCGACGTGGCGTTTTCGATTCTGACGCTCAAGCAGGTGCACCCGCGCGGGCGCAGTACCTTTGCGAACGTGACCGACGTGAAAACGCCGGACCCGTACACCGCGATCGTCGAGTTGTCGAAGCCGGCACCGTTCCTGCTCACCGCGCTCGCGGGCACCGAGTCGCCGATCATTCCGAGGCACCTGTACGAAGGCACCGACATCGCGACGAATCCGTACAACAGCGCGCCGGTCGGCACCGGACCGTTCGTGTTCAAGTCGTTCGCGCACGGCAGCGACATCGTGCTCGAACGCAATCCGGACTACTGGGACAAACCCAAGCCCTATATCGACAAAATCGTCGTGCGTTTCCTGCCCGATGGCGCGGCGCGCGCCGCGGCGCTCGAATCCGGCGCCGCGAACCTCGGCGATCAGGCGATTCCGCTGGCCGACGTGAAGCGCTTCACCGCGCTGCCGAAGTTCAATGTCGATACGACCAACTGGGCATACAACAGCAACCATCAGCAACTGATCTTCAATCTGGATACCCCGGTTCTGAAGGATAAGGCGGTGCGCAAGGCGATTTCGCAGGCGCTCGACGTCAACGCGCTGAACCGCGTGGTCTGGTACGGCTATGGCCAGGTGTCGGCGGCCGCGATCGGCACCGCGAACACGAAGTATCACAACGCCGATGTGCACTACTTCCCGTACGACGTCGCGCAGGCCAATGCCGCGCTCGATGCGGCCGGCTACAAACGCGGCGCGGACGGCAAGCGCTTCAAATTGCGGCTGCTGTACAACCCGTTCCAGGATCCGCGCGCGGCGGACTTCGTGCGCCAGTCGCTCGCGCGCATCGGAATCGACGGCGAGATCGAAAGCTATGACTTCGCGACCTACGTGAAGAAGGCCTATACCGATCGCGCGTTCGACATCACGCTCGAAGCGCTGTCGAACACTTTCGATCCGACCGTCGGCGTGCAGCGGGTGTTCTGGTCGAAGAACTTCAAGATCGGCCTGCCGTTCTCGAATGCCGCGCATTACTCGAACCCGGAAGTGGACCGTCTGCTGGAGGCGGCCTCCGTCGCCACCGACGATGCGCAGCGTCGCCAGTTGTTCCTGCAATTCCAGCAGATCGTGCACGACGATATTGCGTCGATCGAATTCGGCGCGAACCCGAACATCACGATTTCGGCGAAGAACGTGAAGAACTACGCGCCGGGCGGCGAGGGCATTCGCGGCAACTTCGCCGACCTGTACATCGAACGCTAAAGCTAACTACCAAGGAAACCTGCCCAATGAGCCGAGATCTTCTGATTCTGCTGGAACCCGGATTCACCGATCCCAACCATCCCGGCGAGCGCTTCATCTGCCCGCATGGCGCGCCGATCGAGGGACTGCTCGCGAGCGACCCGGCACGCGCGGCCGCGCTCGACGTGTTGCGCGTGCCTTTCGAGCGGCCCCGCAAGGCGGTGATCGAAGTGCTCGACGAAGCGCATCAGGGGTTGCCGGCGCTCGTGTTCGGCGACGAACAGCCGGCGCCCGCCGACGCCGGGACGCTCGGCGAGCGGCGCTTCGTCACCGACCCGCGCCGTATTCTCGATCTGCTCGCCGAGCGGCACGGCTTTCCGAAAGTGCATTGAACAGGGTGGGGGAAGCACAGATGAGTCGCTTGCCGTCACGCGCTGCGCCGCGTCGTCTGCACCTGAATGTCAACATCCTGCACTCGGGTTTCGTGCCGTCCGCGTGGCGGCTCGAAGAAGCCGATCCGCGTGCGTTCGTCGATGTCGATCACTATGTGCGGGTCGCGCGGCTGGCCGAGGCCGGCAAGCTCGACGCGGTGTTTCTCGCCGACAACGCGGCGATCGTCGATCAGATCGACTTTCGCCCGATTACCGCGCTCGAGCCGACCGTGCTGCTCGCCAGCATCGCGGCGGCGACCACGCATATCGGTGTGATCGGCACCGCGTCGACGAGTTACAACGAGCCGTACAACATCGCGCGGCGTTTTGCGACGCTCGATCACGTCAGCAATGGCCGGGCGGGCTGGAACGTGGTGACCACCGCCGATCTGCCGTCCGCGCGCAACTTCGGCAGCGCCGCGGTGCCGGAGCATGCGCAGCGCTACGAGCGCGCGGCCGAATTCACCGAAGTGGTCAAGGCGCTGTGGGACAGCTGGGAGGACGACGCGTTCGTCGGCAACAAGGCCGACGGCCGTTTCGTCGACGTCGCCAAAGTGCATCCGGTCGCGCATCGCGGCCGCCATTTCGACGTGCAAGGCGCGCTGAACCTGCCGCGCCCGCCGCAAGGACATCCGGTGCTGGTGCAGGCCGGTGCGTCGGCGCATGGCCGCGAGCTGGCCGCGCGCCATGCCGAGGCGGTGTTTTCCGCGTCGCAGTCGTTCGAGGAGTCGGCCGCTTACCGGCGCGATCTGAATCAGCGCGCGGCCGCGTATGGCCGCGCCAACGTCAAGGTGCTGGCGGGGCTGACGACCATCATCGGCGCGACCGAGCGGGACGCGCAGCGCCGCCGCGACGAGCTGGTCGAACAGATTCCGTGGAACTACAGCCTGAACCGGCTCGCCGGCACGCTGGGGATCGACGTCGCGCGCCTGAAGCTCGACGCGCGCCTGCCCGACGATCTGCCGCTGCCCGGCGGCGGCAACGGCAACCACACGTTCTTTCATGCGACGCTGGCCGAAGCGCGCCGGCACGGCCATACGGTGCGCGAACTGATCCGCGCGCTGGCGGGCGGCACCGGCCACCGGGTGATCGTCGGGACCCCTGAACAGATCACCGACGACATCCAGCACTGGTTCGACGGCGAAGCGGCCGATGGTTTCAACCTGATGCCCGACGCGCTGCCCGGCGGACTGCGCGATTTCGTCGATGGCGTCGTGCCGATCCTGCAGCAGCGCGGCATTTTCCGCACCGAATACGACGGCACCACCTTGCGCGAGCACCTCGGCCTCGCGCGACCCGTCAATCCGCAACGCTGGCGCGCGAGCGCCTGACACCCACGGCGCCCGCGTCGCGCCGCCCCACCTTTCGCACACACCATGAGCCAACGTAAAGGACATCTGCGCCTCGGCGCCTTTCTCTACCCGACCGGCCATCACATCGCCGCGTGGCGTCATCCGGATGCGCATCCGGCGGCGGGCCGCGACTTTCGTCACTACGTGCGGCTTGCCCAGGCGGCCGAAGCGGCGAAGTTCGATCTGGTCTTTCTCGCCGACGGCTCGGGCACGCGCGGCGACAACGTCGACTTTCTGAGCCGCACCGCGCATAGCTACGTCGCGCAGTTCGAACCGCTCACGCTGCTGTCGGCGCTGGCCGCGGTGACCGAACGGATCGGTCTCGTCGGCACCGCCTCCACGACGTTCAACGAGCCGTATCACATCGCGCGCAAGTTCGCGTCGCTCGATCACATCAGCGGCGGACGCGCGGGCTGGAATCTGGTCACGTCGTCGAGCGCGCACGAGGCGAAGAACTTCGGCTTCGACGAACATCTCGCGCACGCGCGCCGCTACGAGCGCGCGACCGAATTCGCGGAGGTGGTCGAGGGGCTGTGGGACAGCTGGGACGAACACGCGTTCGTGCGCGACAAGGCGGCCGGCCGCTATTTCGATCCGGCCAACCGCCACGTGCTCGACCATCGCGGCGAATTCTTCAACGTGCGCGGACCGTTGAACGTCGAACGCTCGCCGCAGGGCCGGCCGGTGCTGGTGCAGGCGGGTTCGTCGGAAGCCGGTAAGGCGCTGGCCGCGCGCACCGCGGAGGTGATCTTCACCGCGCAGCAGACGCTCGAAGACGCGGTCGCGTTTTACGCGGACGTGAAGGGCCGGCTCGCGCAGTACGGCCGCGACGCGGACGATCTGAAGATCATGCCGGGCGTGATGCCGATCGTCGGCACGAGCGAGAGCGAAGCGCGCGAGAAATTCGCCGCGCTACAGGCGCTGATCGACCCGGCAGTGGGGCTGTCGCTGGTGTCCGGGCTGACCGGCGGCTTCGATCTGTCCGGCTATCCGCTCGACGGACCGATTCCGGAACTGCCGGAAACCAATGCGAGCAAGAGCCGCCAGTCGTTGACGCTGGAGCTCGCGCGGCGCGAGAACCTGACGATCCGCGAACTGTATCTGCGGGTGGCCGGCGCGCGCGGACATTGGCAACTGGTCGGGACCCCGAAGCAGATCGCCGATGCGCTCGAGGAGCGCTTCGTCAACTACGGCGCCGACGGCTACAACGTGATGCCGGCATTGCTGCCCAATAGTCTCGACGACTTCATCGAACTGGTGCTGCCGGAATTGCGGCGCAGGGGCCTGTTTCGCGACGAGTACGAAGGCAGCACGTTGCGGGAAAATCTCGGCTTGCGGCAGCCGGTGTCGCGTTATCAGCGCGACGCGTTGAGCGCGTGAGCGCAAGCGCCGCGTATCGTGAATAGCGATGCGCGGCGCTGCGTAGCACTGACGCCCGCTGACGCCCGAAGGCGTCAGCAATTCATCCACCGTTAATCAGAAGTCGAAGCCCGGACCGCCGGCGCCCGGACCCGCCGGCGCAGCGGCCGCTGCCGCGTCTTTCGGCGCTTCGTACACGGTGGCGTCGGTGGTCAGCAGCAGGCTCGCGACGGAAGCCGCATTCTGCAGCGCGGTGCGCGTGACCTTGGTCGGATCGACGACGCCGGTCTCGACCAGGTCGCCGTATTCGCCGGTGGCCGCGTTGTACCCGTAGTTGCCGCTGCCTTCGGCCACCTTCGCGACGATCACGCTCGCTTCTTCGCCCGCGTTGGCGACGATCTGGCGCAGTGGTTCTTCGAGCGCGCGGCGCACGATGTTGATGCCGGCGTTCTGATCCGCATTGGCGCCCTGCAGTGCGGCGATCGCCTGCTTCACGCGAATCAGCGCGACGCCGCCGCCCGGCACGATGCCTTCCTCGACCGCCGCGCGGGTCGCGTGCAGCGCGTCGTCGACGCGGTCCTTCTTCTCCTTGACCTCGATTTCCGTCGCACCGCCGACCTTGATCACGGCCACGCCGCCCGCGAGTTTCGCGACGCGTTCCTGCAGTTTTTCGCGGTCGTAGTCGGACGTGGCTTCGGCGATCTGCGCGCGGATCTGCTTCACGCGCGCTTCGATGTTGGCTTTTTCGCCGGCGCCGTCGATGACCGTGGTGTTTTCCTTGCCGACCTCGATCCGCGTGGCCTGGCCCAGCTCGGCGAGCGTCGCTTTCTCCAGCGTCAGCCCGGTTTCCTCGGCAATCACCTGGCCACCGGTCAGAATCGCGATATCTTCGAGCAGCGCCTTGCGACGATCGCCGAAGCCGGGCGCCTTCACCGCGACCGTTTTGAGAATGCCGCGAATATTGTTCACGACGAGCGTTGCGAGCGCTTCGCCTTCGACGTCCTCCGCGATGATGAGCAGCGGCCGGCCGGCTTTCGCGACCTGTTCGAGCACCGGCAGCAGATCGCGGATGTTAGAAATCTTCTTGTCGTGCAGCAGCACGAACGGTTGTTCGAGCACCGCCAGTTGGCGATCCTGATTATTGATGAAGTACGGCGACAGGTAGCCGCGGTCGAACTGCAGGCCTTCGACCACGTCGAGTTCGTCCGCGAGCGACTTGCCGTCTTCGACGGTGATCACCCCTTCCTTGCCGACCCGGTCGATCGCCTCGGCGATCCGTTGGCCGATCGATTCCTCGCCGTTGGCCGAGATCGTCGCGACCTGCGCGATTTCCTTGCTGGTGGTGGTCGGCTTGCTGATCTTTTTCAGTTCCTCGACGGCCGCGATCACGGCCTTGTCGATCCCGCGTTTCAGATCGGCGGGGTTCAGCCCGGCGGCGACGTATTTCTGGCCTTCCCGCACGATCGCCTGGGCGAGCACGGTGGCGGTCGTGGTGCCGTCGCCGGCCGCGTCGCTGGTCTTCGACGCGACTTCCTTGACCAGTTGCGCGCCAATGTTCTGCACCTTGTCGGCCAGTTCGATTTCCTTCGCGACGGATACCCCGTCCTTGGTCACGACCGGGCTGCCGAAACTGCGTTCGAGCACGACGTTGCGGCCCTTCGGCCCGAGCGTCACCTTGACCGCGTTGGCGAGCAGGTTGACGCCTTCAACCAGTTTCGACCGTGCGTTGTCGCTGAATGCGACTTCTTTGGCTGCCATGTTTTTATGCTCCTCAAAGTTATTGAACGACCGCGACGATATCTTCTTCACGCAGGACCAGCAGTTCGTTGCCGTCGACCTTCACCGCCTGGCCCGCGTATTTGCCGAACAGCACGCGATCGCCGATCTGCAGATCCGGTTCGACGCGCTTGCCGTCGTCGCCACGGCGGCCCGGGCCGACCGCGAGGATTTCGCCCTGGTCCGGCTTTTCCGCGGCGCTGTCGGGGATCACGATGCCCGACGCGGTGCGGGTTTCCTGATCGAGACGCTTGACGATCACACGGTCATGTAAAGGGCGCAGGCTCATTGATTTTTTCCTTGTCGATAGGTGGATCGGCGGCGCGCTAACGAGCTCCGGAGTCAGCACGTTAATTCGACGCTCGCGCAAAGCCAACCAATCTCTGTGCATATCGAAAGCAGCGCGCGGCTGTCACGGATATCACGTGCCGATAGCATTCGCGCGAATAATCAAAGCGCAAATCGGTGGTTAGCGTCGTCGCGGCGCGTTCCTATACTGACTAGCCGGCAGCCGCGACCAAGGAGATCAACGATGAGTGCAATCCCCGTATACGACGAAGCAGAGCTTCAGATCAGCCCGCTGTCCGCGCATATCGGCGCGCAGATCAGCGGCGTGGATCTGACCCGGCCGCTGGACCCGAAGCAGATCGCGGCGATCCGCGCCGCGTTGCTCAAGTGGCGGGTGGTGTTTTTCCGCGAACAGTTTTTGAGCCACGAACAGCACGTGGCCTTTTCCGCGCAGTTCGGTGAACTGACGGTCGGGCATCCGGTGTTCGGTCATGTCGACGGGCACCCGCAGGTCTATTCGATTGCGAAGTTTCGCCAGGCGACCCGCTTCGAGGGCCAACCGCTGTTACGGCCGTGGACCGGCTGGCATACCGACGTGACGGCTGCCGTCAATCCACCGTTCGCATCGATCCTGCGCGGCGTGACGATTCCGCCGTATGGCGGCGACACCCAATGGACCAATCTCGTGGTCGCCTACGAAAAGTTGTCGGAGCCGCTGCGCGGATTCGTCGACCAACTGCGCGGCGTGCATCGCTTTGCGCCGCCGCAGGGAGCGCAGGGTACCGCTTCGTTTGTCTCGGCGGTCGACCAGCACACGCTCGTCAGCGAGCATCCGCTGGTGCGCGTGCATCCGGAAACCGGCGAGCGCGCGCTGTATGTGAGCCCGGGATTCCTGAAGCAGATTTCCGGCGTGACGCCGCGCGAAAGCCAGCTACTGCTCGAATTGCTGTGGGAGCACGTGACGCGGCCGGAGTTCACGGTGCGCTTCAAATGGGAGCCGGGCAGCATCGCGTTCTGGGACAACCGCACGACCGCGCATCTCGCGCCGACCGATATTTTCGATCTGGATTTCGACCGGCAGCTGTATCGCACGACTCTGGTCGGCGACGTGCCGGTCGGGCCCGACGGGCGTGCGTCGGTGTCGCTGCAGGGTTCGCCGGTCGGCGCGGCGGCCGCGGTTGCGCTCAATTAGATTGCGAGAGGAAAAGCGCAAAAGCGCAAAGGCGCGGGCCGCGCGGGACATTGCAGCGAAGTCGCAAAGCATTGCACAAATGCTTGTTTGCGCCCGCGCGCGCCGGTGACTAGATTCGTTTAATGCCACCAGCAGGAGTGCATGATGTCAGTCAATCTTGCAGCGATCTATCGGCGCACCGTGTTCGCTCCGTTCGCAGCGGCGCGGCAGCGGTTTCATCAACGGTTCGAAGATCACGCCGGGGCTCTCGCGACCGAACCCGAGCGCCTCGAACGAATCGCGGTCTACGCGCGCGCCGGCTATTTCAACATGGGCTACACGCTCGATTCATTCTGTCTGAGCGGCGAAATCGCGCCGGAATAACGGGGTGCAATTGAGCGGGGCGAAAAGCGCTGAGCGGTTCGCCGGATATCGCCGGCCGTCATATCGTTAGTCCGAATCGGCTTTGAAGCGCGCGCGGACACTGCCTATACTCGGACGCTGGTCATCGATCCGCCGCCCGGCGGCCCCAGCATGTCGCGACAATCACCGCAATCGCCTGTCAGTCAGGACCCACAACGCGCGCCGAGTGGCGCGTCCTCAAGTAACCAATCGAATGAACCCGCTTCGCCGCGCCGGCGCATGCTCGGCGCGCTTGCATTGAGCGCGCTGGCTGCCCCCAATGTGAAGGCCGCGACGCTGTTGCAGCCCATCGCCGTCGATCCGTGGACGCAAACGCCCGGCGCGCCGATTCTCGAACATCCGTATGGCTTGCCGTCCGCGCACGAAGCGCAGGTGGTGCGGCGCGCGGCCCGCGCGTGGCCGATGCCGGGCGCCGCGTCGTCGCTGACGCCGCTTGCGGATCTGCACGGTTCGATCACGCCGAATGGCCTCGTCTACGAGCGCCATCACGCCGGCGTGCCCGGCATCGATCCGCAAGCGCACCGGCTCGCAATCCACGGTCTGGTGCGCGAACCGAAACTCTTCACGATGGACGATTTGCTGCGGCTGCCGTCGGAGTCGCGGATTCATTTTCTCGAATGCTCGGGCAATACCGCGAGCGAATGGAAAGGGCCCAGCGGTTTGCCGGTGCAAATCACGCACGGACTGCTGTCGTGCTGCGAATGGACCGGTGTCCGGTTATCGACGCTGCTCGAAGCGGTCGGCGGTGTCACCGCGAACGGTAACGGCGCCGCGCCGCAATGGCTGCTCGCCGAAGGCGCGGACGCCGCGGCGATGACGCGCAGTTTGCCGCTCCAGCGGATTCTCGAAAGCGCGCTCGTCGTCTATGCGCAGAACGGCGAACGGCTGCGGCCGGAGAACGGCTACCCGCTGCGTTTGCTGGTGCCGGGCTTCGAGGGCAATACCAACGTGAAGTGGCTGCGTCGGCTGAAGATCGTCGCCGCGCCGTTGCAGACGCGCGAAGAGACGTCGAAATACACGAGCTTGTTGCCCGATGGCCGGGCTCGTCAGTTCGTGTTCGAAATGGACGCGAAGTCGGTGATCACGCGGCCGTCGGCGGGGCAGCGCCTTAGCGTGCACGGCTTTTATCCGGTCGTCGGCATCGCGTGGTCCGGACGCGGCGCGATTCGCAAGGTCGAAGTGTCGAGCGACGGCGGCGCGACGTGGCAGGCGGCGCGGCTCGACGAGCCGGCGCGCGATCGCGCGTTGACGCGCTTCGAGGCGGGCTTCGTGTGGAACGGCGCGCCGACCGCGATCCTGTCGCGCGCAACGGACTCGACCGGCTACGTGCAACCGACCCGCGAGGCGCTCGTCGCCGCGCGCGGACTGAATTCGAACTATCACTACAACGGCATTCAGCAGTGGCGCATCGAAGCCGATGGGAGCGTGAAAAATGCGTGAGCGTGTGCGGTTCCTTGTGCCGACGCCGTCGCGAAGCATGCCGGGGCTGTTAGCGGCGCTGGTGGTTGGCGGCCTGCTTGCCGGTTGCGCCTCTTCGTTGGATTCGACCCACGGGGCGCAGTCCGCCGCCACGAATGCGCAGTGGCGCCAGTCCGTCGATGCGATTGGCACACCGGTCGGCGAGGCCGCGCTCAGTGCGTGGAATATCGATGTCGCGCCGGACGGCCGCGGTTTGCCGGCCGGCACCGGCGATGTCGCGACGGGCGGCCGCATTTTCGCGGCCAAATGCGCTGCTTGCCACGGCGCGAAAGGAGAGGGATTGATCGGCGATCAGTTGATCGGCGGCGCGGGCACGCTCGCGAGCGCGAATCCGAAGCGCACGGTCGGCAGCTACTGGCCGTACGCGACCACGCTGTTCGACTATATTCGCCGCGCGATGCCGTATAACGCGCCGCAGTCGCTGAGCGCGGACGAAGTGTATGCGGTGAGCGCGTGGATTCTGAACCGTAACGGCATCGTGCCCGACGATGCGCGCATCGACGCGGCCGCGCTGGCCGCGATCAGGATGCCGAACCATGCCGGCTTCGTGCCGGATCCGCGGCCCGGGCGGTTGTGATCCGCGTGTTGCGGCGGGCCGGCCGTGGCCGGCGCCGACCCGCGTTGCGCGATGCCGGCCGGCCTGCGCAGGCAGTTCACGGCACCAGCTCGCCGGACTTCACGAAGCGGCCGCAGCCAGTTCGCCGCGCTCGCGCGCGTTTTGCGTGTAGCGATTGACCGGACGCGGCAAGCCGAGATGCTCGCGCAACGTGCGCCCCGCATACTCGGTGCGAAACAGCCTGCGGCGCTGCAATTCCGGCACGACGGTCTCGGCGAATTCACTGAGACCGCCCGGCAGCCACGGCGACATGATGTTGAAGCCGTCCGCGCCTTCCTCTTCGAACCATTGCTGCAACTGGTCCGCGATGCTCTGCGGCGTACCGATCACCTGCTGATGTCCGCGCGCGCCCGCGATGCGCAGATACAGCTCGCGGATCGTCAGGTTGTCGCGCCGCGCGAGATCGAGCAGCAGCCGTTGCCGGCTCTTGCCGCCGTTGGTTTCGGGCAGCTCGGGCACCGGGCCGTCGAGCGGGTAGGACGACAGATCGACACCGCCCGACATGTTCGACAGCAACGCGAGGCCGACCACCGGATCGATCAGCTGCTGCAACGCGTCGAACTTGTCCTGCGCTTCCTGCTGGGTCCTGCCGATCACCGGAAAGATGCCGGGCATGATCTTCAGATGCTCAGGCTTGCGGCCGTAGCGCGCGAGCCGGCCTTTGACGTCGCGATAGAACTGCTGCGCTTCGCCCAGCGTCTGATGCGCGACGAAAATCACCTCGGCCGTTTGCGCGGCCAGCTCCCGGCCGGCTTCCGATGCGCCGGCCTGCACGACGACCGGCCAGCCCTGCGGCGAGCGCGCGACGTTCAGCGGTCCGCGCACGCTGAAGTGCTTGCCGCGATAGCCGAGCACGTGCAGCTTGTCGGCGTCGAAATAGATGCCGCTCGCCTTGTCGCGCACGAATGCATCGTCCTCCCAACTATCCCACAGGCCCGCGACCACGTCGTAAAACTCTTTGGCGCGCTCGTAGCGCACCGCGTGATCGAGGTGCCTGTCGCGGCTGAAGTTGTGCGCTTCGGTCTCGGTGCTCGAGGTCACCAGATTCCAGCCGGAACGGCCGCCGCTCAGATGATCGAGCGACGCGAACTTGCGCGCGACGTTGTACGGCTCGTTGAAGCTGGTCGATACGGTCGCGATCAGGCCGATGCGCTCGGTCACGACCGACAGCGCGGACAGCAGCGTCAACGGCTCGAAGTGATCGGCCCGCGCGGTACGCGACAGCGACGGCAGGTTGGTGTCGCGCACGCTGACGCTGTCCGCGAAGAAAATCGTGTCGAACTTGGCGCGCTCGGCGATGCGCGCGAGTTCCGCGTAGTGCGCGAAGTCCAGACCGCCGGCCGCGTGCGTGTCCGGGTGACGCCATGCGGCGATGTGGTGGCCGGTTTCCATCAGGAACGCACCGAGACTCATCTGCCGTTGCTTGTGTGCTGCTGCACTCACTGCTGGCTCCTTGCGATTGACGTTGACGAAAGACGCACTTGCGCGAACGCGCTAGGCGGCGTGATGCGCGGGTTCGGCGAAATCGGCGAGGATCTGCTCGCGCAATTGCACGAAGCGCGGATCGCCGCGCTCGCGCGGCCGCGGCAAGCCGACCTCGGTAATCCGCTTGATGCGGCCGGGGCGCGGCGCCATCGTCACGACCCGGTCGCCGAGCTGGATCGCTTCGTCGACATCGTGCGTGACCAGAATCATCGTGATCCGCTCCTGTTCCCAGATCCGTTGCAGCTCGGTTTGCAGGCGCGCGCGGGTGAGCGCGTCGAGTGCGCCGAACGGTTCGTCGAGCAACAGCACGCGCGGCCGGTTCACGAGTCCGCGTGCAATCGCCACGCGCTGCGCCATCCCGCCCGACAGCTCATGCGGGTACGCGCGCTCGAAGCCTTGCAGGCCGACCAGCGCGACGTGCTGCGCAACAGCCGCGCGCTTCTGCTGGAGCGAAAGCGGCGCGTTGCGCAGCGCCGCCTCGATGTTCTGGGCCGCGGTCAGCCACGGGAACAGCCGGTGATCCTGAAACACGATCCCGCGTTCCAGCGACGTATCGCGCACGCGCTCGCCGTTCACGCTGATTTCGCCGCGGTAGTCGGTGTCGAGCCCGGCCACCAGCCGCAGCAGCGTGGACTTGCCGCAGCCGCTCGCGCCGAGCACGCTGACGAATTCGCCGGGGGCGATGTCGAGCGAGACGTCGTCGAGCACGAGCAGGCCGTCGTCGTTGCCGGCTTGCTTCGGATAGCGCTTGGTGACGCGGCGAATGCGGATGCCTTCGGAAACCGGATGGGTCATGGGTGTGCTTCCTGTCGATGGCTGGCGGTACGAATGAAGGATTTCAGGTGAGCGCGCGTTCGCGCGGCGCGCCGCTGCGCCGCGCGATCACGCGCCGCTCGACCGCGCGGGCCAGCGCATTGAGCGCCCAGCCCGTCAGTCCGACGACGATGATGCCGAACAGCACGAGGTCCATCCTGAACTGCTCGCTGCCGTCGATCAGCGTGTTGCCGATGCCGCTGCCGGCCACCAGCAGGTACTCGGCGCCGAGCGTCGCGAGCCACGAATAGATCAGCCCGAGATAGAGGCCGGTGAAAATCGTCGGCAATGCGGCGGGCAGGATCACGTAGCGGATCAGCTGAACGCGCGAATAGCGCAACGCGCGCGCGACCTCGATATAGCGGCGCGGCACCGCGTGGATGCCGTCGCCGGTGTGCGCGGCGACCGGCAGCAGCGCGGCCAGCGACAGGAACACCACTTTCGCGACATCGCCGAGGCCGAACCACACGGAGATCAGCGGGATCCATGCGAACAGCGAGATCTGTTTGAAGGTGTCGAACGACGGCCCGATCAGCCGGGTCGCGAGCGGCGAGAGGCCGAGCGCGCAGCCGAGCAGCAGTCCGCCCGCGGCGCCGATGATGAAGCCGCTCGCTTCGCGCGCGAGCGAAGCCGACAGCGCGCGCAGCAACGCGCCGCTGGTGAGTTGCTGCCACGCGGTATGGGCGACGTCGGCGGGGCTCACCAGCAGGCCGCTCTTGACCAGATGCAGCGCCGCCACGAGCCACCACAGCGCGAACAGCGCAAGCGGCAGCACGAGGCCGCGCCAGTTGAGCGCGCGCACGCGTTGCGCCAACGCCGAGGTTCGCGCCGGTGTGACGGGGGCTTCGCAGGAGCAGCGCGGCGGCTCGCCGCGACGCGTCTGAAACAGGCGGCGCGGCGTCGAGGTCGATGAGAGCAGGGGCATCGCGGATTCCTCTTCTTGTGAGCGCCTACGCGCGAAACGCCGAAGGTTGCCCGCGCCGCAGGCGCGCTTCGAGCGCATCGAGCAGACGGTTGATCGCAAAGCCGATCGCACCGACGATCACGACGGCCGCCATCACCAGATCGAGCTGAAACAGCTGGCGTCCGTAGACGATCAGATAGCCGAGCCCTTCCGACGACGCGACCAGTTCGACCACCACCAGCGCGAGCCACGACTTGGTGAACGCGAGCCGCACGCCGGTCGCGAGCGTCGGCACCGCGGCCGGCAGCACCACGTACGCGATGCGTTGCCAGCGGCTATAGCCGAAGCCGCGCGCGACTTCATCGAGCGCGGCGGGCGTCTGACGAAAGCCTTGCATCGTGCCGAGCGTGACCGGCACCAGCGCCGCGTGAGCGATCAGCAGGTACTTCAGCGGTTCGCCGACGCCGACCAGCAGCAACAGGAACGGCAGCCAGCCGAGCACCGGGATCTGCACGAGCGCGTTGAAACCGGGCAGCACGTACGCTTCGAAACTTCGCGACAGACCGAGCGCCGCGCCGATCAGCACACCGGCCAGCGTGCCGGCCGCAAAACCGAGCAGCACCCGCTGCAGGCTGATCAGCGTGTGGTGCGCGAGGTCGCCGCTGCGCGCGAGTTCGTACAACGTGTCGAACACCAGCCGCGGCGGCGGCAGGATTTGCTGCGCGATCCAGCCGCGTTCGCAGCCGATGCTCCACAGCGCAAACAGCGCGGCCGGCAGCAGCCACGGCGCGAGATGCCAGCCGACGGTGCGGGCGCGGCGGCGTAGCTGCGCGGTGCGAGGCGGGGGCGTGTCGGCCGGGTTCGCGCCATGCGCCGCGGCCGGCGCGCCGCGCAGAGTGGCCGTGCTTGTGCCACGCGCGGCGGCGTGCGCCGCGCCGGGCGACCATTCGCCAATCGCCTTGCTCATCGTCGATCTCCGGTTAGCCGAGCGGTTTGCCCTGCGGGTCGTAGCGGGTCCAGTAATGTTCGAGCGACTGACTGTGCAACGCGTTGTCGAGATAGCGCGGCTCGAACCAGCCGTCGACCTGCACGGGTTGCCGGATCAGCTTGAGTCTGAGCGCGTCGTCGGCCACCGCCTTGTAGCGCGCGACGATGAACGGATCGATCAGCGGCGAGTTGCGCGACTTCAGCGGCTGGTTCGCGAACTCCGCTTGCCATGACGCGTAGCCGACGCCGCTGTTTGCCCACAGCTTGAACAGCGCATCGCGGTTCGCTTCATCGGACGACCATTGCGCGCCCTTGACGAAAGCATTGACGACCCGTTGCACGATGTCCGGATGCGCGCGATCGAAATCGTCGAGCACCAGCAGATGCGATTGGCGCGTGAACTGCGGGCCGGCCGTCTGCGATTCGAACACGATCTTCGCGAGCCCCTGATCGCGCAGCTTGTACACGTGATAGTCGTTGACCGATGCGTCGATTCCTTTGGACGAGAGCGCCGCCAGCGAGCTTGCCGCATCGAGATTGATCACGCGCAGATCGCGCTCGTCGAGCTGATTGGCCGCGAGCACGTTGTCGGCGACCAGTTGCAGATTGGTGCCGCGGAAAATTGACACCCGTTTGCCTTTCAGATCTTTCACGCTCTGAATCGGCGAGTCGGGCGGCACCGCGAATTTGACGCCGACACGCACGCCCGATTCGAGCAGGATGCGGGTCTTCAGGCCGTTGGCCCGACCGAGTACCGAAGGCAGATCGCCCTGAAACGCGAAGTCGAGCGACTTGTCGGCGATCGCTTCATTGACCGCGGGGCCGGCGCCCTTGAAAAACAGCCATTCGACCTTGATGCCGTCGGCGGCGAATTCCTTTTCGACCAGTTGTTGCTGTTGCACGGTCGCGGCCGGGGAGCCGCCGAACGTGGGCGGATCGCCTGCGCCTTGCTGCGCGACGCCGATGCGGATCACCGCGGGTTTGTCGGCATGCGCGTGGAGCACCGTGAACGCCAGCGTGGTGGCGAGCAACGCGGATTTCAGCGCGCGCAACGAGCGAAAAAAGTTTCCGGCAGATCGATTGGCCATGGATCGGGACGCGGCAGCGCGGCGTGGTGGACGAATGGCCATTCTTGTCGACGGTTTTCGTCAGGACAAGAAAGCATTGCAGCTATGGATATGCGTGGGGGTGCTTTCGGGCGCGCGCAAATCGACCGTTGCGGCGGCCCGGTTCGACGCGGTGGACGGATCGAGGCGGCAGCGGGGCTGCTCGACGCTCGATTGTATGGATCTTCGTTGCCGCGGACGGTGTGAAGGGAGTGCTTCGGTGCTGCTCTCTATAGTGAGTGTGCGCAGCGGCGGCGCCTCGCTTGCCGCGCGGCCGCCACGCGCTGGCGTGCGCCAACTACTTCAACCGGCCCGCCAGAAACTGCTGCAAGCGCTCGCTGCGCGGATTGGTCAGCACGTCACGCGGATGCCCCTGTTCCTCGATCTTCCCCTTGTGCAGAAACACCACGTGATTCGACACGTTGCGCGCGAAACCCATCTCGTGCGTGACGACGATCATCGTGCGGCCTTCCTCGGCGAGCGCCTGCATCACGCGCAGTACTTCGCCGACGAGTTCCGGATCGAGCGCGGAGGTCGGTTCGTCGAACAGCATCACTTCGGGCTCCATTGCCAGCGCGCGGGCAATCGCGACGCGCTGCTGCTGGCCGCCCGACAGATGCGACGGGTACTTCTGCTCGGTATTGGCCGGCAAGCCGACCTTGGTCAGATACTTGCGCGCGCGTTCCTCGGCTTGCGCGCGGCTCAGGCCCAATACGCTGATCGGCGCCTCGACGATGTTCTCGAGCACCGTCATATGCGCCCATAGATTGAAATGCTGGAATACCATCGCGAGCCGGGTGCGCATCGTCTGCAATTGCTTCGGATTGCTGACGCGCAGCGAGCCGTTGCGATCGACGCTCGTATTGATCGCCTCGCCGTTCAGCGTGATGCGTCCGGAGCACGGCGATTCGAGAAAATTGATGCACCGCAGGAAGGTGCTTTTGCCGGAACCGCTCGAGCCGATCAGGCTGATCACGTCGCCCGCCTTCGCGTTGAGCGAGACGCCTTTCAGTACTTCGTTATCGCCGAAATTCTTGTGCAGGTCGTCGACCGTCAGCTTGTACATGCTCGTATGCTCCATCGTCGCGCGAGTGCGCGTTTAATGCCCTTGAGGTTTCAGATAAGCCAGCAAACGCAGTTCCATTTTGCGGAAGCCCCAGATCAGCGCGAATACGATTGCCGCATACAGCACGGCCGCGACCGTGTAAGCCTGGAACGTCGCGTAGGTCGCGGAGTTCACGTCGCGCGCGATCTTCAGAATGTCGGGGACGGTCGCGGTGAATGCGAGCGTGGTCGCGTGCAGCATCAGGATCACTTCATTGCTGTACGACGGCAGCGAGCGGCGCAGCGCCGACGGCAGGATGATGCGCATGTACAGCTTGTACTTCGACATCCCATACGCCTGCGCCGCCTCGATTTCGCCGTGCGAGGTCTCGCGAATCGCGCCGGCGAAGATTTCGGTGGCGTACGCGCATTCGTTCAACGCGAACGCGAGCAGTGTGCAATTCATCGCGTTGCGAAAGAAGCTGTCGAGCAACTCGTGCGAATGCACGAAATGCAGACTGTAGAGCCCGGTGTAGATCAGCAGCAATTGCACGTATAGCGGCGTGCCGCGAAAGATATAGGTGTACAGCCAGACCGGCCCGGAAATATATCGATTGCGCGACGCGCGCGCGATCGCGAGCGGCACCGCCATCACGAAGCCGAAGCCGATCGACGCGACCAGCAGCCACAGCGTGATCGCGAGCCCGGTGGTATTGAAGCCGTCCGTGAACAGGTAGTTCTGCCAGTATTGGCGAATCAGATCGATCACAGCACGGCCCTCCGCACGCCCGTCGAATAGCGCTTCTCGAGGCGATTCAGAATCAGATTCGAAATGGTGGTGATGGCCAGATAGATCGCGCCGGTCATCAGCGTGAAGAAGAAAAACGACTGAGTGCTTTTGCCGGCGTCCTGCGAGGCCTTGACCACGTCCGCAAGTCCGATGATCGACACCAGCGCGGTCGCCTTCACCAGCACCTGCCAGTTATTGCCGATGCCGGGCAGCGCGAACCGCATCATCTGCGGAAACAGGATGCGGGTGAATACGCGCCGCGCGCTCATTCCGTATGCGAAGCCCGCTTCGATCTGGCCGCGCGGCACCGCGAGGAACGCGCCGCGGAAAGTCTCGGTGAAGTACGCGCCGTAAATGAAGCCGAGCGTGATCACGCCGGCGAGAAACGGATCGATGTCGATCTGCTCGACGTTGAATACGTCGGTCAGATCGTTGAGCCAGATCTGGATGCTGTAGAACAGCAGCAGCATCAGCACGAGATCGGGCACCGCGCGGATCAGAGTCGTGTACGCGGTGCCGATGCGCGAGAGCACGCGATTGCTCGACAGCTTCGCCGCCGCGCCGAGCAGACCCAGCGCGAACGACGCCGCGAGCGACAGCACCGCGAGCTTGATGGTGACCCACGTGCCGGCGAGAAGGATCGGGCCGAAACCTTGGAAGAGCATGGGAGTGTCCGTCGGGTGTGCTGGTAAAAGGAGCGAGCCGCGCGCGAGCGCGGCCGTGGGTTTATCCGCCGTACACGTCGAACGAGAAATACTTCGACTCGATCTTCTTATAGGTGCCGTCCTGGATCATGTCGGCGATCGCCTTGTCGATCTTGCCCTTCAGTTCGACGTCGTCCTTGCGCATGCCGATCGCCGCGCCGCTGCTCGGGATTTCCGGGCCGGCGAAGCCGAAGCCCTTGCCGCGCGGCGTTTTCAGAAAGCCGAGGTCGGCCTGCACCGCGTCCTGCAACGCGGCGTCGAGGCGGCCGGACTGCAGATCGGCGTAGACCTGATCCTGATTCTGATAGGGCACCACGTTCACGCCCTTCGACGCCCAGTTCTCCTTCGCATAGCTCTCCTGGGTCGTGCCCTGTTCGACGCCGATCGTCTTGCCCTTCAGCGATTCGGCCGTCGGCTGCAGCGGCGAGCCGCTCTTCGCGATCAGGCGCGTCGGCGTTTTGAAGAGCCGCGACGAGAACATGATCTGCGCTTCACGCTGCGGAGTGACCGTCATCGCCGACAGCACGCCGTCGAATTTTCTTGCCTTCAGGCCCGGGATCATCCCGTCGAAGTCCTGCTCGACCCACACGCACTTCGCGTTCAGGCGGCGGCAGATTTCATTGCCGAGATCGACGTCGAAGCCGACCAGCTTGCCGTCGGCCGCCTTCGATTCGAACGGCGCATAGCTCGCATCGACACCGAAACGGATCGTCGACCACTCTTTGGCGCATGCGCCGCTGGCGGCAAGCGCGACGGCGACGGACAGGACGAGTTTCTTCATACAGTCTCCGGGATGAGTCTTCTGACGTGGATGCCGGGCAACGGTGGCCTGCGCGGCCATCCGATGTTGTCTAGACAATTTAGCGCCCATAAGCTGATGCTAACAATCGGGGTTAGTGCTGATGGGCTATCTGAAAGGAACGGTCCGTTTCGCAAAAGGCCTGTATTTGCGGGGGTTTATACGAAATTGTAAGGTGGGGCGAAGGCGCAGTTGTTCCGCTGGGGCGACGATGGATTTCTGTATGCTAGCTTGTCCATACAACTTAGATACGACACAGATCAAAAAAAGAAGGAGTTCAGACCCGCCGCGACCGCAGCGATTCGACCGAAATACCTTTTGAGTATCGACGCGATACTAAATAGGTGTTGGACCATGCGAACGGCGTACCACTATTCTTCAGGGTCCGGCGACTGTCCCCGAGAAGCCGTACCGATCAGAACCATACAAGCAGCAATGAGACATGCTGAAATCGATTCCGTGACCGCTTTCCCGCGTTCGCGCTTCGCTCCTCTTCGCCATTCCTCGCGCCGCGCGGCAGGCAGCGCGCACCGCCTCGACCCACATCGACAATGAATCCCTCCAATACTCAGGCGCCGGCGCCGCGCGCACTTGCCGCCGACTGGTCCGTTTCCGCGATTGTCGCGGGCTTTCTGGCCGTGCTGATTTCGTACGCCGGCCCGCTCGTGATCTTCTTTCAGGCGGCGCAAGCCGCGCATATGCCCAACGAAATGGTCGCGTCGTGGGTATGGGGGATTTCGATCGGCGCGGCGGTGTCCGGCATCTATGCGAGCTGGAAGCTGAAAGTGCCGGTCGTGACCGCGTGGTCCGCGCCGGGCACCGCGCTGCTGGTCACGCTGTTTCCGGCGTTGACGCTGAACCAGGCGGTCGGCGCATACCTCACCGCGGCGGTGATCATTCTGTTGATCGGCGTGTCCGGCTATTTCGACCGGATGGTGCGCAGTATTCCGAAAGGCATCGCGTGCGGGATGATGGCCGGCATTTTGCTGCAGTTCGGCACGCATGCATTCGGCGCCGCCGCATCGATGCCGGCGCTCGCGTTCGGGATGATCGCCGCGTATATCGTGTTCAAACGCTGCCTGCCGCGCTACTGCATCGTGCTGGTGCTGCTGACCGGCACGCTGCTCGCGATCGTGCTCGGCGATGCGCATCTGACCGCATTGCCGCTGCACGTCACGCGGCCGATATTCATCCAGCCCGAGTGGACGGTGAGTTCGACGCTGAGTCTGGCGTTGCCGCTCGTCGTCGTCAGTCTGACCGGACAGTTTCTGCCGGGGATGGCGATTCTGCGCGTGTCCGGTTATCAGACGCCGGCGCGGCCGATCATTACCGCGACCAGCGTCGCGTCGATCGGCGTCGCGTTTTTCGGCGGCATCACGATCGTGATCGCCGCGATCACCGCGGCGCTGTGCACCGGCAAGGACGCGCACGACGATCCGGACAAGCGCTATATCGCCGGGATTGCGAACGGGGTGTTCTATCTGATCGGCGGTACTTTCGCCGGCGCGATCGTCGCGTTGTTCACGATGCTGCCGAAAGAGTTCGTCGCGATTCTCGCGGGCCTCGCGCTGATCGGCGCGATCACCGCCAACGTGATGGGCGCGATCCAGGACGAGGACCATCGCGAGGCATCGGTCATTACGTTTCTTGCGACCGCGTCGGGGATGACCTTCCTCGGCCTCGGCTCCGCGTTCTGGGGGATCGTGATCGGCTCGTTCGCGTATCTCGTGTTGAACAAGGTGCGGCGTTAAGCGGTGCGTGCAACGGCGCGGGCTCGATTCTCAATCGAGCGTGCGCCGGTAGAACTTCACCGCGATGCCCATCACGACGCACAGAAAGATCAGCAGCGGCCACACGTGCGGCCACATATCGGCCCAGCCGACACCCTTGAGCAGAATGCCGCGCACCAGCCGGTTGAAATAGGTGAGCGGCAGCAGATTGCCGATCACCTGCGCCCACTTCGGCATGCCGGCGAACGGAAACATGAAGCCCGACAGCAGGATGTTGGGCAGGAAATAAAACATCGTCAGCTGCATCGCCTGCAACTGGTTCTGCGCGAGCGAGGACAGCGTGATGCCGATCGTCAGATTAGCCGCGACGAACAGCAGCGCCGACAGATACAGCGCGATCAGGCTGCCTTCGAACGGCACGTCGAACACGAAGCGCGCGGCCGCCAGAATGATGCTCACCTGAATCAGCCCGATCGCCACGTACGGGACGATCTTGCCAGTCATGACTTCGAGCGGCAGTACCGGCGTCGCGAGCAGGTTTTCCATCGTGCCGCGCTCGCGTTCGCGGGTGATCGCAAGGCCGGTCATCATCACCATCGTCATCGTCAGGATGACGCCCATCAGGCCCGGCACCACGTTGTACTGGGTCACGCTTTCGGGGTTGTAGAGGCGGTGCAATTGCACGTCGAACGCGGTGGGGCCGACCGCGAGCGCCGCGAGCGGACCGGTCAAATCCTTGCGCAATACCGATTGCGTGATCGACGGCAGCGCGCCGAGCGCGGTGCCGACCGCGGTCGGATCGGTCGCGTCGGCCTCCATCAGCAGCGACGGACGCGCGCCTTTGGCGAGGTCGCGCGTGAAACCGACGGGGATGTTCAGCACGAACAGCACCTTGCCTTGCGCGAGCGCGCGACGGCCCGATTCTTCGTCGGGCAATGTTGCGACGATGTCGAAGTAGTCGGAGTTGCGCATCGCGACCACGAAACTGCGAGTGAACTCGCTATGATCGGCGGCGATGATCGCGGTCGGCAGATGCTTCGGGTCGGTGTTGATCGCGAAGCCGAACAGCGCCATCTGCATGATCGGCAGTCCGATCATCATCGCGAACGTGATGCGGTCGCGCTTCAGTTGCAGGAACTCCTTGCACACGATGCTCCACCAGCGTGTCAGCGAAAAGCGCGGCAGGCGGCGGCCGGTGCTCACGCTGCGTGCTCCGCGGCAGGCGGCGCGTAATTGTCGGTCGAGCGGTTCATCATGAAGATGAACACGTCTTCGAGGCCCGTTTCCTGAGGTTCAATGCGTAGCGCGGGATTGGTGTGCGCGAGCTGTTCGATCGTCGCGTGCAGCTCGGGCGTGTCCGGACCGCTCACGTGCAGCGACGAACCGAACGCGACGGTCTGTTCGACGCCGGGCGAGCGCCGCAGCCGGTCGCCGAGTTCGACCAGATTCTCGCCATACACGGCCCACGTGACGAGTCCTTGCGAAGCGATCACCTGGTTTGAGGTGCCTTGCGCGAGCAGCTTGCCGTACGCGATATACGCGAGCTTGTGGCAACGCTCCGCTTCGTCCATGTAGTGCGTGCTGACCAGCACCGAGATGCCGCGCGCGGCGAGCCGGTGCAGCTCTTCCCAGAAGTCGCGTCGCGCGCTTGGGTCGACCCCGGCGGTCGGTTCGTCGAGCAGCAGCAGTTCCGGCTCGTGCAGCATGCACGCGGCCAGCGCGAGACGCTGTTTCCAACCGCCCGATAATGCACCCGCCAGTTGTTTCGCACGGCTTGCGAGTCCGAGCTGTTCGAGCGCGCGATCCACGGCATCGCGGCGATTGTTCATCTCGTAGATGCGCGCGACGAAGTCGAGATTCTCGCGAATCGTCAGGTCCTCCCAATAGGAGAAGCGTTGCGTCATATAGCCGGTGCGCCGCTTGATCTGCGCGCTGTCCTGCACGATGTCGTAGCCGAGACAGGTGCCGCTGCCGGAGTCCGGCGTGAGCAGCCCGCACATCATGCGGATGCAGGTGGTCTTGCCGCTGCCGTTCGGACCGAGAAAGCCGAAGATTTCGCCGCGTTGCACGCGCAGCGATACGTCGTTGACGACGTGCTTGCTGCCGAAATGTTTGTTCAGCCCGTGTACGTCGATCGCGTAGGCGGGGGCGGCCTCGGCTGTGTTGTCGGCGGTGGCGGATGGGCTCATTGCAGTGTCACCGTGACGGGTTGGCCGGGGCGCAGCTTCGGCGCGTCGGCGGTTTGCGGTTTCGCTTCGACCATGAACACGAGCTTCGAGCGGCTTTCGTTGCTGAAGATCACCGGCGGCGTGTACTCCGCCTCGTTCGAAATGAAGCTGAGCACGGCCGGCACGTCGGCCGCGCAGCCGTCGCAACGGATCGTCACGCGGCGGCCCGGCGCGAGCGAACCGACCACCGCTTCGGGCACGAAGAAGCGCACCTTGACGTTTTCCGGCGGCAGCAGCCGGATCACCGGACTGCCGGCCGGCACCCATTCGCCGCTGCGATACATCGTGTCGAACACGAGGCCGCCGTGCGGCGCGCGCACGCTTTTCTGGTCGAGTTTCCATTGGGCCTGGCCGAGCTGGGCCAGCGCCGCGTCGACCTGGGCGCGTTGCGCGCGGATCTGTTCGCTGCGGCCCGGCAGATGCGCGACCACAACCTGGCTTTGCAGCTCGCGCACCCGCGCGGCGCTCGACAACGCGTTCGCGCGCGACTCGTCGAGCTGGCTTTGCGCGATGCCGCCGACCCGCAACTGTTGTTCGTCGCGCCGGTACTGGGTGGCGGCGCGGGCCGCGTCTGCCTCGGCCTGGACCAGCTGCGCACGGGTCACGTCGACTTCGGGCGGACGTTTGCCGGTCGTCAGATCGGCCAGTTGCGCGCGCGCCGCCTGCAATTGCTGGTTCGCCTGGGCGACGGCCTCGGTCTCGTTGCGCGCTTCGAGCGCGAACAGCGGGGTGTCGTTCGCGACCGTCTGGCCGCGCGATACCGACAGTTCCGTCAGTTGTCCTGCCTGCGACGACGCGAGGTACAGGAACTCGCCTTCCACGTAGCCTTGCCAGCTATTGGTCGGTTCGCGCGAGCAACCCGCGCAGACGATGCAAAGCGCGAGCACGGCCGCGAGTGGGGAGCGGAGCGCGATGCGCTTCATCGCGCGGGCCTTTTAGCGCGGCGAGATGCGGCCGGCGGCGTCGGCGCCGGGCCGCCGCTGATTCCATGCGTGAGCAGCGCGACCACATGACGTTCGAGTGTCGCGCGTTCGAACGACGCGTGCGGATCGAGTCGTTGCCAGATTTTCGCGGTGGCCTGCGGCAGCATCACCAGACCGAGTACCGAATTGAACAGCAGCAGCGGTTCGAGCTGCGCGTTCAGTTGGCCCGACGCGCAGCCGCGCGCGATGTTCTGCGCGAAGCCGGCGAGCTTGTGCGCGGGCAGATGCGCGAGCGCGCGCTCGCGCAGCAGGCCGCCTTCGTTGATCACTTCGCGCAGCCATAGCGAAGGCAACCAAGGCATCCGCGTGGTGACGTCGAACAGGCGGGCGACGATTCCCTGAGTGAGCGCGAGCGGATCGTCGTGCGCGGGATCGGCCGGCTGCCAGACCGAATCGAACGCGACCAGCAGCTTTTCTTCGAACAGCGCGTCGAGCAGTTTTTCGCGGGTCTGGAACCAGTAGTGGACCATTGCCGACGTCACGCCGCTGGCGGCCGCGATCTGCGCAACCGTCGTGTTGGCGATGCCGCGCTCGGCGAACAGCCCCACCGCGACATCGAGCAGATGTTCGCGCGCGTCGAAGTCCTGCGCATGCGGACGGCGACCCATGCGGGAGCGGGCAGGCAGAGCCATGTTCCGGTCAACTAATTGATGAGTTAGTTAGTTTCTCGTTATTGAGACTAGGAGGTTTTCTGGCGGGTTGCAGGAGGGGAAACCCTGGCGGGGGGCGAGTTGGTTAGGGCGGTTCGGGTATTTGGATCTGCTTTTCACGATGAGCGCATCTCGATAGCAGGTCTCTTTTTGAGATTCGGTTCGTGTGCGCAATGCGTTGGCCAATAGACGAGATAGTTTGATGATTCGTAAATGGTAGGGTGGTCCGCGCTGTTATAAGGTCCATTCGTCGGATACTCACGCCGGGTCATTGCGCCGTGGTAGTCGAGACGATGTCTGAAGAACTTGAACCACTGGGAGAGACTATGCCGCTACGCTGCACATTTACATTGAACAACAGAGCGACATCCACATTGAATTGCCCGAGTTTCGGTTTGCTTACAGCCTATTCGGGGCAAAAGTGGGGCCGCGACAACCCGGACGCGACAGCCGTGGCGGATGTCGGCCGATACCAAAGGGCGTCTACTATATCGTAGACCGGCAATCGGGCGGGAGGCCCGGTTGGTTGCGTGATCTGTGGGGCGAATACGGATTCGGCTCAACCGATCACACGAAATGGTTTGCGCTATGGAATCCGAGAACGTGCGACACCACGATGATTGACGGCATCAGGCGTGGGAATTTCCGCCTTCATCCCGAGGGGCAAATGCGTATTAGTGAAGGCTGCATTACCGTTGTTAATCAGGCTCAGTTTGAACGACTACGCAAATTCATCCGCTCGAAGAAGCCTGAATTGCCGGTCCCGTGCAGCCCGTTGCTAGCTTACGGTACGGTAGAAGTGCGATGAAACGAATCATTCAACGTGGTGCATGTGGACTAGCGTTCGTTGTCGCGTCGCTAGTTGGGGGCTGGTGGCTTGGCGAGATTTTGTCGTCGTTTTCATTTGCCATGCCCTATTGGCTGGATGTCGCGATTCGGGCGGCTATGCACATGGCAGGCGAACCTGACCCGCTCGATCCGGAGGACATCGAGACGATTGGTCTTGTTCTGCTATTCGTCACTTATTGCATCGTTGTCGCGGTTGTTCTGGCAAGTGCTCTTCGTCTGGTAAGAGGTTATCTGGGCAAGCGCCTCGCGCGTTGATGTCACAAGTAGCGATTTCTTCCTGAGGACCGGCTGATCGCGCGCGACTCAATACCTGCTCCTCATTAACTAGTCCGCAGCGCCGCGTTCAACGGCTTCCGTGCGCTTTGATGAACGACATTAACGCCGCAAAGGAAGGGGGAACGGACGGGTCGGCGCAACTGAACTCCGTCGTTGCGTCTCCAGCGGTAAGGCGGATGCGATAGGCCCGCCCGTCCGGCACGGCTTTGCGCGCCGCCGCCGTCGTGCCGGCAGGCGCCCCGCGCGCGGCCGATACGAGCTGCGCAAGCTCTTCGCGCTCCGGGGCCGAAAGCGTGTTTTCATCGAGCACGATCGGCCGCGCGAGGCCGGGAAAGAAGCCAACGCCTCCGTCGATGAACAATTCCGCTTGCATCGGCAACTCCTTTTGAGCGGCGCCATTGGCCATACAGCCTGCCAATATCAGACAGAGGCAGACGGGCCCGACCGGCAGGCGGCCCCGCCTGCTCGTCGGTCGACTCACAGTACACCAACCGTCTTCCACGCTGTGCCGACTGCTTTTGCTTCGGCGCTGCCTGAGCCATATAGCCGATTGGCGTTGGACACAGTGAGTGTAGCGAAGCTCTTAAAGTTGGTGTTTGGCTTCAGATGCGAGTCGTTGAGAGTTTCATACCACACGCGTCCGGCCTTGTCCCACGCATGCCCGCCGATATCGAGCGCAGCCAGGCAGAACGCACGGTTCGGAATACCCGAGTTGATGTGGACGCCGTGGTTGTCCTGCGCGGTGTTCACATACTGACTCATCTCGGCCGGCTGCGGGTCTTTGCCGAGCACCGGATCGTCGTAAGCGGTTCCAGGCTCCTTCATCGAGCGCAGCGCGACGCCTTTGACGCCGCTCGCGAGCAGTCCCGCTCCGATCAGCCAGTCGGCCTTATCCGCTGTCTGCTTCAGCGTGTACTGTTTGATCAGCGAGCCGAACACATCCGACACGGATTCGTTGAGCGCTCCGGGCTGACCGGAGTAGAGCAGGCCTGCCGCATGCTCGGTGACCCCGTGCGTCAATTCATGGCCGATCACCTCGAGTGCGATCGTGAAACGGTTGAACAACGTGCCGTCGCCATCGCCGAATACCATCTGCTGTGAATTCCAGAACGCATTGTCGTACTGTTGCCCGTAGTGCACAGAGCCAATCAGCGGCATGCCCGCATCGTCGATCGAATTGCGGTGGAAGATCTCCAGATAGAACTCGAATGTCGAACCGAGGCCGTCGTACGCTTCGTCTACGCTTATATCGCTCGACTTCGGATTGCCTTCTGATCTCACCAACGTACCGGGCAGCGTCTCGGTCTGATTCGCCGTGTAAATGGTTCGGTGCGCGGACGGCACGGCTGGAACCGGCGCCACGGCGCTCCCGCGTTTCGGTGCGAGCAGCACCGACTGAACCGACCTGATCTGGCGGAACGAGTGATCGGTCGCCAACGTGTCGATGGCGACCGAGCGCTGCGCAGGCGTGCCGTTCTTTGCTATTTCCTTGAGCATGTGCGGCGGCAGAATGCAATAGATCGAAGGAGCTCGCCGATGTCCGACGTGATTGCACATGATTTCCCCCATGAAAGCACCAGGCGACGGGAATGACGGCTGGTGAGAACAACAGGTCCGGCGCAAGCTCGACGCGATACCGTGGCGCGAAGAACATCCGTCACGTAACGCGTGCTCAGGTCTGCGCGGGCAACGGGGTCTCGCCGGCCGAGGCCGGACGCTCGCGCTTCGGCTCGGGCGGCGGCTCGGGCAGCTCGCGGTTCGATGGGAACAAGGCGTGCACGAGCCGGTCGATGAACTGGAAGAATCGATCGGACGCATAACCTGCGACGAACGCGACTGCCAGCGGCGATATGCTCTTGCCCTCCTGGAGCAGATCGCTGAAAAGCCCGATCGAAATGCCTACGATCACCGCTGTTGTCACGTGCGCACGATTGGCGACCTTCGAATATTCGGGGTGAAAAAGACACGCGGCGGTGTCGTCGCGTAGCTTGCGAAGGATCGCGGCCGTCGCGCCCAACCATGCGTAAAGAATCGGCAGGACGAAGCCGGTTGTCATCCCGACGAACGTGAGGATATTGTCACGGGCGTAGTTCGCCGTTGCGCGAATCTGCTGATAGAGGGCGATTTTCTGGAAGCCCTGATTCACCGTGTCTTTCGGAATCTGGTGGATTTTCTGATCCGACGCCGTGCCGATATCGAAGAGCGGCAGATCTATTTCCAGTGCATGGCGCAGGGAGTTGCTCGAGCATTCCCAATCCGCGCCTAGTGGCTGTGTTGGCCAGACTAGGCGGAATCCGTAAGTCATGCCGTTGGAGAACGCGAAGTTCGGCTCTGGCACGCTCGTGATTTCCACCAACTTGCAGTTTTGCGTATACCGGCTGCTCACGATGCCCCAGTATTCGCCCCACGGCTTACCGAACAACGCATACAGGTGTTGGCCAACCTCATTCGGCAACCAGAAAAATAGCCTGCTTATCGTTCTCGTGCGCTCGATGTCCGAATACAGCTGGCGATTGTTGGCCGCGAACTTTTGCAGTGTTTCCTTGATCACCACCGCTTCGGGCGAGTTCTGCACCTGTTCGAGCACTTCCTCGGAGCGACGCTGATTCACCTCGTCGTTCGCCTTCGACAAAGCGGAGGAGTAGGCCTGCAACTCGTTGTGCATTGTCAGCGCCATCGGATCGCTCTCCTTGATGCGCTGCTCAACGTCTTCGGATATCTGCTTGATGGCAAAGAGCAGGCACGACAACACCAGCACCAGAAGTGTGAGGAGCGCAGCCAGGATCGAGTACTTTCGAATAGCCTTGCGCGCACCCTTGCGTGCTTCCGCACCGACCGTATCGCCGGAAACCGGCGCGATCGATTCGGTCATGCGGGTCATCGCATCGTAGAACGGCACCTCGACCGCGGGCGACCAGTCGAATTCCTTTTGCGCATTGCGTGCCGCGGCGAGCGCGCTGAGATCGGAAGTTGCGAGTGCTTTGCCGGTGATCCCCGCATGCGACACAACCTCTGCGCAACATCTCAGGTCCGCCGCGACTTTCGCATTCGGATAAGGCGCGTGCGCGACGATGTGCGCCATCGCGGTGTAGAACGCGGCTTCCGTTTCCGGATCGACGGCGCCTGCATGCAGTTGCGCACGTGCCAGTTTGACCGCGCGGATCCTCAGTTCGGGAATAGCCACGCCTGCCCGCGCGGCCTGCGAAATGCACATTTCGCAATACCCGATGTCCTGTCTGAGTTTGTCCTGCAGCGATTCGTCGCCAATTCCATTTGCTGAAGACGCAACACTCATAGAAAACTCCACGAGGATTCGTGACTCGAACCTCCCTGAGCGCCCTTCGAGATAATACGGCTTGTGTTGGGATTAACGCCGCGCTGAAAATGGCGGATTTCTACTCGTCGTCGTTATTATGGAATCCGGGTTTTATCAGCGGGTCAATGATGATTCACTCGGAAGAGTAGTTCGATTTTTCGAACTGTCCACCGAGTAATCGGCAAAGGTGTGAAATATAACCGCTTATGCGCTGTCTTGTCGCTTTCTCGCTAGGCTTTGTCGGCACAGTGCGCGCGGGATACGAAGAAGCGTTGAAATCGTGCCGGCGGCCGGATGCTATTTCGCCGGCGGCCAATTTGCCTACGACGCGTTACAGATATTCGACGTTACCATCCACGCTGATCGCCTGCCCCGATACATTGCGCCCGGCCGGCGAGGCGAGAAACAGCGCCATCGCCGCGACATCGTCGACAGTAACCATGCGGCGCAGCGAGATCTTCTCGAGGTACTCGCTCTTCATCTGCTCGAAACTGATCCCGAGCGTGTCGGCGCGCGCGGAAATCACGCGATCCATCCGCTCGCCTTCGACAACCCCCGGCAAAATCGCATTGACGCGGATATTGCTCGGCCCGAGTTCGACCGCGAGCGACTTGACCATGCCGACGATCGCCCACTTGCTCGCCGCATACGGCGTGCGAAACGCGTAGCCCAGGCGTCCCGCAACCGACGCCATCGAGATGATGCACGGCTGCGTCGAGGTCTCTTTCAGCAGCGGCACCGCGCGATGCAGGAAGTAGTACTGGCTGTTCAGGTTGGTCGCAATCGTGCGTTCCCACTGCTGCGGATCGATTTCGTCGACGCCGCCGGTCGGCCCGGCAATGCCCGCGTTGTTGATCAGGACATCGAGTCCGCCGAGCTTGTTGCGCGCGTCGTCGATCACGCGGTCGACCTGCTCGCGATCCGACACGTCGGCAACGCCGACATGCAACCGTGGATTCGCGCTTTTCGCTTTGTCGATAGCGGCCGGATCGACGTCGCACACATACACATTCGCGTCGACGTCGAGAAATGCTTGCGCGATCGCCGCGCCGATGCCGGCCGCGGCGCCTGAGATCAGCACGCGCAAACCGGGGTGGGTTTCAGAAGTTCGATGGTTTTCATATCGGTGTTCAGGAAGCTTGTGACGGGTAAATGGCGTCGCTCGTTGCGTCAGCGCCGACGTTCTGCGCTTGAATCGCTTTGGCGAGAAGGGGCACCAGCAGCAGGCCGAGAATCGATGCGCCGATCACCACCGAGAAACCCGCCGAGCTCTTGCCCGTCGCGCTCTCGGCGAGACCGAACAGATAAGGGCCGACGAAGCCGCCGATCAGCCCGATCGTATTGATGAACGCGAGCCCGGCAGCAGCCTGAATGCCGTGCAGCCACTTCATCGAGATCGCCCAGTACAGCGGCAACACGCCGCCCGCGAAGAACGCGGTCGCGACGAACAGCAGCAACTGTGCCGGCAGCCAGTTCGACCATGTGAACAGCATTGCGCTGACCACGAGGCCGGCGGTCAGCACGCCGAGATAGCGGCAATCGTTGGTCAGGTGTCGATGAATCCGCGGCACCACCAGCACGCCGAGCAGAAAGCCGATGCCGACGCTGGTCGACAGCAGCCCGATCATCAGCGGCGAATCGACGTGCATCTGCTGGATCATCGCGGGCGTGAAGAACACGAGTCCGACCAGCGCGACCTGGTTGAGGAAATAAATCAGGCCGATCAGCACGGTTGCGGGGCGCTTCAACGCGGCGACCCAGTCCGGCGAGAAGAGTCCCTTATGCGCGGCTTCGGGCACCGCGCGCGCTTCGAGCAGTTGCGCTTCTTCTCGCGAGAGCCAGCGCGCGTCGGACGGCTTTTCCGGCAACTTGAACCACAAAACCGCGCCGACCACGATGGTTGGCAATCCTTCGAGCAGGAACAGCCACTGCCAACCGTGCAAACCGCCGATGCCGTCCATCTGCATCAGCAGGCCGCCGATCGGATTGCCGATGATCAAGGCCAGCGCGGGCGCGGTATAGATCCAGCCGATCACCAGCGAACGGTCCTTCGGCGCGAACCACAGCGTGACCATATACATCAGCGCCGGAAACAGGCCCGCTTCGGCGATGCCGAGCAGTACGCGAATCGTGTAGAACGACGCTTCGCCCTGCACGAACATCATCGCCGCCGACAGCGCGCCCCACGTAAGCGCGATACGCGCGATCCAGCGCCGCGGCCCGACGCGGTGCGCAATCAGGTTGCTCGGCACTTCGAGAAGCGCGTAGCCGATAAAGAAAATGCCCGCGCCGAGCCCGTAAGCCGCCGCGCTGATGCCGAGGTCGGTCGCGAGCCGCGCCTTCGCGAGCGACACGTTGGTGCGATCGAGATACGACATGAAATAGATTGCGCACATCAGCGGGATGATCCGCCACATTGCCTTGTGCGTCGCGAGGCGATGCAGCAGATTGCTGTCGCCGGTCAGCTGGTTTGCCATGTTGTCTCCACCAAAGTTTGCGCGTTTTTTGTTGTCGAATCGCGCTTGCGTGACGTTGTGTTGCGCCTAGAAGTTGACCTTGGCCGCCCCTTTCAGGCCGAGCATTTGCCGCGCTTCGGCCGGCGTCGCGATCTCGAACGAAAGCTCTTCGAGAATGCGGCGGATCTTGCGCACCTGCTGCGCATTGGTTTCGGCTTTCACGCCTTTCGCGAGATACACGCTGTCTTCGAGACCGACGCGCACGTTGCCGCCCATGATCGCGCCCATCGTCACGAACGCCATTTGATGACGGCCGGCGCCGAGAATCGAGAAGTGATAGTTCTCGCGGCCGAACAGGCGGTCGGCGGTCGCGCGCATCACGGACATGTTCTCGGGCTCCGCGCCGAGTCCGCCGAGAATGCCGAATACCGACTGAATGAAGAACGGCGGCTTGATCAATCCTGCGTCGACGAAATGCGCGAGATTGTAAAGGTGGCCGACGTCGTAGCATTCGAATTCGAAACGCGTGCCGTATTCGCCGAGTTCCAGCAGGATGTGTTTGATGTCGCGGAAGGTATTGCGAAAGATCGTGTCTTCCATTCCTTCCAGATAGTCCTTCTCCCAGTCGTAGCGCCACGACGAAATGCGCTGCGCGATCGGATGGATCGAGAAGTTCATCGAGCCCATATTGAGCGAACACATTTCCGGCTTCGCAATGCGCGGATACGCGAGGCGCTCGGCGAGCGTCATCCGGGTGCTGCCGCCGGTCGTGATGTTGATCACCGCGTCGGTGGCGGCGACGATCTGCGGGACGAATTGCCGGAACACTCCCGGCGACGGCGTGGGCCGGCCGTCGGCCGGGTCGCGCGCGTGCAGATGCAGGATCGCGGCGCCGGCTTCGGCCGCTTCGATCGATTGCGCGGCGATCTGCGCGGGCGTGAGCGGCAGATGTTCGGACATCGACGGCGTGTGCGTCGCGCCGGTGACGGCGCACGAAATGATGACTTTACGGTTGAGCAAGCTTGTCTCCTGTCAATCGAAGCGAGTACCGAGGTACTCGTTCCGGGCTCGTGCAAGTTGATGGCGAGGTGATTGGCGATGACGGTTTGGCCAACGGACTCGTCTGTTGTGCTAGCGATACTAGTCAGATACGATTGCGCCGGAAAGGTCATTTCCGGACAGCGCGATGTTGTTGCGGGACATTCTGGGAGGAGGCGGTGTCGTCGAAATTGCCGTTGCAGAACGAGCGCATTTACGCGCCGTACAAGATCGCCGCGCTGGTCGAAGTGCTCGGCGAGCAAGGCATCGCGCCGGAGGACATCCTGAAGGGCAGCGGTGTGGAGGTCGACAGTATTTACGATGCATCCGCGCTGACGTCGGTCCGGCAGTACGCGGCTGTGTGTCGTAATGCGATTTCGCTGTCGTGCAGTCCGGCAACGCCGTTTATCGTCGGCTCGCGGCTGCATCTGTCCGCGTATGGGATGTACGGTTATGCGCTGATGTCGTGCCTGTCGCTGCGCGACTATTTCCGGCTCGGCGTCAAATACCACCGGCTCGCCACGCCGACGCTGACGATCGAATGGACCGAATATGCGGACGAAGGGATCTGGACGTTTCCCGATGCGTTCACGTCGAGTACTTCGAAAGAATTGAATGAGTTTCTGATCGAACAGCAATTCACGCAGCACGTCACTCATCTTCAGGACGTCGCCGGCAGAAGCTGTCCGCCGACCAAGGCGTGTTTTTCGTATCCGGCGCCCGAGCATGCGGAGCTTTATCCGCAATACCTCGGTTGCCCGTGCTATTTCGAGCAGCCGCAGTGCGAGCTGCACTACGACAGCGGCATACTCGAACAGCGGCCGCAACTCGCGCACCGGCTCACTGCGACGCTGTTGCAGGAGACGTGCGACCGGCTGATCGGTCAGGCGAAGACATCGGTCGGCGTGTCAGGCGAGGTGTATCAGCTGATGATGCGCACGCCGGGCGAGTTTCCCGATATGGAGTCCGCCGCGGCGATGCTGAAGATGACGAGCCGCACGCTGCGGCGGCGGCTCGAAGCGGAGGGCACGTCGTTCGTCGCGATCGTCGACGACGTGCGCTGTTCGCTCGCAACCGAGTACCTGAAGACGACCCGCATGAGTACCGACGACATCGCGATGCTGCTCGGCTTTAGCGATGGCGCGAATTTCCGGCGCGCGTTGAAGCGGTGGACCGGGAAGGGGCCGAACGAGTTGCGGGGGTGACGAAGCGTTTGACGCGCAAAGTCCCTTCGGTGGCGCGCAAGTCCGAATTCGATTCGGTGAATTTGGGACCTGGCTGAAAGACAGAGCGATCCCTGCCGGTTATGGTCGATGCCCTGACCATAACCGGAGGATGACAGATGTCTTTGCACGGAAAGTTCATAGTCAACAACGAGCCATTAGCGCCGCTGACGTTTGATTACACCTGGGTCAATCATGTAAAGCGCGGCCAGTTCCGCGCGACTTCATCAAACTCCGGCATTCACTTCTGCATACCAGCACTATTCCAATTCGTTGTACGGGAATGAACGCATACGGAACGATAGAGGTGATAGCGCATGGCAACACGTGCCCGTAAGCAATTCAAGGCATTCCTGTTTCTCGGCCTGTTTTATCTTGCCGGACGGTATGTGCATGCCTACCCGTTGGAGATGCCTGAAATATTGTGGGAGCTTGCGCTCCGGCTCGACTCTGACCCAGAGGAGTTGTATGCATTGGTTTTCGCTACGCTCGATCTGGTTATTTCGCTTCTTGTCTGGTCCTATCTAACGCGTCGATTGCGGTTGCGTGACCCGGACGACTGGTATTTCATCGTTGTATTGATCTTCCAGACCCTCGTCGGGGTGTTCGTCTGGTCGGTGGTGGCGAGTTGGCTCGGCCTCGACCATGCCAATAACCTGCATTTCGGTATTTTTCTGGCTATTTACACCTTCATCGCCGTTTCCGCAATCCGGCGCTTTGCATCACGCAAGCCGAGCGGCGCGACTATTCCGGTCTCCGGCGGCGACCGTCAAATCCCCTAACAACCGGCTCGAAATACCGCTCGATACGAATCCCTAAGCAGTCCGCTGACTACCGGCAATCACCCGTTCCAGCGACAGCTTCAGATGACGCAGCATCGCCGCCTGCGCCTGAATCGGATCGTGCGCTTCGAGCGCTTCCAGAATCACGCGATGCTCGTCGGGCACCGCCCCCCACGTCGTTTCGTTCTCGAAGTGGCCGCGCAGCTTTTCCGACAGCGGGCTATGGCGCGCATCGAATAACGAGCTGACGGTTCTCACCAGTACTTCGTTGCCCGACATCTGCGCGATCGCGAGATGGAACGCGCGGTCGGCCGAAACCGGAATTCTGCCGGCCGCCACTTCGCGCTCCATCTCCTGAAAGATCGCGCGCAGCGTTTTCAGGTCCTTCGGTTTGCACAGCGGCGCGACGTTCGCAACGATCGCGCCTTCGATCACGCAGCGCGCGCCCATGATGTCGAGCAGGCTGTCGCCGAGTTCGGCTCGCGCCGTCGCGCCGTTTTGCGCGGGCGGCGTCGCGCACAGATAGACGCCGGAACCCATGCGGATTTCGACCAGCCCTTCCAGTTCGAGCGCGACCAAGGCCTCGCGCACCGACGGCCGCGATACGCCGAGCGTTTCCGCGAGCGCGCGCTCGGGCGGTAGGCGGCCGTGCGGCGCGAACTCCGGCTGCGCGATCAGCTCGCGCAGTTTGTCGGCGATCTGAAGGTAAAGACGACGAGTGTCGGCAGGTTTGACGGTCACGAAATGTTTCCTGGCGCAGGGGCTTGAGCAAGCCCGTTGAGCGGGCCAATTCGACCGGCCGTCAACAGGCGGCCAACAGGCCGATCAGACGGCCTCATCACACGAGCCCGATTGACGAGCTTAGTCAGACGAGCCCGAAGGCGAGCGCCGATTGTAGATCGAAGCGCCCGCCGCGCAAACCGGCGCCGTGCGCGCGTCTCGGGGTTTCCCCGGGTTCGGATAAATTGGCTTGACCAGTATCGCATGCAACGTTATTTTTGCAAACTGGTAAGGCCAATACGATCATCCCGATGAAGACAGTCATTTGCGAACAGCCAGGCCAGCTTGCGCTGACCGAACAACCGGTGCCGCAAGCCGGCCCCGACGACGTTCTGATACGGATCCGCCGGGTCGGCATCTGCGGCACCGACTTTCATATCTTCACCGGCAAGCAGCCGTATCTGTCGTACCCGCGCGTGATGGGTCACGAACTGGCCGGCATCGTCGAAGCGGCGCCGGCCGGCGCGCGCGTCGAACGCGGCGATCAGGTGTACGTGATGCCATATCTGTCGTGCGGGCACTGCGTCGCGTGCCGCGCGGGCAAGGGCAATTGCTGCGTGAACATCCGCGTGCTCGGCGTGCATGCCGACGGCGGCATGACCGAGTACCTCGCGGTGCCGCAGGCCTTCGTGTTCAAAGCCGACGGCGTCACGCTCGACGAAGCCGCGATGCTCGAATTTCTCGCGATCGGCGCCCATGCGGTTGCGCGCGCGGACGTGCAGGCGGGGCAGCGTGTGCTGGTGGTCGGCGCCGGGCCGATCGGGATGGCGGTGACGATCTTCGCGAAGCTGCGGGGCGCCGAGGTCAGCGTGCTCGATGGCCGCGCGGACCGTCTGGCGGTGTGCGCGGACGCGTTGCGCGCCGATCACACGGTGCAGCTCGACACCAGCGAGGCCGCGACCGATGTCGCCGCGCTCGCCGCGCTGACCGACAACGAATTCTTCGACGCGGTGTTCGACGCGACCGGCAACATCAAGGCGATGGAGCGTGGCTTGCAGTTCGTCGCGCACGGCGGCAAGTATGTGCTGGTGTCGATCGTCAGCGAGCGGATTTCGTTTGCCGATCCCGAGTTTCACAAGCGCGAGACGACGCTGCTCGCGAGCCGCAACGCGACCGTCGCCGACTTCGAAACGGTGCTCGCCGCGATGCGCGCGAAGCAGATTCCGACCGCCGCGCTCAATACGCATGTCGTCGAACTCGCCGATCTGCCGGACCAATTCCCGCGCCTGTTGAAACCGGAGGCCGGCGTGATCAAGGCGCTGGTCGCGTGTTGAGCCCAAGGCCCAAAACGATGAGTAATCCGATCCTTCAATTCGGCACGAGCCGTTTTTTGCAGGCGCACGCGGATCTGTTCGTGTCGGAGGCGCTCGATGAGGGCCGCGCCCTCGGCCACGTCACAGTCGTGCAAACCACCGCGAATCCGGACAGTCTCGCGCGGATCGACGCGTTGCGCGCGCGGCGCGAGTACGACGTGCGGATTCGTGGCGTGCGTCATGGGGCTGTGATCGACACGACGACCCGTTGCCACGCGATCAATGAAGCATTGAACGCGAACACGGACTGGCCGGCGGTAGTCGAGCGCTTCGCCAACGATGCACGTGTGGTGATCTCGAACACCGGCGATCGCGGCTACGAAGGTTTCGCTGAAGACACCGCCGAACTGCTGCGCAACGCGTCGAGCGTGCCGCGCGGGTTCGTCGCGAAGCTGGTGGTGCTGCTGCACGCGCGCTTCCATGCGGGCGCCGCGCCGCTGACGCTGCTGCCGTGCGAACTGGTGTCGCATAACGGCGATACGTTGCGCGGCCTCGTCGCGGACCTCGCACGCGCGTGGGGCGCGGAGCCCGAATTGATCCGCTATATCGAGCACGGTTGCGTGTGGGTCAATTCGCTGGTCGACCGGATCGTGTCGGAGCCGATCGTGCCGGTCGGCGCGGTGGCTGAACCGTACGCACTGTGGGCGATCGAGCGACGCGCGGAGATGGTGCTGCCGTGCGAGCACGCGGCGATCATCGTCACCGACGACCTGCCGCATTACGAACGCCTGAAGCTGCTGTTGCTCAATCTCGGCCACACGTGGCTCGCCGAGCGCTGGCAGGTCGACGCGCGCGATCCGCACGAAAACACGCTGCATGCGATGCGCGATCCGGCGTTGCGAGCCGATCTTGAATCTCTGTGGCGCGATGAGGTATTGCCGATATTCGACGCGCTCGGCCAAGGCAGCGACGCGCGTGCCTATCTCGACGAGGTGCGCGAGCGCTTCGAAAACCCGTTCCTCGACCACCGTCTCGCCGACATCGCGCGTAATCACGAACAGAAGAAACTGCGCCGCTTCGGACCGGTGATCGAACTTGCGCGCGAGCTCGGCGTGCGAGTCGAGCAGCCGCGCCTGCGCGCGGCGCTGGGGGCGTCGCCCGCCAGCAGCTGACGCCGCACCGCGCCGCATTCCGACATACCTGAAAACCCCAACCCGGCCCCGAGCCAGGAGGAGACAGTTTGATGAAAAAAATGCGTTGGGTCGTGATTTTTCTGTGCTTTCTGGCCATCGCGGTGAACTACATCGACCGTGCGAATCTCGCGGTTGCCGCGCCCGAGATCGAAAAAGCGCTCGGCATCGGTCCCGCCGAAATGGGCTTTATTTTGAGCGGCTTTTTCTGGACCTATGCGTTGATGCAGATGCCGTTCGGCTGGTTCGTCGATCGGGTCGGCGCGCGCATCGCGCTGCCGCTCGCGGTCGGCTGGTGGTCGGTGTTCACGGCGGCCACCGCGGTGACCACCAGTGTGGCCGGGATGTTCGGCTGCCGGCTGCTGCTCGGCGTCGGCGAGGCGGGCGCGTATCCGTCGTGCACCAAGCTCGTCAGCCAGTGGTTCCAGCCGCGCGAGCGTGCGATCGCGACCAGTATCTTCGATAGCGGCTCGCGGGTCGGCTCCGCGCTGTCGATCCCGGTCGTCGCGCTGATCATCGGCACGCTCGGCTGGAAAGCGGCCTTCATTCTGACCGGCGCGCTGGGCGCGGTGTGGATCGTCGGCTGGTTCGTGATCTATCGCAATCCTACACATGACGCGCTCGGCGCCGCGCCGGACGCCACACCCGCGCAGTCCGCCGGCGTCGATCAGGAACAGGTCACGTGGGCGTCGCTGTTTCGTCACCGCACGCTGTGGGGGATGATGCTCGGCTTCTTCTGCCTGAACTTCGTGATCTATTTCTTCATCACGTGGTTTCCGAGCTACCTCGTGCAGACCCGCGGCTTTTCGCTGAAATCGCTCGGCACGCTCGGGATGATTCCGGCGCTGATCGCCATTCCCGGCGGTTGGCTCGGCGGCTATGTGTCGGACACGCTGTTCCGGCGCGGCTGGAGCCTGACCGCCGCGCGCAAGACCTGCATGGTCGGCGGGATGCTGTTGTCGTCGGTGATCACGCTGTCGGCATTTACCGAGAACACCTATCTGATGCTCGCGTTCTTCGGCATCGCGTACGGCAGCCTCGCGTTCGCCGCCGCGAGCATCTGGTCGCTGCCGTGCGATGTCGCGCCGACACCGCGTCACGTCGCATCGATCGGCGGAATCCAGAACTTCGCGTCGAACCTGGCCGGGATCGTGATCACGACCTTTACCGGCGTGATGGTCGCGATGACCAAGGGCTCGTTCACGATTCCGCTGGTCGTCGCGGGCGGTTTTTGTTTTCTCGGCGCGTTCAGCTATCTTGTGATCGTAGGCCGCATCGAACCGCTGTCGCTCGAGCCGGCCCGGCGCGCCGAACCCGAAGGCGCGCGCTCGGCGATCTGACGCGTTGCACTTTCACGTATCGGCCCATTACGTATCCGACTCATTTCGCTTTCGAGGCTTTTCATGTCGACTCAAGCCAGCGTCGCGTCCGCGGTCATCCGCCTGCATCCGGCCGACGACGTCATCATCGCCACCCGCCAGCTATTGCCCGGCACCCGCATCGACGCGGAACAACTGGTGGTGACCGGACTGATTCCGCCCGGCCACAAGATCGCCACGCGTGATATCGCGAAGGGCGAGCCGGTCAAGCGCTACAACCAGGTCATCGGCGTCGCGCGTGAAGCGATTGCGCGCGGCCAGCACGTGCATGTCCACAACCTTGGAATGTCCGAGTTCGAGCGCGAGCATCGCTTCGGCATCGATGCGCAGCCGACCGCCTATGTCGACGAACCCGCGCAATTCATGGGGATTCGCCGCGCGGACGGCCGCATCGCGACGCGCAATTACATCGGCATCCTGACCAGTGTGAACTGCTCGGCGACGGTCGCGCGCGCGATCGCCGATTATTTCCGGCCCGACGTGCGTCCCGAAGCGCTCGCCGACTATCCGAATGTCGACGGCGTGATCGCGTTGACACATGGCCTGGGCTGCGGGATCGACATGCAGGGCGAGGGAATCGGCATTTTGCGCCGCACGCTCGCCGGCTACGCAGTGCATCCGAACTTCGCGTCGGTGCTGTTCGTCGGGCTCGGCTGCGAGACCAATCAGATCGACGGCGTGCTCGAAGCGGGCGGCCTCGCGAACAGTGATCTGAAGCTGCGCAGCTTCACGATCCAGGACAGCGGCGGCACGCGCAAGACGATCGAACGCGGCGTCGCGATGGTGCGCGAGATGCTCGCCGACGCGAACCGCGTGGAGCGCGTGCCGGTGTCGGCCGCGCACTTGTGCGTCGGCTTGCAGTGCGGCGGCTCGGACGGCTATTCCGGGATCTCCGCGAACCCCGCGCTTGGCGCGGCGGTCGACCGGCTGGTGCGGCATGGCGGCACCGCGATCCTGTCGGAGACGCCGGAGATTTACGGCGCCGAGCATCTGCTGACGCGCCGCGCGGTCAGCGCCGAGGTCGGCGCCAAGCTGCTCGCGCGGATCGCCTGGTGGCAGGACTATTGCGCGCGCAACGGCGGCGCGATGGACAACAATCCGTCGGCAGGCAACAAGGCCGGCGGGCTGACGACGATCCTCGAAAAATCGCTGGGCGCGGTGGCGAAGGGCGGCACGACCAATCTGGTCGACGTCTACGAATACGCGCAGCCGATCGCCGCGAAGGGCTTCGTGTTCATGGATTCGCCGGGCTACGACCCGGTGTCGGCGACCGGCCAGGTCGCGGCGGGCGCGAACCTGATCTGCTTTACGACCGGACGCGGCTCGGCGTATGGCTGCGCGCCGTCGCCGTCGCTGAAGCTCGCGACCAACAGCGCGCTGTGGGAGCGCCAGGAAGACGACATCGACCTCAATTGCGGCGGCGTGATCGACGGCAGCGCGAGCATCGACGAACTCGGCGAAGCGATCTTCCGGATGATGCTCGATTGCGCGTCCGGAGTCCGCACGAAAAGCGAATTGCACGGCTACGGGCAGAGCGAATTTGTGCCGTGGCAGGTCGGCGTGGTGACGTGAGTCACCGCTATTCACAAGACCTGCAAGACCAATAAAACCGCATAAAAGACTGCGCACACAGGAGGAGCGAATTGGAACGCCGCCTTTATTCGGGCCGCGACGTGAAGCGGGCGCACAGCATCGACGATCTGCGCGCGATGGCGCGCCGGCGCTTGCCGAATTTCTGTTTCGAGTATGTGGAGGGCGGCGCCGAAGACGAGGCAACGCTGCGCCGCAATCGCGACGTATTCGGCGAAATCGCGTTTCTGCCGCGCACGCTCGTGAACGTCGAGAAACGCAACCAGAGCGTGACGCTGTTCGGCGCGCGCAGCGCATCGCCGTTCATGATCGGACCGACCGGCTATAGCGGCCTGATGTTTCGCGAGGGCGACGTCAAGCTCGCGAGCGCCGCGGCGGCGGCCGGAATTCCGTTCGTGTTGAGCAACGTGTCGACCGTCGCGCTCGAAGAGGTCGTGCGGCGCGCGGGCGGACGCGTGTGGATGCAGGTCTATATGTACCGGACGCGCGAATTTCTCGCGAAGCTCGCGCGGCGCGCGCAGGCGGCCGGCATCGAGGCGCTGGTCGTGACGACCGACAGCGCGGTATTCGGCAAACGCGAATGGGATCTGCGCAATTACATCGCGCCGCTCAAGCTCGACTGGCGCAACAAGTTCGACGTGCTGCGCCATCCGCGCTGGGCCGCCAACGTGCTGTGGCCGCACGGAATGCCGCGCTTCGCGAATCTCGGTGACCTGTTGCCGCCGGGACAGAACAGCGTGAAGGGCGCGACGATCACGCTCGGTCAGCAACTGGACCCGTCGCTATCGTGGGACGAGATCCGCTGGCTGCGCGATCTGTGGCCGAACCGGCTGATCATAAAAGGCGTGCTCGGCGCGCCGGATGCGTTGCGAGCGGTGCAAGCCGGTGTGGATGGGATCGTGCTGTCGAATCACGGCGGCCGCCAGCTCGACAGCGCGGTGTCGCCGATGGACGTCTTGCCGGAGGTCGTCGAGCAGGTCGGCGGCAAACTCAGCGTGATGCTCGACGGCGGTTTCCGGCGCGGCTCGGAGATTCTCAAGGCGATCGCGCTGGGCGCGGACGCGGTGCTGCTCGGTCGCGCGACCACCTACGGTCTGAGCGCGGGCGGCCAGGCGGGCGCCGAACGCGCAATCGAAATCTTGCAGACGGAGATCGATCGAACGCTGGGCTTGTTGGGTTGCCCCAATATCGCGGGGCTCGATTCCGGTTATCTGCGCTATCTGCGCCACGCGTCCCCGCTCCCACAGACAAGAACCCAGGCGCGGCACGCCCACGATGAGGCGCTGCTCGCGTGACGAACAGGAGACATCCGATGCAGGACCCAAAGACCACGGCGGCTAACAGCAGCGACGCGCTAGCCGAATTGCGCGCGACGCTCGGCGCCGACGTTGTGAGCCTGCCGGCCGAGTTCGACGGCAGGCAGTTCGCGGACTGGAGCGGCACGCCGAGCACCACGCCGCTTGCCTTGATCCGCCCGCGCACGACCGAGGAAGTCGCGACCGCGTTGCGGATTTGCCATCGGCACAACCAGCCGGTCGTCACGCAAGGCGGCATGACCGGCCACGCGGGCGGCGCCTGCGTGCTTGGCGGCGAGGTCGCGCTGAGCGTCGAGCGGATGAGCGGCGTGCTCGAAATCGACCCGGTCAGCGCGACGCTGACCGTGCTGGCCGGCACGCCGCTGCAGGTCGTCCAGGAAGCGGCCGAGCAGGCCGGCTTCATGTTCGCGCTCGATCTCGGCGCGCGCGGCAGTTGCACAATCGGCGGCAACATCGCAACCAATGCGGGCGGCAATCGCGTGATCCGCTACGGGATGATGCGCGACCAGTTGCTCGACGTCGAAGCAGTGCTCGCGGACGGCAGCGTAATCGGCGGCCGGCGCAAGATGATCAAGAACAACACCGGCTACGATCTGCGCAATCTGCTGGCGGGCAGCGAAGGCACGTTGGCGGTCATCACCAGCGCGGTGCTGCGTTTGCGCGCGAAGCCGACGGCGGTCTCGACCGCATGGTGCGCCATGCCGAATTACGACGCGGTCACCGCGCTGCTCGGCCGCGCGCAGGCGTGCCTGCCGGCCGGCGTGTCCGCGTTCGAGGTGATGTGGCCGAGCTATTGCGACTTCATCCGCGAGCGGCTGCCCGAGCTGCGCGTGCCGCTCGGCAGCGAGCATGCTTACTACGTACTACTGGAGACGTGCGGCGCGGACCCGGAACGGCAGTCGGCGGCGTTCGAGGATTTTCTCGCCGACATGCTCGACGACGGCGTGATCGCCGACGCGGCGCTTGCGCAGTCGGAAGCGGACGCCGCCGCGTTCTGGGCGATTCGCGACGCGCCGGCCGAGTATCCGCGCCTGATTCCGGGACGCGTGTCGTTCGACATCAGTTTTGCGGTCGCGCAGGCGGGCGAGGCGGCGCGGCGTTGCGACGAACGGCTGCGCGCGCGCTGGCCGCGCGCGACGATCCTCGTATACGGCCATCTGGGCGACGGCAATCTGCATGTGGTGGTGCAGGAACCCGGCTGGCGCGACGACGCGATCGACGCGGTCAAGGAGGTGGTTTATGAAGTGACCGGCGAGCTGGGCGGGTCGGTGTCGGCCGAGCATGGGATCGGCGAGGAGAAGTTGAAGGTGCTCGGGCTGTCGCGCTCGCCGGCCGAGCTTGCGGCGATGAAGGCGATCAAGCTGGCGCTCGATCCGCGCAATATTCTGAATCCGGGCAAGGTGATCGCGATGTAGCGGCGCGATCACGAATCGCTTTACGCGGCGGCGCCGACGGCGAACACCCCGTGTTCCGGCTCGCTCGTTTCGGTATCCACGCATTGGACGCGCCAGTGGCCGCTCAGCAACTCGCGGCCGCGTTCCGCGCACCAGTGCACGCAGCCGGTCTCGCCTTCGAATGGTCCGCACGGATTGTTCAGATCGAATCCGTCCAGCACGCAGACCGGCGCCGCGCCATCGTGGCCGCACACGAGCACATTCGCGCCGTCCTGATTCAACACGCCCCAACTAGGCAGATCGAGCCCGAAATGGCCTTCGCGCGACCAGCGCAGCGTGTCTTTGTCGAGCCAGAGAATGGCGAAAGCCATCGGATTGACACGGTCGAACGTGTCGAGATGAACGGTGAGGCGCATGCTGGGTCTCCGGGATTTGAGAAGGCGGGTGGGGCGGGGTGTCCGGCGCGGCGCGCGCTTGTCGCGGCCGGCATAAGATCAGTGTAGGAGCCGGCGTGCGGCCGCGGGTGCGGTTGGATGTCGCTCTATCTCAAAAAAAGCGGCCGCCGCGGCCGTCGTCGCGACGCACGGTAGCCGTCCACGCCCGGCAAGGAGGACGCGATGCGAGCGATGCTATTCGACGGCAGTTCGGCGACGCTCTACGAGCGCGATTTGCCCGACCCGCGGCCCGGTCCCGGGCAGATTCTGCTCGACGTTCATGCGTGCGGCGTGTGCCGCACCGATCTTCATCTGGTCGATCGCGAATTGACGGAGCCGAAGCGGCCGGTGATTCCGGGGCACGAAATCGTCGGCGTGGTGGCCGAACTCGGCGCGGGGGTGACGGGCTTCGCGCTGGGCGAACGGGTCGGCGTGCCGTGGCTCGGGCGCACTTGCGGGCAGTGCCGCTACTGCCGGTCCGCGCGCGAAAACCTCTGCGACGACGCGGGCTTTACCGGCTACACGATCGACGGCGGCTATGCGGAGCGCACCGTCGCCGATAGCCGCTACTGTTTCCATCTGCCGTTTCACTACACCGATATCGAGGCCGCGCCGCTGCTGTGCGCGGGGCTGATCGGCTATCGCACGCTCGCGATGGCGGGCGACGCGAAGCGCATCGGCCTCTATGGCTTCGGCGCGGCCGCGCATATCGTCGCTCAGGTCGCGCGCCATCAGCAGCGCGAGGTCTATGCGTTCACGCGTGCCGGCGATCACGCGGCGCAACAGCTCGCGCTGCGGCTGGGCGCGGCATGGGCCGGCGGCAGCGACGAGCCGCCGCCCGTCGAACTCGACGCGGCGCTGCTGTTCGCGCCGGTCGGTGCGTTGGTGCCGCGGGCATTGCGAGCGGTCGCGAAGGGCGGGGTGGTGGTCTGCGGCGGAATTCATATGAGCGATATTCCGGCGTTCCCGTACGCATTTTTGTGGGGCGAACGGCGCGTCGTGTCGGTCGCGAATCTGACGCGCGACGATGGCGTTGCGTTTATGCGGATCGCCGACGCGACACGGTTGTCGATCGAGACGACAAGCTACGCGTTAAGCGATGCGAATCGCGCGCTCGACGATTTGCGAAGCGGCAGGTTGACGGGCGCTGCGGTGTTGACGATGGGGTGAGATTCGGCCGGGTTGTGGGCTTGGTGTCGCGCCGCTGTTGATTCACCATCGCGCTGATCATGCGGGCCGCCGATGTACGGCGCGATTCGCGCACGTGCTGCATGCCCCGTGTCAGCGCACCGGCGTCCCGTTCTTCGTTTGCTCGGTGTTTTCTGGCTGCTGCGGTGTTTCAGCCGGAGCGGGAGCCGTGGCCGCAGCACTTGGCGCGGCCGTATCGACCGAAGGCAGCTCCTCATTGGTCGCGTCGACCGCCGACGCGACTTGCGGATCATGGCCGAGCAGCGGCGGCTGCATGTCGCGCCGTCGTGCGTAGCGTCCCGCATAGGCGCAGCATGCGCCGACGGCAAATGCGCCGAACGCCGGCAACGGCAGCGACACCGCGAGAAACACCGAGCCGGTGCCGATGGCCACCCAGGCGACGAACGATAGGTTCTTTCGTCTGAAGAGTGCGCGTCGGATTATGGTCGTGTCGCGTGGCATGCGCGAAAAGCCGTTCCGTGGGCGCGGTTCAGATCTGTTGCGCGGGATCGACGTGGGTTGCGCGCTCGCTTGGGACGACTGCGCGCGTTGCTGAGGACATTGGGCGTTGAAACAACGAATGCACTGCGGCGCTGAGATTATGCGTTTCCATGATGAGCCTCCGGGAGGTCGATCGGACAACCGGTTTGTGCAAGTGCCGTGCCCGAGCGCCTGCGCTGTGAAAACGCGCTCGAAGCAGGGCATTTCTACCAGGTCTGCTGTCAACGTATCGACATGGCGGCAACTCTGACCTGAAAATTCCTCCATTCCGGGGTGCTCCGTGCCGTGATCGCCAATCCTCGCCGCGCACTGTGCGTTCAATCGAACGAATCGGGAAAGAGCTCCGCGCTGTTGTCGAGATTGCCGGTCTGCGCATAAATCAGCGGTGGCCCGTCGGGGGCCACCAGCGCGCCATCGACGACCCGGCCGATCACCAGCCGATGATCGCCTGCCGCCACGTCGTCGACCACCCGGCAGTCGAAATGGGCGAGCGCGTCGACCAACAGCGGCGCGCCGGTGATGCCCGCGCGCCAGCGGATCGACGCGAGCTTGTCGACGCTGCGGCCGGACTGCGTGCCGAAATGCGCGGCAAGCGGCTGCTGCTCCGCGCGCAACACGCTGATCCCGAACACCGCGCCGCGCCGCAGCAGCTCGTACGATTTGTGCTCGGGACCGATGGTGAGCGCGACCAGCAACGGCGCAAACGACACCTGCATCACCGAACTGGCGGTAAATGCGTTGCGCCGCTCGCCGTCCGCGACGCCGATCACGTACACCCCGGAAGTCAGGCGTCTGAACAGCATCGCGATGTCGTCACTCATGGCGGCTCCTATCGGTTAACGCGGCTTGGCGCGAGCTGGCGCAGATTGGCGCGCGCTGCCGTGTGGCATATGGCGCGGATTTCGGGCACGGTGCCGGAACCGCCGCGCCGAAAACAGGGCTCGCAAAAGTTGCGCCCGGCACATCGCGCGGCGCCGCCGCGCATCGTTGCGTGGCGCGCGCTACGAATTTCCGGTGAACGCTTAAGGGCCTCTTAATGCCCGATCGCCGATCCTGTCGCCCTCGCACAATCGCATTCGACAAAGGAAGAATATGGATACCACCATAAGTAGGACGATTGAACCTTCGCTCAGCAAGGTCCCGCAGATCACCTTGGGTTTCTGGATCGTCAAGATCGTCGCGACCACGCTCGGCGAAACCGGCGGCGACTGGGTCACGATGTCGTTGAAGCTCGGCTATCTGATCGGCTCGGCGATCTTCGCGGTGTTCTTCATTGCGCTCGTCGCTGGTCAGATCAACGCGCGGCGCTTTCAGCCGGCGCTGTTCTGGGCCACGATCGTCGCGACGACGACGCTCGGCACGACGCTGGCGGATTTTTTCGATCGCTCGGTCGGCGTTGGTTACCCCGGCGGCGTCGCGATCATCCTCGCGCTGCTGCTGCTCAGTCTGCTGATCTGGTACAGGAGCGAGGGCACGGTGTCGGTGCAGAGCATCACGACCGCGCGCGCCGAATGGTTCTACTGGATTACCGTGCTGTTTTCGCAAACGCTCGGTACCGCGCTGGGCGATTGGGTCGCCGGCGAGGACCGCGGGGGCCTCGGGCTCGGCTACGGCGATGGCGCGATGCTGTTCGGCGCCGGACTCGTGATCGTCGGCGGCCTGTATTTCTGGCCGCGCGTGTCGCGCACGCTCGTGTTCTGGGCCGCGTTCGTGCTGACGCGGCCGCTCGGCGCGACGCTCGGCGACTTTTTCGACAAGCCGGTCGCAGACGGCGGCCTCGAGATGAGCCGCCTGTATGCGTCGCTGATCCTGCTTGCGTTTATCGTCGTGTGGGTCGCGGTGGTGCCGCAGCGCGCGGCCGGTGAGCCCGCGCAGTGACGCGCGGCGGAATCGATCGCTCCGGGTCGATTCCGCATTATTGATATAACGCTGTTTTGCAATTCTTAATAATGAGATAAGCGAATAGATTGCAGATTATTTGCGCTTTCTCAATCCAACTTACGATAAACCGGAAGAGTTGCGGCTTTGCAACGGTATATCCTCGGGAGCGGCGCTATATTTCCAGTCCCGGAAAGAGGCAGCCGTGCCTTATTCATTCGTTTTAGCGATTGAATACGTATCCCGGAAAAGGAGTTATCGTGAAAAGAAAAAGCATCAGCAAGACTTTGATCGCCTTCGCCGCGCTCGGCGCATTCAGCGTTGCCGCGCACGCGCAAAGCAGCGTGACCCTGTACGGTTCGCTCGACGCGGGGCTCGCATATGTGAACAACATCGGCGGCAACAGCGCGTGGCTGCAGTCGAGCAATCTGCTGTCTTACAGCACCTTCGGCCTGCGCGGCGCGGAAGACCTCGGCGGCGGCCTGAAGGCGATCTTCAAGATCGAGTCGGGCTTCAATCTGTCGAACGGCGGCTTCAGCGACAACGGCATGTTCAACCGTCAGGCTTACGTCGGTCTCGCGAGCCGCGACTTCGGCACGTTGACGCTCGGCCGGCAGTTCGACTCGGTGGTCGACTACCTGTCGCCGCTGTCGCTGGCAGGCCAGGCGGGCACGGTCAATCTGGCCGCGCACCCGCTGAATAACGACAACATCGGCGCGCAGTACGCGATCAACAACGCGGTCAAGTACGAGAGCGCCGATTACGCGGGCTTCCATTTCGGCGGCCTGTACGGCTTCAGTAACGCGGCCGGTCAGTTCGCGAACGGCCGCGCGTGGAGCGTCGGCGCCGGCTATGCGAACGGTCCGCTGAAGGTCGCCGCCGCCTATGACCAGACCAACACCGACAGGAACTCGTTCAACGGCAATGCTGCGGCGACTGTGCCGTTCGGCGGCGACCTGAAGCGCACGTTCGGTGTCGGCGCGAACTATGGGTTCGGCCCGGCGACCGCCGGCCTGCTGTGGACGCGGACGCGGGTGCAGGGTTCGACGTTCGGTTTCGAAGGGCTGAATGCGCGCTTCGACAATATCGAAGTGAACGGCACGTATAGCCTGACGCCGTCGCTCGCGCTGGTCGGCAACTACACGTACACGTACGGCAAGACCACCGGCGGCGGCACCGACGGTTCGTCGCCGAAGTGGCACTCGGCCACGCTGGCGGTGGACTACTCGTTCAGCAAGCGCACCGATGTGTACCTCGCCGGCGCGTACCAGCATGCGTCGGGCGACATCTACAACAACGGTTCGTTCGTGGTGGGCAATGCGCCGAATATCGCCGGTCTGCTGGGCGAATCGTCGACGCAAAACCAGGTGGCCGCGACGATTGGATTGCGCCACCGCTTCTGAGTCGATGCGTAATTACTGAATTAATCGGCAACAGGGCTCATGACGCGCTATTCGAGATGGCGCGTCGTTTTTAATTTTGTCTCAATAAGAAATAAATCGCAGTTCATTGATTTAGATTAAATCAATCTCAGTGGTGCGCCGGTAATATCGGTCTCTGAGGAGTTCGATTTCCTCAATTGTCGTTCAGGTATTACTCTCGGGAACTTCGCCGCCCTTTCTCCAAGGGGCGGCATTTTTTTTGGGCGCGCGGTTCACCCGACCTTCGCCCGACGTTCACCCGAAGCGCCGCGGCCCAACCGGCGGCGGCGCGCTCGGCACGCTGCGAACTCACTAATCGCTAGCTTGCAATTGAAAGGTCATCTTCGTCGCGCAGAATCTGGGGCCACAAAACCACCTGAGGGGAGTTCCGGATGTCCGCATCACATCGCCGCTTGCCGTTGCACATCGCGCTGCTGTCGAGCATCGCCGTTCTGACCGCATGCGGGGGCGGCAACAAGACCGATTCCGCCACCACCGCCAGCAGTGCGGCCAACGTTGCGATCCCGGCCGCGCCGGCAGATCCGGGTTATGTCGACAGCGCGCCGGTGCCGGCCGTCCCGGCCTTCGTCGATACGATCGCCACCAACCAGCGCGGCGACGCCCGCTACGCGACGCTCGACACCAACGCCGGGGTCCGCGTGGTCCAGCGCTTTCTCGATCTGTGGCAGCCGGCCACGCTGCTGGTCGACGCGGGCGCGAGCGCGACCGCGAACGGCGCGTTTCCGGCGGTCACCGCGTCGACCTGCTCGGGCTTGCCGGCGAGCGGCGTGGCCTGCGGCACGATCCTGAACAGCACCGTGCTGTCGGCCAACGTGCAGTACGTGATCAACGCCACCACTGGCCGCACCCAGGCGCAAGCCGACGCCGCTTACTACGACGACCGCCGCAACAAAGGCTATAGCGTGACCGACGGCATGGGCCCGCTCACCGACGCCTGGCGCAGCGCGGCCCAGCAGACCACCACGATCACCAGCATCCCGGCCGACGCGACCACGGTCGTCTATAACGACGGCGGCAACAACGTCGGGGTCGGCAGCGCGGCCGGCAACTCGGGTTTCGGCGCGGTCGTCGATCTGCTGTCGGAGATGGGCAACAACGCATCGACCGAGCCGGCCAAGCGCTTCTACAAATACGCGCGTCCGTATCGCTGGAGCTCGAGCGTGGTCGTCGACCCGACGCTGGTGCCCGCGGAAAGCGCGACGCCGGCGACCGACGGCGGCTTCATCAGCGGCCACACGGCCGAAGCGGTGCGCGACGCGATGACGATGGCGTGGCTCGTGCCGGAACGCTACCAGGAGATGCTCAGCCGGGGGCTCGAACTCGGCGAGAACCGGATTCTGGCCGGCATGCACGCACCGCTCGACGTGATCGGCGGGCGCATGTTCGCGCTCGCGGTCAGCGCGGCCAATCTCACCGCCTACAGCGCCGATGCGCAAACCGCCTATACGCAGGCGCATCAGACGTTGCAACAACTCACGGGCACCACCGACGCGAGCTTCGCCGCGCTCGCCCATTCGGGCACCGCGAGCACCGATCGCTTCGCGGACCATGCGACCAACAAGGCCGAGTTCACGCGCCGCATGACGTTCGGTTTCAGCCAGATCGAATCGACCGACGCGCCGCCGGTCGTGCCCAAGGGCGCCGAAATCCTGCTGCAAACCCGCTTCCCGTATCTGAGCGCCGACCAGCGCCGGGTCGTGCTGAAAACGACCGAAATCGTGTCCGGCTATCCGGTGATGGACGATGCGGAAGGCTGGGGACGCCTGAATATGTTCGCCGCCGCCGACGGCTACGGCGCGTTCAACGGCGGCGTGACCGTATCGATGGATGCATCGCGCGGCGGCTTCAATGCGGCCGACACGTGGCGCAACGACATCTCCGGCACCGGCAAGCTGACGCTGCAAGGCAGCGGCACGCTGACGCTGGCGGGCAACAACAGCTACAGCGGCGGCACCCAGGTGAGCGGCGGCGTGCTCGCGGCCGGTTCGGCCGCGGCGTTCGGCGGCGGCGACGTGTATGTCGGCGCCGGCGGCGGCGTGAAGATCGCCGCCCCCGCGCCGGTGACGATCAACGGCAAGTACACCGAACTCGCCGACACCACGCTCGAACTGGACATCGACGGCAACGGCGGCGGACGTCTGCGCGTCGGCGGCCAGTTCACCGTGGTCGGCGGCACGCTGCATGTGAAGTTCGTCAACGGCTACGCGCCGAAGGCCGGCGACGTCATCGCGCTGATTGACGGCGCGGCGGGGGCGGCGAAGTTCTCGACGGTGCTTGTCGATGGCTTCAAGGCGACGCCGGTGTATTCGGCCACCGGCGTGTCGGTGAAGCTGTCGGCTTCGTGATGGGTTGACGTGCGGGGTTGACGTGCGCGGCGCCCGGCGTTGCGGCCGGGCGTGCGCGTGTTCGTCGCATGTTCGTCGTTACTGCGCGAAGTAACTCAGACCCAGCGCGCCCTTCACGTCGGCCAACGTGGCGGCCGCCACTTCGCGCGCATGCTCGGTGCCGCGCTTGAGGATCGCGAGGACCTCGGCGCGGTCCGCCTCGTACTCGCTTCGGCGCGCGCGGATCGGCTCGATCAGCGTTTGCAGCCGCTCGTTCAGCACGCGTTTGACGACGCTGTCGCCGAGTCCGCCGCGCCGATAGTGAGCTTTCAGCTCGTCGACCTTCGCGACATCCGGCTCGAATGCATCGAGAAACGCGAACACCACATTGCCCTCGACGCGGCCCGGATCGCTGACGCGCAGATGCTGCGGATCGGTGTACATGTTGTTGACCGCGCGGGTGATCTCGTCGGGCGTCGCGCCGAGCGTGATCGCGTTGCCGAGCGACTTGCTCATCTTTGCCTTGCCGTCGATGCCCGGCAGCCGCGTAACCGACGACAGCACCGCTTCGCATTCGACCAGCACCTCGCGTTCGACGGTGTTGTTGAACTTGCGCACCAGTTCGTTGGTTTGCTCGATCATCGGCAACTGGTCGTCGCCGACCGGCACGTGCGTGGCCTTGAACGCGGTGATGTCGGCCGCCTGGCTGACCGGATAGGTCAGAAAGCCGGCTGGGATGTCGCGCTCGAAACCGCGCAGGCGGATCTCTTCCTTGATGGTCGGATTGCGTTCGAGACGCGCGACGGTCACGAGGTTCAGCAGGTATTGCGACAGCTCGGCCAGCTCCGGCACCTGCGACTGGATCAGGATCGTCGTCAGCGCCGGATCGATGCCGACCGCGAGGTAGTCGAGCGCGACTTCGAGCACGTTTTCGGTGACTTTCTGGTGGCGGCCGACGTTGTCGGTCAGCGCCTGGGTATCCGCGAGCAGCAGAAACTGCGTGGCTTCGTGCTGCATTTGCACGCGGGTGCGCAACGAGCCGATGTAGTGGCCCAGATGCAGCGGGCCGGTGGTCCGGTCGCCGGTGAGGATGGTCGGTCGATTCGCGAGCGTCATGGGTCGAGGTTCCGCAGGTTCGACACCACCAGCCGCGAGCGCGCAGAAACGAAAATGCCGCCCTGACTGGCGGCATCACGTTTGTTGAAAATGCGTAAAGAAACGGGCCGCCTGGGTTAGGCGCGCCACCAACGATGGGTGTTCAGCAGGGCCGGTTTCGTGTTCATGGCGGGGAGTATAGCGCAGTGCACCGGGGGCGGCGCAAGCGGTGGGCGATCGATAAAGACATCACGAACAACGACGCCGGCGGCCTGGCGAAAATCGCAATGGTTATACTGGAGGCATTGCGTGCTGCAATACAAAGCAATAACCCGCGATCCCACCATGAACCCCGCCGAACTCCCCGATCTGAAACTGCTGCAGCTTTTCGACCTCCTGTACGACGTGCGCAGCGTCACGCGCGTCGCCGAACAGTTGGGGCAGAGCCAACCCACGGTCAGCATCTGGTTGGGGCGCCTGCGCGAGCATCTGCAGGATCCGCTGTTCGTGCGCACGCCCGGCGGGATGACGCCGACGCCGCAGGCCGACGCGCTAATCGGCCCATGCCGCGAGATTCTCGAATCGCTGCGACGCTTCGCGGCGTGGGAGATCGCGTTCGATCCGACCACCGCGAAACGGCGTTTTCGCATCTGCATGACCGACGCGAGCCACGTCACGTTGCTGCCGCGGCTGCTCGCGCATGTGCGGGCGCAGGCGCCGGGCATTCGTCTGGAGGCGGTGCGGATCGACGGCAACACCGAGCGCGCGCTGGAGTCGGGCGAGGCAGATCTGGCGATCGGGCATGTGCCGTGGCTCGGCGGCGGCATGTATCAGCAGCAGTTGTACCTGCAGGATTGGGTCTGTCTGGCCAATCGCCATCACCCGCGCATCCGTGCGAAACTGAGTCTGAAGCAGTACTGCGCGGAGGGGCATGTCGTGATTACCGCGGGCACCGGCGCGCAATTACTGGATCAGGCGTTGCTGCGCGCGAACATCGAGCGTGACGTCGTGCTCGAACTGCCCGCGTTTCTCGGGCTCGGCGCAATCATCAAGACGACCGATCTGATCGCCACGCTGCCGCGCAATATCGGCGAAACCCTCGCGCAAGCGCACGATGTCGCGGTTCACGCGTGCCCGGTGGCAGTCGACGGTTTTGCGGTGCGGCAGCACTGGCACGCGAAATATCATCACGAAGCGGGCAATCGCTGGCTGCGCGGCGTCGTCGCGGATCTGTTCTGTAGCGGCCGGTAAGCGGTTCGACTGAGCTGGCAGCGCCGCTGCATCGCACAAACTTCGTTTTGCTCATTGCACTGTGCAATGACGCTATTAAATCCATTGCATTGCCGAAATGAGCGGTGGCTCGTATCGTGGTCGTCATATTCACGGAGACACCATGAAAATCGCTTTTCTAGGGGCTGGCGCGCTCGGCTGCGCGATCGGTTCCGCTCTCACCGAAGGCGGCCACGAAACCTGGCTGGTCGACCGCTTCGAAGCGCACGTCGATGCGATGCGCCGCGACGGCCTGAAAGTCGACGACACGAACGGCTCGCGCCAGGTCAAGGTTCGCGCGACGACTAATCCCGCCGACGTCGGCGTAGTCGATCTCGTGATCGTGCTGGTCAAATCCTTCCACACCGAAGCGGCGATGCGCGGCGCGCTCGCGCTGGTCGGTCCGAAAACCGTCGTGATGTCGCTGCAAAACGGCCTCGGGCACGAAGACGTACTGAGCGACGTGGTAGGCCGCGAGCGCGTGCTGGCGGGCAAGACCTACGTCGGCGGCGTGCTGAAGGCGCCGGGGAATATCCAGTCGGGCGTGAGCGGCAAACTGACGATCATCGGCGAACTCGACGGTCAGGTGACCGAGCGGGTGCGCGCGATCGCCGAAGCGTTCAACAGCGCGGGCCTGCTCACGTCGGTCAGCGACAACATCCTCGGCACGATGTGGGACAAGCTGCTCATCAACGTCGCCACCGGCGCGATCACCGGCATTACCGGTCTGACGTACGGCCAACTCTACGAAGAACCGGTCCTGAAGGCCACCTCGCTGGCGGCGATCGAAGAAGCGATGGCCGCCGCCACGGCCGCGGGCGTCACGCTCTCCATCAAGAAGGCCGAGGACGCGTGGACGATGGCGGCCGAAGGGCTGTCGCCCGCGTTCAAAACCTCGATGCTGCAAAGCCTCGAAAAAGGTTCGGTTACCGAAATTGATTTCATCAACGGCGCGGTGGTCCGCTGGGGCGAGCGGCTCGGCGTGCCGACGCCCGTCAATGCAACGCTGGTCGCCTGCATCAAGGGAGTCGAACGGGCGATGAGCGACCGTCAGAAACAGGGAGTGGCGGCATGAGCGGCACGAAAGCGTACCTGGAGCACGTGGCGATCTGGGTGAAGGACATTCACTGGCATATCCGCTTCTTCGAACAAGTGCTCGGCATGACGATGCGCGAGGTCGACGGCACTCCCGACGAGCCGCGCCAGTACTGGACGCTCGGCGGCCTGCAGTTCATCAGCGAGCCGCGTTTCGAAGGGCCGGAAGGGCGTCTCGGTCATCTCGGCGTGATGTGCGAGGACCTCGAAGCGGCGCTCGCCGCCGCGCAGGCGTTCGGCGTCAGCGAGATGCCGCAGGGCCGCAACTGGCTGCGTCTGCCGGACGGACTCGCGGTCGAACTGATTCAGGCCAAACCCGCCGCGTGTGTCGCACAGGCGCTGTCGATCAACCCACGCGCGGAGGCGTGAGCATGAGCACCATCATCGAAAAGTACTGGGACGACGCAAAGGAAGGCGACGAGTGCGTGAGCCCGACCTACACCGTCACCAAAGAGCGCATCCTCGCGTACGCCGATCTGACCGGCGATCACACGCCGGTGCACGTCGACGAGGCGTACGCGAACGCGAGCCACTTCGGTTCGATCGTCGCGCATGGGTTGTTCGGATTGTCGATTGCCGATGGCCTGAAAACGCAGAGCGACTATCGTTTTCTGCCGGGGATGTCGCTCGGCTGGACGTGGGACTTTCTGCTGCCGATCAAGGTCAACGACGTGCTGCATGTAAAGTTTCGCGTCGGCAGCATGCGCCCGAGCAATAGCCGTCCCGGCTGGGGCATCGTCGTATTGCCGTCCGAACTGATCAATCAGGATGGCCAGGTAGTCCAGCGCGGCGAACACCGGCTGATGATTCCGCGCCGTCCGGGAGCGAATTGATGCAAGCCCGTCCCCTCGAAGGTATTCGCGTCGTCGACTACAGCCATTTTCTGGCCGGTCCGTATGTGGGCCGCTGTCTCGCGGCGCTCGGCGCCGAAGTGATCAAGGTCGAGCGTCCCGGCAGCGGCGACGCCGGCCGTCAGCACGCAACGATTCTCGACGACCAGACCAGCGCGTACTTCCTGCAGTTGAACATGGGCAAGCGCGGCGTCAGCGTCAACATGAAAGATCCGCGCGGCAAGGCATTCATGCAGCGCCTGTGCGATTCGGCGGATGTGTTCATCGAGAACTACCGGCCCGGCGCGCTGGAGAAACTCGGGCTCGGCTATGCGGAGCTGTCCAGGCGCAATCCGGGCCTCGTGTACTGCTCGATTTCCGCCTACGGTCATACCGGACCGGACGCGCATCGCGCGGGCTTCGGCCTGATCGCCGAGGCGAAGAGCGGGATCATGCAGATGATCGGCAATCCCGGCGAACCGCCGCCGCTGATGCGCATCTCGCTCGGCGACATGTACACCGGCATCCATGCGGTCGCGGCGATCAACGCCGCGCTGCTCGGCCGGGTCAAGAGCGGGCGCGGCCAGCATATCGATATGGCGCTGTACGACACGCTGGTGTCGATGCACGAATACGCGGTGCAGTGCTACACGATGCAGGGCGTGCTGCCCGAGCAGACCGGCCACGACATGCCGACCTCGACGCTGTACGGGGTGTTTCGCGCGGCGGACGGCGATCTGGTGATCGCCGCGCAGGTCGACGATTCGTGGAAACGCTTTGCCGCGCTGGTCGAGCAACACGGCGGCCCGGCGGGCTTCGGCACCGACACCCGGTTCCACGATCTGAACGGGCGCAACGCCCATCGCGAAGAAATCCTCGCGGTGGTCAAGCCGTGGGTTGCCGGGCGCGCGGTCGCCGACGTGCTGGCGCTGCTCGATAGCGTCGACGTGCCGAGCGCGAAAGTGCAGCGCATCGACGAAGTGGTCAACGATCCGCAGATCGTCGCGCGCGGCATGGTGATCGAACAGGAGCATCCGCGGCTGGGGAAACTGCGCCTGCCGAATCTGCCGTTCCGCTTCTCCGATTGCGACACGTCGATTCGCGACGTCGGTCCGGATCTCGGCCAGCACAACGAGGAAGTCGCGCGGTCGCTCGGCTTCAGTGCGGCCGAGATCGATGCGATGCAGGCCGAAGGTGTGCTGTTTTCGAAAGCGGGGCAGTGATGACAGATCGATACGCGGTGATCGGCAATCCGATCGGCCATACGAAATCCCCGCTGATTCATGGACTGTTTGCCGAAGCTACCGGGCAGGCGCTCGAATACACCGCGATCGAAGGCCCGCTCGAGCCGCGCGAAGGCTTCGCTCAAACGGTGAAGGCGTTCATCGCGGCAGGCGGTAAAGGCATGAACGTCACCGCGCCGTTCAAACTCCACGCATTCGAACTCGCCGACGAACGGAGTGAGAGAGCGACGCTCGCCGGCGCAGTGAATGCAATGAAGTTCGAGAACGGCCGGATCATTGCCGAGAACTTCGACGGCGTCGGCCTCGTGCGCGACATCGAAGCGAACCTGCAGCGGCCGATGGCGGGCAAGCGCGTGCTGATTCTCGGCGCGGGCGGCGCGGTGCGTGGCGCGCTACTGCCGTTCCTCGCGGCGGGTCCCGCGCAGCTGGTGATCGCGAACCGCGATGTCGCGAAGGCCGAGGCGCTGGTCGCCCAGGTGGGCGCTGGCCAGTCATTGCGCGCTTGCGGTTATCGCGAGCTCGAGGCGATGGGGTCATTCGATCTCGTCGTCAACGCGACTTCCGCGAGCCTGACCGGGCAGTTGCCGCCGGTGCCGCCCGGCGTGTTCAGCCCCGCCGGCACCGCCTATGAACTCGCATACGGCAAGGGTCTCACGCCGTTCCTGCGGCTCGCGCGCAACGCGGGCATCCAGGGCGTCGCCGATGGCGTCGGCATGCTGGTCGAGCAGGCGGCCGAAGCGTTCGCATGGTGGCGCGGCGTGCGTCCCGACACGCGCGCGGTGATCGACCGGCTCACCGTGCCGCTCGACTGATCAATCATTACCGTCTACCCACGATGAAACAGTTTCTGATGCTGCACGGCATCAACCACAACATGTTCGGCAAGCGCGATCCCGCTCAGTACGGGACCGCGACGCTCGACGATATCGACGCGCAACTTCACGCATTGGCGCAGGAGTTGGGCGTCGCCGTGCAGAGTTACCAGACCAATAGCGAAGCCGACATGTGTTTGCGCATTCATCAGGGGTTCATCGACCAGGTCGATGGCGTGCTGATCAATGCCGGCGCGTGGACTCACTACAGCTACGGGATTCGCGATGCGCTCGCGATCCTGACCGTGCCGGTGGTCGAAATTCATATGTCGAATATTCACGCCCGCGAGGAATTCCGCCACAAGTCGGTGTTCGCGGAAATCGTGAAGGGCCAGATTTGCGGGTTCGGTGTCGACAGTTATCTGCTCGGGCTGCGGGCGGCCGTTCGCGCGGCCGCGTGATCGAACGGATGCGATACCGCCAGCGCCGCGCGCTATTCGTCACGATCCGGCATAGCCGGCAGCCGGGAGAAGGCATCTGAAATATCTGACCCGCGTGGTGGGCGACGGCGTTGCAGCGGGCGTCGTCGTCATGTTGATGACGACCGCGATCTTCGCGGGTAGCGACGCGATGGCCAAACTCATCGGCACGACGATGCCGCTGCTGGCCATGCTGTGGTTCCGATATCTGTTCCAGGCACTGACATTGGGTGCCCTGCTGGTGAAGCGCGCGGTGTGGCCGCTGCGTTTCGCCGGACCGATGCGCTTGCAGATCCTGCGCGCGATGCTGCTATTGGCGAATTCGGCCTGCACCTTTGCCGGCTTGCGACATCTGCCGCTTCCCGTCACGACCGCTCTGGCGATGATGGCGCCGTTATTCACGACCCTGCTTGCCGCGACGCTGCTCGGCGAGCAGGTCCGGCTCGCGCAATGGGTGGCGGTCGCCGCCGGTTTTGCCGGCATGCTGCTGATCGTGCGGCCGGGCAGCGATGGTTTTTCGTGGGCGGTCTGTTTTCCGATCGGCTCGGCAATCTCGTTTGCCTGTCTTCAAGTGGTGTCGAGCCGGCTGTCGAAGGGCGGCGATGCATTCGCGACGAATTTCCTGACCGCACTGCTGGCGACGCTGGCATTGACGTGCCTCGCGCTCGCCGATCAGGCCGCGCTCCTCGCGCAGGTTCGGCTCACTCCGTGGTCGAGCTGGGCACTCCTGCTGCTGATGGCCACGCTCGCCACGTCGGGGCAGATCACGTTGCTGGAAGCGCTGCGGCGCGCACCGCTGTCGGTCCTGACGCCGTTCACTTACACGCAACTCGTATTCGCGGCGCTGCTCGGCTGGCTGATTTTCGGCCGCGTGCCCGACTCGGCGACCGCGCTGGGGATCGGCGTGATCGCGGCGAGCGGGATGGCGACCATTGTCGCGCGCCGCGCGCCGAAGATCGCGCGATAGCCGCTCGGACATCGCGCCACGCGCGGCGCAGCAGCGCCGCGCCGGCGCGCAGCCCGTCAGCGCGGCTGGACCGCCGTACCGGCGAGATCGGCGTTGCTCAACGACTGCTCGCGCAACTGTTCATAGTGCTCTTTCGACAGCGGCACCGCGCTCCGGTTGCCGAGTTCCGCGAGCGGCACGCGAAACGTCTCTCTTGCGCTCCATGCCGAGAGCGCGGACACGATAGTCGCGCCGAAGGTGAGCGAGCCGATCAGCAGCGGAACATTGTGCGAACCGGGGGGCGCCACCGCCGCGAACAGAGCGGGAAGCAGCGCGGTGAGCGTCGTGCCGAGATTCTGCGCGATCGCCATGGCCGAAACGCGGAAGCGGGTCGGGAAAAGCTCCGGATAGTAGCTCGGGAAGATCGCGTTATAGCCCTGATAGACGACACCCCACATCAGGATCGACATCACGAACGCGAACGGCAGGTTGTGGATGCTGATCGCGTACAGATACGCGAACGACAGCAGTCCGGACGACAGCGCGCCAAACATGATCGGAATCCTGCGCCCAATCCGGTCGGACAGATTGCCGACGAACGGAATCACGATCACCGCGACGATATTGCCGACCACCGGAATCCACAGATACACGCTCGGGTGAAAGCCGATCCCGTACGACGGCTGAACCGCATAGGCGGCGCCGAAGATCGTCGCGACCACCGGAATCACGTTCATGAACGCCATGAAGAACACGCGAGTCATGTCCGGCCAGCTGTATTTGAACGCTTCGAGAATCGGCGCGCGTGCGACCTTGCCGCTTGCGTCTTCCTTCGCGAAGGCGGCCGTTTCATCGACCTCGCGACGAATGATGTAACCGGCCAGCAGCACGAATGCGCTCAACAGAAACGGGATACGCCAACCCCACGACAGCAGCGCGTCTTGCGGCATGTAGTACGCGAGCGGCAGGAACACCGCGGCGGCGAGAATCTGGCCGGCCTGCACGCCTTGCAGCGTGAAACTCGCGAAGTAGCCGCGGCGACCGAACGGTGCCTGTTCCATGATCATCGAGCTGGCACCGGAAATTTCGCCGGCGACCGCGAAGCCCTGTACCAGTCGCAGCAAGACGAGCAGCGCGGGCGCGAGCAGGCCGATCGATTGATAGGTCGGCAGCAGACCCACGGCCATCGTCGAAAAGCCCATCAGGAACATACAGATCAGCAGCACCGTCTTGCGGCCATGCGTGTCGCCCCAGTGACCGAGCACGAATGCGCCGATCGGGCGGGCGACGTAGCCGACGCCATAGGTCGCGAGTGAAGCGACGATCGCGATCGTCGGATTGCCCTTCGGGAAAAAGATCTGCGGAAAGATCAGCGCGGCGGCCTGTGCGTAGATGAAAAAGTCGTAGTACTCGAGTGCCGAACCGATCCAGCCGCTGGCCGTCGCGCGTCTCGCCTGTTTGCGGGCGCGGGCATCGGCGAGATCGCCCCTGCTGCTCGCGTGGGAAGGCCGTGTTGTCTGCATGAATGTCTCCTGATTCTAAGTATGTCGGCGCAGCTTCGAAGGCTGCATCGCGCGACGCTTGTCGATTGAAAGCCATCCCGGGCATGGCGCCGTTCGTGAGCTCGCAATCACGGTGCAAGATACGAGTGCTGGTTCCCGGCCGCAATGCAATGAAACGAATAGCGATATTGCATAAGGCAATACTCGTGACACCTCGCGCAAACTCGCATCGCTCAAATCGGTCTGGTTTCGAGTCATACCGATTCGGTATAGGCTTGACCGAAATCGGTATTGGACGGTCTTTGCCGGCGGCGCGCACTATCCGGTCCAAACGGACCGCGGCAGCGGCTACCGCTTGTGAATAGCGGGCGCGGCGCCGGGCATCAACGAGAGGGGACACACAGATGATCATCGGAAGTCAGCAGGACGTGACGCGCGCGGTACTGGCGGAAATCGAGCGGGCGCCCAACCCGCGATTTCGCGAGATCATGTCCGCGGCGGTGCGGCATCTTCACGATTTCGCGCGCGACGCGAAACTGACCGAGGGCGAGTTTCACCAGGTGTGCGGATATATCGCTAAGCTGGGTCAGCTGTCGAATGCATCGCATAACGAAGTGGTGCTCGCGAGCGGTTCGGTCGGTCTGTCGTCGCTGGTTTGCTTATTGAACAACGGCGACGCCGGCCAGACTGAAACGACCGCGAACCTGATGGGACCGTTCTGGCGGATGGATTCACCGGTTACACCCAATGGCGGCTCGATCGTGCGCTGCGAATCGCCGGGCGTGCCGATTTTCGTGAATGCGTGGGTGCGCGATACAGCGGGGCAACCGGTCGCCGGCGCGCAAGTGGATGTATGGCACACGTCGGCCGAGGGCTTCTACGAGAATCAGGACCCGGGCCAGGCCGAGATGAATTTTCGCGGCAAATTCACCACCGACGCCGACGGCCATATCTCTTTTCGCAGCATCAAGCCCGCCGGCTATCCGATTCCGCTATCGGGGCCGGTCGGCGACTTGCTGCGCGCTCAGGGGCGCCACAACATGCGCCCGGCGCATATCCATTTCATGATCTACAAGCCGGGCTTCAAGACGCAGTTCTCGCAAGTGTATTCGAGCGACGATCCGAATCTCGAGACCGACGTGCAGTTCGGCGTGACGAAAGCGCTGATCGGCAACTATGTGCTGCACGAGAACGAAGCGGCGCCCGACGCCGATGTCAAAGGCGCGTGGTATTCACTCGATCATCAGTTCCGGATCGAAGCGGGCGAGGCAAAGCTGCCGAAGCCGCCGATCACCGGCAAGGCGGAAGGGCCGCGGCCGGTGTGGACGGTGTTGCAGCGGGTGGAGTGAAGCGGGGGCGGCAGGTTTGGAGGCTGGCGACGGGTTTTGCGGTTAAAACCCGTCGCGACGACAGTTGGCTTGACGGGTTATCTGGTTGGGGAGTGGGCGCGTCGATTGAAACAGGTCACTCATCGAAACAATCGATTTTTTTGGGCTTTTCGTCGTTTAAAACCTTGATTTAAATCGTTTATTGGTTAAATGATTATTCTCCGGTCTGTCTGGTGAGAAGGTGTGAGGTTGATCTAATCCAGATTAGATCTGACGCGAAGTGAGACTGGGTTATGAATTGACGCAAGCGCATGGTGTGCCGGGCTGGCGCAGCTTTGTGCCGAGATTGTCCCATCATAAAAATAATTATTAAATCTATGCGTATGGAATTCACAGTTCCTCTGCCTTGTATAAAATTCGGTGAATTATTGTCAATTCCCGCGCATCGATATTTCTCCTGGCGACATGTCATGCTATTTTCCGCCTCACGATGATTCGGTGGGTGTGAAAGGCAGTGTGGAACCGCAATCAAAAAAATAACCACGATAACGAATTAGAAACGGGTATGGGGTTCAAGTCGCACCTTCTCGCAGCACGCCTCTTGCAACGCGACCTCGCGCGCTTCGGTGCATGGACTGAGCGACGCTTCGCGGCGCCATCCTGCGATGACGGTGCGCGTCGGCCTCAGTGGATGCGTGCAACGGCGTGGATCATGGTGGTCGTGATGTATTTCACGCCGGCCCTGCTGTTGGCCGAGGCGACCGTACAGGCCGCACCGATCGTCGATCCCCGCGCGCCGATCTCATTTCGGCCGACCATCACGCAGACCAGCACCGGCGTGGCAGCGGTCAATATCGCCGCGCCTAACGCGAACGGCTTGAGCGCGAACCAGTACAGTTCGTTCAACGTCGACAGTTCAGGCCTCGTGCTCAATAACAGCCCGATGCCGGGTACGCCGCTACTTGGCGGCACGCTCGGCGGGAATCCAAATCTGAACGGGCGCGCGGCCACGACGATCCTGAATCAGGTTACCTCGACTGCGTCGTCGATCCTCGCAGGTCCGCTCGAGGTGTTCGGGTCGCCCGCCTCGATCATCATCAGCAACCCCAACGGTCTGTCGGTCAACGGACTTTCTCTGACGAACGCTCCGGGGCTCGTGTTGACCACGGGGGTGCCGCAGTTCATCACTGGCGCGGGCGGCGGCGCCACCAGCTTCGCGAATGCGGGCGCGGTGGCGTATAGCGTTTCTTCTGGCAACGTGACGATCAAAGGCCCCGCAGGCGTGAACGGTCCCGGCACTGGTGTCGAAGGGACGGTGGGCAATATCGACCTGATTGGTCAGTCGGTGACGCTGAACGCGCCGCTGCATGCGAACCAGACTGTCAACGTAATCACGGGCAACCAGACAGTGATTCCCGGCACGACGGGCAACTCAGGCACGAGCTACGCCACCTCGAATATCGCCGCGGGTCCGGCCAGTGCGATCGCGGTCGATGCCAGTCGATATGGTTCGGTTACCGCCGGGCAGATCTATATCGTCTCGACTGCGGCAGGCGAAGGGGTGAACATGCAGGGGCCGCTGGCGGCGACCGCCGGCAACCTGAGCGTGAATGCGAACGGCGACATCACGGTCGGGCAGACGTTTGCGAACCAGAACGTGAGCCTCACGAGCGCCGGCAAGGTCACGATTGGCGATACAGGTCTCGCGAACCAGAACTACACCGTCAATGCCGCGGGCGACATCAACGCGACCGGCAGTGTCTCGGCGGGGCGGGATGTCGTGCTCACCGCCGGAAACAACCTGAATGCGGCGTCGGTGGGCGCGAACGGGCAGGCCAGCCTTGTAGCAGGCAATTCGATGGCGCTGGGCTCGCTCTCCGCAAACGCGATCAGCCTGCAGACGGGAACCGGCGACCTGACCGTCAATTCGGCGCTGACCGCTCCCGACACAATTGCGGCGACCGCCGGACGTGATCTGACGATCAACGGGGCAGTTCAGGGCGGCAGCACGGTGGCCCTGTCTGGCGCGCGTCACGCGACGGTCAACGGCTCGGTCGCGGCGGTCCGTGACACGGCGATCACGGCCCAGACCGGTTCCGTATCCGTTTCAGGCAACGTGCAGAGCAACGGAGCAATCGCGACGACGGCCGCGCGAGACATCGCGCTCGGCGGTACGGTGCAGGCCCAGGGACCGGTTACGGTTACCGCGGCGAATGGTTCGATCACCGGGCAGGGCCAGGTCGCTTCGGCGAACGGGGCCGTGTCGCTTGCAGCAGGCCAGAATGTTCGGATGGGCGGCAGTGTGCAGGCGGGCACGAACCTGAGCGTGCGCGCAGGCGCCGATGCCACGCTGGACGGTACGCTGACGGCACCGGGCTCGGTCAGCGTGACGACCGGACGCGACGCCACGCTCGCCGGTGCGGTGACCGCGGGCGCGACGCTCGCGGTCGATGCAGCACGCAATGCTTCGATCGATGGTGCGGCGGCGTCGCTGGGCAACATGACGTTGTCGGCGTCGGCAGGCACCCTTGCCACGACCGGCGATGTCGTCAGCGTCGGCACGCTCGACGCGAGCGGTCAACAGGGCGTGAACCTCGGCGGCACCGTGTACAGCCGGGGCAACGCGTCGATCGGTTCGGGCGCGGGCGCCGTGGCGGTGGAGGGGACTCTGTCGAGTCCCGGCGCGATCACGGTGAACGCGGCGCAAGACGCAACGGTTGCCGGCGCGCTCCATAGTGGCGGCGACACGACCGTCAACGCCGGCGGTAACGTCGCCCTGAACGGTGGGCTCGAAGCTGACGGAAATGGCAATGCTGCGGTGAATGCCGGCGGCAATCTCACCGGCAACGGTGCAATCAATGTCGCGAACAACACCACGCTGACTGCTGGCAGCAGCATCGCACTGACGGGCGCGCTCCAGACAGGCAACGACTTGGGCGTCGCCGCGGCCCGGGACCTGACAACGGGCGCTGTGACCGCGGTTGGCAACGCGAACGTGACTGCCACGAATGGCAGCGCTACGCTCGGCGGAGACGTAGTGACAGGCGGCAACCTGAGCGTGAGCGCCGGCACGGATGTGAATGCGCAGACCAACGTCACGGCGCTAGGTGATCTGAACCTGAATGCGCGGAGCGGAAATCTCACGGCCAGTGGCGCAGTGTCGACAGCCGGCAACGCGACACTGAACGCCGGGCAGGCTTTGACGCTCGACAGCCAGACCAGCGCGTCGGGCAATGCGACGCTCACCGGCGCGAACATCAGCACGCACGATGTCGGAGTGGGCGGCAACCTGACGGCGACCGCGGCGCAGAACCTCGACACCTCGGCGGGTACGCTCAGCGCGAACGGTACAGCGACGCTCGCGGGGGCGACGGTGACGACCGGCAATCTGCTGATCGGCGGCACTTACAGCGCGACGGGCTCACAAAGCCTTACCACGATCGGCACGGGCGCGTACCTCGGCGACGCGACGCTCGCGGGTGGCATGGTGACGACCGCCGGCACACAGATGGCCGCGGGTACGCTGAACGTCTCGGGGTCGACAGTGACGAATACCGGCGCGCTCTCAGGGCTGACCGCGGCGAACATCGATGCAACCAACCTCGTCAACAGCGGCACCGTATATGGACCGGCAGTGAACGTGTCGGTCGCGAACAGCACGACTAACAACGGCGCGCTGATGGCAACCAATGCGCTCACGTTGACGAGCGGTGTGCTCGACAACAGCAACGGTGTCATTTTTGCGGGCGATGTGAATAACCCGACCGCTGCCACAGGGGACGTGACGGTCAAGGTGACGGGTGCTAACGGCACTTTCGTCAACACGAATGGGCAGATCCTCGGACAGAACAGCGTGACCCTGAATCTGCCGCAGCAGACCGTCGATCTATCGTCTGCTACCTTCGGCACGGTGAACGGCGGTAATGCGCTGAACCTGTCGGTGGCGGCGATCGACAACGGCGGAAGCTGGACACTGCCGGGTACGAAGGTGACTGTTTCGGCTTCCCAGGGAATAACCAATACCGGAACGATTGGGCAGGCGGCAGGCTCGCTCGCGCTCAACGGCGCCGTCGCCAATAGCGGCACCATTGCCGCGCAGGATCTGACGATCAATGGCAACCTCGCCAATCAGGCTGGCGCGACCGTACAGGCGGGTGACGCGTTCACCCTGAACGGTTCGGGCACGAACGCGGGCGTCGTCGAGGCGCTGAACAGTCTCACCATCAGCGGCGCGAGTTACGACAATTCGAACGGTACGACGAGGGCCGGTACCGGCTCGGCGGGCAGCGGCAACATGGTGATCAACCTGTCGGGCGACCTCACCAATGGCGGCGGTTCGATCACGGCGACCAACGATCTGACGCTGACAGCAGCAAACGTGATCAATTCCGGCGCGTCGGGTTCCGGCGCGACCACGACTACGACGACGGTCATCGAAAATCCGGCGCTGCTCATGGCACTCGTAGTCGGCTCCGATACGCTTGACGAGGCTACGATATACGGTGCCGAGAATGGCTTCTGTTGCGATATCACCTCGACGCCACAAAAGGTGACACTCGCGGACGCGCTATCGGCTAACGGCACCGCGACAGGTGTCACGGAAGGGGTTCTTACGCTGCTGCCGGGCAGCCCGCCGGTGTCGACCTCGGGCACGGTGACGTTTGTCCAGGTTGCGGTTCCGACGGCATCCGGTGGCACGCAGAACCTGTGGTTTGTCGAAACGCCGGATAACGCGGGTCTGGCGATCGCCAGGAAAACGATCGCATTGCCAACGGTGACCGAAACGACGACCACGACCGGCGGTGTGCCGGGTGCCAGTTCGGTGATCGCCGCGGGCCATGATCTCAATCTGCGTGCGGGCAGCCTGAACAATAAAGGCGGGACAGTCAGCGCGGGCAACGACGCCAACATCAATGTGCAGTCGCTCGACAATAGCGGCTCGACGTATAGCTCGACGGTGACCGACGGCGTCGATCTCGCGTCGCTGAATACGTTCCTCGCGGCTGCGCCATCCACGATTTCGATCTGGAACAACTACTTCGGCGATATGGCGGTCGGGCCCTACACGTCCGGTTACTACATTGCGCCGCCGGGCATCACGCTTTATTCGCCCGGAGCCGTCACACCGGTATCGACCTCGTCGTCGGTAACGGTGCAGGGCCCAACCGGTCAGATCGTGGCCGGTCACAACGTGAATCTCGCGGGCGGCGATCTCACGAACGCGGGCACGATCGCTGCCGTGAACGACGTGAACATCACCGCGAACAGCTTCACGAACCAGGGCACCAACACCGGCACGATGACGACCACGGCGGGCTGTGCGGCCGGCTATAGCGGCTGTACAGCGGGGACAACGACCAACGACGCTTCGCAGACCTACAGTTACCAGCAGATCAACGCGAACGTCACGGCGGGCAACGATATCGTCATCGCCGCGAACGCGGTCGGCAATAACTACGGCAACCTCGTCGCCGGACGAAACGTCGTGATCGGCGGTGCGGGTACAAGCGCAGGCGATGGCTCGAGCACGCCGACGAACCTGACGCAGGCTGCGAGCGTGACGAATACATCGGGAGCGATCGCGGCTGGCAACGACGTCGATATCAATGCAGCGCGTCTGGTGAACACGATCGCGGCGCCGGTGCAGGTCCACGAAAACTATGGCAGCGCGAAGCCGTTCACGGGCTGCTCGTCGAACTGCGAGGCGTATGTCGATGTGCAGTCGGCCAGTCCCGCGACGATCACGGCGAATCATGACGTCAACCTGAGCGCGGGTACGTTCGCGAATACGGGTAGCCTCGTGACGGGTCTGAACAACGTCACGATCAATGCGACGACGGCGGCGTCGAGCGATAACCAGTATCTCAACGCGTACTGGCACGCGAACCTGTCGTATTACGATGCGAACTTCGCGGCCTGGGGCTGCGCGGGCAACACCGCGCTGTGCGCGTCGCTTTACGGCGGCGCTTACCAGAGCGCGCAGGCGCAGGATCCGGCGGGGTTGCCGGGTGCGGCCGGTCTGCCGAATTTCGTGCCGGGGACGATCCAGGCTGGCAACACGCTCGCGGTGAACTCGCCGACGCTGACCAATACGGGCAACGTCATCGGTCAGACGGTGAATCTGACGGGCTCCACGCTCGTCAATGGCCTGACGAACCCGAATGCCTATACCCCACCGCCGGCGGTGGCCGGTCAGGTAATTACACTGGGACCGCCCTCGGTGCCGTCTACGGCGACCACGACCGTCAACGCAGCGGGTGTGGTGACGAACCTCGCGGGTCAGCCGGTCTCCGTGACGGGGGCCGCGGGTCTGCCGTCCTACTCGCCGATTGGCGTGACGACCGTGGGCAAGCCGGTCGCACCGGCCGTTGGCAGCACGAGCGTTCCGACGGGCACGACCGTGACGACGGTGGCCGGGCAGAAGTTGAACGTGACGTATCTGCTCAATAACCCGGCGTCGGCGGTAACGGGCGATCTGTCGCCCGCCGCGTTGCTCGCGGCACTCCCCGCGAGTCTGCAGCCCGCTACGACGCAGTTCTACTACGACCCGTACACGCAGGCACAGCAGGTGGAGCAGGCGGCGCTTCAGGCGACGGGCAAGTCGAGCTTCTACGCGCTGCCGGCGCAGACCGACAGCCAGACGCAACAGACGGTCAACAACCTCGACACGGCGGCGCTGTATGGCGCTGCGCTGCAGTATGCGGAGCAGAACAACGTTGCGCTCGGCACGCAGCTGAGCCAGGCGCAGCTCGCACTGATCGATGCGCCGATGCTGTGGTACGTCGAAGAGACGGTGCCCGAGCCGGGTTGTACGGCAACGGGTAACGGCGCATGCCCGACCGTCCAGGCGTTGATGCCCGAAGTGCTGCTGCCGCAGAATTTCGCGACTGTGAATGCGGACGGCACGATTAGCGGCACGAATGTCGCGTTGAACTACGCGAACAGCATTCTCAACACCGGCTCTGTCAGCGCGGAGAACCTGAGCATCAGCACCTGCTCGCTGACCAATGAGCAGCGTTCGACCAACGTCGGCGCCATCTACGAGAAACTGGCCGGCGGCGCGGGCGTGACGGAGACGACGGGAACAGTAGTGCAGCAGGGCGGCCTGATGACCGCGGCGAACTACCAGCTCAACGTCGATACGCTGAACCAGATAGGCGGAGCACTGCAGCAGGTCAACGCCGACGGCAGCGCGAACGATGCAGCGAGCGCGCAACTGCTGGCGAACCTGAAGGCGCAGCTCGCGGGCAACTTCACGCAGTCTTCCGTGAACGACAACCTGCACACGTCGGTCGTGGCAGACCAGGGCATGAGTGTGCTCGGCACCGTTTTCATGATGACGGTGATGACCGTGATCTCGATTGGCGCGGCTGGAGCAGCCTCCGCCGCGATCGGTGCGATGGCCAGCGCCGCGGGTGAAGCGGCGGGCTCGGGGGCGACGTTTGCGGCGGCCGGTTCGGGAGCGGGTGCATTGGGCGCGGGGGGGGTGCGGACAAAATCCTGGACTACCTGGAGGTAGTCCGTGTACTCGTACGAAGACCGCATTCGAGCAGTTCATCTCTATCTGAAGTTGGGCAAGCGGATCAGGGCGACCATCAGACAGCTGGGTTACCCGACAAAGAATTCGCTGAAGGCGTGGCATCGCGAGTACGAACGGTGCCATGATTTGCGAGCTGGCTATGTTCGTGCCGCGCCAAGGTATTCG
>NZ_JAJITD010000015.1 GCF_020880815.1 Paraburkholderia sejongensis
GGCGTGGTCTCGCCACTGGGCTCAGATGTCGTCGTCCCGAATCGACGACGGGTGACGACACAGAGGTGTCACCGAAATCTTCATGTACGGAAACAGAGGCAGGCCGACCAGGATGTCGTGCAGCTCGGCGTTGCTCTCCACATCGAAGATGCTGTAGTTCGCGTATTCGCCGGCCAGACGCCAGATATGGCGCCACTTGCCGCTACGCTGCAGGTCCTGCGAGTAAGCCTTCTCGCGGGTCTTGATGTCGTTGGCGATGTCCGCCGGCATGTCGACCGGCAGGTTGACGTCCATTCGTACGTGGAAAAGCATGGTCAGCGTCTCCTCAATCAGGAGGTGTTAATTGGCGGGCGGGTGGGCGTCACTTCGTGACTTTCATCAGCCCATCGCGAGTGAAGCGCTTGACCTTCGCTTCATCCAGTTCGATGCCAAGACCCGGGCCGTTCGGCACGGTCAGTTCGAAGTCGCTGTAGTCCAGCGGCCGGGTCAGAATTTCTTCGGTGATCAGCAGCGGGCCGAACAGTTCGGTGCCCCATTGCAGGTTCGCGAAACTCGCGAACAGATGTGCGGACGCAACCGTGCTGAACGCGCCTTCGAGCATCGTGCCGCCGTACAGTTCGATGCCGGCGGCATCGGCGATCGCGGCCACGCGTTGCGCGGCGAACAGGCCGCCGCTCTGCTCAATCTTGATGGCGAACACGTCGGCGCCGCCGTTCTTTGCGATTTCGAATGCGCTGTCCGGGCCTTGCAGGACTTCGTCGGCCATCAGCGCGACCGGGAAGCGGCGCATCAGGCGCGCGAGCGCGGCAGCCGATGCAACCGGCTGCTCGACCAGATCGCAGCCCGCGTCGGCCAGTGCCGGAATCGCCCACGCGGCCTGGGTTTCGCTCCACGCCATGTTGACGTCGACACGCACCGCCGCGCGCTCGCCGACCGCTTTCTTGATCTCGGCGACGTGTTTGATATCGGTTTTGAGTTCCTTCGCGCCGATCTTCAGCTTGAAGACGTTGTGGCGGCGCACTTCGAGCATGTGCTCGGCTTCGGCGATGTCCTTCGCGGTATCGCCCGAGGCGAGCGTCCACGCGACCGGCAGACGTTCACGGCGGCGCCCGCCCAGCAGTTCGCTCACCGGCACGCCCAGGCGCTTGCCGTGCGCGTCGAGCAGCGCGGTTTCGAGCGCGCTCTTCGAGAAATGATTGACCTTGACCAGCTTGCCCAGGTGCGCCATCAGCGCCTGGATGCGCGTTGCGTCCTTGCCGATCATCGCCGGCGCGAAGTACGCGTCGATCGCGAGTTTCATCGCTTCCGGGCTTTCCGGGCCGTACGCCATTCCGGCGATCGTCGTGCCTTCGCCGATGCCGACCACGCCATCGCTGCAATAGACCTTCACCAGCATCAGCGTCTGCCCGTACATCGTGGCGACCGACAGTTTGTGAGGGCGGATCGTCGGCAGATCGACGAGGCTCGTTTCGATGCGTTCGATGGTCGGGTGGGTCATCGCCAATCCTGCAGAATGAACTATGTTGCATGGATTTATACCTGCCAGCTTTTCTAGCGTCCAATACTTTTTGGATCGTCTTCAATACCTATAAAATATCGAATCTGCGCGAAGCCCGAGTTTATTCGGGATATCGCATCGCAACATATGAAGTAGGTATTGAAAACCCTGATTACCAATCGGAGACAGAAACCATGGATATCCGCCAGCTCAGGTACTTCGTCACGGTCGCACGTGAAAAAAACTTCACACGCGCCGCCGAGCTGCTGAACATCGCGCAACCGCCCCTCAGCCGGCAAATTCAGTTGCTCGAGGAGGAGATCGGCGTCGCGCTGCTGATTCGCCACACCCGCCCGGTCCGGATGACCGACGCCGGCCGTCTGCTTTACGAACAGGCGATGCAGGTGCTCGGGCGCGTCGAACAGATGAAAGCCGCCGCCCGCCATGTCGGCCTGCATCAACGCAGCGTGCTGTCGATCGGCTTCGTCGGCTCCGTGCTGTACGCCGGCTTGCCGACGCTGCTGCGCAAGCTGCGCCAGAACGCGCCGGAGCTGGATATCCAGATGGTCGAGCTGATGTCGATGCAGCAGATCGACGCGCTCAAGGAAGGCCGCATCGACATCGGCTTCGGCCGCGTGCATCACAACGATCCGAACGTCGCCGGCATCGTGCTGCGCGAAGAGCGCCTCGCCGTCGTGGTGCCGATCCGCTCACCGATGGCCCAGCACGCGGGCCCGCTGCCGATGGCCGAACTGGCCGGCCAGACGCTGATCGTTTATCCGAAAGAGCCGCGTCCCGGCTTCGCCGACCAGGTATTGAACGTGTTGCACGGTCATGGCGTGCAGGTCGGCGAAGTGCTGGAAGTGCGCGAAATCCAGAGCGCGCTGGGTCTCGTCGCCGCCGAGTTCGGCGTCTGCGTGGTGCCGGCTTCCGCGCGGCAGGTGCGCCAGGATGTGCATTACCGCCTGCTCGACAGCGACCGCGCGACCTCGCCGGTGATCTTCAATCATCGCGTCAACGACAATTCGATCTACATCGACCTGGTCAGACGCCTGATCGACGAGATGTACGCGGAACGCCCTTCCTGGCTGGAGACGGATGACCTGAGCAAGCCGGCGCATCGCGATTGAGCGGGCCCCGGTAGCGCGGCCCGCGAGCCGGCTCAGAAACTGTGCCGCAGGCCCGCCGCCATGCCGAGCTGGGAAGCGCCTTTCGCGGGCGTCGTGCCGCCGCCACCGGTGCTGAGCGTGTAAGCGGCCTGCGCGCTGTTGGCCAGATACGCGCCCTGCAGATAAACCGCCGTGCGCGCGCTCAGCAGATAGGTGCTGCGCAGCGTGCCCATCGTGGCGCGGGTGTTGTGGCGCGCATTCACCACGCGAAAGACCTGGCCGTCGACGATCAAAGACGACGTGACCGGATACGACGCGCCCAGATAAAACAGATCGGCGTACACGTTCGCGATTGCCGGCGAATCGGGCCTCACGCGGCGCCCGGCCCAGCCGCCGCCGACTTTGAGGCCGTAGAGCTTGGCCCAGCCGTTCAACTGCATGCGGATATCCTTGTCGGCCGCGTTGGTCAGCGGGACCGGCTCGATTCCATCGAAGAAGTTGGCCGCCGCGCTGCCGCCACCGCGTTGCTCGTCGTAGGCCGCCGCCACGCCAAAGTTGCTGGCGTCGTACTTCAGCAGCGCCGACCACTGCCGGCATTGCGTTGGCGAGCCCGCGACCTCGCCAGCGCCTTGGCCCGCGACCTGGCCAGCGACCTGGCCAGGACAGGGGCCTTGCCGCGGCGTAGTGCCGTGCGCCGAATTCTCGCGGCCGAACGAGTAGGTCGCCCCGAGCGTGAGTCCATTGAAAGTGCCCTTGTACGCGATTGCGTTGTCGCTTCTGGCATTCGCGTAAGCGGGGTCGAGCGCGCCGGAGCCGAAGATGTCGGGGCCGAGAATATCGGAATCCTTATTGGCCCACGAGGTCATCGTGTACTGCCGCCCGAAGCTCAGTTGTCCGTATGGACTGGAAAGGCCGACCCATGCCTGGCGGCCGAACAGCCGGTGCGCGAGGCCCAGTTCGCCGTCGCGCGCGTTGAAGCCGCTTTCGAGCGTAAACACCGCCTGCAGATTGCCGCCCAGGTCCTCCGAGCCGCGCAGGCCCCAGCGCGACGGCAGTTCGCCGGTGATCGCCGGCATCCGCACGAGCTTGTCGCCGGCGGGATTGGCGTTCGATACATATTCGATGCCGTTGTCGATGATGCCGAACAACGTGATGCTGGTTTTAGCGTACGCCGACACGCTCAATGCGCAACACCCCGCGGCCACCCAATGCTGCAGTTTCATTTGTCACCTCCGTTGTTTTTGTGCGTTCCTGCCGGTACAGATGCCGGCAAGTGCTGTCGCCGAGTCTTCGCCCGGTCAACCTTTCGACTTGTAATAATAAACGGAGTGTGCAGTAATGTGCGCTTTTTTGCTATTCTGACAAGATTTTCATGAAGTTTTGTTCATATTCGCCGTTTATTTTGCCGCGCAGGACTCACCCCGGCGACGGCGACGGACGAAAAAAACCGACGCGAGCGTCGGTTTCCGAAGATGAGGGCGAAAGCGCGGTGGAGCTCGCCTGCTAACTCTGCGGCGCCTCCGCACCGAGATGCGCGGCGATCCGGTCGCGCAGTTGCAGATATGCGTCGGCGAGGGTCTTGTCGCTGGTGTCGAAACTCATATCGGCGCGGCCATAGAGTTCGCCCCGCCCGGCCAGAATTCGTTTGAGATCGTCCATTGCCTCGCGATTGCCGGACATCGGCCGCATGTCGCCTTGCGCGATCACGCGGCGCATATGCTCCTCAGGCGTCGCGCGCAGCCAGACCGTAAAGCAGTGGCCGAGCAGCGTATTGAAGGTCGCCGACTCCGACACCAGACCGCCGGGCGATGCGATCACCACGCTCGGATGCTCGGCGATCACCGCCTCCAGCGCACGCTGTTCGTAGCGCCGGTACGCGCTCGCGCCATACAGCGAATGAATTTCGGACGGCGGGCAGCCGGCCAGTTGCTCGATGATTTTCGTCAGTTCGACGAACGGCTTCTTCAACTCCTGCGCGAGCATCTTGCCCAACGTCGACTTTCCGGCGCCGCGCAAACCGATCAACGCGACGCGGTCGTTGCGGTGCGGATCGGCCGGCGTCTGCTCGAACAGATCGGCGAGGGCCGAGCGCGCGCGGCGCAACGCCGACTGGTCGCGCCCTTGCAGAAGCTCGCGAATGAACAGCCATTCGGCGGACAACGTCGTCACGTCGCCGATCACTTCCGCGAGCGAGCAGTTCAACGACGCCGCCAGTTGCCGCAGCACCTGGATCGACGGGTTGCCGGCGCCCGACTCCAGCGTGGCCAGGTGCCGCTCGGACAGACCCGTTTCGACCGCCAGCGCCTTGCGCGTCATCCCGCGCCGCGCGCGCAGCAGCCGCACGCGATCGCCCATCGCCGCCAGAAAGGGGTCGCGCGCGCCGCGCGGCGCGTCGGCCCCGGGTTCATCGCCAGAGGGAATTTCACTGTCCGTGGAGTCTGTCCGCTTCATCTTCCAAGCCTGTTTTGCATATATCAGCACTATAATGCTTGAAATGCATCTGGCAAGTGGTCAAATTTCACGAAACCCGTCATATATCGCAAGTTTTCGCGCAATTGGATGCCGCGGCGTGGCAAGCATGAGACAGCTGGGAAATCAGTAAAGCAGCTGGCGGAGCGCGGAATCACACCCCTAGGTAGCGCTGCAATAAAGCGCCGTCGGCGGCAATCTCGGCGGCCGGCGCACTCGCGACCGCACATCCCTTCTCCAGAATCAGCGCGCGGTCGGCCTGCTCCAGTACCGCCCGATAATTCCGGTCGACGATCACCGTCGCGATCCCATTGGCCCGGATCACCGAGATCACGTTCCAGATCTCCTGCACGATCTTCGGCGCAAGGCCTTCGGTCGCTTCATCGAGAATCACGCACAGCGGGTTGGTGATCAGCGCGCGGCCGATCGCGAGCATCTGCTGTTCGCCGCCCGACAGTTGTGCGCCGCCATTGGCGAGCCGCTCCTGCAGACGCGGAAACGTCTCCAGCACCCGTTCGAGCGTCCATTGCCGGCTGCCGTCGGCGCCGGGCCGTCCGGCCAGCAGCAGATTCTCCTTCACCGACAGATTGGGAAACACGCCGCGCCCCTCCGGGACATACGCGACACCCATGCGGGCCACCACGTGCGGCCGCGCCGACGACACATCGATACCGTTGATGCGGATCTGCCCGCTGCGGGTTCTGATATGCCCGAGCAGGCTGCGGATCAGCGTGGACTTGCCCATCCCGTTTCTGCCCATCAGCGCGAGCGTTTCGCCTTCGCGCAGGCCCACGTCGACACCGCGCAGCGCATGGCTCGAGCCATACCACGCGTTCACGCCGGTCGCCTGCAACAACAGCGGCGGCGTTGCAGATTGCGGCTCAGTGCGCATCCACGGCTCCCAGATAGGCGTGTTGTACCGCGCGGTCTTCCTTGACGGCCGCGGCCGTATCGGAAGCGATCACCGCGCCGTCGACCATCACGGTGACCCGGTCGGAGATCGCGAACACCGCATCCATGTCGTGCTCGACCAGCAAAATCGCGTGGGTCGGACGCAACTCGTTCAGCAGATCGAGCACGCGCGAGGTTTCCTCCGGACCCATGCCGGCCAGCGGTTCGTCGAGCAGCAGCACGTCGGGGCGGCCGGCGAGACACATCGCGATTTCGAGCTGACGCTTTTGCCCATGAGACAGCGTGCCCGCGAGCCGCTGCGCGTATTGCGTCAAGCCGGTGCGTTCGAGCGCTTCGCTCGCACGCTCGTTGCTGACCGCGCACCGGCTCGCGGCTTCATGCACCCGCCATGCGCGCGGTTCATGCGCCTGGGCCGCGAGCCGGCAGTTTTCCCGGACCGTCAGCGGCGCAAACACGTTGTTGCGCTGATAGGTGCGGCCGATCCCGGCACACGCTCTGCGCCGTTGCGGCCAGTTGCCGACCGACTGTCCGTGCAGCTTCACGTCACCCGAGGTGGGCGTCAATTCTCCGCACAGCAGGTTGATCAGCGTGGATTTCCCCGCGCCGTTGGTGCCGATCACGCTATGGACCGTGCCCATGTCGACGCTGACGGACACGTCTCGCACCGCCACGAGGCCGCCGAAACGCTTCGTCAACCCAACGGCCTGCAGACCGTCGCGACGCTCGCCGGCAGCGGCGCTGCTGCTGCTGTTTTTATCTTCACTCACGCGGCACTCTCCTCGTCCGGTCCCACCCCCTCGTTCGACCCGCCGCGAGCGGCGCGGCCGCGCTCGAAGCGCGCACACAGCGTGGCCGCGAAGCCCGAGATGCCGTGCGGCATGCCGGCGACGGCCACGATGATCAGAACTCCGAATAACAGCTGCCAGTGTTTGGTCAGTTCCGCGAGCCAGTCGCTCAGCAGCACGAACGCCAGCGCGCCGGTGATCGCGCCGCCGAAACCGGAGCCGCCGAGAATCACCATCAGCAGGACATCGCCGGACTGGCGCCACGAGAACAGTTCGGGATTCACGTAGCCGTACTGGAACGCATAGAGTGAACCGGCAATGCCGGCCAGCGAACCGCCAATCGCAAAGCTCGCGAGTTTGTAGAAGAACACCGGATAGCCCGATGCGGTCATCCGCTGCTCGTTATGCTTGATGCCGGTCAGCGCGTGGCCGAAGCGCGAGCGCATCGTCAGCTGCAATAGCGCGACGGTTGCCACCAGCACCGCGAGCACGCACCAGTAGAAGTGGCCGGCATTGGCGGTGTCGAGCCACTTCCAGCCGAACACGCCGAGCACCGGCTTGAAGTAGATATAGCTGCCGTCGCTGCCGCCGAACCCCTTGCCGTCGTGCACGAGGTAATACAGCATCTGCGCGAACGCGAGCGTCACCATGATGAAATAGATGCCGCGCGTACGCAGAACCAGTGCGCCGATGATCAACGCGAGCAGCAGCGCCACCACCGCGGACACCGCCAGCATCGCCAGCAGGTTCGCGGCGCCGGCCTCCGGCGCGAGCAGCGCGGTCGTATACGCGCCCGCGCCGAAGAACGCCGCGTGGCCGAGGCTGACCATCCCCGTGCAGCCGACCAGCAACTGCAGGCTCAACGCGAAGATCGCCACGATCATCACCTTCGACAGCAGCTCGATCGTGTAACCGCCCCCGCTCAGCAGCGGCACGAGTGCCAGCGCGACAAGCACTGCCACGCAAGCGGGCCACCGCAAGCGCTGCGGCCACGAAGCGCCCGGCGCGCTGCCGTGCGGGCGCGTCGCGAGAAAAGTTTTTGCCATCGTTGTTAGCCTCGCTTGAGCAAACCGGCCGGCCGCCATAGCAGGATCAGCGCCATCAGCAGATAGATCGCGAGGCCAGCGCCGTCCTGCCACAGCATCTTGCCGAACGTATCGACGAAGCCGACCAGCAGCGCGGCCACCAGCGCCCCCGCAACCGAACCGACGCCGCCGATCACGACGACGAGGAAGCAGATGATCAGCATCTGACTGCCCATGCCCGGATACACGGTCGACACCGGCGCGAACAGCATCCCCGAAATCACCGCGAGGCCGAAGCCGAGCGAAAACACCACCCGGTACAACAGCGTGATGTTGATACCCAGCGACTGCGCCATCTCGCGGTTCGACGCGCCGGCGCGGATCGCCATGCCCACGCGCGTCTTGCGGATCAGCCAGTACAGAGCGGCCGCGAGCACAATGCAGGCGCCCGACACGAACAGCCGGTACACCGGATAAAGCATTCCGTTGCCGATCTCGATCGAGCCCGACAGAATCGCGGGCACCGGCACGCTGTGCACGTCGTCGCCGACCAGGATGCTGCGCAGTTCCTCGACGATCAGGATCAGGCCATAGGTCATCAGCACCTGCTGCAAATGGTCCCGCTCGTACAGGAAACTGAAGAACACCCATTCGAGCAGATAGCCGATCGCGAGCGACAGCACGACGCCCAGCAGCAAAGCGACGAACAGATTGCCCGTCAACGAGGTCAGCGTGAAGGCGAAATATGCGCCGATCATGTAGAAGCTGCCGTGCGCGAGATTGATGATGCCCATGATCCCGAACACGAGCGTCAATCCGCTGGCCACCAGAAACAGCAGCATGCCGTACTGCACGCTATTCAGGCACTGGACGAGGAACGTCGCGAAAGACATGGCGCGGCCTTCGTCAGTTCATCGAACAGCCGCGTGCCGGGTCGGCTAGCGCCTTCGCCGCGACGGACAGCAGATGGTTCTCGTTGCCCTTGACCTGACGCAGATAGATGTCCTGCACCGGGTTGTGCGCCTTCGACATCACGAACGCGCCGCGCGGACTGTCGATCTTCGCGCGCTCCATCGCGTGCACCATTGCATCACGTTGTGACATGTCGCCCTTGACCGCGACCAGACCCGCGGCGAGCAGTTGCGCGGCGTCGTAACCCTGCACCGCGTAGACGTCCGGCTGCAGCTTGTAGGTCTTCGCGTAGTCGAGGCGGAAGCTCTGATCTTTGGGCAGCGTCAGGCCGTCCGCATAGTGCAGCGTGGTCAGCAGACCCTGGGCGGCGCTGCCCTGCGCATCGAGCGTGCCGTCCGTGAGAAAGCCCGGACCGTACAGCGCGATCTTGTCTTTCAGACCGGCCGCCGCGTAATCCCGGACGAATTTGACCGCGCCCGCGCCGGCGAAAAAGACGTACACCGCATCGGGCTTCGCGGCCGCGATCTGCGTGAGTTGCGACTGGAATTCGACGTTCGGAAACGGCACGGTCAACTGTTCGTCGACCTTGCCGCCGGCCGCTTCGAACGCTTCCTTGAAGCCTCGCACCGACTCCTCGCCCGCCGCGTATTTCCACGTCAATGTCACCACGTGCTTCGCGCCCTTGGACGCGGCGACTTTGCCCATCGCATACGCGGGCTGCCAGTTCGAAAACGACGTGCGGAAAATATTCGGCGCGCACAGCGGCCCCGTCACGTTGTCCGCGCCCGCATTCGGCACGATCAACAGCGTGTTGGTATCTTTCGCGACTTTCGCCATCGCCATCGCCACGCCCGAATGCACGGTGCCGAGCAGCAGATCGACGTGATCGCGCTTGACGAGACGCGTCGCGTTCTCGGCCGCTTTCGACGGATCCGACTCGTCATCGAGCCGCACGTATTCGACCGGACGCCCCGCCAGTTTGCCGCCCTGCTCCTGCACGTACAGCTTGAAGCCATTCTCGATGGCGACGCCGAGCGGCGCATAAGTGCCGGTAAACGGCAACATCACGCCGACGCGTACAGGTTGATTCGCGGCGGCTGTCTGCGCCTGCGCTGCCCCGGTCAAAGCGGCCGAGCACAGCAGTGCGAGGCCCGCGCGCTGCAGGGATGACGAAATTTTCATGGGAGGTCTCCGGCTTGAATTGTCGAGATCGGTAATCCCGGACTTTTTATTGCGGCCAACGAACTGCTTACAGCTGTGTTGCTGCACTCTAGCGAGCAGCAAAAAGGAAGTAAAGTGCGCGTTAACGCCAATGCCTCGTTAAACAGGCATTTAGCAATGCATTTAACTGCACTTTATCTGACAGTCCGTTAGCGATCGATTCGCGCGTCGCCCCCGGCAGCAGCCTCGGCGGCAGCCCGGACCGTAACCTGCACCGCAGCCCAGAGGCCGGCCCACCAAGGCCCCGGCGACTCGATACCGCGGCGATATGAAAGCAGATGAAATCGGTATTGGCGAAATGAAGCGCGCTCCCATACGCTGCGTTCACTCGCCCATCTTGAAAAACAAAAGCAACGCCCTCGCGCGTGCATGGAGACATTTTGAATAAGCCTCTCGACCTCTCGTCACTCATTGATCGCGAACCGCTTCGACCGTATCAATGGGCCATTTTTCTTCTCTGTTTTCTGACCGCGGTATTCGACGGTTTCGACACGCAGGCCATCGCGTTTACCGGCCCGGCGATCGTCGCGGCATTCGGCCTGCGGCCCGGCGATCTTGCGCCGATCCTGAGCGCCGGCATCGTCGGCATGACGATCGGCGCGATGACGCTGGGCCTGATCGGCGACCGGGTCGGCCGCCGCCCCGCGTTGCTCGGCGGCGTGGCGATCTTCGCGATCGCGTCGTTGCTCACGGCCGGCGCGACCAGCACCTGGCAGATTCTCGCGTTGCGCTTCATCGCCGGTCTCGGGATGGGCGGCTGCACGCCGGTGCTGCTGTCGCTCGCCGCGGAGTACGGCCCGGCGCGCAGCCGCGGCGCGATCATGACCGGCGTGCTGCTCGGCTTGCCCGCCGGCGCGATGCTCGGCGGACTGTTGGCCGCGCGGATGCTGCCCGTGATCGGCTGGCAAGGCGTGTTCGTGGTCGGCGGCGGCGCGCCGCTGCTGCTGCTCGTCGTGCTGTATTTCGCGCTGCCGGAATCGCTGCAATACCTGGTCAGCAGACCGGGCCGCGACAGCGCGCAGCGCGTGGTCAAAACGCTGCGCCGGATCGTCAGCGTCGCGGTGCCGCCGGACACCGCGTTCCAGCTTCCCGAATCGACCGCGCGCGCCAGCGTTGCCGCGCTGTTCAGCAACGGCAACGCGCGCAATACCGGCGCGATCTGGATCGTCTATCTGTGCAACTGGGTCGCGTGGTTCATGTTCCTGTCGTGGCTGCCGACCGTGCTGAAGACGGCAGGCCTGCCGGTCACGCAGGCGCCGCTGGGCACGGTGATCGTGAACGCGGTGTTCATCGTCTGCGCGATCCCGCTGTCGATGCTGCTGCCGAAGGTGAACACCCGGCGCTTGCTGATCGTGCTGCTCGGCCTCGGTATCGCGATTGCCGTCGGGCTCGCTTATGCAGGGACTTCGTGGGGCCTCGTGTTCGTGCTCGCGGGAGCGGCCGGGCTCGGCATCGGCGGTCAGCAGATCGCGCTGAACTATCTGGTGGTGAGCGCCTATCCGACGACGTTGCGCGCCACCGCGACCGGCTGGGCAATCGGCATGGGCCGGGTCGGCGCGATTGCCGGCTCCGCGGTCGGCGGCACCGTGCTCACGCACGGCGGGCCGAGCGGCTTCTATCTGGCGTTGGCGGTGCCGCTCGCGGCGGCGATGCTGGCCGTGCTGGCGATTCGTGTCGGAGAACGAAGCGACGACGGCGAGCTGGTCGTCGCGCACTGAACGGCTGGGGAGCGCCGGCCGCCTCGCGGGTTTCTTTTCGCTACGGCGGCCGGCGCTTTCAAACCGATTGCTTCAAAGGCTGCATGCCGTGGCTCTCTTCGCCGGCACTGCGCCGGATCAGGCGGTTGCGGGTGCGTCGCGTAATCGCGATCACCGCGAACACGACCGGCCCGATCAACAGGCCTTCGGCTAGTTCCGGCTCGATCGGCAGACTGAGAACATGCAGCGCCTTGAAAGCGGCGGCCGCCAGCGACAGTACGTAGTACGAAATCGCCGCTACCGATAGCCCCTCCACCGCATGCTGCAGATGCAGCTGGTTACGCGCGGTGCGCTCCATCCCGCCGAGCAGGCGCGTGACGTCCTTTTCCTGCGTGAGATTCACGCGCGTGCGCAACAGGTCCACCGCGCGCGCGATCCGGGCTGCAAGCACTTCCTCGCGCGCCCACACGCTGCGGCAGGTTTCCATCGCCGGCGCGAAACGCCGCTCCATGAACTCCTGGATCGTCGGCATGCCCTCGATCCGTTCTTCGCGCAACTCGTTGATGCGCGCCAGCACCAGCTTTTCGTACGCGCGCGACGCGCTGAAACGTCCCGCTTGCCCCGACAACGATTCGACCCGCACCGCAAGGTGCGTGAGGCTGACCAGCAACTGCGCGTCGTTACCCGCCGCGCCGCGCGCTTCCATCCGTTGCATCAGGTCCTGAAGCGCGCCGTGAATCTCATCCAGCTCGCGACTCATCTGCCGTGCGACCGGCAGCGCGAGCAGCGCCATCATCCGGTACGTTTCGATCTCGTAGAGCCGCTGCAACAGCCGGCCGCCCTGCTCCTCGCGAAAGTCGTCGTCGATGACGAGAAAGCGCATGAAGCCGTCCGCGCGTACCCGCCAGTCGCAAAACACCTGACCGCCGCCGAGCACGTTGCTGCCGACGAGGATCGGACCATCGAACCATTGCCGGACCGCCCCGTGCGCCCCGTGCGCCGCCTGCGTCGCGTCACCGCTGAGCAGTTCCATGCGCGCCGCGACGAACCGGCTGCCGGCGAGCTGCGCGAACCAGTGCGCGGGAATGCCTTGAATCGCGGCATCGCTGAACAACGCCTGGCCGTCGCTGCGCGGGATAACGAACGTGAAGGTCGAGAACTCGGTGTGGCGCTCCCACTTCAGATGCCATCCGCACGGCGACTGCACCGAATAGTGCGTCGCGCCTTCCGCGGGCGCGGCGATGCCGGTGTCGCGGCACAGCGACTGCAGCAACGTCTCGTGCAGCGACGGCTTGTGTTCCGCATAGACCGCGTAGTGAATCAGCGAAACCGCTTCGGCGAGTTTCAGAAAAGGCCGCGCGTGCAGTTCTTCCGCCAACGCGGTTCGCAACGGATGATCGAGGTATTCCGGAGTCGGCATTTTCACCATGCTATTCACGCAGTCGAGTCGAGGCTTCGGGAAGGCGGCTTTCAAGCACTATGACCGAATCGGCCCTACAAACAAAGATCATAGTTTTGATAGATACCTTCAGGAATTCTGATGGATAGGCGATGCCGCCCGGGCGGCGGGCAAAGCCAGAATCATGGCGGCCCGGCGCCGCGCGATTCCGCTTCACTGGCGGAGCGTTTCGACCCGTTTTGAACGCCCGCGGGCCGCAGCACCTGGTTGGGACGGCCAAGGTTAAACGCCGGTTTACGCCCCTTACCGACTGTGCAAGTATCTTTGCCAACGCGCATCCCGCCCATCTTTGCGAGGTTGAACATGGCCTGGAAACTCTGGAAGACCGAGAAGCGGCAGGACGAAACGCGCAACTGGCCGGCCGATACCCATGAGTCGTTAAAGCAGCTGCTGGATATGTACCTGAGCGAGGACGCGCCGCCGTTCGCGAACTGGGCGGCGCACGGGATCAGCTTTGCGCCGGAAATGACAACGCTCGCCCGCGACGGCGTGCGCGGCTACCAGCTGGCGCTGTGGTTCTGGCTGTTTGCCGAGAAACACGGCACGATCGCGGCCCGGATGGTGCGCGAATCGTTCTGCCTGCTGGCCGATACCCGGCAGCCGTCGGCCGGCGCGCGGATCGACGCGCTGCTCGAATTGGAAAACCGCCTCGCGCGTTCCGTCGAATTCCTGTCCGCTCAACAGCGCAGCTTCCGGCTGGAGGACCTGCCGGTGGAACTGCCGACGGAGTTTTTCCTCGCCACCAGCCTGCTGCGGCTGGCACCGGATTCGCCGTATGCCGGCAGCGAGAACCCCGACCTGCAAGGCAACGACTACAAACTGGCCGACTGCTTCCGCCATGCGACCGAAGAGGGGCTCGCGCTATTTCGGCCGATGATCGACGCGGTCGAGTTCGACGCGAAGGCGCTGCCCAACTGGCAATGGAGCACTGAGCCCGGCGCGGCCGAGCGGCACCTGCAACGGCGTCACAACAATCCGCTGTTCCCGCTGCATCGGCAGATGGTGACGGCCCACGAAGTATTCGAAGCCCGGCTCGCCGATGCGCAGTCGCTGCAGGACATCAGAGGCGAACTGGGCGAGCTGCGCCGCGCGTTCTCCGAGACCACCGAACTGCCGTTGAACTGGCAGTCGTTCCTCGAAGCTTACCGGGACCGCGTGGACCGGCTCGATGAACGCCGGCTGGTCGCGGGCGGACAGAGCACCGCGCTCGCGGAAGCGATCGCCGGGCTGCGCGCCGAGATCCTCGCGACCTGGCGCGCGTCGATCCACAAGAGCCCGCATAGCCTCGCCGCGCTGGAGCAGGACGAAGCGCAACGCAGCGAGCGGCGCGCGCTGCTGTACGGATGCGACTGGACCGCCCAGTTGCTGAGCCACGGCTCGCTGATTCCACCGGACGAGGTCGTGCCCGCGCTGCTGAGCGAACCGGCGGCCGAGCTGGACAAGGCGGTAAGCGGCCTGCACAGCGAGCCGCGGCTGCACGAGACGCTCGCGCAGTGCCGGGCGAGCGCGCACCGGCTGGTGAACGAGCTGCGCGCGGCGGGTCATCCGCTGGCCGATATCGCCGACAAGCTGCGCATTCTCGATCGCGCCCCCGGAACCGTGCCGGACTGATAATCTTCGTGATGTGCGCCCGCCGGTTACCGTGGGGTCCGGCGGATCGACGCGGCCCGCAGCGCACCCGAGCGCACCTGGGTGCACCTGAGCGCAACGCCGCCTAAGACCACAAAGGCCCATCATGAACCCGTCCTCTCGCGTCCCGACCGATATAGCCACGGAGGCGGCATCGACGCTTGCCGAATACCTGGAGCTTTCGCTGGATAAAGGCAAGAGCCTGATCCTGGTCCGCACTCAGGGCGGCAACAGCAACGTCTATCTCGGCGAGCCCGGCGAGCCCGATGCGGAACTGAAACGCTGCGCGGCCCTTCAGAACAGCGTGGTCGACGCGATGCTGGAGGCGACCCGCTCGGGACTGAACGAGCTGGTCATCGAAGGACAGACCTACCGTTTCGTGCGGACCTTCGCGCAGGTTGCCGAACATGGCGCGGTGGTTTTCACGCCTGCGTAATCGGCTAAGTCACGCGCCCGGGTGAGTCACGCGCCCGAGTGAGTCACGCGCGCTTGCCGCCGCCGGGTCAACGCAGGAGGATAGTCATGAATACGCTCGCGAAATTTCCGGCCCGCACGTGCCGCACCCGCCGCACATGGCAGAGGTGGCTCACGATGATGATCGCGACGTTCTGTTTGCTATTTCAGAGCGCGCTCACGCACGCGCAGGACCGCGCCGCGAGCCTGCGCGAAAAATATCAGAGCCTGACGCAGCAGCTCGCGCAGAACCAGTTTCAGCGCCCGCTCTACCTCGAATCGGTGGAACTGCCGTCGGCACTCGACGGCAATATTTACGGCGTGCTCAATCATCCGTTCGCGCTCGTCAGCGGCGCGCTGAACGACCCGGCTCAAGGCCCGGCCAACTGGTGCGACGTGTTGATCCTGCATCTGAACACCAAGTACTGCCACGCATCCACGACAGCCGACGGCACCGTGCTCGCGGTGAATATCGGCAAGAAAACCGAGGAATCGTTGTCCTCGTCGTACCGCGTGCAATTCAATTATCGATCGGCGGAAAGCCGCGCCGACTATATGCGCGTGGAATTGTCCGCCGCGACCGGGCCGCTGAGCACGAAAGACTACAAGATCGTGCTGGAGGCGATCCCGGTGGGCGAGAACCGCACTTTCATTCACCTGACCTACGCGTACGGTTACGGCACGGCGGGACGGCTTGCGATGAAGACCTATCTGGCAACGATCGGCAGCGACAAGGTCGGCTTCTCGTCCACCAGCGATCCGTCGACCAATGAACCGAACTATGTCGGTGGCGTGCGCGGGCTGGTCGAACGCAACACGATGCGCTATTACCTCGCGATCGAGGCTTATCTCGACGCGCTGTCGAGCCCGCCGAACGCGCGCCTCGATAAACGTCTCGCCAACTGGTTCGATGCGACCGAACAGTATCCGCGCCAATTGCACGAGGTAAGCCGCGCCGACTATATGCGGATGAAGCACAACGAATATCAGCGGCAGCAGAGCGAGCAATAAAACAGGCCGAAGCTCACGGCGCATAACGCGTGAATACATAATCACGCTCTTTCACCCGCGCCGCATGGCACGCAAAACAGGTCTGATGCTGGGCCAGATCGGCGGGCATGCCGTTAATGAAGCGCCCGAAACCCCAGCCACCGGTCGATGCATAGCGACGCGAATCCTTCACCATCACCTGGACCGTGGTCGCTTCGCCCGGCACGGTCGCCGGCGCGAATTCGTCCGACTGCTTCTTCCTGTAGGCCAGCTTGACCAGAATGGTCCCATCCGGAAACGGCTGGGTCGCGTTTTTGATCGCCGCGATCGCCACCGGATTACCCAGCACCACACGCAATTCGTCCAGCGGCGCCGCTTCCGCGGCGGGCGCCACCATCTGCCATTCGCGATAGCCGGGCGGAATCGTCACGCCGTAGATCGGCGACGCGGCACCGGTTGCAGCGCCGTCCGCTGCCGCCGCGACAGCAGCGTGAGCCGCGAACGCGGCGAGCAGCACCACCGACGCGAGCCGCCGCGCCGCCACGCGCAAGAGTTTCATCGTGCGCACTCCCAATTAAAGACGCGTGACTTGCAGCATCGCGTCGGCGAATGCCTTCGGCGCTTCCTGCGGCAAGTTATGGCCGATCCCGCCGTCGATATTGCGGTGCTGGTATTTGCCGGTGAACTTCTTTGCATAGGCGGCCGGTTGCGGATGCGGCGCACCGTTGGCGTCGCCTTCGAGCGTGATGGTCGGAACCGCGATCGGCGGCGACAGCGCAAGCTTTTTCTCGATCTCGTCGTATTTGGCCTCGCCCTGCACGAGACCCAGACGCCAGCGATAGTTGTGAATCACCACCGCGACATGATCCGGATTCGCAAACGAGGCCGCCGTGCGCTCGTACGTGGCATCGTCGAAATGCCATTGCGGCGATGCGAGGCGCCAGATCAGTTTGTTGAATTCGTTACGGTTTTGCGCATAGCCCAATTCGCCGCGCGCGGTCGAGAAATAGAACTGATACCACCACGCCAGTTCGGCTTGCGGCGGCAGCGGCTTTTCGTTGGCGGCCTGGCTGCCGATCAGATAACCGCTCACCGACACCAGCGCCTTGCATCGTTCGGGCCACAGCGCGGCGACGATATTCGCGGTGCGCGCGCCCCAATCGAAGCCGCCGATCACCGCCTGCTTCACCTTCAGCGCATCCATGAACCCGACCACATCGACAGCGACCACCGCTTGCTGGCCGTTGCGCGGCGTGTCCGCCGACACGAAGCGCGTCGAGCCGTAGCCGCGCAGAAAAGGAACCAGCACCCGGTAGCCGGCCTGCACGAGGATCGGCGTGACCTCGGCGAAGCTGTAGATGTCGTATGGCCAGCCGTGCAGCAGGATCGCGACCGGACCGTCTTGCGGCCCGGCATCGACATAGCCGATGCTCAACCCATTGGCCTGAACCTGACGAATTTCGCCGAACGACGCAGCGCCCGTCGCCACGGCCGCCGACTGCGCGCGCGCCAGTTCGCTCAACCCCGCACCCGCCAGCGCAACGCCTGCGAGGCCCGTACCAAGAATTTGGCGACGACGTTCGTTAATCTGTTCCGACACGATCCAATCTCCTGAAAAGTAGTGAGAGCCGAAAGTTCTCGACTAGTCTTTCGCTTTCCTCAACAAGCGCTGTGGCCAACTCATATGGCAGCGCTTAGGTCCTGGTTGCGAGAACCGGAGAGAAGCGTAACTTCAGGAGAGCGATCGCACTATACGGCGATCGGTGTAGCGCACTATACGGACGTATAGCGGCGAGACAACGCGCAACGGCAACTGCGAACACTACCGCTTGCGCGCCGGTTTCAAACCCAGCTTCGCGGCCAGATTGACCAGCTCGGGCAACGACTGCGCATTCATTTTCTGCATGACCTTGCCGCGATGCATCTTGACCGTGATCTCACTGATCCCGAGTTCACCGCCGATCTGCTTGTTCAGCAGACCGGACACCACCAGCGCCATCACTTCGCGCTCGCGCGCGGTCAGTGTCGCGTAACAGGCCCGCACGTCACGCAGTTCGAGCTGGCAATCGAGTGCGTCGCGGCTGCGCGCGAGCGCGTCGCGAATCGCCTGTAGAAGGGTTTCGTCGTCGAATGGTTTGGTCAGGAATTCGACCGCGCCGGCTTTCATCGCCTGCACGGTCATCGGTACATCGCCGTAACCGGTGATGAAAATAATCGGCATGTCGGGCCGGTCGGCCGCGATGCGTTGCTGTAACTGGAGGCCGTTCACTTCCGGCAGCGACACGTCGAGCACCAGACAACTCGGCACAAACACGCGCGGCGTCGCGAGAAACTGTTCGGCCGACTCGAAGATACGCGCGCGCAGACCCGCGCTGCGCAGCAGTAATTCCAGCGATTCGCGCACGGAAATGTCGTCGTCCACGACGAACACGAGCGGCTCGGCTTGCGAACCGCTCGAAGGCACAGCCTGCTGACCTACTCCACGTTGAGGCACGTCATTCCTCTTTCTCGCCTCGCAGCAGCGCGCGACTTTGCGTTCTCATCCAGCCTCAGTTGTTATCCAGCGCGGCCTTCAGCGCCGCGAGCAGCGCGGTGTCGCTGAACGGTTTGAACAGGCACTCGCGTGCCCCTTGCGCGAGCAGGCGCGCGCGCAGCGCTTCGTCCTTGTGGGCGGTAATGAAGACCACCGGCACCGGCTTGCCGATCCGTTGCAGCTCGCGAAAGAGCCCGACCCCGCCCATACCCGGCATATTGACGTCGAGGATCAGACAATCGGTTTGATCGACGACTTCGGACGCGAAAAAAGCTTCCGCCGATGAGAACACATTGACCGCATATCCGAACACTCTCACCAGATCAGGAAGCGACTCCCGCACTGCTTCATCATCATCGATCAACGTTACCAGCATGGTTGCCCGCAATCAAGTCTCGCCGGGACGGCCGCCCCGTCCCCTGCGCTGCGCGCGCAGGCGTGACGCAGAGCGGCCGGTCCCCGATACCTGGGTATTCACTCAAATAGAAAAACTTTGCTGGCAGCGCAGTCAGGAACTCGCCTTGCACTGCGTAATAAATCAAATCCATCTTCCAGCGCGCAGGTCCATGATTACGGACCCAACCGCGCGCGTCCATCATACGGTGGTATGTATAGAGGCGCGCGGCGTTCAGCGGCGGTAGACCGGAATCGAGAAACCGAACAGCGCGCCCGGGCCGTCGCCTACGGTCGCGGCCCACAGGCGGCCGCTCTGGCTTTCGATGATCGAACGGCTCACCGCGAGACCGATGCCCATGCCGTCGTCCTTGGTCGTATAAAAAGCGTCGAACAGCCGCTCGACATCGCGCGGATCGAAGCCGACGCCCGAATCGCGCACGGTCAGACGCACCATCCCGTCCGCTTCGGCCTCGGTTCTGACCCACAGGCGGCGCGGCCGGTCCTCGACGCCGTTCATCGCATCGGCGGCATTGCGCAGCAGATTCATGATCACCTGCTGGACCTGCACCCGGTCGCCGCCGACGAGCGGCAAACCGTCCGCGAACTCGGTGCGCACGATCACGCGCGCGCGGTCGAGGTCGTGCTGCATCAGCGCGATGATTTCGCGCGCGGTGTGGCCGAGGTCGATCGCCTCGATCGTCGCGCTGCGCCGGCTGAACAGCGCGCGCAGGCGGGCGATCACGTCGGCCGCGCGATTGCCGTCGCGAATCGTGCGGCGCGCGGTTTCCCGCGCGCCTTCGAGATTCGGCGGCACGGCCGCGAGCATCCGCAAACAGGTACTCGCGTTGGTCACGATGCCCGCGAGCGGCTGGTTCACTTCGTGCGCAATCGAAGCGGTCAACGCGCCGAGACTCATCACGCGCGACACATGCGCGAGTTCCGCGCGCGCATTGTCGAGCGCTTCTTCGGAGCGGCGCCGCTGACTGATATCGAGCACGGTGCCGACATACTCGCGACGCCCCGGCCGATCCGCCGCGCGATGCGCGAGCAGGTGCAGATGCTTGATCGACCGGTCCGGCATCAAGAGCCGGTACTGGCTCTCGACATCGGTGTCGCCGCGATACAGTTGTTCGATCACCTGGGTCGCGAGAGCGACGTCCTCCGGGTGATAACGCGCGACGATCCGCTCGAGCGTCACCGTGCTGCCGGGTTCGAATTCGAAGATGTGATAGAGCTGCTCCGACCACGCGATCTCGCCGCTATCCGCATGCCATGAGAAGTTGCCCATCCGCGCCAGCGCCTGCCCCTCGGCGAGAAACGCTTCGCTGCGCCGCAGCTCTTCCTCCGCGCGCTTGCGATCGTCGATATCGATATTGATCCCATACCATTTGACGACGTTGCCATGCTGGTCGCGCAGCGGACTCGTGCGAAACAGAAACCAGCGGTACAAGCCGTCGTGGCGCCGCATCCGTGCCTCGGCCGCGCCCGGCATCCGGCTTTCCATGATCTGGTTCCACGCGGTGATCAGACCCGGCAGATCGTCCGGATGGACCGCCTTGGTCCACTCGTAGTCGCGTACTTCGTCCAGACTGCGGCCGAGATAATCGAGGTAGTACTGGTTATAGAACTCGCCGGTGCCGTCGACGCGCGCCGACCACACCAGTGCCGGCAGCGCGTTGATCGTCTCGTTCAGATGGCGCTCGCTTTCCGCGAGCGTGATTTCGGCGCGCTTGCGGTCCTCGATATCGATCGACAGCAGAAACCAGCGCACAATGCCGCCGTCGCGATCGCGCAGCGGAAAGCCGCGCACGTTGAACCAGCGATACACGCCGTCGGCGCGCCGATGGCGATTCTCGACGTTATACGGCGTGCCGTTCGCATGCGAGGCCGCGTGCGCGGCAATCGTGGCCGGCAGATCGTCCGGATGCACGACGTCGTCGCTGCGCCACGAGCGCAGTTCTTCGTATGACTTGCCGAAGTAATCGCGCGCGAGCCGGTTCTGCCCTTCCACTTCACCGCATGGCGACGTGACCGTGACCGGCACCGGAATGCTGTCGACGATCGACTGCAGATCGAGTTCGCCTTGTTTGGCCGCGGCCTGCGCGCGCTGCAAATCGTCGACGTCGGTGCAGGTCGCGCACCATCGCACGAGCTGTCCGTCGGCGTCGTGAAGCGGATTGATGTGGATGACGAACCAGCGAAGCTGGCCGTCGAAGCGCCGCAGACGCGCGCTGATTTCGGCCGGCTTTTGGGACTCCAGCAGCGCCGCGTGCTGCTGCAGGAGTCCGGGACGGTCGTCGGCGCTCACCGCGTTCTGCCACTGCGAGTCCGACGACGCCGCGAGATCGAGCCCGGTGTAGGCGCGCCAATGTCGGTTCACGAAATCGACACGGCCGTCGGGCAGCGCGGTCCAGGCAAGCACGGACAGCGCATCGAGCACGACGCCGAGATCAATGGCCAATCCCATCATTATTGGATTCTTCAGAGCCAGGCGCCGGTTTTCCAGACAATCGCCAAGGCCGGCGTACAGGTGGCTCGTTGGCCTGCCGGGAATTTTGAGATGAGATTATTCCATGCGGGTACGGCGGTCGCAATAGCGCGACCGGAAGGCAGAAAGTTCTGGGATTGGCGTGAGCGTCGAGGTGCACAGCACAGCACCGCACGGCGCTGTGCAGTGTCGCGCGTTACTGGCCGCCCGGGTCGACGCCGAGCGCCACGACCTGCCGCACGAGGTCGGCCACCGAGCGCACGTTCATCTTGCGCATCGCCTGGCCGCGGTGAATCTTCACCGTGACTTCCGCAATCCGCATGCGCGCCGCGATCTGTTTGTTCATCAAACCGGACGCGACGTTGATCAGCACCTCGCGCTCGCGGGGCGTCAGCGCGTCCCAGCGCCGACGCGCGTCGATCAGTGAACTATCCGCTTCGACGCGGCGAGCGTCGCGCTGCAACGCGGCGATCACCGCGTCGATCATGTCCTGATCGCGAAACGGCTTGGTGAGGAAGTCCATCGCGCCGGCCTTCATCGCTTCGACGGTCATCGCGATATCCGCATAGCCGGTCATGAAAACCACCGGCAGCGGCGCGCGTTCTTTCGTCAACAGCGATTTGTGCAATGCCAGTCCGCTTTGTCCGCGCAGGCGCACGTCCAGCACGAGACACGCGGGCCCAGCGCTTTTGGGCGCCGCAAGAAACTCCTCGGCGGAGCGGAAGACGTCGACTTGCAGATCGATCGAGCGCAGTAAAAGCTCCAGCGAGTCGCGCACCGAGTCGTCGTCATCGACCACATAAACGACACCCGAGATGCCGTTCGCGCATGGGGCAGCCGCCAACGCGGTGTCAGTGGCTAGCATCTGCGGTAATCGTCGCGACGATACGTTTTGCGAATTGAACCATCATCGACACCTGTCAGTGTAAATAGGACTTCAATGCCTGAGTCATTCGTTGAGCCGGCGGTCTCTCAGCCGCCGCGCGCGATGCCGCTCCCACCCGCATCGCCACGATCGAAGCTTACATCGGGCATCCGCGCGAGGCTCTAGTACTTTGGTATTGGAATGACCCTGCGCCGGCCCGATGATCAAAGGCCGAATCCCATATACTGAGTTTGTCTGTCCAGCTCGATGCGCCTGGGTTATTCACTGCGCAATCGCTCATTGCGGATCGGCGTTGGCGTCCCATCTGTCGAGCGACGCGGCCAGAATCATCGCGCCGGCATTCAGCGGATCGCGATAGCGCCGGTCTTCCGGCCGGAACACCGCGTCGCCTTTGCGAATGCTCGCTCCGGACAGCGCACAGATCCCCGCCTTTTTCGCCAGCGCGCGTTTCCACACCTGTTCGCGATAGTGACAACGCGTCGAATCGCTCCACGACAATGCGAACGCGTAGTCCGCGAGGCGCTCGACCACCGTGACCGTGCCATTGCCGGAGGTCTGCTGCCGCGCGCCTGGCGGCCAACAGCGCGCGGGTTCCGGCTGTCGCGCGCGGGCGCGAAACGGCGCACCGACGCTGAAGGCCGGCGCACGGCACAGATCGAGCACCACCTGCCGCCACGGATCTCGCACCCAAGCCGCGCTATCCGCGGCGAACGCATCCGGCGCGCCGCCGGCACTCACGGTACTCACGGTACTCACGGCATTCACGGCACTCACGGCGCGCGCTCGCGGTACCGCGCGCCCACTCTCCCGATGGCCACCGCCGTCGGCTCCGACCGCCGCCAGCGCCGCTCCGCACGCATCCAGACTCATCACGGACCACTCCCATGTTGCCGGTTCGCGACTGTCGCGCGTCACGCATGTCGCGTGTTTCCGGTCACTGAAGTCTACGAAGAAGTCCGGCCGCAACGTAGTCTTCGCGCGGATAGCCATTCCGAGGCCTTCGGATGACGAACTAATACCTTGGTATTAATCGCGAGCCACGCACGGCCCGAGCGCCGGGCGGCGGATTAATATCCGGGCTACCGGCCGCTCGCGCGGGCGCCCACCCTCGTCAATCAGAAGCATTCGGCGCATGCAACCATTCAATGCCCTTTTCGTCATTCTCGGCACGCTGCTCACCGCGAGCGGCTATGGGGCGACCTTTCTGCTGTCGATGCATTTCCGCTCGATCGGCGGCACCGATCTCGACACCGGAACCGCACTGGCCGAAGCGGTGATCGGCACCTTCGTGAGCTTTCCGCTGGTCGACTGGTTCGCGCCGCGCATCGGCGCCGCGCGCCTGAGCGCGCTCGGCGCGCTGTGCCTCGGTGCGGGTATCGCGGCCTTCACGGTGACGCTCCCCGCGAGCGCGGGCGGCATCGTTCCCGGCTTCCTGGTCGGCTTCGGCTGGGGCGCGTTCAGTCTCGCCGCGCCGATGGCGCTCGCCGAACGAACCACGCAATCCGATCGCGGCGTGTGGTTCATGCGCTTCGGCACGGTCCAGATGGTCGGCATCGGCGCGTGCCCCGCGCTGGCCGCGCTCGCGATCCGCTCGTTGCACTGGACGGTCGGCGCGGTGCTGCTGATCGTCGCCGGCCTGTGCATGATTGCATCGCTGCTGCTCGAACTGTTTGCGCGCTTCTCGCCGCGAGCGAACTCGCACCCGCAAAAGCCGTGGGTGTTCAATACCGGCGCGGTCGTGCGCACGCGCGCCGCCTATTCGATCGCGATGATCGCGTTGTGCGCGTGCGTGTTCTCCGGTCTGCTGACGTTCCAGATGTCGCTGGTGCAAGGCACCGCATCGCACGCCGGCACGTTCTTCAGCTTCTACACGGTGACGGTGATCGTCGCGCGCTGGCTGCTCGGCCGGCTCGTAATCAGTTCGCCGCGCGGCCTTACGACCAAACTCGTGCTGGTGCTGATGGTGCTCGGCGTCGCGGCGATGTTCGCGGTGCCGTACCACACGATGTTTCACCCGGTCAGTGCGGTGTTGTTCGGCACCGGGTACGGGCTTGCCTATCCGGTGATTCAGGAACAGACGGTCAACGATTCCGACGCGCTGCATCGTCACGCGGCGCTGACGTGGTTCATCGTCGCGTATTCGCTCGGCGCGTTCGGTTTTCCCGCGGTGGGCGGCTGGGTGCTCGTGCATATGGGCCGCGGCGCACTGATCGCGCTGATCGCGGTTTGCGCGCTGGCGGCGCTGCTGCTATCGATACTTCGCGACAGGCGCAACCTCGCGGCGGCATTCAGTCGATAACCGTAGGTATGAGTTGTCGTCGCCCCAGGTATAGGGTGGCCCACCGAACGTCTGATAGACGCGAACCGGGGCAGCACCTACGCTTCGGATCGGGCAACACCCACTCACGACATCTTCGTCACTCAAGCCAACAGGTGATTTCATGACGCTTCGCAACAACCTGCTCAAGGGCGCACTCGCGGTGCTGCTCTCGTCGGCCGCGCTCGTACAGGCCGCCACGGCAACCGCCGGCGACGCCGCCGCCCCGACTAAAGAACAGCTGCGCGCCCAAATGCACGCGGACCGCGCGGCCAACCACGCGCTCGCGAAGAAGGTGCGCGAGACGCTGTTCAAGACCAAAGGCCTGAACGACACCGATATCGCGGTGTTCGCCAATACCCGCACCGGCAAGGTGATCCTCGCAGGCACGATCTTCGACGAATCGCAGGAACAGATCGCTCAGGACGCCGCATCGAAGGTGCCGGGCGTTCAGTCGGTCGCGACCCAGTTGACGCTTTACGCGGCGCCGTGATCGAGCCGGGTTCGTGTGAACCGGTTGCGCCGGTCTAACCGGCGCAATTCGACAGCGCGTTGCCGGCAATAGAGAACATGCCGGTAAGCCACAGCGATTTTCAAATAATCATTTTTCCCCAGCCAATCACCCTCGCATCCGCACTCATCGAACCCACATAAACAATTGCGGGAACGGCAGGCAATCTTTATTGACCTGATTGCGTGCCGAACGAGAGACGACCCCTTTGTGGTTGCTTTCGAAATGCAAAGCGCACTATATCGATCAAGCTGACGGGTCGGTGTAAAGAAGGTTAAATCTGTTGTTTTATGTGTGAAGCCGCACAGTGCAAAGATTGTCCGACACTGATGCCGGGAATTTATTGGCTCGCGCATTTAAGCGCGGACAAAAAAAATCCCGCACAGGGGAAGGCGGGATTCAAACAACAGCTTTAATTGTTATACCTGCCTGCGCATCACCGGGACCGGCTTCGTCCCGGCACTTCCAACATGAAGAGCATGCCGCTGCGCGCTTCCGGTTCACGTGGCCTGCTCATGCGGTCTGCTCATGCAGTCTGCTCATGCTGCCTGAACAACCAGCGCGTCGCCCATCACACCGACCACGTCATCGATCACCCTGGTGGCGGCCGCGAATCCGGCTACGAAAACTTCGCGAAGATCCGCCGAGATACGCCCTGGCACCGGCCCCGCCCGGAAAGCCGTCGACCACTCGCCTGAGGGCAGCTGCGCACTCAGCTTGACCCCGGCCATATACGCGGGCGCAGTGGTGTCGCAGCGGCCGACGTCATCCCCGAGACGCAATGCGTTGACTACGATGTCGAAACCCCGATAGCGATATGTTTTTTCCATACCTGTTCTCCATCCTCCGCCGTGCTGCACAACCGCCTTTCGCCATGGGGTCATGCTGCATCATTCCCGTATAAATACTGTTAAAAATTGTCAATTAGATTCAGAATTACGACTAGGGGTTTCCCTGCCCTCGCATTAATGTTCCGTCGATTAAAAATACGCTTCAAAATTCATTGCGATTTGCACAAGCTTTATCAAACCGAAATTTGATCCGTCAACGAAATTTATTACAAATTCATAACCACAACGGACATCGGCCGCTACTGCGCGCCGTGTAGCCAACGCATACGGTGACGGCACCCCCGCCGAAGCAAGCTGCACTTCGCATCGAGCGGCGTTCGACAGCCGCGGCCATCAATCGTACTCAACGAGTGCGGCGCGAACCAGTCTCAAAATAAAAATATCTTGAAATAAAAAGTACTTGCCGACTCAAATAATCGCCCGGAACTCGATCGACATTTGAAATGTCCGAAAGCAGCCATCGGACATCGATGGCGCCCGCCGGCGAGCCGTACTCCGCGTGAGCCCCTTCTAATTCGAACGCGTCGCCGCCCTGCCCGGGGCCGGCCGTCGCGCCCTCTCTTCGGTCCTCCTCGCACAATGAGCATCTTTCAGATTACCGGTGCGCTGTTCACCATCGTCGCGCTGTTCGGCGTGATCAACTATCGCTTCATCAAGCTGCCGGACACGCTCGGCATTACCGCGGTCGGACTCGTCGTGTGCCTCGGCATTTCGGCGCTCGGCTTTTACTATCCGCCGCTGCCGGCCGCCGCGCGCAAGATCATCGTGCAGGTCGATTTCGCCGACATCGTGTTTCATGGGCTGCTCAGTCTGCTGCTGTTCGCCGGCGCGCTGCACGTCGATCTGTCGAAGATGCGCACGCAACGGCGCGCGGTGCTGATGCTCGCGACCGTCGGCGTGCTGATCTCGATCGCGGTGGTCGGCTTCGGCTTCTATTACGCGGCGCAGTGGCTCGGCCATCCGGTCAGCCTGCTGTGGTGTCTCGCGTTCGGCGCGCTGATCTCGCCGACCGATCCGATCGCCGTGCTCAGCGTGCTCAAGCGCGCGGCCGCGCCCGAAAGCCTCGAAACCAAGATCACCGGCGAGTCGCTGTTCAACGACGGCACCGCGGTCGTCGCGTTCGTCACGCTGGTCGGGCTCGCCACCGGCGCGAACGAATTTTCCGGCAGCGCGATCGCGCTCGATCTGCTGCGCGAAGTGGTCGGCGCGTTGGGACTCGGCGTGGTACTCGGCTTCGGCGCGTCGCTATTGCTGCGCGGGATCGACAGCTATCCGGTCGAAATCCTGATCACGCTCGCGCTCGCGACCGGCGGCTACAGTCTGGCCGAAGCGCTGCACGTGTCGGCGCCGCTCGCGGTCGTGATCATCGGGCTCGTGATCGGCAATCACGGCGCACTGACGTCGATGTCGGAAAAGACCCGCGAGCATCTGTTCAATTTCTGGGACCTGCTCGACGAACTGCTGAACCTCGTGCTGTTCGGTTTGATCGGGCTCGAGATCATCGCGCTGTCGCTGCATATCCAGATCGTCTGGCTCGGGCTCGCGGCAATTCCGGTGGTGCTGCTCGCGCGCGGGGTCAGCGTCGCGATTCCTCTGCTCGCGCTGCAGAATTTCCGCCGGCTCAATCCGCACTCCACGCTGGTGCTGACATGGGGTGGATTGCGCGGCGGCATTTCGATTGCGCTCGCACTGTCGTTGCCCGAATTCCACGGCCGCGAAATGTTTATCGGCGTCACGTATCTGGTCGTCGTGTTCAGCCTGCTGGTTCAGGCGACCACGCTGGGACGGCTGATCCGGCGTCTGAACTTCTCCACCGCGCGGGCCACCCAACTGCCGGCCGCCCGGCCCCTGGTCGACGCAAAAGAGTGAGATCGCTGCGGGCCGATCCGGCAACGTGTCGGCCCGCAGCAAACGTCCTGCACGAGTACGCGCGTTCGCGTACCCGACCTCTCACTACCGCGGTTGCGCGCCACTTACCGGGCCGCGGCACAGGCCAATTTCCACCGGCCCTCCGGTGCGCCCCGAGTTCATCTCCTGCACGAAACGCGCGACGATCGTAAAGTGGATACCTGCGCGTGTTCGCAGCAAGCTCCCAACCTGGATACCGATGCCGCCCGCGAGGCCGTGCATGGGTCGCGATTTGTTAGGAGAATGGCTCGACGAGCGAACGCGGAACCTATGCCGGGCAGTGAATGCCCAATTGGATCCGCGCACGGTTTTACGAATATCGCGCATCGTTTTCAGCGTTTTTTTAGTACTGATTTAAGCATTTGCCGAGCAGTGCCACTGCCGTATTTGCAGCCGCCAACGGCTGCGCTCCGCCACGACCGGTAGCGTTGCAACTGCTGCCGGTTTCATTCAGGCCGCGGTTCCCCACCGCGGTCCTGGCCCCGGCTCCCGCGAGCCGTGCGGCCAGTTTCTGGCGCGCTTTCAGCCAGCGTTCCGCTTGTCGCGCGCACCGCGGCGGCGGGCAATTAGCCGTCAATGCCGGTTCTCCCACATACCCGGCACTTACGGTTTGTCATTCTGTCGATTCAGGCGTCCGAAGGAGTTCGCCATGTCGGTCTATGTCGATGAAGGGTTTCGCCCCTGTGTGACGGAGTGCGCGACGGTCGCGTTCCGGGTGTGCTGCGACGATCGTGCGCAGATTTTCGAAGTCAGCGCCGAGGCACTGATGGAGTTCTGCGGCGCGGCGAGCAACCGCAAGCAGGACCTGCTGGTCGCGTTCGAGGACGCGCAGGACGAAATCCTGTCGGTCGCCGCGCAGCGCTGGAAGTTCGTGCCGACCGAGTCGGTGCGGCTCGGCCTCGACGAGTTCAGGATGGTCAGACATTAGGCGTGTCACACTCTCGCCCATGAGCTGGATTGCCGCCCTGCCGATGTACAACGTAACGCCCGCGCTCGACCTCGAATGGCGCGAGTGGCTCGACGACGTGCTGCGGCGGGTCAAGCCCGCATGCCGGATCGTCGAACCGGATGAGGAATTACACGGCTTCTGGCGGCGGCCGAACCTGCTGATCTCGCAGACCTGCGGCTATCCGCTGATGCAGGGGCTGCACCAGCAGGTGCAATTGATCGCAACGCCGTGCTTCGACGCGCCCGGCTGCGTCGGCGCGCATTATTCGAGCGTGCTGGTCACGCGCGCGGACGCCCGCTTCGATACGCTCGCCGCCTGCCGCGGCGCGCGCGCCGCCTACAACCAGGACGATTCGAACAGCGGAATGAACGCGTTCCGGCACGCGGTCGCGCCGCTCGCGCGCGCCGGCATGTTCTTCGGCGGCGTGCTGCGCACCGGCTCGCATCTGGGCTCGCTGCGCGCGCTCGTCGACAATCGCGCGGACGTCGCCGCGATCGATTGCGTAACCTATGCGTTCGTCGGCGATGTGTTGCCGGAACTCGCGCACCGGCTGCGTGCGATCGGCATGACGGCCGCGTCGCCGGGCTTGCCGCTGATCGCCGCGGCGAACGTGCCGCGCGCGACGATCGACGCGCTGCGCGACGCGTTGCACGAGAGCCTCGCGAGCCGGCCCGAGCGGGCCAGGCGCCTGCGCTTGACGGGGTTTTCCACGCTGCCGCTGACCGACTACGCGCGCATCGGCGAACTGGAAAACGAGGCGCGCGCGGCGGGCTACGCGCGGCTCGGCTGATTCGCCTCGGCTGATTCATTGCGCGTCGGTCACCGCGCGTCGGTCACCGCGCGCCAATCACTCCACGTCGAGCACCAGCAACTGCGCGCCGTCGGCGACCTGATCGCCGACGCCGTACAGCACCTCGGCAACCTTGCCCGCGGCCGGCGCGCCGATCGTGTGCTCCATCTTCATCGCCTCCATCACCAGCAGCGGCGCGCCCTTCTCGACCACCGCGCCCGGTTCGACCAGCACCGCGATCACCTTGCCCGGCATCGGCGCGGTCAGGCGTCCTTCGCCGTGCTCCGCATCGGCCGCGTGGGCGAGCAGGTTCTGCCATTCGAACGCGAGCGTTTCGCCGTGGCAGAACACGTGGAAGCGGTCGCCGTCGACGAACACCCGGCCCGCCACCCGCGCATCGCCGATGGTCGCGCGGAATTCATGTTCGCCCGCGCCTTCGGACCACGTGAAGCCATCGCGCGTGCCGTCGTGTTCGAGCGTTTGCGTATCGCCATTGCGCGCGAATATCACATTGAAGCCGGCGTTGTCCGCGTCATTCGCATCGTCGCCGATCACGCGCCAGCCGAGCGTCTGCGTATAACCGCTATTGAGCCGCCAATGCGACAGCGCCTCCCACGGCGACGCCCCGTGCGCGCTACCGCCCTCGCGCGTGAGCAGCGCCGCGCACGCGAGCGCGAGCGCCTCCTTGAACGGCTTTTTCACCGGCGCGAACAGCGCATCGTGATGCCGCTCGATCAGACCGGTGTCGAGTTCGCCGCTCGCAAACGGCTCGCTCGCGACGATCCGTTGCAGGAACTCGACGTTCGTATGCGGCCCGACCACCTCGCACGCATGCAGCGCGCGCGCGAGCCGCGCCAACGCTTCCTCGCGCGACGCGCCGTGGACGATCAGCTTCGCGATCATCGGGTCGTAGAACGGCGTGATCGTGTCGCCCTCGCGCACGCCGCTGTCGATCCGCACCGGCGCCTTGCGGCCCGGCTCTCCGAGACCGGCCGCGTCGATCGCGAACTCGACGCCTTCCGGCATGCGCAAATGCTTGAGCGTACCGGTGGACGGCAGGAAGCCGCGCGCCGGATGCTCGGCGTAAATACGCGCTTCGATCGCGTGGCCGTCGAGCTTCAGTTGATCTTGCGTGAGCGGCAGCGGCTCATCCGCCGCGACCCGCAATTGCCATTCGACCAGATCCTGCCCGGTCACCATCTCGGTAACCGGATGCTCGACCTGCAGGCGCGTGTTCATTTCCATGAAATAGAACTCGCCGGCCGGCGTCATGATGAACTCGACCGTGCCCGCGCCGACGTAGTTGACCGCGCGCGCGGCGGCCACCGCCGCCTCTCCCATCGCGCGCTTCACGCCGGCGTCGAGCCCCGGCGCCGGCGCTTCCTCGAGCACCTTCTGGTGACGGCGCTGTACCGAGCAGTCGCGATCGAACAGATAGACCGCGCCGCCGTGCCGGTCGGCGAACACCTGCACCTCGACGTGGCGTGGCCGCATCAAGTACTTCTCGATCAGCACGCGGTCGTTGCCGAAGCTGCTCGCCGCTTCGCGCTTGCACGACAGCAGCGCCGCCGCGAAATCCGCGCCGCGCTCGACCACCCGCATACCCTTGCCGCCGCCGCCCGCGCTCGCCTTCAGCAGCACCGGGTAGCCGATCTCGTCCGCTTCACGCTGCAACAGCTGCGGGTCCTGATCGTCGCCGTGATAGCCGGGTACGAGCGGCACCGCGGCCGCGTGCATCAGCGCCTTGGCGGCCGCCTTCGAACCCATCGCGGCAATCGCCTCGACCGGCGGACCGATAAAGACGATCCCGGCCGCCTCGCATGCATGCGCGAAGTCTTCGTTCTCCGAAAGAAAGCCGTAGCCCGGATGGACCGCTTGCGCACCGGTTGCGCGCGCGGCCTCGATGATGCGCTCGACTCGCAGATAACTTTCCGCCGCGGTCGAGCCGCCGATATGCACCGCTTCGTCGCAGGCGGCGACGTGTTTCGCGTTAGCGTCGGCGTCGGAATAGACGGCCACGCTCGCGATGCCGAGCCGCTTGCAGGTCGCCGCGACGCGGCAGGCGATCTCGCCGCGGTTCGCAATCAGGATCTTGTTGAACATGAGTGTCTCGATGTTATTAGGCGGTAGCGGGCGATGGTGATACGTGACGCGCGTCAGTTGCGCCAGCCCGGCGGGCGTTTCTCGAGGAACGATGCGACGCCTTCGCGGCCTTCCGCGCCGGCTCGCGTTTGCGCGATGCGCGCCGCGGTGTCTTCGATCAGCGCGTCGCTCAACTCGCGGCCGGCGATGTCCTGCACGAGCCGCTTGCACGCGCGCACCGCTTGCGGGCCGTTCGCGCACAGCGTTTGCGCGAGTTGCGCGACCGCCGCGTCGAGCTGGTCCGCGCCGACCGCTTCGCTGACGAGGCCCAGGCGCAGCGCGGTCGCGCAGTCGAACGCTTCGGCGCTGACGAAGTAGCGCCGCGCTGCCTGTTCGCCGAGCGCGCGGATCACGTACGGCGCGATCGTCGCCGGAATCAGGCCCAGCCGCGCCTCCGACAGGCAGAAATGCGCGCTATCGACCGCGACGACGATATCGCACGCGGCAATCAGGCCCATCCCGCCCGCGTACGCATCGCCGCTCACCCGTGCGATGACCGGCTTGTTGCAGCGATAGACGGCCGACAGCATGTTCGCCAGCCGCATCGCGTCGGCGCGATTTTCCGCGTCCGAGTAGCCGGCCATTTTCTTCATCCAGTTCAGGTCGGCGCCCGCGCAGAACGCCTTGCCGTTCGCGGCGAGCACGACCGCGCGCACGTCGTCGCGCGAGTCGAGTTCGGTGAACGCGGCGGTCAGTTCCGCGATCATCGTCTCGTTGAACGCGTTGCGCACCTCGGGGCGATTGAGCGTGACGGTCGCGAGCGGGCCGGCGATCTCGAACTTCAGCGTTTCGTATTGCATGGGCAGTCTCCGTTGCGCCGCGTCACATTCTGAACACGCCGAAACGCGTGTCCTCGATCGGCGCGTTCATCGCCGCCGACAGGCCGAGACCGAGCACGTCGCGGGTCTGCGCCGGATCGATCACGCCGTCGTCCCACAGCCGCGCGCTCGCATAGTACGGATGGCCCTGATGCTCGTATTGCTCGCGGATCGGCTGCTTGAACGCGTCCTCTTCTTCCGCGCTCCACGAACCGCCCTTCGCTTCGATACCGTCGCGCTTCACGGTGGCCAGCACCGACGCGGCCTGCTCGCCGCCCATCACCGAGATGCGCGCGTTCGGCCACATCCACAGGAAGCGCGGCGAATACGCGCGGCCGCACATCCCGTAGTTGCCGGCGCCGAACGAGCCGCCGATGATCACCGTGAACTTCGGCACCTTCGCGGTCGCGACCGCGGTCACCATCTTCGCGCCGTTGCGCGCGATCCCTTCGTTCTCGTATTTGCGCCCGACCATGAAGCCGGTGATGTTCTGCAGAAAGACCAGCGGAATCTTGCGCTGCGCGCACAGCTCGATGAAGTGCGCGCCCTTTAATGCGGACTCCGAAAACAGAATGCCGTTGTTCGCGACGATCCCCACCGGATGGCCCCAGATATGCGCGAAGCCGCACACGAGCGTGGTGCCGTAGCGGGCCTTGAACTCGTCGAACGCGGAATCGTCGACGATGCGCGCGATCACCTCGCGGATATCGAACGGCTTGCGCGTGTCGAGCGGAATCACGCCGTAGATGCTCTTTGCGTCGTAGCGCGGCGGCTTCGGGTCCTGCAACACCAGCGGCGCCTGCTTCGCGCGATTCAGATTGCCGACGATGCTGCGTGCGATCGCGAGCGCATGCGCGTCGTTCTGCGCGAGATGATCGACGACGCCCGACAGCCGCGTATGCACGTCGCCGCCGCCGAGGTCTTCCGCGCTGACCACTTCGCCGGTTGCCGCTTTCACGAGCGGCGGGCCGCCGAGAAAAATCGTCCCCTGGTTCTTCACGATGATCGATTCGTCGCTCATCGCCGGCACATACGCGCCGCCCGCGGTGCACGAGCCCATCACGACCGCGATCTGCGGAATGCCCGCCGCCGACAGCGTCGCCTGGTTGTAGAAGATGCGGCCGAAGTGATCGCGGTCGGGAAACACGTCGTCCTGATTCGGCAGATTCGCGCCGCCCGAGTCGACCAGGTACACGCACGGCAGACGGTTTTCCGCGGCGATTTCCTGCGCGCGCAGGTGCTTCTTCACGGTGACCGGGTAGTAGGTGCCGCCCTTCACGGTCGCGTCGTTGCAGACGATCACGCATTCCTGCCCGACGATCCGGCCGATTCCGGTGATCACGCCGGCGCCCGGCGCGTCGTCGTTGTACATCCCGTACGCGGCCAGTTGCGACAGTTCGAGAAACGGCGTGCCCGGGTCGAGCAGTTGCGCGACGCGCTCGCGCGGCAGCAGCTTGCCGCGGCTCGTGTGTTTGTCGCGCGCGGCCTCACCGCCGCCTTGCGCGAGCTGTTCGATTTTCGCGCGCAGATCGGCGACCAGCGCGTCGAGCGCCGCCGCATTCGCGCGGAACTCGTCCGAGCGCGGGTTCAGCTTTGATTCGATGATCGGCATGTTGTGGCTTCTCACGAGTGGCGTTTTTCAGGAGCTTTTAGCGCTGGGCAAGCTCGCCTCACATCGTTTCCGCAAACAGCTCGCGCCCAATCAGCATCCGGCGAATCTCACTGGTGCCCGCGCCGATTTCGTAGAGCTTCGCGTCGCGCCACAGACGTCCGACCGGATACTCGTTGATATAGCCGTTGCCGCCCAGAATCTGGATCGCCTCGCCGGCCATCCACGTGGCTTTCTCGGCGGTATAGAGAATCACGCCCGCGCAGTCCTTGCGCACCTGGCGCACGTGCTCGTTGCCGAGCGTGTCGAGCTGACGGCCGACCGCGTACAGATACGCGCGGCACGCCTGCAACGTCGTGTACAGATCGGCGACCTTGCCCTGGATCAGCTGGAATTCGCCGATCGACTGGCCGAACTGCTTGCGGTCGTGGATATACGGCACGACCGCGTCCATCACCGCGACCATGATGCCGGTCGGTCCGCCGGCCAGCACCGCACGTTCGTAGTCAAGGCCGCTCATCAGTACCTTCACGCCGCCGTTCAGCTGACCGAGGATGTTCTCTTCCGGCACTTCGACGTCCTGAAACACCAGTTCGCCGGTGTGCGAGCCGCGCATGCCGAGCTTGTCGAGTTTCTGCGCAACCGAGAAACCTTTCATGCCCTTCTCGACGATGAACGCGGTAATGCCGCGCGAATTCGCTTCGGGATCGGTCTTCGCATAGACGACCAGTGTGTCGCAATCGGGGCCGTTGGTGATCCACATCTTGGTGCCGTTCAGCACGTAGCGGTCGCCCTTTTTCTCCGCGCGCAGCTTCATGCTGACCACGTCGGAGCCCGCGTTCGGCTCGCTCATCGCGAGCGCGCCGACGTGCTCGCCCGACACCAGCTTGGGCAGATACTTCTGCTTCTGCTGCGCGGTGCCGTTGCGATGAATCTGGTTCACGCACAGGTTCGAATGCGCGCCGTACGACAGGCCGACCGACGCCGACGCGCGCGAGATTTCCTCCATCGCGATCATGTGCGCGGTGTAGCCCATGTTCGCGCCGCCGTATTCCTCGGCGACGGTCATGCCGAGCACGCCGAGGTCGCCGAACTTCTTCCACAGATCCATCGGAAACTGGTCGGTGCGATCGATTTCCGCCGCGCGCGGCGCGATCTCTTTGGCGGCGAACGACGCGATGCTGTCGCGCAGCATTTCGATTTCTTCGCCGAGCGGGAATTGCAAACCGGGCAGATTGGGCATTGCGGTGTCTCCAGGGTTCGGGGGCGGCCGTTCGGCTCTGGCCAGTCGGCGCGCGCATCATCAATCGTGTCAACGCGCATTTCACGCCAGATTGACGTAAGCGTCAATAGGTATTTTTGAGTGTTACTCAGAAATCATGCGGAGCCGCCGTACCGCGCTCAGTTTGATGATAGGATCGCGTTCACGGGCATCGTCGGCCCTCCGTTCCGCCCTTTTCTCCATGACAAATCTGACTGCCACTCATATTTCATCGCCGGAGAGCGCCGGACTTCCCGCCTCGCGCCGCCAGCCGGCCGGGCGCAAGTCGCAGCAGCGCGTGAAGGAGATTCTCCAGGCGGGGCGCGACGTGTTCTCCGAGAAGGGCTACGAACGCGCGACGACCGCCGAAATCGCGCAGCGCGTCGGCATTTCGGAAGCCACGGTGTTCAGCTACTTTCGCGGCAAGCGCGAGTTGTGCGCGCGGGTGATCGGCGACTGGTACGACGAGATCATCGACGCGATCGAAGCCGGCCTGCCGCGCGACGGCAGCGTGCGCCAGCAGTTCGCGTTCATCGTGCGAATGCATCTGAGGCTGATGCTGGTGAACGGCACCGATCTGTGCGCGCTGGTGCTGTCGGAGGGGCGCGCGCGGCATCACGAATTGAGTGCGGCGCTGACCGAATTGCAGCGCCGCTACACCGCGCCGCTGATGCGGGTGCTCGCGCACGGCCAGCAGAGCGGCGAGATTCGCGCGGACATGCCGCTGCGGCTGCTGCGTTCGATGGTGTTCGGGCCGATGGAACACGTGCTGTGGGACGCGACGCTGACGAACCGGCAGATCGATATCGAGGCGACCGCGGATCAGCTGATCGACGTGCTGTGGATCGCGCTGACGCCGCCGGATCTCGAGGTCGCCGCGTTGCAGCGCTTCCGGATGGAGGTGGCGCAGGCGAGCCGGCGGTTCGAGCAGGCCAGCGCGGCGGCGGCTGCAAGCAGCGGCAAAACCGGCGCAACCGGCACACGCAAGGCCGCGCGCCGCGCGAAAAGCAGCTAATCTACCGGCTTGCCCGCAGCAGCGAAGGAGAGTCCAAGTGCCCGCAGCGAAAAGCGCGAAGCCAAGCAGAACGCGAAGCGAGAAGGTAGTCGACGAGCCGGTCGAGAAGCCCGTTGCGAAGTCACCTTCCTCCCCCCGCATCCGGATCGGCATCGGCGGCTGGACTTACGCGCCGTGGCGCGGCCCGTTCTATCCGGACGACCTCACGCAAAGCCGCGAACTCGAATACGCGAGCCGGCAACTGACGTCGATCGAAATCAACGGCACGTTCTACGGCCTGCAAAAACCGGCCAGCTACGAGAAGTGGTACGCGGAAACGCCCGACGACTTCGTGTTCTCGCTGAAAGCGCCCCGTTATGCGACCAACCGCCGGGTGCTCGCCGAAGCGGGTGAAACGATCGAGCGTTTCTTCGCGAGCGGCGTGCTGCTGCTCAAACAGAAACTCGGCCCAATCAACTGGCAGTTCGCGCCGACCAAAAAATTCGATCCCGACGATTTTGAAGCCTTCCTGAAACTGCTGCCGGCAAGCATCGAAGGACAGCCGCTGCGCCACGCGCTCGAAGTGCGTCACGAATCGTTCAGGACACCGGACTTCATCGCGCTCGCGCGCAAGTATCAGACCGCGGTGGTGCTAGCCGGCGACAGCGACTATCCGCAGATCGCCGACCTCACCGCGCCGTTCGTGTACGCGCGCATCATGGGCACCAGCGACAAGCAAGCCAAAGGCTATTCGACCAAGGCACTCGACGCATGGGCCGAACGCGCGCGCCAGCTAGCCGCCGGCACCACCCCTGCCGATCTGCAAACCTGCGCAGAGCCGCCCGCCAAATCGAGCGCGCGCGACGTCTATCTGTATGTGATCAGCGGCTTCAAGGAACGCAACCCGGCGGCCGCGATCGAGTTGATTCGCAAGCTCTGAACCAGCCCGCGCGCCGATCGCCGCGCGCGGGTGTCATAATCGCGCCAGCGCAGCCGTGCGCGCCCCCGCCAGCTTCATGCCGGGCTCATTGTCCGGCCTCACGCCAAGGCATCCGATCGAGCATCGCCCGAAGTCCGGCGCAGCGAACGCACGGCCCACGTCAAACCCATGCAGCGCCCGCGCGCCCTCATCGCGACGCAGCGCGCCGGCAGGCGGCCACGCCGCCCCAACCACCGATTGCGGAGATTATCTTGAGCGCCCTCGACAACCCGTTGCACGATCAGGAAGTCGGCTCGGCCGACGCTACCCAGGACACCACGCGCATCGACGACGTGCGCATCGGCGCAGTGCGGCCGTTGATTTCGCCGGCGCTGCTGCAGGACGAATTGCCGGTCCCGCCGGCGGTGCAAACGCTGGTCGAAAAAACCCGCGTCGAAATCGCCGACATCCTGCACGGCCGCGACGACCGCCTCGTGCTGATCACCGGCCCGTGCTCGATCCACGATCACGACCAGGCGATCGAATACGCGCGCAAGCTGAAAGCCGCCGCCGATCACTACAAGGACGATCTGCTGATCGTGATGCGCGTGTACTTCGAAAAGCCGCGCACGACGGTCGGCTGGAAAGGCTATATCAACGATCCGCGGCTGGACGGCAGCTTCCGCATCAACGAAGGCCTGCGTCTCGCGCGGCAACTGCTGATCGATATCAACGGTCTGGGTCTGCCGACCGCGACCGAATTCCTCGATCTGCTCAGTCCGCAGTACATCGCCGATCTGATCGCGTGGGGCGCGATCGGTGCGCGCACGACCGAGAGCCAGAGTCATCGCCAGCTCGCATCGGGTCTGAGCTGCCCGATCGGTTTCAAGAACGGCACCGATGGCGGCGTGCAGGTCGCGGCCGACGCGATCGTCGCGGCGCGCGCGAGCCACGCATTCATGGGGATGACGAAAATGGGCATGGCCGCGATCTTCGAAACGCGCGGCAACGACGATGCGCACGTGATTCTGCGCGGCGGCAAGCAGGGTCCGAATTACGACGCGGCGGCGGTGCAGGCGACCTGCGATTCGCTGCGTTCAGCGGGACTGCGCGAACAGGTGATGATCGATTGCTCGCACGCGAATTCGAATAAATCGCATACGCGCCAGATCGAAGTGGCAAACGATATCGCGCGACAACTGACGCAGCACGAGCGCCGCATCATTGGCGTGATGCTTGAAAGTCATCTGGAAGAAGGCCGTCAGGATCTGAAGGCCGGGGTGCCGCTGCGGCACGGCGTATCGATTACGGATGCCTGCGTGAGCTGGGCGCAGACCGAACCGGTGCTGGCCACGCTCGCCGAGGCGACCCGCAAGCGTCGCGCGAACTGAGTTCATGCGACGCACACGCGCCGCGCCAACGAGCGGAGATCGTTCCGCCGACGTTGCGCAGCGCGTGATTCTTCACGCCCGACGCCTCGCTTGTGCACGCTTCGCAGCAGGCTGCGCAGCGCACCGCGAAGGCTCGGTCCGGCGTGAAGCGCGTTGCATTACGACGCGTTGACAGCTTCCTTGAACGCCTTGCCCGCGGTGAACTTCACCGTCTTGGCCGCGGCGATCTGGATTTCCTCGCCCGTCGACGGGTTACGGCCCACGCGTGCTGCGCGCGCGCCGGTCGAGAAAGAACCGAAACCAACCAGTTGCACCGTATCGCCGCTCACGACGGCCTTGGTCACTGCTTCGACGATTGCGTCGATGGTCTGGCCGGTGGCCGCTTTGCTTTCGCCCGTCGCTGCGGCGACTGCATCAATCAGTTCCTGTTTGTTCATAGCACTTCCCGTATGGTAATCATGGAATCGGCGCCCTTCTGAGGCGCCGGGACCGACACACTAACGCATAGCCCCACTTTCGCGCAAACCCTTGGTGTAAGGCTTGTATCAACGGCGGGGCCTCGATTTGACGTTTTTGAGAAGCAAACTGCCATAAGAATCGAGGGCTTATGTGCGCGCGCGCTCCCGCGCGTTTTTGCCGCGCATCACAATCCGTTGCAATTTCAGTGCTTTAGCGCGACTCGCGGCGAGCCATCGGCGGTTCCGGCAAGCCGCAAGACTAAGAGAGAACACTCAGGCGCGTTCTTTGCGCGATCAGCTCAGGTTAACTTTTCGCAGAAATAAAAAAGTGAGAACTCGCCGCTTTGCCTCGGGCACGATGCTCGCGATGCTCGTCACCGCGTTCGCGCCGCGTGCCGCCGTCGCGGACGACAACGCCTGTGCAACCCTCGCCGGTGCAACCCAGTCCGGCGCATTGCAGGGCTTTGCGTTGCGCGCCGGGGAACCGGTCGATCTGATCAAAGGCGCGCAAAAAATTCACGGCAGGCTGCTCGTGTTCGGCGACGGCAGCGTCTATCGCGCTTACTGGCAGCCGGATAACAGCGCGGAAAAATACGTGCTCGCGAATGCGGGTGCCGATACGGTGAGGCTCGTTTCGACGCCGCCGCAAGGCACGCCCGCGCCGAACGGCCAGCCCGGCACACCGATGGCGCCGCAACGCGTGCTGTCATGTCCCACTCTTTGATCGCGGCTCCCGACGAGTTGCAGTCCGGCATAAACGACTGACTGCCACGCCGCATCAGCTGCGCGAGCCAGGTAGTACTTACCGATCTCGTGCCGCTTTATCCAGGTGCCCGGTTTGCCGCGCTCCGACGATCAATCCTGCTCAAGTTAGTCCGCCATCAGCCGATATAAAAAGCTGCGCTGAGCGCCCAAACGTTTAAAGGGATGAAGATGGTGCGGCCACCAAGATTGAAACGGATGCTATCGGTCCCGGCAGTCGACGCCGAGCTGATGCGTGCGCAATTTCAGGCCTTCAGCCGGCAGGTCCCGCTGCTCTATTTCATTTTGCTGGTCAACACCGCGTCGGTCGCTATCACGCATCTGGCCAGCGCGCCGTTGTGGTTGTCGCTGTACATTCCGCTCGGGCTCGGCGGCGCGTGCCTGTACCGCTGCGCGCGCTGGTGGCTGCTGCGGCGCCGTCCGCTGACGACCGAACGGGCCGTTGGCGAAATGCGCAGCCTGGTGTGGGTGGTCGGGCTGTTCGGCTTCGCTTTCAGCTGCTGGTCGATCCTGCTGCTGCCGTACGGCAGCGCATACCAGCAGGCGCAGGTCGCGTTTTATATGAGCACCACGCTGGTGGGCAGCGTGTTCTGTCTGATTCATTTGCGGGTGCCCGCGCTGCTGTTGCTGTGCATCGTCATCCTAAGCTTCTGCGGCTATCTGATCAGCACCGGCGATCCGGTCTTCATTGCGATGGCCGTCGATATGGCACTGGTCGGCGTCGCGCTCGCGGTCGTGATCCTGCAATACTGGCGCACCTTCACCGACGCGATTCAGGCACAGCGCGAGTTGCAGACCAGCCAGCTCAACACGCAGCGGCTCAGCGACGACAACTTCCGGCTCGCCAGCATCGACAGCCTGACCGACCTGCCGAACCGGCGCAGCTATTTCGCGTCGCTGCGCGCGATGGCGGAGCAGGCGGCCGCGCGCGGCGGCAGTTTCAATGTCGGGGTGATCGATCTCGACGGTTTCAAGCAGGTCAACGATATCTATGGCCACGCGAGCGGCGACCTCGTGCTGCAGGAAGTCGGCGCGCGTCTGCTCGCGCTCGGCGAGCCGGCGCTGCTGTTCGCGCGGCTCGGCGGCGACGAGTTCGGCGTACTGGTGTGCGAGAAGCTGTCGAACGATGCGCTGGTCGAACTCGGGCAGCGCATCTGCGATGCGCTCAGCCGGCCCTACCAGCTCGCCGGCAACGTCGCGGAACTGACCGGCACGATCGGCTGGGCCGCGTTTCCCGACGCGGGCTCGACGGTCGAGCAGGTGTTCGAGCGCGCCGACGCCGCGCTGTATGTCGGCAAGGAAAACCGCCGCGGCAAGCCGGTGATCTTCTCGACCGAACATGAAACGCGGATGCGGCGCCTCAGTCTCGTCACCCAGGAGCTGCGCCACGCGGACCTCGAAGCGGAGCTGTTCCTCGAATTCCAGCCGATCTACGACCTGCCCACGCAACGCCCGATCGGTCTCGAAGCGCTGGGCCGCTGGCACAGTCCGCGGCTCGGCATGGTGCGGCCCGAGGAATTCATTCGGATTGCAGAGCGTACCGAGCTCATCCTGAGCCTCACCGACGTACTGCTGCGCCAGGCGCTGCGCGAAGTCGCGCACTGGCCAGCCGATCTGTATCTGTCGTTCAATCTGTCGGCGGTCGACATTTCGACGTCGGCCCGCGCGCGGCGGCTGATCGACATCGTCGCGGCGAGCGGGGTGTCGCCGCAGCGGGTGACGTTCGAGATCACCGAGACCGCGTTGACGCGCGATTTCGAGCAGGCGGCCAGCGCGCTGACGATGCTCAAACAGGCCGGCTGCCGCGTGTCGCTCGACGATTTCGGCACCGGCTATTCGAGCCTGAGCTACGTGCACCGGCTGCCGTTCGACGCGATCAAGATTGACCGCAGCTTCGTGACCGACGTCGATACCAACAGCGCGTCGAAGAAGATCATCAAGTCGGTGATCGACCTGTGCCGCAACCTGGGGCTCGAATGCGTGGTCGAAGGGCTCGAAACGCCGCTGCAGGCCGATGTCGTGAAAGCACTTGGCGCGCACGCGGTGCAGGGCTATCTGTTCAGCCGGCCAATGCGCTCCGGCGCGGTCGGCGGTTTTTTGCAGACCGCGTTGGCGCAGCGGCAGGCGACGGAGACGCACTCGTAGCTGGCGAACCTCGCGGTCGCCCCCCGCGCCGTTCGCCAGTTTCAATACGCGAGCTTCGGATACCAGTCGGTCCCGCGCCCGCCGGGCGTCATGTCGAGAATCGTCCACAACGGCATCAGATCGGGCGCGCCGCGCGGATCCTGGCCCGGGTCGGCGGTCGATGGCCCCATCTCCTCGGCCCAGAAGTGCCGCACTTGCCCACCGGTGCGCGTGAACACGTTGACCGCCGGATTGTCGTCGCCGGCCGGGTCTTCGGCCGCATAGTCGCGATTGAAGGTGTTGCCGCCCGACGAATAGATCCGCAGATGCCGCCAGCCGCGCTCCTGTTTGAACGCCAGCAGTTTCTCCAGCGGCGCGCGGCCGATCACCGCGAACGCGACGCGCTGCAGGATGTCGGGCATTTCGCCGTCCCACGCGCTCAGCAGCGACGTGCACATCGGGCACGGCCGCGCGCGTCGCGGGCCGAACATCCAGTTGTAGGTGACCAGCGTGTCGTGCGCGCCAAACATTTGCGACAGCGTGACCGGTCCGGCTTCGCCGTCGAACTGGTAGTCCTCGGGCACGAGACCGCCCGGCGGGAGCGCCCGGCGCTGCGCCGCGACCCGCTCGATGTGGCGGCGCAACTCGATTTCCGCGGCCAGCAGGTCGTTGCGCGCACGGCGATATGCGGCGCTTTCGCCCGGAAAGCGCGGCGGCAAGTCGGCCAGTTCGCGGGCCGGTTTCAGCGTTTGCGTTTGCGTCTGTGTAGATGCGTTTGCGTCAGTCATCAGCCATCTCCTTGTGAGAAATCGGGTGAGAAATGAAGCTCTCGAAAACGACGGGCAAGCGGTCGCCGATGCGTGCCGTGCTCTTAGATAACGACGTATGAAGCGAGCGGAAATCGACACATGCAAGGGAAAATTCTTTCCCCGCCCCGCGCGTCCGACCGGCGGCGCCGCACGGTATGCTTGCGCGACACACCACCGCCACCCACACCGCCATGCCGCTTCGCCTGCCCCCCTTGCCCGCGCTGCGCTTTTTCGAAGCGGCCGGCCGGCATCAGAGTTTCAAACTCGCCGCCGCCGAACTGAACGTGACGCCGAGCGCGATCAGTCACGGCATCGTCGGGCTCGAGGAAGCGCTCGGCGTCGAACTGTTCGTGCGCGAGCCGCGCGGCATTTCGCTGACCGCGAGCGGCGCCGATTATCTGTCGTACGTCTCCGAAGCGTTTTCGCTGATCGCGATCGGCACCCAGCGACTGCCGACGCATCGCGCCGACCGGCCGATCGCGCTCAGTTGCGCGCCGACCTTCGCGTCACGCTGGCTGCTGCCGCGTCTCGCCGGCTTTCGCGCGCGGTGGCCGCGGGTGAACGTCAGCGTGGATACGTCGTCGCGGCAGGTCGGGTTTCCGGTCGACGGCTTCGACTTCGCGATCCGCATGAGCCGCGCGCCGGTCGCCGGCACCGCGTGGACGCGGCTGTTCGACGAGCAGTTCGTGCCGGTCTGCAGCCCCGCGTATCGCCAGACACTGCGCGACGCGGGCGGCGAGATCGACCTGCGACAGGCGACGCTGATTCACGTGAACACCGCCGGCGAGGACTGGCAGGCGTGGCTCGATGGCACCGGCACGAGCGGCATCGATGCCGCGGGCGGCCTGCGCGTCGACACGATCCAGCTCGCGTTCGAGGCGGCCAGCATGGGTCTGGGCGTCGCGCTCGGGCGCAAACCGCTGGTCGACAGCGATCTGGCGAGCGGCGCGCTGGTCGAGGCGTGCGCGGGCACGGTCGCGTCGAGCACCGCGTACTGGCTGGTCAGCGCCGAGGACGCCGACAGCGCGATCCGCCGCCCCGAGCTGGCGGACTTCAAACGCTGGCTGGTCGGCGAGGCCGCGCCGTTCGCGAGGTCGGCGGCGAGCGGCGGCAATCTCGAAGCCAATGCCGAAGTCAATGACAACCCCAACACCGGCAGCGACGGCGGCGCGACCCACCCGCATAGGTGAGCCACGCTCACCTGTCAGCGAAGACTTTTCCTTTGCCGCGCACGCGGCGCACTGCGACGATGGCGTTCAAGGAGAACCCGCCATGTCGACCAACCGCAGCAAGCGACCCTCCCTCGCCCTCCGTGCGCACACGACCACGCTGGTGATCGTCGCCGGCGCGCTGATCCTCAGCGCGGCGATGGGCATCCGCCAGACCTTCGGCCTGTTCATCGGCCCGTTCTCATTCGACCGCGGTCTGCCGGTGACGCAGATCGCGTTCGCGATCGCGCTGCACAACCTCGTATGGGGCTTCGCTCAACCGTTCGCGGGCGCCGCCGCGGACCGCTACGGCTCGGCGCCGGTGGTCGCGTTCGGCGCGACCACCTTCGCGGCCGGGCTCGCGCTGTCGGCGGTCGCGCCGAGCGGCGCGTGGCTGGTGATCGGGATGGGCCTGCTGGTCGGGGTCGGGGTCAGCTGCACGACATTCGGCGTCGTGCTGCCGGCGGTCGGGCGGATTGCGACGCCGCAGCAGCGCAGCATCGCGATGGGGCTCGTCAGCGCCGGCGGCTCGGCCGGCCAGGTGTTGATGGTGCCGCTCGTGCAAGGGATCAGGCTGCACGCGGGAATCGCGACGTCGCTGTTCGCGCTCGCATTCGTAATGCTGCTGTTCGCGCCGCTCGGCATCGTGCTCGATCGCCGCGCGCGGACCCAGGCCCAGCCGCGAGCGACGACGCCAACTCCGTTGCCGGCTGATCGTCCAACCCGGCCGCAGGAAACACCCGCCGCGCCGCTGCGCGAAGTGCTCGCGCAAGCGACTCGCCATCGCGGCTACCGTCTGCTGACGCTCGGCTTTTTCACCTGCGGTTTCCAGCTCGCGTTCATCGCGACGCATCTGCCCGAATATCTGACGCTGTGCCATATGCCGCTCGGACTCGGCGCGACCGCGCTCGCGCTGATCGGCCTGTTCAACATGGCGGGCAGTTGGGCATGCGGCTGGCTCGGCGGGCGGTTCCGCCAGCAGCACGTGCTCGGCTGGCTGTATCTGCTGCGCAGCGCGACGATCGGCGTCTTTTTCCTGCTGCCGAAGAGCACCGTGTCGGTCGTGATCTTCGCCGCGGTGATGGGCCTCACGTGGCTCGGCACGGTGCCGCTGACGAGCGGGCTCGTCGCCAGGGTGTTCGGCGTGCGCCACCTCGGCAGTCTGTTTGGCGTGTGCTTTCTGAGCCACCAGGTCGGCTCGTTTCTCGGCGCATGGCTCGGCGGCCTCGTGTTCGATCTGACCGGCTCGTATTCGCTGTTATGGGCGGCGACGATCGCCGCCGGACTGCTCGCGGCGCTGCTGCATTTTCCGATCGACGATCGCGCGGTGGACACGCGTGAGCCGCGCGCGTCGGAGCCGGCGGCCGCGTGATTCACGCTATCGATACGCAAACCGAAGCAATCCGGCACGCGGCGCCCGGTTCGCCGCGAAGTCGTTATGGCTTCGCTGTCTCCGCCGCCGCCTTCGGCACCCGCCCCATCAGATAAAACTCGTCGTTCGGCCGCATCGAGATCACGTTGGCCATCCGGTTCGACAGGCCGAAAAACGCGGTAATCGCCGCGATGTCCCAGATGTCTTCGTCGGTGAAACCGTGGCCGCGCAACGCCTGGAAGTCCTCTTCGTCGACGGTGCCCGAGGCGCGGCACACCTTCAGCGCGAAATCGAGCATCGCCTTCTGACGTTCGGTGATATCGGCCTTGCGATGATTGACCGCGACCTGATCCGCGAGCAGCGGCGCCTTCTCGTAGATGCGCAGAATCGCGCCGTGTGCGACCACGCAGTACAGACAGTCGTTGACCCCGCTCGTCGCGACCACGATCATCTCGCGCTCGCCCTTCGTGAGGCCGCCCTCTTTCAGCATCAACGCGTCGTGATATGCAAAGAACGCGCGAAACTCGTCGGGCCGATGCGCGAGCGTCAGAAACACGTTCGGCACGAAGCCGGCTTTTTCCTGTACTTCGAGAATACGGGCGCTGATATCGGCGGGCCACTCGCTCGGCTCGGGCACCGGGTAGCGGCTGATAGGCTGAAGCGTTGCCATTCGCTGTCTCCGTGATGGGTGTACTTGTAGCGGTTCATTGTAGCAACGCCGCCACGCTCGATAACGTCCGATATCCGCCCCTCCAGCGCGTCCGCCGGCGCCTACACTCGACTAGTCGGTCCGCGATTGCGAGCCGGCCGCCAGCCGCCGCGCCGCGCGGCGACTCTCCGAGGAGCGAGCATGGCAAACGTGATTCCCGACCCGCGCGCCGCCGTCGTCAAGGTGCGTCCGGAGCGCGAAATGGCGACCGCGCAGCGGCTGCCGTATTTCGTCGGCATTTCGGCGCAGACCGCGGGCGCTACCGGGCTGTCGATGTACATGGTCGTGGTGCCGCCGGGCGGCCATGCGGAGCCGCACTTTCACGCCGGCTACGAGACCGCGATCTATCAGCTCGAAGGCCGGGTCGAGACGCGCTACGGCCCGGGGCTGCGCGAGTCGGTGATTACCGAGGCGGGCGACTTTCTGTTCATTGCGCCGGGCGTCCCGCATCAGCCGTTCAATCTCGAACCGCACGCGGTCGCGCGGGCGATCGTCGCGCGCAATCACGCGGACGAGCATGAGCAGGTGGTGCCTTACGATCCGGCCGCCGATGCCTGAGCCACCCGAGCCCTTCAACAACCTTACCCGCAGCCTTTCACGGTCTTTCACGACACCGACCCGCTACCTGTGCTTAAATCCGTCTTTCGCGCCGACGCGCCCGGCTTGCCCCCGCATTGCCGTACGCGTCGCATGGCCGTCCAGCGGCCGGGCGCGGACCGATTGCGGTTTCTCTCATTGCTTTGTCAGGAGCGCGGTAGTGTGGCATTTCCCGATTGCTATTCCAGCGTCTCTCGGCGTCTGGGCCGTCTTCATGAGCGTGCTCGTCACGCAGCTCGGCATGCCGATTCCGGCCGCGCCGATGCTGGTCCTCGGCGGCACGATGGCCGCGATGGGGCAAACCTCGTATCCGAACGTGATCTTCGCGGCCGTCGGCGCGACGCTGCTGGCCGACTCGCTCTGGTTTTTCACCGGCCGCGCGTATGGCCGCCGGTTGCTGAACTATCTGGTGCGCTTCTCCCTGTCGCTCGACACCACCGTGCGGGTCGCGCGCAATACCTATGAACGCTACGGCGCGCCGATCCTGACGGTCGCCAAGTTCCTGCCGGGGCTCGGTCTGATTTCCGCGCCGCTGCTCGGCACCACCGCGATCGGCGTCGGCGTGTTCCTGTGGTGGGACCTGGTCGGCGCGACGCTGTGGGCCAGCGTGTGGGTGATCGGCGGCGGCGCTCTGCACGATCAGATCGTGCAACTGATACTGGCCGTGCGCCACAACGGCGGCACGATCGTCGATACGTTCGCGGTGATCTTCGCGGCGGCTTTGCTGTATCGCTGGCTGCGCCGTTTGCAGTTTCGCCGCTGGCTCGCGCATACGCGCATCTCGCCCGAGCAGCTCGACGAAATGATGAAGTCGAACGAACCGCCGCTGATTCTCGATGCGCGGCCGAGTGTCGTGCGCGAAAAGGAATCGCACCGGATTGCCGGCGCGCGTCCGCTCGATCTCGAATCGCCCGAGCCGATTCATCCGGAGTATCTGAAGCGGCCGATCGTCGTCTATTGCGTATGTCCGAACGAAGCGACGGCCAAGCGCATCGTCAAACAGCTGCATCGCAAGAACATTCATCACGTTCGCGCGCTGAAGGGCGGCCTCGACGCATGGGAAAAGCGCGGTTATCCGGTCGAACCGTTGCCGCCCGACTTCAATACCGCGATGGCGCATATGCTCGAAGACCAGGGCCACGAAGGCGAATACACGATCCGCGCGCGGCTCGCGAAATAAGCGCAATTCGCGCCGCAATCGGGCGCGAGTTCGACAGAATCCATCCGGCATCGCGCGCGATGCCGGATTGCCAAAAAATAAAAATAAATTGACGGCATTTATAGCTCGTATATGCTTCCTACAGGTCGATCGGCTCGCGCACGCCGCTTAAGCACTGAAATAAGTTCTGCATTACGTATCATCAGATTCTTGGCCGTGCAGCGAAAACGTCTCGCAGCGGTTTAAAGCGATCGACCCGCGTGCTGTTTCTTCCAGGTCCGCTACGGATTCGAAACAGAGCGCTCAATACTTCCCTCAACAACGCAGTCGAGTGTCATCGTGAGAGTCCGAGGCCCTTTGGTGAACTGGAATCGCAGTCAGGCACGCAGTATGTGCATTGACGGCGCCAGCGCCGACGGCAGCAGCGGCAGCCTTGCGTTTCGCCGCTTCCTGTCCGTCATCACAGTCCTGTCGCGTCGTTCGGTACGGCGCCGTAACGTGCTGTCCGCCCGTGCATTTATCGCCGTGCGCACAGACGAAGTCGCTTCGCTGCTGCCGTAGCGCCTCCCTTCCGTCATCTCATTCGCGGTTCGATTGATCCGTTTACTCGCGCTTGTTCGCGTTGAGTCGCGTTGACTCGCGAGCGAGTTGCTTGCGTCCGCGCGCTGCCGGCCGATAGCCGTACGTCGCGACTACGGATTAAATCGCATCCATTTCACTCAGCCCAATAAGCGCTGCGCGTTGTTGCGTCGATTTGCGCTGGCCTTGACTCGCCTGCGCGTTTTCCGATAGCGCCGTACGCCAATCCGAACGCCGTCGACTCGATCGCCGGCGCTGGATCGGCACGCCTGTTCGTTATGCAAGACAAACCCGCCTAACCGGCTCGCGCATCAAACACAGAGAGAACAATCATGCATGACATCGACGAATTTCTGAAAAAGCATCACGTGACCGAAATCGAAGCGATCATCCCGGACATGGCGGGTATCGCGCGCGGCAAGATCATTCCGCGCAGCAAGTTCGAATCGGGCGAGTCGATGCGTCTGCCGCAAGCGGTGATGGTCCAGACCGTGACCGGCGACTATCCAAAAAGCGATTCGCTGACCGGCGTTACCGACCCCGACATGGTATGCGTACCCGACGCGAGCACGATCCGGATGATTCCGTGGGCGGTCGATCCAACCGCCCAGGTGATCCACGATTGCGTGCACTTCGACGGCACGCCGGTCGAAATTTCGCCGCGCTGCGTGCTGCGCCGCGTGCTCGACCTGTACCACGCGCGCGGCTGGAAGCCGGTGATCGCGCCGGAACTCGAATTCTATCTGGTCGATATGAACCGCGATCCCGATCTGCCGCTGCAACCGCCGGTCGGTCGTACCGGCCGCGCGGAAACCGGCCGCCAGGCGTATTCGATCGAAGCGGTCAACGAATTCGACCCGCTGTTCGAAGACATCTACGAGTACTGCGACGTACAGGAACTCGAAGTGGACACGCTGATTCACGAAGTCGGCGCCGCGCAGATGGAAATCAACTTCATGCACGGCGATCCGCTGAAACTCGCGGACAGCGTGTTTCTGTTCAAGCGCACCGTGCGCGAGGCCGCGCTGCGTCACAAGATGTACGCGACGTTCATGGCCAAACCGATGGAAGGCGAACCGGGCTCGGCGATGCATATGCATCAGAGTCTCGTCGACCTCGAAACCGGCCGCAATCTGTTCACTGCCGCGGATGGCGAACCGACCTCGCTGTTTACCGGCTATATCGCCGGCTTGCAGAAATACACGCCGGCGCTGATGCCGATCTTCGCGCCATACATCAATTCGTACCGCCGACTGTCGCGCTTCATGGCCGCGCCGATCAACGTCGCGTGGGGTTACGACAATCGTACGGTCGGCTTCCGGGTGCCGTATTCGGCGCCGGTCGCGCGCCGCATCGAGAACCGCATTCCGGGCGTCGATTGCAATCCGTATCTGGCGATTGCCGCGACGTTGGCCGCCGGTTATCTCGGCATTACGCAGCGACTCACCGCGACCGAACCGCTGACGAGCGACGGCTATGCGTTGCCGTATCAATTGCCGCGCAATCTCGAAGACGGTCTGTCGTTGATGAGCGCGTGCGAGCCGATTGCCGAAGTACTCGGCGAGAAGTTCGTCCGTGCGTATCTCGCGCTGAAAGAGACCGAATACGAAGCGTTTTTCCGCGTGATCAGTTCGTGGGAACGCCGGCATTTGCTGCTGCACGTGTGAGCGTGGACGGCTAATCAGGATCTCAAACGAAAACCGGAGGCTATATGAGCTATAAGACCGAGGAAGTCGCATTCGCAACGACGCCGGACGCCGGGCAGATCGTGGGCACGAGCAAGCAGACACTGAAAGCGACCGCGCGCAGCACCGCCGACTACCGCGCGTTGGATGCCGCGCACCATCTCCATCCGTTCTCGGATATGGGCGCGCTGAACCGCGCGGGCAGCCGCGTGATCGTCAAAGCGCACGGCGTGTATTTGTGGGACTCGGACGGCAACAAGATCATCGACGCAATGGCGGGACTATGGTGCGTGAACGTCGGCTATGGCCGCAAGGAACTCGCCGACGCCGCGTATCGGCAGATGCAGGAACTGCCGTACTACAACACGTTCTTCAAGACCACGCATCCGCCGGTGATCGAACTGTCCGCACTGCTCGCCGAATTGACGCCCGCGCAGTTCAATCACTTCTTCTACTGCAACAGCGGTTCGGAAGGCAATGACACGGTGCTGCGCATCGTCCACCAATACTGGGCGACGCAACGCCGCCCCGCGAAGAAGTTCGTCATCGCGCGCAAGAACGCTTATCACGGCTCGACGATCGCGGGCGGCACGCTCGGTGGGATGGCGTATATGCATGAGCAGATGCCGTCGAAAGTCGAGAACATCGTGCATATCGATCAGCCGTATTTCTTCGGCGAAGCGGCGAGCGATCAGACGCCGGAAGAATTCGCATTGGAGCGGGCCCGGCAACTGGAACAGAAGATTCTCGAGCTCGGCGCGGACAATGTCGCCGCGTTTATCGGCGAGCCTTTCCAGGGAGCCGGCGGCGTGATTTTCCCGGCGGCAAACTATTGGCCGGAAATCCAGCGCATTTGCCGCAAATACGACGTGCTGCTGGTCGCGGACGAAGTGATCGGCGGCTTCGGGCGTACCGGCGAATGGTTCGCGCATCAGTACTTCGGCTTCGAGCCGGATCTGATTACGCTGGCCAAGGGGTTGACGAGCGGTTATGTGCCGATGGGCGCGGTCGGGCTGCATGAGCGCGTCGCGCGCGCACTGATCGAGCACGGTGAGTTCAATCACGGGCTGACGTATTCGGGGCATCCGGTGGCGGCTGCCGTTGCCGTCGCGAATCTGAAGCTGCTGCGCGATGAGAAGATCGTCGAGCGCGTGAAAGCGGATACCGGTCCGTACCTTCAGAACAGGCTGCGTGAGACGTTCGCCGGGCATCCGATCGTCGGCGAGATCAGCGGTGCGGGTCTGGTTGCCGGCGTCCAGCTTGCGCTGGAGCCGCGCACCCGCAAGCGCTTCGACAATGGCGGTGAAGTCGGCACGCTGTGCCGAGATTTCTGCTTCAACGGCAATCTGGTGATGCGCGCGACCGGCGACCGGATGCTGCTGTCGCCGCCGCTGGTGATCAGCCGGCCGGAAATCGACGAGATAGTGAGCAAGGCGAAAGCGGCGTTCGATGCGACCGCGCGGACGCTTGGGATTATCCTGTAGCGCAGGGGCGGCCCGCGGGTCGCCTGCCGAGGCACAGAGATTGCGCGATCCGAAGCTGCCTCCATCCGCCACCGCTCCACACCGACCAGGATTTTCCAGCCATGAACGAATACTGCATGTTCAAAGGGAATTTACTGCGCGCCGCGCCTTTCAAGGATTCGTATGTGGGCAGTCCGCACTACGTCATTACGGTCACCGCCAACGACAACAAACCATTCAACCTCGTCGTGAATTCGGCATCGACCCAGCCCGGTAAAAACGGCAGCGACGATGTGTACTTCTACGCCGACCTGAACTTCACCGATCCGCTGACCGCCAAACTAACGGCTCTCGCTCCCGGTCTCTACACCAGCGGCTTCCCACGCCTCGATTACTTCCAGGACAGCAGCCTGCTCGACATCCGCAGAATGCGGCCGATTCCATACAAGGACGAGAACGGCAACCGCGCCGACGTCAACGACATCGTCAACGGCATTCTGACGATCGACGAAAGCCAGCCGGCCGAAAGCCTGCCGTACGACAACGGCAGCGGTCAGCTGCATAACCGCGACTTCTGGACCCCGACCACCGCGGGCATCGTGGTTTACGGCTTCGGCTTTCTGTTCCTGCCGAAAAAGGACGGCCTGCACGAAACCCACATGAATCAGGGCAATCCGCGCGGTCCGCACTACGACGAAAACGGCGCGTTCCAGGATGGCGCGGTAATCGTGCAGCGCGCCGACGGCTTCGCCGCGATGTTCACTGCGTTTCAGACCCAGTATCTGCCGACCGACGCGTCCGGCAATCCCGTGCCGAACGCACTGGCGTTGCCGGATTACATCCGCGGCGGCGGCAGCTAAATCAGAAGCTGTGCCGCAGACCCGCCATCAAACCCAACTGACCGGCGCCCGGCGCGGGCGTCGTGCCGCGGCCGGACCGCCGGACCGCCGTATCGCTCAGCGCGCGCTCGCGCCGCCTCTGCGCGGTATATGGCGCTGCACGACCGCCAGCGCGATCAACACGACCACCATCGCGATGCCGAGCATCAGCAGGTAGCCGAACGCGCCGCCGGCCGTAATCACCGCCGCGCCCGCGAACGCGCTGAGGATCGCGCCGAGGCGGCCGACCGCGAGTGCGGACGCGGTACCGGTTGCCCGCACGCCGGTCGTGTAGACGTATGCGCACAGTGCGTACATCGTCGATTGCACCGCGTTGACGAACAGCCCATGCAGGCCGAGGCCGAAGATCATCAGCGTGGAGTGTTGCGTCGCGTTCACGCCGAGCAGCAGCCACGCACTCGCGACCCCGCCCGCGCAGCACAGCAGCAGCGGCCAGCGCGAACCGTAGCGGCCGATCGCAAGCGCGCACAGCACCGCGCCGATCACACCGCCCAGGTTGTACGCGCTCAGACCGTAGCCCGCCATCGCGACGCTAAAGCCCTCGCTGGTCAGCATCGACGGCAGCCAGCTGAACGCCGCGTACACGGCAAGCAGGCACATGAAGAACGCGCCCCAGATCGCAACGGTGTCGCGCGCGCGGCCGTCGCGGAACAGCGCGGTAAAACCGATGTGTTTCTCCGCACTTTGCTCACGCACGTCGGTGAAGCTCGCATCGGCCGACACGTCGCGCTGCATCCGGCGCAGCAGCTTCACGAGTTCCGGCCAGCGGCGCGGACGGCGCGCAAGAAAGCGCGGCGATTCCGGCAGCGCGAACAGCAGCACGAGCGCCAGCAGCAGCGGCAGCACCCCGCCCGCGACGAACAGACCCCGCCAGCCGTACACCGGCAACACCTGGCCCGCGAACAGCCCGGCGACCATCCCGCCCAGCGGCACGCACAGAATCGTCGCGGTCACCGCGAAGGTGCGAAAGCGCGCGGGCGTGAATTCGGCGGTCAGCGTGGTCGAACTCGGCAGCGCGCCGCCGATCCCCAGCCCCGCGATGAAGCGCAGCGCCGCGATCGCCGCGACGTTCGGCGCGAGGCTGATCGCACAGGTCGCGACGCCGAACACCAGCACGCTGCCGATCACCGCCCAACGGCGGCCGAAGCGATCGGCGAACAGGCCGGCGAACGCGCTGCCGATCCCCATTCCGACCAGCCCCGCCGCGACCACCGGCGCAAATGCGTTGCGCGTGATGCCCCACTCCTTGATCAGCGTCGGAATCGCGAAGCCGATCAGCTGACTGTCGAAACCGTCGACGACGATCGACAGCGCCGCTAGCACCACCGCGATTTTCTGCAACAGCGTGTACGGACCGTCGTCGAGCGCGTGGCCGATATCGACCGCGCTGCCGCCGCGCGAGATACCGGCGAGCGCCGCGTCGTGAGGCGCGCCCGAGGCGGCCGAGGCGGGAGGAACGTAATTCATGAGCTTGTCTCCATGTTTGCGCTGCGTGCGCGTTTATCGATTTTTTTTTATCGTTATCGGTGTCGCCGGCGCGGCTTGCACGCGCGCCGGATTTCATGCGTCAACGCGGGCCGCGCGCGTCGACCAGCCGTACCAGTTGCAGCAGACATTCGGTGGTCGGGACGGCGATGCCCTTCGCGTGCGCGGCCGCGACGACCGCGCCGTTGATCGCTTCGATCTCGGTTTTGCGGCCGGCCAGCACGTCCTGCAACATCGACGGCCGATGCGCGCGGTGATTCGCGAGCGCGAAGCGCACGTTGTCGATCACATGCGCTTCGTCGAATGCGACGCCGTTCGCGCACGCGACCGTCGCAACCTCGGCGACGATCTTCAGCGCGAGCGCCTCGCCGTCCGGCAGATTCGTCAGCTCGCCGACCGTGCATTGGGTCATCGCGCACAGACTATTGAGCGCCGCGTTGAAAGCGACCTTCTCCCAGATCGCCGACCACACGTTCGGATCGGCGACGCTGTTCAGGCCGGCCGAATTCAATGCATCGACGGTGCGCTGCACATGCGCGTGCAGTTCGCCGTCCGCGCTCATCAGCCGGATTTCGCCGGCGCCGTGCGAGCTGACCTCGCCGGCGCCCGGCTTGTCGGCCGGCCATGTGGTCATGCCCGCCATCACGCGTTCGCGCGGCACGTGGCGAGCAATTCGTTCGACATTGCCCAGGCCGTTCTGCAGCGACAGCACCGCGGTGTGCTCGCCGAGCAATGCTCGCGCGGAGGTCAATGCCGCGTCGGTGTGCATCGTCTTCGTGAAGACGATCAGCAGCTCGGGCGCGGCAGCGGCCTGTTCGGGACGGCAGCCTTTAAGACTCCCAACCATTCGCGAGCCCGCGTCCGTCGTCACGCGCAAGCCCTCGCGGGCAATCGCGTCGAGGTGCGCGTCGTCGATATCGACGAGCGTGACGCGATGGCCCGCCTCGGCCAGCAGCCCACCGAACAGCGAGCCCATTGCGCCCGCGCCGAGAATTGCAATATCCATAGCGTCTCGCATCGCGCTCTCCTGGTTAGAACGGGTAGTGACGCGGGGTCGTTTGCAAGGTGATCCAGCGCAGATCGGTGAATTCCGCGATCCCCGCCTTGCCGCCGAAATGACCGAAGCCGCTCGACTTCACGCCGCCGAACGGCATCTGCGCTTCGTCGTGCACGGTCGGTCCGTTCACGTGGCAGATGCCCGACTCGATGCGCTTCGCGACGTTCAGCGCGCGCGCCGTGTCGCGGCTGAACACCGCGGCGGACAGCCCGTATTCGTTGTCGTTCGCGCAGGCGATCGCAGCCTCTTCGCCGCTCACGCGCACGATCGGCTTGACCGGGCCGAACGATTCGTCGCGATAGATACGCATCTCGGGCGTCACGCCATCGAGCAGCGTGGCCGGCATCAGCGTGGTTTCGCTGCGGCCGCCGCACACCAGCGTCGCGCCCTTCGCGAGCGCATCGTCGATCAGCGCGTTGCAGCGCTCGACGGTGCTCATATCGACCACCGAGCCGAGCACGACCGGACCGTTGCGCGGATCGCCGAGCGGCAGTGCGCGAGCGCGCGCGGCCAGCTTGTCGACGAACGCGTCGGCGATGCTGTCGTCGACGATGATTCGTTCGGTGGACATACAAATCTGCCCGGAATTGGCGAACGCGCCGAACACGGCTGCGTCGACGGCGGCGCTGATGTCCGCGTCATCGAGCACGACGAGCGGGGCCTTGCCGCCGAGTTCGAGCACCGACGGCTTCAGATTGCGCGCACAGGTCTCGGCGATGATGCGGCCCACGCGGGTCGAGCCGGTGAAGTTCACGCGGCGCACCGCCGGATGTTCGATCATCGCGTCGACGATGCGCGCGGCGTCGGCCGGCGCATTGGTCACGAAGTTCACGGTGCCGCGCGGCAAGCCGGCTTCCTGCATCGCCTCGATGATCAGGCCGTGGGTCGCCGGGCAGATCTCCGAGCCCTTCAAAACGACCGTGTTGCCGCACGCGAGCGGCAGCGCGATCGCGCGCACGGCGAGGATCACCGGCGCGTTCCACGGCGCGATGCCGAGCACCACGCCGGCCGGCTGGCGCACGCCCATCGCGAGACTGCCGGGCACGTCGGACGGAATCAGCTCGCCGGCGATCTGCGTGGTCAGCGCGGCCGCCTCGATCAGGCCGGCCGCCGCCAGGTGCACGTTGAAGCCGGCCCAGATGCCGGACGCGCCGGTCTCGGCGGCCATCGCCGCCGCGAACGCGTCGGCCTTCGCTTCGAGCGCGTGCGCGGCTTTGGTCAGCAATGCGCGGCGCTCGCTCGGGCCCAGCGCGGACCAGACCGGGAACGCGGCGGCGGCGGCATCGACGGCGGCCACCGCATCTTCGACCGTCGCGGCCGGCGCGCGCGTCGCCACTTCGCCGTCCAGCGGGTTGCGGCGCTCGAAGGTTGCGCCGTTGCGCGCCTGAACCTGTTCGCCGGCGATCAGCATCGAGACATTTTTCATCGTATGTGTCCTTTGTCGGGCGCGGCGCGTGCCTCAGCACCTGCTCCGCTCCCATCTAATGTTGTCGGAAATTACGCGCGACGCGCAGCCCGTTACGCGACGACCAGCTCGACCAGCGTCGGGCCATCGTGCAAAGGCCCGGCCGCGAGTGCGGCGCGCAACGCGTCGGCGAGTTTAGCCGCAGCGTCGACCCGCACGCCAGGGCAACCCATCCCCGCCGCGATCGTCACGAAGTCGAGCCCCGGCAGATCGGTGCCCTGCACCGGCTCGTGCGGGCCGAATCCGAACACCGGCGCGAAGTCCTGCAACGCCGCGTAGCGCGTGTTGTTCAGGATCACGAAGGTAATCGGCAAGCGCAGCTGCGCGGCGCTCCAGATCGCCTGGATCGAGTACATGCTGGAGCCGTCGCCGATCAGCGCGATCACGCGTTCGCCGGGCCGCGCGAGCGCGACGCCGACCGCGGCCGGCATCCCGTAGCCGAGGCCGCCGCTGTCCATCGTCAGGAATCTGCCGGCGCGCGGGATCGGCAGATAGCGTTGCATCACGGGCCGCGAACTCGGCGCTTCCTCGACGACGATGCCGTCGGGATCGCGCACTTCGGCGAGCGTCTGCAACGCGAATGCGACCGACATCCGTTCGCCGGCCACCGGCGGCAGCGCGCGCGGCGGCACCTCGCGCGGCGCCGGCAACGCCCGCTCTGCCGGCGCCGCGCGCGCGAGCAGGTCCTGCACGCCGAGCCGCACGTTGCCGACCGCGACGATCCCTTGCGGCGTCCAGGACGCCACCGCCGGATCGTCGATCAACTGGCACAGCTGCGCGCCCGGCGGCACGTGCGGCCCGTTGCCTTCGACGTGATAGGTGAACGCCGGCGCACCGATCGCGAAGATCGCGTCATGCGCGCCGAGCAGTTCGACGATGCGCTCGCGCATCGCCGGCAGGAAGCCCGCGAACAGCCGATGCGTTTCCGGGAAGCTGCAACGCCCGGTCATCGGCGCGACGTAGACCCGCGCGCGATGGCGCTCGGCGAGCCGCACGACTTCATCGGCCGCGTCCGCGCGATCGACCGCGCCGCCGACCACGAACGCGGGCCGCTCGCACGCGTCGAGCAACGCGCCGATGCGCTCGAGCATCGCCGGATCGGGACGCGTGACGTGCGCGACTTCGCGCTCGGGCACGCGCTCGGCCGGCTGATCCCAGTCGTCGGCGGGAATCGACACGAACACCGGGCCGCGCGGCTCCTGCATCGCGATCGCGTACGCTCGCGCGATCGCCAGCGGCACGTCCTGCGCGCGCGCCGGCTCGATGCTCCATTTCACATAGGGCTTCGGCAATTCGGTCGCCTGGGTCGCGGCGAGAAACGGGTCGTACGGCAGGATCGAGCGGGCCTGCTGACCGGCGGTGACGACCAGCGGCGTGCGATTGCGAAACGCGGTGAAGATGTTGCCCATCGCGTTGCCGACGCCCGCCGCCGAGTGCAGGTTGATCAACGCCGCGTTGCCGGTCGCCTGCGCGTAGCCGTCGGCCATGCCGACCACCACCGCTTCCTGCAAGCCGAGCACGTAGCGGAAATCCGTGGGGAAATCGCGGAACATCGGCAGCTCGGTCGAGCCGGGGTTCGCGAAGATCGACGTCATGCCGACGCGGCGCGCGAAGTCGACCACCGCGTCGCGAACGGTCCATTGCGCGGCGCCCGGGCTGCCTGCCTGCGGGCGCGATTGAACTGCCTGTGCGTGATTGTGTTGCGGCGCGCTGCCTGTCATGTGATGTCTCCTGTCTTGTGAGCGCCTGAATTCGATAGCTGATTATCTGGTCGCCTAGGGGTAACCGAAAATTGCCGAATCTGCCAAAAGGCATTACCTTTTGGCATGACTTACAACCTCCAGCAATTGCAGGCGTTTGCGACGATCGTCGAAAGCGGCAGCCTTGGGCGGGCCGCGGACGCGCTGCACATTACCCAGCCGGCGCTGAGCCGGACCATCCGCCGGCTCGAGGAACAGGTGGGCGCGCCGCTGTTCGAGCGGCACTCGCGTGGCATGCATCTGACCGCGGTCGGCGAGGCGCTGCTGCCGCACGCGATCCTGCTGCAACGCGAGGCCGAACAGGCGCGCGAGGAAATCGATGCGATGCGCGGGCTCGCGCGCGGCACGATCCGGGTCGGCGCGGTGGGCAGCATCGCGAGCCTCGTGCTGCCGCTCGCGGTCAGCGGCGTGCTCGACAAGTGGCCGAATCTGCACGTCGAGATCATCGAGGGCGTGTGGGACCGGCTCGCCGATGCGCTGGTCAAACGCGAAATCGATCTCGCGCTCAGCCGGGCCATGCCCGATACCGACGAGATCACCGCGATCACCGATTGCCGCTGGGAAGACGCGAGCTATGTGGTCGCCGCGCTCGATCATCCGCTGCGCGCGAAGCCCGACCTCACGCTCGCCGATACGATGAACGAACGCTGGGCGATTCCGCCGCGCGGCACCGGGCCGTTCGAGCATATGCAAAGCGTGTTCGCCGAGCGCGGCCTGGGACTGCCGAATATCGTCGTCGAGACCCGCTCGGTGACGACGCTCAAGAGTCTGGTCGCGCGCTCGGGCTTTCTGAGCTGGATGGCCTCGACGATGTATGTGACCGAGAGCAAGGCCGGCGTGTTCGATACGCTCGCGGTGCCGGGGGTGGTCGGGCGGCGCACGCTGACCGCGTTCCGGCGGCGGCAAGGCATTCTGCCCAGTCCGGCGGTAAAGCTGCTGGAGCAATTGCGGTTGTTGACCGCGGCGGGGGTGGATGCGGGGTAACCTGCTGCGTGAACCGGGCCAAGCCGGGCCGATGCGCGTGCTTTACTATCCTGTTGCCTGCCTGGTGCCTGTCCCGCTACCGCGCGCCGGCATCCGACTGCCGTTCGGTTTGCTTTCTTTCTGCTTTCTGTTTGCTTTCCGTTTGCGAGGCCCCGCCGATGACCACTCTGCTCACCCGCGAATTCGCGTCGAAATTTGCCAACCTCGCGCTCGCGCATCTGACGCGCGAATATCCGAACAAGCTTACCCACTCGCTCGCCGGTCCGCAGGACGTGCAAGGTCCGCGCGCGTTGCATCCGATCTTTTACGGCAGCTACGACTGGCATTCCTGCGTGCACGGCTACTGGCTGATCCTGCATCTGCTCGAACGGTTTCCCGACCTGCCCGAAGCGGCGCGCATCGTCGCGGTGGTCGATGAACACATTACCGATGCGAACGTCGCCGGCGAGCGCGCGTATCTCGATCTGCCGCTCAATCGTGGTTTCGAGCGGCCGTACGGCTGGGCGTGGCTGCTCGCGCTGAGCGGGCAGCTCGAAGCGCTGAAGATTTCCGAGGCCGCGCGTTGGGTGAAAACGTTTGCGCCGCTCACTGAAGCGTTCGTCGAACGCTTCGAGGAATTCTTGCCGAAGGCGACTTATCCGCTGCGTGTCGGCACGCATTTCAATATGGCGTTCGCGCTTTCGCTGACACTCGATTTCGCGCGGCAAACATCGCGCACTTCGCTCGATGCGTTGATCGTGAGTACTGCGGAGCGATGGTTTCTCGATGACGTCGCGTGTCAGGCGTGGGAGCCGGCCGGGGACGAGTTTTTGTCGCCGTCGCTGATGGAAGCGGAGATGATGCGGCGCGTGCTGCCGTCTGCGCATTTTGCCAACTGGTTCGGGCGCTTCCTACCGGATCTCGGCGCGAAACAGCCGGCGACGTTGTTCACGCCGGTCACCGTCACCGATCGCAGCGACGGCAAGATCGCGCATCTCGATGGCTTGAATCTGAGTCGCGCGTGGTGCCAAAGGTCTCTCGCGCGGGCGCTGCCTGCGGGGGACATTCGTGCGAAGGTATTGCTCGATGCAGCCGAGCTTCATTTGCAGAGCGCATTACCGCATGTGGCCGGCGATTATATGGGCGAGCATTGGCTCGCGACGTTTGCGACGTTGGCACTGGAGGCTTGATTAGCCTGTAGTTTCAGGCTGCATTCCGAGGGGCGTTTCGTTTGAAACGCCCTTTTTTTATGCTCGTTGCCGGACTGCGAAGAAGACCGTCAGACTCGATTCACACGACCAGCATGCGGCGGTGCACCTGGCACAAAAGGTGGAAGCATTGGCCCCATATATCTTCTACGCGCCATTAAGCTTATAAGTAGGGCAAATCTCTCATACGTTGGTTTCACTGTGCTGGCGAGACATGCCCCACGTGTCCGGCGGAGTTGTTCGCACATCGTCCTTCCATATGCGAGGAGGCGCACTGAGAACATCGAAATTCTGTCGACTCAGCATGGCTTCGTCTGCTTTACTGGTGTAGTGCGACCGCGAAAGCTTTGTCGCCGAATTCCCGCGTTACGGCTGCCTGTTCGATCTTCAGCACAACGCTGAACCGCCGATCTTTGCAACCTTGCATCAGACTAAAGACTATGAGCTCACAAGGCGAAAATCTCGTATCCGCGGAACCTCAAGAAGGTTGCGATCACAACGAGCAAGCCACGATTCGTACGACGGTTGCAATAGCGGCTCCCTCCGTTACCGTCGTGATGGCCAACTTCAACGGCGCGAACTGGATCGAAGAAGCGATCCAGTCGGTGCAGAGACAAAGCGTGGCCGATTGGGAACTCATCGTGGTGGACGATGCATCGACCGACGCCAGCGTCGAGATAGTCCAGGCCGCTGCCGCCCGCGATCCACGCATCGTTCTGCTAACTTCCGCCACCAACGCCGGGCCTTCGATCGCGCGTAATCGGGCGCTCGATCGTGCGCGCGGGCGCTGGATCACGATCCTCGACAGCGACGACCGCTTCGCGCCCGGACGCCTCGAGGCGTTGCTCGCAAAAGCCGAGGCCACCGGCGCCGGGATCGTCGCCGACGATCTGCTGATCATGAACGAAAGCGGCTCGCTCACCGGCTATTCGCTGCTCGGACTGACCGCCGAGAAAACCTTCGATGCGGTCGCGCTCGTCAATGCGCCGAACCTCGGCTATCTGCAGCCGATGATCAAAACGGAACTGCTCACCGGACTTCGGTACGACGCGCGGGTTCGTTCCGCCGAAGACTTCGATCTGCTGTTGCGCGTGCTGGTCGAACGCGATGCGCAAATGCTCGTCTATCCGGCCCTAGGCTACCACTATCGCAGACGAGGCGATTCGCTTTCCACCGACAAAGCCGCGGACCGGCGCGCGCTGCTCGGCATGCTCGATGCGAACGCGCGCTTCCGGGCATCGTACGCGCTGTCCGGACGGTTAGCCGACGCGTGCGAGCATCGGCAACGCACCCTCGAGACCTCGCTTCGCTGGGTCGATGTCACCGAGGCCGTGCGCGAAAAGCGCTTCTCCGCGGCGATCCGGCACACGCTCGATCACCCGCGGGTGCTCAGTTGCGCCGCGCAATTCGTGGCGAAGCGTTTTCGCGTTCACGTACTCGGCAACAAACGCCGCGCGCAGACATTGGGGCTCTAGGCAGGAACGCGTCGAACACCGTGACGTCGGCAACGTAATGGGACCTGCACTTTGACGCGCGGGCGATCACCTGCGGTTACCCTGGCACTGCGTAGCAGTTAGACGGGCTTTCATCAGATAGATGTACTGACCGGTTTCAGCGGCTTCAGCTGGAAAACGGCCGCTACGATCAAGATGTGAGGAGCAACCAATGAGGTTATATCCGCTCGCGCCCGCCTACGATGCAGGCGGCGTTTTCGAACTCGCCGTCGAGCCGGGCCGGCGCTTTTCGATCGCGATTTACCGGCAAGGTATCGAAGAACCGCTCGTCTATGACTGCGGCATCCGCGTGGAAGAACACGGCGCGATCGCATGCGACCAGGCGAACGGCAAATGGATTCTCACCTCGCCGCGGGGGCGAGTCGCGCCGGATCGCGACGGCGTATGGGGATGGCCGAGCTTCCGGTTTCGCTTCGATCGCGACGATGCGTCGACAGGGGTGTATGCCGCGGTGGCTTACGAGGTGCGCGCTAACGGCGAACCCGTGGACCCGCTCGGGCGCCGGTGCGCGAAGCGCGAGCCCATATACGGGCTGCCGCCGGACAGCAAGAGCATGGCAATGCTGGTTGCCCGCCCTACACGACCCTCTGCGCCGATCGCTTATATCGTGCCAGTGGCGACGTATCACGCATATAACTCGATCGGCCCTGGCGGCTTTTATCACGATCCTGTTCGCCGGAAGAAACGCATCACGACCGTGACGCTGCTCAGACCCGGCGGCGGCTTCGGCGGACAATTCGGCGAGCCGGCCGATCCCTATGATCCTCATTCCCCGCGTCAGCAGTTTCCCCATTGGGACGCGAAGTTCGTGCGCTGGCTGCAGACGAAGAACATCGCCTGCGACTTCTACACCGACCTGGATCTCGACGACGGCGAGCGGCTCGATCTGAGCCAGTATCGCTGTCTGCTGAGCGTCGGTCATCATGAGTACTGGAGCAGGAGCATGCGCGAGCGAACCGCCGCTTTCATTGCCAACGGTGGACACCACGCGATCTTCAGCGGCAACACCTGCTTTCGGCCTGTCGAATTTGCGCGCGGCGACTCGGCCTCACCCGACTTGCGGATGATCCGGCTCGCGGAAAATTGGCCCGGCTACGACGAAAGCGATCTGATCGGACTCAGTTACGGCTATGGCGGTGGCTGGTGGGGAGAATGGCACCTGCTACGGGGTGGCTGGATCAAGAAGGAACGCCCGGCGGTGGGTTTCCGGATCGAGGACGCGGGTCACTGGGCACTCGCCGGCACGCGATTGAACAACGGCGATATCCTGGGTGCGGAAGATCGGCTGGTCGGATACGAAGTCGATGGTTTGCCGCCGACGCCGAATGGTTTTCATGTGCTTGGAAGGACTGCCGTGCTCGACGGCTGGGATGTCGGCGGCCGTGGGGTTTTTGGCGTGCTTGAAAGGACGGTTGAAAGCGGCGTGCAGCCGGGGATTGTCTTTAATGCCGCTACGACCGACTGGGCTCGGGTTCTGATGGATCCACGCGCCGAAAGCATGGCGGTTGTTGATCGGATTACCAGTAATGTGTTCGAACGGTTCGTGGGCAATTCCAATAACCACGGAAGGGCGTCAGTTGTCGAGCAGGTTTAGGCGGGCTGGAATCAAAGTCGACGAAATACCAGACTCGCATTGACGCCACTAAATCCAAAGCCATTGGGTTACGGGCCGCTGCGGCCCGTGTCTTGCACCAGCTCCGGGTTCGCCTTCAGATCCCGCCAGCGACGTGCCGGGCCGGCGCCGATGTGAGGCTCTTTGTCGAACGTGAAATCCGCCAAAGAGGCTCGAACCCTGACCGACAATTTTTTCGGAATTCTCGAGAGAACCCGACCGCTTCGGTCGAGCGAATGGCAATTGACCGTTTCTCTTCCGCTCTCAAAGCGGACTTCCGTCCTCCGACTCCTTCACGACACAAAAGTATTCGCCCCTCACTCTGATTGAGCTATCGGAGATCGTCGGCGGGAAATCAGCGGTCAATTGGCGTGTCACCCCTGGCAGGCATCTCCAACGACCAGAAAAGCTGACACAAACTCCCCCTTGACTTAGAGTGCACTCTAACTCCTAACCTAAGGTCCGTCATGTCGAAATCGCTAACGATCGGTCAGGTGGCCGCGGCTACCGGTGTTTCCGCGCATACGCTGCGTTACTACGAGCAGGCGGGCCTGCTGCGCGCAGTCGGGCGCACCGATGCCGGACACCGCCTCTACTCGCCCGCCGATCTGGACTGGCTGCAATTCGTGATGCGCCTGAAGGCGACGGGAATGCCGATAGCTTCGATCAAGGCTTTCTCCGAGCTACGCGCGCAAGGCGACTCGACGTATGGTGCGCGCCGCGAAATGCTGACCGGACATCGGGACGCGGTCCTCGCACATATCGCCGAACTGCAGGCCAATCTCGCCGCAATCGTGGACAAGATCGGCTGGTACGAGAGCGCGGCGAAAAACACGGCCAGAAACGCGACACGACATGACGACAGTTTCCAACCTCATCAACAGGAAAACGACCCGTCATGGATACCGGAATCAACACCACGCAAACAAACGAGGACCGTTACACGCAGGGCTGGCAAAAGCTGAAGCAGATCGACGGCGAGGTCGGAGAAAAGGTAGTCGCCGCGCTCGCGCCGATTGCTCCGGACTTCGGCCGCATGCTGATCGAATTCGGCTTCGGCGACATTTATAGTCGCCCGCAACTCGATCTGCGCGCCCGCGAGATTGCGACGATCGCGGCGCTAGCCGCGCTCGGCAACGCACAACCGCAACTGAAGATTCATATCGAGGCAGCGCTGAATGTTGGCTGCACCCGCGACGAGATCGTCGAGGTGTTCATGCAGATGGCGCTCTATGCGGGCTTTCCGGCGGCCCTGAATGCGTTGTTCGCCGCAAAGGAGGTGTTTGCCGCGCGCGACGTCGAATAAGATGCCCGTGCGTCCTGCAACGGGCAACCCGGCGACGCGCGCAGAACGTCTCAAGCTCGTACCTCTGCCTTCGCGCTCAACCCGATCGCGAAGGCAGGAACGAACGATGATGAAGAGGTTCCGGGCACCTAGGAGTGAGTTCCCGCTGAGCGGCTCGCGACGTCGACGGTGACGATTTCGTAGCCGGGATCGGCGTGCTGCTTCGCGACCCTGGTTGCTTCCTCATACGAGCGAAACGACGTGGCTTCCCTGATTTCCGGCGCCATGCCGATATCGCCGTCCTCCGCGGTGCAGAGGAATTTCTCGCCGGTCTTCACGACATAGACGGTTGTCATGTTTGCCTCCCTTCATCGATTGCACGGCAATTTCCAGTCTAGCAGTCCGGCAAAATCGCGCATGGTTCGCTAATTTCGCTTTCGCAACGGCCGCGCCTGCCGCCTACACCAACGGAATATAGATATCGGTCTGCCACTGATCCAGCGGCGTCTCCGGAAAAACGCTCAGATAGTCGAAAAACAGCGGCTGATCGCGCAACTCTTCGCCACTGCCGGGTAGCCAGTCGCGGTAGATCGGATAGATCGTCTCGCCGATATGGTCGGTCGAGCCCGAATGCCGGACCACCGCGCAGCGGCCGCCCGGAATCACGAGTTCCCGCACGCCGAACGCATTGGGCACGACCGGCTCGTCGATCTCCCCGCAAATTTCGAAGCGGAAATCTTCTCCGGACGTGGTATCCGGATTGCTGCGCGGGATGCCGAAGGTTCGATTCGACGCCGGCGGCGATTGCCCGCTCTGCTTGCGCCAATCGATAAATTTGCGCACGCTTTCATTGACGAGCCCGGGCGGCCCGACATGTTCCAACGCGGCAACCCGCGTGTCGGCAAAATCGACGATTCGTACCTGCATGTTCAGTTTCCTCGAAAGATAAGGGACGACAAAGTTCGCACTCCAGACCTGCCAGCTCGGCTGCTGCCGGAACGCGCTCGGCGCGACGCCGAACGAGCGCTTGAATGCCCGGCTAAACGCTTCGGGACTATCGAAGCCCGCATCGGCGGCGGTATCGAGTACGGTGCAGGACTCGCGCGCGGCGAGCCGGCGGGCGGCTCGGCGCAAGCGCGTTAGTTGCACGTAGCGGGCGACCGGCACCCCGACATACGCGGCGAACTGCCGATGAAAATGAAACTTCGAAAAGTTCGCGACGCGGCTGAGCGCATCGACGGACAGATCGCCGTCGAGGTTTGCGTCGATGTAGGCAAGCGTGGCCTCGAAGCGCCGGGTATAGGCGGTGACAGCATTAGCGTGAACTAGCATGGTCTGGATCGTGTGAGTTGCGCTATGTTCGCCGATGGTTCGCGCCCCTGCCTAGCCGATCTTGCTCGATCTTCGTTGCGGCGCCGCGGCGGTAAAATCCCGCCAGGCGATCAAGCGGCCAGAAAGGTAAAAGTTGACTGAGTTTGAGCAGGGTTTCATTCTGACCCGACATTGGCGGGACACCCCCGCCGGCACGGAAATCGAGTTCTGGCTGGCCACGGACAGCGGGCCGCGCCACATCCGTCTGCGCCCCCAGCCGTCGGTCGCGTTCGTCCCCGTCGAACATCGCGAGCGCGCGGAAACGATCCTGCGCCGCGACGCCCCGCTCGATCTGCGTCCGCTCGATCTGCGCGACTTCCAGCATCGCCCGGTGATGGGCCTTTACTGCCCGCAATATCGCCAGCTGAAGGGTTACGAAAAGCGCCTGCGGGAAGGCGGCGTCGACGTCTACGAAGCCGACGTGCAGCCGCCCGAGCGCTACATGATGGAGCGCTTCATCACCGCGCCGGTGTATTTCGGCGGTGAGCCGCAACAAAATGGCCCGCTACTGAATAGCGAACTGAAACCCGCCAACGATTATCGGCCGCCGTTGAAGCTGGTTTCGCTCGATATCGAAACCAGCGCACACGCCGAGTTGTATTCAATCGCGCTTGAGGGCTGCGGCGAACGCCAGGTCTATATGCTCGGGCCGCCGAACGCCGAAGCCCGCGACCTCGATTTCAAGCTGGAGTACTGCGAAACCCGGGCCGAACTGCTGGAGAAATTCATCGCGTGGATGGAGCGGCACGACCCGGACGCGATCATCGGCTGGAATCTGGTGCAGTTCGATCTGAAGGTATTGCAGCAGCATGCCGAGCAGTATCGCGTGCCGTTGCGAATCGGCCGTGGCGCAGCCGTGATGGAATGGCGCGAGCACGGCGTCACGCGCAATCACTTTTTCGCGGGCGCGGCCGGCCGGCTGATCATCGACGGCATCGAGGCGCTGCGCTCGGCAACGTGGAGCTTTCCGTCGTTCAGCCTCGAATACGTGTCGCGTTCGGTGCTGGGCGAAGGCAAGGCGATCGACAACCCGTATCAGCGCATGGACGAAATCCAGCGCCGCTTCGACGAAGACAAGCCCGAACTCGCGCGCTACAACCTGAAAGACTGCGAACTCGTCACGCGCATCTTCGCGAAGACCGAGCTGCTGCGCTTCCTGCTCGAACGCGCGACCGTCACCGGCCTGCCCGCCGATCGCAGCGGCGGATCGGTCGCCGCGTTCACGCATCTGTATATGCCGCGAATGCACCGGCAGGGCTATGTCGCGCCGAATCTCGGCGACGTCGCCGGCGCCGCGAGCCCCGGCGGCTTCGTGATGGATTCGCGCCCCGGCCTCTACGATTCGGTGCTGGTGCTCGACTACAAGAGCCTGTATCCGTCGATCATCCGCACGTTCCTGATCGACCCGCTCGGTCTGGTCGAAGGGATGCTCCATCCCGATGACGAGCACTCGGTGCCCGGCTTTCTCGGCGCGCGCTTCTCGCGCACGCGCCACTGTCTGCCGTCGATCGTCGCGCAGGTGTGGCAAGGGCGCGAAGCGGCCAAGCGCGAACACAACAAGCCGCTGTCTCAAGCGCTGAAAATCATCATGAACGCGTTCTACGGCGTGCTCGGTTCGACGGGTTGTCGCTTTTTCGATCCGCGCCTCGCGTCGTCGATCACGATGCGCGGCCACGAGATCATGCATACGACGCGTGAATTGATCGAGGCGCAGGGCTACGAGGTGATCTACGGCGACACCGATTCGACTTTCGTGTGGCTCAAACATGCGCATGACGAGACCGACGCCGCGCGCATCGGCCGCGCGCTCGTCGAGCATATCAACGCGGCATGGCGGGACAGACTGCAAGCGCGTTTCGGGCTCGCCAGCGCGCTCGAATTGCAATTCGAGCGGCATTACCGGCGCTTCTTCATGCCGACGGTGCGTGGCGCCGAGGAAGGCAGCAAGAAGCGCTACGCCGGTCTTACCGTACTGCCGGACGGCAGCGAGGACGTCGTCTACAAGGGGCTCGAAACCGTACGCACCGACTGGACACCGCTCGCACAGCAATTCCAGCAGGAGCTATACGGGCGCATCTTCCGGCAGCAGCCGTATCAGGACTACGTGCGCGACTATGTGCGCGATACGCTCGCGGGCCGGCTCGACGACCGGCTCGTTTATCGCAAGCAGGTCCGCCGGCCGCTCGACGCGTACGAGCGCAACGTGCCGCCGCACGTGCGCGCGGCACGGGTCGCCGACGACTTCAATCGCAAGCAGGGCCGTCCGCTGCAATATCAGAACGGCGGCTGGATCAGTTACGTGATCACGGTCGCTGGACCCGAGCCGCTCGAAACGCTGCGTTCGGCGATCGACTACGAGCACTATCTGAGCAAACAGTTGCAGCCGGTCGCCGACGCGATTCTGCCGCTGCTGCGCGACGATTTCACGACGCTGATGTCGGGACAGAAGCAGTTGTTCTAGATTTCATCCCGATCGCGCTCTCCAGCCACAGGCGCGCCGCGCCGACTAGACCCGCGCGGGCCACACGAACGGCGCCGGCCGCTTGACGCGATGCTATTTCCGCCGCTCTGGCCGCAATTACGGGGCAGGTGCCGGGGCCGGGGTCGGCTTGAGCGTAGTGGTAACCAGATTGGCGATTGCCTTTTTCGTTTGCTCCGTCGCGTTCTCGTCGTACCCGATTATCACGCCTCGTTCGACACATGGGTCTGTATAGGAGAACGGCAGGTTACTTTTGACGTTCAGCAATTGCCCCGCACTGCGTTCTTCCCATGCACAGTTGCGCACGGTTTGCGCTTTCGGAAGCGGTGTTGGATGTGCGAAGGCGCGCCCGTCGAAAATATGATTGACCCCGGCGAACTCGGTAAGCTCGACGTCCGCCCCCTTGGCCTTCAACCGTTCTACATAGGCCTTGCACGGTGCAATTGGGTCATAGTTGTCCGCGCTTCCATGGAATATGCGAATGGGCGCCTTCGCAACGTTATCGTCATCCAGGTAGTGAGCACTGCAGTCCGGATAAAGCGGAACATAGGCTGCGAATCCCGGCGTGGCCGCATCGGCATGCGCTTTCTGGAAGCGGATCATGCTCGCATAGAGCGAGCCTTGCCCGCCGCGAGAAAAACCCATCAGCATCACGCGGCTCGGGTCGACACGAGGGTGCCTGGAAATAAGGCTGAGCGCGCGATATGCGTCTTCTATCTGCGCGAGTCTGCCGAGCTGACTCTGGTCATTGATCGTGGTTGTTATCCCTCGGCCCGTGAAACTGTCGACAACGAAAGTGGCAACACCCAATGACAGAAACCACTGCTCCCAGTCCGTAACCTGACCGCCAATACCTCCGGACGGGTGCAGCAGTACGACCGCGGGCAGCCTGTCCGTTCCAGCTCGAGGCAGCCGCAATTCACCGGCTATCGTCACGTGCTTGCCGTCTTCGCTTCCTGCAAGGAACGCCTCGTCTGTCAGCGTCATCGACTCGAATGGAATGACTTCCATACGCGTCCCCTGTGCATAGAGAATGCGCGGAATACACAGGAGCACAAGGACCAGCCACAGGAACCGAACACCTCTCACGATTGCGAACATGACCCTCTCCCTTGAATACGGACAGAGTTATTTATGCAGCGTTATAGGCGGTCCGGGCCAGAATGCAATCCAAACGACAGAATTGTCGTGATACGACAGACGGTGACCGCAGATAGCAGGAACTCATTCGATTCGCCGGACGCGAAGTCCCGCGGAAAACGCGGATTCGAGTCCCTCTTCGCCGCCCACCGTCACCTGACGCAGTCGCCGCGTCGCCCGAAGTAGTATTCTCCCCAGCACCCGGTCGACGACGATCTCACTCGAGGAGCCAGGCTGATGGGAAGCATCGACGCACTTGTCGTGGCGGCAGTCACCTTTGTCGGTTGCCACTTTCTTCTGTCCCATCCGCTGCGCGCGGGCGTGGTTCGCGCGATCGGCGAACGGGGCTTCCAGGGGTTGTATTCGCTGATTGCGATCCTGACATTCGGCTGGATGGTGATGGCGTTCCGCCGGGCGCCCGTCTCCGCGCCGCTATGGGCGGTCGGTGACACGCTATGGGCAGTGGCGACCGTGCTGATGTTGCTCGCGTCGATCCTGTTGATGGGTTCTCTGATCCGCAATCCGGCGTTGCCGACCGGCGGCCGCCCCGCTGCGTTGCCCGAGACGGCGCGCGGCGTATTCGCGATCACCCGTCACCCGATGATGTGGGCGTTCGCGCTATGGGGCTTCTGTCATCTCGCCGTGCTGCCGACCACCCGGAACCTCTTGCTCGCGGGCGCGATCATCGTCCTCGCGCTGGCCGGCGCCGCGTTGCAAGACCGCAAGAAGCGGCAACTGCAACCTGAATTGTGGCCCGCGTGGGAAGCGAAGACGAGTTATCTGCCGTTCGCGGCGATCGCCGCCGGCCGCGCGCGGCTGGGCGGCTTCGGAATGCACGCGCTGGCGGGCGGCGTGGTGGTGTGGCTCGTCGCGACTTGGGCTCATATGCCGCTCGCCGGATGGGCCGCCGGCATCTGGCGCTGGCTATAAGGTCTGCTTACCCACGTCAGGCAAGCAGACTCTGAACGCTGTCGGGTCCGTCGCTCGTTATTTGGAAATCCTCTCCAATTCGAGCCCTTTCGTGCGCGGACCCATCAAGCCGATTGCCAGCATCACGATCAGCATCGCGCCCGCGATGAACACGAATACGCCGGTCGTGCCGAAGTTGCGCAACACCGCCGCGATCATGAACGCGGTGAAAATCGCGGAAAAACGGCTCCACGAGTAGACGAAGCCCACTGCCCGCGCGCGGATGCTGGTCGGGAAAAGCTCGGTCTGATACGCATGGTAGCTGTACGAAATAATGTTGCCGGCCAGCGTCAGACACACGCCGAGGCTCACCAGCAGCACCGCGCCCGATGCCTGGCTGAACCACAGCCCGCACACGACATTCACGCCGGCCATCACGACGATCACCGTCTTGCGTTCGAAGCGGTCGCCGATAAAGAGCCCGATGATCGGACCGATCGGCGCGGCCAGCGCGATCACGCTCGAATACATCAGGCTCGTCGTGATCGTGATGCCCTGTTTGATCAGCAGCGTCGGCACCCAGTTCGCGAAGCCGTAAAAGCCAACCGTCTGGAAGATATTGAAGATCGTCATCATCAGCGTGCGGCTGCGATACGGCGGCACCCACATGTCGCGGAAACTGCCGCGCGGCGCGACCGGCACCGGCGCGGCGGGCGGAGGCAATTCGCGGCCGTATTCGCGGCGCACTTTGGCTTCGAGCGCGCGCATCACGCGATCGGCGTCGTCCAGCCGTCCCTGCTGCGCGAGCCAACGCGGGCTTTCCGGCAACTCGCGACGAATCCACCAGACGAACAGCGCGCCGTGCGCACCGATCAGCACGACCCAGCGCCAGCCGTCGAGACCGAACAGCGTGCGCGGCACGAGCAGATAGGAAAGAAACGCAACCACCGGCACCGCGGTGAAACCGACCGCCTGCTCGCACGCGAACGCGCGGCCGCGAATCTGCTTGGGCACCAGTTCCGAAATATATGTGCCGATCGTCACCAGTTCGACACCGATGCCGACACCGGCGACGAAGCGCCAGAAATTAAGACCCGTCGCGGTTTCCTGAAAGGCCATCACGACGTTCGCGGCGGTGTACCACAGCAACGAATACGTGAAGACCGCGCGGCGTCCGAAGCGATCGGCGAGAAAGCCGCACGCGATCGTGCCGATAAAGAGGCCGCTGAACAGCGCGGCGATAAAGCTCGCGACGCCGGTCGAGCCGAACAGACCATGCGTGGTCGCGGTCAGGATGCCGCTTTTCACGAGGCCAGGCGCGACGTAGCCGGAGTACAGCAGATCGTAGAGTTCGAAGAAGAAGCCGAGGCTCAGCAGCACGACCAGCTTCCAGATCGAACGGGTCGCGGGCAAGCGGTCAAGACGCGCGGAGATGCCGCCGGCGCTCAGTGCGGCGGCCTCTGTCAGCGTGGCTGAGTGAGTGGGCGCGCCGGTGGCGCGAGCCGCGTTGCCGCCGCTGCGCGCGACGGACGCCGGGTGATCTGGGGGTGCCATTCTTGTTTGTCTCCTGTGTCGAAGCTGTCGATCGGAGCCGGTGCTTCAGCATGTCGATCCGGAGTTGGTGCTTTCGCACCTACTCCGGTCCCACGCAATCGCGCTAACTCCGGTCTCATGCAACGCTGTCCCATGCAAAAAAACATGGTTCGCCGTGGCCGGTTCTCTGCCGGCCTTGCGGCTCATCGCGCGTCGCACGCACTACGAAACTGCCCGGCCGGAATCCGGCCAGCATTCTAGCCGTGCGCGCGCTTCAATTGTTCGAAGGTGGTGATTTTTCCGGCCAGCGCGCTCGCCGCGACCGTGAACGGACTCGCGAGCCACACGTCGCCCGGCCCCGAACGGCCCGGGAAATTGCGGTTGATCGCGCTGATCGTCACATCGTTGTCGTTGGCCGACTGACCCGGTCCGCAGTTCGCGCACGAGCCGCAACCCGGCATCACGAGCGTCACGCCCGCGCGCTCGAACACCGGCAGATAGCCCTGCTGCTCGCAATACTCGCGCACCGCCATCGTGCCGAATTGCAGATACAGCCGCGTACCTTCCGGCACTCGAATACCGCGCTCGACACCCCAGTGCAGCACCTCGTGGTAGAAATCGAAGTCCTCGCGTTTGCCCGCGGTGCACGAGCCGCCGTACGCGATATCGATCGCGACGTCCTCGTCGAGCCGCGGCGCCGGCACGCCGTTGCCGGGGTCGCCCGGACGCGCGAGCATCGGTTCGATCTGGTTCGCGTCGATGCGAATGATGTCGCGATAGCTCGCGCCCGCATCGCTTTTCATCCAGCTTTCAAGCGCGAAATCGATGCCGCGCCGCTCCTTCAGGAATGCGACCGTGCGCTCGTCCGGCTCGACGATGCCGGTAAAGCCGCCGAGTTCGGCGACCATGTTGGTGAGCGTCGCGCGCTCGTCGATCGACATCGCGCGCACCGCCGCGCCGCCGTATTCGAACACGAGGCCGATCGCGCCGCCCGAGCGGATCGCATCCATTTGCAGCAGATGCAGCACCACGTCCTTCGCGGTGACGCCATCGCGCAGACGGCCGTCGATCTCGATACGCAGCGTCTCCGGCACCTTGCAGCGCACGTAACCGGTGACCCAGCTGTTGGCGATCTCGGTCGCGCCCGCGCCGAACGCGAGGCAGCCGAGCGCGCCCGAATGCGGCGTGTGCGAATCGGTCCCGCACGCGACCTGGCCCGGCAACGCATACTGCTCGGCCATCAGCGCGTGACAGATGCCCTCGGAACCGGGCAGCCCATCGAGCGCGCCGTGCGAGCGCACCGGATAGTCGCGCGAGAACGACGTATGTCCTTCCATCAGATTCGCGACGCCCGGCAGCAGACCGTCGCGCACGTGCGGAATACTCTGCGGCGCGAGCACCAGATGATCCTGGAACGCGATGATGTGATCCGGCGCATGCAACGGCGCGGGCTTGCCGAACGCACGGTGCATCAGATGCGCGCACATGCCGGTGAAATAGTCGTGGCTGAAGCGCCAGTCGGCGGCGATAAACACGCCGTCGCCGCGCTCAGCGCTCGCGGTGCCCGGATGCAGATGACGGTCGATGATCTTCTCGACCAGCGTCTTCGGCGCGGTTTTCGCACCGGAATTCGCACTGGGATTCGCACCAGGATTTGCTCCGGCATTCGCCTGCGCCGCGCGCTGCGTGCCCGGCGCGGGCCAGTCCGCGAAACGGCTGTACGCGAGCAGACCGCCGCTGCGGATGATCTGCTGGGTGAGCGCGTCGCGGCCCTTGAGGAATTCGTCGATTGGTACATCTTCGCCGGCCAGCAGGCGATCGAGCACCGCGAAATCGGTCGTGGTCAGAATGCCGATGTTGTCGCAATTTTGCTGATAGATGCGCTCGAAACTTTCCGCGACGATCAGCCGGATGCCCGCCGACAGTTCCGCGAGCGGGCTCGATTCGCGCGACGAGCCCTTGCCGTAGCGCTTGCCCGCCACCGTCACGCGAAAGCCGCCGTCCTTCACCGCATTGCGGCCGATCGGCATGCGCTCGCCGGCCTTGAAGCCGACGTACGGATACTGGCCGAGACGTTCGTCGTAGGTCAGCATCACGGTCACGGGCGTGATCTCGTCCGTCGACACGTTATCGCGCAACGGCCCCGCGCTCTCGCGCGTGAAATTCTGGCCGGCCAGTTGCGCTTCGATCACCGCCGGTTCTTGTGAAAGGTACAGCACGCGGCCGTCCAAACGAATCGTATCGCTCATCGATGCATTCTCCTTGCGCTCACTATACGGCGCGCAACGTCGATGCCGAAGTGCCGGTGCGGCAACGCTGCCGTCTCGTTTCGCGAGGCCTTGGACGAGGTCGGGCGAGGTCAAGCGGTGCGGCCCGCATGACAGCGCCACGCGGAAATGCCGCTCAGGATTGCTTGCCAGGCAGATTGCCGAGAAACGCGACCAGCGCGGCAGCGCTCGCGCTCAACTGCTCGCGTGCGTTGAAGATCATGATCAAATGCCGCTCGGCCCACGCATCGGTGAGCGATAGCAGCCGCACGTCGAGCGTATTCACATAGAGCAGTCCGATCTGCTCGGGCACGACCGCGATGCCGAGTCCCGCATGCACCATCCGGCACAGCGCGTCGAGACTGCTCACGCGAATGCGCACGTCGAGTTGCCGCCCCGCTGCCGCCGCCTGCTGCGTGAGCAGACGCGTCAGCGCGCTTTCGCTGCGCAGGCCCACGAAGCTGTCGTTGAGCAGTTCGTCGAAGCCGGCCCGGGTCGCGTTGGCGAGCCGGTGAGCGCCCGGCACCAGCACCGCGAGCCGGTCCTGGCGGTACGGGATCTGCTCGAATGCCTCGCTGCCCGCGACCGGATTGCAGATGCCGAAGTCCGCGCCGTGTTCGGCGACGAGCCGCAATACGTCCGAGCTGTTTTCTTCTTCGAGTTCGATCGATACATCTGGATATGCGCGGCCGAATGCGGCCACGTCCTCCGGCAGAAACTGCACGATCGACGACAGATTCGCGACCACCCGCACGCGCCCTTTGACACCCGACGAAAAGCGCGACAACTCCGCACTCATCTGCTCGATGTTGCCGAGGATCGCGAGCGCGTAACGCAGCACGGTTTCGCCGACCGGCGTCACGGTAATGCCGCGCGACTGCCGCTGGATCACCGGCAGTCCGATTAGCGCCTCGATCTCCGCGATGCGCCGGCTCACCGCCGACGACGCGATGAACTCGCGCTCGGCCGCCCGCGCGATATTGCGTTCCTGGCAAACGGCGACGAACAGACGTAGCGATGTGAGATCGAGTTTCTTGAGCAGGTTTTCCATCGGAGGGGAAGCGCGCGCGGCGAAAGTCGCTGGAATGATGGAATGAATCGTCTCACGGCGCGCGGCGTTGCGCCATCGCCACTGGCGCTACTGCGCGTCGTGGAAGATGATGCCGACCGTGTGCCGGTGACCGGAACGCAAGCGGCTCACCCCGTGGCGCAGATTCACGCGATACGGGCCGCGCGTGCCCTGCACCGGCCGGCTGTTGACGGTGAAGACGACCGCGTCGCCCTTCGCGAGCGGCACGACTTCGGCGCGCGACTGCATGCGCGGACGCTGCTCGGTCATCACGAACTCGCCGCCGGTGAAGTCGCGGCCCGGCTCCGACAGCAGGATCGCGACCTGCAGCGGAAACACGTGTTCGCCGTACAGGTCCTGATGCAGGCAGTTATAGTCGCCCTCGCCGTATTGCAGCATCAGCGGTGTGGGCCGCAATTGGCCCGCGTCGTGGCAGCGGCGGATGAACTCTTCGTGGTCCGGCGGATAACGCACGTCGATCGCCATCGCGCGGTTCCAGCGGTTCGCGACCGGCACGAGATGTGGATAGAACGCGCCGCGCAATGCGCCGATCAGCGGCGGCAGCGGGTACGCGAAGTACTTGTATTCGCCGCGGCCGAAGCCATGACGCGCCATCACGATGCGGCTGCGGTACAGGTCGTCGCGTGAATAGAGGGCGCTCAGCGCGTCGCATTCGCTCGGCGTCAGCAGTTGCGGCACGGCCGAGCAGCCGTATTGGTCGAGGTCGTGCTCGATTCGACGCCAGTCGAGCGCGTTGACGCGTCGCTCGATCGGTTGGCCGGTGCGTTGGTCGGTTTGCGGTGCGGCGGGGAGCGCGGTGGTTGCTGGGTGGTGTGAGGTCATCGTCGGTTCGAGGGGCGGCCGGGTCCGTCGCCCGTGCTTTCCATTTGTAAACAGACTTTAGTGTACGAGCACGGCGGCGCGGAAACACTCCGGGTCTTGCGCTCCAATTCGCGCGGTCTGCACGGGGCCGCGATTCACGTTACGCTACCGCTATTCGTCGCGCCCGGATCAGCCGGGCGCAACGCATTTCAATTCAGTCAGGAACCGCCATGAAACAGCAGCTCACCATCGATTTCGTCTCGGACATCGCGTGCCCGTGGTGCGCGATCGGCCTCTCGTCGCTACAGCTCGCGCTCGAGCGGCTGCGGGACAGCGTCGATGCGCAGATCGCCGTGCATCCGTTCGAACTGAATCCGCAGATGGGACCCGAGGGCGAGGACATCGTCGAATATCTGGGCAAGAAATACGGCCGCACACCCGAGCAGATCGCCGAAACCCAGGCGATGATCCGCGAACGCGGCGCGAGCGTCGGCTTCGATTTCGGCCCGCGCACACGCACTTACAACACCTTCGATGCGCACCGTCTTCTGCATTGGGCCGGCCTCAAGGGTCCGCAGTTGCCGCTGAAGCTCGCGCTGCTGCGCGCGTATCACTCGGACGGCAAGGACCCGAGCAGCCACGACGTGCTGGTCGAGGCGGCGCAGTCGGTCGGTCTCGACGGCGTCGAAGCGCGCGAGGTGCTAACGAGCGACCTGTATGCCGACGAGGTACGCGAAGCCGAAAAGAACAATCAGGAAATGGGTTTGCAGTCGGTGCCGTCGATCATTTTCAACCGGCGCTTTCTGGTGACGGGCGGACAGCCGGTCGAGCAATTCGTGCAGGCGATCGAACAGATCGTCGCTGAAGGCGCGGAGTAAGCGGCGTTGGGTTTATTGGCGGTTGCCCGTTGCTGCGAAAGCGCAATGGGCGACCGGTGGTCAGTACCTGGCTCACGCATGCGCTCGCCAACGCGTGTGTGTTGTTGCTGCAAAGTCTGTGAGCGGCGGCCGGGTCAGAACAGGATTGGCGCTCGACATGCCGACACACGTCGGCCAAAAAAGTACTCAACTGCCGGAACCCAGCGCCTTGCAGCTCGCCTCGCTGGATACTTGCCTGTGCACCGCAATTCCATACAAACACATTACTGCGCCACACAATAGAGTCGTCGCCGCGATCGTCAGTGATAAATGCATCCCACGCAAAAATGCGTCAGGACGGCTATCGCGCACCAGATATCCGAATACGGCCACCCCTAGCAGTCCGCCGATCTGTCTCGCGCAATTAAGGATTCCCGCCGCGATCCCCGAGCGTGAGCCGGCCACCGACGAGAGCGTCACGTTCGTCATGGTGGGCACTATTACGGCAATGCCGCTTGCGGCGATCACCATCGGGACAACCAGCGTCCAGTAAGAGCCGCTGATACTGACCGGCAATAACAGCAGATAACCGGACGCCGCGATCAACATGCCGGCGATCATGAGCCGCTTCGCACCCAGTCGTCCGAGCAACCGGCTAGCAAGAATATTGACGCCCATTAAAACAACCGTCATCGGCAGGAATGCAAACCCGGTTTGCTGGGCGGACAACAGCTGCTCCTGCTGGAAGAAAAGACTAAAAACAAAGATCAAACCGTAATAGGCAAAGTTGACGATGACGCCAGCCACGGTCGCGGTCGAAAAGGTCGCCGTCCGGAACAGCTGCAACGGCAACATCGGCTCGGCGCTAGACGACTCCAGCCATAGGAACAGCATCGTGAAAGCCGTTGAGACAAGCAGCCCGCCATATACCAGTGGATGATGCCAGCCAAGCTGGGCCGCTTCGGTAAGAGATACGGTCACGCCGATCAACACGAAAACAGCCGTCAGTTGTCCGGGAAAATCAATACCTCGGCCCGGCGTCGTGACCGCCGCTGCCGCATAGCGGATAGCGAGCACCACGCCCGCAACACCGATCGGAAGATTGATCAGAAAAATGCTCCGCCAGCCGACCTGGGTGACGAGCAAGCCGCCCAGCACCGGACCCGCCGCAAGCGCAATGGCCCCTAATGCGCCCCACCAGCCCACCGCGCGATTTCGCTGTTCCGTATCCGGAAACGCCTGGCGCAACATTGCTAGCGAGTTCGGCACCAGCAGTGCCGCGCCGATGCCCTGGATAACGCGTGCGGCCACCAGCCACGACAAGGTGTTAGCCAATCCGCACGCAATCGATGCCAACGTGAAGACGACGAATCCGATAGCGAAAATGCGCTTCGCTCCAAGGCGGTCGCCCAACGTCCCGGTCGTAAGCAGTAGCGATGCGAAGGCCAGCGTGTAGGCGTTGACCACCCATTGAAGGCCCGAGATATCGGTGGCAAAGCGATATCGCAATGCGCCCAGCGCGACGTTGACCGCGCTGACGTCAAGCAGAACGACAACGAATCCCAATCCGGCCGCGGTCAATGTGCCGCGTTGCTCGCGGCTCATGGAAGTACTCATCGGAATCGCCCTAACGATTGAAGTAACTGCCGATGTTAGGCGTATCGTCTTTGTGCGAATATTCCGTATAACCGCAACCCAACCTTGAGAAAACGCACAGATGTTCGATTGGGAAAATGCCCGCCATTTTCTGGCTGTAGCCCGGATCGGCACGCTCTCAGGAGCGGCGCGCAGCTTGAGCGTCGATCACGCGACGGTAAGCCGGCGTTTGAGCGCGTTCGAGGAGGAGATCAACGCCCGGCTGATCGAACGCCTTCCGCGAGCCTGCAAACTCACGCCCGTAGGCCAGCGCGTGTTCGAACTGGCCCAGGGAATGGAAGAAAATGCCTACGCGGTCGAGCGCTTTCTTGACGCTAGCCGTTCTCCATTGAGCGGCAAGGTCGCGCTAAGTGCGCCGCCGGTGATGGTCGCCACTTTTCTGGGAAAGCATCTGGCCGAATTCCGCCGCGCTCATCCCGGCATACAGTTGTCCGTTTCTGGAGAGGCACGCCAGGTGTCCCTCAGCCGGCGCGAAGCCGATATCGTGCTGAGGCTGGTTCGGCCCACAGAAGCAACGAGCGTGGCACGCAAACTCGGCCGCATGCCGTTCGACTTCTATGCGAGCCGCGATTATCCCCAGCTGCACAATCCGTCTGCATGGGAATTCATCACCTACGACTACCGGTTTGCGCAGATACCGCAGCAAAAGTGGTTGATGAGCGCGGTAAAAGGAAGATCTATCGCTTGCGAAATCAACGATATCAACGGACATCTCGCGGCAGCGCTGGCGGGAGCCGGCGTGGCGGGTCTTCCCTGTTTTCTCGGCGATAGCGACGTCAAGCTACAGCGTGTCGACTGCGACAGCGCGCCGTTTTCGCGGGATATCTGGATCGCGGTTCATCGTGACCTGCGCCGTTCGCCTCAGGTCAGAGCGGTAATGGATTTCCTGCTAACTATCGTTACGGAAAATCCGGCGTTTTCGAAAGACCGGTGAAGCCTGCGATATCGAGGCCAATAGAATCCGATGCGCTGCGCGAAGCGCACGTGTGCCAGCTGACTTGTTCCTGCCAACAGGCACGTGCCGGCGGCGTCGACACCACCGCACGTGCTCTATGTCAGCCGCTTACAGATAGCTGCAAACGTAATCCAGCGTTTCGACCACTTCGATATCGAAGCGGCTCTTGCCCGGCACCGAGAACGACTCGCCCGCGCCGTAGGTTTTCCATTCGTCGCTGCCGTCGAGGCGGATGCGGCATTTGCCTGCCTGCACTTCCATCAGTTCCGGCGCGTCGGTGCCGAAGTTGAGCGTGGCCGGCAGGATCACGCCGAGCGTCTTGCGCGTGCCGTCGGCGAACAGCACGGTGTGCGACACGCACTTGCCGTCGAAGTACACATTGGCTCGTTTGACAACGGAAACCTGGTCGAATTGCGTTGCTGCCGTCATGGCGGTCTTCCTCTGGGTCATCGTGAATGGATCGTTGGTGTCCGGGCGACGCGGCTTTGACGCGGGGCCGGTCCGGATGCGAGCCCGCCATCATACAGGCTCTTCGGATGGCTATCGTGGGTCTGCCCGTACTGGCCGCAATTCTTCGATCACAGCTACGACGGCCCATGGGGTAGAGTCTCCGGACCATCGGCAAGCCATGTCGCTAGCCAACCTCCACGGCGAGTACTGCACCGTCGTAACCGCGGATAAGCTTTTGAGCGAAGAAAACTAGCGCCTTTATTTCCTCAAGCAATCTTCGATTGCACGAATAAAACCAAACGTAAGCATTTGATCTACTCGCGGTCGTTTAATCGAGTAAATCCGCAAAAGCATTCCCGCACCTGCCGAGTAAGCCCTTTTAAGCAACCACTAACATTTTCCCGCATGTTTTTCGAATGCATCCGGCATCACTCTAAAAAAAGCCTTTTTAATGCCTGAATTCGTCAATTAACATTCGACCGGGCTGTATTACACTCGACAGTACTTTTTTGCGAACCCGCTTGCGGTGACGAAGCGGTACGACACGGCGTCCGAAACGCCCCGGGGAGTGGACTTTCGGCGAGTGCGTCGTGCAGCCAGTCCGTCGCAGCAGATCCGTACCAGCCGTTCAAGGTCCGGCGCAAGAAAAAGCACATAGTGAACACCCGCCGCACAGGCCAATGCGGTATGCGAGACCGGACTTCCGATACGCGTAGTTGGCAGCGGAAATCCGTGCGGCCGAAAATAATCACTAAACAGGCGCTCCAAGCCATCGACTATGCAAAGTACCTATAACCTGTGGTTGGTCGCGGTCTCCGTGCTGATTGCGACTCTCGCCTCCTACACCGCACTCGATCTCGCCGACCGGATCTCCCTGCTCGCTTATGCGCGAACGCGCCAGCTCTGGCTCGCCGGCGGCGCCTTGGCGATGGGCGTCGGTATCTGGTCGATGCACTTCATCGGCATGCTGTCGTTCTCGCTGAACATTCCAGTCGGCTACGATCTGCGCATCACGCTCTACTCGCTGTTCATTGCAGTCTGGGTATCGTGGTTCGCATTGCAGATCGTCACGCGCAAACGCCTCGGCGTCCTTCGGCTGTTCGCCGGCGGCGTGCTGATGGGGATCGGCATCGCCAGCATGCATTACGTCGGCATGGCCGCGATGTTGATGACGCCCGCGATTCACTACGACCCGGGGCTTCTGGCCGCGTCGATCGTGATCGCGATTGCCGCGTCGACCGCCGCGCTGTGGAGCGCCTACACGCTGCGCATGCGAACCGCGGAGCGCCAGTACGTGACGTACAAACGCATCGCCACCGCACTGATCATGGGTGTTGCGATCAGCGGCATGCACTACACTGGCATGGCTGCGGCGAACTTCCCGGCCGACTCGATTTGCGGCGCGGCCGGCGGCATCCGGCCCGAGCGGCTGGCGGCGGCGGTGATTCCGGCCGCGATCGTGATTCTGGTGGTGACCCTCGCGGTGTTCCATCTCGATGCGCGCGCCAAGTTCCTCGCCGATTCGGCCGCTCGGCTCGACGATCACGTCGAGCGCATGCGCGGGATGACGCGCTGACGGCAGCGCCCGCTCGCAGCGTCCAACAATCGCTACAGGAGGTCAGGTGAGAATATACGGCGCGAGAATCATCGCTGCGATTGCCGCAGCCGCCATCGCAATGGGCGCGGCAGGCTATGCGAATGCGCAACCCAGTGGCGCCCCGCCGGTCGAGACGATCGCGGCGAATCCATCGGTCGCGACATCTTCATTTCGAAACCGCTCCGATGCGGAACTCGTGCGCGAAGTGCGCCGCGCGCTGAACCGCACGCCGAACCTGCCCGCAAGCGGCATTCACGTACAGTCGCACCAGGCCGTCGTGACCTTGACCGGCTGGGTACCGCACCGCTCGCAGGTACAACGCGCGACCAATGCCGCCCGTTCGGTGCGCGGAGTCAGACGCGTGCAAAACCGCTTGAACGTGCGCACCCGCGGCGGCAGCGGACATTAAAAAAGCGCACTGATGCGCTGCCATCCGTCACAACCGCGAACGGCTCGCACAAAGTACTCGGCCCGGTACAGTCGTACCGGGCCGAGTACTTTTATCGATTATTAAATTGCCGGGTCTTCATTACGGCGGCCGCTATTTAACGCGCGACAACCGCCCGGCAGTTCAACGCCACACGCGATAACCGACGACGGGCGCCCGGTATGCATACATCTGCGGCTGCGCCCAATAAACCGGCGGCCGGTAAACCTGATACGCGACCGGCGCAACCGGCTGCATTATCGTTTCGACGACCGGCATTTCATCGTATTGCGCCTGCGGGTAGACCGGCACGTATTGCACCGGCGGCGGCGCATAGTCCTGCCGCACGTACATCGGCTGATTGTCCGCGTAGATCGGTTGCATCTGCGGTTGCATCTGCGGCTGCATTTGCGGCTGCATCTGCGCGTAAGCCGGCGCCTGCTGATATTGCATCGGCATGGCCGGCTGCGCGTATTGCGGCTGCTGGTAAGCCTGCTGATAGCGCTGTTGCGGCGGTTGTTGCACGGGCTGCTGCGGTACCTGGCGCTGCGCGTACTGGCGCGGCTGCGGCGGAATACTCGTGTATTTCGAATTGTCGTCTTCCGGCACGCCGGCCGGCAGCGGCGGCACGTCGACCCGCGCGACGTCGGTCTTCGCGGGTTGCCGCTGACCGTGGTTACGCGAGTCGATCATCGCCTGATAATCGGCCTGATCCTGCTTGCCGCGATTCAGATAGCCATTGCGATACGCGCGCGCCACATCCGACATCTTCGCTTTCGGATCTTCCTTCATGCCGTCGGCGTTGACCTGATATTCGTTTGCACCGAGCGAGCCGGCCGGCACCTCGTCTTCGGACGCATACGCGGCTTCGGGTCCGTCGGCCCATGCCGGATACGCGTGGAGCGTCAGCGCCGAGGCGACTGTCGCCACCCCGATCCCCAAGAACGTTCTTGTTCTCATGATCCACCTCGCGGCCGAATTGAGAGTTGTGAAAGCCGAAAAATTTACTTGCCCCGTGCGGCTAATTCTCGTGCGCGTGCAATGGTTATTTCTAGCACATTCCTCAGACGCGAGCATTATTTTTTCTTTTTAAAAGAGCGGTGTAGCGCACGGCTGACAGTGCCGTGCCTAACCCGCGCCGGGACAAACCCTGAGAGACAGATTTGCCGGTCTTGCGCGATCGGCCCAGCCGGTCCGCAGCCGGCCGAAGACTGATTCGTGTTGCGTAGGAGGACACGCTGCACAAGCGGCGTTTGCAAGCGCCGGGGTCGCCTCGCACCGACCGGCAACTCGGGTTTCCCTATTGCATAACCGCCCATTCTCTGCTCATGCGAAAGCACGACGATTAGCATGAATGGCGGCAAAGTTTGAGAACTTCGAAGCGCCATTACCCACGGCATCCGTATTGCTCATTACCTCTGTCTAACCCTGAACGGAGACAGCCATGAAAAGCACCACCCCGTCATCCGCCGCGGAGCGGGTGCCGCTTACCGCGGCGCCGGCATCGACAGCGGCCAGCGGCGAGCACGACTCGTCGCTGCATCTGCGCGAGATCGCGTCGTTTGCCCACCAGGTGACCGGCGTGGCCGTCGCCCACGACGGCCGGATCTTCGTCAACTTCCCGCGCTGGACCGAAGACGCCCCGATTTCGGTCGGCGTGCTGACGGCGGAAGGCGACGTGCGCCCGTACCCGGACGATCGCTGGAATAGCTGGCGCAACGCCAAACGCGATCAGTTGAGTCCGCACGATCGCTGGGTCTGCGTGCAGGCGATGTTCTGCGACTCGCAAAACAACCTGTGGGTGCTGGACCCCGGCGCTCCAGCCCAGGCGTTCGTCGTGCCCGGCGCGCCGAAACTCGTGCGCATCGATCTGGCGACGGACAGCGTCGCTCAGTGCATCGCGTTTGCGCCCGACATCGCGCGTCAGGGCAGCTATCTGAACGACGTGCGCATCAGCCCCGACGGAACTACCGCGTACATCACGGATTCCGGCACCCAGGGCGCGCTCGTCGTAATCGATCTCGGCAGCGGCCAGATGCGCCGGGTGCTCGACGGCCATCCGTCGACCCAGATGGACGCCAGCGTCACCGTCCACGCGAACGGCGCGCCGTTACGGCGTCCCGATGGACGCGGGGTGGAATTCTCGGCGGACGGCATCGCGCTGACCCGCGACGGCCAATATCTGTTCTGGCAGGCGGTAAAAGGCAAAACGCTGTATCGGGTGCCGACCGATGCGCTGCGCGATCCCGCGCTGTCATGCGACGAAGTGGGCCGGCGAGTCGACAAGGTACTCGAGCACGGCCCCGCCGACGGCCTGCATTTCGACCGTGCCGGCCGTCTGCTGATCAGCGCGGTCGAAGAACACGCGGTGAAGGTGTGGGACGGCGAGTCGCTGGTCACGCTGCTGCACGAGCCCGGCTTGCGCTGGCCGGACACTTTCGCGGAAGGACCGGACGGTTCGATCTACCTGACCGATTCGCGGATCCCGGAGATGAGCTGGTTCAAACCTGGCAATCCCGCCGCGCTGCCTTCGCGCTTGTTGATGATTGCCGGCGGCGAACCGGCGGGTGTCGCCGGCGGCTGAACCGCACCGGTTCCCGCCGGTTCGCGCTGCGCCCGCGGTGGTCCGGGAACGCGCGATGCGGATGCAGGAAAAGCCGCTTGCGGATGCCGCGACGCTAGTCGTGAATGCGGGCGTGAATGCGTGCGTCCATGCGCAAAGCGGCATCGAGGAGTCCAGTCAGTGATCGGCGCATCCCCAATCGCAGCGATCACAAGGTGGCCACCCGCGCTCACAGCGCCCGCACGATCCCACCGTCGACCCGAATGTTCTGCCCGGTGATATAGGCGGCCCCATCCGACAGCAGAAACGCGACCGTCCTGGCAATCTCCTCCGTCCTGCCGAAACGCCCGACCGGAATACGCGCAACGATCTCCGGCGTTTCCGGCCAGCTATCGATAAAGCCCGGCAGCACCGAATTGATCCGGATGTTGTCCTTCGCGTAGCGGTCCGCATACAGCCGTGTAAACGAGCTCAACGCCGCGCGCAGTGCCGACGACACCGGCATCGCCTGCTCGGGCGCATCGGCCGCGAAGCTCGAAATATTCACGACCGCGCCGCCGCCCTGCGCGAGAAACGCTGGCGTCACGCGGCGCAACACGCGCGCGACGTTCAGCACGATCAGGTCGAGCCCGAGGTGCCACTGCTCGTCATCGAGCGCGAGAAGATCGCCCTTCGGCGGATGGCCGGTGTTGTTCACGACCGCGTCGATACGACCGAACTTGTGCAACGTATCCTGCACGAACCGGTCGATATCGGCCGGCTCGGTGACCGAACCGGTGAAGCCGAAACCGCCAAGCTCCGCGGCGAGTTGCACCGCCCCGCCGGACGGCGACATCAGCGCGACGCGGTAACCGTCGGCCGCGAGTTGCCGCGCGATCGCCGCGCCCATACCCTTGCCCGCCGCGGTGACGAGTGCCACTTTTTCTAATGCCATGGTGCGTTCTCCTGCAGGTGACCCGCCGCGCCGGGATGGCGCGTTGCCGGGCAATCACGTTGCAGACTGTATGGCGTTGCGCCGCGCTTGTCGAATCGCCGCCGCAATTGCCGTTCTCCAGACGAAAAAAAGCCGGGCTAGATCGAGCCCGGCTTTTGCCTGGTGTTGCGAAAGAACCTCTGAAATAGCGCTTACCGGATCGACCGGCGGGCATTAAGGCTTGCCGTGCTCAAACAGCGTCCGGCACCTTGCGCGTCTTCAGAAACGCTTCGAGCGTTTCGCCGCGCATGCTCGCATACACCGCGAGATTGGTGATCTTCACGACCCGCGCGAACTTCTCGAGCACGAAGAAACACACGCCATAACGGATCATGCCGATCCAGTCGGTGTTGTCGATCAGCGTACGTTCCTCGGCCGTCAGGCCGGCCGCGTCATACGCGGCGCTGCGGTTTTCGAGCCACAGCGCGCGCGCCGACGCCTCGCGCATCTGCCAGAAAAAGCGGTTCATACGCATCGCCTTCATGCTCTGGCGAATATCGAACGGGTAAGTACCCGTCAGTTCTTCGATGCCAACCAGTTGCGGATTCATCGAGCGACCTCTTCTTCGTAAAGCGTCACGGCCATCGCGGTGCTGGTCGCGAGATAGTAGTTGCGGTGCAGTTCGCGAACCTTGCCGCCGAGCGCGCCGCGCATTGCCAGCCACATGATCGTTTCAACGCTCTCCGCGCCGCCCAGGCGCACGAAGTCCACGTGCTTCATCGCGGCCAGACGTTCCGGATCGTTGACGATCAGGTCGAGGAACTCCATGTCCCATTCGGTGTTGTTAAAGCCGCTGCGCTCGCCGTGCACCTGGTGCGACAAGCCACCTGTGCCGACCACCACGACCTTCAGGTCCTGCTCGAACGATTCGATCGCGCGACGCAGCGCCTGGCCGAGCCGGTAGCAACGGTTCGCGGTAGGCAGCGGATATTGCAGCACGTTCACTTCGAGCGGCACCAGCGACATCGGCCAGCCGCCTTCATGCGGCAGCATCAGCGACAATGGCGAATTGCAGCCGTGATCGAGCGGACGATCCTGGAACACGGTCAGGTCGAATTCGTCGGCGACCAGTTGCTCGACGATGTGAATCGCCAGATCCGGATGGCCGGCGATGTCCGGCAGCGGACGCTTGCCCGCGCCTTCGTCGGCGAATTCGTGATTGGCCGACACGCCGAGCGCGAAGGTCGGATAGCAGTCGAAGAAGAAGCTGTTCGCGTGGTCGTTGTAGAACATCACCATCACGTCGGGCTTGCGCTCGTCGAGCCATTTCGCGACCGGCTCATAGCCCTTGAACAGCGGCGCCCACGCCGGCTCGTTCTGCTTGCCCTTGTCGAACGCCAACCCGATCGTGGGTACGTGGGAGGTGCCGATACCGCCAATGATCCTTGCCATATTTCGCTCTCGTCGTTCACTTCGTGCTGCTTGCCAATCAGATAGGCCGGCGGCTTTGCGGCGCTAGCCGGCGCAACCGTGTTGGATACAAAGATAGGAATTGTGCCTCGATACCGGAAGCCCGGGTAAACCTCACAGAAAGCCCGATTAACCAGTGAAAACCCCACCAACGGGCGTTTCACGGCACCGGCGCCAGAGCCGCGAGCCCGCTGCGCATAGCCTGAGCGGTATCCCAGGCGCGGCCAGCTGGCCCGTTGCTGAACGCGCCAGCAACGCACTTCGATAAATAAAACAGATGGCCCGGAAAACAACTCGCAACGCGGTTTTTTAGTCTTGGTGCAGCATTGCGCGGGTGGCTATACTTCGGTGCTTCCGAAGAGCGATACCACAATGAACGAGACGACCCAGCCGGCGATTGTCCAGTCCTTACGCGAAACAATTCTCGCGGGCAAACTGTCGCCCAGTCAGCGGCTCGTCGAAGCGCAACTCGCGCAATGGCTCGGCGTGTCGCGCACGCTGCTGCGTGACTCGTATCGCCAGCAGCTGTCGCTGCCGTCGTTGCATCTGCTCGCGGACGCCACATGACCGACGAGATCATTTCGACCGACAGCGGTCAGGAGCCCGCCAGGGCGCCGCTGTCGATCACCAGCAAAGACCTGCTCAATCTGGCGCATCTGCGCGCGTTCCGGCTCGTCGCCGACATGGGCAGCGCGACGCGCGCGGCCGCCGCGCTGTTTCGCGCGCAGTCGGCGGTCACCCGTTCGGTCCAGGAACTCGAGCTCGCGCTCGGCGAGCCGCTGTTCGATCGCGCTCCGACGGGGATGCTGCCGACGCCCGTCGGCCGCGCGGTGCTGCAGCGCTGCGAGCGCATCTTCGTGGAACTCGAAGAACTCGCGCAGTGGTGCGCGGCCCGGCAGACGCGGCGCCGTCCCGTTGCGGAAGGCACGTTGCCCGCTTATCTGCTGAACACGCGACGCCTGCAACTGTTCGCCGCGCTCGCGCGCCACCGGCATATGCCGAGCGCGGCGAGAACCTTCGGCATCAGCCAGCCGGCGGTCAGCACCGCGATTCGCGTGCTCGAAAGCGGCTCGGGTTTGAGCCTGTTTCATCGCAGCCCGCGCGGCATTCTGCTGACCGCCGAGGGCGAAACCTTTCTGCTGCACGTGCGCCGCGCGCTGAACGAACTGCGTCACGTGCCCGACGATATCGCCGCGCTGCACGGCAAGATTCAGGGCTCGGTGACGGTCGGCGCATTGCCGCTCGGCCGCACGCTGATCCTGCCGAAAGCGATTGCGCGGATGACCTCCGAGCATCCCGGCGTGCGCGTGGTCACCGATGAAAGCTCGTATGAAACGCTGGTCGCCGGTTTGCGCGCGGGCGACATCGACTTCATTCTCGGCGCGCTGCGCGATAACGATGCGACGAGCGGACTGAAAAACGAGCGGCTGATGTCGGAAGACATGGTGGTGCTGGTGCGTCGCGATCATCCGCTCACGCGGATTGCCAATCTGACCATCATGGGACTGCGCGACTCGCAATGGATTTTGCCGCGCAGCCATGCACCGGCGCGCGCGCTGTTCGAAGCGCAATTCAAGCGGCTGAAGGTCAAGCCGCCGCTGCCGACGGTCGAAACCGCCGACCTCGCGGTGATTCGCGGGCTGCTGCTCGGCACCGATATGGCCGCCGCGCTGTCCGCGCAGCAGCTGCACCACGAGATCCGCTCCGGCCAACTGGCGGTGCTCAACGTGCCGCTGCACAACACCCGGCGTGACATCGGCCTGACGATGCGCGCGGCCGGCACGCCGTCGCCGGCCGCGCGCGCGTTGATCGATGCGATCCGGCTGTCCGTCGTCGATGTGACGCGCACGGTCAGCATCGGTGCGGGCTAGCGGTCGCCGTTAATCAGTTGGCTTAACTATTTTGCGGCAAACGCGTAGTGCCGGCCACGCAGACGCCGGCGCGCGGCGATGCTAGAATCGCCCCCGTCTCTCTTTCGACCATCATGACCGCACGCTCCCGCAACCGCCTGACTGCCTGGCTTGGCCTCGTCGCCATGTGGCTGGTCGTGTGCGCGCCGCTCGTCAGTCAGTTGCTCGAAGCAACTCGCGCGCAGGAGCCGCTTGCGCCGCTCTGCTCGACGCATCATCCGGCCGGCGCGTTCGATGCGAACAGCGCGACCATCACGAGCGTCGCCAGTCACGCGAACCCCGCGCCCGTGCATCTGAGCCACGACGATGCATTCGGCGCTTGCGGCTACTGCAATCTGCTCCAGCATCACGTCGCAATGCCGACGCTCGCCGCCACCTCGCCGCCAGCCGCGCTGCTGCTGACCGGCACCGTGCCGCCCACGCTGTCCACCCGCTTCACGCCGCTCGGCGCGTTCCCGTCGGGACGCCCACGCGCCCCACCTGTCGTTTCCTGAGCTCTGCCAGTCCTGATCGCGTTTTCGTCGCTACCGCCGACGAGGCCCGCGATCGTCTGTTCAATGCATCAAGGAAACACCCATGTTCAACTTCGCCCCGCGAAGGCTCCCGCTGCACGCCCACCGCGACGCCGGCCGTTCCACCTGTTCCACTTCTCACGCGCTGAAGCTAGGGCGCCCGTCCCGCTGGAGCGCGCCGGTGTCGGCGCTTCTGCCGGCCCTCGTGCCGATGCTCGCCGCCACCCACGCGCACGCCCACGACGCACAAACCGACACCACGCTGCCAGCCGTCAGCGTCAACGCGAGTGCCTCCACCACCGCCGCGCCACGCGCGCTCGATCCGAATCTGCCGGCCTCCGTCGAAACCGTCACGCGCGAACAGTTCTCGCGCTGGAACGTCGTCAATACCGAAGACGTGCTGAAGTACATGCCGAATCTCGCGGTACGCAAGCGCTTTATCGGCGATCTGAATTCGATCATCGCGGTACGCGGCACCAGTAATACGCAAAGCGCGCGCGGCCTCGTGTACGCGGACGGCATGCTGCTGAGCAACCTGCTCGGCAATAGCTATGCGTTTCCGCCGCGCTGGTCGATGGTGTCGCCCGAGGAAATCCAGCAGGTCGACGTGATCTACGGACCGTTTTCCGCGCTTTATCCGGGCAATTCGCTCGGCGCGACGGTACTGATCAGCACACGCATGCCGCAGCAGTTCGAAGCGAACGCCGACGTCAAGGGATTCACGCAGCACTTCAGCCTGTTCGGCGTGAACCGCAATTTCAACGGCGCGTCGGCGAGCGCGTCGATCGGCGACAAAGTCGGCAAGTTCTCCTGGCGGCTCGGCGTCAATCATCTGGATAGCACCAGTCAGCCCCTGCAATTCGCAACCCTCGCGAAATCGACTATGCCGGCGAAGGCCGGCGACACGCCGGTCAGCGGCGCGTACTTCTATAACAACCAGACCAATACGCCGACCGCCGTGCTCGGCGTGAACGGGGAAGGCATCGAACATACGGTGCAGGACCAGTTCAAGCTGAAGATGCAGTACGACTTCACGCCGACGCTGCAAGGCGCGTTCACGCTCGGCTACTGGCATCAGACCTACGACAGCGCAACCTCGACGTTCCTGCGCGATGCCGACGGCAATCCGGTTTATAGCGGCAACGTGTCGATCAACGGCTATCACTACACGATTCCGGCGGCCGCAATGGCGCCGAGCCGCGGCTACAGCGAGAACTGGCTGTACGGGCTGGCGCTGAAAACGCGTAACGCGACCGGTTGGAACGCGGAAGCGATCGCGTCGTATTACGACGTCAGCAACAGTGTCGCGCGCACCGCGAATGCGGGTGGCCCGAACAACGGTCCCGGCACCGTGCTGTTCGGCGACGGCACCGGCTGGAAAACGCTCGATCTGCGCAGCACGTATACGCCGGCGAACCACGAGGCCGGCCTCGCGAATCACGCGCTGAGCTTCGGCTATCACTACGACAACTATTTCGTCGACAACCGCAGCTACACCACGCTGAACTGGCGCGACGGCGCCGCCAACGCGTTTGCCAACGGCTTCGCCGGCAAGACCCAGACCCAGGCGCTCTACGCGCAGGACGCATGGCGCTTCCTGCCGCGCTGGAAGCTCGTCTACGGCGTGCGCTATGAGGACTGGCAGGCGTACGACGGCGCGCAGTCGCTGCCCGGCACGACGCTGCGGTACAGCGATGTGAGCCAGCAGCACTTTTCGCCGAAAGCATCGCTGTCGTTCGACGTCAGCGACGATCTGACCTTGCGCGCATCGATTGGGCGTGCTTACCGTTTTCCGACGGTCAGCGAGTTGTTCCAGGGGCAAATCAACGGCTTTGCGATCGTCAACAACAATCCGAATCTGCAACCCGAAAACGCGCTGTCGAAAGAACTGACCGCCGAATGGGCGCACTGGAATGGCGTATTTCGCTTCTCGCTGTTTCAGGACGACGTGAAGAACACGATTTTCAGTCAGACCGACACAACAGTGATCCCGAACGTGACGAACTTCCAGAACATCGGCAAGGTTCGTTCGCGCGGCGTCGAAACCAGCTATTCCGGCGAAGACGTGTTCGTGCGCGGTCTCGATCTGATCGCCAACGTCGCGTACACGCAGTCGAAGATTCTCGAGAACGCGCAAAACCCGGCCTCGGTCGGCAAGTACTTCTACCGGATTCCGCTGTGGCGCGTGAATGTCGCCGCGACCTATCACTTCGACGCACGCGCGGCGCTGACGCTCGCGGCGCGTTATTCGGGCCGCCAGTACAACACGCTCACCAATACCGACACGAATCCGAACGTATTCGGCGGCACCAGCAGCTATACGGTGGCCGATGCGAAGTTCACGTTCAAGCCGACCAAGCTCAGCGAGATCGGTATCGGCGTCGACAACCTGTTCGATGCGCGTTACTTCGTCTATCACCCGTATCCGGGCCGCACGTTCTATCTGGAAGCGAAGCTGCGCATCTAGCCGCGAATCTAGCCACGTAGCAGTCGCGCTGTAAATCGATCCGCGTGCATCGAACGATGCGCGCTTTTCCGTCCGACGAGAATCTCATGTCCACGACTCCAACCACCGAACGCTCGCGCGCCGACCACACGACGACAGCCCACACCGCTACCAGCGCGGTCCATCCCGGCTATCGAACACTGTGGCGCTGGCACTTTTACGCGGGCCTTTTCGTGATGCCGTTTCTGCTCGTACTGGCGATCACCGGCACGCTGTACTGCTTCCAGCCGCAACTCGAACCGCTGCTATACCCGCAGAAGCTGGTCGTCGCGCCGCAGGCGGTGCGCATGCTTTCGCACAACGCGCTGCTCGCAAAGGCGCGCGCGGCGATGCCGGCCGACGCGACCGCGACCACCGCGGCGATCGGCAACGATCCGCGCCGCAGCGTGGAATTCGTGTTTCGTCTCGCGGACGGCACGCAGCAAAGCGTCTATCTGAATCCGTACACCGGCGACGCGCTGGGCACGCTGAGCGTCGAGCGTCGCTTCATGCAGGTGGTGCGGATGCTGCATCGCAAGCTGCTGCTCGGCAAACCCGGCGAATTGCTGATGGAGCTGGCCGCCTGCTGGACCCTCGTGATGCTCGGCACCGGCATCGCGCTGTGGTGGCCGCGCGGCAAAGCCAGCGTACGCGGCGCGCTGGTGCCGCGCTTCGCGCTCCAAGGACGGCCGCTGTGGAAAAGCGTCCATGCGGTGCTCGGCATCTGGCTCGCGCTCGGCGCACTCGCGTTCGTGCTGAGCGGGTTGCCGTGGACCGGTTCGTGGGGCCAGCAGTTCAAGGCGTTCGCGACCGCGACGAAGCTCGGCGCGCCGCCGGGCGCGTGGGGCGGGTTGCCATTGCGGTCGGTTTTGCCGGGCGCGGGCTCGGAGCACGCTGGTCACACTGCGCCTACCGGCGCCGCGCAGCAGTCCGGCTCGGCCACCGCCGACACCGGGCACGATGCACATGCCGCTCATACCGGTCACGCCGAGATGGATTCGATGCCCGGCATGGTGATGGACGATCTGCCGTTGCCGCTCAAGCCGTGGGCCGCCAGCAATTCGCGCGTGCCCTCTTCCGGCTTGCCGGCCACGACCGAAGCGGATACACCGACGCCGTTATCGCTCGCCCAGATCGTCGCGCTTGCCGCATCGCTCGGCATCACGGACGGCTACAACATCGTGCTGCCGAACTCCGGCACCGGCGTCTATACGATTTCGTATTTCCCTGGTAATCCCAAGGATGAACGCACGCTTTACATCGATCAGTACAGCGGCGCGATTCTGAAGGACATCCGCTACGACGACTATGGCGCGATCGCGAAGGCGGTGTCGTACGGCACGTCGTTGCATATGGGCCGCTATTTCGGCGTCGCGAACCAGTTACTGTGCGCGCTGATTTCGCTCGGCCTCGGCGCGCTCGCGGTGACCGGCTTCGTGATGTGGTGGAAGCGCCGGCCACAACTCGCGCTCGGCGCACTCGGCGCGCCGTCGCGCGAACGCGGCGCACCGCCGATGCGCGGCTGGAAAGCCGGGCTCGTGCTGCTCGGTCTCGTGTTTCCGCTGATGGGGCTGACGCTGGTGGTGGTTTGGCTGCTCGACTGGCTGGTGTTTGGGCGGGCGGCAACGCGCGCGGGAACGCGCCCCGGCTGATTTTGCGGCCCGCTTGCCAGCCATGATCGTTTACGATACTTTATGCTCGTTTATGATCGATTATCCCAGACAGCGAGGCACGGCAATGCAGCGAACCCGGCAGGAAGCGATAAACGGGCTCTTGCCCGAACAGCGCGAAGCGCTGATTCTTGAACGGCTGCGCGCGCACGGCCGGGTGCTGGCGGCCGAACTCGCCGCCGAACTGCAGACCTCGGAGCACACCGTACGCCGCCACCTGCGCGAGCTTTCCGACCAGGGCCTGTGCAAGCGCGTGTACGGCGGTGCGTTGCTACTGTCGCCCTCCAACAAACCGGCGGCGCTGCGCATGCACGAGGCGGTCGACCGCAAGGCCCGGCTGGCCGCCGCGGTGGTGTCGATCGTGCGTCCGAAGCAGATCGTGCTGCTCGACGCCGGCTCGACCAACATCGCGATCGCGGACGCGCTGCCCGCTGACGCGGAACTGACCGTCGTCACGAATTCGCCGGAAGCCGGCGCGCGCCTGCTGAACCGGCCCGGCTTCGAGGTCATCCTGATCGGCGGCCGCCTCGCGCGCGGCGCGGCCGGCTCGCTCGGCACGACCGCGCTGCTACAAATCCAGCAGATTCGCGCCGACCTGTGTTTTCTCGGCGCCTGCGCGTTCGATCCCGTCGAAGGCGTCGCCGCATTCGACGCTGAGGATGCCGAACTGAAGCGCGCGATGGTCAAGGCGAGCGGCCAGCTCGCGATCGCGCTGACCTCGGAAAAACTGCTGACGGCAGCACCGTTCGCGGTGGCGGCGGCGAGCGCGGTCGATTATCTGTGTATCGAAGCCGACGTACCGGCCGCGCGAATCGCGAGTCTGCAAAGCGTCTGCGGCAACGTACTGGTGGCACGCCCATGAACGCACTCGTCAGGGAGCGCATCGCGACGCTCGGCGTATTTCTCGCCAACGGTTTCGGCATCGGCGCGTGGGCGGTCGAAGTTCCGCGCATCAAGGAAAGCCTCGCGCTCAGCGACGCGTCGCTGGGTCTCGCGCTGTTCTGTTTCGCGCTCGGCGCGATCGTCGCGATGCCGCTCGCGGGACGGCTCGCGCCGCGCTTCGGCAGCGGCCGCGCGACCGCGCTGCTCGGCGTGACCTTTGCGATCGCGTTGCCGTTGCCCGCGCTCGCGCCCGGCATGGTCACGCTGTGCGGCGTGCTGTTCGTGCTCGGCGCGTCGAACGGCGCGCTCGATGTATCGATGAACGGCCACGCGAGCGCGCTCGAAGCGCGCTGGCACGCGCCGATCATGTCGTCGTTTCATGCGGCCTGGAGTGCCGGCGGCCTGCTTGGCGCGGCGACCGGCGCGCTGCTGCAGAAAAGCGGCGTGGGGGTCGTGGGCGGCCTGCTCGCGCCGGATATTTTCATCGCTGTCCTGATCATGGCGGCCGCCGTGCTGGCGCTGCGCGACATCGGTCCGCGCGCAGCGGCCGCGTCGAGCGGCTTCGCGTGGCCCGACAGCGGCGTGATGAAACTCGCCATGCTCGCGTTTCTTTGCATGCTGGTGGAAGGCGCTATCGCCGACTGGAGCGCGGTGTATCTGCGCTCCACGCTCAACCAGCAGGCCAGCGTCGCCGCGATCGGCTACTCGGCGTTTGCGTTTTCGATGGCGGCCTGCCGTTTCGCCGGCGACGCGTCCGTGCGGCGCTTCGGTTCGAGCCGGGTGGTCGCGCTCGGCGGTCTGCTCGCGCTGGCCGGACTCGCACTGGTGCTGAGTCTGCCGACGGTGCTGACCGCGTGCATCGGCTTCGCGCTGGTCGGTCTCGGCCTCGCCAACATCGTGCCGGTGATTTTCAGCGCGGCGGGCCGCACGAGCGCGACGCCCGCGGTCGGGGTGTCGATGGCGGCCACGGCCGGTTATGCGGGTTTTCTGATCGGGCCGGCGCTGATCGGCTTCGGCGCAGGTCTACTCGGCTTGCGCGTCGCGTTGTGCGTGCTCGTGATCGCGACGCTGATCGTGTCGCTGCTGGGCGGCAACGCGGTACGCGGCACCCGGCCGGCGTAGCCCGCGCGTTACTTCTCTTTCTTCTCCAGTACAACTACCGGTTTTCGCGCGGACACCGCGACCGATGCATGAGCCGGCGTCGCCACCGCTCGATGGGCCGCGACCGGCTTGTGAACGGGCGCCGCCGCGCTCACCGCGTGCTGCCCCAGCGGCCAGCTGAACGCGCCGAGCAGCGAACGCGGCTGCGTGCCGTCGTCGAGACCGGTGGCGGGCCACTCGTGTTTCGCGGGCACCCAGCGCGTGCCGAACACGTGATCCCACAGCGGCAGCAACTGCGTGAAGTTGTGATTGAAATGCTCGGCGCGAATCGAGTGATGCAGACGGTGATACTGCGGATTGTTGACCCATGTGACGTAGCGCCCGAGGTCCACGCGCAGATTGAGGTGAGCGAAGTAATTGCCGAACATGAACACGAACGACGTGGCACCTACGATCCACGGCTCGACCTTGAACAGCACACCGACGATCGGATAAAGCAGACAACCCTTGATCAGCACTTCGAGCCAGTGATGCCGTAACGTGATCGTTACGTTGAAATCCACCGCGCTATGGTGCAGCGAATGCAGCTTCCACAGCAGCGGCCACGTGTGCTGCAATCGATGAAACGCGTATTCGAGAAAATCGATCGTCAGCAGCACGATCACGAACGACGCGAGCGCGCCCCACCCGCGCGACACCAGCGGCACCATGCCGCCGCCGGACGCATTCACGATCGCGACGCTGGCCGCCGCGGTCAGCGGTTTGACCGCTTCGACGAGCGCGATATAGAAACCCGCATACGCCATGTTCAGCCGCTGCCCCGCGCGCGATTGCAGCAAGGTGGCCGGCCAGCGACGCTCGAGCAACGCGCCGAGACCCATCATCACCAGCACGAGCGCATACGCTTGCAGCCACAGGCTCGCGTGGTGCAGCAAGGCGGAAAGCGGGCTCGACGCAAACATTGGAATTCCCCGGACGGCGCATGCATGCATGCGTAGTAAGCGATCCTGCGCGGGCATTCGCGGGCCGGCCCGCGCAACACGACGCGAACGCCCGCGAATGGCGTCGAGCCGCATCGCTCGAACGAGCATGCATGTCAGGAACAGCGGAGAGTCGGGAACGGCAGCAGCGTTAGCGTGATCTTCGCAGCCCGCCGGCCGGCGCGCAAGCAGCCGATACGCGCAAGCGCACCGCGGCGGATCCGCGGGAGGGCGCGCCGTTTCGACCGCTACCGCTCGCCCTCGCTCGCTCTTGCCCCCGCCCACGCGGCGCAGCGCGAACGCAACGAATTCAGCGTCGTCCGAAGGACAAAAAAAATCGGCGAGGTCATCGTTTTACGCCGTCGCGATCGCGAGTGGCCGATATCTGCTGCCGTATCGCCCGCTCGCGTCGCCGTTTTTATCGACAGCCGCTTTATGTTGGCCCCGCCGCACCTCGTAACACGCGTCTTCCTCCCCGAGCGCGAATCACGAAGACGTCTGCTGCTGTCGGCATTTATTCACTTCGTTTGTGTCCGGCTGCAAGCTGTAGTTCTTGTGAGGCGGTTATCGCAATGGCTATGCCATCACGGGTCAAAGCCTTGCCAGGCAAGGACCGCTGCCGGTGAACGGGGCGCTGCGCGCGATCAGGCGCAGGCGATGCATCGGAATTGAGACGCCTCGCGCGACGGCGACACGCGCGGTCGGCGTCGCCCACGTCGTTTCGGCGCGCATGGGAAAACCCGAGCGTGGGCTGGCTGGCAAGGGTTGCAGGCCGCGCCGGTCAGAATTGCCGGCGCCCTGGCAGGGTTGGCAGCACTTACCTGGTGCGGACAGGGATGTCGCAAAGCTGAGACGGCAACGCGCTCACAGCAGCGCGGTCAATTGCGCGACGCGCGCTTCGAAGTGCTTCAGTTGATCGCCATCAAGCGTGGTTTTCTGCGGCAGATCGACCTTCAGCGGATCGCGCGGCACGTTGTTCACGTGAACCTCGTAATGCAGATGCGGCCCGGTCGCCCAGCCGGTTTCGCCGACATAGCCGATCACCTCGTTGCGCTTCACGTGGCTGCCGTTGCGCAGACCTTTCGCGAAACGGGACAGGTGCGCGAACGTCGTCGAATACGGCGCGGGGTTCTGGATCTTCACCACGTTGCCGTAGCCGGTCTGATGGCCGATAAAGCGGATCACCCCGCGCGCGGTCGCGCGTACCGGCGTGCCGGTGGGCGCGGCCAGATCGACACCGTCGTGACTTTGCCAGCGATGCACAACCGGATCGAGGCGGCGCAACGAGAACTCCGACGACACTCGGGTGAAGTTGAGCGGATAGCGCTCGAACACGGGGCCGGCGCTCACGCCGTCTTTCGAGTAGTAAAACGGCTTGCCGCTCAGGTCCTTGTGGAGAAACACGTCATGGGTCTGTGCGCCGCGCACGATGCGCACCGCGAGCGGCTCGCGGGCGGCCGGGCGGTCGTTTTCCTTGCTGGTGGAACTGGTGGAACTGGTGGGGCTGGCGGGATTAGCGGAATTGGCCGCGGCGTTGTCGAATACCGCGCTGACGCGATCGCCTGGTTTGAGGTCGCGCGACAGATCGAGTTCGTCATGAAACGCGCGCGACAAAATTGCCGTCGTGCCCGCATCGACGCCGATGCTCTTCGCGGCCGCCGCAAAGGTGCGCTCGATCGGCGCCGTTTTGACCGTGAATGGCGGCGGTAGCGGAGCGGCCGGTGCCGGCGCGGCAGGAGCAGTGGGTGTCGCGCCGGTGGGCGCCGCCGCCGGATCCGGCGCGCGCGCGCCGACCCTCGTCGAGTCCTTGCTGACCAGCGATACGTCGGGTTCTTCGTCGCGCCACGCGCGTGGATGAGATACCAGATAAGCCGCGCACACCGAGCTCATTGCACACACAGCAATGACCTTGCTGGCACGCCCCGGCAGGAAGCGAGCTACAGATAGAGGCATTGATTAACGACAGCGTCGACCGCCGCATGCACGCGAGGCACGCACGACGAGGTGGTTTCGTTGAATCAGCGTTTCCAGACAATGCATGAAACGCTGCATGAGGCTGGGGGAAGCCTAGGGGCGCTTTCTTAAGTCAACCTTAAGCTGCCCCTATTAAGCGCGGCGGAGCGTGGGATGGCGTGCCGCAGGGGCTCGGTTCAGTTTTGCCCGCGCGGCACGCGCTTTCGTCAAGACAACGAAGCAAGCATGTTCGACAGACGCCGGACGTGAGTCTTGAACGCGTCGCTGGCTTCGCGGTCGGTGGTTGGCTCTAGATGCGAGGTTTCGGCGAGCAGCGCCTGCTCGTGGAAGTCGTTGGCGATACTGCGTTTGAGGTCTGCCGGCAGCGACCGCACGATGGAAACCAGCAAAGCCTCTTCGGCATGCAACATGCCGAGAATCGAATGTGTGTCCATACGAGAACCTCCGGAGGGAACATCGTCGGTGCCGCCGGAGAGCGCCGGCGCACCTCATGTTACCCCGTGGCTCCCGGGCCGTTACTCGGCGATCGAATAGCGCGACGGGCGGGATTTCGGCCGCGCAATCTCGCGCTCGACGCGCGGACTCGCGCCGCGGATGAACAGGACCGCGCACAGCGCGAGCATCGCCCAGATGCAAAGAATGACCGTCAAGGTGCTCATGTCAGTTTCCGGAAACGGAGGAATACGGTGAATGCGGTGGTCGCCGCGCGGTGGGTCAATGCAGCGTGGAGCGGTCGGGAGCGCCGAACAGCAACTGGTCGATCAGATCGGTGGTCAGCGTCAACTGCTTCTCGAGTGCCTGGCGCGCGGCCTCCGCACCGGCCGCATCGCTGCGCGCAACCGCCGCATGCGTATCGGTCGCAAGGCGCAGGATCGCTTCCGAGCCGCATTTCAGCTCGCGCATCGCGTCCGCGTCGGGACCGGGCGACGACGGGCAATTCACGGGCTCACCGCCGTAGTCCGGCAGGTCGGCGTCGAACGGGTGGGATTTGTCGTGGCGGGAAGACATCTGAGGCTCCTGGCGAAAAGGCGCGATGGCACGAAATCAGTGTGCGCCGGCCGCCGGCTTTTCAATTCGTCGAATAGAAGCCAAATCCGAAGCCAATCCGAGGTCTTTGAAAAACAAGGATTTTTTACCGAAACCGGTTAGAGAGACCGCGACCCAGTCCCTTGGGCATAGGCGAGGTCGCGGCGACAGCAGGAAAACGTCTACCCTGCCGCCTGGAAAAACGCTACGACAGGCTTTAGACCGCCGGCACGACGACGATGCGCAGCGGTGCGCCGCCCGCGGCGATCGCGAGCAGGATGTCGATGTTGGGATGCGCGCCCGGGCGGTTGCGCGCGTCGGCCGTATGCTCGGCGAACAGCGCGAGGCCATGTTCGGCGGCCTTCGCGTCCAGCGTGCCGAACGCGCCGTGCAGGTAGTTGTACACCGCGAGCGAGCCCTGTTTGCCCGGCTTGTTCTCGATGCCGGCGACCACGGCGCCCGCGCCATCCACCAGATCGATGCGCGCAATGCCGTCGATCGCCGGCATCTGGGCGAGATTTTCCTTGAAAACGTTGCTCGGTTGGATCATTGAAACCACTCCTTCTGTTCTAAAAAATGCATGGCGGGCCGTATCTTAGCGGAACGGCGGCGGACCCGGCTCGCGGGCCGGCGCACGGTGCATCCGACGGCCTCGAAATCGAGGAATCCTAGCTAATTTTTTGCGTCGGTCGCGCGTCCGCCCGATGATGGAAAACGTTTAACTTCAACCTCCCGCCGGTTCGAAAACGCCCCACCGTGTAATAGATTTCGAATCAAGCCGCGATCTAGACGAAAGCAACGATGTGCTGCGCGGCTGTCTCGATGCTTCGTCACCCTAACTAATCTTCAAATCAAAAATCGACCGAGCATTTACGAGCACAATTGCCCCCAAAATCATTAACTTTGAAAGCGCCCGCGAAGGTCTTATGCGTGGCTGCCCCCACCTCTGGGCGGCTCATATCTTCACCATCCGCGCTTTTGACGCTGCTTGCAATTCCGTTTGAGATATGATCTCCTACGACTTACATCATGTTTCACGGGAAGAAGTTGACCGGATTGCGATGGTGCGCCGCAGCGACCTAATTGCGCCAAAGGGCCAGCAACAAAGGGGCTCGTATGAGATTTGGCAGATGCAACCTCGGGGCTTAATAGGCCCGTCGCAGAAGGATCGTTTCGCTTATCCCCCCCAAAGTCATATGATGACTGATGTTTTGAAAATGAACACTTAGCAGAGAATCACCAACAGCCAAGGGAAATTATTAAAAAGGAGCTAAATAAAAATCACCAAAATTAGAAACTCGATCACCACAGCATTAATTAATAAATCTGGAGACAAAATGCTTTCACCGAAAAAAACTACGCTTGCATTTGCCCTTGGCGCGGCCACCGCGCTCCTGTTCAGCGGCTGCGGCGGCAGCACGCACGAGAACGCTCCGTCCGCGACGGCGAACCCGCCCTCCTCCAGCGCGCCCCCTGCTGCGTCCGATCCGTCGAAAAACGGCGCCATTTCGCTGCACGGCATCGTCTACGGCGCGGCCGACACCAGCGTGCCGCCCGAGGCCGGCATTCCGATCACGATGATGGGGCAAATGCGAGCGCTGTTCGACCTGATCCGCAAATCGCCGGATTTCACCCAGGTCGTGATGGATCTCGGCGACGGCAGTCCGGTCCACGTGCTCGATACGAACACCGGCGACAAATTCCTGCCCGGCAAGCTCGCACTCGGTCTGTCGTGGATCCTGATCGATATGAAAACGAAAGGTGATCCGGCTTACGCGGATTATCTGGCCACCTATCAGAAGATCACGACCGCGATGATGCAGTCGAGCGGCGCCAACTACACGTACGCGAATACGTCCTGGGGCGAGTACTACTATCTGGTCGCGCTGAACAACTTCCAGGCGCACGGGATGCTGAACGAGGTGTTCAGCGACGCGATGCTGAGCACGCTGCAAACCCGCCTGACCTTCTGCGATATGTTCGGCGCCGACGCGAGCGGCAAAACCAACACCTGCCCGAGCGCCGGCACGCCGATCGACGTCGCGTCGCTCAATACCGCGCAGAACTACTACGCGGTGTCGTACGGGATTGCCGGCCTGCGTCAGAAGCTCGGCTGGAGCAACCCGACGTTCTCGTCGACCACCGACGCAAGCGTCGCGACGATGAACGCGCGCGACGCACTGCTCTATACGCTCACCAAACACATCCGCAACGATTCGAGCGGCGGCTTCTCCGACGAAGCGTCGAACACGCACACGACCTATTACGATCAGGCGCGCTACGACCGCTATAGCACGCTGCTGATCGGCGAAGTGACTGAACGCACGCTCGAAATGGGCAATCAGGCGAACCTGACACCGGAGCTGAAATCGTATCTGCGTAAATCGGTCGATCTGATTCTGCCGCAGCTGAACACCAACGGTCAGGGCTTCAACTACGGCCGCTCGATCGGCCCGTACGGCGACTCGGCCTTCATGGAAGTGCTGACCGCGGCCGCCAATGCCGGCGTGCTGACCGATCAGGAAATGAAAGTCGCCTATACGTACATCTACAAATCGGCGCTGCGCTTCAGCAACTTCTGGTACGACCCGACACTGCCGACGCCGTCGGTGAACATGTGGGTCAAGGGCCGGGGCACCGACACGTATCGCGGCAAACCGCGGGTGATGGGCGAGAACTTCAGCCTGCTGCACCAGTACATGTATGTGAACGCGTGGTGGGACAAGCTCGGTTTCAACGGCAAGGCGCCGCTGTCCGATGCCGAGATGCAGGCCTATCTCGACACCAAACCGCATTACACGCTGACCTGGTACAACCAGCCGACCGACACCGCGCATCCGTATAGCGCGGCGCTGATCACGGTGCGCGACGGCCGGCGCGTGATCAACCTGAACCTGAGCCAGGCGCCGGACTACAACTCGTTCACGCCGTATTACCCGGCGCCGGCTTCGGACAATCTCGCCTATGGCACGACCGACCTCGCGTACGCGCTGCTGATTCCGCAGGTCACCTATAGCGGCAAGACCTATATTCCGGTCACGTATTACAAGAACCTGAACGTGCAGGAAAGCAATGGTCAGGTCGTCGTCACGTTCGACACGACCAAGTTCCGTCAAGCGACGAAGAATGCCGCCTACACGACCGATCTGGATCTGCAGGTGCATACGGTGATGACGTTCAGCCACGGCACGATGACGCGCACCGATACGCTGAGCTCGGCCACGTTGACCGGCAATCTGGCGGTCGAAACGGACTACACGTCGTTCGCGGACTTCCAGAACAGCAAGGCCAATAGCGACGGCGTCTCGGTGAACTACACGAACAGCCCGGCGACCAGTTACGCGACGACCGGCTTCGACACTTGCGCGCTGTCGCAATTCGATACCGTGAACGGCGTCACGAACCCGCTGTCCACAACGCCGATCGGCCAGTTGCACGGCAATTTCGCGTGTACGACGAATCCGTTCGCGCTGTCGGGTGGCGCGAACCGCACGTTCTCGTGGACGCTGAAGTACGCTGATCCGGCCTGACGACTGGCGTTGTCACCGGTAGTGATTTGCCGGCCTTCCCGTTATCGGGAAGGCCGGTTTTTATTTGCGGGCCAAGGCGGGTAGCCGTGATACCGGTAGGAAAAGTTGCCTTGTTAAGGCGGGGCGAGATCGGAACAATGCGGGCTCGATGCATTGAATGACGCAATGAATCCGACCACCAACCGACTCACTGAACTTCACCGGAACTGACAGCCATGCGCATTGCCTTTCTGCACACGATCGACGGTAACAGGCAGGTATTCGAACACGCCGCGACCGAATTGGGTGTAGCGTCCGACGATCTGCGCCATACGGTGCGGGTCGATCTGCGTGAAGCGATCGAACGCGCGGGGACGTTCACGCCCGAACTGAAACAACAGACCCGCGCCTGTCTGCTCGAACTCGCGGCCGACGCCGATGCGGTCGTCGTCACTTGCGCGACTCTGGGGCCGGTGGTGGCGGAAATAACGCATTCGCCGGTGCCGGTGATTCGAGCGGATGCCGCGTTGGCGGCGTCGGCAGCCGGGTCCGCGGGGAACGGCGGAAAAATCGTCGTGTTATGCGCGGCCGAAGCCGCGCTCGAATCGAACCGGAAACTGTTCGCCGCGCATGCGAGCGAAGCTCGCGCGTCGGTGGAGATCGTGCACGTGCCGCAGGTGTGGGCGACGTTCAGAAGCGGCGAGACGGATGCGTGCTACGCGGCGATTGCCGCGGCCACCAGCGACGCTTACGCAAAAGGTGCGACTGTCGTCGCGTTTGCCCATCCGTGGATGGCGCCGGCCGCCGCGCTCGCGAGCGCGCCGAGCGAAGGCAAGCGGCCGCTCGATAGTGCGCGCGCCGCGTTGCGTGTCGCGATGCAGCGGGTCAACCGTGAGCCGGTCCATATCCGCTAATAGAAGCTGCCAGGCATCAGCCCTTGGTCGCGCCAAACGTCAGGCCGGCGACGAAATGCTTCTGCATCGCGAAAAACATCGCGACCGACGGCAACGCGGCCAGAATCGACCCGGCGGAAACCAGATTCCACGCGGTGGTCCACTGCCCTTTCAACGCGGCGACGCCCACGGTAATCGGCGCGGCATCGTCGCCCTGGGTCAGACACAACGCCCAGAAATAGTCGTTCCACACGAACGTGAACACCAGAATCGTCAGCGCGGCGAGCGCGGGACGAATCAGCGGCAGCACGATTCTGAAGAACACGGTCCACTCGTTCGCGCCTTCGATGCGCGCCGCCTCGACCAGTTCGAACGGCAACTGCTTGATGAAGTTGCGCAGGAACAGCGCGCAAAAGCCGGTCTGAAACGACACATGAAACAGGATCAGCGCGCTCACCGTATTGAACAGCCCCAGTTGCAACGACAGATCGCGCACCGGAATCATCAGCACCTGGATCGGCACGAAATTGCCGGCGACGAACGTCGCGAACAGCGTCGAGTTGCCGCGAAACTTGTAGATCGCCAATGCGAAACCGGCCATCGCCGCGAGTGCGATCGAGCCCACCACCGCCGGCACCGTGATCAGCACGCTGTTCCAGAAGTAATGCAGCATCGGCGACGTGGTCAACGCTTCGCGATAGTTGTCGAACATCGCGAAGTGCTTCGGCCAGCCCCAGTAATTGCCTTCGCTCAACTCTTCGGTGGAACGCACCGACGTGACCAGCACCGCGATCATCGGCAGCAGCCAGATCAGCAGCGCGATCGGCAACGTCAGTTTGTACATGCGGCGCGTGGCCGGCTTCCATTTATCGATAGGAATGGGAAACATCAGCGGCTCCTTATTGCTCGGTCCGCAGCATCCGCCGCAGGTGGTAGACGATGTACACCAGCATGATCGCGAACAGCACCACCGCGATCGCGGCCGAATAACCGATCCGGTAGTACTTGATCGCCTGGTCGTACATGAAATAAGCGAGCACCGTCGAGCTCTCGAATGGACCGCCGCCCGTCATCACCGAAATCAGGTCGAAGCTGCGCAACGCGCCGATGATCGTGACGACGATCGCCATAAACGTGGTGGGCCGCAATTGCGGCAGGATCACGTGCCACAGCATCGACCAGCCGCGCGCGCCTTCCATCCGCGCCGCTTCGATCTGCTCCGCGTTCAGCGCGGTCAGGCCAGTCAGATAAAGGATCATGCAGTACGCGGTTTGCGGCCACAGCGCCGCGAAGACGATGCCGAACGTCGCGTAGCGCGGATCGCCGAGCACCGGCACGCCGTGGCCGAGAATCATCGCGAGCAGGCCGAAGGTCGGGTCGTAGAACCACGAGAAGATCAGCCCGACCACCACGCCCGACAACACGAACGGCGCGAAGAACAGCGACTTGACGATGCGAATGCCGCCCACCGCCTGGTTCAGATACAGCGCGACCGCGAGCCCCATCGGCGGCGCGAGCAGAAACAGCACCAGCCAGATCAGGTTGTTCCTGAGCGCCGTATAGAAGGTCGGCGTATGGAACAGTTCGACGTAGTTGGCAAGACCGATGAAGCTCGGCTCGGTCATGCCGTCCCAGTTGAAAAAGCTCAGACGGATCGTCGAGAGGATCGGCCACACCACGTAGACGGCCACCATGAAGCAGGCCGGCGCGAGAAACAGGAACGCGGCGCGCCGCTGCCGCCGCGCGGTCGGCGTCGGACCGCGCCGGCGCGGCGCGCTCGATGCGCCGGGCAGCGCGCCGCCGGGCGCGGGCAGGCTCGGCCCGCCGGGTTCCACAGGACCGCCGACAGTTTGCCGGCTAACGGAATGCGACACGATCAATCTCCCGATCCGATCAAGCCAATACAATCAGTTGCAACGCGACCACCCGCGACCGCGACCGCGACCGGCGCCCTCCGGCAACCGCCGACGGCCGCCCGCCGACGTCCGCGCGGCCGCCGCGCACTTCTCGTAGTTACTTCTTGTAGATCCGCTGGCGCGTCTGTTCGAGCTGCGCGAGGATGTCGTCGATCTTCGACGGGTCGGACATGAACTGCTGCATCCCCTTCATCCCTTCGTCGGCCATCTCCTTGGTCATGTCGCGATCGTAGAACTGCGCGATGCCGCCCTTCGTATTCGACAGGATCTGGAAACCGATCTTCGAAATCGGCTCGTCGGGCTCCGGCGATTTGCTGTTCGCCGACAGCGAGCCCAGGCCCTTGGCCAGTTGCGCGCCGATCTCCGGCGTTTCGACGAACGCGAGGAAGGTATGCGCGTCGGCCTTGTTCTTCGCTTTCGACGGAATATGCAGCGATTCGACCGGACCGTCTTCGGCGGTCGGCACCTTCGGATCGATGATCGGGAACTGGAAGTAGCCCATCTGCGGCCGCACGTTCTCCGGGAAGCCGGCCGTGATGAACGTGCCCATCAGCATCATCGCGGCCTTGCCCTGGAACAGGAACGGCTGCACCGCGTCGAGATCGTAGGACAGCGAATTATTGATGAAGTAGCCGTCGTCGATCAGCTGCTTCCACGTCGTGTAGACCTTCTTCACGCGCGGATCGGTGTACGGAATTTCGCCGGCCATCAGCTTCTGATGGAACGCATTGCCGTTCAGCCGCAGATTCAGATAGTCGAACCAGCCGGCCAGGGTCCACGCGTCGCGCCCCGCCACCGCGATCGGCGTGATGCCGGCGGCTTTCAGCTTCTTCGCGGCGTCGAGAAATTCATCCCAGGTTTTCGGTTCGCTCCTGATGCCGGCCTTCTCGAACAGATCCTTGCGATAGAACATTCCCCACGAGTAATACACGGTCGGCGCCGCATACTGCTTGCCCTTATACGACGACGCCTCCTTGGTGGACGCATACATCTGGTTCCAGCCGTTCTTCTGCCAGTCGCCGCTCAGATCCTCGAACAGCCCGCGCTGCGCGTAGTACGCCATCCGTTCGCCGTCGTGCCAGTTGACGATGTCGGGCGCGACCGTCGACAGCCAGCCCGGCAATTGCACCTTGTACGCTTCTTCGTCGATGAACGACACCTTCACGTCGATTCCGGGATGCGCCTTCTTGAACTCGTCGACCACCTGCTGCCAGACCGCCCGCTGGCTCGCGCCCTTGTACGCGATGTTCAGCGCGAGCGTGCCCGCCTGCGCGGTGCTGACGACGCAGGTGCCCGCCGCCACCGCGGCCATCGCGAGCGCCAACAGAATCTTGCGTGGTTTCAGTTTCATTCTGACTGTCTCCTATATTTCGCGGTTATGTACGTCGTTGTCGTTACTGCGTGGAAATCGACGCGGCCGGACCTGCGTCACGAACGGTAGATGGAAACGCCTTGCGGCGCGACCTTGCGCGAGCCGACCACAAAAGCGTCGTCGGCAACGTTATCGAGCGTGTACGGATCGGCGCCGTAGTTGAACACGTAAGTGAGCGCGCCGCGCCGGCCGATCCGCACGCTGTCGCCGAGCGCGTGGGTGGCGAGGCCCGCTTCCCGCGCGATTCGCTCGAACAACCGCACCGTCAATGCATCGTCGAACAGGCTGGCGAAATAGTGGAACGCGCCGCCGCGCACATACGCGGGATGACCGTCCGCGAAACGCGCGCGCACGTCGAGTGCGCCGGCCGAATCGCTGTCGATGAAATCGCGCCAGTGACGCGCGAGGCCGCCAGTGGAACCCGCTTGCGCGAGCGCGACCGCTTCGGTCACGTTCGGCCGCATCGACTCGACCCGCCACACACGCACCGGCAGCACCGAGGTCAACGCACCGGGCGGCAGGTTGGCCGGAATCCGCAGGTCGCCCGTCTTCGACCCGGTGCGCGGCCCGAACACGACCTGCGCGCCCGACGCCGCGAGCCGCGCGCCGAAATCGTCCGGCACGACCGGCAGCGGCGGCACGACGATCAGGCTGTAGCCGTCGAACGATGCATCGACCGGCACCACGTCGACGTCGAGGCCCAGCGCGCGCAATGCCGAGTAGTACTCAAACGCGAAACGCGGATAGTGAAAGTCCGCGCCCTGCGGATGGATCTCGAACAGCCACTTCGCTTCGTAGTCGTACACCAGCGCGACTTTCGAGCGGATCGACGCGTTCGCGTCGGCATTCGAAGCAAGCACCGTGCGAATTTCGTCGACCACTTGCGCCGCTTCGTTACCGCCGACGTCCAGGCGGTTATCGGGCGTATTCAGCCCCGCGTGCATCTGCTCTTGCGCGAACGGCGCCTGGCGCCAACGGAAATACGACACGCAGCCCGCGCCGTGCGCGAACGCTTCCCAGCTCCACAGCCGCACCATCCCCGGCAGCGGCGCCGGATTCCACATCGCCCAGTTGACCGGGCCGGGCTGCTGCTCCATCACCCAGAACGGCAACTTCGACATGCCGCGATACACGTCGTGATTGAACGACGCGAAATCCGGATGACCGCTGCGCAGCCAGCGCGCCTTGATCTCGGGCGCGAACCATTGCTCTTCGAGCGCGCCGAGCGGATAGCTGTCCCACGTCGCGATGTCGAGGTCGGCCGCGACCTTGTAGTGATCGAACTCCGTGAACAGTTGCATGAAGTTGTGGGCGACCGGCCGGCCCGGCGAATGCGCGCGGATGATCTCGACCTGCATGCGGTTGTAGCGCGCGACTTCGTCGGACGCGAAACGGCGATAGTCGAGCCGGTGCGACGGATGCGCCTCGGTGACGGTCGCAACCGGCGCGTCGATCTCGTCGAAGCTGCGGTACTCCATGCTCCAGAACACCGTGCCCCACGCTTCGTTCAATGCCTGGATCGTTTGATAACGCGCCTTCAGCCACTCGCGAAAACGCGTGAGCGCGGCCTGCGAATAGCTGACCACCGTGTGATGACAGCCGAATTCGTTATCGGTCTGCCAGAAAGCGACCGCCGGATGCTGGCCGTAGCGTTCGGCCACCGCAGTGCAGATGCGCTGCGACGCTTCGAAATACGCGGGTGACGAAAAATCGTAGTGACGCCGCGAACCGAACGCGCGCGGCCGGCCATCGGCGCCGACCGGCAGAATCTCCGGATGACGATCGATCAGCCACTTCGGTGGCGTCGCGGTCGGCGTACACATGACCACTTTCAGACCGGCCGCGCCGAGCACGTCGACCGCGCGATCGAGCCAGGCCCAGTCGTATTCGCCGGGCGTCGGCTCCATCCGGCTCCACGCAAATTCTGCAATCCGAACCTGTTCGATGCCGAGCGCCTTCATGCGGCGCGCGTCGTCTTCCCACATCGATTCCGGCCAGTGTTCCGGGTAATAACAGACTCCAACACGCATCCTATGTCCCCAAGGTTCTTCAAGCGTAGTGTTCGACGGCTTCGAGCGACGCCGCCGCGAAACCGTCTTCGGTAAACAGATGGCAGGCCCCGCTCGGCACCCGCAGGCTCGCGCGCTCGCCCGGCGCGAGGCGCGTGTCGCCCGGCGCCTTTGCGATCAGCGCGCCGCCGCCGGGCTGATCGAGGTGCACGTAGCTGTGTTCGCCGAGCTGCTCGACGAGCGACACGCTGCGCGTGAGCACGCCGTCGCGCGCCGCGCCCGGCGCTGCGAGGCTCGCTGCATCGACGAATTCCAGATGTTCGGGACGCACGCCGAGCGTGACCGGCTGCGCGCGTTGCAGGCGCGCGCCGCTGACCGGCACGCGCACGGTTTCGGCCGTGTGATCGAGCGTCACCAGCACCCCTTGCGCGTCGATCTGCGCGATCTCGCCGGGCAGGAAATTCATTCGCGGCGAACCGATGAAGCCAGCCACGAAGCGGCTTTTCGGGCGGTGATACAACTCGAGCGGCGCGCCGATCTGCGCGATGCTGCCGTAGCGTTCGGTGTCCTTACCGGCGTGCAGCAGCACGATCTTGTCGGCGAGCGTCATTGCTTCGATCTGATCGTGCGTCACGTAGACCACGCTCGCCTTCGCGAACTGCTTATGCAAACGCGCGATCTCGACCCGCGTCTGCCCGCGCAGCGTCGCGTCGAGATTCGACAACGGCTCGTCGAACAGGAACACACCGGGCTCACGCACGATCGCGCGGCCGATCGCGACGCGCTGCCGCTGGCCGCCCGACAACGCTTTGGGCCGGCGCTCCAGCAGCGCTTCGAGTTGCAGAATGCGCGCGGCTTCACGCACCTTGCGGTCGATTTCGTCTTTCGGGGTTTTCGCGAGCTTCAGACCGAACGCCATGTTCTCGAACACGGTCATGTGCGGAAACAGCGCATAGCTCTGGAACACCATCGCGACGCCGCGCTGCGCGGCGGGCACGTCGTTGACGATGCGCCCGCCGATCGACAGGTCGCCGTCGCTCACGTCTTCGAGGCCGGCGATCATCCGCAGCAGCGTGGACTTCCCGCAACCCGACGGCCCCAGGAACACGCAGAACTCGTTCTCGCCGATGTCGAGATCGACGTTGCGGATCACCGCCGCGCCGTCGCCATACGCCTTCTGCACGCCTCGTAACGAAATGCTCGCCATTTGCATCGACTCCGTGATTTAATCGGCCCGAAGTCGGAGATTAAGCGCTTAATCAGCGAGACCAAAAAAATCGATCGCAAGCGATCGTTGGTCTGTCTCCGATATCGTTTGTATGTTTGGTTGCGACAGATGTTGCCGCGCCTTGCGCCGCGATGCAAATGCCGGACAACCATCCCAAATATTGATCATCATGCCCACACTGAACGAAGTCGCGCGTCATGCCGGCGTCACGCCGGCGACGGTTTCCAACGTGCTGCGCAACCGCGGCCGGGTCGGCGCGGCGACCCGCCAGCGGGTTCTCGACGCCGTCGAAGCCCTCGGCTACCGGCCGCATCTGGCCGCCCGCGCGCTCGCCGAAGGCCGCGCGCCGACCCTCGCGCTGATGGTGTCGAGCATCGCCAACCCGTTCTATCCGGAATTCGCGCTCGCGGTCGAACGCGCGGCGCGCAAGAGCGGCCACTTCGTGATCATCTGCAATACGAACGAAGATCCGACGACCGGCCGCGCGTATCTCGACCAGATCGCCGGCACGCTGTCGGAAGGCGTGCTGGTGACCAACGCGAACCTCGATCTGGTGGACCTGCACGCAACCGAAGCGCGCGGCACGCCGGTCGTGCTGTGCATGTGGGAGCGGCCCAACGAGCCGCCTGGTTTGCCGTGCGTCGCGGTCGATTTCCGGCTGGCCGGCGAGCTGGCCGGCAAGCACCTGCTCGAACTCGGTCATCGGCGGATGGGCGCGATCGTCGGCAGCAAGGCGTCGGGGATACACGCGGCGCGCTACGAGGGTTTCGTCGATGCGCTGCGCGCGGCCGGCGTCACGAAGAACCGCGTACGGCACGCGGTCGATACGATCCACGGCGGCTACGTCGCGGCGCGCGCGCTGCTCGAAGCCGACCCGCAACTGACCGCGATCTTCGCGACCAACGACCTGCCCGCGCTCGGCGCGATGCACGCGGCCGCGGACCTCGGGCTGCGGGTGCCCGACGATCTGTCGGTGGTTGGCGTGACCGACATCGAACTCGCGCGCGAGTCGCGTCCCGCGCTGACCACCGTGGCGGTGCCGACCGTCGAGGTCGCCGGTCTGGCGGTCGAGCTGTTGCGCGAGCTGATCGAGTCGTCGTATGGGCAGGCCAAACGCGGCGCCGACGATGTGCCGATGCGGGTTTCGTCGGAGCCGGCGCTGATCGTCCGCGCGTCGACCGCGGCGCCGCGTGCGCGGTGACGTTCGCGGTGACGGTGACGTTGCGGATCGTGCCATAGCCCGCGCTACCGCTCGAACTCCGTGCCGCGCACCGCCTCGATCAGATAGTCGACGAACGACGCAATCCGCGCGGAAATCGCGGTATTGCGGTAGTAGACCGCGTTGATCGGCTGCCGGACCTCCTGGGTCTGGCGCGGAAACAGCTGCACCAGCGTGCCGTCGTGGCGATCGCGCGCCGTCATGAAGTCGGACAGACAGACGATGCCCGTGCCCGCCAGCGCGAGCTGCCTGAGCGTCTCGCCGCTCGACGAGAAGATCGCCGGTGCGATGCGATACGGTTCCCTGTCGGGACCGAGTATCGGCCAGACGTTGAGCCCTTCTGGCTGATTGAAACCGAGCAGCGCATGCTTTGCGAGGTCTTCCACGCGCCGCGGATGCCCATGCGCTTCCAGATAAGCCGGGCTCGCCAGAATCCGCACGCGGCTGCGCCCCACCGGCTTGCCGTGCAACGTCGAATCCTTCAGCGCGCCGATGCGGATCGCCACGTCGGTGCGCCGCTCCAGCAGATCGATGATCCCTTCGTTGCTGTTCAGTTCCAGCTCGACCTGAGGATAACGCTCGCGGTAACCCTGCACGAGCGGCACGATCACATGCAGCATGAACGGCGTTGCCGCGTCCACGCGCAGCCGTCCCGAAGGCCGCTCGCGCCGCGCGGCCATCTGTTCCTCCGCCCCCTCGACCGACGCGATGATCGCGCGCGCGTCCGCGAGAAACGCGCGGCCCTCCTCGGTCAATTCGAGGCGGCGCGTCGTACGGCGCAGCAGCGTGGTCTTCAGCTTCTCTTCCAGCCTTCCCAACGTTCGGCTCGTCGCCGAAATCGTCAGCCCCAGTTGCTCCGCCGCGGCCGTGATCGAGCCGGAATCGACGACGCTGACGAAAGCCTGCAGCTCATCCAGAGTGATTTTCATTGTTGACTTGAAATCAAAACAGATTCGTTTATAGACGAGTTTTTCCGCAAAAGTAAAGAGTCCACACTGGCGCCCATCTTCTTCGATGCCATACAGGACACCATGCCACTCGCGTTACTCGCGCTGACCATCAGCGCTTTTGCCATCGGCACGACCGAATTCGTGATCGTCGGACTGATCCCGACGATCTCTTCCGACCTTGCGATCAGCCTGCCGTCCGCCGGCCTGCTCGTGAGCCTCTATGCACTCAGCGTCGCGGTCGGCGCGCCGTTGCTCACCGCGCTGACCGGGCGCGTGCCGCGCAAGCTGCTGCTTGCGGGACTGATGGCGCTCTTCACGATCGGCAACCTCGTTGCATGGCGCGCGCCCAGTTACGAAGCGCTGATCGTCGCGCGCGTGCTGACCGGGCTCGCTCACGGCGTGTTCTTCTCGGTCGGCTCGATCATCGCGACGACACTCGTGCCCAAAGAGAAAGCGGCCAGCGCGATTGCGACGATGTTCAGCGGGATGACCGTGGCATTCGTCGCGGGCATTCCGCTCGGCACCTTCATCGGTCAGCACTTCGGCTGGCGCGCGACGTTTCTGATCGTCGCCTTGTTCGGCCTGATCGCGTTTCTCGGCGCGCTCGCGTTCGTGCCGCGCAATCTCGCGCATACGCGTCCGGCCGGTTTGCTCAAGCAGTTCGGCGTGCTCGCGCAGCCGCGTCTCGTGCTGGTCTATGCGATGACCGCGGTGGGTTACGGCGGCTCGCTGATCGCGTTCACGTTCATGGCGCCGCTGCTCGAACAGATCACCGGCTTCACGCCTGCGCAGGTCAGCATCGTGCTGGTCGCCTATGGCGTGTCGGTCGCGGCCGGCAACATGTGGGGCGGCAAACTCGCCGATCGTGTGGGTCCGGTGAAAGCGCTCAAGCGGATCTTCCTGCTGCTCGCCGCGGTGCTGCTCGCGCTCACGTTCACCGTGCACAACCCGTGGCTCGCGGTGCTGACGATGCTGGCGTGGGGCGCGGTCGCGTTCGGCAATGTGCCGGCTCTGCAGGTGTACGTGGTCCAGCAGGCGCGCCGCTTTGCGCCGGAATCGGCCGACGTCGCCGCCGGTTTTAACATCGCCGCGTTCAATCTCGGCGTCGCGGGCGGCTCGTCGTTCGGCGGTCTGATCGTCGCGCACATCGGCCTCGGTCATACGCCGTGGATCGCGGCGGCGGTCACGCTCGGCGCTTTCGCGCTCACCGCTTTGAGCGGCCGGCTCGACCGCCGCGAAGGACAGCCGGAGCGCACGGCGGAGCCGATGGCGGTCAGCCACTGACAGAGCTTGCCCGGCATCCGGTCCAGCGCCCCAGATGCGCGCTGCCGCCGGCAGATATTTGATTTTTATTCAAAACTGTTTCCTTTTTCTCGCTGTTTTTCGCATAGATCGACGCGCGCACAATGCGTGCATCGATCTGCACTCTTATTGTCCGGAGAACCTCATGAGCACCATCCCCGCATTCGGCCTGGGCACCTTCCGTCTGCAAGGCCAGGTCGTCATCGATTCGGTACGCAACGCCCTCGAACTCGGCTACCGCGCGATCGACACCGCGCAGATCTACGGCAACGAGGCCGAAGTCGGCGAAGCGATCGCCGCGTCGGGCGTCGCGCGCGAGGAGCTGTTCGTCACCACCAAGATCTGGGTCGACAACTATGCGCGCGCCAAACTGATTCCGAGTCTCAAGGACAGTCTCACGAAGCTGCGCACCGACGCGGTCGATCTGACGCTGATCCACTGGCCCGCGCCGGGCAACGGCGTGCCGCTCGAAGAGTTCATGAGCGCCCTCGCCGAAGCGAAGACGCAAGGTCTGACCAAGCAGATCGGCGTGTCGAACTTCAACATCGAACTGACGAAGCAGGCGATCGCGGTGGTCGGCAAGGAGAACATCGCGACCAACCAGATCGAGCTGAGCCCGTATCTGCAAAGCCGCAAACTGGTGGACTTCCTGCAACGCGAAGGCATTCACGTCACCTCGTACATGACGCTCGCTTACGGCAAGGTGCTCGGCGACCCGGTGATTCGCGCGATCGCCGAACGCCGCCACGCGACGCCGGCCCAGGTGGCGCTCGCGTGGGCGCTGCGCCTGCGCTACTCGGTGATTCCTTCGTCGACCAAACGCGAGAATCTCGCGAGCAACCTGCTCGCGCAAACGCTGGAACTGAGCGACGACGACATGGCGCAAATCGCGGCACTGGAACGCAACGGTCGCGAAGTGAGTCCGGAAGGTCTCGCCGCGCAGTGGGACTGACGCGACCGAGGCGCAACCGACGCGCAACGAAACGAAGCCCCTAGCCCATCTCCAACCTTCGCGGCGCAGCCGCCGCGAAGCTGAACAGGACACCCGCACCATGCAGCATGATCCGCTTTTTCAACCCTTCAAGCTCGGCACGCTGACGCTGCCGAACCGCATCGTGATGCCGCCGATGACGCGCTCGCGCGCGAGCCAACCCGGCGACGAAGCGAACGACCTGATGGCCGAGTACTACGCGCAGCGCGCCGACGCCGGACTCATTGTTAGCGAAGGCACCTACATCGCGCCGCTCGGCAAAGGCTACGCGTGGACGCCCGGCATCTGCACGGCGGCCCAGGTCGAAGGATGGCGCAAGGTGACGAACGCGGTTCATGCGAAGGGCGGTCGCATCTTCGCGCAGTTGTGGCACGTTGGCCGTCTGAGTCATACCAGCCTGCTCGGCGGCGAGCAGCCGGTGTCGTCGTCGGCGCTGCAGGCCAAGGGCGTGAACGTGTTCATCGCCAGCGGCGAAGCCGGCGTGCCGGGCTTCGTTCAGGCCTCCGAACCACGCGCGCTGAGCATCGCCGAGATTCGCGACATCGTCGCGCAATACCGCGCGGCGGCGCGCAATGCGATCGACGCCGGTTTCGACGGCGTCGAACTGCACGCGGCCAACGGCTATCTGGTCAATCAGTTCATCGACTCCAACGCGAACAACCGCACCGACGCATACGGCGGCTCGCTCGATAACCGCCTGCGCTTTCTCGACGAAGTGGCGCGCGCGCTGATCGAAGGCACCGGCGACGCGCAGCGCGTCGGCATTCGCCTGGCACCCCTGACGACCCTGAACGGCTGCGCAGACGCCGATCCGGAAACGACCTATCTCGCGGCGGCAAAACGGCTCGGCGAGATCGGCGTCGCCTACATCCATATCGCCGAAGCCGACTGGGACGACGCGCCTCACATGCCGCTCGAATTCAAGCACAAGCTGCGCGGCGCGTATTCCGGCGCGCTGATCTATGCGGGCCGCTACACCGGCGAGCGGGCCCGCGCCGCGATCGACGCGGGCTGGGCCGATCTGATCGCGTTCGGCCGGCCGTTCGTCGCGAACCCGGACCTCGTGCAGCGCCTGCGCACCGCCGCGCCGCTCGCGGAACATCGACGCGAAACGCTGTTCGGCGGCGGCGCGCAAGGTCTGACCGACTACCCGTTGCTCGACGGCAGCGCGGCCGCCTGAGCGACGCGCACCGGCGTATCCGTGGCCCACGGACCGCGGACCGGTTGCGCGTTTATCGCACCCCTATTCGAAGGAACACTCATGCGTATCACCATCGCGTCGCGAATCGGTTTCGGCACCGCACCGCTCGGCAACATGTATCGGAACATCCCTGAGGACGAGGCCATCGCGACGGTTCACGCCGCGTGGAATAGCGGGATTCGCTATTTCGACGGCGCGCCGCTGTACGGCGCGGGGCTCGCCGAATTGCGACTCGGCGAGGCACTGGCTGGACGTCCGCGCAGTGAATACGTGCTCGGCACCAAGGTCGGCCGCCTGATTCTCGACGAGGTCGAAGCCACCACCGCGCGCGATCTCGGCGAAAAAGGCGGGCTGTTCGAGCACGGACTGCCGAACCGCATCGTCTACGACTACAGCGAAGACGGCACGCTGCGCTCGATCGACGACAGCCTCAAGCGTCTGCGCACCGACTATCTCGACTATGTGTGGATTCACGACCCGGCTGTCGATTTTCACGGCGACGCCTGGCGCGACGTGTTCGACACGGCGATAAACGGCGCCGCGCGCGCGCTCACGCGGCTGCGTGAAGAAGGCGTGATCAAGGGTTGGGGACTCGGCGTGAACCGCGTCGAGCCGTGCGAACTCGCGCTCGAACGGGCCGACCCGGACGGCTTTCTGCTCGCCGGCCGCTATACGCTGCTCGACCATGCGAACGCGCTCGAAAAACTGATGCCGGCCGCGCAGCAGCGCGGGCTCGGCGTGATCGTTGGCGGTCCTTACAACTCCGGCGTGCTCGCCGGTGGGACGCACTACGAGTATCAGAACGCGCCGCAAGCGATTCTCGATCGCGTGCAGCGGATCAACGCGATCTGCGCGCCGTTCGGCGTGGATATTCGCGCGGTCGCACTGACCTTTTCGCTCGCGCATCCGGCGGTGGCCGGCGTCATTCCGGGCGCGAGCCGTCCGGAGCGGATCGCGGAAAACCTCGCGCTGATGAACAGCGCGATTCCGGTTGCACTGTGGGATCAGTTGAAGGCTGCGGCGCTTATTAGCGCGGATGCGCCGACTCCGCAAAGCTGATTGACGCGCGCGGCGACCTACGTGGGGCAAGCGGGCCGGTTGCCGCGGCAGCAGCAACCCTAGAAGGCCTCCGCAAAATTGATCGCGCAGCCGGTACGAAACCGGCTGCGCGATCCGCTCGTTAAGTCCTTTAAATAAACGCTGAACGCATCCCTCCCGCGCGTCGATCCAGCGCGCAAAAAAGCCCCCTCAGATTTCAATCCGCTTTCAATCGAGCCAGGACTTTCCCGAAGCCCCGCGCCCTCATCTTGCACCGCACCAGAGCGCGCAAGCCTTGTCGCGTCTGGCGCCGCACTTCCTGACTAGCTGTCACGCCGCAATTCGCGCTTCGATCTTCCGCCTTGACGATCGTTAATCCGCCTGCTGTACTAAATCAACCAAAGTGATTTAAGCAGTGCAAGCGCGCCGCCAGCCTCACCTGCAAACCGGCGGTCGACGCAAACCAGCAGATCGGCGGCAAACCGTTTCCAGCTTTCCCGGCTTTTCAGTCCAGCTTCAGTACCAAGCAGTCCAGAACATCAATCGATCATCGTCATCGGAGGAGCGTCCCATGAATCTGAATTCCCGCAGGCATCGTGTCGCCGGCAAAGTCGTGTCGGTGTGCGTCGCGGCGTCCGCGCTGTGGTGCGCGAGCGCGACCCGGGCGGCCGATCAGCCCGTCGTCGGCCTGATCACCAAGACCGACACCAATCCGTTCTTCGTGAAAATGCGCCAGGGCGCGGAAGCCGAGGCGTCGAAAGACGGCGCGAAGCTGATGACGGCCGCCGGCAAATTCGACGGCGACAACGCGAGCCAGGTCACCGCGATCGAAAACATGATGACGGCCGGCGCGAAAGCGATCCTGATCACGCCGAGCGACACCAAGGCGATCGTGCCGAGCATCAAGAAAGCGCGCTCGGCCGGCGTGATGGTGGTCGCGCTCGACACGCCGACCGACCCGCAGGACGCGACCGACGCGCTGTTCGCGACCGACAACTTCAAGGCCGGCGTGCTGATCGGCAAATACGCGAAGGCCGCTTTGAACGGCAAGCCGGCGAAGATCGCGACGCTCGATCTCGCGCCCGGCGTATCGGTCGGCGTGCTGCGCCATAACGGCTTTCTCGAAGGCTTCGGCGTGAAGGAAGGCGATGCGTCGATCGTCTGCAGCCAGGACACTCGCGGGGATCAGGCGAAGGGCCAGACGGCGATGGAAAACTGCCTGCAGAAAGCGCCCGACATCAACGTCGTCTACACGATCAACGAACCGGCGGCCGCCGGCGCGTATCGCGCGCTGAAGGCGGCCGGCAAGGACAAGAGCGTGATGATAGTCTCGATCGACGGCGGCTGCGAAGGCGTGCGCAACGTGAAGGCCGGCGCGATCGCGGCGACCTCGCAACAGTACCCGCTGAAGATGGCCGCGCTCGGCGTGAATGCCGGCGTCGACTATGCGAAGAACGGCAAGAAGGTCTCCGGCTACAAGGACACCGGCGTCACGCTGATCACGGATAAACCGATGTCCGGCCTGGACAGCAAGGACACGAAGTTCGGCCTCGACAACTGCTGGGGCAACAAGTAACGCGCATCGCACGGCGGCCCGCCGCACCGGGCCGCCATCGGAATTGCCGCGTGACCGCCACCCTGAAGGTCACGCTCATGTATTGAGGACTGCCATCATGTCGACTCCCTCCGCGCCCGCCGGTCGCCCGCGCCCCTCCTTCACCGAACACCTGCCGTCGCTGTCCGAAGCCGGACCGCTGATCGCGCTGGCCGCCGCCTGTGGGTTCTTCATCTCGCAGAGCGACCGCTTCCTGTCGTTCCAGAATCTGTCGCTGATCCTGCAACAGACGATGGTCGTCGCGGTCATCGCGATCGGCCAGACGCTGATCGTGCTGACCGGCGGCATCGATCTGTCCTGCGGGATGGTGATGGCGTTCGGCTCGATCATCATGACCAAGTTCGCGGTCGTGATGGGCGTGCCGCCGCTTCTCGCGATTCTGTGCGGGATCGGCGCCAGCACGTTGTTCGGTCTGCTCAACGGTCTGCTGATCACGCGCATCAAGCTGCCCGCCTTTATCGTCACACTCGGCACGCTGAACATCGCGTTCGCGCTGACGCAGATCTACTCGAACGCGGAAAGCGTGTCGAACCTGCCCGATGCGATCATGTTTCTCGGCAGCACGTTCCGGATCGGGCCGGCGGAGGTCACCTACGGCACCGTGCTGACGCTGCTGATGTATCTGGGCACGTGGTTCGTACTGCGCGACACCGTGCCCGGCCGGCACCTGTATGCGCTCGGCAACAACCCGGAAGCCGCGCGATTGATGGGCCTGTCGTCGACGAAAATCCTGCTGACCGTCTACACGCTGGCCGGCGCGATCTACGGCATTGCCGCGCTGCTGTCGGTGTCGCGCACCGGCGTCGGCGATCCGCAGGCGGGGCAAACCGAAAACCTCGACAGCATCACCGCGGTCGTGCTCGGCGGCACCAGCCTGTTCGGCGGGCGCGGCTCGATTGTGGGCACGCTGCTGGGCGCGCTGATCGTCGGCGTGTTCCGCAACGGCCTGACGCTGATCGGCGTTTCTTCGGTCTACCAGGTTTTGATCACCGGCATGCTCGTGATTCTCGCGGTCGCCGCCGACAAACTTTCGCACCGCGGCCGTTGAGCCTGAACAGGAGCCCTGTGATGTCGACTCTCACCCCAACCTCTTCTGCCGTGATGCCGGTCCTGCAGGCTCGCGGCCTCGTCAAACGCTACGGCAACGTGACCGCGCTCGACGGCTGCGACTTCGAAGTGCTGCCCGGCGAAATCCTCGCGGTGATCGGCGACAACGGCGCCGGCAAATCGTCGCTGATCAAGGCGCTGTCCGGCGCGACCGTGCCCGACGAAGGCGAGATTCTGCTCGACGGCAAGCCAGTCAAATTCCGCAGCCCGCTCGACGCCCGCGCGCACGGCATCGAAACCGTCTACCAGGAACTCGCGGTCGCGCCTGCAATGAGCATCGCCGAAAACCTGTTCCTCGCCCGCGAATTATTGAAACCGGGCTGGCGCGGCTCGCTGTTCAAGATGATCGACAAGCGCCGGATGCTCGAAGAAGCCACCTCGGCAATGAAGGATTTGCAGATCGGCATCCGCTCGATGCGCCAGGCGGTCGAAACGCTGTCGGGCGGCCAGCGCCAAGGCGTCGCGGTCGCCCGCAGCGCGGCGTTCGCGCGGCACGTGGTGATTCTCGACGAGCCGACCGCCGCGCTCGGCGTGAAAGAAGGCAATATGGTGCTGGAGCTGATCCGGCGCGTGCGCGATCGCGGGCTGCCGGTAATCCTGATCAGCCACAACATGCCGCACGTGTTCGAGGTCGCGGACCGCATTCACATCCAGCGGCTCGGCCGGCGCGCGGCGCTCGTCAACGCGAAGGACGTGCATATGTCGGACGCGGTCGCGATCATGACCGGTGCGAAGCAAGCCGACGTGAAGGCGATCGCCTGAGCCGCCGCCGCACCCACCGAGCCGCCGAACAGACCTCCCGACGATGGATACGACCAGCACCGCAAGCCGCAACCGCCGCCCCGCCAGACGCCCGGTCGGCTCGAACCAGGTCGGCATGCGCCAGTTCAACGAGCGCATCGTGCTGCAAACGATCCGCCTGCACGGACCGCTGCCGAAGGCCGACGTGAGCCGCCTCACGCGTCTGTCGATGCAGACGGTGTCGATGATCGTCGACCGTCTGATCGACGACGACCTGCTCGAAAAGCAGGCGCGGGTGCGCGGCCGGATCGGCCAGCCGTCGGTGCCGATCGCGTTGCGCGGCGACGGCGCGTACACGATCGGCATCAAGGTCGGCCGGCGCAGTCTCGACGTGCTGGCGCTGGATTTCGCCGGCCGCGTGGTATGCCGCGACGTGTTCGAGTACGCGTATCCCGATCCGCGCGCGCTGTTTCCCGCGCTCGAAAGCCGGCTCGCGCGCGTGCACCAGACGCTCGGCGCGAAGTCCGGCAAGGTGGTCGGCGTCGGCGTCGCGGCGCCGCTGTGGCTCGGCGGCTGGCGCGATTTTCTCGGCGCGCCGCCCGATGCGCTCGACGCGTGGCACGAGATCGATCTGCGCGCGCGCATCGCGACGATGACCGGGCTGCCGGTCGAATTCGCGAAGGACACCACCGCCGCGTGCGCGGCCGAACTCGTGATGGGCCAGGGCCGCGGGATTCACAACTTTCTGTATCTGTTCGTCGGCACGTTTATCGGCGGCGGCCTCGTGATCGATGGCCGTTTGCATGGCGGCCCGCACGACAATGCCGGCGCGGTCGGCTCGATTCCGCTGCGCGAAGGCGGCGCGCGCAAGCCGGCGCGACAACTACTGCATGCGGCGTCGGGCTTCGTGCTCGAAAAGCTGTTCAGCGATGCCGGCGCGCCGCCGGCCGCCGCGCACGATCATCGCGCGCTGTCGGCCGAGTTGTGGCGGCATACCGAACAGTGGCTCGACAGCGCGTGTCCGGCGATCGCGAGCGCGCTGACCAATGCGGCCGCGTTGCTCGATCTGGAGGCGGTCGTGATCGACGGCGAACTCGACCGGCAATTGCTGCGCGAAATCATTCGCCGTACTGAACGCGTGCTCGATCATTTCGAATGGGAAGGGATGGTGCGGCCGCAACTGCTCGAAGGCGCGATCGGCGCCGACGCAAGAGCGCTGGGCGGCGCGATCCTGCCGCTATACGCGCATTTCGCGCCGGTACACGAGCTGTTTCTGAAGCCGGCGACGGAGGCCGGTTTTGAATAACGATGCGCTGACCCCGACTACTGCCCCGCCACCTTAACGGCGGTCACAGCAGGAGCAGCAGGAGCAGCCGGAATCGCGGCAGAAACCACTGCCGGAGCCGGCGCCACCGCCACGGTCTTCGCAACCGGTCGATCGAGCAATGGCTGCAACGCCGGCGCCATCGACTTCAGCAACTGCACCGCCAACGCACTCGTGAACTCGTAATGCGACGCATACGGCTCGTGCACCCACGCGGTCAGCGTGCCGTAGAAGCGATCGCCGAGCGCGAATACGAAGGTCGCACTGCGATTGACCTTACGCGATTCGATCAGCCGCGCGCCCTTCGCATACACGTTCAGACGCTGATCGCCGGTGCCGGTCTTGCCGTACACGTCGAGCGTCTGCCCGTTCGGAAACGTGAGGCCCTGCGCAAGGCGCCGCGCGGTGCCGCCCGTTACCACGTCGCGCAACAGCATCCGCACCGTGCCGGCGATTTCCGGCGACAACTGCTGTTGCGGCGCGACCGCCGCGCGCCGGAAATGCGTTTCGTACGGCGTGTCTTTCGCGAAGTCGATTTGCGTCAGCGTGTCGGTCGGCACCTTGTTGCCGTCGTTCGCGATCACCCCGATCAGTTGCGCGAGTGCCGCGGGCCGGTCGCCGGACGCCCCGATCGCCGCCGCATACGACGGCGTCAGATTCGCGAACGGATAGCCGAGCGCCTGCCACGATTTGCCGATCGCGTCGTACGCACGCAGCTCGACCATCCGTTTGATGCGGCGATCCTGAGTCGCGTGATAGCGGGTCTTGAACAGCCATGAATACGTGGACAGCCGCACGTCGTGGCTCGCGGTTTCGATCTGCGCGAGCGTCGCGTCGGGATGCGAGCGCAGATAGTTGAGCGTCCACAGTTCGAGCGGATGCACGCTCGAGATATAGCCGCGATCGTTCAGATTGAAGCGGTCGATCCCGTACTTGTCGTACAGGTTCGCGAGATCTTCGTCGTCGAGCATCGCGGCGGCCGGCGTATTCTTCAGCGCCGCGCGCATCAGTTTGTTGAACCAGGCATTCGACTCGTCCGGCGCGACGCTGCGCAGCACGGTCGCGACTTTCGGCGGCGACTTGCGCACGCCGAGGAGCAGCAGCGTGATCGCCTGATCCGGCGTCTTGCCGTGGTACTTGGTGTAAAAGCGCTTCAGATACACGCGGCTTTCCTGATCGGCGAAACGCGTCAGATACATCTTGCGGGTCGCCGGGTCGTTGAGCCATTGCGCGGACGGGCCGGTGGTCTGCACCATCTCGTAGTGGACGATGTCGCGCATCAGCCGCACGAACACCAGGTTTACCGAGTGCTGGAACGCGCGATGCACGGTCAGGATGCGGCTGTTGTCGTCGGACTCGAAGTTCGTGAAGGTCTGCGCGCCGCCGCCCGTATAAAAGGTTTCGCCCGGGCTCGCCGAGTATTTGCGCTCGACCGCCGCGTCGAGCATCGACTGCAGCGAGCGGTCGCGCGTGTGCAGCAGATAGGTGATCGCCCACCGCGTCAGCTGATCGTTGAGGTCGGGCTTGAGCGCCTTCAGCTCGGCATCGCTCATCGCGCCGTAACGCGTATGCAGGTCGGTGACGATTTGCAGATACGTGACGACGGTGCGCAGTTTCGCGGTCGAACCGAGGTTCAGACGCGCGCCCGAATTGATATCGAACGGCTGGTTCACGCTGTCGGTCTGCACCCGCACGAGGTTCGCGTCGCCGTGCCGCTCGAACAGCGTGAAGCTGTACGCGATATGCGACGGATCGTCGGAGCCGCGCAGCATCTCGAAGCCGACGAGGCCCGCGGCTTTCGCACCATCGCGCGTCGCGGCGGCGGCGAGCCGCTCGGACACCGCCTGTTGCACCGAGTTGTTCAACGTGCCCTGCGCCTCTACGTCGAGACGATCGAGTTCGTAGAAGCTGCGCAGGCCGAGCGCGTTCAGCAGATGCGAGCGCATCGACGTGACCGCCTTGCGCGACACGAACGATTCGGGATCCTGCACACGCTTGCCCGCATGATGCAGTTGCACTTGCGCGGCCAGCGCGGCGTCGCGCAACTGCGCGGAGATCACGCCGCCGCTCGCGAGCAGGCGCAGATAGCTGTCGGTAAGCCGCTCCAGTTCCGGATAGCCGCGCCGCAAGAAAAACGATGGTGCACGCTGCGCGATCATCAGCGACAGCACCTCGCGAAACGCCCGCCCCTGCTCCGGCAGATTCGCGTCGCTCGACGCCGCGTTCAGCAGCCGGTTGGTTTCGCGAAAGTCGCGCCCGTACCATGCGGACAGCCCGTCGCCGATGCCGTTGATTTCGCCGACGCCGGGCTGCGCGGCGAGCGGCACCGAGTTCAGATACCGGACGACGATCTGCTGGCGGGCGGGCAGCGTTTGCGCGCCATCCAGATACGCGCGCACCGACGCCGACGCGATCTGCCGCAATTTCTCCGGCGGCGTCGCAGTGCGGCCGCCGCTCGAATGACGGAATTTCTCGATCTGCGTGGCCAGCGTGCTGCCGCCCGGCGTCTGCTGATGGTGGTTGAAGATGCGCAAGCCCTGATCGGCGAGCGCGCGGCTGAAGCGGCCCCAGTCGATCGCCGGGTTGCGGTTCGGCTGGTTCGGATCGAGCAGATAGCGATCCTCAATAAATAGCAGCGAGTTCACGATCACGGGAGGAATCGCGTCGAAGTTTGCATAGGCGCGACCCGGATACTGCGCGCTAAATAGCGGCGCGCCGGTGCCGTCGAAGAGTTGCAGGCCGGCGGTGTCTTTTTCCTGGTACGGCAGGAACAGGCCGTTATCGGCCAGCGACAGCATCCGCGCGGAATCGCGCGCCTGCGAACTGACCTCGAAACCGCGTTGCAGCAGACGCTGCTGGAATTGCGGCAATAGCGCGTAGCCGAGCCGCGTATCGTACGGGCCTTTATCGGCGGGTGGGAAACGGATCGAAGAACTGGGACCGTCGGCGACCGAGTACGCGACGTCGCGAGTCAGTTCGGAAAGGTAGCGGGCTTGCAGCCGCGAGGTGTCGATTTCGATCTGCGCGAGGCGCGCGACGAGCGCGATGCCGATCAGAAAAAAAACGGCCAGCCCCCATTTGAGCCAACGCCAACTGCGCACCGGCACGGTACCGTTTGCGCGAAGCGGAAACCGAAGCGGTGGCCGATTCATGGCTGCTCTCCCCGAGCTGTCGCCAGGCTATCGACCCTGGCTCACTGCATTTAAACCAGTGTAGCTCGGAAAAAGACCGGGTCTTCGGTTCGTATTTACCCGACAGTGTCGCCGCTACAACACTCATCGAAGGCCGATGACAAACCGCGAACAGGCGTGAGATATTGGACGTCTTTTGGGTCACGCAAAACCGCCGCCAACGGCGGTTTTTTCGTTTCCGGCGCCGGCGTCGCGGTGGCAGCCGTTGCGTAGCGATCCTTACGTTTTCGTTTGCTGCTGCGTTTGCTGCTGCGTTTGCGCGCGCAACAGCGCGATAAACCGTTCGGCCGGCGGCGACAGTACCCCGCCTTTGCGTGTGACGACGCCGAACGTCTGCGACGGCGATTTCAGGCTGACCGGCACGACGCGCAGCATTTTGTGCCGCACGAACGGTCCGGCAATCGCGCTCGGCAATAGCGACACCAGTTCCGCGCTGCTTTGCAGCAACGCGACGGTGACGAACGTCGACGCGGTCGAGATCGGATTGCCGGGCATCGCGAGGCCGGCCAGATCCATCTCGCGTTCGAGCAAGGCGTGCAGCGGCATATGTGACGGATACATGACCCAGCGATGTCCGGCCAACTCGCGCAGCGTCATCTCGCGGCGCGGCAGCGGCGGGTGTTGGTAGCCGACCACCACTGATAAAGGCTCGTCGCCGAGCTGCCGGTACTGATACTTCGACGGCTCGGCCGCGACCGCCGCTCGGCCCACCACCAGATCGAGCCGGCCGTCGTCGAGTTGCGCAAGCATCCGCGCGCTGGTGTCCTCGACCACCTCGATCGACAGATCCGGCTGCGCCGCATGCAGTTGATTCAGCGCGGGCACCACGCAGTCCGGAATCGCGCCCATGATCGCGCCGACCGCGAGCCGGCCGCCGCGCCCCGAGCGAATCTCGGCGACGTCCTGGCACAGCGCGGTCAGGTCGGTCGTGACGACCCGCGCGTAGCGGATCACGCAGTGGCCGAGCTGGTTTGGAATCATCCCGCTTTTCGAACGCTCGAACAGCGGCGCTTCGAGCATCGATTCGAGTTCCTGCAACGCCTTGCTCGCGGCCGACTGCGTCATCGCCATCACGCCGGCGGCTTTGTGCAGCGACTTGTGGTCGTCGAGCGCGATCAGCAGATTGAGCTGCTTCATGCGCAGCTTCGAGAGCAGGACGTTCAGCGTGTCTTTCATCGGATGGAGCGGTGGCGGGCGCGGGTCAGGCGGGGGTGAGTCGCAAAAGCGATCGCAGGATGGAAACAATTCAATATACCTGCGAGGCGCGCAGTCGTATAGTCGGCGGCACGCACTTTCAATGGGTGCGCGCTTCGCTCAAGCGAAGCGAACACACCCGATCCATTCAAATACATCGCCGGAGACGACAAGCGCCATGAGCCAATCCCAATCCCAGCCCCAGGCCGCATTGCGCGGCGTATTCCCCGTCGTGCCGACGATCTTCGACGACGCCGGCCGCCTCGACCTCGAAGGCCAGAAGCGCTGCCTCGACTTCATGATCGACTCCGGTGCGAACGGCCTGTGCATCCTCGCGAACTTCTCCGAACAGTTCGCGCTGTCCGACGACGAGCGCAACACGCTGATGCAGGTCTCGCTCGAACACGTCGCCGGCCGCGTGCCGGTGATCGTCACGACCACCCATTTCAGCTCGTACCAGTGCGCGGAGCGCAGCCGCGCCGCCCAGGCCGCGGGCGCCGCGATGGTAATGGTGATGCCCCCGTACCACGGCGCGACGATCCGCATCGGCGAGCGCGGCATTTACGAGTTCTATCGCACGGTCTCCGATGCGATCGACATTCCGATCATGATCCAGGACGCGCCGGTCAGCGGCACAGCGCTGTCCGCGCCGTTCCTCGCCCGGATGGCGCGCGAAATCGAACAGGTGTCGTACTTCAAGATCGAAACGCCGCAGGCCGCCAACAAGCTGCGCGAGCTGATCGAACTGGGCGGCGACGCGATCGTCGGTCCGTGGGACGGCGAAGAGGCGATCACGCTGATGGCCGATCTCGACGCGGGCGCGACCGGTTCGATGACGGGCGGCGGCTATGCGGACGGCATTCGCCTGATCGTCGATGCGTACGCGGCCGGCGATACCGAACTCGCGGCCACGCATTATCAGCAGTGGCTGCCGCTGATCAATTACGAAAACCGCCAGGGCGGCCTCGCGTCGTGCAAGGCGCTGATGAAGGAAGGCGGCGTGATCCGCTCGGACGCGGTGCGTCATCCGCTGCCGCAGATGCATCCGGCCACCCGTGAAGGCTTGCTGAAGATCGCGCGCCGGCTCGATCCGCTGGTGCTGCGCTGGGGCCGGTAACGCGCGCCCTCTCGCACACGCTGGACGTACACCCGCGCTTACCGCTACGCTAGGGCCTCTTCAGAGGCTCTAGCTCCATGCAAAGTTTCTACGAAGCCACCGTCACCCGCTGCTGTGCATACGCGCCGCTCAACGGCCGGCGCAGCGCCGACGTGTGCATCGTCGGCGGCGGACTCGCGGGACTGTCCACCGCGTTGGGACTCGCCGAGCGCGGCGTCGAAGACGTCGTCGTGCTCGAAGCGCGGCAAGTCGGCTTCGGCGCGTCCGGCCGCAACGGCGGCTTCGTGTTCGGCGGCTACAGCCTCGATTGCGCGGACCTGCTGAAAACGCTCGGCCCGCTCCGCGCGCGCGAACTCTATACGCTGACCACCGACGCGGTCGATCTGATGCGCAAACGCATCGCGCACTACCGGATCGATTGCGACGCGACCGACGCCGGCGTGATCCTCGCGAACTGGTTCGACGAACCCGCGCGACTCGACAGCCAACGGCGTCTGATGCGCGATTCGTTCGGCGTCGACTGGGAACCGCTCGGCGCCGACGAACTCGCGGCTCAATTGCACACGCGGCGCTATCACGGCGGTCTGTTCGAGCGCAACGCGTTCCACTTCCATCCGCTCAAATACGTGCTCGGGGTCGCCGCGGCCGCCGCGCGAGCCGGCGTGACGATCCACGAAAACTCGCCGGTCGTGAGCCTGCAACGCGACGGCGCCGGCTTTGTCGTGCAGACCTCGCAAGGCGCGCTCGAGGCGCGCCACGTCGTGATGGCCGGCGGCGGTTATGCGCGCAACGTGTATGCGCGGGTCGAACGCGCGGTGCTGCCGATCGCCACCTATGTGATGGCGACCGAACCGCTCGGCGCGCGTCTATCCGACGCGATCGCGACCCGCGCCGCGATCTACGACACCCGCTTCGCGTTCGACTACTATCGGCCGCTGCCCGACACGCGCATCCTGTGGGGCGGCCGCATCTCGGTGCGCGACCGCGAACCGCCCGCGATCGCGCGCCTGCTGCGCCAGGATCTGCTGAAGGTCTACCCGCAGTTGCACGACGTGCGTATCGAGCATGCATGGGGCGGCCTGATGAGCTACGCGCGTCACAAGATGCCGCAGATCGGCCGCAGCGCGGACGGCGTGTGGTACGCGGTCGGGTTCGGCGGTCACGGGATGGCGCCGACCACGGTGTCGGGCGAGCTGCTCGCGGCGGCGATCGCCGGCGAGCGGCCGGTGCCCGACGCGTTCGCGACCTTCGGCCTTACGCGCACCTACGGCGCGCTCGGCCTCGCCGCCGCGCAATTGACCTACAGCGCGATGCAAACACGCGATGCGTGGGCCGCGCGCCGCCGTCCCGCGCGACCTTCAAGGTAAGGCATCTGTAAAAATCGACGGGTTTTGCCGGCGCTCGTAGCGATGTCAGGTCACAATGCAACGACGCCCCGCCGATGCCTCCATGAATGCCCGAAAGCCGCGCCGGGGGCGGGTTTGCCCATGCTAGAATGCGCCGTCACTGCCGCTTGAATACACAATGAAAAAGGGAAGCAAGGCCACCGAGCCTGATAGCAACGGCATCGTCCAGGAGACACCCACTAACGATGTCCGTCGTAGCGACGTCCGGCGTGGCGACGCCCGGCGCAAGTACGATCCGGAGCAGACGAAGCGCAACATTCTCGACGTCGCGACCCAGGAGTTTTCCGCGATGGGCCTGACCGGCGCCCGCGTCGATGCGATCGCGGAGCGCACGAACACCACCAAGCGCATGCTGTACTACTACTTCGGCAGCAAGGAAGGGTTGTATCAGGCGGTGCTCGAAAAGGTGTACGGCGACATCCGCGCGCTCGAACAGGATCTGCACATCAGCGAACTCGACCCGGTCGAAGGCATGCGCGCGCTGGTCGAATTCACGTTCGACTACCACGACCGCCAGCGCGATTTCGTGCGCCTCGTGACGATCGAAAACATCAACGGCGCGAAATACGTCGAGCAGGTGAAGACGTTCAAAGGCCGCAACGTCACCGTGATTCACACGATCGAAGATCTGCTCGCGCGCGGCATCGCGTCGGGGCAGTTCCGCAGCGACATCGATCCGATCGACCTGCATCTGATGATCAGCTCGATGTGCTTTCATCGCGTGGGCAACCGTCATACGTTCGGCACCGCGTTCGGCCGCGATCCGTCGCATCCGCGGTTGCGCGCGCGTCATCGGGCGATGATCGTCGATATGATCCTGCGCTACGTGAAAAAGGAAGATTGACGGCGCGCGCATTGCGCGCCGGCTCGCTATTCGACGCCTCGACGTTGTTCGCGCCGCCCGAGGTTTCGCTGCCGATCGTACGCCCCAAACGCAAAAAATCCCCGCTTATCGCCGCTTTCGCGACGACAACCGGGGACCCGGATACGGCAACCGGCCGCCGTCGATCCGCGACGACGGCCCGCCAGAGCGCTCAATCCACCAGCACGATCCGCTTGATATCGCCGACGATGAAGATGTACGACAGCGCGCCGATCAGCGCGATCACGCCGATGAACACCAGCGCGCCGACGAACGAGCCGGTCGCCGCGACGATCAGACCGACCACCAGCGGCGTGATGATGCCCGCGAGGTTCGCCGCGAAGTTGAAGATGCCGCCGGTCACGCCGAGCAGACCTTCCGGCGCGATATCGGACACAAGCGTCCAGCCGAGCGCGGCCATCCCCTGCGCGAAGAACGCGACCGACAGAATCGCGATCACCACCACGTTGCTTTCCACGTAGTTCGCCAGAATGATCGTCGACGCGAGCAGCAGGCCGGCGATGATCGGCAGCTTGCGCGCCACGTTCGCCGAGACGCCGCGACGCAGCAGCCAGTCGGAGAACACGCCGCCGAACATCACGCCGATCGACGCCGCGATGAACGGCATGATCGCGAAGAAGCCGATCTTCAGCCACGCCATGTGACGCTCGGTGGCGAGGTAGGTCGGGAACCACGTGAGGAAGAACACCAGCGTCGAGTTACCGGCGAACTGGCCGAGACAGATGCCGGTCAGCTGACGATGCTTGAGCAGCTTGCCGATCGTGCCCCACTGGAAGCCGCTCTTCTTCGGCTCGGCCGCGCCGTGCGCATCCTTGCTGCTCTGCGTGAGACCGCCGCCCGCCTCGATGTAGTCGAGTTCTTCCTGATTGGCCGACGGATGATCGCGCGGCTCGCGATACAGCAGCCACCAGATCACGCCGAACACGATACCGACGCCGCCGACCACGAGGAACAGCGAGCGCCAGCCGAACGCGCCCATCAGCATGAACAGGAACGGGCTGAAAAACGCGAGGCCGATGTATTCGCCGACCGTGTAGGTGCCGGTCGCCATCGCGCGTTCGCTTTGCGGGAACCACGTCGCGACCACGCGGCTATTGGTCGGGAAGCACGGCGCCTCCGACACGCCCAGCCCGAGCCGGAACGCGAACAGGCCGCCGATCCCGCTGACCAGACCTTGCGCGAGCGTGCACAGCGACCAGAAGGTCATCGACAGAAAGTACGTGAGCTTGCTGCCGAAGCGGTCCAGAAACAGACCGCCAGGAATCTGCGAAGCCACATAGCTCCACGAGAACACCGAAAACAGCAGCCCCATCAGCGCGGCGTTGATGCCGAGTTCTTTGGTCAGCTGCGGCGCGGCGATGCCGAGCACGGTGCGGTCGAGATAGTTGATCATCGTACCGACCGCGAGCAGCGCGAGGATCTTGTATCGGGCTTTCGAACGGCGGCCGGTGCTCACCGGCCGGCCGCTTTGCGTGGGTTTGCTGGAATGAACCGATTGCTGCATGTCCTGATAGTCTCCTCAGCTTGTGTGCCGGTCTTTACGCGGCCGGTTAGCGTTGCAACAGCGCTTGAAAATGGGTGTACACGCGCTCGGCGTCCGGTTCGAGGCCGGTGAAGATACGCATCGCATCGACCGCCTGATAGACCGCCATCCCGCCGCCGCTCAGCGTGCGGCAGCCGAGCGCCTCGGCGGCCTGCAGCAGCGCGGTGCGAATCGGGAAATAAACGATGTCGGCAACCCACAGGTCGCGGTGCAGCAGTTCGGCCGGCAGCGGCAGGCCTGGCAGTTTCGCCATGCCGGTCGGGGTCGCGTGGATCAGGCCTTGCGCGGCCGCCATCGAATCGGCGAGCGAGCTGCCCGCGCTGACCTTGGCGTTCGGGAAGCGCTGTTGCAGCTCGTCGGCAAGCGACTGCGCGCGGTTCGCATCGACGTCGAACAGCGTCAACGCCTGCGCGCCCATGCTCAGCGCCGCATGTGCGACCGCCGCGCCGGCGCCGCCCGCGCCGAGCTGGACCACGCGCTCGAGCGCGACGCCCGGCAGACCGCGCTGGAACGCGCGGGTGAAACCGGAACAGTCGGTGTTGTGACCGATGCGCTTGCCGTCCTTGAACAGCACGGTATTGACCGCGCCGAGCGCGCGCGCTTCGTCGGACAGATCGTCGAGTAGCGGAATCACCGCCTGCTTGCACGGGTAGGTGATGTTCAGGCCGTTGTAACCCATCCGTTCGGCGGCGGTCAGCAGTTCCGGCAACGCGGCTGCGTCGAGCTTCTGCGCGTCGAGATCGATGCGCCGGTACACGTAATGCAGACCGAGCTGGCTGCCCTCTTCCTCGTGCATCGCCGGGGTCAGCGAGCCGCTGATGCCGGCGCCGATCAGGCCGACCAGGTATGACTTCGGAGTCGCCCGCAAGCTCGCTTGCGCATTCGCCAGCGCGGCGATCTGCGCGTCGTCGCGCGGGTTGGTTTGAGTGTTCGCTTGAGTGTTCATTTCGCCGCCCTATCCTTAAGAATTGTCGCCATCCGTTCCAGCGCGAGCCCGAGGCTCTGAGTGCCGGGCAGATCGAGATTCGGTCCGTTCAGGACCCGTACGGGGGCAAAGCCCATGACGACGACTCCTGCAATGTAAGACGCGTGTAGAGGCGCGGCATGCGCGGCGCTCTTTCGACGCGTAGCGAAGTGTGCGCGCATCCGCGCTCGCCGTCATTCGGGGTTTCCACGAATTTGTACCATCTAGTTAGTTTGTATAGACTGTCGACACTCGCGGCCAGGATGGGAGTGTTCTGGCTTGCGTCTTGCTGAGGTGGGTATCGAAGTGGCCCATTTTGCGCAATGCAGCAAGCTGCCCAGCCGGCGCCGGCCGGCGCTTTCCACCGTTTGACCGCGCGCGTTTTCACCTTCGTCTGTTCGTTTTCCGCAGGAGCCGTTCATGCAACGTTCGATTGCCACCGTGTCGATTAGCGGGACCCTCGTCGAGAAGCTGAGCGCGATCCGCGCGGCCGGCTTCGAAGGCGTGGAGATCTTCGAGAACGATCTGCTGTACTTCGACGGCTCGCCCGCCGACGTGCGCCGGATCGCCGAGGATCTCGGGCTGAAGATCATGCTGTTCCAGCCGTTCCGCGACTTCGACGGGGTCAGCCCGGAGCGGCTCGAACGCAATCTGGAACGGGCCCGGCGCAAGTTCGACGTGATGCACGAGCTCGGCACCGACCGCATCCTCGTATGCAGCAACGTGTCGCCGGAAACGATCTGCGACGACGCGCTGATGATCGACCAGCTCGGCGCGCTGGCGCGCGCGGCCGAGTCGGCCGGCGTGATCGCCGGATATGAAGCGCTGGCCTGGGGCAAGCACGTGAAGACCTACCGCCATGCGTGGAAGCTGGTCGACGCGGTCAATCATCCGAATCTCGGGCTGGTGCTCGACAGCTTCCATACGCTGTCGCTGAACGATACGCCGGACGCGATCGCCGACATTCCGGGCGAGCGCATCGCGTTCGTGCAGATCGCCGACGCGCCGAAGCTCGCGATGGACGTGCTCGAATGGAGCCGCCACTACCGCTGCTTCCCCGGCCAGGGCGACTTCGATCTGGCGAACTTCACCGCGCAGGTCGTCAAGGCCGGCTACAAGGGGCCGCTGTCGCTGGAGATTTTCAACGACGGCTTCCGCGCCGCGCCGACCACCATCACCGCCGCGGACGGTCATCGCTCGCTGCTGTTCCTCGAAGAACAGACCCGCGAACTGCTCGAAACACAGCAGCAGCCGCAGCAGACCGCAGCCGATCTGTATCGCTCGCCGGCGGCGCCCGCGCACGTCGGCTATCAGTTCCTCGAATTCGCGGTCGATCACACCACGCGCGCGCGCCTCGTCGACTGGCTCGGCCGGCTGCGGTTTCGCCAGGCCGGCGAGCATCGCTCGAAAGACGTGACGCTGTTCCAGCACGGCGCGGCGTCGATCGTGCTGAACGCCGAACCGGATTCGTTCGCGAATGCGTTCTTCCAGCAGCATGGGCTGTCGCTGTGCGCGTCGGCGTTTCGCGTCGACGATGCGGGCCAGGCGTTTGAACGCGCGGCCGGCTTCGGCTACGCGCCGTTCTCCGGCCAGATCGGCCCGAACGAGCGCGCGCTGCCGGCCGTCCAGGCACCCGATAGCAGCCTGAACTATTTCGTCGACGAAACCCCGGATCAGCCGACGCTGTTCGAAGCCGATTTCGTGCTGACCGACGTCAACGGACCGACCGAAGTCGGGCCGCTCACGCGTATCGATCACGTGTGCCTGTCGGTGCCGGCCGAGTCGCTCGATACCTGGGTGCTGTTCCTGCGCACCGCGCTCGGCTTCCAGGCGGAAGCCGGCGTGCTGGTGCCCGACCCGTACGGCCTCGTGCGCAGCCGGGCGCTGCGCAGCCGCGACGGCTCGGTGCGAATCGTGCTCAATGCATCGGTGGATCGCCATACCGCGGTGGCCGAGGCGCTGCACACGTATCACGGCTCGGGTTTGAGCCATGTCGCGTTCAGCACCGGCGACATCTTCAGCGCGATCCCGGAGTTCGTCGCCGACGGCGTGCCGGTGCTGCGCATCCCGCGCAATTACTACGACGACCTCGAAGCCCGCTACGCGCTGTCGGACACGATGCTCGAAGCGCTGCGCGCGAACAACATCCTGTACGACCGCGACGAGCGCGGCGGCGAGTTCTTCCACGCGTACACCGAACAGCTCGACCAGCGCTTCTTCCTCGAGATCGTCGAGCGGCGCGGCGGTTACGACGGCTATGGCGCGGCCAATGCGGCGGTGCGGCTGGCGGCGCAGGCGCAGCGGCGTAAGTAAGGCGGCGTAAGTAAGGCGGCGTAAGTAAGGCGGCGTAAGTAAGGCGGCGGCAGGCACGCGACCTGCGTGCCGACCGGGGCCGGTGCGCCGTCTCGATATAATGGCGCCTGTTTTTGCGGTCCAGCCCGCCAGAGCGCGCACCACGCGGCTCGCGGCGCGAGCGCCGGACCGTCCGCCGAATCGCCGAATCAACGCCAGGAGAGCCATGAAGAAGTTCGTTGTAGTCCTGTCCCTTCCGCTGCTGCTCAGCGCGTGCGCGTATTTCCAGAAAAATCCGGATGCCGGCGAGCCCGTCACGGACACGACCACGCAACGCTCGGTCGACGATGTGGTCGCCTGTCTGACCCAGTTGGCCAACAAGCACAATGCGTCGTTCAAGTCGACCGCGATCCCGCAAGGCCAGATGCTCGACTTCGGTGACTCCAACGTGATCAAGGTACGCAGCGACGCCGGCGCGACGACCTACCGCTTCTATGCGGGCAAGCGTCACGTCAGCAATCTGTGGATCGAAGCGGCGGCCAAAACCTGCGCCCCGTAAGGCTCCGGTGCGCATAACGAAAGGTTTCGGGCGGCTCTTTTAGAGCGTTTTGCAATGTTCATGTCACGGTGTTACAGGACAATGGAGTCTTAAGAATCGTTTAAGACTCCGTCCGCAAGATGCCCGCACATGTCACCGCACGAGGTGTGCTCCATGAACCAGCCTGAACCGAATACCGACCCGACACCGGCCAAACGGCCGACGATGCTGCGCCGTCTGCTGAGCCATCACGAACTGGCGACGCTGCTGCTGTTACTGCACGCGCCGATCGACGCGTCCGCGAAACCCGAGATTCCGCAGCTTTACGAAGCGGGTCTCGTCGAGACCATTTCCAACGATGCGGGCACCCCGCATATCCGCCTGACCAGGGAAGGCAACGCGGTGCTGCGCGGCCTCGGTATCAAGTAACGAGGTAGCGCCAACGCGCAGCCGCCTTACCATCCTCTCCGAATCTTTCCAGGGCCGCGCCGACGCTTGCAGTCGGCGCGGCCTTTTCCATTTTTGGCCGCGCATTGGCCGCTCGGTTGGCCGTGCGTTGGCCGGGAACCTCACGCGAGCGCCCAGCCGCTCACGCCTGCCAAACCCCATACCCCGCCTCGCGCAGCCCGATCGCAAGTTCAATCTCCATATCCTGCGCGCCCCGGTACGGCATCGGGTTGTACACCTCGTAGAGTTCGGGCAGCAGGCGCAGACCGTAGTCGCGCACATAGCGATTGGACTGGATGCCGGCCTTGTGGCGATCGAAGCGCAAGTCCGGATCGAGCCCGGTCATGCCGACATAAACGCAGGGTTTGAGAAACCGGTAGTCCGGATTCGCGCGACGAAACCGCGCCTCGTTCCAGACCCGGTCGTCGAGCGCGACGACGTACACGTAATAGTGATGCCGGCCAGCCATTACACAATTACACAGCGAATGCGCGGGCTAGTTGCGCATGGTGCCGTGCAGCAGCATCCGGTACTCGGTCGGCGTCACACCGACCGTCGCCTTGAATTGCCGCGTGAACGCGCTGTGATCGGTGTAGCCGCAGCGCGCGGCGACGTCGGTGACCTTGTCGTGCGACACCAGCAGCGCGGTCGCCGCGTCGAGCCGCGTTTTCAGCAGCACCTGGCGCGGCGTCAGATGAAACACCTTGTGGAAATAACGCTCCAGCTGCGCGACCGACATATCCGCCATCGCCGCCAGTTGCTTCAGGTTCAGCGGCTGCACGTAGTTCTGCTGGATCGACTGCACGACCGCGGCAAGCCGGCTGTAGGCGGGATGGCTGCTTTCGTCGGCTTTCAGGTCGCGCGAGATGCCGGCGAGGCCGACCACCTTGCCGCTCGCGTCGCGCAGCGGCTGCTTGCAGGTCAGGCACCAGCCCGGCTGGCGGCCCGGATACAGATGCAGTTCGAGCTGATCGAGCAACTGGTTGCCGACGCCGATGATCGCCTTGTCCTGCGCGGTGTAGACGCGGCCGAAGCGGCGCGGAAACACATCCTCGGCGGTCTTGCCGAGCAGCGCTGCCTTGTCTTTGAAGCCGCAGCGCGAGGCCAGCGTGCGGTTGACGAGCGCATAGCGGGCGTCGGCGTCCTTCACGAAAAACACGACGTCGGGCATCGCGTCGAACACCGGCTCGAGCAATCTGAAGTGCGTCAGCATGCCGGACAACGTCGTTTCGTCCGATTGGAGCGAGTTAGCCAGCGTGTTCATCATGCGCATTCCGTGGGTCGGGGCGTGATCGATTACGGTTGGTTGCGGGTGCCGGATGGCGTGCGCTCTGGATGCGATCGATTATAGAGCGGCGGGTCGGCCGCCAAAATCCGCCGCGCGAGCGCTCCCATCGGTCATCACGTTTTATGCAAGTTGATAGGGCCCAGGCTTTCGTCCTGTAAAATCCGCGCCGGCCCCTGTCGTCAGCGCGGCCGCCTTTATCCGGGCGGCGCGCCGGTGTCCCGTGCTCTACCCAGCGCCTGCCACACTTCTCGCCCGACGACCGCCGTCTGTCCACGCTCCCCGCGTGGCGTCCAATTCATCACAACGATATAGCAATGCAAGCGACCAATCTGGGTGGAGCGCAGGCTGCCACCCCACGCCCGCTCGGGCACAGCGATTACAAGACGCTCGGTCTCGCCGCGCTCGGCGGGGCTCTCGAGTTCTACGACTTCATCATCTTCGTGTTTTTTGCGCCGGCGATCGGCCAGCTGTTCTTCCCGGCCGCGATGCCGGACTGGCTGCGTCAGGTGCAGACCTTCGGCATCTTCGCGGCCGGATATCTGGCACGGCCGCTCGGCGGCATCATCATGGCGCACTTCGGCGACCTGTTCGGCCGCAAGCGCATGTTCACGCTGAGCGTGCTGCTGATGTCGGTGCCGACGCTGCTGATGGGCCTGCTGCCCACCTACGCGAGCATCGGCGTGCTCGCGCCGGTGCTGTTGCTGCTGTTTCGCGTGATGCAGGGCGCGGCGGTCGGCGGCGAAGTGCCGGGCGCGTGGGTGTTCGTCTCCGAGCACGTGCCGCAGCGCCACGTCGGCTACGCGTGTGGGACGCTGACCGCGGGCCTCACCGCCGGCATCCTGCTCGGCTCGCTGATCGCATCGGCGGTCAATCGACACTTCACGCCCGTCGATATCTCCGCGTACGCATGGCGGATTCCGTTCCTCGTCGGCGGCGTGTTCGGGATGTTCTCCGTCTATCTGCGCCGCTGGCTGCACGAGACGCCTGTGTTCGCCGAACTGAAGCAACGCAAGGCGATTGCCGCCGAAGTGCCGCTCAAGGCGGTGCTGCGCGACCACGGCCGCGCGGTGATCGTGTCGATGCTGCTCACGTGGATGCTGTCGGCGGCGATCGTCGTGGTGATCCTGATGACGCCGACGCTGCTGCAAAAGCAGTTCCATCTCGAGCCGGCCACCGCGCTGCTGGCGAACTGCGTGGCGACGCTGTGCCTGACGATCGGCTGCGTGATGGCGGGCTCCATCGCCGGGCGCATCGGGCCGGGGCGGACGATTTTCGTCGGCGGCCTGGCGCTCGCGGTGACCTATTACGTGATGTTCACGCAACTGGCCGTCGATACCTCCGCGCTGGTGCCGCTCTACGCGCTGGCGGGGCTGTTCGTCGGCGTGATCGGCGCGATTCCGCTGGTGATGGTGCGCGCGTTCCCGCCGGCGGTGCGCTTCTCGGGTATTTCGTTCTCGTATAACGTCGCGTACGCGGTGTTCGGCGGGCTGACGCCGATCCTCGTGTCGCTGATGATGAAATCGAATCCGCTGGCCGCGCCGCTGTATGTCGCGGCAATCTGCGTGCTGGGCGCGCTGACGACGTTCTTTATCAAGGACGCGCCGCAGCAGCGGTGATTTGAGTTATTCCGGGTCGCGCGGGCGGTGGCCTCGCGGCTCGAGATGGCTGTTTGCGACGGCGCGCTGTTTCAGCGCGCCGTTTCTGTTTCTGTCTCCGTTTTTGTTCGCGGGAGCAGTTTGCCCGCGCCTGCGCTCGCGCAGCGCTGCGCGTGCCGCTTCGCGACGCGCAGCCGGCTCACGCATTGCCGCGCAGCGTTCTTTTACATGCGTTGCGCCGAGCGCCCGCTGCCGCTGCATCGATACTTCAGCCCACAGCGAAACATCGCGCGCCGCATCCGTCTTACGATGCAGCCATGAACCCGTCCGCCCCCTCCTTCTCGCCCGCCCTCGGCCGCGTGCTCGCGACCGTCAGCGTCGGCTTCGTGGTCACGCAGCTCGATGTGACCATCGTCAATATCGCGCTGCCGAAAATCGGCGCGGACCTGCAGGCGAACGTCGCGGGCCTGCAATGGGTCGTCGATGCGTACACGCTCGCGTTCGCGGTGCTGATGCTGTCGGCCGGCGCGCTCGGCGACCGCTTCGGCGCGCGGCGCATGTATGGGGCCGGGATCGTGCTGTTCGCGCTCGCGTCGCTCGCCTGCGGGCTCGCGCTCGATGCGCCGATGCTGATCGCCGCGCGGGCGCTGCAAGGCATCGGCGCGGCCGCGATGCTGCCGAATTCACTCGCGCTGCTGAACCAGTCGTTCGGCCATGAACCGAAGCTGCGGGCGCGCGCGGTCGGGCTGTGGACTGCGTCCGGCGCAATCTCGATCGCGGCGGGGCCGGTGTTAGGCGGGCTGCTGATCGCCGCATTCGGCTGGCGCAGCATTTTTCTCGTCAATCTGCCGATCTGCGCGGCGGGGTGGCTGGCGACGGTGCGGTGGATTCCGCGCGCGCCCGCCGCTCAATCCGCTCAATCCGCTCAATCCGCTCAATCCGCTCAATCCGCTCAATCCGCTCAATCCGCTCAATCCGCGTCAGCCGCTTCGCCCGCCGCACGCGGCACCGCCGCTACGACTTCCCGCAGCATCGACCTCGGCGGCCAGGCACTAGCGATCGTCGCCCTGACCGCGTTCGTCGCCGCGGTGATCGAATGGCGGCCGCTCGGCCTCACGCATCCGGTCGTCGCGGGCGGCTTCGTGCTCGCGTTGCTGGCGGGCGGCGCGTTCCTGCTGGTCGAAGCGCGCGTCGCGCGGCCGATGCTGCCGCTGTCGCTGTTCGGCACGCGCACCTTCAGCGCGGCGGTGCTGTTCGGCATCTGCGTGAACCTGACCTACTACGGCATGGTGTTCGTGCTGAGCCTGTATCTGCAGCGGGCGCGCGGCTACACGCCGTTGCAGGCGGGCCTCGCATTCCTGCCGCTGACGGGCGGCTTCCTGATTTCGAACGTCGCGAGCGGCTGGGTGGTCGGCCGCTTCGGCGCGCGGGTGCCGATGATCGTCGGCGCGATCACGGCCGGCCTCGGCTATGGACTGCTGCATTTCGTTACCGCCGACACCCCGCTCATCGGCCTGCTGCTGCCGTTCCTGCTGATTCCGTCGGGGATGGGACTTGCGGTGCCGGCGATGACGACCGCGGTACTCGCCTCGACCGAAGCGAAGCGGGCGGGCACCGCGTCGGCGGTGCTGAACACTGCCCGCCAGGCGGGCGGCGCGGTCGGCGTGGCCGCATTCGGCGCGCTCGCGGGCGGCGCGACGGCCGCGCAGATCGTGCCCGGGATGCAGCTGGCGACCGCGATTTCGGTGGCGTTACTGGTGCTGGGCGGCGTGCTCGCGTGTCTCGTGCATCCGCAACCGCACGCGGCGACAGGCACGGGGCGCCGGGCGAGCGCCACGGGCGAATGACAGGCAGCGAACGAAAAACCAGCGAACGAAAAGCCAGCGAACGAAAAACCAGTGAGCGGGACACGCGACGAGCGCCGCGCAAAACAAACGAGCGCCGCGAAAACAACTGTGCGGCGACGCGCGGCGAGCATCGCGAAACGGCTGGCACGCCGACGCTCGCGTGCCGGTGCAAGCGTCTACAGCGACGCCTCCTGAATCACGCCGGTGTCGAGCGCGCGTTCGATCAGCCCTTCGCTGCGCGCTTTTGCAATTGCATCGGCGATCAGCTTTTCCGGGTCCTCGATTTCCGCCTTCAGCGTGCCAAGAAATCCGGACGCGTCCAGCACCACCAGCGTCTTCGCCGACTCCGCGAGACTGATGATCACGCGATGCGGGGTCGGCCCTTCGCCAAGACTCGCGCATAGCTGGGTAAGCTGACCGCCAATCATCTGCTCGAAGTTCTGAATCATCATGTGCTCCGTTGATTGCCGCGCAATGGATTGCGTTATCTGGCGAGCCGGCCGCGCCAGGCGGCGCGTCACAGGCCGCCGAGACCGCCACGCGGCGCGCGCGCGCCGTCGATGCTCAGACGCCCCGCACCGGTCACGAACAGCAGCAGGAAACCGCCGGCGATGCCGATGTTTTTCCAGAAGTGGATCACCATGTCGTGCTGCGCGGCGGGGTCGACGACGTTCCAGAAGTCGTGGCCGAGCACCGCGGTCGCGACCGTGTAGACGGCCATGAACAGTGCGAGCGGGCGCACCTTGAAGCCGATCACCAGCAGCAGGCCGCCGAGCACTTCGATCGCGGTCGCGATCGGCGCGGCGATCTGCACGAACGGCACGCCCTTCGAATGCAGGTAGCCGACGAAGCCCGCGTAGCCCAGCAGCTTCATCACTCCGCTCCACAGGAACAGCACCGAAAGTGCCAGACGGGCGATGAAGATAATGCCGGAATCGACTGGACGCGACATGGGGGGCTCCCTGAAATTGAATAAGCAGCAGACCCGGATGGCCTGCCGCAGTTCCCCGCCTTGCCCCAGAGCATATGTGCAACGGGCGCGTTTTCCAAGCCCGGATCGGTGCGCTCAGCCGTGCGGCGCATCAGGCGCAAGCAGCACGCCCTTCGTGAACACGAAGCAACCGTAGCCGCGCTCCTCGCCGGTCGCGATCACGCAGTAGGCGTTGCGCGCGCGCTCGTAAAACGCGAACCGTTCGATCGATACGAACGGCACCGCGCGCCCTTCCGCCGCGTCGACCTCGGCCTGGGCCTCGCGCTGCACCGCGGGAATCGTGTGCGGCTCGCGGACCACTTCCATCCGTGACGCGGGATGATCGATGAAGGTATCGAGCGGCAGCACCGACAGCACGGCGCGAACCGCGCGCGGCGAACTCACTCCGTCCAGTCGCAGCAACTGCCCGAGCACGGTATCGCGCGCAACCGATTCGGCCGGGAAATTGGCGTCGCAAATCACGACTTCGTCGCCGTGACCCATCGAGCGCAGCGCATAGAGGATGTCGGCGTTCAGCAGCGGATCCAGATTCTTCAGCACGGTGTCTCCTTGTTGTTCGAGCGAGCGAGCGACGGCGGCGCGGTGAATGATGGGCGCGGGCGGCGCGTATGACAGGCATCACGCGTTATGCGGGAGTGATTACGCGTCAGCCGCACGGCGATCGATTGTAGCAAGCAGCGTCGCACGCTTGCGGGCCGTGCGCGTCACGACGCCCGCATCGCAGCGCGAGCGCAACCAGCCGATCACCGCAAGCAGCAGTAGTCCCGCGCCGCCCAGCACCGGCTCGCGCCAGCCGAGCAGCGCGACGAACATGAATGCCCGCGCGCCGGCGAGCAACGCGAAGCCGGCAATCGCGCTCGATAACAGTTCGACGCCCGCCGCCATGCGTGTGAATGCGAGGCAGGTGCGGCGGTCTTCGACGCAAGTGCGGGCAGCGGGGTCGGACATGATCGTCTCCATAAAAAGCGCGAGGCGCGCGGGCTGTCGAACGCGGCGGCTCAGGCGCCGCCCGGGACCTGGTCAAGGAACCCGGTGACCGCCTGCAAGCGGCCTTGCTCGTCGACTACGCCAAAGTCCGATCCCTTGACGATCGACTCGCCCGCCGGCGTGGTCAGCGCCCACGAAAACCGCAGCCGGTTCGCGAAGCCGTCGACATCGGTCGTACGGCGAAACGTGTGCTGCGGAAAGCGCTCATGCACCGCGCGAATCATCGCGTCGATGCCGTCATGGCCGCTGCCCGCGAGCAGCGGGTCGCGATAGTCCGCGTCGGCGCTCCACGTCGCGGCGATCAGCTCACGACGGCGCGCGCCATCTGTTTCGTTCCATGTGTCGAAATAACGGTCGATCAGATCGGTATGCGCATTCATCTCGAACTCCTTGATTGATTTGCAGGACTGAGCACTTCGCGCCGCACACGTCGTATGCGCCGGGCTCGGTATCAAGCTTCGGCGTTTGCGCGCATCGAGTCGATTACGTCGCAGGTAACTTGCCGACGTAAATGCATTACCTCGCACGTAATGGACTTCTCGCGCGCATTCACTATCATCGATGCCATGAACACACTTTCACTTGCACACACGGCGGCATCGCCCGCGCCGGCAGCAAGCCGCACGGTCGGCGATCTGCTACGCGAATGGCGGCAACGGCGGCGCATGAGTCAGTTGCTGCTCGCCACCGAGGCCGAAATTTCGACCCGGCATCTGAGCTTCGTCGAATCGGGCCGCGCACTGCCTAGCCGGGAGATGGTCATGCATCTGGCGGAACGCCTCGATGTGCCGTTGCGCGCGCGCAATGCGCTGCTGGTCGCCGCCGGTTACGCACCGCTCTTTCGCGAACGTCCGCTGTCCGACCCGCAACTGGCCGCCGCGCGCGAAGCGGTCGAACTGGTGCTGAAGGGACACGAGCCCTACCCGGCGCTGGCGATCGACCGGCACTGGACCATCGTCGCCACCAACAACGCGCTCGCGCCTTTGTTGAGCGGCGCGAGCGCCGAACTGCTGCAGCCCCCGGTCAACGCGCTGCGTCTGAGTCTGCATCCGCAAGGCATCGCCGCATCGATCGTCAACTGGCATGCGTGGCGCGAGCATGTGCTAGCGCGCCTGCAACGGCAGATCGAGGTGAGCGGCGACGACACGCTGAGCGCGCTGCGCGACGAACTCGCCGGCTATCCCGCGCCGCCGGATGCGGACGCCGCCGACCCGGCCGATGCCGGCTTCAATCAGGTCGCCGTACCGTTGCGGCTGCGTACACCGATCGGCGTGCTGTCGTTTTTCAGCACGACCACCGTGTTCGGCACGCCGGTGGACGTGACTTTGTCCGAGCTCGCGATCGAAGCGTTCTTTCCGGCCGATCAGCAAACCGCGGCGGCACTGCGCGCGTTTGCCGCCGGCGAACGCGCGGCCAGCGCCGGCGCCACTGCCGATGTCAATGCCCGCGCCGGGTAACAACCAACACAATCCAACGCCACTATGTCCGTCAACGCCCGCACCCCGCTGATTCGCCAACTCGGCCCAACCGACCGCGACGCCTATTTCCAGCTTCGTCTGCGCGGACTGCGCGCGCATCCGGCGGCGTTCGGCCAGAGTTACGAAGAGGCGCTGGCAAAAGGCGCCGCACATCATGACGCGACGTTGCAGAGCTCGTCGGCGGAAGGCACGTTCCTGCTCGGTGCGTTCGCTTCAGACGACGCGCCGCTCGTCGGCATAGTCGGGCTGCTGCGCCACCAGGCCGACAAGGAGCGCCACAAAGCGAACGTCGTCGGCATGTACGTCGCGCCGGAGGCGACTGGGCGCGGCGTCGGACGGGCATTGCTCGGCGAGCTGATTAGCCGCGCGGCGCGCGTCGACGGACTGCGGCAGCTCCAGTTGACCGTCGGCAGCCGCAACGACGCCGCGCGCAAGCTGTACGAGGCGGTCGGGTTTCGCAAATACGGCTGCGAGATCGAAGCGTTGAACGTCGGCGGCGTATTCCACGACGAGGACCTGATGGCCCGCTTCCTGTAACGACCGACCATCCGCTGCGGCCGGCACGCCGCACGCAGCGGGTGGCGCGCCGCCGGAAAGCCCATGTTGTCAAACCCGATGTTGTCAAACCAATCGCGCGGCGCTGCACGTGGAAATGCGCTTTTAGCTCCCGTTCAGTCCGTGCCCATCGCGCCGATGCCCCCGCCGCCTGCCCGGCTACCCGGCCAGAACCCGCGATCCGTGCTATCTTTTCAGGTTGCTTTTTTGTCGCTGCGTCAATCACGTAGCGTGTTTCCGGCCGTCGCCCCGCGGCCTCGATTCGCGGCTGTTACCGCTGCCTGTCTGTCAACTTATCCATGTCCGACCTCTCTACCTCACTTCCGCGCGTGCCGCGCCGTTTCGACGTCAATCCGAAACCGCTGGTCATTGCGCTCATCCTGATTGCGCTCGGCGCTATCTATCTGGCACAAGCCGTCAGCGGCCGTCAGGCCGCGCTCTACGTGGTCGGCGCGCTGCTCGGCATGTCGCTGTATCACGCGGCGTTCGGTTTCACGTCCGCATGGCGGGTGTTTATCGCCGATGGCCGCGGCGCCGGTCTGCGCGCGCAGATGCTGATGCTCGCGCTCGGCGTGTTGCTGTTCTTCCCGGCGCTCGCCGCCGGTACGCTGTTCGGCCATCCGGTCACCGGGCTGGTCGCGCCCGCCGGCACCTCGGTGCTGGTCGGCGCGTTCATGTTCGGCATCGGCATGCAGCTGGGCGGCGGCTGCGCGTCCGGCACGCTGTACACGGTCGGCGGCGGCAGCACGCGGATGCTGGTGACGCTGGCGGCGTTCATCGTCGGTTCGGTCGTGGCGACCGCCCATATGCCGTTCTGGACCGCGCTGCCGTCGCTCAAGCCGCTGTCGCTGGTCAAGACGCTCGGCGCCGGCCCGGCCATCGCGCTGAACCTCGTGATCTTCGCGGTGATCGCCGCGCTGACCGTGCTGGTCGAACGGCGCCGTCACGGCCGCCTCGTGAACGAGCCGGTGCGTGCGCCGCATGCGTCGCCGTGGCTGCATGGCCCGTGGCCGCTGTTCGTCGGCGCGATCGCGCTGGTCCTGCTCAATTTCGCGACGCTCGCGCTGTCTGGCCGGCCGTGGGGCGTGACGTCCGCGTTCGCGCTGTGGGGCGCGAAGATCTTCGGCGCGCTCGGCGTCGACGTCGCCAGCTGGCCGTACTGGGCCGCTCCGGCCAACGCCGGCTCGCTCGCCGCGCCGGTTAGCCATGACGTCACGTCGGTGATGGACTTCGGCATCGTGCTCGGCGCCATGACCGCGGCCGCGCTCGCCGGCCGCTATGCGCCGGTCTGGAAAGTGCCGGCGCGCTCGCTGATCGCCGCGCTGGTCGGCGGCCTGATGCTCGGTTACGGCGCCCGCCTCGCCTACGGTTGTAACATCGGCGCATATTTCAGCGGCATCGTGTCGGGCAGCCTGCATGGCTGGCTGTGGCTCGCCGCGGCGTTCGCCGGCAACGTGCTCGGCACCCGCCTGCGGCCGCTGTTCGGCCTCGAAGTCGAGCGCATCCGTTCGACCGGCTGCTAGTCCTTACACACCTCGTTACAAACGCTGCCCGCCGCCCCGGTTTGTAACCGGGGCAACATCCCGCCGTTACATCTCCGACCTGTCCCTAAGGCCGTTACAAAAGCAGTACTTATTACTGCGTCTTTGCGCGCCTTTCTATTTCCTTTCTTATTCAGGCAGCCTATCCGGCGACTCGAGGCTCGCCCTTCGATTTGATCGGACAATATTGCCGAACGCCCGTGCGACAAGGGTTTCCACGAATTAGAGGGAAATCTCGGTCGGTCAAAAATTCTGTTCGCATGAGTCATTACGGTGACCTGAAAAAGTTACCGAAAAATCATTCATTTTTTTGAGATATTTTTGCGACAAGGGATTGCTTTCTCTTTTTACCCTTCATACAATTCGTCCCAAGCTGTTACGAAATGTAACGCGATGTATCAAAAGTTGCAGGTCTGTATCAGGCCGCAACATGTAACCGGAGGGGTGCCTCCGGCGAGGCAGAAAAGAGATAACGGCAAAAAGCCGACAGAGTAATTCGGGGCTTCGGAAACAGAAAAAATGGACCGTAGCAGCGAGACGCTGGATTCAATCCGCGAAATCAACTTGTCTTACATCATGCTCGCGCAACGCATGTTGCGTGAGGACAAACCGGTCGGCATGTTCCGGCTGGGTTTGTCGTCGGAACTGGCCGATCTGCTTGCCGGGCTGTCGCTCGCGCAGATCGTCAAGCTGGCCTCTTCCGATCAGCTTTTGTGCTTCTTCCGCTTCAACGACCATTCGATGCTCTCGGCGTTGACGCAAACCACCAAGCACACCGCAGTCGCACCGACTCATACGGCGATCCTGCTCGCAGGCCAGCCCGCCGAGCAATTTGCCTGACCGGGGTAACCGCAATGCTCAAGCGAAGCCTGACCGAAGACGCACAGGAAGTATTCCGCGCGATCGCGCTGATCGAGCTCGGCGCCCGCATGCAAGTGCTGGAAAGCGAACTGACGCTCTCGCGCGACCGCATGATCCGCCTGTACCGCGAGGTCAAGGGCGTATCGCCGCCCAAAGGCATGCTGCCGTTCTCGGCGGACTGGTATATGACGTGGCTCGCGAACATTCACGCGTCGCTGTTCTACAACACGTACCTGTTCCTGAAGAACGAGGCGCGCTGCTCGCATCTGGACGCGCTGACCAAAGGCTATCGGCTGTATCTGGAGCATTGCCAGCACAGCGAAACCGAACCGGTGCTCGATCTGACGCGCGCATGGACGCTGGTGCGTTTCTTCGACGCCGACATTCTGCAGTTGACCCGGTGCTGCCGCTGCACCGGCAAGTTCGTCGCGCACAAGCACGACCTGCAGCACAACGTGGTGTGCGGCGCATGCCAGCCGCCGTCGCGTGCCGGCAAGACCAAGAAGGCGGCCGCCGCCCGCCAGGAAGCGCTCGAAGCAGCGCAGGTTGCTCAGGCCGCCTGAACGACCAGATTCGCCCGACCTCGACGGGGCCAAACCGTTTCGAACCGAAGCTCATAAAAAATCCGCGTCAGCTCACGTGAGCTGCGCGGATTTTTTTTCGCCTGCGTTTCCGATCTTCCGGTCTTCTGGTCTTTCGATCGCTCAGCCGGCGAGCCCCACCGTCTGCGCGACCAGCCACAGATTCGCCGCGCTGATCGCAACGAACAGCCCCCACACCAGCAATCGCGTCGGCAGCCTGTTCGCGAACTCGCCCATCAGCGAGCGATCGTTAGTCATCCGGATCAGCGGATAAAGCGCGAACGGCAATTGCAGACTCAACACGACCTGGCTCGCGACCAGCAGTTGGCCGACCGCGCCGTTGCCGAGCATCTGCACGCCGATCAACGCCGGAATCAACGCGAGCGCGCGCGTGATGAAGCGCCGCTGCCAGCACGGAATCTTCATCTTCAGAAAGCCTTCCATGATGACCTGCCCCGCCACCGTGCCGGTGAAGGTCGAGCTCTGGCCGGACGCGAGCAGCGTGATCGCGAACAGAATCGCCGCGAAGCCGGTGCCGACGATCGGCGCGAGCAGCCGGTACGCGTCCTCGATCTGCGTGACCTCGCGATGGCCGGTCGCGTGAAACGCGGCGGCCGCGAGAATCAGGATCGCCATGTTGATCAGCGCGGCGAGCACCAGCGACGCGATCGTATCGATGCGCGAGAGCCCGATCGCGGAACGCAGGCTCGCCGGATCGCGCTTGACCGCGCGGGTCTGCACGATCGACGAATGCAGATAGAGGTTATGCGGCATCACCGTCGCGCCGAGAATGCCGATCGCCAGATACATCGACTCGCGCGAGCTGAGCGCCTGCCACGATGGCACGAGGCCTTGCGCGACCGACGGCCAGTGCGGCTTCACGAGCGCGAGTTCGATGATGTAGCCGACGCCGATCGTCGCGATCAGCCCGAGCATGATCGCTTCGAGATCGCGAAAGTTCTTGCCCTTCAGACCGAGCACGATCAGCGTGTCGAACGCGGTCAGCAGCACGCCGGTGGTCAGCGAGCAGTTGAACAGCAGGTGAAACGCGAGCGCGCCGCCGAGCACCTCGGCCAGATCGCACGCGATGATCGACAGTTCCGCGAGCAGCCACTGCACGCGCGCGACGTTCGGCGAATAGCGCGCGCTCGACAGTTGCGCGAGGTCGCGTCCGGTGACGATGCCGAGCCGCATGCTCAGGCATTGCAGCGCCATCGCCGCGAGACTCGACAGCAGCACGACGAACAGCAGGCTGTAGCCGTAGCGCGAACCGGCTTCGATCGCGGTGGCCCAGTTGCCCGGGTCCATATAGCCGATCGAAATCAGCAGGCCGGGGCCGGCGAACTGCAGGATTTTTTTCCAGAACGGCGCGCCTGGCGAGACGGCGACCGAGCCCTGTACCTCGGATGGGCAGAACGGCGCGGTCGCGGTGGTCGGTAGTTTGAACAGCAAGCCGGGACTCTCTCGATGGGGAATCGATACGACGCCCGGGGTGGGCGTCGCGAACCGGCTCAAGTGTACAAAGAAACCTCCGGCAATGTCCCGCTCAGCGCGTAGCGGCCGACGTCGCGCACGCGATAGTCGAGCGGGTCGTGCAACGTGTGCACGCGCGCGTTGCGCCAGAAGCGGTCGAGCGCGAGCGGCGCATGGGTCGCGCGGGCGCCGCATGCGTCGAACAGCTGTTCGCCGAGTTCGAGCGCCGCGCGCTGCGCGACGATCTTCGCCTCCGAGGTGGCGAGCGCGACCCGCGCGCGGCTGTCCGCATCGAGCGTTGGGCCTTGCTGCCACGCTTGATCCAGTGCGTGCGCGGCGCGCGTGGCCAACGCCTGCGCGCTGACCGTCTGCAGATGCATCTCGCCGAAGCGCTGGATCAGGTAGGGATCGTCGGTGGCTTTGGCGACGCCGGCACTGATCCACGGCCGGCCGTGCTGGTTCACGTACGCGCGTGCTTCGTCGAGTGCGCCCTGGGCGAGGCCGACGAACAGATTGGTTAGCACCTGTTGCGAGATCAGCGTGCGCAGACTCGCATGCGGCGTGTCGGGCCGCTCCAGCACTTCGTACGGCTCGATCCGCACGCGCGTGAACGACACGCTGCCGCTATCGGTCTGGCGCTGGCCGATCGGATTCCAGTCGTCGTGGACGGTGATGCCGTCGCGCGTAGTGGGCAGCGCGGCGAATATCGTCTTGCCGGTTGCGGGGTCCTGCGCGGACACGGTCATCATGTGCGAGCCGCGCGTGCCGGAGCAGAAGCCTTTCTGACCATCGAGCAGATAGCCGCCGTCGGGCGTCGCGCTGGCGATGAGCCGGGTGTCGAGCGGATTCACCGCATTGCCCCACCACCAACGGTGCTCGACGGTGCCGCGCAGATAACGCTCGCGTTGCCGTGGATTGCCCCACAGATCGATGCTCACCACCTGCAGGCAGGTGAAGCCGAGCAGATGCGCGAGCGCGCTGTCGACCCGCGCCAGTTCGCGCACGACGTCGTAAATCTCGGACCAGCGCGCGCCCGCGCCGCCGAATTCGCGTGGCACCGCGAGCGTCAGCAGGCCCGCGTCGGCGATCCATTGTTTTTCCTGCGCGGCGTGACCGCCGTCGCGATCGCGTTGCGCGGCGCTGGCGCGCAATGCGGCGAGTAGCGCCGACAGGTCATGCGCGGGAAGAGATTGCTGCTGCTCGCGCACCTGCGCGATGCCGTCATGCACGAAAGTCACTGGCTGGCTCTGCTGATGTCGTTGGCTCGATCCGGGCGATGATAGAGAGCGTCGCGCACGCATGTCTACGAAGCGATTCGCACAAGGAAAGCGCGAAAAACGATTTGCACGCGACGCATGCGAAAACGCCGGGCGCGCGCTTGCGCGCGGCCCGGCGTTAAAAGTACTGAATAGCGAAGCGACTGCGAGACCGGCGTGCGGCGCTCGCTCAGCGTTTCGCGACGACTTGCTGCGCGTGCTCCGCCACGGCGGCACCCTGCTGCACCGAAGACGATCCGGAGACCGAAGCAACCGGCGCCGCGGCAACACGCGAAGCAGCGACAGGCACCGCCGGTGCCGGCGCCGCCCCAACCGCCGCCGCGCCCGGATCGCCCGCCTGCACATCGCCCCAGCCGCCGCCGAGCGCGCGAATCAGATTCACGGTCGCGACCGCCTGCGTACCCGCGAGGTGGCTCGCCTGCAATTGCGACAACAGCACCTGGCGCTCGCCGTCGATCACGTCCAGATAGCTGACCGCGCCTTCGGTGTACTGTGTACGCGACAGATGCGCGGCCCGTTGCGACGCGTCGACCGCGTTGTTCTGCTCGCGCATCTGATCGTCGAGCAGACGCAGATCGGCCAGGTTGTCCTCGACCTCGCGAAACGCGACCAGCACCTGCTGCCGGTATTGCGCGACGTCCTCGTCATACTTCGAGCGCGCCTGCGCGAGGTTGGCCTTGCGCCGGCCGCCGTCGAATAGCGGCAAGGTCAACGCGGTGCCCGCGAGCGGTCCGAGGATGAACGCGCGGCTCGACCACATGAACAGATCGCCGAGCGTCGCGGATTCAAAGCCGAACGCGCCGGTGATATCGAGCTTCGGGAAGAACGCGGACTTCGCGAGCCCGACCCGCGCATTGGCTGCCTGCATCGCACGCTCGGCCGCCGCGATATCAGGCCGGCGTTCGAGCAGCGCCGACGGCAGACCCGGCGGCACCCGCACCGTCATCGGCGCGAGCGGCGCTTCCGCAAACGAGAAATCCGCCGGCGGCTTGCCGAGCAGAATCGCGAGGCTATGTTCGGACGCCGCGCGCTGGCGCGCGACACCGACCGCATCGGCCCGTGCGCTCGCGAGTTCGTTACGGGCGCGCGACAGATCCAGCTCGCTGATATCGCCTTCCCGGAAGCGCCGCTCGACCAGCTTCAGCGTATCCTCGCGCAGCGCGACGGTGCGGCGGTACAGATCCTGATCGGTATCGAGCTCGCGCAACTGGAAGTAGTTCTGCGCGACGTCGGCCTGCAACGACAACTGCACCGAACGGAACAATGCTTCGCTCTGCTGCTCATCGGCGCGCGATGCGTTGACGTTCGAGCCGACCCGCCCGAACAGATCCGCCTCATACGATGCGCCGACCTGCGCGCGCCAGATCGTGCCGGTCGTGCCGCCCGCGCTGTCCGGCAGAAATTGCGAAGCTGCCGACGCCCGTTCGCGGGTCGGGCCGAAGCCCGCGTCGAACTTCGGGAACCAGTCGGACTTCGCGGCCTGGGTCACCGCGCGCGCCTGCTGCACGCGCGCCGCCGCGGCCTTCAGATCCTGATTCGCGGCCGCGGCCTGCTCTTCGAGCGCATCGAGTTGCGGGTCGCCGAATACTTTCCACCACTCGCCGCGCAGCGCATCGTCGTTCGGTTGCGCGGGCTTCCACGTCCCGGCGTTTTGCGCGGTGGTTGCCGGCACCTCGGATGCAGCGGTCGACGCGGTCACCGGCGCTTCCTTGAACGCGGCCGGCGCAGCGACGTCGGGTCGCTGATAGACCGGCTCCACCGAGCACGCGGCCAGCATCGCAAGCAGCAAACCGCTCGCCGCGGCCCGGCCCCAACCGGATAAAAGATCACGCGATTGATAGCGTTTCATTATTGTTTTCTCCATTAGGCGTCCGTAACGGCCGCCCCATAACGCGGCGAATCCTTCTGCGCGACGTGCACGGTGCCGCCCGCGAGCGTACGCAGCACCACGTAGAACACCGGCGTCAGCATCAGCCCGAACAGCGTGACGCCGAGCATCCCGAAGAACACCGCGACGCCCATCGCGTGACGCATCTCCGAACCCGCGCCGGTCGACAGCACCAGCGGCACCACGCCCATGATGAATGCGATCGACGTCATCAGAATCGGCCGCAGACGCAGGCGGCTCGCCTCGATCGCCGCCGCGAGCGGCGTGCGTCCATCGTGTTCGAGTTCGCGCGCGAATTCGACGATCAGAATCGCGTTCTTTGCCGACAGCCCCACCAGCACCATCAAACCGATCTGCGTGAAGATGTTGTTGTCGCCGCCGGTCAGCCACACGCCGGTCAGCGCGGACAGCACGCTCATCGGCACGATCAGGATCACCGCGAGCGGCAGCGTCAGACTTTCGTACAACGCCGCGAGCACGAGGAACACCAGCAGCACGCTGATCGGGAACACCCACATACCCGCATTGCCGGCCAGAATCTGCTGATACGTGAGGTCGGTCCATTCGAGCTTCACGCCGCGCGGCAACACTTCGGCGGCCACGCGCTCGGCCGCGGCCTGCGCCTGTCCCGACGAAAAGCCCGGCGCCGGTCCGCCGTTGATATCGGCCGCGGTATAGCCGTTGTAGCGCACCACCATCTCCGGCCCGAAGGTCGGCGTCACCGTGACGAGCGACGACAACGGCACCATGTCGCCGTACGTATTGCGCGTCTTCAGTTGCAGGATGTCGTCCGCGCGTTGACGGAACGGCGCATCGGCTTGCACCCGCACCTGATACACGCGGCCGAAGCGGTTGAAGTCGTTCACGTACAGCGAGCCCAGATAGATCTGCATCGTGTTGAACACATCGGTGACCGGCACGCCGAGCTGCTTCGCCTTCACGCGATCCAGATCGACGTTCAGTTGCGGCACGTTGATCTGATAGCTGGAGAAGCTCGGGCCGAGTTCCGGCGTCTGCGCGGCGCGCTTCACGAACGCTTCGGCGGCCTTGTTCAATTCCGCGTAGCCGAGCGCGCCGTGATCCTCCAGCTGCATCTTGAAGCCGCCGAGCGTGCCGAGACCGAGCACCGGCGGCGGCGGGAACACCGCGACGAACGAGTCCTTGATCGCGCCGTACTGCTGATTCAACGCACCGGCAATCGCACCGGCCGAAAGTTTGCGGTCGCCGCGTTCCTTGAACGGCTTGAGCGTGACGAACACGATCCCCGCGCTCGAACTATTGGTGAAGCCGTTCACCGACAAACCCGGGAACGCGACCGCGCTTTCGACGCCCGGTTGCTTCAGCGCAATCGCACTCATGTCGCGAATCACCTTCTCGGTGCGATCGAGCGACGCGCCGTTCGGCAGCTGCGCGAACGCGATCAGATACTCCTTGTCCTGCGCGGGCACGAAGCCGCCCGGCACGATGCGCGCGACCAGCACCGTCGCGCCGAGCAGGATCGCGTACACCGCGAGCATCGCGCCCTTACGGCGCAGCACGCCGGTCACGCCGCGGCCGTAGGCTTCCGAGCCGCGCTGGAACACCTTGTTGAAGCGCCGGAAAAAGCCGCCGAGCAGCTTGTTCATCACGCGCGTCAGCCAGTCTTCCTTTTCGCCGTGGCTGCGCAGCAGCAACGCGGACAATGCCGGCGACAGCGTCAGCGAGTTGAACGCGGAGATCACCGTCGAGATCGCGATGGTCATCGCGAACTGCTTGTAGAACTGGCCGGTCAGGCCCGTCATGAACGCGAGCGGCACGAACACCGCGACCAGCGTCAGCGCGATCGCGATGATCGGCCCGCTCACCTCGCGCATCGCTTTATAGGTCGCATCGCGCGCACTGAGCCCGCTGGCGATGTTGCGCTCGACGTTCTCGACCACCACGATCGCATCGTCGACGACGATACCGATCGCGAGCACCATCCCGAACAGCGACAGCGCATTGATCGAGAAACCGAACGCCAGCAGCAGCGAGAAAGTCCCGACGATCGACACCGGCACCGCGATCAACGGAATGATCGACGCGCGCCACGTTTGCAGGAACACGATCACGACGATCACGACCAGCGCGATCGCTTCGAGCAGCGTGTGAATCACCGCCTCGATACTGGAGCGCACGAACTGCGTCGGGTCATAAACGATCCGGTATTCGACGCCGGCCGGCATGTCCTGCGCGAGCTCCTTCATCGCCGCGCGCACCTGCTCGGAAATCGCCAGCGAATTCGCGCCGGGCGCCTGATTGATCGCGAGCGCGACCGCCGGCTTGTTATCCAGCAGCGAACGCAGCCCGTATTCGGAAGCCGCCAGTTCGATGCGCGCGATATCGCGCAGATAAGTCACGCCGCCATCCGGCGCGGTCTTCACGATGATGTCGCCGAATTCGCTCTCGGTTTTCAGGCGGCCGCGCGCATTCACCGACAACTGCAACTGCGTGCCCGGCACCGACGGCGACGCGCCGATCACGCCGGCCGCCACCTGAATGTTCTGCTCGCGAATCGCGTTGACGACTTCGGTTGCGGTCAGGCCGCGCTGCGCGACCTTCTGCGGATCGAGCCAGATCCGCATCGCGTAGTCGCCCGAACCCCACAGCTGCACTTCGCCGACGCCCTGAATCCGCGCGAGCCGGTCCTTCACGTTCAACAGCGCGTAATTGCGCAGATACGTCATGTCGTAGCGGTCGTTCGGCGAGATCAGGTGCACGACCATCGTCAGCGTCGGCGAACTCTTGATCGTCGTCACGCCGAGCCGCTGCACGTCCTCCGGCAGACGCGGCAGCGCCTGATTCACGCGGTTCTGCACGAGCTGGGTCGCGAGGTCCGGATCGGTGCCGAGCTTGAACGTAACGGTCAGCGTCAGATTGCCGTCGCTATTGGCTTGCGACTGCATGTACAGCATGTTCTCGACGCCGTTGATCTGCTCTTCGAGCGGCGCGGCGACCGCCTCGGCGATCACCTTCGGGTTCGCGCCCGGATACTGCGCGTGCACCACCACCGACGGCGGCACCACTTCCGGGTACTCGGAAATCGGCAGCTTGAAGAGCGCGATGATGCCCCCGAGCAGGATCAATACCGACAGCACTCCTGCAAAGATCGGGCGATCGATGAAGAATTTGGATATGTTCATGGGAAGCTCTTAAAGTTGGTGCAGGCGCCGCGGCTCACGAATTGCCGTTCGCATTGGCCGCTGCCTTCGCACGCGACTGCGCGAGCGGCGCGCTGTTCGGGTCCTGGTCGGCGGTCATCGGCACCATGTGCGCGCGCACGGCATCGCCGGGCCGTACCCGCTGAATACCGTTCACGACGATCCGGTCGCCCGGTTTCAGACCATCCTTGACCACGCGCAGATTGCCCTGCATCGCGCCGGTCGAAATCTCGCGATACACGACGTGATTGCCCTGATCGACGACCAGCACGAATTTCTTGTCCTGGTCGGTGCCGACCGCCGCGTCGTCGATCAGCAGCGCCGGATGCGGCTCGCTACCGCCCACTTTCACGCGTGCATACAGGCCGGGAATCAGCGCGCCGTCTTCGTTGTCGAACTTCGCGCGCACGCGGATCGTGCCCGACGAGGTGTCCAGACGGTTGTCGACCGATTCGATCACGCCGTTGCGCGAGTAGCCGGTCTCATCGGCCAGACCGAGCTGCACCGGCACCTTGCCGCCGTCCTTCGCGCGACTCAGGTATTGCAGGTAGGTCTGTTCGTCCGCGTCGAACGATGCGTAGATCGGCGACACCGACACCAGCGTGGTCAGTGGCGCGGCGCTGGCGCCCGCCGACACCACGTTGCCCACCGTGATTTCCGCCCGCGACACGCGGCCCGACACCGGCGCGACGATCCGCGTATAGCCGAGATTGATCTTCGCGGTTTCGAGCGCGGCTTGCGCGGCCTTCAGGTTCGCGCTCGCCTCGCGTGCGGCGTTCTGCTTCTCGTCGTAGTCGCGTTTGGCGATCGCGTTGTCGACGATCAGCCGCTGCGCGCGCTCCCAGTCGCTTTGCGTGTAACCGGTACGCGCCTGCGCGGCCGCCAGTTGCGCCGCCGCACGGTCCACTTCGGCCGCGTACGGACGCGGATCGATCACGAACAGCGTGTCGCCCTTTTTCACCAGCGCGCCGTCCTTGAAGTTCACCGACACGATCGTGCCCGGCACTTGCGAACGCACGTCGACTTTTTCGACCGCTTCGAGGCGGCCCGAATAGGTCTGCCAGTCGGTGATCGTTTTTTGAATCACGGTCGCGACGTCGACCTCCGGCACGATGGTCGGCGCGGCCGGCGAACTGGCATCCACGCGAATTGCACCGAACGTGCCGAGCCCGGCGAGGACGAGAACGGCCAGCGCGGCAAGCGTGACGCGGCGGCGGGAAAGCGGAAGGATAGTCATGAGTAGCTCCAGGTATCGTTGCTTGATTTGTGTTTATCGATGAGCGCGCGCGTCGAAGCGCCACTGGAAAAAGCGCACCGCTTCCTGCAAAGCGGGCGGATGATCGGCAAGCGCCGCGTGCGAGACGCTCGGATAACGCACCACCTGGGTGCGTACGCCGGCATCGATCAGATTGCTCGCGTATTTCTCGGCCTCCACGTGCAGCACGTCGTTCTGCGCGGTCGCGATCAGCGTGGCCGGCAAACCGGACAGCCGGCACGATTCGAGCGGCGCCGCATACGGGTGCATGCGCTGCGATGCTTGCGGCAGGTACGCGCGGTAACACGCGGCGCACTCGCGCGCGGTGATGTCGGAGCCGAGCCGCTGTTCGTCGCCCAGCCGCGTGAGGCTCGGATCGAGCATCGGCCCGAACAGCGCCTGCGCGACGATCTCGACGTCGCCGCGATCGCGGGCGATAAACGCCAGACAGTTGGCCAACTGCCCGCCCGCGTCGTGGCCGGCGACGCCGATCTTTCTGCTGTTGCCGCCGAATGCGCGCGCCCGCGTCTGCGCCCACAGCGCCGCGCGGTGCGCGTCTTCGGGCGCGGCCGGAAACGGAAAGCGCGGCGCGAGCGAGTAGCCGACCGACACGACGAGTGCCGGTAAGTGTTCTGCGAAATAACGCGCGGCGAAGTCCGCCTGATCTATCGAGCCCTTCGTATAGCCGCCGCCGTGAAAGTAAAGCAGCACCGGCAGTGAGGTCTTCTTCGCGAGCCGGTACAGGCGCAAGGTGATTTCCTGCGCATGGCCGTCGATCCGCACGTCGGTCACTTCGAGCACCGCGCCGCCGGTGTCCACCGCTTCATTGGCAGCGGGAACCGACGAGTACGGGAATTTGAATGCATCCATGTCAGCCGCGCAAACGCGCATAGAACTTCAATGGTGCGAATTGTGGGTTCGGCAGACTCGCAAATAAATGCCTATAATCCGGCAACACAATTCGGTGCCTCTGAACAATCGGCTCGCGATTGCGCTTGCGACTGTTCTCGCGGATTCCATTACCGCCGCCGCACCCGCCCCTTCTGGAGGTTTGCAATGGACCGGCTTCAGGCCATGCAAGTGTTCACCCGTGTCGTCGATACCAACAGCTTTACCCGTGCAGCGGAAACGCTCGATCTGCCGCGCGCGTCCGTCACCACGATTATTCAGAACCTCGAAGCGTTTCTCGGCACGCGGCTGATGCACCGGACCACCCGGCGTCTGTCGCTGACGCCGGACGGCGCCGCGTATTACGAGCGCTGCGTGCGCATCCTCGCGGACGTCGAAGAAACCGAGGCGAGTTTTCAGAGCGGCAACAAGAAGCCGCACGGCAAGCTTCGCATCGATATGCCGGGCTCGATCGGCCGGCTGATCGTGATTCCGTCGCTGTGCGAATTTCACACCCGCTACCCGGATATCGATCTGCAACTGGGTCTGACCGACCGGCCCGTCGATCTGCTGCAGGAAGGCGTCGATTGCGTGGTGCGGGTCGGCGAGTTGCAGGATTCGTCGCTGGTCGCGCGCCGGATCGGTATTTTCGAAGGCGTGACCTGCGCGTCGCCGGACTACATCAAGCACGCGGGCATGCCGACGTCTCTCGAAGATCTCGACAACCACAAAGCGGTCAATTATTTTTCGAGCCGCACCGGCCGCACGATCGACTGGGCATTCATGGTCGACGGTCAGGAAGTGGAAGTGAAGATGAAGAGCATCGTGTCGGTCAACGACGCCGATGCGTACGTGACCTGCGGAATCGAAGGCTTCGGCCTGATCCAGCCGGCGCTGTTCATGGTGCTGCCGCATCTGCGCTCGGGCCAGCTGGTCGAGGTGCTGCCGGAGATGAAGCCGCTGCCGATGCCGATTTCGGCGGTCTATCCACACAGCCGGCACCTGTCGCCGAAAGTGCGGGTATTCGTTGACTGGATCGCCGAGCTGTTCGACCGTTGCCCGTTGCTCAGCGGCCGCGGCAGTCTCGATGCGACCTGCACGAAGCGCACGTTCGAAGAACGCGAGTCCGCGCCGACGCTCGACACGCCGGTGATGTCGGAGTGGGTCGCCTGAGCGGACCACGCGCTCGCCAACTGAAACACTCAATTCCAGCCGCGGCACTAATGCCGCGGCTGGCGCATAAAAGCCCTGCATATCAGGCACATTCCGCGTGCCGCCGCGTTGGTCGCGCGATTGTTCTGGAATCGCGACAATTCATTTCGCAAAAGCGCGATTTATCCGCGCGACGCCCACGTCTACATTTCACCCTGTCGCGGCACCACCCGTGCCGCCAATGAATCGACAGGAGTGAATCATGAAACGCCATCTGCTCGCAGGTCTTGCTCTTTCGCTGCTGGTCAGCGCGCCGGTATTTGCCGAAGGCGGCGGCGGCATCGGCCGTGCCGGCACTTATGACACGCAACCGGCGCCAACCGCCAGCACCAAAACGCGCGCCGAAGTCAAAGCCGAACTCGTCGCCGCGTACCGCGACGGCTCGCTGCCTTCGCTCAATCGCAACTCGTATCCGAACAAGGGCCTTGTCGGTGAGACGCAAGCCGCGCGACTCGCGCTGCAGGAAGGCACGAACGGCGAAGTGACCCGCGTCGCGAAAGGCCAGTAAGCGCTTCGCACCTCTTTATCAAGGAGTACATCATGACCCCATCGGAACTCGACAACTGGGATACCGACACGCCTGTGTGGACGCCGTATCGTCCGTCGCATTGAGCGTTGTTCATCGCCGGTCTCGGCCTTTGCCGACATGCGCCCGCGGACTTGGCTCCGCGGGCGTATTGCTTTTGAAAGCGGTTTTGAAAGTGCTTTTGAAAGCATCTGTCGCCGGCGTCCACGCATCCATCGACGTTTCCCTATAATCGAAGACCCGCTTCGTTCTGTTCACGCAGCGTGTTTGTGCACTTCACCACAGGAGCACCAACGATGGATTATGTGAAACTCGGCCGCACCGGTCTCGATGTATCGCGTCTTTGTCTCGGCTGCATGAGCTATGGCGTGCCCTCGCGCGGCACGCATCCGTGGTCGCTCGACGACGAAGCGGCGCGTCCCTTCATCAAGCAGGCACTCGATCACGGCATCAATTTCTTCGACACCGCGAACGTCTATTCGGACGGCACCAGCGAGGAAATCGTCGGCCGCGCGCTGAAGGACTTTGCGAAGCGCGACGAGATTGTGCTGGCCACCAAGGTCAATAGCCGCATGCATCCGGGGCCGAACGGCGCGGGCCTGTCGCGCAAGGCGATCATGGCCGAGATCGACCACAGCCTGCGGCGCCTCGGCACCGACTACGTGGACCTCTATCAGATTCATCGCTGGGACTATCACACGCCGATCGAAGAAACGATGGAAGCGCTGCACGACGTCGTGAAGGCCGGCAAGGCGCGTTATATCGGCGCGTCGTCGATGTACGCGTGGCAGTTCTCGAAAGCCTTGCATGTCGCCGAGCGCAACGGCTGGACCCGTTTCGTGACGATGCAGAACTACGTGAATCTGCTGTATCGCGAGGAAGAGCGCGAGATGCTGCCGCTGTGCGAGAGCGAAGGGATTGGCGTGATTCCGTGGAGCCCGCTCGCGCGCGGACGCCTGACGCGCGACTGGGACACCGAAAGCGCGCGCTCGGAAACCGACGAATTCGGCCGCACGCTGTACGCGCATACGCAGGATGCGGACCGGCAGATCGTCGAGCGCGTCAGCGAGATCGCGAAAGAGCGCGGCGTGCCGCGCGCGCAGGTCGCGCTTGCGTGGGTGTTGCAGAAGAAGCCGATCACCGCGCCGATCGTCGGGGCGACCAGGCTGCATCATCTCGATGATGCGGTGGCGGCGTTGTCGCTGAAGCTTAGCGACGAAGAGATCCGGCGTTTAGAAGAGCGTTATGTGCCGCATGCGGTGACGGGGTTTAAATAAGCGGCGCGACTCATAACCGGATTGATCGAAGTCGCGCGGAACGGCTCACAATTGCACCCGTCGTTTCGCTCGACCTCACATCACCGCCGACGCTGCATTAGCCGCCGCGCGGCACATCCGGCTCGAAAAACACCCACCGCACCTGCGGAAACGCCGCCTGCAAATCGGCTTCGATCACATTGATCGCATCCACCATCGCGCGGCCGCTCGCATAGTCGATCATTTCCGCCTGCACCGCGACCACCACGTGGCGCCCCCACTGCAGCGTGATCATATTGATGATCCCGCGAATCTCCGGCCGCGCGGCCAGATGCACTTCGATAGCACCGCGCACTTCCGGACTCGCCGATTCGCCGACGATCATCGACTTCACTTCACGCGCAACCAGCCACGCAATCACCATCAGCAGAAAACCCACGCCGATCGAACCGAGCGCGTCGAACACCGGATTGCCGGTGATCATCGTCAGCAGCACCGCGACGAATGCAATCGCAAGACCGAACAGCGCGGCGATATCTTCGCCGGCCACCACCAGCAGTTCCGATTCACGCGTCTCGCGAAACCAGCGCCACAGATTTTTATCCGGATTCGTCTTGCGAATTTCCTTGAGCGCGCCCCACAGCGACAGCGCTTCGAGCACCACCGACACACCGAGCACCGCCAGCGCGACGAACGCGTATTGCAGCGGCTGGCGGGCAATCAGCCGATGCACGCCTTCATAGACGGAAAACGCGCCGCCGACAAAGAACAGCAGCAACGCCACCAGCAGCGAATAAAAATTGATTTCGCGACCGCTGCCCATCGGATGCAACGGGCTGACCGGCTTGCGGGACTCGCGCAAACCGAATAGCAGCAGCAGTTGATTACCGCAATCGGCGGTCGAGTGAATCGCTTCCGCGAGCATCGAGCCGGAACCGGTGAACGCGGCTGCGGCGTACTTGCAAATGGCAATGCCGAGATTGGCGGCGAGGGCGTAGAAAATGGCTTTCGGCGATTCTTCTTTCATCTTCGGGAGAGCGTCCGTGAGAGTACCAGGGTCTCTTGCCGACCGGCGCAGCAGCCGCTAAAGGAATCGGCAAGAGTCCGCATTATGGACGACAACGACGGGTATGGCCGCCAACCGGCACGTCCATGCCCGCCGCGGCGCGCGCCGCTACGCCCTCTCGAGCGCCGCCATCTCCCGCACGACCACCAGCAGCACCGACAGACTCGCGCCGCCGGTCGCGCGCAGATCGGTCAACAGCCGCGTATAGCGTTCGAGCTGCGCGGCGCGTTTGTCGCGCCACGCGTGCACCAGCGTCTCCGGGGTCGACGCATCGTCCGCGCCGGCCAGCGCGCTGGTGGTCAACGCGCGCTTGAGCCGCGCAAGTTCGGCCAGCGCCGAGGCGCGCGCGAGCATGTCCCAGTGAGTCGGCGCGGGCAACGACGCGGCGCGCTCGCTGATCCAGCTGTAGTTCAGCAGCGTGCCCAGTTCGAAATACACACCGGCGACCTGTTCGAGATTGCGCCCGCACGTCGATGCGACTTCCGCGATATCGAGCAACGCCGCCGACACCTCGCCGCTCGCGATCCGCACCGCGAGATCGCTATCGACCCCCGCATCGACGAAACCGCGCTGCCGCTCCGACAGCGCTTCGAGATCGGCGTGCGGCAACAGCGCCGGCCATTGCGGCGCGAGCCGTTGCGCGGCATCGCGGCAGCGCGCGAGCAGACCGGTTACGTCGTCGCCGGCCGCGCCCGATTGCAGATGGCGCAGGAACCACAGCGCCGAACGTTCGACCAGCCGCGCGACTTCGACGAACATCCGAGCCTGCACGTCGTCCGGCACGCGGTTGTCGAGCGCGTCGATATTGCGCCAGATCTGGTCGAGATCGAACACGTCGCGCGCCATGATGCACGCGCGCACGATGTCGCCGGGCTGCGCGTCGGTCTCCTCCATCAAGCGGTGCACGAACTCGCAGCCGACCCGGTTCACCAGCGCGTTGGTCAGATGCGTCGCGAGGATTTCGCGGCGCAACGGGTGCCGTTGCATCGGCTCGCGGAAACGCTGCCGCAACGGCTTCGGACAGTACTCGATCAACATATCGCTGACGAGCGGGTCTTCCGGCATCGACGATTCGAGCAGCGCGTCGTACAGCCACATCTTGCTGTACGCGAGTAGCACCGCGCGCTCCGGTGTCGTGAGCCCCTGTTTCGCAGCCGCGCGCTCGGCGATTTCCTCGTCGGTCGGCAAAAACTCGATCACGCGATTCAGGCGCCCGGCCCGCTCCAGGTAGCGCATCAGCCGCGTCTCGGCGTCGAGCAGTTCGACCCCATAGCGGCCCGCAATCGACAGCGCCTGAGTCTGATAGTAGTTGTCGGTCAGCACCAGCAGCCCGACTTCATCGGTCATCTCGGCCAGCAGCGCATTGCGCTGCTTCTCGGTCATCTCGCCATCGGAAACCACCAGCCCGAGCAGAATCTTGATGTTGACTTCGTGATCCGAACAATCGACGCCGGCCGAATTGTCGATCGCATCGGTATTGATGCGGCCGCCGCGCTGCGCGAACTCGATCCGCCCGAGTTGCGTGAGGCCGAGATTGCCGCCCTCGGCGACCACTTTGCAGCGCAGCTCGGCGCCGTTCACGCGGATCGCGTCGTTCGCGCGATCGCCGACCTGCAGATGCGTTTCGCGGCTCGCCTTCACATAGGTGCCGATCCCGCCGTTATAGAGCAGATCGACCGGCGCCTGCAAAATCGCGCGCATCAGTTCGGCCGGCGAGAGCGCCGCCGCGTTGATCCCGAGCGTCATCTGCACCGCGGTGGACAGCGGAATCGTCTTCGCGCTGCGCGGAAACACGCCGCCGCCCGCCGAGATCAGCGACGGATCGTAGTCGGCCCAGCTCGAGCGGTCGAGCATGAACAGTCGCGCGCGCTCGGCCATGCTGGCAGCCGGATCGGGACTCGGATCGAGAAAGATATGTCGATGGTCGAACGCGGCGAGCAGCTTGATATGCGGCGACAGCAGCATGCCGTTGCCGAACACGTCGCCCGACATATCGCCGACGCCGACCACCGTGAAGTCCATGCTCTGCGTATCGACGCCCATTTCGCGGAAGTGCCGCTTGACCGACTCCCACGCGCCGCGCGCGGTGATGCCCATCTTCTTGTGGTCGTAGCCGACCGAGCCGCCCGACGCGAACGCGTCGTCGAGCCAGAAGCCGTATTCCTGCGAGATCGCGTTCGCGTAATCGGAGAAGGTCGCGGTGCCTTTGTCGGCGGCGACCACCAGATACGGATCGTCGGGGTCGTGCCGCACCACGTCGGGCGGCGGCACGACGTCGGTGCCCGCGAGGTTGTCGGTTACATCGAGCAGGCCGCGCAGGAAGGTCTGATAACACGCGACACCTTCACGCAGCCACGCATCGCGCTCGCTTGGCGGCGGCGGATTCTTGACGACGAAGCCGCCCTTCGAGCCGACCGGCACGATCACGACGTTCTTCACCATCTGCGCCTTCATCAGCCCAAGCACTTCAGTGCGGAAATCCTCGCGCCGGTCCGACCAGCGCAAGCCGCCACGCGCGACGCGCCCGCCGCGCAGATGCACCCCTTCGACACGCGGCGAATACACCCAGATCTCGAACATCGGTTTCGGCTCGGGCAGGCCCGGCACCTGGGCGGGATCGAACTTGAACGACAGATACGGCTTCGGCTGGCCGTTCGCATCGTAGCGATAGTAGTTGGTGCGCTTGGTCGCCTTGATCACGCCGAGGAACTGGCGCAGGATGCGGTCTTCGTCGAGATTGGGCACCTGGTCGAGCGCGCTGTCGATCGCCTCCAGCGCACGTTCGACCCGCGCGTCGCGCGTATCGCCGAACACCGGATCGAAGCGCGCGGTGAACAATTCGACCAGCATCCGCGCGATCGCCGGATTGCCGGTCACCGCGCGCTCGATATACGCGTCGCTGAAGGTCGAACCGACCTGGCGCAGATACTTCGCATACGCGCGCAGAATCGTCACCTCGCGCGCATTCAGTTGCGCGCGCAACACGAGGCGATTGAAGTCGTCGCTTTCGATCGCGCCGGTCCACACCTGCTCGAACGCTTCCTCGAACAGATCCTTCACGCGCTCGATGTCGAACTCGGCGTCGTCCGCGAGTTCGAGGCCGAAGTCGTGAATCCACGCGGGCAGCGCGCCCGGCGCTTCGATCAGATAGGGTCGCTCCTCATCGACGCGCACGCCCAGATGTTCGAGCATCGGCAGGCTGCGCGACAGCGCGATCGGCGACCCGGCGCGATACACCTTGAAGCGGAACGCGCGCGGTCCCGATTCGATCGGCCGGTACAGGTTCATCGCGAGGCGCTCGCTGCCCTGCACGCGTTCGATCAATTCGATATCGCGCACCGCGGTGCGGGCCGGATAGTCGTCGCGATAGCCGGCCGGGAACGAGTCGCTGTAGTGCTGCAACAGCCGGTTGCCGTGCTCTTCGCCATACGAATCGAGCAGCGCATCGGCCAGATCGTCCTGCCAGCGGCGCGCGACCTGCACGAGCCGCGCTTCGAGTTCGCGGGTATCGACGCCCGGCATCCCGCCCGCTTTCGCATGGACAACGAAATGAATCCGCGCGAGCGTCGATTCCGACAGCAGCGGCGTGAATTCGACGCTCTCGCCGTTGAACGCGTCGGCCAGCAGGTTCGCGATACGCTGGCGCAGATCGGTGTTGTACTTGTCGCGCGGCACGAATACGAGGCACGACACGAAGCGGTCGAAGCGATCGCGCCGCACGAACAGCCGGGTGCGCTGATGCTCCTGCAAGCGCAGCACGCCGAGCGCGGTGTCGTACAGCTGGTCTTCATCGGCCTGGAACAGCTCGTCGCGCGGATAGGTTTCGAGCACCGTCACCAGCGATTTCGCCAGGTGGCCCTTCGGCAGAAAAGCCGCGCGCCGCACGATGTTCGCGCATTTGCGCCGCACGATCGGAATTTCCGCCGCAGACACGAAATACGCGGTCGACGTGTACAAGCCGATAAAGCGCCGCTCGCCGCGCACCTTGCCGTCCGGGCCGGCCAGCTTGATGCCGACGTAGTCGAGATAGCCGGGCCGATGCACGGTCGCGCGCGAATTGGCCTTGGTCAGAAAAATCGGTGAGGACCCCGTGATGATTTCGGCGGCGGCCGGCGGCAACGGCGTCACTTCCGCGGCGCCGGCGGGCCGCAGCGCGTCGCGCAAAATCCCGAGCCCGGAGCCGGCGACCGCGCGCAAGCCGTAGCCGCCGTCCATTTGCACCAGCTCGTAGTCGCGATGGCCGAGGAAGGTGAAATGATCGGCGACCATCCATTCGAGGAACGCGCGCGCTTCGACGCCTTCCACACCGGTCTCGCGCGCCTTCATGTCCTGAATCGTTTCCTTCGCGCGCTCGATCACCTTCGGCCAGTCCTCGACCGCCGCGCGCACGTCGCCGAGCACGCGCGCGATGTCGTCGCGCAGCGCGTCGAGCTTCGCCGCATCGCCGCAGCGGTCCACTTCGAAATGGATGCACGAGGTCAGATGCGAGCGCGTGTCGCCCGCCTCTTCGGCGCCCTGGCTCACGCGCTCGATGCTACCGTCCGCCGCGCGCCAGATCCTGAACACCGGATGCACGACCGAATGCAGCGCGAGCCCATGCCGGTTGACCGCCATCGATACCGAATCGACGAGGAACGGCATGTCGTCGTTGACGATCTCGATCACCGTGTGATCGGAATGCCAGCCGTGCTGTTCGAGAATCGGGTTATACACGCGCAGCTTCTGCTGACCCGGCGCGAAGCGCTGCGCGGTTTGCCAGTGGGCGAGCGCGGCGCCGTACAGATCGGCGATCGAGCGGCTTTGCAGGTCGCCCGCGTCGACGAAATCGTAGTAGTGCCGCAGGAAGGGTTCGACGATCCTGAAGGTCGGCTCGGGCAAACGCCCGCGCGCGAATTCGACGACATCGTTCAGCAGGTGCGTGACGGCTTCTTCGTTCTTTGCTTGCATGATCGACTCCCCTGGCTGGCGGCAATGGTGAGTACGGCGAAATTCGCAGGCAACGTCTGAACCGGATTATGCGCCTGCGGCGGGCGCCGCGATGCGTCGCGCCGCCAGGTAATACCCGCTGGCGAGGCCACGCGAGCGGCGCACCGGCGCGTCTGCTCGGCGCCGCAACCGCTTGCCGCGTTGCAGCGCGGCAATGCCCGCCAGCCGTTGAGAACGCGGGTTTCACGGCGGCTGCGTGAAGCGCATCCCGCAGCGTGTCGCCTGCAGTATGTCGCCATGCGCGAGCCACGCGCGAACCTGCGCGGCAGTCCAGTCCGGATCGTCGTGCGGCAGGTCGTGACCGGCCCACGGATGCTCGCGATGCTCGGCGTCCCACGCGGCCGCGAGCTTCGCCGAACAGGCCGGATCGACCATCCGGTCAGAGCGCGACGACAGGATCAGCAGCGCGCACGCGGGCCGCCCAGGTGCCGCGCTGAAACGCGCGGCCGCCCACAACTGCCGCAGCGCGTTCCCTCGACTGACCGGCGCGCTGCGGCGAATCGCGGCCCACGCGTCAAGATCGGCGCTCAATGTTGCAGTGTTATTGCAGGTCAGCCGATGAATGCCGCTCTCCGCATCGAGCGCGTCGCTCCAGCGCGCGGCGACGCCGAGCAGAGCCGGCCACGCCGACGGCCGCAGCCGTTCGTGAGGAAGACTGAACGGCCGCATGCTGGTGTTGATCAGCACCAGCCGTTCGATTTCGTGCGGATGCCGCTGCGCCCACGCGGTCGCGACCATCGCGCCGAGCGACATCGCGAGCACGCTGTACGGGCCCGGCAGGCCGCTGTGCTGCGCTGCGTCGCGCACGGACGCGACCATTGCAGCGACCGAAGCCGGCGCGCGCTGTTGCGCGAATTCGCCGTTGCCGGGCAGATCGAGCAGCAACAGACGCGCAGCCTCGCCCGCACCCTCGCCCGCACATGCGCCCAACGCTTCGCGCAACGTCTGCGGCAAGCGCCCCCAGTGCCGCGTTTCGCGCGTGAGTCCGCGCAGCAAGATCCATGTGCTCATCGCGGCGGCGCCGGTCGATACCAGTGATCGAGCGCGCGTTGCAGCATCTGCTCGCGCTGATCGCCCTGCGGCAACCAACGCGGCGACGAAAACGCCGCGCGCGCAAGGAAGTCGAGCAGGTTCGCGTGGCGGCGCAGCACCCGCGCGGTGCGATGCGCCATCACCGGATTGAACATCCCCTGGCGCGAAAACAGTTGCCGCGGGTTCTTCTTGATCCACAGCCACGAACCGAGTTCGAGCGTCATCGGCAGGAAGATGTTCGGCGCCGGCGTGCGGTCGTACGCGTAGTCCCACAGATCGCCGTGCAACAGGTACTGGTGGCTTTGCGGCTCGAACGTATAGCCGTGATGCGGATGCGCGTGCTCGAACATGCTTTTCAGCACGTACATTTCGGGCAGATGCGGCATCTGCCTGCGGGTGCGCGCATACGGGAACCAGATGCTGTCGCCCCAGCCGTAGCCGGAATGGCAATCGAGCGCGAAGCTCAACGGCCGTGCCGCGAGTTGCGTCTCGACCATCTGCAAGAGCGCGGCCGCTTCCGGCTCCATCGGCGTGCCTCGGCGGCCGCGATACCACGGCAGCCATGCGCCGACGCGCTGGCCGCCGGCGAGCAGCGGCACGCGTGCGTCGGCGTTCTGCGGCGCGTTGCGCATCAGGTCGACGCCATGCGGATTGGCCCGCGTGGACGCCCACATGCCGCCCGGATTGACGATCGGGCAGCAATATATCCTTATCGAATCGAGAGTTTGCAGCAGCAGATCGTCCCACGACAGGCGCGAGATCAGCGACCGCAAGTACTCGAGCACGAGTCGCGAGCCGATCCGCTCGAGCCCGTGCACGCCGCCGAAAAAGGCCACCGCCGGCGCCCGCGGATCGGTCGATCCGACCGATGCCATGTACACCTCGAAGCGCCGTCCCCGTACCTCGACGGTCGCGAGGCTGGTCGTGTCGAACCAGCGCGCGCCCTCGTCCAGCAGAGCTTTCAGGTCCTCGTATTCGTCGAAGGTATCTGGCAGGAAGCTCAGAGCCGGCATAGGGCGTCGATCGGATCGTTGGGAAGAACGCGGCGCGCCGCGCTGTCCTCCAATATATCCGTCCCATATGACGATTGTTTATTCGCAACGTTGGCTGGGGCACAGATGCCTTGAGATGCGGATCTCTCCAACGCGGCCGGGCCGACGATCTGCAATGCGCGGGGCCGCTCGTTTAGACTGCTTGCCACGTTTCATTGCCAACCGCTCTCCATGCTCAAGAACCTCTGGTACGTCGTCGCCGCTTCGAGCGATCTGCGCGACGCGCTGCTGCCCGTGACCGTGCTCGGCCATCGCTTCGTGGCGTTTCGCGACGAAGCGGGGCGCGCCCATCTGCTATCCGATATCTGCGTGCATCGCGGCGCGTCGCTGTCCGCCGGACAACGCATGCACGGCGAAGTGCAATGCCCGTATCACGGCTGGCGTTATCGCGGCGATGGGCGGTGCGCGCACATTCCGGCGCAACCGGACGCGCGGATTCCGGCGCGCGCTCGCGTCGACAGCTACCCGGTCGTCGAACGGCACGGCTGGGTGTGGGCGCTGCTCGGCGATCTGCCCGACGGCGGACGCCCGCCGCTGCCCGAACTCGGCTGGGCCGACGATCCCGCAGTACGCGTGATCCACGGCACCTTCGAGTGGGCCGCCAACTGGGAGCGCATCGTCGAAAACGGGCTCGATTTCGCGCACGCGCCGTTCGTGCACGGCACTTCGTTCGGCGCGCCCGACCGCCCCGAAATCGACGCGTTCGACGTGACCGCCGAGGACGACTGGAGCGCCCACGCGCGGCTCACGATGCGCCGGCCGGTGCGCAAAGGTCTGCTCAAGCGCCGGGAGACCGGCGAGCACGTCGACGTCGTCACGCAGACCGGCTTTCATCTGAGCGGGCCGTGCGCAACGCTCGAACTCACGCTCGGCAACGGCTGGCGGATTTTTATCGCGTCGGCCCATGTGCCGGTCGATGCGCTGCACACGCGCACTTACTGGATGATGGGTCGCACGTTCCTTAGGAGTCCGCTGCTCGATGCGCGTTTTCGCAAGCGCAATCTGCGGATCTTCGCGGAGGATCACGCGGTGCTGCGGCGGATTCGTCCCGAGTGTGTGCCGGAGGGATGGCAGAGCGAGGTGTCGGTCAAATCGGACGCGTTGCAGATCGCGTTCCGGCAGCGGGTGCGGGCGCTGGAGAGGCGCGGCTGGCTCGCCGCCGCGGCGAATGGTGCGAATGGTGCGGACGGTGCGAACGGCAGTGGTGAAGCCCGGCGCAGCGTGAACGTAATCGCTTGTCCCGCGCGCCATGAAGTGCAAACCTGGGCGCTCGACGCGGCGCTCACACCGCGAGACGAGCGCCCCAAAACGCCACTTTTTTCCCCATAAAGCCCCTTCGCTTTAGTCGCCCATCCGTCGATTTCGGCGTTCTGCTGGAATAATCACGGGCTTGCGGCCGCCCGGCGGCCTTCCTTTGCCCTCCTCCCGCCGCCCGATTGCCTGTCGATGGAAACCTTTGTGGTTCTGCTGGTGCTGTTCTCCGCGCTGCTTCACGCGACCTGGAACGCGTTCCTGCATCTGTCCGAGGATCGCGTGTGGCTGCTCGGCATGATGGCGATGCCGTATATCGCGGTCAGCGCGCTCGGCGTTCTGATCCTGCCGCTGCCCGCGCCGGCCGCGTGGCCGTTTATCGTCGCGTCGGCGGTGCTCGAATGGGGTTATCTGCTCGCGCTGATCCGCGCGTATCGCAGCGGCGACTTCGGCCAGATCTATCCGATCGCGCGCGGCATGTCGCCGATGCTGGTATTCGTCGGCGCGCTGGTGTTCGCCGGCGAAGCGCTCAAGCCACTCGCCGCGCTCGGCGTCGCGCTGGTGTCGTGCGGAATCGTCTCGCTCGCATTCCGGCGCGGGATGCGCTTCTCCGGTGAGAGCGTGCCGTTCGCGCTGCTGACCGGCCTGTTCATCGCGACGTATTCGGTCGTCGACGGTGTCGGCGCGCGCGTTGCCGGCAATGGGCTCAGCTACATCATGTGGGTCTATCTGATCTGGAACATTCCGCAGTTCCTGCTCGCGTGGCATTGGCGCGGCGGTGCGAAGGGGCTGTTCATCGGCCGCACGCTGGTGCTCAAGGGCGTCGCGTCCGGCGTGCTCGCGCTCGGCGCGTATTGCCTGATCATCGAGGCGTATCGCTATCTGCCGATCGCGATGGTCTCCGCGCTGCGCGAGTTGAGTTCGATCTTCGCGGTGCTGATCGGTGTGATCTTCATGCGCGAGAAGCTGACCGCGCGGCGCATCGTGGCGTGCGCGCTGGTGACGCTGGGGGCGGTGTTGATCCGGATTTGAATTTGGGCGACGCCGCTCGATCCTTTGCCAGCGTTCAACAACAGTTCGGAATGCAGTGTAAGTGCGGCCGGCGACGCGTTGCTATTCAAAATCCGTGGGGGCAATGGAAGTTTGCGTAGTCGCGAAAAACGCTGCTGGAGAAGGGACAAACCTGGATGCGCGAATGGCCTGCGTCACGTTGGAGTGACAGCAGGCCATTCGTGTTCAAGCTGAATCAACAGCACGCGTGATCTTCGGATCAGTGGCTGCTCGCGAGCCTCGCGCGCATTAACGCACGTACTTCACCACCGGCACCGAATAGGAAGTCGGAGCGGTATCCGGGCGGCTGCCCGACTGCGACGAGCCAACGGCGGGCGCGCCATAGCCGCTGGTCCGTGCCGCGTCGTTCCCGGCAGCGACACGCGCTTCGGCGGCCTGAAGGTTGGCCGGATAGTTGTGCGTGTCGGCCGACGACGGCCGGTAGCCGGCGTGTTCGAACTGAATCAGTTCGGCGCGCACCTGCGCGCGGGTCAGCGGCTCACTGGTCTGATTCGATTGAGCGAACGTCGCGAGCGGCGTGGCAATGAGAGCGGCGATGACGACAGCTTCGATCAGCGACTTCATGATTTCCTACCTCCAGAATTTGCTCGATGCGGATACCGTGGAAGCTCCGTACGAACTGATACTTCCGCGGCGATGGAAGGAGTGTAGGAGCCGGGCTATTCACGGTAAATGCGTGCGCGAAGAATTCACTGTTGCGCTGGTCGGGACAATGGTGGCGGGTGCGGGCGGATGGGGTTTCGGCGCGGTGAGTGACGGGTCAGATGCACAGACATTAGCACCGGTACTTTCAGTGCGTTTTCGTCCGTATCCTGTGGGTCGGGGTCACCAAAGGACAGTTGGACGTCCACGGGAAAACGACTCGTCGATAGACTCGATGCACGATAGCGATAGCAATGCACCAAAACCTCTGGCGGAAATACTCCCATGTCGTTGCCCGGCCGAGGGCGTGTGGAAACGCAATTTTCGCGGCTGAGGGCGAGGTTGACGGTCGGCCCAAGCAAGTTAGATGCGTCGAGCTTGCGCTATTCGAGCATCGCGAGCGCAAGAAGCCCCTCAGGGCCTCAGCTTCCAGCCGTCCTTATTGCCTTCATTGTCCTCGCAACCCCAAGTATATTCATGACTCGCTTGAGGTTGTAGGCCAGTACCTGAAGGCTCATTTCGGTGCTCACCCGTCCGAGCGTCCGGGTCAGGAAGTGTGTGGCACCCATCCAATGCTTGAGCGTGCCGAAGACGTGTTCAACGGTGCTTCGTCGGATGGTCATCGCGTCAGGCTTCCGGTCGAGACGACGCTGCATGACTTCGAGTACATGTTCGTGTTCCCATCGTCGGATACGGCGATAGTCGCTGGGCGAACATCGCTCCTTGAGATGGCAACGCGGGCATGCGCTGGGCCAGTACACGTTCAGATTCATGCCATTCTCAACGGTCTTGAATCGAAGAATTGCGCGCTCGCCGGCGGGGCATCGATATTCATCGTTCCTGGCAACGTAGATGAAGTCGCGTTTGGTAAAGAGCCCTTTCTTCCTCGACGCTGACGTGAGTGGCTTCGGGACATACGTGGCGATCCCGGCCAGTTCACACACGCGGATGTCCGGACCACTGAAGTAGCCGCGGTCAGCCAGCACCTTCAGCTTTAGCTTGCCCATCGCGTTCTTCGCCGATAAAGCCATCCTGCTGAGTTGGCCGTTGTCGCCTCCAATATTCGTCACCTCGTGTTCGACAATCAGATGATGCTTCGTATCCACGGCAGTCTGGACGTTGTATCCGACGGTGCCGGTTCTCTTGCCACCGCTGGTCATGGAGCGGGAATCCGGGTCGGTAAGCGACAACTGTTTGTCCGGTTCTTTCTTCAGTTGCTCCCTGATCTGCTCGA
>NZ_JAJITD010000016.1 GCF_020880815.1 Paraburkholderia sejongensis
ACAGGGGGTTCATGTCGGCCCAGCTCCTGTGCAATCTGGTCTCGGGCGGCGAGAACCGGCATTACATCATCCCGGCCAAATCCAATATGCGGTGCGAGGTCGTGAGCGGGCGCGACGGTGACCTGTTTGCCGGCACGCCGATCTAGAAGCCGTCCGGTCTTCCCACTGCGCGCGTGACGATCGGTTTCCAGTTGACTGCTCACGTCTGAAATCCGCAATTGGCCCGCGTCAACGCAGTGCGTTTCCCGACATCGTGAAACGAGACGACGACAACTCCGCTACAAATGCCCTAAAGCAGACTCCATGCCGTAATCCCACCGACCTATCCAGGTGAGCAGGGTGCCAACCGGAGCCAGAATTTGCATGCGCAAAATTTTCCGGGTGGCATAACATTCTTATCAACATGAAGTCGCTTTAAACGACCGTATAAAAAAGTAAAAGAAAAACCCAGCGAGGCAATGCGCAGCGAGTGCTTCCAGATCTGCCGAAGCCTCGCTTTGCAGATAGAAGATTTACACGAATATTTACTTGAAGCCAATGACGGGGTGAATGTAATGGCTATCCAAGCGATTAGTAAATTTATTCTGGACCCTGATGGGGCTTTCGTTGCCAGAGGCGCGAACGCGTCCATAGAGCAAAATGGCACCCCGCGTCTATCCGCGACGACGGGCGAAATCCTCCTCGCTCAACACGCGATGGTCGACCCAGCACAGCCAGGCGCGCCGGACGGAAGCCTGAGCCTCATTTTTCCGTAAATTAATTGGTCTCACCCAGCCGCCGCAGCATTCATTTCGATGCTCTGCGCCGGCCTTTGCAGCGACACAACGCATCGTCGAACGTCACGAAAGCCCTAATGTTCATCCCGGATATGGAGGATGAAAGCAGTGGTTTAAATAAGAAAATTTTAAATATTCATCGAATCGATAAAAAGGAAATTAAGTTTTCCGGGTATTTATTTGCCCGGGAAATCGCAGTCGCACGTCCACTTCAAATCCATTAAGGAGCAGATGTCATGGCCATGACAAAAATTGGCAAATTCACTTTGCACAATGGTGGGGGTTTTGTGGCGAGGGGCGAAGTCGCCTATCTCGATGACAACGGAGAAAAGCATCTGTCGGGCAACGCGGGCGACATTCTGCTGGGCCAGACCAAGGACGTCGATCCGGGCAAGCTGGGCGTGCCGGACGGCACCATCATTTCGCTCTACGTGTTCGTCGTGTGGGGCACCGACAATGAAGCCAGGCAATCCTTCATTTACCAGAGCGGATCGCCGGTCACCGCCAATTACACGATTACCGGCACGACCTTGAGCAATACGCTGGGTCTCATTTCGGTGGAGTGACGCGCTTTATCCGCTCGCCGGAGCGAGGCTCCGGCGCCTGCCTCTGGCCAATGCACGAAGCACAATCCACCGCGCGGACCTTCGCGGCCGCCAAAGAGATAAATCATGACTATTCCGGATGATAGCGGCGACAGCAACGAGAGCCGTTGGACCAATTGGGCCGGGAACCTCACGTCGGTACCGGACGCGATCGAGCGTCCCGGCAGCGTGGCTGACGTCCAGGCATTGGTGGCACGCTCGCGCGGCAGCACGCTGCGCATGATCGGCACCGGGCATTCGTTCAGCCCGCTGGTCGTCAATAACGCAGAGACGCTGGTCGACATGTCGAACTTCGCGAAGGGCCAGCGAAAAGCATGGCGCTGGCAGGACAAGGGGCTCGACCTCGTGAGCTTTTTGCCTTCCGCGAGTTGGGCCCAGGTGCGCGACGCGCTCACCGCGCCCGATCCGGCCTTGCCGCCGATGTACCTGTCGTCGACCGGCGCGCTCGCGTCGATCAATGCGACCGGTTTCGTCGCCGCCGGCTGTCACGGCACCGGCTGGCATCAGCGGACGGTTTCCGACTTTGTTCACGCGATCGAATTCGTCGCCGCCGACGGGAAACTCCATGTGTTTTCCGACGACACCACGCCAAACGAGATGGCAGCCGCGCGCGTGAGCCTGGGCACCCTCGGCGTGATTACGAAGCTGACGCTGCGGGTCGAGCCGCTGTTTAATCTGCATGACGAAGAGATCGTCACCGCGACCGAAAGTGTGATGGGCCCGAATCCGCAGGGCACCGGCGGCGAGATCCGGCCGCAGAATCTGCACAAGCTGGTGACCGAAAACGAGTATGTCGAGTTGTTCTGGTTCCCGGGCAGCGGCTACAACAACGGCCAGATCTGGATCAAGAAGTTCAATCGCACAACTGAGGAGCCGCGCGACATTCCATTGCGTCCGGATGGCTGGATCGACAAGATGGCCACTGCGGTGATGGAATGGACGTCGACCCATCCGCTGCTGTGGCCGCCGATCCTGTCGACGACGTGGAACACGATCAACGACCGCGCGAAGGCCATCGAAGCGAAAGGTGGTTTCGTCGCGCCCGCGCCGCGGGTGTTCTTCTACGCGGACCAGGCGTTTCCGATTCTCGATCTGGAGGTGGCGATTCCAATTCCCGCGACCGGGCCGGGCACCTGGGACGTCGGCAACGTGGTGCGCGGGTGGTACGCCGCGTTGAACTACGCGTACAAGTTCCAGCGCGACTTTCCGTTGACCACCTGTCTGCATGCGCGCTTTACGCGTACCAGCGAATCGCTGCTATCGCCGGCATTTTCGACGGCGGCCGAGGACCGGGTGTGCTGGATGGAAATTCTCAGCGCCTATCCGAAGTCGGAGCCCGATGCGAACAAGCGGGCGCAGGCGATGGCGTCTCATCTGGCGATGATCAATGCGGTGATGGCGGACTGGATCGGCACGCGGCATGCGCGGCCGCACTGGGCGAAGAACTGGCAATACATCAAACCGCATGTCGACGTGAAGGCGCTTTATCCGCAGCAGAACCTTGCCGCGTTCAATTCGTTGCGCAGCCGGCTCGATCCGGGCGGGATGTTCGTCAATCACTTCCTCGCGCAGCAGGGACTGTTCTCCTGAGCGGCTATTCGAACGCGGTATCGGAGCACCGGGAAGGGCGCGATCCGCGAATCGCTGCCCTCCGTTTTCTATCCCGCGACCAGGCGATCGACGACCGCTGGTTCGCAAAACAGGCAGGAGGACTTGCTTGCAGTGCAACAGACTCTCATTGCAGACGGACGTTGATTAGCCCAGCCATTAGCGATACCTTTACATCCATCCTGGCGTCGAATGCTGATCAACGAAGGGAGAACCGTTTCGTGAAGAGAGCATGGGTTTTCTCGTGCATCGTCGCCGTAAGCGTGATCGCCGGCGGATGTGGCAAGCAGGGTTCGGGCAACGGGACGGAGGCCTCGGGCGCGTCCGCGGCCGACGCGCCGGGTTCGGCCGCGTCGGGTGCGAGCGGTCCGATCGCCGCGTCGGGTCCGCAGCCGGCGGGCATGCTGGGTTCGATCGCGAAGGCGCAGTTGCCGGCGGAAGCGGCCGAAACACTGCGGCTGATCAAGGCGGGCGGGCCGTTCCCGTTCAGCGAGGATGGCGTGATGTTCCGTAACAGCGCGGGTCTGCTGCCGCAGCATCCGCGTGGCTACTACCGCACCTACACGGTTCGCACGCCCGGCGCGACGGATCGCGGGCTGCGCCGGATCGTTTGCGGCGGACCGCGCAAACAGATCGGCGACTGTTATTACACCGAGGATTACTACGTCAGCTTCAAGCGCATTTCGGACTGAAGAGAGCGGCGAGCGACCTCATTCACGCGCTGGAATTTTGCTGTCTGCTACCGGCGCGGATCTACATCCGGGCGTCGCCCGCCATCCCCGGAATCGACGCGCTCGCGCCCGCACCCGCGACACCCGACCGATGCAAAGCGCTAACCCACTGCGCGACGCGCTCCGGGTCCAACTTCGAGCGCCGCCCATCCGCGCACAACGCAGTTCGGAAACCCGCCACGTCCGGTGCCAGCGCACGAATCTGTTGCAACTGAGCCCAGCCGAGCGCGCCGGCAATTCCAACCATCGCGCCGCGCGAACGAGCGAGCCGCAACCAGCGCGTCAACGACTCGACATCGACATGATCGAACAACGTACTGCCGTCCTTGCCGGCGGTATCGAACATCATCCCGGCAAAGCCGAGCGCGGCGGTATGACTGACCAGTTCGTCGTCCATCCCGCCGTCGCACAACAGCACCGGTACGACAGTCGCCGGCAGATTCGCGAGCTGCTCGATACATTTCCGCGCACTCGGCCCACGCGCAACGCCGACCTTCACATAATCGACGCCCGCATCGCCGACGTCGATCACGCGCGCGGCGATTTCATCGACCGCATCGGCAGGCACGTCGCCGATCGTCGCGCTGATCGGCTTGACCGGATAACGCGCGCGCAACTGCCGCGCGATGTCCGCGATTGCAACGCTCGGCAGAGCGCCGAGCGCGCCTTCGTTCGGTTCCTTCAGGTCGATCAGTTCGGCGCCGGCGCGAGCCGCGTCGAATGCTTCCTCTGCCGAGCGAACGCTCGCGAGCAATGCGGTCATCGAAACTCTCCGGAAGAAAACTACTCGTGGTGGACGGGAGCGGCAACCTCGCCGCCGGCCGTCGCGAGACTCGCGCGATGGCGCGCGATGGCGGCAAGCAGCCAGTCCCACGCGATGCGTTCGCGTTCGCCGGCGGTTTTATCGATGGCAATCTGCAGATAAGCGACTTCGCGATCGATCTTGTCGGCCGGCAGCATGAAGAGCCGGCTCACCAGAATCGCGCCTTCGACCACCGCCGACTGCGCGCGGTTAAAGCCCGCGAACGGCGCGTGATTTTCGCGGTGCACGTATTTCATCACCAGCACCGGACGCTGCGGGTCCTCGCGAATCTCGTCGAGTTCGAGTTCGGCGTGCGCGAGCGATTCGGCGAGCCGCACGCTCGCAACGCGGCTCGCGCGCACGGTCGGCCAGTCGGTCGCGCAGTGCGTGACGCAGCCGGCGAATATCCGCACGTCGGTCGTGAAATTGAGCACCGCCGCCCGCGACGCGAGGATGTTTTCGAGTGTCGTGGACGGACGGAAAGGGGCAAGGATGATGCGCTCACCCTCGGAGCGCGCGCCCATCGGCGCGATATGAGGACGGCCATCGCGCGCTGCCGTGGTGACGATCGTTTCGTGGATCATGGTTGGGAACGCGTGTCCCGACAGCACGGCAAGGCCGGCCGTTCAGCTAGGGTCAAACAGGATCCGCAAAGGGGCCGCGGCGTGCGGCCCGCTTACGGGCTTAACGCGTAGCGACATACATCACGATTTCAAACCCGAGGCGTACGTCGGTGTAGCTCGGAGTTGTCCATTGCATACGTGCTTCCTCCATGAGTTGAAACGGCGTTGCGCCGCCGCGCCGGCAAGACGCCGACATCGACGGCAGGCCGCTACACGCAAGCTCCATGCCCACGTGTGCCAGCCGACCGGGTCCGCGCGGTTGCAGCGCATCGGCTCGCAATACAGTGCTTGCCGAATTACGCCGCCGTGCAAAAAACCCACGGCTTGCGGTGCGACCGCTGCCGCGCGGTGTGGCGAAAACGAAGCAAAGTGTGTCATCGGCCCGCCGGCGCAGCCGGTTGGGTCATCACGCAGTGCTCGCATCGCTCACCGGCACATTCTGCTCCGATTCCCTCGCAAGTGCCGAAACAGGCCATCACGATGTGCAAGCGATAACCGATCGCTTAACTCTGCCAAATAAAATCGTGAATTCCGCTTCGTGACGTCCGTGCCTACAGTGCAACTCAAGCGCTTCGTTCTTCCGGCAGTGCGCTTGCCACTTTCGAGGACACGTCATGAACGATTTCAGTCAACCGGTGATCCGGCCGGAACACCAGCAGCGTGATGCGGGCAATCCGCGCGAGCGTTATGCGGCGGGAGTGATGAAGTACCGCGAGATGGGTTACTGGCAACCGGACTACGAGCCGAAGGAAACCGACGTGATCGCGCTGTTCCGGATTACGCCGCAACCCGGCGTCGAGCCCGAGGAAGCGGCGGCGGCGGTGGCCGGCGAATCGTCGACCGCGACCTGGACGGTGGTGTGGACCGACCGCCTCACTGCTTGCGACATGTATCGCGCGAAAGCGTACCGGGTCGAACCGGTGCCGGTGTCGAGCGCCGGCGAACCGCAGTACTTCGCGTACATCGCTTACGAGCTCGATCTGTTCGAAGAAGGATCGGTCGCGAACCTGACCGCGTCGATCATCGGCAACGTGTTCGGCTTCAAACCGCTGAAGGCGTTGCGGCTCGAAGACATGCGCATTCCGGTGGCCTACCTGAAGACTTTTCAGGGGCCGCCGACCGGCATCGTGGTCGAGCGCGAACGGCTCGACAAGTATGGCCGGCCGCTGCTCGGCGCGACCGTCAAGCCGAAGCTCGGTCTGTCGGGCAAGAACTACGGGCGCGTGGTGTACGAAGGTCTGCGCGGCGGGCTCGACTTCCTGAAAGACGACGAGAACATCAACTCGCAGGCGTTCATGCATTGGCGCGACCGCTTCCTGTTCGCGATGGACGCGGTGAACCGCGCGCAGGCGGAGACCGGCGAAGTCAAAGGGCACTACATGAACGTGACGGCCGCGACGATGGAAGACATCTACGAGCGCGCCGAATTCGCGAAGGAACTGGGCTCGTGCATCGTGATGATCGACCTCGTGATCGGTTGGACCGCGATCCAGTCGATGTCGCGCTGGGCCCGCAAGAACGACATGATCCTGCATCTGCATCGCGCCGGGCACGGCACCTATACGCGCCAGCGCAATCACGGCATCTCGTTTCGCGTGATCGCCAAATGGCTGCGAATGGCGGGCGTCGATCACGCGCATGCGGGCACCGCGGTCGGCAAGCTCGAAGGCGATCCGTTGTCGGTGCAGGGCTACTACAACGTGTGCCGCGACGCGCGCAACGAGGTCGATCTGTCGCGCGGGCTGTTCTTCGATCAGCCGTGGGCCGGCTTGCGCAAGGTGATGCCGGTGGCGTCGGGCGGGATTCACGCGGGGCAGATGCATCAGCTGCTCGATCTGTTCGGCGACGACGCGATCCTGCAGTTCGGCGGCGGCACGATCGGCCATCCGGGCGGCATCCAGGCGGGGGCGACCGCGAACCGCGTCGCGCTCGAAGCGATGGTGAAGGCGCGCAACGAGGGCCGCGACATCGCGAACGAAGGGCCCGACGTGCTCGAAGCCGCCGCGCGCTGGTGCACGCCGCTGAAGCAGGCGCTCGATACGTGGCGCGACGTGACGTTCAACTACGCGTCGACCGACACGCCGGATTTTGCCGCCACGCCGACCGCGGCCTGAGTGCGGCCTGAGTGCGGCCTGAGCGCCGCCTATCGCGACATCCATCAACGAGGTGAGTCATGCGAATTACCCAGGGAACGTTCTCCTTTCTGCCCGAGTTGAGCGACGAGGAAATCAGCCTGCAGATCGACTATGCGTTGCGCCAGGGCTGGGCCTGCTCGGTCGAATTCACCGACGATCCGCATCCGCGCAACACCTACTGGGAAATGTGGGGGCTGCCGATGTTCGATCTGCGCGACCCGGCCGGCGTGATGCAGGAGGTCAAGGCCTGCCGCGAAGCACGCCCGCGGCACTACATCAAGGTCAACGCATTCGATTCGGTGCGCACCTTCGAGACGATGCGGCTGTCGTTCATCGTGCACCGGCCCGAAGTGGAGCCGGGCTTCCGGCTCGAACGCCAGGACGCGCCGGGACGTACGCAGCGCTACAGCATCGCCGGTTATGCGCTCGACCGGCCGGCGGGCGAGCGCTACGGGTCCGCAAATTGAGCGTCGCCAGGCGGGCGTCGCGACCAATTCGCCATCAGGCGATTCGCGCGCGCCGCGCGAGCTGTGGCCGCGCGCCGCGCGCGAATCGCAAGGAGGAGCAATGACAGTCGATGCCATTGTGGACGCGCTGCCGCCGTCCGCCACGCAAGCGCCGGGCGCCACTGAACCCGCGTCGCAAGTCGATCTCGCCGCGCTGTATCGCGACTCCGGGATCGGCGACGTGCTCGGCGAACTCGATCGCGATCTGGTCGGGCTCGCGCCGGTCAAGACCCGCATTCGCGAAGTCGCCGCGCACTTACTGGTGGAACGCGCGCGCGCTTCGCTCGGCCTCGCCGGCGGCGCGCCGACCCTGCATATGTGCTTCTCGGGCAACCCCGGCACCGGCAAGACCACGGTCGCGCTGCGGATGGCCGAGGTGCTGCACCGGCTCGGCTATATCCGCCGCAACCATCTGGTGTCGGTCACGCGCGACGATCTCGTCGGCCAGTACATCGGCCACACCGCGCCGAAAACCCGCGATGTGCTCAAGCGCGCGATGGGCGGCGTGCTGTTCATCGACGAAGCGTATTACCTGTATCGCCCGGAAAACGAGCGCGACTACGGCCAGGAAGCGATCGAGATCCTGTTGCAGACGATGGAGAACCAGCGCAGCGATCTGGTGGTGATCCTCGCCGGCTACGCGGCGCGGATGGAAGTGTTCTTCGAGAGCAATCCGGGCTTTCGCTCGCGCATCGCGCATCACATCACGTTTCCCGATTATCAGGAAACCGAACTGCTGGAAATCGCCGAACGCATGCTCGGCACCATGCACTACCGCTTCGATGCCGCGTCGCGCCGCGCGTTCGCCGACTATCTGGCACGCCGCATCCGCCAGCCGAATTTCGCCAATGCGCGTTCGGTGCGCAACGCGCTCGACCGCGCGCGGCTGCGCCAGGCGAACCGGCTGTTCGCGGGCGCGCTGCATGGCGGCAAGCCGATCGACGCGGCGACGCTGACGCTTATCGACGCGACCGACGTGCGCGCGAGCCGCGTATTCGACGAAGCGTCGAGTGCCACCGGACATCCGGCCGCGGCGCCGCCGGGCTGACTCGAAGCGGCGAGTGAGCGAGTGAAGACGTCAAGACCTATTCCACGGAGATCGCCATGCAAGACGGACGCACGACACTTTCGAAATTCCTGATCGACACGCTCGATCGTCAGCCGTGCGCGGCGAACTCGCAGGAAACGGCGGGACTCTCGGCGCTGCTGATCGACGTCGCGGCCGCGATCAAGTCGATCTCGGCGATGCTGACCAAGGGCGCGCTCGGCGGCAACTACGGTTCCGCGCAAACCGTCAACACGCACGGCGAGCAGCAGAAGAAGCTCGACGTCGCGACCAACGAGGTCTTTGTGCAGCAATGCGAATGGGACGGGCTGCTCGCGGCGATGGTGTCGGAGGAAATGGAGCAGGTCTACGCGATTCCGGACGGCTATCCGCGCGGCGACTATCTGCTCGCGTTCGATCCGCTCGACGGTTCGTCGAATATCGACATCAACGGCGTGGTCGGCTCGATCTTCTCGGTGCTGCGGGCGCGCGATCCGGCCGACGAGGCCGGCAGCGACGCGGCCTTTCTGCGTCCGGGCTGCGAGCAGGTCGCGGCCGGCTACGCGGTCTACGGACCCTCGACGATGCTGGTGCTGTCGGTCGGCAACGGTACGCATGGCTTCACGCTCGAACGCGAGATCGGCAACTTCGTGCTGACCCATTCGAACATCCGGATTCCTGAGGAAACAGGGGAGTTCGCGATCAATGCATCGAACGAGCGCTTCTGGGAGCCCCCGGTGCGCCGCTACGTGCAGGAGTGCAAGGACGGCCGCAGCGGCTGCCGCGGGCGCGACTTCAATATGCGCTGGATCGCGTCGATGGTCGCGGAGGTGCACCGGATTCTGATGCGCGGCGGCGTGTTCATGTATCCGCGCGACTCGAAAACCCCGGCGATGGAAGGACGCCTGCGGCTGCTGTACGAAGCGAACCCGATGAGCTTTCTGGTCGAACAGGCGGGCGGTCTGTCGAGCACCGGGCGCGAGAGGATCCTGGACGTGCAGCCGCGGAGCCTGCATGGCCGCGTGCCGGTGATCCTCGGCTCGAAGAACGAGGTCGAGCGGATCGCGCGCTATCACGGCGAATACGACCGCGGCGAGGACAAGCCGTTCAGCTCGCCGCTGTTCGGCACGCGCTCGCTGTTTCTGCCGGATTTCTCGGTGTGAGCCGCCACCGCCTGCGCATAACAAGTCGCTGCGGGCCGCTAGCGCGCGAGCCCAGGCAGCGCACGAAACACAGTCATCCGGAGACAAACGCATGTCAGTCAAACACCCGATCATCGCGGTGACCGGCTCGAGCGGCGCGGGCACCACCACCGTCATGAAGAGTTTCATGCACATCTTCAGGCGCGAGCACATCAATGCGCAGATCGTCGAGGGCGACGCGTTTCATCGCTACGACCGGCTCGGCATGCGCGCGGCGATGAGGGAGCGCGAGCGCGACGGCGTGCCGAACTTCAGCCACTTCGGCCCCGACGCGAATCTGCTCGAAGAGCTGGAGACGCTGTTTACCCGCTACGGCGAGAACGGCACCGGCCAGTTGCGCCACTACGTGCACGACGCGGCCGAGGCGCAGTTCTACAAACAGGACGGCGGCACCTTCACGCCTTGGGAGGACGTCGCGGCCGGCACCGACCTGATGTTCTACGAAGGGCTGCACGGCGCGGCGGTCACCGATAAGGTCGACATGGCGCGGCACGCGGATCTGTTGATCGGCGTGGTGCCGATCATCAACCTCGAATGGATCCAGAAGCTGCATCGCGATCAGACGATGCGCGGCTATACGCATGAAGCGGTGCTCGACACGATCCTGCGGCGCATGCCCGACTACGTGAATTACATCTGTCCGCAGTTCTCGCGCACCCATGTGAATTTCCAGCGCGTGCCGACCGTGGACACGTCGAACCCGTTCACCGCGCGCGAGATTCCGGCGCCCGACGAGAGCTTCGTGGTGATCCGCTTCGCGCGGCCGAAAGGAATCGACTTCCAGTATCTGCTGACGATGCTGCACGACTCGTTCATGTCGCGGCCGAACGTGATCGTGGTGCCGGGCGGCAAGATGGGACTGGCGATGCAGCTGATTTTCACGCCGATGATTCTGCAATTGATCGACCGCCGCTCGCGCGCCTGAGCGGGCCCGCACCGAATCCGATCACGAGCTAAACGAGGAGCACGCAATGGCCTTCATCACCCTGCGCCAACTACTGGATCACGCGGCCGAGCACGACTACGGCGTGCCAGCGTTCAACGTCAACAACATGGAGCAGATTCACGCGATCATGCGGGCCGCCGAGGCGACCGCGAGCCCGGTGATCCTGCAGGCGTCGGCGGGCGCGCGCAAATACGCGGGCGAGCCGTATCTGCGGCACCTGGTGCTCGCCGCGCTCGAAGCGCATCCGGACATTCCGCTGGTGCTGCATCAGGACCACGGCGCGAGCCCGGCTGTCTGTCAGCAGGCGATCCGCTCGGGCTTCACCTCGGTGATGATGGACGGCTCGCTGCTGCCCGATCAGAAAACCCCCGCCGCATACGACTACAACGTCGACGTGAGCCGGCGCGTGGTGGATGCCGCGCACGCGGTCGGTGTGTCGGTGGAGGGCGAGCTCGGCTGTCTCGGCTCGCTCGAAACCGGCACCGTCGGCGAGGAAGACGGTGTGGGCGCAGCGGGAAAACTTTCGCTCGACCATCTGCTGACCGACCCGGACGAAGCGGTGCACTTCGTCGAAGCGACCGGCGTCGACGCGCTCGCGATCGCGATCGGCACCTCGCACGGCGCGTATAAATTCAGCCGCGAGCCGACCGGCGACATTCTCGCGATCGACCGCATCGCCGACATTCACGCGCGCATTCCGAACACGCATCTGGTGATGCACGGTTCGTCGTCGGTGCCGCAGGAATGGCTCGCGGTGATCCGCGAATACGGCGGCGAGATTCCGACCACCTACGGCGTGCCGGTCGAGGAAATCCGGCGTGGCATCGCGCACGGCGTGCGCAAGGTCAATATCGACACCGACATCCGTCTGGCGATGAGCGGCGCAATGCGCAAGTCGCTCGCCAGCGCGCGTTCCGAATTCGATCCGCGCGCCGCATTGAAGGCCGCGACCGCGGCGGCCAGCGCGATCTGCGTCGAGCGGTTCGAGGCGTTCGGCTGCGCGGGGCAGGCCGCGCGCATCAAGCCGCTGCCGCTCGAGACGATGGCGCGCCGCTATCACTAGCGTCTGTCACGCAGTAATGGTTCGGGAGCCTGAATAATCAGCTCACTTGCACGGAGAACGCGATGCGCGAATTCCTGATTGCTCCGTCGCTGCTGTCGGCGGATTTTGCGCGGCTCGCCGACGAGATTCGCGACGTGACCGCGGCCGGCGCAGACTGGATCCATCTCGACGTGATGGACAACCACTATGTGCCGAACCTGACGTTCGGGCCGCTGCTGTGCTCGGCGATCCGCCCGTACAGCGCGTTGCCGTTCGACGTGCATCTGATGACCGCGCCGGTCGATCCGCTGGTGTCGGCGTTCGCGCAGGCCGGCGCGAACCTGATCAGTTTTCATCCGGAGGCGACCCGGCATGTGCACCGGACCATCGAGCTGATCCGTTCGCACGGCGTGCGCGCTGGGCTGGCGTTGAATCCGGCGACCCCGCTCGTGGCGCTCGATCACGTGATAGAGATGCTCGACGTCGTGCTGGTGATGTCGGTCAATCCGGGCTTCGGCGGTCAGGCGTTCATCCCGCACACGCTCGACAAATTGCGGCGGTTGCGCGTGCGCGTCGACGCAACGATGCAGCGCACCGGGCGGCCGTTGCCGATCGAAGTGGACGGCGGCGTGAAGGCGTCGAATATTGCGGCGATCGCGCAGGCGGGCGCCGACGTGTTCGTTGCCGGCTCGGCGGTGTTCGGCGCGAGCGACCGCGCGCGGGCGATTGGCGGGATGCGCGACGAGCTGGCGAGCGTGCACGATCCGCTGAGTGTCGCGGCGTCGAAATGAGGCAGGCGTTTCCGTTTCCTGCGCGTCTCAACGCTTTTTCATCGTCTCGCCCGGCGCGCACCACGCGAGCAGATCCTGTTCGGGCCGCTCGAGCGCACAGCCCCAGTCGAGCGGCTGATCCTGATCGAAGCGCTTGCCCAGCCGCCACGCGATTTCCGCGCGCGCGAGCTGCACGCCCATATAGAACGCGTGGCCGCCGTCGTTTTCCAGCTTCAACTGCGGGTACAGCACGAACGGATCGTCGCCGCGCCGGTGGCCGTCGCGGTTATACACGTGGATACCGTCGCTGCTGACCTGCACGCGGAAATTCGGATCGCGCACGCCGCGCGCGAGTTCGTCGATCTCGTCGGCGCTATACGGAAACGGCCGCTTCGCGTGCACTTGCGCGAGGTCCGGGCTGATTCCCTTGGGCAGCACCTGCGCGTCGCGCGCCGCATGCATCACGCGCCGCGCGACATCGGCTTCGCGCAGCGCGCGGCGCGCGTGCAGACTCACCGACGTGGTCAGCACCGCGCCGATCCGCAATTCGGCGGCCATCCCGAGCAGTACTGCGTTAATGCCGCTGGTGTCGGCCTCGGTCAGTTCGGTCACGTTGCCGATGCCCATCATGATCGCGATGTCCGGATAGCGTTCGCGCAGCCGCACATAACGTGCGATCGACCCCGCCAGCCCGAACGGAATCGGATCGAGAATCGGGTCGGCGAGAAACGCGCGACCGCGCGCGGACAGTGCGTCGATCGCCGCATCGAGCGAGGCCGGGTCGCCCGGTTCGCGCGCCACCAGGATCGGCGTGGCCGGCACTTCGTCGGCGATCCATAGCGTGTCGAGGTTCAGGCTCATCAGATAGTCGGCGCCCGCGCGGCCGCCGCGTAGCAATTCTTCCGTGCGCATCGAATCGACGCTGACCCGGTAGCCTTCGCTTTTGAGCCGCCGCACCGCGTCTTCCAGATGCACGAACGGCGTATCCGGCAGACAGCCGAGATCGATCACGTCCGCGCCTTGCGCGGTGTATTCGCGCGCCCGCGCTGCAATGCCGTCGAGGTCGAGGCGCGGCGCATCGACGATCTCCGCGAAGATCTCGGTGTCGTAGCGGCTCAGATCGAACGGCTTCGCCTTGTGGCCGAAGAACTGCGGCAGGTCCTTCACCTCTTCCGGCCCGCGCTCGAACGGCACGCCGTAATGCGCGCTCAACGCATCGAGATCGCCGCGGCAACGGCCCGGCACGATCACCCGTTGCGCGGCGAGCGGCAGGGCGAGGCGGCGCTGGATCAGATCGGCGGTCATCAACGCGGCGACCTGTACGCCGATTTCGCGCACCTCCCAGCTGAACGGCGCGGGCGCCATACCGTCGAGCACGCGCCGCAGGCTCGGTTCGGCGAGCCGGCCGGTCAGGAAGAGGAGGTGGTCCATGCGAGATCGAGAGTCGCGAGGCGTTGGGCGAGCGCTGTTTCGAGTTCGTCGAGCGAGCGCACGAGCGTCGTGTATTCGAAGCGCGCGAGCCGTTCGACGTTCTCCAGTTCGATCCGGCGTGGCCGCAGTTCGACCCATTCGTCGGGGCTATGCGTGACGACGCTCGGTTCGGTGTCGCATGCATAGACGATGCCGGGAATGCATTGCTTGCCGGCCTGCGCGTACATATTGGTGGGCAGCGTATCGGAGATTCCGTACGCGCATTTGGCGACCGTGTTGCTGGTCGCCGGCGCGATCACCACCGTGTGATAGACGCCGTGATACAGCATGCCGACCGGCACGCCGCTCGCACTGTTGTCGCGCAGCACGCGGAACTGCTCGCGCAGTTTGTCGAGCGCCCAGCCGTACAGCGGCAACACTTCCTCGGCGGCGGCCGACAGAAACAGATCGACGCGCGGCAGCCGCCGCGCGAGCGCGATCGATTCTTCGAGCATGTGACCGGAGCCGGTCACGCACCACGCGAAGCGCGCATCCGCCTTGAAGTCGGCGAGGTCGCGCGCGGGTTCGTGCGTCGGGTCGCGCGATGGTTCTCGCGAAGTTTCGCGTTCCGGCTCGCGGCTGGCGTCATCCCCCGGCGCGCGCGTCATGCGTCGAGATCGAACGGCATGCCGTCGGGCGACGAGCCCTCGTGCGAAAGCCGGATATGCAGCCGGCGCATCTTGCGATACAGCGTGTTGCGGCTGATGCCGAGCGCCTTGGCGACGTTGCTGACGTTCCAGCGATGCTCGTCGAGCAGCGACAGCACGGTCTCGCGCTCGTTCAGCTGGATCGCGTTCAGCGACGAGATATCGGCGTCGTCGCTCAGATGCGGGTCCAGTTCCGCGCTCGCGAGCCGCAACGCGGCCGGCATGTCGAGCGCCGATGCGCGATGCGTGACTTCGGGCGGCAGGTGTTCGCAGCGGATCGGCTGACCGTCGGACAGCGCGATCGCCGTTTGCAACACGTGACGCAACTGGCGGATGTTGCCCGGCCACGCATAGCTCAGCAGTGCCTCTTTGGCTTGCGCGCTCAGCTCGGGCGGGTCGTCGGTTTCGCTGGCGAGCAGATGATGGATCAGCGGCAGTTTGTCGACCCGCTCGCGCAGCGCCGGGAGATTCAGCTCGACGCCTTTGAGCCGGTAATACAGGTCCTCGCGGAACTGGCCGCTTTCCACCAGTTCGAGCAGATTGCGGTGGCTCGCGCTGATCAGCTGGAAATTGACCTTGACGGTGGTCTCCGCGCCGAGCGGCGTGACCTCGTGTTCCTCGATCACACGCAGCAGCCGCGCCTGCAACACCAGCGGCATGTCGCCGATTTCGTCGAGGAACAGTGTGCCGCCGTTAGCCTGCACGATCTTGCCGCGCCGGCCTTCGCGCTGCGCGCCGGTAAACGCGCCGGCGCGATAACCGAACAGCTCGCTCTCGATCAGGTTCTCCGGCAACGACGCGCAGTTGACCGGCACGAACGGCCCGTCCGCATGCGGGCTGATGCTGTGCAGCGCCTGCGCGAACACTTCCTTGCCGGTGCCGGTCTGGCCGCGCAACACGATCGGAATCTTGCGTTGAATCACCCGCGCGGCGAGCTGGATCTGCGAGGCCATGCGCGGGTCGCCGAATTCCAGGTGCGCGATTTCGTCGAGCTTCGGCGACGTGGCGGGCCGCTCGGACGCGCTCGCGCTGCCGGCGCGGCTCGCGGGCGTCGCCGTGGAAGTGTCCGACAGCAGCACCCGCGACGCGCGGCCCGCGCTGTTTTGCGGCGTCTGCGCGACGAGGAAAAAGCGGTTGGTCGCGTTCGCGCTGTACACGGTGACCGGATGGAACGAGCCGCGGATGCTGCGCGCGATCATGTCTTCGAGCGACGCGTTGAACGCTTCCTCGATGCGCCGGCCGCGCAATTCGCTGAGCGAGCGGAAGCCGAGCTGGAACAGCGCGCTGCGATTCGCGGCGAGCACGGTGCTGTCGTCGGCGACCGCGAGCTTGCCGCCGTGCAGCGTGCCGACGAATTCCGGGCGGCTGTGGAAGTGAATCATGTTCGCGTGCCGGTAGCGCGCGTCGAGCAGGCGGTTTTCGATCATCTGCCGCGACATCCCGACCAGCACCAGCGAATGCTGCTGCAACAGTTTCGAGCGGCTCGTCACGTCGAGCACGCCGGCGATCTCGCCGCTGTCGTCGAAGATCGGCGCGGCCGAGCAGGTCAGCGACGTATAGCGCGGATAGAAATGTTCGTGCTGGCAGACCGCGATGCAGTCGCGCTCGGCCAGACAGGTGCCCATCCCGTTGGTGCCCGCTTCGCGCTCGTTCCACAGCGCGCCGACCCGGAAGCCGTCGCCGGCGACCGCCTCGGCGAACGGCACCGACGACACCTGATGCACGATCACGCCGCCCGAGTCGACCAGCACGACCGCGAGTTCGGGATCGGCGAGCTGCTGATAGAGCGTCGTCATTTCGAGCTTCGAACACGCGATCAGATCGCCGACCGCCTCACGCCGGGCGGTCAGTTCGTATTCGGTGAGCACCGGCGGCGGCACGAAGCGGCCCGGATCGAGCCGGAATTCGTTGATGCAGCGTGCCCACGATTGGGCGACGGAGTCGCTGGTCGGGCGGGTGGTCAGTTGATGGTTGACGACGTTCAGCACTTCACGGACGTGGGAACTGCTGTCAGCGAGCAATGACATGGGATCTGTCTCCGTTGCGTCATTCCGGGAAACGGCGCCTGCTTCGCGCGCCGCGAATGCCGCTTTATCAAGTCTTGTATTGCCCTCGGCGCTGCGAAGCTGGTGTTCGCGTGCGCGTTCGCGACCGCCCGGCATTTCAAGCGGGTACTGAAAACAATACGCCCGATGTCGTTTTCGTTCAACAGAAAGTCACCCCGTGTTTACCGCAGCGCGCGCGGATTTTGCTTTTCATGACGAAGCGCCGCGCTAAGGGGTGCATAACGTAAGTCTGTCGCGACCTCGACACACAGTGTGCCGCGCCCTGCCGTTGCGCGTGTCACCTGGTAAGACGCTGAGCATGTCACTGTTACCCGTCGACACCCGCAGGCGTAGCGCGCAATTTCGTTATTACCGAACCACCTGGGGTTGAATCGACAGGCTGTTTAATTCCCTGGCCGCGCCGCGGCGGAGACCATCATGGATCGTATCGACACCGTTCGCCTTGCCGCTTTCTCCAACCTCGGCGCCGACGCGGGCGCGCCGGCCGAGCGGCTAGACCTCGTCTTCATCGAAAACTTCGTAGGCCATACGGTTATCGGTATCGACAGCAGCGAGTTGCACGTGCCACAACCGGTGCGCGTGAATCTGACCATCGGCGTGCCGGCGATCCGCGCGTGCACGACCGACCGGATCGAGGACACGGTCAACTACGCGGCGGTGCGCGACGCGCTGCTCGCGCTGTTCGAGTCGCACCGGCTGCGGCTGCTCGAAGCGCTCGCGGAAACGATCGCGCAGATGCTGATCGCCGATTTCGGCGCCCACTGGGTGCGGGTGTCGCTCGCAAAGCCCGCGAAATTCGACGACGTCGCGGCGGTCGGCGTGCAGATCGAGCGGCGCCGCGGCGATGCGTCGGTGGCGCAGGTGGGGCTCGCGCGTTATGCGTCGCTGGGCGAGGGGCTGGTGCCGGACTGACGCGAGCGGCACGACCGGAGGCGGGCGCGCCGCCTCTCGGGCAATGCGCGTCAAATGCCGCTCATTTCGCCACGGTCGAACTCTTCTGCGGCCCGAGTCCACAGGCCTTATACGCGGCGGTCTGCAGCGCGCGGAAGCGTTTGGTCTGCGCCTTCGCGTGGTCGACGCGAAATTCCGCGCCGCCTTCGCCGCCGAGCGTCGCGTACTTCGAGAACGTCGATTGATCGACGAAGTCGTCGTACGGCAGCGACGCGGCCATCCTGTCGATCACGCACGAGCACTTGTAGACGTTGGCGAAATCGTGGCCGTTCTCGTCCATGCAGGTAAGCACGTATTCGACGCGGCCTTCGGTCGGATAGTTGTAGCCGCTCGCGGGCGCGGCGCGCGGGGGCGCATCGTTTTGCGCGGCAGCGAGCGGCGCGGCCAGCGCGACCCAGGTAAAGGCGAGAAGCGCGCGACATCTGCTGATCATGTGATGCCTCTGCGAGTGCATGGAGTCTGCGTCACGCACCGCCCGGCGGGCGGCTGCGCGAGGAGGCGGGACGGGCCGGCGGCGCCGCGCCTGCCCAGCCTCGTGCGGCGGCGCTCAGTTCGGCGCGAACGGATGCGCGACGGTGCTCTTCTTCGACACCACTTCGGCCGCGCTCGGTTCGCCGTTGACCGCGCGCTTGATCGCCTCGCGCGTGGCCTGATAGTTGAACTGTTGGATCTTCTTGTCGTCCTCCGCCTGCCAGTGAATGAACACGCCGACGCACAGGAACAGATCGTCGGCTTCTTCCTGCGGGATCGTGCCGTCCTCGACGCTGTCGGCGACCGCGAGCGCGACCGCGTGCTGCGCCGGACCGAACATCTGCACCGCCTGTTTGGCGCCCTTGATCGTGACCTTGTTGAACAGGATCGTGTTCGGTTTGGTGAGCAGATTGGGCGCGACGACGGCCAGCAGCGATGTGAAGCCGTCCTTATTGTTGGTGAGCGCGTTGCAGAACGCGGTTTCCGCAGCGGAACCTCGCGGTCCGATCAGCAAGTCGATGTGCGCGACCTCGTTGCCGTCGCCGACTAGCGACTCGCCGATCATGACGCGGTTGATCTTGGCCATTCTGTTCCTCCGATGAGTAGGTATGGACTTGCTGACGGGGCGCCGCGCGCGCTTGCCTTGGCTTGGAACATCGCGCGGCGGCGCGGGGGATGCACGGCGGTACTAACTAACAGGTTCCGTGCCAGTTTCGGTATGACGCTAACCGTGCGGGGTTGCGGCGCGCGGCTGGCCGGCGTTTGCGAGCACGCGCGCGACGAACAGCGTGACCACCGCCAGATCGGCGCTGGTGCCGGGGTTGATCGCGCGGGCCTTCAGTTCGGTATCCCAGGTGTCGAGTTGCGGGTCGGCGAGCGCGCGGCGTGCTGCTTCGCGCGCCGTCGCGCGCCAGCGCGCGTGCTGCTCGCGTGCCGCAAGCGTGACACTCTGCGCCAGCGCCAGCCCGTGCTTGCGCACAATGTGAGAGTCGGGCCAGCCGGCGAGAAACGCGAGAAAGACGTTGAGCATCGCGGCTTGCGGCGCGTCGGCCGGCGCTTGCGCGAACGCGGCGAGGCCGGTGTCGAAGATATCGGCGAAGCCGTTCGCGTATTGCCGTGCGATGCTGTCGCGCTCTGCCGCAAGCTGCATCGCGTCGCGCAAGCCGATGGTCGGCGCCGCGTGGACCGATTGCTCGGGCGCGTCGCCGAGGCCGCCCGGATTGGCCAGTGCGATCGCGCGGTACGCGAGGCGGGCGTCGTCGACGTCGAGCTTCGCGAGCACCTGGGTGACGGCTGCGCGCCAGCTCGTTGCGGTGAGGGTGGTGGCGCGCGTGGCGTCCATCGCGCCGATCTCGTCGAGCGCGGCCGCGAGCGGTGCGACCAGCAGCACGATGCCGAGATTGGTATTGCAGCCGGCCGCCGCGCGGGTGCGCGTGACCGCGTCGAAAATTCGCTGGCCGACGCGCGCGCCTCGCGCGAACAGCGCATCGGCCGATGCGTCGGCGCTGGCGAGAAACTGCGCGGCGTTCATGCCGTGACCGGGGCTTTGCGCGCTGACGTTGCCGGGTTTCGGCGTCGATACGTCGAGCGCGCAGGCTTCGAGGAAGGCCGCGCGGGCGGCTTCGAGTGGAACGGCGGGAGGCTCAAAGGTCACGCGGCGGCTCCGCTGGGTTGGTTCGCTATGCCCGGTTACGCTCACGCGCTGCTGCGTCCGGACAAGCCGGCCACCGCCGCCTCGTTGCCCGGCTCGCCTGGTTTGTCCGCATTTCGCGCGGCCGCCAGCTTGCGCTCGAGCAGATCGGCGACCAGCGCCGCCGCGATATCGAGTGACGTGACCGACTGCAAACCGCGCCACGCGGCCACGCCGTTCACTTCGAGCACCAACGGCCGCGCCGGATCGTCAGGATTCGGAATCAAATCGACGCCCGCATAGTCGAGCCCGAGCGCGGCGCTCGCCTGCACGGCGCTCTGCGCGAGCGGCAGCGTCAGTTCGGCGGCCTCGCAGCGCGCGCCTTGCGCGACGTTGTGAATCCAGCCCTTGCCGCCGCTGCGCCGCATCGCGGCGACCGCGTTGCCGCCGATCACCAGCACCCGCCAATCGAAGCCCGGTGCATTGCCAGTCAGCTGTGCGGGAACGAAGCGCTGCAAATAAGCGACCTGCCGGTACGGCCGCAGCGACGGCAACGGCGCGAGCACGCCGGCGCGCGCGCCGAGCCGCTTGAGCCCATGCCCCTGCGAGCCGAACAGCGGCTTGAGCACGACCTGGCGGCCGGCGGCCGCTTCGCGCATCAGTACGCGTTGCGCGACCGCCGCCGATTCGACCGCCCACGTGGCCGGCGTCGGCACGCCCGCGCGATGCAGCAGGAAACTCGTCATGGATTTGTCGACGCTGCGCTCGATCGCACGCGCGTCGTTATAGACCGGCACGCCTGCTTCGCGCAGCGCATGCAGGATGCCGAGCCGCAGCGTGACCTGCTCGAAGCTGCCGCCGGCGATCCCGCGCACGAATACCGCGTCCGGTAGCGCGTGACCGAAGCCGGGCACGACGAGCCCCTGCGGCTGCGTGGTGTCGATCCGGCAATCGGCGAGGTCGACGCAGCGGCCTTCAGCGCCGCGCGCGCGCAGCGCTTTTTTCAGGCGGCCGGTGTGCCAGCCGGTCTCGTCGGTCATGATCGCGACGCGCAGGCCAACCTGTGTCGCGGCGGCGGGCGTGAGCATCATCGCGTGCCGGCCGGGCCGCCCCACTGGTGATGCAGCAGCGCGCCGTCGAGCTGACCGCCGTGATAGGTCGCGCCGCTTTCGAGGCTGCTGACCCACACCTCGGCCGGCGCGAACAGCGCCGGATCGATCTGATAGAAGTCGAAATTGAACGACGTAAAAATCTCCGCGAACGGCCGCCCGTAGTCGCGCGAGGTGGCCGACGGCAGTTCGTCCGCGAGCCGCCGCGCGACTTCGTCGTGCTGCACGGTCAGATGCACGCGGCCGCCGTACAGGATCGCGTCGTTGGTGCGGCCCATCGCCTGGATGCCGTCCGGCGCGGGCGGCGGCAGCGGCGCGCAGCCGCTCGCTTCGCGCACTTCGTCGAGCGGCACGCCGAGCACATGGACCTTGTGCAGCGCCACTTCGACGACCCGCGCGACCACCTGTACCGTTCCCGCGACAGACTGTGTCGGCGTGACGATCAGCGTCAACTGATCGGGAGCGAGGCCGCAGTCGTGCAGCACCTTGTCGATCACGACCTGCGGCGGCAGCCGGTCCACCTCCAGCACCAGCGCGCCGCGCGTATGGCGGTCGCGATAGCCGAGTTCGGCAAACAGCGGCTCCTTGACCGCGAGCGCGCGCGCCGGCCCGGAGCCGAGCGAGAAAAACTTCTTGCCGCCGGTCTGCTCCTTCGTCGCCGACAGACTCCAGCCCGCGTACTGGCTCCCCAGGCACGCGAGCACCGGCGCCGAGGTGCTGACTTCGAGCATCGTTGGCCAGAGCGGCGCGGCGTCGAGGTTCGCGCGCAACGCGACGCGGCCGAGCCCGCCCATGCAGATGCGCGCGATCAGCAGGCCCGCTTCGATGCCGCCGCGCGCCGCGACGCCGGCGTCCGCGATCACGGTGCCGGCGTCGGTGCGGGTGAGCGCGACGCGCAGCCGCCCGGCCTGCTCCAACAGGCGCGCGACCAGGCGCTCGCTCAGCGCGTTGACGCTCGGCAGCGTGGCGTCGTTGGCGTCGGCTGTGGGTTCAGGAGTGGATGGGGAGGCAGGCATGGTCGGTTTCTTCTTCGCAGGTTTCGATTCGTTGCAGCACGCGCGCGTGCTGCGCGTCGAGTCCGGCGGTCACCGCGTCCAGCGACGCCGCGCGAACCAGCAGCGTGCAGACCGGCTGGCCGGCATCGATGCGGGTGCGCGGCATCGGCACGTCGCGGCATTGCGGGTCGCGCACACAGGCGTCGGAAAACGCGTCGGTGACGGTGAACGGCGCGGGCGCGAACAGCACCCGCTGGCCGGCGCGCCAGCGCGGCCGCCGCGCGAGCGCCAGATTCGCGGCGGGCGGCGCGTGACCGTAGCGGCACGCGTCGAGATGGCAGGCGAGCAGGCCGGCCGGCCACGCATCGGGCGACGCGGCTTCGTACAGAGCCAGCGTCGCCGATGGGCGCGCGTTGATTTCCAGCAGGTCGAACGTGCTGCCGTCGGACAGGAAGTCGCAACTGTTCAGGCCGACGAGGCCGCTGCGTTCGCACAGCGCGTCGAGCGCCTGCTGCACGCGGGCGGCGAGCGCGGCCGGCACGTCGATCGGGCCGAGCGAGCCGGCATGCACGAAGCGCAGCGTGCCGACCGTGCAGATCAGTTGCTCGGCGAAGCCCAGCAGATACGCGCGGCCGCGCGCGGCGATGAAGAGCGTCGAAAGCGAACGCCCCTGGCCGAGCCGCTGGAAATAGCCCTGCCGGTCGAGCGATGAGAAGTCGAGCAGTTCGGCCGCTCTGATATGGGTGCCGCCGCAGCCGTGCGCGAGCTTGAACAGCCAGCCGGGCGGATCGGCCGGCCGCTCGAACGACACCGCCGGATGCGCGATCCCGAGTTCGTCGAGCAGTCCGAAGAATCGTCGCGGCTCGCGCACCGCGGCGAGCGCCCGCGCGTCGTTGCCGATCAGGCGCGGCAGGCCCGCTTCGTCGCACAGTTCGCCGATCAGCGGTTCGAGCCCGCTGCCGCCGATCCAGCCGAGCAGCCCCGGCAGCCGCGCGACCCGCGCGAGCGCATCGACGAGGCGCGCCCGTTCGATCTCCAGCGCGCCGCTGCCGATGTCGAACCACAGCTCGGCGGCCTCGCGAGTGTCGCGATCGCCGAACGTGTCGAGCGCGGCGACCCGCAGCCCGGCGCGCGCGGCCGACTGCGCGAGCAGCCGCGCGGACAGCCCCGCCACCGCGACGAACGGCGCACACGAGCGCGAGGTTTTCATCGCCGCGCGCTCAGCCGAGCCCGGCCGCGACCGCGCGGGCCTCGTCGTACGCTTCGCGGAAGCCGAGGTAGACCGGCTTGCCGCCGGTGCGCATGCGCATGAACAGCCGGTGCTCGACCTGATACTTGACGTTGCCGATCGCCAGCGCGCCGATGCCGATCGCGCCCGTGCTCGGCACGCCGTCGATCGGCTTGCCGTCGTTCATCACGTTGACGCCGGCGATTCCTTCCGGCGGCACCGCGTTGACGTCGGCGGCGACCAGCAGGCGTTTGGCGACCGCGAGATCGGCGCTGCCGATCACCTGCACGCCGGCGATCGCGGTGGCCAGCACGATCTCGGCGTCGGCCAGCGCACCGCGCAGCGCGTCCGGCGTCGCGGTGCCGATGCCGTTGACGACGATCCCGAAGCGCTCGTTCAGCTCGCTCGCCGCGCGGCGCGCGCGGGCTTCGTCGTGATGGCTCGCGATCGTCACGTCGGCGCCGCGCGACGCGGCGATCGCCGCCGCGATGCGGCCGACCGCGCCGGTGCCGCCCGGAATCAGCACGCGCTTGCCGCCCAGTTCCACGCCGTGCTGCTTGCCCAGATGCCGTTCGACCAGCGCGACCAGCGCGGCCGCGGTCGTGTACGAGCCGCTCGGATCGGCGAACACCGACACCTCGAAAGGCGGCACCATCGCGCGGCGCGCGGTGTCGAGCATGTCGGCGGCCTGCATCACGTCGCGTCCGCCGATAAAGATGCCGGTGCGCGACACGCCTTTCGGCCCGCGCGAAAAGATCGCGTCCTGGGTCAGGTTCGTGACCATGCCGGGGTCGACGTTGCAGTACGGGACGATCACCTGGTAGCCGGCGTCGGCGGCCATGTTCACGTCGAACGGGCTCATCTGCGGGGTGGCCGTGAACATGTGCAGGATGTAGGGCCTTTCAATGGTTTCGGACATGGCTCAGGCTCGATTGAATGGGATTGAGTGGCAATCCTGAAGATCGCGCCGCCGACACGGCGACCGGCCGGAGCGAGACCGGCCGCTGCGAGACCAGCCGGCGGGCGGCCGGGAGTTGGGCGGCCGCGCGTCATGCGGCGTCGCTGCGCGGCGCGCGCGCCTCGGCGTTGCGGATCGTCGCGCCGCTGTTGCGGCCGGCGACCACGCAGCATTCGAGATGCGGCAGCGTCTGCGCCGCCGCGCGCGCGGTGGCGAGCGCGTGCTCGGCTTCGCGCGCGCTCGCCAGCACCGCGAAGCCAGTCGGCCCCCACGAGGTCTGGCCGATCCCGGCGGTGCGCTCGGCGGCGACCGCGCGCAGCACCCGCTCGACGTCAGGGCTCGCGAACACGCCGCCTTGCGCGTTCGCGAAGTATTCGCCGATGGTCTGCTGCAACTCGGTGAGGCCGCGCGCGAACGGCGCGAAGTCGTGCTCGGCGGCGCCCGGCAGGATCTGCATCAGCACCAGATGGCACAGATGCGCGGCGAGCCGTTGCGGGAACGGCGCGAGCGACGCCAGCGCGCGCCGCTCGGCGGCGCCGTGCAGGCCTTCGAGGCGGCTGTCGCTGACCAGCAGCACGCGCCACTCGGCGGGAAACGGCTGGCGCGCGAGCAGCGGCGGCGCGCTCTGGCGCAGATCGCCGGGCGGCCCGCCGTCGACCAGCAGGCCGCCGCAATCGAAGCCGAGAATGCCGATCCCGGAGCGCGCGCCGCGCCCCAGCAGCGCGGCGATTTCGGCGCTGCTGGCGGGCTCGCCGACGAGCCGGGCGAACGCGGTGCCGACCGCCAGCGCGAGCTGGGTGCCGGAGCCGAGCCCGGTGTGGGGGCGCGGCGCATGGACCACGTCGATCGCGAGCGACGCCGGACCGTACGCGGCTTGCAGGCGTTCGAGACACAGCGCGATGCGTTCGCGCTCGGCGTCGCCGATCGCGCCGTCGATCCGTTCGCGTTCGGCCAGACGCGCGTCGATGCGCGTGCCGTAACCGTCGATCACGAGGCCGAGGCTGCCGAACGCGCGGCCGAGCGACGCGTTCGGATCGAGAAAGCCCAGATGCAGACGCGCGGGGGCATCGACCGTGATGGGCCCGCGCTGCTGCAGGCGATGAAGCTGAAGCGGCATCTCGAGTGTCCTCGGGTGGGGCTCGCGTTTTGTTTCGGGGTCCTGCCGGTGTGCGCGACCGCTTCACGCGGCCGGCGCGCGGGCGCGGCGGCGTGTCCCGGCGGAGCCGCGCGCGGGCTCGCGGCGGGACGTCCGGCGACTTCAAGCAGAAGCCGTACCAGTGCGCGGAAGGGCCGCCGCCGCGGGGCTCGGGCGCATTGGCGCGGCGGCGCGCGGACGCTATGTGACGCGGAAGGTGCACTGTGTAACGCGCTGTTGCATGGGCGCAGCGGCCCGGGTCAGCCGCGCGCCCCAGTCGGCCCCCTCAGTCGCGCAACCCATCGCACGCCCCATCGCGCTACGCGGATTTCGGCGCGTCGTACTTGATATAGCGGAAGCGCTGATCGTCGGCCGGGGTGCCTTCGAGCGGCCCGCCTTCGAGCCCCGGCTGCCAGTGGATCACCGACTCGATCTTGCTGGCGAGCGCGAAGTCCTTGTCGGTGATGCCCTTAGCGCTGTGGGTTTTGAGTTTGACGGTGACGAACGCGTAGGACACCGTCAGATCCGGGTGATGCCATGCGGCCTCCGCCAGATGGCCGACCGCGTTGACCACCATCAGCGTGCCTTTCCAGCCTTCGGTGCGGTACTTGCGGCGCAGCCAGCCGTCTTCGAGATACCAGTGCTGCAACGGACCGACGAGGCGCTGCTGGATTTCGTCGTCGGAATAAACGTGCTCGGTATTGGCCATGACGTGGACTCCTGAAGGTCGGGCAATCGCGGCTCGCACGCTGCACCGCGCCAGGCGGCGCAATCGTGCTGCGGCGCACGATTCGCAAAGGACACGTTTCGTATCACGAAGTGACACAGTATGTGTCGCCTCCGGTGACGCAACCAGTTCAAGGTTGCCACATCGCGGCGCGTCGCGTGCGCCACACGAGCGGCGCAAATCGCCCGCTACGCGACGCACATCTGCCGTTGCCGCCCGCGCGAGCCGTTCGTGCGCAAGGCTCGCGAGATTCCGGCATGGAACCTGCATCGGCCGTCCATGCGCCGCGAAGCCCGACATCGAATCGGGATAGCGCGTTAATCGTTACCTGTACTCGAGAAGGCGCGAACGATGCGACGAGGTAGCGTGGGTCATTCGTGAGTTGAACGCAGGACAATTCTGGAGGAGACATGAACTTACGCACTGTGGTTCTTGGGCTCGCGATCCTCGCATCCGCAGCCTTTAGTTCGTTCGCTGCGCAGGCCGATTCGCAGCTCGACACTATGATGAAGAACTCATCGAACTGGGCCGCCCAGGCAGGCGACTACGCGAATCACCGCTACAGCCCGCTCAAGCAGATCAACGAGAACAACGTCGGCAAGCTGCAGGTCGCGTGGACGATGTCCACGGGCGTGCTGCGCGGTCACGAAGGCTCGCCGCTCGTGATCGGCGACACGATGTATATCCATTCGCCGTTTCCGAACAAGGTCATCGCCGTCAACCTGAAAGATCAGACCTTCCTGTGGCAGTACCAGCCGAAACAGGACGACCAGGTCGTCTCCGTGATGTGCTGCGACACCGTTAATCGCGGTCTCGCGTACGGCGACGGCAAGATCTTCCTGCAACAGGCCGACACCAAACTGGTCGCGCTGAACGCGAAGACCGGCGACGTGGTGTGGACCGCGCAGAACGGCAATCCGAAAGCGGGCGAAACCAACACCAACGCGCCGCACGTATTCGGCGACAAGGTGCTGACCGGCATTTCGGGCGGCGAATTCGGCGTTCGCGGCCGGCTGATCGCGTACGACATCAAGACCGGCAAACCGGTCTGGACCGCATACAGCACCGGCCCGGACAACGAGATGCTGCTCGATCCGCAAAAGACCATGACGTACGCGAACGGCCAGATGGTGCCGGTCGGCGCGGATTCGTCGCTGAAGTCGTGGAAGGGCGATCAGTGGAAGCTCGGCGGCGGCACCACATGGGGCTGGTATGCGTGGGATCCGAAGCTCAATCTTGTCTACTACGGTACCGGCAATCCGGGCACATGGAATCCGACGCAACGTCCGGGCGACAACAAATGGTCGATGTCGATCTTCGCGCGCGACCTGAATACCGGCACGGCGCGCTGGGTCTACCAGATGACGCCGCACGACGAATGGGACTATGACGGCGTCAACGAAATGATCCTGTCGGACCTGAACATCAACGGCAAGAAGGTGCCGGCGATCGTTCACTTCGACCGCAACGGCTTCGGCTATACGCTCAATCGTGAAACCGGCCAGCTGCTGGTCGCGCAGAAGTACGACCCGGCGGTGAACTGGGCCGATCGCGTCGATCTGCAAAGCGGTCTGCCGGTTCGCAACGCGGCGTATTCGACCCAGGCAGCCGGCTCGGATCACAACGTGAAGGGCATCTGCCCGGCGGCGCTCGGCTCGAAGGATCAGCAACCGGCCGCGTTCGATCCGAACACCAGCGTGTTCCTCGTGCCGACCAACCACGTGTGTATGGACTACGAACCGTTCGATGTCGATTACGTGTCCGGCCAGCCGTATGTCGGCGCGACGCTGTCGATGTATCCGGGCCCGAACGAGAACAACGCGATGGGCAACTTCATCGCATGGGATGCGAGCAAGGGCAAGATCCTGTACTCGAAGCCGGAGAAGTTCTCGGTGTGGTCGGGCGTGCTCGCGACCGGCGGCGGCATCGCGTTCTACGGCACGCTCGAAGGCTACCTGAAGGCGGTTCGGATCAAGGACGGCAAGGAACTGTGGCGCTTCAAGACGCCGTCCGGAATCATCGGCAACGTCTTCACCTACGAGCACGACGGCAAGCAGTATGTCGGCGTCTACTCGGGCATCGGCGGCTGGGCCGGCATCGGCATGGCGGCCGGTCTCGAGAAGTCGACCGAAGGTCTCGGCGCGGTCGGCGGCTATCGCGAGCTGTCGAAGTACACCGCGCTCGGCGGCACGCTGTTCGTGTTCGCGATTCCTAACGAAAAGGGCTGATGCCAACGGCTCGCTGAACGGCTAGCCCGGAAACGGCGGGGCCGGTGCGTCCGCGCAGCAGGCGGACGCACCGGCCGGACGCACCGGCCGGCCCGGCCGCTGGCCGGATGGGCGACGCATTCATTACCCGATACCCCCGCAACAGCTCACAGACGACGCCTTACCCCATTCGCGCGCGCAGCCAGACGCTCCCGCAGCGTAGCGACGCGCGGTTTCATATTGAAGGACGAAGGAGACATGTGCATGAAAGGCCGATCAATCCTGTTGCTCGCGGCATTGCCCGCGGCGCTCTTTCTGTTGCCGGTGGTCTACGCGCAGAACAATCCCTCGGTTGCGCAGGTCGCGTTCAAGGTGGTCGACGGCAACAAGGTCGACAGCAATACGCTGCAGGGATGGAAGACCTGGCGGGCGCTCGCTTGCGAGCGCTGCCACGGCGCGCAGCAACAGGGGATGGTCGGACCGTCGCTGATCGACGCGTTCAAGACGCTCGACAAGGAAGAGTTCCATCGCACGGTATTCGGCGGACGGGTCGCCAAGGGCATGCCCGATTTCAGCTCGAGCCAGATGATGCAGAAGAACTGGGAAAACCTCTACGCGTATCTGAAAGGCCGCTCGGACGGGCAGATCAAGCCGGGCGACCTGCACGCGATCGACTCGCAATAACACCGCTATCGCCGCTATCGGCACTATTGCCACTCCCCCCGGAGGCTCACGATGCATGATAAGAGAAGCATGTCCGTGCATGTCACCGTCGTCGCGGCCGCGCTGTTCTGCGCGGCGCTCGCGAGTGCCGCGGTCCGGGCCGACGGCCCCGCGCTGCCGAACAACGACGGCGCCGACGGTGTGCTCAGAGTGTGCGCGGACCCGAACAACATGCCGTTGTCGAACGACAAGGGCGAGGGCTACGAGAACCGGATCGCCGCGCAGATGGCCAGCGACTTCGGCTACAAGCTCGAATACACGTACTTCCCGCAACGGATGGGCTTCGTGCGCCATACGTTGCGCGAGAAGGAGCAGGGCAGCGACCGCTACCGCTGCGACCTGATCATCGGCGTGCCGAAGGGTTACGACCTGACCTCGACGACCCAGCCGTATCTGCACTCCACTTACGCGATGGTGGTGCCGAACAAACCCGAGTTCGCCAGCATCAGGACGCCTGACGATCTGTTGAAGCTGCCGCCGGAACAACTGGGCAAGCTGCGCTTCGGAATCTTTTCGCAGACGCCAGCGGTGGACTGGTTGCTCGCCCACAACCTGATCGATCAGGCGGTGTCGTACCGGGTGCAAAGCGGCGATCCGGGCGAGTACCCCGGGCAGATGATCGAACACGATCTGAGCGCGGGCAACGTCGACGTGGTGTTCCTGTGGGGGCCGATTGCCGGCTACTTCGCAAAGCGCGCCGGCGATTCGGTGCGGCTGGTGCCGTTCGCGCCGCAACCGGGCATCCGCTTCGACTACACGATCTCGATGGGCGTGCGCTACGGCGAAAAAGACTGGAAGGACAAGGTGGATCAATGGATCGGCGCGAATCACGACAAGATCGACAGCATCCTCGCGACCTACCAGGTGCCGATGCTCAAGCCGATCGACGCGCCGGCGCCCGGTTCCGGCGCCGCGTCGCAATGACGGCGGCGCGACGCGCGTGGCCGCGCGCGGCTGTTGCCGCCTTGACCTCGACACTGTGGGTGCTGTGCGCGTTGCCGGGCGCGGCGCGCGCGGCGAGCGAGCCCGGCACCGGCGACATCACGCCGGCCGAGCGGCTGATCTTTCTGACCGATCACCTGCATGGGGTCGCCGCGCAAACCGAACTGGACTACGCGTTTGTCGATTCCGCGCAGCCGTCGCACGCCGCCGATGTCGTCAAGGTGCTGGTGGTGAGCCCGGACAACGCGAAGGGCGACGCGCAGGTGTCGGACCATGGCGGCAACGTGAACCTGCCGATCGGCGGGCTGCAGTGCAATCCGGCGATCATCTATTTTCTCGAGCACGACATCGCGGAGATGCAGGGCGCGACCGGCGGGCAGCGCCGCTATTTCCAGCAGCGTTTGCGTCTGGCGCTCGCCGCCGGGCCGAAGATCGAGAACGCGCCGGGCCAGTTCGGCGGCAAGCAGGTCAATACGCGGCGAATCGTCGTGCAACCGTATCTGCACGATCCGAACGCGGCGCGCTTCGAGCAGTTGACGGGCAAGCGCTACACGTTCGTGCTCGCCGACGACGTGCCCGGCCAGATCGTGCAGATTCGCACCGACGTGCCGGGGCCGAACAACGATTTCGCGCATCCGGCCCATAGCGAGACGCTGAGTTTCCAGTCCGCGTTGCGCAAGCTGCCGTCCGACAGGATGCCGGCGAAGCCGGCGGCGAACGCGCCGCGGGCGAGCCGTTGAGCACACCGTTTCCCTTCGCATGGAGCGCATGCATGTTGATCGACACCAGCGACTACACGCCGAAACTTCTCGAAGCGCTCGGCCAGCTCGGCGCGGCCGCGCCGGCCACGCTGGCGGGCTCCAAGGCGCTCGACGCGTTCGGTCGGCAAAGCGGCTAGTCCCGATGCAAAGCGCGCGTGCGGCGGCGAGCCGGATCAAGCTGAATTTCGTCCGCACGCTGACGCTGCGGCAGTTGCAGATCTTCGTGGTCGCGAGCCGTTATACGAGTTTCGCGCGCGCGGCCGAAGAACTGCATCTGACGCAGCCGGCGGTCTCGATGCAGATTCATCAGCTCGAAGACGCGGTGGGCCTGCGGCTGTTCGAGCGCGTCGCGCGCAAGCTCACGCTGACCGAAGCGGGCGAGGTGCTGACCCATCACGCGAGCCGCATTCTCGGCGAGATCAAGGACGCCGAGGACGCGATGATGTCGCTGAAGCAGGCGGACAGCGGCTCGATCAACGTCGGGATCGTCAGTTCCGCGACTTATTTCGCGCCGAAGCTGCTGGCGATGTATTCGCATCTTTACCCGAAGGTCGATATTCATTTCTCGGTCGGCAATCGCGACGCGCTGCTGCGGCTGTTGCAGGACAACGCGATCGATCTGGCGATCATGGGCCGCCCGCCGCCGGAACTCGACACGACCGCCGAGCCGCTGGCGAGCCATCCGCAGGTGCTGATCGCGCCGTTGAATCACCCGTTGCGCGGTGCACGCCGCTTCGATCTGCAGGAGCTGCGCGGCGACACGTTTCTGTTGCGCGAACCGGGCTCGGGCACGCGCATCGCCGCCGAGGCGATGTTTCGCCAGCATCTGTTCACGCCCGCGAAAACCGTCACGCTCGGCAGCAACGAGACGATCAAGCAGGCGGTGATGGCGGGGATGGGCGTGAGTCTGATTTCGCTGCATACGTTGCTGCTCGAATTGCGCACCGGCGAGATCGCGGTGCTCGACGTGAACGGCACGCCGATCGAGCGTACGTGGCAGATCGTGCATCTGCGCTCGAAGCAGTTGTCGCCGACCAGCATGATGTTCCGGCAGTTTCTGCTCGATCACGCGGCGCTGCATCTGGAGCAGGAATATGCGGCGTTTACCGGTGGTTTCGCGAAGGCGCCGGTCGACGCGCAGCGGTAGCCCGAGGTTCAGGCGGGTTTGGTTCCAGTTTCAACGCCCACTACCGGCGAAGGGGAGCGCAACGATGGTTTCCGCCGAACAGCTTCAGGACTGGCGTGCTCACGCCGAGCAGATCGAATCCGAAGTCGCGCGGGTCGTGGTCGGTCAGCAGCACACGCTGCGGCTCATCAACGTCGCGCTGTTCGCGCGCGGTCACGTGCTGCTCGAAGGCGGCGTCGGGGTCGGCAAGACCACCGTGCTGCGCGCGTTCGCGCGGGTGGTCGGCGGCGACTTCGAGCGCGTCGAAGGCACGATCGATCTGATGCCGGGCGACCTCGTCTATCACACCTATGTCGACGTCGACGGCAAGCCGCGCATCGAGCCCGGTCCGCTGCTGCGCCACGGCGAGCAACTGACCACGTTCTTCTTCAACGAGATCAATCGCGCCCGCCCGCAGGTGCAGTCGCTGCTGTTGCGCGCGATGGCCGAGCGCTCGGTATGGGCGTTCGGCCGCGAGCACCGCTTTCCGCATATGACCGTGTTCGCCGACCGCAACAAGGTCGAGAAGGAAGAGACCTTCGAGCTGGCGTCGGCGGCGCGCGACCGCTTCCTGTTCGAGCTGAACATGCCGACCCCGGAGGAAGCCGACGCGCGCCGCGCGCTGGTGTTCGACACGCGCTTTCACGACGTCGATGCTCTGCTCGCGCAGCTGACGCCGTCGATCGTGCCGTGGGAGCAACTGAACCGGATCGGCGCGGCGATCCAGCAGGGCGTGCACGCGAGCGAGACGATCGAGCGCTACGTGCTCGACATCTGGCAGGCGACCGAAACGCCGGCGCGCTTCGGCATCGCGCTCGACGGTGTCGATATGGAGCAATTGATTCTCGCCGGTGCGAGTCCGCGCGGGATGAGCGCGCTGCTGCGGGCCGCGCGGGTGGTCGCGTGGCTCGCGGGCAGAACCCATCTGCTGCCCGAGGACATTCACGAAGTGCTGCTGCCGGCGCTCGGTCACCGGGTGTTCTTCACGCCGATCTACGAGCTGCGCCGTCATGAGCTGGCTGAAGCGCTGATCGCGCGGATCAAGGCCACGATCGCGGTGCCGCGCTGAACGTCTGGATAACTGAACGATCATGAACGGCACTGCCGAATTCCACTACCGTCTGCCGATGCGCGCGGCCGGCGCGCGGCCCGGTTCGCACCCCGGCGCGAGCTTCGGCTCGGGCCAGCAGTTCGCGATGCACGGCCGCCTGTTCGACTACCCCGATCCGCGCCGCCTCGATCTGCGCGCGAGCTTGCGCGCGGCGCGCTCCGAGTGGCTGGTGCGTGTGCATCTGCAACGGGTCGCGGTGCAGGTGGTCGCGATCGTCGACGTGTCGGCGTCGATGCAGTTCGGCCGGCGCCGCGCGAAGCTGCAAGTGGCCGCGGATTTTGTCGAAGCGCTCGGCCATAGCGCGTTTCGGGTCGGCGACCGGCTCGGCATGATGGCCTTCGACACGCGCGAGCGCGACGACCTGTTCATGCCGCCGCGCACCGGCCGGGGCACCGGCCATCTGCTCGCGACGATGCTGCGCGATTGCGCCAGCCGCCCGGCCGGCAGCGGCGCGGTGGAAGGCTTGCGGCGCTGCGGGGTGCGGCTCGCCGGCCGCCAGGCGCTGGTGTTCGTCGTCTCCGATTTTCATTGGCCGCTCGCGCAACTGGCGCCGGTGCTCGACATGCTGGTGCATGCGTGCGTGGTGCCGGTCGTCGTGTGGGACGAAGCGGAGACCGCGCCGCCGCGCCGCGCGCAACTGCTGGCGGTCAACGATGCCGAGTCCGGCGAGGAACGCCGCGTGTGGCTGAGCCGCGCGATGCGCGAGCGCTGGCGCGACGGCGTCGCGAAGCGGCGCGACGAACTCGCCGCGCTGTTCGGCGCGCGCGGGATGCGGCCGTTCTATCTGGAAGGCGAGTTCGATCCGGAAGCGATGTCGCGGTACTTCCTGGAGATGACGGTATGAATGGGCGGCGGCGGTGGGGGCGCTGCGTTTGCGCCGGCGCTGTAGGCGCGTTCGTCTTTGCGTGTGTATTTGCTTTCGCGCCCTGCGCCGTCGCGGCGGCCCCGCTGCCCGCGACCGTGCAGGAGCCGCGCGCGTTCGGCTATACGGTCGGCGACGTGCTGATCCAGCGCGTGCTGCTGCAGGCGAACGGCCAGAACATCGACGCCGTCGCGCCGCCGTCGGTCGGCCGCACTGGCTTGTGGCTCGAACGCCGGCCGGTGGCGCTCGAAACCGATGCGGGCGGCCGCACGTGGATGGTGATCGCGTATCAGGTCGTCAACGCGCCGCAAACGCTCACGCAGATCGCGTTGCCCGCGTTGACGCTGACCTCGGCGAGCGGCGCGCAGTTGCAGGTCGCCGAATGGCCGGCCAGCATCGGGCCGCTGACGCCGCCGAGCGCGTTCGCGAGCGGCGACCTGCTGCCGTTGCGCCCGGACCGCGCGGCGCCGCCGTTGCCGACGGCCGGCTGGCGCCGGCAGATCGCGTGGTCGCTCGGGCTGTTGCTCGTGAGCTTGCTCGCGTGGGCCGGCTGGTGGGGGTGGCGCAACCGGCGCGAAGCGGCGCGGCTGCCGTTCGCGCGCGCGTGGCAACAGATGCAACGCGTGCCGGACCCGCAGGCGGCGGCATCGAGCGATGCGTGGTTGTGCGTGCACCGCGCGCTGAACGAAGCGGCCGGTCAGGTCGTGCATGCGGGATCGCTGGCCGCGTTGCTGACGCGCGCGCCGTATCTGCAACCGTTGCGCGCGCAACTCGAACATTTCTACCGGGTGTCGTCCGAGCGTTTTTTCACGCCGGCGCCGGGCGCCGCCGAGTTTCCGTTGCAGGCGCTCAGTCGCGCGCTGTACCGGGCCGAACGGCGTCACCAGCAATGAGCCGGCCCGTCGATTTCGTGTTTCCGTGGCTGCTGCTTCTGCTGCCGCTCGCGCTGCTGCCGCTGCTGCGCAGGCGCAGCGATACGCTGGTGTTCGCGAGCGTCGCGTGGCTGCCGGCCGATCATCTCGGACGCTGGGCCAGCTGGCTCGAACGCGGCTGCGCGGTGCTGTCGATCGCGGCGATCGTGGTTGGGCTCGCCGGGCCCGGCCGCTCGCAACTGCAAGTGGTCCGCACGGGCAGCGGCGCGCAGATCCTGGTGCTGATGGACCGCAGCGCGAGCATGGACGAGCCGATGGGCAGCAAGGGCGTCGAGTCGCCGCGCGGCGATTCGAAGAACAAGGTCGCGCGCGCCGCGCTGACGCGCTTCGTCGAATTGCGGCCCAACGACCGGCTCGCGCTGATGATGTTCGGCACCAGCCCGGTGCTGGCGATGCCGTTCACGTACAACCATCGGGTGATCGATGCGGCGATCGCGGCGACCGCGATCGGCCGCGGGATGCCCGACACCGAACTCGATCGCGGGATGCTGGCCGCGCTCGAACAGTTCGACGACCAGCCGAGTTCGGGGCGTCGCGCGATCGTGCTGGTGTCGGACGGCGGCGCGCGGCTCGAAGCGGACGTGCAGCGGCGCATTCAGACGGCGCTGCAACGGCAGAATATCTCGCTGTACTTCATCTACTTGCGCAGCAGCGTCTACAGCCCCGATCTGAACGCGCGGCTGCCGGCCAGCGAAAGCTCGGCCGAAGCCGAGCTGCATCGCTTCTTTCTGACGCTTCGCACCCCTTACCGGCTGTTCCAGGCGGAGGACGCGAAGGGGATGATGGCCGCGATCGCCGAGATCAACCGCCAGCAGAACGCGGCCACCACGTTCATCGAGCATCTGCCGCGCCAGGACCTGAGTCCGTATTGCTTCGCGCTTGCGCTGCTGTGCTCGGCGCTGCTGGTGCTGCTGCACACGTTGCAGCTGAGGAGTTGGGCATGAAGCGCACGCTGATACACGCGATGTTCGGCGGCGTCGCCGTCGCTTGCGCGGTGTCGGCCGCGTACGGCTGGGCGCGTCTGCAACAGGCCGAGCGGATCAACGCGGCCGTCGTCGCGGCGAGCACGCCGCACGCGGATCCGCGCAATGACCGCGCCGCCGATGACGCCCGCCAGGTGCAACTGGCGCGTGCGATCGCGTTGTCGAAAGCGGGCTCCTACGAGCAGGCCGCGCGGCTTTATAACGGTCTGGTTCCCGACGGCGGACGACTCGACGAGGTCGGCCGCGCGGCGCTGTTCGATCTCGGCAACCTGTATCTGCGCGAGGGCAGCATCGACGGCAGCGCGCAGGCGCTGAAATCGCTCGCGATGATCGGCGAGGCGAAGGCGCGCTACCGGCTCGTGCTGCGCGCGGCGCCCGACGACTGGGACGCGCGCTACAACCTCGAACGCGCGCTGTGGCTCGCACCGGAAACCGGCGCCGCGCTCGAACGCCCCGACGTGAAGGAGCAGCACGGCGTCAAGCTGCGCGGCGCGCAGAGTCAGGATTTGCCATGAGGGGCACGCGGCGAGGCAGGGGCGATAGCGGCAGCGGCGGCCTGGCCGGATGGCGGCAATGGTCGACGCCGCTCGCGCTGGCCGCGTTGATCGCGGCGGTCGCGATGCCGGACGTGACGCTGCCGCGCGACACGTACGACTACATCGTGTCGTTCGATATCACCCAGAGCATGGATGTCGAGGACGTGCTGCTCAACGGCGCGCCGCTGAGCCGGTTGAAGTTCGCGCAGGCCGCGATGCGCGATGCGCTCGGCCGCTTGCCGTGCGGCTCGAAGGTCGGCTGGAGCGTGTTTACCGGGCAACAGACCCTGCTGCTGCTGCCGCCGGTGGAAGTGTGCGGCAACTACGATGCGCTGCTGGGGTCGCTCGACGGCATCGATGGACGGATGCGCTGGACCAACTGGAGCCGGATTGCCGAGGGCGGGCTTTACTCGGCGGTGCGGGTCGCGCAGGGCGTCGGCGACGGCGCGGCGATCGTGTTCGTCACCGACGGGCAGGAGGCGCCGCCGGTCGCCGCGTCGCGCGCGCTGATGCCGGATATCAATGCCGCGCGCATCAAGGGCTGGCTGATCGGCGTGGGCGGCGACCAGCCGGCGGCGATTCCGAAGAGCGACGCGGACGGCAAGCGAATCGGCTACTGGCAAGCCGCCGACGTGATCCAGCTGCCGACCGTGCCGGGCGCCGCCGTGCAGGAGGACTCTCACGAGGAGTTGTCGCAGTTGCGCGGGCAGTATCTGGCGTCGGTGGCGGCGCAAACGGGCTTCGACTATCGACGCCTGTGGGCCGTGACCACGCTCGGCGACGCGCTGCTCGATGCGCGCTTCGTTCGTCGGGAACCGGTGCCGACCGATTTGCGCTGGGCGCCGGCGTTGCTCGCGTTGCTGTTGCTGGTCGCGCGCTTCGTACCCGACGTGGCCTGGCAGTGGTTGAGCACATGGCCGCGACGGATTCGAACGGCACTTTGGCGGGTACCGCGGATGTCGAACCGGCGGCCGCGCGTCGAATGAAACGTTTCTCCGGCAAAGGTTGACTCTGCAAGCATGGACGGTTGCAACGATGCGACGCGGCCTACGCTGCAAGACTTGCCGGGCGTGGGCGACGGGAGGGTATCGGGCTCGCCGTGTGCCGGTCATTTATTCCCTGAAAGCGCTTCCGGCGAATGATGCTGCTCCGCTGTATTCGCGAGCGCACGCGATACCTCACACTTTGACCTACCGTTGCGCAAATCGCTGACTACAATGGGTGAATGCCGGCGCAGCGGCGGGGAGGTCTGTTCGGCCATGACCGACAGGCAGATGAGGTTGCACTCCTTTACTGGAGGCATGCATGACGTGCCCGAACGAGAGGATTGTGGGAGCGATTTTCGTCGTGCTGAGCGGCTCCGCGTTCGCGGGCGGCCCGGTGTTCGACTCGCCCCAACCGATGATCGTCGCGAACATCGTCGCGGTACCCGCCGAAGTCGTGCCGCGAATACCTGAGCCGAAGCGCTACTTTCAGCAGCAGCGCTACGCGATGGAATATCAGTCGAATCACGACAAGCCGTTTTATGCGCAAATCGAGAATTTTTATAGCGCGGACGTGACGCATGACGTGCGGCTCAGTGAGAGTAAACCGCTGGTTTCGTCGACGGTGCAGTTCCTGCCGGTGAGTGGGGCGGGCTTCGATCCTGCGTTCGAGGCGGGGATGGCGCCTGGGTCGGCTGGTGAGGCTGGGTCTGTTTCTGGTGCCGATGGGGATGGTGGGGCGGCTTCCGGGACTGTCTCCGGGCCGGTTTCGAAGCAGGCTTCCACGGCCGTTCATTTCACTTCGGGAACCGGGCCGCAAATCTCGATCGTTCAGATGAACAGTTCAACCTTGTCGATCGGCGCTTCGCCGCAACGGCGGCTGTCGCTGACCGTCGATGATTGGGTGTTCACGGGGACGGCAAGGGTCGCGCTGTTGCGCTCGCATGATACTGGGGCGACTTTGATTGTTAAGAAGAAGTACTGAGATGTCCGGATTACCCCTTTCCAATCTCCCGAAATTGAACGTCCCGCATCTCACTGCAACGAAAACCTCTGCCGGTAAACCTGCGGTGCGACTTTCAACAGCCGCACGAAACTGCACCGCATCGTTTCCTCACTGCCGAAGCCACAGCGCGCGGCAATCCGCTTGATCGACCATGAGGTCTCGCTAAGCAAGCGTTGCGCGGTCTCCAAACGCAATTGCTCGACCGCGCGAGCCGGCGTGCGCCCGGTTTGCGCCTTGTAGTGGCGCATGAAACTGCGCTCGCTCATATGCAGGCGCCGCGCCAGCGCGGGCACCGACAGATCCGCCGCCAGATGCGCGGCCATCCACGCGTGCAATTGCGCAAAGCGATCGTCGGCGTTTTGCAGCGACAGCGTCGCGCTGAACTGCGACTGCCCGCCGGGTCGCTTCAGAAACACGACGAGGTCGCGCGCGACATCGAGCGCGAGCGCGCGGCCGTGATCTTCTTCGAGCAGCGCCAGCGCGAGATCGATGCCGGCGGTCACGCCCGCCGACGTCCAGATCGCGCCATCGCGAATAAAGATCGGATCGGCTTCGACGCGCAGTTGCGGATAGCGTTGCGTGAGCTCGTCACAGCGCGCCCAGTGCGTGACCACGCGCCGGCCGTCGAGCAGCCCCGCCTCCGCGAGCAGGAACGCGCCGGAGCAGACCGACGCGACGCGCCGCGCGCGCGTCGCCTGGCGCTGGGTCCAACGGATCAGCCGGCTGTCGGTCAACGCGTCGTTCACGCCGAAGCCGCCGGGAACGATCAGCGTATCGAGCGGGTTTTTCACCGAACGAATCGAACCGGCGACCAACGCCAGACCCGAAGAAGACGTAACCGGTCCGGCTTCGGCCGCGACCGCGCGCGGCGCATACAGCGGAGCGAGACCGCGCTGCGCGGCGAGTGCGTTGGCGGATGCAAATACCTGCAACGGGCCGCTCACGTCGAGCAATTGCACGTTCGGGAAAGTGAGCAGTACGACGGAGCGCGGTTCGTCAGACATGGCAAGGTGGGATGCCGCCACCGGCAAGCGTGGCAGAAAACAAGGGATGATTGGCAATCTCGCCAAAGACTACGCGCCTAGAATCGATTCGTCCACCTGCAACAGAACCGGCGTTGCAGTCCGATTCCTCCATCAAATAAGGTTTCCCTATGACGCTGCACATCGGCTTTCTGGTGTTTCCGCAAGTCCAGCAACTCGACCTGACCGGCCCGCACGACGTGCTCGCATCGGTGCCCGGCGCGACCACGTACCTGATCGGCAAGACGCTCGAGCCGGTGGTGTCGACTAACGGGCTCGTGCTGACGCCGAACGTGACTTACGAAAGCTGTCCAGCGCTCGACGTCATCTGCGTGCCCGGCGGCAGCGGCGTCACCGCGCTGTTGCAGGACGCGCAGACCGTCGACTTCGTGCGCCGCCAGGCGGCGGGCGCGCGCTATGTGACGTCGGTGTGCACCGGCGCGTTGCTGCTCGGCGCGGCCGGTTTGCTGCGCGGCCGTCGCGCGACGACGCACTGGGCATTTCACGCGCTGCTCGAACCGCTCGGCGCGATTCCGACCCAGGCGCGTGTCGTGCGTGACGGCAATCTGATTACCGGTGGCGGGGTGACGGCGGGCATCGATTTCGGCTTGACCGTGGCGGCCGAACTGGCGGGGCAGCAGGAGGCGCAGGCGATCCAGCTCGAACTCGAATATGCGCCGGCGCCGCCGTTTGCCGCCGGGGACCCGCGGACCGCGCCGCGCGACGTGGTCGAACTCGTCAAGCAGCGTTCGGCGTCCGGCTTTGCCGAGCGGCGTCGAATCGTGATGGAGATCGCGCAGCGCGGCGCCTGACGTGATCCGCATCGCGCTGGCTGTGCCTTTCCGGCCGGGTACCGCGTGTCGTTTCCATTAAACTGCTGGCTTACTCAAGTGTTACGTAAGCCACGTTTATCCGATGAAGCGCACCCAGTTCGCGCGGGAGGCATCCCGATGCGTGTAGGCAAACCCGTCAAGGCGCTGCCGCAACCGTCCTGCGACTATTGCGGCAGCCGCGCGCTGCTCGTCCGTTATGGCGACGACAGCTATCCGTATCGCGGCGACCAGGGGCCGCTGTGGATCTGCACCGCTTGTCAGGCGTGGATCGGCGTATATGCGCGCAGCAAACACAACGTGCCGCTCGGCCGTCTCGCCGACGCCGCATTGCGCGAAGCGAAGAGCAATCTGCATGACGCGCTCGAACCGCTGGTCGCCGGCAAGGTGCGGCGCGACGGCGTTAATGCATTCGAGGCGCGCGCCAAGGCGATCCGCTGGGTCGCGATCGAACTCGGTTTCGAGCCGCTGCCGGGCAGTATTCATGCGTTAACGCCTGAGCAATGCGAACAGGCGTTGCGTTACGTCGAGGCGTTTATGGCGGCGCGGCGCCCGGGCGGGTAAGCGAGCCGGCACTCACCAGCACGACCCGGCGCGAACCAGCACGACCCAGCGCTAGCCGGCGGTAAAACAGAACATCGCGGAGCAATCGCGCCGCGCCGTCATTAGCAATGCACGATTCGTTGGAACGAAGCCGCTGAAAACTCCCTATAGTCGGAGCCTTCACCGAACCTCATTCCATCCGCATGCTCCCGCTCAATACTTCCTTGCTGCGCGCCCGCCGCGCGCTGCGTGCCGTCGCGTTCGTCGCGGCTTCGGCGGCTGTCGCCGCGTTTTCGCCGTTCGCTTCATCCGCGCACGCGCAAAGCCGCGAAGTCGTAATCGGCTATCAGGACATGGTCGTGCCGTGGCGCTACGCGCAGGCCACCGGCGCGGTCGAAAAAGCCACCGGCTACAAGGTCACCTACCGCAAGCTCGGCAGCGGCGCCGACGTGGTGCGCGCGCTCGCGTCCGGCTCGATCCAGCTGGGCGAGGCGGGGTCGAGCCCGATTGCGGCGGGTCTGTCGCAAGGTGTCGACCTGTCGCTGTTCTGGATTCTCGACAACATCAACGACGCGGAAGCGCTGGTCGCGCGCGACGGTTCGGGCGTGAGCCGACTCGCGGACCTGAAGGGCAAGACCATCGGCGTGCCGTATGTGTCGACTTCGCATTTCCACACGCTGGTGGCGTTGCAGCAGGCGGGCGTCGATCCCGCGACGGTGAAAATCCTCAATCTGCGTCCGCCCGAAGTGGCCGCCGCGTGGCAGCGCGGCAACATCGACGCGACCTATATCTGGGACCCGGTGCTCGCGAAGGTCAAGCAGAACGGCAAGGTGCTGATCACGTCCGGCGACGTCGCGAAGCAATCGGGCAAGGCGACCTTCGACGGCTTCGTCGCGTCGCGTCAGTTCGAGCGCGACAACGCCGCTTTCATGGCCGGCCTCGTCAAGGTGCTCGCCGACACCGACGCGCTGTATCGCGATCACAAGGCAGACTGGACCGCGACCTCGAAGCAGGTGCAGGCGGTTGCTCAGGAGTCCGGCGCAACGGCCGCCGACGTGCCCGCGAGCCTCGCGCTGTACGCATTCCCGAGCGCGGCCGAACAGGCATCGCCGACGTGGCTCGGCGGCGGCAAGCAGTCGGGCGCCGCGCAATCGCTGGCGGCCACCGCGGCGTTTCTGAAGACCCAGGGCACGATCCAGAACGTGCTGCCCGACTACTCGACGGCCGTCAATCCGCGCTTCGCGCAGCAGGCCGCGCGATGAGCATGCTCGACATCCGCGGACTGCGCGTGACCTACGACGGCGCGGCCGAGCCCGCGCTCGCGGGTGTCGATCTGCGCATCGAGCGCGGCGAATTCGTGGTCGCGCTCGGCGCGTCGGGTTGCGGCAAGACCACGCTGCTGAACTGCATCGCCGGCTTCGTCGATCCGAGCGAAGGGCAGGTGCGTCTGAACGGCGAGCCGATCGCCGGGCCGGGCGCCGAGCGCGGCGTGGTGTTCCAGAAGCATGCGCTGATGCCGTGGCTCGACGTGCTCGACAACGTCGCGCTTGGCTTGCGCTTTCGCGGTGTCGCGCGCGCCGAGCGCGAGGAGATCGCGCGTCGCACGCTCGCGCTGGTCGGGCTCGAACGTCATGCGCACGCGAAGATCTATGCGCTGTCGGGCGGCATGCAGCAGCGGGTCGGCATTGCCCGCGCGCTCGCGAGCGATCCCGAAGTACTGCTGATGGACGAACCGATGGGCGCGCTCGACGCGTTGACCCGCGAGACGATCCAGGAACTCGTGCTCGACGTGTGGGACCGCACGCACAAGACGGTGTTTTTCATCACACATAGCGTCGAGGAGGCGCTGTTTCTCGCCACCCGACTCGTGCTGATGACGCCGGGCCCCGGCCGCATCGCCGAGGTTCACGACCTGCCGTTCGCCCGCGAGTATCTGGCGAGCCGCGACGCGCGCGCGGTGAAGTCGTCGGCGGATTTCATCGGCTGGCGCGAGCGGCTTACGCGGCGGTTGCATGAAACCTTGCGGGAGGCTGCCTGATGAGCGTGCTCGAATCGTCGCGCGTCGCTCGCGGATCGCGTGGTAGCGCGAAGCAACCGCGCGGCAAGCGCTTCGCTGTACGCGCTGGAAAGACCTTTCGCGGGATGCCCGGCGAAGGGCCGACCGCTTGGCTCAGCGTGGGCTGCGTCGTCGCGTTTGCGATCCTGTGGTGGACCGCCACGCATTTCCACTGGCTTGCACCGCTGTTCCTGCCCGCACCGGAAGCGGTCTGGCACGCGTTCGTCGATGCATGGAACGGCCGTCTGCAAGGCGGCCTGCCGTTGTCCGAGCATTTGTTGTGGAGCGCGCTTCGCGTGTTCGGCGCATTCCTGCTCGCCGCCGTCACCGCGATTCCGCTCGGCATTCTGATGGGTGTGAGCCGGATCGCGCGCGGTTTGCTCGATCCGCCGTTGGAGTTCTACCGGCCGCTGCCGCCGCTCGCGTACCTGCCGCTCGTCGTGATCTGGTTCGGCATCGACGAGACCGCGAAGATCGTCGTGATCTGGCTCGCGTGCTTCGCGCCGATCGCGATGGCCGCGCGCGCCGGGGTGCGCAGCGCGAGCGTCGAGCAGGTCAACGCCGCGTGGTCGCTCGGCGCGAGTTTCCGCCAGGTGGTGCTGCACGTGGTGTTGCCCGCGGCGCTGCCGGAAATTCTCACCGGCCTGCGGATCGCGATCGGCTTCGGCTGGACCACGCTGGTGGCCGCCGAAATGGTCGCGGCGACCGCCGGCCTCGGCCAGATGGTGCTGAACGCATCGGGCTTTCTGCGCACCGACGTGGTCGTGATGGGCATCGTGCTGATCGGTCTGATCGCGTGGCTGTTCGATCTCGGCATGCGCGCGCTCGAGCGCCGGCTGGTGCCGTGGAAAGGCAAGCAATGAGCGCCGTTCGCCGCATATCAGTTATGCCGCATAGCTCCTGACGATTGATTGGTTCGCCGCCGCGCGACGCGTTGCTACAGTCGCGTCTCGCAGTCCCGAATGACAGTCCCGAATGACGCCGGCGGAACGCACGATTGAATGCATTGCGCCGCGCCCACACTCAAAAACAAGGCCAAATCATGAAGATCAGAATCGCTGGCGCAGCAGTCATGGGGTTGCTGCTCGCACTTTCCGGCGCCGCCCACGCCGACCGTCTCGACGACATCAAGAAAGCCGGCGTGCTGCGCGTGGCCACCTTCGACAGCAATGCGCCGTTCGGTTTCGTCGACGCGAAGAGCAACCAGATCGTCGGGCTCGACGTCGACTATGCGCGCGCGGTGGCGAACAAGCTCGGCGTGAAGCTCGAAATCCAGCCGACCAATCCGGCTAACCGGATCGCGTTCCTGAAGTCCGGCAAGGTAGACCTCGTGTTCGCGAACTTCACGATCACCGACGAGCGTAAAAAGGAAGTCGATTTCAGCACCCCATATTTTTCGTCGGGCACGCAGTTCATCGCGAAGAAGGGTGTGCTGAAGTCGCCGCAGCAGCTCAATACGCTGCGCGTCGGCGCCGACAAGGGCACCACCAACGAACAGCAGGTGCGCGCGCAATTCCCGGGCGCGACGATCGTCGCGTACGACGACACGCCGTTCGCGTTCGCCGCGCTGCGTGCCGGCAACGTGCAGGCGATCACTCAGGACGGCCCGAAACTGGTCGCGCTGCTCGCGAACATACCCGACAAGACGAACTACGAGATTCCCGCTTTCACGATTTCGAACGACTACGAAGGCGTCGGCGTGCCGAAAGGCGAAGTGCGTCTGCTGAACGCGGTCGACGATACGCTCAAGAGCCTCGAAGCGGACGGCAGCGCGGCGAAGATTTATGACCACTGGTTCGGACCGGAGAGCCGCGCGCCGCTGCCGCGTCTGTTCAAGATCGGCGATCCGCAAAAGAGCTGAGTCGGCGAATCAGAACTTTTGTGAGCGGCCCGCCGGATCGACACGGCGGGCCGCATTTCATTTCGCAACGTAAATATCCGAGCAGAAGAACGGCATGAACGGTTGGCTGGAACCGAAGTACCTTGGCTGGATCGCCCACGGCTTTCTATTGACGCTGCTGTTATCCGCATGCGCGGGCATCGCGGCGACGTTTGCCGGTTTCGTGCTGGCGCTCGCGCGTGATGCGCGCCACGCCGCTCTCGCGCGAAGCGCGGCGCTCTACGTGCTGGCGTTCCGCAATTCGCCATTGCTCGTGCAATTGCTGTTCTGGTATTTCGGCGCGGCGACGTTGCTGCCGCAAAGCTGGATGGAATGGCTCAATGCGGGTCACACGCTCACACTGTGGGGCTGGCATATCGCGTGGCCGCCGTTCGAATTCGTCGCCGGCTGGGTCGGGCTCACCTGCTATACGACCGCGTTCGTCGGCGAGGAATTTCGCGCCGGCATGCGCGGCGTGAAGGACGCGCAGCATCAGGCCGCCGCCGCGTTGGGGCTGACGCCTCTCGCCGCCTTCCGCTACGTGATCCTGCCGCAGGCGATCCGCATCGCGACGCCGCCGCTGGCCGGGCAGTACATGAACCTCGTGAAGAATTCGTCGCTGGCAATGACCATCGGTCTCGCGGAACTGTCGTACGTATCGCGCCAGGTCGATACCGAGACGTTCAAGACTTTTCAGGCGTTCGGCGCGGCGACCGTGCTGTATATCGCGATCATCGCGGTGATCGAAGCGGCGCTGCTGCTCTGGCAGCGCGGCAGCGCACGCGCATGGCAGGCGGGGCAATGATGAGCGCGCTCGACTGGTTGCCGACGCTGCGCTATCTGCTGCTCGGCACGTTCCCCGATGGACCGCTCGGCGGCCTCGCGTTGACGGTCGCGCTGGCGCTCGTGTCGGCGCTGCTGTCGGCCGTGCTCGGTCTCGCCGGCGGCATTGCGTTGTCGCTCACGCGCGGCGCCGCGCATCTCGCGCTGACCGCGCTTATCGGTTTCTTTCGCGCGATTCCGGTGCTGATGCTGATCTTCTGGACTTTCTTCCTGATGCCGATGCTGTTGCACGTCGACGTGCCCGGCCTCGCGACCGTGGTCTGCGCGCTCGCGCTGATCGGCGGCGCGTATCTGTCGCATTCGGTGCAGGCGGGAATTGCAGCGGTCGGCGTGGGGCAGGCGCAGGCGGCGGTTTCGCTCGGTATGACGCGCTGGCAGGCGCTACGCTACGTGCAGTTGCCGCAGGCGATCCGGATCATGACGCCGTCGTTCGTCAATCAGTGGGTGTCGCTGGTGAAGGATACGTCGCTTGCGTATATCGTCGGCGTGCCCGAGTTTACTTTTCTCGCCAATCAGGTCAATAACCGGCTAATGATCTACCCGGTGCAGATCTTTCTATTCGTCGGCGTCGTTTATCTGCTGTTGTGTTCGCTGCTGCAATACGGCGCGACGCGTTTGTTGAGTCGTCGCGCGGAAGCCGGAAGCGCGCCGGCGGCTCGCGCGGCAAAGCGCAAATGGACGTTGCCTTTTCGCGTGTGAACGCTGTCGTGAAATAGCGTCCGCGCTACCCCTCGTTACATTGTGAGCAGCACGTCGCGCAGCGCATCCAGCGATGCGTCGCGCGGATTTCTCGGCCGCTGCAATGTAATCGGCAGTTCTCGCGCAATCCGGCTGGGCCCGTCCGTGCCCGCCGGCGATAGCAGCAGAACGCGATCGGACAGCGCCAGCGCTTCGTCGAGATCGTGCGTGACCAGCAGCACTGTCGTGCCGCGTGCCTGCTTCAGCGTGAGCAGCAACTGCTGCAGGCGCGCGCGCGTGAGCGCGTCGACCGCGCTGAACGGTTCGTCGAGCAGCAGCAGATCGGGTTCGGTGAACAGACCGCGCGCGAGCGCAACGCGCTGCGCCATGCCGCCGGACAGCTGCTTCGGCAGTGCATCGTGCACGCCCGCGAGACCGACTTCGGCGAGCAGCGCGGCGACGCGCGGATCGTCGCCCGCGCGCGGGCCGGCGGCGAATGCGATGTTATCGGCGACGCTGAGCCACGGCAGCAGACGCGGCTCCTGAAAGATCATGCCGACCCGCGGCGACGGTTCGCGAAGCGGCTCGCGCTCGAACAGCACGCTGCCCTGGGTGTCATGATCGAGACCGGCCAGCGCGCGCAACAATGTGCTCTTGCCGCAGCCGCTCGGACCGACGAGGCTGACGATCTCGCCGCGTGCGAGCGTGAAGGAGACCTGATCGAAAATCTTGCGGCCGGCGAAGCGCCGCGATAGCGCGCGCACTTCGAGCAGCGGGGCGAGTGCCTGATTCATCGCGCGGCTCCAGATACTTCGTGTGCATCGCGCCACGACAACACGTGTATTTCCAGCGCTTTCAGCAGGCCGTCGCTCAGTTTGCCGAGCAGCGCGAGCAGCAGAATCGCACCGAACACCAGATCGGGACGGCCGGTCTCGCGGCCGTCGCTGAGCAGATAGCCGAGTCCGCGCGTCGCCGCGATCAGTTCGGCGGCGACCATGAACATCCATGCGAGGCTCAATCCGGTACGCAAGCCGGTGAAAATCTGCGGCATCGATGCCGGCAGCAGAATACGGGTGAACAGCGCGCGCCGGCTCAAGCGGTTCAATTGGCCAAATTCGATCAGCTTGCGATCGACGCCCCGGATGCCGGCGACCACCGCGAGTTGCACCGGAAAGAACGCGCCGATTGCTATCAGCGTGATTTTGGGCGCTTCGTCGATGCCCATCCACAGCAGCAGAATGGGCACCCACGCGAGCGACGGAATCGCGCGCAACGCCTGGAACGCCGGGTCGAGCAATGCATCGATGCGCCGGCTCAAACCCATCGCCGCGCCGATCAGCACTGCAAACACCGCGCCGAGCGCGAAGCCGGCGTACACGCGCAGCACGCTTGCGCCGATATGACGGGCGAGGCGGGCGGCGCCGAGGTCCCACAGCGTTTGCGCGATCGAGCTGGGGGCCGGCACCAGATGCGCGGGCAGCACTGACGCGCGCACCAGTGCTTCGATTGCGGCGAGAAACACAAACGGCAGCGCGAGGCCTGCATAGCGCCAGCGTCGCAATGGATCGCGCGTGGGTTGGGCAGGTGCGGTTGCATTGCCCGCGGTGCGTTCGTCGGTGCGTTCGCCGGTGCGTTCGTCGGCGTGGCCGAGGCGGGCGACGGATTCTTCTGCGACTGTCATGATTTGACGGAAACCCGCGCGGCAACACCACGCGGGGATTCGATTCGATGCGTTATTGCGTGCTGCCGGTGTTATTTGTGGCGGCGGTTGCGAGCGCTGCGCCGGCGATATGCGGGTCGATCAGCGTATCGATGATCTGGTTCAGATTGGTGCCGCTCTTCACCAGTTGCTCGTCGACCAGAATCGGCGCGGCGGCTTTCAGCGCGGCGATCTGGCGTGGGCCCGGTTGCGGCTGGCTGAAATCATTGCGGCTCAGTTGCAGCTTCGCGACCGGCAGCGATACCTTCGATTCTTCCGCGACGATCTTCGCGGTGTCGTCCGGATGCGCGGCGATCCATACGCGGGCTTTTTCGTAGACTTTCAACACCCGCGCGAGCGCTTCCGGATGCTCGCGAATAAAGTCTTCGCGCGCGTTCAGAAAGCCCCAGGTGTTGAAGTCGACATTGCGGTACAGAAGCCGCGCGCCGTCGTCGATCTGCGCGGCGGCCATATGCGGATCGAGGCCGGCCCATGCATCGACCTGGCCGTTGGCGAGCGCGACGCGGCCGTCCGGGTGTTGCAGATTGACGATCTCGACGTCGTCGCGCGACAGACCGGCCGTGTGCAACGCGCGCAGCGTGAACAGGAACGGGTCGGTGCCCTTGGTCGCGGCGATCTTCTTGCCCTTCAGATCGGCGAGAGTTTTGTACGGCGAATCCTTGCGCACGACGAGCGCGGTCCATTCCGGGCGCGAGAAGATATACACCGCGCGAATCGGGTTGCCGTTCGCCTTGCCGAGTACCGCGGCCAGTCCCGCGGTCGAACCGATGTCGATCGCGCCGCTATTCAGGTATTCGAGCGCGCGATTGCTGCCGAGGCTCAGTATCCATTTGACCTGGGTATGGTCGGCGGCGAACTCCTGTTCGAGCCAGCCGTTGCGTTTGATCACCAGGCTTTCCGGCGAGTAGTACGCGTAGTCGAGTTTCAGTTCGCCCAGAGGCGCGGCGTGCGCGTTGCCGGCCAGGCCGAATGCGAGTGCGGCGGCCGCTGCTGCCGCTGCCGCTTTCAGCAGGCGACGCCGAGTGGAGAATGCCAGGCCCCGGGCGAGTGACATCGGTTGTCCTTATGGTTGCGTGTGGTCAGACTCCGAATGTAGCGGATGCTCGCGCGCGGGCTAACCAATTAAAGGTAAGAATCAAAGCAGTTTTGGCGCTTTGCGGTTCGGGCTCCGAGCGGGTAATAGTGGGGCAATACAGTGGGGCAATACTGCACAACTGGACGGCAGCCCGCCCGTCAACTTCCGCGAATCATCCAATGAACCAACCAGCCTCCTCGACCCACCCGAATCCCATCCGCTGCGAAATCGACCTCGACGCGCCCGGCAAGCACGCCGGCTATCTGCGCTTGCCGCATTCGGTGCATCGGTCCGCGTATGGCTGGCTGCCGATCCCGATCGCGTCGATCCGCAACCGCGCGGGGCCGGTCGTGCTGGTGATGGCGGGCAATCACGGCGACGAATACGAAGGCCAGATTCTCGTTTCGCAACTGATCCGCGAAATCGATCCGGCCACCGTGTCCGGCCAGCTGATTCTTCTGCCGATGGCCAATGCGCCGGCCGCCGAGGCCGGTTTGCGCACGTCGCCGCTCGACGGCGGTAATCTCAATCGCGAGTTTCCCGGCAATCCGCGAGGCACACCGACCCAGGTGATCGCCGATTTCATCGAGCACCGACTCTTGGCGCGCGCGGACTATCTGCTCGATCTGCATTCGGGCGGCAGTTCGCTGCTGTATCGCGGCAACAATATGCTGGCGATCGAGCCGCGCGACGACGAAGAACGGCGGCGACTGCAATACGCATTGCGCGCGTTCGGTTTGCCGAGCGCGTTCGTGCATGCGGAGAATCCGGTGCACGCGGCGAGCGCCGCGCGCCGGCAACGGGCGCTGTCGATCACAGCCGAACTGGGCGGCGCGGGCACCGTCGATGCAACGCTGCTGCGCGAGGCGCGCCACGGCCTGTTGCATTTTCTCGGCGCGATCGAACTATTGCACGGTCCGCTCGTGCCGGATGCGCCGCCGGCCGACACGCGCTTTCTGCGCGTGGCCGGCGCGCGTCACTATGTGTATGCATACGACAATGGTCTGTTCGAGCCGCTGGTCGAACTGGGCGAACGGGTCATTGAAGGGCAGCCGGCCGCGCGCATTCATTTTCCCGACACGCCGTTAAAGGAACCGGTGACCTGCGTATTCCAGAGCGCGGGCGAAGTGGTCTGCAAACGCGTGCCCGCGCTCGTCAGGCGCGGCGATTGTCTATTCCATCTCGCCGAAGAAGTGACCCGCTAAAAGTGCAATGCGGCGCGCATCGCACATCGAACAGACACTGCGCGCGGCCGTTCGCTACGGCCTCCATCACGGCATCGCATCGTCATTCGAAGCCGCTATCGCAGCACGTTTCGCAACGATCGCAGCGAATCTCGATACTAGATAAACATAGCGAAATTGCTTCGTTAGCGGCAACGTGGCCGCACGCTATCGTATGAGCTCCTGAATATCCGCCGACTTCGAGTCGATCGTTCATGAGCACTATCGTCGTTGACACCACGCCGCACGATCCGCGCGCCAAGCCGCTGCTTGATGCGCTGCTATTCGAATACGCGAGCCGCTACGAGGAGTATCGCAAGGATGGCGGCGCGGCCGCCGCGCAGGAAATGGCGCGCTATCCGGCCGAGCTGTTCGCGCCGCCGCATGGCGCATTCGTACTGCTGATCCGCGACGGCGAGACGGTCGGCGGCGGCGCGTTCAAGCGCTATGACGCGCGCACGGCCGAACTCAAACGCATCTGGACGCGCGACGATCTGCGTCGCCAGGGACTCGCCCGCCAGGTCGTGGAGGCGCTCGAAGAGCGCGCTCTCTCACAGGGCTATACCCGCATCTATCTGACCACCGGCTTCAAACAGCCTGAAGCGTGGGCGCTTTACGAGCGCACCGGTTACGCGTCCCTGTTCGATCCCGCGTTGCCGCCGGAAGTACACGTGCAGCTGCGCTACGGCAAGGACCTGCTCGCGCCGCAACGGATCGACACGCTCGACGATCTGCGCGCACAAGACGCGACACTGGCGGCGCGGTAGATAGCCATTCGTTTCACCCTCCCCACCCTGCAACGGACCAAAACATGAAAGCAGTATTGCAACTGTCGTCGCTCGTGGCGGCCGCGCTGTTGTATGCGGGCGGCAGCGCGTTCGCCGCGACCTCGTTCGATCTGAGCCCTGAACAGCACAGCCGGATTCGCGCACAACAGGACGTGGCCGCGACCAAGGCATTGCCCGCGAACTTTCCGTTCGTCGCGAAAGACGCGTTGACGATCGGCATCGTGGTCGCGCATCCGCCGATCAGCACCTACGCGACCGATGCGAAAACCGTGGTCGGCTTCGATCCCGATCTCGCGCAACTGGTCGCGGACAGCCTGGGCCGCAAACTGAACGTGGTGATTCTTTCGTGGCCGGACTGGCCGCTCGCGCTTGCATCCGGCAAGGTCGACGCGGTGATTTCGAACGTCACGGTGACCGAAGAGCGCAAAGCCAAGTTCGACTTCTCGACTTACCGGCGCGATGAGGTCGGCTTCTTCGTGAAGACCGACAGCCCGATCAAATCGATCAGGGAACCTAAGGACGTGGCGGGCCTTCGCGTGATTACCGACGCCGGCACGAATCAGGAAAAGATCCTGCTGGCATGGGACAAGGACAACGTCGCGCACGGACTGAAGCCGATCCAGGTGCAGTACTACGACGACGACGCGGTCAAATCGGTCGCGCTGCAATCGGGCCGCGCCGACGCGATTTTCAGCGTCAATGCCGCGCTGTCGTACGACTCGGCCGCGCACGGCAAGACCCGCCAGGTCGGCACCGTCAGCGGCGGCTGGCCGCGCACCGCCGAAGTCGCGGTGACCACGCGCAAAGGCAGCGGGCTCGCGGCGCCGGTGACGATCGTGCTGAACGATCTGATCGGCAATGGCCAGTACCGCTCGGTGCTGGAGCGCTGGAATCTCGGCTCGGAAGCGATCGACAAAGCCGCGACCAATCCGCCGGGTCTGCCGAAATCCTGAACCCGCGAGCGCGTGTCGTCTCCCTTCTTCGCCTATTCGCTATCCCATGACTTATTCGCTTTCGTTACTGGATAAAAGCCCGATCGCCGCCGGCGCGAGCGCGGCCGACGCGCTGCGCTTCACGGTCGCGCTCGCGAAGCGCGCCGAAGCGCTCGGCTTCAAACGCTTCTGGGTCGCCGAACATCACGGCGCGCCGGGCCTCGCGAGTTCCGCACCGGAACTGGTGGTCGCGCATCTGCTCGCGCATACGTCGCGGATCCGGGTCGGCTCGGGCGGCGTGATGTTGCAGCACTACAGTCCGTTCAAGGTCGCCGAATCGTTCAAGCTGCTCGCGGCGCTCGCGCCGGGCCGCGTCGATCTCGGCGTCGGCAAGGCGCCGGGCGGACTGCCGCAGACCACGCGGGCACTGCAATGGCTGCACGACCGGCACAACAAGCCGGGCTTCGACACGCAGCTCGCGCAACTCGATGCGTTTCTCGGCGACGGCGTCGACGCGGACCATCCGTTGGCGGGCGCGCTCGCGTTTCCCATTGCGCCCGCGCCGCTCGAACGCGTCGTGCTGGGCGGCAGTCCCGACAGCGCGGCGCTCGCCGCACGCCAGGGCTGGCAGTTCTGCTACGCCGGCCATTTCAATGGCGACGAAGCGAATATCGAGCGCACCGTGCAGACGTATCGCGACGCAAGCGGCCGCGCGCCGTTGCTGGCGCTGTACGCGCTCGCCGCAACTACACGCGACGAAGCGGAGCGGCTCAGCGGACCGCTGCGGGTTTTCCGTCTGCAACTGGCCGGCGGCCAGAGCGTGAATCTGCCGAGCGTCGAAGCCGCGCAGGAATACGCGCGGCAAGCGGGCGTGAGCGACTACACGCTCGAAGAGCGTCGTCCGCACGTCGTCAAAGGCACGGCCGGGGAGGTGCGCGAGCAGCTGGACGCGCTGAGCCGTCGCTACGGCATCGACGAATTCGTGATCGATTCGCCGCTGCAACACTATCCGGCGCGCCTGCGCTCGGTCGAGCTGCTCGGCGGCACTATCGAGCCCGCGTATGCGTGACCTTTCCCAACGACCCATCATCGATTCGCGGACGATCCCATGAGTACTCGCAAACTCAATTTCGGCATCATGCTGCAAGGCGCCGGCAGCCATATGAATGCGTGGAAGCATCCGGCCGGGCCCGCCGACGCGAGCGTGAACCTGAAGTTTCTCGTCGATACGGTGCGCAAGGCCGAGGCGTTCGGAATTTCGTTCGCGTTCGTCGCGGACGGCCTGTATATCAACGAAAAATCGATCCCGCACTTTCTGAACCGCTTCGAACCGATCTCGATCCTGTCGGCGCTCGCGACGGTTACGTCGAAAATCGGCCTGGCGGGCACCGTATCGACGTCGTATAGCGATCCGTTTACGGTCGCGCGGCAGTTCGCGTCGCTCGATCTGATCAGTGGCGGCCGGGCCGGCTGGAACGTGGTGACGACGCCGCTCGAAGGGACCGCGAAAAACTACGGCGGCTCGCACCCGGAGCACGCGTTGCGCTATGAGATCGCCGACGAATACCTGAGCGTCGCGCAAGGGCTGTGGGATAGTTGGGACGACGATGCATTCGTGCGCGAACGCGAGAGCGGAGTGTTTTTCGAGCGCGACAAGCTGCATACGCTCAATCACGCGGGCAAGTTCTTCCAGGTAGCGGGGCCGCTGAATATTCAGCGCTCGGCGCAGGGACAGCCGGTGATCTTTCAGGCGGGATCGTCGGATGCGGGCATTGAGCTCGCCGGCAAATACGCGGATGCGGTGTTTACGCATTCGGTGTCGCTCGAAGAAACCCGCGCGTTCGCGCAGCGTGTGAAAGACAGCGCGGTCGAGCACGGCCGCAGCCGCGACGATGTGAAAATTTTCCCCGGTATCAGCCCGATCGTCGGCGCGACGCCGGAAGAAGCGGAAGAAAAATACCGCGCAATTCGCGAGCTATTGACGATCGACGAAGCGCTCGCGTATCTGGGCCGCTATTTCGATCACCACGACTTCACCCAGTACCCGCTCGACGAGCCGTTCCCCGAGTTGGGCGAGATCGGCCGCAACAGTTTCCGTTCGACCACCGACCGCATCAAGGCCGATGCCCGCAAGAACGGCTCGACGCTGCGCGAAGTCGCGCTCGAAGTGGCGACGCCGCGCACGCATTTTATCGGCACGCCCGCGCAGATCGCGGACGAGCTGATCCGCTGGCTCGACGCGGGGGCGGCCGACGGCTTCATTCTCGGCTTCGCGGTACAGGCGCAAGGCCTCGACGATTTCGTGCGCTATGTGGTGCCCGAACTCGAACAGCGCGGCCGCTACGAGCGCACGCTGACGGGCGCGACGTTGCGCGACCACCTTGGTTTGCCGCGCAAGGCGAGCCGTTATGCGACGGCGGCAGCGGCGCCGGAACGGGCCACTGTGGCCGCAGCGGCCTGACGGCACGGAGCAGACGACGATGAACGACACCGCAGAACTCGCCAACCCGCCGCTGTCCGGTGCGCACGCCGGCGCGCACGCCGACTCGCCACGCGAGCGCGACCACTTCCGGATCGTGCCGGCCAGGCATCGCGCACGCACGCTCGGCACCCTCGCGGCGGCGCTGCTGATCGGCCTCGTGCTGCATTCGGTACTCGGCAATCCGCGTTGGGGCTGGCCGGTATTCGCCGAGTGGTTTCTGTCCGAGCCGGTGCTGTCCGGACTCGGCCGCACTTTGCTCTTGACCGCGCTCGGCGCGGTGTTCGGCTTCGCGCTCGGAATTCCGCTCGCGCTCGCGCGCGTGTCGCGCTCGCCGTTGCTGGCCGGTTGCGCGTGGGCATTCGTGTGGCTGTTCCGCTCGATTCCGCTGATCGTGTTGCTGCTGATCCTGAACAACCTCGGCTATCTGTATGAAACCGTGCGGCTCGGCGTGCCGTTCACGAACGTGCTGCTGCTCGACGTGCCGACTACCGAGTTGATCAGTCCATTTCTCGCCGCGGTACTCGGCTTGACGCTCAATCACGCGGCGTTTTCGGCGGAAGTAATACGCGGCGGGATTCAGTCGGTCGATCACGGCCAGCTCGAAGCGGCCGCCGCGCTCGGCTTGCCGCGCCAGCGGCAGGCATCGCGCATCGTACTGCCGCAGGCGATGCGCGCGATCGTGCCGACCGCGTTCAACGATCTGATCGCGCTCGCGAAGGGTTCGTCGATGGTGTACGTGCTCGCGATGCCGGAGTTGTTCTACACGGTGCAGATCATCTATCGGCGCAATCTCGAAGTGATTCCGCTGCTGATGGTCGCGACGGTCTGGTATCTGATCATTCTGACCGTGCTGTCGGCGCTACAGGTGTATGTGGAGCGGCATTTTTCGCGCGGTGTGAAGCGCAATGCGGCGCCGTCCGTTTTCGGCGGTTTGCTGAAGTACGTGGGTTTCGCGCGCGGTGACAAACAGGCGCGCGTCGCTGCACGCGTTGGGACGGACGCGGCGGACGCAGACGCGCAAGCGGCGGGCGCCGCCGCAAGCGCTAACGCCACCGCTGCGCCGCAACGCTGGGCCGATCAGCGCGATGGCGCGCGCATCGTGATCCAGCAGGTGTCGAAGAGTTTCGGCACGCTGAAAGTACTCGACAACGTGTCGCTGACGATGCATCCCGGCAGCGTCACCGTGATTCTCGGCCAGTCCGGTTCCGGCAAATCGACGTTGCTGCGCACGATCAATCACCTGGAGCGCGTCGATTCCGGCCTGATCGATATCAACGGCGAGCTGATCGGCTATCGCCGCGACGGCGCTACGTTATACGAACTGAAAGAGAAAGAGATTCTGCGCCGCCGTGTCGAAGTCGGCATGGTGTTCCAGAACTTCAATCTGTTCCCGCATCTGACGGTGCTCGAAAACATCGTCGAAGCGCCGGTCGCATTGGGGCGCCTGTCGCGCGCGGAAGCGGAAAGTCTCGCGCTGAGCCTGCTCGCGCGGGTCGGTCTCGAAGCGAAGGCGCATGCGTGGCCGCGTCAGTTGTCCGGGGGCCAGCAACAGCGGGTCGCGATTGCGCGCGCGCTGGCGTTGAAACCGAAGGTGCTGCTGTTCGATGAACCGACCTCGGCGCTCGACCCGGAACTCGTCAACGAAGTACTCGACGTGATCAAGGCACTCGCGCGTTCCGGCACGACGATGGTGATCGTCACGCACGAAATCGGCTTTGCGCGCGAAGTCGCCGACGACATCGTCTTCATGGATCGCGGCCGCGTGGTCGAAGCGGGTCCGCCCGCGCAGGTGCTGAACCAGCCGAGCCATCCGCGCACCCGCGAATTCCTGTCGCGCGTTCTGTGAACGTATTACGAAACTAGCCATGCCCGATCGACGTCAATTCCTTCTTACCGGCAGTGCGTTCGGCGCGCTGCTGCTGTCCAACTCGTTCGAATTCGCCCACGCGGCGCAAACGCCGCGCGACACGGTCGACCTGAGTCCGCAGCAGCCGAACCGGATTCGGGTGCAAAAGAATCCGGCCGCGCTCGCGGCGCTCGGCAATCACTACCGCTTCGCGAAAGACGGCTATTTCACGGTCGGGATCACGCCGCACGTGCCGCCCACCGCGACCTATGCAACCGATGCGCGGACCGTCGTCGGTGCCGATCCCGATTACGCACAACTGGTAGCCGATTCGCTCGGACTGAAGCTGAACCTCGTGCCGATCGCATGGGCCGACTGGCCGCTCGGTCTGAGTTCCGGCAAATACGACGCGGTGATCTCGAACGTCGGCGTGACCGAGCAGCGCAAGGAGAAGTTCGACTTCACGACTTACCGGCAGGGGCTGCACGGTTTCTATGTGAGAACCGCGAGCCCGATCAGAAAGATCGCGCAACCGCAAGACGTGGCCGGACTGCGGCTGATCACGTCGGCGGGGACCAATCAGGAGAAGATCATTCTCGAATGGAACAGGCGCAACATCGCAAGCGGACTGAAGCCGGTCGAATTCCAGTACTTCGACGACGATGCCGCGAGCCGCGTCGCGCTGCTGTCGGGCCGCGCCGATGTCGAATTCAATCCGAACGCGCCGCTCGCGTACGACGCGGCCACCACCGGCGCGATCCGCCAGGTCGGCACGCTGAACGCCGGCTGGCCGGCCCGCTCGGACGTCGCGATCGCGACCCGCAAGGGCAGCGGCCTGATGGATGCGTTGACGGTCGCGACCAACGGTCTGATCGCCGCCGGCACTTACCGGCGCTTGCTCGCGCTGTGGGGGATCGAGTCGGAAGCGTTGCCGCGTTCGGAAAGCAATCCGCCCGGCCTGCCCAAGTTCTAATGCGGTGAAAGGCGGATGAAAGGCGGCGCCGCAAGCCGCGACGCGTTGCAGCGGCGGGTTTATCACTCCAGCAGATAACCGTATCGGATTTGCTTCGTTGGCTTTGCACGCGCCGCCCGTTACATTCGTCGGACTGTCCGCGCCGTTAAGCGCCCGCTGAACCGATCCGACGAAGAGCTTCCCGTGACGACGACTACCGCTGCTGCCTCTATTGCTACGCCCACCGCGTCTATTGCATCCACTACGCCGGCCGCCGCCGCGTCCGCGCAATCCTTCGAGATCCGCCCGTTCGACGCGCCGCTCGGCGCCGAAGTGCTCGGCCTCGACCTGAGCCAACCGCTCGATGAGCACGATTTCGCGCGCCTGCACCTCGCGCATCTGAACCATCACGTACTGGTGTTCCGCGATCAGCGCATCACGCCGGAACAGCAGATCGCGTTCAGCCGTCGCTTCGGCCCGCTGCAGATTCACGTACTGCATCAGTTCGGGTTGCCAGGTTATCCGGAGGTGCTGGTGGTGTCGAACATCATCGAGAACGGCCAGCCGATCGGTCTCGGCGATGCCGGTCATTACTGGCACTCGGACCTTTCATACAAGGAGAAGCCGAGCCTCGGCTCGCTGCTGCACGCGCAGGAGTTGCCGGCCGAAGGCGGCGATACGCTGTTCGCGAACATGCATCTCGCGTGGGACACGCTGCCCGCGCATCTGCGCAGCGCGGTGCAAGGGCGCAGCGCCGAGCACACGTACCTCGCGAAATACGCGGAGTTGCAAAAGCGCAGCCCATGGCGTCCCAATCTGTCGGCCGAGCAGATCGCCCAGGTCAAACCCGTCGTGCATCCGATCGTGCGCACGCATCCGGAAACGGGCCGCAAGGCGCTGTTCGTCAGCGAGCATTTCACGACCCGCGTGATCGGCGTGCCGGAAGACGAAAGCCGCGCGTTGCTCGCCGAACTGTTCGCGCACAGCGTGCGGCCCGAGCATCTGTACCGGCACCGCTGGGCCGCGCACGACATGGTGTTCTGGGACAACCGCTCGCTGATGCATCTGGCCGCCGGCACGCCCAATCATTTGCGCCGCAAGCTGTATCGCACGACGATCGAAGGCGACGTGCCGTTCTGAGCAGCGCGCTTCCATTACAAGTACACCGTTACACACCGCACGCCGACTGGAGCTGCAATGCCGAGCCTGATTCGTCCGACCGCCGCACGGCCGTCGTCTATCCGCCATAGCCGGAATCTCCGACGCTTGACCGCACTATTACTGAGTCTCACGACCGGCGCGGCGAGTCTCGCCGTCACCGCGCCCGCGCACGCCGAAGGCCAGGTTCGCGTGGCCGAGCAGTTCGGCATCGTCTATCTGCTGCTGAACGTCGCGCGCGATCAGCATTTCATCGAAACCGAAGGCCGTAAGCAGGGGCTCGACATCAAGGTCGATTGGGTCAAGCTGTCGGGCGGCGCGGCGGTCAACGATGCGTTGCTGTCGGGCGCGATCGATATCGCGGGCGGGGGCGTCGGTCCGCTGCTGACGATCTGGGACCGCACGCGCGGCAAACAGAACGTCAAGGGCGTCGCGTCGCTCGGCAATCTGCCGTATTACCTGATCAGCAACGACCCGAACGTGAAGACGATCGCCGACTTCACGCAGAAAGACCGGATCGCGTTGCCGGCGGTCAACGTGTCGGTGCAGTCGCGCGTGCTGCAATACGCGGCGGCCAAACGCTGGGGCGACAAGGAATACGACCGGCTCGACAAGTACACGCAGGCATTGCCGCATCCGGACGCGGCCGCGGCGATCATCGCGGGCCGCACGGAAATTACCGGTCACTTCGGCAATCCGCCGTTCCAGGAGCAGGAACTGGCCGGCAATCCGAAAGCGCATATCGTGCTCAATTCGTACGACGTGCTCGGCGGCCCGAGTTCGGCCACCGTGCTGTACGCAACCGAGAAATTCCGCCGCGACAATCCGAAGACTTATCGCGCGTTCGTCGATGGGCTGGCCGATGCGGCGAAGTACATCAACGCGAATCCGCAAGGCGCTGCCGATATCTATATCCGCACCAATCAGTCGAAGATCGATCGCGATCTGCTCGTGAAGATCATCACGAATCCGCAGGTGCAGTTCAAGATCGTCCCGCAAAACACGCTCGGGCTCGCGCAGTTCATGCATCGCGTGGGCGTGATCAAGAACGAACCGAAATCGTGGCAGGACTATTTCTTCGACGATCCGGCGACCGCGGCGGGCAGTTGAGTATGAATCCGCTGGTTTTGAATTCGAATCACTCGCGGGAGGCGCTCTGATGGTGGCCAATCCTAAACTTCTATTTCCGCACGATGCGGCGCAAAGCAATCCGGCAACTACCGTCGCAACTGCGGCGGCAACTGCGGCGTCAACCAGCGGCAAACTGCTGACGGTCGAGAACCTGAGCCTCGAATACCGCACGCGCGAACGCATCGTGCGCGCGACGCACGACATCAGTTTCGACGTCTACGGCGGCGACCGTTTCGTGCTGCTCGGCCCGTCCGGTTGCGGCAAGTCGACGTTGCTGAAGGCGGTCGCGGGTTTCATCGAGCCGAGCGCCGGCAGCATCTCACTCGATGGCCAGCGGGTGCGCGGGCCGGGCGCCGACCGGATCGTCGTGTTTCAGGAATTCGACCAGTTGCCGCCGTGGAAGACGGTCGTGCAGAACATCGCGTTTCCGCTGCGAGTCGCAAAGAAGCTGTCGAAGGCGCAAGCGCACGAACGCGCGCTCTATTACCTCGACAAGGTCGGGCTCGCCGCCTTCGCGAATGCGTATCCGCACACGCTGTCGGGCGGGATGAAGCAGCGCGTCGCGATTGCGCGGGCGCTGGCGATGCAGCCGCGCGTGCTGCTGATGGACGAGCCGTTTGCCGCGCTCGATGCGCTGACGCGCCGCAAGATGCAGGAAGAACTGCTGCGGCTGTGGGAAGAGGTCAGGTTCACGCTGCTGTTCGTCACGCATTCGATCGAAGAGGCGCTTGTGGTCGGCAACCGGATTCTTCTGCTGTCGCCGCATCCGGGCCGCGTGCGCGCGGAACTGAACAGTCACCAGTATTCACAGGACAGTTTCGGCCGCGCGGATTTTCAGCGCAGCGTCGCGCGCATTCATCATCTGTTGTTCGAACCGACGGAGGCCGTGCAATGAGTACTCCCGCCACATTGCTGCCGCCGGTGCGCGACGAATACGAACGCCCGCTCGAAGCGCCCGGCGAGCTCGCATTCGAAGCGCCGTTGCCCGTCGCTAAACGTTTGTTCGAGCACGCGTGGCTGCGCAAGACACTGATCGCGCTGGTGCTGATCGCCGGCTGGGAAATCGCCGCGCGCGCAATCAATAACGACCTGCTGCTGCCCACGTTCGGCGCGACTTTCAGCGCGTTCGTGCAGGGCGTGTGGTCCGGCGAGTTGCTGGCCAAAACTGCGGTGTCGATGTCGGTTCTGCTGCGCGGCTATCTGCTCGGCGCGGCGGGCGCGTTCGTGCTGACCTCGCTTGCGGTGTCGACGCGGGTCGGCCGCGATCTGCTGTCGATGCTGACCGCGATGTTCAATCCGTTGCCGTCGATCGCATTGCTGCCGCTCGCGTTGCTGTGGTTCGGGCTCGGCACGGGCAGCCTGTTGTTCGTGCTGGTGCACGCGGTGCTGTGGCCGCTCGCGCTCAATACCTATTCCGGCTTTCAGTCGGTGCCGGCGACGCTGAAGATGACCGGCCGCAATTACGGGCTGACCGGGCTGCGCCATGTGCTGCTGATTCTCGTGCCGGCCGCGCTGCCGTCGATTCTGGCCGGGTTGCGAGTAGGTTGGGCATTCGCGTGGCGCACGCTGATCGCCGCGGAACTGGTGTTCGGCGCGAGTTCGGGCAGCGGCGGGCTCGGCTGGTACATCTTCCAGAATCGCAACGAGCTGTATACGGATCGCGTATTCGCGGGGCTCGCGGCGGTGATCGTGATCGGTCTGCTGGTCGAGCACCTCGTGTTCGATACGCTCGAACGCGTGACCGTGCGGCGCTGGGGTTTGCAGCAGTGAGCATCTGATCGGGCGGTCGGCATTTTCCGGTTGCTTCGCACGCCGCCGTGAACTACAAATCTAAAGCTGTGCAGTGGCCCGAATTTCGCCGGGCCGGCCTTCGCGCCGGCCATGCCGGAAAAACGATGTTGCGCCGCGGTACGGTGGATAGCCTTCGCCTGCCAGCCGGAGCGCCGGCCCATCGCGGGCTTTCAGTCAGAACCCAAGGAGAGTGCTGTCATGGGAATGCGCCCCGATCCCACTTTTCATGCGTCGCCGAAACTCGCGATGGATGCGCCGGCGGAGGACTATGCGTATACGGTGCTGCTCAGTCCGGATTTCTCGCAGCCCGACGCGCTCGCGGTGATCGACGTGAAGCCCGGTTCGCCGACCTATAGCCAGGTCGTGCATACGGTGCCGGTGCCGAATAAAGGCGACGAATTCCATCATTTCGGCTGGAATGCGTGCTCGTCGTCATTGTCGCCGCTGACCGGCCATGCGTTTCTCGAACGGCGTTATCTGATCATTCCCGGGATGCGCTCGTCGCGCATCTATATCGTCGATACGAAGCCGCATCCGACTCAGGCGAAGATTCACAAGATCATCGAGCCCGAGGAGATCTTTCGCAAGACCGGTTATTCGCGCCCGCACACCGTGCATTGCGGACCGGAAGGCATTTATGTGAGCACGCTCGGCGGCGCGGGCGAGGACGGCACCGACGGGCCGCCCGGCATTTTCATTATGGATTGCGAGACTTTCGAGGTACTCGGCCGTTGGGAAATCGAGCGCGGCGCGCAGGAAAAGCATTACGACTTCTGGTGGAATCTGCCGCGCGACTATATGGTGTCGACCGAATGGGCATTGCCGCCGCAATTCGAAAACGGCATCGTGCCCGAAGATCTGCTCGCTAACCGCTACGGACACCGGGTGCACTTCTGGGATCTGCGCGCGCGCCGCAACGTGCAGACGCTGGATCTGGGCGCCAATCATCAGATGGCGCTCGAAGTGCGGCCCGCGCACGATCCGAGCCGCGAATACGGTTTTATCGGCGTGGTCGTCGATACCACCAATCTGGAGGGTTCGATCTGGACGTGGTGGCGCGAGGACGGCCAGTTCCACATCGAGAAGACCGCGACGATTCCACCCGAACCCGCGCATGCGGACGAATTGCCGCCGCTGTTGAAAGGTTTCGGCGCGGTGCCGCCGCTCGTCACCGACATCGATCTGTCGATCGACGATAAATTCCTCTACGTCGCGTGTTGGGGCACCGGCGAAATGCGTCAGTACGACGTGACGGAGCCGCGCAAGCCGAAGCTGACCGGCTCGGTGCGAATCGGCGGGATCGAGCGCTGCACCCCGCATCCGAACGGCAAGCGCTTCGCCGGCGGGCCGCAGATGGTCGAGATCAGCCGCGACGGCAAGCGCGTGTACTGGACCAATTCGCTGTACTCGACGTGGGACGACCAGTTCTACCCGGATGGCGTGCCCGGCGCGCAGGTGATGGCGTACGCGGATCCGAACGGCGGCCTGACGCTCGCCGACGATTACTTCGTCGAATTTCCGCAAGGTTATCGCGCGCATCAGATCCGCCTCGAAGGGGGCGACTGCTCGACCGATTCGTTCTGCTATCCGTCGGTGGGCGTTTGAGCGGCGCGGTGTCGCCGCAAGGCGGCCTGTGGCTGGCGGTGCTCGCGAGCGGTTTGTATCACGGCCTGAATCCGGCGATGGGTTGGCCGCTCGCGGTGTCGAACGGTTTGATGCAGCGGCGCAGCCAGGCATTGCTCACCGCGCTGCTGTATCTGGCGGCGGGGCACGCGCTCGCGATTCTGCTGATGATGCTGCCGTTCGCGTTGCTCGCAGGCGTGCTCGCGTGGCAGCGCGAGATTCAGATAGCGGCCAGCGTGCTGGTGATCGGCTTCGGTCTGGTGCTGCTGATACGCCGCCGGCATCCGCGCATGCTTGCGAGAATTCCGCCGGCGCGGCTCGCGTTGTGGTCGTTCGCGGTGGCCATCGCGCATGGCGCGGGTTTGATGCTGGTGCCGATCTATCTGGGCTTATGCCGCGCCGATCGACTGGACGACGCGCACCGGGCCGCGCAGACGCTGATCGAAAGCGGGTTGCGCACCGCGCTGGCGGTCGCCGCGGTGCACGCGACCGCGATGATCGCGGCCGGCGGTGTGCTCGCGTGGCTCGTCTATCGCTATCTGGGACTCAAGTTCGTGTCGCGCAGCTGGTTCAATCTCGATGCGGTGTGGGCGCTGAGTCTGATTCTGGTGGGCGGGGTGTCGCTGGTCTTCAATGCCGGCTACGAACTGCATGTCGCGTAGCCGGTATTGCGCTGCTTCGTTATGAAAGGCCGAAGCCCATCTGCTGTTTGCCCAATGCGGTCAAATCTTCGGTCGTCGCGCGCCCGGTGAAATCCACTTCGAAATGATCGGCCGGGAAATCCGGCGGACTTTTTCCCTCGACGAAACTCACGCGTTGCCGCTTCAGGTACGCGTCGTTCTTCGCGCACGCCGGTGCGGACGCGATATACATCACATTGCTATAGCCTGCGCCGCGATGCGCGTCTTCGACCGCGTGAATCACGTCGCTGTGCCAGAACACCGTGTCGCCGGCCTGCATCAGCGGAATCGACGACAGCGCGTCGAATAGCGGCGCGTGATATCTCGCGTCGATCGACAGCGCGCGGCCCGGCATCGCGCCGCATAGGTCGTCGTCGGCGACATCGTCCTGCAACGCGCGCAGCAGGATATACGCCATCGCGTTCGCAATCGGCACAAGTTGCAGCGTGCCGTCGCCGGGGCCTTGCGGCGTCAATGCGGTCCAGCCCTGAAACGTGCGGAACATCGAGCAGACCGCCGGCGACGCAATTTCCTCGACATCGGTGCGCCATGCGGCATCGAATGGATCGTAGTCGCGCCAGTTGCCGGCAAACACATGCCGATAGACCTTGCGGAAATTCGCTTCGATCCAGCGTTCGACCGAGCCGCCATCGCAATGCGCGGACAGGCCCAGCGATTCGGAACCGGGCGGGCGGCGGCGCAGCCGGTCCGCGTAGACCGGCACATGATCGGGATCGAAGTGCACGCGGCCTTCGCTTTCGCTGCGCCACAGCCGGTTCAGGAAGACGCGCGCCTGCGTGAGCTCGACCGATTGGCGCGCGAGCACTTGCGGTTTGGACCAGTACACGCCGTAAATCTGTGGCTTGCTCGACGCGAGCTGGCCGAAGTACTTGTCTTCGGCGCGATTGAGCAGTTTGGTATCCAGATCATTGCGTTCGACGTAGTCGGCGATCTCGCGATCCCATTGCTCGACGCGCGAACGCTCGAACACCTCGCGAATCACGCAGGCGCCGCGCGCTTTGACGAGCGCGATCTGCGCGGCGCTGACACGATTATTCGCGATGTCGGCGAAGCGGATTTCGGGGATTACCGCTTCGCCGCGTTCGCGCAGCGCCGCGATCTGTTGCGCTTCGCGGGTCATCGCCGCTTCGACTTCGGCGAAGACTTGGCGGTAATTGGGCAGCATTGCGCGCAGTTCCCGTTTGGCGTTGCGGATGCTTGCGGGCAGGTCGTCGATTTGCAGGGCCATGGTGTCGTCTCCGTCTTTCGATGAGTGTTGGCGATGTACGGAGCGTACTGCGGCGGCGCGGATCTGGGTGATATGATCGGGCCAACCTCTTTGCATATCCGGTCATGAAGGCGACTTACGAGCACGTCGAGATCGGCGCCAGTTGTTCCGTGCGGGTTTACCATCGGCGGCTGCCGAGGATTCCGTTCGAGTGGCATCACCACCCCGAATACGAACTCACGCTGACGCTGAACAGTCAGGGCAAGCGCTTTATCGGCGATTCGGTGACGGTCTACGGCGACGACGACCTCGTGCTGGTGCCGCCGAATCTGCCGCATACGTGGGCATCGAATCGCTCGATCGATTCGTCGGCCGCGCAGGTCGCGATCGTCGTCTGGTTCGACGGTGCGTGGGTGCGGCGACTCGCCGATGTCTGCCCGGAGTACAGCGGCCTGTGCAATCTGCTGCGGCGCGCGGCCTGCGGCCTGGCATTCGAACCCGGCGCGGCCGCGCATTTGCGCGGCGAACTCGACCGGTTGCTGTCCGCCAACCCGCGCGAGCGGCTCAAAGCGGTACTCGATGTACTCGACTGGCTGGCAGAAGCACCGGCCACGCCGCTCGCGTCGCCGAGCGCGTTCGATGCGAATAGCGGCGCGCATACCGGTACGCCGTCCGGCTATCAGCCCGATCAGCTGAACCGGGTTCTCGCGCTGATCGACACGCAATTCGCGCATCCATTGCGGCTCGCGACGCTCGCGAAAGCGTCCGGACTATCCGAGCGCTCGCTGACGCGGCACTTCACGCAGCATCTCGGCGAGAGTGTCGGGCGTTATATCGCGCGCGTGCGCATCGGCCATGCATGCCGCCTGCTGACCGCGACCGGCCTGCCGGTTTCGGTCATCGCCGCGCGTTCGGGATTCGCGAACGTCGCGAATTTCAACCGGCAATTCAGACGCTCGAAAGCGATGACGCCGGCCGAGTACCGGCAACAGTTCACGGGCACACGGCAAGCCGAGGACGAAAGCGTGCCGGCGCTGACCGAGCGTTCGCCGTCGCTCGCCGGCAAGCGCGGCGGCGCGAAGCGCAAGACGGCACCCGCTGGCCGCCGCACTGGCTGAATTCGCGAAACGCGGTGGAGCAACGAGGCCGCCCGCGTTGCCAACCTTATTGGCCGTTTAAATCCGGATTCTCACCTCACTATCGGACTCGTGTCTCATCGGCGCGGCACGCCGTATGCTGCGCGTTTCCAGCACGGCAACCGCCGCCTCAGGTGGTTCGTCATTTCCAGTTCATCACGCAACAGGAGAAGAATCATGCCGCTGAAACGAGGGACGTCGAAAGAGACGGTGTCGCACAACGTGAAGACCGAAACGAAACATGGCAAGCCGCAAAAACAGGCGGTCGCGATTGCGCTGAATCAGGCGCGCAAGTCCGGCGCGAAGATTCCGAAGAAGCACGATAAATAACGCCCATTACGCCGATGACCGACGGACAGCCGAAAAAGCGCACGCGGGACGGTGCTCGGGCGCAGCAACCCGAACAGGCGGACGTCGACCCCGCTCAGCAGCCGGCGAAGCTCGACGACTGCCGCCGCTGCGCGCTGTGGCGCAACGCGACTCAAGCGGTGCCTGGCGAGGGCCAGCGACACGCAGCGATCGTGCTGGTCGGCGAACAGCCCGGCGATATGGAGGATTTGCAGGGCAAGCCTTTCGTCGGTCCGGCCGGTGCGTTGCTCGACAAGGCGCTCGCGGAGGCGGGCCTGAAACGCCATGACGTCTATGTGACGAATGCGGTCAAGCATTTCAAATGGATCGCGCGCGGCAAGCGCCGGCTGCATAAGACGCCGGCGCAGCGGGAGGTGGACGCGTGCAGCTATTGGCTCGAGCAGGAACTGGCAAAACCCGATGTGCAAGTGGTCGTTGCGCTGGGGGCGACCGCGTTGAAAGCGGTACTCGACGATTCGCACGCGCGCTTGCAGGACGCATTCGACAAGACGATCGAGCGCGGAAACCAGCGTGTCGTCGCGACCTATCATCCGTCGTTCGCGTTGCGCGCGCCGGATCCGGACACGCGTCGCAATGTGTACGAGAAGATCGTCGCTGCGCTGCAAACCGCACAGAAACTTGCACTCGAGCGTAAAGCCAGGTAGTCAGATTTTTGAAGTTGCGGGCTGTGCGTGCAAGCCGAGCTGTTCCATCAAGCGCTGCGCATCGAAAGGCGCGCGCGCTTTCACGTCGTTGTCGAAATAACAGTACACATCGCGCGTCGCGCGACGGCGCGGGGCGTGCTCCGGCGCAATGAGCCGCGCGTCATCCGGCTGCGAACCGCGGCGCCATGCCTCGATCCGCTCGGCCCATTGCCGCAGCGCGTCGTCCGAATAGGAGCCAGCATATTTCGCTTCGGAGCCGTGCAGGCGGATATAGACGAAATCCGCGGTGAGGTCTTCCACGATCGGCCACGGTTCGGTCGAATCGGATACCACCAGCGCGACGCCATAGCGCCGCAGCAACGCCACGAATGCCGGATCGACAAAGCTCTGATGCCTCACTTCGACCGCGTGGCGCAATGCGCGCTTGCGTTCGATCTTCAGATAAGGCGTTTTCACGCGCGCGTCGTGCTGTTCGGCCAATGACAACGCGGCGGCGGTGTCGGGCGGCAACACATTCAGAAAGCGCTCCATCCTGTCGGGATCGAAACGGAACGACGGCGGAAACTGCCACAGAATCGGGCCGAGCTTGTCGTCCAGCGCGAGCAGCCCCTGCGCGAAGAAGTTGGCAATGCCGGCGCGCGCGCTGTCGTCGCGGAATCTCAGCAGGTGGGTCAGATAGCGCGCGCCCTTCACGCCGAACACGAAACCGGCCGGCGTTTGCGCGCACCAGCGTTGCCAGCTGTCGAGCGATTGCAGGCTGTAATGCGTGCCGTTGATCTCGATCGTCTGCAGGCGCGTGGACGCGTACTGTAATTCGTCCGCGTGTTTCAGATCCTTTGGATAAAAGTTGTCGCGCCACCCGGCGTAACGCCAGCCGGAAATGCCGATCCGCACGTCGCCGCTTTTGTTCATTCGCGCGTCGCGCCCGGTGGCACCGGATTTTTGTCCTGCGCGGATTCAAGCGCGTTTTCGGAAGCCGGGTGTTTGCGCTTTTCCTGCTGGTCCTTTTCGCTCTGCAGCGTATTGGCCGGTGGATTGGCCGGTGTGCGCGTCGGCGGGTTGGCCCGGTCGCGCGAATCGCCGGTCTCGGGCTTGCCGCCGCTGCCGGCTGAGATAGGTGAAGTACGTTCCATCAGCTTCTCCTGAAGTTGCCGCCACCGCTTCGGGAAACGGCAATGTCGTTGAATTCGCGCGATCTCTTTCTCAACCGCTGCGGGGCTGTCGAAATTGTGGTCGGGCAGACGATCGACCAGATCGACGATGTCGGTATTCGCATGGTTCTTGCGCGCCTGGTCGACGAGCTTTTCGCGCGTGGTCGGATAGTCAATGCCGCTGAGTGCCTTCTGAATGTCGGCGGGATTCGGCTGGCCTGGATGGCGATGGTCCTGCGAGTGGGCGGGGTGTTGAGACACGGTGTGCTCCTTTGGGTCAAAAAGTGATGGCGGATCGAGCGGGCCGCCGTGTTGGCCAGATTCGTTGGCCACATTCGTCGGCCAACCTCGTCGGCCAACGTTATTGCTCAATGTCGGGTTCGCATATCTCGTGCCGCGGTCATCGACACGACGACCGTCTGTTCCGCGCGAGCAGCACGCATGCCCGCACAGCGCGCCCGGTCACCCGCTGCGTGTCCAACCCGGTGAGGAACGCCGCTTGCGCAGCGTCGTCCATTCAGCTCGCGCGTCGCACCAAGCGCGAATCGTCCAAGGAGGCAATCATGAGCACGATGCGCGCTTACCGCATTCACGGTTTCGGCGGTCCCGAAGTATTGAAGGCAGAGGACATCGAGATTCCAGAGCCGGGCGCGGGCGAAGTGCTGGTGCGGGTCGGCGCGGCGAGCGCGAATCCGGTCGACCTGAAAACCCGCGCGGGACAGTACCCGCTGATTCGCGAGGACAAACTGCCGTACACGCTGGGCCGCGACTTCTCGGGCGTCGTCGAACGCACCGGCGACGGCGTCACGCAGTGGCGTACAGGCGACGGCGTGTACGGCTTCGTCGGCCAGGGGCAGGGCGCGTATGCGCAATTCGTCGTGGTTGCCGCGAACGCGCTTGCGCGGCGGCCGCAACACGTCGACGCGGTCACCGCGGGCGCGGTGCCGCTAGCCGCGCTGACCGCGTGGCAGGGACTGTTCGATCACGGCAAGCTCGAAGCGGGTGGCCGCGTGTTGATTCATGCCGGCGCGGGCGGGGTCGGCCATTTCGCGGTGCAGTTCGCGAAGCAGCACGGCGCGCAAGTGTTCGCGACGGCGTCGGGCGACGGCATCGAATTCGTGCGCTCGCTCGGCGCGGACCGGGTGATCGACTATCACGCGCAACGCTTTGAAGACGTCGCGCGCGACATGGACCTTGTTTTCGATCTGATCGGGGGCGATACGCAGCGCCGCTCGTGGGCGGCGGTCGCCACCGGCGGCGCGCTGATTTCTACGCTCACCGAACCGTCGCAGACCGAAGCGTCGAGTCATGGCGCTAGAGCCGCGCGGTATACCGCGCGACCCGACGGCCGGCAATTGACGGAGATTGCGGGGTTGATCGACAACGGCAGCGTGCGGGTCGTGGTCGCCGAGCGCTTTGCGTTCGACGCGGTCGGTAAGGCACTCGAAAGGCTCGCTAAAGGCCATGTACGCGGCAAGCTCGTGGTGGAGGTCGCGGCATAGACCGCGGTAATTCGCGGTTGCTGACTGGCGGTACTGATTCTTTCGCTCGGGTGGGCCTGATCAGGCTGTCAGGTCTCCTGGCGATAGCGCTGCCATGTTTTGCTGATCGCTCGATATGCCAAGACCGCGAAGATCAACGAGACGGCCAGATTCGTCGGGATATGGAAATATTCGCGTTCGCGCTCACCACGACTATAAGAAATATCCGCCCATGCAAGCGGCTCACACGCCGACGATGGCAAACTCGGCAAGGCAGAGCGCATGACCAGCAAGAGCCCGACCAGGAGCGCCGCCTTGCAAAGCCAACCGGCAAGTGTCGCGATGCTCATGGGCCATTTCCGACCGTGCCGCGGTCCGGCGCGATAGCTTCGCCATAGCTTGAAGATCGTTCGATAAGTCCATATAGCGAAGATTAGAGGGACAAGCAGGTTAACGGGGATATAGACATCGTCCGGTTCACGCAGGCCAAAGCCATGAGCGATGTCCAGCCACCGCAGCGCTTCGCACTCTTTCATCGGTCCGTTCGTACCGATCAGGCGCACGGCCAGCAAGAACAGGCCGATCGAGAAAGTGACCTTGAATAACCTACGGACAAGTGTCGCCATGGGCGATGACCTCGATCGTTCCATATGTGATCCGCTCACAACGTAAGCCCGGAGACAGGGGGCAAACGGTAGGCCGGTGATCGTGGAAACGCAATCGGACGATTCCTGGGCGGGCGCACTTTTCGCGCGTTGCGTTACTTTGACGAAACGCGCGAATGCCGGTGCGGTCGAACTCCAGCGCATTCGCATCCGCTGTATTTCCGCTCCGTTACGCCTTCGTGTATAAGACATCCATGTCAAAACACGCCGCGCGAAAGGGGACCACGTGGAACTGCGCCAGCTTCGCTATTTCGTCTCTGTCGTCGAACACGGCAGCATGGGCCGCGCGGCGGCCGAGCTCGGCGTGGTCACGTCCGCGCTGAGTCAGCAGATCAGCCGCCTCGAAAGCGAACTGTCGACGCGCCTGCTGCAACGCACATCCAGCGGCGTGCTGCCGACCGACGCGGGCCTCGCGTTCTGGCGACAGGCGCAACTGGCGCTGCGCCACGTCGACGATGCCGCGCATGCGGCCCAGCACGCGCGTTTGTCCGGCCACGTCAGCGTCGGCATGGCGCCGAGTACGACCGGCGTGCTCGGCCTGCCGTTCATGCGGGCGATGCGCGAGCGCTATCCCGCGGTGCGGCTGCGAATGGTCGAGAGCCTGTCCGGGCATCTCGCGGTCATGCTCAACGCGCGCCAGATCGATCTGGCGATCCTGTTCCAGAGTACCGACAGCCAGCAACGCTTCAGCGCGACGCCGTTGATCGAAGAACGGCTGTTCGCGATCGCATCGGCCGATTCCGGCACGCTGCCGGACACGAAAAAGGTCAAGCTCGCGCAGGTCGCGCCGTTGCCGCTGATCCTGCCGAGCAGTCCGCACGGTTTGCGCGCGCTGCTGAGCGCCGCGTTCGCGAGCGCGAAATGCACGCCGAACGTGGTCGCCGAAATCGATGGACTGGCAATGTTAATGGATGCGGTCGGCGGCGGCATCGGCGTGACGATTCAGCCCGGCGCCGCGCTGGCGCGTCGCGACCCGGGCGCGTTTCGCGCGCTGCCGCTCGCGGACCGGCAGATGGTGCGGCCCAACCAACTGGTCAGCCTTGCCGACGACGAACTGTCGCCGGCCGGCCTCGCGGCGCGCGTGGTGCTGGCGGACGTCGCGCGTTCGCTGGTCGCCGAAGGGCGCTGGGCCGGCGCGACGCTCGCGGGGCAGGGGGCGGGGGCAACCTGAGCGGGCAGCCTGAGCGGGCCACCTGAGCGGGCCACCTGAGCGGGGCACCCTTCACGATTCGTGAACACCTATTGCCGGCTGCGTGCTGGCGGATCAACTCGAGCGCGTCCTACACTCCGGGCAACTGAAGGAGACGCTCGAACATGGTGGATGTCCTGGTCATTGGCGGCGGCAACGCCGCGTTGTGCGCCGCGCTGATGGCACGCGAGGCGGGCGCCTCGGTATTGCTGCTCGAAGCGGCGCCGCGCGAATGGCGCGGCGGCAATTCGATGCACACCCGCAATCTGCGCTGCATGCACGACGCGCCGCAAGACGTGCTCGTCGATGCATACCCGGAAGAAGAGTACTGGCAGGACCTGCTCAAGGTCACCGGCGGTCTGACCGACGAAAAGCTCGCACGGATCGCGATTCGCGCGTCGTCGAACTGTCGCGGCTGGATGCGCCGGCATGGCGTGCATTTCCAGCCGCCGCTGTCGGGCGCGCTGCACGTGGCGCGCACCAACGCGTTTTTCATGGGCGGCGGCAAGGCGCTCGTCAACGCGTATTACCGCAGCGCCGAGGCGCTCGGCGTGCAGATTCGCTACAACGCGCCGGTCGATGCGATCGAACTCGACGGCGACCGCTTCGTCGCCGCGCGGATCGGCGCCGAGCGGATCGAGGCGCGCGCGTGCGTGCTGGCCGCGGGCGGTTTCGAATCGAATCGCGAGTGGCTGCGCGAAGCGTGGGGGCAGGTCAACGGCGAATGGGTCGCCGACAACTTCCTGATTCGCGGCACCCGTTTCAATATGGGCGTGCTGCTCAAATACATGATCGACGCCGGCGCGGATGCGATCGGCGATCCGTCGCAATCGCATTGCGTCGCAATCGATGCGCGCGCGCCTCTCTATGACGGCGGCATCTGCACGCGGGTCGATTGCGTGTCGCTCGGCGTGGTGGTCAACCGGAACGCGCAGCGCTTCTATGACGAAGGCGAGGACTTCTGGCCGAAACGCTACGCGATCTGGGGCCGGCTCGTCGCGCAGCAGCCGGGGCAGATCGGCTATTCGATCATCGATTCCAAAGCGATTGGCCGTTTCATGCCGCCGGTTTTTCCGGGCACCAAGGCCAATACGCTGGCCGAACTCGCGCGCGCGACCGGCCTCGACGAAACGGCATTGGTCAACACGATCGAGACTTACAACCGCGCGTGCCGGGTCGGCAGTTTCGATCACGCGGTACTCGACGATTGCCATACCGAAGGCATTCAACCCGCCAAGACCCACTGGGCGCAGCCGATCGACAAGCCGCCTTTCTATGCCTACGCGCTGCGCCCCGGCATCACGTTCACCTATCTGGGTCTTAAGGTCAACGAACGGTCGGCCGTGCATTTCGACGGCAAGCCAAGTTCGAACCTGTACGTGGCGGGCGAAATGATGGCCGGCAACGTGCTCGGCAAAGGCTATACGGCGGGTGTCGGGATGGCGATCGGCACCGCATTCGGCCGGATTGCCGGCACCGAGGCCGCGCGCGCGGCGCTGCTGGCTAAACAGCAATCGAATACCACCGAGAACCAGAAAGCGAAGGAAAACGATCATGCAGTCGCTTGAAGCGCTGACCCGCGAGGCGAGTGCGCTCGCGTCGAACGAAATGCCGCTGACGCGCGCGATGAGCGCGGCCGAATCGGAAGTGAGCCGCATCATGCAGATCTGCAACGCGTGCCGCTATTGCGAAGGCTTTTGCGCGGTGTTTCCGGCGATGACCCGGCGCCTCGAATTCGGCCGCGCCGACACCCACTTCCTCGCCAATCTGTGCCACAACTGCAGCGCCTGTCTGCATGCGTGCCAGTACGCGCCGCCGCACGAATTCGCTGTCAACGTGCCGCAAGCGATGGCGCAGGTGCGCTTGCAGACCTACACCGATTACGCGTGGCCAGCCGGTTTCGGCGCGCTGTACAAGCGCAACGGCGTAACGCTCGCGCTCGCGCTGGCCGGCGGCCTCGCGCTGTTCCTGATTCTGGCGATGCTGTTCAAGGGCGCGTCGCTGTTTACGCCGGTGGCCGGCAATTTCTACGCGGTGTTTCCGCACAACACGCTTGCATTGCTGTTCGGCGTGGTCTTCATGTTCGCCATTGCGGCGCTTGGCGTCGGCGTGCGCCGCTTCTGGCGCAACGAGGACCCGGGCGCGATGTCCGGCGCCGCCCTCGGCGAAACGGTGCATGACGTGCTGAGCTTGCGCTATCTGGGCGGCGGTCACGGCTCCGGCTGCAATACGGATAGCGACGCATTCTCGCTCGCGCGCCGCCGCTTTCATCACCTGACCTTCTACGGCTTCATGCTGTGCTTCGCGGCAACCTGCGTCGCGACGCTCTACCACTACGTATTCGCGCTCGAAGCGCCTTATGCGTTGGCGAGCCTGCCGGTGGTGCTCGGCACGTTGGGCGGCCTCGGTTTGCTGGTCGGTCCAGCCGGGCTGTTGTGGCTGAACCTGAAGCGTCATCCGCTCGCCGGCGATGCCGCGCAGCGGCCGATGGACCGCGGCTTTATCGCGTTGCTGCTGCTGACGAGCGCGAGCGGTCTGGGTTTGATGCTGCTGCGCGATACGTCGCTGATGGGCGTGTTGCTGGCGATTCACCTTGGCATCGTGATGGCGCTGTTTCTGACGCTGCCGTACGGCAAGTTCGCGCACGGCATCTATCGCAGCGCGGCGCTATTGAAGTGGTCGATCGAGAAAAGAAAGCCGAGCAGCTTGCTGGTCGAAGATTGAGCGGGCGCGACGCGCACACGGAACATAGATAAAAGAAGCGCCACGGAACGATCAAGCCGTGCGCCCAGGAGACTTCATGGCACCTACTACCCCTATCCGCAACGCCAGCACGCCGGCCGCTTCGAAAGTCGGCGCGGTGCTGCGCGTCACCAGCGGCAATTTCCTCGAGCAGTTCGATTTCTTTCTGTTCGGCTTCTACGCGACTTTCATCGCGAAGACCTTTTTTCCGGCCGCCAGCGAATTCGCTTCGCTGATGCAGACTTTCGCGGTATTCGGCGCGGGTTTCCTGATGCGCCCGCTCGGCGCGATCGTGCTCGGCGCGTATATCGACCGGGTCGGCCGGCGACGCGGCCTGATCGTCACGCTGTCGATCATGGCGAGCGGCACTATCCTGATTGCGTGCGTGCCCGGCTACGCGAGCATCGGTTTGCTGGCGCCGGCGCTGGTGCTGATCGGCCGCCTGTTGCAGGGCTTTTCCGCGGGCGCGGAACTCGGCGGCGTGTCCGTCTATCTGGCGGAAATGGCGACGCCCGGCAAGAAGGGCTTTTATACCGCGTGGCAATCCGCGAGTCAGCAGGTCGCGATCGTGGTTGCCGCGGCGCTCGGCTATGCGCTCAATCTGTGGCTCAGTCACGAACAGATCGGTGCATGGGGCTGGCGCGTGCCGTTCTTTCTCGGCTGCGCGATCGTGCCGTTTCTCTATGTACTGCGCCGCTCGTTGCAGGAGACCGCCGAATTCGAAGCGCGCGCGCATCGGCCGGCGAGCGGCGAGGTGTTCCGTTCGATGCTGGCGAACTGGAAGACGGTGATCGCCGGGATGCTGATGGTCGCGATGACCACCACGACGTTCTATCTGATCACCGTCTATACGCCGACCTTCGGTAAGACCGTGCTGCATCTGAGCACGTCGGACAGCCTGATCGTTACGTTGCTGGTCGGCGTGTCGAACTTTATCTGGCTGCCGATCGGCGGCGCGCTGTCCGACCGGATCGGTCGCAAGCCGCTGCTGCTGTTCGTGTCGGCACTGGCGATCGTGACGGCGTATCCGGCGCTCGCATGGCTCACCGCGGCGCCCGGATTTATGCGCATGCTGGCCGTGCTGCTGTATTTCTCGTTCTTCTTCGGCGTGTATAACGGCGCGATGGTTGCTGCGTTAACCGAAATAATGCCGGTCAATGTGCGGGTCGCGGGATTTTCGCTCGCGTTCAGTCTCGCGACCGCGCTCTTCGGCGGCTTTACTCCGGCGGTGTCGACGTTCCTGATTCAGGTCACCGGCGATAAAGCCGCGCCGGCGTACTGGCTGATCTTCGCGGCCGTGTGCGGATTTTCGGCGACAGTGGCGCTGTATCGGCGCGGCGGGGCCGCGCAATTGCAGGCGGAACTCGGCTAGGCGGTCTGCTGTTGCGAGAATATCGAAGCGGCGATGCTGTAAAGGCATCGCCGTTTTTGCATTTGCGGTTCTGCAACCTTCACTGCGCCTTCATTGCGCCTTTACTGCGCTTTCGCTTCGTCGCTGGCGCTGCGCAGCGGCGCGCGGCTCTGATCGTTATTCAGATGCACGAACTTTCTCAGCAGTCGCAAGAGATCCTGTGCATCCTCTTCTCCCATCCCGTCGAGCAGCTCGTGATTGAGCGCGCTGACGCCGGGAATCAACTGATCGAGCAGTTCCTGTCCCGCTGGCGTCAGCAATAGACGACGCTGCCGGCGCGGCAACAGCTCGCGCACGATCCAGCCCTTCGCTTCGAGCCGCACGGCGATATCGGCGGTCGTCGACGTATCGAGGCCGACGCGCTGCGCGAGAGTCACCTGATCCAGTCCCGGCAACTCCTGCAGCATTCTGAGTACCGCGTATTGCACGGGCGTCACTTCGCGGCCCACCAGGTCATGGAACATGGACACGGAAATCTGATGCGCGCGTCTGATCAGATGGCCGGGCTGGTCGTACAGGTCGATGCTGATCGCGGAAGGACTGGTTTCGGTTGAGGTGGCCATAAAGAACTCAGACGGCTTGTCGTGTTGCGTATTGCTCGGGCGCAAATGATAGCGCGTTATCTAGTTGAAAGACTCACTAAGGGAAAACCTTCATTTAATCACCAAAGGTTCATTGAGTACACTGAATGACAATGAGTGTACGGAATGAACCGTAGCCGATCGCGTAGCTAATCTTGGCTGCGTGCGCCCCTCAATCAGGAGTGAGACTGACATGTTCCCCCGGAATGCGTGGTATGTCGCATGTATGCCCGATGAAATTACGGACAAGCCGCTCGGCCGCCAGATCTGCGGCGAGCCGATGGTTTTCTATCGGAACGCCGAAGGCGCGGTAACCGCGCTGGAAGATTTCTGTCCGCATCGCGGCGCGCCGCTGTCGCTCGGTTTCGTGCGCGACGGCACGCTGGTGTGCGGCTATCACGGCCTCGAAATGGGCTGTCAGGGCAAGGCGACCGGGATGCCAGGTCAGCGCGTAAACGGCTTTCCCGCGATTCGCAACTTCTCGGTGATCGAGCGCTACGGCTTCGTGTGGGTCTGGCCCGGCGATGCTGCGCAGGCCGATCCGGCCAAGCTGCATCATCTGGAGTGGGCCGAGAGTTCCGAGTGGGCGTATGGCGGCGGGCTGTATCACATCCGCTGCGATTACCGGCTGATGATCGATAACCTGATGGATCTGACGCACGAAACCTATGTGCACGCGAACAGCATCGGCCAGAAGGAAATCGACGAAGCCGCGCCGAAGACGGTTGCCGAGGGCGACACCGTGCGCACCAGCCGCTTCATGGAGAACGTCGGCGCGCCGCCGTTCTGGAAAATGGCGTTGCGCGGCAACGGTCTCGCGGACGACGTGCCGGTCGACCGCTGGCAGATCTGCCACTTCACGCCGCCGAGCCATGTGCTGATTGAAGTCGGCGTCGCGCACGCGGGGCATGGCGGTTACCACGCGCCGGCGGACAAGAAAGCGTCGTCGATCGTGGTGGATTTCATCACGCCGGAAACTGAAACGTCGATCTGGTATTTCTGGGGAATGGCGCGCAATTTCCGTCCGAACGACGCGGAATTGACCGCGAGCATTCGCGAAGGCCAGGGCAAGATCTTCAGCGAAGATCTGGAAATGCTCGAACGCCAGCAGGAAAACCTGCTGCGCTGGCCCGAACGCAATCTGCTGAAGCTCAATATAGATGCGGGCGGGGTGATGTCGCGTCGCGTGATCGACCGGCTGGTCGCGCAGGAGCGCGCGGCGGCGGACGCTGGCACGCCGGCCGCGCAAGTGACGAGGGTGATTCCGGTGCGGGCGGCAACATGAGTCATCCGGTAATGAATGTGGTGGTCGCGCAGCGGCGCGACGAAGCGCTGGGGATCGCCAGCTTCGAACTGGCGAGCGAAACCGGCGAACCGTTGCCCGCGTTCGAAGCGGGTTCGCACGTCGACGTGCATCTGCCCAACGGCCTGGTGCGTCAGTACTCGCTGTGCAACGATCCGCGCGAAACGCATCGTTATCTGATCGCGGTACTGCGCGACGACGCGGGACGCGGCGGGTCGAAGGCGGTGCACGAGATGGTGCGCGTCGGCGACCGCCTGCAGATCAGCGCGCCGCGCAATCTTTTTGCGCTCGCGCCAGAGGCGCCGCATCATCTGCTGCTCGCGGGCGGCATTGGCGTTACGCCGATTCTTTGCATGGCTGAACAACTCGCGGCGAGCGGCGCGTCGTTCGACATGCATTACTGCACGCGCTCGAAGGAACGTACCGCGTTTGTCGAGCGGATTGCGCAGGCCGGCTTCGCGAATTCGGTCCAGTTGCATCACGACGACCACCCCGGCGGCTCGACTTTCGCACTCGAACAGGTGCTCAACAGCGCGCCGGCCGGCACGCATCTGTATGTGTGCGGCCCGAGCGGGTTCATGGACTTCGTGCTCGCCACCGCGCGCGCGAAGGGCTGGCCGCAAGACCGGCTGCACTATGAGTTCTTCGCGGCGCCCGCGCAACAGCCGGCAACGGGCGGCAGCTTCCAGGTACGTATCGCGAGTAGCGGTGCGACGATCGACGTGCCGCCGGAATGCACGGTCGTGCAGGCGCTGGCCGCCAATGGCATCGAAGTGATCACGTCGTGCGAACAGGGCGTGTGCGGCACTTGTCTGACGCGCGTGCTCGAAGGCGAACCCGACCACCTGGATTCCTATCTGACCGATGAGGAACGCGCGGCAAACGATCAGTTCCTGCCGTGCTGCTCGCGCGCGAAGTCGCAGGTGCTGGTGCTCGATCTGTGATTCACGCGATCGCGCGGGCTGACGGTCCGCGCGTGCTATTGCTTCGGCGTCGGCGCACCCGGCGAACTCAGCAATTGAATGCTCAACGCCGGATCGCGCTCGATCGCTTCTTCCGTGAACGGCATCGTCAGCCAACGTTGCGCGGCGTAATCGCGTGTGGCGTCGGCGTAGTGCGGCGAGGCCGGATCGTCGGACGCGGATGACGCGAGCAACGTGCGCGCGACGACTCCGTTTTCCGCGAACCGCACAATCTGCAGATACGTATCTCCGATCGGATTCACGTTCATCGAATAACCGCTCGCGTCGAACGGATGCGCGGCGCACGCGGCGGTGAAATAGCCGCCCGCGTCGCAACCGCCGAACAACGCAATTCGCTCGGCGTTACGCTGCACGTAGAGCGCCGCGCTGCGCGGCGCATCGAGCGCGAGGCCCGCGTGCTTCAGCGCCGCGATCGCATCGCGCAGCGTCGCGGCGAGTTTCACGGAATCTGCGGCGATACCGGCGGGCGTGGTCAGCGGCTGTGTGGGATCGAACTGCACCGCATACAGTTGCGCCGGTGCGATGGTTTGCAATCGCCGCCACCATTCATCCCAAAGCGTTGCGCCTGTCGCATCGGCCGCGGCGGTGTCGTCCCACGCGGCGAGCACCTTGCAGGCCGCGCGCAACTCTCCGTTCGACGGATCGGTCGGCATCGCCGCGAGCGCCTCGCTCTTGCACACGCGATCGAGCGCCGGTTTCTTGAACAGCAACGCCGACATCGAACGGCTATCGAGTGCCGCAGCCCCTAGCGCATCGGCGGAAACGCCGTGCGGGTCGCGCTGCAATTGCGCGGCGATCGTATGGCCGAGCCGTGTGCGCAGCGATTGCGGCGTGCCGGTCGCGCCGGCGATTTGCGGCAAACCGCTCAGCGGCGCAGCCGGATTGCTGAGCCAGTAGCTGCCATTGAAATTACCGACATAGTCGCGCCGCAGCAGCGCCGGCATCTGCGCGACGGGCAGCGCACCGCGTTACACCGCGCCCGGCGCGTCGCGCCAGTCGCACTCGGCGCGCGAGCCGTCGAGAAACGGCACGCCCGGCACTTTCTGCGCGAAGGCCTGACCCGCCGGCGGCGTGCAACGTCGTGCGAGTTCGTCGGGCACGTTCGGGATCGCGCCGATATCCGCATACCAGACGCGCGGATCGTCGCGCCCGATCGCGAGCGTGTTGACCCACGGCATCGCCGCGTACTGCTTCTGAATCCGAATGAACTCGTCGAGCGAGTCCGCGCGGTTCCATGCGAGGAAGTTGTCGAACACGCGGAAATTGTCCGCGTTGATGTCGCGCAGCGCGAACGCCTGCTCCGTATTCCATGCGAGCGCGGGCGACAGCATCGACAGATTCACGAGCGGGCCGAAGCGCGAACGGTACAGCGTGCGCGACACGGTGTGTAGCGAACCGTCGGCGGCGCGAACCTCGACGTCGATCCGCGTCGGCGTCATCGCTTCGGCCTGGCCGTCCACCAGATAGCGGGTCGGCGCGCCCGGCGCGAGCGCAAGCTGGAACAGTCCGAAGCGCTTCGCGGCTGACACCGTATGCGTCCATGCGACGTTGTCGTTAAAGCCGATCATGATCAGCGGCACGCCGAGAAAGGACGCGCCGGCGACGTTGAGCTTGCCCGGAATGGTCAGTTGAGCCTGGTAGAAGCGGTCGGGGCCGTCCCAGAACCAGTGCGGATTGCCAAGCAGCAGCGCACTGTCCGTATGGGTCGCGTCCGCGCCGAATGCGAGCGCGTTGCTGCCCAGGCCCGCGTGGCCGCCGAACTCGGCGAGCGGGGCGGCGAGCGCGAGTCGCGCGCTGGGTTCCGCCGGCTCGCTCAGCGCCCCGTGCGGGTGCGGTGAGCCGGCAGCCGGCGGGTGAGCGTTGGCGATCGAACCAATGAAGCGGGTGGCGCCGCCGGCCAGATTCGCCGCGTACAGACGCCGGTACAAGTCCGCGTTATTAATCTTGCCGAGCCACGGTGCTGTCCGGCAAACCGCATGCGCGCCCGCAAAGTCGCCGTGGGAGAGATCGGCAACGTAGCGGTTGTAACCGGCGGCGAAGCCATCGATCAGCGCGCGCATGTCGTCGCTCTGGCTGTTCCGGTAACGCGCGACGGCTGCATCGTCGACGATGAAGCGAAAGAAAAAATCCGCGTCGAGATTATTCGGTTGACCGAACGACGCTTCGGAGCTGGGCCGCGCATCCGCGCCAAAATACCGCGAGCGCTCGCCGCGATAGGTGACGAAGCTCTCGGCCATCGTGCACAGATTGTCTTGCGCCTGCGCGTAGCCGTATCCGTAGCCGAGGCTGCCCCAATCGGCGGCTTTGATATGCGCAATGCCGAGCGCGGTACGGCGGATTTCGGCCTGATAGGGACCGGTGTGCGAACGGGTGTCGGCATCGGTGCTCGCGCAGCTTTGCAGCACGGCGGCGACCGGTAGCGCTATTGCCAAGGCCGCGACGCGGCAGCGAAAAGAAACGTTCGAACGCATGGCCTGTTTTTCACGTTGACGTTGAGCGATCGCATCGAGCGCCGACTGGCCTCGCGCAATCGCGAGCTTAGCCGCTAAATGCGGCTGTCGCGCGCAAAGGTTGGCCGGCCGCTCGTTTCGGGCTTGAAACTGGCGCAGCGGTTACCGGCGCACTTGCCGCGCGAGTCGATTTCAGGTAAATGGTACGGCCTCCTGTCAACCACTACCCGCATCGGATGAATTCGACGCTTGCCGCCGCCGCCCCGGACTTCGATTTCCAGCCGCTCGCGATACCGCGTGCAGCCGCCGCCGGTGTCGAGGTCTTCTGCGTGACGTTCGATTTCACCGCGATGCTCGATCATCACGCGTTCGCGGTGCTGTCCGACACCGAGCGCGCGAAAGCCGCCCGCTATCTGCGCCACGAAGACGCGGTGCGTCACGCGGCAACCCGCGTCGCGTTGCGCGAACTGCTGGCCGAACGAACCGGCATAGCGCCCGCGGTCTTGCGTTTCGAACAGGACGCGGCGGGACGGCCCCGGCTTGCCGGGAGCGCTGATCCGGCGCATCAGGCCGCTCACGCGTGGCCCGATTTCAACGTATCGCATTCCGGCCAGCACGCGCTGATCGCCCTCGCCGCACGGCGCAAAGTCGGCGTCGATATCGAGGTCGCGCGTCGCGACAAGAACTGGCAGGCGCTGACGCCGGCGGTGTTCGCGCCGCGCGACGAGGCGGCCGTGGCGGCTTTGCCGGACGAGCGTCGAGTTGCTGCGTTCTATGACATCTGGACTGCGAAAGAAGCGCTATTGAAAGCGCTGGGCGTTGGCATCGGCGAGGGCATGACGTGGTTTTCCGTGCTCCACGACGACGATGACGGCGACGCTCGCGAGCCGCGCGTCGCGCTCGACGATCCGCGCGCGCGCAGCGGCGCCGCGCTGCTGCAACTCGACGCGGTATGGCTGCAGGTGCCGGCCGGTTACGCCGGCTGTGTCGCGTGGTCGCGCGCGACCGAGACGCCGCGGGCCTGAACCGCCGCGTAACTTTCAACTTCCTGACCGCGCGGTAAGCCGGCGCGGTCTGCTTTTTGCTCGACTTCTCGGGCGTCACATCGAGCGCAGGCGCCGGTGTGCGTGGTCACGCCGTCAGGTCCCGAGGAGCCGCCAGTGTCAGCAACGCCAACGTCCGCAACGTCAGCCCGGCGTGTATTGCGCGGCGCTCGCACGTTTGCGGTGACGGTCGCGTTGGCGTTCGCGTTGACGTTGCTACCGGCGTCAACGGTCTCTTCCGCCGAAGCGAGTCCCGCGGCTCCGCTCAACTACTTCCTGCACGCGGCCGGCCCCGCAGCCACGCCGACGATGTATCTCGGCTGGGTGTTCGCGGCGATCTCGACACTGGTCGCGCTGCTGATCGCGGGCCTGCTGATCGGCGCGCTGCTGCGCAAACGTCCGGCCGCGCCAGCGGAGGATCTGCACGCCGAAGCCGGCGGAATGCGCTGGATCTACGTCGGCACCGGCATATCGTCGGTCGTGCTGCTGGCGATGCTGGTCTACCTTCTGGTCACGCTCGAATCGGTCGCGTCGCCCGCCAGCTATCCGCAATTGACGATCACCGTGACCTCGTACGACTGGTGGTGGAAAGCCGACTACGGCGGCGATCCGAATCCGGCGCGTAACTTCAGTACCGCGAACGAAATCCATATCCCGGTCGGCGAGCCGGTCAAGATCCAGCTCAAAAGCGCGGACGTGATTCACACGTTCTGGGTCCCGCAACTCGCCGGCAAGACCGAGACGATTCCAGGCCAGACCAACGAGCAGTGGATTCAGGCCGATCGTGCTGGCATCTATCGCGGGCAATGCTCGCAGTTCTGCGGCGCGCAGCACGCGCATATGGCGTTCGAAGTCGTCGCGCAGGACCCCGCCGCGTTTTCCGCGTGGCGCGACGCCCAGGGCCGCGCGGCCAGCGTACCCACGGGCGATGCCGCGGTCGCGGCCGGCAAGCATCTGTTCGACGAGCGCTGCGCCGGCTGTCACGCGATTCGCGGCAGCGACGCCAACGGCCAGCAGGCCCCCGATCTGACCCATCTCGGTTCGCGCCGCACGCTCGCGGCCGGCATGCTCGCCAACACGCCCGATCATCTGCTCGACTGGATCCAGCACGCGCAGCAGATCAAACCCGATGGATTGATGCCCAGCATCGCGCTCAGCGCGAACGAGGCCGCCGCGTTGTCGGCGTATCTCGCGACGCTGCAGTGACGCCCACCGCACGCATGGAGCCCTGTTCAATGTCCGATCATCCGCTGCCCGCTTCGCCACCTGCCGCGTCACCCGTTTCGCCGCCCGCACTGCAACGCATTCCGGAGCGCGGCCGCGTCGAACCCGGCAGCGAGCAGGAAAAGCGCTTGCGCGAAATCTGGGAGACGGCACCGGGCTGGCGCGGCTGGCTTTCGACGGTCGATCACAAGGCGATCGGCTTGCGCTATCTGGTGACCGCATTCGCGTTTCTGCTGATGGGCGGCGTCGAAGCGCTGATCATGCGGGTTCAGCTCGCGCGTCCGAACGCGACCGTGCTGACGCCGGAGCAGTACAACCAGTTGTTCACGATGCACGGCGTGACGATGATCTTCCTGTACGCGCTGCCGGTGCTGTCGGGCTTCTCGAATTATCTGTGGCCGCTCGTGCTCGGCGCGCGCGACATGGCGTTTCCGCGTCTGAACGCGCTGTCGTACTGGGTGTTCCTGTTCGCCGGCATCTTCCTGTACGCGAGTTTTCCGAGCGGCCAGGCGCCGGACGCCGGCTGGTTCAACTACGTGCCGTTGTCGGGCCTGCAGTACAGCACCGGCCCCAACATCGACGTGTACGCGCTCGGCATGGTGCTGCTCGGCATCTCGACGACGGTCGGCTCGATGAACTTCGTCGTCACGTTGCTGAGAATGCGGGCACCGGGCATGTCGCTCGACCGCGTGCCGGTGCTGGTGTGGGGTACGTTGACCGCATCGGCTGGCAATCTGTTCGCGGTGCCGTCGGTGAGTCTCGCGTTTCTGATGCTGTGGATGGACCGCCGTATCGGCACGCACTTCTTCGACGTCCTCAATAGCGGCCGGCCGCTGCTATGGCAGCACCTGTTCTGGATCTTCGCGCACCCGTGGGTCTACGTGGTGGTGCTGCCGGCGATGGGCATAGTCTCCGACGCGTTGCCGGTGTTCTGCCGGCGGCCGCTCGTTGGCTATGGGCCGGTCGCGCTGTCGACGGTCGCGACGATGGTGATCGGCTTCGCGGTGTGGATTCACCATATGTTCGCGACCGGCATTCCCGCGCTCGCGTTGTCGTTCTTCGGCGCGGCCAGCATGGTGATCGCGGTGCCGAGCGCGGTCGCGACGTTCGCGTGGATCGCGACGATCTGGACCGGGCGACCGGTTTTCCGCGTGCCGTTCCTGTTTTTCGCGGGCTTTGTGCTGCTGTTCGTGATCGGCGGGGTGTCGGGCGTGATGACGGCCGCGGTGCCGTTCGACTGGCAGCTGACCGACACGTACTTCGTCGTCGCGCATCTGCACTACGTGCTGCTCGGCATCAACGTGTTTCCGGTGATCGGCGGCATTTACTTCTGGTTTCCGAAGTTCTCCGGCCGGATGACCAGCGAGCGGCTCGGCAAGCTCGCGTTCTGGGTGCTGTTCGTCGGCTTCAATATCGCGTTCTTTCCGATGCATATCGCCGGCCTGCTCGGCATGCCGCGCCGCATGTACACGTATCCGGCCGATATGGGCTGGAATTCGCTCAACCTGATCACGTCGCTCGGCTCGTTTCTGTTCGCGGCCGGCGTGCTGCTGTTTCTGATCGATATTGCGGTGAGCCTGAAACGCGGCAAGCTTGCCTGCGCCAATCCGTGGGATGCGCCGACCCTCGAATGGTCGGTCAGCTCGCCACCGCCGCCGTATAACTTCGCCGTCGTGCCGACGGTCGCGAGCCGGCATCCGTTGTGGGAGGGCCGCGTCGAAGAGCCGGATGTGAGCGCGCAGACGCGCTCGCAATTGCGCGACGGCTATCTGCTCGCGCAAGGGCGTGAAGCGATGGGCACCACGCCGCTCGAAGCGAGCCCCGACATCATCCTGAAGATGCCCGAGGATTCCTACGCGCCGTTCTGGGTCGCGCTATTCGCGGCGCTGCTGTTCGCGGCGATGCAATTGACTGCGTGGCTGGTCGCCGGCGCGATGCTGGCCGGTTGCGCGGTGTCGATCATCGCGTGGCTGTGGCCCGAGCGCGCGTTGATCCAGCGCGAGCCGGTCGCGGTCGAAAACGCGGGGGGCTGAGATGAGCGACGCTGTCGATTTCGATTCACCCGCACAGGAGCCGATCTATACCCCGCGGCCCTTGCCGGTGGGCAGCGCGGGCGAGCGTTCGAGCGGGTGGTGGGGCTGCTTCACGCTGATCGCGACCGAAGCGGCGCTGTTCGGCTATCTGATCTTCTCGTATCTGTATCTCGCGTCGCAAAGCCAGCAGCATTGGCCGCCGGAAGGATTGCCGAAGCTTGGCCTGGGCAGCGTGAATACGGTCATTCTGCTCAGCAGCAGCGTGTTCGTGTGGGGCTGCGAAAAGCTGGTGCGACGCAAGCGATTGCACTGGGCCGTCGCGTCGATGGCGGCCGGCATCGTGCTCGGCTGCATCTTCATGGGCATTCAGTTGCGCGAATGGCACGAGCGTCCGTACAACCTGACCTCGCATCTCTACGGGTCGTTGTACTTCACGATTACCGGCTTTCACATGGCCCACGTCGCGGTCGGGATCGTCGTGCTGGCGCTGTTGCTGATCTGGACCGCGCTCGGCTATTTCGACGACAAACGTTGCGCGGCGTTGTCGGTAGGCGGGCTTTACTGGCACTTCGTCGATATCGTCTGGCTGTTTATTTTCAGCACGCTGTATCTGACGCCTTATCTGTTTCGGGCGCTGTCATGACGACGCAATCGGGCAGTCGCGTCGCGCCGCGCTATGTGCTGATCGCGCTGCTGGCCGCACCGTTCGCGTGGCTGGTGCAGATGATGATCGCGGAGACGGTGGCCGCGCAGACCTGTTATCCGTACAACCATCCGCTCGGCACGCCGATCGTGTGGTGGATGCATCCGCTGCTGATCGGCGTCAGTGTGTTGTGTCTGCTGGCCGGCGCGTTCGGTAGCTGGGTCGCGGTGCGCAATCTGCGCCGGATTGCGCCGCTGAAGCGGGGCGCGCTTTTCGGCGAGCGTCGCACGCGCGCGGAACTCGACGGGTTCCTCGTGCATGTCGCCGCGATGAGCAGCGGGTTGTTTCTGTTCGCACTGATCGCGACGGATATCGCGGTCGCGCTCGTGTCGCCGTGCAGGTGGTGGTGATGACGAAGGCTAACCTGACGAAGAGGATGCTCGATGCGATTGTCGTGCGCTGCGGCCTGCGAGGCGGCGCGGTGGCATTGGCGATAGCAACGGTGATGGCCGCGGGCACGTGGGCGTGGATAAGCGCGGCAAATGCTGCGGCGGCCGGTGCTTCAGCTACGTCAGCCACTTCCAGCACTTCCAGCGCGCCGGTTACCGCCGACCCCGCCGACACAGCCCAGATCGCCCGCGGCGCCTACCTCGCGAAAGCCGCCGATTGCGCCGGCTGCCACACGGCCGCGCCGCGCGTCCCGCATCCGGGCGCGAAGCCGGTCGCCACATCGCCGTTCGCCGGCGGTCTCGGCATGGGCTCGCCATTCGGCACGATCTACACGTCGAACATCACGCCCGATCCGCGCTACGGCATCGGCCGCTACACCTACGACGAGTTCGCGCGAGCCATGCGCGACGGCATCGCGGCCGGCGGCAAACGACTCTATCCGGCGATGCCGTTCCCATCGTTCGCGAAGATCAACGACGACGACATGCACGCGCTGTACGCGTACTTCATGCACGGCGTGCAGCCGGTCGCGGAGCCCGCACCGCAAACGCAGTTGCCGTTCCCCTTCAATCAACGCTGGCTGCTGATGTTCTGGGACTGGGCCTTCGCGCCGAAAGGCGTGTACAACGCGAACGACAAACGCGACGCGCAATGGAATCGCGGCGCCTATCTCGTGCAATCGCTCGGCCATTGCGGCGCGTGCCACACGCCGCGCGGACCCGCGTACGAAGAGCGCGGTTATAACGAAAAGAGCTCGACGTATTTGACCGGCGGCACCAACGATCACTGGTTCGCACCGAACCTGACCGGCGACCCCGGCTCGGGACTCGGGCGCATTTCCGCCGCCGAGATCGCCGCATTTTTGAAACGAGGCCACGGCGGTGGACTGGTCACGTTCGGCAGCATGGTGCAGGTCGTCGAAGACAGCACGCAGTACTTGAGCGACGCCGACCTAGACGCGATCGCCGGCTATCTGAAGAGTTTGCCGGCGCGCACGCCGAGCGGCTATTTCAATGCGCGCTCGGAGGCCGCCCGGCAAACCGCGCAGGCATTAAAGACCGGCGAGGTGGAACGGCCCGGCGCCGGCATCTACGCATCGTTTTGCGCGCGTTGTCATCAGATGGATGGCGGCGGCGTGCCGAACAAGTATCCGCGGCTGGCGGGCAATCCGGCGGTGTTGTCCGCGTCGAGCGCATCGCTGGTGCGGCTGCTCGTGGAAGGCGGCGGTAGTCCGCACACGGAGACTGGACCGGAGCCGCGCAAGATGCCGCCGTTTGCCGGCAAGCTGACCGACACGGAAATGGCGCGCGTGCTGACTTTCGTTCGGAATACCTGGGGAAATGCGGCCGGGCCCGTTACTCCCAACGACGTGTCGAGTGTGCGCGGCGCATTGCATAAGTAAAGAGGCATGGACGCGCGCTGCTACGCGCTGTTCTCCTTGCCTTCGCGCCGCGCATTAGCGGTGTTGAAAATCGTTTTCAGCTTCGCGTTGATCGCGATCAGTTCCTGCACCGGCGCCGCCGCGAGTTGCTGATCGAATAGCGTGAGTACTTCGCCGAGCAGCGCATACGCATCGCTGTCGACCACGCAGATGCCGGTGTCGAGACCGCTCTGGCGGCAATGCAGAATCACGCTCTCCGCGTCGCGAAACAGCTCGGGCACGGGTGTGCCATAGCCGCGCTGATTGAGCAGCATCGCCATATAAATGGCCTGCGCCATGCTGCCGACGTGATATTGATTGCCGACGCCGCTGCGCAATGCTTCGAGCGTCATGTGATAGTCGAGCGAGATTTCGCCTGCTTTGGCGGGCACGATAGGCCGCAGCATCGCTTTGGAGCGGGGCTGCGGCGACTTCACGCGAGTCTCGCGACGAGGGCTTGCTTTTCTGGCCATAAGCTCACTGACGCGGCCGGCTCGCGCCGGCTCGCGACACCATCACGGAACCTGAAATGCCATTACGTGAACGTGCGCGCCGCGCGTCGCGCGGCGCCGTTACCGTTAGCCCATATGCAGACCGCCGTTGAGCGAGAAGTCCGCTCCCGTTGCAAAGCCGGCCTCATCCGACGAAATCCACGCGACGATCGACGCGATTTCTTCCGGCGTGCCGAGACGGCGCACCGGAATCGTCGCGACGATTTTCTCCAGCACTTCCGGACGGATCGCCTTGACCATGTCGGTGCCGATATAGCCCGGCGACACGGTGTTGACCGTCACGTTCTTGGTCGCCACTTCCTGCGCGAGCGCCATCGTGAAGCCATGAATACCGGCCTTCGCGGTCGAGTAGTTGGTTTGGCCGAACTGACCTTTCTGGCCGTTGACCGACGAAATGTTGACGATGCGCCCGAAGCCTCGCTCGACCATGCCGTCGATGACCTGCTTGGTCACGTTGAACAGGCTCGTGAGGTTGGTGTCGATCACCGTTTGCCAGTCTTCGTGGGTCATCTTGCGGAATACACCGTCGCGCGTGATGCCCGCGTTATTGACCAGCACGTCGATTTCGCCGACTTCTTTCTTGACCTTGTCGAAGGCTTTCACCGTGGATTCCCAATCCGCGACGTTGCCTTCCGAGGCGACGAAGTTATAGCCGAGCGCTTTCTGTTCTTCGAGCCATCGGGCCTTGCGCGCCGAGTTCGGGCCGCAGCCCGCGACGACCGTATAGTTTTCCTTGTGCAAGCGCTGACAGATGGCGGTTCCGATACCGCCCATACCGCCGGTGACGTAGGCAATGCGATTTGCCATAACTCCTCCTTCTTTTTGGGGTGAGTGAGCAGGATTATCTGGAGGGTGGAGCTATTATTGGCACCCGCGAGCGGACGGGACGATGGGCATTTTTACCTAGGGGTTAACTGCCAAGCGGAAAGAAGCGACGAGCTTGCCGCGTCGCGCTTGCGCATTGCTATGCTGGCCGCATGTTGCGCCGCAGAGCGGCTTGCGCCGCCCCCAATTTCTTGCCTGAGTACAATCATCGTTCTACGCTTTAAGTACCGACGTTAAGTACCTGCCTCAAACAGAAGAGAACGACACAACACGATAGAAGCCATTGCGTGGACGCCGACCGGACTGGAGCCGGCAGTCGTTCGTTGGTGGATTTGCGTCATCAGAACAAAGGCCCAACAGGATGACTGATTATCTGGCAGACATTGACCCGGTCGGCATGAACCTGCTCGGCATCTTCGGGCTGTTGATCGGCGGCCTCGCGCTGTTTCTGCTCGGTCTGGAGTTTTTGACCGGCGGCCTGAAGGCAATCGCGGGATCGCGGCTGCACTCGCTGATCGGCGTGCTGACCGCGAACCGGTTTCGCGGTGTGTTGGCGGGCGCCGCCGTGACCGCGCTGCTGAACTCGTCGACGATTACGACGGTGCTGATGGTCGGCTTCGTGTCCGCCGGCCTGATGACGCTCACGCAGTCGGTGCCGATGATCATGGGCGCGAACATCGGCTCGACCGTCACCGCGCAAATCATCGCGTTCGACGTGTCGCGGCTCGCGCCGTACATGCTCGCGGCCGGCTTCGTGCTGCATGCGTTCGGCGGGCGCGAACTGCTGCGCCAGATCGGCCGTGTCGTGCTGGGGCTCGGCCTGCTGTTCCTCGGCATTCAGCTGATGGGCGAGTCCACCCACCCGCTGCGCACTTATCAGCCGTTCATCGACGCGATGCAGGACATGCGCAATCCGCTGTTCGGCGTGATCGCGGGGGCGATCTTCACCGCGATCGTGCAAAGCTCGGCGGCGACGCTCGCGGTCGTGATCGCGTTGAGCGGCCAGGGCCTGATGCCGCTCGAAGCCGCCATTACGCTGATTCTCGGCGCGAACGTCGGCACTTGCGGTACCGCGTTGCTCGCATCGATCGGCAAGACCGCGGAGGCGGTGCAGGTCGGCGTCGTGCATCTGGTGTTCAATGTGGTCGGCGTCGTGATCGCGCTCTTCCTGATTCCGCAAATGGCGGAGTTCGTGCGCTGGATCTCGCCGTCGTATCCGGAGCTGCAGGGCGTCGCCCGTCTCGCGGCCGAGGCGCCGCGCCAGGTCGCCAATGTGCATACGCTGTTCAGCGTGGCGGGCACGCTCGTGATGATCTGGTTCACCGACCCGATCGCGCGCTTCGCGCAATGGGTAGTGCCGAAACGCGCGCAGGCCGCCAAACGCGCGGGCGAGCCGCAGTATCTCGACGAATCGTCGCTGACCGTTCCCGCGCTCGGCTTGCAGCGCGTGCGGATGGAATTGACACGGCTCGGCGAACAGGTGTTCGACATCGTGCAGCGCGGTTCGCAGATGGTGTCGAACGGGACGATGGAAGAGATCAACCGGATGCTCGATCAGGACAAGGAAACCGACCGGCTCGCGTTCGAAATCTTCCACTACATCGGCCAGCTCTCGCAGGTTCCGCACTCGGAGGAGGAGGGGCAGCAGATGGTCGGCTATACCCAGGTGGCGAGCAACCTGGAAAGCATCAGCGGCATTGTCGGCGTTACGCTGATGTCGGTCGGCCAGCAGCGGATGAACCAGCCGGTCGATCTGCTGCGCCTGCGCGAACCGGCGACCACCGCGTTCACCGACGCGGTGCTGCGCAACCTCGAGCAGGCGATCCGCACGATCGAGCAACCGGATCCTGAAGAAGTCGCGAAGGTGGTCGACGCGAAGGCCAGCATCGACAAGCTGGCGGCCACCGCCCGCCAGGTCGTGCTGGCCAAGTTGCGATTGACGGACAAGACGGACGTGGTGACGTTCCGGCTGGCGATGGATCTGATCGAGCAGGGCCGCCAGGTCGCGCAATTTTCGCGGGCGATTGCGAACAACGTCGGCGCATTGCATCTCGCTAAGGGATGAACTCAGCGCTGGCCAACGTCGCCGACTGTGTCATTCGTTTGCGTCGCACGGGTTCAATCGCGCAGAACTGATCGTCAGCCCACCGACGCCGGCCCGGTAGGAACGCTAAGCTTTGCGCGTGTCATCGTGATGACACTATCGACCGAGAGTGGAATTCGCCCGCCTTCGCGGGCTTTTTTCTCGTTTCTCTTCCGGCGGGTTGACGTGCAGACGGTGCGCCGGGCAAGGCGGCTCGACGGCGGCGCGGTTGTTGCGCCGCTAACACGCGATTGTGCGTTGCCCCACCATGACTTGCACAATAAGCAACGGCTGAAACGAATTAACACACGCGCGTGGCGGAATTTGATAGCCTGTCTGCTCGTTGAGCATCGAACTCAAGGAGGGCTTCACCATGATGAGGTGGCTGGCTAACTGGGCTTCACAACATGCTCCTACTCCCGAGAAACAGGCCGAGCGCGCGCTGAACAATTTGCGCATGGAACTGTTTCAGGCCGAACAGCTGGTGCTCGACGCCCAGCTACGCGCCGACTACTATCGGGCCCGCCTGACCTTTCTCGAAGAAGTCACAAGAAAAGGTATCGAACAGGTCTCGGACGAGCGCAAAGGTCCACAGGAAGCGCCTCAGCCATTGAGGCCGGGACTCAAGCTCACCGCGGCGCAATAGCCGGGTGTCTGTCGCTGCAATCAGTTCGACTGTCGCCTTCGTCGCCCTCGTTAATCACGCGGGGCGTCGGTAAACGCACGGCCGCTGGCAATCGTTTCTCGCATGAACATGCAAGTGAGTAACGACTGCCAGCGGCCGTATCTGCGGTTGCGCCGCCTTTGCCGCGGACAACCGCGCGGGAGTGGCGAATTGCTTCGCCGCACGCGGCTTTGCCAGGCTAGCTAATTAATCGGAGTAACCGAAGTAATCAGAGTAGTTAGCCGGCCCGGCTAGCGAACCTAGCTGGCCAGATCCGGCGGCAGCTTGCCGCCGTTTGCCGCGAGTGCCTGCATCACCTGCTTGTGCAGCCAGATGTTCATGCTGGCCGAGTCGTTCATATCCCCGCTGTACTTCAATTCCTGTGCGAGCTGCTTGCGATGCTCGAGGCTGCTGTCCACGCCGAGCGCCTTCATCGTGTCGACGATCGACGTGCGCCAGTTCAGCGTCTGACCGCTTTCGCTGACGAGCTGATCCATCACCGCGGCGACGTCGACGTCGGCGAGCGGCGCGGCTGCCGGTGCGGCGGCTTGCGCGGCGGCCGGGTCGGGAGTCGGTTCAGCAGCGGGGGCAGGTTGGTCCGGCTTGGCTTTGCCGAACAGCTTGTGAACGATGTCGCCGAAAATACTCATCTTCAGATCCTCCGCAGATAGGTTGAATGCGAGCGCACGCGCTCGCAGCAAAGTGCTCCGCTATGCTACGCGATCCGGTGGGGGGAATAACGTGAAATTTTGTTAGCGCCGGTTCATTCGGCATGCTCACGGTCGAACTGCCACACTGCGGGGAAGCCCATCAGCTTGCACATTTCGGCGAACGGGTACATGGCTTGCTCAGCGCCCGCGGTGCCGCGCTGCGCGTGGATTTCGCCGTAGATCTGCTGCAATGCCCTGGCGACCGCCAGAAACCCCGAGGCCGGATAAATCGCGAGCGAAAAGCCGAGTTTCTGCAGTTCGGCCGGCGTCAGTTGCGGCGTGCGGCCGCCTTCGACGATATTGACGAGCAGCGGCGTATCGAACGTGCGTGCGATCGTTTCCAGTTCCTCGACGGTCTCCGGCGATTCGATGAACAGCACGTCGGCGCCGGCTTTCGCGAACGCTTCGCCGCGCCGCAATGCTTCATCGAGTCCCAGCGAAGTGCGCGCGTCGGTGCGGGCGACGATCTGGAAGTTCGGGTCGTCGCGCGTTTCGGCCGCGACCTTGATTTTCTTCACCATGTCGTCGAGCGCGATCACCTTGCGGCCCGGCGTGTGCCCGCATTTCTTCGGAAACTCCTGGTCTTCGAGCTGAATGCCGGCCGCGCCCGCGCGTTCATAACCGCGCACCGTGTGCGCGACGTTCAGCAGGCCGCCGTAGCCGGTGTCGCCGTCGCAGATCATCGGCGTAGCGGTTGCGCCACAGAATGCGCCGACCCGGTCGACCATGTCGGTGTAAGTGGCGAGTCCCGCATCGGGCAGGCCGAGATACGACGCGACCGTGCCGAAGCCGGTCATATACAGACATTCGAAGTTCATCGAATCGGCCATCTTCGCGGAGATCAGATCGAAGATGCCGGGCGCGGTGACGATTTCCTTTTGCGCGAGACGGGCCTTCAGTTGCTGACGTTTGTTCTGTGCGTTCATGCGGGTTCCGTTTGATGTCGATGAATCCGGTTGAATGGAGAAGACGGCTCGAGACAAGTCGGCTTCAATGAGGTTTTAAATGAAGTTTCAATGACGCGACTCCGGCGCGACGCCCGCGCGGGCGAGCTCGGCAGCGGGATCGAGCGTCTGGGGCGGCGCGATCGCTTCGAGCGAGCGTTGATTGGTTTCGATGCCGAAGATCGCGAGCACCGCGGCCATCACGGCGAGTACGCCGACGATCACCGACAGCACGTCGCGCACGCCGCCGGTCGCATACATGACGACCACCAGTTGCGGCGCGAGAATGCCGGCGATGCGTCCCGCGCAACCGGCAATGCCGTTCGCGCGCATGCGGTTTTCGGTGGCGAACAGCTCGGGGATATAGGTGGCGATGCCGAGCGCGACCATCAGATAGGTCAGCGTGAACAGCAGGAAGCCGAGCGCCGTGGCCATCGCGACGCTGGTCGAATGTCCGTACAGCCAGCCGACCACCGCGGCGAGCACAGCGACCGCGATCAGTCCGTTCTTGCGGCCGATCCTGTCGGCGATCAGCACGCCGGCAAATGCGCCTGCGGGTCCGCCGAGCGACATCAGCGTCGTATAACCGAGCGACGATGCCATCCCGAAGCCCTGCTTCATCAGGAAGGTCGGCACCCACACGATGAAGCCGTAGATCACCACGTTCACGCCGATCTGCACCGTGATCGCGAGCAGCATGCGGCGAATTTGCGAGCCTTTGAACAGGTCGAGCAGCGTGGTCGCGCGGACTGCCGCCGCCGACTCGGGCGCCGGCGCGAACGGCGGCAACGGCTGAGCTTTAGCCGATTCGGCTTCGGCCGCGCGCAGGATCGCATCCGCTTCGGCGTAGCGTCCTTTCGATTCGAGCCAGCGCGGCGATTCGGGCATCTTCTTGCGGATCACCCACATGATCAGCGCGCCGATGCCGACGATCGCGAACATCGCGCGCCAGCCGATCGTCGGAATGATCAGATAGCCGAGAAAGGTCGAGAAGAACAGCGCCGAGTTCGTGATCAGCGACAGATACGCGGACCACTTGCCGCGCACCGCGGGCGGAATGAATTCGCCGACCGAGCCATAACCGACGACGATTTCCGCGCCCAGCCCAAGGCCCATGAAAAAGCGGCAGACGATCAGCCACGTCATGTTCGGCGCGAGTGCACCGGCCACCGACGCGAGGCCGAAGATCGCCAGATTGAACTGATAGGTGAACTTGCGACCTTTCGCATCGCCGAGTAGACCCGCGGTGAACGCGCCCAACAGCATGCCGACGAAAGTCGTCGACAGGAACGCCGCGTTTAGCTGCATCGTCGACCAGCCGGTCTTCGCGAGCGCGCCGAGCACGCCGCCGGCCAGATAGATATCGAACGAATCGAGGAACATGCCCCCGCCGATCAGCCAGAGGATGCGCCGGTGAAAACCGGAGATGGGTAGTCTGTCCAGTCGTGGACCAGCGTTCACGGTGCTCGGCATTTCACGTCTCCTGCGTCGTCATGGGACGGCTAGTTCGTGGTGCTTCGATGTGTGCTGCGATGAGTTCTACGAAAGATTCTGCGATGTGTTCTACGTTGGGTTCTACGACGGTTTTTGCGGTAATGGCTGAAAGCGTGGCGTGCGGCAGGGCGCGCGCTACGGTTCCGGGTGTTCGCGTTGATAGCGGTCGAGCACCGCCTTTTCGGCGGCGAGGATATGGCAGCGGGTAATTGCTTCGGCCCACGCGGCATTGCGATTGGCGAGCGCCTGCACGATTTCGATATGCTGGCGGGCGCTGCTCGCGCGGTGTTCGTCGTTATAGGAATCGAACGTCCACTTGATCAACGGGGTTTCCTTCATCGACTTCAACGAGCGGTCGAGCCGCGCGTTGCCGGCGGCGGCCGTGATGATCGAATGAAATTCGCCGTTGGCGGTGAACCAGGCTTCGGTGGTCTCGGCGGTGGACGACTGCAGCGTGATCGCCGACATCTGCGCGGCGAGCGCGCCGAGCCGCTCGATGTCGGCGCTGCCGATCTTCAACGCGGCGCGCCCGGCGAGAAACGGCTCGATCAGCAGGCGCGCCTCGAAAATCTCGCGCGCGTCCTGCAGCGACCACGCCTTGACCCGCACGCCATAGTTCGGCCGGATCTCGACCCAGCCCTCGGCGCCGAGCCGGCGCAGTGCTTCGCGCACCGGCGTGCGGCTGACCCCGAGGCTTTTCGCCAGTTGCTCTTCGCGGAGATACTGGCCGGCGCCATAACGGTTCTCGGCGAGCGACTGCTTGATCGCGAGATAGACATCGTCCGGCGAACGGGCCGGCGGAGCCTGCATTGTATGCAAAAGGTTGTCTTTCACGGTATATACGGTGCGGAGCGGCGAATTGGTCAATACATTGTATGCAAAGTTGTGAAGGAGGCGCTTGGTGATTTCCCTGGCCGAGGGCGCCAGCGGGGGCTCGAATCAGCAGATGAATGGATGGTGGCGATCCAGAAAGAAAATGGCCCGAGGAGCGGGCTCGCCCTTCAGGCCATGCGTTGTTCCGCGCGCGAGGCACGCGGCGTACTGCGATGATTCGCGCCGATGCGCGGATCAGAACCGCGTATGCAAGCCAACGCGCGCGACCGCCTGGGTCTGACCGCTCGATGTGCCGTCCGCGCTGTTCATCCCATTGAGCTGCGCGAGCGCGCCCGAGCTTGCGCGTTGATATACGCCGAGCACATAGACGTCGGTGCGCTTGGACAGCGAGTAGTCGAGGATCGCCGCAGCCTGGTGCGCGTGATTGTTGTCGACGACCGAATTGCCCTTCATATACATATACGATGCACCGGCTGCCAATGCGGGCGTGATGCGGTACTGCGCGCCGACCGAACCTTCGTAAACCGAAGCACCGTTGGCGGAGTTGTGCACGGTCGTGAATAGCGCATTGGTGAACCACCCGCCGAACTTGTAATGCGCGCCGACGCCCCAGTTGCGCACGCTGACCTGCGGCGAACCGGCGGTGTAGTACTTGATGTTCGTGTAGGCGGCGTTCGCGCCGAACGAATTCGCCGCGTAATTGAGCGCGAAGCTGGTCGAGTTGCCGGCGCCGATAGAACCCGCCACGTTGCCGAAGCCGTACATCGCTCCAGCGCTGAAGCCATTGAATACCGGCGTCACGTATTTGACCGAGTTGGAGATCCGTTCTCCGGCCATGCGGTCCCAATCGAATGCGCCGGTCGCATTGCTCGGCAGCGCGAGCTTCTTGAACGGACCCGCGCGGAACGCATAGAAGTGGCCCGAGATTTCGGCGGGGTCGTTGCCGGCGAAATAGAGCGCGTCCGTCATGAAGTCGTACTGGTTGCCGAGTGTGATCTTGCCGGCGCGTTCGTTGGTGAGACCGACGAGCGCGGTGCGACTGAACAGGCTTGCATTCGGCATGAACGAGCCGTTGTTCACCTGAAACTGATTGACCAGTTCGAAGATGGCCTTGGTGCCGCCGCCCAGATCTTCGACGCCTCTCATGCCCCACAGGTTCGGCCCGTTGACGCCGTCGTCCATCTTCACGTTGCTCTTGCCCGACTGGTTGCTCACATAGGTGATGCCCGTGTCGATCAGGCCGAACAGCGTGACGCTGCTTTGCGCATGTGCCGCGCTTGCCATCAAGGTACTCGCGAGAATGGCGAGGGCGATTTGCGTCTTCTTCATCGTAATGATCTCCTTTTGTATTTAGTCCTGCGAAGTGAGGCGATGTGGGATGGACACGCCGGTCGCGGGTCATGCGTAACCGTGGCCATCGCCAGGAAAAAGCCGGCCGGTTGCAGAACGGGGCTCAATATAGTCGAGCGGGATGTTCGTGAGGAAGTGGTGCGGCCCATGCGAAATAGGCAATCGCATGTGCGAACGCAGTGACGAACATGTGGGGTTTACGCGCATTAACAAATCCGGCGGCACGCCGCGAGATTGCGGAGAATGCGTTGTAATGCGTTGAAAAAACAATGTTTTATTTTTATGTCACGTTTTGATGATGTTTGTTTTTCGTAAAAGCTAAACGGCAACTCTGTAAGAATCGAAGTTCTCCAACCCGCGTCGCGATAAATAAAAGAGAGAGCCCCGTGCATCACTTCGCAATGTGATTTCGCGTGGCGTTGGGTAGACGCCACAACTTCGCGCTGTGTGTGGTCGACACGCCGATACGCTGCCGGAATGGCCGGCGCGATAAGCGCCGCGCAGTGCATTCCATTTTCTTACTTTTCATATCTAAAAAGTTTATCGCTCGCGGCGGTATGCGATTGCGCGCCGCGCCGGTACCGATTGTGGCCGCCGCGCGTAAGTCCTTGTGGGAAAGCGTGGTGCGCAGCGCCGAATGCAGTTGCGAGATGCACGCGGGCATCGCACACGGGTTTCGAGCGCGGCTCCCTGTGGTTAACCCGCGATTTCACGTCGTTCACCGAGTCAGTAACGTCGCGTCAAAACGAGAGGTGCCGTCGCGCAACAGCGAACCGCATGGCCGCCATCAAGAGATCCACGACGTTTCTCGAAGCCGAAATATCAAAGAGGAGAGGTAAATCCATGAAGGTGAAAAACAAGGCTGTTACACAGCCTGGAACAACGCACAGAGGAGATCGCGCATGAGAACCTTGATTTCCCGGAAACTGCTATCAAGCATCCGGACCCGTACAGTTTCGCTGTTGACGCTGGTGGGCGTGTGCGCGAGCGCTGCGATCGTCGCAGCATGCGGTGGTGGTGGCGGTGGCGGCACTCTTAACTATCCGACGCTGTCGGTCGTGCAACCGGTCGTCGATTGCTCGAAGCTCGCTTCGGTCGATATCACCGATATCGGCGGCGCGGGCAGCAAGATCAACTCCGCAACGGTCACCAACGCGACGATCAATGGCGCCACCGTCGCGTTCTGCACCGTGAAGGGCACGCTCGCGCCGTCGAATACGTTCGAAGTCGCGCTGCCGGTCAGCACGTGGACGCAGCGTTTCGCGGAACTCGGTTGCGGCGGCCTGTGCGGCAATCTGAGCGATCCGACCCAGCAAAGCTCGTTCAGCTTCACGTATCAATGCCCGCTGGTGCAGAAGGGCGGTTTCGTGACGGCGGCGACCGACATGGGCCACACCGGCTCCGATCAGACGTGGAGTTCGGACCCGCAGAAGCAGGCCGACTTCGCGTATCGCGGCCAGCACATCACGACGCTCACCGCGAAGAAGCTGATCAAGGCCTACTACGGACAGCAGCAGAAGTACGCGTACTTCATCGGCTGCTCGGACGGCGGTCGCGAAGCGCTGATGGCCGCGCAACGTTACCCGACCGACTACAATGGTATCGTCGCCGGCGCACCGGCCGCGCACTTCCAGATCCAGAACTCGCTGTATCACGGCTGGAGCGTGAAGTCGCAAAGCACGACCGGCACCAGCGCGGGCAATGCGATCCTGTACGCCGATAAAGCCACGCTGCTGCACAAGGCGGTCGCGGCAGCTTGCGGCGGTGGCAGCGGCGCGGCCGATGGTCTGCTCGCCGATCCGCGTACCTGCCATTTCGATCCGGCCACGATCCAGTGTGCAAACAATGCAACCGACACGAGCAGCTGTCTGACCGCCGCCGAGGTGACGACCGCGAAGGCAATTTATAGCGGCCCGACCGATGCGACGACCGGCGAGTACATGTTGGCCGGCTCGCCGCAATACGGTTCGGAAGCAAACTGGGTTGGCGTCGAAGTGCCGACGACGAACTCGACCGGCGCACCGGTGCCCGTCACGAAGCTGTTCAGCTATTCGATCGTGACCGGCGCCTACAACCTGATCTTCACCGGTTCGCCGACGATGCCGACCATCGACACCTTCGGCTATACCGACGCGAGCTTCTACCCGACGTACCTGAAGGCGAACCATCCGTTCATCGATGCGACGAGCCCTGACCTGTCCGCGTTCCAGGCGGCCGGCGGCAAGCTGATCCTGTGGCACGGCTGGGCCGACCAGCACATCTCGCCGCTGTTTACGATCCAGTACTACGAAGCAATGCAGAAGACGATGGGCAATTCGAATGTCGATCAGTTCGCGCGTCTGTATCTGGTGCCGGGCGTCGCGCATTGCGGCGGCGGCGAGGGCTTCCCGAACATCGACCTCGTGACGTCGGTCACGAACTGGGTCGAGCAGGCGAAGATACCCAATTCGGTGATGACCTATCAAACCGACGCGTCGAACAACGTGACGGCATCGCGTCCGGTCTATCCGTACCCGGCGGTCGCGAAGTACACTGGTTCGGGCGACTGGCACGACGGCGCGAATTACACGCAGGGCTCGCCGCTGTACAGCGCGGCGTCGCGCACGTGGGCCGGCTCGAGCTTCTACACGACCTACACGCCGACCAGGCGTGGCGTGGCCGCGCCGTAAGCGCTAACCGGCGGCTGAACCCGATCGAATAGCCGGCCTTCATTGGCCGGTTCTTCTCCCAGGCGGAATGACCGTTGTCCCGGTCCTTCCGCTTTTTCTATTCCCGCGTCACCCGCGCGGCTGTTCTTGCGACTTCTATGCGACTTCGTTCGCGCGTCATCAGTTTTATTTATTGAAGGGTGTGCGAACGAGTAGTCGGAATGACCGCAATCGGGCCCTTATGGATGGGCGGCCACGCCTGTCAGATGGGCATTGTCGCATTCCGGTCAGTGCGCGGGGACGCTATGCGCAATCGCAGAAATGCGGATACTCGCAACAGCCCTATGGTTAACCCGCGCTTTGGCTGACGAATCGGCAAACGTACCTTCACGCCAGTTACTTGAATAAGGCAACTAAGCGACCGTCGTCACGGCGGTTACGGAGGCGACGCAGTACGAACGTAGTGCGAAGTGATGCGCTTCGAGCGCGCGATAAGACCAGTGATGGAGGCAGGAGATTCAAATGAGTGGAACCACGAGCGGTAAAACAATTGATATCAAGGCGTTCATCGACGAACGGCCTATTTCGGCGTACCAATGGTTGCTGGTGGCGCTGTGCTTTCTGGTTGTGACCGCCGACGGGATGGATGTCGCGATCATGGGTTTCGTCGCGCCGTCGATCATTCACGACTGGGCGATTTCGCGTCCCGCGTTCGGCCTCGTGATGAGCGCGGCGCCGATCGGTCTGGTGATCGGTGCATTGACCGCGGGTCCGGCATCGGACCGCATCGGCCGCAAATGGGTGCTGATTACTTCGGTGTTTCTGTTCGGCGTGTTCACGATCGCGACCGCATTCACCCAATCGCCGCTGCAAATGGCCGTGCTGCGTCTGCTGACCGGTATCGGTCTCGGCGCCGCGATGCCGAATTCGACCACGCTGCTGTCCGAGTACGCGCCGCAGCGCAAGCGCGCATTGCTGATCACGGTGATGTTTACCGGCTTCAATCTCGGCTCGGCATTGATCGGCTTCGTGGCCGGCTGGCTGATCCCGATGCAGGGCTGGCGCTCGGTGCTGATCTTCGGCGGCGCGTTGCCGCTCGTGCTGATTCCGTTCCAGATCTGGCTGCTGCCTGAATCGGCCCGTCTGCTGGCGGTGCGGGGCGCAACTTCGCAACGCATCGGCGCGGTGCTCGGCCGCGTGTGCGGCGCGCGTTTCAACGGCGACGAAGTATTCGTATCGAACGAACCGCCGCTGCCGACCCGTAAGCCGATCGGCGTGCTGTTCTCGCACGGCTACAGCACGATGACGATCGCGCTGTGGGTCACGTATTTCATGGGTCTGCTGGTGATCTACCTGCTGACCGGCTGGCTGCCGACGCTGATGAAGGATGCGGGTCTGACGGTTACGACCGCGGCGAACGTCACCGCGATGTTCCAGATCGGCGGCACGATCGGCGCGGTGCTGGTTGGCTGGGTGATGGACAAGGCGCGTCCGGCGCCGGTAATCAGCGCCGCGTATGTCGGCGGCGCGTTATGCGTGCTCGCACTCGGCTATATCGGCGCGCTGTCGTCTTCGCTTGCGCTGCTGGTATTCGCCGCGGGCTTTTGCATGAGCGGCGCGCAGACCGGTCTCAATGCGTATGCGCCGGGCCGTTATCCGACCGTCGCGCGGGCCACTGGCGTCAGCTGGATGCTCGGCATGGGCCGCTTCGGCAGTATTTTCGGCTCGGCGATCGGCGGCGCGCTGCTCGGTCTGGGTTGGCAGTTCGGCGCGATTCTGGCGATGCTCGCGATTCCGGCCACGCTCGCCGCCATCGCGATCCTCGTGAGTCAGCGCGTGAGCAACGTGGTGTTGGCCGCACAGCCGGGCACCGCGCACTGATGCACGAGCAAAAGGAACCCGCATAGGAAACGCGGCGTGCGCGCAACCCGCGCGCGCCGTTAGAGCAAATCATTAATTGAGGAATCACGGTGATCATCGACATTCACGGCCACTACACGACCGCGCCAAAAGCGCTGGAGACGTGGCGCAACCGCCAGATCGCGGGCATCGGAAGTCCGTCGGAAATGCCGAAGGTCTCGGAGTTGCGGATCAGCGACGACGAGCTGCGCGAGTCGATCGAAAGCAACCAGCTGAAGCTGATGCGCGAACGCGGCCTCGATCTGACGATCTTCAGCCCGCGCGCGAGCTTCATGGCGCATCACATCGGCGACTTCGAAATCTCGAGCACGTGGGCGGCGATCTGCAACGAACTGTGCTATCGCGTGAAGCAGCTGTTTCCCGATCATTTCGTGCCGGCCGCGATGCTGCCGCAAAGTCCGGGTGTCGATCCGTCCACCTGCATTGCCGAACTCGTCAGATGCGTCGAGCAATACGGCAATGTCGCGATCAATCTGAATCCCGATCCGTCCGGCGGTCACTGGACCAGTCCGCCGCTGTCCGATCGCTCGTGGTACCCGATCTACGAGAAGATGGTCGAGTACGACATTCCGGCGATGATTCACGTGAGCACCAGTTGCAATGCGTGCTTCCATACCACCGGCTCGCATTATCTGAATGCCGATACGACCGCGTTCATGCAATGCCTGACCTCGGACCTGTTCCGCGATTTTCCGACGCTGCGTTTCGTCATTCCGCACGGCGGCGGCGCGGTGCCGTATCACTGGGGCCGTTTCCGCGGACTCGCGCAGGAGCTGAAAAAGCCGCTGCTGAAAGACCATCTGCTGAACAACGTGTTCTTCGATACCTGCGTCTATCATCAGCCGGGCATCGATCTGCTGACAAAGGTGATTCCAGTCGACAACATCCTGTTCGCGAGCGAAATGATCGGCGCGGTGCGCGGGATCGATCCGGAAACCGGCCACTATTTCGACGACACGAAACGCTACGTCGAAGCGGCGCACGTGGCTGCGCAAGATCGTCAGAAGATTTATGAAGGCAACGCGCGGCGCGTCTATCCGCGTCTCGATGCAATGCTCAAAGCGAAGGGGCTGTAATCATGTATGAACTCGGAGTCGTTTATCGCAACATCCAGCGCGCGGATGCCGACGTGGCCGCCAGACTCGGCGCGCTCGGTGCGGCCACCGTTCACGAAGCGATGGGACGCACCGGTCTGCTGAAGCCGTATATGAGGCCGATCTACGTCGGCGCGCGCGCGAGCGGCACCGCGGTCACCGTGCTGCTGCAGCCGGGCGACAACTGGATGCTACACGTCGCGGCCGAACAGATTCGCCCAGGCGACGTGGTCATCGCGGGCGTCACCGCGGATTGCACCGATGGCTATTTCGGCGATCTGCTTGCCACCAGTTTCAAGGCGCGCGGCGCGCACGCGCTGATCATCGACGCCGGCGTGCGCGACGTCAGCGTGCTGACCGAGATGAATTTCCCGGTGTGGAGCAAGGCAATTTCCGCGAAGGGCACGGTCAAGGCGACGCTGGGCTCGGTGAACATTCCGGTGGTGTGCGCGGGCGCGCTGGTCACGCCGGGCGACGTGGTCGTCGCGGACGACGACGGCGTGGTCGTGGTGCCGTCCGCAGCGGCGCCGGCGGTGCTCGAAAAAGCCGCTGCGCGCGAAGCCAACGAAGCGGACAAGCGCGCGAAGCTCGCGTCCGGCGTGCTCGGTCTCGACATGTACGACATGCGCGGCACGCTCGAGCAGGCCGGCCTGCGTTACAAGGACTGACGGCCGTGGTCGCGCTGACGAATGGGCAGCATGTGGCGCTGCCGATCACCGGCATTTCGTCGATGGCGACCCGCCAGGTGCTGCTAAAACTCGCCGCCGAATACGAGCGGCGCAGCGGGCGGGCAGTGGCAATCGAATCGGTCGGCGGCGTCGATGCGGCGCGCCGCGTCGAGGATGACGAAGTGTTCGACATCGTCGTGCTCGCCGCGGATGCGATCGAACGGCTGGTGGTGTCCGGCCGAGTCGAGCCGGCCAGCCGGGTCGGTGTCGCGCGTTCGGGCATCGCGGTCGCGGTGACGGCCGGCAGCGCGCGCCCGGACATCGGCAGCGAAGCGGCGCTGCGCGACGCGGTGCTCGGCGCGCGCAGCGTCGGTTATTCGACCGGGCCGAGCGGCGCGCATCTGCTGAAGCTGTTCGAGCGCTGGGGCGTGGCCGAACGGATTGCGCCGCGGCTCGTGAAGGCGCCGCCGGGTGTGCCGGTCGGTCAGCTCGTCGCGCGTGGCGAAGTTGCGTTGGGATTTCAGCAATTGAGCGAATTGATTCACGTGCCGGGTATTGCCGTACTCGGCGAATTGCCGCCCGATGTGCAAGCCACAACCGTGTTCACCGCCGCGATTTGCACGGCCGCGCGCCAGCGCGACGCCGCGCGGGCATTGCTGGACTTTCTGGTTTCGGCGCAGGCCGCCGGCGCGAAGCTGGCCAATGGGATGACGCCGGCCTGACAGCCGTCAGCGGATTGTCGCCTGGGCCGTTCCGTGGCGCGATCGCATGCCCGATTTCGAGGCGCTTGACGAACTGATCGGCAGGCGCGAACTGATGGCCGGTTCAAAGCAATACGAATGATCACGCTGCACTGCCCGCGCATGCACGCCAGTGCACACGCGCCGCAGACTGCAAACGTTCAGGCGAGCAGTTTGCCCCACTCGTAATCGATGCTGTCCGGTTTGAACGGCAGCACGCCCGCGCCGGGCGTGAAGGTCAATTCGCCGAAATAGACCTTGTCGTCCGGCGCGTACAGATCGACACGCACGTAGTCGAAGTCTTCGACCAGCCGCGCGGCCACATCCAGTATCTGCTGCAAATGCGCGGGGCGAGGCGGGGGCACCGGACTGCGCGTGTATGGGCCGATCTGGATATCGAGGCGATTCCAGTCGACGTCGAACACGTCGCCATGCGTCGCATCGCCGAAGCGATCGGAAATCACCAGCAGGTACATGATCGGCCGCTGGCCGGGACGACCGTTGAAACAATGCAACTTGAAGTCCGCAGGAATCTGGCCGCGCCGGTCGAGCAGCAACTGCTCGAAGAACAGGCGCGGCTCGATCGTCCGGTAATGGCGTTCGCGCGCGACGTAGTAGAACTCGGTGGTCAGCCACTTATCGGCCAATGCTTTCAGCTTCTCGAATGAAGTGTCCGCCTTGTTTCTGACGATTTCGACAAAAGTACTGCCATGATTGGCCTTCATCACGAAAGCTTCGGGCAACGCCTCGAACACTTCGGGCGTGAACTCTTCCGGTGCGCTAATGAGCGGTATTAAATGCTGCTCGCCGATCTTGCCGGCAATATATTCCCGAACCGCCAGCTTATCCGTCAGCGGAATGTAGCGTGGATCGGGGTGCAGATTGCGCTGGAGAATCTTTTCGTTGAAGGTGGTTGGATTCAACAGATTCGGGTAACGGCCAATGCACTTGTGATGCAACAGACTGACGAATAACGCGTCCGGCAGGAATGTCTTGGCGACTTCCTTCAGTTTTTTCGCTCGCGACGGCGGTTGAGACGCCGCTCCATGGGCATGCCCGGCTTGCGCGGGAGGCGTCTGCGCGAGAACGGCGGCACCCGCGCGGCCGTCGATTTGTCCGAAAGCATTGGGTTTCGGTCCGACTGCCGAAACCTCCTCGTCGAGCTCAGCGGATTTAAGGATTGTCATATTGTTATTTCCCTTCGGGTGGACGAGGCGATTCTCTCGCTACAAAACATTGCAACGAGTTATCGCACCCGGAAAGACAAAGATTGAGGTCAGACGGTAGCGGGGATCTGCCGCAACCTCTCGGCCGCGGCGCTCCAGCTCTGTTCCGGCTTGAGCCAGCGTTCTTCGGATTCCACATGCTGCTGCGCGCGGAATTGGGTGGGCGCCATGCCGTAGCGCTCCTTGAACAGACGGCCGAGCCGGTTGCCGTCACCCATCCCGCAGCGGCGCGCGATCTTGTCGACAGGCAGATCCGTATTCTTCAGCATCGAGCAGACGATTTCGAAACGGGTACGCAACAAATATTCGAGGGGTGTCATGCCGAATTCACACTTGAAGCGGCGCTGGAAATTGCGCTTGCTCATGGCGACCGACTCAGCCGCCTGCGCGACGGAAATCGGCTTGCTGTAGTTCTCCTTGATCCAGCGGGCCGACTCGCGAATCTTTTCGGTGGTCGTGGTGATATTCGCATCGTCGTATTCGGCGCGGCTCTTCTCCACGTAGCCCGCCTGCAGAATGCGGCCGATCTTGCGGGCGGTGTCGGTATTCATGTCGCGCTCGATCTGCGCAAGCGCGAGATCGGTTGGCGTGACGCTGCTTTGCGAGCGCGCGGCGTCGCCGCTGTCATCGAACAGAAATATCGGTACCGTCGATTGCAGCGGATCGTTGCAGATCACCGCGAGGTTCGCTCCTTGCTGCATGCCGAACGAAGCGATCGATCCCTGTAAAGAGATCCATGACAGGAAGCGATCGTTTGATTCCGCCACTTCGCTCACGTCGCGACAGGCGACGAAGAACGCATGGAAATCGGCGAGACAGTAGCGTTCGAGCCCTTGTGTCCAGATTGAAATACCGGACGAACTCGTGACGAGACCGCCGCCGTCGGACACGACGGTGAACTTGTAGGGCGGCTCTTCGCCGCCCGCCTTTTTGAATTCGTTGGCAAGGCGAAAGGCGTCGCCGATCGCTCCGGTACTTGCCATCGAGCAGTCTTGAAAGACGAATAGACCAATGTGCTTCATCACGCGAGGCTCTCCAGACGGGAAGATCTACGCTTGAGATTAGCGCATCGAAGAGTGACAGACGAGTCTGGCCGGCTCGCGGGGTGTTTTGGCGTAATCGACTGGGGCGCAGAAATTCTTACTTGCGATTTCTTTAAAATGGTTCTATTACTTAACACTGCAGGGAAGATTTTCTTTTGCCTGCTTTAGGCCGCCCAGGCCGAAAACGCTGCGAAAATCGTGCCGAATGCGCCATCTGGCAATGGATTGCGGCCGATTGAGGTGAATCGCGCGCAATTCTTCGGAACAGAAAACGGCGCTGCGGTTCTGGCGCGTTGTACGGGTTTCACCGTATAACTCTGTTACACCAATTGCACATCGCAACAACGCTTTCTGTCAACTTCTCGCGCCGTAAATTGCTCCACAAAATCGGCCAATAGCACCCGACTTTGCGCCCCCGGCGAAAGTCCGGCGCTTTCCCCACCTATGCTTCAGCGCAACATCCAAAGAAAAAGTGCCTCTCGCGAATGGGGCTATGGACCTGTGTGTCTACGAGTTCGCGAGGAGCGCGTTCGGCCGCGCCGTGGTGGATAGCCATAGGCGCGCTGCCTGCCGGCGTTCGAGAGGTCCCGAACCCGGTTCCCCGACCTAACCCGACCCAGCACGTCGCTTCGCCGTGCTACCCGCCGATTCAGCTCGTTTCTGGGGCGGCGGTGCTCATGACGTTGTGGCGACGTAAAGCGATCGTCGATTGCTTTGCCTATTAACCTGCAAGGATCAGACCGGTGGATTACTACCCGCAAAATTCGCTCTATCCCGCTGTCGACAGCGAGCGCAGGCAACTCACAGCCAGTGGGATGCTCACATTGATGCGCGACCACGTGTGGGAGATCGTCGTAACGACGGTCGTCGTGCTCACGCTGGCCGTCGCCTATCTGTTGATCGCTACGCCGATCTATTCCAGTGACGTGGTCGTGCGCGTCGATCCGCCCGAACCCAATGCGCTTGGACTTGCGTTGCAAACCCAGGAAGCGCTGCCGCCACCGGCGCCGTCACCGGTCACGGAAGCCGCGGTGATGCAAAGTCGCGCGGTGCTGCAGCCGGTCATCGATCAATTCCGTTTCGACGTGTCGGTGAAGCCGCATCAGGTTCCGGTGCTGGGACCGATCGCCGAAAAATTCTCGACGCCGGGTCATCCGTCGGCGCCGTGGCTGGGACTGAAATCCTATGCGTGGGGCGGCGAGCGCGTACAGATCGGCTCGTTGGACGTGCCGCGCGAACTCGAAGAAGAGAAGCTCACGCTGGTGGCCGGCGAGCACGGTGCTTTCGAATTGCTCAATCCGTCCGGCGAATTGCTGGTGAGCGGCACGGTGGGCACGCCCGTCAAACAGAATGGCGTGTCGATGCTGGTGAAAGAGCTCGCAGCGCGTCCCGGTACCAAGTTTGAAGTGATTCGCTGGAATGAACTGGACGCGGTGAAAAATTTTCAGAACTCCGTGAAAGTCGGCGACAAGGTCAAGGACTCGGGACTGCTGCAAATCCAGTACCGCGACAAGGACCCGGATAAGGCCGCGGCCGTCGCCAATGCATTGGGCCAGCAATACCTGAATTCAGCGATTGCCAGCCGCCAGTTGAACGATACCCAGACTCTCGAGTTCATCAACGGCGAATTGCCGCGACTGCTCGGCGATCTGCGCAAGTCGGAAGAGGCGCTGAAGAACTACCGCGCGAATGCCCAATCGATGCAGCCTACCAACGAAGCGCAAGCGTATCTGCAAGGCGGCCTCGATCTCGACAAGCAGATCGCGAGTCTGCAATTGCAGCGCACGCAAATGCTCGAACGCTATACCGAGCAAAGCCGCTGGGTGCAGAACATCGACCAGCAGCTGTCGCAACTGAAGGCCGCGAAAGCGAAGTTCGACACGCATTTCAACGGCATGCCCGCATCCGAGCGCGCGAGCGTCGACCTGCTGCGCGCGCAGAAGGTCGCCGAAACGGTTTATCTCGGCATGGTGCAGAAGGCTCAGCAATTGCAGGTGCGGCGCGCGAGCACGACCGGCGGCGCGCATATTCTAGATCAGGCGCTGACCCCGCATCGTCCGGTGATGCCGCAGCCGATGCTGGTGCTGGGCGGCGGGCTGATCCTCGGTCTGGTGTCCGGTGTCGTAATGGTGTTCATGCGTCGCCACGTGTTGGTCGGCGTGACGGATCCGCGTTTTATCGAGCGTCAGATGAGCGTGCCGGTGTTCGGCGAAATCCTGTTCAGCCAGCAGCAGTCGCTGCTCGATCGCAACACGGCGAGTACCCTGCGCAAATCGCTTCCGGCGGCGGCCGCGCATGGCGGGCCGCTGATGCAGAAGGGCGCGCACGACATCCAGTTCAATGCCGGCGAGAACAACCGGATTCTGGCCGCGCGTTTCCCGCACGACAGTTCGGTGGAAGCGCTGCGCAGCGTGCGTACCGCGATGACGCGCGATCTCGCACGGGCGCGCAACAACATCATGATGATCATCGGGCCGACGCCTTCGGCCGGCAAAAGCTTCGTCGCCGCGAATCTGGCGATCCTGCATGCGGAAGTCGGCTCGCGTGTCGTACTGATCGATGCCGATATGCGGCGCGGTCATCTGGCGTCGCTATTCAATGAAGCCAATCGCGGCGGTCTGTCGGAAGTGCTGTCCGAGCGGATGCCGCTGCGCAGCGCGCTGCGCGCAACCGGTATTGACGGTTTGACGTTCCTGTCGTGCGGCGTGCGCCCGGAGAACCCGGCGGCACTCTTGATGAAGCCGCGCTTCAAGGAAGTGCTGGAGCGGCTGTCGACCCAGTTCGATCTGGTGATCATCGACACGCCGCCGTTCCTCGCGGTCACCGATGCGTCGATCATCGCGAGCGATGCGGGCTCGTCGCTGCTGGTGCTGCGCTCGGGTATGCAGAGCGAAGAGGAAATCGCCGACACGGTCAAGAAGGTCGATCGTGCGGAAGGCCGGATCGCGGGCGCGGTGTTCAACGGCATTCCGTTGCGCCGGAGCACCAAAAACTACGACTACGAAACCAATTACGCCAGCGATTACGGCGAGGACGACGCCACGCGCCAGGCGCCGCACGGCGCGTGAGCGGTTCGGAATTGAACACAACAAACAGGAAGGAAAGGGCAATTGAGCGGCTTGCGACGGCGTAAAACGGAGAATCAGCAGATGGCCTTTGCAATCAACGGAAAATTTACTTCGCAGTCTGTCACGGGGGTTCAGCGCGTTGCGTATGAACTGACACGGGCGATGCAGATGAACTCCGACCCCGGCGACGAGCCGGAGCTGTTGGTGCCGCAGAACGCGGTCGCGCCGGGCGCGCTGCTGCAGCCGCAGCGGCGGGTGCCGGGGCTGCGCGGCACGCTGTGGGAGCAGATCACGCTGCCGCTCGCGGCGCGCGGCATTACGCTGCTCAGTCTGTGCAATACCAATCCGTTGTTCAAGCGCGGCCAGGTCGTGATGGTGCACGATATGGCCGTGTACGACGTGCCCAATGGCTTCTCGAGAAAATTCCGGCTCTGGTACCGGCTGTGCTTTTCGTTGCTGCCGCGTACCCAGCCGACGGTGCTGACCGTCTCGACGTTCTCGAAGATGCGTATCTGTCATCATCTGAAGATCGATGAGTCGCGCGTGAAAGTCGTCACGCCGGGCGCCGACCATCTCGACCGGATCGTCGCGGACCCCGCGGTGCTTCAGCGCCTCGAATTGAACAAGGACGCTTATTGCGTGATCGTCGGCAGTCTCGATCCGCGCAAGAACCTGCAAGGCGTGCTCGATGCGATCGAGCGGCTCGACCATCTGGCCGACGTCAAATTCGTGATCGTCGGCGGCAAGAACTCGCGCGTTTTCAGCGGTGAGGGTGCGCAGCCGCCCGCGCGCTCGCGGCGGATCGTGTGGGCCGGATTCGTATCGGACGGCGAATTGAAGTCGCTGTACGAGAATGCCGGTTGTCTCGTGTTTCCATCGCTGTACGAAGGGTTCGGTTTGCCGCCGCTCGAAGCGATGTACTGCGGCTGTCCGGTAATCGCGTCGGCGCGCACATCGATTCCGGAAGCGTGCGGGGATGCCGCGATGTACTGCGAGGCCACTTCGCCCGACGACATCGCCGCGAAAATCACCCAGATGATGAGCGATCCGCAATTGCGCCAGCGCTATCGAAGCGCGGGCCTCGCGCATGCGCGCGAGTATCGCTGGGAGCGCTCCGCGAAGAAGGTTCTCGACATTCTCCACGGTCAGACCGGCACCCGGCTGGCCAACCTGGCGCCGCGTGCGTCGGCGAGCTAGCAATGGGCGGACACGAATATGAATCACGTGAAAACCCGTGCCGGTCGAAGACGTGCATTGCGCGCGCTTGCCGCGCTCGCCGCAGGCGGCGTGTTGCCGCTGACGCGTAGCGCTCCCGCATATGCATTGGCGCAGAACGCCCAGCCGCCGCGCGCCGCTGCCGGCGCTCGCATGATGACCGATCTGATCGGAACCAACGGCTGGGCCGGCTCGCCTACCGACTTCGAGATGTGGCGCGCGATGGGCATCAGTTGGGGGCGCGGCTCGGTGGGGCCGGGGCAACCCGACCGCCGTGGCGAGAACATGCGGATCGACAAAACCGGCTCCGCATTCGATAGCGATCTACCGTCGGTACTGATTCGCAACGAGCGCAACGGCATCGGTTCGCTGCTGCTGCTCGGCTATACGCCGGAATGGAATGCGAGCGTGCCCGGCGACGGCAACTCGGCGCCGGTCGATGTCGGCCCGTGGGAGCAATACGTCGAAGCGGTGGTTCGCAAGTACTCGGCGCCCCCGTATAACCTGCGCTATTTCCAGATCTGGAACGAGGCGGCCGGCAAGCTGTCTGGCGGACTTCCGCAGGCGACGTTCTGGCACGGACCGCATTTCGACAAGGACGAGAAGCGCGCGAAGCCGTACGAGCGCGCAATGCAGGACTACGTCGAAAAAATTCATCTGCCGGCCGCGCGCATCATCCGCAAGTATCACGCTTACATCGTGTATGGCGGCTGGCCGGACCAGGGCGGTCTGGACAACTTTCAGCGCTGGCTCGAATACCGCAGCCCGGCATCGAAGGAACGGATGCTCGACTGGGTCGATTACATCGACACGCATTATCTGTCGGTGTCCGACATGGAGTCGCTTTATCAGCAGTATGTGAAGAACGGTCCGGCGCGCGGTATCTGGCAGACCGAGATCGGCGACGAGTACATGAAGGACCCGCATTACCTGCCGCGCTATTTCTTCGATTTCGCGGTGTGGGCGCTCGACAGACAGTGGGACGATCCGAACAAGTACGTGTCGATGATCTATCACTGGGACGGTTTCGAACCCTTCCGTCTGACCCATCGCGGGCCGCCGGCGCGAACTTACAACGTGTCCGGCCGCAGCCTCGTCGTGCTGCGTCAGACCGTCGGCGGCGAACTCGCGAGTTTCGCGAACCCCGTGCAGACAGGCCCGGGCGTTGCTGCGAAAGCGCTATTGTCCGGCCGCGATCTGGTGCTGCAGGTCAGCGCGAATGCGGGCTGGCAGGAAATTCGCATCGGCGGCTTGCAAGCGTTGCGCGCCGGCACCGTAAGGACCGCTTTTGTCGATGCGCTCAGCGGCGAGACCAGCGCGTCGAACCAGCTGGCAATCGATTGGGATAACGATCTGATGAAACTGCGTTTCCGAGTCCCCGACCGTGTCAACGGCGCGCGCAACAACCCACCGAAACATCTGGCTTATCTGGTGGTGCGCAATGCAGCGTAGCGCGTCGCATCTCCATATATCGTGTGTTTTATGCCCGCCGGGAACCGGCGGATCGAAACTGACCGATAGCGTCGAGGCATCATGAATAACGTCACCATTGCGATCTGTAACTACAACTACGAACGCTATCTGGCCGCGGCGATCGACTCCGCGCTCGCACAGGATTATCCGGCGACCAAAGTGATGGTCGTCGACGACGGCTCGACCGACGGTTCGCGCGCGATCATCGAAAGCTATGGCGAGCGCGTGCAGGCGGTATTCAAGAGTAATGGCGGGCAGGTGTCCGCGTATAACCATGCGATCGAACTGATCGACACCGAATATGTCATTTTTCTCGATTCGGACGACGTGCTGTATCCGAGCGCGGTGTCCGAGGTGATGCGGCTGTTCGAATCGGGCGCATGGGCGAAGGTGCAATTCCGTCTCGACGTCATGGACAGCGAAGGCGCACGCACGGGTGCTTCGGTGCCCAATAGCGAGCCGCCGCAGGACTGCGGCAAGCTGCTGCGCGCGGGCTGGCTGTATCCGTCGCCGCCCGCGTCGGGCAACGCGTACCGTGTGAGCGCGCTCAAGCAGATCTTTCCCGTGCCCGAAGAGGGCATCAATCGCTATGGCGCGGACTTTTACGCGATCTATGGAGTAGCGCTGACCGGCCCGATCGCGACTGTGCGCAAATCGCTCGGCGGCTACCGCGTGCATAACGCGGGCGGCGACACGGTGTCGTTCGCGAACTCCGAGCAACTGACGAAAGCGCCGCGCGCTTTCAGCATGCGCTGGGCGATCTTGCGCAATATCGCGCGCGACCGGCTCGACATCCAGCTGGCGCCCACTTTTCTCGACTTTTCGCTCGAGAAGGCGACGTTCTGCTCGCACGTCTATCACGCGCGACTGTTCTCGCGGTGGCGCTGGATGCTGCGCGATTCGCGCAGCTATCTGCATACGATCGTCGCCAATCCGTTCTGGGGACCGAAGAAAAAGCTCGGCACGCTGGTGCTGTCCAGTCTGTGTCTGGTGCCCTATTCGCCGTTGTCCGATTTCGCGGTGCGTTATATCGCCAACCCGCTTGCGCGTCGCCGCGCGGCCGGCCGATGAGCGCGAAGGAGGAAGGGATGACTCGACGCGCGGGCGCGAATGTAATCGCCTTTGTGTATGGCGGCTATCTGATGAGGTATGTGTACCTCATCATCGTCGTGCCGTTCTATGGGCGCGTGCTCGGCGTGGCCGAGTACGGTCGCGTGCTGGCGTCGATGTCGCTGATGAACGTGATCTGGATGCTGGTCAGTTACGGCTTCACGTTCGTCGGTATGCGCGAGGTGTCCAAGGCGCAGTCCGCGCAGGAGTGCAACGAGATCTATTCGCTGCATGTCAGCGCGCGGCTATTGCTGGGTCTGCTCGGCGCGGTGATCGGCGTGGTCGCGACGATGTGCTCGCCGGTGTTGTCGGAGCGGCCGTTGATCGGCTTCCTCGCGACCGCGCTCGGGATCGTCTCGGCACTCAATCTGGGCTGGCTGTTTCAGGGCCGCCAGCACTTCCGCACGCCGATCATGATCGAGGTATTCGGCTTCGCGGTGAGCCTCGTGCTGGTGCTCACGCTCGTGAAGGGTCCGGGCGACGCGGTGTGGGTGCTGGCCGCGCTGCTGATCGCCGGTATCGCGTCGTCGATCATTTCTTATGGAATGACGACATGGCAACTCGGTTGGCCGCGTCTGCGGCTTACCGGTGTCGTGCCGCTGGTGCGCAATTCGACGATGCTGTTCTGCTATTCGTCCGGCTCGGTCGTGTTGACCGCATCGTCGACGTATTTGCTGACGCTGCTGTCGACGCCGCAGCAGGTCGGCTATTTCGGCGCGGCCGAGCGCTTCGCGACGATCGGCCTGAGCCTGATGGGGCCGGCCTCGCAGGTGTTCATTCCGACCATTTCGCGGCAGCTCGCCGAGGGTGACAAGGAGGGCGCGCACTTCACGACGCGCCGTGGCGCAATGCTGTTGATGGGCTACGGGATGCTGGTGTTCTGCGGCGCGCTGACCTTGTCGCCGTTCGTGCTGCCGCTGATTCTCGGCCCCGCGTTCGAGCCGAGCGCGCATGTATTACAGATCTTCGCGTGGATGTTTCCGTTTGCGGCGTTTAACGAGTTCGTCGCGTTTTATGTATTCGTGCCGCGCAAGAAGGACCGGCTGCTCGCCATCGCGGGGGTGGCCTCGGGTGTGTTCAATCTGGTCTCGGCGCTAGCCCTCGCACCGCATTTCGGCGCGCTCGGGATGGCGGGCGCGCGGGTGATCGGCGAAGGGACGCTGGCGGTGATTCTGCTGGTGGTGATGATCCGGCTCGAACTGGTGCATCTGCTGCCGGGTGCAGAACGCGCGTTGCAGCGGGTGCGCGTCGCGTGTGGGCTGCGTCCGCAGACGGGCGGTGCGAAAGACGATTGATGGCGTCACTCGCGGGTGGTGTCGAAGTCGATTTGAAATGTCACGGGAGGGCGAAGTGAAAGTCGCTATTGTTCATGATTGGCTGGTGGTCTCGGCGGGTGCCGAGAAGGTGTTGAAAAACATCATCGAGTGCTTCCCGAATGCGGACATCTTCTCGATTGTCGATTTTCTCGAAGATCGCGAATGCGTGAAGGGAAAGTCCGTCAACACGTCGTTTATCCAGCGCTTGCCGTTCGCGCGCAGGAAATATCGCGCGTATCTGCCGTTGATGCCGATTGCGATCGAGCAGCTCGATCTGAGCAGCTACGATCTGGTGATCTCGAGTTCGCATGCGGTGGCCAAGGGCGTATTGACCGGGCCGAACCAGGTGCATATCAGCTATGTGCATTCGCCGATCCGCTATGCGTGGGATCTGCAGCACCAGTACCTGCGCGAATCGAACCTGAATACCGGGCTGCGCTCGGCGATGGCGCGTGTGCTGCTGCATTACATTCGCGGCTGGGATTCGCGTTCCGCGAATGGCGTCGATCATCTGGTGGCCAATTCCCAGTTCATTGCGCGGCGGATCAAGAAGGCCTATCAGCGCGACGCGACTGTCATTTATCCGCCGGTCGATCTGGCGAAAATGACGGTCGGCACGCAGAAAGACGACTTCTACGTGACCGCTTCGCGGATGGTGCCGTACAAGCGTATCGATCTGATCGTGCAGGCCTTTTCGAAGACGCCCGAGCGCAAGCTTGTGGTGATCGGCGACGGCCCCGAAATGAAGCGGATCAAATCGGTGGCGGGTCCGAACGTCGAGATTCTCGGCCATCAACCGTCCGACGTATTGGTCGATCATTTGCGGCGCGCGCGCGCGTTCGTGTTCGCGGCGGAAGAGGATTTCGGCATTTCGGTGGTCGAAGCGCAGGCGTGCGGCACGCCGGTGATTGCATTCGGACGCGGCGGCGCGCTCGAATCGGTGATCGGTTTGCCGCTCGAGCGGCCCACGGGCGTGTTCTTCGGCGAGCAGACTACCGAGTCGCTGCTGGAGGCGGTCGGCCGTTTCGAAGCGAACGCGGGGCTGTTCGATCCGCGCCAATGCCGCAAGAATGCCGAACGCTTCTCGACGGAAAACTTCAAGAAAGCGCTGATGAGCTTTGTCGACACGCGCCTTCCATATGCCGGCGTCGAACAGTATCTGCCGTATGTGGATCATGGGCCCGCCTCGGTCGATGCGCGTCATCTGGCCGATGTGACGCCCTGAGCGGGCGCTGCTTCACCACGTTCGGGTTGCGTGCGATGGATGCATGCGCAGCCGGACGTGAGCGCGGCGGCCTTCACGGGCATGCCGCGGCTTGTATGAATCCCTCCAGAAAAGAAAGCCGCGAACTCGCGGCCTCTCTATCCCGATCTCTTCCGGTCTGTTCGCGGCTAATACCGCTTGCCGTCGATTCGCTTCAACCCGGTCAAATCCGCTTCGATTCGCTTTGACTCGCTTCGATCCGCTCCCGTGCGGAAGCGGGATCGAGCTAACTCTTCCGATCTTATCGGCTCGGCACCACGTGCTGGGCGGGCCGTTCATTGGCGACTTTCGCCTTGCGCGCCACGCGCGGGTCGAACGTCGGCGCGGCGGCCCGCAGCGGGCGGGCCGCCAGCAGCAGCGAGACGACCAGCGACAGAATCAGTACGTTCGACGGCGTGACCAGCCGGTGCTCGGTCGCGGACATCACCAGCAGGCACACCGAGCCGATCTCGACGAAGCGGTACGCGGCGAAGTTGCGGCCGCCGTCGGCCAGCGCGGCGAATGCCGCGCCCTGCTTGCACCAGTCGACCAGCTTCCAGTAGAAGGTCAGCATCAGCGCGAGGCCGACCACGCCCATTTCGGCGAGGATATTCAGGTACGAGTTGTGAGCGTGCGAGTCGCTGTGTTCGACCGTAATGTCGGACGGTATCGCGATCAGATGGAAGTACGACGCGAGCGTGCCGATGTGGTCGTCGAACGAGCCGAAGCCCATGCCTACCAGCGGGCTCTGCATGAAATAGGCGAGCGCGCGCGGCCACAGCCATTCATAGCGAATGTTCAGATTCGCGAGCTTGGCGTCCTGGTTCTGAATGGAGAACGTGTAGCCCATGTAGTCGACGGTCGGATCGGTATGGTAAATCGCGATCGCGAACGACGCGACCAGCAGCCCGGCGAGCAGCGTCGCGAGCACCCAGCGCTTGCGGCCCAGGTACAGGTACGGCAGCACGGCCAGCGCACCGAGCAGCGAGCCGCGGCTATAGGTGGAGAACAGCATCAGCGCATTGCAGGCGAGCAGCGCGAGAATCAGCGTGCTGCGCCGTTGCAGATAGCAGGCCACGCCGAGGCAGAACAGCATCGCGAAGAAGCCGCCAGCCGCGTTACGTGCGATGAAATAGCTGCCGAAGCTGTCGTTCGGATTCACGAAGATGCTCAGCAGGCCGTTGGTCGCGATGTAGTACGCGTAGACCGGCAAATTGATCACGACCGCGAAAATGAAGAAGGTGCGCAGTACCTTGTTCAGATCCCAGCGGTGCGCATACAGGCAGCCGGCAAAAATGGGCGCGTAGGAGATGAAAAAATTGCCGTCGCGCCGGTAAAACTCGAACTCGGTCAGCGACTGGGGGTTGTATAAAAGCGTGGACAGCAGCGCGAGCACCGTAAAACCGGTGAGCGGCATGATGAAGTCCGGGTAGCTGCGGCCATAAAACCGCCACGCGCAGAAAATAAGCGGAATAAAGCCGATCGCACTCAGAGGCACCAGATTGGTGACCGTCAAAAACAGTGCAACGAGCGAGATATAGGCCATTGCGACTCCAGGAATGAAGATGACGCGCCGGTTGGGGGTGATACCCATGCGCTGGATAATGGCTCGGATTGGTAAGCAGGAAACGTGCGCTGCGAATCCGTGATGGACCATCTCACGGAAAAACCTCGGTGTCCTGAGTTTGACATGAAAGTGCGCGATGGTTCAGCCACACGGTAGCACCTGGATACACTTCTTGCGACCCTGCAACTTTTCACTGCAATAGTGATGCAAGCTCGTTCGCAAGGCTGCTAAGAAGAGCTGACGTGTGCTGCCAAAAGCTCCGCTGTTCGCGCCACAAGCGGGGCGAGGCACTTGTCACTCACTATCATTGATCACATCGAGGCAAGGCTTTTTCCAATGTGAACAAAGCTCGTGTCTCATACGTTCTTTCTGTTGTTCGTTATCTGGATGTCGTTGTCGAACAGACCGCCGCAATCCAGCCAACCAGTTCCACGTATCTTCGTTTCGCGCCGGGGTCTAGCCGGTGTCGGCAGCCGTTGCTGTCAGCGGAACTGTTGGCCAGGTCGGTTCGTTGCGAACGTCCTGTCAAAAAATCACATGAGTCGGTCATAGCGTGGAACGCGGCGCAACGCAATGGGCGTTGCCGCCACGGGGGAAGCATTCTCAAGCCGGTTTCAATGCGAAGGAGTCAAACAAATGGGTAAGGCAAGCGCGGCAGCAGCCGCAACGGACATCGAAACGATCCAGCAGAACGAGACCGGCACCGGCTATCTGCCGCTCGTGCAGGTCATTCTCGCGGGCGGTTCCGGCACGCGGCTGTGGCCGGTGTCGCGTGAACAGTTTCCGAAGCAGTTGATCGACGTGGTCGGCGATCAGACCTTGCTGCAGGCAACGATGGGGCGCATGGCGGGGTTCGAGGGTGCGTGGGACGTAGCCGCCGATCCGGTGATCGTGTGCGGTAGCGAACACTATTTCGCCACTTACGAACAGGCGCGCGAGATCGGTGTGAACGCGCGCATCGTGGTCGAGCCGGGCCGTCGCGATACCGCCCCGGCGTTGACGCTGGCTGCATTGAACGCTTGTGCGGAAAACGAGGACGCGATTCTGGTCGCGATGCCCGCGGATCATTCGATCGCCGACCTCGAGGCGCTGCATCGCGCGATCGATCTTGCCGCCAGCCATGCGCGCAACGGCACGATCGTCACGCTGGGCGTGCCGCCCGAGCGGGCCGACACCGGCTTCGGTTATATCCGCCTCGGCGACGCGCTGCCCGACGGCGCGCATCGCATCGAGCGCTTCGTCGAAAAGCCGGCGGCCGAGTTGGCCACGCAATACGTGGAGTCCGGCAATTATTGGTGGAATAGCGGCATTTTCGTGGTGCGTGCATCGGTGTGGCTGTCGATCATCGAGCAATTCCAGCCTGCTATGCACGCGGCCTGCGTGAGCGCGTGCCGCGCCGCGAAAAAGACCGACGAATGCATCATGCCGGATGCGGAGCAGTTTCTGAATTCGCCGTCCGATTCGATCGACTACGCGGTGATGGAGCAGCTCGGCAAAGCCGACTCGAAGTTCTCCGGCGTGGTCGTGCCGCTCGCCGCGGGCTGGTCCGATCTCGGTTCGTGGGACGCGGTGTGGCAGGCAATGGAGAAGGACGAGTGCGGCAATGCCGCGAACGGCCGGGTGCTGTTCGAAGGCGCGACCGCCACGTATGCGCGTTCGCAGGGCGGCCGCCTGGTCGCGTGTGTCGGTACCGACAACCTCGTCGTGATCGAAACCGACGACGCGGTGCTGGTGGCCGATCGCTCGCACGTGCAGGACATCAAAGGGCTGGTATCGCGGATTCGCAGCGAAAAGGCGCCGGAAGCGGACAACCATCGGAAAGTCCGCCGTCCGTGGGGCTTTTACGATTCGATCGATCACGGCGAACGCTTTCAGGTGAAGCGCATCGTGGTGATGCCGGGCGCGCGTCTGTCGCTGCAAATGCATCACCATCGCGCCGAACATTGGGTGGTGGTCAGCGGCACCGCACTCGTCACGCGCGGCGAAGAGCAATTCCTGCTCGGCGAAAACGAATCGACCTATATCCCGCTCGGCGTTCGCCACCGGCTCGAAAATCCGGGCCGCGTGCCGTTGCAGATCATCGAGGTGCAATCCGGTACTTACCTCGGTGAGGACGATATCGTCCGTTACGACGACAAGTACGGGCGTTGCGGCTAATGCGCGGGAATCGAACGGCCATTTGCTATGAGGGGGCTGCGATGCGTTTGCTGACTGGTCTATTGGCAAGATTGTTCGACGTCGCGATGATCGTGGCGGGCGGCTTTGCGGCGTCGCAAATCCGCTTCGACGGCGGCTCGCAACGAAGTTTTTATTTCGCCTTCGTTGCGTTTGCGGCGGCATTTTCGCTGGCGGTGTTTCCGGCGCTCGGCGTGTACGAATCGTGGCGCGGCCGCTCGAAACGCGCGCTCGTGAGCCATGTCGCGTTGGGCTGGCTGGTCGTGCAGGCCTGCGCGATGGCGCTGATGTTCTCGCTGCATCGGATCGACTTCGTGTCGCGGCTGTGGTTCGTGTACTGGACCGGCATTTCCGGCGCAGCGATGATGGCCGGCCGCATCGTCACCCATGCACTGCTCGGGCGCATGCGCCACGCGGGGATCAATCTGCAGCGGGTCGCGGTGGCCGCATGCGGCGAACATTGCGACGAGATCATTCGCAAGATGGAGGCGTCGCCGGCGGCCGGTTTCCGCGCCAATGCGTTGTACAACCTGCAGCCGGGCGAGGGGAGCAGGACGCACTCGCCGGTGCCGGTGTTCGAGCAGCACGACGCGTTCGTACGCTACGTGCGTGAGGAAAACATCGGCGAAGTGTGGCTCGCGCTGCCGCTTAGCCAGGAGCGCGCGATTCTCGAGCTGGTCTCGGAGTTTCGCAATGATCTGATCAATATCCGCTTCATGCCGGACGTGCGCACGCTCGCGCTGTTCGAAGGCAGCATGACGGAATTGCTCGGCGTGCCGACGATCAACCTCGCGGCGTCGCCTTTGCCGCCGGCGGCATTGGTGCAGAAGGATCTGTTCGATCGCGTGTTCGCACTCGGCGCGTTGATCGCGGTCTCGCCGATCCTGCTGGGCTGCGCAATCGCGGTGAAGCTGAGTTCGCCCGGACCGGTGTTCTTCAAGCAGCGGCGCAAGGGTGCGGACGGTCGCGTGTTTACGATCTACAAGTTCCGCACGATGCGGGTGCACGCGCAGAAGCCGGGCGTGTTGCAGCAGGCCACACGCGGCGATCCGCGCATTACCCGGGTCGGCGCATTTTTGCGCCGCACGAGTCTCGACGAGTTGCCGCAGTTCATCAACGTGCTGCGCGGCGAGATGTCGGTGGTGGGGCCGCGTCCTCATGCGCTCGAACACGACGACCAGTATCAGAACGTCGTGAACGGCTATATCCATCGTTACAGGATCAAGCCGGGCATTACCGGCTGGGCGCAGATCAACGGTTTTCGCGGTGAGACCGACCGGATCGAGAAGATGGAGGGACGCGTCGCTCACGATCTCTATTACTTGCAGCACTGGTCGTTCTGGCTCGATGTAAAAATTATTCTGGCCACGATTTTCAAGGGCCTTCATCATCCGAACGCGTATTAAGAAATAATGAAAATAGACGTCGAGAACGTGGTACGGCGATCCGCGAAGCGGGTCGGGCAATACTGCTTTCACCTCGGCCACGGCGCGGAGGCGAGGAAGGTGTTGCTGGCTATCGAGAGCAAGTACGGCAAGGCCGATCCGGCGAATCTGCGGCTCGCGGACAATTACGCGCGGGACGTATTCGGCGATCCGGTGTACGCGCCGTGGTTGCGCGTTTATACGGCGTTTTGCGGCACCTTCAAGGAAGGCTGGATTCCGGACAACTACTACGGCAGCGTGGTGGTCCCCCACATGAAAGGCTGGTACGGCAAGATTTCGAGCCTGAAGCCGATCTCTCGACTGATCTTCGACGGCGACGCGTTGCCGGATGTTGCGTATTACGCCAATGGTCTGTTCTTTACCGACAGAAGTATCGTGGTGCCCGAACGTGAGCTGCGCGACGTGGTATTCGAGCACGCGGAGCGCGTCGTATTCAAACTCGACGGCTCGATGCAGGGTAATGGCGTGTACGTGTTCGACCGCACGAATTTCGATCCCGCGATGATCCGCTCGCTGGGTAATGGCGTGATCCAGAAATTCATCGATCAACACCCGATGTTCAATGCGTTCGCGTCGAAGCCGGTCGCGACGCTGCGCTTTACGACGGTGGTGGACGACAACGGTTGTATCTCGATGCGTGCGTGTTTTCTGCGTCTGGGGCGCGCGGACGACACGCATGTCCTGACTGATCGCGAGATCTGCGTGCCGGTGAATCCGGTCACCGGCGAGCTGGCGGCGGAGGGTTATCTGAGTGACTGGGGCGCGCTCGACGCGCATCCGGACTCAGGCGTGCGTTTTGCTGGTTTGAAGATTCCACAGTTCGAACAATGCGTAGCGACGGTGTTGCGTTTGCACAGCAAAATTCCGTTTGCGCGTTGCGTGGGCTGGGACCTGACCGTCGATGTCGACGAGCGGGTGCAGGTGATGGAATGGAATGGCGAGCACAACGACGTGAAATTCAGCGAAGCCACGCAGGGGCCGTGCTTTTCGGATCTCAAATGGGAACGGTTGAAGCCGGTACGCTGAATTTTCACTACATATTATTCAGAGGCAAACGAGTTTCACGGCACATCAGTTTGACGGCCAATGAGGCTTGAGGTACGCGGGAGACACGACGTGAGCGAACAGTTGTGGTGCGTCCACATAGAAGGCCCGGACGACTTTATTGCCGTCGAGTCGGAGCAGGCCGCGCGGCGCGAGGCGTCGGCGATCAATGCTTATCTCGACGGCGCCGGACAGGATCCGCGTGCACCGCATGTGCACGCGACGGCGGTGCACTGGCCGTACGGCGCGACGAGTCATGCGCGCGCGCTCGACGAAGATCATGAAGATCTGAAACGGATGGCGCATCGGCAATTCGCGCAGCCGGACGGACATCGCGGCGGCGTGCTGTCGAATTTCGCGCGACGCGTGAAAGAGCTGGTCAGCGTCGGGCACGCGGACCGGGACGACGAGTAAGCTATACCGCGCCGGCAGTTTGTTTCAGTTCGCGGCACGGCCGCGGCGAGCGCAGAGCCGAAGCCGGCGTGGTTGCCGGCGTCGAACGGGTGATTACCCGGGCAGCGGCACGTCTTCGATCAGATCCGCATTGAGCGCGCGAATCCGCCGGTCGACGAAGTAGCCGCCGCCTTCCACGTAGCGCAGATAAAGGCGCGCGCAACTCGAGCATTGCCACACACCGCAGCGGTTGTACGGGAAATAGCGCGGTGCGATCGGCGCATCGGACGACCAGTAAGTGGTCTTGTCCGGCAGATATTCGCTATACGTCGGTTCGGGTTCGTCTTCCGGCATCAACGTGCCGATTTCCACCAACAGCGTTTCGTCCATCGACAGCGGCTGCGATTGCCAACCGTCGAGGGGCGTGCGCGTGCATTCGCATGATGCGGCGGCGCGCTGTTGCGCGGCGCGCGCGAGTTCGATCAGGGTCCCAGCGTTCAGATATTGCGCCATAGAGCGGATTGAAAGGAGTTCAGGAGCCGATCATCATTCGGTCGCGCTGCATGGCGACCCACGCTGAATCGCGAGATTGTCGCCCGGGCTGCTATGGAACGTCAACGCGGTGCCCGCCAGCGGCTTCGGCCGATGAGATGGCCGCCAACCGGGCGCATGGCTTCATCACCGATAACCCTCAGTGATCGCTGTATCGAAACAATTCATTAGTCGCCTATCACTCCGCTGCCGATAATGAGCGCACAAAACAGCTCATTGCGGACGCAACCGTCGCGACAGCGGCGGCCGCTCACGCGACAAATCCGGAGGAGACGATGCAGCGACCCAAGGTCAGCCGGGCGGTACTCGCGCTCATGTGCGCGATGTCGTTCATCATGTATCTCGATCGTGTGAATCTGTCGGCGGCGGCCGGCTTGATTCGCGACGATCTGCATCTGAGCAATACCAACATCGGCCTTGTGTTCGCCGCGTTCGCGTACACGTACACGCTGTGTCAGGTGATCGGCGGTTGGGTCAGCGATCGCTTCGGCGCGAAAACCACGCTGGTCACCTGCGCGAGCATCTGGATCGTCGCGACGGTCGCGACCGGCCTGGCCGGCGGACTCGTGTCGCTATTCGGCGCGCGCTTGCTGCTCGGTATCGGCGAAGGCGCGGCGCTGCCCGCGCAGGCGAGGGCGCTGACCAACTGGTTTCCGGCGAGCAGGCGCGGCTTCGTGCAGGGGCTCACGCATTCGTTTTCGCGGCTCGGCAATGCGGTCACGCCGCCGCTGATCGCGCTGCTGGTCGCGTATTCGTCGTGGCGCGCGTCGTTTTTCGCGGTCGGCGCATTGACCTTCGTGTGGGTCGTGGTCTACGCGTGGTACTTCACCGACGACCCGCGCAAGCATCGGCATATGAGCGAGCAGGAAGCCGCGCAATTGCCGCCGCCGCGCAAAGCCGCGGGAGAAACCACCCGTGAGCCGACCCCGTGGCGGCGTTTGCTCAAACGCATCGGCCCGACGATGCTGGTGTACTTCTGCTACGGCTGGACCGGCTGGCTATTCTTCACGTGGCTGCCGAGTTTCTTCATGCATGGGCGCGGCCTCGATCTGAAAAGCTCGGCAATGTTCTCGGCCGGCGTGTTTCTGTCCGGCGTGGTCGGCAATACTGCGGGCGGCGTGTTGAGCGACCGGATTCTGAAGCGCACGCGCAACGTGGTCGCGGCGCGTCGCAACGTGATCATCGGCGCGTTTCTCGGCGCATTGATTTTTCTCGCGCCGGTGATGATCGTGAAGTCGTTGCCGGTGATGGCGGTCTGCATGAGCCTGTCGTTCTTCTTCCTCGAAATGACGATCGGGCCGATCTGGGCGGTGCCGATGGATATCACGCCGCAACACGTCGGCGTCGCGAGCGGACTCGTGAATGCGGGTTCGGCGATCGCGGGGATCTTCACGCCGATCGTGTTCGGTCTGGTGGTGGACCGCACCGGCAGCTGGACGTTGCCGTTCGCCGGCTCGCTCGGTTTGCTGGCGCTCGGCATCGTCGCGACGTTCTTCATGCGGCCGGATATTGCGCTCGACGCGACGAATGCATCGGGCGATGCAGGCTCCGGCGCGAACGGCGAATTGCGTTTCGCGGAAAGCCTCAGCCCGCGCGAATCGAATCGATGACCAGTTGCATCGCCGGCGTCACGCGCCGGTTCCTGCGCAAAATCAGCCCATACGGCGCGAGCCGGCCGCGCAGCGGCGTAGCGAGCGAGGCGATCGCATCGAGCGCGACGTAGTAGTGCGCGACCGAACTCGGCAGCACCGCGAGCATGTCCGAGTCGCGCAGTAACGACAGCGTGGTCAGGATCGACGAGGTCTCCACGGTGCTGACCGGCGGCGCGACACGCGACTCGCGAAAGGTCTGATCGATTACCTGGCGCATCGGGCTCGGATGCGGCTGGATGATCCACGGATAGCGCGCGAGTTCCGCGAGCTTCGGCCGCGACGACGCCTGCGCGGCCGGATGATCGGGCCGCACGACGATCGACAGCGCTTCTTCGGCGAGCGTCTCGAAGCTCAGGTCGAACGCCGGAAAACTGTCAGGAATCCGTCCGATCACGATATCGAGCTGGTCCTGTTGCAGCGACTGCACCAGCACGTCGCTGGTGTCGATCGTCACCGTCATCTGCAAACGCGGATGCGCTTGCTTGAGCCTGACGATCGTCTGCGTCAGCAGTTCGGGCGACGGCGCCATCACCGCGCCGATGCGCACCTTGCCGATATCGCCGGCCTCGATGCCGGCGAGTTCTTCGCGCAACTCGTCGAGATCTTCGAACACCACCCGCGCGTAGCGCATTACCGCCTCGCCGAAGATAGTCGGCTCCATTCCGCGCGCATGCCGCACGAATAGCGATACGCCGAGCGTGTCTTCGAGTTCCTGTAGCGCTTTGGTCGCGGCGGGCTGGGTCATTGCGAGTTCGTCGGCGGCGCGGCGCAGCGATTCCATTTCCGACAGCGCGACCATCAATTGCAGATGACGCAGACGCAGACGTTTGCGAATAGCGGAGGCGGGCGGGATCATGAGCGATAACCTTGATGAATAGGCTGATTCGAAATATTCAATGGTCAGTTATCGGATAGTTTCGCACAATCAGCGCTACCGGGTGGCGCTATTCGTGAGCCGTCGGATGGCATCGAGCGCGCGAATGTCGGCTTTGACTCTCTCTGAAGGAAATCATCGAACATGAAAATCACGCACATCCGTACCCGCGTCTTCGAATGGAAAGGCAAGGTCGTGCCGCCGCAAGCGCATTTCTGCGCGAACGCAGTCGACATTCTGTACGAGCGCGGCGACGCGATGGGATCGTTCCGTTTTCACGGCTGGCTGGTGGTGGAAATCGAGTGCGACGACGGCACGGTCGGGATCGGCAATTGCGCGCTCGCGCCGCGCATCGCGAAACAGATCATCGACGAATACCTCGCCCCGATTGCGATCGGCGAAGATCCGTTCGACAACGAATACATCTGGCAGAAGATGTATCGGCGCACGCTGGCCTGGGGCCGCAAAGGGATCGGCATGGCGGCGATCTCCGCACTCGATATCGCGCTGTGGGACATCATGGGCAAGGCGGTGAAAAAGCCGGTGTTCAAGCTGCTCGGCGGCCGCACCAAGGAAAAGATCTGGTGCTATGCGTCGAAGCTCTATAACAACGACGATCGCGACGCGTTCCTGAGTGAAGCGCAAGGCTATCTGGACAGCGGTTTCACCGCGATGAAAATGCGCTTCGGCTACGGGCCGAAAGACGGCCCGAAAGGGATGGCGAAAAATCTCGAACAGGTGCGGCTGCTGCGCGAGCTGGTCGGCGACGAAGTCGACATCATGCTCGAATGCTATATGGGCTGGACGCTCGAATACGCGCGCCGGATGCTGCCGCGGCTCGCCGAATTCAATCCGCGCTGGATCGAGGAGCCGGTGATCGGCGACGATGTGGAAGGCTATCAGGAGCTAAAGAGGATGAACCTGATACCGGTGTCGGGCGGCGAGCACGAGTTCACCGTGTATGGCTTCAAGGATCTGCTCGAACGCCGCGCGATCGACGTGATCCAGTACGACACCAATCGCGTCGGCGGCATCACCGCGGCGCGCAAGATCAATGCGATGGCCGAGGCGTGGTCGGTGCCGGTCATTCCGCACGCGGGGCAGATGCACAATTATCATCTGACGATGTCGAGCATCGCGAGCCCGATGTCGGAGTTCTTCCCGGTGTTCGACGTCGAAGTGGGCAACGAATTGTTCTATTACATCTTCGAAGGCGAGCCGCAGCCGGACAACGGCTATCTGCAACTGTCAGACGACGCGCCGGGTCTGGGCATCACGTTGAGTGACAAACATCTCGCCGATTTCAACATCGTCGAATAAACACGCAGTGCGCTACGCAACAGGAACGACCATGAAGCCACATCTTGCAGTACTGCTCGGCGACCCTGCCGGTATCGGTCCCGAACTGATCGCGCGACTCTTCGCGCAGGAAGCGAACCGCTCGCGCGCGCAGTTGCTGATCATCGGCGACCGGCGCGAACTGGAGACCGGTATGAAGATCGCCGGACAGCGTTTCGACTACGACGTGGTCGATAGCGCCGAGCACGCGTTTGGGCGCGACGGCGTACCGTCGCTGCTCGATTTCCGTTTGCCAGGCGAGCAGCCGTTCGAGCGCGCGGTCGCGACCGAACGCGGCGGCCGTTACAGTCTCGCCGCATTCAAACAGGCGCTCGCGCTGACGCAAAGCAATCTGACTCAGGGGATGCTGTTCGCGCCGGTCAACAAGACCGCGCTGCATCTGGCCGGGATGGAAACCGGCGACGAGATGGAGTGGTTCGCGCGGCAGCTCGGCTACACCGGCAGTTTCTGCGAGTTCAATGTACTCGACGAGTTGTGGACTTCGCGCGTGACCTCCCATATGGCGTTGAAAGATGTCAGCGCGCGGCTTTCGGAGGAACGCATCGTCGGCGCGGTGCGGCTGATTCACGACGGTCTGAAGCGCGCGGGCCTCGCGCAGCCGCGCATCGCAGTGTGCGGCTTCAATCCGCACAACGGCGACAACGGCGCGTTCGGCCGCGAGGAGATCGACGTGATCGCGCCGGCCGTCGAGGCCGCGCGCAAGCTCGGCTACGATGCGCAGGGGCCGTTTCCCGCCGACACGATCTTCGTGCGGGCGCGCGATCAGAAGGCTTTCGACGGCGTCGTCACGATGTACCACGATCAAGGGCAGATCGCGATGAAACTGATGGGCTTCTGGCGCGGCGTGACCGTGCACGGCGGCTTGCCGGTACCCATCGCGACGCCCGCGCATGGCACCGCGTTCGACATTCACGGTCAGGGCAAGGCCGATGTCGGCGCGACGCAGAAGGCCTTCGACATGGTTGTGAGGATGGCGCAGCAGCGGGTGACTTGAGGCGGGGCGGTAGCTGCGTCAGTGCGTGCGATACGCTCCCGTCGCTGTTCGCTCACCCGTTCCGGCGACGGCCGCGCGCATCGCCGCGCCAAAGCCGTTCGAGCACGCGGCCTGCAAGCAGGCGCAACCTCGACTGATGATTGAGAGGGATTCGAGGGGAGCACATGGCTCCCCTCAGCGCGATGCGTTACGGTCCTATCATGTAGCCGTCGCAGCAATTGTTGGGGCAACCAGGAACCAGCATAATTTCGACGCGTCTGACTTTTTCAGGCGGCTCCCGAAGATAGGGGGATTGCTTGTAAATCCCGCTGCGAACGCCGTATGGAATGCCAGTCAGACCAAATTGCATCAGCATGGCTCGTACAGCATCAGCACGTTGCGACGCCAGGATGAACGGCTTTCTTTCACTTTGCTCCGCCACTCCACCGACGGACATGACCTCTTTAATGGGAAACTTACGCATTTCGATAACCCAATCTGCCAGTTTGAGAATCTGCGCTCCGGGTAGCCGGGCTGAATTCCTTTCGAAATACACATCAATGTTTTGGCCAGGAAGATTCTGCGACGTCTCGCACGCCGGAGCATTGAATGACAGGAGACATAATGCCAATAGGAGCGATTTAGAATTCATTAATCAATATACCCCGCTAGGGCAACCTCGACTGATGATTGAGAGGGATTCGAGGGGAGCGCATGGCTCCCCTCAGTCAGCGCGATGCGTTACGGTCCTGTCATGTAGCCGTCGCAGCAATTGTTGGGGCAACCAGGACTCAGCGTAACTGCCGCGAGCCTGATTTTTTCAGGCGGCTCCAAGTAGCCGTATGGCTTGTAAATTTCGCTGTGAACTTCGTATGGAACGCCGGTCTCACCGAATTGCGTCAGCATGGCTCGTACGGTATCGGCGCGTTGCGACGCCAAGACCAAGGGGCTCTTTTCAGTTTGCTCGGCCACCCCAGCGATATTTATGATCTGTTTAATGCGGTACTTACGCATCTTGATAACCCAATCTGCCAGTTTGAGAATCTGCGCCCCTGGCAGAATGGCCGAATTCCTTTCGAAATACACGACAATGTTTTCGCCTGGAAGATTCTGCGACGTCTCGCACGCTAGCACATTGAATGACAGGAGACACAATGCCAATAGGAGCGATTTAGAATTCATAAACAATATACCCTGCCAGGCTGTCCGCATTGATAATAGATTTTCCCGGGTTTTCCCGCCCCCAGGTCGCCAGAAATCTTGTGATCGTATATTGCTCGTCCGTGCTTCCGAAGGTGTCCAGGAAGTGCGAGCACTCGTGAATGATCGTTGACATTTTAGAATCGCCGCTGGACCCTTTGTCGCGGATCGAGCAGAAGCCCTCATGAATGCAAATGGTGTGGGTAGCTGTATCCGGCGCACAAACACGCGCAACCGAGCCGCCGCTAGGTGGACGAGGTACGCATCCGAGAGCTTCATCAAGGCCTGGCTCCCATCTAACAAAGTTGTCCGGACCAAGACCACGCATCACTTTGTTGACTGCCCTGAATCCCTTGAGCAAGTAATTTCTGGTTGCTTCGTCTTTCACGCCGAACCAGGTCCAGACTCGCTCTTGCTCGGCGGGTGTCCATGACTTCAATGCCGCTAGCCGTATTTCCACCAAATCAACCGCCTCGTCGCGAAGGCCCAATACTTTGGCGCGAAATTCCGCATTGGTCATGTTCGGACAGATAGGGGTTGTATTAATGAAAACGTCCCTCATCGACCCAGGAGTCGTATTGGTAAATGCCGTGTCGTCGACGGTGAACCATTCCTTTTCTTCGTTCATTTTTCTAGCCCTCCACGTCAATCTTTAAAAACTTGAAACCCTGCGTCGCAACGCGGGAAGTCTGACCCGCTGCGTTTGTCCTGCCGCTACAGATTTCCCGGTTATCAGCGAAGATTCTGTACGGCACATTCGCAATCGGGTTGCCGTTGCGATCCCTGACCGTAAACCGCTCATCGAACGGACCTGTGGGGCGATCGATGCAGCGGCATCCCTGGGTCTCGCCTATTGCCTGCCGCATCTCGTACCCTGAAGACAGAGCCTTGATCAAACTGGTCGGAATCATTTCGCCAGTCTGCTGGTTCATTGTCTGTGCGTAAGAGACATCCGGGAAGCTCTTGAATACCTTGAATGTCACGCGGCAACTAATGCACTCCTGCCCGTTTGCGCCCTCGAACGCTTCGCTAAACTTTCTTTTCATTTCCGCAATGATGTCCGCCGCGGACCGCATCCTCTCAGCCATATGGTCTTCCCATTGGTGAATGGCGTGCATCGCGTGCGAGGCATTCCGACCACGCTGCGACGCAAGCCACCGGTTGCCCTCAATCCTTGTTATTTTGAGGTCGGATCGAAACTAACGCGGATTCGTCGGACGTGTCTTTAAGATTAGTCCGAAGTGAAAACTCTTTTACCTTGTTCTCAAAATAAAAAAGTCGACATTCAGAAAATGGGGCGAATCTGATGGGATGGCGGAAAAATAAAAGCGAGGCAGCAGGGCCGACGGACGGCGACCTGAGTGTGAAGGAATCCCGGCCCGTGCTGGCCGGTCTATGGCAATCAGAGATTGTGTTGCAAGGGCTTCCCGTTATCGGGAGTATTTGAATCGGGGGCGCTTGAAAAAACCCTTGATCTGTCCGGTAATGTCCACGGCCGGAGTACCGTTAGCAGAATAACCCGCCTCACCGCTTCCGATACGGTCCAGTCGACGCCCGCACCACCAGTTCCGGCGACGGCCCGAGCACCATCGACGGCTGCCGCGCCGGGTTCTGAATCAGCCGGATCAGACTCTCGATCGACAACTGCGCGACCGCCGCCGTCTGGATCGCGACCGTGGTCAGCGCCGGATGCACCTGGTGTGCGAGCTGAATGTCGGTAATGCCGATCACCGACACGTCGTCCGGCACCGCGCGGCCGAGCGTGATCAGCGCCTGCACCGCGCCGATCGCGAGCAGGTCGTTGGTCGCGAAGATCGCGCTCACCTGTGGGCGGTTCGCCATCAACTGCATGCAGGCCGCGTAGCCGGCATCGATCGAGTCGCGAATCTGCAGTACCGCGGCCGCGTCGGTTTCGATGCCGGCCGCGCGCATCGCCGCGCGAAAACCGTTCGAGCGCGCGTCCTGCAAACCGCCGCAACCGTCGCCGATCAGCAGTCCGATATCGCGATGCCCGAGTGTCAGCAGATGCTGCGCGGCCAACTCGCCGGCGCGCGCGAAATCGACGGCGATGCATGGCAGTGCAGGCGGCGACTCCGGGTGCTCCCACATCGCCAGCAGAATCGGCGCGCTATGAGTGGCCGACGCGCACAGATCGTTGATCGTGATGTCGGTGTTCATCACCAGCACGCCGTCCGCGAGCGTGCCGGCGATCTGGTTCAGATACGCGCGGCCGATCTCCGCATCGTCGTCAGTATTGCAAACCATCAGGAAGTGACCGCTCTTGCGCGCCGCGCGCTCGGCGGCCAGCACGAACTCGGGATAGAACGGGTTCGAGATGTTCGACAGCATCAATGCGAGCGTCGACGAACGACCCTCGGCCAGCGCGCGCGCATTCAGATTCGGCCGGTAGCCGAGTTCGTCGATTGCTCGCAGCACGCGCTCGGCCGTTTCGGGACGCACCTTGTCGCGATTGCGCAAGACGTTGGAGACGGTTGCGGCAGTGACTTGCGCGCGCTTCGCGACTTCTGACAGCGTGACCATAGTCGGTAATCCCAAATGTAGGGAAGATGATTCATATGTTGCAAGCAGCCCGCGAGATTGCTAACGTCCTGAAAAACATCGCGGAGACACTCACCATGACTTTTCTCGTCGCACTCGAATTTAAGCGATTAAATGCCAGTCGCACAAGGGCCCGCGCGTTATTTTCGACAAAAAATTTAAGCGATTAAATGCGGACGGAGACAGCATGGCAACGATTCGTTTGACCAATGTGCAGAAGGCCTACGGCGACCATCCGCCGGTGATCCGGCGCGTGAATCTGGAGATCGCGCAGCATGAGTTCTGCGTGTTTCTCGGGCCGTCGGGTTGCGGCAAGTCCACGTTGCTGCGGATGATCGCCGGTCTCGAAGATCTCAGCGACGGCGAACTGCATATCGGCGGCCGCCTGGTCAACGACGTGCCCGCCGCCGAGCGGGGCGTCGCGATGGTGTTCCAGAGCTACGCGCTGTTCCCGCACATGACCGTGTTCGACAACATGGCGTTCGGGCTGAAGCTTGCGAAGCAGCCGAAAGACGTGATCGAACGCAAGGTGCGAGAGGCCGCGCGGATCCTGCAACTGGAAAGTCTGCTCGAGCGTCATCCGAAAGCGTTGTCGGGCGGTCAGCGCCAGCGCGTCGCGATTGGCCGCGCGATCGTGCGCGAGCCCGGCGTGTTTCTGTTCGACGAACCGCTGTCGAATCTCGATGCGGCGTTGCGCGGTCAGACCCGCGTCGAGATCGCGCGGTTGCATCAGCGCTTCGCGGATGCGAGCGTGGTCTACGTGACGCACGATCAGGTCGAGGCGATGACGCTCGCCGATCGCATCGTGCTGCTGCATGCGGGCGCCGATGCCGAGCGCTTCGGCAGCATTGCGCAGACCGGCGCGCCGCTGGAGCTGTATCACCATCCGAAGTCGCGCTTCGTCGCCGGCTTTATCGGCTCGCCGCGGATGAACTTCATCGACGCGACGGTCAATTCAATCGAGCCGGGCCGCGTGACGGTCGCACTGCTAACTAATGCCAGCCACGGCGGCGACCCGGTAAAACTGGTCGCGCACGTCGACGGTCAACGTCTGCAACGCGGCCAGCGCGTAACGCTCGGCGTGCGGCCCGAACATCTGCGGCTCGACGGCGACGACCAGTTCATTCAGTGCGCGACCGTGCTGTCGGAGCGGCTCGGCGAGCACAGCTATATCCACGCGGACCACGCGGGCGGCACGCTGATCGCGAAGGCGCCCGGCGATACGCCGCTCGGCGCGGGCGAGCGTATTCGCGTGCACGTGCCGGCGTCGGCCTGTCATCTGTTCGACGAACAGGGTCTTGCATTGCGCCGTAGCACGTTCGAACCCGAACGCGCGGCCGCCTGATCGATCGTCAACGACGAACCCGCGAAAGGTTCGTCATGCTCAATTCCGCCGCAGAGCGGCATACATCGCCGGCCACGTAGCCGGTCAACAAGGTAGACAAGGAGACATAGATGATTGCTCTTCGCCTTCGCCGTCTTGCACGGCTGTCGCTGGCGGCCGCGATGGTGGCCGGCGCGCTCGGCAGCGCCACGGTCGACGCGGCCACGCTGAACGTCAACGTATCGGCGCGCGGCAACCAGCGCTCGACCTGGCAGGACGCGTTCGACCAGTTCAAGAAAGCCAATCCCGACATCGATCTGAAAGTCACGTACATCACCGAGGAAGCGTACAAGGTGCAGATGGGCGGCTGGCTCGCAACCGATCCGCCCGACGTGGTGTCGTGGCACGACGGCGAGCGGATGGCCTATTACGCGCAGCGCGGGCTGCTCGAAGACCTGAGCGGTGACTGGTCGAAGAACGGCTGGTCGCAGCAATACGCGTCGGTCAAGGAAGCGTCGACCTACAAGGGCAAGCAGTACGCGGCGCCGCTGGGCTATGACGCGTACGGCTTCTTCTATCGCAAGGATCTGTTCGAGAAGGCGGGCATCAAGGGCGAACCGAAAACGTGGGATGAACTGCTCGACGCGACGAAGAAACTGAAAGCGATCGGGGTCGCACCGATCGCGGTGGCCGCGCGCGACAGCTGGACGCTTGCCGCGTGGTTCGACTATCTGAATCTGCGCATCAACGGCAACGAGTTCCATCAGAAGCTGATGGCCGGCGAAGTGCCGTACACCGATCCGCGCGTGAAGAAGGTCTATACGACGTGGAAGACGCTGCTCGACAATCACGCATATATCGACAACGCGCTTTCCTACGATCTCGATTCGATCGCGCCATTCCTCGTCAACGGCAAGGCCGGCATGATGCTGATGGGCACGTTCTTTTCGGCGAGTTTCCCGCCGGCGGTGAAGGATCAGATCGGTTTCTTCCGTTTCCCGGTGATCGACGCGAAGGTGCCGATGGCCGAGGACGGTCCGGTCAACGTGCTGCTGATTCCGGCCAAGGCGAAGAACAAAGCCGACGCGCGCAAGCTGCTCGCGTTCGTGGAACAGCCGAAGATCAACGCGGAACTCGCGAAGGGCTGGGGCCAGTTGCCGTCGAATAGCCAGGCGGCCGAGCCGGAAGATCCGATCTCGAAGGTCGGCTTTCAGACGCTCGCGAATACGCGCGGCGGCATCGCGCAGTTCTACGATCGCGATATGCAGAAGGAAATGGCCGACGAAGGGATGAAGGCCATGCAGCAGTTCTATAGCGATCCGTCGCAGCTCGACAGTGTGCTCGCGCATCTCGAAGCGACCCGCAAGCGTATCTACCAGAAGTAATTGCCGCCGCGCCGGCCGCGTTTGCGCGGCCGGTGTGTGCCGGCGACTGCCGGCGAGCACGCGTGCGTTGTTGCGCTGCGCGCGTCGCCCGCGCACTCCACCGAGGCCTGATCCATGTCTGATACCGCAGCGCGCCGCCTGCCCGCGGCGCGGCCCCGTCGCGTCTCGACGACCCGACGTCACCAGCATCGCGCGGCGTTTTTCTTTCTGCTGCCGGGCTGCGCGTTGTTCTGCCTGTGCGTGATCTATCCGATCATCAGCAGTATTTCGCTGAGCTTTTATAACTGGGACGGCATGACGCCGAAGACCTTCGCGGGTCTGGCCAATTACACAGAGCTGTTCCAGTCCGATACGTTTTATACGGCGCTGAAAAACAATCTGATATGGCTCGCGCTGTTTCTGCTGGCGCCGCCGCTCGGTCTGCTGTTCGCGCTGTATCTGAACCAGCACGTGCGCGGCATGCGCGTCGTGAAGTCGCTGTTTTTCGCCCCGTTCGTATTGTCGGGCGTGGTGGTCGGTTTGGTGTTCAGCTGGTTCTACGACCCGACTTTCGGGCTGCTGCGATTGATTGTCGGGCGCGGTATTCCGGTACTCGGCGATCCGCATACGGTCACGTTCGGGATCATCTTCGCCGCGTTGTGGCCGCAAACGCCGTTCTGCATGGTGCTGTATCTGACCGGGCTGACCGGCATCAATCCGGAAGTAGTCGAAGCCGCGCGCATGGAAGGCGCGAAAGGGCGGCGCCTGTTGTGGTACGTGATCCTGCCGCAATTGCGGCCCGCCACGTTCATGGCGGTCGTACTGACCGTGATCGGCGCGCTGCGCAGCTTCGATCTGATCGCGGTGATGAGCGGCGGCGGCCCGTTCGACAGCTCCACGGTACTCGCCTATTACATGTACGACCAGGCGATCAAGTACTACCGCGAAGGCTATTCCGCGGCAATCGCGGTCGTGCTGTTCGCGATCATGCTCGTCTATATCGTGTTCCATCTGCGCCGCATGCTGCGCGAAGAACGCTGATTCTTTGAACCTCAGGAGTACCCAGCTCATGTATCCGCTTCCCGTCGAACGCTGGAAACCGCTGAATCGCACGCTCTATAAAGCGTCGCTGCCGCTCGCGCTATTCATCTGGCTGCTGCCGATGCTCGCGGTTCTGGTCACGTCGATCCGCTCGTCAGATGAACTGATGCAAGGCGATTACTGGACGTGGCCGAAGCATTTCGCGTTACTGGAAAACTACGGCGCCGCGCTCACGCAGACGCCGATGCTGCATTACTTCGCCAATAGCGTGCTGATCACGGTGCCGTCGGTGATCGGCGCGATCGTGCTCGCGTCGATGGCGGGCTTCGCGCTCGCGACCTATCGCTTTCCGGGCAATACCGCGGTGCTGTTCGCGTTCGTCGCCGGCAATTTCGTGCCGATCCAGATCCTGATGATTCCGGTGCGCGACATGGCATTGAAGTTCGGTCTGTTCAATACCGTGTGGGCGCTGGTGATCTTTCACGTGTCGTTTCAGACCGGCTTTTGCACGCTGTTTCTGCGCAACTTCATCAAGCAGTTGCCGTTCGAGATGATCGAGGCGGCGCGCGTCGAAGGCGCGAGCGAATGGACGATCTATCTGCGCATCGTGCTGCCGCTGATCCGGCCCGCGCTCGCGGCGCTCGGCATTCTCGTATTCACGTTCGTGTGGAACGACTACTTCTGGGCGCTGTGCCTCACGCAAGGCGATGAGGCCGCGCCGATCACGGTTGGCGTCGCGGCGCTGAAAGGGCAGTGGACCACCGCGTGGAACCTGGTCGCGGCGGGCTCGGTGCTGGCCGCGCTGCCGTCGGTGCTGATGTTCTTCGCGATGCAACGTCATTTCGTCGCCGGACTGACGTTCGGCGCGAGCAAGGGATAAACCGCGAGCCGGCCCGCGGGCTGCGTCGTCAACTCACAACGAGACTTTCACATGCAACTTGGTGTCTGCTACTACCCCGAACAATGGCCGCGCGCGATGTGGGCCGACGACGCGCAACGAATGGTCGAACTCGGCATCACCCACGTGCGGATTGCCGAATTCGCGTGGAGCCGGATGGAGCCGCGCGCCGGCGAATTCGACTGGCAATGGCTCGACGAAGCGGTCGACACGCTCGCGAAGGCCGGCCTGAAACTGGTGCTCGGCACGCCGACCGCGTCGCCGCCGAAGTGGCTGATCGATGCGCATCCGGACATGTTGCCGGTGCGCGCGGACGGCACGCGCTGGAATTTCGGCTCGCGCCGTCACTACGATATCTCGAGCGACACGTACCGGCACGAGTGCGTGCGAATCGTCACCGCGATGGCGCTGCGCTATGGGCGGCATCCGTCGATCGTTGCATGGCAGACCGATAACGAACTCGGTTGCCACGACACGGTGCCGAGTTATTCGCCGGCGGCGTTGACGCGTTTTCACGCGTGGCTAGAACGGCGCTATGAAACCGTCGGCGCGTTGAACGACGCGTGGGGCAACGTGTTCTGGAGCATGGAGTATCCGTCGTTCGACGCGATCGGCCTGCCGAACCTGACGCCCACCGACGCTAATCCGATTCATCTGCTCGACTTCCGCCGCTTCATGTCCGACGAAGTAGCGAGTTTTCATCGCGAGCAGATCGACGTGCTGCGCGAGCACGCGCCGAATGCAGATCTGCTGCACAACTTCATGGGCTTTTTCACGACCTTCGATCATTACCGCTTCACCGAAGACAACGCGATCGACGTCGCCGCGTGGGACAGCTATCCGATCGCGCGCACCGAATCGATCGCATTGCCCGAAGAACAGAAAGCGCGGTTTGCGCGCACTGGCCACCCGGATGTGTCCGCGTTCGATCACGACCGTTACCGCGGCGTCGGCGCCGGCCGCTTCTGGGTGATGGAGCAGCAGGCCGGGCCGGTGAACTGGGCGCCGTTCAATCCCGTGCCCGAGCGCGGCATGGTGCGGCTATGGGCGTACGAGGCGTTTGCGCACGGCGCGGAACTGGTGTCGTATTTCCGCTGGCGGCAGTGCCCGTATGCACAGGAGCAGATGCATTCCGGGCTCAATTTGCCGAATAACGAGTTGTCGCCGGGTGGGCTCGAAGTGCAGCAGGCAGCGCGCGAAATTGCCGGCAGCGCCGTGTTGTCGAATCTCGCCGCGCCGACGCGCGCGGCCGTCGCGCTGCTGTTCGATTACGAGTCGCAATGGATGTTCGAGATTCAGCGCCACGGCAAGAGCTTCGATTATCAGACGCTGGTGTTCGACTACTACGAAGCGCTGCGCGAACTCGGGCTCGATGTCGATATCGTGTCGAGTCGCGCCGATGTTTCGGGCTACCAACTGGTTGTCGTGCCGAGTCTCGCGACGATCGACGACCCGCTCGTCGAGCAGATCGCGCATAGCCGCGCGCAATGGGTGTTCGGTCCGCGCAGCGGTTCGAAGACCGGCGAGTTCGCGATCCCCGGCAATCTGCCGCCCGGCGCATTGCAGCGCGTGCTGCCGATCCAGGTGCTGGAAGTCGAGACGCTGCGCGCGTCGCTGGCGCCCGCGCTGACGATCGACGGCACCCGGGGCCACGCGCTGCATTGGCGCGAGCATGTGCGCGCGAACGGCGAGACGCGCATTGCCGCGCGCTTCGACGATGCGTGGCCGGCGCTGCTGACACACGGCAACGTGCGCTACGTCGCCGGCTGGCTGTCGCATGAACTGCATCGCACGGTGTTGCAGCAGGCGGCGCACGACGCCGGTCTCGAAACGCAGCTGCTGGCCGATGGGTTGCGGCTGCGCCGGCGCGGCGGGCTGACGTTCGCATTCAACTTCGGCGCGCAGGCGGTGCAGGCGCCTGCGCCCCGTAACGCAACGTTTGTGCTGGGCGAGCCGCGCCTGCAAACCGGCGAGCTTTGCGTGTGGCAAGACGCGTGATCCGACGGCCGGCGCGGTTGCGTCGGCTGGTGGGTAACTGAGTCGGTTGGAACGAAGGGCGGTGGGTCACGCCTGGCGCAATAGAAGCAACGCAGTCTGAAACTCGAAGGTTGCAGCACGGACGCATCAAACCAGATCAGGCGGCTCGTCAAAAGCCGCCATTCAATACATGGAGGATGACGGATGAACCGAAGAGAAATACTGGGATGGCTCGCGGGCGCTGCCGCGGCGGGCGTTGGCGCGACAGTCAGTGTGCCGGGTTTCGCGGCGCAGGGCGGTCAGGGTGGTCAAGGTAATCAGGACGGCGATCGGCAACGCGGTGGTCAGCGCAATGATTTCGCTGCCGCCGCGGCGCTCGCGAATCGCTTCGCGATGGGCGCGGATGTCTCGACGCTGCTCGAACTCGAAGCGAACGGCGCGAAGTACTACGAGCACGGCAAGTCGCGCGATTGCCTGGCGATCCTGAAGGATCACGGCGTCGACTCGATCCGGATCAAGGTGTGGAACGATCCGGGCAACCCGAACTTCTTTCCGGCCAATCAGAGCCCGGCGGCCGGCTGGAACAACGCCGCGCACGCGCGCATCCTCGCGCGCCGCGCGGCCGCGCTGGGCCTGCGCGTGCTGATCGACTTTCACTACAGCGACTGGTGGGCCGATCCGGGCAAGCAGTATCCGCCGCACGCGTGGGCCGGCAAGGACCTCACGGAGACCTGCGCGCTGCTGTCGGCGTATACGTCGGACGTGTTGCAGATGCTCAAGCGCGACGGCGTGCATCCGGAGTGGGTGCAGATCGGCAACGAGATCACCGGCGGGATGCTGTGGCCGCTCGGCAAATACGATCAGCTCGACAATCTCGCGGCGCTGCTGAAGGCGGGCCACGACGCGGTGAAAGGCGTCGATGCGCGCACCAAGGTAATGCTGCATATCGACAGCGGCGGCAACAACGCGACGAGCCGCTGGTGGTTCGACGCGATGACGCAGCGCGGCGTCACGTTCGATGTGATCGGGCTGTCGTACTACCCGCAATGGCAGGGTTCGTTCAGCGATTTGCAGGGCAACGCGAACGATCTGGCGACGCGCTACGACAAGGACGTGATCGTGGTCGAAACCGCGTATCCGTGGACCACCAGCGATGGCGATTCCGAACCGAACTCGATGACCAACGTCGGCACCTCGCCGTACCCGCAGACGCCGGCCGGGCAGGCGCAGTTTCTCGGCGCGGTCGCCGACATCGTCAAGGCGATCCCGAACGGTCACGGCAAGGGCGTGTTCTGGTGGGAGCCGGAATGGATCCCGACGCCGAACGTCGGCTGGGAAGTCGGCGCCGGCGATCAATGGGACAACAACACGTTGTTCGATTTCCACGGCAACGCGTTGTCGTCGCTGGATGCGTTCCGGCGGCGTTGACGTTATCGCTGAGGGGGCAGGTTTCGCGCGCCGGCTGTCGGGTGTGGAGCGTGTGGCTGCGTGAGTGGTGGCGTGAGCGGTTATGCGTGCTTGCTTGCGTGACTACGCGCCGAGCGGTGAAGGCCGGCGCGAGCCCGCATTACTGAGCCGACGATGCCTGTCCTTTCTGGCGGTCAAGACACTCCGCCGTGATCGCCATGTTCGCCTGATCGGGCGTCATGCGCGGCGCGTCGGGGGCGAAGATTTTTTCGATGATCGCATCGACGGCCGCGCGGTCGGCCGGGCCCTTGTAATAGCGGGCGGCCTGGTCGAGCGCCTGCGCTTTGGTTTTCTTGTGCGCGCGCCATCCGACGACCTGGCCGGCGATATCGCCGAGCGCGGAGCATTGATCGCTGACTGTCTGCGCGACGGCCTGAGTGGCCGGCTGCGCGACGCACAGCGCGACGAGCGCGGTTACGACTACGCGTTTCATTACCGAAAATCCTGACAAGAGACGCGCGGCGGCGCGGCAGCGGCGACGGTCGCCGGGCGCGGGCCTGTGGGCGCGTGGTGAATGAGCGCGTAGTTTAGCGGGAAGTGGCGCGGGATGCGTTGGGGGCGAGGTGCGGGCGGGGCTGCATGGTTCGCGTTGGGTTGGCTCCGTGATGCACGCGCAGGGCGATGAGAGGCATATCCGGCCGGTCACGGCACACCCCGCCGGAGCGGGGCTGCCGGCGTCGGGATTATTTGATAGCCCTGCTGGTCGGCGTTATGCGCGGGTCGTCGCACAGGTTCTGGCAGCCGTTTTTGCAGAACGGCATAAGACTAACTCGTAGCTGCTTGTAGCCACCCGGACCTGTGCTGTCTGAGGGCAACGGCTCGGTCATGACATGAGTGTCGATATAAATATGTTGTGCTTCGACACCGAGTTGAATTAAAAAATCTCTGATTTCATCGCCTCTCAACTGCGCTAGTTGCCGGGGTTTTTTTTCTGCGGTTGCCGCGCTTGCAATGATCTCCGCTTGAATTTCCACGTCGGGCCATTTTCGTGCGTTCAACACGATGCCTGCAATCTGCATTCGGTAGGAATTAGGAATTCCGGTGTAGTTAAGTGGAACGCTCGTTATGGCGCTTTCAAAAATGGTGCAAGCGCTAGCTTGCTGGATAAAGTTGGCGAAAAGAAAAGTAAAGAAGCACGTAAAAAATTTTTTCATTAAATCACCAGATGTTTTTGGATTTGAATTCTTCGAGCGTATCGTAGTGCGCTATGTAAGAAGCGAAGTTATCGGCATTTTTGCAGGCGGCGTCTGAATTTGAAATTGCCCAGTAATGAAGTCCGAGTCCGTGTCCGTAGATTTTGTCGTCCAAGTCAAACGTGTCTATATAGTGCGTACACTCATGTATGATGATTTTAAGTTTGCATGGTTCTGACACATAGACGTCTTCAACCGTACAAAAATGCGGATAAATAGCAAGTCATACTCACCCGGCTTGCGGTCGTGGCACCAGCATTGAGATGCGGTGCCTAACGCCTCATGCATCTGATAACCGGAGGAAAGCGACCGAAGCGTAGCAATCGGAACGGTTTTTCCGTCTGCGCTCGACACCATCATTCCACCGGGTATGTCCGGGAAATTTTTGTATATTCCATATATAGCGCTGCAGCAAACGCATTCTTCGTTTTCCCTCAACAACCAGCTATGACGCGCATGTCCTGGAAGTCCTTTGAAGCGCAGTAATTCTTCATAGGTCCATTTAGACATATTTAATTTTTCTCCTTGCGGGCGCCATCTCTAAATAAAATTCTGTCCGATCAAGCGGCGCGCGTCTTTCCCTGACCCTCAGGGCCATCCAAAAACAGCAAGCTTGAATTGGTGCTTTTACAGGAAGGTTATTTCGAGAGAAATTAAACTAGTGTCAAAGTTTGCTCTATATCAAACAAGCGACGAATTAAACTGAACAAGCGAGCAAATAACGGAGAAAAGCGTGGCTGCGGCGCCACGCCACGCAGCGGAGGCGGCAGCCGCAAGATGCGTCCACGCAAGCCGCTAACCGCCCCCACCCCGCGAACCCTTACGCCCCGTACCCTTACGCGCCGCACGCTGATCGCCCGACCCGCCAGCCCGCGTCGACCGATCACCGGGCTTGCCCAGCGCAACCAGCGCCGCTTCCAGAATGTCGAGCCAGTTCTTCTCATAGCTGATCCCGACTCGCAGCACCAATAGCTGCAGCGCCGCTTTACGATCTTCGGGTTCCTGAGGAAAGTCCTTCTTCTCCAGCTCCTGATACAACGCGAGCTTCGCCTGATGCAGCCCGAAGCGGCGCTGAACCTCTTTTTCCAGTCCGGTCGGTCCGACCGCGGCCTCGGCCCGCAGGCGCACCATGAATTCGTCGCGAAGCGCGGCGGGTTCTTCCTCCAGCGTGATCCATCGTTTCAACTCGCTGCGCCCGGCGGGCAGAATCCGGTAGCCGCGCTTGCGCCCGCGGGTCGTCTCCTCGGGCAACGATTCGATCAGGCCGCCTTCTTCCAGCCGGGCCAGTTCGCGATAGATCTGTTGATGCGATGCGTGCCAGAAGTAGCCGATCGAGCGGTCGAAACGCGACGCCAGTTCGGAACCGGAGCACGACCGTTCAACGAGGGCGGTGAGCAGGGCATGAGGTAGAGACATGGGCGTGCGCGCAGGAAGAGAAGGGCCACGGATAGAGGGACTTTTCAAAATTCTCGCATTGGCTTGACTGTTTATGCAACTGGTTGCATTATCGGCCAACCTTAATGCAACCAGTTGCATAAACATCATGAGCGACGAGCCGACCCACTATCCGAATCTGCTGAAGCCGCTCGACCTCGGTTTCACCACGCTGAAAAACCGTGTACTGATGGGCTCGATGCACGTCGGTCTGGAAGAAGCGCCGAATGGCTTCGAGCGGATGGCCGCGTTCTACGCGGAGCGCGCGCGTGGCGAAGTCGGGCTGATCGTGACCGGCGGCATTGCGCCGAACGAGCGCGCGCGGCCGATGCACGGCGGCGCGATGCTGACCACGGAAACGCAGGCCGAGGAGCATCGGCTGATTACCGGTGCGGTGCATGCCGAGGGCGGCAAGATCGCGATGCAGATTCTGCATTTCGGGCGCTATGCATATCACCCGCAACTGGTCGCGCCCAGTGCAGTGAAAGCGCCGATCAATCCGTTCGTCCCGCACGAACTGAGCGACGAGGAGGTCGAGCAGACCATCGAGGATTTCGTTCGCTGCGCGGCGCTCGCGCGGCACGCGGGCTATGACGGCGTCGAAATCATGGGTTCCGAGGGCTACCTGATCAACGAGTTCATCGTGGCGCGCACGAATCAGCGCAGCGATCGATGGGGCGGCAGTTATGAGAACCGTATTCGCTTGCCGGTCGAAATCGTGCGCCGGGTGCGCGAACGTGTGGGCCGCGATTTCATCGTCATTTACCGGCTGTCGATGCTCGATCTGGTCGAAGGAGGCTCGACGCTCGACGAAGTGGTCCAGCTCGCGCGCGCGGTCGAAGCGGCCGGCGCGACGATCATCAATACCGGCATCGGCTGGCACGAGGCACGCATTCCGACCATCGCGACCAAGGTGCCGCGCGCCGCGTATGCGTGGGTCACGCAGCAGCTGATGGACAAGGTGTCCGTGCCGCTGGTGGCCACCAACCGGATCAACACGCCTGAACTGGCCGAGCAGTTGCTCGCCGACCGCATGTGCGACATGGTGTCGATGGCTCGGCCGTTTCTCGCCGACCCCGCGTTCGTGCGCAAAGCACGCAAGGGGCGCGCGGACGAAATCAATACCTGCATCGGCTGCAACCAGGCCTGTCTCGATCACACGTTCGCCGGCAAGGTCACCTCCTGCCTCGTCAATCCGCAGGCTTGCCACGAAACCGAACTCGTGATCGAACCGACCGCTGAACGTAAGCGCATCGCGGTCGTCGGCGCGGGGCCGGCCGGGCTCGCGTGCGCGGTGACCGCGGCGCGCCGCGGCCATGCGGTCACGCTGTTCGAAGCCGATGCGCAGATCGGCGGTCAGTTCAACCTCGCAAAGAAGGTGCCGGGCAAGGAAGAGTTCTACGAGACGCTGCGCTATTTCATGCGCCAGATCGAACTGACCGGCGTCGATTTGCGGCTCGACACGCGCGCGAGTGCCGAAGCGCTGCTGCGCGAAGGCTTCGATGAAGTGGTCATCGCGACGGGCGTCGTGCCGCGCGAATTGCGCATCGACGGCGCGAACCATCCGAAGGCTCTCAGCTATCTGGACGTGCTTCGCGACGCGAAGCCGGTCGGGCGGGTTGTTGCGATCGTCGGTGCCGGCGGCATCGGCTTCGACGTGGCCGACTATCTGCTGCATCACGGCGAAAGCGCGAGCCGTAACGCCGCCAGGTTCTTCGTCGAATGGGGCGTAGACACCGCATATCGCGAACGCGGCGGTTTGCGTCGGCCGGCACTGGAGCGGAGCGAGCGTAGCGTGTATCTGTTGCAGCGTAAGAAGTCGAAGGTCGGCGACGGGCTCGGCAAGACCACCGGCTGGATTCATCGCACGTCGCTGAAGGCGCGCGGCGTCGAGATGTTGTCGGCGGTCGACTATCGGCGTATCGACGACGACGGCCTGCACGTGACGATCGACGGCGAGCCGCGCAGCTTCGCGGTCGATAACGTGGTGATCTGCGCGGGCCAGGAGCCGCTGCGCGAACTGGCCGATCAACTGGAAACCGCCGGTTGCCGCGTGCATGTGATCGGCGGCGCCGCCGATGCGGCCGCGCTCGACGCCAAACGTGCGATCCACCAGGGCACGACGCTCGCGGCCGCGCTGTGACATGCGATGAAGTGTGGTCCCGCCCCGCGCGGGCCGTCGTCCCCTTTCCCGAGAACGGAGCTTCCATGAGTCAGACCAGTTTGGCCCTTCAACCCGCGGTCGCGCGCTCGCTCGACGCGTGGCACGCAATGGTGGACAACAAGGATTTCAGCGCGCTCGAATCGATCGTTCATCCGGACGCGGTATTCCGCTCGCCGATGGCGTTCAAGGCCTACGCGCCGGCGCCCGCGCTGCTGATGGCACTGCGCACTGTGATCACGATCCTCGACGACTTCACGTATTACCGGCAATTCAGTAGTCCGGACGGGCTGAACGTCGTGCTCGAGTTCAGCGCGACCGTGCAGGACAAACAGTTGAAGGGGATCGACATGATCCGTTTCGACGAGGCTGGCCGGATCGTCGAATTCGAGGTAATGGTGCGGCCGGCCAGCGGTTTGCAGGCGTTGGGCGCCGAGATGGGCGCGCGCCTTGGACAGTCTCTGCCCGCCTATAAGGCGCAGTCCTGAGTCGAACTGAGCTGAGCGGTGCGCGCCGCGCCAAACAAAAAGCCGCTCTGCAAACAGCAGAGCGGCCTTTCTGATTTACCGACCGGCAGCCTTCGCTCAGGCTGCGTTATCGCAGCGGACGTTCGCTCAATGCCCGAACGATTCCGCTTTCGACGCACCGCTTTGCGCGACCTGCGGACGCGCGGCCTGTTTGATCAGCAGTGCGATACACGACACCAGGCCGGCCACCGCGATCGTCGCGAAGATACCGCCGAACGAGAAGTGGCGGCGCGTCAGTTCGGCCACGAGGAACGAGCCCGCGATCCCGCCGAAGCGGCCCACGCCGAGCATCCACGCAACGCCGGTGCCGCGGCCCGCGGTCGGGTAGAACGCGGCGGCGAGCGCCGGCATCGACGATTGCGCGGTATTCATCAGCACGCCGGCGACGAACACGATCAACACCAGCATGCCGACGTTGCCGGCCGCCTGGCCGATGAAGTACACGCTGATCGCGGTCAGCGCATAACACACCGCGATCACGCGATTCGCGTTGAAGCGGTCCATCAGCACGCCGGCCAGCACCGCGCCGACGCCGCCGAGCGGGAACAGCGCGGAGATCAAAGTGGCGCGTTGCGGCGTGAGGCCGGCGTCCTTCAGCAGGATCGGCATCCAGTTGATCGACGCATAGAAGATCACGAGGCCCATGAAGTACGCGAGCCACAGCATCACCGAGCCGACGATGTACGAACGCGACAGTACCACGCCGAGGCCCTTGCCGCCGGTTTGCGGCGCGGTTTCGGTCATCGTGAACGAAGCGGCTTGCACGGCGTCGCCGGAAATGCGCGCGAGCGCCGCGCGAATCCGCTCGGCCGGTTTGTTATTCGCGACCATGTAGCGGACCGACTCCGGCATCTTCGCGAGCAGCAACAGCAACAGCAGCAGCGGCGTGACGCCGCCGAGGATCAGCACGCTGCGCCAGCCGAAATGCGGAATCATCCATGCGGCGAGGAAGCCGCCGAACGCGGCGCCGAGCGGGAAGCCGCAGAACATCAGATTGATCACGGTCGCGCGGCGGTTATCCGGGCAGTACTCGCCCATCATCGTGACCGCGTTCGGCATCGCGGCGCCGAGGCCGACGCCGGTGATGAAGCGCAGCACGGTAAGGTGCTCGATCGAGTCAGAGAACGCGGAGCCGAGGCAGGCGGCGCCGAACAGCGCGACCGAGCCGAGCAGCATCACGCGTCGGCCGAGCCGGTCCGACAGCGGACCCGAGCCGAGCGCGCCGCACGCGAGGCCGAACAGCGCGGCGCTCAGTACCGGCGCGAGCGCGGGCTTGTCGATGCCCCATTCGGTGATCAGCGAGGGCGCGATGAAGCCGATCGCGGCCGTGTCAAAACCGTCCAGCAGGACGATGATGAAACACATAAAGAAGATCAGCCACTGGAACGGCGAAAACGGATGCTCGTTGATGAAGGTTTGAACGTTCACAGCGGGGCTGCGGTTCATGATGGTCTCCTGACTGCGAAAAAGCCCGCCACGACGAGCTGTTTTTCTCAAGACCGTGCGCCGTCTGGCAATGGCGCACGATGCTGCGCCTGGGCAAATGTGCTGAGCTTCGGCAATGAATCATACTCGCACCGGCCGGCTTTCCGGAACCGGCGCGCGGGCGGTGGAAAGTTCGCGTAAAGAACGCAGATTCTTCACGCGAACGCGCGCCACTCTAGTTAATGAGATGGAGTGGGTCAACGAGGGATTACCCGAAAACGCGGCCCGCCGTCGTGGCGGTGCTTGCCAGGCCGCGCCGGGCGGCTCATTTGCCGTTGACCGAAAACGCGTAGAACGTGTTGCTGCCGGTGCCGAACAGCGCCAGGTGCGAATAGCCGTTGCCCCAGTACACGGTGCCGTTGCCGTCGATCGCGGGACCCGCGTTCGAGCTGCCTTGTCCCGGGTAATCCCACAGCACGTCGCCGGTCGCCGCATTGAGCGCGTACATGTGGCCGCTCTTCGAGCCGGCGAACATCACGCCGTTCGAGACCGACACGGCGCCCTGATCGAGCGAGCTGCCGGTCGGGTCGGCGCGTTGCCACAGCAGCTTGCCGGTGGACGGATCGAGCGCGGCGAACGAGCCCGAGAGCACGGTTGCGCCGTTGATCGTGTAGGGCACGAGGTCCATGTCCGAGCCGGCGATATACACGCGTTTGCCGTCGGTGGCGGTGCCCCACTCGATGCCGCCGCCGAGCGACGAACCCGGCACCACGGCGGTGCTCGACAGGATCGCGCCGGTGTGCGCGTCGAAGATCCAGTAAAAGCCGCTCTTCTGCCCGGCGCCGACCACGAGCCGCGTACTGCCGTCGGCATTGGCGAGTGTGATGAGGTTCGGGCCCGAGCCGAAGTCGTAGTCTTCGCCCGGCGGCGGCGGGCAGTTGTTCAGCAAGCCGACCTCGAGAATGCAGGACGCGTTCCACGTGTCGTAGCCTTGCACGCCGGTCGCCCACTTGATCGCGCCGGTGGTCAGATCGAGCGCCACCATCGAATCGACGTGATCGTCGCTGCTCAGACACGCGGCCGCCGAGCCGCCGTTCAACTGGCAGGCCTTGACCGACGCGGGCACCGAGTAGTTGTTGCCGGTGGTCACGTAGATCGTGTTGCTGGCCGGATCGATCGCGGCGGAACTGCTCCACACCGCCGCGCCGCTGTAGCCGGTGGACAGGCCGTGATTGTCGGGCAGCATGCGCGCGGTCCATTTGATCGCGCCGGTTGCCGCGTCGACCGCGGAGAACGTGCCCTGGAACGAGCAGCACGGATAGGTGACGATGTTGGCGGCCGAGCCTTCCTCGTTCGACGACACCCCGACGTACACCACGCCGTTATAGACGATCGGCGACTGCGTGATGATCGCGGACGGTCCGTTGCTGAGCAGCGTGCGCCACTTCAGGTTACCGGTGTTCGCATCGATCGCGAGCAGGTTTGCGCCGTTCTGGTCGCCGATATAGATCACGCCGTTGACGACCGCCGGGCTGGTGCGTGAAATCGCGCCCGACGCTTCGCCGGCGTACGCATCGATACGATGCTCCCAGATCAGCGCGCCAGTGTTCGCATCCAGTTTGGTCAGGTAGCCAGCCCAGTCCGGGAAATAAACCGCGCCGTTGACGACCGCGGGCGTGGCCGACACGTCGCCGTGGACCGTGTGAGACCACTTCAACGCGAGACTGCCGGCGTTGTTCACGCCGAGTTGCGTCTGCGCGGGCTGGTTGCGCGAGTTGCCGATATCGCGACCGCTCATCGACCAATCCGAGCTGGACTGTGCATGGCTCACGCCGCTGCTGCCAATAGTGCCGATAACGCCCAGCGTCGCGAACGCCAACGCGATCATTGCGCGCCTGCCCATTTGCCGTATTCCGTATCGACCGACCAATGCATTTCTCATCATTCACCTCGCAAAGTCGATGGTTGGAGAACCCCTGAAAATGCGTCGCGAACGACGCCAAGGTATTAAATGCTCAGGTGTGATCGACGGCAAGCTTAAATCGCATTAAATGCTATTTAAATTCAAATAAATTATCCAATTCGAATATATGAATTTTAATTGAAAATTCAGGCGTGCTGGCAGTTTGTCGTTAAGGAAAATGTAATCTGTCGGGTCGGCTCGCGTGGAAGATGACCGAGGTGGTAAGGGACGATCAGGCGGCGACACGGCGCGCGTTTTTGGGACGAGCTCCGTGCCAGTTTTAGGGGCGGTTTTATTAAAAAATCGAGGGGTCTGTATTTAACCGCCGCGCCGGTTATTTAAATCTGTTTATAGAGGGTGTGGTCACCGGCAATTGCGTCGCTCATACAGCGACCATTTTCCCTCGTGCACGACCAGCACGACCTCGCATTCATTGTTGGCAAAGAAATTCGCCGGCAACGGCTCCGCCTTGTGAATGAAGAAGTAGCGGTATTGACGGCCGTGATCGCGGGTCCATTCGAAACTGCCCGGATCGTGTTCGAGCGCGGGCGGCGAAATCGGCATCATGCCCGGTCTGAAGCGCACGATCTGCGGAACCCAGGTCGCGAAATTCAGATCGACGAAACCGTGCTGTTCCGCCTGATACCACACGGACTGGTGCGCGTAGGCGGCCGTGCTGCGGTACGCGGGGCTCGCACGATCGAAGATCAGACTCAGCGCGCGTTGCTCGGGCTGGGTCTGCGCGAGCAGAGTGTCGAGCGGCGCGATTTCGAGCGCGAAACGATGCAGACGGATCGTCTGGTCTACGAAAAAGATCCAGCATCCGGCGATGATCGCCGCCTGCACGCCGCGGCCGATGATCCTGCGCAAGTTCGACACGGGCGGCGCCGCACGCGGGCCGCTCGCGATTGATGGCGGCGCGCAGAACATCAGCGCATACGCGGGCAACAGAAACAGCGCGAAGCGGTGATACAGGTATCCGGTTTTCAGCGCGGTGCCCGGTGCGAAAAACCACACCAGCGCGACCGCGAACATCGGCACCACGACTGCGCGATCGGCATTGATCCGGTCGCGCCACAGCCACGGCGCGGCGAACATCAGCGCGACGAGCGGCAAATAGCCAGCCGCAGCCTTGTTCATCCCCCACACGTAGACGGGCAGCGACAGCAGACGCTGCCAATCGAAGCCCCAGCTGAAAACCGCGACGCCCGCCACTGCCTGGCCGAGCAGCGGATCGGTCGTGCGGCCCCACCATGCGTAGACGATGCACAGCACGGCAAGCGGCACGAACGGCGCGAGCGCGGGCACCGCGCGGGCGAGCGGCCGCTGTTTGACGAGTACGAAACCGACGCCGATCGCGGCCGCGAACAGAAACACGAGGCCGTGACAGAAGAACAGCGCGGTGCCCGCAATCACCATGCCGATGCCCTTCCTGAACGAGGTCGCGCTCGCATATGCGTGCGACAGCCAGATGAACAGGATGCCTAATGGCGCGGCGACGAGGAACGTATAGAAGCCCCACATGAACGAGAAGCCGAAGAAGCCCGGGATGAACAGCCAGTCGAGCCGCGGGTCGCCGCGCAGATAGCGGCGAAAGCCGATGCACGAGCCGACGAACGCGAAGTAGGCGAGCGTCAGCACGCACTTGAGCGCGGCGTCGACCGGCATCAGCCAGCTGAGCGGCAGCGCCAGACCGTAGCCGACCAGGTAGGGCGTCAGCAGATTGATCTGCACGAGGTTTTCCCAGCGCGACGTGTGCTCGAGCAGATCGCGCAGCAACGCGACCTGACCCGCGTGTTGCGGCAGATCGACCATCGGCGGACGCGGCGCGATCCAGAACAGCGCACCGCCATACAGCACGGTGACGATGAACAGCACGTTCGGTGCGAGCGCGGCAATGCGGCCGTAGCGCGCGAACCACGCGGGCCCGGACGGCGCGTCGGCGCCTGCGCGCGCCGACGCTGAAGGGTCGACGGACGAAGTCATAAGGTTTGCTCGATGATGAAACGCGGTCGCTGTTTGGTCTCGGCGTAGGTCTTCGAGATGTAGCCGCCGATCACACCGAGGAACAGCAGCTGAACACCGCCGAGGAAGTACATCGGAATAACCGTCGAGGCCCAGCCGGGCACTGTCAGGTCGGTGAAAAGACGCGCGAACGCGGCCCACGCGCCGAAACATAACGAGCCCAACGCCAGCAACGCGCCGATGCGGGTGCTCCATTGCAGCGGTACGGCGGAGAACGACGTGATGCCGTCGAACGCGAACGTGAGCATTTTGCCGAGCGGGTATTTGCTCTCGCCGGCAAAGCGCGCGGCCCGTTCGTATTCGACCGCCGTCATCCGGAAGCCGAGCAGCGGAATGATGCCGCGCAGAAACAGATTCACCTCCGGAAACTGCCGCAACGCTTCGACGGTCTTGCGGCTCATCAGCCGGAAATCCGCGTGGCCCGGCAGGATATCCACGCCGAACGCGCGCAGCAGCTTGTAGTAGTTGCGCGCGGTGAAACGCTTGAAGAAAGTATCCGTGTTGCGTTTGAAGCGCACGCCGCAGACGATTTCCGCGCCGAGCCGGTATTGTTCGAGCATGCGCGGAATCGCCTCGATATCGTCCTGAAGATCGGCGTCCAGGCTTATCAGCACATCGCCTGGCGCGGTCATCAGGCCGGCCAGCAGCGCATTCTGATGGCCGCGATTGCGCGACAGTTTGATGCCGCCATAGTGGGCATTGCTCGCGTGCAGCGCGGCGATGATCGACCAGGTTTTGTCGCGCGAACCGTCATCGATAAAGATGATCCGGCTTTCGTCGCTGACCTCGCCGGCGTCGATCAGGCGCTGCAATAGTGCGAGAAGCCGCGCGCTGGTTTCCGGCAGGACTTCTTCTTCGTTATAGCAGGGTACGACGAGATTCAACGTCGTCATAGGCGCATCCCATTCTGAAGCCGGCTGGACTTACGATCGGGTACTAACGTCTTTCGACATTAGTACGCATGGTCCACTTCATGCAAGAATAAGGCTTTGTTTGTCCGATAACCGCTAAATCAGCGAAGAAAACGCCGAATTGGAACCGCAACATCGCTTTATCCCCGCAATTCGATTCAGCGAATAGCGCGGATAATTCATCTTTTCGCGTCACTTGCGACGCGCGCGCCAGGCGGCGTCAATACTTGTTTCAGCGCGCTATTGAAGGTGCGATTGCGACATTGGACAATAGACGGCGAGGAAGGAGGAACAGCATGGATAAGGCCGAATTCGACAGCTTTGCCGACGAGTACCTGGCGCTGCATGCCCGCAATATCGCCGTGTCCGGCGAAGGCCCGGAATATTTTGCCGAGTACAAGATTCGCGACATCGCCGAGGAGATGGCACGGCGTCGCATAGTGCCCGCGCGCATGCTCGATTTCGGTTCGGGCGTGGGCGCGTCGATCCCGTGGGTCAAACATTATTTGCCCGTTGCGCAGCTCACCTGCGCGGATGTTTCCGATCGCTCACTGGACGTTGCGCGCAGCCGCTTTCCAGGCGCGGCGCGCTTCGTGCATTTCGACGGCCGCACGCTGCCTTTCGAGGCGGGCGAATTCAATCTCGCCTACGCGATGTGTGTGTTCCACCATATCGACCACGCGGAGCATGTCGATCTGCTGCGCGAATTGAAGCGTGTGGTGGGTCCGCAAGGCACCGTCGCCGTGTTCGAGCATAATCCGCTCAACCCGCTGACAGTCAGGGCCGTCAACACCTGCGAGTTCGATGTCAACGCCCGGCTGATCGCCGCACGCGACATGAAGCAGGCCTGTCTCGACGCGGGCTTTACCAATGTGCTGGTGCGTTTCCGGATCTTCTTTCCCCATATGCTCGCCAAACTTCGTCCGCTCGAAAAATATCTGACCGTTGTGCCGCTCGGCGCCCAATACTCCGTCTATGCGAGCGGCGCATGAAGGCGGCACGCCGATGAACGATCTGCGCACGTTAGGAGCCCGTACGGAATCACTTCAGCAGTTCATCAAATATCTGCTGGTGGGCGGGCTCAATACGCTGATCTCGGCCGCGATCATTTTCGCGGTACAGGCGGCGGGCGCCCGGCCGGTGGTTGCGAATCTGAGCGGCTATGCGATCGGCGTGGCCATCAGCTACGCGCTCAATAGCAAGTACACGTTCAGGACCGCGGTATCGCGCTACACCGCGATCCGTTTTCTGCTCGTGTTGCTGATTGCGTATCTGGCCAATCTCGCGACGATGCTGGCGGTGTTGCACGTCACTCACGCGCCGTATATCGCGCAACTGTGCGGTATTCCGGTCTATGTGATCGTGGGCTTTCTCGGCAACCGGTATTGGGCAATGCGCGAACGCGCGGGCTGAAGCGGAAGCGGGCGCGCCGCGATCGAAGCGCGGCGCCGGGTGGGGTGCCGGGTGGGGCATGGAAGCAAGGCGACCCGATACGCGCGGTCGCCTTTTTTCTGGAACGTACCCTTTGAATCAGCCGAGCTTCGCGGCAATCGCTTCGCCGACTTCACTCGTGCTCGCGCTGCCGCCGAGGTCGGCCGTATGCGGGCCGGCGACGAGCGTCGCCTCGATCGCCGCGAGAATCGCATCGTGCGCTTCGCGCTCCTTGCCGGACGAATGACCGAGGAAGTCGAGCATCATCGCCGCCGACCAGATCATCGCGATCGGATTGGCGATGTGCTTGCCGGCGATGTCGGGCGCCGAACCGTGTACCGGTTCGAACAGCGAAGGAAACTTGCGGTCCGGATTCAGATTGCCCGACGGCGCGAGGCCGATCGTGCCGGTGCAGGCGGGGCCGAGATCCGACAGGATGTCGCCGAACAGATTGGTCGCGACGACCACGTCGAAGCGGTCCGGATTCAGCACGAAGCGCGCGCACAGGATGTCGATGTGCTGCTTGTCCCACGTGACGTCCGGGTACTGCTCGGCGATACCGGCCGCGCACTTGTCCCACCACGGCATGCTGATCGCGATGCCGTTGCTCTTCGTCGCGACGGTGATTTTCTTGCGCGCGCGCCGCTGTGCCAGATCGAATGCGAACTTCAGCACGCGCTCGCTGCCGTGCCGCGTAAACACCGATTCCTGCAATACGAATTCGCGCTCGGTGCCCTCGAACATCACACCGCCCACGGACGAATACTCGCCTTCGGTGTTTTCGCGCACGATCCAGAAATCGATGTCGCCGGCCTTGCGTCCCGCGAGCGGCGACGGCACGCCGGCAAACAGTCGCGCGGGGCGCAGGTTCACGTACTGGTCGAATTCGCGGCGGAATTTCAGCAGCGAACCCCACAGCGACACGTGATCGGGCACGGTTTCGGGCCAGCCGACCGCGCCGAATAGTATCGCATCGGCCGACTGTAGTTGCGCCTTCCAGTCGTCGGGCATCATCTTGCCGTGCTTCGCGTAGTAGTCGCAGCTTGCCCATTCGATGTGCTGGTACTCGAGCTCGATACCGAAGCGTTGCGTCGCGACGTCCAGCACGCGCAGCGCTTCGGGCATCACTTCGACGCCGATGCCGTCGCCGGGAATGACGGCGATCCGGTATTTGTTCGACATAGGGGGTCTCCTTGAGGACGTTGTCGGGGGTGGGCGGCGATTATTTTAGGCTATGTGTGCTTGCGCACATTGAGCGTTTGCGTCGCGGTTTACTTGTGCCTGTTTATCGCCTTTCATCTTTCTTGTTAATCAGCTGCACGTTGAAACTCCGCGTAAAACAATAAATACATAAAAGCGTGTCGAGCGATTTCAAATTCAAAGCAGAAAAAGACGTCAATACCGTAGCGTGTTCGTGAAAAACGGCCACGTTGGCGGGCGCATCGACGCGCGCATTTTAAAAGTACCGAGGGCGTTCTCGTATTTATGCTAATTGGATGGATTCGACTTATCGCGCTGGCCTCGCGCGCCGCGGGCGAAGGAAGGCGCCAACTTTCGCTAGTCCGGAGGAAATATGGCTGGAAATCACGGTGGTGTGCGAGGCTTGACCTACGTCAGTCGCTCGAGTCTCGAAGAGGGAAGATTTGGCCGGATGTTCCGGTGGTTGCCGCGCGAGACGTATAAGAAGGAAGATCTGCTGCGGCTTGCCAAGATCATGATTCAGAAGGAAACCGTCGTGTTCGTAGGGGATGCGGATTTTCCAAAAGATGTCCGCTTGTCCGCGGACTACCAGCCGCCGACGGAAGGGCCAAATGTCGCTGTGCCGTTTCCCCGGCCGCAACCCGATACCGGAGAACTATTCGACACCGCGTTCGGCGAGTCCGAGCCCGACGATGAAAATCCCGTCATTCCGGCGGGTTATACCTACTTCGGCCAGTTCATCGACCACGATCTCACCTTCGATCCGAACAGTTCGCTGCAAAAGCTGAACGATCCCGAGGCGCTGGAAGATTTCCGCACGCCGCGCTTCGATCTCGATTCGCTATATGGACGCGGGCCGGACGATCAGCCGTATCTGTATCAGGACGCGCCGGATCGCGGCGGCGGCATCCGCTTCCGGCTTGGCCGCACGTCGAACAATCAGGACCGGCCCGGCGAACTTCAGCGCAACGTGGATGGCCGCGCGCTGATCGGCGATCCACGCAACGACGAGAACGCGATCATTTGCCAGTTGCAGGCAGTGTTCCTCAATTTCCACAACAAGGTAATCGACACGCTGGAAACTGCGCGGCCGCAATTCAAGCAGGATCATCACGCGTGTTTTCTCGAGGCACAGCGCATCGTGCGGTGGCACTATCAGTACATCGTGCTGAACGACTATCTGAAACGGGTGGTCGGCGAGAAGACCTGGCGGATCGTGTTTCAGGGCAGCGGCAACGCGCGGCCGCATCCTCATTTGAAGTTCTATCTGCCCAAGCACGGACGCTCTTACATGCCGGTCGAGTTCTCCGTCGCGGCATTCCGTTTCGGGCATTCGATGGTGCGTCCGAGCTATGCGCTCCGGCCCGGCGACAGCAACGTGGGCGGCGGCGGCAAGGGCAAGCCGTTTGCCAGAGAGAAGTTCAATCGCATTCCGCTGTTCTTCAGGTTGGATAAGAATGAAGGAGCAGAGACGAGCGCGGCAACGTCCACGGAGACGGACTCAGGTCCCGTTCGCGATCTGCACGGTTTCGGACCTTTGCCCGATGACTGGGAAATCGACTGGAATATGTTCTTCGCCGAAGCTGCGCTTCCGACGATGCACGCCAACGGTGGCGACGAACTGCAAGTGGTCGGCCAGGACACCGGGCACTTCACGCAGCCGGGATATCGTATCGACACCAAGCTCGTCGATCCTTTGGCGCTGCTGCCGCCGTCGGTTGCGAAAAGCGGCAACGCGCCGGATGGAATTCCCGTGCTCGCATACCGGAATCTGCTGCGCGGGAGTCAATTCGAGTTGCCATCGGGGCAAAGCGTGGCACGCGCGCTCGAAGCGGACGTCATGACAGAGGAGAAGCTTTGGGGCGATGTCAAGGACGACGTTTTAGCGGACCCGAATAAAAACCCGTTCGCGTACCGCGCACCGCTTTGGTATTACATCCTCAAGGAGGCGGAGACGTCGAACACCAGGAATGATCCCGGCCCCCTGCGCGATTCACGAGGCGGCCATTGCCTTGGCGAAGTGGGCGGGCGGATCGTGGCCGAGGTCATCGTCGGCATCGCGTTGAATGACCACACCTCCTATCTGTATCAGGACGTCAACTGGACGCCCGCGAGCGAAGCGGCCCGCAGCGGCTTCGCGCCGAAGGAGCCCATTACCGACATGTATAGCCTGATCCACTGGACGACGGGTGGCACCATGACGTTCAAGGCTTGATAGCGTGGCCGGTAGCACGGCGCTTCCACCGTAACGCGGCCGCACCGACCCGGCGCACGCCGACGCACACGTCACGTCCGTTTGTCCGGTGGACGTCGACGTACCTGTTGCGCATGTCAGTGGAAGTTCCGGCTCACAGTCGGCAGCTTGCCCAGCAGATGCGTCATGTCGACCAGCCGCTGCGCCACCAGATGGCGCACGTTTCCTTCGCACTGCCACGTTCCATAAACGGCCAGCAGCGCCGCGCCGAGCGCTTCCTTGCGCTGCTTTTCGAGCAGGCTCGGCCAGACGATCACATTGACGTTGCCGGTCTCGTCTTCGATCGTCACGAACATCACGCCCTTCGCGGTGCCCGGACGCTGACGCACGGTGACGAGTCCACACGCGCGCGCGAGTCTGCCGTCGCGATACCCGTGCAAGGTCGAGGCCGGCATCAGCCGGTTTTTCTGCAACTGCGGACGCAGCAACGCAAGCGGATGGCGGCCGAGCGTCAGACCGAATGAGCGGTAGTCCGAGACGATGTCCTGCGCTTCGCTCGGCGCGCCGAGTTCGGGCGTGTCGTCCTGCACCGCCGCGCCGGCCAGCATGTCTTTCTCCGGGACCGCGGCGACCGACTGCCATAGCGCCGTGCGCCGGTTGCCGGCCAGCGACGCAAGCGCGTTCGCGTCGGCGAGCGTCTGCAGATCGCGGCGATCGAGTTGCGCGCGTCGCGCCAGATCGTTGACGTTCGCAAACGGCCGCACCGCGCGCGCGTTTTCGATGCGTTCCGCGGCGCCGTCCTTCATTCCGCGCAGCAACGAAAGACCCAGCCGAACCGCGGGGCGCCCGGCATCCGCGATGCTTTCAAGCGACGAGTCCCAGCCGCTCACGGTCGCGTCGATCGCCAGCACCCGCACGCCGTGGCGCTGCGCGTCCTGCACGAGTTGCGACGGCGAATAGAAACCCATCGGCTGACTGTTGAGCATCGCCGCGAGAAACGCTTCGGGCTCGTGGCATTTGAGCCAACTGCTCGCATAGACGAGCAGCGCGAAACTCGCCGCGTGGCTCTCCGGAAAGCCGTATTCGCCGAAGCCTTTGATCTGCTCGAAAATTGCTTCCGCGAAGGAGCGCTCGTAGCCGCGTTTTTCCATTCCGAGCACGATGCGGTCGTAGTATTTTTCGAGGCCGCCTTTGCGTTTCCACGCGGCCATTGCGCGCCGCAGCTGATCGGCCTCGCCGGGGGTAAAGCCGGCCGCGATCATCGCGATCTGCATCACCTGCTCCTGAAAGATCGGCACGCCAAGGGTGCGGCCGAGCGCGGGTTCGAGATCTGGATTCGGAAAGGTGACTGGCTCTAAACGTTGCCGGCGTTGCAGATACGGATGCACGGCGCCGCCCTGAATCGGCCCCGGCCGCACGATCGCCACTTCGATCACCAGGTCGTAGAACTCGCGCGGCTTCATCCGCGGCAGCATGCTCATCTGCGCGCGCGATTCGATCTGGAACACGCCGATGGTATCGGCCGCCGAAATCATCTCGTACGTGGCCTCGTCTTCGGGCGGAATGTCCTGCATTTCGAAGCGCTCGCCGCGTCGTTCGGAAACGAGATCGAGCGTGCGGCGGATCGCCGACAGCATGCCGAGCGCGAGCACGTCGATCTTGAGTAAACCTAATGATTCGAGGTCGTCCTTGTCCCATTCGATCACCGAGCGATCCGCCATCGCCGCATTTTCGATGGGAACGAGCCGCGAGAGCTTGCCGCGGCTGATCACGAAACCGCCCGAATGCTGCGACAGATGACGCGGAAAATTCAGCAGTTGCGACGCGAGTTTCGCCCATGCCTGGATCAACGGCTTGTCCGGATCGAGGCCCGAATCCGCGAAGCGCTTCAGCAGGTCATGACCGTTATCGAACCATTGATGCGACTTCGCGACCGCATCGACGATCTGCGGATCGACCCCGAGCGCCTTGCCGGTTTCGCGCAGCGCACCGCGCGGCCGATAGGTGGAGACCGCCGCGGCGATCGCCGCCCGGTCGCGGCCATATTTGCGGTAGATGTACTGGATCACTTCCTCGCGCCGCTGGTGCTCGAAGTCGACGTCGATATCCGGCGGCTCGCCGCGTTCCTTGCTGATGAAGCGCTCGAACAGCATTTTGCTGCGCACCGGATCCACTTCGGTAATGCCCAGGCAATAGCAGACCGCCGAGTTCGCGGCCGAACCGCGCCCCTGACACAGGATGTGCTGGCTGCGCGCGTAACGGACGATGTCATAGACGGTCAGGAAGTACGCCTCGTATTTCAGGTCGGCGATCAGTGCGAGTTCGTACTCGATCTGCGTCTGCGCGTCGGCTGGAATGCCGGCCGGAAAGCGCCGCTTTGCGCCGAAATACGTTTCCTGGCGCAGATACGCGGCCGGCGTAAAACCGGCCGGCACCAGCTCGTCCGGGTATTCGTAGCGCAGTTCGTCGAGCGAGAACGTGCAGCGCTGCGCGATATCGACGCTCGCGGCGAGCGCATCGTCCGGATAGAGATTGGCCAGACGCAGCCGCGAACGCAGATGCTGTTCCGCATTGGGCGCGAGATCGTAGCCGCATTCGTGAACCGGCTTGCCGACCCGGATCGCGGTCATCGTGTCCTGCAGCGGTTTGCGCGAGCGCACGTGCATCAGCACTTCGCCGAGCGCGACGACCGGCACCTCGCGATTGCGGGCCACGAATTCGACCGCGCCGCGATGAATGTCGTCCATCGCGCGCTGATGCAGCACGAGGCCGACCCACGCGCGGCCGGGGAAGGTGTCGTCGAGCCATTCGATCTGCGCGTCGAGCGCGCTTTCGTTGGCCGGAAAATCCGGCACCAGAATCGCGAGACAGTCAGGCATCCCGAGTAAATGACGGTACCCGGCTTCCGGGCGCGACAGATCCTGCGGCGTCAGCCGGTATTCGCCCTTCGGCGCGCGGGTGCGCGCGAGCGTGATCAGTTCGGCCAGATTGCCGTAGCCTTCGCGGTTTCTGGCCAGCAGGATCAGCCCGAATGCGGGCGAACCATCGGCCTGCACGAGCTTGAAATAGGAACCGACGATAAACGGCAACTGTGCCTCTTTTGCGGCGACGTGCGCGCGCACCACGCCGGCCAGCGAACATTCGTCGGTAACCGCGAGCGCGGTGTAGCCCAGTTGCGCCGCGCGCTCAGCCAGTTCCTCCGCGTGCGACGCGCCGCGTAGAAACGTGAAGTTCGAAAAGCAGAACAGCTCGGCATATGCCGGCAGCGTCGTGAAGGTCGTATCCATCGCCGCTCATCCGAACAGGCCGTGCAGAAACCAGCGTTGTTCTTCTTCGGCGTCGCGGCTGCTGACACGCTCGCGGTAAATCCAGTAGCAGCTTTGATCGTCCGCCTGCGCGACGAAGTAGTCGCGCGTGACCAGTTCGCCGTCGAACCAGCCGCTTTCGATCCGCTCGCCCGGCGACACCATCCGCAACGGCGAACCATAGAACGGCCGATGCTGGCGCATCAGCAAGCGAACCGGCGTATCGAGCATCCACGTGGGGCGCGGCAGCCCTTGCGGCAGCGCATCGAGTTTCGCGCGATGCGTCACCGGCAGCCAGCGGTTCGCGATTTCCGGCCGATGGTCGGGCGCGGGCACCGGCCGCAAGACGTTCTCTTCGCCGAGCCGCGCGACCAGCAGTTCGAGCAGGCGCTCGTGATCTTCCGGCGAGCCGCCGGGTTCGGGAAACAGCGTGTCGGAGGCGGGCGCGGCCGGCTCGACCTGCGATGCGTCGAGCCGCAACGCGATGACCGGCGCGCTCAGTTCGATCCGGTGCAAGCGCTCCTTGAAGAGCCGCAGCAGATGTTCGTCGCGCCAGGTCGGCTCGCTCAAAGCGATATCGAGCGTGGTCGGTTCGATCGCATGACGGCCGCGCTCATGTTCGAGCAGCAGGCGCACGCCGCTAATCGCGAGTTGCCGCGCGCACAGCCAGCCGCACAACTGAACGATCAGCCGTTGCACGCCGAAGACCGCGCCGTCCGCCTGTTCGAGACGGTCGGGCAGTTCGATGCGCGCGGTAAACGTGGGCGGCAGTTCGAGCCAGTCGAACAGCTCGGGGGCGGTGCCGAACGCGCGATCGAGCGAGTCCAGCAGATGTTCGCCGCAGCGCCGCTGCAAACCCGCGCGCGGCAGGCGGCGCAGATCGGCAATGCTGGCGCAGCCCAGCCCCGTGAACCAGTCGAGAAACGGCCGCACTTCGGGCACCGCGAGCATCGGCAACGTAGCGAGTCGCCGTTCGAGCGACGCGAGTTTCAGCACCCGGGTATTGCCATACTTCGCGAGCAGCCACGCGCCCTGGCCGGTCGGCGCCGCGCTCAGGCGCGCGGTGAAGCCGAGCGCGTCGAGAATGAGCTGCGCTTCGCGGCACAGCGCGCGCAGCCCGCCGAACAGACGCAGACTCGCGCCGATCTCGATCACGACCGTCGCTTCGTCGAGCAACGCGACCTCCGGCGAGAAGCGCATCAACGCGATGCCGACGTCGCGATACGCGGCCTCTTCGCGGCTGCTGTCGCGTTCGTACATCTCGGTTTCGGGCGACAGCGTCAGCACGCCGCCGCGCTTCAGACCGGGACGCACGCCGGCCGCGCGGGCGGCGGCGTCGGTAATCACGACCGTGTCTTTCTCCAGCACGACACTGCCGCTGACGGGCTCAGGCGACCACCTCGGTCTGAAGACCTCGAGCGGTAACTTTGGCAGGTGGACGGCGAGAAACACGCGCATGGCGGGAAAGCAGAATCGGTGTGGGTTGAAGGGGAATCGACAGGGGCTCTGCGCGTGAGGGCCCTCGTCGCTTCACGATATCGACGGTCAGACCGTCGGCCGATGGTTTGAGCGCCAGGCGCAGCAGCGCCGGCGATGCGTCCTGCGCGGTCGCGAGCGGCCGCACCATCACGAATAGCGTCTCCGACGCCTGGGCGGCCAGATGCAGCCGCCGCAGCGACGCGCTTTGCACGTACTGCGCCCAGAACAGCAGCGCGCCGCAACTGCCGGCGCGCAGGATCTGTTCCGCGGACCACAGCGCGTCGGCCGTTTTCTGCGCGTTCACCCGCAGCAACTGCGCGACCGGCACGCCGATGTAATTCAACCCGAGCCCGTCGGGCGTGTGAGGCGGCTGCACCAGCGCGATCGGCCGCTGGCCCAGCGCGCTGAGCGCCGGCTGCAACAGCCGCAGTTCGCCGACGCCGGCCTGCTGCACCAGCAGATCGACCAGCGCGCCGAGCGGCCAGCCGCCGCCGGGCAGTTCGGCCGACAGCGCCGGATAGCCGGTGTCGACGCTGCGGCCGCGGCCGCGCGCGAGCTGGGAAGCCCGCCACAGCGTTATTCCCCCCGACTCCGAATACATAGTTTTGTCGAGGGCACCATCAATGGAGCGCGCCCGTTCTTCGGGGGTGCGTAACTGCTGTCCGGCTGTGGCAGTCCGAGTCACGATCAGGCTCCAATAATACTGTATAAATATACAGGTATTTTAGCCCAAGATCCCAACTTTTAGATAGGCGACGCCGGGCTGCCAGGAAACCGCATTTGTTGGACTAGCACGCGGTTAGCCAGACGCAAAAGTACGGAATTGACGGGACTGCCCGGATAAGCGGATATTCAACAGACCACCGGGGGCGCAGTTACGTCCCAGCAACTTGCCGACGCCGCTTCGCTGAAGGAGGGTGAGAGGCGCTTGACGACCCGTTGCTGACGCTCGCCGGACAGGCTTGAATGTCTCAGCGGGAACTGCAACCGGTCGCTCGAACGACCGGATGCCCGTATAAGCGGGCCAAAGCGGGCCAACGGCATTGTTACGCTACCGCCTGCTATCTGTGAATTCGCGTCGGCTCAGCGTGGGCGGACCGTAGCGCGGTCATTCCTGGTCGCAGTGCACCTCGAAGTGCGTCAGTATCGCGGGACCGAACGCATTACTGATTGCGACGTCGGCGGCATCACGGCCGTACGCCATCAATACGCGCCCAATACGCGGCGCGTTGTTTCGCGGATCGAACGTCTGCCAGGCACCACCCACATAGGCTTCGAACCAACCCGCGAAATCCATCGGTGCGGCCACGGGCGGCAAACCCACATCGCTGATATAGCCGGTACAGTAGCGCGCCGGGATGTTCATTGCCCGGCACAGAGCGACGCCGAGATGCGCGAAATCGCGGCAAACGCCTTTGCGTTCCCGATAGACATCCCACGCGGTTTTCGTCGGCCGCGCATGTTCGTAATCGAATTCAATGTGTCGGTGCACGAAGTCGCAGATCGCCAACACAGTGTCGCGTCCCGGCTGACACCGGCCGAAAATCTGCCACGCGGTTTCGACCAGCAGATCGGTCTCACAATAGCGGCTACCGAGTAGGAAGACCAGTGAGTCATCGGGCAAGTCCTCCACCGGATGACCCCAACCGTCGCTGGAACGCGTTTCCATAGCATCGGACACGTTTAGCAACGCAGTCGTGCGCAATCCCACGTGTCCGACGGGTGCAACGATCCGGCTGCACAGGTTGCCGAAAAGATCCCGATACTGCCTGATAGGCACCGGTGGATCGGTAACGAGCAAATCCGGCACGACAATGTCCTTCGCATGCGAAAAATGAGTATTCAACATCAGCATCATTGGCGTGAGCTGCAAGCATTCGTACGACAATTCGTACCCGACGCGAAGCTTCATGAATCCTCCTTGATCTGAGTGACGAGAGGGCCAGTGAGCCTAGCGATTGAGGCGCATTGCCGAAACCCGCCGAAAGAGACGATCCCACGATGTAGGGCCTGAGCGCTCATTCAGAGTAATCTTTTGCTGTCGGTCTTGCCCGATATGACCAGTGGGCCAAGGGCGCGAGCAAACAAGGACCAAACTTAGTCGACCGGGCCAAGCAATATGTCGATTGCGGCCTGACCAGCGATCTCAGCTATCAGGTAGGCCCATCGTTCGGTAAAGGGGCCATTGCGCAGCGGTATTCGACCTCCGCGCGCACCCAGCACGCCGAGGTTTGTGCCGCCTTTTATCTGGAAAAAGACGTCAAAGGTGTCCTCCGCCGCCCGAACCAGATCAACGTGAATTTCAAAGCCGCGATATCCGATAGTTCTTTGCATGATGACCTCCGTTCCGGTCTTGGACACATGAGACCGCGTGGGTCTAGTCTAAGAAGCTATCAGTAGGGGACTCGCACCGCCCGGTACTTGTCACACGAGCCGTCGGTGGCTTAGCGCGCGACGGTCAGGTGGAGATTTGTATCGATCTGCCGGGAGCGCAGATGGTATCGGAGCGCGTTCTGTGGCCTAATCTGCGCCAGCGGGAGGCGTCAACGCCTGGCGCTCTGGCGCGACGACGATGGAGCGACTGCGAAAGAATCGATCCTTTGCGCGTTCTTCCGCCTGCACTGAAATATTCTTCATATCGGTGACCGGCGCCGCTCACGGTCGCCTGAAGCTGCTTGCAGCATCCAGCCATTTCCTCGCGTACCGGATCCATTGCTTTCGCACTCTGTAATGACTGCGTTCGGCGGCCCGACTTTCCCTCGCTGAGGCGACCGGCATGCCATCGTCCACCGCATTCGCTGCCGCGTCTCGCTGCCTCCTGCTCTCTGCCAGTTCCTCGACATTGACCTGATCATCAATCATGATGCGCTCCTATATGCAGCCAAGTGGTTCACGAACAGAAGGTTTATGTCGTGCTCAAGGTCTGCGCCGCGACATATCTTAGTGCCGGTCCGGGTTGCCGACGCCTGTCGCGACGCAAGCGGCCTGCTCTCTCCGCGCGCAGGCAACTGGTGTTTAGGACGCTTGCGCCTCGTCCCGGCTCGCAAGTTCGTGTACGGCGGCGTGCGTAAAGAACGTGGAGCGTGTGGAGCGCCGCTGTTTTACTGCAGCGTCGACTCTTCGCAACAGACTCTCTGGCAGACTGAATTGAACGCTCACGGCTTTGGACGTGACACGCGTCAGATTGATCTCGATGAACATCCAGATTCCCAGCCCATCGTCCATTTCGAGCGATTGTAATTCCGACGTACTGCAGGTCGGAGCGGGTATGAGCTGCTCGCTGCGGTCATACATCAGTTCGACCACCTCCTGTGCGTTGCGCTTGAGTTCATCAAATGAATGGCCACGCGCAACTGCTCGGGGAAGATCTGGAAAGCTGGCGCGGAGGGCGGTATCGCCTTCCCGTTGCACATACAGCGGATATTGCATGACTTGCTCCACTCGACTGCCCGATGATTCAAATGCGGTATGTCACAGTTCGGTTGCCGGAACTTTGTCATCGACGATGTCTTTGCCGTACTTCATCGCGAGGTCGATGGCTTCGTCCATCGTGGTGGGACTTGACGCCCCGAACAACGTTGCATAGCGCCGAGCCTTGACTTTGCCGGGAGGAATGGTGTCGATTCGTACGAATGATGAGAACTGCCTTGGTCCTTTTGCGTACGGATCACGATGCGGGGGAAATACCTGGTGAGAGTAGGCACGTAGCTCGTGCCCCCGGTACTCGATCGTGGGAATGGTCATGATGGCGCGCTCCTTAAGCGATCCTGACCGTCATGAACCGATGCCTGTCCGGATGCAAAATGCGCGGTCAGGTACATCTGGATCCTTTCACCATGCGCTCTTTGCCATCGGAAAGCAAACTAAATCGTGACGTTGCGAAAGGCTAAGCTTGGCGTCGTGCCGGCGTGGCAAAGAAGCCCCGCTCAATGCACGTCTTTCCGTGCTTGCAGGCGAGCGCGCATCGCTATCGATTGCGCAAATTCGGGCACCGCGGTAGAGGCATCCGGGTGCCGAGCGGAACCGGACCGGTTCCTGCTTCATACCTCGCCCCCATCGTTCAGCCGCTGCGGAGCGCAACCGCGTGAAAGGCTGCGTGCCCGCGAAAACGACGCTGCCCCAGGTTGACTGTAGCCTGCGTCCAGATAATGTTCCATGAATGAGGCAGATCTTCGTCTGTCGGCGGCAGCGGCGTACTGCGCGGCTCAAACGCATCGTCGACGGATTCTCGAAGGCCGGTAACCGGCGGTCATTGGCCGTTCACGGACGCAAGTCGAACGTCCCAAGATGGCCGGCTGCCGAAGATCGCAGTTCGAGCGTGGTTGACCCGAGGCGACTGTGTCGCGAAGCGCGAGTCCCGACCCTCACCGGTCGGTCGTCACCAAGCGCTTGCGATGGCCGCTTGCGAAGTACAACTGCCCTTCAATCAGTCTGGTTGGCCATCGAGTCCACACATACCGCCAGCGGTTACACCGACACCACAACGCGTCCTGACTTCTCAGGATTTGTCGTCGGTATAGCTCTCTCGCGGAGGGTATCTGCTGCCGTGGACTCACGGCGGAGCGACTCACCAGAATGTTTTCTACTGGCTTGAGAAACTACGCAACTGGCAGGAGAAGTACAACCCCATCGCGCGCCGGACCTCGTGGGCAGAACTGGATCGCCGGCACATCATGGTGAAGACGGATTTTCAGCTTGCGCGCTATCCCGACGCGTGCTTTCTCTTCCGGCTGCCAGAGTATCCAACGGCATTGACGCGCCACTTTCCACTTCAGGACCAGGCGCTCAACGTATGCTGGTTTTATTTGCTGAAGGCATTTGAATCGCGACTGGCCAGGCGAGCCGAGACCCAGCACAACGGGGCACCGATTCGACTGCTACCGCCCGAATCCAAGAAGCGGACTTTATTTCCTCTTCACAGCTTGCGAGTCTCGTTGATAACTGCGTTGGCCCTGGACGGCCAGGTACCGTTCCCCGTGCTGCAGAAGCTTGTCGGTCACAGCCGTTTGATCATGACTTTGTATTACACCAAGCCAGGAGCGACCCATATTCGAGACGTGCTCCTCGATGCGAAGGCGCGCCTGGATGCGAATAAACACGCCAGCATTCAGAATTTTCTGCTCGATACCGAGCATGACGAGCTTGTGCAGAAAGCGATTTGCAATAACGTGGCCAGTATCTCGGGTGTCATTCCGGAACATCCCGCGTCCAGAAACGCAGTCGGCTGGATGCCGATGCACCACGGTCTTTGTATTGCAGGGGGAAATACCAGCGACTCGACGGAGAATCGTGCTATTGGTGGATGCCATAACGGAGGCCCGATGGTTCTGCCTGGGACGCCTACCGCCAACGCAAAGTATGCTCCTGTCCCAGGTGGGAGTCGCAACTGCGTTCGATGCCGCTGGTTTGTGACGGAACCTCACTATATTCCTGCGCTTACAGCTCACTTTAATTCGATCGCCTACCACTTTGACGAGGCACGCAACGCGTGCCTTGCGAATGAGCGCGTGCTTATCGACCTGAAGAAGCAGAAGGCCGACGCCGAAGAGGCGGGCCAGGTGTTTGTTCATCTCGATACCTTCCGGCAAGCAGAGCGCCTGTGGGAGGGATCGATGAAGCGATTCAACGACTTTGCGGAGGATCTCACCGCCTGCTGGCGACTTATTGAACGCTGCAAGGCGGCGCTTGAGCGGGCAGCCGAAGACTCGACGCAATTGGTGGCCGCGGGCACCGCGAGTGATGTGCATATCGCTTTTGAGGAAACCGAGTCCGAATTGCTACAACTCACTGGAGTCTGCGAGGACGTCGAGTTATATCCGGATCTTGATGCGGGAAAGGCGATTTTCCGTCGCAGTCAGCTGCTCGACGCTGTGCTCTATCGCGACAACATGTCGCCTGTTTTCATGATGCTGAGCGAAGAAGAGCAGCTCCGTGTTGGCAACGCATTCATGCGCCGTCTGGCACGGCAGATGGATCCCATCAATCCGGTGCTGGGAACACGACAAGTCATCAACCTGATGGACGCCGGCAAGAGTCTGAGCGAACAATTTGGTGTTGATTTTTCCACGCTTCTCCCTGAAAGCCGGCCCATCGGCATGTTTGCGGGCAGGCCTCAATCGATCGACGAGGCGCAAGCATGATCAGCGCGGCACTCGATCACCCGAACACTGTTCTGGATACGCTGCTCGCCAAGGGTGGCCGCGCTCATAGGCTCGCCAGATTGACAGCGTTGCACGAGATTTGCCGCAAGCATCAGGAGTCTGGCTCGCGCGACTTCTCTCTCCCAACCATTGGCCGCCTGGTTGAGACCGAAGGAATTCTGAAGGGGCGCGTCCTCTACAACACGCAATCGGCGGATTACCGTGAGCTGATATCGGCGTGGGCCATGTATGCCGGGCCAGTGACGTCGCAATCAACGAAGCCGCTGGCAAGCCACGAATACCTCATGCGTATTCATGACCCTGCGATCCGCTCCATCATGCAGACGATCATCGGGGAGCGAGACAGACTCAGGGCAGAGGTCAACCTTCTGAAGGCCAGCACGCAAGTCGTCGTGGACCGGCGCCCAATCGGTGTGCGTGCACCGGGAGCCGCCATCGTGTCACCCACAACGACGAGTGGCCAAACCGCGCAGATCACGCCTTCAGAACGAGAAGCGCTGGAGAAGGCGGTCTCTGCCGACTACCTTGAGCGACACGGCTTACGCGAAGGTAGCCATGGTGAGATCGTGAACGAACGGGGTCGCACTGTTTTCGATGTTGGCTTCGCGCGTGCGATACGTAAGCTCCTCAAGACCTAAACCGTCGATCAACGAAACGATGCATTTCGATGTACGCATACATCGAAACGAAGGATCCCCAGAGACGCCAACACAGAAAGCTTCCCTGCTGTTCGCTCTCAAACTATGTACTCCACGGGTATAGGTCCATAAATACGGGTGAATGGCTTCCGGCAGGAGCGGGACGGCTGTCATGGGGGCAAAAATACCTGTATGGATATACAGTATGCTACACGGTTTTTATGAGATAGCGAACAGGCAGTTTTTGGGGCGCGGCTGCGGGGAGGCGGGTGTGGGGACGTTCGCGCGACTGTGATTCGATCGAGTCCGGCGCTCGCGAAGATTGGGAATCGCGTTATCCGGAAAGTGGTTGGGAACGCTTCAAGGCCGCGGTGCGACATGAGTGGGAGCGAATGACGGGCGGCTGACCGGCGGTTTGCGGAGGACTTACCCCCAGCCGGTTTAAAGAAGGCCGCGACGGCGCTGTGCCGCTCGCGGGCTGCCGACACGACCGTTGCGACAGCCGCCGCTAGCGCCCCGCATTTAACTTCCGCCACAAAGTCGTCTTGCTGATTCCAAGCGCCGCACAGACCGCATCGCGATCGCCGTCATGAGCGGCGAGCGCCGCGCGGATCTGATCGGCTTCGACATGCCGACTGCGTTCGCGCAGCGTCTGCGCGGCGGCCTTAGTGGTCCGAACAATCGGTTCGACGATTTCCGGCGCGACCGCGCGCAGCATTTCGCGAGTGACCACGCCGGCGTCGGCATCAGCATCAGCGTCGACCTCCGCCAGCTCCACCGCGATCCGCTCGATCACATTCTGTAATTCCCGCACATTCCCCGGCCACGCATAACGCCGCAACGACGGGCCGAGCGCACTCAACACACGCGCGGCGGCCTCCGCATCCGGCACCCGCGCCGCCAATCTTGGCTCGCGCACCGCTGCCTGGCGCAACAGCTCGGCCGCCAGCGGCAGCAGATCGTTCGGCCGCTCGCGCAACGCCGGCAGCGCGATGCCTAGAATATTGAGCCGGTAATACAGATCGGCCCGAAAACTCCCGGCCGCGACGCTATCGGTCAACGCGCGATGCGTGGCCGCCACCACGCGAATATCGACCCGCATCGGCTCGGTGGACCCGAGCCGCACGACCTCGCGCTCCTGCAACACACGCAGCAAGCGACTTTGCAACGACAACGGCATTTCGCCGATCTCATCGAGAAACAGCGTGCCGCGATGCGCGACTTCGATCAACCCGGCCTTGCCGCCCTTGCGCGCGCCGGTAAACGCGCCTTCCTCATAACCGAACAACTCGCTCTCGAGCAGCGCTTCGGGAAACGCGCCGCAGTTGATCGCGACGAACGCGAAATCGCGTCGCGTGCTCAGCTGATGCATGCTCTGCGCGACCATCTCCTTGCCGGTGCCGCTCTCGCCGAGAATGAGCACCGTCGCATCGGACTTCGCATAGCGCCGCACCAGCGCGCGCACGCGTTCGATCGAATCGGCGCTGCCGACGATATCGTCGATCCGGTAACGCGCGCTGAACTGCTGGACGCGCTGACGCGCGCGCAGCGTGCGATCGAGCCGTTCGACCGCGCGCGATTCCTGAAACGTCAGCACGGTGCCCGCGGTTGCGTTATTGCTCGCGAGCGGCCCGCGATGCACGACGTAGCTCGCGCCGCGCACCGTGCAGAAACTGTCGCCGTCGGTATCGGGCAGGCTGCCCGCGAGGTCCGGCGCGATCTCGAGCAGCGCGCGGCCGACCGCCTTCGCGGGATCGATGCCGAGCACGCTCGCCAGACGCCGATTCATCAGTTCGACGCGGCCCTGCGCATCGAGCGCGACCACGCCGTCGCGCAGATGCTGCAGCAACGTGTCCAGGCGCTGACGGCGCACGGTTTCGCGGCGCGTCGCCTGCGCGACTTCGAGCGCGGTATCGAAGCCCGCGCGCACCGACGCGCGCGAGTACAGAAACATCGCGCCCATGCCGGCGCTCGCGGCGAGGTCGGCGACGAGGCCGGGGCCGACGACGACATCGATGCCGCGATCGCGCAGATCGAGCACCAGGCTTTCCGCGTCCTGCGCGGAGTGGTACGACGCGAAGGTCACGTCGAGCGCATAGGCGGCGACGAAGCGGCGCACTTCGTCGGGCGCGTCGCCGTGCGTGACGAGCGCGACCCGCGCGCCTTCGCGGCGCGCCCGCGCGAGCGCGTGCATGACGTCGTAGCCGGTCGGGCTGATCCGCACGACCGGCACCGATACGCGCGTTTTCAGATACGCGCCGTTCGAGCCGCCGGCGAGCACGACGTCGGGACGCTCGGCGCCCGCGCTTTCGATTTCGCGGACCGCGTCCTCGAACGCATGCGAGACGATCCGGAAGTCCGCGCGCTCGACGTATTCGCCGGCGATATCGAAGAACAGTTCGCGCAGCCGGCTGATGCTCAGTGCCCAGATGCGCGGACGCTGCGGCGGTTCGTACAGAGGCAGGGGAGTGCTCAAGATGGTCGGCTCACGGCAGGGCTGGATCAGAATCGCATTATGCGCGCGCTGGTTTCGAATCTGAAATATGAAATTTCATTTATGAAATAAGCGATTGTGTCACAGCTCAAAACCGCACGGCGGAAGCGCGCCAAATCAGGCACTTAGCGCGCCGCGGGGCAGTTGGCCCGTTCCTTGCATTCAACGCTGCCCAACCAAAACTGTGACCCAGTCCAACCCATCTCTGGAGACAATCGATGAGCGAAGCAGACAACAGCACGCCGAACGCCGGCGCCTTCAAGCCGAAAAAATCCGTCGCGCTGTCCGGCGTGACCGCGGGCAACACCGCGCTGTGCACGGTCGGCAAGACCGGCAACGATCTGCATTACCGCGGCTACGACATCCTCGACATCGCCGG
>NZ_JAJITD010000017.1 GCF_020880815.1 Paraburkholderia sejongensis
CAGGGCAGGCAGCGGCCCTCGGGCCGCTGCCTGCGAAGCGACGGTGCGTTTCTTCTTCATCGGCATATCCATGACCTTGGTCCTTCATGATATGCCCCGCCCACAAAATGACGGATAGGTCCGGGATCGACGTCGCTTTGCTCGTCCGTGAGCAACGCTGAAAGAGCATCCGGCCGTAACCGGCGCATCGCCTTTTCTACCTTGCGATCGTAGCGCCTGTCGTTGGGACCGTGCCCCGCGTGTGCCTTGCGTGCGTATCGCTGCACGAAGCAGCCGAGTTCACCAGCGAGGCGGACGCGCTTGCGATTGACCGTCACGACAGTGACCATGGATCGACCTTCCCGCCCTCGATCACGAAATGTCGCGCGTCAGAATCGGGGGCAAAGAAACGCCAGTCTTCGTCCCCCTCCATTCCGCTCGGTGTTATGACGATGCGAAAAGTTTTCGACAGCGAAAGACACAGGCCACCGGAATCGTCTACCTGCACGCTCTCAACAGTGGTGCGACCATGTTTGATCAGAAGATCCTCTATCCGCTCAGTTGCACGATGTTGAGCCGCATCGTCCGGCACAGATAAATCGCTTTCTGTTGCCACGGTCTCACCAGCCCGTTCTAGACGCCAACTGCACTGAATGTGTAGCGCCCAAGCGCCCCCTTCGAGGATCGTTCCACGCCGCGTGGTGGATTCCTTTTGCGGGCCGAACTGCAATGTGAGCATGTCGGCGGCATGGCTCACAGCGCTTACATTGAGACCGATTAGCGCGGAAACGCGGTTTGCAGTCTCTCGTTTCGTGTCAATCACTACGACCTCCAAACATGTCCCGTGCCGAAATAGCCCGTACTGTCAGCGAATCAAATTCGACAGCCAATTCGGCACCAAGGCTCGCGTACATAAACACGAGCTTTTGCGCTTTCCGCCCGACTAGTCGCTCCGCCTTGCTTAAGGCAACCATAGTCGCGTCATAGTTTGTTTCGCCCGGCTCAATCGGCCTGATGCTGTACACGATATTTTGTGGCCCGAATCCATCCAGGTGCATGCAGGTCACCCCTTCGAATGTCACTGCCACTCGTTTTGAGTCGAAGTAAAGTCCAAGCGTCAGCGCACACGATTCGACATCTGGCCCAACGGAGATCGAGTCCAGATACCAATCATGAAAATGATTCCATTCGGTCACTGTATTCGCTGTCATCTGGTTCACCAGGGGAGTAACAATATCGGCACGCTCTTGCCCCACATGGATGCGATCTAGTCGTGCGAATAGGAAGCGCAGTTGCGTTGATGTTGTTCACGTCCTGAGAGCAACAGAACCGCAGATAACAGCCATCTCCGCACTGCACGACAGCTCAAGAACGAATAGCACCCGTCTCCCAGCTCCAAAATCTCCGACGTAGTCTTCGCTTTGCCCTTCACTGATAGCTGTTGCCTTATAGTCATCCCGACTGTCGATCCACTGAACCCACGTCTGAACCGCCACCGGCGAAAAGATATATCGCGGCGAAACAAGAAGCCTCGATACAACGTTCTGGTTGGCGAAATCGATCAAGCGCTGGCCGGTCACTTCTGAAAATCTCAGCACTTCGATTCCACCACCAACCCGTCGAAAGCGAAGTGCGAGCACACGCTCCGCGGGAGCGTGTTCGACGCCGATTAGCTCCGCATCGTGGAAGCTCGGAAAATTCGGAGAACGCTAACTCACCCTGCGCGGCCCGCGTCCTCAGCCAAACGAACTAGCGATATTCATCAATCTCGACAGTGCCGCCCATCGCTGCGACCATCACGCGAATATCGGCAGGGACATCCGGTACACGGTCGCCGCTCTCGTTGTCCCAGTAACACAAGAAGCGCATTCGGGCCCCGTTGTCCGCGAGCACCTGGCGCAGATCCGATCGTGGCAAGCGCAGACGAGCCAAGAGGTAGCGCAGATGCGGCTCTAGCGTGTCGCTACGAATAACAATCTCGCTCCGTACTGCCCACACGCCGGTACGCCCGGGCACGCTGCTGAGCTGGCCCGACGGCGTTGTGAATCGCTCCCCTTTCACAGCCGAAAAATCTGGCACGACGCCAAAGTAAGCGCTCCAGAACTCAGGGCGGAGACTTTCTCCAGTCACCGTGAACGAAACGTGGGCGAGCCGATGTGTATCTGTCATATCGTTCTCAGTACGCATAGTCGTGCATGTTACCGATGATGCCTTTATTGAATTCCACGTCGCCGTTGTCGTGCCAGATAACGTTGTCGTCGCCTCGCAAGTCAAGGCTGTATTTCATGGCGTGGACCATGTTGCCAAAGACCTTCCTGTCATACCCGAGCATCTTGGCTGCATAGTTTGGTTCATTGGTACTGGCCGCAAGTTCTTTTACGTCGTTGCTCAGTTCAGCTGGACGAAAGTCGAACGCCTGTGCCTCCCCAAGCCCCGCCGCTACCGGCGTAGCAATGGTTCCATCGGGCAGCACGTCGCCGGGCTTAGCGAACCAGAGAGCAAGACCATCGTCGGCGGCTAGCCGCGGCAGCGCTGGACGCTTGCATGACCGCACGGACTTCACCACGGAAAGCGAGCGCCGGAATAGCTGCGATGGCGTGACGGTTTCGTAGTACGGCCGAATCTCCTGCTCAATCGGCGCACCGGTTCTTACTGCGGCAAGCGACTTCGCCACAACCGCAATAACATCGCCACGCTCGACAGCGGCCTGCAGCGCCTGAGCAAGTTGCTCCGGTGCAGCGCCACTCGCGCGAGCACCGACACACAAATCGCGCATGAACGCGGCGAGCACCACCAATTGCCGCGTGTCGCGCGTAAGTTCGCGCGACGATGCCGACGCAACCAGCCGTCGACCATCGCGCGCCTCACTGCTCGTGGCACTTCCGTGATATTCCCGTCGCGCGCAGAGCGTGCAGCGCCTATCTGCCCCAACCGTGAAGTCAATCGCCATCCGTGCGTCACCCCGTCGATATGCGTCACACCGCCCGCTTATATATCGATCGATGACAGCGAAATGCGGTGTGCAATCTCTTTTCCGGTACCCGCCGCGTCCCCTTCAGCTTCGAGACCAACTCACAGAACACAACACTTTCCGCTTCGCATCGCAGCTTGAAAAAAATAAGCGTTGTCTCAGGCGCACATACGAACACGCGACACACCCCGGCAGCAATCGGAATAGTCCTATTAAGAGTTCTGACGACCAGGCCAAAACTGCCTCTCAGCGAACGCAGAACGCCTCGGCGAACGCAAACGCAGAGCGCAAAAAAAAACGGCCCACTACGGCCGGCTCTTCCCACAAACCTCTCAAACAACAAAAAAAACAAACAACCACCAACAGCCTTAAATCGCCACCTCACATCCCGCCTCCTCCAGCACCGCCTGCGCTCGCTGCTGCAAATCGCCTCCAGCCAGCGACGCATCCGGCGCCTTTACCCAAGCCGCGATCCGCAGCTTCGCGCCGCCATCGCGCGGATAATCGGCCACGCTAACCACCGGCGCGAGGGTCGTCCCGCTCAACACCCGCGGCTCATCGGCGACGAGCTTTTGCAATTGCCCGATCGCGGCATCGACATCCTTGCGTTGCGTGAGCTCCACTTCGACCTCGATGCGTTGCGTGCCGCCGCAGCTGTAATTGATCACCGGATTACTCCAGATCTGGCTATTCGGCACGAACACGATATTGCCGTCGCCCCGTTCGATCCGCGTCGTGAACAAGCCCACCTCGCGCACGATCCCAGCCGCCGCGCCGCTGCCTTCGATCACATCGCCGACACGAAACGGCCGCAGCAACAGCAACATCAAACCGGCCGCGATGTTCTGCAACGTCCCTTGCAGCGCCAGCCCGATCGCGAGACCCGCCGCGCCGAGGACGGCCAGCACGCTCGCGGTCGCGATACCGACTTCGCCGAGCGCCGCGATGAACACCAGCACGCGCACCGCCCACGTGCCCATCGCCGCGAGCATCGGCGCCAATGTCGGATCAGCGTGCGTGCGCGCGAGCGCCTTCGCGAACATCGCGCCGACGCGATTCGAAATCCACCAGCCGATCACGAGGATCAGCACCGCAATCGCGACATGAACAGCGTTTTGCGTGATCGCGACAAGCAACGACGGCTGAAGATGAAATAGACGGCCAAAAAAATCGTTCATCGTCCGGCCTCCCGGAATTTATCCCGACGCAAACGAAGCAGAATATGTTCCCGTCCCGTGCGCTCAGCAACGCGGTACGCGACTTGCTTTAACGGTAAAAGAAAGCCGCACTCACTCCCTCAACCTCCGCAACAAAAAGGTCGGCGCGACTTTCACGACCGCGAAGGCTGCATTCCAGACACGCATCTGAAGGAACTCTCCAATGCCCGCTCATCTGAAACTTCACGACCGCGTCAGCTGGAATACGCCGCAAGGCGTTACGCATGGGAAGATCGTGCGTGTCATATCTACTCGCGAGACGATCGACGGCAGAACCGTCGATGGATCGAAAGCCGATCCGCACTATGAGGTGGAAAGCGAGAAGAGCGGCAAACATGCGGTGCATCGGGGCGATGCACTAACACTAACGCTCCTGAAAGACTGACAGTATTGACAGACTCAAAACGTCCCCAACGGCTGCAACACATTGCGCAGCGCCGCGATCGTCAGCGGACGCGAGAACCAGAACCCCTGCGCTTCGTCGCAACCGAGCGCTTCGAGTTGCGCGGCTTGCCCGGCCGTCTCGACGCCCTCGGCCGTCACACGCAGTTTCAGCGCGTGCGCCATCGCGATGATCGCGCCGACGAGCGCCGCGCTCTGCGCATCGGTACTCATGCGTTGCACGAACGAGCGATCGATCTTCAGTCGATTGAGCGGAAAGCGCGTTAGGTACGCGAGGCTCGAATAGCCGGTGCCGAAATCGTCGACCGCCGCTTCGACGCCGAGCTCGCGCAGCGCGTGCAACGTCTGCGACGCCTGCTCGACGTCGCGGAGCAGCACCCCTTCGGTGATTTCCACTTCGAGGTACGAAGGATCGAGCGCGGCCGCATCGAGCGCATCGCGAATCGTGTCGAACAGGTCCTGCCGCTGGAACTGCTGCGGCGATACGTTCACCGCGATGCGCGGCAACGTGCCGGTCTGGCGCAGCAGTTTGCCCGCTTCCCGGCACGCGGTACGGATCACCCACTCGCCGATCCGTTCGATCAACCCCGCCTCTTCCGCGACCGGCACGAACTCGCTGGGACTGATCATCCCGCGTTGCGGGTGGTTCCAGCGCAGCAGCGTCTCGACCTGCGCGATGCGGCCGGTCGCGAGCGTGATCTGCGGTTGATAGACGAGATGCAGTTGCTCCCGCTCGAGCGCTTCGCGCAGCATCGTCTCGAGTTCGAAGCGGCGCGCGGCCTGCCCTTCGAGCGCGGTCGAAAACCGCCGCACCGCATTGCCGCTCACCGTCGAGGCGGCCGACAACGCGACGCCCGCGCGACGCATCAAAGTCGGCGCATCGGCGCCATCGGCCGGATACGCGGCGGTGCCGATGCTCGCGGTGATGTTCAGCGTGGTGCCCGCATAGTCGATGGCCTCGGCGAGGCGGCCGAGCGCTTCGGCGGCGAACGCATCGGCCGCCGGGCCGGTCTCGTTGACGAGCAGAGCGAACTGCGTGCCGCCGATCGATGCGATCGTGCCGTCGTGCGGGAACATGCCGCGCAGGCGTTCGCCGACGATCTGCAGGATCAGTTCGGCCGCGGGCAGCCCCAGCGCGTCGCGCAGCTTGCGCAGATGATCGAGTTCGGCGATCAGCACGGTGAAGCCGCCGCCGCTGCGCCGGCAACGCGCGATCGTCAGTTCGAGCCGTTCGGTAAACAGCGTTTGATTCGGCAGCCGCGTGACGCCATCGTGATGCGCGACGTACCACAGGCGCGCTTCGGATTGCGCATAGCGCGTCATGTCGATCGCGATGCCGACATAGCGAAGCGCCGGCAATGCCGCCGCATCCGAGCCTTCGCTTTCGCTCGCGAGCGGCGCCAGCGCGAACGCGACGCGCACCGTCGAACCGTTGCGGCGCAGATAGGTCCATTCGCCTTCGTAGCGCGATTCGAGCGCCGCGAGCGACGGCAATTCCGCGCGCCGTTTGATCAGTTCGGAAGGATCGTGCAGCGACTCGAACGAGCGCCGGCCGATCAGTTCCTGCGCGGCGAAACCGGTCAGCTTTTCGAAAGCCGCGTTGACGGTCTCGAAGATGCCGTCCGCGGTACAGATGAACATGCCGTAAGGCGCGGCTGCCAGAACGGCATCGCGCGGGCGCGCGTCGACGAGGGAGGAGTCTTGCATCGCGCCGGCCTTATGGTCCTGTTTGATCAACCGGCGAAAAACTACACGCCGCGCGGCAGCGCCGCTTCGATGAACACCGTGCACAACGCTTCCATGCCCTTCGCGTCGTCCGCGTCGAAGCGCGCAACAACCGGACTATCGACGTCCCACACACCGATCAGCGTGCCGTCGGCCGCGACCAGCGGCACGACGATTTCCGATTGCGACGCGCTATCGCACGCGATGTGGCCGGGAAACTCGTGCACGTCGCGCACGACCTGGATCTGACGGGTTTGCGCGGCCGTACCGCACACGCCCTTGCCGAGCGGGATGCGCACGCAGGCGGGCTTGCCCTGGAACGGGCCGACCACCAGTTCGCGGCCGTCGTGAAAGTAGAAGCCGGCCCAGTTCAGATCGCTCAACGAATGAAACACGAAGGCGGAAAAATTCGCCGCGTTGGCGATCCAGTCGGTTTCGCCGGCGAGCAGCGCGCGCGCCTGCGCGACCAGTTCTTCGTATTGGGCGGCTTTGGGCAGATGCGAGGTGGAGGAAACTTCGAACATGACGGCGTCCGTGATGAGAGCGGAAAGACGGGCGGATTGGAAAACCGCAAGGCGTGCAGTGTAATGCAAGCGAGGCCACACCGGTCAGCGCGAACCGCGGGGCTACGCCGGCCGGACGCCCGCCAAATGTGCGATCTGCGCGCCGCGAAAAACCGCGCGTTACTGATCGACGCCGATGATCACGCTCGATGCCTTGAAAATCGCCGTAGCGGGTTTGCCGCTCGCGAGGCCGAGGCGCTCGACGCTGTCGTTGGTGACGATCGCCGCGATCTGCGCGGCGCCCGCGCTGATCGTCACTTCGGCATTGACCGCGCCCTTCGTGACCGCGGCAACGCTGCCTTCGATGCAGTTGCGGGCCGACACCTGCTGCTTCGCAACGTCGACCATCACGATCACCGACGACGCCTTCACCAGAGCAAACGCCGCCTTGCCGACCGCAAGGCCGAGCGACTGCGCGCTGCCGTGCGTGACGATCGCAACGATGTCGAGACCGTCCTGGGTGCGCAGCGTGACTTCGTCGTTGACCGCGCCGTGGGTGACGGCGGTAACTTGTCCGCTGAACTGATTGCGGGCGCTGGTTTTCATGTGGACCTCCTCGCCGGTTCGACGCGCTCGCGTAAGCGTTGTGCCGCAACGCGGCCGGACGCGAGGTTAAAGAGAATGACGCGAGTGTAGCGGAACCTCGATGCGCCGACACCGTATCATCGTCCCCTTGAACTTCGGACCGAACCTTTTATGCCCGTAGCCGTTGCCTCCCGCCGCGCGTCGTCGTGGCCAGCCTCCTTGTCCGCCGCGCGATCCGCGCGATCCGCGCGATCTGCGATACGCAGCGTGTACCGCGCCGTCGCGCTCGCCGCGAGCGTCACCGCGCTGGCCGCGTGCAGCACCCCGGCACCGCCGCGCGACACCCGCGCGGCCGTCGAGACCATCTCGCTGTTCCCGCTCGCGAACTACGACCAGAACGTCGATCACTGGCTCGACCCGGACAGCCCCGGCTACGACCAGCCGTTTGTCAGCGCCGCCGAGCAGCGCGCGCACTTCGACGCGCTGTTCGCCCGTTACTTCGGCACCGGTCCGAACGCGCCGTCGCCATGGAATGCCGCGTATGTGAGCACGCGCGTTTTTCGCGCGCAGGGCGCGGACATTGCCGCGCTGCAGCAGCGCCGCATCGACAAGTTCGACAACACCGGCAAACAGGGTCGCGCGCTCGGCTACGGCGAGAACTTCCGGCCGCACGACAAGGCGTGGATCGACGCGATCGCACGCAACATGAACGTCGCGCAATTCACTCAGGCGCCGTTTTATCAGCCCGAGCGCCGCGCAATCGCGACCGGCAATCTGATGGTGCGCGAGCTGCCGACCACCGATCCGTCGTTCTACGACCATCGGCTGGCGGGCGAAGGCTATCCGTTCGACAACCTGCAGATTTCGGCGGTGCGGCCGGGCACGCCGCTGTATGTGCTGGGCAGCAGCGTCGACGGCGCGTGGCATTACGTGCAGACGCCCGACGTGCAGGGCTGGGTGCGCAGCGACGGGGTCGGTTTCGCGGACGAGCGCTTCATCGATCAATGGCGCGCGGCGGCCGGGCAGAAACTCGGCGCGGTGATCGTCGCGTCGGCGGCGGTGCGCGACAGCCACGGCGTGTTCCGCTTCGACGCGCCGGCGGGAACGATGCTGCCGTTGGTTCCGGCAGCGGCAGCAACGGCAGCGGCAACCCACAACGACGCAACAGCAACCCTCCAACTGCTCGTCCCCGCTCGCGACGTGGACGGCCGCGCGCTGATCCGCACCGCGTCGCTCGACCCCGCCCAGATCGCGCCGATGCCGCTCGCCGCGACGCCCCGCCATCTGGCCATGCTGCTCAGGGCGCTGATCGGCCGGCCGTACGGCTGGGGCAACAGCGGCCTCTACAACGACTGTTCGTCGGAACTGCAGAGCATCTTCGCGGCATTCGGCGTGTGGCTGCCGCGTCATTCGTCGACACAGATGAGCGCCGGCCAGATGACCGACCTGTCGGATTCGACGCCCGCCGAGCGGCTCGACTATCTGGCGCGGCATGGGGTGCCGCTGCGCACGCTGATCTACATCGGCGGCCACGTGATGCTGTATCTCGGCAACACGACCCGCGACGGCCACGCGGTGCCGGTCGTCTATCAGGACGTGTGGGGCTTGCGGCCCGCCGACAACAGCCGGCGCGCGGTGATCGGCGGCTCGGTGATCCTGCCGCTCTACGAGCACATCCCCGAGGACGCGACGCTGCAATCGCTCGCCGCGACGCGCACGTTCCAGATCAGCATTCTGGGCGCGCCGCCTGGCAGCGCGACGCCGTCCACCGCGCCGCCGGCCGACGAGGACAACCCGGCGGGATAAGCGCAAAAAGATAAGCGCAAAAAATTTTCCCCGCTGTGTCGATCCGGTGGCCGCCGACTCGTCGTAATGTTGAAGACCCAGCTCAAGCAGCCGGTCTTTCCACTGAGGAATCGTTACTTCAAGGAGCCACCGTCATGTCCAGCGACGCAGTCAAACCCATCCCCGACGGGATGCATTCGCTCACGCCATACCTGATCTGCAAGAACGCCGCCGACGCGATCGCGTTCTACATCAAGGCCTTCAACGCCGTCGAACAGATCCGTCTGCCGGGCCCGGACGGCAAGGTGATGCACGCGACGCTGAAGATCGGCGACTCGATGCTGATGCTGACCGACGAATGGCCCGAGCATCAGGCGTTCGGCCCGCTCACGCTGAAGGGCACGCCGGTCACGATTCACCTGTACGTGCCGGACGTCGACGCCAGCTTCAAACAGGCGGTCGACGCGGGCGCCACTCCGTCGATGCCGGTCACCGACATGTTCTGGGGCGACCGCTACGGTCAGGTGAAGGACCCGTTCGGTCACAGCTGGTCGATCGCGACGCACAAGCGCGATCTGAGCGCCGAGGAAATCCAGCAGGCGATGGCCACGATGCAGTGCCCATCGGAGGAGCAGAAATAAGCGGCCGGGCCGATTCGACCCGCGAGCCGCGAGCCGCGAGCCGATTCGACCCGCTTCCCGCCAACCCTCAGCAGTCCGGAAGGAGCCAGCTCATGCAGAAAATCGCGCCGTGCCTGTGGTTCGACGGCCAGGCGGAAGAAGCCGCGCGCTTCTACCTGTCGGTGTTTTCCGGGTCGCGCATCGCCGCGACGCTGCACTATACGGAAGCCAGTCCCGGCCGCACAGGCGACGTGCTCGCCGTGACGTTCGAGATCGAGGGCCAGGAGTTCATGGCGCTGAACGGTGGGCCGCAATACCAGTTCACGCCGGCGATCTCGCTGATGGTGCATTGCAGCTCGCAGGCGGAAGTCGATCGCTACTGGTCGGCGCTTCTCGACAGCGGCGGCAAGACGATGGCGTGCGGCTGGCTGACGGACCGCTATGGGGTGTCGTGGCAGATCGTCCCGGACGTGCTGCTCGACATGCTGCGCGACCCCGATCACGACAAGGCGAACCGCGTGATGGCCGCGATGATGAAGATGATCAAGCTCGATATCGGCGAACTGGAAAAAGCCTGGCGCGGCGACTAGCAACGAAGCCGCCCGGGCCGCGGGCGCGCCGCCGCATGACGACGACGCGCCCGCGCGAACTTTGTTAGGATCGCTGTCGACCCCATCCGGCGAGACGATCCCCGTGCGCGCAAACCATCAGGCCTTCTTCTGCTCGCTGTTCATCGCCCGTCTCGCCGACCAGATCCTGCTGTTTCTCGTCCCCCTCGTCGTGTTTCAGACCACCCGCCAGGTGTCGTGGTCGGGCCTTGCGTTCTTCATCGAAACGCTGCCGCGCTATCTGGTGTTCCCGCTGTTCGGTGCGCTGTGCGACCGCTTCCCGCCGCTGCGGCTGATGCGCGTGAGTCAGGCGGTGCGCGCGCTCGCGTGCTTCGGCGGGATCGCCGGCTATGCGCTGTTCGGCGGCATCGGCTGGTTGATTGCGTTGTCGGCCGCATGCGGGGTCGCGACGAGCCAGGGGCTGGTCGCGCGCGAAGTGATGCTGCCGCAGATCTTCAGCACCCAGCAGATTCAGCGCGTACTCGCCTATTCGCAGCTGGCCGATCAGTTGGGCTTCGTGCTCGGGCCGATGCTCGCCGCGCTGCTGCTCGGCGTATGGCCCTGGCAAGCGGTGGTCGCCGCGAGCGGCGTGCTGTTTCTCGCCGCCGATACCGCGCTGTTCGTCTGGCAGCGGCTGAGCGGCTTTCGCATGGCGCCGCGCAGCCCCGTCCCCGCCGCGCACTGGACCCGGCCGCTGCGCATCGCGCTGCACCACGTATGGACGCTGCCCGGCCTGAAGAAAGTGATCCTGCTCGCGGCGGCGGAAAACCTCGTGATCGGCGTCACGCTCGCGACTTCCGCGGCGATGGTCACCGGTTTTCATGCGCAGTCGAACCGCTACTACGCGGGACTGCAAACGGCCGGGGCGCTCGCGACGGTGCTGGTGCTGCTGACGGTCGCGCGCGCCGGCTGGCCCGCGCGCGTGCTCGGCCTCGTCGCGTTCGTGACGATCTGCGCGGGCGGCGTGATCGCCGGCGCGAGCACGACGCCGTGGGGTTATGCGCTCGGCTTCCTGCTGATCGTCGGCTTCGACAAGATGTTCAACGTCTACATCCGCAGCGCGCGACTACGGATCATTCCGCCCGAGGACTACGGCAAGACGATCGGCGTCGCGATCCTGCTGAACAACCTCACGCAACCGCTCGCCGGCCTGCTGGTCGGCGTGTTCTCCGCGCGCACGCAGACCGGCCCGTTGATCGTCGCGCTGTCGCTGACGATGGGCGCGATCGGCGCGGCGGTCTCGCTCGGCGCGGCGCTGCTGCGCCGCAAGCGCGGCTGGGCGCTCGAAGAGTGAGCGCCGGCGCGCCGCCGCTTCACCGTTTTATCCGGCCGGTTCTCGCAATTTATTGCCGCTTGTTCGCGCGGCATTGCGCATCCCATTTCGAGAAACGGCGATGGCATAAAAATATGCGCCACCATTACTCAAACATAAAAAATAAATCTTTATATAAAAAAATCACCTGATTTTATGCGGAACCGCATATAGCACCACCCGCTACAATTACGGCCCGCTCTACGGAAACCCGTACGAACCTTGAATCTTTCGAAATACTGCACAACAATCCCACCGTCGACGATTGGTATGAATAGTTCGTTCCCAGCGAGTTATTGACGCACTATTCAATTAGCGTTTAAGAATGAATTTCGCGCCCGCGCAATGGGAAGAAAAAACGCGCTATGCCGGCTGCCCTCAATCCGACTGGCGCGCTGCAATGAAACAAGCCCTGCTTCTGCTCGCCCTGGGCCTGCTGCTCGGCGGCGCGCCGCGCGGTGCCGGCGCGCACACTTGTAGCGCGAGCCCGTCGGCGCTCAGCTTCGGCAATGTCAGTCCGATCGCGCTGAACGCGGTCGCGGCCACCGGCAGCGTCACCGTGCAGTGCACGTGGCCCATGCTCACGCTGACGCCGAGCGTGCAGGTGTGCCTGAACCTTGGTGGCACGCGGCCGCGCTATCTGGCGAGCGGCATCGGCCAGGTGCGGTACGACCTGTATCGGGACGCCGCGCATTCGCTCGCGTGGGGTTCGACCGCACTCGGCACCACGCCGATTTCGCTGACGCTCGACAAACCGCTGAACGGCACGCGCGCGTCGGCGACCGTGAACTTCTATGGACTGATCGCCGCGAACCCGCCGACCGTGCCGACCACCGGCAACGTCAGAACCGTCTACGCGCAGACGTTGAGCCAGACTTCGCTGAACTATGGGTTTTTCCTGATGCTCGCGCCGGGCTGCCGGCAGTGACGACGAGCGCCGGCAGCTTCGCGATCGACGCGCGCGGCCGCCCCGAAGTTACCCACAGATTTTGTTGGCAAATCTGTGCATAACTTTCCGGGAAACTCCGCAAACCGTTGATGCAACTGTCCTTTTTCCGCCGACGCCGAATCCGGGCAGCCCCGCCAGTCGTGAGGATCACCGCCTGTGGCCCGGACCGGCGAACGATCAATCAGGTTTTTATGCATACGCTGGATAAGTACAACGCAGGCAATTACAAACATCGATCTGATTTTTCCCGTAGTGCAATTAACACTGATCCAGATCAGATGTTATAAGAAATAAACCAGCGACCCATAGCGCAATACGGTTACGCTTTGATGACAACGCGCGCGTTGGCGGAAAAGCGCTAGTCGCCACGCGACACAATGTTAAACGCGCCCCTGCCGACAGCGACGTAAATTGGCAAAACAACGGATTGCCGTTTGGGGAAGTTCCAATGCATAAATCAAAACCTAAACCACCTGCGCATTTTTAAATCCCGCAAAGTGGAATAACCGACAAAGATTGTTAAATGGCATTGTTAAATCCAGCCCGGCTCGGGCACATTTAACAAAATTCTCTTGTCTCAAAATCGGAAACTCCAGTCAATCATGACCACGACTCCTGCCGGCTCATTGCAGTCGCTGTACACCGAGCGCTCGGGCTTCATGAGCGCCTGCCTAAGCGCCTGCCTGAAAGGTTGCTTGGGCGGCGGGCTGCGCAGGCTTCTGGGCGCAGGCGAGCGCGCGGACCCGCTGGCGCGCGCCGGTTTCGCGCCCCCGCCGCACGCGGGGTCCGCCGCGAGCACCGCCGGCACCGCCAGCGCCACCCACGCCGCGCTACCGCCCGGCCCGCCCCTGCTGCCGCAGCCGGCCGGCTTGTTGGGCTCGCTCGCGCGCCGGCTGGGCCTCGCGCAGCCGGACGTCCAGTCGCTCGAACACAGCTATCTGGCGATGCTCGCATCGCAGCCCGAACTGCACGCGCCGTCGGAACAGGAACGCGCGCTCGTGCTCGCGAGCCTGCGCCGTCTCGATACGCTGCTGCCGCGGCTGACCCCGCCGGCCCGCGCGGCGCTGCTGCTGTCGCAACTCGACGGCCTGAACGACCGGCAGATCGCCGCGCATCTCGCGGTGTCGGTGCGGACCGCCCAACGTTATCTGGCGACGGCGTTCGAAGCCTGCCTCGCCGCGCTCGATGACCAGCCCACCCGCCGTTGACCGGCACCTCCTGCGGCAAGCCGCGCAACTGCTGGCCCGGCTCGAGGCGGCCGACGCCAGCGACACGGACCACGCCGACTGCGAACGCTGGCGCGAGCAGAGCGACGCGCACCGGCGCGCATGGGCACTCGCCGAGCAGTTGCGCCAGCAGTTCGACGCGGTGCCCGCCGGCGTCGGCCCCGCGCTGCGCGAACGCGCGGGCATCGGCACCGTGTCGCGTGGACGGCGCCGCGCATTGAGGATGCTGACCGGCGTCGTGCTTGCGGCGCCCGCGGGATGGCTCGCGAGCCGCCTGCCGTGGCACGCGTGGAGCGCCGACTTTCACACCGCGACCGGCGAACGGCACGACGTGCTGCTCGCCGACGGCACGCAGATCACGCTCGGCAGCGCGAGCGCGGTCAACGTCGGCTTCGATGCGGGCGTGCGGCGGATTCATCTGCTCAGCGGCGAGATCATGGTGCGCCCCGCCGACCACTCGCGCGACGCGACCAACCCGCAAAGCGAGCGCCTGCGCCCGGCGGCGCTGCTGGTGCAAACGGCGGAAGGGGTGGTGGAAGCGCTCGGCACGCAGTTCAGCGTGCGTCAGCAAAATGGTTTCACGCGGGTGGCCGCGTTTCGCGGCGGCGCGCAACTGTCGCCCGCGGCGAGCGACGGTGTGCTGCTGATGCAGGATCAGTCGAGCACCTTCACCCGCACCGGCGTGGCGGCGCCGCGGCCGCTCGACGCGCGCGAGGCGATGTGGACGCGCGGCCTGCTCTACGCGAACCGGATGCCGGTCGCGGATCTCGTCGCCGAACTCGCGCGCTACCGGCACGGCATCCTGCGCTACGCGGCCGACGTCGCCGGCCTGCGCGTGTCGGGCATCTATCAGCTCACCGATACCGACGCGACGCTCGCGCTGCTGCAGCGGACCTACCCGCTGCGCCTGCGCTCGATCACGCCGTACTGGACGGTGGTCGAAGCGCGCTGAGTACGGCGCCGGCCTGCATTACCGCCGTCAACACCATCCTCGACGCCCACCGCTAGCGTCAAGCGTCAGGCCGCCACCGTCTGCGGCAAACCGAAACGCGCCTGGTCCTGCTCGCCGCCGAGCGCGTCGATCAGATCCGTCAGCAGCCGGTCCAGCTCCGCGGTCATCAGCACGACGTCCGAATCGAAACGCTCGTCGTCGTTCTGCGCGGTCGGGTCGCTCGCTTCCTTCAGCACGTCGAGCGGCGCGATCCGCTTGATCGTCAGCGACGGCGTCAGCACGAACGACACCCGGTCGTTCCACGTCATCGCGAGCCGCATGCACTGCTTGCCCGCTTCGATATGGCGGCGCATGTCGTCGGCGTCCAGCGTATGGCCGACATAGCGCACCGTCGCGTTGCCCTCGGCGGGCGAACGCAGTTCGGTGTCCTGGTCGAGCGTGAAGCCGGCCGGGCCCTCGCCGTCGAGCAGCCAGCCGGTCATCGCCGCGACCGGCGACTGCGCGACGCTCACGCTCATCAGCGGCAACTGATCGATCGACTTCACCAGCAGCCCGCGCACGTCGTCGGCGACCGTCTGCGACGCCGCGTCGATCACCAGCCAGCCGTTCTTGCAATCGATCCACACACGTGTATCGCGGCGGATGCTGAACGCGCGCGGCCGCAACTCGTCGGTAACCTGCTCCTTCAATTCGCGCATCTGCTTGCGGCCGGGTTTGAAGCCCTGCTGCTCTTCGAGTTCGAGTGCGCGCTCACGCGTGACCTGGGTGACGACCGAGGCCGGCAGCAGCTTCTTTTCGGCGCGGTAGGTCAGCAGCATCTGGCCGTTTAGCGCATACACGAGCGAGTCGCCGTCGCGCGGCGGCGCCCACCCCTGCGCCTGCATCTCGACGCTCTGGCCCGGCGCGAACGCGTACGGCGCGAGCCACTTCTGCATCTGTTCGGGGGTAACGGACCACGGCGCGGGAAGACGGTGCAACTGGAGGTTTTTGAACCACATGGGCGGACTCGGAATTCGGGCAAAGCGCAGCATTCTATCCGACCGCGCGCGGCGCAAGCGTGCTCGCCGGCCGGTCGCGGGATGCGTTCGCGTGCTTGCGCGGCAGCGTCTCTCGTCCGCGTCCTACGGGTTTTGCTCAGGGCTCGCGCCCACGCGCTGCGGCGGCAAATCACCTAGACTTTTTGACATCACACAGCAAGACGGAGGCGGCCATGGCCGACGAAACCGCAGCGTGGCAAAGCGTGCTCTACGAGGGCTTCGAAATACATGTGTCGCCGCTCGCGATCGAACCGCCGGGCGCCGCCCAGACCATCGCTTCGGCGGCCGCGCAAAGCAGCCGCTACACGTATCTCGGCTATGTGTGCCATCCGGGCGCCGACCCGCATATTCCGGGCCATGCGGTGCCGTTTCACGCGGACGGCGAAGAGAGCTTCGCGAGTCGCGACGAAGCGCTCCACGAAGCGGTGCACGTGGGGCGCAGCATCGTCGACGGCACGCATCCGGATCTGACGGTGCTGCCGCTGGTGACGGGCGGGGTTTGAAGCGGCGGGGGTTTGAACCCGCTGCGCGGCCGCGGGTCTGAAGCCGCTGGTTCAGCCCAGCGCGCGCTTGATGCGCGACTTCAGCAGCGCGCGCTTGAGCCGCCCCGTGCGCTCCGGCTCGCCGACCGCGAGCGCGCCGTCGAGCGCGGTGCCGCGGCGCAGGTAGTAGCGGTCGAAGGTCGCCTGCGTGATCCCCCACTTGTTGAGAAACTGGCGACGCCCGTCGTTCTTCACGACCTTGCCGGTGCTCTTTTGCTGGAAGTGATAGACGAGACTGTCGCCGACCCCGACGAACACGCGGCAGCCCGCGTCCCACAGCTTCATCGAGAAATCGTTGTCGCTGCTCATGCCGGGGCTCAGCTCGCTGCTGTAGCCGCCCAGCTTGAACCACCAGTCGCGATGCACGAGCGTCGGCGGCCACGTCGCGCCGCGCCAGTCGGCCCGCGCGAGGCCCGGCGTCGCGGCGACCAGCTCTTCGGCGCGAAACACCTGCGCGTCGCGGCCGAAGTCGCTGACCACCACGCACGGATTGCCGGTGTCGACCGGCTCGATCATCGTGCCCGACAGCATGAACAGGTTGTCGGCCGGCATCTGCGCGAGACGCTTGATCAGCGCGTCGTCCCAGCCCGGGCAGCAGTACATGTCGTCGTTCATATAGACGATGTAGTCCTGGGTCGCGCGCGCCGCCGCGATGTTGACCGCGTGGCAGATGCCGATGTTGTCCGGCGACGCGGTGTGCTCGATGCCCTCGTCGCGCACCCACGCGAGCGTGCCGTCCGAGCCGTCGTTCACGTGCACGATGATCTGATGCTGATGCGTCGAATGACGCCGCAGACTTTTGATCACGAGGCGCAGGTACGGCAGGTTGTTCCAGGTCGGGATGATGATTGAGAACATCGGCGATGAATTCCGTAGTGATGTGGTCCGCGCGCGGCGCACGGCGCGTGTGACGCGGGCCGCTCAGTCGCGCCCGCCGCGCTGTGCCGGCGTCGCGCCGGACGGCTTCTTCAGGAACGGCAGCTTGGCGGGCAGATCGGCGTCCCAGCCTTCGAGATCCTCGAACGGATAGCGGCTCAGCGCGTACAGCACCCGTTTGACGCGGCTTTTGAACGGCGCGCGCGGCACGTTCGGCAGCGTGCCGGGCGCCGCCTCGGCGCTGCGGCGAATATAGCCGCGCAAAAAGTCGCGCTGCGAGATCCCCCACTTCATGAGGAATTCGCGGCCGCCGCGATTGCGGCGAATCCGGCCGGTCGACTTGCAGCCGAAGTGATAGATGCGGCTCGCGCCGACCACCCGGAACACCCGGCAACCGACCAGCCACAGCTTCATCAGAAAGTCGTCGTCGCTGCTCATGCCGGGGCCGAATTCGATGCTGTAGCCGCCCACCGCATGCCACAGCCGGCGGCTGATCAGCATCGGCTGCACGGCCACGCCGTCGCGATCGGCCGCCTGCATCGCGGCCGTGTACGCGAGCAGACCCGCCTCGTCGAAATTCTGCGGCCCGGTGCCGAAATTGGCCGCGGTGACGTTGCTGTTGCCGGTATCGGTCGGCTCGATCAGCACCGACGACAGATACGCGGCCGAGCCGTCGAGCGCGCGCACCGCGGCCTCGAAGCCGAGATCCCAGCCTGGGGTGCAGAACATGTCGTCGTTCAGGAACAGGATCCAGTCGCGGGTCGCGAGCCGGGCCGCGTCGTTCAACGCGATGCAGACGCCGACGTTGCCCGCGCTCCACGTGTGTCGAATGCCTTGCGCGCGCACCCAGTCGAGCGTGCCGTCGCTACCCTCGTTCACGTGCACGATGATCTCGTGATCGAACGCCGAGTGACGCCGCACACTGTCGATGCACAGTTGCAGATACGGCAGGTTATTCCAGCTCGGAATCAGGATGCTGAACATGAGTGGATCGGACCTTATTGATTGGAACGGGGCGAGGACTGCGCGGTGCCGCTGTGCGGCGCGCGGCGGTCGGCGTACGTGCAACCGGCGACGAGGATCGCCAGCAGCGTCGAATAGAACGACACGGTCAGCTTCAGATCGAAGGTTTCCACGCTCAGCCCGAAGATCCAGAACGACACCACGAAGGTCAGCCCCAGCAGCGCCGCCCGTTGGGCCGGCAGGGCCGGCGCGCCCAGACGGCGCCAGAAAATGATGCCCGGCACCAGATAGATGCCTAGCAGCGCGAGGCCGCCGATGCCGCCGTAGTCCGTCATATACGCGAGCATCTGATTGTGCGCCTCGCCGCGGCCGAACTGCGCGGCGATCGGCGTGATCAGGCCGGCATCGGCGAACGCCTGCATGCTGTCGCGAAAGCCGTCGCCGCCCAGCCCGAGCAGCGGATGGCTTTCGACGATGCGCAGCGCCGCCTCGTAAAGCTGCAGGCGAATGCCCATCGCGGTGTCTTTATGGCCGTGCATGTACTGGACCAGATCGGACGACACGCTGCCGAAGCGGGCCCGCACGGTCGACGAAAAAACGTAGACGCCGGCCAGCAGCGCCGCCATCGCGAGCGGAAGCACCACTTTCCACTTGCGCGACTTGCCGCGGCTGCGCAGATAAACCACCATCACCGCGACGACCGGAATCGCGATCCAGCTGCCGCGCGTGCCGGTGATCACCGACGCGGCCAATCCCGCGAACAGACCGGCGATCTTGACGAGCCGCACTGCCGCGCGATCCTTGCGCCACCAGTTCAGCGACAGCACCGACAGCGCACCCATCGCCAGCGCGATATCGCCGAAGTGGATCGGATTGAGGAACTTGCTGCTGATGCGCCCGAGACCCCAATCGCGCGGAATGAACAGCAAAATGCCGAGCGAGGCCAGCGCCGCCAGCGCGAACGACAGATCGGCCCACGCGAGCGTGCCCGGCAGGCTACGCCGCAAGATCAGAAAGACCGGCGCGGCGAGCAGGAAACGGGATGGGGAATCGAGCGTGCTGACGACCAGCTGGCCGTGCGCGACACCGGCCAGCAGTACCGCGAGCACCGGCAACGCGGCGCACACGCAGAACGCGGTATCGATGCGGTCCCAGTCGCGCATCGACAGATCGGTCCAGCGCTGCGGTAACGCCAGCAGCACCAGCGCGACGATCGCGGCGGCGATCGACAACGCGCTGCCCGCGCCCGGAATCAACAGGGACGCCGACGGATACGTGAGCAGGAACAGGGCAGGCGGTAGACTTCGCAAAGTGACGCGCGGCAAACAGATTTTCGAGGGCGTCGACATGTCTTTAGTAGGAGCCAGTCGTCGCAGAATTCGATATGCGACCGGGTAATGTGGCCCGCCATTGTACCGGGTCCGCGTGCTAATCCCGTAATTCGCGGGGCCGTTGGGGGCCTCGCCGGGGCGTTGCCACGCTGCTGCCAGGGCCTTGCCGGCACGCCCGCCAATGCGGCGGCCCAGGGCCCCGCCCCCGGTGTGTCGGCGCTAAGCGCACTGTTACCATAGCGGGCTACGTGACGCGCGATGACCGGCGCGCCCGCTCTCGACAACCGTCGCCTGTCGCAGCCCACCGGCTTGCAGGCTTCAGACAATGAAACCGTTGATGCGCTCGCTCTACCGTCTTGCTCCCGCCCCGTTCAAAACAATCGTGGAAACCGCCGTCGACCGTTCGGTGCGAATTCCTTATAGCGGCGTCGCGCACGAGCCGGACACCTTTCTGCGCAAGACCTCGCGAGCGAAGATCGTCAAAAAGTTCCTGCACAAAGCGCTGTTGCTGCGGTGGTTCGGACAGCGCGGACTGGAACTGGACAGCGTGTCCACGACGAAGCGGCTGCTGTGGATCTATACCGGCAAGCGCAATTTCGGCGACGCGACGATGGACCTGTCCGGACGCGCGTTGCTGAAGGGACGCGGCTTCGAGATCGACCTGTTCACGCTGCCGAACCTGCATCCGCTGTTCGGCGAAGACGATATCTTCCAGCACGTTTATTCCGACTTGCAGCAACTTGCCAGCCGCCACTACGACGCGATCGTGATGTCGGAATTCAATCTGCCGTCGATCAAACTGAAAGCCCGCCACTTTCGGCACCTGCCCTATGTGTGCCTGTTCCAGTTTTTCTACGGCCCCGACCGCAACCAGACCGCGTTCAGCCATGCGGCGGTCAATCGCTATTTTTCGCTCGGCTATTCGGCCGCGAGCGCGGTCGAGTTGAGCAAGCCTTATCTGACGGCCTCGGCCGCGACGCGCGAGTCGGTGCGCGCGCTGCTGCCCGACGAGCGGTTCGTCGCGCTGGCGGTCGGCGGACTCGACGCGAACCGGACCTACAACCGCTGGGGCGAAGTGCTGTCGCTGCTCGATCGGTCGGCGGACAGAACGCTGCCCAAACGGGTCGTGCTGCTCGGCTCGGACAATGGGCTGGCGGCCGCGCAGGCGCTGGCCGGGCAAGCGTTCACGACGTTGCGGATCGAGTCCTGCGTCGGCAAGCTGAGCCTGCTGCAATCGCGCGAGGTCGCGGCCAACGCGTGTCTGTTCGTCGGCGCGGACGGCGGGTTGATGCACGTCGCGCATTCGACCCCGACGCCGAGCGTGTCGCTGTTTTCGGACCGCGAGCCGCCCTATCTGCGGCTGACCGCGCAGTGCCATTCGATCGGCATCCAGAGCAGCGGCGACGTCGACGAGATCGCGCCCGCGGACATCTTCAGCGCGATCCGGCAACAGTTGGTCGAGACGGCGGGCGCGGCTTCGCATTAAAGGGCCTGGGGCGGCGGCGCCAGCGCTGGGGCCGCTACCAGTGCCAGTGCCGCTGCCGCTGCCGAAAAAAAGCGCCCGGGGCGGGCGCTTCGGCTGGACTTCAGCAGGAACGGCGCGTCGCGCCGCCCCGCTGCACCCGTTCCTGGAAATTACGCGGGGCTGTGCTGAAACTGGATCCGGTGCAGATGCGCGTACAAACCGTCCTGCGCGAGCAGCTCGCGATGGCTGCCGCGCTCGACGATCTTCCCTGCTTCCATCACCAGAATCCGGTCCGCGCGCTCGATCGTCGACAGCCGGTGCGCGATCACCAGCGTCGTGCGGCCCTTCATCAGCGTTTCGAGCGCGGCCTGCACGTGGCGCTCGGATTCGGAGTCGAGCGCCGAGGTCGCTTCGTCGAGAATCAGGATCGGCGCGTCTTTGTAGATCGCCCGGGCGATCGCCAGACGCTGGCGCTGGCCGCCCGACAGCATCATGCCGTTGTCGCCGACCAGCGTCTCGATGCCCTGCGGCATCGCCTGCACCGTATCCCACAGATTGGCCGCGCGCAGCGCCGCCTTGACCTTCTCCGGATCGGCGGTTTGCCCGTACGCGACGTTGTGCGCGATCGTGTCGTTGAACAGCACGACGTCCTGGCTCACCATCGCGATCTGGCTGCGCAGCGCATGCAGGTCGTATTCCGGCAGCGCGACGCCGTCGACCAGAATCTGCCCGCCGGTCGGATCGAAGAAGCGCGGCAGCAGATTCACCAGCGTGGTCTTGCCGCTGCCCGACGGGCCAGCGAGCGCGACCATCTCGCCCGGCGCGACCTTGAACGACACCTGATCGAGCGTGTGACGGCTATGCGTCGAGTTGCTGCCGTAGCTGAACGACACGTCGCGGAACTCGACTTCGCCGCGCGCGCGCTCGAGCGGCCGGCCGCCGCCTTCCGGCTCGGCCGGCTCGTCGATCAGACCGAAGATCAGCTCGGCGGCGGTCATTCCGCGTTGCAGCGGCTGGTTCACGTCCATCAGATGCTTGAGCGGCGAGATGATCAGCAGCATCGACGTGACGAACGCGACGAAGCCGCCAACCGTGGTCTGATCCGACGACGACTGCACCACCGCGATCGTGATCACGACCGCCAGCGCGATCGACGCGAGGAACTGCGTGAGCGGCTGCGCGAGCCCGCCGGACACCGTCATGCGCATCGCGTAGCCGCGCAGACGCCGGCTCATCGCGGTGAAGCGGTCCATTTCGTACTGCTCGCCGTTGTGCACCTTGACGACCTTGTAGCCGCCGACCGTCTCCTCGACGATGTACGACAGCTCGTTGGTCAGCAGCTGATGCTCGCGATTCAGACGCCGCAGCCGCCGGTTGATCTTGCCGACCAGCCAGCCGATCCCCGGCAGCAGCACCGCGACGATCAGCGTCAGCCGCCAGTTCAGATAGAACAGGTAGCCGAGCAGGAAGATCACCGTCAGCGAATCGCGCACCAGCGTGACCATCACGCTCAGCAGCACGTTGAGGATCTGGTTGACCTCGAAGACGATCGCGTTGATCACGGTACTCGCGGTTTCGCGCTGGAAAAACGCGACGCTCGTGTGGATCATCCGGTTGAACATCTTCAGGCGCAGTTCGAGCAGGATCTTGTTCGACACATACGCGAGCAGATAGCCGGACGCGTACTGCGACACGCCGCGGATCAGCGCGAGGCCGATCACCGCGAGCGGCACCAGCCACTTGGTCTTGTCGATTGCATGCGAGCCGAAGCCCTTGTCGAGCAGCGGCTTGAGCAGCGCGGGAATCGCGGCGTCGGTGCCGGCGCTGACCGCCATCGCGAAGATCGCGCCGAACAGGACCCCCAGCAGCGGCTTGATGAACGGCCACAGGCGGCGCAGGACGACGGCCGGCGACGACGCATCGCCTGTCCCGATGGGTTTGCTTAAGGTTGGCTTCGCGCTCAAGGAGTCCTCTGGAAATGCGGAACGGCGAACACGCGACGCCCGGGGCCGCCGCGTGAAATATGGAAAAGCTGCATTGTAATCGCTTGAAGATCGCGGCCGGCGCGGCGTGCGCGCTGCCGCACACGGAAACGCGCAACCCGGTGGTGCGCGGACAAAAGGGGCTGTGTATACTCGCCGCTCGCGTGGCACCTCTACGCAACCGGGTCCACGCACCGAGTCGCCGCACCCGAATCCCCGCAACCGAGCCCACGCTACCCAGGTATGCAAAACACTACTCTTGGCGTCGCCCTCATCACCCGCAACGCGGCGGCCCGGCTCGCCGAGTGCCTGCAGGCGGTGGCCTTCGCCGATCAGATCGTCGTGATCGACGGCGGCAGCACCGACGGCACCGCCGAGATCGCCCGCGCGAACGGCGCCCGCGTGATCGAACAGACCGACTGGCCGGGTTTCGGCCCGCAAAAGAACCGCGCGGTCGAGGCGCTGACCACGGACTGGATCCTGTCGATCGACGCCGACGAAATCGTCACGCCCGAACTGGCCGCGTCGATCCGCGCGGCCATCGCGGCGCCCGCCGCGAACGTCTACGCGGTGGACCGGCTGTCGAGCTTTTGCGGCCAGTGGGTGCATCACAGCGGCTGGTATCCGGACTGGATTCCACGGCTGTTCAAACGCGGCACCGCGCGTTTCTCCGACGACCTCGTGCACGAGCGGCTGGTGTTCGACACGCCTGCGCAGCGCCTGACCGGCAAGCTGCTGCACTACTCGTACGAGGACTACGAGGGCGTGCTGCGCAAGCTCGACGCGTATTCGACGGCCGGCGCGCGGCAACGCTACGAGGCCGGCAAGAAAGGCAGCATCCGGCTCGCGATCGGGCGTGGGTTGTGGGCGTTTTTGCGCACTTACGTGCTGCGGCGCGGGTTTCTGGACGGCCGCGCGGGTCTGCTGATCGCGGTGTTCAACGCGGAGACCGTGTATTACCGGTTCCTGAAGATTTCCCGGCTGGAGAAAACCGGCGGGCGGTGAGCAGCGGTGCCCGCGCACTCGGCGCGGGTCCACGCTTTCATCAGCTACATCAGTAAACGATCTCGATCGAACTGCCGGCGAACTCCCCGCGCAACGCGGCGAGCAGTTCGTCGGTCGGCTTCACGCGCCACGCGTCGCCCAAGCGCATTTCGCCCTGCGCGTTCTCGCTGCGATAAACGATCTGCACCGCGAGGCCGTTCGGAATCTGCACCGGCTGACGCTGCCGGTCGCCGCCGAAGCCGCCGCGCCCGCCGCCGTTGCCGCCGCCACCATTGCCGCGCGCGGCCGGCGCCGGAGCCGGAGCCGGCACGTCCTTGCCCGCGCTATGCGCTTCGAGCACGCGCCGCAGCGCCGCCGCATCCGCATTGCCGTTCATCTGCACCTTGACCGAGTCCGCGTAGCGGCAGCGCGCGCGGCCCAGGTCCATCACCGTCTCGACCGTGAAGCGGATCCCGCCGGTGAACGCGTCGTTGCGCGCCTGGCCCTGCACGACCAGCAGTTCGTCTTCCTTGAACAGCTGCTTGTGCTCTTCGAAGACCTCGTTGAAGACGGTCACTTCGCACTGGCCGCTGCCGTCGTCGAGCAGCGCGATCAGCATCTTGCCGCGCTGGGTCATCTGCGTGCGCAGCGACACGATCACGCCGGCGACCAGCTTGTCGCGCCCTTCCTTCAGATCGCCGATCTTCTGGCGCACGAAGCGGCGCACTTCATCCTTGTACGCGTCGAACAGGTGGCCCGACAGGTAGAAGCCGAGCGCGGCCTTCTCTTCCTGCAGCTTGCGCTTTTCCGGCCACTCCGCCTCGTCGACCAGCTCATGACCTTGCGACGGCGCATCGCCCATGTCGAACAGGCCCGCCTGCAACGCATTGGCCGCCGCCTGTTCGGCCGCTTCCATCGCGAGCGACACCGACGCGATCAGTTGCGCGCGGTTCGGGTGCAGCGAATCGAACGCGCCCGCGCGGATCAGCGCCTCGATCGTGCGGCGATTGACGATACGGCGATCGACCCGATTGCAGAAATCGAAGATGTCGATGAACGCGCCCTCTTCGCGCGCGCGCAGGATTTCCTCGATCGCGTTCTGGCCGCTGCCCTTGATCGCGCCCAGACCGTAGCGGATCGTGCGCGAGCGTTTGCCGTCGGCTTCCGCGACCGGCTCGAAGCGGTACGCGGACTGGTTCACGTCCGGCGGCAGCACCGCCATCTTGTTCGCGAGGCAGTCTTCGAACAGGATCTTGACCTTGTCCGTGTCGTCCATCGCGAGCGACATGTTGGCCGCCATGAATTCGGCCGGATGGTGCGCCTTCAGCCACGCGGTGTGGTACGCGAGCAATGCATACGCGGCCGCGTGCGACTTGTTGAAGCCGTAGCCCGCGAACTTCTCCATCAGGTCGAAGGTTTCGTCCGCTTTCTCGCGCGTGAGGCCGTTCTTGGCCGCGCCCTCCGCGAAAATCTCGCGGTGCTTGGCCATTTCCTCGGGCTTTTTCTTACCCATCGCGCGCCGCAGCAGGTCGGCGCCGCCGAGCGAGTAGCCGCCGATGATCTGCGCCATCTGCATCACCTGCTCCTGGTAGACCATGATGCCGTAGGTCTCTTTCAGAACAGGTTCGACGCGCGGGTCCGGATACTCGACCACTTCGCGCCCGTGCTTACGCGCGCAGAAACTCGGGATCAGGTCCATCGGACCCGGCCGGTACAACGCGACCAGCGCGATGATGTCCTCGAAACGGTCGGGCTGCGCGTCCTTGAGCATGCCCTGCATGCCGCGGCTTTCCAGCTGGAACACGGCGACCGTATTCGCTTTCTTCAGGATCGAGAACGCCGCGGGGTCGTCGAGCGGCACCTGGGCGAGCGACCAGTCCTGCTTCGACGGATCGAGACGGCGAATGTAACGCTCGGCCCAGTCGAGAATCGTCAGCGTGGTCAGACCCAGAAAGTCGAACTTCACGAGGCCGACCGCTTCGACGTCGTCCTTGTCGTACTGGCTGACCACGCCGCTTTCGTCGCCCTGCGTGTACAGCGGGCAGAAGTCGGTCAGCTTGCCGGGCGCGATCAGCACGCCGCCCGCGTGCATGCCGACGTTACGCGTGAGGCCCTCCACGCGCTGAGCGAGTTCGAGCAGCTGGTGCACTTCGTCTTCGTTGTCGAAGCGCTCCTGCAGCAGCGGCTCTTCCTTCATCGCGTCGGCGATGGTCACGTGCTTGCCGGGCTTGAACGGGATCAGCTTCGCGATGCCGTCGGTGAACATGTAGCCGAGGTCGAGCACCCGGCCGATGTCGCGCACCGCCGCCTTCGCCGCCATCGTGCCGAAGGTCGCGATCTGCGACACCGCATTCGCACCGTACTTCTCCTTCACGTACTGGATCACGCGATCGCGGCCGTGCTGGCAGAAGTCGATGTCGAAGTCGGGCATCGACACCCGCTCCGGATTCAGAAAACGCTCGAACAGCAGGTTGTAGCGCAGCGGGTCGAGGTCGGTCACGCCGAGCGCGTAGGCGACCAGCGAACCGGCGCCCGAGCCCCGGCCCGGACCGACCGGCACGCCGTTGTTCTTGGCCCAGTTGATGAAGTCCGCAACGATCAGGAAGTAGCCCGGAAAGCCCATCTTGATGATCGTGCCGCACTCGAATTCGAGCCGCTCGTAATAGGTCGGGCGCTGCGCGTCGCGCTCGGCCGCGTCCGGATACAGCTGTTCGAGACGCTTTTCGAGGCCCTCTTTCGACAGCTGCACCAGGTAGTCGTCGAGCGACATGCCGTCCGGCGTCGGGAACAGCGGCAGCTTCGGCTTGCCGAGTTCGAGCGTCAGATTGCAGCGCTTGGCGATCTGCACGGTGTTGGCGAGCGCCGCCGGGATGTCGGCGAACAGCTCGGCCATCTCCTGCTGGGTGCGGAAATACTGCTCGGGCGTGAAGCGCTTCTGGCGACGCGGATTCGCGAGAATGTCGCCTTCGGAAATACACACGCGCGCTTCGTGCGCGGTGAAGTCGTCCGGCGTCATGAACTGCATCGGGTGGGTCGCGACGACCGGCAGCTTCAATGCCGCCGCCAACGCGACCGCCTGCTGCACGTATTGCTCGCCGCCCGGGTGGCCGCAGCGCTGCAACTCGATATAGAAGCCGCCCGGAAATACCTTCGCCCAATGGAGCGCGTTGCGCCTGGCCGCTTCCTCATTGCCGGCCGCGAGCGCCAGACCGATATCGCCGGATTGCGCGCCCGACAGCGCGAGCAGCCCTTCGCCCAGCTCGGTTTCGAGCCAGCCGGCTTCGAGTTCCGCGCGGCCGCGATACTGGTTCGTCAGCGACGCCTTGCTGAGCAGTTCGCACAGATTCAGATAGCCGCGCCGGTCCTTGACCAGCAGCAGCAGACGGGAAGGCTTGTCGCGGTCGTCCGGATTGGTGATCCAGACGTCGCAGCCGGCAATGGGTTTGACCCCTTTGCCACGCGCTTCCTGATAGAAACGGACGAGGCCGAACGCATTGCCGAGGTCGGTGAGCGCGAGCGCGCCCTGACCGTCTTTGGCCGCCGCATTGACGATGTCGTCAAGACGCACGATGCCGTCGGCAATCGAAAATTCGGAGTGAACGCGGAGATGAACGAAGCGGGGATCTGACATGATGGGCGACATTGTAACCCCAGCGTTGCGCGGATTTCAGGTCGAAACGGCGGGTTGGCCATGCGGCCAGGACGGGCTGGGCGCGACGGACTGCGCGGTTGTGCGCGGCGGTTTTTGCGCGGCTTTTTGCGCGGGTGTTGCAAGGGTATCGAGCGGGTATTGCGACGGCGTTTACGGAATTACTGACCGTCCTTTGCGCTAGCGCAACCCATAGTGTTTCGGCCACGTCGGGCAAAACCCCAGCTTGAGGGATAATAGCGGTTTCGCCTGATTCGACGTGGCCGCGAATGGATCCCACCCCGGAGCCGCGCTCGCGCCCAACTGCGCAGCTCAGCGCGCGCCCCAGTGGGCTTGCGGGGCGCCGCAACGCCCCTCGCCACGCCGGCCATTTTTACCGCAGACCACACATGAGTATCGTCAATCTCGCCGCGTATCAATTCGCGACCATCGAAGACACCGCCGCCTGGCGTCCCCTCGTCACCGAACGTTGCAACGCGCTCGGCCTGCGCGGCACCGTGCTGCTCGCGCCGGAAGGCATCAACCTGTTCGTCGCCGGCACGCGCGAGAACACCGACGCGTTCATTCACTACATCCGTCACGATCCGCTGTTCGAAGGCAAGTTCGCGAGTCTGCAATTCAAGGAAAGCCTGTCCGACTCGCAGCCGTTCACGCGCATGCTGGTCAAGCTCAAGCGCGAAATCATCACGATGAAAAAGCCGGCGATTCGCCCGGAACTCGGCCGCGCGCCGTTCGTCGATGCGGCCACGCTCAAGGGCTGGCTCGACCGCGGCCACGACGACGAAGGCCGTCCGGTCGTGATGCTCGACACGCGCAATGCGTTCGAAGTCGACGTCGGCACGTTCGACAACGCGCTCGACTACCGGATCAGCAAGTTCAGCGAATTTCCCGAAGTGATCGAGAACAATCGCGCGGACCTGGAAGGCAAGACCGTGGTGTCGTTCTGCACCGGCGGGATCCGCTGCGAGAAGGCCGCGATCCATATGAAGGAAGTCGGCATCGACAACGTCTACCAGCTCGAAGGCGGCATCCTGAAGTACTTCGAGGAAGTCGGCGGCGCGCACTATCACGGCGACTGCTTCGTGTTCGACTATCGCACCGCGCTGAACCCGCAGCTGGAGCCGTCGGCCACCACTCAATGCTTCGGCTGCCGCGCGGTGGTCACGCCCGAGCAGCAACAATCGCCGCTGTACGTGGCGGGCAAGACGTGTCCGGCGTGCCATCCGGACAGCAAGGCGGCCCGCGCCGCGTAAGCGCGGCGGGCAGCCGGCGGCGTCACCCGGACGCCGCCCTCTCTCCTTCACACCCATGACCTATCGCGGACGCTTCGCGCCGTCGCCGACCGGCCCGCTGCATTTCGGCTCGCTGGTCAGCGCGCTCGCCAGCTGGCTGGACGCGCGCGCGCATCGCGGCGAATGGCTGGTGCGCATCGAAGACATCGACGGGCCGCGCACCGTGCCCGGCGCGGCCGAGGACATCCTCGCCACGCTCGAACGCTTCGGCATGCGCGCGGACGCGACCCCGCTGTGGCAAAGCCAACGCGTCGCGCATTACCGGCAGGCGCTCGAACAGCTGAAGGCCGGCGGCCTCGTCTATCCGTGCGGCTGCACACGCCGCGAAATCGCCGATTCGCTGCTGCACGCGCACGCGCGCAACACCACGCTCGCGTACCCCGGCACTTGCCGTAGCGGTCTGCATGGCAAACCGGAACGCGCATGGCGGCTGCGGGTGCCTGACGGCGACGCGGCCATCGTCAGGTTCGACGACCGCTGGCAAGGTCCGCAAGCGCAGAACCTCGCGACCGAAGTCGGCGACTTCGTGCTGCGTCGCGCGGACGATCAATGGGCGTATCAGCTGGCTGTGGTGGTGGACGACGCCGATGCGGGCATCACGCATATCGTGCGCGGCGCGGATCTGCTCGATTCGACCGCGCGGCAGATTTATCTGCAGCACTGCCTCGGTGTCGCAACGCCCGCCTATCTGCACGTGCCGGTCGTCACGAACGAGCACGGCGAGAAGCTGAGCAAGCAGAACGGCGCGACCGCGCTCGACAGCGACCGGCCGCTCGACGCGCTACGCGCCGCGGCTGCGCATCTGGGACTGGATCTGGGCAGTGAGCCGGCGGGAACGCTGGAACAGTTCTACAGCGCCGCGACGGCGGCGTGGGCGAAACGGATGGAGATTCGCGGCTCGCAGTGAGCCGCATCCGGCACGATCCGCGGCATTGGGCGCCGCGGCATTCACTCGACGCATTGCACGTCGAGCGCAAGCCTCATCAGGACGACGAGCTCTTGCGCGGCATTCCCAAACCACCGAGCAGCGCGGCCAGTTGACGCTTCGGCGCCGGCTTCTGCGGCGCGCCGCCGTTCGACCCTGCGGTTTCCTCGACCTTGCGCACCGAAGCCGGCGACGGCTCGTACGGCTTCAGGAAGAAGTCGTCGACGGGTTGCGCGCGATGATGATGCGGCCGGTCATACGAACCCGATGCGCCACCCGGACGGCGGCGGCTGCGCTCGTCGCGTGCGTCGCTGCGCTCGCGGCGCGGCGGGCGATCTTCATGGCGGTGACGCGGCGGCGCATCGACGGTCAGGCGCTGCAGTTCGAGCGGGCGCTTGATCAGCTTTTCGATGTCGGCGAGCTGTTTGCGCTCGTTCGGGCTGCACAACGACAGCGCGTCGCCCGATGCGCCCGCGCGGCCCGTGCGGCCGATCCGGTGCACGTAGTCTTCCGCGTTGAACGGCAGGTCGAAGTTGATCACCGCCGGCAGTTCGGCGATATCGAGACCGCGCGCGGCCACGTCGGTCGCGACCAGTGCTTCGACTTCGCCGCGCTTGAAGGCGTCGAGCGCCTGCATGCGCTCGCTCTGCGAGCGGTCGCCGTGAATCGCGGTCGCCACCACGCCGTCGCGTTCCAGGCTGCGCGCGAGCCGGCTCGCGCCGATCTTGCTGTTGCAGAACACGATCACCTGCTTCAGGCCGCGCTCGCGGATCAGTTGCACGACCGCGCCGGTCTTGTCGCCTTCGGCGACCTCGTAGACGATCTGCGTGACGTTGGTCGCGGTCGAGTTGCTGCGCGCGACTTCGATGGTCTGCGGGTTGCGCAGATAAGTGGCGGCCAGCTTCTTGATTTCGCCGGAGAACGTCGCCGAGAACAGCAGCGTCTGACGCTCCTTCGGCAGCAGGTTCAGGATGCGCTGCAGGTCCGGCAGGAAGCCCATGTCGAGCATGCGGTCGGCTTCGTCGAGCACCAGCATCTGCACCTGACCGAGGTTCGCGGTCTTTTGCTGCACGTGGTCGAGCAGACGGCCCGGCGTCGCGATCAGGATTTCGACGCCGCGGCGCAACTGGTCGGACTGAGAATTCATATCGACGCCGCCGAACACGACCGCGCTGCGCAGCGCGGTGTGCTTCGCGTAGGCCTGCACGTTGGCGGCGACCTGGTCGGCCAGTTCGCGGGTCGGCGTGAGGATCAGCGCGCGCACCGGATGGCGCGCCGGCGACGCGCTGGTACTGGCCTGTGGCAACAGACGCTGGATGATCGGCAGCGAGAAGCTGGCGGTCTTGCCGGTGCCGGTCTGCGCGGCGCCCATCACGTCACGGCCCGACAGCACGACGGGGATCGCCTGCGCCTGGATCGGCGTGGGCGTCGTGTAGCCCGATTCCTTGATGGCTTTCAGGATGTCTGGCGCGAGACCGAATTGGTCAAAAGTCTCAGTGCTGGGCGTGACGGCTGTGTCGGACATGGTGGCTTTCGCTAAAAATGCGCGTGGCGCGATGCGCGCGACAGCGGTCGGGACCGCGTGGGCATCAGAATGAAGGTGGAGCCACGGCGTTGCGCGCGAGGCCCGTCGGAGTCCGGGCAATCCACCGGCTCCGGTCGGCGGAAACGACCGCCGAAAGGCCGGTATTGTAGCACTTCAGCAAAATCGCTCGCGGTGGCGGGCGCCCTCACCTCACCACGTCTCCCGCATCACCATCAGCCGCATCTCGGTCATGTCCTCGATCGCGTAGCGCACGCCCTCGCGGCCGAGCCCCGAGTCCTTCACGCCGCCGTACGGCATGTTGTCGACGCGGAACGACGGGATATCGTTGATCACCACCCCGCCGACCTCCAGCGCGTCCCACGCGCGATGCGCATGCGCGAGCGAATCGGTGAACACGCCCGCCTGCAGGCCGAAGTCGCTGTCGTTGACCTGCGCGAGCGCCGCCTCGAAATCGTCGAAACGCTCGAGCACCGCGACCGGCCCGAACGCCTCCTTGCGATACAGATCGGTGTCGCGCTTCACGTCTTCGAGCAGCGTCGCCTCGAACATCGCGCCGTCGACCTTGCCGCCCGCGATGATCTTCGCGCCCGCCTGCACGGCACTATCCATCCAGCCGGCGAGGCGCTTCGCCTCCGCTTCCGAGATCATCGGCCCGACGAAGGTCTTCTCGTCCTTCGGGTCGCCCATGACCAGCGACCTCGTCTTCGCGATCAGCTTTTCGCGCAGCGCATCGTAGACGCTCGTGTGCACGAGAATCCGCTGCACGCCGATGCAGCTTTGCCCCGACTGATAGAACGCGCCGAACGCGAGCCGCTCCACCACGTAGTCGAGCTTGCCCGCCTGATCGCCATCGACGATCGCCGCCGCGTTGCCGCCGAGCTCCAGAATCACCTTTTTCTTACCGGCCCGGCTCTTCAGATCCCAGCCGACCGCCGGCGAGCCGGTGAACGACAGCAGCTTGAAACGCTCGTCGGTGGTGAACAGATCGGCGCCGTCGCGATGCGCGGGCAGGATCGAGAACGCGCCTTTCGGCAGATCGGTCTCGGCGAGGATTTCGCCGATGATCAGCGCGCCGACCGGCGTGCGGCTCGCCGGCTTCAGCACGAAGGGCACGCCCGCGGCGAGCGCCGGCGCGACCTTGTGCGCGGTCAGGTTCAGCGGAAAGTTGAACGGCGAGATAAACGAGCACGGCCCGATCGGCACGCGCTTTACGTACCCGTGATACCCGTTCGCGCGCGGCGAAATCTGCAGATTGATGATCTCGCCGTCGATCCGCACGCTTTCCTCGGCGGCCACCTTGAAGGTATCGATCAGCCGCGTGACCTCGCCCTTCGAATCGTTGATCGGCTTGCCCGCCTCGATGCACAGTGCGAGCGCGAGTTCGTCGTAGCGCTCGCGAAAGCGCTTCACGCAATGTTCGAGCACCGCCTGGCGCTTGAACGGCGGGTACGCGCGCATGGCCGGCATCGCGTCGACCGCGTAGCCGATCGCCTTGTCGATCGCGGCCGCGTCGGCCATCGCGACGCGGGTCGCGACTTCGCCGCTGAATTTGTCGGTGACTTCGAGATCGGTGTTGGCCGCCACCGGCTCGTTGGCGAGATAGTACGGGTAGGTCTTCTGCAACATCACGCGTTCTCCTTCCGAGGCATTCGATTCGTTCGATGACTGTCGCGCCCGCTTACAGCCGCGCCGACAGCCGCTTGATCTCGCGATTGAGCACGCGCTCGTTGTCCGAATAGTCGATCGGCAGATCGATCACGTGCACGCCCGGCGTCGCGAAACACTCGCGCAGCAGCGGCGCGAACTGGTCGGCCGATTCGATCCGATGTCCTTTTGCGCCGTAGCTCTGCGCATAGGCGACGAAATCCGGATTGGCGAGCGTCATCCCGTAGTCGGGGAAATTCATGTTTTCCTGCTTCCAGCGAATCATCCCGAACGCGTCGTCGCGCAAGATCAGGATCACCAGATCGAGTCTCAAACGCACCGCCGTTTCGAGTTCCTGCGAGTTCATCATGAAGCCGCCGTCGCCGCACACCGCGATCACCTTGCGCTCCGGGTGCACGATCTTGCTCGCGATCGCCGACGGCAAGCCCGCGCCCATCGACGCCAGCGCGTTGTCGAGCAGCAGCGAATTGGGCTCGTGCGCGCGGTAGTAGCGCGCGAACCAGATCTTGTACATGCCGTTGTCGAGACAGACGATGCCGTCCACCGGCGTGGTCTCGTACACGTCGTTGACGATCCGCACCGGGTACATCGGGAAGCGGTCGTCGTGCTGGCCCTTCACCAGATGCGCTTCGAAGTGCTCCTTGATCTCCTTGAAGCGCGAGAAGTCCCAATGCTCCTGACGCTCCTTCAGGCTTTCCTTCAGCTGCCACACCGCATTGGCGATATCGCCGACCACCTCGATCTGCGGGAAATACACCGGATCGACCTCGGCGCCGAGGAAGTTCACGTGGATCACGGTCTTCTCGCCGGCCTCGCCGCTGCGCATGAAGAACGGCGGCTTCTCGATCACATCGTGGCCGACGTTGATGATGCAATCGGCGTGCTCGATCGCGCGATGCACGAAGTCGCCGTCGGACAGCGTCGCGTTGCCGAGCCACATCGGATGCGATTCGTCGATCACGCCCTTGCCCATCTGCGTGGTGAAAAACGGAATGCCGATCTGGTCGACGAACTCGCGCAGCATTTTGGTGGTGGTCTTGCGGTTGCCGCCGGCGCCGATCATCAGGAGCGGATGCTTCGCCGCGGTGATCGCCTCGACCGCGCGCGCGACCGCCTTCTCCTCGGCCACCGGCCGCCGGCTATAGCTCTTCGGAATCGGCTTGCCGTCGCCCTCCTCGTGCGCGACGTCCTCCGGCAACTCCAGATGAGACGCGCCCGGGCGCTCCTCCTCCGCGCGCCGCACCGCCTCGCGCACCGCCGCCGGAATATTGCCGATCGAGACGATCTGCCGCGTGTACTTGGTGAGCGGCTCCATCATCCGCACCACGTCGACGATCTGGAAGTGACCCTGCTTGCTCGACTTGATCGGCTTCTGCCCGGTGACCATCAGCATCGGCATGCCGCCCAGTTGCGCATAGGCCGCGGCGGTCACGAAGTTGGTCGCGCCGGGGCCGAGTGTCGCCAGACATACGCCGGTGCGGCCGGTGAGACGGCCGTAGGTGGCGGCCATGAAGCCGGCCGCCTGTTCGTGGCGGGTGAGGATCAGACGGATTTTCGAGCGGCGCAGCGACTCGAGCAGATCGAGATTTTCTTCGCCGGGGATGCCGAACACATACTCGACACCTTCGGCTTCCAGCGACTTGACGAACAGGTCCGATGCTTTCATTGAGGGTCTCGCTTGATGACAAGGGGACGGATAGCGGATTCGGGATGCTGCGCGCGACGACGCGCCCGGCATGGCGGACGCGATGCCGGACAGCTTACTACTCGAACGGAAACGATGCCCGCTAGCGGGCAGGGCCGCAGGGGGCGTGTCTGGAGGTGATTGAGATGGGAATCAGCGGATCACGGTCACGCAATCCGACAGCAGCGGCGGCGCGTTCTCGCCGCTGGCGAGGTCGTACAGATTCGCGCGCGGTCCCTTGGTCCACCACGTATAGCTGCCGGCCTGGTACTTCGCGCCCGACGCCGACACGGTGTTGACGAACAGCATCGGCGTGCCCTTGACCGGCAGCACCGCGAAGCTCTGGCCGTTCTGCGCGTCCCAGTAGGTAACCTGCAGGATGCGGCCGGTTGCGCACGTGTATTTGCGCGTCGTATGGTGCTTGCCTTCGATCTGCCGGAACTGCAGCGGCGCCGCCGCCGCGCCGCCCGGAAACGCCGCCGTCGAAACCAGCGTTGCCGCCGCCGTGAGAGTTGCAACGAGCGCTGTCTTCATCGAACACCTCGGTTGGTGCTGCGGATTGAACACGGGGAACGCGTGATCCGGGCGGTGCCCGGCCCCTAAGGTTGCCGGCGCTGCGATCAGGGATCGATGACGCCGGCGCAGGCATCGGTCGGCGCGGCGGCCACGTGCCCGACCACCGGCACGATCTTCAGCCCCGCCGAGGCGATCCGGCACGGCGCGGCGGCCAGACCGCAGCCGCCGAGGCCGGCGCACACCGCCACCAGCACGCCGAGTGCGCCGAGCGCGCCGAGATGGCGAGCCGTGATCCGACGCGGCGCATTGGCGCGAACTTCGACTGTCATGAATTGCTCTGCCCGGGCCTGGCGATGCGGCTTACTTCGCCGACACCGGCCGCACCGCCGCCGCGGCGCGTTTCGCGCGCGCGCGGGCTTCGTCGATGTTCTCGCCGGTCGCGAGCGCCACGCCCATGCGGCGCTTCGTGAAGCTTTCCGGCTTGCCGAACAGGCGCAGGTCCGCGTTCGGCACCGCCAGCGCGTCCGCCACGCCTTCGAACGCGATGCCGGCTTCGTCCCGGCCGCCGTAGATCACCGCCGACGCACCCGGCGCGCGCAGCGACGGATCCACCGGCAGACCGAGGATCGCGCGCGCATGCAATTCGAACTCCGAGAAGCGCTGCGAGCACAGCGTGACGAGACCTGTATCGTGCGGACGCGGACTCACTTCGGAGAACCACACGTCGTCGCCGCTCACGAACAGCTCGACGCCGAACAGGCCGCGGCCGCCGAGCGCTGCGGTGACCTTGTGAGCGATTTCGCGCGAGCGTTCGAGCGCGCGCGGGCTCATCGGCTGCGGCTGCCACGATTCGATGTAGTCGCCCGCCACCTGCACGTGGCCGATCGGATCGCAGAAGTACGTGCCGACCTGGCCGGTCTCGAAATCGATCGCGCGCACGGTCAGCTGGGTGATTTCGTATTCGAAGTCGATAAAGCCCTCGACGATCACCCGGCCGTGATTCACGCGGCCGCCCGCCATCGCGTACTGCCATGCCGGTTCGACGTCGGCGTCGCTGTGCAGCACCGACTGGCCCTTGCCCGAGGACGACATCACCGGCTTGACCACACACGGATAGCCGACCTTGGCGATGCCGGCGCGCAGTTCATCGAGCGAGTCGGCGAACGCGTACGGCGAGGTCGGCAGGCCGAGTTCCTCGGCGGCGAGGCGGCGGATGCCTTCGCGGTTCATCGTCAGTTGGGTCGCGCGCGCGGTCGGGATCACTTCGGCGAGCGCTTCGGCTTCGATCGCGGCGAGCGCGTCGGTGGCGATCGCCTCGATTTCGGGGACGATCAGATGCGGACGTTCCTGCTCGACCAGCGCGCGCAGCGCGGCGCGGTCGGTCATGTCGATCACGTGCGCGCGATGCGCGACCTGGTGACCCGGCGCGTTCGGATAACGGTCGACGGCGATCACTTCGACGCCCAGCCGTTGCAGCGCGATGATGACTTCCTTGCCGAGCTCGCCGGCGCCGAGCAGCATGACGCGCGTCGCGGATTCAGAAAGGGGCGTGCCGATCCGTTGGCCGATCTGCATGAGGTCTCCAGATAAAAGTCGAATGAAAGTGGGATTGGACAGGACGCGATGTTAACATGCGGACCCCTTCGCAAGCGGCGCTCGGACAGACGGTCGCGGGGGACGGCGAGCGCTGCGCCGCACGCGTGCGCTCGCGCACGAAGAGCTTAGTACGTTACCCTTACGCCTTCGCCAGTTTGAAGAGGACCGCCGCCATGCTCACCCGCTCCATCCCGCGACGTCTCGCGCGTGTCGCCCCGTGCCTGCGCACGGCCGCCGCCGCGTTGAGCATCGCCACGCTGCTCGGAGCCTGCGCGATCCCAACCCATCCCGACGCGTCGGCGGCGCCGCCCGATCCGTTCAATCCCGCCGCCGCGCAGTTGCTCGACGACACCAGCTGGACGCTCAGTTCGTGGAACAGCGCCGACGGCGCGGCGCGCGCGGTGCCGTCGAAAGATCAGGGCCCGCTCACGCTGGCGCTCTCGACCGAAGGCGGCAAGCGTCACGCGAGCGGTTTCTCCGGCTGCAACCGCTTCGCCGGCACCTATGCGCTGAAGGACGGCAAGCTCAGCTTCGGCCCGCTCGCCGGCACCCGCAAAGCGTGCGTGTCGCCGGCCGGCGAACTCGAACGGCCGTTCCTCGATGCGCTCGCGCGTATCGAGCGCACCGGCGTGCAGATGCGCGCGCCGCAACAGATGCAACTGATCCTCGACAACGGCGACACGCTGGTGTTCGATCGCAGCGACCAATGACGCCAACCTCGCTCGTGCGACGGTTCGCTTTTAAACTCGACGGGTTGCGCGCTCGCGCGGTCCGTCATTCGTAGATGTCTGGTATGCACACGGTAGTTTTCGGCTGGTTCGGCGGGTCGGCCGTCTGGTTTCTTCCTCTCTTGTGGCGCGTCGTGAAGTCGGTGCTGCCGGGCGGCGCGGGGCTGCGCGGCCCCGGCACGATCCGGCTGTGGCTCGGCTTCGTCGGCGTGCTGATCGCCAGTTGCACGCTCGAGGCTTCGCTGCTCGATCTGATCGGCATCAACGGTTTCGGCCACGCGCTCGCCGCGGGCTTCGGCCATCTGCTCGGCCACATCGGCACGCCGCTCGCCGCGCTCGCGCTGCTGCTGATCAGCTTGCCGTGGCTGATCGATTTCAGCTGGGGCGACGTCGCAATCTGGGCCGACGGCGCGTTCGGCCTCGGTCTGTCGCGCGGGCTCGCGAAACGCGACGAGGAAGCGCGGCGTCATCGCACGGTCGACGATGCCGCGCCGTCGCATGCGCTGCCCGCCACTAATACGATGGCGCCGAGGACCAGCCGCGGGCGTTATGCGCGGCCTACCGTGTGGCGCCCGCCTGCCGGCGGGCGTGGAGCGCGCGACGGTGGCGCTGCGGCGGCCGCTGCGGCCGGAGTTGGCGGCGCTGCTGTGGCCGGCGGCAAGGACGCGGCCGCGCGCGGCGCCGGCGCGGGCTCGCGTGCGGACGGGAATGGTGGCAACGGCAGCGCGCGCGGGCCCGTGACGCAGATCGAGCCGGTGTTGCGCACCGGGACCCTCGCGACGCCGCGCTCGACGGCTGCGGCGGCATCGATGTCTTCAATGCAAACGCAGGCGCTTGGGGCGGACCGGACCTCGTCCGGAAAATCGACGGATAAGGCAGCCGCGCCCTTCGTGCCGACCGAGCCGGTTGCGCCGGCCGGCTGGCTGCGGTCGGCCGAGGCGCGCGTAGGCGCGGGTGTTGCCGGTTCAGGTGTTGCGGGCTCGGGTTCGGGTTCGGCGCTGGCGGGTGCGGGTTCGGCCGCTGTGTCCGCCGCGCGCGCTGCGGGCGCCCCGGTTTCGGCTCGCGATGGTGTCGCGCTGCCTGGCCGCCGTGCCGCGGCTGAAGCGCGTCCGGCTGCGTCGTTCGGCTCCAGCGCGGCGCTGGCGGCGACGGCTGCGAGCGCGTCGGGGGTGTCGCCGCGCGCCGCGCAGGCGATGGCCGCGCGTTCGTCGGCGGCGGGCGCCGGTATCGGCATGAGCACGGGATCCGTGCATGCGGCGACTCGCGGCGACCGGCCGTCGTCGCTGCAACGTCCGGCCGAGCCTGGCGCGTCGCTCAATCGCGGCGCGACGCCGCGTCAACCGTTCCAGGTCACGCGCAACAGCGGCGTCACGCCGCCGGCGGTCGCCCGCCGGAGCGCGCCTGCGGCGCCTGCGTTTACCCGGCCGCTGTCGAACGCGCCGCAAGTCACCCCGCCCGCGAGCGTCCAGGAGACGCTGCGCAGCATCGCGGAAAACGCCGCCCGCTGGACCGATATGGCCGGGGTGAGCCTTGCGCGTAGCCGCGCCAGCGAAGCGGTGAAGGTCGGTGAGGTGGCGACGGCGGTGGCGGGCGGAGACTTGCAGCCGGCGCCGGTGGGGCTTCGGGCGGATGAGCAGGTCGGGGATGTGGCGGCGGTCGAGGCTGTGCCGGTAGAAGCTCTGCCGGTAGAAGCTCTGCCGGTAGAAGCTCTGCCGGTGGAAGCTCTGCCGGTCGAAGCTGTGCCGGTCGAAGCTGTGCCGGTCGAAGCGGCGCCAGTTGAAGCTGCATCCGTCGAAGCGGCGCATGTCGGTGCAACGTCGGCTCCCGCACAGCCGGTGCAAGTGGCACCGCTCGCGGCAACGCCGGTCGATGCCACGCCGGTTCAGGCGGAGCCGACACAAGTAACGCCGTCCCATGTCGTGCCGGTCGACGCAGTGCCCTTCGAAGAAGCGCCAATTGCAGCCGACCCCGTGCACGCAGCACCGGCGGAGGCAGCACCCGCACCGACCCCGGACGCCATCGATACCCCGCTGGAGGTCATCGCGCAGCCAGTGGCGCAATGGCCGACCGAACCGCCGGTCATTCACGTGCAGCCGGCGACTACATCGCAGGCGACAGATGCGATCGAGTCCGCTGCTCCCATTGCAACGAAAGCGGCCGCCGGGATCGAGACCGAAGTAACGAGCGAAGCAACGGCCGAAGCGCTAGCTGAAACTCCTGCACCGGTCGTGCTGGCGCACACCGTGTCCGTGTCTGTAGAGCCGGTCGCTGAGCCCACGCCTGCGAAACCTCTATCGACGGTGGCGGCACCGGTCGCGTCGGCAGTCGCTGTATCGGCGCCGGCCCATGCCGCCTCGCCGGCCGACACGCCGGAGCACTCGCCCGCAGCCGCGGCGACACCGTTCCAGCGTTTCGCGGCGCAGCTGCACGACGAAATTTCGCAAGACGACTCGCTGCCGGACGAAGACGACGCGCAGGACTGGGCGACTGCCGTCCACCACGACGACGAAACCCAGCCGGCCCCTGCCCTCCCCGTGAGTGAGCCGGTCGCACAGCAACACGCCAGCGAACCGGCCGGCCATGCGCTCGCCGCGGCGCAAACCGCTGCCGCGCCGACGCCTGCCGTCGCCACTGCGCCCTGGCTGGACGAAGCGACGCCCGAAGCCGCACTGGCAGCGAACACCAGCGCGGCGTCGGACTCGCCGGTCACTCCGGCCACTCCGGTCGCTCCGGTCGCTCCGATCACTCCGATCACTCCGATCACTCCGATCACTCCGATCACTCCGATCACTCCGATCTCGCCGGTCTCGCCGGTCTCGCCGGTCTCGCCGGTCTCGCCGGTCTCGGCGGTCTCGCCGGACGCACCGGTCGCTCCGGCCACTCCGGTCTCGCCGCCCCACCCCGTCGCCGACGCGGCCACCACCGCCCCATCGGCGCAGCCAATACAGCTGCCGCAACCGGTCGCGCCCGAAGCCGAACTCGTCATCGACAAAACGCTGGTGCCATGGGAAAGCATGCTCGGACAGGCGGCGGCGCAACACGCGGCGGCGGTATCGCCTGCCGCGCAGCCTGCTTCGGTCGCCCCGACGACCGATATCGACCCGCCCGTCTCCGCCCCGCTCGCGCCACGTGTCGAAAGCGGCGCTCCGACAGCGAACGAAGCAGCCGCAGCGCCGCTCCAACCGGCCCCGGCGGCACACGACACACCTGCTGCCCACTCCGCCGGACTGAACGCAGCATCGTTCGCGCCGACAGCTCCGACAATTGCAACAGCGTCGACGCCGCTGGTTTATCCGGTAGGCCAAGCCGCCGCCTCACCGATTATCGAATCGCCGACGGCGCTGCCCGCCGCACCATCGACGCCACTGACCCAAGCGGTCGGCCAAGCCGCGAGCGCGGCGCTCACTGGAGCGCCGGCGGTACCGCCTGCCGATCCGGCCAACCCGGCGACTCAACCGCCCGGCGAACCGCTCGGCCAACAGCCCGGCCAACCGACAGTTCCGGCACTCACCGAAGCCCCGGCGTCCGCCCCCACCGAACCACCCGCTCCCCGCGCGCCCCTGCGCGGCCACGCGCCGGTCAACGGCTTCGAATTCCACGCGCCGGCCGCGTCGATGGTCGAACTGCCGACGCTCGATCTGCTCGCCCGCGCCGACACCGACGTCGAGCCGGTCTCCGAGGACAAGCTGATCGAAACCGGCCTGCTGATCGAGCAGCGCCTGCAGGAATTCAAGGTGCCGGTGACGGTGGTCGGCGCATCGGCCGGTCCGGTGATCACGCGCTTCGAAGTCGAGCCCGCGCTCGGCGTGCGCGGCAGCCAGATCGTCGGCCTGATGAAGGACCTGTCGCGCGGTCTCGGCCTCACGTCGATCCGCGTGGTCGAGACGATCCCGGGCAAAACCTGCATGGGTCTCGAACTGCCGAATGCGAAGCGGCAGACGATCCGGCTGTCGGAAATCCTCGAGGCGAGCGTCTACCAGAACTCGCATTCGCAGCTGACCCTCGCGATGGGCAAGGACATCACTGGTCATCCGGTCGTCGCCGATCTCGCCAAGGCGCCGCACATGCTGGTCGCCGGCACGACCGGTTCGGGCAAGTCGGTCGCGATCAACGCGATGATCTGCTCGCTGCTGTTCAAGGCGACGCCCGAGGAAGTGCGCCTGATCATGATCGACCCGAAGATGCTCGAACTGTCGGTGTACGAAGGAATTCCGCACCTGCTCGCGCCGGTCGTCACCGACATGAAGCTCGCCGCCAACGCGCTGAACTGGTGCGTCGGCGAAATGGAGAAGCGCTATCGGCTGATGTCGGCGGTCGGCGTGCGCAACCTCGCGGGCTTCAACCAGAAGATCCGCGACACCGAGGCCAAGGGCAAGAAGCTCGGCAACCCGTTCTCGCTGACGCCCGATGCGCCCGAGCCGCTCGCGCCGCTGCCGCTGATCGTCGTCGTGATCGACGAGCTCGCCGACCTGATGATGGTCGCGGGCAAGAAGATCGAGGAGCTGATCGCGCGCCTCGCGCAGAAGGCGCGCGCGGCCGGCATCCACCTGATCCTGGCGACCCAGCGGCCCTCGGTCGACGTGATCACAGGCCTGATCAAGGCAAACATTCCGACCCGGGTCGCGTTCCAGGTGTCGTCGAAGATCGACTCGCGCACGATTCTCGACCAGATGGGCGCCGAATCGCTGCTCGGTCAGGGCGACATGCTGTTCCTGCCGCCGGGCACCGGCTACCCGCAGCGCGTGCACGGCGCGTTCGTCGCCGACGAGGAAGTGCATGCGATCGTCGAATACCTGAAGCAGTTCGGCGAGCCGCAGTACGAGGAAGGCATTCTGGACGGCCCCGCCAGCGATGGCGGCGCCGCCCAGGACCTGTTCGGCGAATCGCCGGATGCGGAAGCCGATCCGCTGTACGACGAAGCGGTTGCGTTCGTCGTGCGGACGCGGCGCGCGTCGATTTCGTCGGTGCAGCGGCAGTTGCGCATCGGCTATAACCGCGCGGCGCGGCTGGTCGAACAGATGGAAACGGCCGGGCTGGTGTCGGCGATGAGCATCAACGGCAGCCGCGAAGTGCTGGCGCCGGGGCCGGCGGAGTAAGCGGCGGGTGTCGGCCAATCGCCAGCCGATCGCCGGCCGCAAAAAAAACGGACCGTCTCACCTCGTGAGCGGTCCGTTTTTTTATTGCCCGCGCGCGTCGCTACCAAAGCCGCCGCGCGCCATCTATCACGCCGGCGACACCAGCTTGAAATCGACCGGCGCGCCGAGATCGAAATGCTGCTTCGGCGTCGGATCGAGCAAGCCGCTGTGCGGATCGCGCTTGAACACATACACGGTGTCGCTCAGCTGATTGCCGACGATCAGCCAGTTGCCGGTCGGATCGATCGCAAACTCGCGCGGCGACTTGCCGAGCGTCGACTGGCGGCCGATCTGCTTCAGATGTCCATTGGACGCATCGATCGAGAAGATCACGATCTCGTTCGCGTCGCCGCGATTGGACGCGTACAGGAAGCGCCCGTCCGGCGACAGATGGATCGCCGCCGCCCCCACCTTGCCCTTGAAGCCGGCCGGGCTCAGCGGCAAGGTCTGCACGAGCTTCAGTTTGCCGTCCTGATAGTCGAAGCTGCTGACCGTCGCCGTGAGTTCGCTGGTCAGGTAAGCGTGCCGGCCGTCCTTGTCGAAGATCAGATGGCGCGGGCCGGTGCCGGCCTTCATCTGCGTGTACGCCCAATCGGTCGCCGCGAACGGCGCGCCGCCGCTTTGCGGCGTATAGCGGTACGAGTACAGCTTGTCGGCGCCGAGGTCCTGCGCAAACATGTAGCGGCCGTCCGGCGAGAACACCGTCGAATGCACATGCGAGCCGTCCTGGCGCCCCTTCACCGGACCGCTGCCCTCGTGATGCACGGTCTGCACCGACGTGCCGACCTGACCGTCGCCCTGCAGCGGGAACACCGCGAAGCTGCCGCCCGGATCGGCGGCGACCGAGTAGTTCGCGGCCAGCAGATATTTGCCGTCCGGCGAAAGGCTCAGATGCGCCGGATCATTGCCATCGGACGACACCTTGTTCAGAAACGTCAGTTGCCCGCGCGCCGGATCGAAGCCGAATGCGCTGACGCCGCCACGCTGCGTGGCCGGACCGTCGTCGCCGGGCAGTTCGTTCACCGAATAAACGAAGTGCCGGTCGGGGCTCACCACCAGAAACGACGGATTGACCGTCTTCGCGACCGACACCGGCGTCGCCGCGCCGCTCTTCGTATCGAAGCGATAGACATAAATGCCCTCGCTCTTGCCGCTGGTGTACGTGCCGATCAGCATCGTATAGACGCCATCGGCCGGGACCGGGCCGGAATCTTGCGCATAGGCGTGCGCGGCGACCATCGAGACCATCAGCATGAAACCTTTTATCATCGTGCTGGCGGCACGCACCGGCGCGCGGCGCTGCGCGCGAGTCCGCTGAACCTCGGGCTCGCAACGTGGGATGGCAGCAAAGGCGGAAACGGGCGCAGAAGCAGAAACAGAAGCAGAAGCAGAAGCAGAAAGTGGGCTCGAAACGGGGCGCGCGGCAAACCGCCCGGCGGCACGGCGACTACGAAGCATGAGACCTCCTCGACATCGATTGTCGGTTGCAAACGGTGCAATGGGTGTAAACGGTGTCTGGTCTGCCGCGCATCGAAACGTGATGGTGCGTTGTTATTTGTGGGAGCCAGTATAAGAGCGTTACGTCGGCGCATGCAGCCAATCCGTCCGGTTGCCCGAGCCGTTGTATGACTGACCGCGCGGCCGCTTGCCTGAAGGGCCGCGCCGGCAGCTTTCCGGTTCCGCGTCGCGGGACCGTTTTTTAATCGCGTGTTACGCGCTTCACCTAGGGAGTCTCCATGAACGTCACTCTGAGCCTGGGCCCGCTCGTTTCGCTGATCGCCGGCATTCTGATCCTGATCATGCCGCGCCTGCTGAACTACATCGTCGCGCTCTATCTGATCATCATCGGCATCATCGGAATCTTCGGGGTGGGCTCGTCGCATCTATGACGATGCGCGGCGCGCGAGCGGGAGCAAGGCTTGCAACCGCTGCGCGCGCGCCTGCGCGACGGGCCGCAAACCGGGCTCATGTCATGTGTATGACGCGCAGGTGAACGCGTGGCCTCGCCACGCAGAGGTGGGATACACGCGGCGCGTAGCGGGCGCGAATGGCTGCGCCGCGTCGCGCGGTAGAAGCCGGGCGACGCAGCGCGGAAACGCCGGAGCAACGCCGGAGCAACGCCGACGAGCCGTCAGCGAATCTTCAGGACAACCGTTGATTTAGCCGTTCACGAGCTGGTCGAGCCGCAGGCGTCCCTGCAACGACAGGGGGCCGACGGCATAATGGCCGTGGTCTGCCCAATAGCGCCGGAAACATGCACGTTCGATCAGAAACGACGCGGTGGCGAGCATGCAGTTGCGGCTCAAACCGAGCCGGTCATGATCGAGAGACAACAAGGAATCCTCGCTGAGTTGGCTGGCGGCCGAGAGAATCGTGATGCAATCTGATTTCGAAGGGTTCAGCATAGCTTTCGTCCTCGGAAACGGCGTCTGCATGCGCCATGAGCAAGGCCGATTCGCAGCCCGGCGAGCACCGGGTATCGGCATGAAGTTTGATTGTAAGCACGGATTTGACGTTTTCCAACTCGCGTTTTGCCGTAGTGTGCGGTGAACCAGACAAAGCAGATGATGTTCCGGTAATAACGTCCATCAAGGACGCAGCAGTCCTGAATATCCGTAATAACGACTCGCTCTACGACACGTTTTCCATGCCTGCACTCATCGAAGACTATGCACTCATCGGCGACGGCCACACGGCCGCGCTCATCTCCCGCGAAGGTTCGGTCGACTGGCTGTGCTGGCCGCGCTTCGACTCCGCCGCGTGCTTCGCCGCGCTGCTCGGCACGCCCGCGAATGGCCGCTGGCTGCTGACCCCCGCCACCGACACCGCGCCGACCGTCACGCGCCGTTATCGCGGCGAAACGCTGATCCTCGAAACCGATTTCGAAACGCCAGAAGGCGCAGTCACGCTGATCGACTTCATGCCGCCCGGCAACGGCTGGTCGGAGATGGTGCGGATCGTCGTCGGCAAGCGCGGCACCGTGCGCATGAAAATGGAGCTGGTGCTGCGCTTCGACTACGGCTTTTCGATTCCGTGGGTCGACAAGCTCAGGAACGACAGCGGCATCAAGGCGATCGTCGGCCCCGACAACGCGGTGCTGCGCACGCCGGTCGAGCTGCGCGGCGAGGACATGAAGACGGTCGCCGACTTCACCGTCACCGCGGGCGAGCGCGTGCCGTTCTCGCTCGCGTACGCGCAGTCGCATCTGCGCATTCCGCCGGCGCGCGATCCGCACACCGCGCTCGCGCGCACCGAGACCCATTGGCTCGAATGGTCGGCGCGCAGCACGGTCAAGGGCCGCTGGGCCGCGCAGATCCAGCGCTCGCTGATCACGCTCCGCGCGCTCGCCTACGAGCCGACCGGCGGCATCGTCGCGGCGCCGACCACCTCGCTGCCGGAAAAGATCGGCGGCTCGCGCAACTGGGACTACCGCTACTGCTGGCTGCGCGACGCGACCATCACGCTGCTCGCGATGATGCGCGGCGGCTACTACGACGAAGCGCGCGCGTGGCGCAGCTGGCTCGGCCGGGTGATGGCCGGCGCGCCCGATCAGTTGCAGATCATGTACGGAATCGCCGGCGAGCGGCGCCTGCCCGAATCGGAGATCGACTGGCTGCCCGGCTATCAGGACTCGAAGCCGGTGCGGATCGGCAACAACGCGGTCGGCCAGCGCCAGCTCGACGTCTACGGCGAAGTGATGAACGCGCTGCATCTGGCGCGGGTCGGCGGGCTGCAGGCGGACAACACCGCGTGGAGCGTGCAGTGCGCGATGCTCAAGCACCTCGCGACGATCTGGCGCGAGCCCGACGAAGGCATCTGGGAAACCCGCGGCGGGCGCCAGCACTTCACGTTCTCGAAGGTGATGGCGTGGGTCGCGTACGACCGCGCGATCCGCTCGGCCGAAATGTTCAAACTCGACGGCCCGCTCGACGACTGGCGCGAGATCCGCGACACGATTCACGCGCAAGTCTGCGACAAGGCGTGGAACCCGGATCTGAACGCGTTCGCGCAGTCGTACGGCAGCGACCAGCTCGACGCGAGCGTACTGCTGATGCCGCTGCTCGGCTTCCTGCCGCCGAAGGATCCGCGCATCAAGGGCACCGTCGCCGCGATCGAACAGAATCTGATGCACGACGGTTTCGTGATGCGCTACCGCACCACCGAGTTCGACGACGGTCTGCCGCCGGGGGAAGGCACCTTTCTTGCGTGTTCGTTCTGGATGGTGGACAACCTCGCGCTGCAAGGTCGCGTGAAGGAGGCGACCGAGATGTACGAGCGCCTGCTCGCGCTGTGCAACGACGTCGGCCTGCTGGCCGAGGAATACGACCCGGTCGAAAAGCGCCAGGTCGGCAACTTCCCGCAGGCGTTCTCGCACGTCGCGCTGGTGCATACCGGACTGAACCTGATGAAGCACGAGGAGGAAATGGCGCAGGCGACCGGCCAGCCGCCGCATAACGGCAGCCGTGCAGCGGAACTTGAGGTTCAGGCAAGCCCTGATAGCGGCGCAGCAACATCGCCACTAGCATGAGCCGATGACAGTTTGCGTACACTGAATGCGGAAATTGTTGCGTTGCACAAAATTGCTTTGTTCGATATCATCGTCCCGACTGTCGGCCTAAAACATATGTGCCAACAACCAAAAATGGCCCGCCGCAACGCATCGTGCGTGTTTGCGAAGCCCAATGCGAACCGCTTTATACGGAGCACCCATGCTCTATCAATTGCATGAATTCCAGCGGGCGATGTTGAGCCCCCTCACCGCCTGGGCGCAGGCAGCGTCGAAGTCATTCGCGAATCCGGCCAGTCCGCTGGCCTATGTGCCGGGCGCCACCCGCCTGTCCGCCGGTTACGAATTGCTCTACCGGCTCGGCAAGGACTACGAGAAACCTGAGTTCAACATCCATCAGATCGTTAAGGATGGTCATAACATCCCGATCGTCGAGCAGACCATCGTGGAGAAACCGTTCTGCCGTCTGATGCGTTTCAAGCGTTTCGCCGACGACAGCGACGCTGTCAACCAATTGAAAGACGAGCCGGTCGTGCTGGTGTGCGCACCGTTGTCCGGACACCACGCCACGCTGCTGCGCGACACCGTGCGCACGTTGCTTCAGGACCACAAGGTCTACATCACCGACTGGATCGACGCGCGCATGGTGCCGCTCGAAGCCGGCGAATTCCGCCTGGATGACTACATCGCGTACATCCAGGACTTCATCCGCCATATCGGCGCGAAGAATCTGCACGTGATCTCGGTGTGCCAGCCCACGGTGCCGGTGCTCGCGGCCATCTCGCTGCTGGCAAGCCGCGGTGAAGATACCCCGCGCACCATGACGATGATGGGCGGCCCGATCGACGCCCGTAAGAGCCCGACCTCGGTCAATTCGCTGGCCACCCAGCACTCGTACGAGTGGTTCGAAAACAACGTGATCTTCACGGTGCCGCCGAACTATCCGGGCGTCGGTCGCAAGGTATATCCGGGCTTCCTGCAGCACACCGGGTTCGTCGCGATGAATCCGGAGCGTCACGCCGCATCGCACTGGGACTTCTACCAAAGTCTGCTGCGCGGCGACGAAGACGACGCCGAAGCGCATCGCCGCTTCTATGACGAGTACAACGCGGTGCTCGACATGGACGCCGACTATTACCTCGACACGATCCGCGTGGTGTTCCAGGAATTCCGCCTCGCCGAAGGCACGTGGGACGTGGCCGGCGAACGCGTGCGGCCGCAGGACATCAAGACGACCGCGCTGTTTACGATCGAAGGCGAACTCGACGACATTTCCGGCGACGGCCAGACCTTCGCGGCGCATGAACTGTGCAGCGGCATTCCGGCGAAGAACAAACGTCACTTCACCGCGGAAAAATGCGGTCACTACGGGATCTTCTCCGGCCGCCGCTGGCGCACCATTATTTATCCGCAGCTGCGCGACTTCATCCTCGAGCATAACAAGACGACAAGGACGACGAAGGAAAAAGTCGAAGCCTGAACGTCTGACCGGCAAGCATGAAAAAAACCGACGGCCTCTACGGAGGCCGTCGGTTTTTTTTTGGTGCTTGGTTCGTGATACTGATTGTCTGCCGCGGCAGAGGCGCGGCAGACGATGCGAGCCGGCCGCTACTTGCGCAACAGGTACGCGAGCAGCAACTCGGTATTCATCTGGATCACTTCGCTGCGTTCGGCGGCGCTGCTGAAATCGCGGCCGAGCGTCGCTTCGAGCGTAAAACGGTTCGACACGATGTAGTAGCCCATCCCCGACAGCGTCACGTAAAAGCGCAACGGGTCGACGTTCTGGCGAAACAGTCCGGCGCGCTGACCGCGTTCGAGAATGCCACCGAGCGTCGCGACGATCGGCGAGATCATTTCGCGGATGCGCGTGGACTTCTGCATGTAGCGTGCTTCGTGCAGATTCTCGTTATTGATCAGCCTGAGCAGTTCGGGATGGTCGCGGTAGTAGTCCCATACGAAATGGGCGAGCCGCGTAACCGCCTCGACGGGCGCGACGCCGTTCAGTTCGAGCGTGCGTTCCGCTTCGTTGAGTGCGCTGAATGCATGCTCGAGTACCGCCGTGAATAGCTGCTCCTTACTACCGAAGTAGTAATACAGCATGCGTTCATTGGTTTCCGCGCGGCGGGCGATCTGATCGACGCGTGCGCCGAATAGTCCACCATTTGCAAACTCTTCGGCCGCCGCAAGCAAAATTCGGCGCCTCGTGCCTTCAGGATCTCTTTTGATTTTCGGCTGATTCATGGTGGCATCGTCTTCGTGAGCCGCGTTATCCGGATCGCGCCGCCGGCCTCTCTCCTGAGCCTTTTTTTGGCGGCGTTGACGGGCGCGTCATGGTTGGGGAACACACCCTTTTCTGCGGTCTTTCGAAAAAAGCGCTTCGATTATGGCACATGGATTGCGAATGGCAATTGGGGAAATCGGCGATAATGTGCTATTTAGTTCAGGCCGTGCATCAGCATGGCAAACCCCGCGCCGTAACCGTGACAGACGTCAAAACACTCGCGGATCGCATCGAAGATCTGCTGCCCCAAACGCAATGCACGAAGTGCGGTTATCCCGCATGCCGTCCCTATGCCGAAGCCGTCGCTACTGGCGACGCGAACTATAACCAGTGCCCGCCCGGCGGTGCCGAAGGCATCGCGCGTCTGGCCGCGCTGCTCGGCAAACCGGTGATACCGCTCAATGGCGCCAATGGCGTCGAACGTCCGCGACCGCTGGCGGTTATCGACGAACAGGTGTGTATCGGCTGCACGCTGTGCATGCAGGCGTGTCCGGTCGACGCGATAGTTGGCGCACCGAAACAGATGCACACGGTCATCGCCGAACTGTGTACCGGCTGCGATCTGTGCGTGCCGCCCTGCCCGGTCGATTGCATCGCCACCCCGGCCGTTACCGGCGAAGCGACCGGTTGGGCCGCGTGGAGCCAGAGCCAGGCCGACGCCGCGCGCAAGCGCCACGACCGGCGCACAGCGCGTCTCGCGCGCGAACGCGACGCGGCCGAAGCGCGTGCGGCTGCGCGGCGCGCCGCGAGCACGGCGCCAGCGCCGGAAGCGGCCGATGCGGCTGCCGACGCGTCCGCTACGTCCGCCTCGGCGCAGACGCCTGCCGCCCCGGCGGTGAACGACGCCGAAGCGAAGAAACGCGCGATCATCCAGGCCGCGCTCGAACGCGCCCGCCAGAAAAAAGAAGAAATGGCCGCGAAAGGCCAGGGTCCGCAGAACACCGCCAACGTCAGCGCCGACGTGCAGGCGCAGATCGACGCCGCGGAAGCACGCCGGCGCCGGCTCGGCGTCGCCGGCAAAGACAGCAACGACAGCAACGACGGCAACGCCAACACCGGCGAACCCGCGCAGCCGCCCGAGCCGCGCCAACCTCCGAAGCCGTCGACCCCGCGCTAGCTCCGCCCGCGCGCCACGCCTTAACCGCCACCGACACGCTCCGCATGAACGCGAACAAACGCCGCGCCATCTACGAAACGCTTCAGAGCCTGAATCCGCATCCGACCACCGAGCTCGCGTACACGACGCCGTTCGAACTGCTGATCGCGGTGCTGCTGTCGGCGCAGGCGACCGACGTGTCGGTCAACAAGGCAATGCGCAAGATGTTCCCGGTCGCGAACACGCCGCAGAAGATCGTCGAGCTCGGCGAAGCGGGCGTGGCCGACTACATCAAGACGATCGGCCTGTATCGCACCAAGGCCAAGAACGTGATCGCGACCTGCCGGATCCTGCTCGACCAGTACGGCGGCGAGGTGCCGGAGGATCGCGAGGCGCTCGAAAGTCTGCCGGGCGTCGGCCGCAAAACCGCCAACGTGATCCTGAATACCGCGTTCGGCCATCCGACCATCGCGGTCGACACGCATATCTTCCGCGTCGCCAACCGCACCGGGCTCGCGCCGGGCAAGGACGTGCGCGCGGTCGAGGCGGCGCTGGAGAAATTCACGCCCGCCGAGTTCAAGCAGGATGCGCACCACTGGTTGATCCTGCATGGGCGCTACGTGTGCAAGGCGCGCCGGCCCGAATGCTGGCATTGCGTGATCGAGCCGCTGTGCGAGTTCCGGCCGAAAACGCCGCCGCCCGAGCTGTGAGCGAGCCTGGCGGCGGCACGGCGCGCGCTTCGAGGCCAACGCCAGCGTCAACACCAACGCCAATGCCAGCGCCAACAACAGAGCACACACCAGCGCCAGCAGCCCCTAACGCCGCGGCGTAAAATGTCGCTTTCGCGCGCCGCGCCGGCCCCACAGCCACACGCGCCACACGCGCAACCCGGCACCCCATTCCCTACACCCACCGGTTCCACGATGTTCAATCCCAGCCGCGACGAAGTCCGCCAATTTTTCATCGACACCTGGCGCAAGCAGCGCAACGGCGAAATCCTGACGCCGCTCGAAGCGATCGCCGCCGACTGGATCGTCGAACATCCGGAATATCACGCGGACCTGTCCGACGGCCCGGCCGCGCAGGCGCAGGACTATTCGCCGGAACGCGGCCAGACCAACCCGTTTCTGCATCTGTCGATGCATCTGGCGATCTCCGAGCAGTTGTCGATCGATCAGCCGCCCGGCATCCGCGCCGCGCACGAGCGGCTGGCCGCGCGCATGGGTTCGAGCCACGACGCGCAGCACGCGATCATGGATTGCCTCGGCGAAACCATCTGGGAAGCGCAACGCACCGGCATGCCGCCCGATACCGATGCCTATCTGCAACGGATCGAACGACGCGCGACGCGCGACTGAAGAACGCGCGAACGCGCGCCGCCAACCCCGCCCCAAAAGCAAAACACCCCGCCGAGGCGGGGTGTTTCGTTTGCAGCCGCTTCGCTCGCGCAACGCGCGCGAGGTCGAAGGCTTACTTCTTCTGCACCAGATCGCCTTGGAGCGATTCGATGTAAGCGGCGATGTCCTTCATATCGCTCAGCGACAGGCTCTGCACCTGGGCCTGCATGATCGCGTTGTTGCGGCCGAAGTGCGGATTGCCGAGGCCCATCTGATATTGGCGCAGCGCGAAGAACACGTAGTCGGAATGCTGGCCGGCGAGCTTCGGATACTCGGGGCTGACCGGCTTGTTCAGGTTCACGCCGTGGCAGGCCGCGCAGTTGTGGCTGTCGGAGAGCACCTTGCCGTTGGAAGCGTCAGCCGCGTGGGCGCCGTTCGCTGCAACCAGACCGAGCACGGCCGCCGACGCGCAGGCAGCCTTGAATACCGTGTGGAGTGCCTGTTGGGGCTTGATCATGGAATCTCCTATCCCGAGAATTTGATGTGCTGGTGACCGACGCCGATCACTTGTCGGGATTGTTTTTCGAAGCGGCAGTTTGCGCTGCGTAGTACGCGGCGATGTCGGCAATGTCCTGATCCGACAGCGACACCGCGATCGCATGCATCGTGTCGAAGTGGCGGTCGCCCTTCTTGTACGCGTGCAGTGCGTTCTCGAGGTACGCCTGGTTCTGGCCGCCGATCTTCGGCACACGGAACACCTCGGGATACGCGGTGCGATATTCGGGGATGCCGTGGCAGCCGATACACATCGCGACCTTGCCCTGGCCCGCCTTCGCGTTGCCCACGACATCCGCTGCCTGCGCACTGGCCGCATAGCCCGCGAGCACCGCCAGCGCTGCGATCACGACGTGTTTGCCGACGAATTTATTCATAGATGTAACCTGGCTTGAGGGGAAACGGGCGCCCAGAAAAGCGCGGTCCGTGCCGTTCTTCTTGTAGGGTAGCCACGCAGGCCAAAAAAATCGGGCTCATTGTACCGCGACGCCACGACGCACGTCCACCAGCCGCGGGGGCCGCGCAACGCCCGCCACGGCAGGCCGCAGCGCCTTATCCGGCGGGGCTGAGCGCACGCCGGGCGGGCCTGCCGGACCTGTATCAGGCAGCCGCTCCCGGGTGCCGCGCAACCCGGCTCACACCATACGCGAGCCGGTTTCAGGCCAACAGGTCTTCTGACTTATACTGGGTTTTTTCCCAAAAAAGAGCACCTCGCCATGCGTTTCGAAGGCTCATCGCAGTACGTCGCCACCGACGACCTCAAGCTCGCGGTCAACGCCGCGATGACGCTCAAGCGCCCGCTGCTGATCAAGGGCGAACCCGGCACCGGCAAGACCATGCTCGCGGAGGAAGTGGCCGCCGCGCTCGGCATGCCGCTGCTGCAGTGGCACATCAAGTCGACCACCAAGGCGCAACAGGGGCTGTACGAATACGATGCGGTCTCGCGTCTGCGCGACTCGCAGCTCGGCGACGAGCGCGTCAAGGACATCGCCAACTACATCGTCAAGGGCGTGCTGTGGCAGGCGTTCGAGGCCGACCAGCAAACCGTGCTGCTGATCGACGAGATCGACAAGGCCGACATCGAATTTCCGAACGACCTGCTGCGCGAACTCGACCGCATGGAGTTCTACGTGTACGAGACGCACGAACTGGTGCGCGCGAAGCATCGGCCGCTCGTGATCATCACGTCGAACAACGAGAAGGAACTGCCCGACGCGTTCCTGCGCCGCTGCTTCTTCCACTACATCAGGTTTCCCGATCCGCAGACGATGCAGCAGATCGTCGAGGTGCACTATCCCGGCATCAAGAAGGAACTGCTGGCCGCCGCGCTGCAAAGTTTCTTCGAACTGCGTAACGTCGCGGGCCTGAAAAAGAAGCCGTCCACCTCGGAACTGCTCGACTGGCTCAAGCTGCTGCTCGCCGAAGACATCCCGCCCGAAGCGTTGCGCTCGGCCGACCAGAAGCAGATCGTGCCGCCGCTGCACGGCGCGCTGCTGAAGAACGAACAGGACGTGAGCCTGTTCGAACGGCTGCTGTTCATGAACCGCAACAACCGTTGAGCGGGCACCCCGCCCTGACCCGACTGCGCGGCCGAGCCCGGCCGCCGCAAGGACACCCAGCATGCTGATCGACTTCTTCTACTCGCTGCGCGCCGCCAAACTGCCGGTGTCGGTGAAGGAATACCTGACGCTGCTCGAAGCGCTGAAGGCGAACGTGATCGCGCCGTCGCTCGACGAGTTCTACTACCTCGCGCGCATCACGCTCGTGAAGGACGAGCAGTACTTCGACAAGTTCGACCAGGCGTTCGGCGCGTATTTCAACGGCGTCGCGCAGAGCTCGGAACTCGCGTTCGAGGTGCCGCTCGACTGGCTGAAGAAGAAACTGCAACGCGATCTGTCGCCGGAAGAGAAAGCGCAGATCGAGGCGATGGGCGGCCTCGACAAGCTGATGGAGCGCCTGAAGGAACTGTTCGACGAACAGAAGGAGCGCCACGAAGGCGGCAACAAATGGATCGGCACCGGCGGCACGTCGCCGTTCGGCAACGGCGGCTATAACCCGGAAGGCGTGCGCATCGGCGGCGACGCGGCCGGCAACCGCACCGCGGTCAAGGTCTGGGAAGCGCGCGCGTATCGCGACTACGACGACCAGGTCGAGATCGGCACCCGCAACATCAAGGTCGCGCTGCGGCGGCTGCGCCGCTTCGCGCGCGAAGGCGCGGCCGAGGAGCTCGATCTGCCCGACACGATCCGCAGCACCGCGGCGAACGCCGGCTGGCTCGATCTGAAGATGGTGCCCGAGCGGCACAACAACGTGAAAGTGCTGATGCTGCTGGATGTCGGCGGCTCGATGGACGATCACGTGAAACGCACCGAGGAGCTGTTCTCCGCCGCCAAGGCCGAGTTCAAGCACCTCGAGTTCTACTATTTCCACAACTGCGTGTACGACTTCCTGTGGAAGAACAATCGGCGCCGGCACGCCGAACGCACGCCGACGTGGGACGTGCTGCACAAGTTCACGCCCGACTACAAGCTGATCTTCGTCGGCGACGCGACCATGAGTCCTTATGAAGTGCTGCAGCCCGGCGGCTCGGTCGAGTACAACAACGCCGAGGCCGGCGCGGTGTGGCTGCGCCGGCTCGCCGATCATTTCCCGCATTTCGCGTGGCTGAACCCCGAGCCCGAGGCGCTGTGGCCGTACCGCCAGTCGGTCAGCGCGATTCGCGAAGTGCTCGGCCACCGGATGTATCCGCTCACGCTAGCGGGCCTCGAGACTGCCATGCGCGTGCTGAGCAAGTAACGGCGCCGCTCGGCGCCCCGCGCCGCTTTATCGACTCACCGCTTTACCGCCTCACCACCTCACCGCTTCACCTCCGATAACAAGCAACAGGCCATAAGAAAAGCATCCGCATGAGCTCGCCCCCTTCGCCCCAGCTGTCCCCCGCCACCACGCCGCCTGGGCGCTTCAACCCGCTCGCCGATACCTCGCTATCGACGATCGTCGCCGGCTTCGTCGCGATGATGACCGGCTACACCAGTTCGCTGGTGCTGATGTTCCAGGCCGGCCAGGCCGCGCACCTCACCGATGCGCAGATTTCGTCGTGGATCTGGGCGCTGTCGATGGGCATGGGTTTCTGCTCGATCGGACTGTCGCTGCGCTTTCGCGCGCCGATCGTGATCGCGTGGTCGACGCCGGGCGCGGCGCTGCTGGTGTCGTCGCTCGCGCATGTCGAGTATGCGCAGGCGATCGGCGCGTTCATCGTCTGCGCGGTGCTGCTCACGCTGGTCGGCGTGACCGGCTGGTTCGACACGCTGATGAAAAAAATTCCGGCCGGCCTCGCGTCGGCGCTGCTCGCCGGGATCCTGTTCGAAATCGGCATCGAGATTTTCCGCGCCGCGCAGTACCAGAGCGCGCTCGTGCTGACGATGTTCTTCACCTACCTGATCGTCAAACGGCTGTCGCCGCGCTATGCGATCGTGACGACGCTGGTGGTCGGCACGGCGGCCGCCGGCGCGCTCGGACTGCTCGATTTCAGCCACTTTCACGTCGCGCTCGCGCATCCGGTGTTCACGATGCCGGCGTTCTCGGCGGCCGCGGTCGTGAGCATCGGGATTCCGCTGTTCGTCGTCGCGATGGCGTCGCAGAACGTGCCCGGCATCGCGGTGCTGCGCGCCGACGGCTACCAGACCCCGTCCGCGCCGCTGATCGCGACGACCGGCCTCGCGTCGCTGCTGCTCGCGCCGTTCGGCTCGCACGGCGTCAATCTGGCGGCGATCACCGCGGCGATCTGCACCGGCCCGGAAGCGCACCAAAATCCGCGCCGCCGCTACACCGCGGCGGTGTGGGGCGGCATTTTCTATCTGCTCGCCGGCGTGTTCGGCGCGACCATCGCCGCGCTGTTCGCCGCATTGCCGAAGGCGCTGGTGGTGTCGGTCGCCGCGCTCGCGCTGTTCGGCTCGATCATGAGCGGACTTGCGAACGCGATGCAGGACACGCGCCAGCGCGAAGCGGCGCTCGTCACCTTCATGGTGACCGCGTCGGGACTGACGCTGCTGTCGATCGGCTCGGCGTTCTGGGGGCTCGTCGCCGGTGTGCTCACGCAACTGATCCTCAATGCGCGGCGCGCGTGAACGAAGCGCCGCCTGGCGGGGTCCATATCGGTTGTCGCTATCCGCTGTTCATACCGTTGCCGGCGATCCGCCATAGAATAGATACATCCGGCAGCGCATCGCCGCCCCTCGCGGAACGCGCTGCGGCTTGACTCGCGGCCGCCGCGCCGCTCCACCGGGCGACGCGGCGGCGTCCTCATTTCCCCTGAACCACGGCGCACAGGCGCCCTGAAGGCCCGAACATGACAACCGCACTCGATCAACTCAAGCAATACACCACCGTGGTCGCCGACACCGGCGACTTCCAGCAGCTCGCGGCCTACAAGCCGCAGGACGCGACCACCAATCCGTCGCTGATTCTGAAGGCCGTGCAAAAAGACGACTACCGGCCGCTGCTCGAAAAAACCGTCAAGGCGCACGCGTCGAAACCGGTCGGTGCGATCATCGACCAGTTGCTGATCGCGTTCGGCACCGAAATCCTCAAGATCATCCCGGGGCGGGTCTCGACCGAAGTCGACGCGCGCCTGTCGTTCGACATCGAAGGCTCGGTCGCGAAGGGCCGCGAGCTGATCGCGCTGTACAAGGACCACGGCATCGAGCGTGAGCGCGTGCTGATCAAGCTCGCTTCCACCTGGGAAGGCGTGCGCGCGGCCGAGGTGCTGCAGAAGGAAGGCATCCGCTGCAACATGACGCTGCTGTTCTCGCTCGCCCAGGCGGCCGCCTGCGCGGAAGCGGGCGCGCAACTGATCTCGCCGTTCGTCGGCCGGATCTACGACTGGTACAAGAAGAGCGCCGGCAGCGCGTGGGACGAAGCGAAGGACGGCGGCGCGAACGACCCGGGCGTCAAGTCGGTGCGCCGCATCTACGCGTACTACAAGAAGTTCGGCTACAAGACCGAGGTGATGGGCGCGAGTTTCCGCACCACTTCGCAGATCCTCGAACTGGCCGGCTGCGATCTGCTGACCATCAGCCCGGACCTGCTGCAGAAGCTGCACGACAGCAACGAGACGGTCGAGCGCAAGCTGTCGGGCGACATGGCGCAGGAAGCGGACCTCGAACGCGTGCCGGTCGACGAAAAGTCGTTCCGCTTCCTCGTCAACGACGATGCGATGGCGACCGAGAAGCTCGCCGAAGGGATCCGCACGTTCGCCGCCGATGCGGTAAAGCTCGAAAAGCTGATCGACTCGCTGCGTTGAAAGCCTGCGTCGAGAAGCTGAGCCGCGCGCGCTGATGGAGCGGTGATCGAGCGCCGATCCGCGCTCCAGCCGAGCCCGCTGCGCAAAACCGAACGACCCTGAACCTCACGGTTCAGGGTCGTTCGCCGTTTACCGTCGCGCGGTCTTCGCGTCGCTCCGCGAACCGCGCGTATGCCCTTCGATATCCCAGTTCGGCTCGGTCTCGAGCAACAGCGCGCGCAGCCGGTCCACCTGTTCCGCGAGCCGCTGGCCGAGCCAGTACGGCCCCTGCCATTCGGGCGGCAACCCCGCCGCCCCGCCCGGCGCGTCGACCAGCGGCGCCGCGGCTGGAATGCCCGCGTTGGTCGTGTGACCGAAGCGCAACGCGCGCGCCATCGACAGCAGAATCGCCCGCACCGCGCGCACCTCGTTGCCGCAGTGCGCGGCGTACGCGGCACGCGCGGCGGCGTCGGCGTGCATCAGCGGACCGGTCGCGAGCAGTTCGAGCGAACTGAGCACCGAGCGATGCAGCCGCTGGATCTCCTCGAGCCGGGTCAGCGGCACGCCGATTTCCTTCGCGACCGACGGCATCAATCCGCGCAACTGCACGAGCCGCTTGTTGATCGCGACGAAATGCCGGACCTGCTCTTCCTCGCCGATCGTCTCGCCGTCGAGCAGCCGCGCGTAGATGCCCGCGCATTCGCGCAGATTGGTCGCGAGCCCGTAGCGCCACGAATACGTCGCGTGCAACGGAAACGCGAACGAGAAGCCCAGCGCGATCACGATGCCGATCAGCACATTGAAAGTGCGCCACAGCCCGACGTCGATCAGGTTGTCGCCGTGACCGGCGACGATGCACATCGTGATCGCGGTCAGCAGTCCGACATAACCCGCCTTGCCGATCGCGAACCATGCGCAGATCCCCGCGATGATCGCCTCCAGCACGAAGGTGAGCGGCAACGAGCCGATCATGTTCTGCTGCATGATCAGCACGAGTCCGATCGCCGCGCCGAGCAGCGTGCCGGCCGCGCGCTCGGCCGCTTTCTGGCGGATATTTCCGTGATGCTGGAGGCCGCCGATCACGACCAGCAGCGTCACCGACGACCAGATGCCGTGCGGAATGTCGATGCCGGTGGTCGCGAGAATCGAGAACAGCATCGCGAGGCCGACCCGCAGGCTGTGCAGCACCTTCGCGTGGCGATAGCGGTAATAGGGCGAGCTCACCGCGCGAATCATCCGGCTGAGCGCCGAGCGGCGCGGGATCACGGTGGGAGTATCGGCAGCAGCCATGGCAGCGCGCGGCGAACGCGTGAAGGAACGGTTCCGCTATCGTGCCCTGGAGTGCCGCGCAAACACAAACGCCCGCGAACTTTCGTCCGCGGGCGTTGCATTTGCGACTGTGCCTTCAGCTAGCGGCGCGGCCGCCCCCCGAACCTCGGGAAGCGGCGCACCGCTCAGCCTTCGACGACGTCCAGATAGTCTTCCGGACGGGTCCGGTCCTCGCCGCGCTGCATCCCCGCCGCGCGCACCAGCAGACTCACGACGACCGACACCACGAGGTTGACGATCAGCGCCCACACCGCCGCGTAGCCCGGCACCGCCATGCCGAACAGATGGATCGTGAAGATCGAACCGGCCAGTTTCAGCGAAATCGCCATCCACGTACCGGTCACGATACCGGCTGCCCAGCCGGCCAGCAGACCGCGGTAGTCGAGCACGCGGGTGTAGAGGCCGAGCACGATCGCCGGCAGCGTCTGGATGATCCAGATCCCGCCGAGCAGTTGCAGCTGGATCGCATACGTGAGCGGCAGGCCGAGAATGAACGCGACCGCGCCGACCTTGACGATCAGCGACACCAGCTTGGCGACGTTGGTCTCCTGCTCGTGCGTCATGTTGCGGTTGACGAACTCCTTGTGCACGTTACGCGTGTACAGGTTCGCCGCCGCGATCGACATGATCGCCGCCGGCACCAGCGCGCCGATCCCGATCGCCGCGAACGCGACGCCGACGAACCACGACGGGAAGAAGTGCAGGAACAGCGCCGGCACCGCGAAGTTCGGACCGAAGGCCTTGAAGTACGGCGCGAACTCCGGCATGTCCTTCACGCCGGCCGCGAGCGCCATGAAGCCGAGCAGCGCGAGCAGACCGAGCACCAGCGAGTAGGCCGGCAGCAGCGCCATGTTGCGGCGGATCGTGTTGCCCGACTTCGACGACAGCACCGCGGTGATCGAGTGCGGATACAGGAACAGCGCGAGCGCCGAGCCTACCGCCAGCGTCGCGTACGCGCTATAGCCGTTCAGGCTCGACACGTCCGGAGACTTCAGCAGCAGCTTGGCCGGCGGCACCGCGCCGAAGATATGGCCGAAGCCGCCCAGCTGCGGCGGAATCACGATGATCGCCGCGAAGATCGTCACGTAGATCAGGATGTCCTTGACCACCGCGATCATCGCCGGCGCGCGCAGGCCCGACGTGTACGTGTAGGCCGCGAGGATCGCGAACGCGATGATGAGCGGCAGATCGCCGACGAAGCCGGTGGTGTCGAAGCCGAGCGCGCCGATCACCACTTCGATACCGACCAGTTGCAGCGCGATGTACGGCATCGTCGCGACGATGCCGGTCACGGCGATCGCGAGCGCGAGCATGCGGCTGCCGTAGCGGGCCGACACGAAGTCCGCCGAGGTCACGTAGCCATGCTTCTTGGCGATGCTCCACAGCTTCGGGAACACGACGAACGCGAACGGATAGATCAGGATCGTGTACGGCAGCGCGAAGAAACCGGTTGCGCCCGCACCGAATACCAGCGCCGGCACCGCGATGAACGTGTACGCGGTGTACAGGTCGCCGCCGAGCAGGAACCACGTGACGATCGTGCCGAAACGGCGGCCGCCCAGGCCCCACTCTTCCAGATGGGCGAGATCGCCGCGCCGCCAATGGGCCGCGACGAAGCCGAGAATCGTGACGCCGATGAAGAACAGGACGAAGACGAAGGTTGCAATCGGGTTCATTATTGCGCGCCCCCGTTCGAACGACCGGTATAGCGGGATTTGGTCTTCATGTAGACGAACGCCGTGATGGCCGCGCTAATCAGCACCCACAGCAGTTGATACCAGTAGAAGAACGGAAAATCGAACAGCTGCGGTTCGATCCGGTTGTAGGACGGCACCCAGATCATTGCGATCCACGGTAGCAGCAATAGCCAGAGCCAGTGCTTGCTGGCCTTTTTCACGTCGGCGTCGTGAGCCATGACGTCTCCTCTTTCCTATTTTGAATTTATCTGCCCGTGGTCGACGGGAGTGGAATCGCGGCGGGTGGTCGTCCCGCGGATTGGCCACGGGCGCCCCGAAAGCTTCGAAAGAGTATAGGAGTGGCGAATGCCCGGTCAAGCAGGGACGACCCGAGGCACAGCGAGGTGTGGCAACGCCGTCACGGCTTCGGCGCGCGGTGTTGATCAGAGTCTGGGATGCCTTTGCGAACGCGCGTTTTGCAGATGGGGTTCGAATGCGGAAAACAGAGGGCGAGGCGGAAAGAATTGCAGCGTGGGAAAAGTGCGCAGTGCTACGTATATGATTTTTGCATCGGTTCGCTGAAGCGGGTGAAATGCCGCTTCAGCAAATCCGCGAGGAGCACCTGGGCAGGCGCCGCGGCTGTGCGCCCCGGCCTAGCGTCCCGGTCAGGCGCCCCCGGCCAGGCGCCCCCCTCAGATCACGAACGACGCGCCGGTCTGTCCGGTCGATTCGCGCAGCCCCTTGATCCACTTGCGCGCCGGCAGACCGAGTTCGGCTTCGATCAGCTTCGCGCGTGCGTCGAGCGCGGTGAACGGCACGTCGAGCGCCGGGCCCGAGAACGCGATCGCGATGCGGTTGCCGTCGTGCACTTCGGGCAGCGCGACCACGCGGCCGTCGAACGCTTCGTTCAGGCGCTTCATGTTGCGCACGAAGCTCGGATGATCGCCGAACAGGTTCACCGTGACGATGCCCGCGTCGGTCAGACACTCGCGCGCCGCGCGGTAAAAGCCGACGCTATCGAGCACCGGACCACGCGCGGTCGCGTCGTACACGTCGATCTGCAACGCACCGATCGTGCCGTGATTCGCGCGATCGTTGACGAAGTCCCATGCGTCGATTTCGTGCACGGTCAGACGCGCGTCGTCGTGCGGCAGATCGAACATCGTGCGCGCGGCGACGACCACCGCCGGGTTCAGCTCGACCGCGTCGACCTTCGCGCTCTTCAGGAAGCGATGCGCGAACTTGGTCAGCGACGCCGCGCCGAGCCCGAGCTGCACGATGCGCTTCGGCGTTTCGAGAAACAGCAGCCAGGCCATCATCTGCTGCGCGTATTCGAGTTCGATATGGTCGGGCTTGCGCAGACGCATCGCGCCTTGCACCCACTCGGTGCCGAAATGCAGGTAGCGCACGCCGCCTTCTTCGGAGAACGTGACCGGCGCGAAACGCGGCTTGCGCGGCGCTTCGATTTGCGGCGCGTCGTGCAGGTCGGTGTCGGCGGCGGGCTTTGCGTTGCGCGCGGCTTTCGGCGCGCTCTTCTGTTTACCGCCGACAGCGTCGGCGTCCCGATTGCGGAATGCACGCGCTTCGGCCGAAGCGCGCTTGATCAGTTTGGTCATGTGAGGATTTCTGGAGGTCGCGCTGGACGCGCAATTTCTGGACGACCGAGAGCATAGCATTCGACGTCGGCAGCGGCCGCGAACCAGCACGCCACAAAAAAACCGCCCGCATTGCGCGGGCGGTTTGTCTTCACTTCATTTCGGCGTGCTTCGGATTACGCTTCGCGAGCCGCGGCCAGCGCCTCGTTGAACGTGCGGCTCGGCCGCATCACTTCGTCGAGCTTCTCGAAGTCGGGCTTGTAATAGCCGCCGATATCGGCCGGGTTGCCCTGCACCGAGGCCAGTTCCGCGACGATCACCTGCTCGTTGGCGGTCAGCTGCGTCGCCAGCGACTTGAAGCGCGCGGCCAGTTCGGCGTCGTCGGTTTGCGCGGCCAGCTCCTGCGCCCAGTACATCGCCAGGTAGAACTGACTGCCGCGATTGTCGAGTTCGCCGCTTTTCGGACGCGGGCTGCGGTTGTTGTCCAGCAGCTTGCCGGTCGCGGTATCGAGCGTCTTCGCGAGAATCTTGGCCTTCTGGTTGCCGGTCTTGATCCCGAGTTCCTCGAGCGACACCGCGAGCGCGAGGAATTCGCCGAGCGAGTCCCAACGCAGATGGTTTTCCTCGACCAGCTGCTTCACGTGCTTCGGCGCCGAGCCGCCCGCACCGGTCTCGTACATGCCACCGCCGGCCATCAGCGGCACGATCGACAGCATCTTCGCGCTGGTGCCCAGCTCCATGATCGGGAACAGATCGGTCAGATAATCGCGCAGGATGTTGCCCGTGACCGAAATCGTGTCGAGCCCGCGCACCACGCGTTCGAGCGTGTAACGCATCGCGCGCACCTGCGACATGATCTGGATGTCGAGGCCGGTTGTGTCGTAGTCCTTCAGATAGGTCTCGACCTTCTTGATCAGCTCGGCTTCGTGCGGACGATACGGGTCGAGCCAGAACACCGCCGGCGTGCCCGAGTTGCGCACGCGCGTAACCGCCAGCTTGACCCAGTCGCGAATCGCCGCGTCCTTCACCTGACACATGCGCCAGATATCGCCCTGCTCGACGTTCTGCGTGAGGAGCACTTCGCCGGTGGCCAGATCGACGATGCGCGCCTCGCCGTCTTCCGGCACCTCGAAGGTCTTGTCGTGCGAGCCGTATTCCTCGGCCTTCTGCGCCATCAGGCCGACGTTCGGCACGGTGCCCATCGTGACCGGATCGAAGTTGCCGTTGGTCTTGCAGAAGTTGATGATCTCCTGATAGATGCGCGCGAACGTGCTCTCCGGAATCACCGCCTTGGTGTCCTTCGGACGGCCGTCGGCGCCCCACATCTTGCCGCCCAGGCGGATCATCGCCGGCATCGACGCATCGACGATCACGTCGTTCGGCGCGTGCAGGTTCGAGATGCCCTTGGCCGAATCGACCATCGCCAGTTCCGGGCGATGCTCGTGGCACGCGTGCAGATCGCGGATCACTTCCTCGCGCTTCGATTCGGGCAGCGTTTCGAGCTTCTCGTACAGATTGACGAGGCCGTTGTTCACGTTCACGCCGAGTTCGTCGAACAGCTGCTGGTGCTTCGCGAACGCTTCCTTGTAGAACACCCGCACCGCGTGGCCGAACACGATCGGATGCGAGACTTTCATCATCGTCGCCTTCACGTGCAGCGACAGCATCATGCCGGTCTTGCGCGCGTCTTCCATCTGCTCTTCATAGAACTCGAGCAGCGCCTTCTTGCTCATGAACATGCTGTCGATGATCTCGCCGTCCAGCAGCGCGACCTTCGGCTTGAGCACGATCGTCTTGCCGCTCTTCGTGACGAGTTCCATCTTCACGTCGCGCGCGCGATCGAGCGTCATCGACTTTTCGCCGTGATAGAAGTCGCCGTGGCGCATGTGCGCGACGTGCGTGCGCGAGGCCATGCTCCATTCGCCCATGCTGTGCGGATGCTTGCGCGCATAGTTCTTGACCGCGGCCGGCGCGCGGCGGTCCGAGTTGCCTTCGCGCAGCACCGGGTTGACCGCGCTGCCCAGGCACTTCGAATAGCGCTGACGGATGTCCTTCTCGATGTCGGTCTTCGGATCTTCCGGATAGTCGGGCAGGCGGTAGCCCTTCGACTGCAACTCCTTGATCGCGCTCATCAATTGCGGCACCGACGCGCTGATGTTGGGCAGCTTGATGATGTTGGTGTCGGGCAACAGCGTCAGGCGGCCGAGTTCGGCGAGGTTGTCGGGCACGCGCTGGGCGTCGGTCAGGAACTCGGGAAACTCGCCGAGGATACGGCCCGCGAGCGAAATGTCGCTGGTCTCGACCTGCACGCCCGCCGGCGCGGTAAAGGTCCGGATGACCGGCAGGAACGCACTGGTCGCGAGCAGCGGGGCCTCGTCGGTGAGGGTGTAGATGATGGTCGGTTGCTGGGTCGTCATTGCTGGGCTCTGGGCAGGCAGTTGAAAGGCATCTCGCACGCGGCGGCCGGGTGAAACGGACAACGCGGTCGGGAATCGGGCAACTCTGAGGCAGACACAACGTGTGCGGCGGACGGCGATGCGGGGCGGGTATTCACGAAACGCGGTACGCAAACGCGAACCCGGCGGCCTACGTCGCAGAGCGGGGGAACACGTCCGGATTCTGCCTCATTTTTGGGCTGGCGGAAAAGCGCGCGGGCAACCTTCAGCGGTCGCGCCCGAACGCGGGCACCGGGCGGGAAAGCGCGTTGTGGCTACAATGATTCGCTACGCAAGCCCGCAGCCGGCCGCGCCAGACAAAGTTGGAGAATGTGATGAGCAGCGACACCAGTAAGGCCCGCTCCGACTGGATCGACCGTTCGGAATCCGCGGGCGGCGTCGAGCGCATCGAAGCGTTCTTTCACGGCAACGCGTATTCGATGCATCGCCACGACACCTACGCGATCGGCCTGACGCTCGCCGGGGTCCAATGCTTCCATTACCGGAACAGCTTGCGCCACAGCCTGCCGGGACAGGTGATGGTCCTGCATCCCGACGAAGCGCATGACGGCCAGGCCGGCACGAATGAGGGTTTTCGCTACCAGATGGTGTACGTGCAGCCGACCGCGATCCAGGCGGTGCTCGGCGGGCGGCCGCTGCCGTTCGTCGAAGGCGGCGTCACCGACGATCCGCGCCTGTTCGACGCGACCCGCACCGCGCTGTGCCAGTTGCACGAACACGCTGAGCCGCTCGAACGCGACGATGCGCTCGCCGCTCTCGCGCTCGCGCTGGACGGCGCGGCCGGCGCCCAGCCGGCGCGCCGGTCGGCGGATTTCGGGGCGGCGCGCGCCGCGCGGGAGTATCTGGACGCATCGTGCACCCACGCCGTCACGCTCGATGAACTCGCCGCCGTCAGCGGCCAGGACCGCTGGAACCTGTCGCGCGACTTTCGCACCTTCTATGGCACGAGCCCCTATCGCTACCTGGTGATGCGCCGCCTCGAAGCGGCCCGCGCGCTGATGCTGCGCGGCGTCGCGCTGGCGGAGACGGCCGCGGCCGCCGGTTTCGCCGACCAGAGCCATATGACCCGGCATTTTCGCCACGCCTACGGGATTCCGCCCGCGCGCTGGCTCGCGATGATGGGCGCGCGCCGCGCCGGCTAGCGCGGGTTTGCACAATCGTTCAAGACGCGCGCTGCGCAGCGGCCTAAGCTGCGTTTCACGCGTCCTCTGAATGGAGCCATCATGCCTATCCCTACCCCAACCCCTATCCCGCCCGCGCCCGCGCAACGCGGCCAGCACCAGAGCATCAACCTGCTCGACAAGATCCGTCTGATCGACGGCCACTGGCAGCCGCGCGTGGTCGCCGAAATGAACGACTACCAGTTCAAGGTCGTGAAGCTGCTTGGCGATTTCGTCTGGCATCACCACGCCGATACCGACGAGACCTTCATCGTGCTCGAAGGCCGCTTGCGCATCGACTTTCGCGATCGCTCGATCGAATTGCAGGCAGGCGAGATGGCGGTGGTGCCGAAAGGCGTCGAGCATAAGCCGTATGCCGAAGCCGAAGTGAAAGTGCTGCTGATCGAGCCGCGCGGTGTGGTCAACACCGGCGAGATGACGAGCGATAGAACCGTCGCCAACGATCAATGGGTCTGAGCGCCGCGATGCAAAAGCAAATGCAAAAGCAAACGCAAGCGCCGGCACCGCTCATCCGCGAAGCGGTTTTTCCGACCGATACGGCGCCGCTCGTCGCGCTGATCCGCGAGTATGTGCGCTGGCTCGATATGGATCTGTCGTATCGCGGCTTCGAGGCCGAAATGGCCGCGTTCGAAGCCACTTATACGCTGCCGTCCGGGATGTTCTTCGTCGCCGATGCCGGCGGCGAACTCGCCGGTTGCGTGGGACTGCTTCGTCATACTGACGAGACCGCCGAAGTCAAACGGCTGTATGTGCGCGAAGCATTTCGCGGCCTGTCGCTGGGGGAAAAGCTGGTGGCGTCCGTAATCGGGAAAGCGCGCGAGCTGGGCTACGCGAGGCTCGTGCTCGACTCGGTTCCGCAAACGCTGTTTGCGCAGCGCATTTACGAGCGCGCGGGGTTCGTGGATACCGCGCCCTACTATGAAAATCCTGTGGCGGGCACGCGCTTTCTTGCGCTCGAGCTTGGTCAGGCCGGTATCTGACGCCACAGCGCCAGCTTCTGCTCGAACGACAGCATCGCGTTCGCCGGGCTGGACGACGGCAGCACGAGGGTTTCATAGCCCGCTGCGCCGATTACGTCGGCGAACCGGCCTGCCGTCTTGCCGTTGAAGCAGACCTTCCTTAGCTGCGGCGCGTGCTCGCGCAGCGATGCGAAGTCGTTCGGCTGCGCATTGCGGATCGCCGAATCGAGGCTGCCCTGACGATGGCACGCATCGAGCACGTCCCAGATGCCGATGCGATGAGCGAGCACCCGCGTCAGACGCTCTTCGTAGGGCAACTCGTGCAGCGATGCTTCGCCCAGCACCGCGCCGAGCAGACGCCAGAACTGATTGCGCGGATGCGCGTAATACTGCGCAGCCTCCAACGACGCCTCGCCGGGAAAACTGCCGAGAATCAGCGTATGCGTATCGGCCGCGACGACCGGGGGAAAGCCCTGCAACATCAGCGGCTCCTGTCGTCGGCGGGACGCGGCGCCGGGTGAGCGCGCGAGGCGGTGTGATCGAGCGGACGGCCGTGCTCGCGCATCCGGGCGTGCGCTGCGTTCGCTGCGTGCGCTGTGTGCGTCACGGCCGGCCCCGCTGCGGAATCAGTCGCGGCGGCCGCATCATCGCCCCCCGCGCCGCCCGCTTCGCCGATCGCAGCGACCCGCTCCCACAGCGCCGGCAACATACACTCCGTCACCATCAACGGCGCGCCGTGCCGCTCGAACACCGAGCGTCGCGCGACCAGCGCATGGGGCGCCGGCGGGTCAGCCGCATCGATCTCCCGCACCGCCAGCCGATACAACGGATGCCGCGCGCCCACGCTGCGACTGACCAGCGCCGAACGCGCGACACTGGTATCGCTATACAGCAGCTCCGCGAGCGGCCGCGTGCGCAAGCGCCGCGTGGCCTGCCACACGCCGACGCTGGCCGCGCGCGGCGTCACGCTATGCGCGGCGACGAACGGCGCGCCATCGACCGACAGCACCACCTCGCGCACCCACACCGGCGCGCGCGGCGCGAGCCCGAGCGCGGCGGCTTCGTCGGGCCACGGCAGCGCGACGCTCTCGCGCGTCACGCGCACCGCGACCGCGCCGAGCGTGCGCAGATGCGCGGTCAGGGAACCGCCGCGGGTCAACCAGTCTTTCTGCGCGGCGCTGAAACGGGGCACAGGCGCGACGCGCCAGTGCGCGTCGGCGGGATCGAAACGGATAGGCATGGTGTCGGATTATAGCGGCGTGATTTGTCGGACTTGAGCGGCCACCGGCAGTCGAGCACAAGCGAATCGCCACGGCTCGCCGACCAACCGACACGGCGCGCGCGCAAAAAAAATGCGCTGCCGAAGCAGCGCATTTTTCACCAGCCGGCTAACGCATCGTCACACTCACAAGCAACGACGCTCGCAGCCCAGGCTCAAAGCAGGCAAGCCCAACCTCAACCCGCGCGCGACAACAGCAACGCATTGGTCCGCTTCACGAAGCTCGCCGGATCCTCGAGCGAACCGCCTTCGGCCAGCATCGCCTGATCGAACAACAGATGGCACCAGTCGTCGAAATTCGCGCTGTCCGCGCGAAGGCCCTTCACCAGCGCGTGCTCCGGATTCACTTCGAGAATCGGATGGAAGTCCGGCGCCTGCTGACCGGCCGCCTTCAGCATGCGCTGCAGGTAGCCGCTCATTTCGCCGTCGTCGGCGACGAGGCAGGACGGCGAATCGGTCAGGCGGAACGTCAGACGCACGTCCTTCGCCTTGTCCTTCAGCGCTTCCTTCATCTTCTCGACCAGCGGCTTGAACTCTTCGCCGACCTTCTCCTGCGCGGCCTTCTCTTCGTCGTTCAGCGCGCCCAGATCGAGGTCGCCGCGCGCGACGCTTTGCAGCGGCTTGCCGTCGAACTCATTGAGGAACGACAGCATCCATTCGTCGACGCGGTCGGTCAGCAGCAGCACTTCGACGCCCTTCTTGCGGAACACTTCGAGGTGCGGGCTGTTCGCCGCGGCCTGCCACGTATCGGCGGTCACGTAGTAGATCTTGCTCTGCTCCGGCTTCATGCGCGCGACGTAGTCGGCCAGCGCGACGGTCTGCTCGGCGGTGCCGGTATGGGTCGACGCAAAGCGCACCAGCTTCGCGATCCGCTCGCGATTGGCGAAGTCTTCGCCGATGCCTTCCTTCAGCACCTGGCCGAACTCCTTCCAGAAGCCCGCGTACTTTTCCTTTTCCGCGCCGTTATCCGAGTTCGCCAGTTCTTCGAGCATCGACAGCGCGCGCTTGGTCACGCCTTCGCGGATCGCCTTCACGTCGCGGCTTTCCTGCAGGATTTCACGCGACACGTTCAGCGGCAGATCGGCCGAATCGACCACGCCCTTCACGAAACGCAGATACGTGGGCAGCAATTGCTCGGCGTCGTCCATGATGAACACGCGCTTCACGTACAGCTTCAGGCCGCCGCGCTGCTCGCGATTCCACAGATCGAACGGCGCATGCGCGGGCACGTACAGCAGCTGCGTGTACTCGCTGCGGCCTTCCACACGATTGTGGGTCCACGTCAGCGGGTCCTGATGGTCGTGCGAGATGTGCTGGTAGAACTGCTTGTACTGCTCGTCGGTGATGTCGTTCTTCGCACGGGTCCACAGCGCGCTCGCCTGGTTGACGGTCTCGTCTTCATCCTTCGTGACCATCTCGCTCTTTTCCGCGTCCCACTCTTCCTTGCGCATCAGGATCGGCAACGCGACGTGGTCCGAGTACTTCTGGATGATCGACTTCAGGCGGTACGACGACAGCAGTTCGTCCTCGTCGGCACGCAGATGCAGCGTGATCGTCGTGCCGCGCGCCGCGCGGTCGATCTGCTCGACCGCGAAATCGCCCTCGCCCGCGCTGACCCAGCGCACGCCTTCCGAAGCCGGCAGACCGGCGCGGCGCGTTTCGACGGTGATCTTGTCGGCGACGATGAAGCCCGAGTAGAAGCCCACGCCGAACTGGCCGATCAGCGCCGCGTCCTTCTGCTGGTCGCCGGACAGCTTGCCGAAGAATTCCTTGGTGCCCGAGCGCGCGATCGTGCCGAGGTTCGAGATCGCTTCTTCGCGGCTCATGCCGATGCCGTTGTCGTCGATCGTGACGGTGCGCTCGGCCTTGTCGTAGGACACGCGAATACGCAGATTCGGATCGTTCTCGTACAGCGCGCTGTTTTCGATCGCCTCGAAGCGCAGCTTGTCGGCCGCGTCGGACGCGTTCGAGATCAGCTCGCGCAGAAAGATTTCCTTGTTGCTGTACAGCGAATGGATCATCAGTTGCAGAAGCTGTTTCACTTCTGCCTGAAAGCTCATGGTTTCTTGTGCCACGGTCGGATTCCTCTCTGTTGCGAATGGGTTTCGGGCGGTCACGAAGCGCGCTTCGTGACCGGTGGGCGGGGCAACCGGCTAGCCCTGCCGGGCCGGATCGTCCGCGCAAATGGGGACGTGCCGGCGGGGTTTCAAGAGGCGCGTCGCGCGACGCCGTCCAGGTAGCCGCTCAGGAACGCCGGCAGTTCGGGGTCGCCGCAATTGGCGATGTTGAAGCGCATCCACGTGCTCGGCGACTGCTGCGGCGAAAACAGGCCACCCGGCGTCAGCAGAAAACCAGCTTCGTGGCCGGCCGCGGCGAGCGCGCCGGCGTCGACGCCGGTGTCGGCCCACAGAAACATCCCGGCGGTCGGGCTCAGGAACAGCTTCATGCCGGTCTTCTCGATCATCCGCACGGTCTTTTCGCGCACCCCGTCGAGCCGCGCGCGGATTCGCTCGACGTGCCGCCGGTAATGGCCCTCGGTCAGGATCTTGTAGATCACCCGCTCGTTCAGCTCGGGGCTCGTCATGCCGACCAGCATCTTCTGATTGCTGACCACCAGCGCGACCTCCGGCGCACTCGCGATAAAGCCGACGCGCAGATTCGGCGCCAACGTCTTCGAAAAGCTGCCGAGATAGATCACGCGCTTGAGCTGATCGAGGCTCGCGAGGCGCGTGCCCGGATAGCCGGGCGGGCACAGGTCGCCGTAGATATCGTCCTCGACGACGATGAAGTCGTACGCCTCGGCGAGCCGCAGAATCCGGAACGCCTGCGCGGCGCTCAGCGACGTGCCGGTCGGGTTTTGCAGCACCGAGTTGATCACCAGCATTTTCGGGCGCCATTGCTGCACCAGCGCTTCGAGCGCGTCGAGGTCCGGGCCGTCCGGCGTGTACGGCATCCCGACGAGGCGCGCGCCCTGCGACGCGAAGCAGCCGAACATCTGGAACCACGCCGGATCGCCGACGATCACCGCGTCGCCCGGCTTCACATAGATGCGCGAGATCAGGTCGACCGCCTGGGTGATGCCGGACACCGTGACGATCTGCTCCGGCGACGCGCCGATCTCGAGTTCTTCGAGGCGCGTCTGCAACTGCTGGCGCAGCGGCAGAAAACCCTGCGCGGTGCCGATGCCGAGCATCTGCGCGCCGCTTTGCCGGCCGAGCGTGCGCAGCGCGTTGGTGATCAGCTCGCCGTCGAGCCAGCGGCTCGGCAGATAGCCGAGACCCGGACTGCGCTCGGGGCGCGCGCCGGTGTGCAGCATGTTGCGCAGCAGCCAGACGACGTCGATATTGGCCGGCACGGGCAGCGCCTGCTCGCGCGGATGCAGTTCGGTGACGCTCGCGACCCCGCCCTGCCGCTCGCGCACATAGAAACCGGAACCGCGCCGCGATTCCAGAAACCCCTGGGCGACGAGGCGCTCGTACGCCTCGACCACCGTGAAGCGCGACACGCCTTTGTCTAGCGCGAGCTTGCGGATCGACGGCATCCGCATGCCGGGGCGGAACACCCGCTCCTCGATGCGGCGACGCGCCCACTGGACGAGCTGTTCGACCAGCGTCAGCGAGGCGGTGTCGTGCGGGGTGGGAATCTGGGCAAGCGGGACGGACATGACGGGCTCCAACTGTACCGAACAGTATCGCGGCGATTGTACCGTTACTGTGCAGGTCGCGACCGTTACATTTGAACCCAGCAAAAAAGGATGACGCACCGCAAAGACGACGCCACAACGTCGCAAACGCGCTGCACAGCGGGCCGGATCGCGGTTCGCCCCTCGTCCGCATGGCCCGCCGATCCGGCAAACGGTTATGCTTACGGCCCCGGCAGCGCAGCCTTCACGCGTGCAGCACGCGCGGCGCGCACCGGCCTCCCGCAAAAATAGCGTTTTCCGTCGTTTCGCCATGACAGCCCCGACCGCTCATTCGCTCAGTCTCGATCACCTCGTGGTTTCCGCGCGCACTCTCGACCAGGGCGTCCAGTACGTCGTCGACCGACTCGGCGTCGCGCCGGCCGGCGGCGGCGCGCATCCGCTGATGCGCACCCACAATCGCCTGCTCGGTCTGTGGGGCGGCGTCTATCTGGAGGTGATCGCGATCGATCCGCAAGCGACGGCCGGCAGCGAATCCGCCCGGGCACGCCTGTTCGCGCTCGACGACCCGGCCACGCACGCGCGGCTCGATAAAGGGCCGTATCTATCGCATTGGGTCGCGCGGGTCGAACGGCCGAAGCAACTGACGACGTGGCAAGCGCAGTACCCGCGGCGCATCGCACCGGTCGTACCGATGACGCGCGGCGACTTGCGCTGGGGGCTGACGGTGCCGGACGACGGCGCGTTCCCCGCATGGCAAGGCGCCGGCGACGGCGTGCTGCCGTCGCTGATCCAGTGGGACTCGCCGCAACATCCGTCGCAACGGCTGGCGCCAAACGATCTTGCGCTGAAGACGCTGAAGGCGGCGCATCCGCGGGCGGACCTGATCGTCGAACAGCTGCAGTGGCTCGGCGCCGCGCACCTGCTGGAGGTGCAGCCCACCGACGGCGCGCCGGCGCTCGTCGCCGAATTCGAAACACCCGAGGGTCCGCGGACCCTCGAATAAGCCGCGCGCGAGCCGACAATCGGCCGGCCGACCGGCAATCGCTGCCGACTCGCGCGATAATTGACGTTTTTTGACCGGTTCCAGAAATACCAGCAGAGGAGATCATGGACCAAAGCGATCTGAAAGCCCCGACGTGGCAATTGTCCGAACGCGCCCGCAAGCTTACGAGCTCGGCGATCCGCGAGATCCTGAAGGTAACGGAACGGCCCGAAGTCATTTCGTTTGCCGGCGGCCTGCCGTCGCCGGCCACGTTCCCGGCCGAGCGCATGCGCGAAGCGGCCGACCGCATCCTGCGCGACAACCCCGCCGCCGCGCTGCAATACAGCGCGACCGAAGGCTATCTGCCGCTGCGTGAGTGGATCGCGCAACGCTACTCGACGGGCGGCGCGCAGATTCGTCCGACGCAGGTGCTGATCACGACCGGCTCGCAGCAGGCGCTCGACCTGCTCGGCAAGGTGCTGGTGTGCCCGCAGAGCCCGGTGCTGGTCGAAACGCCGACCTACCTCGGCGCGCTGCAATCGTTCTCGATGTACGAGCCGCATTACGTGCAGGTGCCGACCGACGCGCAGGGCCTGATTCCCGAAGGCCTGCAGCCGGAACTGACCAGGGGCGCGCGCCTGCTGTACGCGCAGCCGAACTTCCAGAACCCGACCGGCCGCCGTCTGCCGGTGGAGCGCCGCCGCGCGCTGGCCGAATTCGCGAAGAGCGCGCCGTTCCCGGTGATCGAGGACGATCCGTACGGCGCGCTCGACTACGCGGGCGAACCGTTGCCGACCATGCTGTCGATGGCGCCCGATCACATCGTCTATCTCGGCTCGTTCTCGAAGGTGCTCGCGCCGGGTCTGCGGGTCGGCTTCATCATCGCGCCCGAAGAGCTGATCTTCAAACTGGTGCAGGCCAAGCAGGCCACCGACCTGCACACGCCGAGCTTCACGCAGCGCATCGTTCACGAAGTGATCAAGGACGGCTTCCTCGACACCCACGTGCCGACGATCCGCGAGCTGTATCGCAACCAGTGCCAGGCGATGCTCGACTCGCTCGAGCGCTATATGCCCGAAGGCGTCACCTGGAACCGTCCGGAAGGCGGCATGTTCATCTGGGTCGATCTGCCCGCGCAGATCGACACCATGAAGCTGCTCGAAGAAGCGGTCGCGCAGAACGTCGCGTTCGTGCCAGGCGGTCCGTTCTACGCGAACGATGCGCAGCACAATACGCTGCGTCTGTCGTTCGTCACGGTGCCGCCCGCTAAAATCGACGAAGGCGTCGCGCGTCTCGCGGCACTGGTGCGCGCCAGGCTGTAAGCGATAGCCGCATCACGCTCACCTCGGGGCGAACCCGGCACACAGCATGCGTGCCGGGTTCGCCCCGCCTGTTTTAACGCAATCTCACCGAATCGAGGACACGACATGGCTCAAGCGAATGTGTACGACAAGCTCAAGGAACTCGGCATCGAACTGCCGGCAGCAGGCGCGCCGGCGGCGGCCTATGTGATGAGCGCGCAAAGCGGCAACACGGTGTACCTGTCCGGCCACATCGCGAAGAAGGACGGCAAGGTGTGGGTCGGCAAGCTCGGCGCGACGATGACGACCGACGAAGGCAAGGCCGCCGCGCGTTCGATCGCGATCGATCTGCTCGCGACGCTGCACACGCACGTCGGCGATCTGAACCGCGTCACCCGCATCGTCAAGCTGATGAGCCTCGTCAACTCGACGCTCGAATTCACCGAACAGCATCTGGTCACCAACGGTGCGTCGGAACTGGTCGCCGACGTGTTCGGCGAACGCGGCAAGCATGCGCGCTCGGCCTTCGGCGTCGCGCAGATTCCGCTCGGCGCGTGCGTCGAGATCGAGTTGATCGCCGAGGTCGAATAAGCTTCGACGCGCCGTGACGCGCGGCCTGACCATGCGTCCGGCATAGCGTCGGTTTCGGACCCGGTTCACGCCGCATCAACCAGCTGAACGCGCCGCCCGGTGTCTCGCACCGGCGGCGCGTTTAGCTTTGGAGCAATTCAGAGCGCGCGTGATTCGCCGGTCCGCACGCGGCTGGAATCGCCGCACTCCCCCAACGTTCGCATCAGCCGAGAGAGCCCTGTCGATGCCCGTTCACAACGTCCGTTTCAAACAGGTCGACGTGTTTACGTCCACGCCGTTCAAAGGCAATCCGCTCGCGGTCGTGTTCGACGCCGACACGCTCGATAGCGCGCAAATGCAGACCATCGCGCGCTGGACCAACCTGTCCGAAACCACCTTTCTTCTGCAACCGGACCACCCGGCCGCCGACTATCGCGTGCGCATCTTCACGCCGGGCGGCGAGCTGCCGTTCGCCGGTCATCCGACGCTCGGCACCGCGCATGCGCTGCTCGAAAGCGGCTACCAGCCCAAGCGCGCCGGCAAGCTGATCCAGCAATGCGGCGTGGGGCTCGTCGAGCTGGAAGAACTGGAACACCCTGCGGCGCCCGCGCCCGCCGGCACGTCACGCGCGTGGGCCTTCGCCGCGCCGCCCGCGCGCGTCGCGCCGCTCGGCGAAGACCGTTACGAAGCGCTCGCGACAGCTTTGCGGAGCAGCGCGATCGATTTCAGCGCGCCGCCCTGCGCGGTCGATAACGGCGCGCCGTGGCTCATCGTGCGCGTCGATTCGGCCCGTAGCTGCCTCGCACTTGAACCGGACGCGCTCGCGCTCGCCGAACTCGCGCATTCGGTCGACACGCACGGCATCGCGGTCTACGGCCCGCACGAGCCCGACGGCCCCGCGACCTTCGAAATCCGTTGCCTGATGGCCGGCGGCGGCTTCGGCACCGGCGAGGATCCGGTGACGGGCAGCGCCAACGCCGCGCTCGCGGGTCTGCTGCAGCTGCAGCACCGCTGCCCGGGCGCCCGCTACACCGCGCGACAAGGCACCGTGCTGGGTCGCGCGGGCGAGGTATCGGTGCACTACGACGATGCGCGCGGCAAGATCTGGATCGGCGGCCCAACGGTGACGATCGTCGACGGCACCTGCCGGCTCGCCTGAGCCACGTGTGCAACAGCGCGCGACGGCAAGTGCCGTGCCGATTGCGGGATCGACCGCCCGCGCGCGCGAAATCCGCACCAGCACTAGCGCTCGCGGCTCTTGGTCGAGCGCGCCGCGGCGCCAGTCGCGCCCGCGTTTACCCGAGGTGCGGACCCTTCCTTAATCCAGTGGCATTCAGTAAGATCGAAAACATACCCCGTTGACCCGTGGACGGTCAGGCGCGGCGCCACGCCTTCTCCTGCTGCGCAGCAGCTTTGGCACCTTGGTCACCATGCAGCCATTCATTCAATCAGCGCAGTCGATGCCCGTGCGTTTGCCAATCGCTCGCGCCGAGCCGCGGGCCAGCCGATGAGTCAATCCCGCTTCTCCGCCCCGCACGAAGCCAGAGCGCCGCGCGATCCGTCGATCACGCGCCGGCGCGCGCTGCTCGTCATCCCCGCGCTCGGGGTGCTGGTGCTGATCCTGCTGTGGACCGTGATCTTCGCGCGGCTGGCGGTCGAAAAGGAAGCGACCTACCGCGAGGCGATGGCCTCCTCCGCGATTCTTTCCGCCGCGCTCGAACAGCACACGATCAAGGCGATTCACCAGGTCGATCAGATCACCCGCTTCGTCAAATTCGAGTTCGAGAAGACGCCGAATCATTTCGATCTCGCGAGCACCGTCGAAAAAGGCGTCGTGCAAAGCGAGACGCTGGTGCAGGTATCGTTGATCGACGAGCACGGCAAGCTGCTCGCCAACACCGCCGAACTCAATCCGAAACACATCGATCTGTCCGACCGCGAGCACTTCAAGGTCCACGAGCACGAGAACGACGACCAGTTGTACATCAGCAAGCCGGTGCTCGGCCGCATCTCCGGCCACTGGACGCTGCAGATGACGCGGCGCCTGAATCATCCGGACGGCTCGTTCGCGGGCGTGGTGGTGGTGTCGGAAGACCCGAGCTATTTCACGACCGACTTTTACAACAACGCGGCGATCGGCCGCGAAGGCGTGATCGCGGTGATCTCCGACAACGGCACCGTGCTCGCGCGCCGCACCGGCAGCGCCGATAAAGCGAGCGGCGCGTTCACCGCGAGCGGCACCTACCCGACCTCGGAACACGTATCGGGCACCTACGTCGATTCGATCGACGACGTCACCCGCATCGTGTCGTACCGGCATATCGACGGCTATCCGCTCGGCGTGCTGGTCGGTCTTTCGCAGGCCGAAGAATTCGCCGACTACAACCACACGCGCAACGTCTATCTGCTGATGGCGGGCTTCATCTCGCTCGCGATGCTGAGCTTCTTCGCGGTCGCGACCGGCCTGATCGGCAAACTGCTCGGCCGCGAGCGCGAGATGACGCACCTCGTCGAATACGATCTGCTGACCGGGCTGCGCAACCGCTACGCGACGCTGCAGGCGCTGCGCCACGACGTCGCGCAACCGGCCAACCTCGGCCGCCTCGCGATCCTGTTCATCGATCTGGACAACTTCAAGACCGTCAACGACACGCTCGGCCACAATGCCGGCGATATCGTGCTGCAGATGACCGCCTCGCGGCTGGCGGCCGCGGTCGGCGACGGCGGCGCGCTCTCCCGGATCGGCGGCGACGAGTTCGTGGTGGTGATCAAGGGCGACGACGTCGAGAAGCGCGCGGTCGCGCTCGCCGAAGCCGCCGCCGACGTGTTCTCGAAACCGTTCGACGTGCGCGGCAGCTCGTTCGTGCTGCATGCGAGCATCGGCATCGCGCTGTACTCGGTCGCCAACGAAAGCGAGATCGATCTGCTGAAGAAGGCCGACCTCGCGATGTACAGCGCGAAGGACGCCGGCAAGAACTGCTATCAGTTCTATTCGCCGGATCTGTCGCATCGCGCGGACCATCTGATGAAGTGGGAGCAGCAGCTGCGCGTCGCGCTCGCGGAGAAGCAGCTGTTCCTCGCGTATCAGCCGAAGATCGATCTGACGCGGCGCTGCATCACCGGCTTCGAGGCGCTGGTGCGCTGGAACCATCCGCAGCACGGTCTGATTCCGGCCAACGAATTCATCCCGGTCGCCGAATCGACGGGGCTGATCGTGCCGATCGGCGACTTCGTGATCGAGACCGCCTGCCATCAGCTCGCGCAGTGGCAGCAGCAGGGTTACGACACGCTGTCGCTCGCGGTCAATATTTCGGCGGTGCAGTTCTGGCGCGGCGACCTGTTCGAGACGATCTCGCGCGCGATCGAAGAAACCGGCATTTCCGCGCGCCGCCTCGAACTCGAAATCACCGAGACGACGATGATGGAATATCCGGAAGTCGTCTCCGAGAAAATCGTCGCGCTGAAACGTCTCGGCGTACGTATCGCGCTCGACGACTTCGGCACCGGCTACTCGTCGCTGTCGTATCTGAACCGCTTCTCGGTCGATACGCTGAAAGTCGACCGCTCTTTCGTGCAGGCGATTCCGGGCGACCGCAGCGTGTGCGTGATGGTCACCGCGATCGTCAATCTGGCGCGCTCGCTCGGGCTCAAGGTGGTGGTCGAGGGCACCGAGACCGAGGAGCAGATTGCGTGGCTGGCCGCGCTCGGCCATATCGAGGCACAGGGCTTCCTGTTCTCGCGGCCGGTGCCGGTCGAGGCGATCCCGGCGCTGCTCGAACGTTTCGGCGTGTGCGGCGTCAACAGCCGGCGCGCCGCGCACGAAACGGATCACACCAGCAGCGTGTCGAGCACCAACAATTAAAGGACCGGTCCCCGCGCCGGGGCCGGCGTATCGCGATGCAGACCATCACGAGCGAGGAGGCTGCGAGCCGTGGGCAACGGGAACCGCTCTGGACGCTGTTCCGGGTCGTGCTTGGGCTGTCCGCGCTGTCGTGGGGCGGCCTCGCGCTGATGGCGCAACTCGAGCATCACTATGTCGAACGCGAGGGACGGCTGTCGCGGATCGCATTCTCCGATCTGATCGCGTTGGCGTGGATGGTGCCGGGGCCGGTCGGCTGCAACGTCGCGGTTCAACTCGGCCATGCGCTGCGCGGACGCGCCGGCGCGTGGGTCGCCGGGATCGCGAGCGTGCTGCCGTTCTTCACGCTGATGACACTGTTCGCGATCTTCTACCGCACACCGCTCGTGCATGCGGTCGCCTCGCAAACGCTGCTGCATCACTTCAGCGTCGTGCTCGCCACCTTGATCGCGGTGACCTGGTACAAGCAGACCCGTGCGCTGGTGCGCGGCAAACTCGAAGGGAGCGCGGCGCTGCTCGGCTGCATCGCGCTGTTCTTCGCGCACAGCCCGGCCGCCTACGTGGTGATGCTCGGCACGGCGTTCGGCGCCGGCTGGTTCGCGAGCGCCGAGCGCGCTACACGGCTGAACGTCTCGCTCGCACGCGGCGACTACCGGCTGCTGACCGCACTCGCGATACTGCTCGTTCTATTCGCGGTGCCGCTGTCGCCTCGCTACGAACTCGCACTGCTGTGGCCGCGTCTGGCCGGCGCCGGAATGACGCTGTTCGGCGGCGGCTTCTCCGCGCTGCCTGTGCTCAAGACACTGTTCGTCACGCCGGCGATCGGCGTGTCGGATAACGACTTCACGCTCGCGTTTTCGCTGTCGCCGCTATCGCCCGGACCGCTGCTCAACGTGGTGCCGTTCTTCGGCTATCTGATCGACGGCTGGGCCGGCGCGCTGCTCGCGACGCTCGCGCTGTTCGTGCCGTCGGGCGCTCTGGTGGTGCTCGCACAGCGGCATCTGCACCGGTTGAAGGCCAATCCGCGCTTCGAGCATGGGATGAGGATGCTGCGCGCGGTCACGACCGCGTTTCTCGCGGTGGCCGTGCTGAAGATTGCCGCGCATATGCCGCTGGAGCCGGTCTATCTGTTGACCGCGCTGTTCTCCGCGCTGTGCTTCGCGAGACTGAAGGTGCCGGTGTACGTCGTGTACGGGACGGTGGCGCTGGTGTGCGGCGTGTGGCTCGCGTATCACGCGGCCGGATGATGCGTTGCGGACCTCGCCGGGTTCCTCGACCCCGGCAAAGCCCGCAAGCCGTTCGATGAAGCTGAAGGGAAATCACAACCCGCGCGACAGTACCGCGACGCCGATCGTCACGACGCCGAGCACCAGATTGATCAGCACCAGACGACGAATCGTGCCGACCGCTTGCGCGCCGTCCGGCCACTTCTGCGCCTGCACCGCGCGGCGCACTCGCGGAAATACCGCGAAACGGATATGCCCGAAGATCAGCATCATCACGATGCCGAGGCCGGCCATCGCGTGCATCGGCCAGCTCGCGTGGCCGCCGCCGAATTGCATCAACAGGAAGCCGCCGCTGATCAGGATCATCAGCACCGACGCGCCGACCCAGTTGAAGAAGCGGCCGAACACCGACTCCCACAGCGGCAGCCGCAGCTGCGGCGACAGATCGCCGAGCGCCGGGCGCAAACAGAAATGCGCGAACACCATACCGCCGACCCACACCGCCACCCCGAGCAGATGCAGAAAAATCGCGACTTCGATGGCCTTGCCCATATAGTTTTCCTTTTCTGACGCGTTACCGTTCAGGACACTTGATCTTGACTGCGGCTACTGAGCGCATTCGACCATGCGTGCTGCATGCAGTTCCGGGTATCCATCAGGATTGCGTCGTATTGTTGTCCTGCTGATCGCGGCCCGTGTTACCGGCCGCGTTGCCGTCGCTCCCCGTTGTTGCCACCACCCTTTCGCGACGGTCTTTTTTGCGACAACCGGCGAGCGCCCCGCATGCTAGCAGGCGCGCGCCGTTTTCCAGCGTCAAACTTCGTTAAGTCGCGGTCATGCCGGCAGCACCGGCCGCATGCCGTCGAGCTTCATCTTGCTGTCGGGCGCGCGGCCCTTGCGGGCACGCTTGCCGACGTGCGCGGCGAGATCGGCGCCGCTCAGCTTCTCCTCGTCGACGCGGCCGCCGCGACGCGTGCCGATCAGGATCAGCCCGGCCGCGTTGATCGCGAGCGCTTGCACAAGCGTCTCGTTGTCGTCGAGCGCCATCAACGTAACGCCGCGCCCGCCGCCCGACAAGGTCTTCATCTCGTCGAGGCCGAACACCAGCAAACGCCCGCCCGAGGACAGACACGCGATCTGCGCGGCATCGGGCAGCATCGGCATCGGCGCGAGCGGCGCGGCGCCCGCGTCGATCGTCATGAACGATTTGCCGGCCTTCACGCGGCTGATCATGTCGCCGACCTTCGCGATAAAGCCGAAACCGTTGCTCGATGCGAGCAGCAGCGCCTGGTCCGCCGACGCCGCGTAGTAGTGCATCAGATGGCTGCCCGATTCGAGTTCGATCAGCGAGGTGACCGGCACGCCGTCGCCTCGGCCGCCCGGCAGCGTCGCGACCGCGACCGAATAGACGCGGCCGTTGCTGCCCCATGCGATCAGCGTATCCGGCGTGCGGCACTGGAACGCCGCATACAGGCCGTCGCCGGCCTTGAAGCTGAAGCCCGCGGCGTCGAGCCCGTGGCCCTTCAGCGCGCGCACCCAGCCCTTTTGCGACACCACTACCGTGACCGGTTCATCGACCACGCGCGCTTCGAAGGTCGCGCGCTTTTCCTGCTGGATCAGCGTGCGGCGCTCGTCGCCGTACTGCTTCGCGTCGGCGTCGATTTCCTTGACCAGCAGGCGCTTCATCGCCGATTCGCTGCCGAGCAGTTCTTCGAGCTTCGCTTTCTCGTCGCGCAGCTCGGCCAGTTCCTTCTCGATCTTGATCTTTTCCAGCCGCGCCAACTGGCGCAGACGGATTTCCAGAATGTCTTCGGCCTGGCGGTCGGACAGACCGAACGCGGCCATCAGCGCGACCTTCGGCTCGTCCGATTCGCGGATGATGCGGATCACCTCGTCGATATTCAGGAAGACGATCATCCGGCCTTCGAGAATATGGATCCGGTCGTCGACCTTCGACAGCCGGTGCCGCGTGCGCCGCGTGACCGTCGCGAAACGGAACGCGATCCACTCGCCGAGTATTTCGCCGAGACCCTTCTGACGCGGCCGGCCGTCGCCGCCGACCATCACCATGTTCAGCGGCGCGTTCGATTCGAGGCTGGTATGCGCGAGCAGCGTGTTGACGAACTCGGTCTGATCGATACGGCTCGACTTCGGCTCGAACACGAGGCGCACCGGCGCATCCTTGCCGGACTCGTCGCGCACCGCGTCGACGAGTGCCAGCAGCGTCTGCTTGGTCTGCAACTGCTCGGGCGTGAGCGCCTTCTTGCCGAGCTTGATCTTCGGGTTGGTCTGCTCTTCGATCTCTTCGAGCACCTTCTGCGCGGCCGTGTTCGGCGGCAGTTCGGTGATCACCAGTTGCCACTGGCCGCGCGCGAGTTCTTCGATCTTCCAGCGCGCGCGCACCTTCAGGCTGCCGCGTCCGGATTCGTACGCGGCCGCGATTTCCGCTTCGCTCGAAATGATCTGGCCGCCGCCCGGGAAGTCCGGACCCGGCACCAGCTGCATCAGTTCCGCGTGCGACAGCTTCGGATTGCGAATCAGCGCGACCGCCGCGCTCGCGACTTCGCGCAGGTTGTGCGACGGGATTTCCGTCGCCAGACCGACCGCGATACCCGATGCGCCGTTGAGCAGCACGAACGGCAGACGCGCGGGCAACACCTTCGGCTCCTCGAACGAGCCGTCGTAGTTGGCCATGAAGTCGACCGTGCCCTGATCGATTTCGCTGAGCAGCAGTTTCGCGATCGGCGTCAGACGCGCTTCGGTGTAACGCATCGCCGCCGCGCCGTCGCCGTCGCGCGAGCCGAAGTTGCCCTGGCCGTCGATCAGCGGATAGCGCATCGAAAAGTCCTGCGCGAGGCGCACGAGTGCGTCGTACGCGGACTGGTCGCCGTGCGGGTGATACTTACCGAGCACGTCGCCGACCACGCGCGCCGACTTGACCGGCTTCGCGTTGTCGCCGAGACCCATCTCGTTCATCGCGAACAGGATGCGGCGCTGCACCGGCTTCTGGCCGTCGCACACGTCCGGCAGCGCGCGGCCCTTGACCACGCTGACCGCGTACTCGAGGTAGGCGCGCTCCGCGTAGTTGCCGAGCGTCAGCACGTCGCCGTCCGGCGGCGGCTCGTTGAAAAGGTCGAGAGAGTTATCGTCGTCCATCTAGATTCCGTATCCGTGTTTGGCTTGAAGTCGATCTGCGGCTCGATGCGCGTGTTGCGCGCTCAGATATCCGCTTCCACTTCGTTGCCCTTTTCTTCGAGCCAGCTGCGGCGCGAGGCTGCTTCGCCCTTGCCCATCAGCATCGTCATCCGCGCGACGGTGGCGTCGTAGTCCAGCTCGCCGAGCGCGACCGGTTGCAGGCGGCGCGTGTCGGGATTCATCGTGGTGTCCCACAGCTGCTCGGCGCTCATTTCACCGAGGCCCTTGAAGCGGCTGATCGACCACTGGCTGTCGCGCACACCGTCCTTGCGCAGCTTGTCGAGGATCGCTTCGAGTTCGCCCTCGTCGAGCGCGTACAGCTTCTGCGCGGGCTTCTTGCCGCGCGCGGGCGCGTCGACGCGAAACAGCGGCGGACGCGCGACGCACACATGGCCGCGTTCGATCAGTTGCGGGAAGTGTTTGAAGAACAGCGTGAGCAGCAACACCTGGATGTGCGAACCATCGACGTCCGCGTCCGACAGGATGCAGATCTTGCCGTAGCGCAGATTCGACAGATCGACCTTGTCGTCCGGGTTGTGCGGATCGACGCCGATCGCGACCGAGATGTCGTGCACCTCGTTGTTCGCGAACAGGCGGTCGCGCTCGGTTTCCCACGTGTTCAGCACCTTGCCGCGCAACGGCAGGATTGCCTGGTACTCCTTGTCGCGGCCCATCTTCGCGGAGCCGCCGGCCGAATCGCCCTCGACGAGGAACAGTTCGTTGCGGCCGATTTCCGTCGATTCGCAGTCGGTCAGCTTGCCCGGCAGCACCGCGACGCCCGAGCTCTTGCGCTTCTCGACCTTCTGGCCGGCGCGGGTGCGCGCCTGCGCCTGCTTGATCACGAGATCGGCGAGCTTCTTGCCGTGCTCGACGTGCTGATTGAGCCACAGCTCCAGCGCCGGGCGCGAGAACGACGACACCAGCTTGACCGCGTCGCGGCTATTCAGACGCTCCTTGATCTGGCCTTGGAACTGCGGATCGAGCACCTTCGCCGACAGCACGAACGAGACCCGCGCGAACACGTCTTCGGCGAGCAGCTTGACGCCCTTCGGCTGCAGGTTGTGCAACTCCACGAAGCTCTTCACCGCCTGGAACAGACCGTCGCGCAGACCCGATTCGTGGGTGCCGCCCGCGGGCGTCGGAATCAGGTTCACGTACGACTCGCGCGTGAGCGGGCCTTCCTCGCTCCACGCGACGACCCATGCGGCGCCTTCGCCCTCGGCAAAGGTCTCTTCGCTCGAACGCGAGCTTTCCGCGTAGCGCTCGCCTTCGAACAGCGGGATCAGCAGGTCGCTGCCGTTCATCCCTTCGAGCAGATAGCCGCGCAGACCGTCGTCGTATTTCCAGCTTTGCCGCTCGCCGGTTTTCTCGTTGACGAGCGTGACTTCGACGCCCGGCAGCAGCACCGCTTTCGAGCGCAGCAGACGCTGCAGTTCGCCGAGCGGCAGGTTCGGAGAATCGAAATATTTCGGATCGGCCCATGCGGTCACGCGCGTGCCGGACTTCTTGTCGCCGCGCGCGGCCGCGCGCACTTCGAGCGGCTTGGCGACGTCGCCGTGCGCGAAGCTCAGTTCGGCGACCTTGCCGTCGCGCCACACGCTGACGTCGAGGCGGGTGGACAGTGCGTTGGTGACCGACACGCCGACGCCGTGCAGGCCGCCGGAGAACGTGTACGCGCCGCCCGCCGCCTTGTCGAACTTGCCGCCCGCGTGCAGGCGGGTAAACACGATTTCGACGACCGGCACGCCCTCTTCGGGGTGCATGCCGAATGGAATGCCGCGACCGTCGTCCTCGACCGAGACCGAATGATCCGCGTGCAACGTGACAGTGATTTGCCGGCCGTAGCCGCCGAGGGCTTCGTCCGATGCGTTGTCGATGACTTCCTGAATGATGTGCAGCGGATTCTCGGTGCGGGTATACATGCCGGGCCGTTGCTTGACCGGCTCCAGACCCTTCAACACCTTGATCGACGCTTCGCTATACGCGGCGTTTGGCTTTTTCGTAGACATGATTGACTCGGTGCGTCGGTTCATCGTTGTCCACAGGTCCTGTGGACAGGTCCGTGGACAAGGCGTTGAGTTTTCAAAAAAAGCGAAACGAAACAACAGAGTTAGGTGGGGTGCCCGCGCTGCGGGCAAGCTGTTTTGTCGCGCGGCTCCCCTCGAGCGTGCTCAGTTGTGCGGCGCGGCCGCGCAGGGCGCTGGGGGAGCTTGTTCGCGGGGTATTGTACTGATTTAGATCACGGCGGCAATTGACATCGGTCGCAATCGGCCGTGTGGACAAGGGAAAGCGGGGGATTGCGCGGCGCGCGCGACAGTTCGGCGCGAACGTGCGTTCGCGCCGCGTTATCTGCTGATTACTTGACGCGGTTTTCCAGTTCGTCCCAACGCTCGAGCGCGAGCATCAGTTCTTCGTCGATCTCCGCATAGCGCTCGGTCAGACGCGCGCCCTCGCGCGCATCGCGCGCAAACACCGAACCGTCTTCGAGCTGCGCGCCGATTGCTTTCTGCTCGGTCTCGAGTTCGGCGATCTTCTGCGGCAGCGCCTCCAGCTCACGCTGCTCCTTGAACGACAGCTTGACGCTGCGCTGCGCGTTGCGGCCACCGCCAGCGTCCTTCGGCGCGGCCTCTTTCGACGCTTCCTTGTTCGCGCCCTTCTGCGCTTCGAGCGCGAGCTGTTCGGAGCGCTCGCGCTGAGTCTGCCAGTCGCTGAAGCCGCCGACGTACTCGCGCCACTTGCCGCCGCCCTCCGACGCGATCACCGACGTCACCACGTTGTCGAGAAACGCGCGGTCGTGGCTGACCAGCAGCACCGTGCCGTCGTACTCGATCAGCAGTTCTTCGAGCAGTTCGAGCGTCGGGATGTCGAGGTCGTTGGTCGGCTCGTCGAGCACCAGCACGTTGGCCGGGCGCGCGAACAGACGCGCGAGCAGCAGGCGATTACGCTCGCCGCCCGACAGCGACTTGACCGGCGAGCGCGCGCGTTCCGGCGCGAACAGGAAGTCGCCCAGATAGCTCATCACGTGCTTCTTCTGGCCGTTGACTTCGACCCATTCGCTGCCGGGGCTGATCGTGTCGGCGAGGCTCTTTTCCAGATCGAGCTGCGCGCGCATCTGATCGAAGTACGCGACCTGCAGGTTGGTGCCGACGCGCACATTGCCTTCGTCGGGCGCGAGTTCGCCGAGGATCAGCTTGAGCAGCGTGGTCTTGCCCGCGCCATTCGGTCCGATGAAGCCGATCTTGTCGCCGCGCATCACCGTCGCGGTGAAATTGTCGACCACCGTGCGCGCGCCGTAGCGCTTGGTCACGTCGGTGAGTTCCGCGACGATCTTGCCGGACTTCTCGCCCTGGCCGACGTCAAGCTTCACGTTGCCCTGCACGTTGCGACGCTCGGCGCGCTCGTTACGCATTTGCACGAGCCGCGCGATACGGCCGACGCTGCGCGTGCGGCGCGCCTCGACGCCCTTGCGGATCCACACTTCTTCCTGCGCGAGCAGCTTGTCGAACTTCTCGTTTTCGATCCGCTCGACTTCGAGCTGTTGCGCCTTGCGCGTTTGATACGCGGAGAAATTACCCGGGTACGACAGCAGCCGCCCGCGATCGAGTTCGACGATGCGCGTCGCGACGCGATCGAGAAACGCGCGGTCGTGGGTGATGAACAGCAGCCCGGCGCGCAGCGACACCAGCAGATCTTCGAGCCAGCGGATGCCGTCGAAGTCGAGGTGGTTGGTCGGCTCGTCGAGCAGCAGCACGTCCGGCTGCACGACCAGCGCGCGAGCGAGCGCCGCGCGCTTTTGCATCCCGCCCGACAGCGAACCGACGCGCGCCTCGCCATTCAGGCCGATCTGCTGCAGCGTGGTCGCGACGCGGGTGCTCCAGTTCCACGCGTCGGCCGCATCGAGCGACGATTGCAGCGTGTTCATGCGCGCCAGCAGCGCGTCGTGCTCCGCGCCTTCGGGCGTGTCGGCGAGCTGATGGGCAACCACGTCGTATTCGTCGAGCAGCGCGCGCGCGTGGGTCAGGCCGGCGGCGACCGCGTCGAACACGGTGTCGTCCGGATTGAACTCGGGCTCCTGCGGCACGTAGACGGTGGTGAGGTTCTGCTGACGGGTGATCAGCGCGTCGTCGGGCTTGGCGAGATCGGCGACGATCTTCAGCAGCGACGACTTGCCCGCGCCGTTGCGCCCGATCAAGCCGACGCGCTCGGCCGCTTCGAGCGAGAAATCCGCGTGGTCGAGCAACGCGACGTGACCGAACGCGAGCTGCGCTCCGGTAATGGTGTAAAGCGACATGGGAATGGGAAAAGCAGCGATGGGTCGGAACTGCTTATTGTACCGGGGGCGGGGCGCGCCAATCGCACCTGTAAAACGAACGACGCGGGCGGCGCAAGCGATCCGCGCGTGCCCGCGTCGGGAATTAGGCCCTAGCTCATTTCACGTGGACCGTGATCGTCTTGCTCAACTCCGGCCCATACGAGCGATGCGCGCCGTCGCCGAATTGCAGCGTCAGCGTGTGGTCGCCCGGCGGCAGCGTCAGATCGGTTTCGGTTTGGCCCTTGCCGAAGTGCAGCGCCATGTCGTTCGCGGGGATCACGTCGCCCTTCGGCAGCGGCTTGCCGTCGATCAGCAGATGATGGTGCCCGGTGCCTTCGGTCATCGTGCCGGCGGGCGCGATCTTCATGCCGTCGACGGCGAACGCGACGTGCACCGGATTGCTGACGGTCGCGCCGTCGGCCGGCTGCACGAACGACACGCTCGCGGCCTGGGCCGCGCCCGACACGGCGATCAAACCCGCCGCTGCGAGACCGGCCAACCATTTGTTCTTGAACATCGTTTTCTCCTTTGGTAACTCGAGCCTGCCGCGCGACGCTGCTCACGCGCTCGATCGGGATGGAGCGTCGCGACGCCTGGTGCGCGCGCGGCCGGCTTGGTCTAACGAAAGCGCTGCAGATCAAGCATACACGCTGTGCGTGACAGGGCTTGTCGAAGCGGCCTCGGAGGGCTCCGCGGATACGGTCGCGGGGGCGCCCCCGGACTTTGCGGCCGCTTTGACAAATTCCGGTAACATTGCGGGTTGCCGCATGCCCCAAAAAGGGGCGGACCAGTCGGCCATTGGATTGAGTGAGAGAGTGTTTGTCGTGAGTGAAGTAATCGATGTAACTGAATACAAGAGCTGGGTCTGCCTGATTTGCGGCTGGATCTACAACGAAGAAGAAGGCCTGCCCGAAGAAGGCATCGCGCCGGGTACGCGCTTCGCTGCTATCCCGGAAGACTGGCGCTGCCCGCTTTGCGATGTGGGTAAGGCGGAGTTCGCGGTGGTGGAGTTCTGAGGTTCAGACCGACGCTCGTTAGCTCTCGTTAGTGAGATAGTTCTGTGAGTTACGGCGGCCCGGCAGGCGATGTTTGCCGGGCCGTTTGTTTTTTGGCCGGGCCTGTCGGGGCTGTTGGCCCGCGGGGCCTGTAAATGGCTAGTTTTGGCCCTCCTTTTGCTTGGGAGGGTTTGATATACTCTGCGCTCGCTGGCGGATCCGGGCTCTAAAACCCTCGCGGATTCCAGCCGGCCCGGTCCTCTCCCTGTAGTTCAATGGATAGAACAAGTGCCTCCTAAGCGCTAGATACAGGTTCGATTCCTGTCAGGGGGACCAGATAGCTTCCCAGCTACTCCCAAGATTGCCCAGAAAAGCCCCGTAAGCCTTGCGCTGCGGGGCTTTTTGCTGCCATCATTGCCTACGTTTGCCCACTACAAACCAAACTTTTTTGGGGTATCGGTGGGGATACCATCGAATACCCCAAAATCGATACCCCCAACGCCATGCCCAAGCAGATTGCACCGCTGACCGAGCTGCAAGTCCGCAGGGCCAAGCCGGCCGAGCAGCCCTATCGCCTTGCCGATGGCAAGGGGCTTTACCTGCAAGTGATGCCAAACGGCTCGCGCTACTGGCGAATGAAATACCGCTTCGATGGCAAGGAAAAGCTGGCCTCCTTCGGTGTTTATCCTGAAGTCGGCCTCGCAGACGCCAGGAAGGCGTGCTTGGCGGCGCGACAGCTTTTGACCGCGGGCACCGATCCCTCACAGCAGAAGAAGGAAACGAAGCGTGCGCGGGCGCTGGAAGCCGTATCGACCTTCGAGGCGGTGGCACGGGAGTGGTTCGAGTCGCAGAAAGACGGCTGGACTGAGGTCTACGCCAGTAAGGTGATCGGTTCGCTCGAGGTCGACGTGTTCCCGAAGATGGGCTCGAGGCCGATCAAGGACATCGAGGCGCCGCACATGCTTGAGATCCTGCGAGCTGTCGAGGCCCGCGGCGTCCGGGAGACCGCCAAGCGCATCCTGCAGCGGTCCCGCGCCGTTTTCCAGTACGGCATCATGACCGGCCGTTGCTCGCGCAATCCTGCTGCCGACGTCGACGCTGAGACTGTGCTAAAGAAAGGCGCCGGCGTGAAGCACATGGCGCGCGTCAAGCCAGTGGAGATTCCGCAACTCATGCAAGACATCGCCGAGTATCAGGGTGACGTCGTCACCCGGCTGGCACTCCAACTAATGGCGCTCACGTTCGTCCGAACCACGGAGCTGATCGAGGCCGAATGGACTGAAGTTGACGAGAAGGCCGCCGAATGGCGCATTCCGGCTGACCGGATGAAAATGCGCGATCCGCACATTGTCCCGCTGTCCCGCCAGGCGCTCGATGTGTTGGGTGAGCTACGGAAGCTCAACGGCAATGAGCAGCATATCTTTCACAGCGTGCAAGGCCGTACCCGCGGGCCGATCTCCAATAACACGATGCTGTTTGCGCTTTACCGCATGGGATACAAGTCTCGAATGACGGGGCACGGGTTCCGGGGCCTTGCCGCCACCGTCCTGCGCGAGCTCGGATACAGCCGCGATGTCGTCGATCGACAGCTTGCACACGCCGAGCGCAATCAGGTAACCGCGGCATATGTCCACGCGGAATACCTGCCCGAGCGCCGAAAGATGATGCAACACTGGGCCGACTATCTCGCCCAAGCGCAAGAAAGCGCCGAATAACAGCGGCTTTCTACAGGTTTGCCGCGCCTAGCCCGACGGGGCGAAAACAGGGCTCCCTTACCCTGCTGGCGCAGCATCAATTTTTAAGGGTGCGTGAGGGCGCAATGGACGATACAACTTTTAGCGAACCGGGTCCGGACTTACCGCAGCACCTATGCCCGCTTTTCATCATGGCGGCATATGTGTACATGCGCATCGAAGACACGGAAGTCTTTGCGCAAGGCTTCGCGCGACTCACGAACGCGCTTATTCAGGCTGGAACGAGGGGCGAGATCGCCGTTTTTCACCCGCAGACCCTGCTGCCCTATAACGCACACAACGCCGGATTCGAGGAGGAATCCAGTCCAGTTACGGCGGATTGGGTCGCGCGTATCGATGACGTGCTTCATTGGTTTGTGGAAAAGGATATTGAGTCTGCCAAACCGTTCGTCGATCAGATGCTCGCGAACGTCGAAATTAGAGAACCAATGCCGGTCGATCGGCGCGCCCGGATGGTAGAGGCGTTGGAGCGCAACGGCGGAAACAAAACAAAGACATCGGCGCGCCGACGAGCCACAGTTCCGCAGCGCTGCGGCCGGCGAACACGAAAAGCGGGTAGCGTTCGGTGAGTGTATTTGGGAGAGACGTTTGCTCAGAACGAGCGAGGATATGGCGCATGATGCGGCCTCCTATTGCAGTTTTGAACCCGCATCCCATCGCCAAATGGGGTGGGCGGGCACTGAACGGGGTTGGCGAACCGGCGCAATAGGAACCGGCAGACCCGAAGGTCTCCCCGCCCAGGCCCACCCATTGATCTTGGAGGCGCGCGAAGGCGTGCGGACGAAAAAAAAGCCGCGGGGCGGCTGTCCGCCTATTGCATGTCAGGTCGCCAAACCCGGTAGCTGTTGTCTCAGCCACGCGAAAAGTATACGCGCCGGGGTTTACGCGGTGCAAGGTCTTTTTATGGGGTGTCATCAATTAGCCCCATTTGGATCGAGCGCGCGTGAAGCGACGAGCAAGCCTTGGACGACCTCGGCAATCTGGTCGGGCCGCAGCGATACGCCGGCGCGGCCGGGCTTGTAATCGCCCGATTCAATCGAATACCAAACACGCAGGTCGATGAACGTGCGCCCGCGATACTCGGAAACGGTGACGCGCAGTCGCTCGCTGTCGCTCTTGCGGATGTCGAGGAACGTCGCTGTGGGCGCGCGAGTTGAGCCGTTCATGCGCCCTCCGCACGATAGTTCTGCGGATCCGCGATCCATTTATGAATCTCGCGGTTCGACCATACAGCGCAGCGTTTGGTGAGATGCTGACGCTTTGGGAACCGGCCGGCGAGCTCTCGCTGCCGAACCGATTCCCTGCTCATGGGAATGAACACCTTGATCTGCTCCCAGCGGGACAGACCGTCGACCGGGAGGGTTGCGCCAACGGGCGCATTTTCCTGAATCGCCATTGCTTGCACTCCTTGTGCGTCGTTGTGACGGAGTGCATTTGGCCGACGCAAGGCCCCCTTTCGGCTAGGAGGGCGTGGAATGTCGACGCTACTTGGCTTTGGCGGCCATACCGAAAGGATCATGCGGTACGAGTGCAAGGGCCTTGCGCTCGCGTTGGGGGGCTGAGCCCTGCTGGATGATTTGCGCGAGGCGCTGACGGCTGATACCAAACTCCGTGGCTGAGCATGGCGGACTTTCGCGATTTGTGTTTCCGTAACCTTATCGCTGGTGACACCTCGTTTGCAGGCGATGGTGCACGCCGCGAAGCGTTCAACGATGCATTCGCCCGAGAAATCGCTGTGTCGATCGCTCGCCAATCTCGTGCCGAGGTGCGTCATGGTTAATCGTACTGACATCGCACCTCGCGCGGCCGCTGAGATGAACGCCGCCGCCAAGGCATTGACTCAGGCAAATGCATTGTTCGTCGTCCTGGGAAAAATGGGCAGCGGCAGCATTGATCTCACCGAGGCAGTCTTGCTCGCCCAAATTGGCGCTGAATTGACTGCAAATTACGGCGACCGCGCCGCGGATGAAGCCGACTTCTTCGCGGAGGTCCGCCATGGATAAGCGACTGGCCAATCACACCGACGCGCTGAACACCGGCCACGATGTGGCGACATGTGCACTCGAAGGCTTTCAACGCCTCGAAAAAGTGCTGAAGGCGATGGAGCGCTTCGCGAGCCTGGCCGGCGCGGACGAGCTCGCCACGCTGGCCAAGGAAGGCGCGCTGGTCGCCGACAGATACGCCGACCTTGCTGACGGCGACGCAAAGCGATTTCGGGACGCTGCCGAGGAGATCGCACATGGCCAATAAAGCGACGCGCTCCGCAGTGGCTGAGCAACTGGACGTCAAAGAGGTCGTCTTCGCGATGGACAGCGCTGCGGGTTTGTTCGCATACGCGAGCACGTCTTTCAGCGATCTGGCCGCGTTGTTCGAAGCGATCCAAGAATCTGCGCAGCGCGGTAATGGCTCGCTGACGCAGCGACTGGCATCGTTGGGCCGGAATTTGTGCGACGCCCTCGAGAGCGACTTCGGCAACTACCAAGACGATTATCAGGCCCGCACCGAGTGCTATTCGGCCGCATGCGTCAACGACGCCTCTTTGCGTGTCGGTAGCGATAAGGACTCCTCACAGGAAAGCGCATGAGATTCCACCCGAAATTGATCAGAGTCGTGGACGGGGAGCCACATATCAACACCGCCGGCATCCTTCTGCTTTCTGCCGAGGCCGTACACGGACCGACGCCTCCGGCTGCTGACGCCATCGTTCGCGCGCAGCGTACGATTGACGAGTTGCTCGCCGCGGCGCGCGCCGGCGGCTTCGCGAAAGCGGGAATCCTCGAGACGATGATCGCAAAGGAGCGTCACTCCGATCGTGTAGTCGACATGGCACTGGAAGCGATGGCATGCATCGGCGGCCCGTCAGAGCTTGCAGCGGTGCTCGCGCGCGCTGGCTTCGATCCGGAGGCCTCATGAGTGCTGTCATGGACGATCGCGCGGAAGTCGAAGCCGCCCTGCTCTGCATACCGCCATCTGTGCCTCGCGATGTCTGGTGGCGCATCGCGGCGGCGCTGAAACACGCGTTTGGTGACGACGGCTGGTCCACGTTTGTCAGTTGGAGCCGTGGAGCAGACAACTTCGACGAGGGCGCCGCGCGCGACACCTGGAAGTCTCTAAGCGCCAACAAGGGAATAACGCTCGGCACCCTGTTTGCTATCGCTGGGGAGCACGGCTACGAGCGCTCTGCGTCGCGCGTTGTCGTGGACCGTGCCGAACTTCAGAAGCGGCGCACCGTTCGCGAGGAACAGGCGAAGTCGGATACCGAGCAGCGTCTGCTGGAAGGTCGGAAGGCAGCAGCGACAGCATTAGCCGTGGTCTCGAAGGCTGCGCCTGCCGGCGCCGACCATCCGTACCTCGAGCGTAAAGTCGTCGCGCCGCCTGGTGAGCTCTACGAAATGCCGGTGGATAGGCTGTCCAAACTGATCGGCTACCCGCCATCGATGCGAGATGAGCGCCTGTGCGGTCGCATTCTGATCGCGCCGGTAGTGGTCGACGGCAAGCTCTCGACGATCGAAATGATTGACGAAGCGGGCCGGAAAGCGGCACTGAAAGGCGGCATCAAGTCCGCCGGCTACTGGACATCGGCATCCCTCGATCGGGCGTCCCGAATTCTGATCGCCGAAGGCATCGCAACAGCCCTCTCCGCGCACGCATGCACCGGCGTGCCCGCAGTGGCGGCGCTTTCTTGTGGAAACCTGCGCAAAGTGGCCGTGTCGCTGTCGCGCGCTTATCCAAGCGCTGCCCTGACCATTCTGTCGGACATCGGCAACGGGTCCGAGGATGCTCGCAAGGCGGCGGATGCAACCGGCGCCGCGCTGGCTATTCCTGACTTCGGGGGCAAGCGCGGTGACGATCAGACTGATTTCAACGATCTGCACCGGGTCGCCGGCGCCTCAATCGTTCGTCAGCAGATCGAAGCCGCCCAGCAGCTCGGCTTTCCCGGTCTCGAAGATAGGCCCTGTTATCGCCTGTATGAAAGCGGTCTGGAAATCGACGGGCGCAAGGTCAAGCCCGGCGTCTATTGGCATGGATCGAAGCCGGGCAAAACCGACGAGCCGCCGGTTTTGATCGATAAGTGGATCTCGACACCGCTTCGCGTGCTGGCCACGACGAGCAATGGCGAAGACGCCGAATATGGCCGGCTGCTCGAAATCCGGTCGCCGGCCGGGAAGTGGAAGAAATGGGCAATGCCGATGTCGATGCTCGCAGGCGATGGCAGCGAGGCGCGGGGCGTTCTGCTTAGCGAAGGCCTGGTCTTTGACCTGAACGACCGCAATGCGATCCTGCGCTACGTTGCCGCCCAGATTCCCACGGTGCGCATGCGCGCAGCTGCCGTCACAGGCTGGAATCGCGATGCCTTCGTGCTCCCGCACACCGTTATCGGCGCTGACGACATCTGGTTCCAGGCATCCGGCAGGACTGCGCCGTATGCGACGGCCGGCACAGTCGAAGGCTGGAAGGAGCTTGCCGCGCTCGCGACCGGGAATCCGCTGCTTATGCTGGGCATCTGCGCAGCCTTGGCGGGGCCCTTGCTCGGCCAGCTCAACATCGACGGTGCCGGGCTCCACATCTACGGCGATTCGTCCACCGGCAAGACCACGGCCGAGACCGCGGCGGTCAGCGTATGGGGCGGCCCGCAGTTCAAACGGACGTGGCGCGCGACGGCCAATGGCCTTGAGGGAGCGGGGACACTGCACTCCGACACACTGCTCGCGCTCGACGAACTCGGCGAAATCGATCCCAAAAGCCTGTATGAGGCGGCGTATGCGCTCATCAATGGGACGGGCAAAACGCGGGCCAACCGACACGGCGAGGCGAAGGCTGCGGCCCGCTGGCGCGTGCTTCTGCTGTCGACGGGCGAATTGACGATCGCGGCGCGGATGTCTGCCGGCGGCTTCGAGGCGAAAGCCGGTCAGGAGCTTCGAATTCTGGACATTCCCGTGCAAGGCCGCTATGGGCTGTTTGAAGAGTTGCACGGGCGTGCATCAGGCAGCACGCTGTCGGACGAGATCCGCAACAAGTCGGCGCAGCACTACGAGCATGCGGGGCCGACGTTCGTCGAGGCGTTGATTCGGGCGCTGCGCGAGGGTCTGCAGCTCTCAGACGAACTGCATTCCATCACCGAGCGACTTAAAGCGGCCGAAGGTCAGGAGCGGCGAGCCGCGCGCACATTCGCACTGTGCGGGCTTGCCGGAGAACTTGCTGCCCGTTGGAATGTGGTGCCGTGGGCTGCCGGAGAAGCGACAGACGCGGCTGCACATGCGTTCGACATCTGGCGTAAGCGCCGCGGCGCCGCAGGGGGAAGTTCCGAGCACGGAGCCATTTTGCGCGCGGTTTCTGACTTCATCGATCGTCACGCGGACAGCCGATTCTCCAACATCGACGGCAGCGCCGACATCACCCGCGATCGCGCTGGTTACTGGAAACAGGACGGCTCACGTCGACTCTACCTATTCACTTCGGTCGGTCTGCGCGAAGCCACGAAGAGCTTTGAGCTGCTTCGAGTTACCGCGGCCCTTCACAAGGCGGGCGCCCTCGCGGCCACAGACCTAGACAAGCGATCGAAGAGGACGCGAGACCCGACAGGCAGATCTGTGCCCCTGTACCACGTCGACCCGGAAGCCCTCGACCACGAGTAACGAGATGGGCGGTTTATTTTCTAGAGGGAACAAAGGGAACATAGGGAACGCACCGACAGACAAGGCTCACGGCGTTCCCCGCTTCCAAATCGGGAGGGAACGGAGGGAACAACGAAAGCACATGGATCAGCTGCCGGATTTGTTCCCCCCGTTCCCTGACGACCACTCTGCCGGGAACGGCGAACCCCTTGCCGGGCAAGGCGTTCCCCCCGTTCCCGCTGTTCCCTTGCTTTTCAGAGAAGCATGGACGTTGAATCATCCGGTGGACGGTGGGCGCACGGCACGCGGAATATGTGACTCTGTCATGTATGTCAGTCATGTCAGCCCCTTATGCGGCAAGGCTTCGATCCCGACACGGCCCACTTTCAGCGTGTCAGGGCGTGTCAGGAATGACGAAGGGAAGGGTTCGCATGACACGCCTGACATTGCTGCAGCACCCCGTGTTATGGCTGAAAGCGTCGCTGGTAAAGCGTCTGATCAACCTGACCCATCTGACGCGCACTAGAGCGAACGAAGTAACTGAGTCACGGCAACATGACTATCGTATAACGGAGATGAATATGACCGCCCTGCGGTTTTTGACAGTCAAAGAGGCAAGTGCAGCCATCGCCGCTGCATTGGACATTGCGGATACTGACGACCGTGCATATGCGGCGCGATGCCATAAGAAGGCTTTGGAGGATGCGATCGCGAGTAATGCCATCGTCTACCGTGACCCAGTAAGCCGCCTGCGGATCAGTCGCGAAGGGATAGTCGCGGCGCTCGTTGCGCACAACTGCGTAATCAGCGTCGCGGATCTGAATGTGTGGCTCGATAGCATCGGGATCGGTGTGCGCGTCGCTGCGTCCGGTGACGAGCAGGTGAAGCCGGCAGATTTGACCACCGACGAGCGGCCGAGCAGCGAGTCACTCGCGAAGGCTTTGAGCCCATACCTGAGAACTGGTCGTGATTTCGACTGGCTGCGAAAGCGCCTCACTGAGGCGAAGCGATACCCTCGATTGTTGAAGTACCGAGTGTTTAAAGGCACCTCGGCGCGCTGGGAGGTCGGTGGCGTCGTGCTTTATCTCATCGAGGAAGGCGAACTGACGCGCGAAAAAGCGAAAGCTGCGCTGACGAAGTATTTCCCCCGGCACCAGTACGTGTTGGACAACCCGTCAATCCAAGGCGACCGCTCGGCCGCCTCGTTCATACCGAGCGGCATCTAGCAGGTCTACCCCTCCTCCCGCAATACGGCCGCCGTACGGTGGCCGTACGGTCGCATCTACCCATCGCCGTATCTAGACTCCTCTCAACGTCTCGGCAACCCGTGAGCGGTTGCCTCACCGAGAGGAGTCCATGAAACGCAACAACCAGAATGAAGCCGTAGCCCAGGCGCCAAAGCTAACTCTCGCGATCGACGCCGAGACGCTTAACGAGATGCACGGGCTGCTCGATCAGCGCAAAAAGCTCGACGACGTAATGAACAGCGCTCCAGCGGAGATCGCAGCCGCTGAGGCCGAACTAGCCAATCTGCGCTGCCAGCTCGGCGCCCTTGAAGCGGATGTCGTGCTCATCGATGACGCCAAGCTCCCCGCCCTGCAGAAAGAGATCGCAAAGCTCGCCGACACGATCGACACCAAAGACCTCACTTTGCGTCGCCTGAAGGCTCGCGTCGAGGCACTCGAGGCGCGCGCCCCCGAACTCGACAGCAAGATCGAAATCGCCATCGGATATGTCCGCGTTGAGGCGAACATGGCGGCGCAAGATATTCAGGTCGCACTGGCCGAGGAACTGCGAAACAAGGTCGCCGAAGTCAGATACATCTACGCGAAGTTGCGCGCGCTGCAAGGCTTCGTGCCGCACACGAGAACCAGCGATTTTCTGATCAGCGCCTATGTGCCAGACCTCGAAAGCTGCATGCGCATCAACACCAGCACTGGTCACTACGACGCAGCGCCGAATCTGCTGGCATCCGCCGATGCGGATACCGCTGAAGCAGAGGCTGAAGTGGCCGAGGCTCTCAAACCGATCACTGCAGCGCTTCTTGTCGCTCGGAAACACAAACCATATGTGCCGCTCGCGAAGCGCCCTCAACTCTACGTGAACCGAGGAACGTTGGTCGATCTCAGCGATTCCTCTGCCGCTGCCGTGCTCGCACAGCAAGGCTCTGTTCTCGGCACGCCGGAAGTGAAGTGATGAGCGCACTTAACCTCGCGAAATCCGAGCGGATCATCAAGCGCATCTCTTCCGGCGGCGCGCGACACGTCATCGTGGAGAACAGGCGTACCGAGATGATCGCCGTCATGACGGAGAGCGGCGTGCATGTCGCCACCATGAGCCGACGCGCGGCCGTCAGGGACGGCTTGATCGTGCAGACGCCGTCGTCGAAGTCCAGACGGCGCAGGACCTGAAAATCGCGTCCCAGCCGGCGGTGGGCATGTGAGCAAAACACCGGCAACTGTCGACGCTCATGGAAGCGGGGGCCTTTCCCGGTTTGTCAGGCCGGGCCAACCCCGCGGCGGGCGACAGTACAACCTCCAACCTCAAAGACAGCGCTATGACATCTGAAACCGTCAACTCGTATGCCGACGTGCAAAACAGCGATCTGGTCCCCATCGATCCGAACGTTGGTGACGAGGTGACCTTGATTGTGCGTAGCTTTGTCGGTCGCCCAGCGTCGCCGACCAGCAATGTTGTTCACTACGAGCTCGGGCCTGGTGCGACGCTGTCGGGCTGGACGAGCATCCGGGTAACAGCTGGCATTGCTAGCGTGCCGCGAACGTTCGAACTGGAGATGTCCGAATACTTCCCCGGCGCGAACGACGTTTTGGTAAGTGCGGGCGACTATTGCGAAGTGAGAATGGGCAGTGCACTTGTGCTTACTGGCTATGTCGACCTCGTCAATCCGAGCATCAACGCAAACACCCACACTATCCGTGTGGCCGGTCGGGGAATGTGCGCAGACATTGTCGACTGCTCCGCACAATGGCCAAACGGACAAATCAGCAACTGCACAGCGTTCGACATCGCGACGAAGCTCGCAGACGTGTACGGAATCTCTGTGTCCTTAGATCCTATGGTGGACGGCCTGCCGATCATCCCCCAGCAGAACATCATGCTCGGCGAGACGGCTTACGAGATTATCGAGCGGGTTTGTCGCTTCAGCGGATTGCTGCTCTACGAACTGCCGGACGGTTCGCTGTACCTGTCCCGCGCGAGCACCGGCTCAATGGTGAGCGGCATTCAGGAGGGGATCAACCTTGAGTCGGCCAGTGTCGCAGACAGCTTCGCAGAGAGGTTTTCAGAAGTTCAGGCCGTCATGATCGGCACAAACAATCTTCAGGATCTGAACGCGGTCAACTCGCCAGTGTTTACGGCGACTGATCCGAATGTCACGCGGCATCGCCGCCGCATTGTGATCACTGAAGCCGGTCAACTGGGATGGGATGTCGGCAAGCAGCGAGCGCTATGGGAAGTTGCCCGCAGGCGCGGACTCTCCGAGGTTGTTCGTGTCGTCGTCGATAACTGGCGGGACATGTACACGAACCTTTGGGCGCCAAACAAGCTTATCAGCGTGTTGATCCCGTCGCTAAAAGTATCGGGCGACGAGGCCGGGACCGTCCCGAAGCAATATTTGATCGCAGATGTGACCTTCCATCGAAGCCTTGACGGCATGCGCCGTATTCTTTCGCTGCTTGGATCTATGTACTCGGCGTCCGGGCTCACAAAATACCTGCCTCCAACCTTTATTGGTAGCGGCCAAATTCTTGCGTTTCTGCGCCAGTTGAGGAGTGTATTGCGATGTGGCGCAAGCTCGCCGAACATTTCTCTCGCCCAGACCTCCAGCGGAATAAGCTTTGGATTCTTCGGCGGCAGCGCCACGGATGGCCCTGTCTCGGCCTCACGCGGCAACGGGCGTGCGCTATCGATCGCGCCCTCGATCCTCTTTTTGCTGTCTTCGATTCCCGCAAGGACTCGCTCGACAAGCGGGAGCCTGCGCCGCTCGCGTTGCTCATCCAGCCATAGGCGATACTCGTAGATGTTGAGTTCGAGCCCGTCGTCTGTCCTTCGGAAATGCACTCCACGCTGCAAACGACCGTTGCGCATATTGCTCTTTATCCGCTGAAGACTGCGCCCCATGTGTTTGGCAGCTTCATCCAAAGGAACCCAATCTGCCTCCGATCGTAGTGCCATCCTCACAGTCCAATAGTGTCGGGTAATGCTATGTTGACTACGCGCTCCTTGCTTTGATTCCGTCGGCGCGCTTCAAAATGAGAAAGAGAAAACACGGACATCAGTGCCGATTCCGCCGGTGCCTCACACCGAGCCCGAGCGAACAGCCGAACTGGTGAAGGAGTCCACGCGCGCAAATCTCGGGTCTCGCGAATCACAGGCTGCGCGTGCCCACGCGAGCCATAGGCCGACCGAAGACTGCCCAGAGACGTCGATCCCTCGCTCCCGCGCGACGCCTTCGAGACGATCCAAATAGTGTCGACGTCGGTCCAACGCCTCCGATAGGTCTGCCTCGGCAAACACCGCCTCTATCGCCACCTTTTCGCGGTGAGCGGCTTCTGATGCCATCTGCTCGTGCCACGCTTTTTGCTGGCGCAGGGCCTCTTCGCGGGGGGCCCATTCAGAGTCCGCCTTGCGAGCGAGTTCGCGCTTTTCGTATCCGAACACCGCTCGCCTCAATCGCCCTGCAAGCTCGTTGAGCTGCTCCTCGAGGGAACCGTCCGCCTCATCCCTTGCCCGCATGTCCGGTGGGCCGAACCGATCGTAGCCGTGCTGGCGCAGCGTTATTCTTAGGCGGCCGAGCGCGTGCCATCCATCGTATCCCACACCTTTATCCGACTTTTCGGCCATCTCCGACATTCGGAACTGCATGACCACGTCTTTGCAGGAGATCACAGTGCAGTCGTCGCGGAGGGTTATCTTGAATCCTCGTGCCTCGAGCGCAACGAAAAACGCGTCAGCAATCGAAAGCGCGCGCGGTCGCGTTGCCGGCGTCACGACTATCGCTGCGTAGGCGGGGCCCATGTCCAGCAGGCCGCCCGGCTTCGTGACCTTGAACGCGACTCGGTCGAACTTAGGCCGACCTGCCTCGCTTTTTCGAGGACGAGATTCAACTTCGATTTGCTGGTCGATCGAGTTCAAGCGCTTCGCGATCCCTTTGATGAGTCGATGCCGCCACTCGCCGTCGGCAACCGGAGCAATGTGCCGCTCAGGGCGCGCTTCGTCAGATTCGATGACTCCCCGATGCGTGGCCTGGATCTCGGATTCAGCGACCCGACGCGTATATAGATCGGGTTGCGCTTGAACTATTGTCGGTCCATCGTGCTGCGGCAACGGCGTTCGTGTCACCTTCTGGCCGGAGCGAAGTTTCGCCCAGTAGCCGACTGGCGGGAATGGCACGCCGAGCTTTATGCAGATCTTGCGCAGTCCGTTATCGGATAGGCCGTAGCGCTTCGATACAGCGCTGAGCGGATCAGCCCAGACTTCCTCGTACAGCACAGCACGTGAAAACGGGATTTCGGCAACCATCGCGCATCTCTCCTGTGCATCTGTCATGGTTCTCTGGTAAGGGAACAATGCTATCCCTGGCTCTCCATTGACACTGCGGGTTCCTTCCGATTGAGGTGAGTTTTAACTCTTCATAGGATGGGCATATGTGTCCCAGCGAACATGCAGCTTCCTACTAAATGGATAGCGTCGTTAATAAGTAATTGAGCCGGACGAAGTTCATGATCGAGACAAAAGACGTCCTGGAGTGGTGCATAGTCCTAAGCGCATTGATCCTGGGCGTCTATGGATTTTTGTTCAGCGTCTACGTCACCGCTGTCAACACGATGAAGGCGCCCCCGAGCGCGTTTCTTTTTTTACGGCAATTCTGCTGTGTGCTCACCGGTGTGTTGGTTGCCTTGTGCGTCATAGCAGCTTGGAGCGGGCTAACGGCGGAACATTTCATCGGCTGGAAGGCGTGGAGCGTGCTGTTCTGCCTCTTCGTTGTAACCGCCTATTCCTTCCTTCTCACGATGAAGCTGGGGTGGTAGACATGACCCTGATGACTGCGGTTGATTGGCGTTACATCAAATATCTGGACTTCTATCCTTACTACTTCAAGAATCAGCAGGAATTTGACAACGTCGGGAAACAGGTATATGCAGGATTTATGAGGCATAGCAAGGGTGTTACGCCTGGACCTGGAGATCTCTTTCCTCTGCTCAATGCTCGTCTGCTGAATGAATTCCCTCCTATCGAGCCTTTCAAGTCGTTTATGGGGCGGAAACATCAGTTTATGGATCCGGACCGATACGAGTTTTACACTCCATCGGTGGCGCGGTTTCTGCTAGATACGTCGTACAGCACTTTCATTCTTCCGTGAGAGGTCCGCTATGAAAACGTCAGACTATGAAGGGTTGCCGGACGATGATGCCCTTGGCCCGCCGTTGCCCGAGATGACCGTCTCGGAACTGGAACAGCGAGCGCAAGCGTACGCAATGGAGATGCTCACTGGTACTTCGAGCGAAGGTCGAGAAATTTTCAACAGATACGCTGAGCAACATCCGGCTCGTGTCAAACGAGCCCTAGCGGCCTACAAACGTTCGTTTCAGTTGGTAATGAGCCAACACTTCTTGGTCGTCATGGATCAGCAGGCGGAAGCGCGGCCAGCGTCAACCTTTGCGCCGAGTTACTAGCCTCGCATTTCGCACCTCGGGCGGCTGCTTTTAGCCGTCCTCGGCAACCACACCCGTACTTCCTTAGGAGACGGATTTTAGGGGTACGAGTGGGGGTATAAAAATCGGTAAACACGCTAAAAATCCCTACCATCCTTGACGTATGAATTCTGTCAGGGGACCACCCGATAGCTTCCGAGGTACTCCCCGATTGCCTAAAAGCCCCGTATGCATCGCGCTACGGGGCTTTTTGCTGCCCCTATCGCCTCGATAAACAAAAGCCCCGCACGCATCGCGCCGCGGGGCTTTTCGCTTCAATCAGCAATCATCAATCAGCGCGCGACTACCAACGCGCGCACCATCGATCCATCACCCGGGCCGCTTCGGAATATCCAGCCCCCGCGTCACCGCCGGCCGCGCGACGAACGCCGCCAGCGCCCGCTGCACGTTCGGAAAGTCCTGAATCCCGACCAGCTCCCCCGCTTCGTAAAAACCGATCAGATTGCGCACCCACGGAAAAATCGCGATATCCGCGATCGTGTACTGATCGCCCATCACCCATGCGCGTCCCGCGAGGCGCTGTTCGAGCACGCCGAGCAGCCGCTTCGATTCGGCGATGTAGCGATCGCGCGGCCGCTTGTCTTCATACTCCTTGCCGGCGAATTTATGGAAGAAGCCGACCTGGCCGAACATCGGTCCGATCCCGCCCATCTGGAACATCACCCACTGGATCGTTTCGTAGCGACCGGCGCTATCGCGCGGAATCAGCTGGCCGCTCTTGTCGGCGAGATAGATCAGGATCGCGCCCGACTCGAACAGCGGCAGCGGCTTGCCGTCCGGACCGTTCGGATCGAGGATCGCCGGAATCTTGTTGTTCGGGCTCAGCGACAGAAACTCGGGCGTCATCTGGTCGTTGGTATCGAAACGCACCAGATGCGGCTCGTACCCGAGGCCGGTTTCCTCGAGCATGATCGACACTTTGACGCCGTTCGGCGTCGGCAGCGAATAAAGCTGGATGCGCTCCGGATGCTCGGCCGGCCATTTTTTCGTGATCGGAAATGCGGACAACTGCGCGGACAGATCGGTCATGGGTTCAGGTCGCCTCGGTGAGAGAAATGGCAGAGGCGCCCAATATAAACCGACTCGGCTCAGCGCGTGCGCGGCCAGGCGAAACTCCCGATCACGCCCGCGCCGCCGCATCGGCCCGCCGGACGCGCGTCACCGCCGCCGACTCACGCCTGCCATCGCACCAGCAGTGTCACCACAAGTCCTTGGTCGCGGTCCCGGCGCGCAGGTTGAAACCCTCGCGCCACAGCGACGCGCCGACCGACAGCAGCAGCGTCTTCTCGTTGCCGTCGAGCAGTTCCCAGGCGGTCGACAGCCATGTCGCGAAGCCCGCACACGTCGCTTCGAGATCGGGCGGGGTCTTGCCTTCCAGGTACTGCCGTTCGAACATCGAAAGTATCTTTTCGGGTGTCATTGGCGCTTTTCTCCTGGTGGGATTGCGCCCAGTCTAAATGCGTCGCACCGCCCGCGAAACGGCCTTTCGTGCGATCACGGGTTACTCCCAGGCAGGTTCGCCGGCAAGCGGCGAGCGCGATGCACACCGATACGGAACGCGTCGCGCCAACCAGCCCAACTCGCTGCCCCAACCCGCTAAACGCCTCTAAAGCTCCTAACGCCGCAAACAAAAAGGCGCCGCGGCACGCGCGACGCCTCCTCCGTTACTGCCGGCTATGCCGGACCGGCTCACGGGTTACGACGCTTCGCCTCGTCCTTGGCGTCCTCCTTCGCATCGCCATAGGCCTTCTGCACCTTGCCGGCGCCTTGCTGCAGGTCGCCCTTGAGTTCCTTCGCCGGATCGTTGGTGACCTTGCCAACGGCCTCGTTGACCTTGCCCTTGACCTGTTCACCCACGCCCTTTACTTGATCCTTGTTCATATTGGACTCCGATATCTTCGTTGGACAGAAATGCCGGCGCGGCTTTCCACCGGTATCGGGAAGCAGCAACGGCTATGCCCGCCACCGCCGCGGCGCCCGCGCGCGCATCGATCGGGGCGTTGGACGAATCGCGAAGAATCGCGAAAAAATTTTCATCGAGTGCCCTAAAGTTTCGCCGCGCGCCGCCGTAATGGTGCTCAGGGAGGAGCCATGGACAGCACACTCGCCACACCGTCGGGATCGCCGCAAGCCAAGCTGATCGATCAGGAGATCGCCCATATCGCGCGCGTCATGCACGTATCGCTGCATGGCGACTTCGGCGGCCCGATTTTGCCGGCCTCCTATTGGCGCAAACGCCTGAGCGCGCTGCTCGATGTCGGCGAACTCGGCCACGCGCAACTGTGCAAAATCGACAGTCTGCTGCTGCAACTTCAGCACCTCGAAACCACCCCGCAGGGGGAATGGGCGGCCTTCACGCCGCCTCGGCCGGCCAAGGCGGCGCAGTCCCGACGCTCGCGCTGACCGTCCGCGCGGCGTGCCGCGCGTGTCAGTCGCGCCTCGAAACCGCACCCCCGCCATACCCACGAAACACCACCGCAAACGCATGCGTGCCGCCCGGTCACGCGCTTTGCCACGCCCGCAAAAAAAACGGCCGCGTACAAGGTCGCGGCCGCCAACACACATCGCAACGCGGGGAATTCGCGTCACGTCGCAAGCGTACCCATCGATTCATGACAGGCCGATTTCGGCGCCGACGAACCGGCATTGCGACAGCTAGCAGAAAAATTTGGATCCGGCGCCGCTAAAACGAGGGAAATGGGACGACCTTAGGTCATAATGTCCGCAAAAATTCCCAGCAAGGACGCCACGTGACCCTCGCCGCCCCGCTCGACCTGCTCCGGCAGGCGCGCGCCCGCTTCACCCAACGCGAAATCGCCGCGCACGTCGGCAAGGACATCAAGACGGTACGTCGCTGGGAAAAAGGCGAAACGCCCTGTCCCGCGATGCTGGAGCCGGCACTGCGCGATCTGCTGCAACAAGGCGCGCGCGCGGCGAACCACACGGGCGACGCGGCGTCGTTCCGCTTCATCGATCTGTTCGCGGGCATCGGCGGCATCCGCATGGGTTTCGAGGCGCACGGCGGCGAGTGCGTGTTCACCAGCGAGTGGAACGACTTCTCGACCCGCACCTATCGCGACAACTATCCGGCCGGCGCGGAGCATGCGCTGATCGGCGACATCGTCTCGTTCCCCGCGGAGGAAGTGCCGAACCACGACGTGCTGCTCGGCGGCTTTCCGTGTCAGCCGTTCTCGATCGCGGGGGTCAGCAAGAAAAACGCGCTGGGCCGGCCGCACGGCTTCGAATGCACGACCCAGGGCACGCTCTTTTTCGACGTCGCGCGGATCATCGCCGAAAAGCGCCCCGCCGCGTTCCTGCTCGAAAACGTGAAGAACCTGCTGTCGCACGACAAGGGCCGCACCTTCGACGTAATCCTGCAAACGCTGCGCGACGAGCTCGGCTACGAGGTGCATTACCGAGTAATCGACGGGCAGCATTTCACGCCGCAGCACCGCGAGCGGATCATCATCGTCGGCTTTCGCGGCAAGACTGCGTTCACGTGGGACGATCTGCGCCTGCCCGAGCACGCGCCGCGGCTCGGCTCGATCCTGCATCGCACCGACGGCAGCGAGCCGGTGCTGCCGTGGGATCACGACCGCTTCTTCGACCACGCCGCGCGCCGCGTGCAGCCGAAGTACACGCTCACACCGAAGCTGTGGGCCTATCTGCAGAACTACGCGGCCAAGCATCGCGCGGCGGGCAACGGCTTCGGTTTCGGGATGGCCTATCCGGACAGCGTCACGCGCACGCTGTCGGCGCGCTATCACAAGGACGGCTCCGAAATCCTCGTCTATCAAGGCAAAACGCTGCGCCCGCGGCGCCTGACGCCGCGCGAATGCGCGCGTCTGATGGGCTTTCCCGACACCTTCCGGATTCCGGTCAGCGATACCCAGGCGTACCGGCAATTCGGCAACAGCGTGGTGATGCCGGTGATGCGCGAAGTGGCGCGTATCATGCTGCCGCACGTGCAAGCCCTGCTCGCCAAACCGACCCGCGATGCGTCCCGACACCCGCAACCGCTGCATGCATGACCGCCCCCATCAGCCGCGCGGCCGCCGCGCCGCGCACGCTTCGTCCGGCAGCTGACGATGGTCGATATCGTCGATAGCGCGACCCGCAGCCGGATGATGTCCGGCATCCGCGGCCGCAACACCAAGCCGGAGATTCTGATCCGCAGCCTGCTGCATCGGCAGGGCTTTCGCTTCCGGCTCGACGCGCGCGACCTGCCCGGCCGTCCCGACATCGTGCTGCCGCGCTATCGCGCGGTCGTGCTGGTGCACGGCTGCTTCTGGCATGGCCACGATTGCCATCTGTTCAAGTGGCCGCAGACCCGCCCCGAGTTCTGGCGCGAGAAGATCGGCCGCAATCGCAGCAACGACGACAAGGTGCGCGCCGCGCTGCTGGCGAGCGGCTGGCGTGTCGCGGTGGTGTGGGAATGCGCATTGCGCGGCGCCAATCGCGATATCGCGGGGGTGCTCGAACGGCTGGTCGACTGGCTCAAAAGCGACGCGCCCCAGTTCGAGGAACGCGGTTGAAACGGCGCTGAACCGCGCGTCCAGGGTGCGCGAGCGGCGCAAGTGTCCCGGTGGCTGGTGCTACACTCGACGAGCTAACCCGTAGCGCTTGCGAGGTGCGCCGCGGCGAGGCTTGCCGGGAGTTTTGCGCATGCCGGCGCGGCCCGTCCAACTGCTCCGCGGCACGCTTTGCATGCACGCCGGACACCCCAGCCGCCGCGGCATCGCCCGTTCCGACGATCCCAGAATCAATCAACAAGGGAGACACATCATGGCTGACTTCCGTCTCTGGTCCGACGACTTTCCCACCAACGGCTTCATGCCGAAAGCCCAGGAATACGACGACAGGGCGTTCGGCGTCGACGGCGAAAACATCTCGCCGTCGCTGCAATGGGAAGCACCGCCCGCGGATACGCAAAGCTTCGCGCTCACCGTTCACGATCCCGACGCGCCGACCGGCAGCGGCTTCTGGCACTGGGTCGTGGTCAACATCCCGGCCGATGCCCGTTCGCTGCCGCGCAACGCCGGCAAGGCCGACGGCTCGCTGCTGCCGCAAGGCGCGCTGCAGCTGCGCAACGACTACGGCACGGTCGGCTTCGGCGGCGCCGCGCCGCCGCGCGGCGACCGCACGCATCGCTACATCTTCCGGCTGCATGCGCTGAAGGTCCCGTATCTGGAAATCGGCGCGGAAACCACCAACGCGATCGCGCGCTTCATGACGCATCTGAACGAAATCGACTCGACGACCCACACGGGTCTCTACGAACTCAAATAACCGGCAGCGCGCGGCGCCCCACTACAACTCCAACAATCGATGCACGCACAACCCTCGCGCAACGACGGCCCCCCGCCGTCCGCCAAGCCCGCCTTCGCGAACGGCGCCGAACTGGGTCTGCCGGTACCGCAACGCTACTGGGCGATGCTCACCATTGCGCTGGCGCTGACCCTCGCGGTACTCGACAGCGCGATCGCCAACGTCGCGCTGCCGACCATCGCGCGCACTTTGAACGCGAGTCCCGCCGCGTCGATCTGGGTCGTCAACGCGTACCAGCTGGCGATCACGATCTCGCTGCTGCCGCTCGCGTCGCTCGGCGACCGGATCGGCTACCGGCGCATCTATCTGTCCGGGCTGATCCTGTTCACGATCGCGTCGTTCGGCTGCGCGCTGTCCACTTCGCTGCCGACGCTCGCGCTCGCGCGCGTGGCCCAAGGCTTCGGCGCGGCCGGCATCATGAGCGTGAACACCGCGCTGGTGCGGATGATCTATCCGCCCGGGCAACTGGGGCGCGGCGTCGCGCTCAATGCGATGGTGGTCGCGGTGTCGTCGGCGGTCGGGCCGACCGTCGCGTCGGGCGTGCTCGCGGTCGCGACGTGGCCGTGGCTGTTCGCGATCAACGTGCCGATCGGCATCGCGGCAATCATCGGCGGCTTCAAGGCGCTGCCGCTGAACCCCGGCCACGAATCGCCGTACGACTATCTGAGCGCGGTGATGAACGCGTTCGTATTCGGCCTGCTGATTTTCGCGGTCGATGGGCTCGGTCACGGCGAGAATTTCGGCTACGTGACGCTCGAAGCGCTCGGCGCGCTCGTGATCGGCTACTTCTTCGTGCGCCGCCAACTGACCCAGACCGCGCCGCTGCTGCCGATCGATCTGCTGCGCATTCCGGTGTTTGCGCTGTCGGTCGGCACGTCGGTCTGTTCGTTCTGCGCGCAGATGCTGGCCTTCGTGTCGCTGCCGTTCATGCTGCAGGAAACGCTCGGCATGTCGCAGGTCGAGACCGGGCTCTTGATGACGCCGTGGCCCGCGATCATCATCATCGCGGCGCCGCTCTCGGGGGTGCTGTCGGACAAGCTGTCGGCGGGCTGGCTCGGCGGGATCGGCCTCGCCGCGCTGACCGCCGGACTACTGCTGCTGGCGACGCTCGGCCCGCATCCGGATGCGCTGCAGATCGCGTGGCGGATGGCGCTGTGCGGCGCCGGCTTCGGCATCTTCCAGTCGCCGAACAATCGCACGATGCTGGCTTCGGCGCCGCGCGAGCGCAGCGGCGGCGCGAGCGGGATGCTCGGCACCGCGCGCCTGACCGGGCAGACGCTCGGCGCGGCGCTGGTCGCGCTGATTTTCGGGGTCGCGCCGCAGCATGGACCGGTCATCGCGCTGTATGTGGCCGCCGGGTTCGCGGCGGTCGCGGCGGTAGTCAGCACGCTGCGGGTCACGCACAACGCTCCGCAGCACGCATGATGGGCTGCGCGGGTCGCGCAAAACGCCAAAGGGCGCGCATCGCCGCAACGCGATGCGCGCCCTTCTTGTGCTTTTACTTCGTTCTCCGATCTTCGCTGCCGCGCTGCGCGAGGACGTGATCGGCATCCGCACCGCCCGCCGCAGCGGGGGGCGCCCGTCCGCTCAGGACGATGCCGTCACGTCAGCGAGCTTTACCGCTTTGGCCGTCACCGAAGCGGCGGTCGCGACATTGCGCAGATCGTCGAGGAAGGTATCGCGCCACACCGACAGGTTGTTCTCCCGCAGCGGTTTCATCATGTCCGCGTGACGCGCCTGGCGCTCGGCGAGCGGCATCGACAGCGCGCGCTCGAGCGCTTCGGCCATCTGCGACAGATCGAACGGATTGACGACCAGCGCGCCCGGCAACTGCTCGGCGGCGCCGGCGAATTGCGACAGCACTAGCACGCCCGGATCGGCCGGGTCCTGCGATGCAACGTACTCCTTCGCAACGAGATTCATCCCGTCGCGCAGCGGCGTCACGTAGCCGACCTGCGACTGCCGGAACAGCGCCATCAGCAGATTGCGCTCGTACTTGCGGTTCAGATACTGGATCGGCGTCCAGTCGAGCTGCGCGAAGCGGCCGTTGATGCGGCCCGCCTCGCCTTCCAGGGTCTGACGGATACGCTGATAGGTCTGCACGTCGGCGCGCGTCGGCGGTGCGATCTGCACGAGCGACACCCGCCCGTGCCAGCCCGGCGCGTTCTGCAGCAAACGCTCGAACGCCTGGAAGCGCTCGACCAGCCCCTTCGAATAATCGAGCCGGTCGACGCTCATGATCAGCTTGCGGCCGCGCATGCCGTCGCGCAGGCTCTTGACGGGCTTGCGGTCGGTGAACTGCTCGGCGGCTTTCGCGATCGCGTCCGGATAGATACCGATCGGATAGGCGCCGACTTTCAGGAAACGGTTATACGCGTGAACGATGCCGTCCTCGCTCGACGTGCCGTGCTGGCCGCGCTCGACATAGTCGACGAACGACTGGCGGTCCGCTTCGGTCTGGAAGCCGATCACGTCGTAGCTGCACATCGCTTTGACCAGTTCCTCGTGCGGCGGAATCGTGCGCAGCACCTCGGGCACCGGAAACGGAATGTGCAGGAAAAAGCCGATCGGATTTTGCACGCCGAGCTCGCGCAGATCACGCGCGAACGGCAGCAGATGGTAGTCGTGCACCCAGATGATGTCGTCCGGTCGCAGCAGCTCCTTGAGCTGCTTCGCGAAGATCGCGTTGACGCGCTGGTAACCCGCATATTCCTGGCGATCGTAGCGCGACAGATCATTGCGATAGTGGAAGGTCGGCCACAACGTCGTGTTCGAAAATCCACGGTAGTACTGATCGTAGTCGCGCTTGGTGAGGCCCACCGTCGCGTACGTCACGTTGCCCTGTTTCTCGATCACGGGCGCGGACGGTTCGCTCACCGTTTCGCCGCTCCAGCCGAACCAGACGCCGCCTGTCTCCTTCAGCGCGTCGAGCACGCCGATGGCGAGGCCGCCCGCCGCGGGGCGCGCTTCCTGAATCGGCGCGACACGGTTCGATACCACGATCAATCTGCTCATTAGTGCTCCATTGTTTCGTTGTATGCGGATATGCGCCAAAACGGTGCATGCAAGTCCCGTGCCGATCTCGAAGATATCCGAAAGGAAATTGTGTGCAAATGTGACGGGCGAGTAAAAGCACGCGCCTCCTGACAAGTCGCGAAGAAGATTTTTCTTCGTTATCGGGCGCAGCCAGAATCTTCGTCGCGCGAGGACCGGCACAGGCTGCGGAGCCCGCTCGGGCGGCGCCGGCTCGGGTCGCCCGTCGGTTAGGTGCCCGTCGCGTGCCAACGCGGCGGCGTTCAGGCGTCTTGCTCGGAGCCCAGATCGCGCTGGTATTCGAGGCCTTCCTGCCGCACGCCGCCCTGGTTGTGCTCGCCGTCCGGCGGCGTGTGCGGCGCGATCCGGTTCTGCGCGGCGGGGTCCGGGGCCACTGCCGGCTCGACGGTGGTCTCGACTGGCCGGGGACCGCGCTTCGCATGCCGCGCGGAACGACGCAATGCGGGGTGTCTCATGATCGATGCCTCCAGGGGAAGCGCGCCGCTTGTGGCGGGATCAATACAGTCTAGGAAGCGCAACGGTAAATTGCCGGTAAAACATGCGTCGGCTTTGTAACAAGTACACAAAAGCGCCGCGCTGAATCAACCTTTTTCAACCGACGAAAGCAGAGGCGGTGCGGCAGCGCAAATCCGCTTCTACGTAGCCACCTTGGCCGCATCAGCAGCGCAGTGCGGTTCCCTCGTTCCCGGACCACGCCTGCGGCGTTTGCGTGGGCTGCGGCGGCGGGTCGCCGATCGGTGGCGACACCGGTTCGATCGGCTCGATGGGCTCGGGACTAGGGCCGGGAATCGTATCTGGCTCGCCGGGGCCCGGCGGCGGGGGGGACGGCGGGGACGGCGGCGTGGGCAGCTCGACCGGCTCGGGCCGATGAGCGCGCTTGGGCAGGAACGGCTCGGAAACGGCAGCGTTGTGCGGCATGTCGGTGACCTCGTTTTACGTTCCTCTGGAACGCAGCAAGGGCTGTGCCGTTATGCGTGCTGTGGGGGTGTGTGGAGAAGGTGATGCGCTGCCGCCCGGCGCTGCGGGCGGCAGCTTGGCGACGGTTGCCGCGCACACCGTGCGCGGTCGTCGCGAATCATACGTATCAGACGTCGGCGCCGCCGAGCGCGCGCGATTCGTCGCTGGAGTCGCCGTCCTCGCGCGCATCGTTGCCGTATTCGACGAGGCGGTTATACAGCGTCTTCAGGCTGATGCCGAGAATCTCCGCGGCGCGCGTCTTCACGCCGCCGCATTGTTCGAGCGTGGCCAGAATCAGCTGACGATCGGCCTCGGCGAGCGAGGTGCCGAACGGAATCGTGATCGCCGTGCCGGCCGCGGGCTTGGACAGCGAAATCTGCAGCGGCACGGTCGCGGTGTTGTCCGAATCCGCGCTCGACATGATGTGCGCGCGCTGCACGTAGTTCTTCAGCTCGCGCACGTTGCCGGGCCACGGATACGACAGCAGCATCTCCTTCACCGCGGCGGGGAAATGCTTCTTCGTGCTGTGACGCTCGTTGAGTTCGTCGAGGAACGCCTGCGCGAGCAGTTCGACGTCCTTGCCGCGCTCGCGCAGCGGCGGCAGGCTGATCGGAAACACGTTCAGACGGTGATACAGGTCGAGCCGCAGCTTGCCTTCGAGCACCGCCTGTTCCGGATCGCGATTGGTCGCCGCGATCAGGCGCACGTCGGTTTCGATTTCCCTGGTGGTACCGACCCGCATGAACATGCCGGTCTCGAGCACGCGTAGCAGTTTCACCTGCAGCTCGATCGGCATTTCGGTGATTTCGTCGAGGAACAGCGTGCCGCCGTTCGCGCGCTCGAAATAGCCCTTGTGCTGACGATCCGCGCCGGTGAACGAGCCGCGCTCGTGGCCGAACATTTCCGATTCGATCAGGTTCGGCGAAATCGCGCCGCAGTTCACCGCGAGGAACGCGTGCTTGCGGCGCAAGCTCAACTCGTGCAGCGTCTGCGCGGCGACTTCCTTGCCGGTGCCCGATTCGCCGACCAGCATCACCGACGCGGCGGTCGGCGCGACCCGGCTGATCTGGTCGTAGACCTCCTGCATCGCCGGCGAATTGCCGAGCATCAGACCGAAGCGGCCCATCCGGCGCAATTCGCCGCGCAGCGTGCCGATCTCGGCCTTCAGGTCGCCGGCGCGCGGCAGGCGCGACAGGATCGCCTTCACGCGCTGCATGTTGATGGGTTTCACGAGGTAGTCGGTCGCGCCCATTTTCAGCGCGCTGACCGCCGACTCCACCGTCGCGTGGCCGGTGATCACGATCACCTCGACGCCGGAGCGCGGATCGAGATCTTCGAACAGGTCGACCCCACTGCCGTCGGGCAGCTTCAGGTCGGTGAAAACGACGTCCGGCATCTGCCGGACCAGTTGAATTCGTGCTTCGCGCAGATCGCCCGCGGTGGCGGTGGTCAGGCCGTCTTCCCCGATGATGGCGGAAAGCGCCTCGCGGGTACTTGCGTCGTCATCGACAATCAGTACATGTGGCATCGCGTTTCGAAAGCCTGCAAGCGTGGGTAGGAAATAGGCGAAGCATGCGAGCGGGCATGCCGCGGAGACAGCCGACTACGATATCGCGTATTCGCTCGCGCCGGCCATTTCGTAAGAAATTGCAACAATGATCGGAGATAAACCCCCAATCTTTGCTGCATTGTTGTCTATTTATCTATTATACGTCTTTATAACGTACATTTAACAATGTATTCGGGCGCCGTCCAGCGCTCGCCGATGCGGCGGCGCAGCGCCGGCGAAGCCTTCGGACGGCGTGCCAAAGCGCTTGTCAACTACGAGGAAACGGCCACGCCCGGCTCTCGCCGTTCAACTGGCCCGAGCCGTTGCTGCCGTGCCCGGCCGGTGCGACATCGGCCGCCACCGTCGTCGGCGATGCCACCGCCCCGCCCTCGTTTTCCCAGCGATTGAGCTCGCGCGTCGGGGAAAACTGTCCGCCGCGCCGGTTCTGCACGTAGCGAACCGCCAGAAAGCCGCCAAGCGCCATGAGGGCGCCGAAGATGCCAATTGTGGGTCGTGCCATCGTGAACTCCTTAGCTTGGGTCGGGATGCAAACCATCCGGTGATGCCAATCGCGCGCGGCGCGCGGCACGGCGACGTGTATCGGGCGACAGCGCAGCGACGTGACCTAACGCGCCACCAGCACGCCGAGCACGAAGCCGGTGCCGGCCGCGAGCGCGAGCGCGCGCCACGGGTTGTGGCGGACGTATTGCTCGGTGCTCACCGTCGCCACCCGATAGCGGTGCTGCACATTGCGCTGCGCGTCGCCCAACGCCGACTGCAAGGTCTCGACATGGCTGCCGAGGCGATTGCGCAACGCATCGACGCCCTCGCCCGGCACGTTCGCCGCGAGCCGCAGCATTTCCTCCGAATCCCTCAATAGCACCCGAAGGTCTTCGACGATCTTCTGGCCGCCGAGTGCAAGTTGTTGCGTGGTGTCTGTCATTTTCACTCCTCGTCTGGATCGGCTCTCGCCCGCGCTTCGCGCCGCGCGAGCGTCGCCCGATCGAACCGTATGCGCGTGTCGGTGGCCGTCGATCGTCGCCGCCGAAAAGCTCGCACGACTGAATAGATCGGTCAATCGACGCAAAGCGTGTGCCCGGTAAATTTATCGTTTCGATGCTTGAAAAAGGCCTGTCTCGCGCAGTTTCGACCGATCGGGCACGCCAGTTTCGCGCTCCCGAATGTCGGGTTTGCCGGAAACAGTGTCGAAGTGGTTAAATCGATATTTGTGAGATAGTGGCTGTTCGAACTATCGCGTTCAAGGCCTGCGCGCCGCAACACGAACTTCATTTGCACAGGACTCCCCGTTTATGGCGTCAATCGATCTGGACTCGCCCGCCGTCTCCGCCGGCAGCAATGCTTCGCCACAAGCGAAGCAGCGCGTCGCGGACAGCGTGGCGGGACTGAAATCGTACGGCCTGCTGTTTGGCTCGTCGCCGGTGATGCTGGATCTGTATGAGCAGATCGAGCGCGTCGCCGATACCGACGCGACCGCGCTGATCATCGGCGAATCGGGCACCGGCAAGGAACTGATCGCTCGCACGATTCACGAGCGCAGCAGCCGCAAGGACGGCGCGTTCGTCGCCGTGAACTGCGGCGCGATTCCCGATGAACTGATCGAGGCCGAGCTGTTCGGCCACGAAAAAGGCAGCTTTACGGGCGCGGTGCAAGGCCGCGTCGGTTACTTCGAGCATGCGAACGGCGGCACGCTGTTTCTCGACGAAATCACCGAAATGGCGCCGGTGCGCCAGGTCAAACTGCTGCGCGCGCTCGAGACCGGCACGTTCTATCGGGTCGGCGGCACCGATCTGATCAGCGGCAACGTGCGCGTGATCGCCGCGACCAATCGCGACCCCGCGGTTGCGGTCAAGGAAAACGGTCTGCGCGAGGACCTGATGTACCGGCTCGCGGTATTTCCGTTGCGCGCGCCGCCGCTGCGCGAGCGCGAAAACGATCGTGAACTGCTCGCGCAGCACTTCCTCGCGCAGCTCAATCAGCAGGAAGGCACCAGCAAGAGTTTCAGCAAGCGCTCGCTCGAAACGCTGCGCGCATGGTCGTGGCCCGGCAATGTGCGCGAGCTGAAAAACGCCGTGTATCGCGCGTTCATTCTCGCGGAGAAGACCGTCGAATTGCCGCATCCGCATCTGGCCTCGCGGGTCAAGAAAGCGGTCACGCAGGGCGACGCGATGAGCGTGTGGATCGGCACGCCGCTCGCCGACGCGCAGAAGCAGATCATTCTCGGCACGCTCAAGTACTGCGGCGGCGACAAACGACGCGCGGCCAAAGCGCTCGGCGTCAGCCTGAAAACGCTCTATAACCGCTTGAGCGCTTATGGCGATGAGAGCGGCGAGGACGACGGCGAGCAATAAGCTAGGGCCGTACTTCCGGCAAATGTCACGATGTATCACATTGTGAGCCGCTGCCGCGGAGGGAGCGGCTCGCGGCTCTTGCGACTCGCAGCTTTCCTGCGGCACGTCATGCGATACCTCAGGCGACACCTCAGGCGGCCACCCGTTATATGCGCGTAAGGTCCCGCGCAAAGCAGTCATTCAACCGCTGCCTCCGTGCCGAATCCTCCTTTCGTACTATTCCCACGGCACATTTTTCTCACCCGCGAATTACTTGGGATAGCCAGGCAATTTCTTCCCGAGCGAAATCAGAAATCCCCTGCCGCCGCACGCTGTTTTGCAATTTCTTGCACTTTTCTGCTGCCAATTACAAATGGCATCCTGCACAATGCGGCAGCGTAATGAACGACGTGCCGCTCGTTCACATGCTCCTCGCGCGTGATCGATGGCACCTGTACGGGCAGGGACAAGAGAAATGCAAAAGAACATGGTGTGGGCAGGCAGCGATAAAACCGTTGTCGCGGGCAAACGCCCTCACGCAACGGCGCTGCTCGCGCTGGTGTTGGCGGTGTCGGCGACCTTGAGCGGTTGCGGCTCGCTGTACAACGAAGGCGCGGTAGCCGGCGCCGGTATCGCGGGCGCGGCCGTGGCCAACAAGGTCACCAGCAACGCGGCGGTCGCGACCGGTATCGGCCTCGGCGCAGTCGCCGCCGCACGGGCCGGCGTGCAGTACTCGGAGCGCGTGGTCCATCGCAATACGCAGAACAGCATCGCCCAGGCAGCCGGTCCGCTCGACGTCGGCGCGGTCGCCCCCTGGAGCATCAACCACTCTTTCCCGATCGAAGACGACGAACACGGCCGCGTGACCGTCAGCCGGCTGATCAGCACCGGTGCGCTCGACTGCAAGGAAATCGTCTTCTCCGTCGATCAGGAAGCGAAGCGCGACGTGCCGGCAAGCAGTGCGTTTTACATCGCGTCGGTCTGCCGCGACGGCAAGACCTGGCGCTGGGCATCGGCCGAGCCCGCGACCGAGCGCTGGGGCTCGCTGCAATGAGCGCGCGTTCCGCTTCACCGCAACCCTCACCCGATTCGCCCCGGCATGAGCCGCGGCGCGCGGACCGTGCGCGCGCGTCGGCGTTCGCCGGCCACCGGCTGCGGCTGTTCGCGGCCGGGGCGCTGTGCGTCGGCGCCAGTCTGCTCACGAGCGGCTGCGCGTCGATCGGTGCGGCCAGCGGCGCGGCCGCGGGCGTCGCATCCGGGATCGTGACCAGCAATCCGGCCGTCGCGCTCGGCGTCGGCATCGCCGTGCAGGCCGCCACCGACGAAGCGGTCGCCCGCTACATGCGCGGCATGCACAAGGATCAGCAGGACCTGATGGCGGCCCTCGTCGGCACGATGTCGGTCGGCGAAACCAAGCCGTGGTCGGTCAAACACACGCTGCCGATCGAGAACGGTCACGGCGAGGTGCGCGTGACCCACGCGATCAATTCGGCGCTCGTGCTGTGCAAGGAATTCGTCTTCTCGGTGCGGGACGGCGACAAACCCGACTCGCCCGAGCAGTGGTTCACGGCGACCGCCTGCCAGCAGGACAAGGGCTGGAAATGGGCGACGGCCGAACCGGCGGTCAGCCGTTGGGGCAGCTTGCAGTAAAGCCGTGCGCAGGCACAAAAAAACGGCCCGACCGGCATACGCCGATCGGGCCGTTTTTTCTGTCACGCCGACGATCCCGTCAGCGCCATCGGGTGCGGCTCAGGACTCGACGTCCTCCAGACTAAAAATTTCGGTCTGATCGTTATACGAGAAGATTTCCCCATAACGGCCCCAGTTGATGACCGCATCGAGCGTTTCCTCGGCGGCGCTGTCGGACAGGAAGTCTTCCAGCTCCTGCTCGAAGCGCACGCGCGGCGCGCGATGCCCGGGCCGCTCGTTCAACACCTTCTTGATTCGCGCGGCGAGCGGCACGTGACGCAGCAGATGCTCGGCGAACATCATCTTGCGTTCCTGGGTGCCGAACTCGGCGAACACCCGCGCCGGCGGCGTCAGGAAAATGTCGCCCTCGCGCACGTCGGCGAAACCGAGGTGCTGCAGCACTTCGGCGATCGGGAACAGATCGTCGACCTCCAGATGCAGCGAGCGCGCGATTTCCGGCATGTCCGCGCGGCCGTGGTACGGCGCGGCCGCCAGCGTTTCGATCAGGCCCGCCATCAGGTTGGTCGACACGTGCGGCAGCCAGCTGTGCAGCTCGAGCCCCTTGCGGGTTTTCTCGTCGGTCTGCCGCGCGGTCATCTTCGCGTAGATCTCGTCGACGAGGCGCCGGAACGCCGGGTCCAGACGATTGCGCGGATGCTTGAACGGCACCTTGATTTCGGCGATCACGCGACCCGGATTCGACGACAGCACCAGAATCCGGTCGCACATGAACACCGCTTCCTCGATGTTGTGCGTGACGATCAGCACCGCCTTGATCGGCATGCGGCCCTGGGTCCACAGATCGAGCAGGTCGGTACGCAGCGTCTCGGCGGTGAGAACGTCGAGCGCGGAGAACGGCTCGTCCATCAGCAGCAGCGTCGGATCGACCACCAGCGCGCGCGCGAAGCCGACGCGCTGGCGCATCCCGCCCGACAGCTCGCGCGGATACGCGTTTTCGAAACCGTCGAGACCGATCAGGTCGATCGCGGCGAGCGCGCGGGTGCGCCGCTCGCTCGCGCCGACGCCCTGCGCCTCCAGACCGGCTTCCACGTTCTGCAGCACGGTCAACCACGGAAACAGCGCGAAGGTCTGGAACACCATGGCGACGCCTTTGGCCGGGCCGTCGAGCGGCTTGCCCATATAGGTGACTTCGCCGTCGGTCGGCTCGATCAGACCGGCGATGATGCGCAGCAGCGTCGACTTGCCCGAGCCCGAGCGGCCCAGCAAGCCGACGATCTCGCCTTCGCGCAGCGACAGATTGGCGTCGTCGAGGACGAGCAGCTCGCCCTGAGTCTTGTTGAAGCCGCGGCACACGTCCTTCACGCGCAGGATTTCCTCGCCGAGGCGCGGGGGCTTCGGCGGCGTCTGGATCGGCGCGGCGGTCATAGCAGCTTTAGGATTTTGCATCGCGTTAGGCCTTTGTTTCTCAATCTAGGCGGAGCTTGCCTTCGGCGTAGGCGTACATCGGACGCCACAGCAGACGGTTGAACAGGGTCACGAACAGCGACATCACGGCGATGCCGACGATGATCTTCGGATAATCGCCCGCCGCGGTGGTCTGCGCGATGTAGGCGCCGAGACCGTGCGCGGCCACCCTGGTGTCGCCCCACTGGACGAATTCGGCGACGATGCTGGCGTTCCACGCGCCGCCCGACGCGGTGATCGCGCCGGTCACGTAGTACGGGAAAATGCCCGGCAGCATCGCCTGACGCCACCATTGCCAGCCGCGAATGTGGAAATTCTTGGCCGCCTCGCGATAGTCGTTCGGGTACGAGCTCGCGCCGGCAATCACGTTGAACAGGATATACCACTGGGTGCCGAGCACGATCAGCGGCGACAGCCAGATATCCGGGTTCAGATGGAAGCGCACGATCACGATCACGAACACCGGGAACAGCAGGTTCGCCGGGAACGCGGCGAGGAACTGCGCGAGCGGCTGGATCTTTTCCGCAAGCGCCGGACGCAGCCCGATCAGCACGCCGACCGGCACCCAGATCACCGACGCGATCGCGATCAGCACCACCACGCGCAGCAGCGTGATGAAGCCGAGCACCAGCACGTGGCCGACTTCTTCGAGCGACACGCCGGTACGCACGTACAGGAACACCCGATACACGACGTAGACGGTGGCGAGCAGCACCAGCGTTGCCCACACGATGTCGCCGAGCTTCGAGCTCTTCTCGGTCTGCGGAATATGAAAGCGCGGAGCGCTGAACGACGGCAGCTGCAAGCGCACCCGCGCGGCGCGCGCAAACATCCAGCCGACCGGCACCAACAGCCGGTGAATCAGGCGAGTGCGGCGGATCAGGTCGAGCAGCCACGAGTTCGGCGCGTCGCCTGAGCTGGTGAACTCCATGCGGAACTTGTCGGCCCACGCGACCAGCGGACGGAACAGCAACTGGTCGTACGCGAGAATCACCACGGTCATCGCCAGGATCACCCAGCCGATCGCGTGCAGGTTCTGCTCGGAGATCGCCTGCGCGAGGTACGCGCCGATGCCCGGCAGCGTGATCGTGTTGTTGCCGACCGTGATCGCTTCGGATGCGACCACAAAGAACCAGCCGCCCGACATCGACATCATCATGTTCCAGATCAGGCCCGGCATCGAGAACGGCACTTCGAGTTTCCAGAAGCGCTGCCACGACGTCAGATGGAATCCGCGCGACACTTCGTCGAGATCGCGCGGCACCGTGCGCAGCGACTGATAGAAGCTGAACGTCATGTTCCACGCCTGGCTCGTGAAGATCGCGAAGATCGCCGCGAGCTCGGCGCCGAGCACGCGGCCCGGGAACAGCGCGAGGAAGAACGTCACCGTAAACGAGATATAACCGAGCACCGGCACCGACTGGAGGATGTCGAGAATCGGCACCAGCACGAGACCGGCGCGCCGGCTCTTGGCCGCGAGCGTGCCGTACACCAGCGTGAAGATCAGCGACGCGACCATCGCCGCGAGCATGCGCAGCGTGGTGCGCATCGCGTACTCGGGCAGGTTGGCCGGGTCGAGCGAGATGGACTGCGTCTTCAGCGTCGACATCGGCGCGAGCGTTTCATGGAAGCCGATCGACGCCATCGCGATCAGACAGATGATCAGCGGAAACGCGACGAAGTCCCAGCGATTGGGCAGCACCCGCCATGCGGACGCGTTGGCGGTGCGTTTCAGGTTGAAGCTGAAATCCATCAGAGGCCCTCCCCGTCGGAACAGGCATGCGAACGCTCGAAGGAGGCCGCGACGAGCGCACGGCGGTCTATGGATCGGTCCGGAAAGCGGAAATCAGGCATGGCAAAACACGCGTGCGTGGTAATTCGTTAGCGTTGGAGACACGTGGTCCGGCAACGGCCAGGCTGGTGGACGAGCGGTCCAGCACCACAACCGTCACGCCGGATCGCTGTCGGCGCGGACGCCGCCCGAAGGCCGGCGGGGCTCTCCTCGTTTGGACGGCACGACACTACACCATCCGATGTTTCAGGCACAACCTTGGCGCCGCAATTGGCGAAACCGGAAGCAGCCCCGGCCGCGTAAGCCTTCGGCAAGCCTCGGCACGGTTCGCCGCGCCGCACTGTACCGTGCTTTTCCTCGCGCTGCGGATGCCCCGTCGCCCGACCCGCCGACGCCGTGGCGCGCAAGCCACATGCGCGCCACATGCGAGCCCCGCGCGCGAGCGGCACCGCGCGGCGAGGGTTGCCGGCGAGGCGCTGCCGGAGCACCGCCAGACCATCAAGAAACCGCCGCGACAGCCGTTAACAACCTGATCGGCCTGCGCTATGCAGGCGGCATCCCTAGCAATAAGCGTGGCGTCGTGCCCCATGACGGTTAAAATCAGGAGTCGACGTACCTGTTTAGAAACGGCTCATCCGGGGCCGCGGCGGCGACGGGGCGGCCGCTGCTTGCGACGGGCCGGAACCGCGGCCGGCGCAATGACCGCCGCGGGAACCGACACAGCGCGAGCGCGCTGCCACGATTGAGCAAGTTGCATGTCACAGCCAGACGGAACAGAGGGTCGATGAACAGGACAACCTTGCGCCAGGTAGCCGGACCGGTCAGCTTCGCGCTGATCGTACTGGTTTGCTGGTTCGTGGCCGGCATGGTCGCGGACCGGATGGTACAGCAAGAGCTGGACGCGGCGCTGCGTACCCAGCGGCAAATGTCCATGTCGATCGTCGACAACATGGCTGAAGTGATCGCCAGCGACCTCGCGATGTCTCGCGCCATCCCCGCAACCATGGCCGAAATGGACGTCGTCCAGCGCGCCCTGGTGCAAGCGCAGAATTATGCCGCGAACAGCGAGACGGCGGAACCCGCGCTGCGCGCCGCGTTGCTGAAGAACCCGCGGATGGCCGCGGTCAGCAAGTTCCTCCACGATGCGCAGGGCTTCTCCGGACTCGACCAGATCTGGATCGTCAACGCGAACGGTATCTGCGTCGCCTCTAGCAGCACGATCGATAACCCGGACGGCGCGCAGCAATCGTTCGTCGGCGTCGACATGCGCGCGCGCGGCTACCTGACCAACGCGCTGCTCGGCGCATTCGCGGAAGCGTACGGGGTGGGTCGCGCGAGCGGCGAGCCGGGCATCTTCATCGCCGCGCCGGTCTATGCGGACGGCCTGCTGGTCGGCGCGGTGGTCGCCAAGGTCGGCATCGCGCGGCTGCGCCACTGGGTCGCCCACGCGGGGACCTTCGTCGCCGACGACAACGGCGTGATCATCATGGCGCACAACAGCGAACTCGAAGGCCATGCACTGCCGAACACGCGCGTCACCCAGATGACCGCCGCCGAGCGCCGCCTCGTCTACCGCCGCGAGACCTTTCCCGACATGCTGATCCGCGCGGACACCGAGCTGCGCGAGAGAGCGCCGTGGGTGCCCGCGGCGGTCGCCGGGCAGCTGTTCGGGATGTCGCGGCAACCGGCGCCGGCGCTCTATCAGTCCCGCAGCGGTCTGAACTCCGGGCTGTCCGCGCATCTGGTCGATCCGCTCGCCGCATGGCCCGAGCTGCTGCGCAATCACAAGCGCGATCATCTGCTGGTATTTCTGACGTTGGCCGGCACCGTCGCGCTCGCGTGGGTGATCACCGTGTCCTATGTGCGCGAGCGGCGTCACCACCGGGCCACCCGCGATCTCGCCGAGCAATTGCAGTCGGCCAATACGCTGCTGTCGGCGGAGGCACGGCACGACGCACTGACCGGCGCGCTGTCGCGGCGCTATTTCCTCGACCTGCTGCGGCGCGAGATCGAGCGCGCGCGGGCGAACGACGAGCCGCTGTGCATGGCGATCGCCGACCTCGACCACTTCAAGCAGATCAACGACCGCTTCGGCCATGCATCCGGCGACCGCGCGCTCGAGCATTTCGTCGACACGTGCCGCGCGGAGCTGCGCAGCTCGGACGCGATCGGCCGGCTCGGCGGCGAGGAGTTCGGGCTGCTGCTGCCGGCCACCGATCTCGCGAGCGGGCGCGACGTGGTCGAGCGTTTGCGGCTGCGCCTGAAGGCAGTGCCATCGCCGAAGCTGCCCGCCTCGGCGGGCTTGAGCGTGAGCATCGGCATCACCGAGCTGTCGCCCGACGATCTGCCCGAGCGCCTCATGAGCCGCGCCGACACCGCGCTGTACGCGGCCAAGACCGGTGGGCGCGATCGCACCGAAGCGCTGCCGCCCGACGACACCGCGCCGCCGACGCGCACCGCGGTAAATGCGTGGTGAGCGCGTGGTGAATAGAGGGTGAATGCGCGCAGCACGCGCACATGAGTCGCTGCCCGCCGCACCGAGCCTCCCGCGACCAAGCAGGTATCATCGAACCTGACATTCGATTGTCGCTACTGCTCTAACGGGAGACTCGCATGAAGGGAAATCTGGTGATCGTCTGTCGCGATCAGGACGCTGATGCATTCGACCATCTGCTAGCCGAATACGGCGCGTTCCAGACGCGGCTGTCATCCACCGCCTGGTATCTGAAACTGGAAGTCGCACCGGAATTGATTCAGGAGGAAATACTCGCGCGCCTCGGCAAGTACACGACGCATTACATCTTCGAGGCGGACACGGTCACGTGGAATACCGTGGATAGCGAGACGGCCAACGCGTTGAATACGCTGTTCTCGAACTGATGCATTGATGCACTGATGCACTAACGCGCGGCCACCGTGCCGACCCGCGATGCCGGCGCCCGGCGCCCGCATCGCGATGCTTCCTCCCACCGCCTCACCCTGCCCGGCTGCTGCGCCGCACTTCTACCACGCCGGTTCCGAAGCCGCCGTCTCGCGCGGCAACACCTCGAACGGAAAGCTCATCAGCACTCGCAAACCGCGGCCGCCGTGGTTGCCGATCTGCCACTCGCCGCCCGCGCGCCGCACCAGCCGCTCGACGATCGCCAGACCCAGGCCGCTATGGCCGTTGCCGCCGCGCGCCGGATCGAGCCGCACGAACGGCCGGCTCGCGTTGATCAGATCCTGGGCAGCGATGCCGCTGCCGTTGTCGCTGATCGACAGCGTGAAGCCCTGCGGCGTACGCGCGGTGGCGACGACCACCGGCGGCGCGCCATAGGCGTGCGCGTTGTCGAGCAGGTTCGACAGGATCCGGTCGAGCGTCGCCGCCGGCAGCAGGAACGACGGCCCCGCATTGAGTTCGGTCCGCACGGTAGGCGCACCGGCGGAGACCGCCCGATAGCTGCGCACCACGCGTTCGCACTGCGCATCCACTTCGACCGGCTCGCTGCGATCGGCGCCGTCGTGCGCGAACACCAGAAACTGCTCGACGATATGCGTCATCGAATCGACGTCGCGCACCACGCCGTCGCGCGTCTTCGCGTCGTCCATCATTTCGGCGCGCAGCCGCAGCCGCGCGAGCGGCGTTTTCAGATCGTGCGCGACGCCCGCCAGCATCACCGCGCGATCGTTCTCGGTCCGCGCGACTTCCTGCACCATCTGATTGAAACCATGCGTGAGCTGGCGCAATTCGCGCGGGCCGCGCTCCGGCACCGGCGGCACCGGCAGACCGCGGCCGAAGCGCGTGACCGCCTGGGCGAGCGAGCGCAACGGCTGCTGCAGCGCCCACGCGGCGAACAGCGCCGCCATTACCGCGAAAGAAAAGATGATCGCGAGCCACAACACCGTGCGGTCCAGCGAGCGCGGCACCCGCAGCGGCTGCACCGGCACCACGATCCAGTTCTGGTCCGTCGCCGCGCGCACCCACAGCGTGGGCGGGCCGCCGGGCGGGCCGACGCGCACCTGGGTGCCGGCCGGCATGCGCTCGCGCACGTCTTCGATAAAGCGTTCGAGCGGCGCCGACGGCGCTTCCCTGACCGCCGGCACGTCGGAGCTGGCCGGGTCGACCAGCTTGACGCGCGAGGGCAACGGTTGATCCGGTGTGCGGGCGACGTGCTGGCGCACCGCGTCGACGAGGAAGGTGGCCTCCTCGACCGCGTAACGCGTTTGCAGTTGCGAGCGTTCGAGCCGCATCAGCGCGTACCACGCGAAATGCGACAGCATCAGCACCGCGACGACGAGCAGCGCGAGCCGCCCGAACAGCGAATCAATGGGCCGGCGCATTTTGCTCGCCGTCCGGCACGAACACGTAACCGCGGCCACGCACCGTCTGGATGAAGCGCGGAGTGGACGGATCGGTTTCGAGAATGCGGCGCAGGCGCCATACCTGCACGTCGATGCCGCGGTCGGTGCCGTCGTACTCGGGACCGTGCAGCAGTTCCAATAAGCGCTCGCGGGTCAGCGTGCGCATCGGGTGATTGACGAAGATCTTCAGCAGCGCGAATTCGCTGCCCGACAGCGTGAGCGGCTTGTCTTCGAGATGCAGCGTGCGCGACTGGAAGTCCAGCGTGAAGCGGCCGAAGCTGAACGGCTCGCGCTGCTCCGGCGCGGCCGCCGACGGCATCGTGCGACGCCGCCTGAGCACCGCCTGCACGCGCGCGAGCAGTTCGCGCGGGTTGAACGGCTTGCCGAGGTAATCGTCCGCGCCGAGCTCGAGGCCGACGATGCGGTCGACGTCGTCCGCGCGCGCGGTCAGCATGATCACGGGGATGTCGTCGCCGGATGCGCGCAGCTTGCGCAACGCGGTGAGCCCGTCGACGCCCGGCATCATCAGGTCCAGCACGATCAGGTCCGGGCGCTCGCGTTCGAGCCGGCGCTCGAGCGAGCCGGCATCGTGCAGCACCGACACTTCGATGCCCTGACGGGCGAGATAGTCGCGCAACAGATCGCGCAGTTCGACGTCGTCGTCGACGACAAGTATTTGAGTAGCCATGTGAGGAAGTTTAACGCTCGACAGTTTGGAGTTTCGTTTTCAGAACCGCGTCAAGGGTTACCGGGTGTTACGGTGAAAGCCGCGCGTAATCGGCGGTAATAGCCGCATCCAGCCGCGTAACACAGCGGCCGGCACGGTTCTCTACGCTGTGCCTTACCGAATGCAGGCGAGTCCATTGACCGGTTGCACCGTCGGCTATTCCATTACAAGGAGCCTTATATGTCCACCAAAAACATCTCGCGCGTTCTCGCCGTTGCCGCCACCGCTCTCGCCATCGGCGCGGGCGCCGCTTATGCCGCACAGCCGGCCGACCAGGCACGCGGCGGCCCTGGCGGCCCCGGCGGCTGGCACGGCCACTTCATGAAGGACCTGACGCAACTGCACGACCAGTTGAAGCTGAACGCGGATCAGGAAAAGCTGTGGCAAGGCGCGCTCGAGACGATGAAGCAGAACCACGCGGCGATGCGCGCGAACCATGAGCAGGCCCGCAGCCAGTTCAAGGCCGCGCAGCAACAGCCGATCCTCGACCTGAACGCGATGGCCGCCGGCCACCAGCAGATCGAACAGAAGGATGCGCAACTGCGTCAGCAAACCACCGACGCGTGGCTGAAGTTCTACAACGGCCTGAACGACCAGCAGAAGACCACCGTCAGCACCGCGCTGAAGAAGCGCTTCGCGCGGATGGAAGAGCGTCACGAGAAGATGCGCGAGCGCTTCGAGCATCGTAAAGACGCGGCGTCGGCTCCGGCCGCGGCGCCCGCACCGGCTGCCAAACAGTAAGCGCGCTGCGCTGCAGGGCGGACCAGGGAGGCCGTCTTGCGGACAAAAAACGCCACGGAAGAAGTTTTCCGTGGCGTTTCGCATTTGGCGCTCAGCCGGTCAGGCGTTCTCGGCTGGACCGGGGTTTGAATCCTCGCGCCGCGCACGGCGGCGCATCGCGCATCAGCCGTTCAACTGGCCGAGATCGAACAGCAGCACTTCCGCGTTCTCGCCGTTCTCCAGCGTCACCGTATCGACGTCGCTGAGCTTGGCCGCGTCGCCCGCCTTCAGCGCCGTACCGTTCACGCTCACCGCGCCGCGCGCAACGTGCACATAGACGAGGCGCCCGGCCGGCACCGCAAAGGTCGCGCGTTCCGCGCCGTCGAACAGCCCCGCGTAGATCGATGCGTCCGCGTGGATCGTCACCGCGCCGTCGCGGCCGTCGGGCGCCGCGACCACGCGCAGGCGACCGCGCTTGCTGTCGGCGTCGAAACGCTTTTCCTCGTAGCCGGGCTGATCGCCCGCGCGCTGCGGAATCACCCAGATCTGCAACAGATGCGCGGGCTCGTCGGCCGATGCGTTGAATTCGCTGTGCTGCACGCCGGTGCCGGCGCTCATCCGCTGCACGTCGCCGGGACGGATTGTCGAGCCGTTGCCCATGCTGTCGCGGTGCGCGAGCGCGCCTTCGAGCACATACGTGACGATCTCCATATCGCGATGGCCGTGCGCGCCGAAGCCCTGGCCGCCGGCGATGCGGTCTTCGTTGATCACGCGCAGCGGACCGAAATGCACGTGCTGGGGGTCGCGGTAATCGGCAAACGAGAAGCTGTGATACGAGTCGAGCCAGCCGTGGTTGGCATGGCCGCGTTCTTCGGAACGGCGAATCTCGATCATGGAAAGTCTCCGGGTAAGTAAACAAAGCGATGCCGGGAATGTAGGGGCTGCGCGGCGACTTAACAATCGGCGCGCCCGCACCGGACCGTTCCAGCGGTGCATCCAATCGCACGAGGCCATCTCCGGCACCCGGTGCGCAGCCCCCGCTGCCTCCGCCGCCCGCCCCCCGGCGCCGACCGCAAAACCGCCCCGGCGTCGCGCCCGCACAACGCCCGCGGCGGCGACTTGTCGCCGGCTGCCGCGCCGCACTGGCGGCTTGGCGTCGTTCGGGTAAAATACCGCGCTTTTCAACGCGCATGCCTGTCCGACCGGACGGATATGCGTGCTGGGCATGAAATGTCGGCAAGCTTCGCCGGACCGGTCTGAACCGGCACGCGGCGCTTCGCGAGTCCGCGCGGCACGCGTTCCCGCAGCGCGCCAGCCGCGCATGCCGCATCGAATCAGCTAGTGCCCGGCGTGCGGCGACATCCCCGCCGCGCGGCAATTTTGACCGCCTAGAATAGCGACCGTCGGCCCCCGGCCGGCCCTCGTCGAGTCGAAGCATCACGACGATCAGTTTGATCCAGGAGAATCATGAAGAAGTTCGCACTGTGCGTGGCTTTGGCCGTCATGGCCACCGGCGCGATGGCGAAAGAATGGAAAACCGTGCGCATCGGAGTCGACGCCAGTTACCCGCCGTTCGAGTCGAAAGCGCCGAGCGGCGAGATCGTCGGCTTCGACGCCGATCTGACCCGCGCGCTGTGCGCGAAGATGAACGTCAAGTGCGTATGGATCGAGTCGGATCTCGACGGCATCATTCCGGCGTTGAAGGGCAAGAAATTCGACGCGATCATCTCCTCCCTGACCGTCACCGACAAGCGCCGCGAACAGATCGACTTCTCCGACAAGCTGTTCGACGCGCCCGCGCGCATGATCGCGAAGGCCGGCTCGCCGCTGCTGCCCACCGCCGAATCGCTGAAAGGCAAGCGCGTCGGCGTTGAGCAGGGTTCGACCCAGGAACAGTACGCAAAGGTCTGGTGGGAGCCCAAAGGCGTGACCATCGTGTCCTATCAGAATCAGGATCAGGTGTATGCGGATCTCGCATCGGGGCGCCTCGACGCCGCGCTGCAGGATCAGTTGCAGGCCGACGCCGGCTTCCTGCGGACTCCGCGCGGCAAGGGCTTCGCGTGGGCGGGGCCGGCCGTGCAGGATCCGAAGACGATCGGCGAAGGCACCGCGATCGGCCTGCGCAAGAGCGATACCGATCTGAAGGCGATGTTCAACCGCGCGCTCGCCGAGGTTCATCAGGACGGTACGTTCAGGAAGCTCGAGAAGCAGTACTTCGACGTCGACATCTATCCTGAACGCCAGACCAGGACCCAGTAAGCCAGGCAACACCGCGCCGGCGCAAACCGGCGCAAGCAGCAGTGATAGTGGCAGTCGCAGCACCCGGCAGTAGATTCACAATAATTCGAGACCACAGTCCACGAGACGAAAGTCCAAACGCGCGCTGCGGGACCGGCAACGTTCCCGCGGCGATGATTTGCACAGCGGCATGCTGTGCGCCGCCAGGCACCGCGAGCCGAACGCTCGCGGCTAAACGCGGCGCAACACGGGCCGCGTCTTTCGCGGTGCGTGAACAGCGCATCGTCAAGGACTACCTATGTTCCTTCAAGGCTACGGCCCGCTGCTTCTCAGCGGCACCTGGGCAACCGTCAAGCTGGCGGTGCTGTCGCTGGTGCTCGCCTTCGTGCTGGGCCTGCTCGGCGCGGCGGCGAAACTGTCGAAAAACCGCGTCTCCAACGGCGTCGGCACTGTCTACACGACCCTCGTGCGCGGCGTGCCCGACCTGGTGCTGATGCTGCTGCTGTTCTACAGCATCCAGATCTGGCTGAACAACCTGACCGACGCGCTCGGCTGGGATCAGATCGACATCGATCCGTTCGTGGCCGGCGTCGCGGTGCTCGGCTTCATCTACGGCGCGTACTTCACCGAAACCTTCCGCGGCGCGTTCCTCGCGGTGCCGCGCGGCCAGCTCGAAGCGGGCGCCGCCTACGGGATGAGCAACTGGCAGGTGTTCACGCGCATCATGTTCCCGCAGATGATGCGCTTCGCGCTGCCCGGCATCGGCAATAACTGGCAGGTGATGGTGAAGGCGACCGCGCTGGTGTCGATCATCGGTCTGGCCGACGTCGTCAAGGCCTCGCAGGATGCCGGCAAGGGCACGCTGCGGTTCTTCTTCTTCACGCTGCTCGCCGGCGCGATCTATCTCGTCATCACCACAGTGTCGAACTTCGTGCTGATGTACCTCGAAAAGCGTTATTCGACCGGCGTGCGAAAGGCGGATCTATGATTGAGATCATTCAGCAGTACTGGCGCAACTATCTGTTCACCGACGGCTATCGCTTCACCGGCGTCGCGATCACGATGTGGCTGCTGGTGGTGTCGATCGGCCTGGGCTTCTGTCTGTCGGTACCGCTCGCGGTCGCGCGGGTGTCGAAGAAGAAATGGCTGTCGCGGCTCGTGTGGCTCTATACGTATATCTTCCGCGGCACCCCGCTCTACGTGCAGCTGCTGCTGTGCTACACCGGTCTCTACAGCCTCGAGATCATCCGCAACAACGAGCTGACCAATGCGTTCTTCCGCGACGGCATGCACTGCACGCTGCTCGCGTTCACGCTCAATACCTGCGCGTACACCACCGAGATTTTCGCCGGCGCGATCAAGGCGACGCCGTACGGCGAGATCGAAGCGGCGCGCGCGTACGGGATGTCGTCGTTCACGCTGTACCGGCGCGTGATTCTGCCGTCGGCGCTGCGCCGCGCACTGCCTTACTACAGCAACGAAGTGATCCTGATGCTGCACGCGACCACGGTCGCGTTCACGGCCACCGTGCCGGACATCCTGAAGATCGCGCGCGACGTGAACTCGGCCACCTATCAGTCGTTCAACGCGTTCGGCATCGCCGCGCTGCTGTATCTGTGCATTTCTTTTGCGCTGGTGTGGCTGTTCCGCCGCGCCGAGCGTCGCTGGCTCGCTTATCTGCGACCGCAAGGCAAGTAACCCGGACCACACGCCTCGCGGGCGTGCCAGCCGATCAAGGATCGTGATGAATTCCATGAAGCAGAAGCTCGTCGTCGACGACCTTCATAAAAAGTACGGCGACAACGAAGTCCTCAAGGGCGTGTCGCTGAAGGCCAACGCCGGCGACGTGATCAGCGTGATCGGTTCGTCCGGCTCGGGCAAGAGCACGATGCTCCGCTGCATCAACTTTCTCGAACAGCCGAACGCCGGGCGCATTTTCGTCGACGGCGAGCAAGTGCGTACGCAAACTGCGAAGGACGGCGCGCTGCGCGTGTCGGACCCGAAGCAGCTGCAGCGCGTGCGCACCAAGCTCGCGATGGTGTTTCAGCACTTCAATTTGTGGTCGCACATGACGGTGCTCGAAAACATCATCGAGGCGCCGGTTCACGTGCTCGGCCTGAAGCGCAAGGAAGCGGAAGACCGCGCGCGCGAATTCCTGGAGAAAGTCGGTCTCGCGCCGCGCCTCGAAAAGCAGTATCCGTCGCATCTGTCGGGCGGCCAGCAGCAACGTGTCGCGATTGCCCGGGCACTGGCGATGCATCCGGACGTGATGCTGTTCGACGAACCGACTTCCGCGCTCGACCCGGAACTCGTCGGTGAAGTGCTGAAGGTGATGCAAAAGCTCGCCGAAGAAGGCCGCACGATGATCGTCGTCACCCACGAAATGGGTTTTGCGCGCAACGTGTCGAACCATGTGATGTTCCTGCACCAGGGGCGGGTCGAGGAAGAAGGCCATCCCGACGAAGTATTTCGCAATACCAGAAGCGAACGCCTGAAGCAGTTTTTGTCGGGCAGTCTCAAATAATAAAATTACCGCGCGGTCAGTTAATATTTGAGCGCGTCGAAAATGTAGTCAATGTAGTTTTACAAGGCGCTTACGGGCGCCTTTTTTATTGCCCCGCCGCCTCTCCCCCGCGCTCGCTACATGCGCCAAAGCTGCCTCAAAGCCCCCTCCAGGCGGGCTTTTCACGTCGCTCTCCGCCCTAACTCGCCGCTTTTGACTCGTCAATAGTGGCAATCCTTAATACGACCCCTTCCAAGGCCTGAAACCTTTGTCTGTCAAGGCATTGCGCGATTTTCCACGAGGTCGCGGCGAGCCTCGGCGCACATTGGTATTGCAATTTGGCGACACCGAGTGGAAGGGCTACCAATTTCTTCTCCCAGTTAAAGTTATTTTTGATAAATTGGTAACCAAAGTAGCAAAACAAAGTTGATTAAAAGTAGTTTCACTTCAGAGCAACGAGGAGAACCGGTCGGCGAGGGATCGGCAAGACGCGGGGAAAGCGCAACGCTACGCGTCACGGCAGGAGACCCTATCCACCCGCCAACTCTCCCTAGGTACCGATTTCTGTTCGGTGCAGATCGCGTCCGAACACCACTCGCAGTACTGGGTTTCACTTTTTGACAGGGTATGGAGGAGAAGATGAAGAAAGCATTGCTCGCCGCTGCGCTGATGTCGGCCGGCGTTGTTGCACACGCTCAAAGCAGCGTGACGCTGTACGGTCGTTTGGACGCAGGCATCGAGTACATGTCGGGCGTGCCGACCAACCCGAACGCTGTCGGCTCGGCCACCAACTCGGGCAACCGCTGGAAGGCTGAAAGCGGCGACTGGGGCACCAGCCTGTGGGGCTTGAAGGGTGTCGAAGACATCGGCGCCGGCAACAAGGTGCTGTTCCAGTTGGAAGGCTCGTTCAACACGATGACGGGCCAAGGCCCGAGCAACGGCGGTCTCTTCAATCGTTGGGCAACGGTCGGTCTGTCGAACGATCAGTACGGTACGTTCACGATGGGCCGCATGCTGTTCATCTCGAACGGCGTGTGGGACTTCGACCCGTTCGGTCAATCGTCGTGGTCGTCGGCATCGCTCGTGCGTGGCCGCAACTGGCCGCAGTCGAGCAACAACTTCGCGTACCAGTCGCCGAAGATCGCCGGCTTCGACTTCTACGGTCAGTACGCACTGTCGAACGCGACGAACTGGAACGGCAACAACCCGAACGGCCAAGGTCGCGAAGCCGGCGCGCAGATCACCTACACGAACTCGCTGTTCCAGATCCGCGGCCTGTACGACGAAATCCGCAACCCGGGGAATGGCGGCCTGTGGGGCGGCAATGTCGCCAACGGCGGCGTCAATTCGAGCAACACCGGCAACGGCGTGTTCTCGGCATCGCGCGAGTACTCGGCTCTCGTGAACGTGTTCCTCGGCCAGTTCAAGATTCAGGCGGCTTACCAGGCAGTCCGTTCGGCAGGCGCGAACGGTGTGGTCTACGGTCAGCCGACCACGCTCGATCATGAATGGGGCGGCGTGACGTGGCAGGCAACGCCGGCTGCCGCACTGATCGCGGCGGTCTACCACGTGAACGGCAACAACGGCGCGGGCAATGCGACGATCTACACGGTTGGCGGTTCGTACAACCTGTCGAAGCGCACGCTGCTCGACCTGCAGGCAGCGACCGTGCGTAACAGCCGTGCCGCGAACTTCGGTCTGAACGCGAACAACGCCGGCAACGGCGTCGCAACGGACAACCCGCTGCAAGGCCGTCAGCAAACCGGCGTGTACGCTGGTATCCAGCACTCGTTCTAAGGGGGTGTGCCCCGAGGGCGTGACCCTCGGGGTGTAATACTGAATTCTCCAAGAGAATCTTTTTCACGCTGCTGCGAGAGGCGCGTATCGGTGCAATATCCGCAAGGGTATTGCACCGTTTTTTATTGGGCGTGCAACGACGTGATGCATGTCGCGCACCGTTGCGGTGCGCCGCCCTTTGTCGATCCGCTTAGACCGCGGCTTCGTTCTCTTCGCCGGTGCGAATCCGGATCACGCGCTCGACGTCCGCGACGAAAATCTTGCCGTCGCCGATCTTGCCGGTGCGCGCCGCGCCGATGATCGCGTCGATCACCTGATCGCATTGATTGTCCGCGACCACCACTTCGATCTTCACCTTCGGCAGAAAGTCGACCACGTATTCCGCACCACGATAGAGCTCGGTATGCCCTTTCTGGCGGCCGAAGCCTTTGACTTCGGTTACGGTCAGGCCGGTGAGGCCGACTTCCGCGAGCGCCTCGCGCACTTCGTCGAGTTTGAACGGTTTGATGACTGCGGTGATGCGCTTCATGGCGAACCTCGTCTCGTGATTGGGGAGAGTGAAAGGGAAATTTGATGATTTTTATTCTACGCCGCACTGGCTGCATTGCGGCAACCAGGCGGACTTGCGGGTTGCGGCTCGAAGCGGCGCCGCGTGAATCGAATGCATCACGCGGCGCATGGCGGCACCTGTTTCGCCGCCCTGTCTCACTCCACCGGCTCGGTATAGCGCGACGTGATCGGATAACGCCAGTCGCGGCCGAACGCGCGATGCGTGACGCGAATGCCGATCGGCGCCTGGCGGCGCTTGTACTCGTTGATCTTGATCAGCCGCGTGACGCGCTTCACGTCGTCGACCGCGTAGCCGGCCGCGATGATTTCCGCGAGCGAGCGGTCCTCTTCCATGTACATGCGCATGATCGCGTCGAGCACGTCGTATTCGGGCAGGCTGTCCTGATCGGTCTGGTTCTCGCGCAACTCCGCCGACGGCGCGCGCGTCAGAATCCGCTCGGGGATCGGGTCGCGTGTCGCGAACGTGGTGGCTGCGTTGCGATAGTGGCACAGCCGGTACACGAGTGTTTTAGCGATGTCCTTGATCACCGCGAAGCCGCCGGCCATATCGCCGTACAGCGTGCAGTAGCCGACCGCCATCTCGCTCTTGTTGCCGGTGGTCAGCACGATCGAGCCGAACTTGTTCGACAGCGCCATCAGCAGCGTGCCGCGAATACGCGCCTGGATGTTCTCTTCGGTCGCGTCTTCCGCGCGGCCCGCGAACTCCGCGGCGAGCGAACCGCGGAACGCGTCGAACATCGGCGCGATCGCGATTTCGTCGTAGCGCACGCCGACGCGGCGCGCCATCTCGGCGGCGTCGGTGGTGGAGATATCGGCGGTGTAGCGCGACGGCATCATCACCGCGCGGACTTTGTCGGCGCCGAGCGCATCGCAAGCGACGGCCAACACCAGCGCCGAATCGACGCCGCCCGACAAACCGATCAACGCGCCGGGGAAACCGTTCTTGCCGATGTAGTCGCGCACGCCCATCACGAGCGCCGCGTACACCTGCGCTTCGATCGACTGCTCCGGCGCGATCGCGGCCGCCAGCGGCGTACCGTTGTCGAACTCGACGATCGCCGTGGCTTCCTCGAACTGCGCGAGCTTTGCGACCAGTTCGCCCTGCGCGTCGAGCACGAACGAGCCGCCGTCGAACACCAGTTCGTCCTGGCCGCCGACCATGTTCACGTAGACCATCGGAATGCCGGTCTCGCGAATCCGCGCGCGCAGGATGTCGAAACGCACCGCTTCCTTGTTCAGGTGATACGGCGAGCCGTTCGGAATCAGCAGCACCTGCGCGCCGGCCGCCTTCGCCATCTGCGCGGCCGATGCATGCCATGCGTCCTCGCAGATCACCACGCCGTACTTGATGCCGTCGAGTTCGAACACGAACGGCTGCGGGTCCGCCGCGAAGTAGCGCTTCTCGTCGAACACTTCGGTATTGGGCAGATCCTGCTTGCGATAGGTGCCCTTCACTTCGCCATCGACGATCAGCGACGCCGCGTTGAACGTATCGACCGGCGGCACGCCGCGCTCGATCGGCGCGTTTGCATTACCATTGCCGTTCGCCGACGCGTGCGCGAACTTGTCCGAGCCATCGCGCAGCGGATGACCGACGATCACATGCAGCCCGCTGAACGGCTTTAACTGCGCGGCGAGATCGGCGAGCGCCGCGGCGCTGGCGGTATAGAACGCGGGACGCAGCAGCAGATCTTCGGGCGGATAACCCGACAGCGCGAGTTCGGGTGCGATCAGCAGCTTCGCACCGTCGTTGTGCGCGGCACGCGCGGCGGCGACGATCTTCGCGACGTTGCCGGCGAAATCGCCGACGGTGACATTGATTTGAGCAAGAGCGATTCGGGTCTTCATGGCAGGATCGACAGGCAAGCCTCGACGGCTCGCGGATACCGCGGCTGGGATGGCGACGGAATTGGACAAACCGGATAAACGAACTTAACGAATGACGCGGCCACATGTTGTTGATAGCCGCGTCGTTCATTGCAAACAGTCATTCAGATTGAACCAGCAACGTATCGATTATCGCACGGGCATTCTGGCCTCGCCGTCCGAGGTGGACGCCGCCGAGTGGAACGCGCTGCTCGCCGCGCAGCCGCAGCCGACGCCGTTTTTGCGCCACGAGTTTCTGAGCGCGCTCGCCGCCACCCAGTGCGCGGTCCCCGACACCGGCTGGGCGACGCAGTTCGTCACGCTGACCGACGCGCGCACCGGCAAGCTCGCGGCGGCCGCGCCCGTCTACCTGAAAGGGCACTCGTACGGCGAGTACGTGTTCGACTGGGCGTGGGCCGACGCATATAAGCGCAACGGCCTGCCCTACTATCCGAAGCTGCTGTGCGCGGTGCCGTTTACGCCGGTGCAGGGCAATCGTTTATTGTCGACCGACGAACATGCAGTGCGCCATCTCGCGGCCACGTTGATGGCGTTCGCCGAGCAGGCCGACGTGTCGTCGCTGCACGTGCTGTTTCCGACTCAAACGGAAGCCGAAGCGCTGACCGACATCGGCATGATGCAGCGCGAAGGCGTGCAGTTTCACTGGCTCAACGACGGCTATCGGAACTTCGACGACTTTCTATCGACGCTCGAACAGAAGAAGCGCAAGAACATTCGCGCCGAGCGTCGCAAGGTTCACGACGCCGGCATTACGATGCGGCGCATTCGCGGCGAAGACATCACCGACGCCGAATGGCGCTTTTTCAGCAAGTGTTATCGGCAGACTTATCGCGAGCATTTTTCGAGTCCGTATCTGAACCTCGATTTTTTCCGGATGATCGGCGCGTCGATGCCGGAGAACCTGCTGCTCGTGATCGCCGAATACGAGGGCAAGCCGATCGCGAGTTCACTCGTCGTCTATCAGCGCGACGAGAAAACCGGCGGCACGCTATATGGCCGCTACTGGGGCGCGCTCGAACACGTGCCGTGTCTGCACTTCGAAACCGCTTACTATCAGCCGCTCGAATTCTGCATCGAGGAAAAGCTCGGCGCATTCGAAGGCGGCGCGCAAGGCGAGCACAAGATGGCGCGCGGTTTTCTGCCCACTGTCACGCGCTCGACGCACTGGCTCGCGCATCCGGCCTTCGCCGATGCGGTCGGCCATTTCCTCGACAACGAAAAGAACAGCATCCACGCCTACGTGGACGAGCTGCGCGAACACAATCCGTTCAAAGGCTAGCAGCGCGGTTATGGCGTGGTTTCTTTATCTGCTCGAATGTTCGGACGGCAGCGTCTATACCGGCATTGCGACCGACGTCGCCGCGCGTTTCGATAAACACGTGAGCGGCACCGGCGCGCGTTACACGCGTTCGCGCAAACCGCTGCGAGTGTTGGCGTCGTTCGAGCTGGCGGACCGGTCGAGCGCGTCGAAGGCCGAGTACTGGGTCAAGCGGCTCACGCCGGCCGATAAGTGGGCGTTGGCTGCGGGAGTGTTTTCGTTGGAGTCGGTGCTGCCGGTGGTGGCTGCGCTCGAAGCCGACGTTGAAGCTGACGCCGAAGACGGCGATGAACCGGCTGCATGAGTAAGACGCGGGTTTAACGCGGTGCGGTGCATTGCGTCGCATGACTGAGCATCATCGGGCTGGCCCACCCGCGTCGCTTTAACCCCGCGCCTCGCGCATCCGTTCCGTCAACAGCCGATGCATCCGCGCCAGTTCCCCAACCACATCCGCTTCCAGCGACGTCAACTGTTCGCGCGCCGGCAACTCCAGCCGCATCGGCACCAGGGTCCGGTTCAACGCGGCCTCGATCGCCTCGCTCATCGCCGCGACCCATGCGTCGAGTTCCGAATGCATATCGCGCCGGTTCGCGGTGAGCCGCAACTGCGTCGCGGTCCCGGCCATTCTGCGCAACAGGCTCAGCACCGTCAGCGTCACCGTATCGGCCATCGAGTCTTCGAGCTTTTCCAGCCGCACGCGGCCGAGCGCTTCTTCCGCGTTGTTGCTGGTGAGCCCCGCCGCGCGCCGCAACTGTTCGATCTCCTTGCTATCGTGCCGGGGCGCGTCGAGCGATGCACGCAGATACGCGAGATTCGCGCGCACCGCGTTGCCGAGATAGATGCGCAGATCGAGCTTTTCGCGCGTCGGCCATAGAACGAATGTAGCGACTAACGCGAGCACGCAGCCGAGCACGTTGTTGCCGAGCCGCGTGAGCGCGAACGAGAATTCGTTGGCGCCCGGCGTCGCGAAGTCGGCGACCAGCACGAAGGCCGGCGTCAGGAACAGCACGAACAGGCTATAGCTGACCGGCCGCAAGGCCATCGTCGCCATCACCAGCGGAAATACCGCGAGCGAAATGCCGAGCGGCGAATGAATCGCGTAGCCGATCGCCGCCGCCAGCATGCCGCCGACGATACTGCCCGCCGCCCGCTCGATACTGCGCGGCCACGTCGCCGCGATCGACGGCTGCAAAATCAGCAGCGTCGCCATCGTCGCCCAGTAGCCGAACGGCAGACCGAGCGCCTGAATCACGACAAAGCCCGCGGTCGTCGTCACGCCCACGCGCGCCGCATGCCGCAAGCCGACCGATTGCCACGACAGATTCGCCTTCAGCGTCGACCATGCGCGCGTCGCGTAACGCGTAACGCACGCGCTCCACGGTTCCGCGTACACCTCGCGCGGCGCGAAATCGACCAGCTCGAAACCGGATTGCAGCTTCACCGGTTCGAGCAACGCGCTTTCGAGCCGATGCGCGAAACGGCGCAGACGTTCCTGCAAATCCGCGAGACGCTCCCACCGCGCGTCGCCGGCCGCCGCGGCGATATCGCTGAGCACTTGGCCGATCGCGCGCAGCAAACGCGCGGTGCGTTGCGAACGATGTGGCTCCGCGGGCACTTTCTCCGCCGCGCCGGAAACCGCGATCAGGTATGCGAACAAAGCCTCGCCGTCGGTCAGCAAGCCGAGCAGCGTGTCGTACGCGGCCGCGCCGCCCGCTTTCGACGCGGGTACGTTGGCGAGCGCATCGCGTGAACGTTCGATCGCCGCGCGCGCATCGGCGCGAAACTGCGCGGCGTGCGTGGCCCACTCGCGCGGCGCCGCGCGTTGTTCGACGAGGCGCGCGCTATCGAATGCGACATCGGCGAGACGCAGATACACCGCGCGCAACGACGTGCGGCTCGCGGCGAACGGATGAATACGCCATACCGTCAGACTCAGCACGATCGCGAACAGACAACCGATCAGATAGACGCCGAGAAACGCGAGGCCGGAGCGCACGTCGTGCATCGGCCGGTCGACCATCACCACGCACGCGGTCGCCGCGAGGATCGTCACCTGCGAGGTGGCCGCGCCCCAGATGCGGCCGAACGCGCCGAGCGTCGTGAACGCGAGCACCGCAAGCGCGGCGAACGCGGTGCTCTGCGCGGACGCGAACGACGCGATGCCGCCGCACAGCGTGGACAGCAACGCGAAGCCCATCATCGACATGAAACGCGCGCGATTCGAACCGGCCGCATCGGCAAGGCAGGTCCAGAACGCGCCGATCGCCGCCCACGCGAACACCGGATCGTGCAGCAGGTTGCCGAGCGCGAGCATCGCCGTCGATGCGCACGCGGCCCGCAAGCCCTCCGACAGATTCGCCTCGCTCGCCGCGAACGACACCATCCACACCGGTCGCTTGCGATAGATCGCGGTGACGACCGAATGTAGCCGGGTCGACCAGCGCGAGTTCGAGTGGGACTTGCTGCGGTTCATCATCCGGTGCGTAGATTAGGAGTGAGTGGGTGCGAGCTTGTGCGGCGAATGATAAGGGTTAATACCTAAATATAAAAATGCGTTCGATGCATCCGGCCGATGCGTTGCAGTTATGCACCCGAACCCATAAAAAAAACCGCGCGGTCCTTGCGGACTCACGCGGTTTTTATTGTGCGCATCTGCATGCTGCACAGGCGGTGCGGGCTCGCCCGCGACGCGCTGACTCTTACTTCTTGAAGTTCGCGACGCCGTCGGTGATTTCCTTGTGAGCGGCATCGATGCCTGCCCAACCTTCGACCTTCACCCACTTGCCCTTCTCGAGCGCCTTGTACTGCTCGAAGAAGTGCTTGATCTGGTCCTTGAGGTAAGCGGGAACGTCGTCCACCGACTTCAGGTCCGCCGTCATCGGGCAGATCTTGTCGTGCGGGACCGCGATCAGCTTCGCGTCGACGCCCGATTCGTCAGTCATTTGCAGCATGCCGAGCGCGCGGGCGCGGACCACCGAGCCTGCCAGCAGCGGGAACGGGGTGATCACCAGCACGTCGACCGGGTCGCCGTCGCCCGACAGCGTCTGCGGAATGAAGCCGTAGTTGGCCGGATAGCGCATGCCGGTGCCGATGAAACGGTCGACGACGAGCAGACCCAGATCCTTGTCCGCTTCGTACTTCACCGGATCGCTTTGCGCCGGGATTTCGATGATGACGTTGAAATCTTGCGGAAGGTCTTTGCCTGCGGGAACGTGATTGAAGCTCATGAGCACTCTCTGAACTGGATGGAAGTCGGAATGCGGCGTACGGCACGCGGGTTTGTAGCGCAGCGCACCGCACGGTGCGGAATGCGCCATTATAGCCAATCACCGGGTGGCATCCCGCCCGGGATCGGCGCGATAATCGAACAGCGTGTCCCGTTTGTGCGTCGGACCTGAGTTGAAAGTGCTTTGGTTGTGGTTTGAATGCTTTGCCTGTTGTCCCGGTTTGTGAACAGCGCGCAGTTGACCTGCCGCTGCGCGTCAACTGAAGGAGCATGCATGGAAGAAGCCCGGCATTTCATCGGCGGCGAGTGGTGCGCCGCTTCTGGTGGCGAGACGATCGCCGTACTCGATCCGTCGGACGGCCAGCCGTTCACGAGTCTTGCGCGCGGCACCGCGGCCGATATCGACGCGGCCGTGCACGCGGCACGCCGCGCGTTCGAAGGCCCATGGGGCGCGCTGAGCGCCGCCGAACGCGGCCGCATTCTGTACCGGCTGTCGATGCTGGTCGCCGCGCGCCAGGAAGAACTCGCGCAACTCGAAGCGCGCGACACCGGAAAGCCCCTCAAACAGGCGCGTGCCGACTCGGCCGCCCTCGTCCGCTATTTCGAGTTCTACGCCGGCGCGGCCGACAAGCTGCACGGCGAAACCCTCCCCTATCAAGCCGGCTATACGGTGCTGACGATCCGCGAGCCGCACGGCGTGACCGGCCACATCGTGCCGTGGAATTACCCGATGCAGATTTTCGGGCGCAGCGTCGGCGCGGCGCTCGCGACCGGCAACGCGTGCGTGGTCAAACCGGCCGAGGACGCGTGCCTGTCGGTGCTGCGCGTCGCCGAACTCGCGGCCGAAGCCGGCTTGCCGGCCGGCGCGCTGAACGTCGTAACCGGCTACGGACACGATGCGGGCGCCGCGCTCGCGCGTCATCCGGGCATCGATCACATCTCGTTCACCGGCTCGCCCGAAACCGGCAAGCTGGTCACGCAGATGGCCGCCGAGAACCACGTACCAGTCACGCTCGAACTGGGCGGCAAGTCGCCGCAAATCGTATTCGCCGACGCCGATCTCGACGCCGCGCTGCCCGTACTTATTTCCGCGATCGTGCAGAACGCCGGTCAAACCTGCTCGGCCGGCAGCCGCGTGCTGATCGAGCAGTCGATTTACGAGCCGCTGCTCGACCGGCTCTCCGGTGCGTTCCACGCGCTGCGCGTGGGACCGTCGCAAGCCGACCTCGACTGCGGGCCGCTAATCAACGCGAAGCAGCAGCAACGCGTGTGGGACTTTCTCTCCGATGCGCAACACGACGGCGTCGCGATGGCCGCGCAAGGCGAAGTGATCGCCGAAGCACCGGAAAGCGGCTTCTATCAGGCGCCGACGCTGTTGCGCGACGTGCCCGCCAGCCACCGGCTCGCGCGCGATGAAGTGTTCGGCCCGGTGCTCGCCGCGATGCCGTTCAGCGACGAAGCCGAAGCGCTCGCGCTCGCGAACGGCACGCAGTTCGGCCTCGTCGCGGGGATCTGGACACGCGACGGCGCGCGCCAGATGCGGCTCGCGCGACGCGTACGCTCCGGCCAGGTGTTCATCAACAACTATGGGGCGGGTGGCGGCGTCGAGTTGCCGTTCGGCGGCGTCAAGCATTCGGGACATGGCCGCGAAAAAGGCTTCGAGGCGCTGTATGGCTTCACCGTGTTGAAAACGATTGCGATCCGCCACGGCTAGCGAGGCGCGCGGCGAACGCATCGCTGAACATCGTTCGATCCATCACATCTACATGTGCATCACGGCTGCATCACTAATAACGGAGACATTATGCGGTTGACAGGTAAAACGGCCATCGTCACGGGCGGCGGTTCGGGTTTCGGCGAAGGCATCGCGAAGACCTTTGCGCGCGAAGGCGCGAACGTCGTGGTCAACGATCTCAACGGGCCGGCGGCGGAGCGCGTCGCGAGCGAGATCGCGTTGGCGGGCGGCAAGGCGATCGCGGTGGCAGGCAACGTCGCGCAACGCGACGACTGGCGCACGCTGCGCGAAGCGGCGCTCGAGGACTTCGGCAGCGTGCAGATCGTCGTCAATAACGCGGGCACTACCCATCGCAACAAGCCGGTGCTCGAAGTGACCGAGGCGGAGTTCGACCGCGTCTATGCGGTGAACGTGAAGAGCATTTACTGGAGTGTGCAGGAGTTCGTGCCGTATTTTCGCGAGCAAGGCGGCGGCAGCTTCATCAATATCGCATCGACGGCGGGTGTGCGGCCGCGCCCGGGCCTCGTTTGGTACAACGGCAGCAAGGGCGCGGTGATCGTCGCGAGCAAGTCGCTTGCGGTCGAACTCGGGCCGGACCGGATTCGCGTGAATTGCGTGAATCCGGTGATCGGCGAAACCGCACTGCTTTCCGAGTTCATGGGCGTCGAGGACACGCCGCAGAACCGGCAGAAGTTTCTGGCGGGCATTCCGCTCGGACGCTTTTCGACGCCGCAGGATATTGCGAACGCGGCGCTGTATCTGGCTTCCGATGAAGCGGAGTTCATCACCGGCGTGTGCCTCGAAGTGGATGGCGGGCGCTGCGTGTAACGGTGCTTTTTGCAGGTGTTTCTGGTCGCGGCGCCGCCTGCTCGGCTCGCGCCGCGATCAGTACGAAGTTAGTGTTTTCCCCCAATCTCGATTCGTCTGCAAATGATCCGGCGCGGATAGAATCGATCGATGACGGTACTTCAATTCGACAAGAAAAGAGGAGACACCCGATGGCCAGCCCAGCAAATCCGCTTCAGCACCCCGGCGCAGGCGCGCCGCCCTCCACTTTCGAAGAGGCGACCTATCGCAAGGTCACGTGGCGGCTCGCGCCGCTGCTGATGCTCTGCTATATCGTCGCGTATCTGGATCGCGTGAACGTCGGCTTCGCGAAGCTCGGGATGAGTACCGACCTCGGCTTGAGCGATGCGGTGTACGGGTTTGGCGCGGGGATTTTCTTCGTCGGGTATTTCATCTTCGAGATTCCCAGCAATGTGATCTTGCATAAGGTCGGCGCACGAGTGTGGATCGCACGGATCATGGTGTCGTGGGGCGTGATCTCGATGCTGACGATGTTCGTCACGACGCCGACGATGTTTTATGTGATGCGGTTTTTGCTCGGGCTCGCCGAGGCCGGCTTCTTTCCTGGGATTATTCTTTACCTGACCTATTGGTATCCGGCGCATCGGCGCGGGCGGATGACGACGTGGTTTATGACTGCGATTGCGCTTTCGGGTGTGATTGGCGGGCCGGTTTCGGGGTTCATTCTCAAGAACTTTAATGGCACCAATGGGTGGCACGGGTGGCAGTGGCTGTTTCTGCTCGAAGGAATTCCTTCTGTGCTGGTCGGGATCGTCGTGTTCGTGATGCTCGATGATCGGATTGCTAACGCGAAGTGGCTTACTGATGAGGAAAAGCGGTTGCTTGAGAGTCAGGTTTCGGCTGAGGAGGCGACCAAGCACGATATGCCGATTCGGGAAGTGCTCACGAGTGGGCGGGTTTTGATGCTTAGCCTAACTTACTTCTCGTTCGTGATGGGGCTTTATGGGGTGAGCTTCTGGTTGCCTACCATCATTAAATCTACTGGGGTTACCGATGCGTTCTTGATCGGGTTGCTTTCGGCTGTGCCGTTTGCTGCTGCCGTCGTTGCTATGGTGTTTGTGGCGCGCAGTGCGGATCGCACCAGGGAACGGCGGTGGCATATTGCTTTGCCGGCTTTTCTCGGGGCGGTGGGGTTGGTGCTTTCTGTTGTCTGGACGCATAACACGGTGCTGGCTATGACCGGGCTTACGCTTGCGACTATGGGGATTCTTACTACTCTGCCGCTTTTTTGGAGTTTGCCTACCGCGATTCTTGCCGGGACCGGGGCTGCTGCAGGGATTGCGATGATTAACTCTATTGGTAACCTCGCCGGGTTTCTTAGTCCCTATGCTGTTGGGTGGCTTAAGCAGGCTACTTCGGCGAATGATTCGGGGATGTATATGCTGGCCGCATTTTTGGTGCTCGGCGGGTTGCTCGCTATTAGTGTGCCGGCGAGGATGGTTAATAAGTGAGGTGGGTTGGTTGATGTGAAAGCCCCAGTGGGGATGCACGCTGGGGCTTTTTTGTTGGTACGACAGGGAAGGTGACATTTGCTTGAAAACCGCGGTTCATCCGCTCAACCAAAGTACATTTTTGAACGGGTTTATCGGCGTGGCAAAGGACGGTCAGCCATCTCTTGCTTGCTCGACGAATGAGTGTTGTCGGACCCTTTGCTGCCGATCGACCCACGGCAACATCTACGCCGGATTTCAAGTGCGGATTCAACCGGTCGATGCAACACAATGGAAGCTGCGTGAGCAGCGGGAGTGTTGCATCGACCGGTTGAATCCGCAAGGTTCAGCGGTCATTCGTCGACTCCCATAGGTGGACGGGAGTTCGGCCTTAACCGACACTTGGGGACAGTGGCTGCAACGTCCGCAATCAGGCGGATTACCGACGGCGCGACGGTTGAGCGCGAAGTATCACTCTCGCCTCCGCAATAGTCTGTCGCATTCCCTTGGTTAGAGCATTTGCGGCTTGCCGCGTCCATCACAGCGGCTATCAAGGGACTAAGGTCCAAGCCCAGTGACGCAGAGCAATTGCCCGCGGTTACGTGTCTTTCGCGATCGAAATAGCCGGATCTTCATTGACTGACGTGGTGTAGCGAAGTGCTTGATCTGGCGATCGGCGGCGCGAGCGCTGGTACGTGCATAGGTTTCCCGACGCATTGTTCGACGAAACCGCTCGCTTGCCTCGTGGACTCATCTCACATACTCGAAGAATGGCCAATCTCCAAATCGTTTCAGCGTCAAGATTGAAAGGATCCGACTGAGCTTCAAAAAGGAGTCGCTTTAACGGCGCGTCAGCGCCATGACAGCCACGACGTGTGAGTCATGGCAGCAACGTGAAGCTGTCGTCCGACTATCCTCGTCGATTTGGAAGATCCAGACCATCGGTGACAGTCACCGTAATAGTGACAGGTGGGAATATTTGGAACTCCAGCTCTTTTCCGAAGTGTTTCCCGATGTCGTGAATGACGCTCTCATCTCCTGTAACGATTTTTAACGCAAGGTCGTTATCGTGAGCTTGCGTAAGGATATCGTCGTATCGATAGTAGCTCTCGGCGGTAAAGTGATGCGCAATAAACCAAGAGAGAGGCATATTGGATTTGAAAAGACCTTGGTGCACGCCAGCGACGTCTTTGGGCGGTGCATTAGTGTTCGAAACGAATACGCCAGCGGCCACGGTTGGCGAGCCATTCATGATGTCGTCTCTCAATTCAAGGCCCAAGGCATAGTCGAATATGCTGTCGCCAGTTGCCTCACGTCGCAGATACGAAAGTACGTAGCGTTCTTCGTCATCCAGGAATTCTGGGCGCGGACAGTACAGAAGATACTTGATGAAATCTTCTCCAACAAACTTACGCAGTTCGTCGATCCGTTGCTGTTGCTCTGCGTCTGTTGAGGAGAACTTGGATCGCGATGAATACTCCAGAGGAACTTTAGAGATAGGAAAAGCTCGTTTCGCCTGTAGCAACCACGCGCTGGTGCGGCTTTTAGTCGAGCGAAACGTGTCTCTGTACTCGATCACAAGGCCGATATCGGACTGCGTGACATAATGTTCCACTGCCGAGCTATAGGAATGGGCGTCAATCTGCAACTCAACGGAAGTTTTTTCGTCGATCTTGTTAAGCTTCTTCCGTAGCTTTTTAAGTGGATAGATCAACGAATATTCTTCTTGCACTTTTTCATCGAAAAGATCAGTGAATAGGAAATTGATGGCCGCTTCATCCCACGGTCGAGATGTTCGAGCTAGTTTGCTTGACAGAGCCCGGTCAATGGAGTCGAAATGTTTGATAATGAGGTTTAGCGCAATCGGCGAGAGCAATCTCAGATCTCCATCAATGCGGATTAGTTGTGAGGTTAGAGCGTGTCAGGCACGTTCGGTCAGCCTTGGTGCCGGGGCGGGACGCTAAGACGCTAGCCTTGACCAACGGATATTTCTGAACGGAGCATAGCAGTTGGCCGCCCGGTGCCGTTCCGATGCCAACCGGGATTTAAACACGTTAAGACATATTTGTGAACGACAACGGCGCCTCGCATGTTGAAGCTGGAACAGGTTGGGGTCTAGTGGGTGAGTCGCTCGGGGGTTGCGAAATACGTGGATGCCTTCGCGCCAGTGCTCTTTGTAATCGCGCTTTTCGACCACAGGTGGAATGGCTGCGGTATCTCTTGAGCGTCTGTACGAGCCCCGGTAACCACAGCCAGTGAATTCGGACTACACAAGCCAGCGAGGCGGCCCATCTGATTGAACTTTGGAATTGTCGCTTAGGTTGTGGAGTTGCCCCTGTAACTCAGGACAGGCGGACACCGTTAGATTGATGACTCCGCTGCACGCCTGAACTCGCGAGGCGAGCGATATTTCAGTGCTTTGTGCGGGTGGCGCTCATTGTAGTGTTCAAACGCAACGGCCAGACGCGAGAGGGCCGTCGGCGCGTCAGCCTTATCCATATAGGCGACGTAATTGTGCTTCATGGTCTTCACGAACGACTCAGCCATACCGTTACTCTGCGGCGAGCGCACGGGCGTGGTCAGTGGCTGCAGGCCCAGTTCGCGCGCAAAGCTGCGCGTGCGATGGTCGATGTAGGCCGAGCCGTTGTCCGTCAGCCATTCGATGGAGTGCGCGGCCTGCGTGGTGCTGAAGCGCTGTTCGACGGCAGCCAGCATCACGTCGCGCACCACGTCGCCGCTATAGCCTCCAGTTGTCGCAGCCCAGCTAATCGCCTCCCGGTCGCAGCAGTCCAGCGCGAACGTTACGCGCAGCGGCGTGCCATCGTCGCACCGGAACTCAAAGCCATCGGAGCACCAGCGGGTATCGCTGCGGTCCACGGCAACGCGACCGTCATGCCGCCGCGTGTCTCGCCGTACGCCGGGACGGCGCAACAGCAACTGGTGTTCACGCATAACGCGATACACACGCTTGTGGTTGATGCATGGCGCGCTGGTCTGTTCTCGACTGCGGCGCAGCAGTGCCCAGATGCGTCGGTAGCCGTAGGTCGGCAGATGCGCTACGTGGGCCTGGATTTCCTCGACCAATTCCGTGTCGTCGGTCGGTCTGGCGCTACGACCATCTTGCCAATCGGACGAGCGAGCCTGTTTCGCTGCTACGCCAGAGCGCGCCACGCCGAGAACTTCACAGACCGTTTTCAATGGTCGTCCCCCGGCAGCAAGGGCGAGCGCGCAATCAGGTTTTTTGAGCGACCCCATTGCACGGCTTCCTTCAGGATTTCGACTTCCATCGTCTTCTTCCCGAGTAGTCGTTGCAGTTCCTTGATTTCCTTGATGGCTGCGGCGAGCTCTGATGCCGGCACGACAGTCTCGCCCGCTTTCACTGCTGCCAGACTGCCTTCCTGGTATTGCTTGCGCCAGCCGAACACCTGGTTGGCGTTGACGCCGTGCCGACGGGCCACGGCCGACACCGATGCTCCGGCCTCCAGCGTTTCCTGCACGATGGCGATTTTTTCCTGCGCCGTGCGCCGCCGACGGCGCTCCGGTTCACTCAGTATTTCGATGGGTTCCACGTAATGACTAGGCTTATTGTTAGGCACAAGACTATCCCTTATTTTAAGAGAGTCCTCGTGTCCTCAGATACGTGGGGCTGCTCCAGGTTGCCCGGCATAATTGCCGCAATATGTGTATGGCGATCGTGTGCAAAGAAATTTGCAGGGATGCTTCGTTTAGCAAGAACGTGTCGTTCCAAATTTTCGCGGTGACCGTCATCGGTCACCCGCACGCCGTACAGGTACCGTGGTTCGACAAGCAGGGCATCGCGACCATGCGTCTTGCGCGGCATAGTGCTGCCGCTGCGGACGGTCGGACCGGTACGCTGCTCGTATCGAGCGTCCATAAATGTCCACGCGGCGAGGCCGAGCGAATGACCCTTCACGGCTGGTTGTACCTGTTCAGTTATGGCGCCGCAAAGCTGCCGCTGACGCAGCGAACGGCGGCTTTCGTTAACGGGGGCTGAATGCGTACAGTCGGCCTCAAACGGACCGTGGCCTGACGCGTTTTTCTGACATTGGGAAAGTCGCTTCACCTTGAAAGTCGTCGCAGCTATCATGAGGTCGCCACGGGCGGGTCCGGGTCGCGAGTCGGAAACGGCGCCCGGGACCGGACTCGGTCCCGGCTATGAAAGATCAACCGGGCGTTGGGCGTAAATGAGGCGTCCTGCGACGGGCTATGTTTTTGCATCGTCAGGGCTGGATTCCCCACTTGTGGCAGACTTGCGACCATGAGAACCAAGGCAAGAGGGCCGCGATGGACACCACTTTGAAGTTGGGAGATTTGGCGATTGTGCTTGCTACGTTCGGCGGGCCAATTGCAGCTGTGCAAATCCAGAAATATCTGGACCGCCGGGGCGAGACCAACCGCCGGCAAGTAGCAGTTTTCCGGGCGTTGATGGGTACCCGCGCTACGCCTAACTCCCCCGATCACGTGAACGCCTTGAATGCCGTGCCGCTGGAGTTCCACAAGGTAGAGAGCGTTACCGGAGCATGGTCGGACCTGTTGATGCACCTCAACACGGACTCTAAGGCGCACCCAGATCAATGGCAACGGATGCGCATCGATCGCTTTCTGTCTCTGTTAAAGGCAATGGGGGCGCACCTTAAATATAAGTTTCGAGAGGCAGAACTACAGGACCATGCCTATTTCCCTGAGTGGCAAGGCATGCTCATGGCCGAACAAGACCTGTTGCGCAAGGGATTGCTAGACCTGTTGACGGGTAAGACGTCGTTGCCTATGACGGTGACAGGCTTTCCCGCTGATCCCGAGATGGCAAAGCGTACCGCAGCGCTACAGGGGCTATTGATTGAATGGCTGGAGGGCAAACGCGCACCCCACTTGGGTGCCGCCCCAGAGGCCAGTGCGCCCCCGCCAAATGAGCGCAATAACCGACCTTCATGAGACTCCCTCCCCAAGAGGGCCCCGCAGTGACGGCAACGAACCGAGGGGACAAGTCCCCCAATCCCTAATGACCGCCCCACATGATTCGCGAACGGAAATGTTCAATGCCCATGAAGAGCTGACATTGACGTCGCGCTTGCTCTAAAGACGGCCAAGGGGCGAGTGGTGCCTTGGCGCAGGCGAAATCGTCATTCGAAGTAATCGGCGGTCTGACGACTGCAGAGCAACCCATAGCGGCCCATGGCCGGCAATTGCCCCAATGACCGCAAAGGTCGACGACACGACGCCCCTCTCAATGATCAAATGACCGCTTTCTGAATGGAACGGCCGTCTGAATGTCTTGGCAACATATCGAACAGAGGTCTCCCCTTGGCCTTTGCGCTCACTAAGTCAAGACACCGCGAGCGGTTGCCCAACCACGCCAACTTTCGGAACGACGCTCACGGGATAGCACTTCAAGCGTGTGCGATCGGCCGCAAGCTACGTTCTCGCATTTCACCTAAGACGTCTGCTGTTGATAGCAGACGCCTCGATCTCACCCTTCCGAAGAACACAATACACGCATCCCGCCTTTCTGCTTACGGCTGCGGCGAGCCAAACTTGATAGCGACTCTGCCAAATGTCGTGAACATTTTTTGACTCGAATGCGATCGCAGAAATCGACCGTCCAGGAAGCCGGCGCTCGCATGCCGCGTTCTGAGCCACCGCGTGAGAACCGTTGAGTGATCGCGCATGAAACGTGTAGTCCACCAAGCCCTTTGTCGCCTCCACCGTTCTAATCTCTTAATCAGTTTTAGCGTAGAAGCCGAAATGCGAGATAGCAGGCGACGTATAATCACCCAGTCGCCGGGAAACACCCGGCGGCCAGGTTTGACAGCCTGAATGTTGAAACGCGTACGCTTGCCCAGGCAAGCGTACGTCTACCTCTGCACGTCTATACCCCAATGGGCGGGCCTTGGTAGGGGAGCCGCAAGGCTCGCTGGTTTTCGTTTCAACGCCAGTCTGTCAACCCTACTTCGTGCCCGCTCACCCCCTTTCCCAAAAAGCGAGTGACCAGGCGATCTAGGAAGCAACAGGGAGAAGATCGCACCATGCCCAGGTCCATCAAAAACCAATCCGCTTCACGTCCCCCCGTCGACGCACTCCAGTACGAAAAGCTTGCCCTTTCCGCATTCGACCTATGCGATCGTCAAGTGAATCAGCTGGAGACCCTGATCAGACTGGCATCGACGATATGTCGAAATCCTGCGGTCACACGCGACGAACGACGGCAGCGGCAGAAGCTTCTCGAATTGCTGCTGGATACGACGGAGCAATATCACCAGGAACTGGAATGCGACCGTGAGCTGTTTCAGGTGATCGCTCTCGACGCAAAGGGCGTCCCGCACAGCCGCATCACCGCGAATCGCGCCGCGAAGCTGCTTGCCGATGCGGCGCAAAAAGCAAAGCAAACAAACGCATCGTCCGCTCGCGCAAACACGGTCGTGCCGCCTGACACCACGAAGCACTAACCGACCAGGCATCAAGCCCTACGCCCGACGCAATGGCCGGCGAAGCCGGTCATCCGTCGCGCCAGCGCTTCACCGGCGAAGCAATCCACTCGGCGCCCTTCGCTTCTTCCGTCGCGAGCAGCACATGCGACCGCGAAAGCGGCTGCTGGGTAACGCTCACGCATATCGCCGCTAAATACCCACACCGTCCCCCTCCAAGTCAGAGCGCAGTAGAGCGCGTGCATCGGCCGCGCACCCACTGCGGCGACGCTTCACTTCGGCCGCGACAAGTTCAACCCATTGCCCAACTAACAAGTGCAGCCGACCTCGCTCCGAGCACCCCGCGAGAGATCGATAGAACCAGATGTAACGTTTGTACATATTTTTTAGCTTGGTTACGCTCATTGAGTTCCTGTGTGGTTTCTCGAAATTATCCGCGGTATTTACGTTCCCCGAACCGCATATACCGTGGGGCTTTACCGGTGATCCTCACGAACAGCCCACAGTCGCATGGCAACACTCACGCCGGGAAAAAAAGCGACTTTTGACTGCCTGCTGACTGTCTCATTTATCGACGACCACTCCCCGTCACTCGACAATGACTCGGCGGGTGAAACATCGTTGGCGCAGCAATCGCTGCATGCGCACCCATCAGCAACCGATCAACGATGCCTCGACGCACTCACCCGCATCGCTATTCGGAGGCGCAATGTCGGACATGTTTGTGAAGATCGATGGAATTGCAGGCGAATCAAAAGACGAATTCCATCCAAACGAAATTGAAGTGAATAGCTGGCGTTGGAAGATGGAACAACTATCGTCCATGTTGACCGGGGCAAGCCCGGGCGCCCCCAAAGCAACTATTGTCGATCTCCAGTTCGTTCATCAAATCGACCGTTCCAGCCCAAACCTGATGCGTTACTGCCTCACCGGCAGGCGCATTCCGACGGCCGTACTCACTACTCGCAAGGCCGGTGGCGTGCCGATGGATTTCCTGAAAATCACAATGGAGAACGTTGTGATCACGTCGGTGGAACCGATCGTGTTCGATAACAGCTATTTCGAGCATGTGAGCATGTCGTTCTCCAGGGTCAAGCAGGAGTACAAGCTGCAAGGCGGCGCGGGCACCAGTGCAGGCACTGTCACTGCGAGTTTCGACATCAAGGAGAACCGCGAACAGTGACACGCACCAAGAATTATTTCGCACTGGCGGTAGGACTGCTGTGCTTCGTGCTAACGGATCTCGCGGCAAACAAGACGTTCAACGTCTACAAATCGTCCGTCGCGACGACAGGCCAGATCGTGCGACTGGAGCCGGATGGACGTCACCCGGTAGTGGAGTTCGTAGCAATAAGCGGAGAACACCGCGAGGCTTTAGCGCATACACGCTGGCCAGTCGAGGTTGGGCAAACAATTGCGCTCCGCTATAAGCCTGACGATCCCACCTATCCCGTTACGTTCAATCGGTTCGTTGATCTCTGGCTGCCGATCACGGTTTTCGGCGGCTTGACGGTCTTGTTCATGACGTGGGGATTGAGCGGAAAGAAGATCTGGCGACGCCGGGAATCGTGAACGGGTTTCGAGTCAGCGGATGTATTCGTTCAAGCATGGTCTTCGCACGTTTCTACACCATGGAGAACCTTGCACGGTGAAGCGACCACGAAATCATTTCGCGTTGGTGTTGGGGCTATGTCTGATTCTGCTAACAGCGATTTCCGCCGACAAGGCATTCGAGTTCTACAACTCATCAGTCGTGACGACCGGCCGCGTTGTTCGACTGCAATACGGCAAGTTTCATCCGGTGGTGGAATTTTTCGCAATGGATGGCAGCCGCTACGAAGCGTTAGCGAATACGTGGTGGTCAGTCGACGCGGGACAAGCGGTCAACGTCCGCTACACGCCTGACAACCCGGCACAGTCCGTCAAGCTCGATCGTTTCCTCGATCTATGGATACCAACAATGTTTCTCGCATTGTTGGCGAGCTTTTGCGTGACGACGGGACTGAGTGGGGAGAAGTTTAGAGGAGGTCGATTTTAGTGATTCATTTGAGAAAGAGCGCATGGAATTTCGAAACCAGTTCGGGCGCCGGATTTGATTTCGACTCCTTTACTGCCGACGTAGGCATGTTCGTATTGAAAGATCCGTCGGGGCGTAGATGCCAATACAAGTACAGCGGCTTTGGGCCAGGCTTCGCTCGCACATTGACGAAGTGGCTACGCGTTCCAAAACTCGCCCTCCCGAAAGTGACCGTTCAGAAAGGCGAGATCGCCGGCGCAAGCTCAACACCCGGGTTTCCTGGCACGGGCGCGCTATACCTGACCAGTTCGTTCCAAGGCGAAGATCTGGATAACCCGAACCGTCTCGAAGGGGGCACGATTTACCTTGAGGGCGCAGCGGGCTATCTATTCGGTGGTACCGGTTCATTCATGCTTTTGGGTGTCAACCGCTATCTCCTGATGTTCGGAATAGCTCGGCCGGAGTTCATTGGAAGAGCTATAGAGTGCCCCTGCTGCCTTGGTGATGGGGAGCACAAACGCCGGCCTCCAGGACAGCCTCGGCTTCAGCTTCAAACTGGGCCAAATCGCCTACAACGGCTTGTATTCCGACGACAGCGAATAATCCACGCCTTCACGTCCAGACGACGTGCCTGAAACCTCAATCTGGCACAACGTTTTCGCTGAGGGCAAAACGCGCCGCCGCGCGGGGCAAAACGTAACAATCCAAAACTACAATTCGCAGAACCCCCTCCAGTTCTAGCCAAATCTGCCGTTAGCTCGCACAACTGCGCAAGCCCCGCCCTCCCCTGCACTATCCTCAGATGAAACTCAGCGTCAAAATCCCCCTCGCCTTTCTCATCGCGCTCGTGCTCATGTTCGCCGGCGCGCTCTACGGCATTTTCGCGCTCAACCGATCGATCGATACCTACCGGGTCGCGGTAGCCGAGAACGTCGCCAACGAACGGATGGTGTCGGAAACGCTCATCACGTTCAAACTGCAAGTGCAGGAATGGAAAGACACGCTTCTACGCGGCAAAGACCCCGCCAAATTCGACAAATACTGGAATAACTTCCAGAAGCGTGAAAGCAAGGTCGACGACCTCGCCGGCCAACTCCAGCAAAAGCTTCCCGCAGGCGAAAGCCGCGATCTGATTCAGCGCTTCGCGTCCGCACACCGCGCAATGGGCGCAGGCTACCGGCGCGGCCTCGAAGCGTTCAAAACGGCAGGCTTCGCGCCATCGGCAGGCGATGACGCCGTCGCGGGCGTCGATCGCGAACCAGCCGCGCTGCTCGAACAGGCCGCCGCGAAAATCGCCGCCGATAGCGCGCAAGTCGCGGCGCTGGCCGATCGCGACGCACAACGTGCATCGCTCGTCAGCATCGCACTGATGCTGGTCGTGCTCGCGCTGGCTTCAGTCGGCGGCTACCTGTTTAGCCGAACCGTGTCGCGACCACTCGCGCGCGCACTGGGATGCGCGCAAGCAGTCGCGGCGGGCGACCTGTCGCTTGAATTCGACGCGAACGGCAAAGACGAAATTGCCGAATTGCTCGCGGCGCTCAAACACATGCAAGCGAGCCTCGCGAATGTCGTCAGCAAGGTGCGCCGAAATGCGGAAGGCGTCGCGACCGCAAGCGCGCAGATCGCTTCGGGCAATCTCGATCTGTCGTCGCGCACCGAAGAGCAGGCGGCGTCGCTCCAGCAGACTGCGGCAAGCATGGAAGAACTCACGGCCACCGTTCGACAAAACGCCGATCACGCGGCTACCGCGGCGTCTCTCGCAGACGAAGCACGCGAGACCGCCGCGAGCGGCGGGCAGATGATGGTGCGCGTCGTCGAAACGATGCACGGCATCGCGCAAAGTTCGAGCAAGGTCGGCGAGATCATCTCGGTCATCGACGCGATCGCATTTCAAACCAACATCCTCGCGCTGAACGCGGCGGTGGAAGCCGCCCGCGCGGGCGAAGAAGGCCGCGGCTTCGCGGTGGTAGCCGGCGAAGTGCGAACTCTCGCGCAACGCAGCGCAGCGGCGGCCCGCGAGATCAAGACGCTCATCGAGCAATCGACGCAGCGCGTGGAAACCGGTTCGACGCTGGTGCGCGACGCCGAAAGCGTGATCGCGGATATCGTCGGCTCGGTGCAGCGTGTGACGGGCGTAGTCGCCGAAATCTCGTTGGCGTCGGAAGAACAGCGCAACGGTATCGAACAGGTGAATTTGGCCGTCACGCAAATGGACGACGTCACCCAGCAAAATGCCGCGCTCGTCGAGCAGGCTTCTGCCGCCGCGCACGCGCTGGCCGAACAGGCCGGCTCACTGCGCGACGCGGTCGCGGTGTTCAAACTGCGCCCCGATCGCGCCGCACCGCTAAACGCGTGGTCGGCGGCGTAGTTCGCTAGCACAAGGATAGAGCCATCGGATACCCTGGAAGACGATTACGGTGTCATAGGCGACGATGCCCACGAACTCATCAACAGTTTCGCGACACGCTTGAACGTCCTCCAAGGCGATTTCGAATTCCTCAAATACTTCCACATGGAGGGTAGCGCCAAATCAGTAACCAGCCAGCCCAACGGTGCGCCAGCATCGCGACCGATCCGATATGGAACTTCGCACACCGCGCGCATCGCGGTACGCAAGCAATCCAGTCTCTTCGGGCAAAAAGCGGAGCGAGGCTTCTGGAAGCGTTCCAGCGCGCGAACCGCCCGCGATCCACGCCCGCATGCATGCACGCGATAGGTACCCTCCCTGGACGCTTCGGTCCCACCATTTGAATTAGACTTGCTCGACATGACTCGTGCGCGCAATGCCGGCCGCGAGGTCATGAACGCTCGCCGCCTTGGTGAGACGAAAATCCAGTAAGGGAGTGAGAGCCATGAGTGAACCCTGCATTATCTCCGTTGCCATCACCGGCTCGGTTCCGCGCAAGAAGGACAATCCGGCTGTACCGGTGACGATCCCGGAGCAGATCGAAAGCACCCATGAAGCGTACGAAGCCGGCGCATCGCTCGTTCATCTGCACGTGCGCGACGCACAGGAAAACTCCAGTTCCGACCGCTCCAGTTTCGCCGCTTTGCAGGAAGGCATCCGCAAGCACTGCCCCGACATCATCATCCAGTTCTCGACCGGGGGCCGCGGCCGTTCATTCGAGCAACGCGGCGCGATGCTCGATCTGCGCCCGGATATGGCATCGCTCGCGACCGGCTCGGTCAACTTCCCGACGACCGTCTACGAAAACCCGCCCGACTTCGTGCGTACGCTTGCGCAGACGATGCTCGACTACGACGTCAAACCGGAAATCGAAATCTTCGATCTGGCGATGCTGTACAGCACCGTCGATCTCGTTCAGCAGGGACTGCTGAAATCGCCCGTGCACGTGCAGTTCGTGATGGGTGTGAAAAACGCGCTGCCCGCGCGCCGGGAGATCCTCGAATTCGAGGTCCAACAACTGAAGGCGCTCCTGCCCGATGCGACCTGGACCGCCGCGGGTATCGGCCGCCACCAACTGGAAGTCAATCACTGGACGCTCGAAATGGGCGGTCACTGCCGCACGGGTCTCGAAGACAACGTGCGCTGGGACAAGGACACGCTGGCAAAGAGCAATGCGCAACTGGTCGAGCGAGTCGCGAAGTTGTGCGGCGACTACGGCCGGCCGGTCGCGACCGCTGCGCAGGCGCGTGAGATGCTAAGCCTGCCGGCCATCTGATCCGCACGGAAAGCTGCTGCACCAACCTGCGCACTCGTCGCCGCGCACCACGGCGACGCCCCATCTTTCCCCTGACAATCCTGATCGGGCAATGTTGAATTGCCCGGTCAGAATCGCTTCGCGTCGATCCCGCTCAGTACTTGATGTCTCGTGCCGCCTGCCGGCCGCCCTGCTTGGTGTTTCGTTTGTCCTGCCGGCATTGCGCATTGCTGGTCTGATTGGCGGCGCGGCAATCCTGCTTGGTGTGGCGCGCGCCCTGGCGCGTTTCCTGCCGCACGTCTCGTCCGGCACGGCGTTGCTGAGCCTGTTCCGTGGACCATGCGTGCGCGGAAGCAAGCGCCAGAACGACCGCAACCAGGCCGGTTGCGAACCCGCGAATTGCGTTGTTTGCTGTTGACATCGCACGGACCTCGTTTCGAAAAGTGACCACTTCATGCATCACATCGAGCATCGTTCCTCGCCCTGAATCGACACAATCGGACCAAGGTCCTACCAGGCGTGGCGACCGATTGTATAAGCCGCTTCAATCATTTCGCCGCCTGTCCGGCACTTTGCTTAGCGCCTGCTTAACGCCTAAAACAAAGGATGTCCGGCAGTGTTCTTCCCGGCCGGATAAAAACGGCAGTGGAGGCGCAAATGAGCTATCAACTGATGGGCAGCATCCTCGAAGTATGCGAATGCAAAGTGTTATGTCCGTGCTGGATCGGCGAAGATCCGGATAACGGCGTCTGTCGCAGCGCGCTCGCTTACCACTACGAGACTGGCACGATCGACGGCATCGACGTGTCCGGCCTCACCGTCGCGTTCGCGGCGTTCATTCCCGGCAATGTACTGAAAGGCGGCTGGCGCGTCGCGATGTTCGTCGACGAACGGGCGAGCGACGCGCAATTCGAAGCGATCGTCGCCGCCCATAGCGGCAAGCGCGGCGGCCCGCTCGCGGATCTCGTGCAGTTGATTGGCGAACTCGTGTCGGTCGATCGCGCGGCGATCGAATACACGGTGGTCGACGGCAAGGGCAGGATGAAAGTCGGCGAAACGATCGACGCCGAGCTGGAGCCCTATCGCGGCCCGACCGGCGAGCCGACCAAACTGGTCGAAAGCATCTTCTCGACGATACCTGGCTCGCCTGCTTTCGTTGGCAAAGCGAACTATTTCCGTCTGCGGCACGACAAGCTCGATCTCGACCTGTCGTTGAGCGGACATAACGCAATTCAGGGTTCGTTCAGCTTCGAGTCGTGAAAACACTCGCGCGCTCGCGACTGTTCGCGCCGCTGTTCGTCGCATTGACGGCCAGCGCGTGGGCCGCGCTATGGCTGTGGGACGCCGGGCCGTACGCGCGCTATCTGCGTCACGCGAGCTGGGCCGAGCTGCCGCTGATCGGCGCGCTATGCCGCGCGGCACCCGGTGCCAGCCTCACGCTCGCGGCGTCGCTGCACAGCGCCGCATGGCTGCTGATGATCGCGGCGATGATGTTGCCGACCGCTTTCCCGCTGTTCGAAACATTCGCGCGCATGACGAGCGCGCGCGAGAACTCGCGCGCATTGATGCTTTTGCTGATCGCCGGTTACGCGAGCGCATGGGCGTTGTTCGGCCTGGTCGCGCACGGCTTCGATGCGACGCTCCATCAGCTGGCGGATCGATCGCCCGCCTTGCTCGCGAACGGCTGGCTGATCGGCGCGGCGATCGTCGCGCTGGCGGGCGCCTATCAGTTCAGCCGCCTCAAGCAGCGCTGTCTCGATAAATGCCGCTCGCCGCTGATGTTCATCGCCGAACATTGGCGCGGCAGGAGCGCGCGCCGCGAGAGCTTTCTGCTCGGCGTGCGTCACGGGGTGTTTTGCATCGGCTGCTGCTGGGCGCTGATGCTGGTGATGTTCGCGGTCGGTACCGGCAGCGTCGGCTGGATGCTGGCGCTGGGCGCGATCATGGCGATCGAGAAGAATTTCCGCTGGGGCCGCGCAATCGGCACGCCGCTCGGCGTTGCGTTGCTGGCGTGGTCGGCATGGATCGTTCTGCAGAACGCTCGCATCGCGTGACGTCAGTCGTCGCCGGCGCCCCACGCCGGTCCGCCGCCGCGGAACCACTGAACCGCGTGGCTCGTTTCTGAACAGTGCTGCCCACCCGACTGTTGCAAAACGGAACAGTCCCGCCTGCGCAACAGATCCCGACCGCGGAAATTTCGCACTTCGATGCATTGGTACGGTTCGTGCCTTATAGGCCCCGGGTAGAGCAACGACCCTGCAACGGTCGTCCCAGACAGATTCCGACTCACGAACCGGAGACACGTGATGAACCCGTTTGACCTGAAAGCCCTCGGCCTCGACATCGAATATCCGTACCGGCAGCGTTATGAGAACTACATCGGCGGCAAGTGGGTGGCCCCGGTCAATGGCGACTATTTCGACAACGTATCGCCGATCAACGGTCAGCCGTTTTGCAGCGTGCCGCGCTCGAACGCCGCCGACATCGATCTCGCGATCGACGCCGCGCACGCGGCGCGCCGCAAATGGAGCAAGACGTCGGTAGCGGAGCGCGCGAATCTGCTGCTCGCGGTGGCCGGGCGGATGGAGAAGAATCTGAAGCTGCTCGCGGTCGCCGAGACGATCGACAACGGCAAGCCGCTACGCGAAACGATGGCCGCGGACCTGCCGCTCGCGGTCGATCACTTTCGCTATTTCGCCGGCTGCATCCGCGCGCAGGAAGGCGGCATCTCAGAGATCGACGACAACACAGTCGCCTATCACTTCCACGAGGCGGTCGGCGTGGTCGGCCAGATCATCCCGTGGAATTTCCCGCTGCTGATGGCCGCGTGGAAGCTCGCGCCCGCGCTCGCGGCCGGCTGCTGTGTCGTGATGAAGCCCGCCGAACAGACGCCCGCTTCGGTGCTGGTGCTGATGGAACTGATCGGCGACCTGTTCCCGGCCGGCGTGATCAATATCGTCAACGGCTTCGGCAAGGAAGCGGGCGAAGCGCTCGCCACCAGCAAGCGCATCGCGAAGATCGCGTTCACCGGCTCGACGCCGGTCGGCAAACGCATCTTGCACGCGGCGGCGGACAACCTGATTCCGTCGACGGTCGAACTCGGCGGCAAGAGCCCGAACATTTTCTTCGCCGACGTGCTCGATCGCGACGACGCATTTCTCGACAAGGCGCTCGAAGGTCTCGCGATGTTCGCGTTGAATCAGGGTGAAGTGTGCACCTGTCCGTCGCGCGTGCTGGTGCAGGAATCGATCTATGAGCGCTTCATCGAGAAAGCGGTCGCGCGTGTCGAGCGCATCAAGGCCGGTCACCCTTTGAATCTGGACACGATGATCGGCGCGCAGGCCTCGCAGCAGCAACTCGACAAGATCCTGTCGTATATCGACATCGGCCGCGACGAAGGCGCGCGCTGCCTGACCGGCGGCGCACGCGCGACGCCGGCCGCCGGTCTCGATACCGGTTTCTACGTGAAGCCGACGATGCTGTTCGGCACCAACGAAATGCGCGTGTTCCAGGAGGAAATCTTCGGACCGGTCGCGTCGGTGATGACGTTCAAAAACGAGCAGGAAGCGATCGATCTGGCGAACGACACGTACTACGGTCTCGGCGCCGGCGTGTGGACGCGCGACGGTACGCGCGCCTACAAGATGGGTCGCGAGATCGAGGCGGGACGGGTGTGGACCAACTGCTATCACCTGTATCCGGCGCACGCGGCGTTCGGTGGTTACAAGCAGTCGGGTATCGGGCGCGAAACGCACAAGATGGCGTTGTCGAACTATCAGCAGACGAAGTGCCTGCTGGTCAGCTATCAGGCAGAGGCGTTGGGGTTCTTCTAAGCGTCGAGGCGCGCCGTCTCGCGACGGCGCGCCTTTCACACTCCTAACCGATTGTCAGGCTACCGCGGTTTCCGCGTTCAGCTTCGACACCGCGCCGGTCTTCTCGTCGTAGCTATAGCCCAGCTTCTCGAGATGAGCATTGATCGTTTCGACGATTACCTGCTGCTGAGCCGCCTTCTGCAGCAATTCATGCTCCGGCTTGACCAGACCCAGTTCAGCCGACAGGCGGCGGCTCAACGTCGCTTCGCCCGCGCCGCGTGCCATCACCACCATCATCTTTTCGTTCGCCTGCGTCAGTTGCTGCTTCAGCGCGTTCGAGTATTCGGACCACTTCTGGACCGTCTCGCGAGCTTCGGCGATCGCGGCGGCATGCGCTTGTGCATCGCGCGCGATCTGCGCCTTCAACGTCTCGAGTTCTTCCGAATCGACCGTTGCCGGCGCCGGCTTCGCGCTTTCTACCGGCTCGCTCGCCGCCGAGTTTTCCGCCAGCGCGGCCGCACGCTGCTGCTCCGCGTCGGCGCGTTCCTGCGCTTCACTCAGGCTTGCCGACAGCCGCGCGATTTCCGACGCGTCCGCATTGCGCTCGTCGGTCAGCGTGGTGATCTGCGCCTGGGCGTTCTGCAATTCCAGTGCGGCGGCATCGCGTTCGGCCTGCGCGCCGGCAGCCTCTTCCCGCCGCGCCGCGTGCGCGTCCTGCTCTTCCTGCAGCTTCGCGCGGATCGCTTCGAGTTCGCCTTCGAGACGCGCGACCGCTTCCGCATGCGCCGCTTCCAGCGCCGCGCGCTCCGCTTCGCTATCCTGAGTATCGGCAACCCCTTCGACCGACTCGCTCGCCACCGTTTCTGCAGCCTCAGCGCCTGTCGCCTCGTGCGCGGATGCTTCACGCTGCGCATTGAGTTCCGACAACGCGCGCTCCAGTTCCGCTTCGAGTTGCGACACACGCTCCGCCAGTTCCTGCGCGCGCTTCTCCGCGGCGTCGGCGCGTTGCACCGCCAGTGCGATGTCTTCCGCGAGGCCCGCCATCGCATCGACCTTCTGGTCGTACGCGACGCTCATCTGATCCAGTTGCACTTGCAGCGAATCGAGTTCCTGCACCGTCGTCTGCAATTCGGCAAGCGCGTCGTCGCGCTCGGCGCTGGCGTCCTCGACACGCTGGCGCATCGTCGTCAGGCGGCGCGCCACTGCGCGCTCGGCTTCGTCCTGCGCGGACGTCCAAAGCTGATCGAGCGCGCCGCGCATCGTATCGGCGACGGCCTCCGGCAACGCCGGACGCTCGACCACTTGCGGCACCCTCGGCGCGCGCGTTTCGCGCCACTTGCGCAATGCCGCCGACACCGCGACCACCGAACCGGTATGCACCTCGTTCCAGATGGCTACGGGAGACACCTTCTGGCCCTCGTCAGCCATCCGGTCTGCGATTTCAGCTACCAGTTCGTCCGTGATCGTGATGTTGCTTTGCATGTCTGCCTCGACAAATTGCGCGTGATGACGAAGTCCGTTTCGTCGTTCCGGAGGGAGCCGCGCCGTCGGCGCTCGCCTCGCATAGCTACGCATTGTCGAGCAGCCGCCCGGCGGTCAATCGTTCGAAAAGCCGAGGTTACCGGGAGGTATTCAACGGATTGCAAGGCGGCCGGGCGATCCCCCTCGCCCTGATCACGGCGGCGCGGCAGACGTCGCCGCAACAATGAAAGGAATACGTAAGACACGCGCACCGCGTCGAACCCCAGGCGGCATACGTCTTGTTATAGCCCGGACGGTCCAAACGGCCAGACACGCACGTCCACTGCCTACACTGCGATTACGCGCGGACGGCGTACGGGTCGCACCATCGCAATTGCTCACGCCAGCCGGCTCGCGCGTGTGAATGCCATCTCGTGCTATTCGTAAGGGGAATCATCATGTTGACGTATGTGGTTCTTGCACAATTCACCGACCAGGGCATCCGTGCGGTCAAAAACAGTCCGCAGCGGGCCGACCAGGCGGCGGAGCTGGCCAGATCTTTTGGCTGCGAAATGAAGCAGATCTATTGGACGACGGGAGAGTACGACATCGTCACGATCGTCGAAGCCGCCGACGAGCCAAGCTTCATGTCCTTCGGATGCGCGCTCGGCTCCGTGGGCAATGTCCGCACCCAAACGCTGCGCGCGTTCACGAAAGACGAATTCGCCGCGATCGTCGGCAAGCTCCCGTGACATCGGCCAGTCAGGCGACCGGCGGCCGGGCCGCCCTATATCGTCAGTTATCCGGATGACCCGCGATATAACTCACGAACGCGTTATACGGCTGGTTCAGTGTGACGCCGTCGATCATCAACCCGTAAGTCGCGTCACCGCTATCGAGGTCGTAGTACATCGCGGACTGGATATTCTTCGTCTTGCGCGCCTGATAGTAGCTCGCATAGCGAGAAGTTATGTAATCCGCGCGATACGACTGGCTCTTCTCCGGGCCCGTATTCCATTCGGTAATCAAAAACGGTTTGCCGTAGCGCGCCTTGCAGTAGGTCGGCAGATCGAAACCGGGCCCGGAACCGTCGGAGCCGATATTGAAGAGGTCGCCGTAGACCTCGTAGTTGTGCCACGTGGTGAGATCCCAGCGCACGGTCGGGTGTCCGCTCGTGCCGTCGGGCTGCACACCATCCCACAACGCGTCGGACGCGGCGACGTCCGCGACGCAGAAGTTGATCCCACACTGCGCATTCGGCTGCATCGATTTCACGCCGTCGATCATTCCGCGCATGACCCCGCGCATCAGCGGCCAGTTCGCGTTATTGAAGTCGACGAGTTTGGTCCCCGCGGTGGTGGAGTCGCGAATGATGGCCGGATCGCGCGTCAATTCGTTGCCGCACTCGTACATCGTCACGCCGTGCGGCGCGAGCGCGGCGGCGATCGCCGCGCCGTTTTGCCAGCCCCACGTGTAAGCGGCCGACTCGCTCGTGAACAGTACATTGTTGTCGTCGCGGATGCCGAGGTCGATCAGCGCGAACAGTTTCAAGCCCGTCGGCTGGAACGCTTTGGCGAGGTTGACGACCGCATTGAGTGGCGCCGCATCGTTCGTCACGCCGAGCCGATAAGTCGAGCAGCCGAGGTTTTGCATGATCGACACGAGCGCTGTGGTCGAGTAGCGGTAGTCGTAGTGTCCGTTGATACCGTGGAACGTGCCGCTCGCCGCCGAGACCGGCGTGCGCGGATCGCTGCACGGCAGCCATTGATCGGAATCGGTGTACACATAGAACTGTCCGCCGCTCGATTGGTACCAGAGCTTGCCGCCGTACCACAGCAACAGCGCCACATTCGAGGTCGTGCCGACCGCCGCTTTGCTGCGCAGTACAACGCCGTTCGCGACGGTCCAGATCGCGCCGACTTTATCGATGATGTACGACGCGTTGGGGATAGTGGTGCCGTCCGCGGACGTGCCGCCCAGGCGTGGATCGTTGGTCGCGAACCAGTTCGAACCGTTCCAGCCGTAGAACTGACCGCCGGTGCCTTCGTGATAGATCACGCCGCCATACCAGATCAGCATCGATACGTTGTACGTATTGCCTTCGGCAACGCCGTTGCGGTAGACGGAGCCGTTCACGACGGTCCAGACGGCGCCCTGGCTGTCGGTGATCGAGGTTGCCGGCGGGATCATCGTGCCGTCGGGTGATCCGGGCGGGGTGGTGGTTGAACCTGTTTCGCTGGAAGTACCCGACGAGCTGGAGGCTGTGTTGTCACTTCCGGTGGCCGGCGTAGTGGACGCGTTGCCGGTCGTTGTTGTCGTTGCGGTTGTCGTCGACGTGCTGCCGCTGGTCGCGCCGTTTGTGTTCATGACGGACGTGCCCGGTGCCGACGTAGTCGAGGCAGTCGAGCTCGTCGCGTTGGTTGTATTGGCCGCGTTCGTTGCGTTCGCCGCATTGGTGGTGCTGCTGTCGCCTTCCGAACCACCGCCGCCACCACCGCAAGCACTTAGCACGACACTGCCGCCGACAGCAGTCAGCAGACCGAGAAATTCACGTCGTTTAACCATGACAAAACAATCCAACGCCGGGCATGGCCGGACAAAAAGGCGATAGGGGATGCGGGAGAGATGAGCGAGCGAGGCGGGTCGCCTTTGGCTTATTCGTTGGAATCCTTATCAATCGACGGCCTGCGTCGAAGAAGAAAACCTTCGCGAATAAAGGGGCGCGGTAAATCTTCCCGTCACGTTCGTTCAGACATTGCAACTGATGTCTGGATGTCGGCAGCGGCGGGTGGTTTGCGTAGGGTTCTTGCGAAATAAAACGAGGCGCGCGCGGTGTCGGCACTGCTGACGCTGGACAGATAGCGACTCGTGCGCCACGGCCATTTCGCAAGCGGCCGGATGCGCAAGCGATCGTGCAGCTAATTAATCAACGCGATGCTTGATCTATCGCAAGCGAATCTCCTACGCACGCTAACTTTTAGCTTAATTTGGGTTGATACTGGGGATGCACTTTCGACAGGTTCGTCACTCGCATGCTCAAACCATTTCAGGACCGCACTTTAGAAATCTCCGGCGATGCGTTACCCACGTGGGGTAATGCGCCGGTGCTGGCTGCGCTGCGGCTGCGCGGGACTGAGGCGCTAGGGAAGCTTTATCGATACGAACTTGATGTGGCGACCGTTGAGAGCCCGACGCTCACGCGGTGGCAGGCGCAGGAACTGGTGGTGCCGGACAGGCTGATTGGGACCGTTGTCGATATCTCGATTGATTTTTCGGACAACGGACTGACTGGCCTGGCGGGTCGGCTGGAACGCGGCGATGCGAAGGATGCCGGCGCCACCAGCCGGACGGTTTCGGGCCTTATAACTGGCGTCAGACATCTCGGTACTGATGACCGGCGCGCGTATTACCGCTTCACCGTGCGGCCCTGGCTGTGGCTGGCGACAAAGAACCGGGACAGCAGGATTTTCCAGAATTCCACCGTCGTCGAGATCACTGATCGAATATTGGGCGAGCGCTATCCGTATCCGGTCGTGAAAGAACTGGGTGGCCCCGGTTCCGGAGAGCCTTATCCGAAACGCGATTACGTGCGACAGATGTGGGAGTCGGACTTTGAATTCCTCACGCGTATCTGGCGGGAATGGGGCATCTACTACCGGTTCGACGGGATGAACCTCGTGCTGTGCGATTGTCCCGGCTCGCACAAACGGCATCGCAATGTGTATGACCGGATCCGGTATCGCGCGCCCGATAGCCGGCACGTGGACGAGGAGCATATCTACAGGCTCAGGGTCTCGCGGCAGATCACGACGGGCAAGGTCAGCCTGAATGACTACGACTACACGCGCTCCGGCGAGTGGTTCGACGGTGAATTCGCCGGCCATAGCGGATCGGCTCACGACAACATCGGGCAGTTCGGATGGGGAGACTACTCACAACCGCTCGCGGGCGCGGAAGGGTTATCGGGCAAACCCAACAGGCAGCAGAGCGAAGCGCGCTATCTCGCGAGCGTGCGCGTCGATGCGATGCGCTGCCGCGGCTTGCGTCTGACCGGTCGCGGTAATCTGCGCGGGCTGACCACCGGAAAGACGTTCTGGCTCGAAGATCATCCGCAGCCGACCGTCAATGCGGAATATCTGGTGGTGGTAACTACGCTCGATATCCGCAATGCGCTGCACAGTTCGGAGTCGGTTGATTCTGGAGCAGGCGATAGCGGGACTGGCGACGAACCGCGCCAGTGCGTGACCCGCTTCGTGCTGCAACCGGCCAATACGTTCTTCAGGAACCGTCCGAAAAAGAAGGCGCACTGTCCGAACGAA
>NZ_JAJITD010000018.1 GCF_020880815.1 Paraburkholderia sejongensis
TGACCTGCCCACGTCGCTGAAGCCCGCACCACTTAAGGCTCTCCCGCTTCCCCGTGCCCCGGCGTCCGGAGCACGAAAGAGCGAGATTCTAGTCGCTGGCCGGAGGGCTTGCAAGCGTTATTTCGACAAGCGTATTAACGGTGCTTGAAAACCGGTTTGCGCTTTTCTATGAACGCGGCCATGCCCTCCTTCTGGTCTTCGGTGGCGAAGAGCGAGTGGAACAGGCGGCGTTCGAAATGCACACCTTCCGCGAGCGTGGTTTCGTAGGCGCGGTTCACCGATTCCTTGACCATCATCACCGCCGGCAAAGGAAACTCGGCGATCGTCGCAGCGGCCGCGACGGCCTCGTCGAGCAGCGAAGCCGCCGGAATCACGCGCGACACCAGACCGGCACGCTCCGCCTCCGCTGCATCCATGAAGCGCGCGGTCAAACACAAGTCCATCGCCTTCGCTTTCGACACCGCGCGCGGCAGCCGCTGCGTGCCGCCCGCACCGGGCATCACGCCTAGCTTGATTTCCGGCTGACCAAACTTTGCCGTATCCGCGGCGAAGATCATGTCGCACATCATCGCCAGTTCGCAGCCCCCGCCGAGCGCGAAGCCCGCGACCGCGGCAATGATCGGCTTACGGATCGAACGAACCGTCTCCCAGTTGCGCGTGATGTAGTCGCCCTTATAGACATCCATATAGGTGTAGGACGCCATCATCCCGATATCCGCGCCGGCCGCGAATGCCTTCTCGCTGCCAGTCACCACGATCGCGCCGATTGCGTCGTCGGCGTCGAACTCGCGCAGCGCGGCGCCCAGTTCGTCCATCAATGCGTCATTCAGCGCATTCAGTGCCTTCGGACGGTTCAGCGTGATCAGTCCCACCCGTCCACGCGTCTCAACCAGAATGTTTTCGTATGCCATGCAGCCTCCACTCCATATGGTTAATACCCACGCGAAAACGCTTCGCGCGGCTCTCTTAATAATGCTACCATTCGCCAACCAACCGGTCGGTCAATTATTCGACAGGTCTTTCCCCAACGCTCAGCCAGGCCCTCATCGTCATGACACATCCGCTATTCACGAAGCACGAAGACACGCTGAACAAGGCGCTCGCCGCGCTCGAAACGCGTGGCTACTGGAGCCCGTTCGCCGAGATGCCCAGTCCGAAAGTGTACGGGGAAACGGCGAACGCGGACGGCGAAGCCGCGTTCAAAGCGCTGCTCGACAAAACCTTCGAACTTGACCAGCCGTCCAGCGGGCAAACCGTCGGCGCCGAAGTCTCGCCGTTCGGTTTCGCGCTCGGCGTGCGTTACCCGCAAGCCGACCCGGATTCGCTGATTGCCGCTGCCGCCGTCGCGCAGCGCGACTGGCGCGCTGCCGGCCCGCAAGCATGGATCGGCGTGAGCCTCGAAATCCTTGCGCGTCTGAATCGCGCCAGTTTCGAACTCGGCTACAGCGTGATGCACACGACCGGCCAGGCCTTCATGATGGCGTTTCAGGCCGGCGGGCCGCATGCGCAGGATCGCGCGCTCGAAGCGGTCGCGTACGCATGGGACCAGCTGCGCCGCATTCCCGCCGACGCGCACTGGGAAAAGCCGCAGGGCAAGAACCCGCCGCTCGCGATGCACAAGCGCTACACCGTCGTGCCGCGCGGCACCGGCCTCGTGCTCGGCTGCTGCACATTCCCGACGTGGAACGGCTATCCGGGTCTGTTCGCCGACCTCGCGACCGGCAACACGGTCATCGTCAAGCCGCACCCGGGCGCGATCCTGCCGCTCGCGCTGACCGTGCGCATCGCGCGTGACGTGCTGCGCGAAGCAGGCTTCGATCCGAACGTCATCACGCTGCTGGCTACCGAGCCGAACGACGGCGCGCTGGTCCAGGACCTTGCACTCCGCCCCGAAATCAAACTGATCGACTTCACGGGCAGCACGCAGAACGGCACGTGGCTCGAGCGCAATGCGCACCAGGCGCAGGTCTACACCGAGAAAGCCGGCGTCAACCAGATCGTGATCGACTCGGTCGACGACCTCAAAGCGGTTGCACGCAACATCGCGTTTTCGCTGGCGCTGTACTCGGGCCAGATGTGCACCGCGCCGCAAAACATCTACGTGCCGCGCAACGGCATTCGCACGGCCGAAGGCACACTCAGCTTCGACGACGTCGCGCAGGCACTCGCGGGCGCGGTTCAGAAGCTCGTCGCCGATCCGGCCCGGGCAGTCGAATTGCTCGGCGCGATCCAGAACGAAGGCGTCGTGCAGCGCATCGACGAAGCCGGCAGGCTCGGCCGCGTTCTCGCCGCAAGCCAGACGCTCGAACACCCGTCGTTCCCCGGCGCTCGCGTACGCACTCCGCTCCTGCTGCAACTCGACGCCGCGAGCGACCACGCGCAATTCACCCGCGAATGGTTCGGGCCGATTTCGTTCGTGATCGCGACGGACTCGACCGCGCAGTCGCTCGAACTCGCCGGCGCAATCGCCGCCGAGCACGGCGCGTTGACGCTGTCGGTGTACAGCACGGACGACGCCGTGCTCGACGCCGCGCACGAAGCGTCGATTCGCGGCGGCGTCGCACTGTCGATCAATCTGACCGGCGGCGTCTTCGTCAATCAATCGGCGGCCTTCTCGGATTTCCACGGCACCGGCGCGAATCCCGCCGCCAATGCCGCGCTGGCCGATGCCGCGTTCGTCGCCAACCGCTTCCGCGTCGTTCAAAGCCGGGTCCATGTTGAACCCAAAGCGGCGCCGGCGGTAGCTGGCTAAATGGGATAGGACGAAAGCGCAGCACGATCACATGGATGGACGGTCCTATGCCTTCCGGCCGAATGGACCATGCTGCGCGCTCTAACTAACATGAAGGCAGAGTGGATCGGCACTCCGTGTCGATTCGCCCGAGCGAAAGTTTCGATGGCCGACGCACCGTATTCGCGATTCACTGCGCCACCCGCGCGTCACGCGGAACATCGAAAAACCTCGAGTGCAGTACGTGCGAACAGAGCCGCGGCGTCGCGATCGCGCGCGAATCTTTTCGCTAGCCACGGCGCCGTGCCCATCGGTCAACGAGACTTTGAGGAGACACCCAATGTCATATGAAGCGATCCGGCTGGACATCGACTCATCGAGCCACGTCGCCACCATCACGCTGAACCGTCCGGATAAGCTGAACAGCTTCACACGCGCGATGCACCGCGAACTGGCCGACGCGCTCGGCGAGGTCGAGACGTCGGGTGCCCGCGCGCTCGTGCTGACCGGCGCCGGCCGCGGCTTCTGCGCCGGCCAGGACCTCGCCGACCTCGATTTCACGCCGGGCGCAATGACGGATCTGGGCAGCCTGATCGATGAGCACTTCAACCCGCTGATCCGCCGTCTGCAAGCGCTGCCGCTGCCGGTGATCGCAGCGGTCAACGGCACGGCCGCCGGCGCGGGCGCGAATCTCGCGCTGGCCTGCGACCTCGTGCTCGCGGCGCGCTCCGCCAGCTTCATTCAGGCGTTCGTGAAAATCGGCCTCGTGCCGGACTCGGGTGGCACGTGGCTGCTGCCGCAGCGCGTCGGCATGGCACGCGCGCTGGGGCTCGCGATCACCGGCGACAAACTCAGCGCCGAGAAAGCCGAAAGCTGGGGGCTGATCTGGCAGGTGTTCGACGACGCCGAACTCTCCCCCGCCGCGGCGCGGCTGGCGGCGCAACTGGCGCAGCAACCCACTCGCGCGATTGCGGCCATCAAGCAGGCAATGCGCACCGGCGCAACCCGAACGCTCGACCAGCAACTCGACCTCGAACGCGACCTGCAACGTGAGCTCGGCGCGTCGCGCGATTACGCCGAAGGCGTTCAGGCGTTCATCGAAAAGCGCGCGCCGCGCTTCGAGGGCCGTTGATATGTCCACTCAAACCAACCGCCCCAATCAGATGACAGCCGACGAACTCGCCCGCGCGACCGCCGCCGCCATGTACGAAAACGACGCTTGCAGCCGCGCGCTCGGGCTCGAAATTCTCGAAGTGCGCGCTGGCTACGCGCGGCTGCGCATGGCCGTGCGCGATGACTTCCTGAACGGCCATCAGATTTGCCACGGCGGCCTGATTTTCACGCTCGCCGATTCGACCTTCGCGTTCGCCTGCAACACGTACAACATCAATACCGTCGCGTCCGGCTGTTCGATCGAGTTCCTGCGGCCGGTGTACGGCAACGACGTGCTGAGCGCGGAAGCGGTCGAGCAGACGTTGAACGGGCGCACCGGCATCTACGACATTCGCGTGACCAATCGTGCCGGGGAAACCGTCGCGATGTTTCGCGGCAAGTCGGCGCAAATCAAAGGCAACCTGATTCCGACAGGCGACTAACGCACGACCGACCAACAGTGAGTTAGCCGGAGGCGGCGCCCTAGCCGCCTTCGCGCTTCAACCTCCGCGCGGCATGCCGGCGAGCGCGCGCCACCTATACACCTATATCCAGACCCAGGCACTGAGGCATTAAGGAGACATTCGATGAGCACCGCCCTTCCGCTCGATCCGATCGAGACCGCCAGCCGCGACGAACTCGCCGCGCTTCAACTTGAACGGCTCAAATGGTCGTTGAACCATGCGTACGAAAATTCGCCGGTCTATCGGCGCAAGTTCGACGAAGCCGGTGTTCAGCCGGGCGACGTCAAGTCGTTCGCCGACCTCGCGCGCTTTCCGTTCACGACCAAGAAGGATCTGCGCGACAACTATCCGTTCGGGATGTTCGCGGTGCCGCAGGAACAGATTTCGCGGATTCACGCGTCTTCCGGCACGACCGGCAAGCCGACCGTGGTCGGCTACACGGCGCGCGACATCGACACGTGGGCCAATCTCGTCGCGCGCTCGGTCCGCGCCGCCGGCGCGAAGCGCGGCGACAAGGTGCACGTCAGCTACGGCTACGGTCTGTTCACCGGCGGCCTCGGCGCGCACTACGGCGCGGAGCGCGCAGGCCTCACCGTGATCCCGTTCGGCGGCGGCCAGACCGAAAAGCAGGTGCAGCTGATCCAGGATTTCCGCCCGGACATCATCATGGTGACGCCGAGCTACATGCTGTCGATCGCCGACGAGCTCGAACGTCAGGGGATCGATCCTGCCGCCTGCTCGCTGCGCCTCGGCATCTTCGGCGCGGAGCCGTGGACCAACGACATGCGCGAGGCGATCGAAAAGCGCATGGGCATCGACGCGGTCGACATCTACGGTTTGTCGGAAGTGATGGGCCCGGGCGTCGCGTCCGAGTGTGTCGAGACCAAGGACGGCCCGACGATCTGGGAAGATCACTTCTATCCCGAGATCATCGATCCGGAAACCGGCGAGGTGCTGCCCGACGGCGAGCTCGGCGAACTGGTGTTCACGTCGCTAACCAAGGAAGCGCTGCCGATCATCCGCTACCGCACCCGCGACCTCACGCGCCTGCTGCCCGGCACCGCGCGCACGATGCGCCGGATGGAAAAGATCACCGGCCGCTCGGACGACATGATGATCGTGCGCGGCGTCAACGTCTTCCCGACGCAGATCGAAGAGTTGCTGCTGCGCCAGCGCGCGCTCGCGCCGCACTATCAGATCGTGTTGACCAAGGAAGGGCCGCTCGACGTGCTGACGCTGAATGTCGAGCCCTGCCCCGAAACGGCTCCGGACACCGGCGCGCTGACCAACGCGAAAAACGCCCTCGCCTATGACATCAAAGCGCTGATCGGCGTGAGCGCGGTGGTCAATGTGCTCGCGGTGAACGGGATCGAGCGTTCGGTGGGCAAGGCGCGGCGGGTGGTGGACAAGCGCAAGTCGGGGCTTTGAGCCGGGTAACCGTTAGACGCTGGAGGACGCTGCAAAAAAGGCTCAAATCCCCGCCCTGAAAAAACGGCGTCACGTCCGGAGCGAAATCCGCACGTGACGCCGTTTTCAATTCGGCCTTGCGCGTCGCAATCACTTCAACCGCGGCTCACTAAAAGCCGCGGCACCCAACCCGCACTTCAGGAATTGGGCAGCAGCAGCCACATCCTGCCGCCCTGCTTCATCTTGCCGGCCAGATCGCCGGCGTCGTCGCCGAGGCCCCAGAAGTAGTCGGCACGCACGCCGCCCTTGATCGCACTGCCGGTGTCCTGAGCGAACACGAGGCGGTTCATCGGCGAATTCGTCAGCGGCCGCGTGGTCTGCAGGAACACCGGGGTGCCGAGCGGGATTGAGCTCGGGTCGACCGCGATCGAGCGCTCCGGCGTCAGCGGCACGCCGAGCGCGCCGATCGGACCGTCCGCGCCGCCGGCCGGAATGCTTTCGGCGGACGGCATCTCGCGGAAAAACACGAAGCGTGGATTGGTGTCGAGCAAGCCGTCGACGCGCGTCGGATTCGCGCGTGCCCACGCCTTGATACCCTGCATCGTCGCCTGCGCCGGCGTGATCTCGCCGCGATCGAGCAGCCAGCGGCCGATCGATTTGTATGGCTGATTATTGGTGCCGCCGAAGCCGACCCGCATCACGCTGCCGTCTTCCATCACGATGCGCCCGGAGCCCTGCACCTGCAGGAAGAACGCTTCGATCGGATCGTCGACCCACACGAGTTCGTTGCCGTTCAGCACGCCAGTGCGTTCGAGTTGCGCGCGTGCCGGCAGTGGCGCCCCCGCGCGATAGCCGGCGGGCCAGCGGTACAACGCGGTCTGATAGACACCATGCCGGCTGCGCGAGCCGCGCAGCAACGGCTCGTAGTAGCCTGTGACCAGACCGTCGAGCGTGCCGTCGTTATTCGCGAGCTGGAACGGCGTGAAATAGGCTTCGAAGAAAGCGCGCGCGCCGGTGACGTCGAGATCGTCGATTTGCGCGGCCGCCGCGCACGCGCGCGACCAGTTCGGCTGGCGCGCGAGCCGCACGCAGTTCTGGCGCAACGCGGCCGTCGCGCCGATCAACGAATCATCCTGCCAGCCCGGCACCTGCTGCCACGCCACCGCGGTCAGACGCGCCGACGCGATCTGGCCGGGCACGATCGCCGCGCCGGTTGGTGGAGAAGGCCGGATCGCGCCGCCGCCACCGCAGGACGCCAGCATTACCGCAACCGACAACGCACCGAGCCACGCGCCGGCGCGGCGGACAAAACGCATACAATGTTCGTTCTTGATGGAAACCGCCATGTCTGATCTGTTCGACGAATACCCGATGCTCATCTTCGCGCTGGAAGCGCTGCTCGCGCTCTTCCTGCTCGTGTTTATCGTTGTATGGACGTCGTCGGGCAAGAAGAAAGCGACGCGTAGCCGCTCGGCGCAACAGTCCCAACCGCAGCAACAGCAGAAGCCGTAGCGCCGCGCCTCGGTGAGCGGCATGCCTGATTGCGCATCAGACGCTCACCGGTCCACGCGTCCCGCCGCGCATTCGACCGTCCGCTGCGCACCCGCCATTCATTGCGCCAGGCTGCGTCGCGTCCATACAAAGTCATTAAAAGACCGCGCACCGCCACGTCGGTTCAATGCAAGGTCCGCGGCATGCGCAATACGAACTCCGGCACCGGCGCGTCGAAGCGCTCACCGTCCTCGGCCACGCAGAAGTAATCTCCGCGCATCGTGCCGACCGGCGTCGCGATCACCGCCCAACTCGTGTACTCGAAATGCTCGCCCGGTTTCAGCAGCGGCTGATGGCCGACCACGCCGAGTCCTTTGACTTCCTGCACGGTGTTGTCGCTGTCGGTGATCATCCAATGACGCGCGATCAACTGCGCGGGCACCTGGCCGGTGTTGCGGATGGTCAGCGTGTAGGCAAAGGCGTACTGGCGACGCTCCGGATCCGATTCTTCGGGCAGGTATTGCACCTGCGCCGATACGCTGAATTCGTACTGGCTCATCCTGATTCCGGTCTGGTCAAACGGGGGTGAAAAATCCTGGAAGGCCCGAACGCCGATGGTCTGCGGGTGCAGCGGCGACGCGGGCGCTCATGGAGTGGCATTCTGCTTGATGCGCGGCACGCCCGCAACGGATAAAAGCCTGGTCAGGCACAAGCCAGGTACAAGCGAGACGCGGCGACGGACACTTTTCGCCGCTTCGCTTTCCGGCGCGACTTTTCCACGTGTTCCGCCGGGCGCGTTGATACGCTCGCCCCCATTTCATCAGGTCATTGCGCCCCGCGCCGCCCGTCCACGGCACGCGCCGCCAAACCGGTAAAATGGCGCTTTCCCCGCTCGCATCCGGCCCTGTCATGACGCAATTTCGCATCGCCCCCAGCATCCTGTCCGCCGATTTCGCCCGTCTGGGCGAAGAGGTCCGTAGCGTCGTCGCCGCCGGCGCCGACTGGATCCACTTCGACGTGATGGACAACCACTACGTGCCGAACCTGACCATTGGCCCGCTTGTCTGCGAAGCGATCCGCCCGCACGTGGACGTGCCGATCGACGTGCACCTGATGGTGCGCCCGGTCGACCGCATCGTGCCGGACTTCGCGAAAGCCGGCGCGAACCTGATCAGCTTCCACCCGGAAGCGTCGGAACACGTCGATCGCACGCTGTCGCTGATCCGCGACCACGGCTGCAAGGCCGGTCTCGTGTTCAACCCGGCAACCTCGCTGAACTATCTCGATCACGTGATGGACAAGGTCGACCTCGTGCTGATCATGTCGGTGAATCCGGGCTTCGGCGGCCAGTCGTTCATTCCCGAGGCGCTCAACAAGCTGCGCGAGGCCCGCAAGCGCATCGACGCGTACAACGAGCGCACCGGCCGCGACATCCACCTCGAAGTGGACGGCGGCGTGAAGGTCGACAACATCGCGGAAATCGCGGCGGCCGGCGCGGACACCTTCGTGGCCGGCTCGGCGATCTTCGGCCAGCCGGATCACAAGGTCGTGATCGACAAGATGCGCGCCGCCCTCGCCACCGTTCAACGCTAAGCCACCGATGACCGCTCCGTACCCCGCCCCAATCTTCACCGGCCCGCGCGTCGAAGCCGCGATCATCGATCTCGACGGCACGATGGTCGACACCGCCGACGACTTCACCGCCGGCCTGAACGGCATGCTCGCGCAGCTCGACGCCGAGGAAACCTCGCGCGAGGAAGTGGTCGGCTATGTCGGCAAGGGTTCGGAGCATCTGATCCGCAGCGTGCTCGCGCCGCGCTTCGAGGCCGAGCATGCGCAGGACCGCTTCGAGGAAGCGCTGGCGATCTATCAGGAGGAGTACGCGAAGATCAACGGCGTGCACACGCGGCTTTATCCCGACGTCGAAGCGGGCCTGCGCGCGATGCGCGACGCGGGCCTCAAACTCGCGTGCGTGACCAACAAGCCGCACCGCTTCGCGCTCGAACTGCTGCAACAGTACGGTCTCGCACAGTATTTCAGCGTCGTGCTCGGCGGCGACAGCCTCGCGAAAAAGAAGCCCGACCCGCTGCCGATGCTCACCGCCGCCGCCCAATTAGGCGTCGCGCCGGAGGCGACGGTCGCGATCGGCGACTCGGAAAACGACGCGCTGGCGGGCCGCGCGGCCGGCATGGCGACGCTCACCGTGCCCTACGGCTACAACCATGGCCAAGCTATACAAACGATAAAATCCGATGGTATAGTTGCCTCGCTGTTCGACGCCGCCAAGGCGATCGCAGCGCACCAATCCACGACTTGAACAGTCCATCATCTTCATGTTTCTGAATAAAAAACGGAGTCGCATTAGCATCGACCGGGGAGCCTGGCCCTGGCGTCGCTGGTCGCGCTAACCTCGCCTGAGGTACGCTGAAGCTCGTCTTCGGCAACCGTTTTTTACTTCGCAGCGCTCACGCGCTTTTTCCATCGTCTGACTATTCGCTGCGGCATCGGCTGATTGAGCCTGCGCGTACCCGCAAAGTACCGCTGCGCCCACGCACCGCTTTTCCGCGTCGATGGAAAACGCGCGCCGGTCGGTATCATCGAGTCGAGAACTCGACCCACGCCCTGACCGGAGGCGCGACGCCCCCGCTTTCGTCTGACGCTAGCCGCCGCCGGACCACCGTACAGGATCGGAACATGACCGAACTCGAATTCCAGTCCCTCGCCAACGAGGGTTTCAACCGCATTCCGCTGATCGCCGAAGCGCTCGCCGACCTCGAAACGCCGCTGTCGCTGTACCTGAAGCTCGCGCAGACCGAGCGCAACGGCGCGAACTCGTTCCTGCTGGAATCGGTGGTCGGCGGCGAACGCTTCGGCCGCTATTCGTTCATCGGCCTGCCGGCGCGCACCGTGGTACGGACACGCAACGGCGTGTCGGAAGTAGTGCGCGACGGCGCGGTCGTCGAGACCCACGACGGCGATCCGCTCGCGTTCATCCAGCAGTTCCAGGCGCGCTTCAAGGTCGCGCAGCGCCCCGGGCTGCCGCGCTTCACCGGCGGTCTGGCCGGCTACTTCGGCTACGACGCGGTGCGCTACATCGAGAAAAAGCTCGCGCACAGCGCGCCGAAAGACGATCTGAACCTGCCCGACATCCAGCTGCTGTTGACCGAGGAAGTCGCGGTGATCGACAACCTCGCGGGCAAGCTCTATCTGGTGGTCTATGCCGATCCGACCCAGGCCGAGGCCTACACGAAAGCAAAGCAGCGTCTGCGCGAATTGCGTCAGCGGCTGCGCGTGACCGTCGAACCGCCGGTCGTATCGGGCAGCGTGCGCACCGAGATCTACCGCGAATTCAAGAAGGACGACTATCTGGCCGCAGTGCGCAAGGCGAAGGAATACATCGCCGCCGGCGAACTGATGCAGGTGCAGGTCGGCCAGCGCCTGACCAAGCCATATCGCGACAATCCGCTGTCGCTGTACCGCGCGCTGCGCTCGCTGAATCCGTCGCCGTACATGTATTACTACAACTTCGGCGACTTCCACGTGGTCGGCGCATCGCCGGAAATTCTGGTGCGCCAGGAAAAGCGCGGCGAGGATCGCATCGTCACGATCCGGCCGCTCGCCGGCACCCGGCCGCGCGGCAACACCCCCGAGCGCGACGCCGCGCTCGCGACCGAACTGCTGAACGACCCGAAGGAAATCGCCGAGCACGTGATGCTGATCGACCTCGCGCGTAACGACGTCGGCCGCATCGCGCAGATCGGCTCGGTCGTCGTGACCGACAAGATGGTGATCGAAAAGTACTCGCACGTGCAGCACATCGTGAGTTCGGTCGAAGGCAAGCTCAAACCCGGCGTCACCAACTATGACGTGCTGCGCGCGACCTTCCCGGCCGGCACGCTGTCGGGCGCGCCGAAGGTCCGCGCGATGGAACTGATCGACGAACTCGAACCCATCAAGCGCGGCCTCTACGGCGGAGCGGTCGGCTATCTGTCGTTCACCGGCGAAATGGATCTGGCCATCACGATCCGCACCGGCGTGATCGCGAACGGCAATCTGTATGTGCAGGCGGCCGCCGGCGTGGTCGCCGATTCGGTGCCCGAATCCGAATGGCAGGAGACCGAGAACAAGGCGCGCGCGGTATTGCGCGCGGCCGAACAGGTTCAAGACGGCCTCGATAGCGACTTCTGACCGGAGACCCACCATGCTGCTCATGATCGACAACTACGACTCGTTCACCTACAACCTGGTGCAGTACTTCGGCGAACTCGGCGAAGACGTACGTACCTATCGCAACGACGAAATCACGCTCGACGACATCGCGAAGCTCAACCCCGAGCGCATCTGCCTGTCGCCCGGCCCGAGCAATCCGCAGCACGCCGGCATCACGCTCGACGTGCTGCGCGAATTCGCCGGCAAGACGCCGATCCTCGGCGTGTGCCTCGGCCATCAGGCGATCGGCGAAGCATTCGGCGGTCGCGTGGTGCGCGCGCAGACCATCATGCACGGCAAGGTCAGCACGATCGAAACCGACTGCAAGGGCGTGTTCGCGGATCTGCCCAGGCACTTCACGGTGACCCGCTATCACTCGCTCGCGATCGAACGCGAATCGCTGCCCGACTGCCTCGAAGTATCGGCGTGGACCGAAGACGGCGAGATCATGGGCGTGCGTCACAAGGAGCTCGCGGTGGAAGGCGTGCAATTCCACCCGGAATCGATCCTGTCCGAACACGGTCACGCGCTGCTCGAAAACTTCGTCAAACAGTCGAAGCTCGCTGTTTCCCGCCACGCCTGATAAGAATGAGAGACGACATCATGTCAATTACGCCCCAGGAAGCGCTGCAGCGGACCATCGAGCATCGCGAGATTTTCCACGACGAAATGCTGCATCTGATGCGCCTGATCATGCGCGGCGAGCTGTCGCCGGTCATGTCGGCCGCGATCATCACCGGCCTGCGCGTCAAAAAAGAGACCATCGGCGAGATCACCGCGGCCGCCACGGTGATGCGTGAGTTTGCCCAGCACGTGCACGTGCAGGACAACTCGAACTTCGTCGACATCGTCGGCACCGGCGGCGACGGCGCGCATACGTTCAACATTTCGACTGCGACGATGTTCGTGTCGGCCGCGGCCGGCGCGAAGGTCGCCAAGCACGGCAATCGCGGCGTATCGAGCAAGTCGGGCAGCGCGGATGTGCTCGAGGCGCTCGGCGTGAACATCGATCTGCCGCCGGAACAGGTCGCGGCGTCGATCGCGGAAACCGGCATGGGCTTCATGTTCGCGCCGAACCATCATCCGGCGATGAAGAACGTCGCCGCGGTGCGCCGCGAACTCGGCGTGCGCACGATCTTTAACATCCTCGGCCCGCTGACCAATCCGGCCGGCGCGCCGAACCAGCTGATGGGCGTGTTCCATCCGGATCTGGTCGGGATTCAGGTGCGGGTGATGCAGCGGCTCGGCGCGAAACACGTGCTGGTCGTGTACGGAATGGACGGGATGGACGAAGTGTCGCTCGGCGGCGCCACGCTGGTCGGCGAGCTACGCGACGGCGAGGTCCGCGAGTACGAGATCCATCCGGAAGACTTCGGCATGCAGATGGTGTCCAACCGCACGCTGAAAGTGGCCAACGCGGGCGAATCGAAGGTGATGCTGCTCGACGCGCTCGACAACAAACCCGGCGTCGCGCGCGAAATCGTCACGCTGAACGCGGGCACCGCGCTGTATGCGGCCAACGTCGCGGACTCGATCGCCGACGGCATCGGGCTCGCGCGCGAGGCGATCGCGAGCGGCAAGGCGCGCGCGAAGGTCGACGAACTGGTGCGGTTCACCCAGCAATTCACGAAGTAATCACGTAACGGGACAACTATGAGCGACATCCTCGACCGCATCATCGCGGTCAAACGCGAAGAAGTCCGCGCGGCCGAACAGAGCGCGCCGCTCGAAGAATTGCGGCTCGAAGCGTCGTCGCGCGATCTGCGCGACTTCGTCGGCGCGTTGCGCGCGAAGCACGCGGCGGGACTCGCCGCGGTGATTTCCGAGGTGAAGAAGGCGAGCCCGTCGAAGGGCGTGCTGCGCGAGCACTTCGTGCCGGCCGACATCGCGCGTTCGTACGAGAAGCACGGCGCCGCGTGTCTGTCCGTGCTGACCGACGTTCAGTTCTTCCAGGGCAGCGTCGCGTATCTGCAGGAGGCGCGCGCCGCGTGCCAGTTGCCGGTGATCCGCAAGGATTTCATCGTCGATCCGTATCAGATCGTCGAGGCGCGCGCGATGGGCGCCGACGCGATCCTGCTGATCGCCGCCGCGCTGGAGACCACCGAAATGCAGGACCTCGAAGCGCTCGCGCATTCGCTCGGTCTCGCGGTGCTGGTCGAAGTGCACGACAACGACGAGCTGAAGGCGGCGCTGACGCTCAAGACCCCGTTGATCGGCATCAACAACCGCAATCTGCGCACGTTCGAAACCTCGATCAATACAACGCTCGACATGCTCGACGCGATTCCGGACGACCGCATCGTCGTCACCGAATCGGGGATTCTGTCGCGCGCGGATGTGGAGAAGATGCGGGCGCGCGGTGTGCACACGTTCCTCGTCGGCGAAGCGTTCATGCGCGCGCCAGAGCCGGGTGTGGAACTTGCGCGGATGTTTTTCTGAGCCTGACGTTTCATAGTCGGGCACGAGCAAGGAATTACATCATGGGCATGGAACACGAAATCAAGCTGGCGCTGCCGGCGCAGCAGGTGCAGGCGGCGACGCAGTGGTTCGTCGCACGCGCAGGCAAGGACGGCGAGCCGGTAAAGCTCGGGAATATTTACTTCGACACGCCGCAGTTGGCGTTGGCGTCGTCCAAAAGCGCGCTGCGCTTGCGGCACACGCCGGACGGCTGGCTGCAGACGTTCAAGACGGTCGGCAACGCGGCGAACGGTTTGCACAGCCGGCACGAATGGGAAATGCCGGTGGCCGGCGCGAAGCTTGAAATCGACGCGTTGCTGAATGCGTGCGACGAGCCGGCCGCGGCTGACGCGCTGCGTGCGGCGGCGGCGACGCTGATCGAGTTGTTCCAGACGAATTTCACCCGCACGCTGTGGCAGCTCGAAGTGGATGGCGCGCAAATCGAGGCGGCGATCGATCAAGGCGAGGTGCTTGCCGACGTCGATGGCGACGCCCGCCGCGCGCCGATTTCGGAGATCGAGCTGGAGCTGAAAGCGGGCGACGAAGCGGCACTGCACACGCTCGCGGCCGAACTCGGCAAACAGATTGCCGGACTTGCGCCGGATAACGTCAGCAAGGCGCAGCGGGGGTATCAGTTGCGCGCGCGGGCGTAGCAGTCGAGGCGGCGCCGGGCCGGGCCCGGCTTTAGCTTCGGGGCGGTTTCCGGTTTCCACCTAGTTCATAACGCCCCGCGAACTTGAGCCCGGCAGCGTTTGCTGCGACACTTCCCCGCCATGACCTCTGCCCCCCGCCCCCGCTCCAAATCGCCGCAGGCATCGTTGTTCGACGACGCCGCGCCCGTCTCCGCCGAAACTTTGGCCCCTGCAAATTCCACCGCTGCCGCGTCCCACCAGGCATCGGGCCACGCCGCCCCGCCGACGCTCGAAGCCCAGTTCGCCGCCCTGCCCGCGGCATGGCGCACGCACCTGAAACCGTTCATCGACAGCGACGCGTACGCGCCGCTATGCAGCTTCGTCGACGGCGAGCGCGCGGCCGGCAAAACCATCTACCCGACCGACGTATTCCGCGCGCTGCGCCTGACGAGTCCCGACGAAGTGAAAGTCGTGATCCTCGGCCAGGACCCGTATCACGGCGAAGACCGCGGCACGCCGCAGGCGCACGGCCTCGCGTTTTCGGTCGCGCCGCACGTGCGGCCGCCGCCGTCGCTGCGCAACATCTTCAAGGAAATCGCCGCGAGCCTCGGGCATCAAGCGCCGCCGCACGGCTGCCTCGACAGCTGGGCCAGGCAGGGCGTGCTGCTGCTAAACACGGTGCTGACCGTCGAACGTGACGCCGCCGCGAGCCACGCGAAACGCGGCTGGGAAAAGTGCACGGACACGCTGATCCACGAACTCGCGACGCGCCACGACGGCCTCGTCTTCATGCTGTGGGGCGCGCACGCGCAGGCCAAGCGCGCGCTGCTCGGCGGCAAGTCGCACTGCGTGCTGGAGGCGCCGCATCCGTCGCCGCTGTCCGCGCATCGCGGTTTTCTCGGCTGCGGGCATTTCGCGAAGGCGAACGACTATCTGCAGCAGCACGGCCGCGCACCGATCGACTGGCGGCTGCCGGACGAAGCGCAGATGCTGGCGTAACCGCTGGCCGGGCGGCCAAGCAGGCCAACCGGACCAATCGACCGCGCAGAAAAACAAAACCGCCACGGATGGGATCCCCATCCGTGGCGGTTTTTATTTGCTCGCGCGCGCCGCCGGTCAGCGGCGCCGCGACGCGCTCAAGCCGGTATGGCTCAAACCGCGGCGATTGCCTCGCGCGCCGAGCTCAGCGCCGCGTTCGCAGCGTCCGGGCCCATGTTCAGGCCTTCGGCGTAGATGAAATTCACGTCGGTCATGCCGAGGAAGCCGAGGAAGCTCTTCAGGAACGGCGTCTGGCTGTCGTTCGGGGTGCCAAGGTACTTGCCGCCGCGAGCCGACACGACGTAGACCTTCTTGCCCGTCACGAGGCCTTCAGGACCGTTCGCGGTGTAGCGGAACGTGATGCCGGCACGCGCGATGAAGTCGAAGTACGTCTTCAGTTGCGACGAGATGCCGAAGTTGTACATCGGTGCGCCGATCACGATGATATCGGCGGCTTGCAGTTCGGCGATCAGCGCTTCGCTGCGCGCGGCGATCGCAGCCTGCTCCGGCGTGCGCTGCTCGGCCGGCGTGAAGAACGCGCCGAGCACTTCGTCGTCCAGGTGCGGCAGCGGCTCAGCCTGCAGGTTGCGGACGACGACTTGCGCGCCCGGGTTCGACTGTTGCAGCCTGGCGGTCAGCTCGTTGACGAGGAGCGTCGAGTTAGCGCCTTGCGAGCGGGCTGCCGAGTTGATTTGCAGAATCGTGGTCATGGTTGACTCCAGTAGGGGGCGCGCAGTGTTGCGCGAGTGGAGCCATTGTGTTTTTTTCCGGGCCGCGGAAAAAGCGGTCCGGCGGCGACGGATTGTTGCATGGGTAGAACAATCCGCCGCTGTCGCCCGCCGATTGATGCGGGGGCGGGCGACGATCGGCGAGGAGCCGACCGTGCGGATCAGCCGGTCAGGCGGGCCTGTATACCCGCCAATGCGCGAGCCGGCGGGCGTCCCGCCGCCCGGCCGGTTAGCCCGCCAGCCAGCGCTCGCGGGCCTTGCGCGCGGCAGGACGGTTATCGCCGACCGCCAGCTTGTAGCGCGCCGCCTCGGGACCGTCGAGCTTGAGCTGGGCGACGCGCAGCTCGTCGCGGCGGAACGCATGCACTTCGAACTTCGCGCCCGGCTGATAGCGGCTCAGCAATGCGTCGATATTGCCGCCGGTCACGCGCAGGCCGTCGAGCGCGATCAGCACGTCGCCGGCTGAAAGACCGGCCTTCTGCGCGGCGCTGCCTTCGTGTACCGCCGCGAGCGTGCAATCGGCGCCGCCGCGCAACCGCACGCCGAGCGACGGCTTGCCGTTGCGGTCGAAATCCGGCGCAAGCGTCACGCCGAACGGCGCGAGCAGTTCGGCGAGCGGCAGATCGCGCGTGCCGCGCACGCCCTCGGCGAACAGCTCGGCCAGTTGCGCGCCGCTCGCCTCGGCGAACAGCGCCTCGACCTCGCTTTCGCCGACGCCGACCGGCTTGCCCCGGTAGAAGTCGCGGCCGAAGCGCTGCCACAGCAGACGCATCACGTCATCGAGCGATTTGCGGTTGCCGGTCTGCGCGCGAATCGTCAGATCGAACGCGAGCGCGAGCAGCGAGCCCTTCGTGTAATAGCTGACGATAGCGTTCGGCGCGTTCTCGTCCTGGCGGTAGTACTTGACCCACGCGTCGAACGAACTTTCGGCGACGCTCTGCTTGAGCCGCCCGCTGCCGCGCTGCACGCCGCCGATCACCTTGCCGAGCAGCCCGAAATAATCGTCCGGCGAGATCACGCCGCTGCGCACGAGGATCAGATCGTCGTAATACGACGTGAAGCCTTCGAACAGCCACAGCAGCGACGTGTAATTTTCGACGCTCAGATCGTACGGCGCGAACGCTGCCGGCTTGATGCGCTTCACGTTCCACGTGTGGAAGTATTCGTGACTGCACAGGCCGAGATAGGTCCGGTAGCCGTCGCTCATCGCGTTGCGGCCCTGCACCGGCAGATCGGTGCGATTACAGATCAATGCGGTCGACGCACGGTGTTCGAGCCCGCCGTAACCGTCGCTGACCGCCTGGGTCATGAACACATAGCGCTCGACCGGCGCCTTTTTCGACTTCGGCTCGAACAGCGCGATCTGCGCCTCGCAGATGCGCTTCAGGTCCTTGCACAACCGCTCCATGTCGAGCCCAATCACGCGACCGCCGATCACCACGTCGTGCGGCACGCCGTGCGCGCTGAAGGTGGCGAGCGCGAATTCGCCGAGTGTCACAGGATGGTCGATCAGTTCGTCATAGTTCTGCGCGCGGTACTCGCCGAAGCCGTAACGCTTGGTGCCGCGCGCTTCCGGCAGTGCGGTCGCCACGCGCCAGCCGCGATACGCGGCGCCCTGCGGCTTCTGGATGTCGACCACGCACGGCGCGTCCTCGTGACCGAGCGGCGCAAGGAACACGCTGGTGCCGTTGAAGAATCCGATCGTGTCGTCCAGATGCGCGGCGCGCACCGACAGGTCCCACGCGTACACCTCGTAGCGCAGCGTCAGCGCACCCTTCACCGGCGCGGCCTGCCACGTGTGCTTGTCGATCTTCTCGACGCGCACCTTGCGGCCCGCGTCGTTGACCGCGCGCAGCGTGACGATGTTGCGCGCGAACTCGCGCACCATGTAGCTGCCCGGAATCCACACCGGCAACATGAAGCGCTGGCCGGCCGGGTCGGGGTCGGCGACGGTCACGGTGACTTCGAACAGGTGGGCGGCGGGTTGACTCGGAACGATGGTGTAGCGGATCGGCTTCATCAGTGGGAATAGGCAGAGGTCGGAAAGTGAGACGAAGGAATTCGGAGCTTGATGCGAAAGGAGGCGCTGCGCGCGCCTCCTTTTGTCTCACGCGTTGCACGCCCGGGGCGCGCATTGCGGAGAATATTGCCCGCCAGTGCGCTCAGTGCACCGCGGACATTTCGCGATCCAGCCGCTCGGCCGGCACCGCGCCGGGCAGGCGGCGACCGTCGGCGAGGAACACCGTCGGCGTGCCTTCGACGTTCATCGAACGGCCGAGCGCGAGGTTCTTGTCGATCGCGCCGGTGTCGCAGGTCGCGGCGGCGGTCGGCGCCTGATGGTTCTGCATCCACGATTCCCACGCCTTCGCGCGGTCCGCCGAGCACCAGATCGACTTCGACTTGGCGGTCGAGTCCGGCGACAGCACCGGATACAGGAACGTGTAGACGGTCACGTTATCGATCGAATTGAGCGTGGTTTCGAGCTGCTTGCAGTACGGGCAGTTCGGATCGGAGAACACCGCGATCTTGCGCGCGCCGGTGCCGCGCACCACTTTCACCGCGTTTGCGAACGGCAGGCTCGCGAAGTCGATCCGGTTGGTGTCCGACAGCCGGGCCTCGGTCAGGTTCTTGCGCGTCTTCGCGTCGACCATGTCGCCGAGCATCAGGTAGTCGCCGCTGGCGTCGCTGTAAATGATCTGCGTGCCGAGGTTCACCTCGTACAGGCCGGCGATCGGCGACTTCGTGATGCTCTTGATCGTCACGTCGGCCAGACGCGATTGCAGCGTGGCTTTGAGCTTGTCGGTGGTCTGGTCGGCCTGGGCCGAGCAGCCGAGCGTGGCGGCAGCGATCGCGAGCGCCGCGGCTGCCATGCGGAAAGTCTTTTTCATGCTGGAGTCCTGGGTTCAGTCGCGCATCGCGCGTTTTTTTTCACGTTCGGCGGCGCTGTTCGGTACCGCGCCTTGGTTCCGCGCCTTGGTTCCGCGCTCTCCCACCGTTTCGGGTCGGATCGCAACCGGTCGATCCGCTCATGATACCTGCCCCGGCCGCGGCTCACCGGCCATCGGCTATCTTCACGGCGCCGGGCGGCGGGGGGCGGTTCGCCCGGCGCGTAGCCTCGGGCGTAGCCAAGGACCTAGCAGGCGCTCAGCCGAGCGCGGCCGACACCAGCCAGCGCTTGATCAACGGCTGCGCGCCGACCAGCGCCATACCGGTGTTGCGCACCGCGCGCGCGAGCGGCCCGGGTACCGAGAACAGTTTCTGCAGGCCGTCGGTCGCGATCATCAGTGCACGAATGTCCTCGCGGCGCGAGCGTTCGTAACGGCGCAGCAGCACCATGTCGCCGAGATCGCGAAACGACTCCTTGCCGGCGACCGTGCTGGCGAGCGCGGCGACGTCGCGCAAACCGAGGTTCATTCCCTGGCCGGCGAGCGGATGGATCAGATGCGCGGCATCGCCGACCAGTGCAACACGCGGCGCGACCAGCCGGTCCACCGTTTGCAGCGCTAGCGGGAAGCCTTGCGCGGGCGTCACGCATTCGAGCGCGCCGAACTGGCCGCCCGTCACCCGCTCCACTTCCGCCGCGAGCCGTTCGGGATCGAGCGCGAGCAGTTGCTCCGCGTGCTCGGTGCGCGCGGACCAGACCAGCGACACATGGCCGTCCGGCATCGGCAGCAGCGCGATGATTTCGCCGTCGCGGAACCATTGGTACGCAGTCTCGCCGTGCGGCCGCTCCGCCTTGAAATTGGCGACCACGCCGGTCTGCTTGTAGTCGCGCCGCACCATCTTCGAACCGATCTGCGCACGCACCCACGAATGCGCGCCGTCCGCGCCGACCACCAGATCCGCCGCGAGCACGTTGCCGTTGGCGAGGCCGACGCTGGCGCTGTCGGCGGTGAAATCGAGCGCCTGCGCACGCGAGTCGATCCAGTTCAGATTCGGCTGGAAGCGCAGCGCCGCATCGAGCGAGCGTTCGATCACCGACGATTCGACGATCCACGCGAGCTGCGGCACCGATGCCTGGAAAGCGGAGAAATGCAGTTCGGCATGCGCGTCGCCGTAGACGCGCATGTCGTAGACCGGCCCGAGCCGCGCGTGATCGAGCGCCTGCCAGACCCGCAGCCGTTCGAGCAACGCCTGCGAACTCGACGACAGCGCGTACACCCGCGAGTCGAAGGCAGCGCCGGCGGGCAGCGCCGCGCACGGCTGCGCGAGTAGCGCGACACGCAGTCCGGCTTGCGTGAGCGCGAGCGCCGCGGTCTTGCCGACGAGCCCGCCGCCGATCACCGCGGCATCGAAAGTCTGGTGGTGTGCGTTCATCCGCGCATTATAGCCGCGGGGGTTGCGGGGGACGGATCGATGGACGCGGCATTTCGCGCCCGCTGGAACGCGCTGCCGCGCTGGGTAAAAAGGGTGCCGGCGCTAATGCGGGATGTGAGTGGTGTCAGTGCCGTTCGGGCCGGTCAGTGCGCCGCGCCGCTGGCCGCGAGCGCCGCGTTGGCCTCGCGCATGCGCATGAACTCCCGATCGGACGACAGGTTGCGCCACGCGGCCGCTTCGAGCTGCGCCTTGCGATCGCGCTGATCGCCGCGCACCGCGCAGTCGGGGAACACGCGGTCGAACACCTGCCACAGCGAGTCGAAGTCGTTCTTGTCGGCGAACCGCGCGATGCTCGCCCGGTCCTCGTGCGACAGATGGCTGGTCAGGCAGTCGATCGTCTGGCGGTCCGTGGTGGCCTGGGCTTCGTCGAAATTCGGCGCGACCCATGTGACCACGACGCCCACCACGATCGCGACCGCGGCTGCGGTTCCCACCCATCCAATGATTCGCACGCTGCTCCCCCGAGAAATAAGCTCTGCCGGCTTTGGACAGACGATTCTACAGGGGCTGCGGGCAAATGCGCGGACCGGCCGCCGCAGGCGAACGGGTTACAATTGCGCTTTCCGTGAAAACTCGCACTCAATCGTCGAGCCAACGCCCCGATCGGGTGACTTGTCCGCTCCGCTGAGCCCGCCGCGCGCCGCCCTGCGCAACGGCGTTCCAGATCCCCGCCCAGCGTCGAGCGCATCACGCAACTTACTGATTCACTGAAGGATTTCCATGAGCCTCAAATGCGGCATCGTCGGCCTGCCCAACGTCGGCAAGTCCACCCTGTTCAACGCGCTGACCAAGGCGGGCATCGCCGCCGAAAACTACCCGTTCTGCACGATCGAGCCGAATGTCGGCGTGGTCGAAGTGCCGGACGCGCGTCTGAAGGCGCTCGCCGAAATCGTCAAGCCTGAGCGCATCCTGCCCGCGGTGGTCGAATTCGTCGACATCGCCGGTCTGGTGGCCGGTGCGAGCAAGGGCGAAGGCCTGGGCAACCAGTTCCTCGCGAACATCCGCGAAACCGACGCGATCACGCACGTGGTGCGCTGCTTCGAGGACGACAACGTGATTCACGTCGCCAACAAGGTCGATCCGCTGTCGGACATCGAAGTGATCAACACCGAACTCGCGCTCGCCGACCTCGCGACCGTCGAAAAGGCGCTCGCGCGCTACTCGAAGGCGGCCAAATCGGGCAACGACAAGGAAGCCGTGAAGAACGCGGCGGTGCTCGAAAAGGTCCGCGTGCAGCTCGACCAGGCCAAGCCGGTGCGCGCGTTGCAGTTGTCGGAGGAAGAACAGGCGACCCTCAAGCCGTTCTGCCTGATCACCGCGAAGCCGACCATGTACGTCGCCAACGTGAAGGACGACGGCTTCGAGAACAACCCGCACCTCGACGCGGTCAAGAAGTTCGCGGCCGCCGAAAACGCGCCGGTGGTGGCCGTGTGCGCGGCGGTCGAAGCGGAAATCGCCGACCTCGACGAAGCCGACATGGAAGTGTTTCTCGCCGACATGGGGATGGACGAGCCGGGCCTGAACCGGGTGATCCGCGCGGGCTTCCGCCTGCTCGGTCTGCAGACCTACTTCACGGCCGGCGTGAAGGAAGTGCGCGCGTGGACGATCCATATCGGCGACACTGCACCGAAGGCGGCCGGCGCGATCCACACCGACTTCGAGCGCGGCTTCATCCGCGCGCAAACCATCGGCTTCGACGACTTCATCGCGTACAAGGGCGAACAAGGCGCGAAGGAAGCCGGCAAGATGCGCGCGGAAGGCAAGGAATACGTGGTGCACGACGGCGACGTGATGAACTTCCTGTTCAACGTGTAAAAGCAAAGCGCCGCGCCGGATCACGACCGGCGCGCACCGCATCGAGCCATGCGCCCCCGCGGCGGATGTGCGTTCAGAAAAGCCCGCGTCCAGCGGGCTTTTTTCATATGGCCGATACGGTCCCGCGCAGGACTGCCAACCAACCCTGCCTCCAGCGCGGGCAGAAACTCCTGTCTTCGCCCCCGCCTGCCCGGCCTCCCGCCATTTATTTCCGTTTCATGACAGCCGATGTTAAATTGCGGCTTCCGGCGCCCGCCACGAGCCTTTCGCGCCGCCCGGCCTTCGACGCCGGAATGTCATCGAACCAAAATAGAATCGCGCGATCCGCATCCGCGCCAGTGCGCACAGGAGACAAATCGATGAATTGCAAGCCGCTGTTCCGTTCGCTATCGGTCGCCGCAGTACTGAGCGTCGGCCTCAGCCAGGCCGCCCACGCCGCCACCGAAATCCAGTTCTGGCACGCGATGGAAGCCGCACTCGGCGAACGTCTGAACGACATCGCGAACGACTTCAACAAATCGCAAAGCGACTACAAGATCGTGCCGGTGTTCAAGGGCACCTACGACCAGACGCTCGCGGCCGGCATCGCCGCTTACCGCAGCGGCAACGCGCCGGCGATCCTGCAGGTCTACGAAGTCGGCACCGCGACGATGATGCAGGCCAAAAAGGCAATCGTTCCGGTCACCGAAGTATTCAGAAACGCCGGCGTGCCGCTCGACCAGAAGGCCTTCGTGCCGACCATCGCCAGCTACTACAGCGACCCGAAAACCGGCGAGCTGATCTCGATGCCGTTCAACAGCTCGACGCCGGTGCTGTACTACAACAAGGACGCGTTCAAGAAAGCCGGCCTCGATCCGAATCAGCCGCCGAAGACCTGGGCCGAACTGCATGCCGACGCGCAGAAGCTGAAGGCCGCGGGCATGTCGTGCGGCTACTCGTCGGGCTGGCAGAGCTGGATTCAGCTCGAAAACTACAGCGCGTGGCATGCGGCGCCGTTCGCATCGAAGAACAACGGCTTCGACGGCCTCGACGCGCAGCTCGAATTCAACAAGCCGCTGCAGGTCGCGCACATCCAGTTCCTGCAGAACATGGGCAAGGACGGCACCTTCACCTATGTCGGCCGCAAGGACGAACCGGTATCGAAGTTCTATAGCGGCGACTGCGGGATCATCACGAACTCGTCGGGCTCGCTCGCGACGATCAGGAAGTACGCGAAGTTCAACTTCGGCACCGGCATGATGCCGTACGACGAGAGCGTGAAGGGCGCGCCGCAGAACGCGATCATCGGCGGAGCGAGCCTGTGGGTGCTGTCGGGCAAGGACCCGGCCGTCTACAAGGGCGTCGCAAAGTTCCTCGCGTACGTGGCCACCGCGCCGGTCGCCGCGAAATGGCACCAGGACACCGGCTATCTGCCGATCACCACGGCCGCGTATGACCTGACCCGCCAGCAGGGCTTCTACGAAAAGAACCCGGGCAGCGACACCGCGATCCGCCAGATGCTGAACAAACCCCCGCTGCCGTTCACGAAGGGCCTGCGGCTGGGCAACATGCCGCAGATCCGCACCGTGATCGACGAAGAACTCGAGCAGGTGTGGGCGGGCAAGAAGACGCCTCAACAGGCGCTCGACTCGTCGGTGTCGCGCGGCAATGACCTGCTGCGCCGCTTCGAAAAGGCCGGCAATTAAGTCGACAACCAAGTCGGCAACGTGGTTCGCAAACAGGCTGGCAACCGAACCGGCCGCGCGGCCGGCACACCCGGGCGGCACATCCGCCGCCTGCTAACCGGGTTCCGGCGCCGCCGCGCCGGAACCCGTCGTTGCAGCACACCGTGGAAACTTCGATGGAAAAGCGCTCCAGTTTCGGCACCAGCGCCCTGCCCTACCTGCTGGTCGGGCCGCAACTGCTCATCACGCTGGTGTTCTTCCTGTGGCCGGCCGGCGAGGCGCTGTGGCAATCGACGCAAAGCCAGGATGCGTTCGGCACCTCCAGCCAGTTCGTCGGCCTCGCCAACTTCAGGCAGCTATTCGCCGATCCGCTCTATCTGGCGTCGTTCAATACGACGATCGTGTTCTGCGCGCTCGTCACCGTATCCGGACTCGTGATCTCGCTGCTGCTCGCTGTCTGCGCGGATCGCGTGACGCGCGGCGCGAAGCTCTATCAAACGCTGCTGATCTGGCCGTACGCGGTCGCGCCGGCGATCGCCGCGGTGCTGTGGACGTTCCTGTTCAACCCCAGCATCGGTCTTGTCACCTTCGCGCTCGCGCGGCTCGGCGTCACGTGGAATCACGCGCTGAACCCCGGTCAGGCGATGTTCCTCGTGGTGCTCGCATCGGTCTGGCAGCAGGTCAGCTACAACTTCCTGTTTTTCTACGCGGGCCTGCAGGCGATTCCGCGCTCGCTGATCGAAGCGGCCGCGATCGACGGCGCCGGTCCGGTGCGGCGCTTCTTCGGCATCGCGCTGCCGCTGCTGTCGCCGACCACGTTCTTCCTGCTGGTGATCAACATCACCTACGCGTTTTTCGACACCTTCCCGGTGATCGATGCCGCGACAGGCGGCGGCCCCGGCCAGGCGACCCGCACGCTGATCTACAAGATCTTCGCCGAGGGCTTCCAGGGACTCGACATCGGCAGCTCGGGCGCGCAGTCGGTCGTGCTGATGGTGATCGTCGTCGTGCTGACCGTCGTGCAATTTCGCTTCATCGAACGCAGGGTTCAATACTCATGATCGAGAACCGCCGCGGTTTCGACCTGTTCTGCCACGTGGTGCTGATCATCGGCGTCGCGCTGGTGGTGTTTCCGGTGTACGTCGCGTTCTGCGCGGCGACGATGAGCGAGCACGAGGTGTTCAGCGTGCCGCTGTCGCTGGTGCCGAGCACGCATCTGTTCGAGAACATCGCAACCGTCTGGACCCAGGGGACCGGCAACGCGGCCGCGCCGTTCAACCGGATGCTGTTGAACAGTCTGGTGATGGCGCTGGTGATCGCGATCGGCAAGATCTCGGTGTCGATGATCTCCGCGTACGCGATCGTCTACTTCCGCTTCCCGTTTCGCACGCTCGCGTTCTGGCTGATTTTCATCACGCTGATGCTGCCGGTCGAAGTGCGGATCTTCCCGACCGTGCAGGTCGTGTCGTCGATGCATCTGAGCAATACCTACACCGGTCTGACGCTGCCGCTGATCGCGTCGGCCACCGCGACCTTCCTGTTCCGCCAGTTCTTCAAGACGCTGCCCGACGAACTGATGGAGGCCGCCCGGATCGACGGCGCGGGGCCGCTGCGCTTCTTCTGGGACGTGGTGCTGCCGCTGTCGCGCACCACGATGGCCGCGCTGTTCGTGATTACCTTCATCTACGGCTGGAACCAGTATCTGTGGCCGATCCTGATCACCAGCCAGCAATCGCTGATCACCGCGGTGATCGGCATCCGGGGGATGATCGCGTCGGGCGACACCGCAACCGAATGGCATCTGGTGATGACCGCGACGCTGCTGGCGATGCTGCCGCCCCTCGTGGTCGTGCTGACGATGCAGCGCTGGTTCGTGCGCGGACTGGTGGATTCGGAGAAGTGAGCGGGCGCGACCGCTCCGCTCGAATCGAACCTGCGCGCGCCTCACGCTCTATCCAGAGCGACGCGCCGCAAGCACTCAAAACAAAGGTTGGAACCGCATGGCCGCACTGACTCTGCAACGCGTTAAGAAGACCTACGACGGCAAACAGTTCATCCTGCACGGGATCGATGTCGACGTCGCCGACGGCGAATTCGTCGTGATGGTCGGGCCGTCCGGCTGCGGCAAGTCGACGTTGCTGCGGATGGTCGCCGGGCTCGAACGCATCTCCGACGGGCAGATTTCGATCGCCGGCAAGGTCGTCAACGAGCTGGAACCGAAGGACCGCAACATCGCGATGGTGTTCCAGAACTACGCGCTGTACCCGCATATGAGCGTCGCCGAAAACATGGGTTACGCGCTGAAGATCGCCGGCGTCGCGCGCGAGCAGATCGCCAGACGCGTCGAAGCCGCCGCGCAGATTCTCGAACTCGAACCGCTGCTGCAGCGCAAGCCGCGCGAGCTTTCGGGCGGCCAGCGCCAGCGCGTCGCGATGGGCCGCGCGATCGTGCGCGAACCGGCGGTGTTCCTGTTCGACGAACCGCTGTCGAATCTCGACGCGCGGCTGCGCGTGCAGATGCGCCTCGAAATCCAGCGCCTGCATGCGCGGCTTCGAACCACCAGCCTGTACGTGACCCACGATCAGATCGAAGCGATGACGCTCGCGCAGCGCGTGATCGTGATGAACAAGGGGCACGCCGAGCAGATCGGCGCGCCGACCGAGGTCTACGAGCGGCCGGCGACGGTGTTCGTCGCGAGCTTCATCGGCTCGCCGGGGATGAATCTGCTGGAAGGCCGCGTATCCGACGACGGCTCGACGTTCGATGTCGCCGGCAACGGTCCGCGGCTGCCGCTCGCGGGCGTGCCGTCGATCGGCCGCGAAGTCGCGACGGGCCGCGAATGGATGCTCGGCATCCGCCCCGAGCATATGAGCCCAGGCACGCAGAACGCGCCGCATGCGACGCTGACCGTCGATTCGTGCGAATTGCTCGGCGCGGACAATCTCGCGCACGGCCGCTGGGGCAAGCACGACGTGACCGCGCGGCTGCCACACGCCCATCGTCCGGCGGCCGGCGAAGCGCTGCAGGTTGCGCTGCCCGCGCAGCATCTGCACTTCTTCGATCCGCAGACGGGACGGCGCGCGAACTGACCGGGCCGCGCCGCCACGCTCCCACGCCAGGGGCGCGTAACGCCGGGCCACACGGCAGCTTCCCCCCTGCCGCCCCGCCCCCGCCGCGAAGTACAATGCCACCTGAACCACCGCCGCGCGCGCGAACGTCGTCGAAATCCGCTGCCGCGCCGGCCGGCGCCGGGCACTCAGCCCGGCCCTGACACACCGATTACCCATTCACCCCCGACTGCCCGCCCGCACGCGGCCGGCGTCGTCAACGTCTACTGCAAGCAAAATGGCCCAATACGTTTTCACCATGAACCGGGTCGGCAAAATCGTGCCGCCCAAGCGCCAGATCCTCAAGGACATCTCGCTGTCGTTCTTCCCCGGCGCGAAGATCGGTCTGCTCGGCCTGAACGGCTCGGGCAAGTCGACGCTGATCCGCATCATGGCCGGTGTGGATACCGAGATCGAAGGCGAAGCCACGCCGATGCCGAACCTGAACATCGGCTACCTGCCGCAGGAACCGCAGCTCGATCCGCAAAAGACGGTGCGTGAGGCGGTCGAGGAAGGTCTCGGCGACGTGTTCAACGCGCAGAAGAAGCTCGACGAAATCTACGCGGCCTACGCGGAGCCGGACGCCGACTTCGACGCGCTCGCGGCCGAACAGGCCAAGTACGAAGCGATCCTCGCGACCTCGGACGGCAGCGCCGATCAGCAGATCGAGATCGCCGCCGACGCGCTGCGTCTGCCGGCGTGGGACGCGAAGATCGAACATCTGTCGGGCGGCGAAAAGCGTCGCGTCGCACTGTGCAAGCTGCTGCTGCAAAAGCCCGACATGCTGCTGCTCGACGAGCCGACCAACCACCTCGACGCGGAATCGGTCGAGTGGCTCGAACAGTTCCTCACGCGCTTCCCGGGCACCGTCGTCGCGGTCACCCACGATCGCTACTTCCTCGATAACGCCGCCGAGTGGATTCTCGAACTGGACCGCGGCCACGGCATTCCGTGGAAGGGCAACTACAGCAGCTGGCTCGATCAGAAGGAAGAGCGCCTGAAGCAGGAAGAGGCGTCGGAATCGGCGCGTCAGAAGGCGATCAAGAAGGAACTCGAGTGGGTGCGTCAGAACCCGAAGGGCCGTCAGGCGAAGTCGAAGGCGCGTATCGCCCGCTTCGAGGAGCTGAACAGCCAGGACTACCAGAAGCGCAACGAAACCCAGGAAATCTTCATTCCGGTCGGCGACCGCCTCGGCAATGAAGTGATCGAGTTCAAGAACGTCAGCAAGTCGTACGGCGAGCGCCTGCTGCTCGATAACGTCAGCTTCAAGATTCCGGCCGGCGCGATCGTCGGCATCATCGGCCCGAACGGCGCCGGTAAGTCGACGCTGTTCCGCATGCTGACCGGCCGCGAACAGCCGGATTCGGGCGAGATCGTGCAAGGCCCGACCGTCAAGCTCGCTTACGTGGACCAGAGCCGCGAAGCGCTGGCCGCGAACAAGACCGTGTTCGAGGAAATCTCGGGCGGCGCCGACGTGCTGACGGTCGGCAGGTACGAAACGCCGTCGCGCGCGTACATCGGCCGCTTCAACTTCAAGGGCGGCGACCAGCAGAAGATCGTCGGCAATCTGTCGGGCGGCGAACGCGGCCGTCTGCATCTGGCCAAGACGCTGATCGCCGGCGGCAACGTGCTGCTGCTCGACGAACCGTCGAACGACCTCGACGTCGAAACGCTACGCGCGCTCGAAGACGCGCTGCTCGAATTCGCCGGCTCGGTGCTGGTGATCTCGCACGATCGCTGGTTCCTCGACCGGATCGCGACGCACATCCTCGCGTTCGAAGGCGACTCGCAAGTGACGTTCTTCGACGGCAACTATCAGGAATACGAAGCCGACAAGCGCGCGCGTCTCGGCGAGGAAGGCGCGCGGCCGAAGCGTCTACGCTACAAGCCGATCTCGCGTTAAGCGCGTTAAGCGCGTGATGCCCCCGCCGTCCGTGTCGCTTTATCACGGAGCAGCGGCGGGGCATGCGCGTTGCTTGTCGGGGGCGTTGCGGGAGCTGGGCATTCGCGGCGCGCTGGTGGCAAGCCGGTGCAAGGCCGGCTCGCCTATCCAAAAAAATGCGCGAAGAAAAATGCTGGAAACGTGCGCGCGGCCGCGCACCGATAAGCCGGTCATCAGCACACCGCCCGACGCGGTGACGAGGAGGCAAGCATGGCGTTGTCGAGGGGCAGGCGCTGGATCGTCGTCGTGGCGGGCACGTTGCTGGCACTGGTTCTGCTGGCCATCGGCGCGCTGCAATTCGCACAACAGGAAATCAAGGATCGCGTCACCGCGGCGCTCGGCCCGCTGGGCAGCGCGGAAAGTATCGACGTCGGCCTCACCTCGCTGCATCTGTCCCACGTTCTGCTGAAAGCGCCGCCCGGCTGGCCGGCCGGCGAGCCGCTGCGCGCCGACGAAATCATCATCACGCCCGATGTGCGCGCGCTGCTCGGGCGGCGCATCCATATCCGCGAAGTCGTGATCCGTGGCTTCGACCTCGCGGTGCTGCGCAAACAGGACGGCTCGCTGAATCTGCTGCCGAATCTGCGCGAGTCGGTGAACCGCGCCGATCAGCCGAACGGCGCGAGGCCGTCGGCGCCGAGCGAAAAGCGGGTCGACCGGATCCGCTTCGAGCACGGCAATTTCCACTTCTACGACCTGACCGTCGGGCCGCCCGCGTTCAGGATCACGGTCAGCAATGCGAATGCGACCGTCGACAATCTGTATCTGCCGTCGCTCGCCGAGCCGACCAATGTCAGCGTCAGCGGCTCGATCAAGGGGCCGGCGCATACCGGCACGGTCAGCTTCGATGGCTGGATCAAGATAGCGAGCCGCGATTCGCAGACCACCAGCAAACTGCACGGCGTCGACGTCGTGACGCTCGATCCCTATCTGCTGAAGAAGGCCGGCACGCGCGCGCAGGTGACCGGCGGCACGGTCGATCTGACGATCGAATCGACGGTGCGCAACTATCACCTGCACGCACCCGGCACGGTGACGGTCCACAATCTGCAACTGGCCGAATCGACCAATCCGCTCGAAACCTTCATGTCGATTCCGACCCATGCCGCGGTCGCCGCGCTGAAGAAGCGCGACGGCGACATCACGCTGCATTTCGTGCTCGATGGCGATTTGCGCGATCCGAAGTTCTCGGTGCGCGAAGGGATCCTCGCGCGCATCGGCGCGGGCTTCGCGCAGGCGCTCGGGGTGAGCGTGGAAGGCGTCGCGAAGGGCGCCGGCGAGACCGTCAAGGGGCTCGGCAACGCGTTGAAGAATCTGTTGGGGCAGTAGCGGCGCGCGCGGTGTCGCCGCGCTCACCCACGCTCACACCGGCAAGCCCAGTTCGCGCAGTTGCCATGCCGTCCGCGCGGCGCTCGTGTGATGCACGCCGTGCCAGCCGAGCGCCGTCGCGGCCTCGGCGTTCTTCGCGTTGTCGTCGATAAAAACCAGCTCGGCCGGCTCGATGCCCGGAATTTGCAACTCGATGCAGCGGCGCATCTCCGCGAAGATCGCCGGATCCGGCTTCACCAGCTTCACCCGCCCCGATACGACGATGTCGCGAAACCGCCGCAGCACCGGGTAGTGCTCCCACGCATACGGGAAAGTCTCGGCCGACCAGTTGGTGAGGCCGAACAACGGCACGTCGGCCGCTTCGAGCTGCTCCATCAGCGCGACGCCGTCCTCCAGCACGCCGGCGACCATCTCGTGCCAGCGCTCGTAGAACGCGCGGATCAGACGCGCGTGATCGGGAAACTTCGCGATCAGCTCTCTGGTGCCTTCGGCGATCGGCTGGCCGCCGTCCTGGCGGATCACCCAGTCCATCGAACACACGTGCGTCAGAAACCAGCGGCGCTCGGTTTCATCGGGAATCAGCTGGCGGTATAGATAGTCAGGATTCCAGTCGATCAGCACACCACCGAAGTCGAACACCACTGCCTTGATTGCCATGCGCTCTCCGTTAATTCGCGAGGGGTTGCTACGCCACGCTCAGATGGGCTGCGTGCGCAGCTCGAGCCACGCCTTCGCGTCGCCGCTCACATGCGGCGACAGACGCGTGCGCACGGTCTCGTGATACGCGTTGAGCCACGTGCGCTCGTCGTCGCGCAGCAGCGACAGCTCGATGCAGCGCGTGTCGATCGGGCACAGCGTCAGCGTCTCGAACTTGAGGAAATCGCCGAACTCGGTTTTCTCCGCCGCGACGTTCAGCACGAGGTTTTCGATTCGCACACCCCACTTGCCCGGCCGGTACAGACCCGGTTCGTTCGACGTGATCATCCCCTCCTCCATCGCGGTCCACGGTTCGGCCGGCGCGTAGTGCGAGATCACCTGCGGGCCTTCGTGCACGTTCAGGAAGTAGCCGACGCCGTGACCGGTGCCATGACCATAGTCGGCGCCCGCCTGCCAGATCGGCGCGCGCGCGATCGCATCGAGCATCGGTGAACGGATGCCGCGCGGGAACTGCGCGCGCGACAACGCGATCATCCCTTTCAGCACCACCGTGAAATCGCGCCGCTGCGCGTCGCTCGGCGTGCCGACCGGCACGACGCGGGTGATGTCGGTGGTGCCGGTCAGATACTGGCCGCCGGAGTCGATCAGCAACAGGCCGTCGCCCTCGATCACCGCGTGCGACTCCTCGGTCGCGCGGTAGTGCGGCATCGCGCCGTTGCCGTTGAAGCCGGCGATCGTCGCGAAGCTCAGCGACACGAAACCGGGACGGCGCGCGCGGGCGGCCGTCAGACGTTCGTCGATGGTCAGCTCGGTGATCCGCTCGCGGCCCAGCGCGGCTTCGAACCACGCGAAGAATTCGGCGAGCGCCGCGCCGTCCTGCTCCATCGTCGCGCGCACGTGCGCGGCGTCGGCGGCGCTCTTGCACGACTTCAGGAAGGTCGACGGATTGACCGCCTCGACCAGCTTGACCGTCGACGGCACCGCCTGCAGCAGCCCATAAGTGATCCGGCGCGGGTCGATCAGCAGCGTGCTGCCGGCCGGCAGCGCGGCCAGCGCGTCGGCGGCCTTCGCATACGGCTCGACGTGGATGCCGTCGCGCGCGAGCACGGCGGCCAGCTCCGGCGACACCTTGCCGTCGGCGATGAACAGCGACACGCGATCCACGCCGATCAGCGCATGGGCGACGAACACCGGGTTGTAGCTGACGTCGGCGCCGCGCAGATTGAGCAGCCACGCGAGGTCGTCGAGGGTCGAGATGAAGTGCGACTGCGCGCCCTTGTCGGCCATCGCACGACGCACCTGCGCGAGCTTCTCCGCACGCGCGAGCCCCGCTTGCGGCTCGGCGTGCTCGAACACCGCGTCGGCGGGCAAGGCCGGGCGCTGCGCCCAGATCGCGTCGAACAGATCGACATCGGTGCGCAGTTGCACCCCGTGCGCGCCGAGCGTCGCGCTCAACGCACGCGCCGCCGCGACGCCGAGCACCGCGCCATCGACGCCGACCGTGCCGCCCTTCGCGACGTTTCGCGCGAGCCATTCAAAATGCGGAGTGGTCTGCTGGCCGCCGGTCATCTTCATCAGTTCGACGCCAGTGCCGGCCAGTTGCGCGCTGGCCTGCTCCCAATACCGGCTGTCGGTCCACACACCGGCGAAATCCGCGCTGACGATCAACGTGCCGGCCGAGCCGGTGAAGCCCGACAGCCACTGGCGACCCTGCCAGCGCCCGGGCAGGTACTCGGACAGATGCGGATCGGCGGACGGCACCAGATAAGCGGCGATGCCTTCGCGCGCCATCGCGGCGCGCAGGCTCGCGAGACGCTCGGGAATGGAAGAGGTTTCGGGGAGTCGGGCGTTCATGGGGTTACCTGCAAAGAATTCATCGACGGACCGCGCGGCGCGAGCCGAGGCCGACCGTCACGGCGACGACGATCAGCGCGACGGCGGTACACACCGGCCATTCGAGCAATTCGCCATCATGGAACAGACCGGTCACGTTGCCGGCCATGCGCGCGACACTCGCGCCGAGCACACCCGCGACGAGCGCAAGCCAACAGCGGGTGCGGCTCGCCCGGCGCAACGGATGCAGCCACCAGCCGGCGAGACCGATCGCGACACCTAGCACGAGAATGCCTGGCCAACCCATCAGCGACGAGCCTCGCAACATGACCGCAGCAAAATCGGATTCGTCTCATAGGCGAAGGGAGCCGCCACAGCTAGCATTTTTGCCTCATTAACTATACAAGTTCAGCACGGCGCTTTCCGCGTAGCGGTTGAGTTTAGGGGTCGGGAGTGTGCTTAGGCAAGCTGAAAGGCTTCCTGCAAAGGCAGCCCCCGCTCATTGCCAGGCTGACGCAGAGCCATGCGCATCGCCCTCATCGAACCTGACGTGCTGCATGCCAAGTTAGTCGACCGGCTGATTTTTGCCGGCGGCCACATCTGCCAGCACTTCACCACCAGCGCCAAGTTTCTGCAGCGCGCCGCGGACGAATTTTTCGACCTGCTGATCACCGAAAGCTGGGCCGGCGACCACTGCGCCGAAGATGTGATCCCGCGCGCGCGCTCCATTCTGCCTGGCCTGCCCGTCATGATGCTGATCGCGGACCCGCGCGAGAGTCAGATCGTCGCCGCGCTGCACGCCGGCGCCGACGACTGCCTGAGCAAACCGGTGCGTGGTCCGGAAATGCTGGCGCGAGTGGAGGCACTGCAGCGCCGCGCGGGTCTGCGGCGGCCCGCCAACCGGCGCCGCGACGTGATCGGCGGTTATACGTTCGACGCCGCGAACTTCGAGGTGAGCTTCCGCGATCTCACGGTGATCCTGACGCCGAAGGAATTTCGCCTCGCGCTGCTGCTGTTCAACAACCTCGCGCGCCCGGTGTCGCGCGCGCACATCCTGGAAACCGTGTGGTCGCGTCGTCGCGACGTAAAGTCGCGCACCATCGATACCCATGCGTCGCGGGTACGCAGCAAGCTGCAACTGCGCCCGGAGCTTGGCTACACGCTGACGCCGGTCTATGGTTACGGTTATCAGCTCGACCCGATTCCGTTGGAAAGCCTGACCGGCGCGATCTGACACATGCCCGGTATGTGGCGCGCCGGATGTGAAAATCGTGAAAACGCTATAATATCGGCCTGAACGATAGCCCCACACCATGCAGCTTCTAACGATCGGAATCAACCACCACACTGCGCCTGTCGCCCTGCGCGAACGCGTGGCGTTTCCGCTCGAACAGATCAAGCCCGCACTGGACACGTTCAAGGGCATCTGGCTGGGCCGGATGGCCCCGAATGCGCCGGAAGCGGCCATTCTCTCCACCTGCAACCGCACCGAGCTCTACTGCGCGACCGACGACCTCGCGGCACGCGAAGCCGCGCTTCAATGGCTGTCCAGGTACCACAACCTCCCGATCGACGAACTCGCGCCGCACGTGTACGCGCTGCCGCAATCCGAAGCGGTGCGCCATGCGTTCCGGGTCGCGTCGGGCCTCGATTCGATGGTGCTCGGCGAAACCCAGATCGTCGGGCAGATGAAGGACGCAGTGCGCACCGCGTCCGAGGCCGGCGCGCTCGGCACCTATCTGAACCAGCTGTTCCAGCGCACCTTCGCGGTCGCGAAGGAAGTGCGCAGCACCACCGAAATCGGTGCGCAGTCGGTATCGATGGCCGCCGCCGCGGTGCGCCTCGCGCAGCGCATCTTCGACAAGATCGCGAACCAGCGCGTGCTGTTCATCGGTGCCGGCGAAATGATCGAACTGTGCGCGACGCACTTCGCCGCGCAGCAGCCGCGCGAGCTGGTGGTCGCCAATCGCACCGCCGAGCGCGGCCAGCGGCTCGCCGAGCGCTTCAACGGCCGGGCGATTCCGCTGTCGGAGCTGCCGGCGCGCATGCACGAATTCGACATCATCGTGTCGTGTACCGCGTCCACGTTGCCGATCATCGGCCTCGGCGCGGTGGAGCGCGCGGTGAAAGCGCGCCGCCATCGGCCGATCTTCATGGTCGACCTCGCGGTGCCGCGCGACATCGAACCGGAAGCCGGCCAGCTCGAAGACGTGTTCCTGTACACCGTCGACGACCTCGGCGCGATCGTTCGCGAAGGCAATGCGTCGCGTCAGGCCGCGGTCGCGCAGGCCGAAGCGATCATCGAAACGCGCGTGCAGAACTTCATGCAGTGGCTCGACGCGCGCAGCATCGTGCCGGTGATCCGCCACATGCACACACAGGCCGACGCGCTGCGCCGCGCCGAAGTCGAACGCGCGCAAAAGATGCTCGCGCGCGGCGAAGATCCGGCGGCGGTGCTCGAAGCGCTGTCGCAGTCGCTCACCAACAAGCTGATCCACGGTCCGACGCACGCGCTCAACCGCGCGAGCAGCGACAACCGCGACAAGCTGATCGAACTGATTAGCGGTTTCTACAAACACTCCAGCTCCTCGGAGCGTTAGCGGCGCCCTTTGCGCCGCCGCGTCTGCGCCGTGTTTGCGTCGTCCCCGGCGCAGCTCGCAGCCGCTGCTTCCACCCCGGGCCTTCGCCCGTTCCCCTGGCCGCATCCTTTCCGGAGTCCGCTCCGCTACCGCCCGATGAAAACGAGCATGCAACGCAAGCTCGACCAGCTGACCACCCGGCTGGCCGAACTGAACGACCTGTTGAGCCGCGAGGACGTCACGTCGAATCTCGATCAATACCGCAAGCTCACGCGCGAACACGCGGAACTCGGCCCGGTCGTCGAGCAGTACGGACTCTGGCGTCAGGTGCAGAACGACGCGGCAACCGCGCAGGAACTGCTGTCCGACGCATCGATGCGCGATTTCGCCGAAGAGGAAATCCGCGCCGCGCGTGAACGGATGGAGACGCTCGGCGTCGAGCTGCAGAAAATGCTGCTGCCGAAAGACCCGAACGACGATCGCAACATCTACCTCGAAATCCGCGCGGGTACCGGCGGCGACGAATCCGCGCTGTTCGCGGGCGACCTGCTGCGGATGTATTTGCGCTATGCGGAGCGCAATCGCTGGCAGGTCGAGATGATGTCGGCGAGCGAGTCGGACCTCGGCGGCTATCGCGAAGTGATCGTGCGGATCGCCGGCGATGCCGCGTATTCGAAACTCAAGTTCGAGTCGGGCGGGCATCGCGTGCAGCGCGTGCCGGCCACCGAAACGCAGGGCCGCATCCATACGTCGGCCTGCACGGTCGCGGTAATGCCGGAAGCGGACGAGATCGGCGAGGTCGAGATCAATCCGGCCGATCTGCGCATCGACACGTTCCGCGCATCGGGCGCCGGCGGTCAGCACATCAACAAAACCGACTCCGCGGTACGGGTTACGCACTTGCCGACCGGGATCGTCGTCGAATGTCAGGACGACCGCTCGCAGCACAAGAACAAGGACCGCGCGCTCAAGGTGCTGGCCGCGCGCATCAAGGACAAGCAGGCGCACGAACAGCAGGCGAAGGAAGCGGCGACGCGCAAGAACCTGATCGGCTCCGGCGACCGCTCGGAGCGGATCCGCACCTACAATTTCCCGCAAGGGCGGCTTACCGATCACCGGATCAATCTGACGCTGTACCGGCTCGACGCGATCATGGACGGCGATCTCGATGAACTGATCGCGGCGCTCGTCAGCGAGCATCAGGCGGAGTTGCTGGCGTCGCTGGGCGACGCGGATTGATGCAGTGGCGCGGCTGATGCCGCGGTTGCCTCTGCTGCCCTGATCCTTCCCGCCTCGAAAATGACCGATACCCCCGCGCCCCCGCTCGATCCCTGCGCTTCGCCCGCGACGGCCGACGCACTGTTGCGCGCGTCCCCGCTGCCGCCGCTCGAAGCCCGGATTCTGCTCACGCACGTGCTCGGCTGGCGCCGCACGCAGCTGATCACGCGCGGCGACGAGCCGCTCGAAGCCGCGAACGTCGAGCGCTACCGCGCGCTCGAAGCGCGGCGGGTGGCGGGCGAACCGGTCGCCCAGCTGGTCGGGGCGCGCGAGTTTTTCGGCCTCGAGTTCGAGGTGACGCCGCATGTGCTGATTCCGCGCCCCGAAACCGAACTGCTGGTCGAGACCGCGCTCGCGGCGCTGGAAAACCGCCCGCGGCCGCGCGTGCTCGACCTCGGCACCGGCACCGGTGCGATCGCGGTGGCGCTCGCGTCGACGCGACCCGACGCGCTCGTCTGGGCGCTCGACCGCTCGGCCGACGCGCTCGCGGTCGCCGCACGCAACGGCGCGCGCCTGCTCGACGCCCGGCGCCCGGGCGGCGCCGTCACGTTTTTGCAGAGCGACTGGTACGACTCGCTCGACGCCGCTGTCCGCTTCGACGCGATCGTCAGCAATCCGCCGTACATCGCCAGCGGCGACCCGCATCTGCTGGAAGGCGATTTGCGCTTCGAGCCGCGCGGCGCGCTCACCGACGAAGCGGACGGCCTCAGCGCGATCCGCGCGATCATCGCGGGCGCCCCCGCGCGTCTGGCCGCCGGCGGCGTTCTATGGATCGAGCACGGCTACGACCAGGCCGAAGCGCTGCGCGCGCTGCTCAGCGCCGGCGGCTTTGCGCAGGTCCGCTCGCAGCGCGACCTGGCCGGTATCGAGCGAATCAGCGGCGGCGTATTGAGTAGCGGCACGAGTAACGGCAGGGCGTAGCCCGCGCTCACGCCAGCGCCGCCCTGCCAAGCACTCTTCGATCAGCCGCCCACGGAAACCCCACAGCCAGAAGCGACTCCGGGCCGCCCGTAGCGAAATCCGCTATCATTTCAGCCTATTCCCTACACATACCGGAACCGCAAGGTCATGGACACGCAAGAACGCATCAAGCAAATCGTCGACGGCAACAACGTCGTCCTCTTCATGAAGGGCAACGCCCAGTTCCCGATGTGCGGCTTCTCCGGCCGCGCGATCCAGATCCTCAAAGCATGCGGCGTCGGTGAAATCAAGACCGTCAACGTGCTCGAAGACGACGAAATCCGTCAGGGCATCAAGGTCTTCTCGAACTGGCCGACCATTCCGCAGCTGTACGTGAAGGGCGAATTCATCGGCGGCTCGGACATCATGATGGAGATGTACGAATCGGGCGAACTGCAGCAGCTGTTCGCCGCGGCCTGAGCGCCCCGTTTCGCTTAGTTCGCTTCATCAGGCGCCGCCAGCCATGCTGCAAACCCGCGCTGCGGCGCCCCGCCGGCTGATCGTCGCGATCACCGGCGCCACCGGCGCCATCTACGGCGTCCGGCTACTCGAGACGCTGCGCCGGCTGGGCGGCGTCGAGAGCCATCTGCTGGTCTCCGGCGCAGGCTGGCTCAACATTCAGCACGAACTCCAGTTGGGCAAAGAGGACGTACACGCGCTCGCCGATGTCGTCCATTCGGTGCGCGACGTCGGCGCGAGCATCGCGTCCGGCTCGTTCGCGACTGACGGGATGATCATCGCGCCGTGCTCGATGAAGACGCTCGCGAGCGTCGCCCACGGTTTCGCCGACAACCTGATCACCCGCGCCGCCGACGTCACCCTGAAGGAGCGCCGCCGCCTCGTGCTGCTGGTGCGGGAAACGCCGTTCAACCTCGCGCACCTGCGCAATATGACGGCCGTCACCGAAATGGGCGGCGTGATCTTCCCGCCGCTGCCCGCGTTCTATAACCAGCCGACGTCGATCGACGAAATGGTCGATCACACGGTCGCGCGCGTGCTCGACCTGTTCGCGCTCGGACCGGCGCTGTCGCCGGCGTGGCAAGGCATGCGCGGCGCGCCCGATTAACAACGCGGGCGACGCGATCAATTCCGTTTCCGCTCATTTATGAAATAGCCGGACGGACCTATATTCCTAGCAACTCAATTCTTCGCCGCGTCCGCCGGCCGCGTTGCTACCATGAACCGCTTACCCGCCCTCTTCCTGTCCCACGGCGCGCCGACCCTGCCGATCGATCCGTCGATGCCGTCCGCCGAATTCGGCGCGCTGTCCACGCAGCTGCCGCGTCCCGAAGCGATCCTGATGCTGTCGGCCCACTGGTGCACGACGCAGCCGCTCGCCAGTGTCGCGAGCGCGCCTGAAACGATCCACGACTTCTACGGCTTTCCGCGGCAGCTCTACGAGATCCAGTACCCAGCTCCGGGAGCGCCTGACGTCGCGCGCCGGGCCGCCGCGCTGCTCGGCGCGAACGGCATCGCCGCGGGCGTCGAGCAGCATGGTCTCGACCACGGCGCGTGGGTGCCGATGCTGCTGATGTTCCCGCAAGCCGACGTGCCGGTCGCGCAACTGTCGATTCAACCGTACGAGGACGCCGCGCATCATTTCCGCATCGGCCGTGCGCTGCGCGCGCTGAAGAACGAAGGCGTGATGGTGATCGGCTCGGGCCAGATCACCCATAATCTGCGGGCCGCCGATTTCTCCGCGCGCCCGGAAGACGCCGATCCGCGCGTCAGCGAGTTCACCGACTGGTTCGAGCAGAAGCTGGCCGCGCGCGACATCGACGCATTGCTCGACTATCGCCGGCAGGCGCCGCACGCGGTGCTGATGCATCCGACCGACGAGCATCTGCTGCCGGTATTCGCCGCGCTCGGCGCCGCGGACGACGACTACACGCTCGGCATCCAGTCGCTCGGCACGTTCCAGCGCTCGCTGGCAATGACGAACTACGTGTTCGGCAGCGCCTGATCCACTCGCCTCCGTCCCGCACGCGCCAACAAAAAAGCCCGCCTGACGCATCGTCAGGCGGGCTTTTTTATCAGGGCCCGCAACCACCGCGGGCCCTCCTTCAGATCGACACGACGCTCAATGCGCGCCGATGCCTTCGAGCACTTCGTCGTGCTCCAGACGTTCGTCGAGATACTCCGAGCGATAGCCGCTGTTCACGCCCCAGTAATAGAACACCAGCGAGAACGCGATCACGACCAGCATGTCCCAGCCGTACGGCAGGATGCCGTAGCCGCCGAACTCCTTGCTGCCGATCAGCGACAGCACGGCCATGATCGGCAGATACGCGACCAGCCACCACGCGGCTTTCAGATCGCGGCCCCAGCCTTCGAAACCCGCCTTCGCCTGGAAGTAGAAATACACCGGCAGCGCGACGACCATCAGCAAAATGATTTCGCCGGTCAGCGGCCACTTCGCCCAGTACAGGATCAGCGACGCGCAGACGAACGCGAACGGCGCGATCACCTTCATGCCGACGATGTGCAGCGGCCGCTCGATATCGGTCGCCGCGCGGCGCAGCGCCATCAGGCTGATCGGGCCGGTCAGGTACGAGATCACGGTCGCGACCGAGATCACCGCCGCGAGCGAGCTCCAGCCGCGGAAGAAGAACAGGAAGATGAACGACACGAACAGGTTGAACCACATTGCCGGACGCGGCACGCCGTAGAACGGATGCACCTGGCCGAAGATCTTCGGCATCGTGTTGTTGCGCTCCATCGCGTAAATCATCCGCGTGGTGGTCGCCATATAGGTCGTACCGGTGCCGCTCGGGCTCACGAATGCATCGACGTACAGCAGGATCGCCAGCCAGTTCAGGTTCAGCGCGATCGCCAGTTCCGCGAACGGCGACGCGAAGTTGAAGTGGCTCCAGCCCTTTGCAACGTCGGCCGGGTTCACCGAGCCGATGTATGCGACCTGCAGCAGCACGTAGATCACCAGTGCCAGCAGGATCGAGCCGATCACCGCGAACGGCACGCTTTTGGCCGGATTGCGCGCTTCACCGGCCAGGTTGATCGGGCTCTGGAATCCGTTGAACGCGAACACGATGCCGCTCGTCGCGACCGCGGTCAGCACCGCCGACCAGCCGTACGGCGCGAAGGTGGTGGTCTGGCCGAAGTTCTCGGTGTGCACGCCGGTAGCCATCAGACCGGCGATCGTCGCGCCCGGGATCAGGAACTTGAAGATCGTGATCGCCGTGTTGGCGCGCGCGAACAGCTTCACGCCCCAGTAGTTCAGCAGGAAGTAAATGATCACGAGCACGGCCGACAGCAATAGCCCGTTCGTCGTTAATGACCCATCGACGAAGAGCGCATGCGCCCAGTCGTACGGCCAGGTACTCATATATTGAATGGATGCTTCAGCCTCGATCGGTATCACCGATACGATCGCAATCCAGTTGGCCCAAGCACTGATAAAACCGACCAGTGCGCCGTGCGAGTAGCGCGCGTAGCGCACCATCCCGCCCGACTCCGGAAACATCGCACCGAGTTCCGCGTAGGTCAGCGCGATCGCCAGAATCACGACCGCGCCGATGATCCACGCGCAAATGGCGGCAGGACCGGCAATCTTGGCGGCCTTCCACGCGCCGAACAGCCAGCCCGATCCGATGATGGAACCCAGACCGGTCAGCATCAGCGCGAACGGCCCGATGTTCCGTTGAATAGAACTTTTCACGTCTTCTCCTAAATCAAAACCATGTCGGCACCGCGTGACATCGCTTGTGGCGGTGGGAGACGGGTGACGCGCATGAAAGCGTCGAATGATGCAGATGAGGGTGCAACCGACGCGCGGCGCGTAGTTTAACGGTTGCACCGGCTTACTGCAGCGGATCTGTCGGTCAACCAAGGGTTCTCCCTAGCAAAAAGTTGACCGCTTGCGCAAGCTTTGTAAGGAAATTTGGGCCTTGTCTGACAAAGTTTTGTCAAAAAGCGCGCAAACTGTTGACGTTCGTCCGAATTCGCCGTATAACGTTCGGGCAGGATTTCAAGCGGCGAGTGAAGTGGTTCTTTCGTAGGTCGCCCATCAACGGTACTCCGGTTGGTCCCATTACCCCTTCCTTGATTTTCATGCACCCCCGGGCTTCGGCCTTATTCACCATTTTTAGGAAAAAGTAATATGGAAACCGGTACCGTCAAATGGTTCAATGACGCAAAGGGCTTTGGCTTCATCACTCCGGACGGCGGCGGCGAAGACCTGTTCGCGCATTTCTCGGAAATTCGCGTTGACGGCTTCAAGACGCTGCAAGAAAACCAGAAGGTCACGTTTGAAGTGAAGACGGGCCCGAAGGGCAAGCAAGCGGCTAACATCAAGCCGGTGTAAGCCCCCAGCCTCCTTCGGGAAGCTAGAAAAAACCCCGCCTCGGCGGGGTTTTTTATTATTGGCTCTAATTACATGATTTACCACGCAATTCGGCACTGCAGTCGGATTAACTTTAACCGATTCGCAAATCGCGGCGGATTATTTGCCGATTAATCCGATTATCCGAACACGCGCCGGGCGTGAATACCGAGGCCGGTCGCCACGCTCGCGAGACGGTCGCCGAACACCGCCTTCGCATCGGGGAACGCCCCGGCCAGCGCACCCGACAAAAACGCCAGCCCCGTCGAGCCGCCGGTGAAATAGATCGCGTCGACGTCGCGCGGCGCGACACCCGCGGCCTGCACCGTGTCGCGCGCGGCCTGCACGATGCGGCGGGTTTCGTCCTCGCCGGCGCTGATAAGCTGCGCTTCGTCGAACGCGAGCCGCAAATCCTCTTCGACTTCATCGAGATCGATCACGGTCTGTCCGCCTGCCGCGACGCCGATCTTCGCTTCTTCCGCATGCGCGGCGAGCGCATGGCCGAAACGCTGCTCGACCACCCGCATCAGCCGGTCATGGTGACGGGTCTCGGTGAAAAGGTGCCGCATCAACGCGAGTTCACTGACCCGCTTCGGCGTGTAGACGGTATTGATCAGATGCCACGTCGCGAGATCGAAGTAAATCCGGTTCGGAATCTCGCGCCCCTGCGGGTCCAGCGACTGGTAGCCCAGTTCGCGCAGGATCGTCACCAATTCGACGCGCCGGTCGAAATCGGTGCCGGCGACGTGCACGCCGTGGTGCGCCAGCACGTCGTCCTTGCGTTCGACGCGCTGCATCCGTTGCGGCCCTACCCGCACCAGCGAGAAGTCGGAGGTACCGCCGCCGATGTCGGCGACCAGCACCAGCCCTTCCCGGGTCAGATGCGATTCGTAGTCGAACGCGGCCGCGATCGGTTCATACTGAAAATGAATTTCGCGCAGACCGACCGTGCGCGCGGCGGCTTCGAGCTGCTGCTGCGCCATCTGGTCGGCGCGCGGGTCGTCGTCGACGAAAAACACCGGGCGGCCCAACACGGCGCGGTCGATCGCGCCGCCGACCGTCGCTTCCGCCGAGCGTTTCAAATGGGTGAGGAAGGTCGCGATCACGTCGGTGTAGCGGATCGCGCTGCCGTCGCCGAGGTCAGTCGTATTCTCGGCCAAAGGCGAGCCGAGGATACTTTTCATCGAGCGCATCAGCCGGCCGTCGAAGCCGTCGATGTATGCCGCGAGCGCGGCACGGCCGAACTCGGTGGTATTTTCGTCGGTATTGAAGAAGACCGCGGTCGGCAGCGTCGTGTACGCGCGCTCGACCGGCGCCAGCTTCAATTGGGCGCCGTCCGGCACCGCGACGGCCGAGTTGGAAGTACCGAAGTCAATCGCGCAATAGTTCATGGCAGGAATCGCCGCTCACGGCTGGCGCGGACAGAAAGGGGAGCGGCTTTGTAACACGAAAACTCCGGCAGCATCAACCGGCAATACCGGGGCGCGATCGTCGCCGTTCGCATTCAGGCAGCGGAACGCATCTTGCTCGCTTCGACGAATTCGCCGCCAGCTTCCGTCGATCAAGGAGACCCAGCGCATGAGCGTGCCGCCGACCGCCGCCGTGAACGACCGCCACCAGCATCGGCACGCAGCGCCGATCGAAACCGATCTGCCATCGCGGCTCGACCGCCTGCCTTGGGGCCGCTTTCATACGCTGATCGTCGTCGCGCTCGGCGTGACCTGGCTGCTCGATGGGCTCGAGGTGACGCTGGCCGGCGCGGTCGCGAGCGCGCTGAAAACTAGTCCGGCGCTGCGCTTCACGAATGCCGACGTCGGCCTCGCCGGCAGCGCGTACATCGCCGGCGCGGTGCTCGGCGCGCTCGGCTTCGGCTGGCTGACCGACCGGCTCGGCCGTCGCAAACTGTTTTTCATCACGCTGGCGCTGTATCTGGCCGCCACCGCGGCCACCGCGCTGTCGTGGAATCTGGCCAGCTTCCTGCTGTTCCGCTTCCTGACCGGCGCGGGGATCGGCGGCGAGTACACGGCGATCAATTCGACGATCCAGGAATTCACCCCGGCGCGCGTGCGCGGCTGGACCGATCTCGGCATCAACGGCACGTTCTGGGTCGGCGCGGGGCTCGGCGCGGCCGGCTCGCTGGTGCTGCTCGATCCGAACCTGCTGCCGGCCGACTGGGGCTGGCGCGCGTGCTTTTTCATCGGCGCGGTGCTCGCGCTGGCGATCCTGCCAATGCGCATCTGGATCCCCGAAAGCCCGCGCTGGCTGCTCACGCACGGCGACGAACGCGACGCGCGCACGATCGTCGAAGGAATCGAGGCGCGTTTTCGCGCCGACGGCCACACGCTCGCCGACGACGGCCTCACCCGGCTGCGGCTGCGCGCTCGCGATCACACGCCGCTGCGCGAGGTGTTCCATACGCTATTTAACGTGCACCGGCGCCGCGCGCTGGTCGGCCTGACCTTGATGACCGCGCAGGCGTTCTTCTACAACGCGATCTTCTTCACCTACGCGCTGGTGCTGACCGATTTCTACCAGGTGCCGGGCGGCGAGATCGGCTGGTATCTGCTGCCGTTCGCACTCGGCAATTTCCTCGGGCCGCTCACGCTCGGCCGGCTGTTCGATGTGATCGGCCGGCGCAAGATGATCGCCGCGACCTACGCGATGTCGGCGCTGCTTTTGACGCTGTCCGGCTATCTGTTCGAGCAGCAGTTGTTGAGCGTGGTCACTCAGACGATCGCGTGGATGGTGATTTTCTTTTTCGCGTCGGCGGCAGCGAGTTCCGCGTATCTGACGGTGAGCGAGTCGTTTCCGCTCGAAATCCGCGCGCTCGCGATCGCGGTCTTCTATGCGTTCGGCACCGCGCTCGGCGGCATCATCGGGCCGGCGTTTTTCGGCCGGCTGATCGATACGCATCAGCGCAGCGAGGTGTTTTCCGGTTATCTGGTCGGCTCCGCGCTGATGCTCGGGGCCGCGGTCGTCGCGGCGATCTGGGGTGTCGATGCGGAGCGCAAACCGCTCGAACACGTGGCGGCGCCGCTGTCGAGCGTGACCGGCGACGCGGACGGCGGCCAATAAAAAACGCGCGGTCGATGCCGCGCGTTCAGGCAGGCTGCCGGACTCTAACGCTTCGCGGGCCGGTCCGCCGTTCGCGAAGCCGCGCCGCCGGCAGCGCCGTCAGTCGCTCAAAACGCTTTTTTCCAACCGCCGCCATACGCGATGTCCGCGAGCGGCTGACGCTGGCGCGCGGCCTTTTCGCGCTCGCGCAGCACCGGGTCCAGTTTGTCCACCTCGCCATAGTGGCCGAGCGAAATCATCGCGATCGGTTCGACGTCTTTCGGCAATTCGAAACCGCTGCGGAACGCGTTCACGTCGAAGCCGCTCATCTGATGCGCGGCCAGCCCGAGCGCGTGAGCCTGCAGCACCAGCGCCATCGCCGCCGCACCCGCATCGTATTGCGCGCAGCGATTGACGTCGCCCTTACTGGTCAGCGTGTGCGCGGTCACCGCGATCAGCACCGGCGCTGGCGCATTCCAGCCCTGATTGAACGGCACCAGCGTCGCGAACGCCTTCTTGAACGCAACTTCATCGACACTGCGATCGAACACCATGAAACGCCACGGCTGCGCGTTATACGAAGACGGAGCCCAGCGCGCGGCTTCGAGCACGGCGCGCAACTGGTCGCGGCTCACCGGCTCGCTCGAATACGCGCGCGGGCTCCAGCGGCCGGCAATCAGCTCGTGAATGGCAACTTCGGTTACGGCGGGTTTGTTGGTCATGCGCTTCTCTCGGTGGAAATTCATGATCGGCCGGGCGGCTGCCCGGGCCACATAGGATAGCGGGCTTCCGCGTGCGCTCCAACCTGCGCCGCGTGACGATTTCCAGCCGGGGCCGCGCCGGCCACAAAAAAACACGGCCCCGTGGCGGGGCCGTGCGTGATCGCATCAATATCGACGTGAAGGCAGCGCCGCGGCGCGCCGCCCGCCTGTTCAGATCGCCTGCGGCGCCGGCACCTTGGCCGGACGATTGATCCGCAGCACGATCACCGCGGCGACGAGGCACAGGCCGCCGGAGATCATCGATGCAACCGTATAGGTGCCGAGGCTCGCGCGCAGCATCCCCGCGCCGAGCGCCGCGAACGCCGCGCCGAGCTGGTGACCGGCGACCACCCAACCGAACACGATCGGCGCCGATTCCTTGCCGTAGACATCGGTGGCCAGACGCACGGTCGGCGGCACGGTCGCGATCCAGTCGAGGCCGTAGAACACCGCGAACAGCGGCAGCCCGAAGAAATCGATGCCGAACGCGTGCGGCAGATACATCAACGACAGCCCGCGCAGCCCGTAATACCAGAACAGCAGCACGCGGCTATTGAAGCGGTCCGACAGCCAGCCCGACAAGGTCGTGCCGAACAGATCGAACACGCCCATCGCGGCGAGCAGCGACGCGCCCTGCACTTCGGTCATCCCGTAATCGCCGCACATCGCGATCAGGTGGGTGCCGACATAGCCGTTGGTGCTCGCGCCGCAGATGAAAAAGCTGAAGAACAGCAGCCAGAAGTCGCGCGTTTTGCTCGCCATCGCGAGCGTGCCGAAGGCAATGGCCAGCGGGTTCTGCTTCGTCACGGCCGCGGCGACCGGCGCGTCGTGCGGCTCGCCGTACGGACGCAGCTTCATGTCGGCCGGATGCTCGGGCAGCAGGAACGCGACCAGCGGAATCACCACCGCGGCCGCCAGCGCGACCACCCACACGACCTGGCGCCAGCCGTAATGCTCGGCGATCGCCGCGAGCATCGGCAGGAACACCAACTGGCCGGTGGCCGAACTGGCGGTCAGAATGCCCATCACCAGACCGCGGCGGGCGGTGAACCAGCGCGTCACCACAGTGGCCGACAGCGACAGCGCCGCCACCCCGGTCGAGCCGCCCACCATCACGCCCCAGATCAGCACCATCTGCCACGGGTGGCTCATCAGCGACGACAGCGCGACGCCCGCGGCCATCGTGCCGAGCGCGGCGAGCAGCGTGGGCCGCACGCCGAAGCGCTGCATCGCGGCGGCCGCGAACGGCCCCATCAGCCCGTACAGCGCGATGTTCACCGAGATCGCCAGCGAAATCGTCGCGCGGCTCCAGCCGAATTGATGTTCGAGCGGCACCATCATCACGCTCGGCGTCGCGCGCGTGCCGGCCGCCGCCAGCAATACCAGAAACACCACGGCGACGGTCAACCAGCCATAGTGGAAACGTCCGCCTATCAGTCTTGCAGCCCAGTTCATCGGATCTCCAATCGACGCGCTGCCTCTCGTTTGCAGCGGCGTCGTTCGCATTATTACGGCTTGGGTAAAAGAGTTGTGACAGATCGGTCACAATGGTGTTGCGATCTTAGTTACCGCTCGGTAACATGTCAAGGCGTCAATCTCATTCGGGTGACTTTCCATGTCCGACAACGAAGCTCCCAAAGCCGTCCGGCGCCCGCGCGGCGCGCAGACGGCCGGCCCGCAGGCGCAGCAGCACCTGCTGCGCGCGGCCAGCGAACTGTTCTATCGCGACGGCGTGCGTACCGTCGGCGTCGATGCGGTGGTCGAGCGCGCGGGCGTGAACAAGATGAGTCTGTACCGGCAGTTTTCGTCGAAGGACGAGCTGGTGATGGCGTATCTCGAGCAAAAGGACGAGCAGTTCTTCGGCTACGTCGAGAAGAGCTTCGCGAAGCATCCGGGCGAGCCGGCCAAACAGCTGCAGCAGTATTTCGACGACCTGGTGAAGCGCGCATCGGTCGACGATTACCGCGGTTGCCCGTTCGTGAACGTGTCGGTGGAGTTTCCCGATCCCCAGCACCCGGCGCGGCAGTTCGTGTTTCGCAACAAGCAGCGGCTGATGGCGCGGCTGCTGGAACTGTCGGTTGCGGCCGGCGCCGCCGATCCGCAGGCGCTCGCCAATGCGCTCGGTCTGCTGATCGAAGGGGTATATGCGGCGAGCCAGACTTTTGGGCCCGGTTGCGGGCCGATCGTCGTCGCGCCGAAGGTGACCGCGCAATTGATCGCGGCGGCTTGCGGCAGCGCGCCGCCGGTACGCTGAACCGGCTCGAATCGAATCACGCTTAGAATCACGGCTTTCCCCTGCCGCGTCCGCCCTCCATGCCGTTGCCCGCCGAATCCCACACCGCCGTTATCGCCGCGACCCGCCACTGGCTGAGCGAAGCGGTGATCGGGCTGAACCTGTGCCCGTTCGCGAAGGCGGTGTACGTGAAGGAGCAGATTCGCTACGCGGTCAGCGATGCGCGGGACCTCGAAGGCGTGCTGACCGATCTGGAAGCCGAGCTGCAAACACTCATTGCCGCCGATCCGGCCGCCGTCGACACGACGCTGCTGATCCTGCCGCGCGCGCTCGGCGAATTTCTCGACTTCAACGATTGCCTGTATTTCGCCGACCGGCTGCTCCAGCAGCTCCGGCTCGAAGGGATCATCCAGATCGCGAGCTTTCATCCGCGGTATCAGTTCGAAGGCAGCGAGCCGGACGACATCGAGAACTACACGAACCGCGCACCCTATCCGATCCTGCATCTGCTGCGCGAGGACAGCATCGAGCGCGCGGTGCAGGCCTTTCCCGACGCGCAAGACATCTACGAGCGCAATCAGGAAACGCTGCGGCGCATCGGCCTCGCGGGCTGGGATGCGCTGATGAAGCGGGAAAAGTAGCCGCCGGCCTCGGGCGTAACGACCGGCCTCAGGCCGGCACGAAGAAGCGCTCTTTCAGCGCGTCCAGCCCGAGCGTGTCCAGCACCTCGGTCAGCCGCTCGGCCGGCCGGCGCCGCGGCAGATCCTTGTACTGCGCGATGATCAGTTCGTTTTTCATCGAATGTTCCCAGCCGACCAGCTCGGTCACGTTGACCTGATAGCCGTGCGCCTCCAGTTGCAGGCAGCGCAGCACGTTGGTGATCTGGCTGCCGAACTCGCGCGTATGCAGCGGATGACGCCAGATTTCCGTCAGCGAGTTCTTCAGTGCCTTGCCCTTGTTCTGCCGCAACACCCCCGCCACTTCCGCCTGACAGCACGGCACCACGACGATGTACTTCGCGTGCTTTTCGAGCGCGAAGTGGATCGCGTCGTCGGTTGCGGTGTTGCACGCGTGCAGCGCGGTCACGATGTCGATCTGCGCAGGCAGACGCGTCGACGTGATCGACTCCGCAACCGACAGATTCAGAAACGACATCCCCTCGAAACCGAGCCGGGCGGCCAGTTCTTCGGAGCGCGAGACCAGCTCTTCGCGCGTTTCGATGCCGTAAATGTGCGACGCCACACCAGCGGCGTCCTGAAACTGCTTGAAAAACAAGTCATAGAGAATAAAACCGAGGTATGACTTGCCGGCGCCGTGATCGACGAGCGTGAGGGCGCCCTGGCTGTCCTTCAGATCCTTGAGCAGCGGCTCGATGAACTGGAACAGGTGGTAGACCTGCTTGAGCTTGCGACGGCTGTCCTGGTTCATCTTGCCGTCGCGCGTGAGGATGTGGAGTTCCTTCAGCAGTTCGACGGACTGGTTAGGGCGGATTTCGTGGGTTTTACCGGACATCGTGGGAATCGGCATCTATTGCGGCTCGAACGTGCGACAGATGACGGAAAAAGAGAAAAGTTACTGCCAGTTTACCCAAAGTGCGGCACTTCCACCGAAGTGGGCCGCGCGAACTATGCGAGACATGCATTCAACCTGGAACACTTTGTGCAAGAACAGCGGCGCGCGCAGGCGTTTCGGGCTTGACTGAAACCACCTCGCGCACAGGCCCAGCCAGAAGCGGGGGCCGTGTCGCCTGAAAAAAAGGGGGCTTTCCGGCCGCGGCGCCGGAACAGCGAACCGGATGCATGTGGGGAGGGCGGTCCCGGAACACGGACCGAACGTTACGTAACCAGCAGTGCGCCGGCCTCGCAACCGGACGCGCGCTGGGTTGATGAAAGGGGCGGCAATGGATACGGTACCCAACGGAAACGTCGAACAGAAATTTCAGGAAATGCTGGCGAAGCTCACCGCGACGCCGGCCTGGTCCGAGAAGCAGCAACTCGAGCTGGAGATGGCGCGCGATATCTCGACCGAAATGCTGCGGCTCGCCGAGGTAATGCGCGACGGCAACGTCGACCTCGAAACCTGCCTCACGATGCTCAAGTACGCGAAAGTGCTCGACTTCGTGATGACCACGCTCGCGTCGCGGCGCGATATCAAACCGCAAACGTTGCGGGTGATCTTCAAGCTTGCCGGGCTGAAGGTCGACGAAGCGTATCCGGGTTAGCGAACCTTGCCCGCGCACCCGAACAAACGGGCGGCCTCGCGCCGCCCGTCCCGCACTCCTGCCTACCCCTGCGATCCTTCACGCGCGCGGCGACTCGACCGGCGGCGTCCCTTCATGGAACAGTGTCTGCAGCTGCGCGCGCAACTCGGGCGAGTCCGCATGCTTGTGGACGCTGACGGCATGCTGAACCGCGGCTTCCAGCAGTTCGCTGTCGGTATCGGCCGATAGCGCGACGCTGCAGTTCGTTTCGCTCGGAAACTCGCGGCAATCGATGTATTTGCGGGTCATGGCAATCTCCTCGACTCAGACGATCGACCCTTCCACCGATTCAAATTCGCACGACACCCGGCCGCCCGCGAGCGAGCGAGAGAGCACGCGCCGCTGCGGCTGCGTAGGGTGATCGAAGGCGGGATTTGACGCGGGAAGCGACGCGGGCAGGCGTCCGATGAAGGGTGTTCGAAAAGTATAGTTCGCGCACGTGGCGAGTGAAGCGGCGCGCCGGCTAAGCAGCGCCGCGGTGCGCGACGGAATCGAGTAGTTTCCGGCCGGGCGGCAGGTGGCAAACGCCGTGACGGCTGGCCCGCTTCGCCCGGACGAATTCGGGTCCGGGTCCGGGGCTAGGTCCAGGCCAGGTCCGAAGCACGTTTGCCCGGTGCCGCGCGCGGTGTGACAATAACGCCCTTCGCGCCGCCGGCCTGTCCGGCAGTCCGGCGCGCCGCCCTGTTTTTCCGTTCGTCCGTTTATCCGCACAGCCCGATGCCCTCCTCGCTCGATTCCGCCCGCGTCGCCCTCATCGGCGGCGGCCCCGCCGGCTTGATGGCCGCCGAGACGCTCGCCCGGCACGGCGTGCAAGTGCACGTGTACGACGCGATGCCTTCGGTCGGCCGCAAATTTCTGATGGCCGGCAAGGGCGGGATGAACATCACACATTCGGAGCCCATCGAGCCGTTTCTCGATCGCTACGGCGCGCGCCGCGAGCGGATCGCGCCGCTGCTCGACGTGTTCGGCCCCGACGCGCTGCGCGGATGGCTCGGCGAACTCGGCGTCGAGACCTTCGTCGGCAGCTCCGGCCGGGTGTTTCCGTCCGACATGAAGGCTGCGCCGATGCTGCGCGCGTGGCTGCATCGGCTGCGCGAAGCGGGGGTGCAGTTCCACATGCGTCACAAGTGGACCGGCTGGGCGGCGGCCGCCGGCGACGCGGCCACAGACTCGTTGTCGTTGTGCTTTGCGACGCCCGCCGGCGACGTAACGCTAGATTGCGACGCGGTCGTATTCGCGCTCGGCGGCGCCAGCTGGCCGCGCCTCGGCTCCGACGCCACATGGGTGCCGCTGATGGCCGCGCGCGGCGTGCCCGTGGAGCCGCTGCGGCCCGCGAACTGCGGCTTCGACGCGGACTGGAGCCCTTATCTGCGCGAGCGTTTCGCGGGCCAGCCAATCAAGCCTGTCGCGCTTTCGCTCACCGATGTAGACGAAAAAGTCCACAATCGACAAGGTGAAATACTTCTGACCGAAACCGGCCTCGAAGGGAGTCTGATGTACGCGTTATCGGCGCCGATCCGCGAGCGGATTCTGGCCGACGGCGCGGTCACGATCACGCTGGACCTCGCGCCGGGCTTGACGCTGGAGCGCGTCGTCGATGAAGTGACGCGGCCGCGCGGCTCGCGTTCGATCGCGAGTCATCTGCATGGGCGGATCGGGATCGGCGGGGTCAAGCTGGCGTTGCTGCACGAGATCGTGCCGAAGGACGCGTTCGCGGACGCGAACCGCCTCGCGCATGCGATCAAGGCGCTGCCCGTGCGGCTGCTGCGCCCGCGGCCGATCGAAGAAGCGATCAGCACCGCCGGCGGCATTGCGTTCGAGGCGCTCGACGGCAGTCTGATGATCGAGCGGCTGCCCGGCGCGTTTTGCGCGGGCGAGATGCTCGATTGGGAAGCGCCGACCGGCGGCTATCTGCTGACCGCGTGTTTTGCCAGCGGGGTGGTCGCGGGGCGCGGGGTGTGTGCGTATCTGGAAACGCGGGTGGCTGGGGGTTGACGCGCCGCCATGCGCCGCTGAGACGAAATCCTCACGGGGCCGACATGGCCCGACTCATTGCCCCGTTCAGCGCGCCTTCAACCGCCACAACGACGTCACCTCCGCGGCGCGAGCCGTATGCAGCGGATCGTTCTGATCGCTCGCCTTCGGATGACGCGGACGAATATCCTCACGTCCCGCGACGCTCAGGCCGGCGTTCTCGATCGCCGCAAGCAGCCACTCACGGGTGCGCAGCCCAAGGTGCTCGGCGAAATCCGAAATGATCAGCCAACCCTCGCCGTCCGTCGTCAGATGGTCCGCGAGACCGTTCAGGAAACCCAGCAACATGCGGCTATCCGGGTCGTAGACCGCGTATTCGAGCGGCGACGCGGGCCGCGCCGGCACCCAAGGCGGATTGCAGACGACGAGCGGCGCGCGCCCTGCCGGAAACAGATCCTGCTGCACGAGCTCGACCTGCCCGCTATAACCGAGCCGCGCGAGATTCTCGCGCGCGCATTCGAGGGCGCGCGGATCCTGATCGGTCGCGACTATTTTCTGCACGCCGCGTTTGGCCAGCAGCGCGGCCAGCACGCCGGTGCCGGTGCCGATATCGAATGCCAGTTCGAGCGACGGCAGCGGTGTACGCGCGACCAGATCGACATACTCGCCCCGCACCGGCGAAAACACGCCGTAGTGCGGATGGATGCGCTCGCCGAGCGCCTCGATTTCGACACCCTTCTTGCGCCACTCGTGCGCGCCGATCAATCCGAGCAACTCGCGCAGCGACACCACCGACGCTTCGCCGCTCGCGGGCCCATACGCTTCGATGCAGGCTTGGCGCACATCTGGCGCGCGACGCAGCGCAATGCCGTAATCGCCGTCGAGCGGAATCAGGATCATGCCGAGCGTGCGGGCGCGCTGCGATTGCGCCTGGCGATGCAGGTTGAACGCATCGAGCGGCGTCGCGCCCTGCTTGCGCGGTTTGCGTTCGAGCCGTCGCGTGACGGCCTGCAGCAATTGCCGCGCATTGTGGAAGTCGCCGCGCCACAGCAGCGCGGTGCCTTCGCAGGCAAGGCGGTAAGCCGAATCGGCGGTGGTGCGATCGTCAGCGACGACGACGCGCTTCGGCGGCGGCACGGCCGCTTCGGAACGCCAGCGCGCGCTGCGCGGGCCGTCGGCTTCGGGCCAGGTGAGGGTTGCGGGGCTGGTCATGGTGAGATCGGGTGGAGGTTGCGTCGCCGGCGACAAGGGCCGCGACAGCGGTGCGGCAGGCCCACCGGCCGGATAGCCGGAGAGCCGCGCTGAGCGACGCCCGAATGGTACCGCACCGGCGCCGCGCGAATTCATCGCGATGCGCGTCATGGCAGGCCGCTGTGGTGCGAGGTTTGCGCGCTAAATTGAGACTAAAACGTCTACAAAAGACAAGGTGAAAGAGATATCGTGATTATTTGCCCTTTCTGCCACTCACCCAGGTTTACTGATGTGTCGTCTTTCATGATGTAAAAAAGTTGGCCAAACCGTAAATAGACAAAAATATCCATAAAAGACAAGGTGAACGAGATAGCGTGATCTTTGCTCCATTGCGACGCTCACCTCGCCTGGGTGAGGCCGCCCAGCAAGGCTTTCGCACCGATCACCACTCTCGCCGCCATGTGTAAAAACAAAAAAAGCGCCGTCGAATTTCGACGGCGCTTCGCATCGGGCGTTGCTGCCTGACCGGTGCAGGCGAGCCGAATCGGCAGCGCGACGCGTCAGCCGCCGGCCGCGAAAAATCGCGCCGGAAGCCGGAAAGAAGAAAACCCCGCGAGACTTTCGTCTCGCGGGGTTTTCAGGGTGATGCTGGTGCCGGCTGCAGGACTCGAACCCGCCACCTCATGATTACAAGTCAAGCGCTCTACCTGATGAGCTAAGCCGGCATGAGGCCGTGATTCTACTTCATTTCACGATCTTAAGGCGAGCCCGGCCGCCGCCTTTCGAGCCGTCGTCGTCGGGCTGCGGCTTGTCCGCCGTTTCGCTGGCGGCGGTCGCGGCCGGATCGGCCGGCACGCTCTCGAGCGCGCGCGGCGGCGCCGGCGTGTCGGCTTCGTCGGTTGCATCAGCGCCCGAATCGCGCGCCTCGCCGCCCGCCGATTCGACCGGGAACGCCATCCCCTGGCCGTTTTCGCGCGCGTAGATCGCCAGAATGTTGGCGACCGGCACTTCGATCTTGTGCGACTTGCCCGAGAAACGCGCGTTGAACTCGATCCACTCGTTGCCCATCTGCAACTGGCTGGTCGCCTCGAAGCTGATGTTGAGCACGATCTCGTTGTCGCGCACGAACTGGCGCGGCACGCGCGTCTGATTGTCGACGCGAACCGCGATGTGCGGGGTGTAGCCGTTATCCGTGCACCACTCGTAGAGCGCGCGCAGCAAATAAGGCTTGGTGGAAATCTCTTGCATCAACAGTCCTCTCGCGGGCGCGGACGCGCATCACACCGATGCGGCGCCCGCGCGCCAAAGCCAAATCAACGACGCATCACCTTTTCCGACGGCGTCAGCGCTTCGATATAAGCCGGGCGGCTGAAGATACGCTCGGCGTACTTCATCAGCGGCGCCGCGTTCTTCGACAGTTCGATGCCGTAGTGATCCAGACGCCACAGCAGCGGCGCGATCGCGACGTCGAGCATTGAGAACTCTTCGCCAAGCATGTACTTGTTCTTCAGGAAGATCGGCGCGAGTTGCGTGAGGCGGTCGCGGATCGCGAGGCGAGCCTTCTCGTGATTCTTCTCGGCGGCCTTGCCCTTCTCGTTTTCGAGCGTGCCGACGTGCACGAACAGCTCTTTCTCGAAGTTCAGCAGGAACAGGCGCGCGCGCGCGCGCTGCACCGGGTCGGCCGGCATCAGCTGCGGGTGCGGGAAGCGTTCGTCGATGTACTCGTTGATGATGTTCGATTCGTACAGAATCAGGTCCCGTTCGACGAGGATCGGCACCTGACCGTACGGATTCATCACGGCGATGTCTTCCGGCTTGTTGAACAGGTCGACGTCGCGGATCTCGAAGTCCATGCCCTTTTCGAACAACACCAGGCGGCAACGCTGGGAGAACGGGCAAGTAGTGCCGGAATACAGAACCATCATGTTTACATTTCCTCAAAAAGCTGAAGGGCCAGCGCGCGGAAAAACCGTTCAGCAGGTCTTTCCTGGCGCCGGCCCCACGCCGTGGTGCGGCGTGATTATTTGATATGTTTCCAGTACGCGGCGTTCAGTCGCCAGGCGAAAAAGCTCAGGATACCGAGGAACAGCAGCACCCACACGCCGAGTTGCTTGCGGGTTTGCTGGGTCGGCTCGGACATCCACGACAGGTACGACACGAGGTCGGCCACAGCAGAATCATAATCTACCGGCGACATCGTCCCCGCAGTCACCTGCTGGAAACCGAGGAATTTGTGGACCTTTTCGCCGGTTTTTTCGTCGATTTCCTCGCCGAACTTCGCGGTACGCTGCCCCTGAAGCTGCCACAGCACGTGAGGCATGCCCACGTTTTCGTACACCAGATTGTTCCAGCCGGTCGGCCGCGTATCGTCGCGATAGAAAGTGCGCAGGTACGTGTACAGCCAGTCCGTGCCGCGCGCCCGCGCTTCCACCGACAGATCCGGCGGGGTCGCGCCGAACCACGCTTTCGCGTCGTCAGGGCGCATCGCGACGGTCATCGTGTTGCCGATTTTGTCGGTGGTGAACAGCAGATTCGACTGGATCGACCCCGGCGTAATGCCGAGATCGGTCAGCCGGCTATAGCGCATCAGGTTCGCGCTGTGGCAATTCAGGCAGTAGTTTACAAACAATTGCGCGCCATGCTGCAAAGAAGCGAAATTGTTGGTGTTGTCCGGCGCGCGGTCGAGCGGGAAACCCTCCTGCGCATGAACCGGCGCGGCCAGCAGAGCGCACACCGTCGCGCCGATCAGCGCGCACATCGAAAGCAGTTTTTTCATCTTCGTGTTCTCCTGGCTCGCGATTAGTGAGGCTTGAACCGCACCCGTTCCGGCGGCTGCTTGAACGTGCCAAGCCGCGTCCAGAAGGGCATGCCGAGGAAAAACGCGAAGTAGATCAGCGCGCAGATCTGCGCGATCAGCGTCGCCGACGGCGACGGTGGCCGCGTGCCGAGGAAGCCGAGCGTCAGGAACGCCAGCACGAAGATCCCGTAGAACACCTTGTGGAAGAACGGCCGGTAGCGGATCGACCGGACCGGCGAGCGGTCGAGCCACGGCAGGAAGAACAGCGAGATCACCGCAGTGCCCATCACCACCACGCCCCAGAACTTCGACTCGGTGAACGCCATCGCCAGAATCACCAGCACCGCGAGTACCGGCAGGCCGACCTTCCACTTGCCGCGCGCACGCACCAGTGCAAGCAGGCCGAGCAACGCGATCACGATCATCAGCACGATCTTGAACGGATCGGTGGTCGCGCGCAGCATCGCATAAAAGGCGGTGAAGTACCAGACCGGCGCAATTTCTGGCGGCGTCTGCAGCGGGTTAGCGGGCACGAAGTTGTTCGCTTCGAGGAAGTAGCCGCCCATTTCCGGTGCGAAGAAGATGATCGCCGCAAAGATCAGCAGGAACACCGTCACGCCCATGAAGTCGTGCACCGAGTAGAACGGGTGGAACGGGATGCCGTCGAGCGGCTTGCCGTCCGGGCCTTTCTTCGCCTTGATCTCGATGCCGTCCGGATTATTCGAGCCGACTTCGTGCAGCGCGACCAGGTGCGCGATCACGAGACCGACCAGCACCAGCGGAATCGCGATCACGTGAAACGCGAAGAAGCGGTTCAGCGTGACGTCGGACACAACATAGTCACCGCGAATCCACAGCGACAGGTCCGGCCCGATGAACGGGATCGCCGAGAACAGGTTCACGATCACCTGCGCGCCCCAGAACGACATCTGCCCCCACGGCAGCAGGTAGCCGAAGAACGCCTCGGCCATCAGGCACAGGAAAATCAGGCAGCCGAAAATCCACACCAGCTCGCGCGGCTTGCGATACGAGCCGTACATAAGCCCGCGGAACATGTGCAGATACACGACGACGAAAAACATCGACGCGCCGGTCGAGTGCATGTAGCGGATCAGCCAGCCCCACGGCACCTCGCGCATGATGTACTCGACCGACGCGAACGCGAGCGTCGCATCGGGCTTGTAGTTCATCGTGAGAAAAATGCCGGTGACGATCTGGTTGACCAGCACCAGTAACGCAAGCGAACCGAAGAAGTACCAGAAGTTGAAATTCTTCGGCGCGTAGTACTCGGACACGTGCTTCTTCCACGTGGCCGTCATCGGGAAGCGCTGATCGATCCAGCCCGCCAGCCCGGTCGTCTCTACTTCGTGTTCGCTCGCCATTACGCTTCTCCTTTCTCGTCTTTCCCGATCACGAGGGCCGTCGGCGACGTGAACATGAAGCGCGGAATATCGAGGTTTTGCGGGGCGGGTTTGTTCTTGAAGACGCGACCGGCCATGTCGTAGGTCGAACCGTGACACGGACACAGAAAGCCGCCGGGCCAGTTGTCCGGCAGATTGGGTTGCGGGCCTTCCTGGAAGCGCGGCGTCGGCGTGCAGCCGAGATGCGTGCAAACGGCGACCGCGACCAGCAAATGCTTGTTCTCGGCGCGGGAACGGAATTCGTTGTTGCAGTATTCCGGCAGCGGCATCGAGAAGGGATTCTTGCTGTGGGGATCCGCGAGTTCGTTGTCCGCCTTCTGGACATCGGCAAGCATTCTGTCCGTGCGGTTGATGATCCACACCGGCTTGCCGCGCCACGCGACCGTCATCATGTCGCCGGGCTTCAAACCGCTGATATCGACTTCGACCGGGGCGCCTGCCGCCTTCGCCTTCTCGGATGGTGCAAACGAACTAACAAAGGGTACGACAACGGCAACACCTCCTATGCCGCCTGCTACGGTCGTCGCTACCAGCCAGTTACGGCGGCTGCCATCGACGCGCTGCTCTTCTTTGTCTCGCATCACACGCCCCACTTCTGAGTTGGATTTTTCCTTCACGTCGCTTCTACCGCCGCTAGTTTGCTCGAATGGAGTCGCCATTTACAAGGGCCGATTGCCAAAAACCGTGCGAAGCCCTTGATAACTCAGGGTTTGTCCGTAGCCGACCGCAAACTTTTTCGCACCTTCTTTTAAGTGTTTTCTACGCTATTCGTGCGTTTTTCTGCGTTAATGCAATGCGCAATTCAAACCGGATTAGGAATATCGATAAAGAGGTGTTCGATATCGAACGATTCGGACAGATGTTTGCCGACCGCCTGCACGCCGAAGCGCTCGGTCGCGTGATGGCCGGCCGCCAGAAAGGCGACGCCGCTTTCCGCCGCCGTGTGCATCACCGACTCCGACACTTCGCCGGTCACGTAGACGTCGGCGCCCGCGTTGATCGCCGCGTCGAACATCCCCTGCGCGGCGCCGGTGCACCAGCCGACCCGGCGGATGTGCCGGTCCGGGTCGCCGAATACCAGCGGCTCGCGGCCGAGCGTGTGCGCGATCTCCGCGCTCAGGTGTGACAGCGTGATCGGCATCGGCATCGTCGCGAGCCAGCCGAGGTCGTTTTCGCCGAAACGCGCGTCGCTGATCCAGCCCATCTTCGCGCCGATCTGCGCGTTGTTGCCGAACTCGGGATGATCGTCGAGCGGCAGGTGATAGGCGAACAGGTTCAGATCGTTGGCGAGCAGCAGCTTCAGACGCGCGTGTTTGCGGCCGGTGATCTGCGGCGCCTCGTTGCGCCAGAAGTAGCCGTGATGAACCAGCACGGCATCCGCGCCCCAGTCGAGCGCGGCTTCGAGAAACGCCACCGACGCGGTCACGCCGGTCGCCAGCTTGTTGATCCTGCGTCGCCCTTCGACCTGTAGTCCGTTCGGGCAATAGTCCTTGAAGCGCGCGGTTTCAAGGAGATTGTTCAAGTACAATTCAAGTTCAATCCGATCCATATAAACCTCTTGTCTTCAGATGCTTAGACGCTTCTGGCTGTTATTTGCCCAAGCGGTGACTGTGCTGTTGGCGCTGATGTTCATCATTGCGACGCTCAAACCGCAGTGGCTTCAGCGTCAAGGACAGTTCGGCAGGCAGCTTGCCGAACCGATCGTCGCACTGCGGGAAGTGGCGCCTGGCATCAGCAACGGCCATGCCGAAGCGTCCTATGCGGACGCGGCGCAAAAGGCCATGCCCGCGGTCGTCAACGTGTTCTCCAGCAAGGACGGCTCATTGCCTCCGGACCCACGCGCGAAAGACCCGCTGTTCCGCTACTTCTTCGGCGACCGGAACAACAATCGCAAGCAGCAGGAGCAGCCCGCCTCGAATCTCGGCTCAGGCGTGATAGTGAGTTCGGAAGGTTACATTCTAACGAACCAGCACGTGGTGGACGGCGCCGATCAGATCGAAGTCGCGCTCGCCGACGGCCGCACCACCAGCGCGAAGGTGATCGGCATCGATCCCGAAACCGACCTCGCCGTGCTGAAGGTCAACCTCACCCATCTGCCCACTATTACGCTCGGCCGCGTGGAGCAGGCGCACGTCGGCGACGTGGTGCTCGCGATCGGCAATCCATTTGGGGTCGGCCAGACCGTGACGATGGGGATCGTCAGCGCGCTCGGGCGCAACCACCTCGGCATCAACACGTTCGAGAACTTCATCCAGACCGACGCGGCGATCAATCCGGGCAACTCGGGTGGCGCACTGGTCGACGTGAACGGCAACCTGCTCGGCATCAACACCGCGATCTATTCGCGCTCGGGCGGCTCGCTCGGGATCGGCTTCGCGATTCCGGTGTCGACCGCGCGCAGCGTGCTGGAGAGCATCATCACGACCGGCTCGGTCACGCGCGGCTGGATCGGCGTCGAGCCGCAGGACGTGACGCCGGAAATCGCCGAGTCGTTCGGGCTCGAGCAGAAGTCCGGCGCGATCGTCGCGGGCGTGTTGAAGAGCGGCCCCGCGGATCGCGCGGGCATCAAGCCCGGCGACATCCTGATGAGCGTGAACGGCCAGGACATCACCGACACCACGCGCCTTCTGAACGTGATCGCGCAGATCAAGCCGGGCACCGCAGCCAAAGTTCATCTGGTGCGCAAGGGCCGGCAGATCGACCTGGACGTGACGATCGGCAAGCGCCCGCCGCCGCCGAAGCAGGCGGAAGACGATAACGGCGGCGACCAGCCGGACGACGAAGGCGGTTGATCGCCGGGCGCAACGGCTTATAAGCGCGGCGCAAAGTTACCGCCAGGTATTTGCGCCGCGACAACCCGCAACGAAAAAGGGCAGTCCGCGATGGACTGCCCTTTTCATATGCGCATCAGCTTCTACCCGCTCGCCTCCGTTTAGCCGGGCGGCGGACTCGCATCTTCGACCACCGGCGGCCGCTTGCCGACAAACAGACGCGCCGCGATGATCCCCGCCTCGTACAGAATGACCAGCGGCACCGCGAGAATCAGTTGCGAGAACACGTCCGGCGGCGTCACCACGGCCGAAATCACGAACGCGCCGACGATCACGTACGGCCGGATCTCCTTGAGCTTCTTCAACGTGACGACGTTCATCCGCACCAGCAGCACGACGACGATCGGCACCTCGAAGGTCACGCCGAACGCGATGAACATGGTCAGCACGAAGCTCAGGTAATTGTCGATATCGGTGGTCATCTCCGCGCCGAGCGGCGCATTGTAATGCGCCATCACGCGGAAGATGGTCGGAAACACAACGAAGTACGCAAACGCCATCCCGCACAGGAACAGCGTGTAGCTGCTCGCGACCAGCGGCACCACGAGTTTCTTTTCGTGCTGATACAGCCCGGGCGCGACGAACGCCCAGATCTGGTACAGCACGATCGGCAGCGCGATCACGAACGCGACCAGCATGGTGACCTTCATCGGCACAAAGAACGAGCCGGTGACGTCGGTGACGATCATCTTGCCGTCCTTCGGCAGGTTCATCATCAGCGGCCGCGCCAGCAGCCTGAAGATGTCCGGCGCCCAGTACACGAGCCCGATGAACACGACGATCACCGCGAGACCGGCGCGGATGATGCGGTCACGCAATTCGACGAGGTGGGAAATGAAGGTCTCTTCAGCGCCTTCGTTCTGGGATTGCTGGGGGTCGCTCACACCGGCCCTCGGTTAGAGATTGTCGTTCTGCGCATCAGAAGAACCGCGTCGGCCGACGCAGGTTGGCGGGCGTGTGCCGCGCGACGCGCGCGGCGCCCGACTGCACGCGGGTGCGACGCCGGCTCGCGCGCTTGTACCACGTCGGCGTGGCGCTCTGCTTGACGCGCCAGTTCTTGCGTTTGGCCGTGGCGGCCGGCGTGCCGACCGGCCACGACGAGCTGCCGGCGCTGCCGGCATCCTCGAGCGCGCCGCCGGCGATGCTCGGCGACACCGATGTGCCGCTGTTCCACGCGTCGTTCAGCTCGCTCTCGTGCTTGCGCAGATTATCGTGAACCGCCGTTTCGACATTGGTGGCGGCCTTCTCGAACTCGGTCTTCATGCGCTTGAGTTCGTCGAGTTCGATTTCGCGCGTGACTTCGGCCTTCACGTCGTTGATATAGCGCTGCGCGCGGCCGAACAGCGCGCCGGCCGTGCGAGCCACGCGCGGCAGCCGCTCGGGTCCGAGAACGACAAGCGCGACGACGCCGATCAGCGCCATCTTGGTTAGACCGAGGTCCAGCATGAAATGGGATGTCCGTCAGTAACGCGGGAACGGCGCGAAGGGCCGTGGCTTAGCGGAAGTCGCTCGATTGCTGGGTCTTTTCCTTCGCTTCGACGTCGACCGCGCCGTTGCGCGGCAGTTCGCGCTGCTGCGACTCGCCGGCCGGCGTTTCGGCTTCCTTCATGCCTTCCTTGAAGCCCTTCACCGCGCCGCCCAGGTCGGTACCGATGTTGCGCAGCTTTTTCGTGCCGAACACGAGTGCGACGATCAGCAGAACGATCAACCAATGCCAAATGCTCAACGAACCCATGACTACTCTCCTTAACCCCGACACCGCGTGGCGATGCGGTTAATTTCGTGCGCCTTGCGGCGTAACCCGAAGCGCGCGCGCTTCGTCTCCATCGAATCTCTACGTTACCGCAGGCCGCCTCGCCTCGCTGGCGATCCGGTCACCGGCGACCCTTCGGTCATTGTGAGCGGGCAGCGCGTCGAGCTTATTACACTGCCGCAAAAACCACGGCTGCGCTATTGTCGCCGGCCAAAAACTCACGCGGTCCGCGCTGTTCACGCGATGCGCAGCCGACGAACCGCGTTGCCTCGCTCAGCCCATGCGCTGCCACGGGCGCGGTCCGGCGAGGATATGCGCATGCAGGTGATACACCTCCTGCCCGCCGCCAGGACCGGTATTGATTACCGTGCGAAAGCCGGTCTCGCCGCCGGTGTAGGCGACGCCCAACTGGGCGGCCAGCCGCGCGGTCAGAATTAACATTCTACCAAGCAGCGGTGCGTCGTCTTCGGTGGTGTTGGACAGTGTCGCGATGTGCTTGCGGGGAATCACCAGCACATGCGTTTCGGCCGCCGGGCGGATGTCGCGGAAGGCGACGAACTCGTCGTCTTCATGGACTTTGGTAGACGGAATTTCGCCGGCGGCAATCTTGCAGAAAAGGCAGTTTGGATCGTGACTCATCGTATTCCTGACGCGGTATGACTGAAGCGCGACGCCTCACGCGACGCGGGCCGGCTTGCGAGCCGGCCCGATCACGGCAGGCTGCGCGCTGCTCAGACCCAGCCGCGCGGGTTCGCGAACGGCTTGTTATCGTACAGATACAGCCAGCCTTTGATAATACGGTACAACATCCAGATGCTGACAGCCCACAGCACCGGAATGCCGATCAGCACGAGCAGCAGCAACGCGCCGATCGCGTAGCCGACGAGGCCCAGCCAGAACGTGCGAATCTGCCACTCGAAGTGCGCTTCGTACGGCGTGCCGACGACGTCCGGACGCTTGATGTAATTGATGATGATCGCGATCAGAATGGTCAGCCCACCGGTCAGCCAGTGGACTGCATAGAGCGCGTACAGCACGTGGGTCAGCGTGCGCAGGCTGCGCTCGCGTTCGGGCTCCAGTGCGTGGCGGTAGACCGGCGGCGGGTAGCTTTCTTGCGACTGTTCCATGCTAGCGTCCTCCCGAAGATGCGCTTGGGCGAAATATGGGTGCCGGCACGCCCGACTTCAACCGGCAACGCCGCGTTGCCAGCCACAGCGGCGCCGCGGCGCGGGTATTCAGTCGCCGTTCTGCTCGCGCTCGCGGCTCTTGCGCAGCGCCTTTTCCTCGAGACCCGATAGCCCTTCGCGGCGCTCCAGTTCGGCGAGCACGTCGGCCGGGCTCAGGTCGAAATGCGACAGCATCACGAGGCAGTGAAACCACAGGTCCGCGACCTCGCCGACCAGCGCCTTCGGCGCGCCGCCGTGGCGCGTGTCCTTTGCGGCCAGCACGACTTCGGTGGCTTCCTCGCCGATCTTCTTCAGGATCGCGTCGTCGCCCTTGTGGAACAGGCGAGATACGTACGACAGGTCCGGATCGCCGCCCTTGCGGCCGTCGATCACCGCCGCGAGGCGCAGCAGCGTATCGAGCGAGGATGCGGACGAAGCGTCGGACGAGGTGTGCGTGGTTTGCGTCATTTGTAGATATGTTCGGGGTCTTTCAGCACGGGATCGACGGCCTGCCAGTCGCCATCGTCCGCCGAGCCTTCGAATTTCTGGAAAAAGCACGAGTGGCGGCCGGTATGGCACGCGATGCCCGATACCTGCTCGACCTTCAGCAGCACGACGTCTTCGTCGCAATCGAGCCGCACTTCATGCACGTGCTGCACGTGGCCCGACTCTTCGCCCTTGAACCACAGGCGCTGGCGCGAGCGCGAGAAATACACCGCGCGGCCGGTTTCGACGGTTTTCGCCAACGCTTCGCGGTTCATCCACGCGAACATCAGCACGTCGTTGGTCGTCGCTTCCTGCGCGATCACCGGCACGAGGCCGTTCGTGTCCCACTTGACCTTGTCCAGCCAGTTCACTGCCGACGGATTCGTCACGTTACAACCTCACCGAAATGCCCTGGTCGGCCATGAAGCGCTTGGCCTCGCCGACCGTGTGTTCGCCGTAGTGGAAGATGCTCGCGGCGAGCACCGCGTCCGCGTGACCTTGCGTGATGCCGTCGGCCAGATGCTGCAGATTGCCAACGCCGCCCGACGCGATCACCGACACCGGCACCGCGTCCGACACCGCGCGCGTCAGCGCGAGGTCGAAGCCGCTCTTGGTGCCGTCGCGGTCCATGCTGGTCAGCAGGATTTCGCCCGCGCCGAGCTCGGCCATCTTGCGCGCCCATTCGACCGCGTCCAGGCCGGTCGCCTTGCGCCCGCCGTGCGTGAACACTTCCCAACGCGGCGCCTCGCCGTCGGCCGACACGCGCTTCGCGTCGATCGCGACGACGATGCACTGGGAGCCGTATTTGTCGGTCGCGTCCTTCACCAGCTGCGGATTGGCGACCGCCGACGAGTTCATGCTGATCTTGTCCGCGCCGGCATTCAGCAGGCGCCGCACGTCTTCGACCGCGCGCACGCCGCCGCCGACCGTCAGCGGAATGAACACCTGCGACGCGACCGCCTCGATGATCGGCAGAATCAGGTCGCGCTGATCGGACGTTGCGGTGATGTCGAGGAAGGTGAGCTCGTCGGCGCCCTGATCGTCGTAGCGGCGCGCGATTTCGACCGGATCCCCGGCGTCGCGCAGTTCGACGAAGTTGACGCCCTTCACCACGCGGCCCGCGGTGACGTCGAGACAGGGAATGATGCGTTTAGCTAGAGCCATGATCTTGCAATTTCGCCAATACCGCTGATGAGGCCGCTCGCCACGAGCAAGCGGCACGGTGCCGGCGCGACCGCGTGGGTCGCGCCGCGAGTGAGGTGTCGGCCGGGGCCGGCGAGACTCCGGACGCGGTGTCCGGCAACACACGCGGCGGTAAAACGCGCCGCGTGCCGGGACGGCAAGCCGGCCGCGACCGTTTAAGCGTCGTCCGATTCGCGCAGGCGATCCGCGAGCGTCTGCGCTTCCGCGAAGTCGAGGTCACCCGAGTAGATCGCGCGACCGCAGATCACGCCTTCGATGCCCTCGTCTTCGACTTCGCACAGCGACTCGATATCGGCCAGATTCGACAGACCGCCGCTCGCGATCACCGGAATCTTCACCGCGCGCGCGAGGCGCACGGTCGCTTCGATATTGATCCCTTGCAGCATCCCGTCGCGGCCGATGTCGGTATAGATGATCGACTCGCAGCCGTAGTCCTCGAACTTGCGCGCGAGGTCGGCGACTTCGTGACCGGTCAGCTTGCTCCAGCCGTCGGTCGCGACCTTGCCGTCCTTCGCATCGAGGCCGACGATGATGTGGCCGCCGAACGCGGTGCACGCGTCCTGCAGAAAGCCCGGGTTCTTCACCGCCGCGGTGCCGATGATCACGTACGACAGGCCGTCGTCGAGATAGCGCTCGATCGTGTTCAGGTCGCGGATGCCGCCGCCCAGTTGAACCGGAATCTGGCCGCCGACTTCGTCGATGATCGCGCGGATCGCGTCGCCGTTTTTCGGCTTGCCGGCAAACGCGCCATTCAGGTCGACGAGGTGCAGTCGACGCGCGCCGCGGTCGACCCAATGTCGGGCCATTGCCGCCGGTTCCTCGGAGAAAATCGTCGCCTGGTCCATGTCGCCCTGTTTGAGGCGTACACACTGACCATCTTTCAGGTCGATGGCGGGAATCAGCAGCATAGCAATCGGGTGTTGTCTGGGAGTGGGTTGAAGGTCGGCGGCAGCGGCTGGAAAGCCAGCCCGCCAGCACGCCGTTTCGCTAGTTTAGTACAAGTCTTTCGGCGCCCCCGCGGAGCGCCGGTCTGAAGCGGGACCGCGCTGGCGCGTTTGTGACGCGCGGCAACGGGATACGGAAAAGCGTTCACGGGTTCCAGTGCACGAAGTTGCGATACACGCGCAAACCGGCGTCGGCGCTCTTTTCCGGGTGGAATTGGGTGGCGAAGATGTTATCCCGCGCTACCGCCGAGGTAAAGGGCAGCCCGTAGACCGTTTCGCCCGCCGTGTGCGCGGCGTTCTCGGGCACCACGTAATAGCTGTGCACGAAGTAGAAGAACGCGTTGTCGGCGACGCCGTCCCACAGCGGATGCGGCTGCGCCTGGCGCACGCGGTTCCAGCCCATCTGCGGGACCTTGAAGCGCGAGCCGTCGTCCTGCACCTGGCCGTCGAGCTCGAAGCGCACCACCTTGCCGGGCAACAGACCCAGACCCGGCGTGTCGCCCTCAGCGCTCCAGTCGAACAGCATCTGCTCGCCGACGCACACGCCCATCAGCGGCTTGCTGCGCGACGCCTCGACCACCGCCTCCTGCAGGCCCGACGCGCCGAGACTGCGCATGCAGTCGGGCATTGCGCCCTGGCCGGGCAGCACCACGCGGTCGGCCGCGCGAATCGCTTCGGGACGATCGACGATCGCCACGTCGGCTTCCGGCGCGGCCTGGCGCAACGCCTGGGCAACCGAACGCAGGTTGCCCATTCCGTAATCCACAATCGCTATCGAAGTTTTCATTTCAGATTTGGCCGCGCGGCCCTCGCTCCATTTCATCGACACCGCCGCGCGGCATCGAACGGCACTTGCCGGCCGCGCGGAGGCTGGCCGATGGCTCGCTACGGATGAATGGAGTGAAAGTGCTCGCGGCGATGAAAGACGTTAGAGAGGCTGAGCAACAGGCTGATCAAACGGCCGATCAGAAGGCTGATTAAAGGCTGCCCTTGGTCGACGGAATCTGGCCGGCCGCGCGCTCGTCGAGTTCGCAGGCCATGCGCAGCGCGCGCCCGAATGCCTTGAACACGGTTTCGAGCTGATGGTGCGCGTTGATGCCGCGCAGGTTGTCGATATGCAGCGTCACGCCGGCATGATTCACGAAGCCGCGGAAAAATTCGATCGACAGGTCGACGTCGAACGTGCCGATGCGCGCGCGCGTGAACGGCACATGGAATTCGAGGCCCGGACGGCCGGAAAAATCGATCACGACGCGCGACAGCGCTTCGTCGAGCGGCACGTACGAATGACCGTAGCGGCGAATGCCCTTGCGATCGCCGATCGCCTTCGCGACCGCCATGCCGAGCGTGATGCCGGTGTCTTCGACCGTATGGTGGTCGTCGATGTGCAGGTCGCCATGCGCTTCGATCTCGAGGTCGAACAGCCCGTGGCGGGCGATCTGGTCGAGCATGTGGTCCAGAAACGGCACGCCGGTGGCCAGCTTCTGCTGACCGGTGCCGTCCAGGTTGATCTTCACACGGATCTGCGTTTCGCTGGTGTTGCGAACGACTTCCGCAAGGCGCATGGTAATTCCTCGAATCTGGCTAGAAAGCGCTAGTAGTGTGGGGTGGATAAACGGCGCGGCCGCTCAGTGCAGCACGAGCTTCAGGCCGGCCAGTAACTGGGCGTTTTCCTCGGGCGAACCGACGGTCAAACGCACGCAATTGGCCAGCAATGGGTGCATTTTACTCACGTTTTTGATCAGAACCCGCGCGGTCAGCAGGGTTTCGAACAGCGCGGCCGCGTCCGGCACGCGCACCAGCAGGAAGTTGCCGGCGCTCGGGAACACCTCGGCGCCGGGCAGCGAAGCCACCGCCTGCGCGAGTTTCGTGCGTTCTTCGCGCAATTGCGCGGCCTGCGCGTCGAGCACGCCGACGTGGTCGAGCAGGAAATCGGCGGCGGCCTGCGTCAGCACGTTGGTGTTGTACGGCGGCCTCACCTTGTCGAACTCGGTGAGCCACGCGGGCTTGCCGACCAGATACCCGAGGCGGATGCCGGCGAGCCCCAGCTTCGACACCGTGCGCATCACGACCACGTTGTCGAACTCGTCGGCGCGCGGCAGCCAGCTTTTCTGTGCGAACGGCTGATACGCCTCGTCGATGACGACGAGGCTGCGAGTCGCCGCGGCAATCACGCGCTCGATGTCGGCGTCGTCGAACAGCGTGCCGGTCGGGTTGTTCGGATACGCGAGATAGATGATCGCCGGCTCGTGCTCGGCGATCGCCGCGAGCATCGCGTCGATATCGAGCGTGAAGTCCGGCTTCAGCGGCACGCCGACGAACTCGAGGTTCGCGAACTTCGCCGACATCTGATACATGACGAAGCCCGGCACCGGTGCAAGCACCTTCGCGCCCGGCTTCGCGCACGCCACCGACAGGATGCTGATGATTTCGTCGGAACCGTTGCCGAGCAGCACGTCGCAGCCGGCCGGCACCTCCATCACGTGACGGATCCGCTCGATCAGCGCCTCCGGGCGCGGCGCCGGATAGCGGTTCAGCGCGACGCCGGCCAGCCGCTCGCCGAGATGCGCGGCCAGTTCCGGCGGCAGCGGGAACGGGTTTTCCATCGCGTCGAGCTTGATGAAGCCGGTCGCGTCCGGGACCGGATAGCTCGTCATCGCGAGCACGTCGCGGCGGATGATGTCTTGAGGTGTCGTCATAGGTTCGGGGGCCTGGCCCGGTGCAGTACGCCGGTCCGGCATCGGCGGCACAGGGCCGCGCTGGTTGGTCTCTATTGTCGTTAGCGAACGGGCGGGTGCCGTGTAAGCCCTGCAACGACTCGGTCCGGCGCAGTTCGCGTGCATCGATACGATGCACGCTGCTGCTCGCGGCATGCCGGCGGCTATCGAGCCGGCCCGGCTCGCGTCGCCGCTTCAGCTACCTGCGGCGCGTTCGCTGCCGGCCACATCAACCGCGATCGTTGTTGTTCTGCCGCATCCGGTACTCGGCGCTGCGCGCATGCGCCTGCAGCCCTTCGCCGTAAGCGAGTTCGGCGGCGATCTCGCCGAGCGTTTGCGCGCCTTCCGCGCTGACTTCGATCACGCTCGAACGCTTGAAGAAATCATAGACGCCGAGCGGCGACGAAAAACGCGCGGTACGCGACGTGGGCAACACGTGATTCGGACCCGCGCAGTAATCGCCGAGGCTCTCGCTGGTGTAGCGACCGAGGAAGATCGCGCCCGCGTGACGAATCTGCCGCGCCCACTGATGCGGCTCCAGCGCCGAGATTTCGAGGTGCTCGGGCGCGATGTCGTTGGCGATCGCGCAAGCCTCGGCCATGTCGCGCACCTTGATCAGCGCGCCGCGATTTTCGAGCGACGTGCGGATCACGTCTCGGCGCGGCATGGTCGGCAGCAGTTCGTCGATCGCTTCGTGCACGCGCGCGATGAACGCGTCGTCCGGGCACAGCAAAATGGACTGCGCGAGTTCGTCGTGCTCGGCCTGCGAGAACAGGTCCATCGCGACCCAGCGGGGGTCGGTGGTGCCGTCGCACAGCACCAGGATTTCCGACGGCCCGGCGATCATGTCGATGCCGACCGTGCCGAACACGCGACGCTTGGCCGACGCGACGTACGCATTGCCCGGACCGCAGATCTTGTCGACTGCGGGGATGCTCTGGGTGCCGTACGCGAGTGCGCCGACCGCCTGCGCGCCGCCGATCGTAAACACCCGGTCCACCCCGCCGATCAGCGCTGCGGCCAGCACCAGCGGATTTTTCACGCCGTCCGGCGTCGGCACCACCATCACGATTTCGCGCACACCGGCCACCCGCGCTGGAATCGCGTTCATCAGCACCGACGACGGATACGCGGCCTTGCCGCCCGGCACGTAGATACCCGCGCGATCGAGCGGCGTGACCTTCTGGCCGAGCACCGTGCCGTCCGCTTCGGTGTACTGCCAGCTATGGCTGCCGCATTCGATCTTCTGCTTCTCGTGGTAACCGCGCACGCGCGCGGCCGCCGCTTCGAGCGACGCGCGCCGCTTCGGCTCGAGGCTTTCGAGCGCCGCTTCGAGCTCGGCCATCGGCAGTTCGAGTTCGGCGATGCTCGACGCATTGATCCGGTCGAAGCGGTTCGTGTACTCGAGTACCGCGTCGTCGCCGCGCGCCTTCACGTCGTTCAGAATCTGCGCGACCGATCGCTCGATGGCTTCGTCTTCGCTCGCCTCGAACGCGAGCACCGCGTGCAGCGACTTGTGGAAGTCGGGAGCGGTGGAATCGAGTTTGCGAATCTTGGTAGACATACAGGTATCCGTTTCGGTAAGGCGCGCTTGAGCTGGTGGTCAGAGTGCCGTAATCAGTCAGGCCGCCGGAGTGCCGGCTTGCGACGACGCGTTGGCGAACGCGTCGAGAATCGGCCGCAACGCAGCGCGTTTGAGCTTCAGCGCCGCCTGGTTCACAACGAGGCGCGACGAAATCTGCATGATCTCCTCCACCTCGACAAGATTGTTCGCGCGCAGCGTATTGCCGGAGCTGACGAGATCGACGATCGCGTCGGCGAGACCGACCAGCGGCGCCAGTTCCATCGAACCGTACAGCTTGATCAGGTCGACGTGTACCCCCTTGGCGGCAAAATGCTCGCGTGCGGTTTCAACGTACTTGGTCGCGACGCGCAGGCGGGCGCCCTGGCGCACCGCATTCGCGTAGTCGAAACCCGCGGCCACCGCGACCGACATCCGGCAGCGCGCGATGTCCAGATCGACCGGCTGATACAGGCCGCTGCCGCCATGCTCGAGCAGCACGTCCTTGCCGGCCACGCCGAAGTCGGCCGCGCCGTATTCGACATAGGTCGGCACGTCGGTCGCGCGCACGATGATCACGCGCAGGTTCGCGTCAGTGGTCGGCAGGATCAGCTTGCGCGAGGTCTCCGGGTCTTCCGCGACTTCGATGCCGGCCGCCGCCAGCAGCGGCAGCGTTTCCTCGAAGATACGCCCTTTCGACAACGCGAGCGTGAGCGGCGCGTTCACGGCCGGCGACGCCGAGGTTTGCGGCATCGTGCTCATACTTCGCTCCCCGACACCCGGCGCACCTTCGCGCCGATTGCGTTGAGCTTGGCTTCCATCCGGTCGTAGCCGCGATCGAGGTGATAGATGCGGTCGATCAGCGTCTCGCCGTCGGCACGCAGCGCGGCGATCACGAGGCTCGCGGACGCGCGCAGATCGGTGGCCATTACCTTCGCGCCGGAGAGTTTCTCGACGCCGGTGACGAGCGCGGTATTGCCGTCGATCGTGATGCTCGCGCCGAGCCGGTTCAGTTCCTGCACGTGCATGAAACGGTTTTCGAAGATCGTCTCGACGACCTGCGCGGTACCGTCCGCGATCGTGTTCAGCGCCATGAACTGCGCCTGCATGTCGGTCGGGAACGCCGGGTATTCGGAGGTACGGAACGTGACCGCGGCGGGCCGCTTGTCCATCCGCACGCGCATCCAGTCGTCGCCCTCTTCGACCGTCACGCCCGCTTCGCGCAGCTTTTCGGTGACCGCTTCGAGCAGGAGCGGACGCATCTTGCGCAGCGTCACATCGCCGCCGGCGGCCGCGACCGCGCACAGGAAGGTGCCCGCTTCGATGCGGTCCGGAATCACCGCGTGATGCGCGCCGTGCAGCTTCTCGACGCCCTGGATCACCAGCCGGTCGGTGCCGATGCCGTCGATCTTCGCGCCCATCGCGACCAGCAGGTGCGCGAGGTCGACCACTTCGGGTTCGCGCGCGGCGTTCTCGATGATCGTCTCGCCGTCGGCCAGCACCGCCGCCATCAGCAGGTTCTCGGTGCCGGTCACGGTGATCATGTCGGTGACGATGCGCGCGCCCTTCAGACGCTTCGCGCGCGCTTCGATGAAGCCGTGCTCGATCGTGATCTCGGCGCCCATTGCCTGCAGGCCCTTGATGTGCTGATCGACCGGCCGCGCGCCGATCGCGCAGCCGCCCGGCAGCGACACGCGCGCATGACCGAAGCGCGCGACCAGCGGGCCGAGCACGAGGATCGACGCGCGCATCGTCTTGACCATTTCGTACGGTGCAACGCAGTTCTCGACCTTCGATGCGTCGAGCGACACGCGCCCGTCAGCCGCCTCGACGCGCACGCCCATCTGGCCCAGCAGCTTGAGCATCGTGCGCACGTCCTGCAGATCGGGCACGTTCTCCAGATGCACCGGCTCGGCGCTCAGCAGACCCGCGCACAGGATCGGCAACGCCGCGTTCTTCGCACCCGAGACGACGACTTCACCGGAGAGCGGGTAGCCCCCTTCAATGATGAGTTTATCCATGCCTGTCGGTTCCTGATCGGCCCGGGGCTGGCCCGGAGCTGGCTTGTCTGTGTTCGGCGCGCCGCTCGCGGCGTCGCGCCCTTCCTGAGTAATTCGCACTAAATTTCCAGAGTTACGCGTTCTGCCATTCGGCGGGCGTCAGCGTCTTCATGCTGAGCGCGTGGATTTCCTCGCGCATGCGGTCGCCGAGCGCCGCGTACACGAGTTGATGGCGCTGGATCGGGCGCTTGCCTTCGAAACTCGGCGAGACGATCGTCGCAAAGAAATGCTGACCGTCGCCCTCGACTTCGAGATGCTCGCACGCGAGCCCAGCCGCAATGTACTGCTTGACCTGTTCAGGAGTCGGCAACATAAGAGAAGCTCCTCGTCAGTGGCGCAGCTTGTAGCCGGTGGCGAGCAAGCGCATCGCGACCACGGCCAGCACCACGAAGAAACCGGCGACGATCCCGAGGCTAATCAGCGGGTCGATATCCGACACCCCGAAGAAACCGTAGCGAAAGCCGTCGATCATGTAGAAAAAGGGATTGAGCCGCGACACCTCGCGCCACCCCGGCGGCAGCGTATGGGTCGAATAGAACACGCCCGACAGGAACGTGAGCGGCATGATCAGGAAGTTCTGGAACGCGGCGAGCTGGTCGAACTTCTCGGCCCAGATGCCGGCGATCAGACCGAGCGTGCCGAGAATCGCCGCACCGAAGATCGCGAACAGGATGATGAACCACGGCGCGCTGAAGCTGACCGGCACGAACCAGATCGTCACGATGAACACGCCGAAGCCGACGCACAGACCGCGCGCGCACGCCGCCAGCACGTAGGCGGCGAACATCTCGTAGTGCGACAGCGGCGGCAGCAGCACGAACACGAGGTTGCCGGTGATCTTCGACTGGATCAGCGACGACGAGCTGTTCGCAAACGCGTTCTGCAGCACGCTCATCATCACGAGGCCCGGAATCAGGAAGCTCGTGTACTCGACGCCCGGATAGACCTGCACGTGGCCGCGCAGCGCGTGGCCGAAGATCGTCAGATACAGCAGCGCGGTGATGACCGGCGCGAGCACGGTCTGGAACGACACCTTCCAGAAACGCAGCAGCTCTTTGTAAAACAGCGTGCTGAAACCACTGTAGCCGCTCATGCAAGCCCCTCGATCACTTCCGGACCGTTCATCACCTGAACGAATACGTCTTCGAGGTCGGCCTTGCGGACCTCGATTTCTTCGAATGTACAACCGGCCGCGCGACACTGCGCGAGGATGCGCTCGACGTCGTCGTAGCTGGTCAGACGCAGCAGATGCTGGCGGCCGTTGCCGTTGCCCGCGCCGCTTTCCGCCTCGAGCGGACGCAGCTCGGCGGGCAGCACGCCCTGCGCGAAGCGCACGAACAGCTGCATCCCCGCGAAACGCTGCAGCAGCGTGCTGGTGCGATCGAGCGCGACCACCTCGCCACGGCGCAGCATCGCGATGCGGTCGCACAACGATTCGGCTTCTTCCAGATAGTGAGTGGTCAGCACGATCGTGTGACCTTCGCGGTTCAGACGCGAGATGAACTTCCACAGCGTCTGGCGCAGTTCGACGTCGACGCCGGCGGTCGGTTCGTCGAGCACGATTACCGGCGGCCGGTGCACCAGCGCCTGGGCGACCAGCACCCGGCGCTTCATGCCGCCCGACAGCGCGCGCATGTTGGCGTCGGCTTTGTCGGTCAGGTCGAGATTGGCCATGATCTCGTCGATCCACGCGTCGTTGTTGCGCAGCCCGTAGTAGCCGGACTGGATGCGCAGCGTTTCGCGCACCGTGAAGAACGGATCGAACACGAGTTCCTGCGGCACCACGCCGAGCGCGCGGCGCGCATTGCGGAAATCGCCGACCACGTCGTGACCGCGCACCGCGATGCTGCCTTCGTCGGCGCGCGCGAGACCCGCGAGGATGCTGATGAGCGTCGTCTTGCCCGCGCCGTTCGGACCAAGCAGTCCGAAGAACTCGCCTTCTTCGACCGTGAGGCTGACGCCCTTGAGCGCCTGCAAGTCCTTGTAGCGCTTCTTGACGTTACGAATTTCTATGGCTGACATGACTGTGGGCCGCGTGCGTGGCGGCGCCTAAAGTAGCCCCGGCGGAGCGCGGGGACGAGCAAATGCGGGAAGAAACGGAAATCGTGGCCGATTCGGGGCCAGTTCAACGCCCCAAAAAAACGTTTGATTATAGGGCAAAAACTGACACCCCCGGCCTGGCCGTAAGGGGGGAACGACGCTAGAGGAGCGTCAATGTCGCGCCGACAGAAGAGTATCGACGCCGTAGGCTTGCGCGAGGCTGGCGAGACCAGCCGGCAGATTGACGATTTCGAATTCGACGCCGCGCGCGCCGGCGGCTCGCACCCACGCGAGCAGAACCGCGAGCGCGGACGAATCGAATTGCGTGAGCGGCGCGCAATCGACGCCGCCCGCGCCCGCCGCGATACGTTGCAGACCCGCCGTGAGCGCGGCGGTCGCGCTCTCGTGGGTCAGCGTCGCGCCGCAGTCGAAGCGGTTCGCGACCGGGTTCAGCACTTCGCTCACGACTGCTTGCCCGCGGCGAGTTGCTGGTTACGCTGGGTCAGGAACTGGATCAGCCCGTCCACGCCCTTCTGCTGGACCTGCTCGTTGAACTGCTGCTGATACGCCTGGATCAGCCACGCGCCGAGCACGTTGATGTCGTACACGCGCCAGCCTTGCGGGGTCTTGTACAGACGGTAGTCGAGCTGGATCGGCTGGCCGTTGTTCATCACCACCGAGCGCACCACCGTGTCGGTGTCTTCCGGGTTCATGCGGAACGGCTTGTACTGGATCTGCTGGTCGCGCACCTGGGCGAGCGCGCCCGAATACGTGCGGATCAGCAGCATCTTGAACTGCTCGACCAGCTGGTCCTGCTGCTGCGGCGTCGCGCTGCGCCAGTTGCGGCCCATCGCGAGCTGCGTGGTGCGGCGGAAATCGGTGTACGGCAGGATCTTTTCATTGACCAGACGCGTGATGTGCGAAATGTCGCCTTGCTGGATCGACTTGTCGCTGCGGATCTGGTCCATCACCTGCTGGGTGACGGTCTTGATCAGCGCGTCGGGCTGGCTGGTGTCGACGGTTTGTGCCGACGCCCCGGCGCTCACGAACGAGAACAACGCGGCAAACAACGGAATCAGGAAGAATTTTTTCATATCAAGCCTTGCCTCAAAAATAGTGCAACAGGTTGGACCGACCTTACCACGCGAGTTCGACAGCAATCCATCCGCAAACTGCGAGAGTCGTATCGATCTGTTACGGCTGCACGTTCAACGCAACTTCAACGCAACTTCAAGGACGGGAAATTGAAACGCGTGGGCGGCACGAGCTGGCCGGCCGGAATCTGCGTGTTGGCCGGGGCGCCGTTCTCGTCGTGCGGACCCGCGGCGCTGCCGGACGCGGCCTCGGGCGCCGACGCGCCCTGAACCGGCGTGGCCGCGGCCGCGCGGGAGGCCGGAGCCGTCGTTGCAGCACCCTGCGTTCCCGCCGTGCCGGTCACCGCGCCGGCCGGCGCGGCCGCCGCACCGGCGCCCGCATCTTCATCGTACTTCGGCGGCGGCGCTTCCTCGTCGTAGCTCGGCAGCTCCTGCGGCCCGCGCCGGTTGTTCGACAGCAGATACTGGCGACGCTGCAGAAACGCGTTACGCACGAACGAGTATTTATCGAGCGCGGCACCTTCCAGCACGTCGCTCGCGCCGAGCAGGTTGGCGCGCGTGTTGACCACGTTCAGGCCGTACAGCGCCCAGCTCAGGCCCGGCGGATCGATGTAGCTGATCGGGTTCACGTAGTAGTTGCCGATCGAGCCGATCGCGTCTCGCACCGTGCTCGGCCCGAACAGCGGCAGCACCAGGTACGGACCCGCCGGCACCCCGTAGTGGCCGAGCGTCAGGCCAAGGTCGTTCTCGTGCTTGGGCAGCTTCGCGAGCGTCGCGACGTCGAACAGGCCGCCGACCCCGAACACCGTGTTGATCACGATCCGCATCACGTCCGACACACCGTCGGCGATCCGCAGCTGCAGCAGGTTGTTGGCGGCGATGTAGACGTCGCCGATGTTCGAGAAGAAGTTCGTCACGCTGTCGCGCACCGGCTGCGGGGTGGCCCACACGTAGCCCTTCGCGACCGGCTTCAGTGCGTACTGGTCGATCTTGTCGTTGACGGTGAAGATGGTCCGGTTCAGGCCTTCGAACGGGTCGCCCTTGGTCGGCGTCTGCACGGTCGTGCAACCGGCGAGCAGCGCCGCCGCCACCGCGACCTTGCCGAACTGAACCGCGCGCGCTCCGAGGCGCGCGCCATGCGGGGTGGTCTGCATTGTTGTTCTCCTTATTGGCTGGCGGCGCCAGCGGCCGGCGCAGCGGGTGCCGAAGCGCCAGACTTCGCCGCGCCCGAATCCGCGGCCTTGCTATACAGGAACTGACCGATCAGATTCTCCAGCACGATCGCCGATTGCGTCATCGCGATCGTGTCGCCCGCCTTCAGCATTTCGCTGTCGCCGCCCGGCTCGAGGCCAATGTACTGCTCGCCGAGTAGGCCCGAGGTCAGAATTTTCGCCGAAGTGTCCCTCGGAAACTGGAACTGCTTGTCGATATCGATCGTGACGAGCGCCTGGTACGCGTTGCTGTCGAAGCCGATCGACGCGACCCGGCCGACCGTCACGCCCGCGCTCTTGACCGGCGCGCGGGGCTTCAGCCCGCCGATATTGTCGAACTTGAGCTTGATCGGATAGGTAGCCTGGAACGACAACGAACTCATGTTGCCGGCCTTCAGCGCGAGAAACAGCAGCGCGACGAACCCCAGCACCACGAACAGGCCGACCCAGAAGTCGAGAGCATTCTTTTTCATCGTCATCCTAAAGTGAAGCCGCCGCGCCGCCGCTTGCCACCGTACGCGGCGCTTCATGCGCCGCCGGCAGCCGGCGAACTGCGCGGCCTTAGCTGAACATCAGCGCGGTCAGCAGAAAATCGAGCCCGAGGACCGCGAGCGACGCGTACACGACCGTGCGGGTCGTCGCGCGCGACACGCCTTCCGGAGTAGCCTTCGCCTCATAGCCCTGAAACAGCGCGACGAAGGTCACCGCGAGGCCGAACACCACACTCTTGATCACCCCGGCGCCGATGTCGCGCCACACGTCGACGCCGCCCTGCATCTGCGACCAGAACGCACCGGCATCGACGCCGATCAGCAGCACGCCGACCACGTATCCGCCGAGAATACCGACCGCGCTGAAAATCGCCGCGAGGATCGGCATCGAGATGATGCCCGCCCACAGGCGCGGTGCGATCACGATCTTGACCGGATCGACCGCCATCATTTCCATCGCGGTGAGCTGCTCGCCGGCCTTCATCAGACCGATTTCGGCGGTCAGCGAGGTACCCGCGCGACCGGCGAACAGCAGCGCGGTGACGACCGGCCCGAGCTCGCGCACCAGCGACAGCGCGACCAGCAGCCCAAGCGCCTGTTCGGAGCCGTAGCGGTTGAGCGTGTAGTAGCCCTGCAAACCGAGCACGAAGCCGACGAACAGCCCCGACACCGCAATGATCACCAGCGAATAATTACCGACGAAGTGGATCTGCTTCGTGACAAGACGCGGCCGGCGCAACAACGGGAAGAATTCCAGCACCAGCCGGATGAAGAAACGGGTCGCGTAACCGGCGGTGCCGAGTCCGCTGAGCACCGAGCGACCGATCGCACTGATCATGACTGGCCTCCGCCGATACCGAAATCCGCGGCGAGCGGCGTTTTGGCCGGGTAGTGGAAACGGAACGGGCCGTCCGGCGCGCCGTCGATGAACTGCCGCACGGTCGGATCGGTCGACGCGCGCAGCTCGTCCGGCGTGCCCTCGGCGAGCACCCCGCCATTGGCAAGGAAGTAAACGTAGTCCGCGATCGCGAACGATTCCGGCACGTCATGCGTGACCAGGATAGAAGTCGCGCCGAGCGCCTGGTTCAGCGTGCGGATCAGATTGGCGGTGATGCCGAGCGAGATCGGGTCGAGACCGGCGAACGGTTCGTCGTACATCATCAGTTCGGGGTCGAGCGCGATCGCGCGCGCGAGCGCAACGCGCCGCGCCATGCCGCCCGAAATCTCAGAGGGCAGCAGGTCGCGCGCGCCACGCAGCCCGACCGCGTTGAGCTTCATCAGCACGAGGTCGCGCAGCAGTTCTTCGGGGAGATCGGTGTGTTCGCGCAGCGCAAAGGCGACGTTTTCGAACACCGACATGTCGGTGAACAGCGCGCCGAACTGGAACAGCATGCCCATCTTGCGGCGCAGCGCGTACAGGCCTTCACGCGTCTGGCCGCCGATGTCCTGGCCTTCGAACAGCACCTGGCCGCGCTGCGCGCGCACGAGGCCGCCGATAAGCCGCAGCACCGTAGTCTTGCCGCAACCCGAGCCGCCCATGACCGCGACGACCTGACCGCGCCGGAAGCGCAGGTTCAGATTCGACAGGACGAGCCGGTCACCGTAGCCGAAGTCGACGTCGCGCAGCTCGAGGAGGGTCTCAGCGGAAGAAGGCACCAAACTGACAGTCCTTTTACAGGGAAGGCCGAATTATAGGGCCACCCTGAAAATGCTGCCGTTAGGTGACCCTTCCCTTTAACCAAGCCTGAAGATTATTGCGTAAACGCGTGTTGCAGCGCAGAAACGGCGGCGGCCGGATCGGCGGCTTCGGTCACCGCGCGCACCACCGCTGCACAGCCGACGCCGGTCGCGAGCACGTCCGGCAGCACCTGCAGATCGATCCCGCCGATCGCGACCAGCGGCACCACGCCGTCGAACAGGCGCACGTAGCGCGCGAGCCGCTTCAGTCCCTGCGGCGCGGTCGGCATCACCTTGGTGGTGGTCGGAAATACCGCGCCCAGCGCGATGTAGCTCGGGCGGAAGTGCAGCGCCTTCAGCATCTCGTAGAAGCCGTGCGTCGACAGTCCGAGCCGGATGCCCGCGCCGGCGAGCGCGGCCAGATCCGCCGTATGCACGTCTTCCTGACCGAGGTGCACGCCGTACGCGCCGGCTTCCAGCGCCGCGCGCCAGTGGTCGTTGATGAACACCTGGGCGTCGTGCGCACGGCCGGCCGCCACGCTGCGGGCGATTTCGTGCTTCAGCTCGTCTGCCGGTTCGGCCGCCTTGTGCCGCAACTGCACCGTCTTCACGCCGAAACCGACCACCCGCTCGACCCACTCCGCGCTCGGCAGCACCGGATAGAGGCCGAGTTTGTCCGGGCAGCGCGGGAACGCCTGCGCAGGGGCGGCCGGCAGGCCCAGCAGACGCGGGAAGCGCGCGAGGTCGGACGGGAAGGCGTCGTCGGCGCGGGTTTCGTCGCCGTCGCGCCACGCAAGCGCGAGCACCAGCGCGTCGTGCGGATCGAAACCGCAGTCCAGGAACGCGGCCAGCGCGGCGAGCCAGTCTTCCGCCGGATGGCCTTCCAGCTGGTACTTTTCGCCGCCCAGATGCAGCGTCGCGCGATGCTCGGCGGCTTCCAGCACGCCCGCGCCGTGCGTGAGCCAGCGCGCCATCTGCTCGCCGTGCTGCTGCGCGTCGGCGATCACGATCAGGTCGCCGCCGTTCGGCTGATCCGGCGCGGTCAGGCAGATCCGCCACGGCGCGTGGGTCGGCGGCCAGTCGCCCAGGCGCGCGCGGATGCGCTCCGCCGCTTCGGTCAGTTCATCGGCCGGCGGCCAGAACAGGTCGCGGTCTTTCAACGTCAGAGTCTGCGTCATGCTGCGCTCCCATCCTGATGCCAGAACGGCATGCCGACCACCGGCGTGCTCGCGTGCGCGCTTTCGCGCTCGGCCATCGGCCCGGCCAGATACGCCTCGCGCCCCGCTTCGACGCCGAGCGCGAACGCGCGCGCCATCGCGTCGGGGTGCGTGGCCTGCGATACCGCGGTGTTCAGCAGCACGCCGTCGAAGCCCCACTCCATCACCTGCGCCGCGTGCGACGGCACGCCGAGCCCGGCGTCGACGATCAGCGGCACATCCGGCAGCCGCTCGCGCAGCACCCGCAAGCCGTACGGATTGATCACGCCCTTGCCGGTGCCGATCGGCGCGCCCCACGGCATCAGCGCCTCGCAGCCGGCGTCGAGCAGACGGCGGCCGATCACCAGATCTTCGGTGCAATACGGCAGCACCTTGAAGCCGTCCTTGACGAGTTGCGCGGCAGCCTCGATCAGGCCGACCGGGTCGGGCTGCAGCGTGTAGTCGTCGCCGATCAGCTCGAGCTTGATCCAGTCGGTCTCGAAGATTTCGCGCGCCATGTGCGCGGTCGTCACCGCCTCGGCGACGGTCAGGCAGCCGGCCGTGTTCGGCAGCAGCGGCACGCCGTGGCGCTTGAGCAGATCGAAGAAGCCGGCTTCGGCGTTGCCCTCGTTCATCTGGCGACGCAGCGCGACGGTCACCATGCCGGGGCGCGCCGCGTCGATCGAATCGGACAGCGACTGCAGCGACGGATAGCGCGAGGTGCCGAGCAGCACCCGGCTCGCGAAGGTCTGACCGTATAGCGTGAGTGCGTCGGCGCTCTGTTGAGAAGTCATTTGCATCATCCTGGTTGGCCGTGGCGGGTTTGCATGAAGCTCGTTACCGTCACGGCTTTGCGGCAATGGGTTGGCGGCAGGCTCGCGCTGTCGCGCTCAGCCGCCCGCGACCGGTTGCACGACGTCGAGCCGGTCGCCCGCCTGCAGCGCGCGCGCCGCATGCTGGGTGCGCGCGACGAAATCGCCGTTCAGCGCGACCGCGAACGGCGGACGCGCGCCGTAGGCGGCGAGCGCATCGGCGACAGTCGCACCTTCGGGCAGCGACAACGGCTTCTGATTGATATGAATGTCCATGGTGTTCGAATACGGTTCAATCGGAGGTGAAAGCGGCGACGCGCGCCGCTCAGGCCGGCTTGCGCGCGACATCCTGCTGGAACAGCTCGCTCCAGCGCGCGTCGCGGCGCCAGCCGGCGAAGCCGTCGGCGTCACTGACGCGGCCGTCGAGCAATGCGCCGGCAAAGCGCACCGCTTCGTCGGCGACTTCGGGCGCGATCATATAGCCGTGCCGGTACAGGCCGTTCACGCGCAGCGTGCGCGCGCCGTCCCACAACAGCGCCGGCCGATGATCGGGCAACGTGGGCCGGCACTGCGAATTCAGTTCGAGAATGCGCGCCTCGCCAAAGCCCGGATGCACCGAGAACGCCGCGCTCAGCAACTCCAGCGCCGAGCGCACGCTGACCGGCGACATATCCTCGCCTTCCACTTCAGTGGCGCCGATCACATACAGGCCGTTCTGCTTCGGCGCGATATAGAGCGGATAGCGCGGATGCAGCAGGCGTACCGGCCGCGTCAGTTGCAGGCCCGGCGCGTGCACGCGCGCGACTTCGCCGCGAATGCCGCGAAGCGTCGGCAGCACCGGCTTCGCGCCGAGACCGCGGCAGTCGATCGTGATGCCCGCATCCGGCAGCGAATTCGAATCGACCGGCGTGTTCCAGTGGGTTTGAACGTCGCGCTCGGCCAGTCCCGCGGCCAACGCGGCGAGCACCTGACGGTTGTCGAGTTGACCTTCGCGCGGCAGCAGCCAGCCCTGATTGAAGCGCCCGGCAAGCGCGGGTTCGGCCGCGCCCAACTTCGCGCCCGCCAACGCGACGAAGCCGCCGTCGAGCAACTCGGCCGGCGCATTCGCGCGCACTCGCCGTTCGAACAGCGGCGCCTCGGTCCGATCCGCGTGATGCCAGACGACCAGCGTGCCATTGCGCTGGAAAAACACCGGCTCCGGCAATTCGGCCAGCAGCTTCGGCCAGCTTTCGAGCGAACTGGCACCGAGCCGGGTGATCAGCAATTCGGCGCTCGCGGCTTCGGCGAGCGGCGCGAGCATCGCCGCGGCGACCCACGCGGCGGCCTGCGAACCGGCGGCATCGCCGCGCTCGTACAGCGCCACGCGATGCCCCGCGCCGGCGAGCCGCCACGCGACCAGCCGGCCGCAGAGGCCGCCGCCGAGTACGGCGAAATCGGGTCGGGAGGAACGGTTCATCGCGCGTGCTCCGTTGTGCAATTACTGGAGCGGCAGACAAAAGCGACGCGGCACGGCGCGCCAGCGGCGGCGTGACGGGGAGAACAATACATAGCTGAAGAATAGGCGGTCATCGAGTCCTTTCCGTACGGCTTTGAATACGCACGTACCCAGGACGAAACCGGCGGGTGAAGCCGGCCGGGCACCACGTGCGCACGTCATGTGCGGTCGCCGCCCGGCGGGGAATGGAAGACGGTTGCTTCCGGAAACTTCCCGCGCCGGTATTACCCGGATCGGGTGCAAAGGGTCTCTCTCAGCCTCGCCGCCGCGGATCGGAATCACGCCGGCAGTGTGCGAAGCACCCCTGTTTCGTCGAGAGGCCATTAGACCATAAAAGCCGCGACGCCCGCAAACCAGCGCCCGTACGCGCGTTGCGGGCTCGCGCGGGCGGCCGCGGCGGCGATCCGCACCTTCTTTCGCGGCACCGCTGCGGACGCGCGAGCCGCTCTGGCACAATGCCGTGACCGGCTGCCGCGCGGGTACGATGGGGGCCACGCGGGCGTGGCGAAAATTAATTCCCGCTTAAGGGCGCGCCGCCAGAATCGGCGCTCGCCCGGTCGGCGGGACGCCCGCCCGGCGGCCGCGTCGGCCGAATGCGCAGCGCCACGGCATCGGCACTGCGGTGACGTGCAAGCGGCAGTTGCGCACGCCATCGTCACAGCCTGTTCAGCCTGCGCACCCGATCGGCACTTTGGGCCAGCACTTCATCAGGACGCTCATGACACCACATACTTCCGCCAGCCCCGCGCTGCCGCCCGACGAAAAGGTCTCCGCCTGGAGCCTGATCAAGCCCTACTGGGTCTCCGAGGAACGCTTCGTTGCATGGGGGCTGCTCATTGCGATCGTCGCGATGAACCTGACCATCGTGTGGATCAACGTGCGGCTGAACCGCTGGAGCGCGGATTTCTACAACGCGCTGCAGGCAAAGAACGTCCACGACTTTCCGCATCTGCTGATGATCTTTTCCGGACTCGCGTTCGCGTTCATCATCCTCGCGGTGTACCGGGGCTATCTTCGCCAGATGCTCGGCTTCCGCTGGCGCCAGTGGCTGACCACCCGCTATCTCGACGAGTGGCTCAACGACAGCGCGTTCTACCGGATCGAGCGCGACCGCCTCGCCGACAACCCCGACCAGCGGATCAGCGACGACCTGCAATCGTTCGCGACCACCACGCTGTCGCTGACGCTCGATTTGCTCTCCACGGTCGTCACGCTGGTGTCGTTCATCACGATCCTGTGGTCGCTGGCCGGCGCGTTGAGCATTTCGCTCGGCGGCATGCCGCTGCACATCCCCGGCTATATGGTGTGGGCCGCCGCGCTGTACGCGGTGGTTGGCTCGCTGGTCACGCAGAAGGTCGGCCATCCGCTGGTGCCGATCAACTACCAGGCGCAGAAAGTCGAGGCGGATTTCCGTTTCGGCCTGATCCGGCTGCGCGAGAACGCCGAGCAGATCGCGTTCTACAACGGCATGGAAACCGAGAAGAGCAACGCGCACACGCTGTTCGGCCGGATCCGCGACAACTGGTGGCAGGTGATGAAGTACACCAAGCGCCTGACCTTCGTGCTCAGTTTCTACGGCCAGATCGCGATCATTTTCCCGATCGTGGTCGCCGCGCCGCGCTACTTCGCGGGCGCGTTCACGTTCGGCGTGCTGATGCAGATTTCCAGCGCGTTCGGCACCGTCAGCGATTCGTTCTCGTGGTTCATCAACAGTTATACGAGCCTCGTCGAATGGCGCGCGACCGTGAACCGGTTGCGCGAATTCAAGCGCGTCGTGCATGCGCCGCGTCTGAAGGAATCGGTGTCGCCGGCGACCGAGCACGGCGGCATCAACCTGCATTTCGTCGACAGCAACCAGCTGTCCACCGAAAGCCTGAAGCTCGCGCTGCCCAACGGCAACCCGCTGTCGAGCATCCGCGACATCGCGATCCGGCCGGGTTCGCGCTGGCTCGTGCGCGGTCCGTCCGGCGCCGGCAAGAGCACGCTGATGCGCGCGCTCGCCGGGCTATGGCCGTTCGGCGACGGCTCGATCGACGCGCCGGTCAACGCCCGCATGATGTTCATCCCGCAGGTCAGCTACATGCCGATCGGCACGCTCAAGGCGGCGCTCGCGTATCCGTCGGCGGCCGACACCTATACCGACGCGGAGTGCCGCGAAGCGCTCGTCACCTGCCATCTGTCGGAGTACGCGGACCGTCTGCTGGAAACGGCGCACTGGACCCGCGTGCTGTCGCCGGGCGAGCAGCAGCGCTTCGCCGCCGCGCGCGTGCTGCTGCACAAGCCCGACTACCTGTTCCTCGACGAAGCGACCAGCGCGCTCGACGCGGACAACGAAGCGCGTCTGTATCGACTGTTCACCGAGCGGCTGCCGAAGGCCGCGATCGTCAGCGTCGCGCATCGCGAGACGCTCGCGGCGTTCCATGACGAGACGCTCGAGGTCGAGCGCTCGGGCGAGGCGGTCGCGGCTTGAGCTGCACGATGAGTGGCCCGGCGAGTGGTGCGCGGCGCGAGCGGCCGCCGCACTCGCGCCGCGGGTAAGCCGCGGCAACATCACGAAAGAGTCGAGAAAACTTCGAAAGCATTTGCGAAGCGCGCAAGCTGTTCCGCGCTTTGAAAATGGCCGACGGAAGCAACCATGGTCATGGGGGCTGCGCCTCGCGCCGGCCCTCAGGTCATTTACCGCTCCTTATGACTCGCTGCATTTGCCGACCGAGATCGGGCGCTCCTTCATGACTGCGTTGCCGACCCCGCGCGCGTCCAATGTTTTGCGGACGCTTCGGGCTTGCCCGGCTTGCGACGCGATCCGGGCACCGCGCCCGCCGGCTGCGAAGCGCGACTCGTCTGCAACGCCGCGATCGGATACGGCCGCCGCTCGTTTAGCGACGCGTCGATCCAGTACCTGTCCATCATCGATCTGACATTGATCCAGAACGGCCGGATTGTGGTCACCGCACGCTATCAGACCGCCGGGCTCAGCACCGACCGCTTTTCGTCGGCAGCGGTGAAACTCGACAGCCTGATCGAGAGGATGGTCGTCGACTAGACCGACTTCGCGCGCCAGCCGCCGCAGACACTGCAAACCTAGCGGGGCTATCCGCCGAGCGACTGAGCACCACGCACGCGCGCAACTTGCGCAGTCTTACGGCGGAAAGGAATCGAAAGCACTGCGCGCTTTGTGCGGCTCGCGCGCATCACTAAGATGACCTGAATGAACCCAACCATTCTGATCGTCGACGACGATCCCGTCGTGCGCGATCTCGTCTGCGACTATCTGCAAGGTCGCGGCTTCAAAGTCGCCACGCTCGAAAACGGCGTCGCGCTGCAACGCAGATTGCAGACCGAACGTCCCGCGCTGATCGTGCTCGACATCATGATGCCGGAGCTCGACGGCATCAGCGCGCTGCGCGCGTTGCGCGTCGCCGGCGACGACATTCCCGTGATCCTGCTGACCGCGCGCGCCGATCCGATCGATCGTGTGATCGGTCTCGAACTCGGCGCCGACGACTATCTCGGCAAACCGTTCGAACCGAGCGAACTGGTCGCGCGCATCCGCACCGTGCTGCGGCGTCGCGGCTCGATTGCACCGGGCGCGCCCGAGCAACGCGCGCCGTATCATTTCGGCCGCTTCGAAGTGAATTTCCCGGCGCGCGAACTGCGCCGCGACGGCGAGCGCATCACGCTGCGTTCGAGCGAATTCGCGATGCTGAAGGTGTTCGTCTCGCACGCGATGACCGTGCTCACGCGCGCACAACTGCTGGAAAAACTGCATGGCAATAGCGAAGCGCATCGCAACCGCAGCCTCGACGTATCGATCTGGCGTCTGCGGCGGCTGATCGAAGTGGACCCGTCCGAGCCGCGCTACGTGCAGACGGTCTGGGGACGCGGTTATGTGTTCGTGCCGGACGGCGAGATCGGCGCGGCCGAACGCGGGCTCGCGCCGCCGCTCAACTAGCGCTCGCAACGTCAGCACGCCCAGAAACATTCTGTACCCCGCCAGCCCATCGGCAAGCCGCGCCTTCGCCCGGTTGTTACCAAGCGTTCCACTCGCTTGCGCACGCCTGGATCCGTTTCCCGCCGCGCCGGTTTGCCGGCCCGGATGTAAAAAGGCCGCCATTCCCGTCTCCCGGAATAGCGGCACTCTTTCACTTCAGCGACGCGATCAGCGCATCGGGCCTACCACTTGTAGCCCATACCGGCATTAAAACCGACCTCGCGACCCGTGCTCGATACGCCTGCACCGTAACCCCAACGGCCGTTGCCCGACAGCCCCTTGAAGTTGACGGCAATCGCGCCGTAGCCCTGGTAGCCGCCCACACCCACGCCGAGCGTTTTTTCGCCCGGCCCGAGCGACGGCAGGTAGGTGCCCGACATGGCCATCGCCATCGCCACGCCGGAATACGCACGACGTGCGACGTCATTGACGTTGTTCTGGACACCTTGCAATTGCGACATGTTCACCGCGTCGGTCGAATTGACACCCGGGGCGACGTTCGTCAGGCGGCGCTCGTTACCCGGCGAGCCGATCGAGACCGTATTGGTTTCGCTCGCAACCGAGTTAGCGCCAAGCGCCACCGAGTTCGCCGCAGTTGCCTGAGCGTTGTTGCCGAGCGCAACCGAATTCGATCCCGAAGCGACCGCGCCTTGTCCCGTTGCCGTCGAACCGGACCCGGAGGCCACCGCGCCCTGTCCCGTCGCGGTTGCATTGTCACCCGAGGCGAGCGTGCCCTGGCCGAGCGCGGTGCTGTTATCGCCCGTAGCCTGCGCGTTCTGGCCGTCGGCCTTGGAGTTATTGCCCGACGCGATCGCGGCCTGACCGTTCGCGGTCGAATTTTCGCCCGACGCGGTTGCGCCCTGGCCGAGCGCCGTCGAATTGCTGCCGGAGGCTGTCGCGTCCTGACCGGTTGCGGTCGAATTGCTGCCAGAGGCGAGCGAGTCCTGCCCGGTTGCCGTGGCGTTGTCGCCCGAGGCTATCGATCCCTCGCCGGTTGCCGTCGAGTTGCCGCCCGACGCGTCGCCGCCCGGAGACGCGCCGGCCTGGTTCTGCCGATCGATGATGTTTTCGATCGATGTGTTGATCGTATTGATCTGCTGTTGAACCCCATCGACCTGTTGCTGAACCGAGAACAGCTGGCTGCCGTTCACGGCGTCCTTGCTTGTCGCGGAAACCACGCCAGCCGCGATGTTCGTCAGCACCTGCGCCGGCCCCGGATTGGCACCCGTATATCCGGCGGCCACAAGCGCATACGCGTTGTCCGTGTCGGTGAGCTGCACCGGGCCGGAGACGCCGTTCGCAATGCTGGTGCTCAGGCTGGCGAAGTTGTTCGCCACGTCGCCGAGACCGGTCGACAGCGAAGCGACGTTCTCGTTGGTAGTGATCAGGCCTGTCGAGAGGGATGAGACGCTTTCGTTGGTGGTGCTCAGGCCGGTCGATAGGGACGAAAAGTCGTTCGCCATCGAGGTTGACAGGGTTGAGAGGTTGCTGTCGGTCGTGCTCAGACCCGTCGATAGGGATGACAGGCCGCTCGCGGTTGAAGTCGACAGGTTGGTGAGGTTGCTGTCGGTTGTGCTCAGACCTGTCGATAGTGACGACAGGTTTTCGGCCGTTGATGTCGACAGGATCGCGACGTTACTGTCGGTCGTGCTCAGGCCCGTGGACAGTGACGACAGGCCCTCGGCTGTCGATGTCGACAGATTGAACAGTTGCGAACCGCTCACCGCATCCGTGCTCGTCGCGCTCACCGCGCCATCGGCCACTCCCGTCAGCGTGCGTGCGCCAGCCGTACCGGTGATGTCCACCGAGTTGCCGCCCGTGGCCGATCCAACGGTAATCGCGCCCGTTACTGCATCTTGCCGGACCAGGCCGACTTCACCCGTATTGATCTGTTGCGCCAGGTTCGTGACCGACGTCGACAGGTTGGTAACGTCGTTGTTCGTCGTGCTCAGCCCCGTCGACAGACTCGCCACGTTGGTGTCGGTCGTGCTCAACCCCGTTGACAGCGACGACAGGCCCTCGGCTGTCGACGTCGACAGACCGAACAGTTGCGAACCGTTCACGGCATCCATGCTCGTCGCGCTCACCGCGCCATCGGCCACCCCGGTCAGCACGCGTGCACCAGCCGTACCGGTGATGTCCACCGAGTTGCCGCCCGTTTCCGATCCAACGGTGATCGCGCCGGTCACTGCATCTTGCCGGACCAGACCGACTTCCCCCGTATTGATCTGTTGCGCCAGGTTCGTGACCGACGTCGACAGGTTGGTAACGTCGTTATTCGTGGTGGAGAGACCGGTCGACAGCGATGACAGGCCATCGGCCGTCGATGTCGACAGATTCGCGACGGTGGTGTCGGTCGTGCTCAGGCCCGTCGACAGCATTGCTACGTTGCTGTCGGTCGTGCTCAGCCCCGTCGACAGGGACGACAGGCCCTCGGCTGTCGACGTCGACAGACTGAACAGTTGCGAACCGTTCACCGCATCCATGCTCGTCGCGCTCACCGCGCCGTCGGCCACTCCCGTCAGTGTGCGTGCGCCAACAGTGCCGGTGATATCCACCGAGTTGCCGCCCGTTTCCGATCCAACGGTGATCGCGCCGGTCACTGCATCTTGCCGGACCAGACCGACTTCCCCCGTATTGATCTGTTGCGCCAGGTTCGTGACCGACGTCGACAGGTTGGTAACGTCGTTATTCGTGGTGGAGAGACCGGTCGACAGCGATGACAGGCCATCGGCCGTCGATGTCGACAGATTCGCGACGGCGGTGTCCGTCGTGCTCAGGCCCGTCGACAGCGACGACAAGCCACCGGCGGTCGAAGTCGACAGACTGAAAAGTTGCGCACCATTCACTGCATCCGTGCTCGTGGCGCTCACCGCGCCGTCGGCCAACCCCGTCAGCACGCGTGCACCAGCCGTACCGGTGATGTCCACCGAGTTGCCGCCCGTGGCCGATCCGACCGTGATCGCGCCGGTCGCAGCATCTTGCCGGACCACACCGATTTCACCCGTGTCGATCTGCTGCGCCAGGTTCGTGACCGACGTCGACACGTTGGTAATGTCGGTGTTCGTCGTACTCAAACCCGTGGACAGCGACGACAGGCCATCGGCCGTCGACGTCGACAGATTCGCGACGGTGGTGTCGGTCGTGCTCAGACCCGTCGACAGCGACGACAGGCCATCGGCCGTCAACGTCGACAGATTCGCCACGGTGGTGTCCATCGTGCTCAGACCCGTCGACAGCGACGAGAGGCCATCGGCGGTCGAGGTCGACAGACTGAAAAGTTGCGCACCGTTCACTGCATCCGTGCTCGTGGCGCTCACCGCGCCGTCGGCCAACCCCGTCAGCACGCGTGCACCAGCCGTACCGGTGATATCCACCGAATTACCACCCGTGGCGGATCCGACCGTGATCGCGCCGGTCACAGCATCTTGCCGGACCACACCGATTTCACCCGTGTCGATCTGCTGTGCCAGGTTCGTGACCGACGTCGACACGTTGGTAATCTCGGTGTTCGTCGTGGACAGACCCGTGGACAGCGACGACAGGCCATCGGCCGTCGATCTCGACAGACTGAACAGCTGCGAACCATTGACGGCATCCGTGCTAGTCTCGCTCACCGTTCCGGCCGCCACATTGACGATCGAGCGCTCGCTACCCACCGTACCGACCGACACGGTGTTAGCCTGGTCGGCAATCGAGCCCGTGCCTAGAGCGAGCGAGCCATCCGCGGAGGCAGTAGCGTTCTTACCCAGAGCGACCGAACCATCCGCGGAGGCAGTAGCGGACTTACCCAGTGCCGTAGAATTCGAACCGCTGGCGTACGCGGTCTGACCCAACGCGACCGACTGAGCACCGGTCGCCCATGTGTTGGCGCCCACTGCCACCGATTGCGCCCCAGTAGCCGTTGCGCTATCCCCCAGCGCGGTTGAAGACCCGCCTTTGGCGACAGCCGCCTGTCCCAGCGCGGTGTTCAGACCGGTCCCGTCGCCGCCCGCAATAGCTGGGAAGCTACCCCCTTGCGTGGCAGCATTCGTCCCCGTCGTAACACTCACGGTCCCGTTACCGCCAATGGACATGTTGTTCGCCCATCCCGCGGTCGGCGCCAGACCGGCCGCCGCAATGGCCGCGGCAACGGCAATGGTTTTCACTTTGGCTTTGCTCTTTTTGCCGCGCGCCCTTGCGTGCTCCGATGCGGCGACCCACGCACCTAGCGCTTCATTCCAAATACTGATATACGACTTATTCATCGACTTACCCCGAGAAGATAATTATCAAATGGCACGACGCACTTAACCACAAGACGATTTAATCGATGCTCGAGCCGGCAACCAAATCAACTCAAAAATTGACTGGCTAGATCGCCAATACTTTGATGTGCAAAAAACCATCCAGCCCTTAATCAGCCAGGCAGATTATGTGGTAATCATCTAAATTTTCTACAACGCCCGCCTCGCAAATACACGAGGCAGAATCAGCGAAACCGAAGGAATTGCAGATGCGCCGTAATTTTTTACAATAACTTGCCGTCAAGCAGAGCAAGCACTCGAACGAATATTCTTAGGCTCTGTACGGTTATTGCGTTACGACCTCCGACTCATAAACTCTCAACGTCACTCGCACCGATAAAAGATATAAAATTAATATCACCAAGTGACTAAAGAATATCATGTCACCGCTTATAACTATCAAAGCAAGTGTAAAATCGTACCGGTCCGACTATGCATATGTCGAATCTAATTTCCTTTAGGTTCAACGAAAAACATGCAAAACACGAGAATATAATTTTTAATAGGCAAAATAGCCGCAGCCTAATTCCTTCGGGCAAACGGCCATAAACACGTTCTTTCGAACGAACCCGAGGCAACCCCAAGCAGCCGTGGACTACCATTCAGAAGTCAACAAGCCGCAACCAGTCTGACACCGCCCACAAGGGGCTCAAACGCGATCCGCGTCTCGCGGTGCTAGAGTAAGCAGCGGAGCACCAGCGGCAACAGTCCGCCATGCAACTCCCCGCGCGATACACCGTAAGCATTGGTAAGGAGCCCCCCAATCGTGCGCCGGGCGCCCCAGTCTAGAATTTGGCCATGAATCCACAGGTCCTTATCGTCGACGACGATCCGGTCGTACGCGATCTTCTCTGCAAGTTTCTGCAATCGAACGGCTTCGACGCGTCCGTGCTGCACGACGGCACCCATCTGCAGCGCCGTCTCGAGCGCGAACGTCCGTCGGTCGTCGTGCTCGACATCATGATGCCGAACACCGATGGCCTGCGTACGCTGACCGCGCTGCGCGCCGCCGGCGACGACATTCCGGTGATTTTCGTGACCGCGCGCGGCACGGTGGCCGACCGCATCGTCGGGCTGTCGCTCGGCGCGGACGACTACCTGACCAAGCCGTTCGATCCGCGCGAACTGCTCGCGCGCATCCAGACCGTGTTGCGCCGACGCGGGCCGCCCGCCACCAGCGCGCCGGAAGCGCGCAAGCGTTACCGCTTCGGGCCGTTCGAACTCGACTTCGCGACCCGTTCGCTGACCCGCGACGACACCCGGCTGCCGCTGCGCGACAGCGAATTCGCACTGCTGAAAATCTTCGTCAACAACCCATACAAGGTGCTGTCGCGCGTGCTGATTCACGACCTCGTGCATCGCGACAACCTTGCGTTTCGCGACCGTAGTCTCGACGTGCCGATCTGGCGCCTGCGCCGCGTGATCGAGAACGACCCGTCCAATCCGTGCTACGTGCAAACGGTGCGCGGCAAAGGTTATGTGTTCGTGCCCGACGCCAACGGCAGTACGCCCTTCGAAGACGAGGCCGCGCCCGGCGCATGAGAAATCCGCTGAACACGCTGTTCGGCAGAATGGCGTTGCTGTCCGCAGCGGTGCTGTTCGCGATTCAGGCGAGCTGGTTCGTGCTAGTGTCCATGCAACCGCCACGCCATGAAATGGACGGCTTCGCGCGCGGCATTCTGCTGGTGCTGCAGGCCATCAACGGCGAACCGCTGAAGGGCGCCGCGCTCGCGCCCGCGATGCGCGTGCATCTGGTGCCCACCTGGAACATGCCGGCCAGCGTGAATCTGCACGAACCGAAAGAACACATGCTCGGCGAGCTGAGCCGGCATCTGCGCGAAAACCTGCCGCCCGGCACGCAGATCGCCGTCGACGACATGCGCCCGCCGCAACTGTGGGTGCTGTTCCCCGGCAAGTCGAACTGGGTCGTCGTGCCGGTCGACGTGCCGCCGCCGCCGCGCTTCCGGCTCGAAGCGATCTCGATGCTGTTCGCCGCGCTGATCCTGTCGCTGTTCGCGGTGTGGCAGATGCAGCGGCCGCTGTCGCGGGTGGCCGACGCGTCGCGCGCGTTCGGCGCCGGTGGCCGCCCCGAACCGGTGCCGGTGCAAGGTCCGCGCGAATTGCGCGAGCTGATTGGTTCGTTCAACGACATGATGCGGCGCCTGAACGAAGCCGGCGACGACCAGGCGGTGATGCTCGCCGGCGTCGCGCACGATTTGAAAGCGCCGCTCACGCGCCTGAAGCTGCGCGCGAGCGTCCTGACCGACGAAAGCGAGCGCGCCGGCCTGATCCGCGACGTCGATTCGCTGACCAACATCGTCCAGCAGTTCCTCGAATTCGCGGGCCAATCGGCCGATGCCGGGCCGCCGGTCGAAGTCGACGAATTCCTGCGCGAGCAGTTTTCGTCCGGCGATCACGTCGGCATTAGCGAAACCGTCGACGCAACCGAAGCGACCGAAGCCGCCGGCGGCACGGATAGCACCGGCACCGCCGACGCACCGTTGTTCGCGCTCGATCTGCGCGCCGGGCCGTCGTTCAGGCTGCCGCGCACGCTGCTCGACCGGCTGGTGACGAACCTCGTCGACAACGCGCTCGAACATGGAATGCCGCCGGTCGAAATCGCGACCGGGCGCACCGACTGTCACTGGACCATCAGCGTTCGCGATCACGGTGGCGGCATTCCGGACGAGCGCATCGCCGCCGCGATGAAACCGTTCGTGCGCCTTGACGCCGCGCGCGGCGGCGAAGGCCATTGCGGGCTCGGTCTGGCGATCGTCGCGCGGCTCGCACACGATCGCGGCGGCCGCTGCCACGTGCGCAATCACGCGGGAGGCGGGCTCGACGTGCGGATCGAATTGCCGCTGGCGACAGTGGCATCGTGAGAAAAGAAGGGGAAACCGGCGCGAACGGAAAAGCAGCCTTTCACGCGTGCCGCGCAGCACACCGCGCACCGGCTCAGCGCAAAGAACGGCAAGCGCTGGTCAATGCACCAGCCGACTGCGCAACGAATCGACCTGCGTCTGCGACAGACCGAGACCCAGCGTCAGATAGTTCGCCATCGTGCCGTAGCTCGCCTGCACCTGATCGAAGCCCGCCTGCAGATAATTTTCGTCGACGGTCAGCAACGGCGTCTCGGCCATCGCGACGGCCTCGCCCTGCTGCGCGCGGAGCAGGGCGGTGCGCGCGGCGATCGATCGTGCAAGGTAGACGTTGCTCAGCAGATAGTCCTGCATGATCACATCGAGCGGCACGTTGGCGATGCCGAGCAGCAGCGCCGCAACCCAGCCCGCGCGATCCTTGCCCGCGCTCGAATGGAACAGTTGTGCTCCGGTGCCGTCGGCGAGCGCGCTGAGTAGCGCGCCGAATGCCTCGCGCTGCGCGCCGCCCGTCACATAGGCGCGCGCCTGCGCCTGCATGAAGCCGGCCGCGGCCTCGGGCGTGTCGAGCGCCGGCGTCATGAAGTCAGGGGTGCCGAGCACATTCAGCGTCGACGAGGTCGCGCCGAGCGGCAATCGATCGGCGCTGCGGGCGATTTCGGCGGGCGTGCGCAGATCGTAGACCGCGACGATGCCCAATTTGTCGAGCGTGGCCGCGTCGGTGCCGCTTAGCGTCAGCGCGTTCGCGCGATAGAACACGCCGCGGCGCATCTGCTTGCCGTCGACGGTCAGGTAGCCGGCGCCCGCGCCGCCGAGATCGCGGAAATTGCTGACCGACGCGAGACGCGGGGTCTGCGGCTGATCGGCTTCGAGACTACCGCCGCAGGCGGACAGCAGCGAACCGCCGAAGCCGGCCGCGAGCAGCGCGCCGGCCGAGCCGGCCGTACCTCTCAGGAAGCGTCGCCGCGAAGTCGAGACCGCCTGCGCGGCCGTCGCCGCAACGCGGGCGCCCGCGGGCACGGTCGTGCTCGCGGCAACGCGCAATGGCGAACGGGATTTCGCGGTCGAGGGCATCGGGAACGGTGGTGAAAACCGGGGATTAACGGGCCAATAATCAGCGAATAAGGGCGAATAACGGGCGAATTCCGGGCAGCCGGGGCTGCACGCGCAGTTTAACGTTCGCCAATATGTTCTGCGTTACATCGTGGCAATTGGTAAGGAAAAAAAAGGGGCGATAGTCGGCGCGGGCGGACATAAAAAAACCGGACTGCCCTTCTCAGGCCAGCCCGGTTTCCTTTTCTACTGCTTCGCTCTACCGCTATCGGCGCCTGCATTGGGCACCTTGTCGTCTCCACGCCTTCCTGCAAAAAACGTGAGCGGCCGGCGCGAGCCGGCCTGAAGACGCTTAACGCGGCAGTTCCGAATGCCCCATCAGGAACGCATCGACCGAACGCGCGCACTGACGGCCTTCGCGGATTGCCCACACGACCAGCGACTGGCCACGGCGCATGTCGCCCGCGGTGAACACTTTGTCCACCGACGTGTAGTACGCCTTGTCGCCTTCGGTCGCCGCACGCACGTTGCCGCGCGCATCCTTGTCGACGCCGAACGCTTCGAGCACCGGCGAAACCGGCTGCGTGAAGCCCATCGCGAGCAGCACCAGATCGGCCTTCATTTCGAATTCCGAGTTCGGCACTTCGACCATCTTGCCGTCCTTCCACTCGACGCGCGCGGCGATCAGCTTCTCGACCTTGCCGTTCTTGCCTTCGAGGCGCTTGGTCGCGACCGCCCAGTCACGCTCGCAGCCTTCTTCGTGCGACGACGACGTGCGCAGCTTGATCGGCCAGTACGGCCACACCAGCGGCTTGTTCTCTTCTTCCGGCGGCTGCGGCAGCAGCTCGAACTGGGTGACGCTCTTCGCGCCGTGACGGTTCGACGTGCCGACGCAGTCCGAACCGGTATCGCCGCCGCCGATCACGACGACATGCTTGCCCTTCGCGAGCAGCTGATTCGTCAGCTTGTCGCCGGCGTTGACCTTGTTCTGCTGCGGCAGGAATTCCATCGCGTAGTACACGCCTTCGAGCTCGCGGCCCGGCACCGGCAGATCGCGCGGAGTTTCGGCGCCACCGGCGATCACGACCGCGTCGAACTGTTCGTTCAGCTCGGCCGGCGTGATGGTTTCCTTCGCGGTGTTGCCGATGTACGCCGGCAGCGAGTCGGGGTGGCCGATGAACACGTTGGTGCGGAACGTCACGCCTTCCGCTTCCATCTGGCGCATGCGGCGGTCGATCTGCCACTTCTCCAGCTTGAAGTCGGGGATGCCGTAACGCAGCAGGCCGCCGATCCGGTCGTTCTTCTCGAACACGGTCACGTCATGACCGGCGCGCGCGAGCTGCTGCGCGGCAGCCAGACCCGCGGGGCCGGAGCCGACCACCGCGACCTTCTTGCCGGTCTTGTGCTTCGGCGTCTGCGGCTCGACCCAGCCTTCGGCCCAGGCCTTGTCGATGATCGCGTGCTCGATCGACTTGATGCCGACCGGGTCGTTGTTGATGCCAAGCGTACAGGCCGCTTCGCACGGCGCCGGGCAGATGCGGCCCGTGAACTCGGGGAAGTTGTTGGTCGAGTGCAGGACGTCGATCGCGCTCTTCCAGTCCTGACGGAACACCAGGTCGTTGAAGTCCGGAATGATGTTGTTGACCGGGCAGCCGTTGTTGCAGAACGGGATGCCGCAGTCCATGCAACGTGCGCCTTGAATCTTCGCTTCGTCGTCGCTCAGTGCGGCGACGAATTCCTTGTAGTGCTTCACACGCGTGAGCGGAGCTTCGTACGTCTCGTGGCGACGTTCGAACTCGAGAAAACCGGTTGCCTTGCCCATGTGGTTCTCTTCTCTATCTGTATCTAGGGGTAATCTGGACCCGCCGCCGGCCGGACGCTATCCGGTCGGGCCGCGGCGGGTGCGGCTATATATGTGTTCGACGATCGGTCAGGCGGCGAGAACTTCCTTGTTCGCCTTCTTCGCGGCGAGTTCGCCGAGCGCGCGCTTGTATTCGGTCGGGAACACCTTCACGAACTGACGGCGCGCCGCGTCCCAGTTCTCCAGCAGCGCCTTGGCGCGCGGCGAACCGGTGAACTGGAAGTGACGCTCGATCAAGCCCCTGAGCAGCGCTTCGTCGGTCGTGCCGCGATGCCACACGCCCTGGTCGACCGTGCGCTCCTGTTCGGCCTGTTGCAGCACCGGATCGAGCGACACCATCGACTTGTTGCACTTGCCCGCGAAGCTGCCGTCCGGATCGAACACGTAGGCGACGCCGCCCGACATGCCGGCCGCGAAGTTACGGCCGGTTTCGCCGAGCACGACCACCGTGCCGCCGGTCATGTATTCGCAACCGTGGTCGCCGGTACCTTCGACGACCGCCGTCGCGCCCGAGTTACGCACGCAGAAGCGCTCGCCCGCGACGCCGCGGAAGAATGCCTCTCCTTCGATCGCGCCGTACATCACCGTGTTGCCGCAGATGATGTTCTCTTCCGACTTGCCGCGGAAGTCGTTGGTCGGACGAATGATGATCCGGCCGCCCGACAGGCCCTTGCCGACGTAGTCGTTGCCGTCGCCGACGAGATCCAGCGTCACGCCCTTCGCGAGGAACGCGCCGAAGCTTTGACCCGCGGTGCCCTTCAGCTGGATATGCACCGCGTCGTCGGGCAGACCGTCGTGGCCGTACTTCTTCGCGATCGTGCCGGACAGCATCGCGCCGACCGTACGGTTCACGTTGCGCACCGGCTGGATGAACGACACGTGCTCGCCCTTCTCGATCGCGGCCTTCGCCTTCTCGATCAGCGTGTGATCGAGTGCGCGGTCGAGACCGTGGTCCTGCACGTCGACGTGCTTGCGCGCGGTGTCGGCCGGTACCGTCGGCTGATAGAACACGCGCGAGAAGTCGAGACCCTTCGCCTTCCAGTGTTCGATGCCCTTTTTCATGTCGAGCAGTTCCGCGCGGCCGATCAAATCGTCGAACTTGCGGATACCAAGCTGCGCCATGATTTCGCGCGCTTCTTCAGCGACGAAGAAGAAGAAGTTCACGACGTGTTCCGGCTGGCCCTTGAACTTCGCCCGCAGCACCGGATCTTGCGTCGCAACGCCGACCGGGCAGGTGTTCAGATGGCACTTGCGCATCATGATGCAGCCTTCGACGACCAGCGGCGCCGTCGCGAAGCCGAATTCGTCCGCGCCGAGCAGCGCGCCGATCACGACGTCGCGGCCGGTCTTCATCTGACCGTCGGCCTGCACGCGGATGCGGCCGCGCAACTGGTTCAGCACCAGAGTCTGCTGCGTTTCCGCGAGACCCAGTTCCCACGGCGTACCGGCATGCTTGATCGACGACAGCGGCGACGCGCCGGTGCCGCCGTCGTGACCGGCGATCACCACGTGGTCGGCCTTCGCCTTCGCGACGCCTGCAGCCACCGTGCCGACGCCCGATTCCGACACCAGCTTCACCGAGATGCTCGACGATGCGTTGACGTTCTTCAGATCGTGGATCAGCTGTGCGAGATCTTCGATCGAGTAGATGTCGTGGTGCGGCGGCGGCGAAATCAGGCCGACGCCCGGCACCGAGTAACGCAGCTTGCCGATGTATTCCGACACCTTGTGGCCCGGCAGCTGACCGCCTTCGCCCGGCTTCGCGCCCTGCGCCATCTTGATCTGGATCTGATCGGCCGACGCCAGGTACTCGGCGGTCACGCCGAAGCGGCCCGACGCGACCTGCTTGATGCGCGAGCGCAGCGAATCGCCTTCCTTCAGCGGAATGTCGACGATCACTTCGTCGCCGATCACCGACTTCATCGTGTCGCCGTTCTTGATCGGAATGCCGCGCAGTTCGTTGCGATAACGGTTCGCGTCTTCGCCGCCTTCACCGGTGTTCGACTTGCCGCCGATGCGGTTCATCGCGACCGCCAGCGTGGCGTGCGCTTCGGTGCTGATCGAGCCCATCGACATCGCGCCGGTCGCGAAGCGCTTGACGATGTCCTTCGCCGATTCGACTTCGTCGAGCGGGATCGCCTTGGTCGGGTCGAACTTGAATTCGAACAGGCCGCGGAACGTCATGTGGCGCCGGGTCTGATCGTTGATCAGATGCGCGTATTCCTTGTACGTCTGGTACGAGTTGCTGCGTGCCGAGTGCTGCAGCTTGGCGATCGCATCCGGGGTCCACATGTGTTCTTCGCCGCGCACGCGATACGCGTACTCGCCGCCCGCGTCGAGCATGTTCGCGAGCACCGGGTTGTCGCCGAACGCGTCGCGGTGCATGCGGATCGCTTCTTCCGCGACGTCGAACAGGCCGATGCCGCCGACTTTCGACGAAGTGCCGGAGAAGTACTTAGACACGAGATCCGACGCGAGGCCGACCGCTTCGAAAATCTGCGCGCCGGTGTACGACATGTAGGTCGAAATGCCCATCTTCGACATGACCTTCTGCAGGCCCTTGCCGACTGCCTTCGTGAAGTTGTAGACCGCCTTCTCAGCCGACAGGTCGCCCTTCATGCCGGCCGCGAGCTGGCCGAGCGTTTCCATCGCGAGGTACGGGTGCACGGCTTCCGCGCCATAGCCCGCGAGCAGCGCGAAGTGGTGCGTTTCACGCGCCGAGCCGGTTTCGACGACGAGGCCCGTGCTGGTGCGCAGACCCTGTTGCACGAGGTGCGTGTGGATCGCGGCGGTAGCCAGCAGCGCCGGAATCGCGACGTTGTCGCGGTCGGTCTTGCGGTCCGACACGATCAGCATGTTGTAGCCAGACTTGACCGCATCGACGGCTTCCGCGCACAGCGACGCGAGGCGCGCTTCGATGCCTTCCTTGCCCCAGGCGACCGGATAGCAGATGTTCAGTTCGTACGAGCTGAACTTGCCGCCGGTGTACTGATCGATCGCGCGGATCTTCGCGATGTCCTTGAAGTCGAGCACCGGCTGCGACACTTCGAGACGCATCGGCGGGTTGATGTTGTTGGTGTCGAGCAGGTTCGGCTTCGGACCGATGAACGACACGAGCGACATCACCATGTTTTCACGGATCGGGTCGATCGGCGGGTTCGTGACCTGCGCGAACAGCTGCTTGAAGTAGTGGTACAGCGTCTTGTTCTTGTTGGACATGACCGCCAGCGGCGAGTCGTTGCCCATCGAGCCGACCGCTTCCTCGCCGGCTTGCGCCATCGGCGCCATCAGGAACTTGAGGTCTTCCTGCGTATAGCCGAATGCCTGCTGACGGTCCAGCAGCGCGGCGGCTTCACGGCGCTCGGTCGCGACGTCTTCGGCGTTCGGCTCGATCTCGTCGAGCTTGATCCGGACCGCGTCGATCCAGCTCTTGTACGGCTTCGCGTTCGCGAGGTTGTCCTTCAGTTCCTTGTCGTCGATGATGCGACCGTGCTCCATGTCGATCAGGAACATCTTGCCCGGCTGCAGACGCCACTTCTTGACGATCTTCGACTCGGGAATCGGCAACGTGCCGGCTTCCGACGCCATGATGACGAGGTCGTCGTCCGTGACGATGTAGCGCGCCGGACGCAGACCGTTACGGTCGAGCGTCGCGCCGATCTGGCGGCCGTCCGTGAACGCGATCGCGGCGGGGCCGTCCCACGGCTCCATCATGGCAGCGTGGTATTCGTAGAACGCGCGGCGGTTTTCGTCCATCAGCGTGTGCTGTTCCCAGGCTTCCGGGATCATCATCATCATTGCGTGGACGAGCGGGTAGCCGGCCATCACCAGCAGTTCGAGACAGTTGTCGAACGATGCAGTGTCGGACTGGCCCGGATAGATCAGCGGCCACAGCTTCGGCAGGTCGTCGCCGAGCACGTGCGACGCGATTGCGCCGGTACGCGCGTTCAGCCAGTTGACGTTGCCCTTGACCGTGTTGATTTCGCCGTTGTGGGCGATCATCCGGTACGGGTGAGCCAGTTCCCAGGCCGGGAACGTGTTGGTCGAGAAGCGCTGGTGCACGAGCGCCAGTGCCGAGACGACGCGCTCGTCCTGCAGGTCGCGGTAGTACACGCCGACCTGGCCCGCCAGCAGCAGCCCCTTGTAGACGACAGTGCGCGCCGAGCACGACGGCACGAAGTATTCCTTGCCGTGCTTGAGCTTGAGCGCCTGGATGCGGTGGCTCGCGGTCTTGCGAATGATGTACAGCTTCCGCTCGAGCGCATCGGTCACCATGATGTCCTTGCCGCGGCCGATGAAGATCTGGCGGATCAGCGGCTCGCTCGCCTTGACGGTCGGCGAAATGGGCATTGTGTGGTCGACCGGCACGTCGCGCCAGCCGAGCACGACCTGGCCTTCAGCCTTCACCGTGCGCTCGAGCTCCTGCTCGCAGGCGATACGCGATGCGTGTTCCTTCGGCAGGAAGACCATGCCGACGCCGTATTCGCCGGCCGGCGGCAGCGTCACGCCCTGCTTGGCCATCTCTTCGCGATAGAAGCCGTCCGGGATCTGGATCAGGATGCCCGCGCCGTCGCCCATCAGCGGGTCAGCGCCGACGGCGCCCCGATGGTCGAGGTTCTCGAGAATCTTCAGGCCCTGCTGGATGATCTCGTGGCTCTTCTGGCCCTTGATATGGGCGACGAAGCCGACGCCGCACGCGTCATGCTCGTTCTGCGGATCGTACAGACCTTGGGCGGCGGGAACCGGGTGAATCGGGTGCTGATGGTCGTTCATGGGGACACCGTCTGTGAGGGGCCGGACAGGCCGTTAAAACCGTTTTTCTATTGCCGCAGTGCAATCGCAACCGCGACGACGCTCGTCGCGCGGCGTGAGTGCGCAGATCGAAAAGCGTCGGAAATCGGAATATACGCGAGGAATCAATGGAATAGCAAATAAAACATAATGATCGAACCCCATTAACAAAATTGGTGCATTGCGGCTTATTTTTATTGGTGCCACATCAAAAAGGGGCAAAAGAAAACGGCACACGCGATGCCGTTTCCACGCAGTCCCTTGATGCGAAACATGAATTTCGCAAAGAGCGGCGTCTCACTGGGTCTGCGGCGTCTCCCGCACCTTGCGCGGCCGGCCCCGCGGCAACGGCGAAACTCGCCGGTTTGCGGCGCGCGCCGCCCACTCCCGATAGGTGTCGCTGCCGAGCACCCAGCCTTTCAGCGTGGCTTGCTGGAGCTGGCTGGCTTCGCGCTCGTCGAGCGGCTGTTCGCACAACTCACGGTACGCGCGTTGCCGCTCGAACGGCGTATTGCCGAGCGACCAGTAAAGCGGATGGTCGGTGATCAGGCTGTCGAGCGTGAGACCGATGTGATGCCGGTAACTCGACCAGCGATAGTCTTCCGGCGAGCTCACCAGCTGCGCGCGCACCGGGCACATTTCGACGACCCGGCTGGCGAGCAGGAAGTAGCGCTCGCCTTCGATCACCGTGGCCCGGTAGCGGCCCTCCCACAAGGTACCGCGGCGCGCATAGCGCCGGTTGAAGTGGGCGACGTAGCGCCGCCCGACCGCCTGCATCGCCTTGGGCAGGCTCGACTCCTCGGTGGGCGTGACGAGCAGTTGCACGGCGCCCGGCATCAGGGCGTAAGCGTGAATCGACAGATGATGGTCCCGCGAAGCCGCCTTCAGACAGTCGATGAAAAGCTCGTAGTCCTGGTCGTCGACGAATGCGGGCTGCTGGTCGAGCCCGCGAAGGATGACGTGCTGCGGCTGGTCGGGGACATAAAGACGTGCAAGCCGTGCCATGCTGGAGTGTCCAAATAGTCGCGTTGGGATATACCCGAAGGTCCGTAGAACCGCGTGGGCGCAAGGTTCGGCGCCATGCGGCCAAGCCAGAAACCTTGCGGAGCTTAGGGAGAAAACTCTAACCGCCGCGTATGGTTTGTTTCAAACGTTGTAGTCATAATGGGCGGGCCTTTTCTGGAGGAGCACATATGAAATTAAAACAGGCCGTAACGGGGATGGCGGTACTAGCCTGCATGAGCACGGCAGCACACGCACAATCGGCCGGCAGTTTCTACGTCACGACGGGGTGGTTCCACCTCGCGCCGCAATCGAGCAGCGACCCGCTGACCGTGACGAGTATCGGGGGTAGCCCGACCAACATCACAGAAGCAAATACCGGTGCATCACTGAGTTCCGCCGACACCATCGGTTTCACCGCCGGCTATTTCATCACCGACCACATCGCCACCGAATTCGTGCTGGGCTATCCGCCCTCGTTCGACCTCTACGGCAGCGGCAGCTTCGAACAATTCGGCAAGATCGGCCAGGCAAAACAGTGGAGCCCGACGCTGCTGTTCAAGTACTACTTCAACGCGCCGACCGCTGCGTTCCGTCCGTACCTCGGTCTCGGCGTGAGCCGCGTCTGGTTCACCGACGAACACATCACCAACAGCGCGTTCCAGGCCAAGGTTCTGCATGGTCCGACCAGCGTCACGACGGATAGTTCGTGGGAACCCGTGTTTAACGCGGGCTTCACTTACGCGTTCAATCAGCACTGGTTCGCAGGCGTTTCGATCTCGTATCTGCCGCTCAGCACGACCGCCAAACTGAACTCGGCATCGACCACGCCGGTGGGCACACTGAACGTGCAATCGCAGACCAAGATCAAACTGAACCCGATCGTCACCTACGTCAACATCGGTTACCGTTTCTAACGCTTCGCGCGTGCGGGTGGCTTGAATTAGGGTAGTCGAATTTTCGCGGGCTGCAACGCCGTCATCGAGTCGATGACGGCGTTTTCTTTTGTTGCGGCGCGCGTAGCTCGTCCGCCGCGGGCATTTGTAAGTTTGACTCGGATCGGGCGCCCCCCTGTGCAATATCTGCTGACCACCGGCGCGCCATGCGCGGCCGCTCGCACATGCTGCGCGGGCGTCGGCGGGTGTGGCATCGAAGTTGCGTCGTGATGGCGTTTCCTTGGCATTTCGCGCGCGGCGACGCGATACTGGCGTCAGCGGGTACCGCGTCCGCGCGACGATGCGCGGGGCTTTTTCAACTCATCGACGGAGCGACCATGACAGCACTTCCGAACACGAGAGACGCCCTCGGCGAATCCTGGACCAGCGCAAGCCGCCGCGCGCGGCGCATTGCGCGCCATAGCCGCCACGCGGCCGAAGATATCGCGGCCGAATTGCGTACGCTGCTGGGGGAACTCGAATCGACCCTCGCCGACGGCACCCACGCGGACGCCGTCGAATTGCGCGGCAAGCTGCGCAATCAACTCGACTCGGCGCGCGCGCGCCTGAACGACACCCGCGATGCGGTGCGCGAACGCGCGGGCGTGGCGATCTCCGGCGCCGACGATTACGTGCACGAAAACCCGTGGCAGACGATTGCGATCGTCGGCGGGCTCGCGTTGATTGCGGGGGCGCTGTTCGCGTCGTCGCGTTCGCGCTGATGCGCTGATGGGCTGATGCATCGTCAGCGCCGCGCGAGCGGTGCCATACATGAGCTGATTTGAAAGCGGGCGGCAACGGGCGGCCCGGCGCGGCCGCCTAGTTGTCGTCGATCACGAACAGCCGCTGATATTCCTTCACAGCGTAGCGGTCCGTCATCCCCGCAATGTAATGCGCGATCAGACGCGGCTGCTGCGCCGCGTCCGCGGTCTGATAAGCCGGCGGCAACAGCCGCGGGTCGTCGGTGAACGCGTCGAACAGGCCGACCACCACGCGGCGCGCCTTGTTCGCCATCCGCATCACGCGATAGTGGCGATACAGATTCTTGAACAGGAAACGCTTGAGTGCCGCTGCCTGCACAGCGATCGTGTCGCTGTGCGCGACCAGCGGGGGCGCGGCGCGCACGTCGTCGAGCGAGGCGGGCGCGTAGCGCTCCAGATTGAGCCGCGTGGTTTCGATCAGATCGACGATCAGCGTATTGATCACCCGCCGCACCGTCTCGTGAATCAGCCGGCGCCCTTCGATCTGCGGATAGTCGCCGCGCGCCGCCTCGTAATGGCTTTGCCATAGCTCGACTTCGGCGAGCTGCTCGATCGATAGCAGCCCCGAGCGCAAACCGTCGTCGACGTCGTGATTGTTGTACGCGATTTCGTCCGCGACGTTGGCGATCTGCGCTTCGAGCGACGGCTGCCGCCGCTGCAGAAAACGCTCACCGAGCGCGCCGAGGCGCCGCGCGTTGTCGCGCGAGCAATGCTTGAGAATTCCCTCGCGCGTTTCGAAGCACAGGTTCAGGCCGTTGAACGCGCCGTAGTGCTCCTCCAGTTCGTCGACGACCGCGAGGCTCTGCAGGTTGTGCTCGAAGCCGCCGTGCTCGCGCATGCATTCGTTCAGCGCGTCTTGCCCGGCATGGCCGAACGGCGTGTGACCGAGATCGTGCGCGAGAGAAATCGCTTCGACGAGGTCTTCGTTCACGCGCAGGTTGCGCGCGACCGAACGGGCGATCTGCGCGACTTCCAGACTGTGCGTGAGGCGCGTGCGAAACAGGTCGCCCTCGTGATTGACGAACACCTGAGTCTTGTATTCGAGCCGACGGAACGCGGTCGAGTGGACGATGCGGTCGCGGTCGCGCTGGAACTCGGTGCGCGCGCTCGGCGCGGCTTCCGGATAGCGGCGCCCACGCGACTGGCCGGAATGCGCGGCGTATGGCGCGAGATGCGCTTCGAGCGCCTGCTGGGTCGGCGCGGCGACGGCCGCTGCCGCGGCGCCGTCGACCGCCTTGGGGATAGGGGTAGCGCTGCGCGCGCCGTTGGCGGCCGCTTTCGCCACCGGGTCAAGCGTGAAGTCGTCGCTGCGCCTGTCAGTCACCGGGTTCTCCGAAACATGGGCGACGCCTCTTTACGCAGAGGCGCGATGCGTGTGACAGCAACGCCGCCGCGCGCTCAGACCGCGGCGGCCAGCGTCGCCCGCACCTCGGCGTCGGGCGCCCGGCTGATCAACGTCTCACCGAAACGCTTCAGCAGAATGAACTTGATCGCGCCGCCTTCCGCTTTCTTGTCGACCTGCATCAACTCGACATAGCGGTCGGCGCCGAGCGCCGGCGCGCGGGTCGGCAAGCGCGCGGCAAGCACCACGTCGACGAGCCGCTTGCGCGATGCTTCGTCGAGATGGCCAAGACGAACCGACAGGTCCGCCGCCATCACCATCCCGCAGCCGACCGCCTCGCCGTGCAGCCACTCGCCGTAGCCGAGGCCGGCTTCGATCGCATGGCCGAACGTGTGGCCGAAATTGAGAATGGCGCGCAGGCCGCCTTCGCGCTCGTCCTGCGCGACCACCGACGCCTTGATCTCGCACGAGCGCTTGACCGCCTCGGCGAGCGCGGCCGCGTCGCAGCGATTCAAAGCCTCGATATTGGCTTCGATCCAGTCGAAGAAAGCGGCGTCGGCGATCGCGCCGGTCTTGATGACTTCGGCGATGCCGGCCGCGAGTTCCCGTTCGGGCAACGTGCGCAGCGCGCCGATGTCGGCGATCACCGCCTGCGGCTGATAGAACGCGCCGATCATGTTCTTGCCGAGCGGATGGTTGATGCCGGTCTTGCCGCCCACCGACGAATCCACCTGCGACAGCAGCGTGGTCGGCACCTGAATGAACGGCACGCCGCGCATGTAGCAGGCCGCCGCGAACCCGGTCATGTCGCCGATCACGCCGCCGCCGAGCGCAATCAGCGTGGTCTTGCGATCCGCGCGCGAGCCGAGCAGCGCGTCGAAGATGAGGTTGAGCGTCTGGAGATTTTTGTGCGCCTCGCCGTCCGGCAGCACGACGGTGGACACCTGTTTGTTCAGCGGCGCGAGCGCCTGCCGCAGCGTGTCGCCGTACAGCGGATCGACGGTGGAATTGGTGACGATAGTGACCGAACTGCCGGCGATATGCGGCGCGAACAGCGCGGTCTGGCCGATCAGGTCGGCACCGATATGGATGGGGTAGGCGCGCTCGCCCAGTTCGACGTTGACGGTAATCATACGGTCCATTATGACGCAGGATGTTTGGCGACGCCGGCCATCTCGAGCTGCATCAGAACCATATTGACGAGTCCGTTGACCGAGGGCCGGCCGGTTTCGATCACGAAATGCGCGCACTCGCGATACAGCGGATCGCGCACTTCGTAGAGCTGTTCGAGCCGCGCTTTCGGATCTTCGGTCTGCAACAGCGGACGATTCTTGTCGCGCCGCGTGCGCAGCCACAGGTCGTGCGGATTGGCGCGCAGATAGACGACGAGGCCCCGGCTATTGAGCGCTGCGCGGTTTTCCGGCCGCAGCACCGCGCCGCCGCCGGTCGCGAGCACGATATTGTCGCGCGCAGTGAGATCGGAAATCACGCTGGCCTCGCGGTCGCGAAACCCCGCCTCGCCCTCCAGCTCGAAGATCACCGGAATCTTCGCGCCCGTGCGCGCCTCGATTTCATGGTCGGAATCGAAGAACGGGCGCTCGAGACGGCGCGCAACCGCCCGACCCACAGTGGTTTTCCCTGCCCCCATGAGCCCTACGAAAAAAACATTGGCGTGTGCGTCCCGCGGTAACAACGGTGTCCTCTGGATATTCCGGTGTAGTTCGTGCCGCAGCTTACTGGCAAAGCGGCTGCCTTGTCGAGCCTGCGCGCCACCGGTAGCCCCGGCGCGCGTTAGCCCTAACGTGCCCTAATTTTCGTGGATCACCCGCGGCGTGATGAAAATTGCCAGTTCGGTGCGCTGGTCGCGGTGGGTCCGATGGCGGAACAACGCGCCCAACACCGGGATTTTGCCGAGGATCGGCACCCGGTCCTCGTCGTCGCGGTTGTCGGTCGCATAGATGCCGCCGATCGACACCGTACCACCATCGTCGATTTCGACGCGGGTTTGCACGTGCTTGGTGTTGATCGCGGGCCCGGCGTCGGTCTGCTCGCCGACGCTGTCTTTGGCGACGTCGAGGTCCAGCACCACGCGGCCGTCCGGCATGATCTGCGGCTCGACTTCCAGCTTGAGCGTCGCGCGGCGGAACTGCACGCCCGACACGCCCTGCCCGACCTTGGCCTGGTATGGCAGCTCGGTGCCCTGCTCGACGACCGCCTTGCGCCGGTCGGCGGTCACGACCCGCGGACTCGAGACGATTTTCCCCTGGCCCTCGGCCTCCAGCGCCGACAGTTCCAGATTCAGCAGACGCGTTGCGTGCGCGGCGAACAGCGTCAGGCCGGCGGTCGCGGCATCGAAGCCGGAGATCGGCCGGGCCGCCAGATCGTAGACTGTGCCGTCCGCGCCGCCGGTCAGCCCACGCGCGGTACCGTCCGCGCTGGTGCCGGCGAGCGCGAGCCGCACTCCCAGATTGCGCGAAAAGCCGTACTCGCCTTCGACGATCCGCGCCTCGATCAGCACCTGGCGGGTCGGCCGGTCGACCGCGGTGATCAGCGCCGCGATCTGGTCGAGCCGTCCGGCGAGGTCGGTCACGAACAGCAGGTTGGTGCGCGGATCGGCCGTCACGGCGCCGCGTTTGGATAGGACCCGCTGCGTGCCGGAGCCCGTCAGCAGGCGCCGCACGTCCTCGGCATGCGCGTAGTGCAGCTCGAACGTGCGGCTCGCGAGCGGTTCGAGGTCCGCGCCGCGCGCATGCGCTTCGAAACGCTGCCGCTCGCGCGCGGCAAGTTCGGCGGCCGGCGCGACCCAGATCACGTTGCCGTGGCGCTCCATCGCGAGATTGTTGACATCTAGCAGCGTGTCGAACGCGGTGCGCCAGGGCACCTTGTCGAGCCGCAACGACACCGCGCCGCGCACTTTGTCGCTCGACACGATGTTCAGGCCGGTGAATTCGGCGAAGGCTTTCAGCACTGCGCCCAGGTCTGCGTTCAGGAAATTTAGCGAGATGGGTTTGTTGCCGGCGGGCAGGTCTGCATCCGCGTCCGAGTCCCGCTGCGCGTGATGCGCCGCGTCGCGCAGGCGTTTGGGCGCAGGCAGCGGCACCGGCGGCCCTTCGAGCGCAGGCGTGTCCGCGATGGCGTCGCGAGCCGCAGCGGTGGTCTGGGCGGCCTGAGCTGGCGCGGCGAGAACCGGGCCTTCGAGGCTGGTATCAGCGGACGCGTCCGGTGCGAAGGCCGGGAACGCGGCAGTTTGGCTGCCGTTCGCGTCTTGCCCCGCCACCGGCAACGCAACCGGGATCGCGCCGTCGCCGAACGGGTTCGCCACTTCACCGATGCTACCGCGCGGCAGCGGCGCCGTTCCATACCCGCTGTCGGCGAAATCCGGCTGAGCGTCGAGCGCCGTGTAGTCCGGCAACGGCGGCGGCGAGGCCTGAGCGACGCCGCCGCCCAGCACTGTCGCACCGGCACATAGCGCCAGACAGAAACCGACGCTGCGTCGGATGCATGGCCCCAACCGCCCCGCATGTGTGATCGCGCGCGTCATCATGAAGCCTCCATCGACATCAGCGTCAGCGTGCGCGTCGCGCTGCCGTTCGCGAGCGTGATGCCGTCGGCGTCGAGCCGCATCACCCGTTCGACGCCCAGCCGGTGCCCGGTCCCCACCGTCGTCGTGCCTTCCGGCGTGTCGAGCAAAGCCAGAGCACGCGTGCGATCGCGCAGCATGCCGACCAGCCGCAACCGCGCGGCATCAAGCGGGAAACCGCTGGCCGACATCTGAGCCCGCGCGAACGGATCGAAGAACACGACCTCCTCGTCGTCGTCATTCGCGTCGTCGGCATGCAGGCTCGCGGCGGCGGCGTCCGCCACAGCGGCGCCGCGTGCGGACGGCAACGCGTCGAATACGTGCAGCGTCGCGTTCATCGCCAGCGCGTTGCCGTCCTGTTTGACGGTCACGTCGACGGGCACGATCAGCACCGGCAGCTGCGCGAGGCCGTGAAAGAACGCCATCAGGTGAACGAAGTCGGTACGCGCGGTGAGCCGCAGCGGACGCATCCGTTCGGCGCCCTCACCGCTCGCGGTGCCCGGCTCCAGGCCGAGCAACGCGACGCCGTTTTGGGTGGCCAGTTCGGAGACGATGCGCACGTCGTCGGCCGAACCCGATGTCACGGCGGTCGAAGCCGTGCCGATCAAGGTCCCGGTTTCGCGGCGCAGCGACGGCAGTCGCGCCACCGCCTGCTGCGCGTCGGCAAGACGCGCGGTGCTGCTCGCGAGCGCCGCGCGGCTGGCGGCCAGACCCGACAGATCGGCAGCCTGCCAACCGTACGCACCGACGCCGAACACGAGTGCCGCGAGCAGCGCCGCCACCAGCGCGCGACGCTGCGCACTCCACGCTTCGAGCGGCAACCGGGCCTGTTTGATCCAGCGTGAAAAACCGGCGGACGGATGCGCGAGATTGCCCGCGTCAAGAAAGCTCGTACTCATCGCCCACCTCCCGATTGTGCGGACCGGGACCCACGCGGCGAGGCCACAGCGGTCCCCGCGGCTCCAGCCGGCCGGGCGCCTTGCGCCGGCGGCCCGCTCCACGTCAGCTTCGCATCGAACTCCACCAAGGCACCGGGCGCCTGCGCCGTCGCCGCGCCGCCGCGCGCCACCGGCTGCCGCAGCTCACGCATCTGCGCGCCCTCCACCCCGCGAATCGCGGCAAGCCGCTTGAGCCACTCGGCCGACGCGAGATGACTGCCCGAACTCGCGAGCAACTCGGTCTCGTGCTCGCGCTGCCGGAATTGCCGCAACACAACGCCATCACCGGGCTCGTAACTGAGCGCATCGAGCAAAGCGCGCAACTGCGCGAGCGGCACGCCAACGACAGCGGCCCGCGCCGCATTGGCGCGCTGCTCGTCCCGCGCTCGTTGCAGGCGCGTGTGCTCCGCTAGCGGCGCGGCAAGCAGCGTCAGCGCCTGTTCGATCGACTCGCGCCGCGCCTCGAGCCGCGCCTTCGCCAGGCTCTGCCAGCCGGCGAGCGCCAGCACGGCCGCCGCGCCCACGCCGGCCGCCACGCCCCAATCGCGCAGACAGCGACGCCGCGCGAGCCGCGCGTTGCGTTGCCGGTAAGGCAGCAGATTGAAGCCGCCCAACCTGGGCGGCACCGGGCGCCGGTCGCTCTTCTTCGCAGCGTCAGCCGGCCCGAACGGAAACGACAGCCCGTGCCTCATTCGAACACCCCGCGCAATGCAAGCCCGAACGCAACCGCGCTGGCCGGTTCGTGCAACAGGCTGTCGTCGAACGGCCGCGCGCGCGTGCCCAGCAGCGCGGCTTCGAACGGCAACGCGGAGCAGCCGAGCACGTCGCCGATGTCGGCGAGCGAAAAGCCCACCCCGTCGAGCAGCTCGACTTCGCCGCCGACCAGCGCGCAGTCGAACTCGGGCCCGTGCGCGAGATCGCGCAGCGCGTCGGCGAGGTCGCTGTGTTCGGGCGCCGGATAGCGCGTCTCGGCGACGATCCCGTCGTCCTGCATGCGCCAGCCGTATACGCCATCAGCGCCGATCCACAACGCCGCATACGGCTCCTGCGAATCGAGCTCGCGAGTCGCCGCGAAACGAAGCGCTCGCAGCGCCGCTTGCGGCTCGCCGTCGATCGTCGAAAGCGAAATCCCCGCGCTCGCCGCGCATTCGATCCGCGCTTCGAGATGCTGACGCGCGGTCGCGGCAATCGTCACCGAACCCGCCGGCGACGCGCTGTCGTCGACGAACCAGTCGACCGCCAGCGCATGCCGCTCGAGCCCGACCAGGCGCTCGGCCTCGCTCATCACCGCCGGCGCGACGCCGGCGAGCGCGGGTCCACCGTCCGCGTCCTCGCAGTGACTCTGCGCGACGAGGCGCGCGAGCGGCACACTGGTCGTCAGCGTCGCCGCCGCGGGCATCGCCATCGCGCAGCGCAGCGCGTGCGCCGCGCACACCTGCGGCAGGCCGGCGAACGCATCGCGCAACGCGCGCGCGACCGCCGGCCGGTCGATGATCTCGCTCCCGGCGATCGCGCCAGGCGCCAGCGGCACCGTGCTCATGTATTCGAGACGCAGCGCGCCCCGCGCACGCGAGCGCTGGCTCAGCACCACCAGACGCACGCTGTGCGAACCAATATCGATACCGGCGGCGAAGCGCTGCCAGCCCGCCCGCACTGTCTGAAGCCACGAATTCGTATAGGTCATCACGCCCTCCCTTCGACTCGCGCGACGAACCATTCGAACGCGAGTGACGAGCGCTCATTGTGGCCAGAGCCGCTTGCGGGCGACATTCGGCCGAATGGCCAGCACGGCTATCGAGCCGCCCCGCGCGACGGCAAACGGACTACAGTGGGGTCTACAACGAAGCCGCTGCCGCGGCGCCTGCCACGCCCGATTCGTAAGCACGACGAAAGCTTGCAAACGGGGCGGCTATAATCGCGGGACTGTTTTTCCGGTGTTCTTATGCAAGCTACGTCTCCTACGTCCCCGCCGCCCGCGCCGAAAAAGCGCAAACGCCCGTTGTGGCAGAAGCTCATCGCCGGTCTGCTCGGGCTGATCGTGGCGGGCATCGTGTGCGTGGCCCTGCTGCTCGGCTACGCGCTGGTGGTTGCCACGCCGAACCTGCCGTCGCTCGACGCGCTGACCGACTACCGCCCCAAGGTGCCGCTGCGCATCTACACGGCCGACCACGTGCTGATCGGCGAATTCGGCGAAGAGCGGCGCGACATCGTGCACATCCAGGACGTGCCCGACAGCCTGAAGAAGGCGATTCTCGCGATCGAGGACGCGCGCTTTTACGACCACGGCGGCGTCGATCTGACCGGCATCGCGCGCGCCGGCTTCGTCGCGCTGACCAACGGCCACGCCACCCAGGGGGCCAGCACGATCACGATGCAGGTCGCGCGCAATTTCTTCCTGTCCAGCGAGAAGACCTACACCCGCAAGATTTACGAGATGCTGCTCGCGTACAAGATCGAGTCGAAGCTGAGCAAGGATCAGATCCTCGAGGTGTACATGAACCAGATCTATCTGGGGCAGCGCGCGTACGGCTTCGCGAGCGCGGCGCGGGTGTACTTCGGCAAGGATCTGAAGGATCTGACGCTGGCCGAATCGGCGATGCTCGCCGGTCTGCCAAAGGCGCCGTCCGCATACAACCCGGTCGTCAATCCGAAGCGCGCGAAGGTGCGTCAGGAGTACATCCTGCAACGCATGTACGAGCTGCACTACATCAGCGCGGAGCAATACGACGACGCGCGCCGCCAGCCGCTCGTCGTCAAGGGCCTCGGCAAGGAGTACAGCGTGCACGCCGAGTACGTCGCGGAAATGGTGCGGCAGATGATGTACGCGCAGTATCACGAAGAGGCCTACACGCTCGGCCTGAACGTCGTGACCACGATCGATTCGGCCGACCAGGACGTCGCCTATCGCGCGCTGCGCCGCGGCCTGATGGACTACGAGCGGCGCCACGGCTATCGCGGGCCGGAGGCGTTCATCAATCTGCCGGCCGACCCCGACGAGCGCGAACAGGCAATCGACGACGCGCTGCTCGAACATCCGGATAACGGCGAGATCATCGCGGCCGTCGTCACCGAGGCGAGCCCGAAGCAGGTGCAGGCGATGTTCATCGACGGCAACGTCGCGACGATCCAGGGCGACGGCCTGCGCTATGCGCAGTTCGCGCTCGGCACGCGCGCGCAGCCGAATCAGCGCATCCGGCCGGGCGCGATCGTGCGGCTCGTGAAGAACGACAACGGCGACTGGTCGATCACGCAATTGCCGCAAGTGGAAGGCGCGTTCATTTCGGTGGTTCCGCAGGACGGCGCGATCCGCGCGCTGGTCGGCGGCTTCGATTTCAACAAGAACAAGTTCAATCACGTGACCCAGGCGTGGCGCCAGCCGGGTTCGAGCTTCAAGCCGTTCATCTATTCGGCGTCGCTCGAGAAGGGCCTCGGGCCGGCGACCGTGATCAACGATGCGCCGCTCTTTTTCAGCGCCGCCGAGACCGGCGGCCAGGCGTGGGAGCCGAAGAACTACGGCGGCGGCTTCGACGGTCCGATGACGATGCGCACCGCGCTGCAGAAGTCGAAGAACCTCGTGTCGATCCGCATCCTCAATCAGATCGGCACCAGATACGCGCAGCAGTACATCACGCGCTTCGGCTTCGACGCGGAGCGCCACCCCGCCTATCTGCCGATGGCGCTCGGCGCCGGCCTCGTCACGCCGCTGCAGATGGCGGGCGCGTTCTCGGTATTCGCGAACGGCGGCTACCGGATCAATCCGTATCTGATCGCCGAAGTCACGGATCAGCGCGGCATCGTCGTATCACGGGTGCAGCCGCTGGTGGCCGCGCAAAACGCGCCGCTCGCGATCGAACCGCGCAACGCGTACGTGATGAACAGCCTGCTGCAGAGCGTCGCGCAGCACGGCACCGGCGCGAAGTCGAACTCGCTCAAGCGCACCGACCTCGCCGGCAAGACCGGCACCACCAACGATTCGCGCGACGCATGGTTCGCCGGCTATCAGCACACGCTCGCGGCGATCGCGTGGATCGGCTACGACAATCCGCGCAGCCTCGGCGACAAGGAAACCGGCGGCGGCCTCGCGCTGCCGGTGTGGATCGAGTACATGGGGCGCGCGCTGAAGAACGTACCCGAGTACAAGATGCAGAGGCCCGACGGAGTGGTCGAACTCGGCTCGGAACTGTATCTCGACGGCTTCACGCCTGGGCACGGTTTCGTGTCGACGGTCGGCGTCAGTCAGGCGACGCTCGATGCCGAAGCCGCGTCGGCCGCGCCCGCGCAGGTCGGCGAGCAGGAGAAGCAGGACATCATGAATCTGTTCCGCGGGCATTGAGGCCGCGTTAGCGTTTCAGCAGAGGTCTTTGCAGAAAATAAAAAACCGCCGCGATTAAAACCCGCGGCGGTTTTTTATTTTGGAGTGCGGCGAATTACGCACGCACCGCGGCGCCGCTTACGGCGCCTCGAAGCGCACCGGCTCGCCCGCCTGCTCGGTCGCATATTGCGTCAATGCGGCGAAAAACTCGTTGCCGCTGCGCGTGTCGCGCCATTCGCCGTCGTTGAAACGGTAGTGAAAACCGCCGGCTTTCGCGGCGATCCAGATCTCTTTCATCGGCGGCTGCAGGTTGACGATGATCTTCGTGCGGTTCTCGAATTCGAGCGTCAGAACGTTGCCGCTGCGCTCGAGTTCGATGTCGGCGTCGATGTCGTCGACCGCGCTCTCGATGGCGGCCAGCACGGCTTCCGCACGGGTCAGGTAATCACTATCGGACATGCTAAACTCCATCGATTATTCATTCAGGGACAGTCATGCGAGTCGTAACTCGGATGCGAGCGGCGGCGCCCGGCCGCGCGATTGTAGCGGTTCTGGCCATTCTCGCAGGTTGCACGCTAACCGGCTGCGGCCAACGCGGCTCGCTCTATCTGCCGACAGTACCGCCGCTGCCCGCTGCGCCGGCGCATCGCACGCAAACTCCGCCGCCGGAGCAAACCCAACCAGCCGACGACACCAGCTCGATCCCGGACACCTCCGGCACGCCGCTATCGCTCGCGCCGGACGAACAACTGTCCACGCCGCCCGCTTCCGCCGCGTCGGGTCCTTCGGCACCGCTGCCCGCCTCTGCTGCCCCTTCTGTTCAATAAGACTTCCGCATGACTCGATCCGCATTTGACTACGTCGACGGCGTATTGCACGCCGAAGGCGTGTCCGCCGTTTCTCTCGCCGAGCAGTTCGGCACGCCGCTTTATGTCTATTCGCGCGCCGCGCTGACCGCCGCGTGGAACGCCTATGCGGGCGCCTGCGCGGGCCGTCGCGCGAGCGTGCACGTAGCCGTGAAGGCCAACAGCAATCTCGCGGTGCTGAACGTGTTCGCGCGTCTCGGCGCGGGTTTCGACATCGTCTCGGGCGGTGAACTCGCGCGCGTGCTCGCGGCCGGCGGCAAAGCGGAAAACACCGTGTTTTCCGGGGTCGGCAAGCAGGCGGGCGAAATGCGCGACGCGCTCGCGGCCGGCGTCAAATGCTTCAACGTCGAATCGATTCCCGAGCTCGACCGCCTGAATGCGGTCGCCGGCGAAATGGGCAAGAAGGCGCCGGTATCGCTGCGCGTGAATCCGGACGTCGACGCGAAAACGCATCCGTACATCTCCACCGGACTGAAGTCGAACAAGTTCGGCGTCGCGTTCGAAGACGCGCGCGCGACCTACCAGGCGGCTGCGGCGATGGCGCATCTCAAAGTGGTCGGGATCGACTGCCATATCGGCTCGCAGATCACTGAAGTCGCGCCGTATCTCGACGCGATCGACAAGGTGCTGGAACTCGTCGAACAGATCGAGCAGGACGGCATCACGATTCGCCATATCGACGTCGGCGGTGGCCTGGGCATCACGTACGACGACGAAACCCCGCCGGAAATCGGCGAGTTCGTGCGCACGGTGCTCGATCGCATCGAAGTGCGCGGTCACGGCCATCGTGAGGTGTATTTCGAGCCGGGCCGCTCGCTGGTCGGCAATGCGGGCGTGCTGCTCACGCAGGTGGAATTCCTGAAGCCGGGCGCGGAAAAGAACTTCGCGATCGTCGACGCGGCAATGACCGACCTTGCGCGCCCCGCGATGTACGACGCGTATCACGCGATCGAGCCGGTCGTGAAGCGCGACGTTCCCGCACATGTGTACGACGTGGTCGGCCCGGTCTGCGAAAGCGGCGACTGGCTCGGCCGCGAACGACTTCTCGCAGTCGAACCGGGCGACCTGCTGGCGATCCGCTCGGCCGGCGCGTACGGCTTTGTGATGAGTTCGAACTACAACACGCGCGGACGTGCGGCCGAAGTGATGGTGGATGGTACACAGGCGCATGTGGTTCGCGCGCGCGAGGAAGCTCAGCAGTTGTTTGCGGGCGAAACCATTTTGCCGGCGTAAACGTCGTGTCGGTGCAGGTGTCCCTGTCGGGCGCCTCACACCGCTTGCGATGAAAAAAGGCGATGTCATTGCGACATCGCCTTTTGCTTATCGGGCCTATGGGGCCTGCTGTTTTATGGCCATCTAAAGCGCGCCTGGCATCACCGTCACGCTCACCGCCGCTGCGCCCTCGCCGCTCGCTCGCGCAACCACACCACCAAACGCCAGCCGAGCAGCGCGATCATGATCGCGCCGTAAATCTTCGGCAGCAGCAGATCGTGCTTGCCGGCCTTCATCCACCAGAAGTGCAGTATCGCGAGCGCACCGATCGCGTAAATCGAACGATGCAGCGTCTGCCAGCGTCGTCCGAGCTTGCGCACCATCGCGCGCGGCGAGGTCGCGGCGAGCGCGATCAGCAGCACGAACCCGGCGAAGCCGACGGTGATGAACGGCCGCTTGCCGATGTCCTTCAGGATCGCCGCGAGATCGAACCACTTGTCGAACCACAGATATGTGGTGAAGTGCAGCGTCGCGTAGAAGAACGCGTAGAGCCCGAGCATGCGCCGCAAGCGCACGAACGCGGCGACGCCGGTCAGGCGGCGCAACGGCGTGACCGCCAGCGTGATGCACAAAAACACCAGCGTCCACAGGCCGGTCGAGCGCGTGATGAATTCGATCGGATTCGCGCCGAGCCGGTCGGTCACGCCGAACAGCACGAGACGCGCAAGCGGATACAGCGCCGCGACGAACACCACGACTTTCGCCGGCACGATCCAGCGCGCGCCGCCAGCGGCCCGTTGCGCGGTCCCTGCGGACGCCGCCGACGCCGCCGTCGCTGTGGACGCACCGCGCGCACGCGCCGCCGCGCGTGTCGCCAGCGGTTCGCCCCGTGTCGCAGGCGGAGTCGCAGGTTGGGTGTCGGAAGCCATTATCTAAGCCTCAGAAGTTCTTCTTCAGGTCCATGCCCTGATACAGCGACGCGACCTGATCGCCATAGCCGTTGAACATCAGCGTCTTGCGCTTCGGCGTGAAAAAGCCGTCTTCGCCGATGCGCCTCTCGGTCGCCTGGCTCCAGCGCGGATGATCGACGTTGGGGTTCACGTTCGAATAGAAGCCGTACTCGTTCGCAGCATAGGTATTCCAGCTGGTCGGCGGCTGCTTTTCGACGAAGCGGATCTTCACCAGCGACTTCGCGCTCTTGAAGCCGTACTTCCAGGGCACCACGACGCGCACCGGCGCGCCGTTCTGATTCGGCAGCACCTGACCGTAGACGCCCATCGTCAGCAGCGTCAGCGGGTTCATCGCTTCGTCCATCCGCAGACCTTCCGAGTACGGCCAGTCGAGCACCGGCGTTGATAGTCCGGGCATCTGCGACTGATCGGCCAGCGTGATGAACTGCACGTATTTCGCGTTGCCGGTCGGCTCCACGCGCTTGATCAGCTCCGCGAGCGGCACGCCGACCCACGGAATCACCATCGACCATCCTTCGACGCAACGCAGCCGGTACACCCGTTCCTCGAGCGGCGCGAGCTTCAGCAGCTCATCGAGGTCGTACACCTTCGGATTCCTGATCGCGCCCTCGACGCTGACCTTCCACGGCCGCGGCCGCAACGAGCCGGCGTTTTGCGCGGGATCGGATTTGTCGGTGCCGAACTCGTAGAAGTTGTTGTACGTCGTGATGTCCTTGAACGGCGTGACCTTGTCGAGCGCGACGAACTTCGCGTTGGTCTTCGCCGCCAGTTTCTGCGCCTTCGGGTCCGGCGACGAGTACTCGGCGAGCGCCTCGCCGCTCACGCCGATCAGGCTGCCGAGCGCCATCGCGCCGGCCGCCTGCAGGATGCGCCGGCGGTTCTCGAATACGTGTTGCGGGGTGATTTCGCTGCGCGCGATGTCATCGCCGGTCAGTTGAATTCTGTCGCTTCGCTTGATCCACATCGTGCTGCTCCTTGCCGGCCCCGCCGCTCGCTGCGGCTCGCGGGGCCTGTGTGGTGATCGTCCGTTCGCAGACATCCGTGCTGCGCGGACCATACGTAGGTGCTCGATGGGTGAACACGGGCACGCAACGAATATTCCTTTGGCCATAAAAAAACCGCCGGTGCAAAGCACGCGGCGGTTTCGATCGACTGTTGCCGATACGACGCGGCAGCGCTTACAGCTTGCCGTAGCTATGCAGGCCCGACAGGAACATGTTCACGCCGAGGAACGCGAAGGTCGTGACCAGCAGGCCGGTCAGCGCCCACCATGCGGCGACCGCGCCGCGCAGGCCCTTCATCAGACGCATGTGCAGCCACGCAGCGTAGTTCAACCACACGATCAGCGCCCACGTTTCCTTCGGGTCCCAGCTCCAGTAGCCGCCCCAGGCTTCCGCGGCCCACAGCGCGCCGAGAATCGTCGCGATCGTGAAAAACGCGAAGCCGACCGCGATCGACTTGTACATAACGTCGTCCAGCACCTCGAGCGCCGGCAGTCGATCGCTGAGCACGCCGCGCTCCTTCGCCAGATACGCGACCGCGACCATCGCCGACAACGCGAAGCTGCCATAACCGATGAAGTTCGCCGGCACGTGGATCTTCATCCACCAGCTTTGCAGCGCCGGCACGAGCGGCTGGATCTGCTGCGCGTCGCGCGCCACCGAGTACCACATCAGGAAGCCGACCGCCGCGCTGATCACCAGCAGCACGAACGCGCCGAGCGCGCGCGTGTTGTAGTGCTGTTCATAGTACAGATAGAACAGCGCGGTGATCAGGCTGAACAGCACGAATACTTCATACAGATTCGAGATCGGAATATGGCCGACGTCGGAGCCGATCAGGTACGACTCGTACCAGCGCACCATCAGCCCGACGAAGCCCATCAGCACCGCGACCCACGTCATCTTCGAGCCGATCGCCGCGCCGGTCGGCGAGCGCGACAGCAACCCGATCCAGTAGAACACGGTCGCGAATACGAACAGCGCGCTCATCCACAGGATCGCGGACTGGCTCGACAGGAAGTACTTGAGAAAGAACGCGGTATCCGCGCGGCTCAGATCGCCCTGGTAAATCTGAATGGCCAGCAGCGACAGCGCGGCAATCCCGACCATCAGCGGCCGCACCGGTTTCCAGCGCCAGCCGAGCACGACGAACACCGGCACCGAGCACACCAGCACAAGCTTGTCGTAGTAATTCATGAACGGGTGATAGCGCGACAGCGCAAACCCGGCACCCGCGACGAGCAGCAGCGCAAACAGCCAGTCGAAGATGCCGAGCCGTTTCAGGAACGGCCGGTCGTCGTATTGCGCCAGTTCGGGCAGAGCGCCCGCGAACGCCTTGTCGGCGCGCTTGGCGGAAGAGGATGAGGAAACCTGAGTCAAGTCCATGATCTTACCGGGTCGAATCCTGTGAGCTTGCGTGCGGCGCGGCGGCCTGGGCGGCCTGGGCGGACGGGGCGGCGGCGTCGGCTGCTTCGATGAGCTTCGCGCCGAGCGCGTTGCCCACGGCGTCGCGCGTCTGGACGAACTCTTTTTCGAAGTCGAGCGTCTTGCGTGCGCTCGACATCGCCATCACGACGCTGGTGCCGTGGTCCGTGTCCTTGAGCCAGAACCACAGCCGGCGTTCGCGCACGTAGAACATCGAGAAGATGCCCAATACGAGAAGCAGGCTGCCAAGATACACGACTTTTTTGCCCGGCGCGCGCGTCAACTGAAATACCGAAGCTTGCACCTGCTTGAAGGAGTCAAGCTGCAAATAGACCGGCGATCCATACAGAAAGCTGTCGGATATCGCATTCAGCGAACTCTGGATGAAGCGGCTCGATTCCGCGTTGGCCGCGGCGGCGGGCTCGCCGAGCTGCTGGCGCGACAGTTGCCACAGATCCCACGTCACGCCTTCCAGCATGCGCAGCAGCAAGCCCGCGGCCTTCTCCTGCTCGCCCTTCGGCACCGACCGGTCGATAAAGCCGGCGATCGCCTGGAAGCCGCCGAGCGTCTCGCCGTTCGGCATCTTCATGCTGGCGTCGGCGCCCGAGAACAGGGTCAATACGCGCGATGCGCTTTCTTCCAGATGCTGCTGCAGTTCCGGGTTCGAGCCGGGCACCGAGCGCTGGGCGAACTGGTGCGCGGCGGTGGCCCGCATCGCCGGGTCTTCGAGAGTCGCGCGCAGGTGCATCCATTCGTTCAGCGAGCCGCCGCTGTCGGCGGGGATGCGCAGATAGCGGAACGGGTCGTTCGGATTCATGCGCATGCCGGCGAGGAACGTCTTTTCGCCGTTCACGTCGACCGGCAGCATGTAGTTGTTGTACTCGCGCGCCTGGCCGTCCTTGCCGCGAATCTTGTACTGCACCGACGGGCCGACGTTGTGCAGATCGAGCGGTTTCGAGGTCTTCGCGCCGGAGCCGAGACGCTCGTCGAACGCTTCCTTCAGCGAGCGGTGCGCGGCGACCCCGCGTGCGTCGTTCTGGCCGTTGCCGTTCGAGATGTTTTCGACGTTGATCGCGCGGAAGTCGGTGAATTCGACGGTCTGGCCGTCGGCGAGCGCCGTGGCCGTGCTCAACGGCGCAGTGCCGCCGATCGTGCCGCCGAACGGCGCGGTCTTCGCGCTGGCGCCGGTCATCGGGTATGCGGTCATCTGCATCTGCGAGCCGCCGTCCTGGAAGCTCGACTGATAGATCGACACGCCGTCGTATTCGAACGGCTTGTTGACCTCGATGCGCGCCGGCACGCGCGCACCCGTCTTGTGGTCGATCACGACGATATCGCTGGCGAACAGCTTCGGCATGCCGGTCGTGTAGTAATCGACGATGAACTTGTTCAGCTCGATCGAAAACGGCAGGTCCTGGATCAGCGAGCCGTTCGGCTGGTTCAGGATCGCGGTCGACACGTGCTGGCCTTCCGGCACCCACGCGTAGCCGCGGAACGTCGGGTTCGACTGCGATAGCCGGTGCTCGGGCGGGATCTCACTGATCATCGTGTTCGCGTTGATCGGCGACTTGTCGAACAGCCACATCTGCAGCTTGACCGGCAGATTGCTATCGAGCAGACCGCCGAGACAGATCACGACGATCGCGAGGTGCGCGGAGATATAACCGAACCTCGTCAGCGCGCCGCGCTTCGCGGCGATCAGCGTCGCCCCTTCCGACTCGCGCGTGACGAACTTGTAGCCGAGCTTCGCCGACAGCTTGCCGAGCACCGCCGCGGTTTGCACGCGCGTGCCGTGCACCGCGAACTCGCCCTTGTGATGAAACGCGCGCAGGCTGCCTTCGCGGACCTTGTCCTTCCAGCTTTTCGCGTCGGCGAGCATCTTCGGCGCATTGCGGATCACGCACAGCGACACCGACACCATCAGAAAGCCGAGGATCAGCATGAACCACCACGAGCTGTACACCGTGTACAGGCTCAGCGCGCGGAAGATGTCCGCCCAGAACGGGCCGAACTGGTTGACGTAGTTGGGGTAGGGATCGTCCTGCGTAAGGACGGTGCCGATTATGCTGGCGATCGACAGAATCACGAGCAGCGCGATGGCGAAACGCATCGAACTCAGGAGCTCGATGATGCTGCGCGTGACGCGATTGCCCGACTTCGACTGCAGACCCGACGTGGTGACGCTCATTCAAACTCCGACTGAACAGCAAAAAAGGGTGAAGGGCTGTCGTAGCCACGACGCCCTCACCCTTTTCTTGTTTTCCCGGCCTTGCGAGGCCGGTTGCATTGCGCGCGCGGACCGCTTACCGCAGCCCGCTCAGGGCAGTCCACTTAACGTAGACCCGCGATGTAATCCGCAACTGCCTTGATCTCGTTGTCCGACAGACGTGATGCTATCGCATGCATCGCGTCGTTGTTATTACGCGCGCCCGGACCCTGGGTGAACGCGGCAAGCTGCGCGACCGAATATTCGGCCCACTGTCCCGACAGGCGCGGATACTGGATCGGAATGCCTTGGCCCGTGGGCCCGTGGCAGCTTGCGCAGGCCGGCACGCCGCGATCCGCAATCCCGCCGCGATAAATCTGCTGACCGAGTGCGACGGTGGCCTTGTTATGCGCATAGCCCGGCTTCGGCGTTTGCGTCGAGAAATAGGCCGCGACGTTGATCATGTCCTGGTCGGAAAGCGCAGCGGCCATGCCCGCCATGATCGCGTTGTTGCGCGCGGGCTGCCTGGCCCCCGGCTGCGTCTTGAAATCTCTGAGTTGCTTGACGAGATACTCGGGGTGTTGACCCGCCAGTTTCGGATAGGCGCCGCCGGCACTGTTGCCGTCCGCGCCGTGGCACGACGCGCATACCTGTACCGCGATTGCCTGTCCCCGATTGATGTCCGGCTTTGCCGGTTCTGCTGCTCGTGCCTGAATTGCCAAACCTGAAAGACCTGCCGCTACATGAAGCACTATCAGAGTCTTGCTCAGTCGATTCATTCGCACACCCTGTCTCGTCTTGTGGGATTTTAGAGGTTTTGCAAAATACGACGACGGCGACCAGGTGACCGCCAGGAGCCGCCAAGGCACGTGGGGCGGGCTCCTCAGGTTTTCAGTAAACCGTCGTATTGTACAATAACTCGCTAATCGCTAAGACGCCAGTCGGGCTTGACCCCGTTGCCGTTCTGGACTTTCCGGCGTCTCCAATCTGGCCTCCATCATGCCCTTCCTGCTCCACGAATCCCGCTTCTTCACGACCGTCAATCATCTGCGCGACCTGCCCGCGACCGCACAACCCGAGATCGCCTTTGCGGGGCGTTCGAACGCCGGCAAGTCGACCGCAATCAATCTGCTCTGCAATCAGAAGCGGCTTGCGTTCGCGAGTAAGACACCGGGGCGCACCCAGCACATCAATTATTTTTCGGTCGGCAAGGCGGACGATCCGACCGCCTATCTGGTCGACCTGCCCGGCTACGGCTACGCGGAAGTGCCGGGCGCGGCGAAGGCGCACTGGGAAACGCTGCTGTCCACCTATCTGCAATCGCGCTCGCAGCTGCGCGGCATGATCCTGATGATGGACTCGCGCCGCCCGTTGACCGAGCTGGATCGCCGCATGATCGAGTGGTTCGCACCGACCGGCAAGCCGATCCACACGCTGCTCACGAAGTGCGACAAGTTGACGCGACAGGAGAGCGTGAATTCGCTGCGGGCCGCGCAGAAAGGTCTCGCCGAATACCGGGCCGCAGGCTACCGCGGTGAGCTGACCGCGCAGCTTTTCTCAGCGCTCAAGCGCGTCGGACTCGACGAAGCGCATGCGCTGATCGAAAGCTGGCTGATTCCCGACGCGGCGGGCGCCGCAGAGCAGAGCTAGGCTGCCGACGAAACTTCCTTCAGGGCGGAATGATTCGATTCGCGCGGAAGCGTGGAAACGCGCGCGAAGGCGCGCTGTTTCGGCCGCCCATAAAAAAACCCGCCGCTTGAACGGCGGGTCAAACAGCCTAATCGAAAAACGACAGGCACCCGCTCAGGGAGGAGAAGCGGGGAGGTCAGCGCCAGGCGCCTTGCTCGATCGGTATGATATACCATTGTCTCGAAAAGTTTCCGGGAGCGGAGCCAGGCGTTATTTGTCCACTCCTCACATCCACGATCCTCGATTCGATATGAGCTTCTACCCGCACTACCGTCCGCGCCGCATGCGCCGTGACGACTTCTCGCGTCGTCTGATGCGCGAAAACCTCCTCACCACCAACGACCTGATTTACCCCGTATTCATCGTCGAAGGCACGAACGTGCGTCAGGCCGTGCCGTCGATGCCTGGCGTCGAGCGCGTGTCGGTCGATCTGCTGATGGGCGTCGCCGAACAGTGCGTCGAACTGGGCGTGCCGGTGCTGTCGCTGTTTCCCGCGATCGAACCGTCGCTGAAAACGCCCGATGGCCGCGAAGCGACGAACCCCGCCGGCCTGATCCCGCGCGCGGTGCGCGAACTCAAAAAGCACTTCCCCGACCTCGGCGTGCTCACCGACGTCGCACTCGATCCGTACACGAGCCACGGCCAGGATGGCGTGCTCGACGCAGCCGGTTACGTGATGAACGACGAAACCGTCGAGATCCTCGTCGCCCAGGCGCGCGCGCAGGCTGAAGCCGGCGTGGACATCGTCGCGCCGTCGGACATGATGGACGGCCGCATCGGTTCGATCCGCGGGATGCTCGAAAGCGAGAACCACATCCATACGCGGATCATGGCGTACGCGGCGAAGTTCGCTTCGGCGTTCTACGGTCCGTTCCGCGATGCCGTCGGTTCTGCGACGAACCTCGGCAAGAGCAACAAGATGACCTATCAGATGGACCCGGCCAATTCGAACGAAGCGCTGCGCGAAGTGGAAGCGGACATCAACGAAGGCGCGGACATGGTGATGGTCAAACCGGGCATGCCGTATCTGGACATCGTGCGGCGCGTGAAGGACGAGTTCCAGTTCCCGACCTACGTGTACCAGGTGAGCGGCGAATACGCGATGCTGAAGGCCGCCGCACAGAACGGTTGGCTGGATCACGACAAGGTGATGATGGAATCGCTACTGGCGTTCAAGCGGGCCGGCGCGGATGGCGTGCTGACCTATTTCGCGCTCGATGCGGCGCGGATCCTGCGCGATCAGAAGTAAGCCCGGGCGCGGATCGTTCGCGCGCGGCTGTCAAAACAAAAAACGGAGGCGGACCTACTGGTCTGCCTCCGTTTTTTTATCGTGCCCTTCTTCTAGCCACGTGGCCCCCGAGCGCGCTGCGTTGCGCCCGGCGCGGCTCGACTACACCCCCGCCGCGCTCGCACGATCCAGCGTGCGCAGGAATTTATCCACGGATTCGTAGCCGACCACACGCAGCACTTCCTTGCCGCCGTGATCGAAGAAAATAATGCCCGGTGGCCCGAACAGATTGAAGCGCTTGAGCAGGGCCTGATCGTCGGGATTGTTCGCGGTCACGTCCGCGCGCAGCAGATTCATTTGCTTCAGCTTCGCCTGCACGCGCGGATCGCTAAAGGTGAATTGCTCCATTTCCTTGCAGCTCACACACCAGTCCGCGTAAAAATCGAGCATCGCGGGCTGTGCAGCCGTTTTGACGGCCTGGTCGAGCTGCGCCGACGAACGTACCGGCGCAAACGTCAGATCGCTCTGCGATGCCGCTCCGGCCGCGCTGGTGGCATTCGTAGCAAGCGATGCCCCGTTGCCACCGCGTACAGCGAGCACGGCGAGCGGTCGCAGCGGATCCGACGATCCCGCGGCTAGGCCGACCAGCAACGCGGCCGCCCACACCGCCATGACCATGCCGAGCGCCCGGCTGAAGCGGCGCCAGATCGAAGCGCCGGCAACCGACGCGGAAAAGAGACCGAGTGCCACCGCGGCGATCAGGAGCCACAGCGCACTGAGCAGCATCGTCGCGGCGGCGCCGAGCACCGGCCAGACGATCCACAGCGCCGCCGCGAGCAGCACCACGCCGAAGAACACCTTCACGCCGTCCATCCACTTGCCTGCGCGCGGCAGCAGCGTCCCCGCGCCGAGGCCGATGATCAGCAGCGGTACACCAAGCCCGATGCCCATCGAGAACAGCGCCGCCCCGCCGAGCACCGCATTGCCGGTATGCGCGATGAACGCGAGCACCGCGAACAGCGGCGCGGTCATGCAAGCCCCCACCACCAGTGCGGACAGCGCGCCCATCACCGCGACCGCGGTGAACTTGCCGCCGGAACGTCCCGTCGATGCGCTCGACACGCGATCGCGCCAACGCGCGGGCATCTCGATGTCGACGCCGGCGATCAGCAGCAGCGCGAAGATCGTCAGCAGCATGCCGAACGCGCCGAGCACCCACGGGTTCTGCAGCCACGCGCCGAGACTTTGGCCGACCAGCGCGGCGGCGACACCGAGCACCGTGTACACGAGCGCCATTCCGATCACATACGCAACCGACAGCGCGAACCCGCGGCCTCGCGTCACTGCCGCGCCTTCGCCGATGATGATCGCCGACAGAATCGGGATCATCGGATACGAACACGGCAGCAGGCTGAGAATCGCGCCAGCGACGAAATACAGCCCGACGATCGCAAAGAAGCCGCCACGCTGGAGCAACGACTGCGCGTAGTCGGCGCTGGTTGCGCGTTCGTACCAAGGTTCGTCGTCAGCGCCGACGGATAGCTGGGCTGTCGCGCCAGCCGCGGCGCTGCCGGCCGCCTGCAGCGCCGCGCCGCTCACATGATACACACGCTCCATCGGCGGGTAGCAGATGCCCGCATCGGCACAGCCTTGCGACGTCACCGCGAGATCGAACGGCCCGCTCGCCTGTTTGATCGGCACACGGATTGTCAGCTCATTGCGGTACGTTTCGACGTTCTTGTTGAACGTCTGGTCGAATTTCACGTGACCGGCCGGCAACTGCGGCTCGCCGAGCGTCGCCGTGCCGTTGCGAGTCGCGAACGCAAAGCGCTCGCGGTACATGTAGTAGCCGTCGGCGATCTTGTACGTCACGACGACCTCGCCCGGCTTCTCGGTCGCGCTGAATCTGAACGCGACGCCCGGCTCGAGGAAATCGTCCGCGGCGCGCGCAAGCGTGCCAAATTGCGCAAGGGTCACGCAGCCGAGCAGAAAGAATACGGTGCGCAGCGCAACGCGCGCTCGCCGGTCGAGACCGTTAAACATGGAGGGGACGTTGAGTTTCAGCTGTGATCCACTGGCCGTACGCGGCGGACGCCGTCGCTTGCCATGAGAGGATTTCCGGCGTGTCGTAGGGATGGTGCGCGTGAATGAACTGCTCGAGTTCGAGCGAGCGAGCGGTGCTGGTCTTGAACAGCAGCTGGATTTCCCGAGCCGTTTCGACCGAGCCCTGCCAATGATAGCTGGACTGCACGCTACCCAACTGGGTGACGCACGCGCAGAGCCTGGCAGCCAGGGCTTCGGCGCCGAGCTTCTGCGCGACGGCCGCATCGGGCACCGTCGTCAGCATCAAGGTCACATTCACACTCACACAAGCTCCAGCGCCGCACCATTTAGATGCCGATATCGTATCACCTGGCCCTGCTGGCCCGCAGGGCGCGCCCCCGCACTGCGTCGCATCTGGTTCGGGGCTCACGCGACATTCTTCGCGCGGATTTCCGGCGCCAAAAACAAAAAAGCCAGGCGATGCGCCTGGCTTTTTCTCGAAGCTAAAAAGCTTACTCAGCTTCTTGCACTTCCGTTTCTTCAACTTCCGGACGGTCGAGCAGTTCGACCAGTGCCATCGGTGCGTTGTCGCCGACGCGGAAACCGAACTTCAGGATGCGCAGGTAGCCACCCGGACGGTTTGCGAAGCGCGGGCCGAGCACGTCGAACAGCTTCGTGACCGAGTCACGATCGCGCAGGCGGTTGAACGCCAGACGACGGTTTGCCAGCGACGGCTTCTTGCCGAGCGTGATCAGCGGCTCGACGACTTTACGGAGTTCTTTCGCCTTCGGCAGCGTGGTCTTGATGACTTCGTGCTCGATCAGCGAGTTGGACATGTTACGGAGCATTGCCAGACGGTGGCTGCTCGTGCGGTTCAGTTTCCGCAGACCATGACGGTGACGCATGTTAATTCCTTCGGTTCAAAGTTTTGGTCCAGCTCTTCTATCGCGCTCATTTCTGCTTGGCAGGGAGCGCACGGGCCGGTAGTGAAAAAAGACAAGACGCGGATTTTAAAGGAAAATCCGCGTCTTTGCCAGTACACAGTACAGCGCTACGACAGGCGATGAGTCCCGCGCTTACTTGTCGAGACCAGCCGGCGGCCAGTTTTCGAGCTTCATGCCGAGCGTCAGACCACGCGACGCCAGAACTTCCTTGATTTCGTTCAACGACTTGCGGCCCAGATTCGGCGTCTTCAGCAGCTCGTTTTCCGTGCGCTGGATCAAGTCGCCGATGTAGTAGATGTTCTCGGCCTTCAGGCAGTTCGCAGAACGAACCGTCAGTTCTAGATCGTCCACCGGACGCAGCAGGATCGGATCGATCTGCGGTGCGCGCGACGGTGCTTCTGCCGCTGCTTCCGTGCCTTCCAGTGCTGCGAACACCGACAGCTGATCGACCAGAATGCGTGCCGATTGACGGATCGCTTCTTCCGGCGAAATCACACCGTTGGTTTCGATGTTCATCACGAGCTTGTCGAGGTCGGTACGCTGCTCGACACGAGCGCTTTCGACCGCATAGCTGACTCGACGAACCGGCGAGAACGACGCGTCCAGCACGATACGACCGATGATCTTGGCCGACTCTTCGCCGTAACGACGCACGTTGCCCGGCACATAGCCACGGCCCTTTTCGACCTTGATCTGCACGTCGAGCTTGCCGCCCTTCGACAGATGCGCAATTACGTGATCCGGGTTGATGACTTCGCAATCGTGTGCGAGTTCGATATCGCCGGCGGTGACCACGCCTTCGCCGTCCTTACGCAGCGTAACCGTCACTTCGTCACGGTTATGCAGCTTGAAGACAACACCCTTCAGGTTCAACAACAGGTTGACCACATCCTCTTGCACACCGTCGAGCGTCGAATACTCGTGCACGACGCCTGCGATCGTCACTTCGGTCGGCGCATAGCCAACCATCGACGACAGCAGCACGCGCCGAAGCGCGTTACCCAAGGTGTGGCCGTAACCGCGTTCAAACGGTTCCATGACCACTTTCGCGTGGCTCTCGCCAAGCGATTCAACTGCAATGATCTTGGGCTTCAACAAACTGGTTTGCATAGGTTTTCCTTTTCAATACCCTCGGCTCGTTACACCGATAAGGCTGACCGGTAACAACCTGAAAGAAAACAGCCGAGACGCCCCCTTGCACAATGCAAACGGGGTGCCCCGGCCGTCAATCCGATTACCGCGAATACAATTCGACGATCAGGCTTTCGTTGATGTCGCCAGCGATGTCGCTGCGTTCCGGCTTCTGCTTGAAGGTACCTTCGAACTTCTTCGCGTCGACCGCGACCCAGCTCGGCATGCCGCCTTGTTCAGCGAGCGACAGAGCTTCGACGATGCGAGCCTGCTTGCGCTTCTGTTCGCGCACGGCAACGACGTCGCCAGCCTTAACTTGCATCGACGGGATGTTCGACACGACGCCGTTCACCGTGATCGCCTTGTGGCTCACCAGCTGACGTGCTTCAGCGCGCGTCGAGCCGAAGCCCATGCGATACACGACGTTGTCCAGACGCGACTCGAGCAGTTGCAGCAGGTTTTCACCCGTGTTGCCCTTCAGGCGGTCTGCTTCAGCGAAGTAGCGGCGGAACTGACGCTCGAGCACGCCGTAGATACGCTTCACTTTTTGCTTTTCGCGCAGCTGGGTGCCGTAGTCCGACGTACGAGCGCCCGAAGTGCGACCGTGCTGCCCCGGCTTGCTGTCGAGCTTGCACTTGTCAGCGAGCGAGCGGCGTGCGCTCTTCAGGAACAGGTCGGTGCCTTCACGGCGGGACAGCTTGGCCTTAGGGCCGATATAACGTGCCACGTTAATTCCTTCTGTGATTGATCACGCGAATGCATGCACTCACGCTAGTCCGAACCCTTTGGGTCGAACGGTGGGCTTAGTCAATTCAATAACGAGCGAAGCCTGCCGCCGCGCAACGCGGCAACAGGCGCTCGCAGAAACCCGGCGTCTTAGATACGACGACGCTTCGGCGGACGGCAGCCGTTGTGCGGGACCGGCGTCACGTCGGAGATCGCGGTGATCTTGATGCCAAGACCATGCAGCGCGCGCACCGCCGATTCGCGGCCAGGACCGGGGCCCTTGATCCGCACTTCGAGGTTCTTCACGCCGTATTCCATCGCCACGCGACCAGCCGATTCGGCTGCAACCTGAGCTGCAAACGGGGTCGATTTACGCGAACCCTTGAAGCCCTGGCCACCCGACGTTGCCCAAGCAAGCGCGTTGCCTTGACGGTCGGTGATCGTGATGATGGTGTTGTTGAACGACGCGTGAACGTGAACCACGCCCTCGGCGACGTTCTTCTTGACCTTCTTGCGAACGCGTTGCGCCGCGGAGTTGTTCGAAGCCTTAGCCATTACGTTTTCCTGTAACTGTCAGTTCCGCTTACTTCTTCAGCGACTGCGCTGCACGACGCGGACCCTTGCGCGTACGAGCATTCGTACGCGTGCGCTGGCCGCGCAGGGGGAGACCCTTACGATGCCGCACGCCGCGATAGCAGCCGAGATCCATCAGGCGCTTAATGTTCATCGTCGTTTCGCGGCGCAGATCGCCTTCAACGATGAACTTGCCGACTTCTTCACGCAGCTTTTCGAGGTCTGCGTCGGTCAGGTCTTTGACCTTCTTCGAAAATGCCACACCAGCAGCGACGCAAATGTCGCGCGAGCGCGTGCGGCCGACACCGTAAATAGCCGTCAGGCCGATTTCGGTATGCTGGTGATTCGGGATGTTAACCCCTGCGATACGAGCCATTGTTTTTCCTCAAACAAAAAGCGCAAGCAAAAGCGCGGCGTTCAGCCTTGACGCTGTTTGTGGCGCGGATCAGAGCTGCAAATCACGCGCACAACGCCCTTGCGCTTGATGATCTTGCAATTGCGGCAAATGCGCTTAACCGATGCCATCACTTTCATGATATTACCCTTTTTTCAAATCACTTCGCCCGGAACACGATCCGCGCACGCGACAGATCGTAAGGCGTCAATTCAACCGTCACCTTGTCGCCCGGCAGGATCCGGATGTAGTGCATCCGCATCTTGCCGGATATGTGTCCCAATACGACATGGCCGTTTTCCAGCTTCACCCTGAAGGTAGCATTTGGCAGGTTTTCGATTACTTCACCCTGCATCTGGATCACATCGTCTTTGGCCATAAGTCCTTTCAACGCATCGGGACGCCGCCGCCTTTGAAATTAGCTTTCTTCAGCAGCGATTCATACTGTTGCGACATAACGTACGACTGCACCTGCGCCATGAAATCCATTGTGACGACGACAATGATCAGCAGCGACGTTCCACCAAAATAAAACGGCACGTTCCAGCGCAGCACCAGAAATTCGGGCAGCAGGCAAACGAACACGATGTAGATCGCACCGGCCAGCGTCAGACGCGTGAGGATGCGGTCAATATATCGCGCCGTCTGATCGCCCGGGCGGATGCCAGGGACGAAAGCGCCGCTCTTTTTCAGGTTGTCGGCCGTTTCCCTGCTGTTGAACACCAGTGCGGTGTAGAAAAAGCAGAAGAAGACGATCGCCAACGCGTACAGCAACACGTACACGGGTTGACCGGGCTTCAGGGCTTCGGCCACGTTGTGCAACGTGTCTGCGAACCAGCTGGTACGCGAACCCGAACTGAACCAGTTCAGGATGGTTGCCGGGAAGAGAATGATCGACGATGCGAAGATCGGCGGAATCACGCCCGACATGTTCAGCTTCAGCGGCAAATGCGAAGACTGGCCGCCGTAAATCTTGTTGCCCACCTGCCGCTTTGCGTAGTTCACAAGAATCTTGCGCTGGCCGCGTTCGATGAACACCACCAGATACGTCACAGCAGCAATCAGCGCGACGACGATAATCGCCGAGATGATGCTCATCGAGCCGGTTCGCACCAGTTCAAACAGACCACCGATTGCGTTCGGGAAACCCGCCGCAATACCACCGAAAATGATGATCGAGATACCGTTACCGAGCCCGCGCTCCGTGATCTGCTCACCCAGCCACATCAGGAACATCGTGCCGGTCACCAGCGTCACGACCGTCGTCAAGCGGAATACCATCCCCGGATCGATCACAAGGCCCGGCTGATTCTCAAGCGCGACGGCAATGCCAAACGCTTGGAACGTCGCCAGCACGACCGTGAAGATCCGCGTGTACTGCGTAATCTTCCGCTGACCTGCCTGCCCTTCCTTCTTCAGCGCCTCGAGTTGCGGCGAGACGATCGCCAGCAACTGCATGATGATCGACGCGGAAATGTAGGGCATGATGCCCAGCGCGAAAATCGTGAACCGCGAAAGTGCGCCACCCGAGAACATGTTGAACATGCCAAGGATGCCGCCCGACTGGCTTTGGAACAACTTTGCCAGCTGGTCCGGGTCGATGCCCGGCACCGGAATATGCGCGCCGATGCGGTAGACGACCAGCGCCAGCAGCAGGAACACTGCACGCCGACGCAGATCGCCAAACTTCGCCGCGCCGCGACCGGGTTTTGCGAGACTCGGGCTGTTAGCCAAGTACCTTCTCCGATGCAAATGCTAGTGACGGCAAATAACTTGCGCGTTACTCGGCAAAAGAGCCACCGGCTGCTTCGATAGCAGCGCGTGCACCCTTCGTCGCACCCAGACCCTTCACAACGACCTTGCGCTTGAGCTCGCCCGTCGCGATGATCTTGGCGCTACGGATCAGCTCGCCGACCAGGCCGGCTTGCTTGAGAGCCAGCAGATCGATTTCGTCGACCGGCAGCTTCTCGATATCCGACAGACGCACTTCACCGACGAATTCCTTCGTCAGCGAGGTGAAGCCGCGCTTCGGCAGGCGACGTTGCAGCGGCATTTGACCGCCTTCGAAGCCAACCTTGTGAAAGCCGCCCGAACGCGACTTCTGACCCTTGTGACCACGGCCAGCGGTCTTGCCGAGGCCGGAGCCGATGCCGCGACCAACGCGACGCTTTGCGTGCTTCGCGCCTTCAGCCGGCTTCAGGTTATTCAATTCCATTATCAACTCCTTGAGTCCTGGTCAGCCGCTTAGCCGATGACCTTAACGAGGTACGAAACCTTGTTGATCATGCCGCGCACAGCCGGCGTGTCCTGCAACTCGCTAACCGAGTTGAGTCGGCGCAGGCCCAGGCCACGCACCGTTGCACGGTGCGATTCACGGGTGCCGATCAGGCTCTTGACGAGCTGGATCTTGACAGTTTTATCAGACATGGTGTCCACCTTTAGCCCAGAATTTCTTCGACGGACTTGCCGCGCTTCGCAGCGATGTCGGCCGGCGTGGACTGCTTGCGCAGGCCGTCGAGCGTCGCACGAACGAGGTTGTACGGGTTCGTCGAACCGTGGCTCTTGGCCACGACGTTCTGCACGCCCATCACGTCGAACACTGCGCGCATCGGGCCGCCAGCGATCACGCCGGTACCGTCCTTCGCCGGAGCGAGGAGGACCGTCGAAGCGCCGTGCTTACCGTGCACTTCATGTTGCAGAGTACCGTTCTTCAGCGGCACCTTGAACATGTTGCGGCGAGCCTGCTCCATTGCCTTCTGGACAGCAACCGGCACTTCCTTCGCCTTGCCCTTGCCCATACCGACGCGGCCATCACCGTCGCCGACCACGGTCAGTGCAGCGAAGCCGAGAATACGGCCACCCTTCACGACCTTGGTCACGCGGTTGACCGCGATCATCTTTTCACGAAGGCCGTCGTCGCGTTCGTCAGCCTGAACTTTAGCTTGCATCTTTGCCATGACGAATTCTTCCCTTAGAACTTGAGTCCGGCTTCACGCGCCGCATCAGCCAGCGCTTTCACGCGGCCGTGGTAACGGAAACCCGAACGGTCGAAGGCGACGGATTCGATGCCGGCAGCCTTAGCCTTTTCTGCAATGCGCTTGCCGATCAGGGTCGCAGCAGCGACGTTGCCGCCCTTGCCCGATTGATCAGCCAGTTGAGCACGCACTTCGGCTTCGAGCGTCGACGCGCTGGCCAGCACCTTGGTGCCGCACGGCGAGAACACTTGCGCATAGATGTGCGTGTTCGTGCGATGCACGGCGAGACGCGCGACCTGCAATTCAGCGATCTTGATACGCGTCTGACGAGCGCGGCGCAGGCGAGATTGAGTCTTATCCATGATTGCGCACCCTTACTTCTTCTTCGTTTCTTTGAGGATCACAACCTCGTCAGCGTAACGCACGCCCTTGCCCTTGTAGGGCTCCGGCGGACGGTAGCCGCGCACTTCTGCCGCGACTTGGCCGACTTGTTGCTTGTTGATCCCCTTGATCAGAATTTCGGTTTGCGACGGGGTTTCAGCCTTGACGCCTTCCGGCATCTGGTGCACCACCGGGTGCGAGAAACCCAGCGACAGGTTCAGCTTGTCGCCTTGCGCCTGTGCGCGGTAACCAACGCCAACCAGCGTCAGCTTGCGCTCGAAACCCTTCGTCACGCCGTGCACCATGTTCGCAACCAGTGCGCGCATCGTGCCCGACATCGCATTCGCTTCGCGGCTTTCGTCGACCGGCTCGAACTTCAGCGTGCCATTGTCGTTCACCACTTTCACGAGGCTGTTAGCAGCCTGCGAAATCGTACCCAGCGGGCCCTTGACCGTGATGCTGTCGCCGCTCAGGGCCACTTCCGCGCCCTGCAGCGCGATCGGGCTTTTACCTACTCGAGACATGTTTCTCTCCTTTCGGCCTTAAGCGACGTAGCAGATGACTTCGCCGCCAACGCCCGTTGCACGTGCCTTGCGGTCGGTCATCACGCCCTTCGGCGTCGACACGATTGCCACGCCGAGGCCATTCATGACCACGGGAATGTCGTTACGGCCGCGGTACACACGCAGACCAGGCTTCGAGACGCGTTCGATGCGCTCGATGACCGGACGGCCAGCGTAATACTTCAACACGATATTCAATTCCGACTTCGCACCTTCAGACTTCACTGCGAAATCGTCGATATAACCTTCGTCCTTCAGGACCTGCGCAATCGCAACCTTGACTTTCGACGAGGGCATAGTCACCGAAACTTTCTCGACCATCTGCGCATTGCGGATGCGAGTCAGCATATCGGCGATAGGATCACTCATGCTCATTTATGTTTCTCCTATTACCAGCTCGCCTTGGTCAGGCCAGGGATCTCGCCGCGGAACGCGATTTCACGAATCTTGTTACGCGCCAGCCCGAATTTACGGAACGTACCGCGCGGACGACCGGTAATTGCGCAACGGTTGCGCTTACGGGTCGGATTGGAGTTACGCGGCAGTTGTTGCAGTTCCAGACGTGCGGCGTAGTGCTCTTCGTCCGACTTGCTCATATCACCAATGATCGCCTTCAGTTCAGCACGCTTGGGAGCGTACTTAGCAGCGAGGCGAGCACGCTTCTTTTCACGTTCGATCAGTGCCAGTTTAGCCACGGTAACCTCAGTTTCTGAACGGGAACTTGAAGCTGGCGAGCAGAGCCTTTGCTTCGTCGTCGGTCTTCGCAGTCGTCGTGATGCTGATGTTCAGCCCACGCAGTGCGTCGATCTTGTCGTAATCGATTTCGGGGAAAATGATCTGCTCTTTCACACCGATGTTGTAGTTGCCGCGACCGTCGAACGCCTTGCCCGAAACGCCACGGAAGTCACGCACCCGCGGGAGCGCAACCGTCACGAAACGGTCGAGGAATTCGTACATAGCCTGGCCACGCAAGGTGACCATTGCACCGATCGGATAGCCTTGACGGATCTTGAAGCCGGCAATTGCCTTGCGCGCCTTCGTGATCACCGGCTTCTGACCTGCGATCTTCGTCAGATCGCCAACGGCGTTTTCGATGATCTTCTTGTCAGCAACCGCTTCGCCAAGGCCCATGTTCAGGGTGATCTTGGTGATGCGCGGCACTTCCATCACGGACTTGTAACCGAACTTCTCGATGAGGCCGGGTACAACCTTTTCTTTGTAAAACTCTTGCAAACGAGCCATTTTTTACTCCGCAGCGTCAGGCGCTCAGCACGGCACCGGTCGTCTTAAGGAAACGGACTTTCTTGTCTCCTTCGACCTTGATGCCTACACGCGATGGCTTGCCATTCGCGTCGACCAATGCGACGTTCGAAATTTGCAGCGGCATCGTCTTGGCTTCCACACCGCCCGTCGTACCCTTCATCGGGTTCGGCTTGACGTGTTTCTTGACGAGATTGATACCCTCGACAGTCACCGTTTCGCCATGGACGGCCAGCACGACACCACGCTTGCCCTTATCTTTGCCGGTGATGACGATAACTTCGTCACCCTTGCGAATCTTGTTCATCGCGACTCCTTACAGCACTTCTGGCGCCAGCGAAACGATCTTCATGAATCGTTCGCTACGCAACTCGCGCGTGACAGGCCCGAAAATACGGGTGCCGATCGGTTCGAGCTTGGCATTGAGCAGCACAGCTGCGTTGCCGTCGAACTTGATCAGCGAGCCGTCCTGACGGCGCACGCCCTTGGCGGTGCGAACCACCACGGCGTTGTAGATTTCGCCTTTCTTCACGCGCCCGCGCGGCGTTGCCTCTTTGACAGTCACCTTGATGATGTCGCCAATGCTGGCATAACGACGCTTCGAGCCGCCGAGCACCTTGATGCACATGACTTCACGTGCACCCGTGTTGTCGGCTACTTCAAGCCGAGTTTCGGTCTGGATCATGGTTTATCTTTCCCAACTTAATCCGGTCACACCACCATGGTGCTTCCCGGTCAGTCTTGGTCCCGTCAGCCGATCGGCTGCTTGGGTTAGAACAGCAGCGACGGCAAACGAAACCCGCCATCGCAATCCGGTGAATCCTTCGGCACAGGCTGGCGCCCGAACCGCTTCCCCCACCAACTTCGCCCGCGACGGGGCTCCCATAAAGAGGGAAGACCGAGATTATAACAAATAATCTCGGTCTTGCAAGCGAAATCTACTGCGATTTCAACTACTTCTACTACTTCGCGACCTTAGATGACGCGAGCGGCCTCGATCAGGCGAGCCACAACCCAGGCTTTCGTCTTGGAAATCGGACGGGTTTCTTGGATTTCAACGAGGTCACCCTCGTTGTACGTGTTCGCGTCGTCGTGCGCGTGGTACTTCTTCGAACGCACAACGTACTTGCCGTAGATCGGGTGCTTGACGCGGTGCTCGACCAGCACGGTAACCGTCTTGTCCATCTTGTTGCTGACGACCTTGCCGACCAGCGTCCGCTTGAGCGAGGTTTTTACGCTATCGTTCATTTCTGGTTCGCCTTCTCAGTCAGGACGGTCCGCACACGTGCGATGTCGCGACGGACCTTCTTCAGCTGGCTCGTATTCGTGAGCTGCTGGGTCGCGAGTTGCATGCGCAGGCCGAATTGCGCCTTCAGCAGGTCCGACAGCTCCTTGTTGAGCGCGGCCTGGTCTTTCTGGTGAAGTTCGGAAGCCTTCATCATTTGCTCCTTAGGCGCCGAGCTGACGCACGATAAACGTCGTCTTCAGCGGCAGCTTCGCTGCAGCCAGACGGAACGCTTCGCGCGCCAGTTCTTCGGTTACGCCGTCCATTTCGTACAGCATCTTGCCCGGTTGAATCTCAGCGACGTAGTACTCCGGGTTACCTTTACCGTTACCCATACGCACTTCCGCCGGCTTCGTCGAGATCGGCTTGTCCGGGAAGATTCGGATCCAGATGCGGCCACCACGCTTGATGTGACGCGTCATTGCACGACGCGCCGCTTCAATCTGGCGCGCCGTCAGGCGACCACGACCGACAGCCTTCAGGCCGAATTCACCGAACGACACCGCGTTGCCGCGGGTAGCTACGCCGGTGTTACGACCTTTCTGCTCTTTGCGATACTTTCTGCGTTTCGGTTGCAGCATCGTTATTCTCCAGTCTTCCCGTCGCCGCCGGCACCGCCAGCACGACGAGGAGCGCCACGGCGTGCACCTGCCGGGCCACCACCTTCACCATCACGACGCGGACGGCGATCGCCACCCGGACGTGCGTTGCGGCGCGGACGCTTTTCTTCGGCGACTTCTTCGACCACCGGTGCGTCGTTGCGGCCGAGCGTATCGCCCTTGTAGACCCACACCTTCACGCCGATGATGCCGTACGTCGTCTTTGCTTCCGACGTCGCGTAGTCGATATCAGCGCGCAGCGTATGAAGCGGCACGCGACCTTCGCGATACCATTCCGTACGAGCGATTTCGATACCGTTCAGACGGCCTGCGCTCATGATCTTGATGCCTTGAGCACCCAGACGCATCGCGTTCTGCATCGCGCGCTTCATTGCGCGGCGGAACATGATCCGGCGCTCGAGCTGCTGCGTGATCGAATCAGCGATCAGCTGCGCGTCGGTTTCCGGCTTGCGAATTTCTTCGATGTTGACGTGAACCGGAACGCCCATGCGTTTTTGCAGCTCGGACTTCAGCAGTTCGATGTCTTCACCCTTTTTGCCGATCACGACACCCGGACGCGAGCTGAAAATCGTGATACGTGCGTTCTTTGCAGGACGCTCGATCACCACGCGGCCGACGGACGCGTTCTTCAACTTCTTCTTCAGGTATTCACGAACACCGATGTCTTCCTGCAACATCGCCGCAAAATTGTTGTTGTTCGCGTACCAACGCGAAGCCCAATTGCGGCTGACGGCCAAACGGAAGCCAGTCGGATGAATTTTCTGTCCCATCGTATGACCCCTTAATTCCCGACCGTCACAGTGATGTGACAGGATTGCTTCTCGATGCGGTTACCGCGGCCTTTAGCGCGCGCGGTAAAACGCTTGAGCGACGCTGCCTTATCGACGTAGATGCTCGTGATCTTGAGCTCGTCGATATCAGCACCCTCGTTGTGCTCCGCATTCGCGATCGCCGACAGCACGACCTTTTTCACGATTCCCGCAGCCTTCTTCGGCGAGAACGTCAGAACGTTCAGCGCCTTGTCGACCGGCAAACCGCGGATCTGGTCAGCCACAAGGCGCGTTTTCTGCGCCGAGATGCGGGCACCGCGATGAATTGCTTTCACTTCCATCTTGATACCCCTTATTTCTTGGCCTTCTTGTCGGCCGCGTGACCCTTGAACGTACGGGTCAGTGCGAACTCGCCAAGCTTGTGGCCGACCATGTTTTCCGTGACATACACCGGAACGTGTTGACGGCCGTTGTGAACGGCGATCGTCAGGCCGATGAAGTCCGGCAGGATCGTCGAGCGACGCGACCAGGTCTTGATCGGTTTCTTGTCACGCGATGCTGCAGCCGCCTCAACCTTCTTCAGCAAATGGGCGTCGCAGAACGGACCTTTCTTAATAGAACGTGCCATTGCCTACTCCTTAACGCTTGTGACGGCGCTGGACGATCATGCTCGTCGTGCGCTTGTTGCTGCGGGTGCGATAGCCCTTCGCCGGCGTGCCCCACGGGCTCACCGGATCGCGACCAGCCGCAGTCTTGCCTTCGCCACCACCGTGCGGGTGGTCGACCGGGTTCATTGCAACGCCACGCACCGTCGGGCGGATGCCGCGCCAGCGGTTCGCGCCAGCCTTACCGATCTGACGGAGGCTGTGCTCTTCGTTGCCCACTTCACCGATCGTCGCGCGGCACTCAACGTGAACGCGGCGGATTTCGCCCGAACGCAGACGAACCTGCGCGTAGACGCCTTCGCGAGCCAGCAGCATTGCCGACGTACCAGCCGAACGCGCCATTTGCGCGCCCTTGCCCGGCAGCATTTCGATGCAGTGAATCGTCGTACCGACCGGAATGTTGCGGATCGGCAGCGTGTTACCTGCGCGGATCGGAGCTTCCGAACCCGACATCAGTTGCTGACCAACGCTGACACCCTTCGGAGCGATGATGTAACGGCGCTCGCCGTCTGCGTACAGAACCAGCGCGATGTTCGCGCTACGGTTCGGGTCGTACTCGAGACGCTCGACCTTTGCCGGAATACCATCTTTCGTGCGACGGAAATCGACGACACGATAGTGATGCTTGTGACCACCACCCTTGTGACGCGTGGTGATGTGACCGTTGTTGTTACGGCCGGCGGTCGTCGACTGCGAGTCGAGCAGTGCCGCGAACGGCTTGCCCTTGTGCAGATCCTTATTGACCACCTTGACCATCGCGCGGCGGCCCGGCGAAGTCGGCTTAACTTTCACGATTGCCATGATTACTTGGCCTCCGCTTCAAAGTTGATTTCCTGGCCGGGCTTCAGGCAGACGTACGCCTTCTTCACGTCCTTGCGCTTGCCCATGAAGCGGCCAAAGCGCTTGGCTTTGCCCTTCGCAACCAGCACGTTGACGGAATCGACTTCCACCTTGAACAGCAGCTCGACTGCAGCCTTAACTTCCTGCTTCGTGGCATCCGGCGCGACTTCGAACACAACCTGCTCGTTCTTGTCGGCAACCAGCGTCGCCTTCTCGGAGACCACCGGCGCGAGCAGGACCTGCATCAAACGATGATCGTTCTTGCGAATCTCGCTCATGACAGCAACTCCTCGATCTGGGCGACCGCAGCCTTCGTGATCAGCACTTTCTTGAAATAGATCAGCGACAGCGGGTCGGCGTAACGCGGCTCGACAACCGCCACGTGGGCGAGGTTGCGCGACGCGAGGTACAGGTTTTCGTCAACCGTGTCGGTGATCACCAGCACGGAGTCGAGACCCATCGCCTTGAATTTTTCGGCCAGCAGCTTGGTCTTCGGCGCTTCGAGCGTCAGCTCGTCGACCACCGAGATGCGGCCTTCGCGGGCCAGCTGCGAGAAGATCGAGCAGAGACCTGCGCGATGCATCTTCTTGTTGACCTTGTGCGAAAAGTTTTCTTCCGGCGAGTTCGGGAAGATCCGGCCACCGCCGCGCCACAGCGGGCTCGACGACATACCGGCACGGGCGCGGCCCGTACCCTTCTGGCGCCACGGCTTCTTGGTCGTGTGCTTGACCTGCTCACGATCCTTCTGCGCGCGGTTGCCGCTACGGGCATTCGCCTGGTACGCAACCACCACCTGGTGAATCAGGGCTTCGTTGTAATCGCGGCCGAACACGACGTCCGACGCGCTAACGCCTGCACCTTCCTGACCATTGGCATTCAGGAGCTTAAGTTCCATTATTTCGCTCCTTTCACGGCACGCGTCTTCACGGCCGGCGTAACGAATACCTTGCCACCCTTCGCACCCGGAACGGCGCCCTTGACCAGCAGCAGATTGCGGTCAGCGTCGATACGAGCGATTTCGAGGTTTTGCACCGTTACATTCTCGTCACCCATGTGACCGGTCATGCGCTTACCCGGGAACACGCGACCCGGGTCCTGTGCCATACCGATCGAGCCCGGCACGTTGTGCGAGCGCGAGTTACCGTGCGTCGCACGGCCAGACGAGAAGTTGTAACGCTTGATGGTACCGGCGTAGCCCTTACCGATCGACACGCCTTGCACGTCGACCTTCTGGCCCACTTCGAACAGATCGGTACCAACCACGGTGCCGTTCGACAACTCGGCAGCCTTGGCGGCATCGATCGTGAATTCTTTGAGGATTTCGCCGGCTTGAACGCCAGCTTTGGCGAGATGACCTGCCAACGGCTTCGTCACGCGCGATGCACGGCGCGTACCGAAAGCAACCTGCACGGCCGTGTAGCCGTCGGTTTCAACAGTCTTGATCTGCGTCACGCGGTTGTCGGACACGTCCAGCACGGTGACGGGAATCGAATCCCCTTCAGCCGTGAAGATACGGGTCATGCCAACCTTGCGACCTACGAGTCCAAGGCTCATCGTTTTCTCCATTCCCGACTGCGATTGGTCGGGGCTAATTTACAAAATGCCGGCGCCGTTTCGGGCATGAAATCATGCTGCAGCACGCCGACTTTTTTGCGCAAATGCGCGAAAAGCCCGCCATTGTAGCAAGGCCTCTCGTTTTCCGCAAGCAATCAATGACTTAGCGCTGTCCGGCTTACCGGACAAGGGCTGAAAGCCTTATTGCAGCTTGATTTCGACGTCCACGCCAGCCGGCAAATCGAGCTTCATCAGCGCGTCAACGGTCTTGTCCGTCGGGTCGACGATGTCCATCAGGCGCAGGTGCGTACGGATTTCGAGCTGGTCGCGCGAGGTCTTGTTGACGTGCGGCGAACGCAGGATGTCGAAGCGCTGAATGCGGGTCGGCAGCGGGACCGGACCACGAACGATTGCGCCAGTCCGCTTTGCCGTGTCGACGATTTCAGCAGCCGATTGGTCGATCAGGCGATAGTCGAAAGCCTTCAGGCGAATGCGGATTTTCTGGTTCTGCATGACGAATTCCTTGAAAAGAGCGAGGCGATATTGCACCGCCGATTAGTAAAAGAACGTAGGTCCGGGAGCTCGCGGAGAGCGAGTACCCGGACCCGGGCACTACATACTGCAACAGCAACCCTCGATTTTACTCGATGATCTTGGCGACGACACCAGCGCCGACCGTACGACCGCCTTCGCGAATTGCGAAGCGCAGACCTTCTTCCATCGCGATCGGGTTGATCAGCTTAACCGTGATCGACACGTTGTCGCCCGGCATTACCATTTCCTTGTCCTTCGGCAACTCGATCGAGCCCGTCACGTCCGTCGTACGGAAGTAGAACTGCGGACGGTAGTTGTTGAAGAACGGCGTGTGGCGGCCGCCTTCGTCCTTGCTCAGCACGTACACTTCAGCCGTGAAGTGCGTGTGCGGGTTGATCGAACCCGGCTTCGCCAGAACCTGGCCACGCTCCACGTCTTCACGCTTCGTGCCGCGCAGCAGGATACCAACGTTGTCGCCTGCCTGACCCTGGTCGAGCAGCTTGCGGAACATTTCCACGCCCGTGCAGGTCGTCTTCACCGTCGCCTTGATACCGACGATTTCGATTTCTTCGCCGACCTTGATGATGCCGCGCTCAACGCGACCCGTCACCACCGTGCCGCGACCCGAGATCGAGAACACGTCTTCCACCGGCATCAGGAACGAACCGTCGATCGCGCGTTCCGGCGTCGGGATGTACGTGTCCAGCGCGTCGGCCAGGTTCATGATCGCCACTTCACCCAGTTCGCCCTTGTCGCCTTCCAGCGCCAGCTTGGCCGAACCCTTGATGATCGGCGTGTCGTCGCCCGGGAAGTCGTACTTCGACAGAAGTTCGCGAACTTCCATCTCGACCAGCTCCAGCAGTTCAGCGTCGTCCACCATGTCGCACTTGTTCAGGAACACGATGATGTACGGAACGCCAACCTGACGCGCCAGCAGGATGTGCTCACGCGTTTGCGGCATCGGGCCGTCTGCTGCCGAGCACACCAGGATTGCGCCGTCCATCTGCGCTGCACCCGTGATCATGTTCTTCACGTAGTCGGCGTGGCCCGGGCAGTCAACGTGCGCGTAGTGGCGGTTAGCCGTTTCGTACTCGACGTGCGCGGTGTTGATCGTGATACCACGTGCCTTTTCTTCCGGCGCCGCGTCGATCTGGTCGTATGCCTTCGCTTCGCCGCCGAACTTCTGCGTCAGAACCGTCGTGATCGCTGCCGTCAGCGTGGTCTTGCCGTGGTCAACGTGACCGATCGTGCCCACGTTCACGTGCGGCTTGGTCCGTTCGAATTTACCTTTAGCCATGTTTCTCTTCTTTCAGAAAGTTAATCGTTGAATGACGTTGTCGCGCGCTTACTTCGACTTCGCGTTGATGATCGCTTCCGACACGTTGCGCGGAGCTTCAGCGTAGTGCTTGAACTCCATCGTGTACGTGGCGCGACCCTGGGTCAGCGAACGCAGCGAGGTCGAGTAGCCGAACATTTCCGACAGCGGCACTTCGGCGCGAACGATCTTGCCGCCGCCAACCATGTCGTCCATGCCCTGGACGATACCGCGACGGCCCGACAGGTCGCCCATCACGTTGCCCATGTAGTCTTCCGGCGTTTCGACTTCCACAGCCATCATCGGTTCGAGGATGACCGGGTTTGCCTTGCGCATTGCTTCCTTGAACGCCATCGAACCGGCCATGCGGAACGCGTTTTCGTTCGAGTCGACGTCGTGGTACGAACCGAACGTCAGGTGAACCTTCACGTCAACGACCGGGAAGCCTGCCAGCACGCCTGCCTTCAGCGTTTCCTGGATACCCTTGTCGACTGCCGGGATGTATTCACGCGGAATCACACCGCCCTTGATCTCGTCGAGGAACTCGTAGCCCTTGCCCTGCTCGTTCGGCTCGAGCGTAATGACCGCGTGACCGTACTGGCCGCGACCACCCGACTGCTTGACGAACTTGCCGTCGACGTCTTCCGCCTTGCCACGAATCGTTTCGCGGTAAGCAACCTGCGGCTTGCCGACCGTTGCTTCCACGCCGAATTCGCGCTTCATACGGTCAACCAGAATTTCAAGGTGGAGCTCGCCCATGCCCGAAATGATGGTTTGGCCCGATTCTTCGTCCGTTTGAACGCGGAACGACGGATCTTCCTGTGCCAGACGGTTCAGCGCCAGACCCATCTTTTCCTGGTCGGGCTTCGTCTTCGGCTCAACAGCCTGCGAAATCACCGGCTCCGGGAAAATCATGCGTTCGAGCACGATCGGGTTTTGCGGATCGCACAGCGTGTCGCCCGTGGTTGCTTCCTTCAGGCCAACTGCCGCAGCGATGTCGCCCGCGCGCACTTCCTTGATTTCTTCGCGCTGGTTCGCGTGCATCTGCAGAATACGGCCGAGACGTTCCTTCTTGTCCTTGGTCGCGTTCAGCACCGTGTCGCCCGAATTGACGACGCCCGAGTACACACGGAAGAAGATCAGCTGGCCGACGAACGGGTCGGTCATGATCTTGAATGCCAGTGCCGAGAACTTTTCGTCGTCGGATGCACGGCGCTCGCCCTTCTCACCGTTTTCGAGTTCGCCCGTGACCGGGGGAATGTCGATCGGCGACGGCAGGAAGTCCAGAACCGCGTCCAGCATGCGCTGCACGCCCTTGTTCTTGAACGCGGTACCGCACAGCATCGGCTGGATTTCGCAAGCGATCGTACGGTCGCGCAGACCCTTGATGATTTCCGCTTCGGTCAGCTCGCCTTCTTCGAGGTACTTGTTCATCAAGTCTTCGCTCGATTCAGCCGCAGCTTCGACCATCTTCTCGCGCCATTCGTTGCACGAGTCGACGAGTTCCGCCGGGATGTCTTCGTACGAGAACTTGGTACCCTGGGACGCGTCGTCCCAAATGATCGCCTTCATCTTCAGCAGGTCGACGACGCCCGTGAAGTTCTCTTCCGCGCCGATCGGCACGACGACGGGAACCGGGTTCGCCTTCAGACGCAGCTTGAGCTGGTCGTAAACCTTGAAGAAGTTCGCGCCGGTACGGTCCATCTTGTTGATGAACGCGAGACGGGGAACCTTGTACTTGTTAGCCTGGCGCCACACGGTTTCCGACTGGGGCTGCACGCCGCCCACTGCGCAGTAGACCATGCATGCACCGTCGAGCACGCGCATCGAGCGCTCGACTTCAATCGTGAAGTCGACGTGACCCGGGGTGTCGATGATGTTGATGCGGTGCTCGGCGCGGTCGCCAGCCATACCCTTCCAGAATGCCGTCGTAGCAGCGGAAGTGATGGTGATGCCGCGTTCCTGTTCCTGCTCCATCCAGTCCATGGTGGCAGCGCCGTCGTGAACTTCACCAATCTTGTGGTTCACGCCGGTGTAGAACAGAATGCGCTCGGTCGTCGTCGTTTTGCCGGCGTCGATGTGAGCGCTAATACCGATGTTACGGTAGCGCTCGATAGGAGTCTTGCGAGCCACTTTGATCCTCTATTGGGATAACGCGATGCGAGATGTACCCATCGCGCTGTAACACAAACGGGCGAGGCGCTGTTGAAGCGCACCCGCCCGGAATTTCTTTCCGTTTTTCCGCTAAACCCGGGGTCGGGTAGCTTAGAAACGGAAGTGCGAGAACGCCTTGTTGGCTTCTGCCATCCGGTGAACTTCGTCGCGCTTCTTCATCGCGCCGCCACGGCCTTCGGCCGCTTCGGAGAGTTCACCTGCCAGACGCAGGGCCATCGACTTCTCGCTGCGCTTCTTCGCGGCTTCACGCAGCCAACGCATCGCCAATGCCATACGACGCGACGGGCGCACTTCGACCGGAACCTGATAGTTCGCACCACCAACGCGGCGGCTCTTCACTTCCACCACCGGCTTGACGTTGTTGAGCGCCACCGTGAACACTTCCAGCGGGTCCTTGCCACCCTTGGTCTGGATCTGTTCGAAAGCGCCGTACACGATACGCTCGGCAACCGACTTCTTGCCGGAGAGCATCAGCACGTTCATGAACTTTGCTACATCAACGTTACCGAACTTCGGATCCGGCAACACTTCCCGCTTGGGGACTTCGCGACGACGCGGCATGTTTCTTCCTTTACTTTTTCAGTTGGAGCCACTCACGGCCCCGCGGTCACCAACTAACCCGATTCATCCGTAAGACTAACCAGCCTGGTCGGGTGACCACTTACTCGATAGCACCGGCACTTCCGGCACCATCGCCATTACCGCCTTTGCAGGCGACCTGAAACTACGACCGACCGGCTAATTACTTGCCAGCCTTGGCACGCTTCGCGCCGTACTTCGAGCGAGCCTGCTTGCGATCCTTGACGCCCTGGGTATCCAGCGAGCCGCGAACCATGTGGTAACGCACACCCGGCAAGTCCTTCACACGGCCGCCGCGAATCAGCACGACCGAGTGTTCCTGCAGGTTGTGGCCTTCACCACCGATGTACGAAATGACTTCGAAGCCATTCGTCAGACGAACCTTGGCAACCTTACGGAGTGCCGAGTTCGGCTTCTTCGGCGTCGTGGTGTACACACGGGTGCACACGCCGCGACGCTGGGGGCAGTCCTGCAAAGCCGGGCTCTTGCTCTTCGTCGTTTCCGACGTGCGGCCTTTGCGAACCAGTTGATTGATGGTTGGCATTGTTTATTCCTGAAATTGAACAAAATCGACGCATCTGTTTCCGGGCAAAGCGGAAACGCCTGCGCATCGAACTTCCGGGCGGCCTGCTCGCACGCGAAGTAAACCCGCGCGAAGGCATTCCAAGAACCGGAACCTAGCATAATATTCCGAAAACACTAAGGGAGTCAACAGGTTGCGATATTTCGCACCCCTGTGGATCGGCTCGGACAGGCGCGGCGAGGTCAGTCAGCGGCTACAACGTGGAGGAGTTCGTAGCCGAAACGGTCGAGTTTACGCGCGCCCATGCCCGGCACGCCGCGCAGATCGTCGATCGAATCGGGGCCGAGACGGGCAATTTCCGCCAGCGTCGCGTCGTGGAAGATCACGTAGGCCGGCACGCCATCGCTCTTTGCGGTTTCGGTGCGCCACATGCGCAAACGCTCCCAGCGGGCGCGCTCGCGCGGACCCATGCCGATGGTCGGATCGGCGCGCTCGCTCGTGCGGCCGGACGACTGGCGCGTGCGGGTCGGTTTCACATAGCGGCGCATCGTCACCTGCTGCTCGCCCTTCAGCACCGGCTTGCTCGCCTCGGTCAGCACCAGCGAGCCGAAACCCTCGTGGTCGACCGTCAGATAGCCGAACGCGACGAGCTGGCGGAACACCGCGCGCCACTCCGCCTCGCCGAGCGCCGCACCGATACCGAAGGTGGTGAGCTTCTCGTGGCCGCGCTGCAGGATCTTTTCGCTGCGATTGCCCCGCAGTATGTCGATCAGATGGCCGGCGCCGAAGTGAAAGCCGCTCGCCCGCTGCGCGCGGAACACGCACGACAGCGCCATCTGCGCCTCGCGCGTCGCGTCCCACGTCGGCGGCGGCTCGAGGCAGTTGTCGCAGTTGCCACACGGCTGGCTGCTCTCGCCGAAATAGGCAAGCAGGCGCACGCGGCGGCACGTCGCCGTTTCGCACAGCCCGAGCAGCGCGTCGAGCTTGCCGGTCTGCACGCGCTTATGCGCTTCGTCGGCTTCGGACTCGTCGATCATCTTGCGCTGCTGCACGACGTCGCCGAGCCCATAGGCCATCCACGCATTCGACGGCATCCCGTCGCGCCCCGCGCGGCCGGTTTCCTGGTAATAACCTTCGACGCTCTTCGGCAGATCCAGATGGGCGACGAAGCGCACGTCCGGCTTGTCGATCCCCATCCCGAACGCGATCGTCGCGCACATGACGATGCCTTCCTCGCGCTGGAACATCTCCTGGTGCTTCTGACGCACCTCGAATTCCATGCCGGCGTGATAAGGCAGCGCGCGCATGCCCTTTTCCTTCAGCCACTCGGCCGTTTCCTCGACCTTGCGGCGCGACAGGCAATAGACGACGCCGGCGTCGGTCGTGCCGTCCGGCCTCGTATGCTCGGCGCGGATGAAGTCGAGCAGCTGCGCGCGCGCATTGTCTTTTTCGGCGATCCGGTAGCGGATATTCGGCCGGTCGAAGCTCGACACGAACACGCGCGCGTCTTCGAGCGCGAGACGTTGAATGATTTCGTCGCGCGTGATCGCGTCCGCGGTCGCCGTGAGTGCGATCCGCGGCACGTTTGGAAAGCGCTCGTGCAGCACCGACAGCTGGATGTATTCGGGGCGGAAATCGTGGCCCCATTGCGACACGCAGTGCGCTTCGTCGATCGCGAACAGACCGATGCGGGTGCGTTCGAGCAGTTCCTGGAAGCGCGGCGTCATCAGCCGCTCGGGCGCGACATACAGCAGATCGATATCGCCGTCGCGCAGCGCGCGCTCGGTGGCCATCGCTTCCGCGCTCGACAGCGTCGAGTTCAGATACGCGGCGCGCACGCCGACTTCGGTCAGCGCGGCCACCTGGTCCTGCATCAGCGCGATCAGCGGCGACACCACGATGCCGGCGCCGAAGCCGCGTTCGCGCCGCACCAGCGACGGAATCTGATAGCACAGCGATTTGCCGCCGCCGGTTGGCATCAACACGAGGCAATCGCCGCCGTCGGCGACGTGCTCGACAATTTCGCCCTGCTGCCCTCTGAACGCGGGATAACCGAAGACTTCGTTGAGGATTTCGAGCGGACGGGACATGAATTTGGGAGGCGGCGAGCGACGCGGCTTTAAGGCAGTGACACGAATTTTACCAACGCATTCGCGTTGCGCCTTCGCTTTACGACAACGTTGGCCATCCGGACTAGACAGCTTGAGCGCGTCGCCGGCGCGCCGCATCGATGCAGCGGCGCAAAAACGCGCATAAAAAAAGCCGCCCAGTCGAAACTGGGCGGCTTTGCGAGGCGGCTAAGCCGAGGCGGCTGGCGCCGCCGCTGGACTTATTCGCCCGAGTGCTGCTGTTCGGCAGCCGGGGCTTCCGGCGTACCGAATTCGAACGACTCTTCCGCTGCGATCTGATCGAAACGCTCGCGGTCGGCCATTTCCTTGCTCTTGCGCGCCTTGTGGAACGCGAGACCCGTACCGGCCGGAATCAGACGGCCGACGATCACGTTTTCCTTCAGGCCACGCAGGTCGTCGCGCTTGCCCATGATCGCCGCTTCGGTCAGCACGCGGGTCGTTTCCTGGAACGACGCCGCGGAGATGAACGAATCGGTCGACAGCGACGCCTTCGTGATACCGAGCAGCACGTTTTCGTACGTTGCCGGACGCTTGTCTTCCGCGATCATACGGTCGTTCTCATCGAGCATATCCGACCGCTCGACCTGTTCGCCCGGGATGAAGCGCGTATCGCCGTTGTCCGAAATCTGCACGCGGCGCAGCATCTGACGCACGATCACTTCGATGTGCTTGTCGTTGATCTTCACGCCCTGCAGACGATACACGTCCTGCACTTCGTCCACGATGTAGCGCGACAGCGCCTCGACGCCCTGCAAACGCAGGATGTCGTGCGGATCCGCCGGTCCGTCGACGATCATTTCGCCCTTGTTGACGACCTGACCATCGTGCACCAGAACCTGCTTTTCCTTCGCGATCAGGAACTCGTGCTGATTGCCCTCGAGGTCCGTGATAACGAGACGCTGCTTGCCCTTCGTGTCCTTACCGAACGACGTCGTACCCGTGACTTCCGCCAGGATACCCGCGTCCTTCGGCGAACGTGCTTCGAACAGTTCCGCCACGCGCGGCAGACCGCCGGTAATGTCACGCGTCTTCTGCGATTCGGTCGGGATACGTGCGAGCACTTCACCGACCTGCACCTGCTGACCGTCCTTCACGGTGATCAGAGCGCCGACCTGGAAGCCGATCTGCACCGAGTGCTCGGTGTTCGGGATCTTGACTTCTTCGCCGTTCGCATCGAGCAGCTTGACCTGCGGACGCACCGTCTTCGACGCTTGCGAACCGCGACGCTTCACGTCGATCACGACCAGCGTGGACAGACCCGTGACATCGTCGATCTGCTTCGCAACGGTCACGCCTTCCTCGACGTTTTCGAACTTCACCGTACCGCCGTACTCGGTGATGATCGGACGCGTCATCGGATCCCACGTGGCCAGCTGAGTACCGGCCTTGATCTGCGCACCGTCGAGCTGCAGCAGCGTCGCGCCGTACGGCACCTTGTGACGCTCGCGCTCGCGGCCGTGATCGTCGGTGATCATCGCTTCGCCCGAACGCGAGATGACGATCTGCTCGCCCTTCGCATTCGTCACGTAACGCATCGTCGACGTGAAACGCACCGTACCGTTCGACTTCGCTTCGACCGACGAGGCCACTGCCGCACGCGATGCCGCACCACCGATGTGGAACGTACGCATCGTCAGCTGCGTGCCCGGTTCACCGATCGACTGCGCCGCGATCACGCCGACTGCTTCGCCGACGTTGACCAGCGAGCCGCGGCCGAGGTCGCGACCGTAGCAGGCCGCGCACAGACCGTAGCGCGTTTCGCAAGTCAGCGGCGTACGCACGCGCACTTCGTCGATGCCGAGGCGCTCGATGTCTTCGACCGCGTCTTCGTCGAGCAGCGTGCCCGCTTCGAACAGCGTTTCCTGCGATTCGGGGTTGACGACGTCAGCCACGGCCACGCGACCCAGAATCCGGTCACGCAGCGCTTCGACGACTTCACCGCCTTCGACGAGCGCCTTCATCGCCACGCCGTTCGACGTGCCGCAATCATCCTCGACGACGACCAGATCCTGCGTCACGTCGACCAGACGACGAGTCAGGTAACCCGAGTTCGCGGTCTTCAGTGCCGTATCAGCCAGACCCTTACGTGCACCGTGGGTCGAGATGAAGTACTGCAACACGTTCAGACCTTCGCGGAAGTTCGCCGTAATCGGCGTCTCGATGATCGAGCCGTCCGGCTTCGCCATCAGGCCGCGCATACCGGCCAGCTGACGGATCTGAACCGCGGAACCACGAGCACCCGAGTCGGCCATCATGTAGATGGAGTTGAACGACTCCTGACGCGTCTGGTTGCCGTCGCGGTCCGTGACCGGCTCCGTCGACAGCTGTTCCATCATGGCCTTGCCGACCGCTTCCGACGTCGCCGACCAGATGTCGACCACGTTGTTGTAGCGTTCCTGCGCGGTGACGAGACCCGACATGTACTGACGGTCGTATTCCTTCACCTTCTTCGCGGCGTCGCCGACGATGGTTTCCTTCTGCGGCGGCACGAGCATGTCGTCGACGCAGATCGAGATACCAGCGCGGGTTGCCAGACGGAAGCCCGACTGCATCAGCTGGTCGGCGAAAATCACCGTCTCACGCAGACCGCACTTGCGGAATGCGGTGTTGATCAGACGCGAGATTTCCTTCTTCTTCAGCGGCTTGTTCAGCACCGAGAACGGCAGACCCGGCGGCAGAATTTCCGACAGGATCGAGCGGCCGACCGTGGTTGCGTACAGCGTGATCTTCGGCACGAACGCCGGCGCGCCTTCCGACTTGTCTTCGTTGTGGACCATTTCGGTGATCCGCACGTTGACGCGCGAGGCGAGCTCGACTTCCTTGTTCTCATACGCGCGCAGCACTTCCGACACGCCCGTGAACGTCAGGCCTTCGCCCTTGCCGTTCACTGCTTCGCGGGTCGCGTAGTACAGACCGAGCACGATATCCTGCGACGGCACGATCGACGGATCGCCGTTAGCCGGGAACAGCACGTTGTTCGACGCCAGCATCAGCGTGCGCGCTTCCATCTGCGCTTCGAGCGACAGCGGCACGTGAACAGCCATCTGGTCACCGTCGAAGTCGGCGTTGAACGCCGCGCAAACGAGCGGGTGCAGCTGGATTGCCTTACCTTCGATCAGCACCGGCTCGAACGCCTGGATACCGAGACGGTGCAGCGTCGGCGCACGGTTGAGCATGACCGGATGTTCGCGGATCACCTCTTCGAGGATGTCCCACACCACCGGCGTCTGGTTCTCGACTTCCTTCTTCGCAGCCTTGATGGTGGTAGCGACACCCATCACTTCGAGCTTGTTGAAGATGAACGGCTTGAACAGCTCGAGCGCCATCAGCTTCGGCAGACCGCACTGATGCAGCTTCAGCGTCGGGCCGACCACGATCACCGAACGGCCCGAGTAGTCGACGCGCTTACCCAACAGGTTCTGACGGAAGCGACCGCCCTTACCCTTGATCATGTCGGCGAGCGACTTCAGCGGACGCTTGTTCGCGCCGGTCATCGCCTTACCGCGACGGCCGTTGTCGAGCAGCGAGTCGACGGCTTCCTGCAGCATCCGCTTTTCGTTGCGGACGATGATTTCAGGCGCCTTCAGCTCGAGCAGACGCTTCAACCGGTTGTTACGGTTGATCACGCGGCGATACAGGTCGTTCAGGTCCGACGTCGCGAAACGGCCGCCGTCCAGCGGCACCAGCGGACGCAGTTCCGGCGGCAGCACCGGCAGCACTTCGAGGACCATCCAGTCCGGCTTGATGCCCGAACGCTGGAATGCCTCGAGCACCTTCAGGCGCTTCGCGTACTTCTTGATCTTCGCTTCCGAACCGGTGTTCTTCAGTTCCGTGCGCAGCAGTTCGACCTGCTCGTCGATGTTGATCGCGCGCAGCAGTTCGCGAATACCTTCCGCGCCCATTTCGGCACGGAATTCGTCGCCGTATTCCTCGACCTTGTTGTAGTAATCCTCTTCGGTCATGATCTGCCGCGCTTTCAGCGGCGTCATGCCCGGATCGATCACCACGTATGCCTCGAAGTACAGCACGCGCTCGATGTCGCGCAGCGTCATGTCGAGCACCATGCCCAGACGCGACGGCAGCGACTTCAGGAACCAGATGTGCGCGACCGGCGAGGCGAGCTCGATGTGGCCCATGCGCTCACGGCGGACCTTGGCGAGCGTCACTTCGACGCCGCACTTCTCGCAGATCACGCCGCGGTGCTTCAGACGCTTGTACTTACCGCACAGGCATTCGTAGTCCTTGATCGGCCCGAAGATCTTCGCGCAGAACAGACCATCACGCTCCGGCTTGAACGTCCGGTAGTTGATGGTTTCCGGCTTCTTCACTTCACCGAACGACCACGAACGGATCTTGTCCGGCGAGGCCAGACCGATCTTGATCGCATCAAAAACTTCAGGTTGTTGGACTTGCTTGAATAGATCGAGCAAAGCTTTCATCGCTTCTCTCCAGTAGTCCGATTAGTTCCGGTCCAGGTCGATGTCGATACCCAGCGACCGGATTTCCTTCACCAACACGTTGAACGACTCAGGCATGCCGGCATCGATCACGTGATCGCCCTTGACCAGGTTCTCGTAAACCTTGGTCCGGCCCGTCACGTCGTCCGACTTCACCGTCAGCATTTCCTGCAGCACGTACGATGCGCCATATGCCTCGAGTGCCCACACTTCCATCTCACCGAAACGCTGGCCACCGAACTGAGCCTTACCGCCCAACGGCTGCTGCGTAACGAGCGAGTACGGACCCGTGGAACGCGCGTGCATCTTGTCGTCGACCAGGTGGTGCAGCTTCAGGTAGTGCATGTAGCCGACCGTCACCGTACGTTCGAACATCTCGCCCGTGCGGCCGTCGTACAGACGCACCTGATTCTTCGACGGCGTCATGCCGAGGTTCGTCGCGATGTCGTCCGGGAATGCCAGATCCAGCGCGCGCGACATTTCTTCTTCCGTCGCACCGTCGAACACCGGCGTTGCGAACGGCACGCCTTCGCGCAGGTTCTTCGCCAGTTCGAGGATTTCCTCGTCGCTGAAGCTGTCCAGCTCTTCCGCGCGGCCCGACTCGTTGTAGATCTTGGTCAGGAATTCACGCACTTCGGCAATCTTCGCCTGACGCTGCAGCATTTCGCCGATACGCCAGCCGAGACCCTTCGCGGCCCAACCCAGATGCACTTCGAGAACCTGACCCACGTTCATCCGCGACGGCACGCCGAGCGGATTCAGTACGACGTCGGCCGGACGGCCGTCGGCCATGTACGGCATGTCTTCGATCGGCACGATCTTCGACACCACACCCTTGTTACCGTGACGGCCTGCCATCTTGTCGCCAGGCTGCAGACGACGCTTCACAGCCAGGTAGACCTTGACCATCTTCAGCACGCCCGGCGGCAGTTCGTCGCCTTGCGTGAGCTTCTTGCGCTTCTCTTCGAAGGCCAGATCGAACTGGTGACGCTTCTCTTCGATCGAGTTCTTGATCGCTTCGAGCTGCGCCGCTGCTTCTTCGTCCGCGAGGCGGATGTCGAACCAGTGGTAGTGATCCAGATCGGCGAGGTAAGCCTGTTCGATCTTGGTGCCCTTCGCGAGCTTCTTCGGACCGCCGTTCGCGACCTTGCCGTCGAGCATACGTGCCAGACGCTGGAACGCGTCGCCTTCCACGATGCGCAGCTGGTCGTTCAGGTCGAGGCGATAGCGCTTCAGTTCATCGTCGATGATCTGTTGCGCGCGCTTGTCGCGCTGGATGCCTTCACGCGTGAACACCTGCACGTCGATCACGGTACCGCTCATGCCGGACGGCACGCGCAGCGACGTGTCCTTCACGTCCGAAGCCTTCTCACCGAAGATCGCGCGCAGCAGCTTTTCTTCCGGCGTCAGCTGGGTTTCGCCCTTCGGCGTGACCTTGCCGACCAGCACGTCGCCAGCTTCGACTTCCGCGCCGATGTACACGATGCCCGACTCGTCGAGACGGCCAAGCTGCACTTCAGCGAGGTTCGAGATGTCGCGCGTGATTTCTTCCGGTCCGAGCTTCGTGTCGCGAGCGACGACGTTCAGTTCTTCGATGTGGATCGACGTGTAACGGTCGTCCGCAACAACCTTCTCCGAGATCAGGATCGAGTCTTCGAAGTTGTAGCCGTTCCACGGCATGAACGCGATCAGCATGTTCTGGCCGAGCGCGAGCTCGCCCAGATCGGTCGATGCGCCGTCAGCCAGCACGTCGCCACGAGCAACCTTGTCGCCCATCTTCACGATCGGACGCTGGTTGATGTTCGTGTTCTGGTTCGAACGCGTGTACTTGATCAGGTTGTAGATGTCGACACCGACTTCACCCGCGACCGCTTCGTCGTCGTTCACACGAATCACGATACGGCCCGCGTCGACGTAGTCGACCACACCGCCACGCAGTGCCTGAACCGTCGTACCCGAGTCGACCGCCACGGTGCGCTCGATACCCGTACCGACGACCGGCTTCTCCGGGCGCAGACACGGCACAGCCTGACGCTGCATGTTCGAGCCCATCAACGCACGGTTCGCGTCGTCGTGCTCGAGGAACGGAATCAGCGATGCCGCCACCGACACGATCTGCGACGGCGCCACGTCCATGTACTGGATGCGGTCCGGCGTGACCATCAGCGTTTCACCCGCTTCACGCGACGACACGAGTTCGTCGGTCAGCGTGCCGTCGTCGGCCACCGCCGCGTTCGCCTGAGCGATCACGTAACGGCCTTCTTCGATCGCCGACAGGTAGTCGATCTGGTCGGTCACCTTGCCGTCCACAACCTTCCGATACGGCGTCTCGAGGAAGCCGTATTCGTTCAGGTGCGCGTAGAGAGCGAGCGAGTTGATCAGACCGATGTTCGGACCTTCAGGCGTTTCGATCGGGCACACGCGGCCGTAGTGGGTCGGGTGCACGTCGCGGACTTCGAAGCCTGCGCGTTCACGCGTCAGACCGCCCGGGCCGAGTGCGGAAACACGGCGCTTGTGCGTGATTTCCGACAGCGGATTGGTCTGGTCCATGAACTGCGACAGCTGCGACGAACCGAAGAACTCCCGAATCGCCGACGAAATCGGCTTCGAGTTGATCAGGTCGTGCGGCATCAGGTTTTCGCTTTCGGCCTGGCCGAGGCGTTCCTTCACTGCTCGCTCGACGCGCACGAGACCCGCGCGGAACTGATTTTCCGCGAGTTCGCCGACGCAACGCACACGACGGTTGCCGAGGTGGTCGATATCGTCCACTTCGCCCTTACCGTTGCGCAGCTCGACGAGGATCTTGATGGTCGCGAGGATGTCGTCGTCCAGCAGCGTCATCGGGCCGACGATCTCGTCACGGCCGACACGGCGGTTGAACTTCATACGACCCACCTTCGACAGGTCGTACGCTTCTTCGCTGTAGAACAGACGGTTGAACAGCGCCTCGACCGCTTCTTCGGTCGGCGGTTCGCCCGGACGCATCATGCGGTAGATCGCGATGCGCGCGGCCATCTTGTCGGCAGTTTCGTCGATACGCAACGTCGACGAGATGTACGGACCCTGGTCCAGATCGTTCGTGTAGAGCGTCTGGATATCCTTGATCTTCGCTTCGCGCAGCTTGTCGAGGACCGTTTCGGTGATTTCGTCGTTCGCGTTCGCGATGACTTCACCGGTATCGCCGTCGATCACGTTCTTCGCAAGCACGCGGCCGAGCAGATAGTCTTCCGGTACCGAGATGAACTTGGTCTTCGCGTTGTCGAGGTCGCGAATGTGCTTCGCGTTGATCCGCTTGTCCTTCTGGACGATCACGTTACCGTCGCGGTCCGTGATGTCGAAACGCGCGACTTCACCACGCAGACGCTCCGGCACGAATTCCATCTGCGCGCCTTCCGGCATCAGCGTGAAATTGTCGAACACGAAGAAGTTTGCGAGGATCTGTTCCGGCGTCAGGCCGATTGCCTTCAGCAGGATCGTGACCGGCATCTTGCGGCGACGGTCGACACGGAAGTACAGCACGTCCTTCGGGTCGAACTCGAAATCGAGCCACGAACCGCGGTAAGGAATGATACGAGCCGAGAACAGGAGCTTGCCCGAGCTGTGCGTCTTACCCTTGTCGTGTTCGAAGAACACGCCCGGCGAACGGTGCAGCTGCGAAACGATCACACGTTCCGTGCCGTTGATGACGAACGAACCGGTCGGCGTCATGAGCGGAATTTCACCCATGTACACTTCCTGTTCCTTCACTTCCTTGACGACCGGCTTGCTCGGCGATTCCTTGTCGAGCAGCACCAGACGCACTTTCGCGCGCAGTGCCGAGCAGTACGTCAGACCGCGCTGCTGGCATTCCTTGATGTTGAATGCCGGCGGCGACAGCATGTAGCTGACGAACTCGAGACGAGCGAAGCCGTTGTGCGAAACGATCGGGAAAACTGAGGAAAACGCAGCCTGCAGGCCTTCCGGCTTGCGTTGCGTGGACGACGTGTCTGCTTGCAGAAACGTGCTGAATGATTCAAGCTGGGTAGCCAGCAGGAAAGGTACTTGGTGAACGATGGGGCGTTTCGCAAAACTCTTGCGAATACGCTTCTTCTCGGTGAAGGAATATTGCATACGATCTCCGAATCACGGCGGGCATAGTTGTCGAGGCAGGATACCTTGATGAGACAACCCGAGTGTTCACCGACTGAGACCCGATGGCCGTCCGATGGCTTGAACGAGCCTAGAAGCTTGGTGGTTGGCCTCTACCAACCGCTGGCTGACGGCAGCGGATGCCTGTGTTGCCCGCTACCCGACCAAACTTGCCTTCTGCAGTCGCTTCAGAAGACAAAGAGAAACGCCGGTCAAACTTGCCGACTGACGATTTTCTTTGGCTTCTGGGGCGACGTTCTTGCCGGCTAACACCCGCAAAAACGCAGCCCCCACAAAGCACAAAAAGGCCGGCGGTGAAAAACCGCCAGCCTTCGCACAGCGCGTTGAAACTTACTTGACTTCAACCTTCGCGCCGGCTTCTTCCAGCTTCTTCTTCGCTTCTTCAGCAGCAGCCTTGGGCACCGCTTCCTTGACGGGCTTCGGTGCGCCGTCAACCAGGTCCTTCGCTTCCTTCAGGCCGAGACCCGTCAGTTCGCGAACAGCCTTAATGACTGCAACCTTGTTCGAACCCGTTTCAGCCAGAACGACCGTGAATTCGGTCTGCTCTTCAGCAGCAGCAGCAGCGCCGCCGCCTGCCGGGCCTGCCACTGCAACAGCAGCTGCCGACACGCCAAACTTCTCTTCGAACGCCTTGACCAGTTCGTTCAGTTCCAGAACCGACATCGAGCCAACGGCTTCGAGGATGTCTTCTTTTGCGATTGCCATTTGAAACACTCCTAAATTGAATTCGGATACAGCCAGCGATCAATTACGCTCGGCCGATGTACATTACGCAGCGGTTTCTTCGCCTTGCTTCTTTTCCGCCAGCGCGGCCAGAGCACGCGCGAAGCCGGAAACAGGAGCTTGCATAACGAACAGCAGCTTGGAGAGCAGTTCTTCGCGGCTCGGGATGTTTGCCAGCGCTTGCACGCCAGCTTTGTCCATCACCTTGCCTTCGTAGGAACCTGCCTTGATGATCAACTTGTCATTGCCCTTGCCGAAGTCGTTGACGACTTTAGCGGCGGCAATTGCATCTTCCGAGATGCCGTAGATCAGCGGGCCGGTCATCTGCTCTGCCAGAGGAGCAAACGGGGTACCTTCGACAGCGCGACGCGCCAGCGTGTTCTTCAACACGCGAAGGTAAACCTGTTGCTCACGCGCTTTCGCGCGCAGCTTGGTCAGATCGCCAACCGTGATCCCACGATACTCAGCCAGAACGATGGTCTGGGCTTTCGCGACTTGCGCGGAAACCTCAGCGACAACGGCCTGCTTGCTTTCTTTGTTAAGTGGCACGGTTAACCTCCAGATTCGATACACGCGGCGTGCGCCTTGTGTACCGCGTTCAATAACGGCGTCCGACCAGTCAGGAGTATTTCGACCGCCCGACACCCGCATCGCTGCGAGCATCCAACAGTTTCATCACTACAAAACCTTTTCGGGTTCGCCATCTGCGTTGGCTTTACATTAAGGACTCGCCTGCCTGCTGCGTGCCCGCCAACGGTCTTTGACAACCGGTTGCGCGATGCAGACTGCCACCTCGCAACCGCCCAAAGCCCATAAAGCCGCCCCGGCTCGCGCCGGCGCGGCAAAATTCATTACTGTGCAGCGATCGACGTCTGGTCGACGCGAACGCCAACACCCATCGTGCTCGACAGAGCAACCTTACGCAGGTACACGCCCTTGCTGGTTGCCGGCTTGGCCTTTTGCAGCGCTTCGATCAGCGCGCTCAGGTTGCTGCGCAGAGCTGCCGGTTCGAACGAAGCACGGCCGATGGTCGCGTGGATGATACCGGCCTTGTCGACACGGAATTGCACCTGACCAGCCTTGGCGTTCTTGACCGCGGTCGCGACGTCCGGCGTAACCGTACCGACCTTCGGGTTCGGCATCAGGCCGCGCGGGCCGAGGATCTGGCCGAGCGTACCGACGATACGCATCGTGTCCGGTGAAGCGATCACGATGTCGAAATCGAGATTGCCGGCCTTGACTTGTTCAGCCAGGTCTTCCATACCGACGACTTCTGCGCCAGCTGCGCGAGCCTGCTCAGCCTTTTCGCCCTGTGCGAACACAGCGACGCGGACCGACTTACCGGTACCAGCGGGCAGCACGACCGAGCCGCGAACGACCTGGTCCGACTTTTTCGCGTCGATGCCGAGTTGCACTGCGACGTCGATCGACTCGTCGAACTTCGCGCTTGCGCATTCCTTCACGAGCGACAGAGCGTCTTCGAGCGGGTACAGCTTCTGACGATCAACCTTGGCTGCAAATGCTTGCAGACGCTTCGAAAGCTTAGCCATTTACACGCCCTCCACGGTGATGCCCATCGAGCGGGCGCTACCAGCGATCGTACGAACCGCTGCGTCCAGATCAGCAGCCGTCAGATCGGGCATCTTGGTCTTGGCGATATCTTCCGCTTGAGCGCGGGTGATCTTGCCGACCTTGTCGGTATGCGGCTTGCTCGAACCCTTGTCGATCTTCGCTGCCTTCTTGATCAGAACCGTAGCCGGCGGCGTCTTCAGAACGAACGTGAAGCTCTTGTCCGCGAATGCCGTGATCACGACCGGAATCGGCAGACCCGGTTCCAGAGCTTGAGTCTGCGCGTTGAACGCCTTGCAGAACTCCATGATGTTCAGGCCACGCTGGCCCAGTGCCGGGCCGACCGGCGGCGACGGGTTGGCTTTACCTGCAGGAATCTGCAGCTTGATAAAGCCGATGATTTTCTTTGCCATCTTGAGAACCTCTTTGAAACGTCGCTTGCGTTGCAAGCGGACGTTCGGTGAGTAGTAGCGCGCGTTCGCCGAACATGTGGCTAGTGACGCTCCTCAACGGCCATTACGCGGACCGTAAGCGCGAAATACGGAACGCACCAAGCGGTGCGTTCCGTAAAATTCTGGATTACAACTTTTCGACCTGGCCGAATTCCAGCTCGACCGGCGTTGCGCGGCCGAAGATTGTAACGGAAACACGGACTCGCGACTTTTCGTAGTTCACTTCTTCGACGCTACCGTTGAAATCAGTGAACGGGCCTTCCTTGACCCGCACCATCTCGCCTACTTCGAACAGGGTCTTGGGACGCGGCTTCTCCACGCCTTCCTGCATCTGCGACATGATTTTTTCGACTTCCCGCGGGGAAATCGGGCTCGGGCGATTGCGCGCCCCGCCGACAAAACCGGTCACCTTTGCCGTGTTCTTCACGAGGTGCCACGTTTCGTCCGTCATCTCCATTTCCACCAGCACGTAGCCCGGAAAGAAACGACGTTCAGTCACCGATTTGTGACCGCCCTTCACCTCGACAACCTCTTCGGTCGGAACGAGGATCTGACCAAATTGATCCTGCATGCCGGCACGCTCGATGCGCTCCTGAAGCGCTCGTTGCACGCTCTTCTCCATACCGGAGTAGGCGTGCACCACGTACCAACGTTTACCACTCGGGGATGCCGGAGTATCGCTCATATCATTTCCAACCCAGAATCACCGAGAAAATCGCCCATTCAATGGATTTATCACTGATCCAGAGAAAGATTGCCATCACCACAACGAAGCCGAACACTACGAGCGTTGTTTGGGTTGCCTCTTTGCGAGTAGGCCAAACAACCTTACGAACTTCCTTGTATGAGTCTTTGGCGAAAGCGATAAAACCCTTGCCAGGCGCCGAGAGCAGACCGACTGCAACACCCGCGATCGCACCAACAGCCAAGGCGGCTCCGCGGATGTACCATTCCTGGCCATTCAGCCAGAAGAACCCCACGAACCCGGCCAAGACCAGCAACACACCTGCGATCAACATCAACTTATCGCCAGATGCATTTACAGTTTCGACGGAAGGATTCGCCATAACACCTTACGAAGCGTCACTACGACGCGATAGTTGGCAGGGGCAGAGGGAATCGAACCCCCAACCTTCGGTTTTGGAGACCGACGCTCTGCCAGTTGAGCTATACCCCTAAACCATTTGGGGTTGGCGGCATCGCCAACCCCATACAACCGATTACCGAGAACTTTCTGGCGTTACTCGATGATCTTGGCGACGACACCAGCGCCGACCGTACGACCGCCTTCGCGAATTGCGAAGCGCAGACCTTCTTCCATCGCGATCGGGTTGATCAGCTTAACCGTGATTGACACGTTGTCGCCCGGCATTACCATTTCCTTGTCCTTCGGCAGCTCGATCGAGCCCGTCACGTCCGTCGTACGGAAGTAGAACTGCGGACGGTAGTTGTTGAAGAACGGCGTGTGGCGGCCGCCTTCGTCCTTGCTCAGCACGTACACTTCAGCCGTGAAGTGCGTGTGCGGGTTGATCGAACCCGGCTTCGCCAGAACCTGGCCACGCTCCACGTCTTCACGCTTCGTGCCGCGCAGCAGGATACCAACGTTGTCGCCTGCCTGACCCTGGTCGAGCAGCTTGCGGAACATTTCCACGCCCGTGCAGGTCGTCTTCACCGTCGCCTTGATACCGACGATTTCGATTTCTTCGCCGACCTTGATGATGCCGCGCTCAACGCGACCCGTCACCACCGTGCCGCGACCCGAGATCGAGAACACGTCTTCCACCGGCATCAGGAACGAACCGTCGATCGCGCGTTCCGGCGTCGGGATGTACGTGTCCAGCGCGTCGGCCAGGTTCATGATCGCCACTTCACCCAGTTCGCCCTTGTCGCCTTCCAGCGCCAGCTTGGCCGAACCCTTGATGATCGGCGTGTCGTCGCCCGGGAAGTCGTACTTCGACAGAAGTTCGCGAACTTCCATCTCGACCAGCTCCAGCAGTTCAGCGTCGTCCACCATGTCGCACTTGTTCAGGAACACGATGATGTACGGAACGCCAACCTGACGCGCCAGCAGGATGTGCTCACGCGTTTGCGGCATCGGGCCGTCTGCTGCCGAGCACACCAGGATTGCGCCGTCCATCTGCGCTGCACCCGTGATCATGTTCTTCACGTAGTCGGCGTGGCCCGGGCAGTCAACGTGCGCGTAGTGGCGGTTAGCCGTTTCGTACTCGACGTGCGCGGTGTTGATCGTGATACCACGTGCCTTTTCTTCCGGCGCCGCGTCGATCTGGTCGTATGCCTTCGCTTCGCCGCCGAACTTCTGCGTCAGAACCGTCGTGATCGCTGCCGTCAGCGTGGTCTTGCCGTGGTCAACGTGACCGATCGTGCCCACGTTCACGTGCGGCTTGGTCCGCTCAAACTTACCCTTGGCCATTTTCGACTCCTAAGAGGATTTTCCGTACGTTGCGCTGGGCGCAAACAATCACCGAGTACTTCTGGTGCCCATGGGCAGGATCGAACTGCCGACCTCTCCCTTACCAAGGGAGTGCTCTACCACTGAGCCACATGGGCGCTACTTCTATGTTGCTGGAGCGGGTGAAGGGAATCGAACCCTCGTCGTAAGCTTGGAAGGCTTCTGCTCTACCATTGAGCTACACCCGCAAGGTCATGGATTCCCAACAACTGCTACAGCTTGCATTCTGGTGGAGGAGGTTGGATTCGAACCAACGTAGGCGTAAGCCAACAGATTTACAGTCTGCCCCCTTTAGCCACTCGGGCACCCCTCCGCAGAGAACTGACGATTATGGGGGAACAACATCTTTTTGTCAAGGGCTGCTTGACCGTTCCAAACCCAACGTTCTCATTTATATGTAGGTGATTCCTACACCTTTGGTAAACGCAAAAACCCACCGCGAGCGGTGGGTTTTTGTTTGAAGAAGGAGCCTGACGATTACCTACTTTCACACGGGCAATCCGCACTATCATCGGCGTAGAGTCGTTTCACGGTCCTGTTCGGGATGGGAAGGGGTGGGACCGACTCGCTATGGTCATCAGGCATG
>NZ_JAJITD010000019.1 GCF_020880815.1 Paraburkholderia sejongensis
ATGACCATAGCGAGTCGGTCCCACCCCTTCCCATCCCGAACAGGACCGTGAAACGACTCTACGCCGATGATAGTGCGGATTGCCCGTGTGAAAGTAGGTAATCGTCAGGCTCCTCATGCAGTATGTCCAGAACCCCGGTGTCTCCGAAAGAGAACCGGGGTTCTGGCGTTTACGCGGCTGTTTCAGGCGATCGCTAAAGAATCGTTTCAACCGATATTGTTTGTGCGCACCTAGCGTGCGCACAAACAAATCATGTCGATCAAGAACGCCTGCTTACGCAGCAGGATCCGCGCTTCCGGTGGCATCAACGGGTAAATGGCTATCCACCGAATCGATGTGGCCAATCTCGGCAAGCAATGCCTCATCGCGAGCGATGACTTTTGGCAAGTGCGTGCGCAGAAATTCCACCCACGTCCGCGTCTTCGCGTCGATGAACTTGCGCGATGGATAAAGCGCGTAAATATTCATTTTCTGCAGCGTATATTCCGGTAGCACACGCACCAGCGTGCCATCGCGTAATCCGGAAATGGCTGCGTACAGCGGCACCATGCCGATTCCCATTCCTTCGCGAATTGCCATCACCAGGGACTCGGCGATGTTGACGTGCACCGGCCCGTCCACTTCCATCAGCTCGCTGCCGTTTGGACCCTCGAGTGTCCATTCGTGCGGCGGAAATGCCGGCGTGTGCAGGATCAGACATTCATGGCGCGCGAGGTCCGCGGGCTTTTGCGGCGCGCCGTGCGTCCGGATATACGCTGGCGATGCGCACAGGATGCTGAACGTCGTGCCCAGATGAAACGACACTAGCTCCGAGTTCGGCAACGTCGACGCGCCGATCACGGCGACATCAGCGCTGCCCTCGAACAGGTCGGGCATGCGTTGCGACAACGTCAGTTCCACTGTCACTTCGGGATAGAGCGTGCGATACCGCGAAATGGCCGGCAGCACATAGTGCTGCCCGATGCTCGCAAAGCTATGCATGCGCAAGGCGCCGACCGGGCGTTCGTGCGCGCAACTGGCTTCTTCTTCGGCGATATCGACGTCTGCGAGAATCTGTTGCGACCGTTTCAGATAGCGCTCGCCAGCGGTGGTGAGGGCCAGCCGGCGCGTCGAGCGATTCAGCAGGCGGGTGCGCAGATGCGCTTCGAGTTCCGAAACCGCGCGCGACATCGCGCCGGTCGTGGAATTGAGTGACTGCGCGGCAGCGGTGAAGCTGCCGGCTTCGACTACGCGCACAAATACGCGCATGTTTTGTAGCGTGTCCATCAAACCTTCTATTTCCTGACCAAGGCCATATTGTCCGCCTGTCGCGGAAAGCTATTGTTGTCCTTTCTGGAACATATGTTCTGCGCGCATCGGCTTAATGCGCGTATCGCGGACTCCTACAATCGGCGCCTCTCCATTGGCTTGCGCAGTTCCGGCCGGTGGCTCTTTCAGCGACCAGGCGGGGCGCACTGTCTTCAGATGAAACACGATCATGCGATCAAGCGGTCGGCCGGATTTTTTCGGGCGCGCGGCCTCACGCAGCAACGATTCAGCCGGTCCGTGCTCGAACAGTCCGTGCGCGACTGGGCGAACACCGACGGTCTGACCTGGCTGCATCTGCTGAAAACGGTGACTGCGGGGCTGCTCGCGCTGGGCGTCGCGATGCTGTTCGATCTGCCCCAGCCGCGCATCGCCATGACCACCGTGTTCGTGCTGATGCAACCGTTCAGCGCGATGGTGCTGGCAAAGAGCTTCTACCGGATTTTCGGCACGGCAGTCGGCACGGTCGCCGCGCTGCTGCTCGGCGGACTCTTCGTCCAGCAGCCCGAACTGTATATGCTCGGCATGATCGTGTGGGTGAGCGCGTGTATTGCTGCGGCGGTGCGGTATCGGCATTTCAGATGGTACGGCTTCGTGCTCGCGGGTTATACCGCCGCATTGATCGGCATTCCGAACGTAATGGCGCCGCAGGGACTATTCCTCGCTGCGCTCACGCGCGCGGCGGAGGTGGCGGTCGGAATCGTGTGTTCGAGTGCGGTCAGCGCGTTGATCCTGCCGCAGCGCTCGAGTCTCGCACTCCGGCGTACTCTCCAGATCCGGTACGCGAATTTTACTTCGTTCGCCGCCGAGGTGCTCGCCCGCGGGTTCGAGCGTCATCAGTTCGAGCGGCGCTTCGCGGATCTCGTCGATGAAATCGCGGGCTTCGAAGCGACGCGCACGTTCGTCGCCTTCGAGGATCCGGCGTTGCGCTCGCGCGGCCAGCATCTGGCGCGGCTAAACAGCGAGTTCATGGATGCCTGCGCGCGGCTGCATGCGCTGCATCAGTTGCTCAAGCGTTTGCGAGCGAACCATCAGGCGTCGATACTCGAGGCAATCGCACCGTACTTCGACGAACTGGCCGCGCTGTTGGCAGCCAGGTCACCGGAGGCCGTCGACGCTTCGCGCGTAGCCGCCGATCTGCGTCTGTTCCAGGCGAACCTGCCGCGCCGCATGCGCGAATCGAAGCGCCCCCTTGAAACCGCATCGGCCGAATCCCGGGCGGACTTCGATACCGCAGCGGAGTTGTTGTATCGCTTCGTCGGAGAATGGATCAATTATTCGGATACCTATGCGTCGTTATCGTGGCGAAAATCGGAGCGCTGGCGGCATGCTGAAGCGCGTCACGCGCACAAAAGTCACCATATAAGCCGGACCAATAACTTCGTCGTACTGTTCGCGTTCGTGCGCTCGGCGGTCGTGATCGGGATCGCCGGATCGTTCTGGATCGCAACCAACTGGCCGAGCGGCGGACTTGCGGTAATCGGCGCGACGCTGGTTTGCGCGTTGACCTCGACCGCGCCGAACTCGACGAAAATGGCCGTGCAGATGGCAATCGGCGCGGTAGGCGCGACCGTGACCGGCTATCTGTTCATGTGCTACGTGTATCCGAATATCGACGGCTTCCCACTGCTTTGCGCGGTGCTCGCACCGGTGCTCGCGTGCGGTGCGTTCATCGCGACGCGACGCGGCGCGGCCGGCTACGGGATCGGCTTCTCGGTGTTCTTCTGTCTGCTCGCCGGCCCCGACAACGTCGTCAGCTACGCCCCCGATCTGCTGATCAACAACGGTATCGCGTTGACCGCGGCGATGCTGCTCGCGGCGCTGGCCTTCGCGGTGGTGTTTCCCGCGGACATGCGCTGGCTGACCGGGCAGATCATGGGCGATCTGCGTGCTCAGGCGGTTTGCGCGTGCAAGGACGACTTGCCGGGCCTCAATCAGCGATTCCAGTCGAGCACGCACGATCTGACTTCGCAGCTGCGGATGCTGTTGACGCACCGTTCGCGGCGCCGGCGCGAGGCATTGCGCTGGATGCTGGCGACGATCGAAGTCGGCCACGCGGTCATCGACCTGCGCAACGAAGCGGCGCGCGCGCTGTATGTGGACGCGCTAGAGCCGCGCTGGCGTAACGTGCTCGCCGATACCTGCGACGATCTCGCGCACCTGTTCGAGCACCCCGAACCACGCGCGCTCGAACGCGCACTGATCTCCGTGCGCGCGGCGTCGTGGCTCGCGCAGGACGTCCTGCAAACGGTGCATGCGGAGCGCGACAGGCGTCACGACCTGCAGCGCATCCTCAGCTGTCTGCACTTCATCCGGACCGCGTTGCTCGACCGCGACGCGCCGTTCAACCGGCGCTGAGCGGGGCGGCGATCTTTCCGCCAGATGGAAGAATCCCTTCCGGCCGACCCCATTTATCCGTGCAGGTGACGGTCATATAGTTTCATCACTGCTTCACAGCAGTAGTCGTAAGTCCTGGAGAAAGTGATGAAAGTGTTGAAGATGGTTCTGATTGCCTGTTCGTTGTCCGCTACCGCCGCTGCCTATGCGCAAACGGCGCCGGCAGAAGCGCCGCAACAGGTTGCGCAAGCAGCAACCCCGCGCGCCAATAACGCGGTGTCCAAAAGCCGCGCATTGGCACCGAAAGCCAAAGCCGAAGAGTGCGTTGGCCCGATGAGCTTCTGCAATATCTACTTCGGCAGCTAGCGCGCCGTCCGCTGTATCGCGCGACATGCGGGCTGGTGTTTGATCGATGCCTTGCTGACGCGCAAACTCTGTCGCGAACCCTGTCTCGCGACCCAACACCTGCCTGCGACGCCGTCCGATCGAGACGCCGCAGCGGGTGCGGCACCCGCCTGGTGAACCAAGCACACCGCAGACGTGCGCGCCAGAGACGGAGCTGGTGACTATGGAGAGACCCGTTTCATGTACGAAGACCGCATTCGTTGCGCCGCGCTGCGCGAAAAAATCACCACGGCCGCCGACGCGGCGCTTCTGATTCAGGATGGCATGCGCGTTGGCGCAAGCGGCTTTACGCGCGCGGGCGACGCGAAGGCGGTGCCGGTCGCGCTTGCCGAGCGCGCACGCCAGCAGCGCGAGCCGCTGCGCATCACGTTGATGACCGGTGCGTCGCTTGGCCACGACGTCGACCGCATGCTGACCGAAGCCCATGTGCTCGCGCGCCGTCTGCCGTTTCAGGTGGACAAGACGCTGCGCGACGCGATCAATCGCGGCGAAGTGATGTTCGTCGATCAGCATCTGTCCGAGACCGTCGAAATGCTGCGAGCCAACCAGCTCGGCAAGCTCGACGTCGCGATCATCGAAGCGGCGGCGATCACCGAAACTGGCGGCATCGTGCCGACCACTTCGGTCGGCAATTCGGCGAGCTTCGCGATTCTCGCCGAGAAGGTCATCGTCGAAATCAATCTCGCGCAGCCGCTCGCGCTCGAGGGTCTGCACGATATCTGGATTCCGGGCCGCCGGCCGCATCGCGAGCCGCTGTCGATCATGCGCCCGCAGGACCGCGTCGGCACGCCGGCCATCGAGATTGCGCCCGAAAAAATCGCCGCGATCGTTATCACCGACATGCCCGACAGTTCGTCCACGGTGCTGCCGGCGGACGAGGAAACCGCTGCGATCGCCGGTCATCTGATCGAATTTTTTCAGCACGAAGTCTCGCACGGCCGTATGCCGAAGCGGTTGCCGCCGTTGCAGGCGGGGATCGGCACGATCGCGAACGCGGTGCTGGCCGGTTTCGTCGATTCGCCGTTCGACGTGTTCGAAATATATTCCGAAGTCCTACAGGATTCGACCTTCGATCTGATGGATGCCGGCAAGGTCAGCTTCGCTTCCGGCGCATCGATCACGCTGTCGGCGACGCGCCAGGCGCAGGTATTCGGCGAACTCGAACGCTATCGCGACCGGCTGGTGCTGCGTCCGCAGGAAGTCAGCAATCATCCGGAAGTGATCCGGCGACTCGGTCTGATCGCGCTGAATACCGCGCTCGAATTCGACATCTACGGCAACGTGAATTCGACGCACGTGGGCGGCACGCACATGATGAACGGCATCGGCGGCTCCGGCGATTTTGCGCGCAACGCGTCGTGCGCGATCTTCGCGACCAAGTCGATTGCGAAAGACGGCCGCATTTCGAGCATCGTGCCGATGGTCCCGCATTGCGATCACAACGAACACGATGTCGATGTGGTGGTCACCGAGCAGGGTCTCGCCGATCTGCGCGGACTCGCGCCGCGCGAACGCGCGCAGCTGATTATCGAGCGTTGCGTGCATCCGCTATATCGCGATCAACTGCGCGACTACTATCGCGATGCATTGCAGTGGGGCGGCCAGACGCCGCATTGTCTCGACCAGGTATTCGCATGGCATCGGCGCCTGCGCGATACGGGTTCCATGCTGCCGGCCTGATCTGTAATCGAACGGAAAGAAAAGCTGTCTGCAAAAAGAAAGAAGCGCCAGCGGCACGAGCCGGCTGGCGCTTCTTTTTTTTATTGAATGTTTGAAAGCGGTGCTTAAGAACCTCGTCGCACGAGCCGGATAATAAACAGCAGAATCACCGCGCCGATCAATGCGGTAATGATCGAGCCGATCCAGCCGCTGCCGAGCGAAATATGCAGTACGCCGGCAAGCCATCCGCCGATGAACGCGCCGACAATCCCGACGATGATGTCGACAATCAGGCCGAAGCCGCCGCCCTTGACCAGCACACCGGCGAGCCAACCGGCGATCGCGCCGATGATAAGCCATGCAATGATGCCGTGTTCCATGTTCGAGACTCCGTAGTTGTATGTGAAAAAATCACGGTGATAGAGCTTAGTCGAAGGTTATGGGACAGTCCATGTTGAGGACACGGAATTAACATTGTCTAAATCTGCTGCCAGCTAAGTGTAGACGATGTGCCGCGAATAAAGCGGCCGTGCACCCGAGGCTTCACTCGGGCGTCGGTTCGGCTTCGCGCGCGCTCCAACTGACGCTCGATACGCTTTTCTCCATGCTCAGGCGGCTCGCCATCTGCTCGAGCTTCGATTGATACTTCGGATGCAGCTTCAGCGTCGCGGCGACGCGCATACGCCCGGGATCGCCGTCGACGTCCTCGCTCGTCAGGCTTTGAAACGACAGAGGCGCCGAATACATCGAGTTCGAGATTGCCGTACGAATGTGAACCTCATCGGCTTCGCGGCACACGATCGTCAGCACGTATTCGCGCACGAGATCGGCGTTCGAAACCGGCGTCGCATTGATCATCCGGCTCACTTCGCGCAGCACGGTATTGGCCAACAGAACGATCACGGTGCCCGCGATCGCGGGCCCGTAATGTCCGGCGCCGCTCAATACGCCGACCGCCGCCGAGCACCACAGTGTCGCCGCGGTGTTGATCCCCTGGATCGAGCCTTTGTCGCGCATGATTACGCCGCCGCCAAGAAAGCCGACGCCGAACACCACATAGGCGGCGATCTGGGTCACGCCGGAGACGCCGTTGCCGGTCAGCACGCCGAGCGTGACGAACAGGCACGAGCCGCTCGCGACGAGCGTGATCGTGCGCAAGCCGGCATTGCGCTGGCGCATCTGCCGTTCGAGGCCGATGGCCACGCCACAGGCGAAAGCGGTCAGAAGCCGCAGGAAGAGTTCGAGTGTCATCGTTCAGAAAGGTTGGCGCTCGTGCCGTTGCAGTGTGCTTCCTTCGCATGACAGCGTCAGGTCGTCCACGATCTTTCGTTGACCGAACGGACGAACATGCGCGCTCACGCGCGATGCGGCGCGCGGACGCGAACCCGGCGGCGCATCAGGTGGCGCATCAGGCGCGCGGGTTCGACGCGTGCGGCATCGGCATGGCAGTGCGCCACGCGCTGCTTCACTGGCAGTACGACACGTGAATGAAAAACGTAAATGAGGCGAGAGCGACGTGCGCCATCGAGCCCGAGGGCAGGACGGCGACAGAACGAACGGACTGACGCGGAAACCTGCCGCTCAGGCGAGCGGGCAAATCGATACTCGGCGGCTACAACTGCTACTGTCCAAGATCGTGATTCCGGTTAAAAGAAGTGCGCGAATTTTAGGCGGCTGTGTAAAGGTTCGTCAAGCCGCGCCGCAGGGCCGACTCGCGGGATCGACACTCGAAATTAAAACGGACTGCGAATATTTCATTCGGCTGCACCCTGCGCCAGCCCCGGCACCAGCCGTACGCGCGTGATTTCCGACGGTGCGCCCAGCCGCTTCGGCGGTCCCCAATAACCGGTCCCCCGGCTCGTATAGACCCACAGTCCATTGAGTCGCGCGAGACCGGCGGTGAACGGTTGCTGCAGCCGCACGAAGAAATTCCACGGAAAGAACTGGCCGCCGTGCGTATGCCCCGACAACTGCAACGTGAAGCCCGCTGCCGCCGCCGCTTCGGCCGAACGCGGCTGGTGGGCGAGCAGTACCTTGATCAGTACGTCGCCGGGCGCGCCCGCGAGTGCCGCGACCGGGTCGCTGCGATGCGCGGGGTCGTGATGGCCGGCGGAGTAGTCGGTGACGCCGGCGATCACCGCGCGAGCCCCGTCATGATCGACGACTACGTGCTGGTTCAGCAGTACTTGCAGACCGAGCCGGCGGAATTCGGCGATCCACGAGTTCGCGCCCGAGTAGTACTCGTGATTGCCGGTCACCAGAAACGCGCCGTGCCGTGCGCTAAGCCGCGACAATGGCTGCGTATGCCGGCTCAGTTTCGCGACGCTGCCGTCGACCACGTCGCCGGTCACCGCGATCAGGTCCGGCTGCAGGCGATTGACCGCGTCGACGATCGCATCGACGTAGCGGCTCTTGATCGTCGGGCCGACGTGAATATCGGTGATCTGCACGATCGTGAAGCCGTCGAGCGCGGCGGGCAGATCGTCGATCGGCACGTCGATCGTCACGACGCGCGCGCGACGCCGCGCATTGACGAGGCCGATCAGCGTCGTCAGCAGCGCGGCGAGCGGCACCGCCGCCGCCGAACCGGTGCGCCAATGCGCGATCGCGAGCGTGTTCGGCCAGATCGCATCGATCGTCAGCAGCGAGGCGAGCACGAGATCGCGCGCGAATGTCAGCACCAGCAGCGACGAAAAGAAACCCATCGCCAGCAAGCCGACCCACGCGATCCGGTCGCCGAGCGGCTGACGCTTGATGCTGCGCGCCATCATGCCGAGCGGAATCACGAGGATCGACAGCAGCAGCCACAGCACGCACAGCAAGCGGCCGGTCGCGGCGATCGGCATGTCGGGCAGCAGGCGCAAGCCGACATAGATATGCAGCACGATGCCAATCAGAATGATGCGGGTAAGAAACGATGAACGGCGCATAGAGAAGATCGGGACGGGAAGGGACCGAAGGCCGGCGTCGACGACGGCGCCTCGTGCGGTGAGCAGCCGCTGAGTACGAGGCGCGTATTGCGCTGACCAATACGGTCTGACATATCGGCAGCGTAACGATCGGCAGCGTAACGAATGGCAACCCCGGAAAAAGCAGCCGGACGCCTGCGGCGAGTCATTCTACCGGCATGTTCAGGCCCTTGCAGGCGACGCAAAAATCGCGCCCTCGCACTGCAACGCGCGCGTTCCTGACCAGGTCGACGAGCACTTCGGCGGGTGCAAAAAGCCGTGCGCGACTGCGCTTACACCCTCGGGCGCAACAACTGCTCGCCGATAGTTTTGCAGGACCTCGCGGCAAACATTTCAATGCCTATGCAAGCGAATTAAATGGGCTTTGAATTGTATTGTGCGTGGACTATGCTTGAACCAACCAGCAGATTTCGCGGCCAGCGCGGCAGTCCTGCGAAGCCACGGCGGGATGCGTCGCGGTGGGAGCCGCGCGGTTCGGTTGCGACTGGTTCTATCGCCGGCACAGAGACAGGCGGCGGGAGGCACACATGAAGCTGCTCAAATCGGATCGCCACTGGCGCCATGCGCACGATGCGCATCACGTTCATCATGTCCATCACGTCGGGTACGAGGGCAGTCACGTGATGCTGCCGCTCGTCGGCATTTCGCTGATGGCGATTGCACTATATGTCGGCGTGCGCGATATCGACTTCTCCGAACTCGGCAAGAGCGCGCTATTCGACGTGGTGATGGTTTGCGTGGCACTCGGCATTGCCGGACTATTCGGGGCGGTCGGGGCATGGCTGCGCTCGAATGGCGACGACGGCGAAGAGGGATTCTGCTTCATCGGCGCGTTGATCGGCACGGTGGTGTTTTATATCGCGGTGCTGACCTGACCTGACTTCACCTTACGCAACCCAAAGCGCGGTCACACGAAACGGGTCAACACGAGGCCCGCGCCATGCAACCCGCGCCGCGAGCCCGTGCCGCGCGTCGCATCACGCGTCGCATCACGCGCTTAACTCATTCATCAAACAATGCGCGCCGCCTCGTCGAATGAAAAACGCGGGCTGCGCGGAAACAGCTTCGACGCATCGCCATAACCGAGGTTGATCAGGAAGTTCGACTTCACGGTCGTGCCGGCGAAGAACGCCGCATCGACCTTCTGCGCGTCGAAGCCGGACATCGGCCCGGTGTCGAGACCGAGCGCGCGGGCGGCGAGAATCAGATAACCGCCTTGCAGCGTCGAATTGCGAAACGCGGTATCGGCGATCGCGCGCTCGTTGCCGGCGAACCAGCTGCGCGCGTCCGCATGCGGAAACAGCTTCGGCAACTGCTCATAAAACGCCATGTCCATCCCGACGATCACCGTAACCGGCGCGGCCATCGTTTTCTCGAGATTGCCGGCCGACAACGCCGGACGCAGTTTTTCCTTGCCCTCGGGCGTCTTCACGAACACGAAGCGGCCCGGGCTCGAATTGGCCGAGGTCGGGCCGAGCAGCACGAGTTCGGTGAGCTGCTTGAGCAACGCGTCGTCGACCGGTTTGTTCTGCCAGCCGTTGTGGGTGCGTGCGTCGCGAAAGAGTTGGGCAAGCGCCTGATCGGAAAGAGTCATGAACGTGGTCCGTGAAAGAATGGTAAGGAACCCCAGGAAAAACGCGGCAACGCGGAGTCGATCGACCGCGCGGCACGGCGCTTTGGCGGGCCGGCCATTGCCGCCATAATAGCCAGGGTTACTACTCGTCCGCTCGTATTGAGCATTCCGATGACCGATCTATTCAACGACCTGCCGGCGCCCGACGTCGACTGGTATCCCGACTGGCTCGCGCCGGCCCCGGCCGAGCGGATGCTCGCGCGGCTGATCGACGAGGTGCAATGGCGTCAGGACACGATGGGCACGCCCGCCGGCCGGGTCGCGCTGCCGCGTCTGACCGCGTGGCAAGGCGAGCCCGACGCGGTCTATATCTACTCGGGCATTCGCAACGTTCCCGAACCGTGGACGCCCGCTGTCGCCGAACTCAAAGCCGCCGCCGAAGCGACCAGCGGCGCGCGTTTTAACAGCGTGCTGCTCAATCGTTACCGCAGCGGCGCCGACAGCATGGGCTGGCACGCGGATCGCGAACCCGAACTCGGCCGGCAGCCGGTGATCGCGTCGGTGAGTCTGGGCGTCGCGCGTACCTTCGACCTGCGCCACAACAAGACCGGCGTCGTGCAGTCGTTTTCGCTGAAGGGCGGCAGCTTGCTGGTGATGAAGGGCGATACCCAGGCCGAATGGCGCCATCGCGTGCCGAAACAGCCGCGCGTGAGCGGCGAGCGCATCAATCTGACGTTCCGGTGGGTCACGCCGCGTCAGCCCGGATAAATCCCGACGCGTTCTCAACCGCGGTCCCCGCCGCATTCCCAAACTTTCCGACCATCAACCAGCGCACCCCCGCGCGCCATACCAAAATTGATATCGACGGCGCGAATCATATGATTGGACGGGTAACGCGTCGCACAGTACGCTACATCACGATCCACGCACCATGAGGGCCACGAGGGCTGGGCAGGTGACGGGGTCGCGACACAACAACGATTAAGGAGACAGTCATGGCGAATACACGACGTGCCGCGTGCCGCGCGCTGGGCGCGCTTGCACTTTCCGCGAGTTTTGGAATGCTGACGTTGGGCGCGCCCGGCGCGCACGCCGAGGACAAACAGATCACGCTGGGTTTTGCGCAGGTCGGCGCGGAAAGCGCATGGCGCACTGCGAATACCGAGTCGGTGAAGTCGGCGGCGGCGGACGCCAAGATCAAGCTCAAATTCTCCGATGCGCAGCAGAAACAGGAAAACCAGATCAAGGCGATTCGCTCGTATATCGCGCAGAAGGTCGACGTGATCGCATTCTCGCCGGTGGTCGAATCGGGCTGGGAGCCGGTGCTGCGTGAAGCGAAAGCCGCCAACATTCCGGTGATCCTGACCGACCGCAACATCGACGTGAAAGATACGTCGCTGTACGTGACGATGATCGGCTCTGACTTCCTCGAAGAAGGCCGGCGCGGCGGCAAGTGGCTCGAAGATCACTACAAGAACGACAAAGGCCCGGTCAATATCGCCGAACTGCAAGGCACGGTCGGCTCGGCGCCGGCCAACGATCGCCACTCCGGTCTGATCGAAGTGATCAAAAACGATCCGAAGTTCAAGATCATCGCGTCGCAAAGCGGCGACTTCACGCTCGCCGGCGGCAAGCAGGTGATGGAAGCGTTCATCAAGACCTACGGCAACAAGATCAACGTGGTCTACGCGCATAACGACGACATGGCGCTCGGCGCGATCCAGGCGATGGAAGAAGCCGGCATGCATCCGGGCAAGGACGTGATCGTGGTGTCGTTCGACGCGACCAAGGGCGGCTTCCAGGCGATGGCCGCGGGCAAGATGAACGTCGACGTCGAATGCAGCCCGCTGCTCGGACCGCAACTGATGTCCGCGGTCAAGGACGTGGTGGCCGGCAAGCAACTGCCGAAGCGGATCCTGACGGAAGAGACGGTATTCCCGATGAGCGTGGCCGCGCAGACTCTGCCGACGCGCAAGTACTGACGCTATCGAGGCAAGCCGGAGCCCGCGCCACCGCGCGCGCGTTCCCGGCGCCGCGCACCGTTGCGACGGGCGCGTAATAAACGTGCAACCGAAACGTGCAATAGAGACGTGCAACGGGCGTGCGGCACGAGCAGATCATAAGATTTCTCCAGTGGTGCCTGACCGCCCGGGCTGCTTCGGCAGCGGGCGGTCTCTTTTCACGGGCCTGCCGCCGGCACCGCCGCCAAACCACGCATAGAAGATCGAGCGAGGTCCATGACCCATTCCGCTTCCGAACCGAATCAGCCCGGCCAGCCTGAACGCGGCTCGCCGCGCCCAACCGGCGCGCCGGTCTCCGAGGATGCCGCCGGCACGCGCGCGCCGATCCTCGAGATGGCCGGCGTCAGCAAGACCTTTCCGGGTGTCAAGGCGCTGCAACGCGTCGACTTCCGGCTCTTTCCCGGCGAAGTCCATACCTTGATGGGCCAGAACGGCGCCGGTAAATCGACCCTTATCAACGTGCTGACCGGCGTGTTCGCACCCGATGGCGGCACGATCCGGCTCGGCGGCGAGGAGGTCGCGTTCGCGTCGCCGCAGGAGGCCGAAGCGGCCGGCGTACGGACGCTGTACCAGGAAGTGAATCTGTGCGCGAACCTGTCGGTCGCGGAGAACATTTTCGCGGGCCGGCAGCCGCGCCGCTTCGGCGCGATCGACTGGGCCGACATCAAGCGGCGCGCGCAGGAGGCGCTCGCGCGTCTGGACGTATCGCTCGACGTGACCCGCTCGCTCGACGCGTATCCGATCGCGGTCCAGCAGATGGTCGCGATCGCGCGGGCGCTGTCGGTCGACGCGCGCGTACTGATCCTCGACGAGCCGACCTCGAGTCTCGACGACAGCGAGGTCGCGCAGCTGTTCAAGATCCTTCGGCATCTTAAGCAATCGGGCATTGCGATCCTGTTCGTCACACACTTTCTCGAACAGACCTACGCGATCTCCGACCGCATCACGGTGATGCGCAACGGCGAGCGCGAAGGCGAATACCTTGCGCGCGATCTGCCGGCCGATCTGCTGGTGGCGAAGATGGTCGGCCACGAGCGCATGAGCGCGCGTCTGCGCGAAGCGGCGCACGAAGAGCAGGCCGCCGACGAACTGCCGGACGAACTGCCGGAGCACGCAGCCGAAGCTGAAGCAACCGAAGCAACGCAAGCAACCCACGCAGCGAGCCGTCAACCGTTCATCGAGCTGCGCGGCGTCGGCCGGCGCGGCACCTTGCAGCCGATCGATCTCGACGTGCAGCCGGGCCAGATTCTCGGCCTCGCCGGTCTGCTCGGCTCCGGCCGCACCGAAACCGCGCGGCTGCTGTTCGGCGCGGATCGCGCGGACAGCGGCACGATCCTCGTGAACGGCAAGCCGGTGAAACTGCGCTCGCCGCACGACGCGGTGCGCCACGGCATCGGTTATTGCGCGGAAGACCGCAAGAAGGAGGGCATCGTCGCCGAACTGTCGATCCGCGAAAACATCATGCTCGCGTTGCAGGCGCGGCGCGGCTGGTGGCGCAAGATCAGCCGGCAGCGCGCGCGCGAACTGGCCGACACGTGGATCGAGCGGCTCGGCATCAAGGCGTCCGACGCCGAGCAGCCGATCGCGCTGCTGTCCGGCGGCAACCAGCAAAAAGCGCTGCTCGCGCGCTGGCTCGCGACCGATCCGAAACTGCTGATTCTCGACGAACCGACCCGCGGCATCGACGTCGCCGCGAAGTTCGACATCATGGACCGGCTGCTCGCGCTGTGCGCGAACGGTCTGTCGATCCTGTTCATTTCGTCGGAGATCAGCGAGGTGCTGCGCGTCAGCCATCGCGTCGCGGTGCTGCGCGATCGCCGCAAGATCGCCGAGGTCGCCGGCACCGCATCGAACGAGGACAACATCTACCGCCTGATCGCAGGGAGCGGCGAATGAAGCTATCGAACTGGGTCGCGCGCGACGGCGCCGAACGTCCGCTGCTGTGGCCATGCATCACGCTCGTGCTGTTGTGCGGGCTCAATCTGCTGGTCAATCCGCATTTCCTGTCGGTGCGGATGCTCGACGGCCACCTGTTCGGCGCGCCGATCGACATCCTGAATCGCGCGGCGCCGCTGGTGCTGGTCGCGATCGGCATGACGCTCGTGATCGCCACGCGCGGTATCGACATCTCGGTCGGCGCGGTGGTCGCGATCGCCGGCGCGGCGGCCGCGACGATTCTCGCGACCCAGCCGGTCGCGAGCGGCGCGCTGGTCGCGCAGGCGCTGGTGGCCGCGCTGCTCGTCGGCGTGCTGAGCGGCATGTGGAACGGGTTGCTGGTGTCGTTCGTCGGCATGCAGCCGATCATCGCGACGCTGATCCTGATGGTCGCCGGCCGCGGGATCGCGCAACTGCTGACCGCCGGCCAGATCATTCCGATCGGCGCGCCCGCGTATCTGTTCGTCGGCGGCGGCTACTGGCTCGGCGTGCCGTGCTCGGTGTGGATCGCGACGATCGCGGTGCTGGCCACCGCGGCGCTGATCGAAGGCACCGCGCTCGGGCTGTTCATTCGCGCGATCGGCGTGAATCCGGTCGCGACGCGCCTCGTCGGTCTGCGCTCGAAGGCGATCGTGTTCGCGGTGTACGCGTTCTCGGGTCTGACCGCGGCGCTGGCCGGCATCCTGATCAGCTCGAACGTGCGCAGCGCGGACGGCAACAACGCGGGCCTGCTGCTCGAACTCGACGCGATTCTCGCGGTGACGCTCGGCGGCACGTCGCTGCTCGGCGGCCGTTTCAGCTTCGCCGGCACCGTGCTCGGCGCGCTGATCATTCAGACGCTCACGTACACGACCTATTCGATCGGCGTGCCGCCGGAAGCGACGCTGGTCGTGAAGGCGGCCGTCGTGCTGGCGGTCAGCGTGATCCAGTCGCCGGCGGCCCGCGCGCTCGCGGTGTCGTTCGGCGCATCGCTCGTCAAACATCGCGGGGTGGCACGATGACGCGCATTCTCGAAGCACTCGCGCGCGTGGTCGATCCGCGCACGCTGCCGATCGCGGTGACGGTCCTGCTGTTCTGCGCGCTGTTCGGTTTCGGCTCGGTGATGTACACCGGCTTCTTCTCGTGGCAGGTGCTGCTCGATCTGCTGGTCGATAACGCGTTCCTGCTGATCGTCGCGATCGGCATGACGTTCGTGATCGTGTCGGGCGGCATCGATCTGTCGGTCGGCTCGGTGGTCGCGCTGACGACGATCGTCGAAGCGGTGCTGTCCGAGCACATGCATCTGTCGGTGTGGGTCATCATTCCGCTCGTGCTGCTGATGGGCACCGTGTTCGGCGCGGTGCAGGGCGCGCTGATTCATTTCTTCAAACTGCAGGCGTTCATCGTCACGCTGGCCGGGATGTTCTTCGCGCGCGGGCTGTGTTTTCTGATCACCACGCAGTCGATCACGATCACCGATCCGACCTTCCAGAGGATCTCGGCGTTCCGTCTGAACATCGGCATCGGCTCGGTGTCGGCGAACGTGCTGATCGCGCTCGCGACGCTCGCGGCGGCCATCTACGTCGCGCATTTCACGCGCTTCGGGCGCAACGTCTATGCGGTCGGCGGCAATCCGCGCTCCGCGCTGCTGATGGGGCTGCCGGTCGCGCACACGCGGATCGGCGTGTATGCGCTGAGCGGTTTTTGCTCGGCGCTCGGCGGCGCGGTATTCACGTTCTACGTGCTGTCCGGTTATGGCCTGCAAGGACAGGGGATGGAACTCGATGCGATCGCCGCGACGGTGATCGGCGGCACGCTGCTGACGGGCGGGGTCGGGTATGTGGTCGGTTCGCTGTTCGGCGTCGGCATTCTCGGCACGATCCAGACGCTGATCACGTTCGACGGCACGCTCAGTTCGTGGTGGACGCGGATCGTGATCGGCGCGCTGCTGTGCGCATTCTGTCTGCTGCAGCGCCTGATCGAGCGGCATGCGAAGTCGGTCGGCCGGCCCGGCGGGACCGGCGCGGTGGCGAGCTCGGGGCGCGCGCATCCGCAGCACGAGAGTGCGGCGCCTGCTTCGGATACCCAGGTGTTGGGCAGGGCGCCGGGGTGAGGGCGGGGTAAGGGCTGGGTAAGGGCTGGGGTATGGGTGCTGCGCATGCATGCGCGGCGCTCGCGCGAACGCGTGCGCGTCACCCGCCCAGCAGAATGATTGCGACCGTCAGCGCGATGCCGAGCAGCGTCATCACGAAGCCGGTCTTCAGCGCGCCGCCGCCGGTATAGCGGCCCAGCGCGAAGCCCGCGACGAACAGCATCAGCAGGGTCAGCACGCGTGAGATCACGAGCGCCGCCGTGCGATCGCCGATCAGCAGAAACGGCAGCGCCACCGGAAACGTCGCGACGACGACCAGCAGGAACACCCCGAGCGCGCCGACGAAGTCCTCGCGGATGAAACGCGCGCGCGGCGGCAGCGTGGTTCTGGCGGCAAGACGCGCGCGAATCAGCTCGAGTTCCGCATCGTCGACGAGCGGTTCCAGCGACGCCGGCAACGCATCGCGCAAGGTCTGCACGGCGCTCGCGCGATTCGCGTCGCGCTTCACGGCCGACGCCAGCGTCAGCCGCTGGCCGCGATCGGCCAGATTGCGCACGATGAACATCACCGCGTCCGCGAGGCCCCACGCGAGGTTGCAGCCGAGCGCGGTGAAAAACAGCTTGCGGCCGGCGTCGTCGCCGGCGCCCACCGCCTTGACCGCGCCGACGAACGTCAACGCCATGAACAGGCCGAAACACAGTTCGGTCACGCGGTCGACGGTATTGAGGACCGGCTGGCGCTTTTCGGGCAACGACTGCGGGAGCGGCGGGGCGGTAGCCATGGGAACTCCATTGTTTCACTGTGATTTGCGCACTTGCCCCAGCGCGCGCTGCCGCGCGGCCTGGGCATCCTGAATCAGTCGATAGGCGGCGTAGTACTTGTAGATGTTGCGCACGTAGGTCGTCGTCTCGATACCGATCTTCTCGCCGACCACGATCTCGACGTTGTTGAACCATTTGTCGGCGGACAGTCCGCGCGCGGCCGCTTCCTTGCGCATCTTCGCAATGTTCGAAGGTCCCGCGTTATAGCTCGCGAACGCGAACAGCGCGCGGTCGGTGTCGGAGAACTTCGCGTCCGGGAAGTAGCGGGCCATCAGCTTGTCGAGATATTTCGCACCCGCGTGGATATTCGCTTCGGTCACCTTGATATCGCCGACCGCGAGTTCCTTGCCGGTCGCGGGCATCAACTGCATGATGCCGATCGCGCCGACGTGGCTGCGCGCGTTCTGATTCAGCTGCGATTCCTGATAGCCCTGCGCGGCCAGCATCAGCGGATCGAAGTGATATTGCGAGCCGTACTTCTCGAACAGCGCGACGGTGTCGCTGAAACGCTTCAGTTCCGCCGACTCCGCATTGTTGGAAATCTGTTTGACCCGCTGCAACTCCTGGCGCAAGCGCACTTCCGCGACGCTCTGTTTCTTCACGTAGTCGCGATAGAAGTCGTTGATCGCCTGTTGCAGTTTCGGACTTTGCTTGCGGATCGCCCAGCCGATATAGCCGCCTTCGCGCACCGCGAGCTTGTCGTGCACGACGATGTTCGGCAGTACCTGATCCCAGAACTTCGCCTTCCAGTCATCGACCACGAGGATCTGGATCAGCCCGACATTGAGCATTTCCATCGCGTCCTCGTCTTCGAGCGCATCGGGCAGCAATACCAGCTTGACCGGCGCTTTGCCTTCTTTTTTGAAGCGCGCGTTCAGCGCGGTCAGACTGTCGAAATAGCTGCTGCTCGCGCGAACGTGCACGGTCTTGCCGCTCAGATCGTCGAGCGTGGTGAGCGCGGGGGACTTCGGCCCGGTGACGACAAGCTCCCGCACCGGCGTGCGGTCGCGCGGCGCGACGAAATCGACCTGCTTCAGACGCGCGTCCGTGGCGGTTAGATTGCCGGCCGCGATATCGCCCTTGCCGGCGACCAGCGCGGGCAGCAACTGGTCGCGCGTAGTCGGAATGATGATCAGCGTGAGCGGACGTTTGCCGAGCACGGGCTGATAGACCTTGTTCAGATAACGCTCGAAGTCGCGCATCAGCCCGGCGGTCAAGCCGCGTTCGTGGCCGAGTTCGTTGAAATAAAGCGTCCTGCTGTACGGCACCAGCACGCGGATCACGCGCCGGTCGAGCATCGCGTCGAAATCGCCGAAGCGCGGCTGAATCGCGAGATCGAGCCGGCGGGGCGCGCCTGGGGCGGCGGCTGAAGCGGCGGCTGAAGCGGCGGAAGAGGGAGCCGGCGGCGCGTTGCGCGACACGGCCGGCGGGGCAACCGCCGGCGTGGCGGCGGGCGCGGCCTGCGCGGCGCAGCAGCGGGTCTGCCCGCCGAATGCGCCGAGACAGCAAGCTGCCACGACCAGCATCGTATGAACAAATCGCATGATGTCGCGCCGAGCGCCGCGCTCGTCATTGACTGTCGCGCGTGGCGACGGGTGCGGCCACGGAGCTGGCCGGTTGCGGCTTCCCGCGAAGGAGGCCCATATTTCCATAATGGCACAAGCGCACTGGCTGGAAATGGGCCTATGGTCCTATAGCAGCCGCGATAGCAACCACCACCCGCCGCGGCTGGTTGGCGGCCCGCGGATCAGGTCAGTCGCGCTCCAACCTTCGACGTACGGTCGCCACGAGGCGGTCGAACTGCCCGGGCGCAAAGGTATTCGCCGCGAGCGCGGTGGTGTCCGGAAAGTTCTCCCGCGCGATATCGGTCAGCACTTGGCCCGGCGGCGCTTCGAGCAGCACGCTCGCGCCCATTTCCTGCATCGCGGTCAGCGCATCGAACCAGCGCACCGTGTAGCGCATGTTGGTCGCGAGGTCGTCGCGGATCGCGTCAGCCGTATAGAGCGGTCGTCCGCCGCGATTGCCGATGTAGCCGCTGTGCGGCCGCTGGAAAGGCAGTTCGCGCGAGAACGCGAGCAATTCGTCGCTCGCTTGCGCGAGCAGTTCGCAGTGCGAAGGCACGCTGACCGCGAGACGCGTCGCCTTGCGCGCGCCGGCCGCCAACGCACGGTCGATAAACGCATCGAGTGCGTCGTTCGGGCCGGCCATCACGATCTGGCGCGGCGCATTGACGTTGCCGATATAAACGCGTTGCTGTGTCGCTTCAGCATGCTGCGCGGCGAGCGTGTCCACCTGATGCTCGCTGAGACCGGCAATCGCCGCGAGACCATAGCCCGATGGATACGCGCTTTCCATCAATTGCGCGCGTCGCCGCACCATCTTCAATGCGTCGCCGAATGCAAGCGCGCCGCAACTCACGGCCGCCGGATACGCACCCACCGACAGGCCCGCGCTGATCTGCGCGCTCAAGCCTGCGTCGGCAAGCGCGCGGGCGAGCGCGACGCCCGCGATCGTCAGCCCCAGCTGCACGGCGACGGTCGAGTTCAATGCGTTTGCTGAGTCGAGCGTCAGCACGTCGACGCCGAGCGTGTCGGACGCTTCCGCCAGCGTGTCGCTGACCGCGCGATGCTGCGGCAGGCGATGCAGAAAGCCGTCGCTTTGCGCGCCCTGGCCGGGAAACAACAGGGCGAGCATCAGGCCGTACCGCCATGTGTATCGACAGCGGCCCACGGATCGGCGAGCAGGCTTGGGCCGCTCGCAGCGCGGGCGAGCACGCGTGCTTTGCCCGCCGCCCATTCGACCAGCGCGACGCCGCCTGCGGGTGTTTCGAGTTGCGCATCGATACGCATGCCGAGACGTGTCGCGACCGTTTGCAGTTGTTCGAGCAATGCGCGCGCAAGCTCCAACGCAAGCGGCTGCGGCGCGCGGATCAACAGATCGAGATCGCTGGCTTCGGTAACGGTCTGGAGATGGGTCGCGAGTTCGAAGCCGGCGCTACCGGTAGGACCCCATACGAATCTGGCGAGCGGACCCTGCGCGTCCTGCTGTAACGAAGCCAACGCGGCGAAGCAGGGCAGCTCGGCGCGTTCGGCGGACGGTTGCAACTGCGCCAACGCTTCGGGCGACACCGCATCGACGATATCGTCGGCATGCGCCCACGTGCCGTAACGCTGCGCGCGTGTGCCGCCGCGCATGCCAACCGCGATAAAGCCGTCGGCAGCAAGCGCGCGCCGAACCACCGCATAACGCGCACGCGCGAACGCGTCGCGCACCCATGCGGGTTCGCCGTCGAACGAACGCAGGCAGTGCAGGTGCAACAGGTCATGCGGGCGCCACCGGGCGGTGCCCGCAGCTTCCTCCGTTGCGGCGGCCCGCAAATCACCGCACGTATCCGCAAACGGCGGCGCCGCACACACGCGCATCACACCGCATCCCACTGTTCGGCGAGCCGCCGCCGCACCTCGATCGACGCCGCGCGGGTCTGTCGCGCCGCATCCGAATCGAGCCGCCGCGCAAGGCTGCGCTCACCCGCGCGCGCATCGCGAATCTGCTCGGCCAGCACCGTCCGCACCCGCTCGATCTGCGCGGCATCCGGCGCATCCGCATCGACGCCTTCGATCAACCGGTCGAGCAGGCCCAGCTTCGCGAACGACGCCATCGAATACGACATCGGCACGATCTTCTCGCCGAGTTCGTCGAGCGCTTCGACCGTGCGGCGCGTGACGCGCGCGGCCGCTTCCTTGCCCATCGCGTGAACCATCGTGCCGGGCGCGTCGAGCGCGACGATCCGGTTCGCCTGGTAGCCGTGCGCGAGGAACGCGCCCGACATCGCCGGGCCGACGATCAGCGCGATCACCGGATGACCGGCGTCGCGCGCGCTCGCATACGCATCGACGGCGGCCGCGCACGCGAGGTGGATGCCAAGCATTTCCTCGCGATAGCCGTACGCCTGGCTCTTCACGTCGACGATCGCGACGATCGGGCGGCGCGTGCCCGAGGCACCGGCACGCGCATCGGTGTCGATCGCGTCGCGCACCGCGCGCGCGAGCAGCCAGCCCTGTTCGAGGCCGACCACGTTGCTGGTCGCACGCGCAAAGCGGTTCGCCGGGTCGGGCACGACCGTGATGAAGCGTGCGGTTTCGCCGCCGAGCGGTGCGTCGCCGCTCCACACCGGCGCCGCGCTCGAAGCCGTGCCGGCGAGTGCGTTGAACCAGCGCGCGCCGCGCGTGAGTGTCGTGTCGTTCATGCCTGCTCCCCGTTCGATGCGTGCTGGCCATGCGGGTTGTACGCGTCGCGCAACGTCGCGGGCGTGACGCTTGCGGGATCGATCTGCGCGAGCCGTTGCAGGAACGTGTCGACCTGCTCGCTGCGATGCGCGGCCGGCACGCCCTGTGCGAACGCGGCCCGCACGGCATCGCGCACCGCGTTGGTGGCGTCGTCGACGAGCCGGTCCGCGAGCGCGCTCGCGACCCGTTGTTCGCCGCCGATCAGTTGCCACACGCGGCGGCGATCGCTCGCGTCGAGTTCGTCGATACCGGCTTCCTGCTCGATCACTTCGGGGCCATTCATGCCGAGCCGCCCCTGGCGAGTCATGACCAGATACGAGCACAGCGCGGCCGCCAGCGACATCCCGCCGAAGCAGCCGACCATCCCCGCGATCACGCCGACCACCGGCACATGCCGGCGCAACGCGACGATCGCCGCCTGAATCTCTGCGATCACCGCGAGCCCGAGGTTCGCTTCCTGCAGCCGCACGCCGCCGGTCTCGAACAGCACGACCGGGCGCACGAGCATGCCGCGCTCGCAATCGCGCAGCGCCAGTTCGAGCGCGGCGGCGATCTTGCTGCCCGACACTTCGCCGATGCTGCCGCCCTGGAACGCGGATTCGAGCGCGGCGACCACCGCCGGTTCGCCGTCGATCGTGCCGCGCGCGATCACGCAGCCGTCGTCGGCCTGGCAGACGATGCCCTGCATTGGCAGCCACGGCGATTCGAGCCGGTCGAACGGTCCCAGCAATTCGCGGAAGCTGCCCGCGTCGAGCAGCGCGCGGGCCCGCTCGCGCGCGGGCATTTCGATGAAGCTGTCGCGCAGCAGCGGCGCGGCTGGCGTCACGGCCTGATGCGAGCTGTGTTGATTGACCGCCGTGCTCATACCGCGCCTCCTTCCTCGGCCGCTTCGACCGCTTCCGCAAGCCGCAAGGCGACCACGCCGGGCGTCGCGCCGAAGTCGTTGATCTCGATCCGGGCCGCGCCGTCGTAGCGCGTGAAGAAGCGGTCGAGCACGCTCTTCCAGATATGGCTGTAGCCGTCGACGCTGGTGCGCACCACCACGTGCGCGCCGAGCGGCCCGCCGGCAGAAGCGGCCGGCGACAGCAGCACTTCCAGATCGCCCGAGCCGACCACGCCGACGTGCGCGCGGGTCGTGACGGCGCGTTGCGCCGGATAGTCGAAAGTCAGATGTTCCATGAGGCTCAGCTCCGGCCGGCGTCGCGATGCGCCAGCATGTCGAGAAAGAGGGTGGCGGCGAGCAGATCGGCGGCGCCGCCCGGAGACGCGTTCAGCGCCAGCAAGTCGCGTTCGAGCGCGGCGAGCGCGACGCGGCCCGCCGGTGTCGAGCTGCCGCCCGCGACGAGCACGCGTTGCGCGCCGCGCTGACCGGCCTGCAAACCGGCAAGGCCCGCGCGATGCAGCAGGCAGGTGTCGTCGAGCGTGGTCATGATCGCGAGCAGCGCGTCCACGCGCGCGGCGTTTTCGTCGATGCCGCGCGCACGGGCCGCGTGCAGCGCCGGAAGGCCGACTCGCAGCGCGTGCGGAAAGCCGTTCTGCGCTTCCTGGCGCGCGCCGCCGACCCGATAGCGTTGCCGCGCGCGTTCGCCGTGACTGTCGGACGGCGCGGCGAAGCGGTCCGGGAAGCACGCGATCCGCGCGGCCAGCGTGCAGACGCTCGCCGCATCCGGATGCCTGGGATCACCAGGTATCGACGCGGGCGCCGCCAGCTTCGATTTCAAATCCAGCGCAACCCCGGCGACCAGCAAACCGACGATCCAGATCGCGCCGCGATGCGCGTTGCTGCCGCCGGTCGCGCGCATCATGTCCTGTTCGCCGGCGCGGCCGATCTGCGCGAGTTCGGTACGCAGCAGCGCGGACGGTTCGGCGCGGCGGCGCGCGGCGCGCGCGAGCGCGGCGAAGGTCGGTTCGAGCGCGTGCGCGGAGCGCAGCATCAGCGCGAGATCGAGGTCGCGATGCGCGCCGCTGCCGCGCCGGTCCACTAGCGCGGGCTTCGGCGTGAGTTGCGCTTCGTCGCTCAGCGCGTTGACCGCGTAGCGCGCGAGTCGCGCATCGTCGAGTAATGGCGCCGCGACCCACGCACCTGCGGAGTTCCGGCTACGTTCGAGTAGAACCGCAGCGGGCGCCATCGTCACCAGCTCCGGAAGCGCGCGGGCGGCGCGTACAGACCGCCGGACCACGTGACCAGATCGTCGATGCTGCGCGCCGCGAGCAGCGAACGCTTGGCCTCGCCGCGGCGGATGCCGAGATCTTCCGGATACGCAACGATGCCGCGCCGGCGCAACTCGGCGGTCTTCTGCGGCTGCGCGCGCAGACCGATCGGCGTGACGCCGGCGACCGCGGCGAGCGCCGCGCGCCGCTCGTCGATCCCCTCGGCCTTGTGCAGATGCGCGATGCCTTCCTCGGTGACCACGTGGCTCACGTCGTCGCCGTAGATCATCACCGGCGCGACCGGCATGTTGTTTTTCGCGCCGACCGCGACCGCGTCCAGTTCGTCGACGAAGGTCGGCTCGCCGCCTTTCTTGTAGGTCTCGGCCAGTTGCACGACCAGCTTCTGGCCGCGCGCGACCGGCCCGTCGCCTTTCAGCAGCTTCAGCCACGCTTCGCTCGAATGGCGCCGGCCGCGCGGATCGTGGCCCATGTTCGGCGCGCCGCCGAAACCGGCCAGCCGGCCGCGCGTAACGGTCGACGAATTCGCGTCCGCGTCGATCTGCAAGGTCGAGCCGATGAACAGATCGACGCCGTATTGGCCGGCCAGCTGGCACAGCACGCGATTCGAGCGCAGGCTGCCGTCGTTGCCGGTGAAGAACACGTCGGGGCGCGCCTCGATATACGCCTCCATCCCGACCTCGCTGCCGAAGCAGTGGATGCTGTCGACCCAGCCCGATTCGATCGCGGGGATCATCGTCGGATGCGGATTGAGCGTCCAGTTGCGGCAGATCTTGCCTTTCAGGCCGAGCGATTCGCCATAGGTGGGCAGCAGCAGTTCGATCGCCGCGGTGTCGAAGCCGATGCCGTGATTGAGCGAGGTCACCCCATACGGCTCGTAAATGCCGCGAATCACCATCATCGCGGTCAGCACCTGCAGGTCGCCGATATGGCGCGGATCGCGGGTGAACAGCGGCTCGACCGCGAACGGGCGGTCCGCCTGCACGACCACGTCGACCCACGAGCCGGGAATATCGACGCGCGGCAGCTCGTCGACGATCTCGTTGACCTGCACGATTACGATTCCATGCCGGAACGCGGCGGCCTCGGCGATCGTCGGCGTGTCCTCGGTGTTCGGGCCGGTGTACAGATTGCCGTAACGGTCGGCCTTTTCCGCGCACAGCAGCGCGACGTGCGGCGTCAGATCGACGAACATCCGCGCATACAGTTCGACGTACGTATAGATCGCGCCGATTTCGAGCTGCCCGTCTTCGAGCAGTTGCGCGACCCGCAGACTCTGCGGCCCGGCGAACGAGAAGTCGACCTTGTGCGCGATGCCGCGCTCGAACAGCGTCAGATGTTCAGGACGACTGATGCTCGAAATCAGCAGATGCACGTCGTGCAGTTTTTCCGGATCGACCTTTGCAAGCGAGCGCGACAGGAAGTCGGCCTGCTTCTGGTTGTCGCCTTCGAGCGCGACGCGCTCCCCGGGACGGATCAGCGTTTCGAGCGCATCGACGATGCGATGCGCGGGCAGCACGCCGTCTTCGAGCCACGGAGCGATTGCGGCAAGGCGGCGGCGTTTTTCGTCGCGGCGGGTCGTCCACGAGCGGCCGGCGGCGGACGTTTCGGCGGGGTGGTTCATCGGCTCAGTCATCGGCTCAATCAGCTCCCGTTGGTGGCGCGCGCTCGTCTGCCGCGCGGCTTCGGTTGATTCGCGAGCGCGGCTTCGGCCTGCGCGCGTTCGGTCAGAAAACGGTGCAGCAGTTCGCCGGTGCCGAGCAGATGCGCGGCGACCAGCGATTGCGCGGCCGCGATATCGCGGCGTTGCACGGCTTCGAGCAGCGCCGCGTGTTCGCTGTCGGACTCGCCCTTGTACGACGGCAAGCCGAACTTGAGCCGCAGATAGCGTTCGCCGCGCCGGTGCAGCAGCCCGATCATGTCCTCGAGCTGCGGCCGGCCGGCGGGCGCGTAAAGACTCATATGGAACGCGGCATTGCGCGCGACGTAAAGCGACGAGTCCGCTTCGCGCTCGGCGGCGCGGCACAGATTGGCGGCTTCGCGCAGTGTGGCGGCGGTGTGATTGGGAATGGCCAGGCCGATCGCGAGACTTTCGAGCGCCGAGCGGATCTCGTAGATCTCGCGCGCTTCATCGGCCGACAGCGGCGCGACGCTCGCGCCTTTATGCACCTCCGCGCGTGCCCAGCCCTCGCTTTCGAGCTGGCGCAGCGCCTCGCGCACGGGAATTGCGCTCACGGAGAAATGCCGCGCGATTGCGTCCTGCCGCAACGGCGCGCCGGGCGCCAGCGTGCCGTCGACGATCGCGGCACGCAGCGCCTCCGCAATCACGTGCGAGGTGCTTTCGCGCGGCGTGGCGGCCGGCAGAAGCGGGCCGCGTGCCCGCGCGTCCAGGGGAAAACCTTCGGTTGCGTCGCTCATAAGATCAAATATTATATATAAAAAGACGCTAATTAAAGCGCGGGCAAACCCGCAATCGTTGCATCGCAAGTCACCGCCGAAAGCTACAGGAAAGTTTTCGCTGAAAGCGCTAGCGCTATCCCATCGTTAGTTGTACGAGGGGCTTGCCGAACAATCAATACGCGTGCGCTGTCGTTTTCCTCTGTCGTTTTCGTTAGGTTCGCCAACTAGTTTGTCTGGAGGAGCATGATGAATACATTGACCGACCGCAGTGCGGTCGCGCGGCGGCGCACGCCGCTGAACCGTTCGCAGATCGCCGGCTTCTGGGGCGCATGGGCCGGATGGACGCTCGACGGGATGGACTCGTTCATTTACGCGCTGGTGCTGACGCCCGCGCTGACCGAACTGCTGCCGCGTTCCGGTTTCGCGGCGACGCCGTCGAACGTCGGGCTCGCCGGGTCGATCCTGTTCGCGCTGTTTCTGGTGGGGTGGGGGCTGTCGTTCATCTGGGGGCCGCTCGCGGACCGCTTCGGGCGCACCAAGGTACTGGCCGCGACGATCTTTACGTTCGCGATTTTCACCGGCCTCGCGGCGACCGCGACCAACGTGTGGCAGCTCGGCATCTATCGCTTCATTGCCGGCGTCGGGATCGGCGGCGAATGGGCGCTCGCCGGCACCTATGTTGCCGAGGCGTGGCCGGAGGATCGTCGCAAGATGGGCGCCGGTTATCTGCAGACCGGCTATTACGCGGGTTTCTTTCTCGCCGCCGCATTGAACTACACGATCGGCGTGCACTTCGGCTGGCGCGCGATGTTCCTGACCGGCGCGGTGCCGGTCGTGATCGCGATCATGATTCTGTTGCGCGTGAAGGAGCCGGAGAAGTGGCAGAAGGCCGAGGCGAGCACCGTGCGCGCGAAGCCGCTGCGGGAAATTTTCGGGCCGGCGTACCGGCGCCGCACGTGGGTCGCGTCGATTCTGCTGACGATCGCGATCATCGGGCTGTGGGCCGGCGCGGTGTATGAACCGTCCGCGGTGATCCAGCTGGCGACGCGCGCCGGCATGTCGAAGGCCGACTCGATCCGCACCGCGTCGCTCGCGACCGGACTGCTGTCGATCGGCACGATCCTTGGCTGTCTCGCGTTGCCGCCGCTCGCCGAGCGGATCGGCCGACGCATGACGCTCGCGGTGTATTTCGCCGGTATGGCGGTCGCGATCGCGGCGAGTTTCGGCTGGGCGTTCTATCTGCCGAACGGGCTCGCGCCGTTTATCGCGTGGCTGTTCGTGCTCGGCTTCTTCGGCGGCAATTTCGCGCTGTTCAGCCTGTGGCTGCCGGAGCAGTTCGAGACTCGCGTGCGCGCGACCGCGTTTGCGTTCTGCACGTCTTTCGGGCGCTTTATCGGCGCGGGCGTGAACTTCCTGCTCGGCGCGGCGGTGCTGCATATGAACACGCTCGGCGTGCCGGTCGCGTTGACCGCGCTCGCGTTCGTGATCGGGCTGTTCGTGATTCCGTTCGCGCCGGAGACGAAGGGCGAGGTGCTGCCGCAATAGCGGCGGTAATCGCGGCAGGCGCGCTTTGTCCCGCTACTTCGCGTGACTGCGCGCCCGCACGCCAGGCATTAGCAGAGACAGCAACGGCCAGCCGAGATTGACACCGAGACTCGCGACGACGATCAGGCCCATCCCCGCGAGTTGCGGCACCGACAGCGCACGGCCGTACACCACCGCATCGACGACGATCGCGGTCAGCGGATACACGAACAGCAGCACCGCGATCACCGGCGTGCTCAGCTTGGGCAGCGCGCCGTAAATCAGCACATACGACAGCCCGGTATGCAGCACGCCCATGCCGATCAGCCAGAACCACTGCATCGGCCCGATATGCGTGAGCGTCAACGAACCGACCAGCGGCGCGACCAGCGGCAGACACACGACGCCGACCGCGCATTGCATGAGCGTCAGCAGATGCGGGCGCAATTGGCCCAGACTCTTCGCGATCAGCGTGACGCTCGCATACAGCAGCGAGCCGAGCAGCGCTTCGCCCAGGCCGATCAGATAGCTGCTGTGGCCGTGCAGCGTATCCGTGGCGAGCACGCCGGACGCGAGCACCAGCCCGACGAACGCGGTCGCGATCCAGCCGAGCCGGTCCGCGCCGAGCCGTTCGTTGAACAGCGCCGCGCCGATCAGCACGACCCAGAACGGCTGCACGTGAAACACCACGGTCGCGACCGCGATGCTGGTGCGATGGATCGCGTCGAAGAAGCCGACCCACTGCGTCACCATCAGTACACCTGAGATCAGCGCGAGCGTGACCGTACGGCGGGTGAACTGTGCGCGCGTGAAAAAGCCCTTCCACGCGCAGTACGCGGCGAGCGAAAGAAAGCCGAACAGGCAGCGGAAAAACACCAGCGTCAGCGCATCGAGCCGCGCTTCTTCGACGAACACGCCGATCGTGCCCATCAGCAGTCCGCCGCTAGCGAGCGTGATCGCGCCTTGTTGTCGTGACGTGAGGGACATGCGTTACAGCTCCAGTAGACGATGCACCCGAGTATCGGCCCGCTTGCCGTCCATCGACAAACGAATTAAATTGAGCAATTCCATTAGCCGGATTGATAAATCGTGAACCCCGAATTCGACGTCGATTTATTGCGCAGCTTCGTCGCGGTCGTGGACGCGGGCAGTTTCACGAAGGCGGCGGCTAGCGTGCATCGTTCGCAGGCGGCGGTCAGCATGCAGATCAAGCGGCTCGAAGCGATGCTCGGCACCACGCTTTTCGCGCGCAATACCCGCAGCCTCGCGCTGACGCGGCCCGGCCATACGCTGCTCGAATATGCGCGGCGCGCGCTGGCGTTGCAGGAGGAGGCGTGGTCGGCGATCGTGCGGCCCGAGGTGACCGGCCGCGTCGTGCTCGGCGCGCCGGACGATTACGTGTCGTCGCTGCTGTCGCCGGTGTTGCGGCGCTTCTCGACGCTGTTTCCGCACGTCGAAATCGAGATCGTCTGCGCGCAGAGCACCGCGCTCGCACCGATGCTCGCCGACAACAAGATCGACCTCGCGTTCGTCACGCGCGACCGCAAGCTGCGCGGCGAATTCGTGCGCGCCGAACCGATGGTGTGGGTCGGGGCGTCGGTCGATACGCCGGTGCTGGCGGCCTCGCCGTTGCCGGTGGGGCTGTACGAGCCGGGCTGCGTCGCGCGCCAGCACACGCTCGCCGCGCTCGATGGCGCGCGGATTCGCTATCGCGCGGCGTTCAGCAGCGCGAGCCTGATGGGGCTGGTCGCGACCGTCGATGCGGGCTTGTCGGTGATCGCGCTCACGCGTTGCAGCGTGCCGCCGCGGCTCGCGATACTCGGCGAATTGCAGGGGCTGCCGGCCATCGCGCCGCTCGAAATCGTGGTCGCGCGCAGCGCGAAGTCGGACCGGCCGACTTGCGATTATCTGGCGCAGCAGATGGTGCAGGATCTGTCGTTGCGCGCGGTCGGACGGGCCGGCGCGTAGCGGCGGCCGCGCCCCGCACGCGCTCCCCACGTGCCCCGCACGTCCAGCGTCAGAAATTGATCAGCGTCCGCACCCCGATCACAAACGTATTGCGCAGCGGTTGCGTCGGATCGTTCGGATTCTGGCCCGCACCCGCGTTGAACGTGTATTGCGCGTCCGCCTGCAATTGCCACCACGGCGCGATCTGATACTGGTAGGTCGCCTCGAGCGCGGTTTCGCTGGTACGCACGCCATACGGACCGCCGCTGAACGCGCGGAAGTCCTGATCGAGTCCGTTCGCCCGATGGCCGATCTTGATATAGCTCAGCGCGAGTCCCGCGCTGTCGTTGTCGCGGCCTTCGAACGGCGCTTTCAGCACGACGCCGAGATTGGCCGAGACGCTCACCAGGTTGCGGTCGCCCGGCGCGCCCATCACCCGCGCGAACACGTTGAGGCTGCGCGGGCCGTCCGCCGTGGGCCGCCACACGGTCTGATCGGCGACCGCGTAGAGGCTGTAGTTGCCGCGATGGGTCGCGGCGCTGCCGTTCGAAGCGGGATTTGCGAGCGATAGCCCGTTGCTGTCGTAGCGCTGGTCCGCGAAACGATCGCTGTGATACCAGAGGCCGATCCTGTAGAGGCCCGGCAGGCCGCCGCTGGCAGAGGCTCCGGCTCCGGCTCCGGCTCCGGCTCCGGCCGATGCCGCTGCGTCGTGGTCGGCCGGCTGATTGATCGCGTACTGCAATTCGCCGATCCACAGCGCGCCGTTGCCGAGGTTGAAGTTAGTGCCGCTCATGTTGGTCGGATCGTTGCCGAGCGGGTCGCCCGCGAACACGCCGGCGAGCGCGGTCAGCGACGGCGTGATCTGGCCGCGCACGCGCACGCCGAGGCTCGCCAGCGGATACGCGGGGCCGCCCGACGGCAGGTCGTACGACGGCAGCGCGGGCCAGCCTAACATCGTGTTGAGGAACAGCGCCGAGTTCGTACTGGCGATGAACTCCTGATCGAGGCTTTGCTGGCCGATCTTCACGTCGACACGCTTGTCGAGAAACGACTGCTGGTACCACAACTCCCAAAGCCGCGTCGCGCGATCGGCGGCGATGCCGCTCGCGGTATTGAGCGTGCCCAGTTTGTTCTGGCTGAAATTGGTGCCGTGAATCTGCAGCGCGCTGACGTAGAACAGGCCGCCGGGCAGACCGAACGCCTTCGCGGTATCGAGTTGCAGGTTCGCGAGGGTGAGGCCGTCGTAATTGGCGCCGCGCGCGAGCCCGCCGCGCAGATTGGCGAGCACTTCGCTGGTTTCGGTCAGCGAGAAGGTCACCCCGTACTGGTCGAGCCACGGACGCAGGCCGCCGATATCGCCGAGCAATTGCTGGCGTTGCCATAGACCGGCCGGCTGTTCGGTCGCCTGTTGCGCCGGTGCTGCCGCCGCGTTCTGATCGGCTTGCGGGGTTTGCTGCGTTTGCGTATCGGCATCGGTTTGCGCGAGCGCGCTGCCAGTGCCGAGCGAAGCCGACGCGAAGGCGGCGCACAACGCGAGCCCGCGAAGTCCGTGGGGCAGGCTGATCTTCATCGAGATCCTTTGTTGGTGTCGTGTCTCTGTCGGACGATCGGAGAGCGGCGGCGCTGCACGCGATCGGGCGAGTGCAGCGATGGCGCCGCTGGGAATGGGCGTGATCGTACGCACGTGCATCGGGGGCGTCAATTTTGATGCGAATGGTTCTTATCAATTCACGCGCATCGTCGCGCGCGGGCTCGTGTAGTGAATAGTTAATGAATGTTCGATCGCACCCGATTGGTCTGTTCATAACGAACCCGCGCGGCGCTCCGGTGTCGAAGCGCACGAATTACCCGTAAGCCAAAGTAAGGAGATATCGATGAACAAGCGCATTCTTTTGATTTCGTTGCTGACGAGCGGCGGTTTGATGCTGGGCGGCGCGGCACAGGCCCAGATGAATCTGAAGCATTTCGGCATCGGCGGCGGCGACAGTTCCGCGCAGGGCGGCATCGCTGGGGCGGTCGGCAATGCGCTCGGCGGTGGCGGTTCGAACAGCGCGTCGGCGGGCGGCGTCGCGCAACTGCTGCAAACCTATGTCGGCGCAAACCAGCAGGTGCTGAGCGGCCAGTCGAGCCTGGCGTCGGCGATGGGCATGAGCAGCGCGGCCGGCCAGGCGCAACAGGCCGCGGGTCTGCTGAGCGGCGGCACGCCGTCGGTCAGTCAGCTGACCCAGATGGGCAGCACGCAACAGTCGCTGTCGCAGAAGCTGACCGATGCATTCGCGAGTCACGCGAGCGGCAGCGCGTCGGCGACGCCGGTCAACAAGCAGGCGTTCACCGAAGGTTTGACCTCGCTCGGCAAGGGCGTCAGTCAGTATTCGAGCCTGCAATCCGGACTCGGCAGCATCGGCCAGATGAGCCCGGCTTCGCTGCTGCAATCGGGTCTCAATCCGCAGACCGCGCAAAGCGCGTCGTATATCGCGCAGTCGGCGCCGGGACAATTGCAGTCGCTGATGTCGACGCTGAGTTCGGCCGTGCAGTTCGCGTCGAGCAACGGCATCAGCGTGCCGTCGATTGCGACCGCCGCGTTGAAGGGCGGCATGTAGGCGCCGGCGCGAGCGGGGGTGAAGTAGCGGCAGGCCGGCGCGGCCTTTGCGATGTAAGCGGACGCCGCGCAGGCCGCCAATCGGATCGGCTATGATCCTCTCGCTAACGGCGCGGCCCGCCGCTCTCAGGGCGCGCGCCAGCGCCGGCGGCCGCCCGGCACCGTTCCCGCAACCCTATCGAACCACGCCGATGTCCGACCTTCTGAATCTGGAAAACTACTTCACCCGCATCGGCTATCAAGGCCCGCGCACGGCCACGCTGGACGTGCTGCAGGCGCTGCACCGGCTGCATCCGGCCGCAATCCCCTTCGAAGATCTGAATCCGCTGACCGGTCTGGCGGTCAAGCTCGACCTCGCGTCGATCGAGCGCAAGCTGGTCGACGGGCAGCGCGGCGGCTACTGCTTCGAGCAGAACACACTGTTCGCCAACGTGCTGATGCAGCTCGGCTTCAAGGTCACGCCGCTGCTCGCGCGGGTGCTGTGGGGCGCCCCGCCCGACGCGCGGCCGGCGCGCACGCATATGGTGTTGCGCATCGAACTCGACAATGATATGTGGCTCGCCGACGTCGGCTTCGGCGGCGTGACGCTGACCGCGCCGCTGCGCGTCGCGATGGATCTCGCGCAACCGATTCCGCTCGGCACCTTCCGTCTGATCGACGCCGGGCGCGATAGCGCGTATCTGCAGGTGCTCGCCGCCGATGGCAACTGGGCCCAGGTCTATCACGTCGATCTGCGCGCGGTCGAATGGGTCGATTACGAAACCTCGAACTGGTACACGTCGACGTCGCCCGAATCGTTGTTCGCGCATAACCTGCTGGCGGCGCGGGTGCTGCCCGACCGGCGGCTCGGGCTGCTGAACGATCAGTACAACGAGCGCGACGGCGCCGGCCGGGTAGTCGCCGAACGGCGCCTCGCGAGCGCCGCCGAACTGGCCGACTGTCTGCGCGAGCGTTTCGGTATCAATTTGCAGGGCTTCGACATCGCGGCGATCTTCGAGCGCGTGCGCACGCGCGACGTCGGGAACTGACGCGGCGCGCCGGGCGCACTGCCCCGATCCGAGCACGACGAGAAGCACAACGAGAAGCCCAACGAGGAGCACAACGATGGTCGCGCGTATGATCCTGCAATCGCTCGCCTGGCTCGGCTTCATGGGGGTGCTGCTGTTCGGCGCGGCCGGCACGCTCGCGTGGCCCGCCGCGTGGTGGTATCTGCTCGAACTCGCGCTGCTGAGCCTGTGGCTCGGCTTGTGGCTCGCGCGGCACGATCCCGCGCTGCTGGCCGAGCGTCTCGCGCCGATCGTGCAGGCGCAGCAAAGCCGCTGGGACCGCTTGTTCATGGCCGTGATCGGGACCCTCTGGGTCGGCTGGATGATCCTGATGGGCTTCGACGCGATGCGGTTTCGCTGGTCCGCGCCGGTGCCGTTGTGGCTCGCGATCGTCGGCGCGTTCTGCGTGATGCTGTGCATCGTGCTGTGCCGTTCGGTGTTTCGCGCGAACAGTTATGCGGCGCCGGTCGTGAAAATTCAGGCGAGCCGCGGCCACCGGGTCGCCGACAGCGGCCCGTATCGGTACGTGCGGCATCCGATGTACGCGGACGCGCTGCTGTTCTTCATCGGCACGCCGCTGCTGCTTGGTTCATGGTGGGGCCTCGCGGCGCTGCCGCTGATGGCGTACGCGTTCGGTTGGCGGGCGGTGCGCGAGGAGCGCGTGCTGGCCGCGCAACTCGACGGCTATACCGACTACATGGCGCGCGTGCGTTACCGTTTCGTGCCGTATCTCTGGTAGCGCCGCGCACGCTCACCGGTCGCTGGCGCGCGCCGAAGCGGGTAAGATTGGCCCCGGCCGCCGGAGAACCGGCCACGGTGTGGCAACTGAGCACCGGCGAACCATGCAAGAGGTTTGGAGTGAAAACAACCACACACGCGCAGCACGTGCCCGCCGCATCCCCCGCAACATCCGAGCAGCAACCCGCCCCCGCCGAACGCGCGCGCGAGACGCCGGCCAGGGCGATGCCCGCCTACGAACAGATCAAACGCTATGTGCTCGAACGGATCGGCGAGGGCGTCTGGAAACCGGGCGGCCTGATCCCGTCGGAGACGGAGCTGGTCAAGGAATTCGGCGTCGCGCGCATGACCGTCTCGCGCGCGCTGCGCGAGCTGACCAGCGAGCGCGTGCTGACCCGCGTGCAGGGCTCCGGCACGTTCGTCGCGCCGCAACGCTATGAATCGACGGTGCTGGAAATCCGCAATATCGCCGACGAAATCGCCGCGCGCGGTCATCGTCATGCGGCGCGCGTGCTGACGCTCGAACCGAGCGACGACCCCGACGCGCTCGCCGCGCTCGGTCTTACGAGCGGCCCCGCGTTTCATTCGTGCATCGTGCACAGCGAGGAAGGCGAACCGATCCAGTACGAGGATCGCTACGTGAATCCACAGGTGTTTCCCGACTACCTGCAACAGGACTTCTCGATCGAAACGCCGAATCACTACATGGTGCGGCTCGCGCCGATCCAGCGCGCCGAGTTCCGCATCTACGCGCAAAAGCCCGGCGCGCAGGTGCGCCGGCATCTGCTGATGGAGATCGGCGAACCTTGTCTGCTGTTGTGGCGGCGCACGTGGGTCGGCGAACATGTGGCGACGTCGGTGCGGTTATGGCATCCGGCGTCGCGCTTTCATCTGGCGGGGACGGTGTAGCGGGCGGGGCTTTTCAAGCCTGTCGTTCAGCCCTGGCGCTGCGACGTATTCGGCGAAAAGCGGCAACCGAGCCGGTAACGCGAACCCGGGTGCACGAAGCGCGCGAACGTCACCGCGACGCCATTGGTCCATGTGCGGCGCGTGAGCGTCAGACACGGCTCCTGCGGATCGATTTCGAGCAGCTCGGCTTCGGCGCCGGTCGGCCGCGCCGCGTCGACCACGTGTTCGAGATCGTGCATCGGCACGACCGTCTGCAGATATTCGGACGGCTTGAGCGCCGAGAAATCATGCTGCAGAAAATCCGGCGCGACGGCCGGATTCACATAGCGATCCTCCAGTTGCACCGGTAAGCCGTTCTCGCGGTGCACGCAAATCACATGGAACACCGACGCACCCGGCGGCAAATCGAGCGCATTGGACACCGTCACCGACGCGCTCTCGCGTTGCAACAGCACCATGTCGCATCGATACGCATGGCCGCGCGAGCGGATCTCGTCGCCGATATGGGCGATCATCAGCAGCGTCGATTGCGGCTTGTTCGGCGCGACGAAGGTGCCGACCCCCGACACTCGCGTGACGAGCCCCGCATCCGCGAGTTCGCGCAGCGCGCGATTGACGGTCATGCGCGACACCCCGAGCGTCGCGACCAGATCGAGTTCCGACGGCAGCCGGTCGCCGGCGCGGCGCTCGCCGGAATCGATGATCTGGCGGATGTGCTGCTTGACCTGCTCGTAGCGCGCGGCCGGCGCCGCGTCGCCAGGCTGGGCGGCGTGGGCGGCATGGGCGCGGCCGGCCAGCGCTGCGCTCACGCCACGGGCGAGCCCGCCAGCTTTGCCGGGCTTGCCCCGCAGCCTGCCGCGGGCGGTCGGACTCATAGCGGCTGCGCGTCGTCGGCGCCGCGCGTCCAGAACGCATTGCGGTCGAAATAGTTTTGCAGGAACTGCCGCAGCCGCGGCTGCGCTGCATCGTGAAACACGTCGCGCGGCTTGCCCTGCACGGCGATGCGGCCTTGGTCGATGAACACGACCTTGTCGGCGACCTGCGCGGCAAAGCCCATTTCATGCGTGACGACCGCCATCGTCATGCCGTCGCGCGCGAGTTGCTTCATCACCTGCAGCACTTCGCCGACCAGTTCGGGATCGAGCGCGGAGGTCGGCTCGTCGAACAGCATGATGTGCGGTTCCATCGCGAGCGCGCGGGCAATCGCGACGCGCTGCTGCTGGCCGCCCGACAGCCTGGCCGGATACGCGTCGCCCTTGTGCGCGAGGCCGACCGTCTCGAGCATCGCATTGGCGCGGCGGCGCGCTTCGTCGCGCGGCAGCCGGCGCACTCGCAGCAGCGCTTCCATCACGTTCTCGAGCGCGCTCATGTGCGGCCACAGATTGAACTGCTGGAACACCATGCCGACGTTGCGGCGCACGCGATTTATTTCGCCGTGCGAAGCACGCACGCGTTTGCCGTTGCGCTCGCTATAGCCGAGCAGTTCGCCTTCGATCCGCACCTCGCCGTGATCGTAGGTTTCGAGCGCCGCGAGACAGCGCAGCAGCGTGCTTTTGCCGGAGCCCGACGGCCCGATGATGCAAACCACTTCGGAGCGCGCAATCTGCAGATCGACGCCGCGCAGCACTTCGACATCGCCGAAGCGTTTGCGCAGGTCGTGCACGTCGATCAGCGGCGCGGCCGTGCTCGCGGCGTCGGCGAGGTTCGCGGCGGACGCGGAAGAGGGCATGTCGGCGATGGCGTTCATAAGGGTTCCTGAATCATGCCATGAAGCGCGCGAGGCGGGACTCGGCCCACATCCCCGCGCGCGAGGTCAGTTCGACCAGCGCGAGGTAGCACACGCACAGCACCAGCAGGGTTTCGACGAAAGCGAAGGTTGCCGAACCGATGCCGGTCAGCACGAAGGTCAGCTCGGGCACGGTGACGATCGACAGCACCGCGGTTTCCTTGCTCAACACGATGATCAGATTGGTCAGCGCGGGCACGATCAGCACCAGCATCTGCGGCGCCTGAATACGCAGGATTGCTTGCCAGCGCGTGAGGCCGAGGCACGCCGCCGCTTCCAGATGACCGCGCGGCACCGACTGGAAACCGGAGCGGAATACCTCGGCGAAATACGCGCTGCCGTAAAGGCCGAGGCCGACGATGCCGGCCGTCATCGGTTCGAGTGTCAGACCGATCGATGGACCGCCGTAGTACAGCAAAAAGAGTTGCACCAGAAACGGCGTGCCGCGCAGCAACTCGATATAGACGCGCAGCGCGGCGCGCACCCAGCGTCCGCAGAACAGTTGCAGCACCGCGATCAGAAAACCGATCGCGAGACCGATCGCGACGCCGGCGGCCCAACTGCCGAGCGTGGTCGCGAGACCGGCGGCGATGGGCTGCAGGTTGTGCGTGATGATGGCGGGATCGAACGTTTGCATGGCGGTCTGGGCGTGGATGGCAGCGGTCAGGCGTGCCGCAAACGGTGTTCGGCCGTGTGCGCGACGAGCGCAAGCGCACCGCAGATCACGAAGTAGATCAGGCCGGCCGCGACATACGCTTCGAGCGGCCGGTAGGTGCTCGCGGCGATGTTCTGCGCGGTGCGGGTAATTTCGGCGACGCCGACCACCGAGATCAGCGACGACGCCTTGATCAGCAGCACCATTTCATTGACCAGCGACGGCAGCGTCAGACGAAACGCCTGCGGCACCAGAATGCGCCGCAGCGTATCGAGCGGCGTGAGGCCGAGCATGCGCGCCGCTTCCAGGTGGCCGGGCGGAATGCTCAGAAAGCCGCCGCGCAGAATTTCGGCGATATAGGACGCGGAGCACAGCGATACCGTGCTGATCGCGGCGACGAGCGGCGACACGTTGATGCCGGCGAACGGCAGCAGGTAGTAGACCAGCAGCAGCTGCACCAGCATCGGCACGCCGCGAAAGAAGAACACATAGGCGCCGCCGGCCAGCCGTGCCGCGCGATGCTGCGACAGCCGCGCGCTGCACACCGCGATCGCGACGAAGAAACCGATCACGAGGCCGCTCAGCGAAATGCCGATGGTCGCTAGCGCGGCCTGCAGCAGCAGCGGCAGGCCCTGAACGAAGACGGTCGTATCGAACATGATGTGCCGGCCGGTGGGACGGTAAGGGCGGCGCGCGGCCCGTTGCGGGGCGCCGCGCCGATCGTGCTCAGGACACTTGCGGCGCTCAGTAGTTCGGCGCCGGCAGCGTGGTCGGCATATCCATCGCGACGCCGAACCATTTCTTCTGCAACGCGGCGAGGCGGCCGTCGTTATGCATCTTCACGAGCGCCGCGTTGAACGCGTCGGCGAGCGGTTTGCTGTCGGCGTCCTTGCGTAGCGCGTACGCGAAGTACACCTTCGCGCCGAACGGCGGCTGCACGACCGCGAACATCTCCGGGCGCTGCTTCGCGACATACGCGATATTGGTCATCGAGTTCGCGACCGCCGCGATGCGGCCGGCGGCGAGGTCCGCATACGCCTGGTTGTTGTCCACGTACTCGCGGATTTCGGGCGGCTTGGGCAGCGTCGCGGTGTAGGCCTTCAACTGGTCGAGCTGGGCCGAGCCCTTGCCCGCGCCGACCGTCTTGCCGGCGATATCCGCCGATTGCTTCAGCGACGTATCGTTCGCGCGCTTGAGCAGCGCGTCGGTCGCGTCGGCGACCGGCAGCGTGTACGTGTAGCGTTCCATGCGCGCCTTCGTGATCGTCAACGGGCCGCCGACCATGTCGAACTTGCCCGCTTCGAGACCGGGCAGCACGCTCGGCCACGGCAGATCGATGAAGCGCACCTTCACGCCGATTTCCTTGCCGACCTCCGCGAACAGATCCTTGTTGAAGCCGGCCTGCTGACCGTTCTGCAGAAAGTCGAACGGCGCGAACTGCATCTCGGTGCCGACCACCAGTTCACCGGCTTTTTTTACTTTGGCGAGCTGATCGTCGGCATAAGCGGCGACGCTGGCCGCGCACAGCGACAGCATGACCAGACCACATTTCCAGCCTGCAAGGATACGCATGGGATTCTCCGGGGGCGAACGGGGTTCGGATCGTTGTGATGTTTCTGGTCGGCATGGAACGCGTGGCGACGACTGCGCGTTGCGCTTCCTGCCAGGCAGTATATACCGCGTTTCCAGCGGAAAATAAATGCTCTCGCGAGTAGAGAAAAGCCCTGATATCAAGGTGTGCGATGCAACTTGCCCCGTTGCTTTTGGCGGTATATACAACTGCAATGCAGCGGCGCGGCAGCGCTTTTTTGCCGGCTCGCGCCGGGCGTTTCAGCAGCGGAAACCGCCGTACCGGAACTTTCATTCGTCCGATCTTCGAAGGAGCAGTGCAATGCCCGTGACCCGCATTCCGATCATCGATCTCGCCGGCGTACGCGCGCGCGATCCGCATGCGCTGCAACGCGTCGCGACGCAAATTCATGAAGCGTGTACGACGATCGGCTTTTTCTACATCGTCAATCACGGCGTGCCGCAAGCGACGATCGATGCCGCCGAGCAAGCCGCGCGCACGTTCTTCGCGTTTCCGGTCGAGACGAAACGGCGCGCGGCGGTCAATCACCGGCATCGCGGTTTCAACGCGCTCGGCGACGCGACGATGTATCAGGCGAAGCGCCCCGACTACAAGGAGTTCTTCAGCATCGGCCTCGAATTGCCGGAGGACGATCCGGACGTGCTCGCGGGCCAGGCGTTGCGCGGGCCGAACAACTGGCCGGACTTCATGCCGCAATTGCGGCCGGCGCTGTACGGCTATTACGAGGCGCTCGGCGCGTGCGGCGCCGATCTGTTGCGCGCGGTCGCGCTGAGTCTTGGCGTCGATGCGGATTTTTTTGCGCCGCGCTATACGAAGCGGATGCAGCGCACGCAGATGGTCTACTATCCGCCGCAGCCGCCGCAAGCGCAGGACGACCAGTTCGGCGTCGCGCCGCATACCGACTACGGCTGCATCACGCTGCTGTGGCAGGATCAGGTCGGCGGGCTGCAGGTGCGCGAGATCGCCAACGATACGTGGATCGATGCGCCGCCCATTGAAGGCAGCTTCGTCGTCAACGTCGGCGATCTGCTCGCGCGCTGGACCAACGACCGCTTCCGCTCGACCTTGCATCGGGTGATCAACGCGTCGGGGCGCGAGCGCTATTCGATCGCGACGTTCTACGATCCGACCTATGGCGCGCTGGTCGATCCGCGCGAACTGGGCGCGAGCGATGCGCAGGTCAAATATCAGCCGGTGGCCGCCGGCGATTACATACTCGGCCGGATCAACGACTCGATGGGCTATCGCAAGAAACTCGCCGCCGCGTCATAAGGCGGTCAACAACAGGACTACTGGATGACAGATCACGGTATTACCCAGCAGCCGGTGCATGAGCCGGCCGACGCGGCCGCGCCGCTCGCGGCGAATCTTGGCGCGAATCTCGACGCGACCCTCAACGCACTGCGCGCCGCGCTCGGCGCCGACGCGGTGCGCGTCGGCGAGCAGATCGGCGAACGCGCGCTGACCGACTGGACCCGTCACGAACCGACGCGGCCGGCCGCGTTGCTACTGCCGCGTACAGTCGAACAGGTATCGCGCGCGCTCGCGATCTGCCATGCCGCGCATCAACCGGTGGTGCCGCAAGGCGGAATGACCGGACTCGCGGGCGGCGCGATCGCGCGCGCGACCGATATCGCGTTGTCGCTCGAACGACTCAGCGGCGTCGAAGAACTCGACAGCGCGTCGGCGACCTTGACCGTGCGCGCCGGCACCACGTTGCAGGCCGCGCAGGAAGCGGCGGAGCAGGCGGGCTTCGAACTCGCGCTCGATCTCGGCGCGCGCGGCTCGTGTCAGATCGGCGGCAATCTGGCGACCAACGCGGGCGGCAACCGCGTGATCCAGTCGGGCACCGCGCGCGACCAGGTGCTCGGACTCGAAGTGGTGCTTGCCAATGGCGACGTGCTGACCTCGCTCGGCAAGATGGTCAAGAACAACACCGGCTATGACCTGAAGCACTGGTTCATCGGCTCGGAAGGCACGCTCGGCGTGATCACGCGCGCGGTGTTGCGGCTGCATCCGCGGCGCGCGGCGCGCCATACCGCGCTGGTCGCGCTCGGCGATTACGACGCGGCGGTGAGCCTGCTGCGGCGGCTGGCGACGCGCTTCGGCAACGACATCGGCGCGTTCGAAATCATGTGGCCGGACTTCTACGATTTCGGCGTGAAGCTGACCGGCACGCGCTCGCCGTTCGCGCTCGCGCATCCGCTCTATGCCTTGATCGAGCACGCGGGCTTCGATGCCGACGACGATGGCACGCGTTTCGCGCAAGCGCTGAACGACGCGCTCGAAGCGGGCGCGCTGCGCGACGCGGTGATCGCGCAGTCGGTCGCCGATGCGCGCGCGCTGTGGGCGATCCGCGAATGCACGGCGGAGTTTCCGGTGCGGCTCGATCCGATCAACTTCGACGTGAGCTTGCCGATCGGCGAGATCGGAGCGTTCGTCGAGCGCTGCCGCGTGGCGTTGAACGAGCGTTGGCCCGGCAACGAAGCGTATTTCTTCGGCCATATCGGCGACTCGAATCTGCATCTGACCGTCGACGGCCGCTCGGTGCCCGGCGTCGATCATCACGCGGTCTATGCGTTCGTCTACGAGATGCTCGGGCCGTTGCGCGGCTCGGTGTCGGCCGAGCATGGGATCGGCTTGCTGAAGCGCGAGTTTTTGCCGATCTCGCGTTCGCCGGCGGAGCTCGCGGCGATGGTCGCGATCAAGCGCGCGCTCGATCCGCACGGCATTCTGAATCCGGGCAAGCTGTTTTAAGGGCCCATCGGCGGCATATGGGCGGCGCGTCGGCGGCTGCGGCGTCGCCGTCAGTGCTCGTCCAGATAGCGGACGATCAGCGGATAAACATCGACCGCCGCGTTCTTGCCGAAGATGCAGTCGATATGTCCGTAACCCGGAATCAGATGCCGTTCATACGGCTGCTCGGGGAAGCGGTTGCGCAGCATGTCGAAGGTCAGTTCGGTGCTTACCGGCAGATAGGTTTCGTTCCTGTCGCCGTGAATAAAGCCGATCGGCAGCCGCATTCCTTCGATTCCCTTCATCCCGTTCGCGCCGGCGAGATAGACATTCTCGCCGTGCGCATCGACCACGTGACCGGCCCGCACCATCGTGGCCAGATGCTGGAACACCGCCATGTCGTGGATACCGAACAATTCCTGCAGGTTCGCATGCAGCGTCTCGTTCAACTGCTCGTGCTCGTACAGCAGTCCATACAGGAAGGTCGCGCGATGGCAGATCGGATTGCCGCAACCCTCGTCGTGATCGAGCGGATAGAGCCGCAGCGCTTCGTCGAACAGATTCGCGGGCCACGAATCGTGTTGCGTGTAAGCAGTGAGATCGCGCACGTGCAGATGCTGCATCAGGTCCGGGATATGCAGCCCGGCCTTCACGCGCTGCAACTTGCCCGGCACCGGATGCGCGGCCACCTGCGAGATCACCGCCGAGCGCACGCCGGCGAGCCCGTATAGCAGCGACATGCTGAGCGCGAGGCCGCCCATGCAATGGCCGAGCACCTGGATTTGCGGCACACCGGTCAGCTCGCGAATCTTCGCGACCGCCGCGGGGATGTCCTCGCGCGCGACCTTGTCGACGTCGGTCGGCACCAGCACGCTCGGCAGTTCGATGCTGACGCGCAGATCGACGAGCCACACGTCGTAGTCCGACGCGCATAGATATTCGACGAGGTTGGTCGCGATCAGATCGGTCGAAAAGATCCGGCTCGATACGCCCGAGCCGTGGATCAGCAGGACCGGTTTCGCGGGCTTGCCGCTGGCCGCGTCGTGGTAGCGCGTGAGTTTTAGTGTGGTGCCGTCGGGCGTCGTGAAGAACGTGATCTGCGGCGGCGGCGCGCGCAGCGTGCGCTTCGCGCGCGGCGCCAGCGTCGGATCGTAGAACTGCAGCGGCGCGGCGACCCCGCCGTATTCGCTAAACAGCACGCCCGCGAAGAACTTGCCGAACTTCAGCGTCCATTCGAGGCGGGTCTTCAGATCGGGCGCATGCGTGACTTCGAGCGTGCGCTGCTGCTTCAGGAAGTTCGCCGGCGTGATTATCAGCGTCGCGGTGCCGGCCAGCGGCGCCGTTTCATCAGCCGACGCGCGGATTTGCGCATACAGCGTGTTGGTCTGCTCCCACAGGTTGATCGGCGACGTGCGCGTGATGATCTTCCGGCCGGTCAGGTACCAGGTTTTGCCTTCCACTGAAGCGAGCGTCATGTGATACGTCATGTTGCGCTCGTCGACGTCCGATGCGTCGACCACGAACAGGTTGAACGTGCCGTCGGTGATCGTCAGCGGTTGCGCGGACAGCGCGGGGCAGGTCAGCGTGCCGGCGGTGCGCGCCAGATGATCCGGATTGCGCAGCATATCGGCGAGGTCGTCCGATTCGACCGTCAGCGTGAATTCGATCGGACTGGTTGCCGCGTCGCCCACGGCCGCGGGCGTGTAGGTGCCGACCATCGTTTCGGTGAAGCGCAGGCCGATCTTCTGCGCGGGCGGCGGCGCGGCTGTGCCTTGCGCCGCGTAGTCGATGGACCAGCCGTGCTTCGCGGCGAGCAGCGCGCAGTTGCGTTCGGCGAGCGCGGAAATCGTCAGCAGCGGATTGACGCCGAGCGACATCGGCATCACCGCGCCATCCATCACGTACAGACCGTCGTGCACCGCGTTGCCGGTCGCGCCACTGAACACGCAGCCGGTGTGATCGACCACCCCATGCTGCGCGTCCTCGCCCATCCCGCAGCCGCCGAGCGGATGCACGGTGACGGTGCGGCGGCCGAGAATTTCCGTCGAGATCGGATTGCGCAGATATTTGCCGCCGAGCGGCACGCTCGCCTTGATCAGCACGTCCTCGATGGTCTGGAACACCGGCTGGCTGCCGGCGTTCGGCCATGCGATACGCGCGCGGCCGCGGTCGTCGATCGAGATGCGGCCGCGTTCGTCGTCGTGCGCCATCACGAGGTAGCTCTGCGTGTGATGCAGCGCGCCGTGATACGGGCCGCGGATCACGTTGTCGATCGTGCGCGCGTCGTACGCGAGCCGTTCGTGCAGCGGCGGCGTGCCGGCCGGATCGACGCCTTCGAGCGGCGCGGCCGCCCCGAGCATCGCGACCAGCGCTTCGCCGACCGGTCCGGCCAGCGAGCCTTCCTCGATCACGTAGCCATCCTGAACATCGGCGGCCGCCGCGCGATTGTCGATCAGGCCGGTTATGGTCGGCCCGACCGGCTCGATCTCGCCCGCGGTGTGCTCGCCCCAGCCGACGCCGTTGATCGTGTCCCGGGTGTTGTACGCGAACGCGAGCACGTCGCCATTGCCGGTGAAATGCTGGCCGAGCATATCGGATAGGTTCAGCCCCGCGTCGCGCGAGCGCAGCAGCAATGCGGTCGAGCCGATCGAGCCGGCCGCGATGATCACGATATCGGCGAGCACGAATAGATCGGGCGCGCCGAAGCTTTCGCGGCCGAGCTTGACCAGCTGGAAGTTGACCTTCCATTGCTGCGTGGCCGGATCACGCAACACGGAATGCACGGCCGTGCCGGTGAAAATCTGCGCGCCGTGCGCGACCGCATCGGGCAGATAGTTCATATGGGTGGAGTTTTTCGCGTCGTAGTTGCACCCGGAGTTGCAATCGCCGCAACCGACGCACGCGTGCTGTTCGACGCCGGCCGCATTCGGGCCGCTGTTGAACGTGACCGTGATCGGCGGCCGGCTGAAACGGTCGGCCATGCCGAGCGCCTGCGCGGATTTTTCGAGCGCCTGCAGCTTCGGCAGCGGCGGGAAATCGGCGGGCACCGGCGCCGGCGACAGCATTTGCCACGCGAGCGCGTAGCCGTCGTCGCGGCCGCGCTGATCGGCGCGCAGCGCGGCAGGCCAGCGCGGATCGTCCCACAGCCGCGGATCTGCTCGCAGCGCGACGTTCGCATTGATCAGCGAGGTGCCGCCCAACCCGCAGCCGACCACCGCGTTGACGTCCTCGTTCACGTGCACTTCGATTAGCGCGAGCCGCGAGCCGATCTGTTCGGCCGCAGTGTTGTACTGAATATTTTCGACGCCCTGCACGGGCGTGCGCGGATACTCGCCCGCGATGAACTCGCGGCCGCGTTCGAGCACGCACACGCTGCGGCCCGCGCGCGCCATCCGGCTCGCGGCGATCGCGCCGCCGTAGCCCGAACCTATCACTACCACCTCGTAATGCGATTGCAGCGCCGTCGGCGCGCTCGATAAGCGGTTCATCGGGACCACCTCGTCTGGAATCGGATGCGGGGAGCGCAAGCTGCGCTTCGGAACAAAGACGGCGCGTGGCGGCAGCTTTTTTATCGTAGGCGCAACGCGCGCGCAAAAAAAGCGCGCCGTGGAGGGCGCGCAGACGTAGCGTGCGAGGTACCGGGGCGCATGGCCGGGACGTCCCCTTGCCGGTGATAGCCGGCCGTCCCGTCATGCGCCGCTGTCGTCGCCTTTATGTGGCCGGTTTGTTATCCGAACTAATTAGGCGGCCACTTCATTGCACTCGCTGGCATTCGACTGCGCCGCGAGCAGGTTCAGCGCGAGCAGGATCGCCGCACGATTTTCGAGTTCGATCGCGATGCCGAGCGTTTCGGTCAGCCAGCGGCCGATTTTGGTATTGGAAAAATCCGCCGCGCCCGCCGTCTTTTTCATCGTGACACCTAGCTTGACCGCACGATAGTGATAGGAGGGGACCCGATGCCGAGTCGCCACCGCCGACAGTCCGCCCTTGCCCTCGGAGCACCAGCCGAGGCTGCCGGCCAGCACGATGCGCTCAGGCTCGTCGAGTCCTTCGATAAACTCGCGCGCCGCGTCGCGCACCCGCTGCTCGTTCAGCCCGTATTGCAGCAGCACGCTGTCGACCGGATCTTCGAGCGCGCGCGCATGCAGATCGATCTCCTGCACGACACCTTCGCTTTCCATCGACACATTGCGTTGATGGCACGCGCTGCGCAGACAGTCGATCAGATAGCGGCGGAAATATGCGCACAGCGCATAGCTGTTGGACGGCGCACTGTCGGCGCACGCGCTGGTTTCAGTGTGGCCGGGCGCGAGCCGCAGCACCTTCGCGTAGATGAACTGGGCGACCAGTTCCTCCTTGTCCTCGCCGAGCGCCTGCAATTCGAGCGGGTGATAGGTGCGCAGCGCGCGCTTGACCAGTTCGACCATCGACACCATTTCGTCCGCCGACAGCCGGGTGCGCCTGCGCCACAGCTCGGGAAGGATCGCGTCGTCGAGTTGGCGGGCGAACTCGTAGCTCGGGACTGCACCCATGGAAACCTCCGTCACGGTTGGCAGGGAGCGCGGTTCGGCCACGGTGGAGAGGGCCTTTAGAACTGGCGATGTGCCGGTGATGCCGCGCTGAAAACGTGAGTGCAGTATGGTTTGCGGCAACACCTTCGCCTATATGGATTAAGTGTTAGCTGATGGGTAAACTGCCGGGTAAACCTTCTGACGAACTACTAACTATTCGTCTGATGGATGGGGGTCCGAAGTAAAAGAACGCCGCAAAAGGAGACCGCGCGATGCGGGCCGAGCCGATCCAGCGTGCTATCGACGAAGACCTGGTGCGAGTGCTGTACGCGCAGGATCCGATCGCGTTCTTTTCCCACTGGTTTTCGATCGCGGTGCTGGTGGCGATCTACTGGCCGCACGTGCCGGCGCTGCCGCTTTTCATTGCCTGCTTCGTTTTCTACGGCCTCGCCAATTGCGCGGGCCTCGCGCTGTGGCTGTGCAACCGCCGCTATCCGCGATGGCTGTCGCCGCGCGACTGGATCTATCTGCACGCGCTGCGCGGCGTGCTGCTGTACAGCGGACCGGGCTTCGCGGTGTGGTTCGCGTTCCAGAGTCCGCAAACCGATTTGCCGGTGCTGCACACCGTGATGCTGGTCACGCTGGCGGCCGGCGTGTTCATGTCGAACGGCTTCGACCTGCTGAATTTCTCGACCTCGATTCCATTCCTGCTGCTGCCGTCGATCGTATTGCTGTTCGGCTCGCATACGTTCGATCGCACGATTCTTGCGATCGTGCTGGCGTTCTTCTTCTGCGCGATCAACGTCTATGCGATGAGCTACCGCAAGCTGTTTCGCCAGGTCGTGCAGGCGCGCGTCGATCAGCAGTACCTGGCGCAATCGCTGGCCGCGCAAAAGCGCGTCGCCGAAGAGGCGAGTCTCGCGAAGACGCGCTTCTTCGCGGCCGCCAGCCACGATCTGCGCCAGCCGCTGCATGCGATCGGGCTGCTCGCGGCGTCGCTGAACGATCCGGCCGCGACCCCCGCGCAGCACGCGAAAACCGCCGGCCATATCGTCTACAACGTCGAGGCGCTGAACCAGCTGTTCAATCAGGTGCTCGATCTGGCGCGGCTCGAAAGCGGCGTGACCCAGGTGATCCGGCTGCATTTCCGGCTTGCCGAGCTGTTCGAGCGGGTCGGCAGCCAGTACCGGCCGCAGGCCGCCGCGAAGGGGCTCGCGCTGCGGATCGCGCCGACTTCGCTGGTCGTCTACGACGATCCGGTGCTGCTCGAACGGGTGCTGAGCAATCTGCTGTCGAACGCGGTGCGCTATACCGACGAAGGCGCGATCTGGCTTGGCTTGCGGCGCGCGGGGCGGCGCAGCGGCGGCTATATCGAGGTGCGCGATTCGGGCGTCGGCATCGCGCCGGAAGAGCATGCGCGGATCTTCGAGGAGTTCTATCAGGTCGCCAATCCGCAGCGCGACGCGCGCCAGGGGCATGGCCTCGGGCTGCCGACGGTGAAGCGGCTGGTCGGCCTGCTCGGCGGCGAACTGCAACTGCGTTCGGCGCCGGGGCGCGGTTCGGTATTCCGTTTTCCGGTGCATGCGGGCGACCCGAGCGGGATCGTCGCGAGTCTCGACGATACGGTGGCGAGCGGGCCGGCGGCGCGCGGACGGCGGGTGCTGTGCATCGACGACGAGCCGTCGATTCTCGAAGGGCTCGCGAGTCTGCTGGCGCGCTGGGGCTGCGAGGTGCGCGGCGCGCGCGACGAAGCGCAAGCGCTCGCCGCGCTCGGCGACGGCTTCATGCCCGACGCGGTGCTGTGCGATTACCAGCTCGCCAATCACCGCACCGGCGTGCAGGCGCTCGGCGCGATCCGCGCGGCGCTCGCGCGCGCGGGGCAGGCGAATGTGGTGACGCTGCTGATTACCGGCGATATGGCGTCGACCGAGCTGGCGGCGCTCGCATTGCAGGGGATTCCGGTGCTGCACAAGCCGGTCACGCCGGCGCGCCTGCGGCGCACGCTGGAGATGCTGTGGCAGCAGGCGGAAGCGGAGCGCGGGCGCGGCGCGCAGCCGCCGACGAGCGCACGCGCAGCGAACGCTACAGCGTCTTCCCCGCCTCCAGCCAGCCGTTGATCACCGCGATCGCGGTCGAGCGGTTGTGCACGCCGAGCGCCCGAAAAATCACCGACAGATGGACCTTGACCGTGCCTTCGGCGACGCCGAGATCGCGCGCGATCATCTTGTTGGTCCAGCCGCGATGCACGAGCCGCATGATGTCCTGCTGGCGCGGCGACAGATTTTCCAGCAGATGCTGCTGATGAGGTTGCAGCGAGGGGAGTTGGGTCAGCGGTTCGATTTGGGCGACAGCGGCGCCGCGGGCGGCAGTGGCGGTGGTGGTGGCGGACCCGCCGGCTTGCGCGCCGACCCCGGCGCTCAGCGCGACGTCGGTGCCGCTGCCGCTCGCCTGCGCGTCGCGCGAGCCCAGCAAACTGAGCGCCTCCATCGGCACATAGGCGCCGCCGGACAGCACCAGTTCGATCGCCTTCAGCATCACGCTGGCGGGCTGCCGTTTCGGTACGAAGCCGAGCGCACCGGCCGCCAGTACCGCGCGCATTTCGTCGGGCGATTCTTCCGCGGACAGCACCACCACCGGCAGCGCCGGATTCGCCTTCAGCAGCGCTTCGAGCGAACTCGCGCCGCTCATTCCGGGCATATGCAGATCGACGATCGCGAGATCGTGATTCGCGTCGGGGCGCGCGGCGCTCGCGAGGGTTTCCCAGCTGTCGGCTTCGTCGAACTGCGCGTCGGCATCGAAGCCGCGCAGCATCCCTTTGACACCTTGCCGGATCAGTTCATGGTCGTCGGCCACAAGAAACTTCATGATGTCTCCGCGAGTCGAGCCTGTCCGTTGAGGGTTGCCGGCATCGTTCGATGCGCTACGTGATGTTAATGCAGGTCTCCCGCGCACAGGTTCCGGCTTGCTTGGTAGACGAGCCGCGCGGCCGGTTTTTGAAGCGCCGCGCCGCGCGTGTTGCCAGTTTATGCCGCTCCCGGCTCGACGGGCGCCGGCGTGCCGAGCACCGGGGCGCCGTTATTTGACCGCGAACAGCGTCGCGTACATCAGCAGCTTGAACGCGTAACCGAGCGACAGCGCGGCGGCCACGCCGCCGCACCACAGCGCGATGAACCAGAGCCAGCCCGGCAGCTTGCGCTCGCGTGCTTCAGTGATAGTGGTGTTGGTCGTCATGGCGCACCTTGCCTCGAAAAACCCAGTAACCCATCGTCGTGTACGCGATGATGATCGGCAGAATCACCGCCGCGCCGACCAGCGTGAAGGTCTGGCTGGCGCGCGGCGCGGCCGCGTCCCACAGCGTCAGGCTCGACGGAATCGCGTACGGCCACAGGCTGACCAGCAGCCCGAGATAGCCGAGCAGCACCAGCGTCAGCGCCAGCACGAACGGCGTGTTGTGATGCCGCGCGCGCACCGCGCGATGCATGAAGAACGCGCATACCGCGACGAGGAACGGCACCGGCAGCAGACGGTAGAAGATCCCGTCATGGAACCAGCGTTGCTTGATGCCGGCGTCCATCATCGGGGTCCACAGACTGACCACCACGATGAACCCGAGCAGCACCAGCGTGAGCGGCCACACCACGCGATGCAGGCGCCGCTGCAGATCGCCTTCGGTCTTCGCGACCAGCCAGCAGCAGCCGAGCAGCGCATAGGTCGCGACGAGCCCGAGACCCGTCAGCAGGCTGAACGGCGTGAGCCAGCCGAACGCGTCGCCCGCATAGCCGCCGTCGATGACCGGAATGCCTTGCAGGAATGCACCGAGCACGATCCCCTGAAAGAAGGTCGCGCCGGCCGAGCCGCCGATGAACGCGAGGTCCCACAGGTGCTTGGTGCGGCGCGCCTTCGCGCGAATCTCGAACGACACGCCGCGAAAGATCAGGCACACCAGCATGAAGATGAGCGGCAGATAAAGCGCCGACAGGACGGTCGAGTAGACGATCGGAAACACCGCGAACAGCGCGGCGCCGCCGAGCACCAGCCAGGTTTCGTTGCCGTCCCAGACCGGCGCGACCGTGTTCATCATCAGGTCGCGCTCCTTCTCGTCGGGGAAGAACGGAAAGACAATGCCGATGCCGAGGTCGAAGCCGTCCAGCACGACGTACATGAAAAGGCCCAGCGCGATGATCGCGGCCCATACGACGGTTATGTCCATACTGTTTCTCTCGTGGCGGTTAGGCGGCGTCGATCATCTGATCGGCGGCGGACAGCGGGCGGCGCGCGGTTTGCGCGGACGTCGGTTGCGGCGCGTCGTGCGGGCTTTGGCCCGGCAGCGCGGGGCCTGTGCGCATCAGCTTGAGCATGTAGTAGATGCCGGTGCCGAACACGAGGAAGTAGACGACCACGAAAGTCATCAGCGACAGCCCGACCTGCTGCGCGGTCAGCGGCGAGACCGCCTGCGACGTGCGCATCACGCCGTACACGACCCACGGCTGACGGCCCGCTTCGGTGGTGACCCAGCCGGCCAGCAGCGTAATGAAGCCGCTCGGACCCATCGCCAGACACAGGCGCTGGAACCACTTCGACTCGAACAGACGGCCGCGGCGGCGCAGCACCCATGCGGCGATCGACATTGCGATCATCAGCACGCCCAGGCCCGCCATGATGCGAAAACTCCAGAACACGACGGTCGAATTCGGCCGGTCTTGCGGCGGGAATTCCTTCAGGCCGCGGATTTCGCCGTCCCAGCTGTGGGTCAGGATCAGGCTGCCCAGGTGCGGAATCGATACCGCGTAGCGGGTGGTTTCGGCCTTCATGTCGGGGATGCCGAACAGGTTCAGCGCGGTGCCGCCTGTTTCGGTCTCCCAAAGACCTTCGATCGCGGCGATCTTCGCCGGCTGATATTCGCGCGTATTCAGACCGTGCTGATCGCCGACGAAGGCCTGGATCGGCGTGAGGACCAGCAGCAGCCACAGCGCCATCGAGAACATTTTCTTGACCGCCGGATCGCGCCGGCCGCGCAGCAGATGCCATGCGCCGACCGCCGCGACCACCAGCGCGGCGACGATGAACGCCGCGAGCGCCATATGCGCGAGGCGGTACGGGAACGACGGATTGAAGATGATCTTGAACCAGTCGAGCGGCACGACCTGGCCGTTGACGACTTCGAAGCCTTGCGGGGTCTGCATCCAGCTATTGGAGGCGAGAATCCAGAAGGTCGAGATCAGCGTGCCGATCGCGACCATCAGCGTCGCGCCGAAGTGCGCGCGCGCACTGACGCGTTGCCAGCCGAATAGCATGATGCCGAGGAAGCCCGCTTCGAGAAAGAACGCGGTCATCACTTCGTACATCAGCAGCGGACCGGTGACCGGTCCCGCGAAACTGGAAAAGCCCGACCAGTTGGTGCCGAACTGATAAGCCATGACGACGCCGGAGACGACGCCCATACCGAAGGCCACCGCGAAGATTTTCGACCAGAACAGGCAAAGATCTTTGTAGTAGGTCTTACCGGTTTTCAGCCAGCGCCATTCGAGCACCGCGATAAAACTGGCGAGTCCGATACTGAGTGCCGGAAAAACGATATGAAATGAAACGGTGAACGCGAATTGAATGCGGGCGAGATCGAACGCCGATATTGCAGAGCTCATAATCGTGTTGTGCGTGATAGCCGGGTGAGCGGACTTCCGCGCGTCGACCGGTGTCGGTGCGCACTACCCTCGGGCAGATGGCGCAAGCGTAGGGGATCGAAGGAAATCGTGTTGCAATGCGCCGTGCGTCAAAGAACCGCGTTGTTTAATCGCTAATTTGCATATCGATCTCGCAAGTTCTTGATGAGGATCAACTTTTGGTTCGTGCATAACGGGAAGGGATTCGCGCACCCGCGCATGCAGTGCGGCAATCGACCGCGCTGCAGCAATACGCTGCGGCGATGGCTTGCGCGCTGTTGTCGCGGCGGTTCGAGCGCGTGGTCCGTCGGCAACCGACAATCGATCCATCCGAACCGACTTCTTCTGTTGGCACGCTAGCCACCCGATTTTTTTACTTCTACGATGCTCGCTTCCAGCTGAACGCTTCAGCTATTTCTTTTCGTTTTATTGATTGCGCATTAACCAGTCCGTTATCTGGGCCGTTTTCGCGTTATTGCGTAATTGCGTTATTGCAACGGCCTGTGATGAGTCGCGGCTGTGGGCGTTTGCCTGACTTATTTGCTGCCGCTGTGCTTGCTGTCACGCGCGGGCGGCATGCTTCGATACTGCATCAGCTTCATCCACCTGCCGGCGACGGCAGACTTCATCCTTCAGGAGTCAGCAGATGAGCACGATCAAAACGAAAGACGGTACGTCGATTTTCTATAAGGATTGGGGCAAGGGGCGCCCCGTCGTGTTTTCGCACGGCTGGCCGCTGACCGCCGATGCGTGGGATGCGCAGATGCTGTTTCTCGGCAACAAGGGCTTTCGCGTGATCGCGCACGACCGGCGCGGCCACGGCCGCTCGGAGCAGCCGTGGGACGGCAACGACATGGATACCTACGCGGACGATCTGGCCGCGCTGATCGAGCATCTCGACCTGCAGGACGCGACGCTGGTCGGTCATTCGACCGGCGGCGGCGAGGTTGCGCATTACATCGGCCGTCATGGCACCGCGCGGGTCGCGAAGGCGGTGCTGATCGGCGCGGTGCCGCCGCTGATGCTGAAAACCGCGGACAATCCTCTCGGCCTGCCGATCGACGTGTTCGACGGGATCCGCAAGGGCGTCGTCGACGATCGCTCGCAGTTCTTCAAGGATCTCGCGTTGGCGTTCTACGGCTACAACCGGCCGGGCGCGAAGGTCTCGCAAGGCGTGATCGATTCGTTCTGGCGCCAGGGGATGGCCGGTTCGATCAAGGGCTTGTACGACTGCATCAAGCAGTTCTCCGAAGTCGATTACACCGAAGACCTGAAGAAAATCGACGTGCCGACGCTGGTGCTGCACGGCGACGACGACCAGATCGTGCCAATCGACGCAGCCGGCCGGCAGACCGCGAAGATCGTCAAGGACGCGACGTTGAAGGTCTATGCGGGCGGTCAGCACGGCATGTGCACGGTCGAGGCCGACAAGGTCAACGCCGATCTGCTTGAGTTCATCGGCTCGTGATTGGGGTGAGGGCTGTCGGATTGGTTGCGCTGTAACGGGCTGTGTAGCGCGGTTAAAGCGTGGGTAAAGCGCGGGACGGGTGAAAGACGGGTAGGGCGCGATGGGCGGTCGTGTAGATGATTCGCCGTGCGTCGGCTTGCCGGTTTCACTGCCGTCCCGCGCTTTTTCGTTGGTGCCGTTCGACGCGCGAGCCTCGGGTACGGGCTGGCCGCGATGCGCGGGGTAGCGGCGCGACCCTCCGATTAATGAACGATTACACCCTCTTAGTCATACGATGTCGCATAAATATGATGTTGGGCATCTCATTGATTATTAAAGAGATCGAAAAGGAACACCCCACTGTTTACGGGTAAATGCCTAGTTGAAATCCGGCTGTCAATCGTTAATAGTACGTTATCGTACAACCTGAGTGGGTTAGCGCCGCCCCCGACGCGGCTCGCAGACCGCTCGATCCCCGTCCCCTGTTGATCTCGCGCGCGGCGCAGCAAAGGAACCCTTATGAAGAAGATCGCCTTGAGTGGCGCCGGCGGCCAGCTCGGCTCCGTAGTACGTGCAGAATTCGTCGCACGCGGCATGCCGTTGCGTTCGGCCGCGGGCTCAAAAGCGTTGACGCCGCTGGTCGATGGCGAGGACGTGATGAACGGCGATCTGCGCGATCCGGCGGTGGTCGACCGGCTGCTGAACGGCGTCGACGTGCTGATCCATTTCGCTGGCACCAGCGTCGAGCGTCCGCTGCCCGAGATCATCGAGAACAATCTGCGCGGTCTCGTCGAAGTGTATGAAGGCGCGCGCCGCAACGGCGTGAAGCGCATCGTGTTCGCGAGTTCGAACCACGCGATCGGCATGTACCCCGTCACCGAGCATCTGAGCCTCGATTGCGAACTGCGCCCGGATGGCTTCTATGGGTTGTCGAAGGCGTGGGGCGAATCACTCGCGCGGATGTACTGGGACAAGCACGGAATCGAAAGCGTGTGCGTGCGGATCGGCAGCTGCCTCGAGCGGCCGACCGAGCAGCGTCACCTGAGCACGTGGTTCGGCCATCAGGACCTGTTCCATTTCCTTGAGCGCTGCATCGAAGTGGAACACGTAGGGTTCCTGACTATCTGGGGCGTGTCGGCGAATACGCGCAGCTGGTGGGACAACAGCGGCGCCGCGCGGCTCGGCTATCAGCCGAAGCAGAACGCCGAGGATTACGCGGTCGACATCGAATCGCGTCCGAATCCTCTCGATGAGCTCGGCCAGCGCTTCCAGGGCGGCAGCTTCGTCGGCATCGATTATTCGCGCAAGTCGTAAGCCCCGTCGGTCGAACGGGAGTTGTTTGAGCAGGAGATGTGGCAATGAAGATCAAGGGTATTCGCTGGTGGATGGTGGGTCTGGTCGCGGCCGGGTTGATCATCAATTACCTCGCGCGCAACACGCTGTCGGTCGCGGCACCGACGCTGATGAAGGACCTGAACATCACGACCGAGCAGTACGCGCACGTGGTGGTCGCGTGGCAGCTCTGTTATGCGTTCATGCAGCCGGTCGCCGGCTTCGTGCTCGACACGATCGGCACCAAGCTCGGCTTCGCGGTGTTCGCGCTGGCGTGGTCGGTGGCTTGCGCGGCGGCCGCGTGGGCGACCGGCTGGCGCAGCCTGGCGGTGTTTCGCGGGCTGCTCGGGCTGGCCGAGTCGGCGGGCATTCCGGCCGGCGTGAAGGCGACCAGCGAGTGGTTCCCGGCGAAAGAGCGCTCGGTGGCGATCGGCTGGTTCAACATCGGCTCGTCGATCGGCGCGCTGCTGGCACCGCCGCTGGTGGTGTGGGCGTTGTTGCGCGGTCAGTGGCAGCTTGCGTTCGTGATCGTCGGCGTCGCGGGGATTGTGTGGAGCGTGCTGTGGATGTTCGTCTACAAGCATCCGCGCAACCAGAAGCTGCTGGGCAACGACGAGCGCGACTACATTCTGAGCGGCCAGGAAGCCAAGCATAGCGACGACGTTAGCACCCCGAAACGTAACTGGCGCGCGATGCTGGTGAGCCGCGACTTCTGGGCGATCGGGATTCCGCGGATGCTGTCGGAGCCGGCGTGGCAGACCTTCAATGCGTGGATTCCGCTGTACATGATGACCGAGCGTCACATGAACCTGAAGGAAGTCGCGATGTTCGCGTGGATGCCGTTCCTTGCCGCCGATATCGGTTGCGTGCTCGGCGGTTATCTGAGCCCGCTGTTTCATAAGTACGCGAAGGTGTCGCTGTTCACGTCGCGCAAGATGGTGTTCGTGGTCGGCGCGCTGTTCATGATCGGACCGGCGTGCGTGGGTCTGGTGGCGAGTCCGTATGTGGCGGTGGCGTTGTTGTGCGTCGGCGGTTTCGCGCACCAGACGCTGTCCGGAGCGCTGTATGCGATTACGTCGGATATGTTCGGCAAGAACGAAGTCGCGACCGCGACCGGCATGGGCGGGATGGCGGGTTATCTGGGCGCGGCGGTGTTCACCGCGTTGTTCGGCGTGCTGGTTACGCAGATCGGTTATAGCCCGCTGTTCGTCGTGCTGGCCGTGTTCGACCTGATCGCGGCGGCGGTGGTCTGCCTGATGGCGAAAAGCTCGGACAGGGCGCCGGAGCCGAAGTGGATTGGGGCGGAGCCGGTGGCGGTGAAGTGATAGTGGATGACGGTTGGCTTTGCTTTCGGCTTTGCTTTCGGTTTAGCTTAGCTTTAGCGGGTCGATCTGGTAGTGATGTGAGAGGCGGCGTCCATTTGAGTGGGCGCCGTCTTTTTTGTTGCTCGGATTGGGGCGGGTGGGACTATTCACGTAGGAGCCGTTTTAGTTCTTCGAGGAATGAGGCGGTGGTGTGGCCCCACGGTTCGGGATCAACGTAAAGGCCGTAGATTTTTTCGAAAGATGCATCCAGATTGGCGGAGTGGTTGCGCTTGAAGCGGTCAATTTCAGTTGCGACTTGCGTACGAATAACCTGGTCGTTTTCCTCCTTGAAGCAGCAGAGGATCTCTGCAACGGTGTTGCCCCACAAGTCGAAATCTTCATTGAAATAGCCACGAATCAAAAAATCCAGGTTCGGGTAGTGCGATTGGATAGTCATAGTGGTCTCATGGCGTTGGGTGAGGGGCGCTTGGTTTCGCATGGTCTTGGAACTCACGTGTTTCGGCGTGGTTTGTGGAGAGCCTGACGAAGGCGCGGGCAATCGCTTCGGCGTGTGTGCGACCGGTATCCGCTCGACTTGCCAACGCGTGATCAAGCGGCGCTGGCGCTTGACGCGGGCAGCCTCGGTGGCTCGACGCGCGCAAACATGAGTCGTCAAACTTCAAACCGGGTGCATGGCATCGACCTGGCGGAAGCGTTGCGACAAGTGGGCTATTAGCTTAGAAGCCGCTTTAGTTCTTCTAGGAATGAGGTGGTCGTGTATCCCCATAATTTCGGGGAAAAGTCTGGTCCGTAGTCGATTTCGAAGGCGGTGTCCAAGTCTTCGGGGTGTTCGCTGATAAACGAGTTTATCTCGCGGATCAACTCAAGGTGACTCTCCCGGGGACAGTCGCGCTTGTAGCAAAAGATGATTTCTGGAAGCGTATCGCCCCATAGATCGGAATCTTCATTGAGATACGCACCGAAAAGCTGGTACATCTTCGGGTAGCGGATTGATGACATACATTCTCTTTGTAGAATTCAAGGATACGATTGTCGCGACGCCTGGCTGTTCAGGGAGATAGGGTGCCGTTCGAGTGTGGCGGACAGTGGGCTATTCCCTCAGAATTCGCTGCAATTCCTCAAGGAATGAGGCGGTCGTGTAGCCCCATAATTCCGGGTCAAAACCTTGCCCATAGTCGGTTTCGAAGGCGGCGTCCAGATCTTCTGGATGTTCGCCAATAAATAAATCAATTTCTTGAATCAATTCAAGATGATGTGCCCGCTTGCTGTCACTTTTATAGCAAGAGACGATCTCGAAAAGCGTATCTCCCCACAAATCGAAATCTTCATTAAGGTATGCACCAAACAACTGAAACATTTCTGGGTGACGTTTAGATAGCATATGTCCCATTTATCCGTAAATCTAAACTTTCCCTCGGTTTGCTTCTTCTGGCAGACATGGGATGGATCGTACGTGTACGAGCAGGCTACTCACTGAGAATCCGCTTCAGTTCCTCAAGGAATGAGAGGGTCGTGTAGCCCCATAATTCCGGTGAAAAATTTCGCCCATAGTCGGTCTCGAATGCAGAGTCAAGATCATCCAGATGTTCATTTATGAATAAATTAATTTCGCGGATCATCTCAAGGTGACTCTCTCGTGGGCAGTCTCTTTTGTAGCAGGAGAGGATTTCGGGAAGCGTATTTCCCCATATGTTGGAATCCTCGTTCAGGTAGCAGCAAAACAGCTGAAACATTTTTGGATGGCGAGTCGATAAACATACATCCCCTTCATACAATTCAAGGATGGTCGTGACGCGTGCGTGTGTCGGGAGGTATGGACCGTCCAGGTGTGGCGGCCAGCGGACTATTCTCTAAGAAGCCGTTTCAGCTCTTCGAGAAACGACGCAGTCGTATACTCCCACAATTGCGGATCAAAATCGTGCCCGTAGTCGGTTTCGAATGCGGTGTCCAGATCGTCGGGGTGTTCGCCTATGAATGAATCTATTTCGCGGATCATCTCAAGGTGGCTCTCTCGTGGGCAGTCTCTTTTATAGGAAGAGATGATTTCGGGAATCGTGTCTCCCCATATCTTGCAATCCTGATTGAGGTAGGCGCCAAACAACTGATACATCTTTGGGTAGCGAGTTGACCACATAAAATCCATCCATTTGCGAATACGATATCCTCGCCCGTCGCTGTTCTAGCGAGCGTGAGGTCGGCTGGCATGGCGTTCGACGGACTATTCCCTGAGCATCCGCTTCAATTCCTCAAGGAATGAGGCGGTCGTGTACCCCCATAATTCCGGATCAAAATCTTGCCCATAGTCGGTTTCGAAGGCGGCGTCCAGATCTTCTGGGTGTTCGCTAATAAACAAATCAATTTCTTGAATCAGTTCAAGATGATGCGCCCGCTCGCTGTCACTTTTATAGCAAGAGACGATCTCGAAAAGCGTATCTCCCCATAACCGGCAATCCTGATTAAGGTATGCGCCAAACAATTGATACATTTCCGGGTGGCGTTTAGATAGCATGGTTTTTCCTCATTCAACGTAGGCGGTTAAAATGTAATATGGCATGCCATTGTAGGTTTGATATTTTAAAACAATGACAACCTTATTCATCAGCGTTAAATTACCGGTCTTTCGAGTTACCCCATATCCGATGTTCCCCTGTACCGTTTGCATCAGAGTGAGAGGCCTGCGTTTCCCTGATGACTCTGCCCAATTCCGGATGCTGGCCGCATTGGTGCGCATAACTTCTGATATCGCTGATTCGGCCCGTTCAAGGTTCGTGAACGACGAAACGATTTTTCGATCCGGTTCGATCTTGAGCCTCTCGCGCAACTGAGCTTCGGTCCGCCCAACGTGCTTCTGCAGTGTATGTCCCCCAATCCCGCTCCCGTTTTTCGCTTCATGCATTTCCAGATTGATCCGCCCCATCGTAATGCGCGAAGCGCGCGCCGCCTTGATCGAGCCTGCAAACCCGAACGGCACGGCCAGATCTAGCAACACGGCAATACTGCCCGCCATGTCGGGGCTGGCGTTCATCGCTTCGGCCAGCTTTGTCGCGCCCCGCTGGGTCAGCGTCGCCGTGTCTCGCGCCGTCCATATCTGACGCAGACCGGCCGCCGCGGTGTCGGAGCCATGTGCGCCGAACATGATGCACCCGGCCTTACTCGCCATCGTTGGTTCAGGCATGACACACAGCGCGCCGGCTCCGGCCATTTCCAGCACGCCGCCGACGAGCTGTAGTCCGCCCCACAGGCGGTTCGTAACCATTTCAGTGGAGCTGATCGATTGGCGGCCCAATATCGCCGCCAACTGCGGTGCACTGAGTACGACCCGCACGCCGTCTTGTTCTTGTTCGCTCGACATCCCATATTCCTTTGTGCTTATTCGGGCGTGCCAAAGTATCAGTCGAGCACAATGAGCGATATGGGCGATGGATGATTCTGGCGTTTAGTTGATAAAGATCAAAATAAAAAGGCCACTCAAACAATTTGAGCGGCCTTTTTCGGCTATCAGCGATGGAGGTTATTTACCTTTGTTTCGCGCCATTTCACAGATTTGAAAATCGTCTCGATAAAAATATCGAGAAGTCGGAGGAGGGGCGCCCATCGCAAAAAATCTCCCCGCCTGAAACGAAAAGCGGCACCGCGCAAGAACCTCGCGCGATGCCGCAATAGAAAAGTGCGATCAGGCAAGCCATCGGTTACGTGAGGCCCAAAAACGGCCCACGCCAACCAGCCTGAATCCGCTAACTCACCTCACTCCACCTTCTGCCCAATCTCATGATTGGCGAGCACTTCGAGCGCGCGCACCATCGCCGAGTGATCCCACGCCTTCCCGCCATGCGCGACACACGCATTGAACAGCGCCTGACAGGTCGCGGTATTAGGCAGTGAAACCCCAAGCGCCTGCGCGGTCGACAGCGCCAGATTCAAATCCTTCTGATGCAGCTCGATCCGGAAGCCCGGATCGAAGGTCCGCTTGGTCATCCGCTCGCCGTGCACTTCCAGAATCCGCGACGACGCGAACCCGCCCATCAGCGCCTCGCGCACGCGCGCCGGATCGACGCCGGCCTTCGATGCGAGCAGGAGCGCTTCGCCGACCGCCTCGATGGTCGCCGCGACGATCACCTGGTTCGCGACCTTGCACACCTGGCCCGCGCCGACCGCGCCGATCAGCGTGACGTTCTTGCCCATCATGTCGAACAGCGGCTTCACGCTGTCGAAGCTCGCCTGTTCGCCGCCGACCATGATCGTCAGCGAGCCGGCCTTCGCGCCGACTTCGCCGCCCGACACCGGCGCATCGAGATAATCGGCGCCGCTCTCGCGCACGCGCCCCGCGAACTCGCGGGTCGCCATCGGCGAAATCGAGCTCATGTCGACCACGATCTGGCCCGCGCGCAGCGCGCTCGCGAGGCCGTTTTCGCCGAACAGCACGCGCTCGACGTCCGGCGTGTCCGGCACCATCACGAAGATCACGTCCGCGTGCGCGGCCACCGCGGCGGGGTTCTCGCACGCGAGCGCGCCGGCCTGGGTCAGTTCGGCGGGCACGCCGCTGCGCGTGAACGCGGCGAGCGACACGCCGTTCTTCAGAAGGTTGGCCGCCATGGGCTTGCCCATGATGCCGAGTCCGATAAAGCCTGCTTTTTGCATGGAATGCTCCGAAGGTGTGATGGCGACGCCGTTCAAGCCGCGCCCGCCTGGTTTGGCATGAAATGCTTCTGCACCGCCTGCGCGGCGCCCTTGAGCAGCCCGAGATCCGCGCAGACGGCGACCACGCGCGCGCCCATCGACAGATAACGTTCCGCGTCGGCCTGCACCGGCGCGAGGATGCCGCTCGATTTGCCGGCCGCCCGCGCGCGCTCGAACACGTGCGCGATCGCCTGCTGCACGTCCGGATGGCCGGCGTTGCCGAGCTGCCCATACGACGCCGCGAGGTCGGACGGGCCGACGAACACCGCGTCGACGCCGTCCACAGCGAGGATGCTGTCGATCGCGTCGACCGCGTTGCGGCTTTCGATCTGCGGGATCACGCAGACGTTGTCATTGGCGATTTCGAAGTAATCGGCGACGGTGCCGTAACGGTTGCCGCGATGGCCGACCGACACGCCGCGAATGCCCTGCGGCGGATAACGCGTCGCCGCGACCGCGCGGGCGGCGTCGTCGGCGCTGTCGACGAACGGCACGAGGAAGTTCGAGAAGCCGCTGTCGAGAAAGCGTTTGATCGCGACGCTGTCGTTGGCCGGCGGCCGCACCACCGGCGCGGTGCCGCTGTCCTTGAGCGCCATCAGTTGCGGGATCAGCGTGAGCACGTCGTTGGGCGCGTGCTCGGCATCCAGCAGGATCCAGTCGAAGCCGATGGTGCCCATCAGTTCGGTGACGATCGGGCTGGCCAGCGAGCTCCAGCAGCCGATCTGGGTTTGGCCTTCCCGCACCGCGCGGCGGAAATGGTTGGGTAAGGACTGATAGGGCGTGACAGCGGGCATGCGGTATCTCCTCGAACTGTTATGGATCGGGAACAGGCTCGGTCGACGCCCTAAAAAACCGCAAAATGCGAGTTATAAGTCGTCGTACATCTTGGTTCAGATTAGCATTGGGGCCGGTCGTTGTAACGGGCACGTAAACCCGTAGATCCCTGTCGGGCAAGCGTTCCGGGTTGCATGAAGGCCTGTCAGTGTTGTAGGATGACTTATATCCAAAGCGTTCACTTGAGGAAAGCCAAAAATGCCTATTACCGGCGAAATGCTGATCGGTCGCAAAGCGGTGCGCGGCGAAGAAAAAGCGCTGCGCGCATTCAATCCTGCCACGGGTTCCGACATCGCGGAGCCGGTGTTCGGCACCGGCACGGTTGCCAATGTCAACGCGGCCTGCGAGCTCGCGCAACAGGCGTTCGATTCGTACCGTCAACTGCCGCTCGCGGTGCGCGCCGAGTTTCTCGAGCGTATCGCCGACGGCATCACCGCGCTCGGCGATGAGCTGATCGAGCGCGCGCAGGCCGAATCGGGTCTGCCGAAAGCGCGCCTGGAAGGCGAGCGCGGCCGTACCACCGGCCAGCTGAAGCTGTTCGCGCAAACCGTGCGCGCCGGCCAGTGGCTGACCGCGACGCTCGATTCGGCGCTGCCGGAACGCAAGCCGCTGCCGCGCTCGGACCTGCGCATGCAGAAGATCGCGCTCGGCCCGGTCGCCGTGTTCGGCGCAAGCAACTTCCCGCTCGCGTTCTCGGTCGCCGGCGGCGACACCGCCGCGGCGCTCGCGGCAGGCTGCCCGGTCGTCGTGAAGGCGCACCGCGCGCACCTGGGCACCTCGGAGCTGGTCGGCCGCGTGATCCAGCGCGTCGCGCAGGAAATGGATCTGCCGGAAGGCGTGTTCTCGATGATCGTCGGCGCGGGTAACTCGGTCGGCGAAGCGCTGGTCGCGCATCCGGCGATCAAGGCGGTCGGCTTCACCGGTTCGCGCGCGGGCGGCACCTCGCTGATGCGCGTCGCGGCGGCGCGTGCCGAGCCGATTCCGGTCTACGCGGAAATGAGCAGCATCAACCCGGTGTTCCTGCTGCCGAACGCGCTGAACGCGCGCGGCGACAGCATCGCGCGTGGTTTCGTCGACTCGCTGGTGCTCGGCGCCGGCCAGTTCTGCACGAATCCGGGTCTCGCGATCGCGATCGACAGCGACGCGCTGAAGGGCTTCGTCGCGACCGCGTCGGAAGCGCTGACCGTGAAGCCGGCGCAGACGATGCTGACCGCCGGCATCCACGCCGCGTATGAAGACGGCGAGAGCAAGCTGGCCGCGACCAGGGGCGTCGAAGTGGTGGCGCGCGGCGCCGCGGCGAGCGGCCCGACCCAGGCATGCGCGGCGCTGTTCGTGACCGACGCGGCGACGTTCCTCGCGAACCCGGCGCTCGAGGACGAAGTGTTCGGCCCGGTGTCGACGATCATCCGCTGCAAGGACGAGCAGGAAATGCTCAAGGTCGCCGAGCACTTCGCCGGCCAGCTGACCGCGACGCTGCAGATGGACCGCGCCGACGTGGCGGCCGCGAAGAAGCTGGTGCCGATCCTCGAGCGCAAGGCTGGCCGGATTCTGGTCAACGGTTTCCCGACCGGCGTCGAAGTGTGTCACGCGATGGTCCACGGCGGCCCGTTCCCGGCGACCTCGGACAGCCGCGCGACCTCGGTCGGCACGACCTCGATCGACCGCTTCCTGCGCCCGGTCTGCTATCAGGACTTCCCGGCCGAGTTGCTGCCGGAAACGCTGGCCGACGGCAATCCGCTGCAACTGTGGCGCCGTCTGGATGGCGAGCTGTCGCGCGGATAAGCGTGGTTGGTGCGGCCTTGCGCGTTTGCGCGCGTGAGGCCGATAGACAAAAAAATGGCCGGGAAATCCCGGCCATTTTTTTCGCCCTCGAGCGTGTCGCGGCAAGCTCAGCTATTCGTCTCGCCGACCTCGTTCGCGCGCCGCAGACGCTCGCGGCTATTGGACAGATGCATGCGCATCGCCGCGCGCGCGCCTTCCGCGTCGTGACGCGAGATCGCTTCGAGAATGCTCTCGTGTTCGAGATTGACCAGCGACAGATACGCATCCGGATCGGCGCGCGCGATGCCGGCCGAGTCGAGCCGGTTGCGCGGAATCAGCGCGCTGCCCATCTGCGTGAGGATATCGACGAAGTAGCGGTTGCCGGTCGCGCGGGCCACCGAGATATGGAACTGCAGGTCGGCGTCGACGCTGTCGAGTCCGTTGTGGCGGGTCGCCTCGATCGCGTCGAGCGCGGCGCGCATCCGGCTCACGTCGTCCGGTTTCGCGCGTTGCGCGGCGAGGCCCGCGCATTCGGTTTCGAGGCTGATACGCAGCTCGAGAATCGACAGTACGTCGCGCAGGGTAGTGGCGGGCACCATGTCGATGCCGAGTTTTTCGCGCTGCGGTTCGAGCACGAAGCTGCCGATCCCGTGCCGCGTCTCGATCACCTTGCCCGCCTGCAGCCGCGAGATCGCCTCGCGGATCACCGTGCGGCTCACGCTGAGCGTGCCCATCAGCTGCGATTCGGTCGGCAGTTTGTCGCCCGGCTTCAGCACGTTGCTGGCGATCTGCTCGGTCACGTAGTTGACGACGAACTCGGCAAGATTGCGAGCGCGTCGTGGCGGGGCCGCGGATGCCAATGGAGTAGCCATCGAAAACGCTCCTTTTCTGGTTGTTTGCTGAGATCCCTGCGTTTCATTATATCGTCGTCTGACGACTGAATATATTAGAGCTCGATCGTTTTTCGGCGCAATTGTGACGAATGGAGTCGGAGCGCCGCCACACCGCATGTTTGGGCGCGTGGGCGGCGGGGACAGGGGACCGCTCCGACCCGTGGAAGTACGATAACGCAGCTCACAGCGCGCGCAGCTCGACCCGCCTGATGTCCTTGACGATCACCAGGTAGCTGATCACGGTCAGCAGCGCGTTCGCGCCGACGAACACCAGCGCGCCGTTGAACGAGCCCGACTGCGCGACCAGATAGCCGATCACGATCGGCGTGACGATGCCGGCGGCGTTGCCGAACATGTTGAAGATCGCGCCCGACAGACCCAGCGCTTCGCGCGGCGCGGTATCGGCCACCACCGCCCAGCCGAGCGCGCCGATGCCCTTGCCGAAGAACGCCAGCGACATCAGCGCGACCACCAGCCAGTCGGCCGACACGTAGTTGCAGCCGATGATGCAGGTCGACAGCAGCATCCCGCCGACGATCGGAATCTTGCGCGCGACGGTCAGCGAAAAGCCGCGGCGGATCAGCCCGTCCGACAGCACGCCGCCGAGCACCCCGCCGAGAAAGCCGCAGATCGCCGGCAGCGATGCGATCAGACCCGCGTGCAGGATCGTCATTCCGCGGGCCTGCACGAGGTAGATCGGAAACCACGTCAGGAAGAAGTAGGTCAGCACGTTGATGCAGAACTGCGCGAGATAGACGCCGAGCAGCATCCGGTTGGCGAGCAGCTGGCGCACCAGCGACCAGCCGCCGGCCTTCGCGATGTCAGGCGGACGGGCGGCGCCGCGCGGGCCGCTCACGAGGCCGCCGCCTTGCTCGATGTACTCGAGCTCGGCCTTCGACACGCGCGGATGGTCGGCCGGGTTCTTCATGAATTTCAACCACGTCAGCGCGAGCACGAGCCCGAGCGCGCCCATCACGACATACACCGAATGCCAGCCGAACGCGTGGGTCAGCCAGGCCATCAGCGGCGTGAACACGACCGCGGCGAAGTACTGGGCGGCATTGAAGATCGCCGACGCGGTGCCGCGCTCGCCGGTCGGAAACCAGCTCGCGACCACCTTCGCGTTGGCCGGGAAGGCCGGCGATTCGGCCGCGCCCATCGCGAAGCGCAGCACGAACAGCGCGGTCACCGCGGCGCCGGCGCTGCCGAACACGCCGATCGAGCTTTGCAGCAGCGTGAACAGCGACCACGAAAAGATGCTCGCCGCGTACACGCGCCGCGCGCCGAAACGGTCGAGCAGCCAGCCGGCCGGCAGTTGCGACAGCACGTAGGCCCAGCTGAACGCGGAAAAGATATAGCCCATGCGGACCGCGTCGAGGCTGAACTCGCCGCGCATCGCGGAACCGGTGACGGACAGCGTCGCGCGGTCGGCGTAGTTGAGGGTGGTGATCAGAAAGATCAGCAGCAAAATCGCGTAGCGGACCCTGGTGCGCGTCGCGCTATCGGCGGCCGCGCCGGTTCGGGTCGAACGGGCCGAGGGGCTCATGTCCATGGGGCATCTCCTGTGGGTGCGGGCGAGGCTGTGGCGCCACGCCCGGTGGCGCGTGGCCGTCTGCTCTCGTGCGAATGCACAAACGCCCGGCGACGTTGCCGTGCCGGGCGTTCGACGGGACCGTCTGGGCGGTCCTCGTTCATCAGGCTGCGCGCATACGCGTTGCGCGCAGCCGACGCCGGGGCCTTACTGCGGTCCGAGCTTCTTGATCAGCGCGTCGAGCATGTCCAGCTCTTCGGCGGTCAGATCGGTCAGCGGTGCGCGCACCGGACCCGCGTCGTGACCGACCAGCTTCGCGCCGGCCTTGACGATGCTGACCGCGTAGCCCGCGCGGCGGTTGCGGATCTTCAGGTACGGCAGGAAGAATTCGTCGATCAGCTTGCCGACCGTTGCGTGGTCGTCAGCGGCGATCGCGCGGTAGAAGTCCATCGCGGTCTTCGGGATGAAGTTGAACACCGCCGACGAGTACACCGGCACGCCGAGCGCCTTGTACGCTGCCGCGTAGACTTCCGCGGTCGGCAGGCCGCCGAGGTACGAGAAACGGTCGCCGAGGCGGCGGCGGATCGTCACCATGTTTTCGATCTCGCCCACGCCGTCCTTGAAGCCGATCAGGTTCGGGCAGGTGTCGGCCAGACGCTCGAGCATGTCGGCGTTCAGCTTCGAGTTCGCGCGGTTGTAAATGATCACGCCCATGTTCGGCACGGCCTTGCACACTTCCTCGGCGTGCGCCGCGATACCTTCCTGGGATGCTTCGGTCAGGTAGTGCGGCATCAGCAGGATGCCGTGCGCGCCGTGGCGCTCGGCTTCCTTCGCGTACTGGATCGCCACGCGGGTCGGGCCGCCGGCGCCGGCCAGGATCGGCACCTTGCCCTTGCACACTTCGGTCGCGGTCTTCACGACGTTCGAGTAGTCGTCTTGCGTCAGCGAGAAGAATTCACCCGTGCCGCCGGCCACGAACAATGCCGAAGCGCCGTACGGCGCGAGCCATTCGAGGCGTTCGGCGTAGGTGTCGGCGCGGAAGTTGCCTTGGGCGTCGAAGTCGGTGACGGGGAAGGACAGAAGGCCTTCCGAAACGATTGCTTTGAGTTCCTGCGGTGTCGTCATGGTCAGTAATCCAGCGTCGGAATGGTGTCGTGTTGGTCGGGTCCGACCGGGGCAGCGGCGCTGTCCCGGTAGAAAATCTTGGTTCATTCAGATTTCTTATACGTCATCGTACAACAACAATTCCGCTAACTCAACGGGGTTTTCACGGCATAATCCACCCTATAGGGTAAATACGGAACATCCGGCACAACTTCCGTGTTGTAGGATGACGTATGAATAGCTGGCGTGGCAGGTTGACAACGCCTCAAGGATCGATCAATGGAACAAACTCCGCTCTATATACGCGTGCATCCGAATGACAACGTCGCGATCGTCGTCAACGACGGCGGTCTGGGCGAGGGCGCGGTATTCGCCGATGGCCTGAAGCTGCGCGAGCGCGTGCCGCAGGGCCACAAGGTCGCGCTGGCCGATCTCGCTGAAGGCGACGAAGTGATTCGCTACAACGTGGTGATCGGCTATGCGCTGAAGGCGCTGCCGAAGGGCAGCTGGATCAACGAGCACGTGATCCGCATGCCGAGCCCGCCGGGCCTCGAAGATCTGCCGATCGCAACGACCAAAGCGCCGGAGATGGCGCCGCTCGAAGGCTATACGTTCGAGGGCTATCGCAACGCGGACGGCACGGTCGGCACCCGCAACATCCTCGCGATCACGACCACCGTGCAGTGCGTGGCCGACGTCGTGCAGCACGCGGTCACCCGCATCAAGGCCGAGCTGCTGCCGAAGTATCCGAACGTCGACGACGTCGTCAGCCTCGGTCACACCTACGGCTGCGGCGTCGCGATCGACGCGCCCGACGCGATGGTGCCGATCCGCACCGTGCGCAATATCGCGCTCAATCCGAACTTCGGCGGCGAAGTGATGATGGTGAGCCTGGGCTGCGAGAAATTGCAGCCCGAGCGGCTGATGCCGGCGGGCACGATTCCGATCGTGTCGGCGGCCAATCCGAGCGAGATCGCCGACATCGGCGACCTCGGCGCCGACGAGAACGGCGACGTGGTGGTGCTGCAGGACGAATCGCACGTCGGCTTCATGTCGATGATCGAGTCGATCATGCGCACGGCCGAGGGTCACCTGAAGCGCCTGAACAACCGCCGCCGCGAAACCTGCCCGGTGTCGGACCTCGTGGTCGGCGTGCAGTGCGGCGGCAGCGACGCGTTCTCGGGACTGACCGCCAATCCGGCGGTCGGCTTCGCGACCGATCTGCTGGTGCGGGCCGGCGGCACCGTGATGTTCTCGGAAGTCACCGAAGTGCGCGACGGCGTCGATCAGCTAACCGCGCGCGCGGCCAACGCGGACGTCGCCCAGGCGATCATCCGCGAGATGCAGTGGTACGACGATTATCTGAAGCGCGGCGGCGCCGACCGCAGCGCGAACACGACGCCGGGCAACAAGAAGGGCGGGCTGTCGAACATCGTCGAAAAGGCGATGGGCTCGATCATCAAGTCGGGCAACTCGGCGATCTCGGGCGTGCTGTCGCCGGGCGAGAAGGTCCGCCAGAAGGGCCTGATCTACGCGGCGACGCCGGCCAGCGACTTTATCTGCGGCACGCTGCAGGTCGCCTCGGGCATCACGCTGCACGTGTTCACGACCGGTCGCGGCACGCCGTACAGCCTGGCCGAAGTGCCGGTGATCAAGGTCGCGACCCGCTCGGATCTCGCGCGCCGCTGGCACGACCTGATGGACGTGAACGCCGGGACCATCGCGACCGGCCAGGCGAGCATCGAAGAGGTGGGTTGGGAGCTGTTCCGCCTGATGCTCGAAATCGCCAGCGGCCGTCAGCAGACCTGCGCGGAGAAGCTCAAGCTGCACAACGCGCTGGTGCTGTTCAACCCGGCGCCGGTGACCTGAGCGGTAACGCAACGCAGCGCAACGCACCGCACCGCACCGCACCGCGGTGCAGCCGCGGCGAGCGCTGGACGTGCCGGCGTTCGCGTTGGCGGGCGCCCGGGCCGCGCGCCGCTTTCGCTCCTTGCTCCGGTCCGCCGCTGCCATTGCCGTTGCAGCCGCGGTCCCGATCCGCCCGATATTCCAGAACCATAAACAGACATCAATCCATGACCGATTCGAACGTTGACCGCTCCGCGGCCAGGAAACCCTTCCGTCGTCTGCTGCTGACCGGCGCCGCCGGCAACCTCGGCAAGCAGTTGCGTCCCGCGCTCGCCCAATGGGCCGACATCGTGCGCGTGTCCGACATCGCGCCGCTCGGCGAACTCGCGCCGCACGAAGAAGCCGCGCTCGTCGATCTGGCCGACGCGGAGGCAGTGCATGCGCTGCTCGAAGGCGTGGACGCGGTCGTGCATCTGGGCGGCATCTCGGTCGAGGCGCCGTTCGAAGACATTCTCGAAGCGAACATCCGCGGCATCTACAACCTGTACTCGTCGGCGCAAAAGCACGGCGTGAAGCGCGTGATCTATGCGAGCTCGAACCACGCGGTGGGCTTTCATCCGGTGACCTCGGTGCTCGGCACCGACGCGCCGCTGCGCCCGGACGGCATGTACGGCGTGTCGAAGTGCTTCGGCGAATCGCTGTCGCGCTATTACTTCGACCGCTTCGGTCTCGAAACCGTGTGTCTGCGGATCGGTTCGTCGTTCGAGCAGCCGAAGACCGCGCGGATGCTGGTCACGTATCTGAGCTATCGCGACTTCATCGAACTCGTGCGCTGCTCGCTGTTCACCAACCGGGTGGGCCACGCGATCGTCTACGGCGTGTCGGATAACCGCATCAAGTGGGTCGACAACACCAATGCCGCGTTCCTCGGCTTCCGTCCGCAGGACAGCTCCGAGCAGTTCGAGCATCTGTTCCCGCCGGTCGCCCCCGACACCCGTTTCGACGACCCGACCCAGCTGTACCAGGGCGGCCCGTTCGTGCTGGCCGGCCCGATGGAGCCGAAGCGCGAGGCCGGCAAGGATGCGAAGTAAATGAGCGCGAACCCGCAAGTCGAACGTTTCGAAGCCGCCGGGCCGCTGCCCGCCGCGACCGGCGAAAGCCCGGTCTGGCGCGCGGCCGAACAGGCGCTGTACTGGGTCGACATCCCGGCGAAGAAGATCGTGCGCGGCTCGCTGGAGACCGGCAAGCGCAGCGAGTGGCAGTTGCCGGAACAGGTTGCCTGTATTGCGTTCGATCGCAACGGCACCGTGCTGGCCGGCTGCGAGACCGCGCTGTTCGCGGTGACGCTGGCCGCCGCGGCCGATACTGGCGCGTCTGCCGGCGAACCGCTGACGGCGTCGCTGCGCAAGCTCGCGGCGCCGGAATTCCCGCACCCGGGCATGCGTTTCAACGACGGCCGCTGCGATCGCCAGGGCCGCTTCTGGTCCGGCACGATGGTGATGGACATGGCCGCGGCGATCCCGGGCGGCGCGCTGTACCGCTTCGACGAGAAGGGCACGCTGTCCGCGCCGGTGGTCGATGCGCTGATCACGCAGAACGGCCTGGGCTGGTCGCCGGACGGCGCGACGATGTACCTGTCCGACTCGCATCCGCAGCGCCGGCTGATCTGGGCGTTCGACTATGACGTCGCCACCGGCGAGCCGCGCAACCGCCGGGTGTTCGCCGATCTGAACCACTACGTGGGCCGTCCCGACGGCGCGGCGGTGGATGCCGACGGCTGCTACTGGATCTGCGCGAACGACGCCGGCCAGCTGCTGCGTTTCACGCCGCAGGGCAAGCTCGACCGGCAGATCGCGGTGCCGGCCATCAAGCCGGCGATGTGCGCGTTCGGCGGCCGCGATCTCGACACGCTGTTCGTCACGTCGATCCGGCCGGGCAGCGGCGCGACCGAGCACGACGGCCAGGTGTTCGCGCTGCGGCCCGGCGTGAAGGGACTGCCCGAGCCCGAATACGCCGGGCAACTGTAAGCGGATTCAAATACGGCAAACGCCGGGACGCGGTTTCAGGTCCCGGCGTTGTCATTTCCGGGTCATGTTCTATGGCCCTTAATTTGTCACTCGTCGTACAACACATAGCAATCAGACCACGCTCGCATCCGGCTTATCTCACAAAAATACAACACTTGAAGCGACCTTTTTAAATGCCTGCTGGGGCGATGCCGAGCCGCGCTGCGTCTGGACGCGCTGCTGCGCCGGTCAGTGCTGCCGGAGCCCCGCTGGGTGCGGGTAAATACCGTCTGTACAAGCTAAAGGCCCTTTTATAGACTTCATATGTCGTCGTACAACATATAAGCCCAAACAAATAGCTTTCTGCGGTTTGGCTGTGCGTGCGAATGCGATGCGCTTAAGCGCAGCAGTGCGGTTGTCGTGAAGGCCGCACGCGCTGTGCGAGCGCGCCGACGCGATCGAAGTAAGTAGTCGAGCGATCGACTGGAGTGCTGGATTCACTGCGCCGGGGAGTTGCGCAGCCAGTACGGCAAGTGCCCGCACCTGCGAGGGGGTGAGCGCCGCCGGGGACGCATCAAACCATGTCACATCCCCAGTCGATGGGATGGTCTATTTTTCAAGGAATGTCACGATGAACAAGAAGTTTGCCTCTTCCCGTGTTTCGATGACCGTCGCGGCCGCGGCGCTGGCGTTCGGCTCGATGTCGGCGCAAGCGCGCGTGTTCCGTTGCGCCGACGTGCACGGCGATACCTTCCCGACCAACATGGCGGTGAAGTTCATGGGCGAGCAGATCAACAAGGCGACCGGTGGCAAGGATTCCGTGAAGGTGTTCGGCAACAGCGCGCTCGGTTCCGAAAACGACACGATCGACCAGGTGCGCATCGGCGCACTCGACATGGCGCGTGCCAACGGCGCGGCGTTCAACGAGATCGTGCCGGAATCGATGATCCCGTCGCTGCCGTTCCTGTTTCGCGACGTCGATCATTTCCGCAAGGTGATGTACGGTCCGGAAGGCCAGAAGATCCTCGACGCGTTCACCGCGAAGGGCATGGTCGCACTGACGTTCTACGAGAGCGGCGCGCGTTCGATGTACGCGAAGAAGCCGATCAAGTCGCCGGCCGACATGAAGGGTCTGAAAGTGCGCGTGCAGCCGTCGGACCTGATGGTCGACGAAATCAAGGCAATGGGCGGCACGCCTACCCCGATGCCGTTCTCGGAAGTCTATACGGGCCTGAAGACGGGTCTCGTGGACGGCGCGGAAAACAACCTGCCGTCGTACGACGAAACCAAGCACTTCGAAGTGGCTCAGGTGTACTCGGAAACCCAGCATTCGATGACGCCGGAAGTGCTGGTGTTCTCGAAGAAGATCTGGGACAAGCTCTCGCCCGAGGAACAACAGATCATCAAGAAGGCCGCGGCCGACTCGGTGCCCTACTACCAGAAGCTGTGGACCGCGCGTGAAGCCGACGCGCAGAAGGCTGTGACGAAGGGCGGCGCAACGATCGTGACGGCTGCGCAAATCGATCGTCCGGCGTTCGTGAAGGTGATGCAGCCGGTGTGGGTGAAGTACGAAAAGACCCCGGCGATGAAGCAGATCGTCGACGAAATCCAGGCAGTCAAGTAAGCCGGTCTCGCGTCGTTCGACGCACTACGTAATTTGCAACGCTTGTAGCAGCAGTGGCGCGAAGGTCTCGCGGGGCAACCCTCGAGGCCTTGCGTCGTGCGGTGTCGCGCGCGCGTGACCACCGTGTCCGCACCGCACTGCTGCCTGTCACACATCGGTCGTCAGCAAGGACAGGGTCATGAGTTTCCTTAAACGCCCAAACGATTTTCTTTTTCGCGTGCTGCTGGTGCTGGCGTCGTTCGCCCTCGCCGCACTGTGTCTGCTCGTCATTTATAGCGTGGTAATGCGCTACGTATTCGCCGATGCGCCCGACTACGTCGAGCCCATCGCACTGCTGCTGGTGATCCTGATCGCGATGTTCGGCGCCGCGCTGAAGGTTCGCGAAGGCGGCCACATCGGCCTGGACTCGCTGGTCAAGAAGCTGCCGCCGAAAGGTCAGGTGGCGGCCACCGCGATCCAGCACCTGTGCCTCATCGCTTTCGCGGTGGCGGTGTTCGTCGGCTGCTGGGAAATGGCGGAGACCACGATGCACGACCGCATTCCGATCATCGGCGTGCCGGAAGGGCTGCGTTACTGCATCCCGATCGTCGCGAGCGTGTGCATCGCGTTGTTCTCGCTCGAACATCTGCTCGAACTGTTCGCCGGCAAGCGCAGAGAGCAGGCGCTCGAACTCTCCGTCACGGAATAAAAGCAGATCCATCATGGAACTTACCCTTCTCACCGTCAGTTTTCTCGTGTTCCTCTTCCTGGGGGTTCCGGTTTCGTTCGCCCTGGGTCTGTCCTGCGTGCTGACCTATCTGTTCGAAGGTCTGCCGACCGCGACCGCGATGCAGTCGATGATCTCGGGGATGAACGGCTTCTCGTTCCTCGCGGTGCCGTTCTTCATCTTCTCGGGCGAGCTGATGCTGCACGGCGGCATCGCCGACCGCATCCTGCGTTTCGCGCAGTCCACCGTCGGCCACTTCCGCGGCGGCCTCGGGATGGCCAACGTGGTCGCCTGTACGCTGTTCGGCGGCGTGTCCGGTTCGCCGACCGCCGACACGTCGGCGATGGGCGGCGTGGTGATCCCGCTGATGAAGCGCGAAGGTTATAGCGCGGCGTACGCGGTCAACGTGACGACTCACTCGTCGCTGGCCGGCGCGCTGATGCCGACCTCGACCAACATGATCATCTACGCGTTCGCGGCGCAAGGCGTGAGCGGCGTGCTCAACGGCAAGCAGATCACCGGCGTGTCGATCGGCGACCTGCTGTTCTCGGGTCTGTTGCCGGTGCTGTGGGTGATGGGTCTCGTGCTGGTCGCCGCGTACTGGCAGGCCGTGAAGTTCGGCTATCCGCGCCGTGCCGACGGTTCGACCGGTCTGCAGCGCTTCCCGGGCTGGATGGCGGTGCTGCGCACCTTCATCGGCGCGGTGCCGGGCCTGATGGTGATCGCGATCATCCTGTTCTGCGTGGCGCGCGGGATTGCCACCGCGACCGAGGCAGCCGCGATCGCGGTCGGCTATTCGCTGATCCTGACGATCGTCGTGTATCGCTCGCTGTCGCTCGCCAAGCTCGGCCATGCGCTCGGCAAGGCGGCCAAAACCACCGGCGTGGTGCTGCTGCTGATCGGCGTATCGAACATGCTGCGCTTCCAGATGGCCTATCTGGAGATTCCGGACGCGATCGAACGCATGCTCGACGGCGCGACCTCGCTGCCGTGGCTGATGCTGCTGTACATCAACGTGATCCAGGTGTTCCTCGGCACGTTCGTCGACATGGCCGCGCACATCCTGATCACGACGCCGCTGTTCCTGCCGATGGCGATGCACAACGGCGTGGGTCCGGTTCAGTTCGGCATCATGATTCTGCTGAACTGCGCGCTCGGTCTGGTGCACCCGCCGATCGGCTCGGTTCAGTTCATTGGATGTGCAATTGGCAACGTGTCGATTGGTGAAACTACCAAGGTGGCGTGGCCGTATTACCTGGCTATCTTCAGCGCCATCAATATCGTGACGTACGTTCCGTGGTTCTCGACGTGGTTGCCCAGTGTGATCAACGGGCACCCGGTGTTCTAAGCAGATAATTGATTTTTTCCACACTCAGCGGTGCCTGCCCGGGCCGCAAAAAGATAGTTTCCAACAGAGGAGTAAAAATGAAAAAGACTCTCGTCGCCGCAGCTGTGGGGTTGGTCGCCCTGAGCGCACAGGCTCAAAGCAGCGTGACTTTGTACGGTATCGTCGATGCGGGGATCGGCTGGCAGAACAGCTCCACGACGCTGAGCGCGCTCGGTTCGTCGCGGCCGTCGCCGGGTGGTGCCTCGCAAGTCAAGATGATCAACGGCATTTGGGCAGGCAGCCGTTTCGGCCTGAAGGGCTCGGAAGATCTGGGTGGCGGCACCAAGGCCATCTTCACGTTGGAGCAGGGCTTTAACAGCGCGAACGGCGCGCAATCCGTGACGGGTCTGATGTTCAGCCGTCAGGCATGGGTTGGTCTGACGAATGCGCAGTACGGTACCTTCACGGCCGGCCGCCAGTACACGTCGTACTACACGCTGCTGTCGCCGTACAGCCCGACCACGTGGCTGACCGGTGCCTACGGCGCGCACCCGGGTGATATCGACTCGCTGGACACGCTGTACCGCGCGAATAACTCGCTGGTCTACACGTCGCCGAGCTTCCGCGGCCTGACGATCAGCGGTTCGTACTCGCTCGGCGGCAATGCGGGCAGCACCGGCGCTGGCCAGGTGTGGAGCGTCGCTGCACAGTACCTGAACGGCCCGGTCGGTATCGCCGCAGGTATCCAGCGCATCGACAACGCGGGTATCGCTACGCGCACGCCGCCTGCCGTGAACTGGAATTCGGCGATGTCGAACAACGGCGCAGAACCGGCCGTGTCGGCAATCAACAACGGCTTCCAGACCGCAGCGAAGCAGCAGCGCGTTGCCGTGACCGGCGGCTACGCGTTCAACTCGCAGTGGGACGTGTCGGCTTCGTACTCGAACGTTCAGTACGCTCCGGGCGCGGGCTCGTTCTTCGGCAACACGCAGATCTGGAATACCGGCGGCGCGGTGCTGCACTACAAGCCGATCGCCGTGCTGGACCTGGCTGCTGGCTACAGCTACACCCGTGCAACGCAAGCGAACGGCATCACGAGCGCGGCGACGTACAACCAGTTCAACCTGTCGCAGTACTACACGCTGTCCAAGCGCACCGGCATCTACGCGCTGGAAGCGTATCAGCGTGCTAGCGGCAAGACGCTGGCAGGCGACGGCCGTACCATCATCGACGCAACCGCAAGCATCGGTGACGCTCAGAACGGTTCGCCGGCTTCGTCGCGCAGCCAGGTTGCTGTCGGCGTGGGCATGATCCACAAGTTCTAAATAGTTACTGAAAAGATGGCGGCGTGTTGTTTTGCTGCCACAACAACACGATTTTTTCGGGTTGTCAGTGATGCAGGCTGCGCATGAAAGTGCGCAGCTTTTTTTTCGCCCGCAGCTTTTCGAGGGGCGGAGAGCGCCGTTGCCGGAATGTCCGTGGCGGCGTATTTCGGTGCGACGCCGGTCCGATCCGGACGCCGCCGCAAAGCGCGAATTTCTTCGGCTCTCAAGCGTCCGTCCACAAGCGGCCACCCCTGGCCCGGTATGCGCCTTTGACGTCGGTCAGCGGCGAATTAACTCTTCAGTTAAAACATTGGGTCGTCGCGCGTTGAGAGTGGCTATTTTTCGTCCGTGCGTGTCTAAGCCGGGCGCTGCGTTGCACGCGCGCTTTCGCGCTACGATACAAGCCCGGCGCGCGCCGCGCCGTTTGCTGAGGAGACGCCAATGCGTGAATTGCGATGGACTTCCGAAGAAGGCGACGGCATCGAGCATCTGAGCTTCAATGCGCACGACGACGGCTTTGCGGTGGAGAGCGTCGTGGTCGGGCAGCGTTACGGCAAGGCGTACGGGCTGCACTACGCAGTGCGCTGCGATGCGCAGTGGCGTACCCGCTACGCGTGGCTGAAGATCGTCGGCGGCGGCGAGCTGGAGTTACATGGCGACGGCGCGGGCCACTGGCACGACGGGCACGGGCTTGCATTGAGCGCGCTCGAAGGCTGCATCGACATCGATATTGCCGCGACGCCGTTTACCAACACGCTGCCGATTCGCCGCCTGCAACTGGCCGAGGGCGAGCGTCAGCCGATCGAAGTCGCGTACATCTCGACACCCGATCTGCAGGTCACGCGCGCCGGGCAGGCGTATTCGTGCATCGCGTTGAATCGCGAGTACCGCTATGAAGGCATTTTCCGCGACTTCGTCGCGAACCTGACGGTGGATGGCGACGGTCTGGTGATCGACTATCCGACCTTGTTCGCGCGTTCGCCGCGCGGGGGATGAGCGGCGCGCGCGGCGGCGTCGCTCGTTTGCATATCCGCTGACTGCGCATCGACGAAGCGCGCGATGCTCGCCGCGATCCGCTCCGGCTCGCGCAGCACGACCCAATGGCCGGCGTCGATTTCGATGCGCCGGTACGCGCCGAGCCAGCCTTCGAGGCCCAGCGACAGCGCCGGCCCGACGTAACGATCGCGCAGCGGCACGATGAACTGCACCGGCACTTGCGTGCGACGCGCGCGCGGCCGCCTCAGTTTGTCGATGAAATTCGCGCGATACAGATTGAGTCCGTTCAGCGCGTTGCGCTTTTGCGCGGACTCGCGTTCGGTGCGGACGCGTTCGGTCACGCGCAGCCACAGCGGCCACATGCGGGCGCCGCCCGCGCGCCAGATCAGCTCCGGCAGCAAGGGCAGGTGAAAGAAGAAGATGTACCAGGACTTCAGCGTCTGGCGCACGCCGCTGCCAAACGGGCGCCTCGCGCCGCGCGGGCTCGCTGCGCGATCGGCATCCGGCGCGCCGCGGCCGCGCAGATCGAGCGACGCATGATCGAGGCACGGCCCCGAGATCGACGTGTATGACGCGATGCGGTCGCTAAACGCCGGATCGGTGACCGCTTCCCAGCTCTGAATCGAACCCCAGTCGTGACCGACGAGGTGAAACGGCCGCGCGCCGCAAGTCGCGTCGGCGACCGCGGCCAGATCGGCCGCGAGCCGTGCGAGCTTGTAGCCGCTGCGCGCGGCGGGCGCGCCCGACGCGCCCGCGCCGCGCACGTCGTAAGCAATCACCCGATAGCGCCGGTCCAGCCGCGCGCGCACCGGCTCCCACACCGAGGCCGAATCCGGATAGCCGTGCACCAGCACGAGCGGCGGCGCGTCGCGCGGACCGCTCACGTAGACCGCGAGCCGCACGTCGCCGGCGTCGACCGAAAGCGTTTCGCGGATCACGCGGCCGCCCGCACGCCTCGGCGTGCGCGGCGCGTGCCGGGCAAGCCGACGTTGGCGGCATTAGCGGCATCTACCGCGGCGACGAGGCCGTCGATGCGCGCGAGTTGGTCGCGATTGTCGTGATCCCACGGATGGAAGCCGGGCCGGAAAAAGCTCAGCCATTCGCCGGCGATGCTCGGCAACACGCCGCGGCGCGGTCCCCACACGTAGCGGGTCAGCCGCCACATGCCGCGCAGATGGCCGCCGCGTTTGCGATCGGCGACGATCAGGCGCACGTTGTAGTCGAACACGATCAGCCAGAAAATCAGCGTCGTGATGAGCATCGTGCCGGCGCGCAGCAGATAGCGGCCGAGGCCGGGCATGAGCACCGCATTCCACACGTCGTAAGAAACGGACTTGTGCTCGGTTTCCTCGAGCGCGTGCCACGTCCACATCTGCGTATAGCCTTCGACGGAACCGGCGATACGGCTCGAGTCTTCGAGCAGCAGCGCGGCCAGCATCGCGGTGTAGTGTTCGAGGCAGACCGTGATCGCCAATTGCCAGGAGTGCGGCAGATATTTGCGGAACAGGTTCAGAAACCACAGCAGCCGGTTATCGAGCTTGTGAGCGGGCAGCCCCGCCTGTTGCAGCAGATCGTTGTATTCGATGTGCTCGCGCGTATGCATCGCTTCCTGACCGATGAAGCCGAGCACCTGCTTCTTCAATTCCGGATCGTCGATCCGGTCGCGATAGTTGCGCACCGAATCCATGAAGAAGCGCTCGCCGGCCGGAAACAGCAGCGACAGTGCGTTGTAAAAGTGCGTGACGTGCGAGCCCTGCGCGTGCCAGTCGCAGGCGCGCTGCGCTGGCAGGTTGAAACGTAGGTCGCGGCGAACTGGCATCATGGCCCTTCTCCCGATGATTTATTACGTACTGCAAAGCTGAATGGCGGTGTGCGGATGCGGGCGACGGCGCACGTGCTTCAGGCGCGCCCGCCGTCGAGCTGCGCGGCGCGACGCGCGCGCCTGGCCGCGCTGCGTTTGAGCCGGCGCGTCTGCATGACGACCAGCGCCTGATGCGCGGCGGGCAGCGTGCGGGCGAGCCAGTCGGCCGCGCGTGCGTCGCGGCCGATCAGCACGCGCCGTTTGTTTTTGCGCACGCCGTCGAGAATCACGCGGGCGGCGTCGTCGGCCGTGGTGATAAAGAACTTCTCGAAGTCGTCGCGGCCTTGCTGCTCGTTCTCGACCATGAAGCCGACCATGTTCGGCGCGATCCGGCTGGCCTGCGCGATATTGGTGCGGATGCCGCCCGGATGCACACAGGTCGCGGAGACGCCGCATTTGAGCAGGTCGAGTTCCTGGCGCAACGCTTCGGTAAAGCCGCGCACCGCGAACTTGGTCGCGTTGTAGCCGCTCATGCCTGGCTGTGCGAACAGTCCGAATACGCTCGAGGTATTGACGATATGACCCGCGCCGGACGCCTTCAGGTACGGCAAAAACGCCTTCGTGCCATGCACGACGCCCCAGAAGTTGATGCCGACGATCCACTCGAGATCCGCGTACTCCATCCCTTCGATCGTGCTCGACAGCGCGACGCCCGCGTTGTTGAACACGAGGTTCACGCCCTCGTGTTCGAGCGCGGTGGCGGCGGCCCAGTCGAACATCGCGGCGCGATCGGCGACGTCGAGCTCGCGCGTGGTAATGCGGAGCGGCGCGCCGAGCCGTTGCGGCGCGGCGGCCCGCGCAAGCTGCGCGGTCTCGGCGAGGCTGGCCGGATTGCGGTCGGCCAGCGCGAGGTGGCAACCTTCGCCCGCCAGCTGGATCGCCAGCGAGCGGCCCATGCCCGAACCCGCGCCGGTGATCGCGGCCACTCTGTCGGTGAAGTTCTTCATGCGCTTTTCCTCCCTGATGGATGCGCTGTCGTTTTTATCGGTTCAGCTCGCTTCGGCCGACGTGACCGCGGCGTTCGCGAGTCCTTGCCGGGCCGCGCCATGTTCGGCTGGATGGCCGGCAAAGGTGTCGCCCTGCGCGGCAGGTGCGGCGGGTGCATACGCGAAGTAATCGTCGAGGCGGAAGCTGCTGGTGGCTTGGCGAAACCTGTACGCGAAGCCCGGCCACAGCGTGGTGTTCTTGCCGGTCTTCGGATCGAGATACCAGCTGTTGCAGCCGCCGGTCGACCAGATCGCGCGTCCGAGCTTCTGCTGGATGCGCTCGTTGTACTGACGCTCGACCTGCGGACGCACTTCGATCGCGGCCGTGCGCTCCGCTTTCATCGTCTGCAGTGCCTGCAGGATGTATTCGACCTGCGACTCGATCATGAACACCATCGAGTTATGGCCGAGCCCGGTGTTCGGGCCGACGATCATGAAAAAGTTCGGATAGCCAGGCAAGGTCGTACCGAGATACGCGTGCGCGCCGTCGCGCCACGTATCGACGATGTCGACGCCGCCGCGCCCGCGCACGACGCCCGGCGCAAACGGATCGGCAACCTGGAAGCCGGTGCCGAAGATCAGACAGTCGGCCGGGTGGCGTACGCCGTCGGTCGTGACGACCGCGTCGGCCTCGATCCGCGCGATGCCGGTCGTGTTGACCGACACGTTCGGCTGCGCTACAGCCGGGAAGTAGTCGTTCGAGATCAGGATGCGCTTGCAGCCCATCGTGTAGTTCGGCGTGAGCGTCGCGCGCAGTTGCGGGTCGGGCACCTGGCGGCGCAAATGGCGCGCGGCGACTTTCTGCGCGGTCTTCATCAGCGACGGATGCACCGCGAAGCCGACTGCGCGCGATTCGAGCATCCAGTACAGCGCCGAACGCATGATCTTCTGCGTGAACGGCAGCCGTTTGAACAGCCATTGTTCGAGCGGCTTCAGCGGCCGGTCGGCCTTCGGCATGATCCACGGCGGAGTGCGCTGGAATAGTTCGAGGTGCGCGACGCGCGGCTGGATTTGCGGCACGAACTGGATCGCGCTCGCGCCGGTGCCGATCACCGCGACGCGTTTGCCTTCGAGCGGATAGCTGTGATCCCAGTGCTGCGAATGAAACGCCTTGCCCGCGAAGTTTTCGATGCCGGGAATCTCGGGCAGCGCCGCGCGCGACAGTCCGCCCATCCCCGAAACCAGCACGCGCGCCGACCATTGCTGGCCGTTCGCGAAGCGCAGTTGCCAACGGTGGCGCGTTTCGTCGTAGTGCGCGCTGGCGAGTTCATGACCGAAGCGCAGATGCGGCTCGATGCCGAAGCGTCGCGTGCAGTCTTCGAGATACGCGCGAATTTCCGGTTGGCGCGCGAACATGCGGCTCCAGCGCGGATTCGGCGCGAACGAAAACGAGTAGACGTGCGATTGGACATCGCACGCGCAGCCGGGGTAGTGGTTGTCGCGCCAGGTGCCGCCGACCGAATCGGCTTTCTCGGCGATCACGAAATCGGTAAAGCCGGCCTGCCGCAGACGGATCGCCATGCCGAGGCCCGCGAAGCCGGAGCCGATGATCGCAACGTCGGTCTCGACCGGGGCGGGCTGCGCAGGCTCGCCCCGCTGGGACCGGGCGGCATCGTGGGACATCGTGCGGGCGTTCATCCGGACCGTCTCCTTGCTTACGCTGCTGACTGTTACATTGAGTGATGTAACAATAGAGGCGGAGAAGGTCGGACGCAAGGCGCTGGCTAGAAGGGGGGCTCTAGGACGGTCTCAAGCGCGCATCGTCGCGCGTGAATGCTTGGCCAGCGGATCAGGCGATCGCCGCAGCTTATTTTTTCGCTTTGCTTTTGCGCGCCGCGCCGCGTTTTTCCGCCGCTCGTTCGCGTTCGTGTGCGTGATGGCCGTCGGCCGGATGACCGAGCCTCGTCGCCATGATCGCCGCGACGCGGTCGCCGAGATAATCGCCGGACGCTTCTTCGAGCGCGCGATTCATCTCGCCTTCGACCAGCACGCTCGCGAGCGGCCGCAGCCGCCAGATCGCATCGACCAGCTCGGGCACGTCGGCGGGCGGCGGCAGCGCGTCGGCTTCGTAGCGATCGAGTTGACGCACGACCAGATCGACCAGCGCCTTCGCGATCGCGTTGAAATGCGGCCGCGCGATGCTGACCGCGTCCAGCAAGTCGGCGAGCGGAATGCCTTCCCTGGCCATCGTCGCGCCCGCGGCGATTGCGCTCGGGCTATTCGATACGAACGACAGTCCGTCGCGTTCCAGCACGCCCAGTTCGACCGCTTTCGCGAGCGCGCTCGGCGACGCCTTGTCGCCGAACATCTGCAGCAGTTCGATCAGCGAGTACTTGCGCGGCCGTTCGCGCGACCAGCGTCCGCCAATCGCGGTTTCGAGTCCGAGGATCGAGCGCAGATCATGACCTTCGTCGACCGCCTTGATCAGATCCTGGATGTTCGCGAGCGTGTAGCCGCGCGCGAGCAGGTGATTGATCAGCTTCAGACGCGACACGTGCGTGTCGTCATAGACGCCGACCCGACCGCGCTTCTCCGGCGGCGCGAGCAGACCGCGATCCTGATACGCGCGCACGTTGCGCACCGTGGTGTCGGTGACGCGCGCGAGTTCGTCGACGGTGTATTCGTTGCGCGGCGCGGTGGTGGCCGGCTGGGCGGGCGCGGCGGACGCGCGGGGAGCGGAGGAAGACGGGTTCGGCATGCACGGATTCTAACGCGGCCGTGCGCGCGGCGACCAGCGCGCGGGCCTAGCGCCGCGCGCCGGCCGCTGCGTTTGAAACGTCGTCGGGCGCGGCCGACGCACCCGCGCCGAGCGTGCGTTGCATCAGCGTGGTATCGATCCAGCGGCCGTGCTTGTAGCCGACCGCTTTCAGCGTGCCGGTCAATTCAAAGCCGAGTTGCGTATGCAGCGACAGCGAGCCGCCGCGGCCGCCGTCGGCGATCACCGCGACCATCTGGCGCCACGGTCCCTGCTCGCAGCGTTCGATCAGCGCTTGCAACAGCACGCGGCCGATCCCGCGGCCGCGATACGCGTCGTTCACGTAGATCGAATCTTCGATCGTGTTGCGATACGCGGCGCGCGGCCGATACGGCGTCGCGTAGCAATAGCCGGCGATCGCGCCGTCGATTTCCGCGACCATGTATGGCAGACCGTGACTGCGCACCGACGCGAGGCGGCCGCGCAGATCGTCGACGGACGGCGGGGTTTCTTCGAACGACGCGACGCCGTGGAGCACGTGGTGCGCGTAGATCGCCTGGATCGCGACGAGGTCGGCTTCGGTCGCGTCGCGGATGACCGGGCTGTTGGAGGTAACGCTAGTGACACTCATGCGGATGTCCTGCTGCGGCGGGAGGCGGTGGGTGAGGCGATTCGCGCCATCATGACATACCGGTTCGCGCGCCGTCAGATCCGGTCCCGAAAAAGCGCTCGTGACAAGCCGCGCGACTCGCGCGGTTGGCGCGGCTTAGACAGGACTCACACCGGACTCACACAGGACGTTGCGCGGGCGCTGTGCGCGCAAAGCGCCGCGCCCCCGCCACGCAGGCCACCACGACCACGGTCACGATAATCATCGACGCCGGCACCTGCTCGTGCAGCAGCACGCCGGCCAGTAGCAGTCCGAAGAACGGTTGCAGCAGTTGCAGTTGCCCGACTGCCGCGATGCCGCCCAGCGCGAGCCCGCGATACCAGAACACGAAACCGATCAGCATGCTGAACAGCGACACGTACGCGAGCCCCCACAGCGCGGCCGCGCCGACGCCGTCGAACGACGCGGGACGGGTCCACCAGGCGAGCGGCAGCATCAGCGGCAGCGACAGCACCAGCGCCCACGAAATCACCTGCCAGCCGCCCAGATGACGCGACAGCCGCGCGCCTTCCGCATAGCCGAGTCCGCAGACGATGATCGCCGCGAGCATCAGCGCGTCGCCGAGCGGCGACGCATCGATGCCGTGCCGCAACGCGAATGCGGCGACCGCGCTGCTGCCGAGCGCCGAGAACAGCCAGAACGCCGGTTGCGGCCGCTCACCGCCGCGCAGCACGCCGAAGATCGCGGTGGCGAGCGGCAGCAGGCCGATGAACACGACCGCATGCGCGGCGCTCACGTGGCGCAGCGCAAGCGCGGTCAGCAGCGGAAAGCCGACCACCACGCCGAGCGCGACGACCACCAGCGGCAACAAATCGCGCCGCTGCGGCCGTGTTTCGCGGAACACCAGCAACAGCAGCAGCCCGAGGATGCCGGCGATGGTCGCGCGCGCGACCGTCAGAAATATCGGATCGAGTCCCTGCACGGCGAGCCGGGTGGCCGGCAGCGAACCGCTGAAAATCAGTACGCCCGCGAAACCGCTGAGCCAGCCGTTGGTGGTCTTGTCCATCGCAAACATCCCGTGCGCTAAAAGATCTCGATGATGCTCGCCCGCGCGGAAAACGTTAAGCTACAGATCAGTACAGTTCGCACAAACTGTACCGAACAAGGAGCAGTACAGATGGCACCAAGCAGCGACAACGAGGTGGGGCCGGGCACGCGTGTCGGCCTCGTGATGGAACGTCTGCGCGAGCGCATCGCGAGCCGCGCGCTGATGCCGGGCGCACGCGTGCCGTCGATCCGCGCGATGACGGACGCGCTCGGCGTGTCGAAGTCGACCGTCGTGGAAGCTTATGACCGGCTGGTCGCGGAAGGGACGATCGTCGCACGGCGCGGCTCGGGTTTCTTCGTGTCCGGACATGCACCGCCGCTCGCGCTCGCCGATCTCGGCCCGCGCCTCGATCGCGAGGTCGATCCGCTGTGGCTCACGCGGCAATCGCTGGAAACCGGCTCGGCCGCGCTGAAACCCGGCTGCGGCTGGATGCCGGCGTCGTGGCTGCCGGAAGACGGAGTGCGCCGCGCGCTGCGCGCGGTGGCGCGCGATCCGCAGTCCTTGCTGGCCGACTATTCGAGTCCGGCCGGCTTGCCGGCGCTGCGCCAACAACTGACGTGGCGGCTCGCGCAGCACGGCGTCGACGCGCCGCCCGAGCAGATCGTGCTGTCCGACGGCGGCACCCACGCGCTCGATCTGGTGTGCCGCTTCCTGCTGGAGCCGGGCGATACCGTGCTGATCGACGATCCGTGTTACTTCAATTTCCAGGCGTTGCTGCGCGCGCACCGGGTGCGTATCGCAAGCGTGCCTTATACGCCGCAGGGGCCGGATCTCGCCGCGTTCGAGCGGGCGCTGCGCGAGCATCGGCCGCGGCTGTATGTGACCAATTCGGCGATCCACAATCCGACCGGCGCGACGCTCGCGCCGGCCGTCGCGCACCGGCTCCTGAAACTGGCGGGCGAGCACGACCTGCTGATCGTCGAGGACGATATCTTCGCGGATTTCGAGGACGAGCCCGCGCCGCGCCTCGCCGCGTTCGACGGCCTCGCGCGGGTGGTGTCGATCGGCAGTTTTTCGAAGACCTTGTCGGCGGCGGCGCGTTGCGGGTATATCGCCGCGCGGGGCGACTGGGTCGAGCCGTTGATCGATCTGAAGCTCGCGACCTCGTTCGGCAACGGTCAACTGACCGCGAGCGTCGTGCACCGGATGCTGGTCGACGGCACCTATCGGCGTCATCTCGAAGCGATGCGCGCAAAGCTTGCCGATGCGATGGGTGAGACGGTCAGGCGGCTCGGTTACGCGGGCCTCGGCATCTGGACGCTGCCGCGCGCGGGGCTGTTCGTGTGGGCGCGGCTGCCCGGCGGGCTCGATGCCGCCGAGGTCGCGCGTCATGCGCTCAGCGAGGGCGTGGTGTTCGCGCCGGGCAACGTGTTCAGCGCGTCGCAGGCGGCGGCCGGATTCCTGCGTTTTAACGTGTCGCAATGCAATCGGCCAAAGGTGTACGAGGCACTGCAACGCGCGATGGAGGCGAGCACGGTGGCCGGTGCGCATGAGCGCATTTGAGGCGCGCTCGATTCGCGTTTGAATCCCGCTTGACGCGCGCTTGGATCCCGTTTGACGCGCCCGCGCGTGCCGCCGCTTCACCGCGAGCGCCACGCGGCCGGCTACCGCTAGTGCGCTATTTGCACAGCAACAGCATCCGCTCCTGCTCCGAGCACGGCGTGCGCGGTTTCTGCGCGGCCTGCACGGCCGTCGCGTTCTGTGCGGTGCGGTTCGCGAGGCACGCGCGCAGATGTTTCTCGACCGGCGAGTAGTACTTCCAGCCGCGCACGAGAGTCGGCAGTTCGAGTTTCACCTGCTTCCATTTCGGGTGGCCGTGCTCCTGTAAATTGTCGAAGTTCGCGCACAACGAGTCGGCAAAATGATTCAGATTACTAACCGTGTCGCGCAGGCCGTAGTCGTAGGTAACCAGAAACGCCTTCACCGTCAGGCCGGGTACGTCTTCCTTGAGCCAGGTCGGATAGCTGCTTTGCCGGATCGTGGTCGGAAAATAGGTCTGTTTCGCGCGCGTGGTTTCCGCCGCGTTCGGGTCGACCGGCAGTAGCCGCAACTGCGACAGCAACTCGGGTTTCATCTGGGTGAACAGGTTCGCCGGCTGGCCGACCACGATGATCGCGACGTCGACCTTGTTGACGATCAGCGCGGCTAGCGCATCCTCGTTGCTCAGATGCTGGACGTTCTGTTCGGGAATCGGCTGGCCGAACATCAGTCGATAGAGCGTCGTCGCCGACTGCGCGGTGCCGCTGCCGAGCAGCCCGACGCTGATGTTTTTGCCCTTGATGTCGGCGAGCGTCTTGAGCGGCGAGTCCGCACGCACGACGACGTTAATTTCCTCGTCGTAGAGCGGCATGATCAGCCGCAATGGCCGGATGGTCGTGCCCGCATCGGGGTTGCCCGAGTTGGCCATGTCGATGAACGCCTGGTACACGTCCGACTGCACCAGCGCGAGCTTCACGTTCGGCTCGTAACGCATCCGCTGCACGTTTTCGGCCGAGCCTTTCGACGCCACTACTTCGAGATCGATGTTGACCGGCGGAGCCACCCATTTCGCCAGATCGTTGCCGATCTGGATATAGGTGCCGCGCTCGGGACCGGTGACGATCTTGTAGTGCGCCGGTTCGGCGCTCGCCGCCAGACCTGGAAGCAGTGCCGCCAGCGCCAGCCACCCCGCGAAAAGTCTCTTCAGCATGGTCTTTCTACCTATCGGTCAGGTTGATCCAGCTTCGCGCGCGGGTCGCACGCCAAGCACCAGAGATCCGGTTGCCATGTCATGTTCGAGCCGCTGTGAAGGTCGGTCCGTCTGTTGCCGCTCAGAAGACGCCCAATAATGTGCGGGGTAGAACAGACAGCGGCCGCTTGATTCGGTATGCGAATAGTTTCCCTCTGGCCAGGTCGCGCGATGCGCGTCCGCAGCGTCGCGTGAACCTTGAGGCGGCACCGTGTGCTGCCGAGGGTTCATGCGACAGGCGGGCGTGCCGGTTGCGGTCGACCCGGTTGCACGGGTGTTGTCCGGTCGCTGCCGGCGGTGGTTCGCCGGGCGCTTACGCGGCCGCGGCCGTCTGCTGTGGCGCGTGCGCGAGCGCTGCGCCCGGCGGCACTGCGCCCGGCGCCGCCGCATGCGGTGGCGTGAGCGGCGCCCAGCCGGTCTCGCGAATCACGCGTTCGAGTATGGTTTTTGCCGCATCGTTGCTGCTGTCGATCGCCAGTGCGTCGTTCGCGTGCTGACGCGCGCATGGCCACGATTGCTGCGCGACGCAGGTCTGCGCGGCCTGCAATGCGCGGTCGCGGCGCTCGACGAGCGGGCGCATCTGGCCGGCCAGATCGCGTGCGTCGCTGTTGCCGGGTTGCAGCGTCTGGACCACGGCGAGCGCGGCGAGCGCCTGCGAAAGGTCGTTCGCGTGGAACGCGGTGCGCGCGGCCTGCAGCGCTTGCGCGGCGTCGCGGTACTGCGGCGCGGGCCGCACGGTGGCCGCGGCGAGCGGCGGCGTGGGCGCGCCGGGTGCCGCGGGCGCGGCAGGTGCAGCCGGTGCCGCGGGGGCGACCGCAGCAAGCGGCGCCGCGGGCGCGACTCGCGCGATCGCGGCAGCAGGCGCGGCTGGCGTAGGCGCAGGTGCGGGCGCAGGCGCGGGCGCGGGCGGGGCGGCATTAGCGGCAGTCTGAGGCGCGGCGGTCGGCGCGGCAGCGGCGGGTGCAACCGGGCGGGGCGTCGCGGCCGCATGCGCGCCGAGCGCCTGCGCTGTGGTCGGCGCCGCCGCCAGCGGCGCGATGGTGCCGGCCGTGATGGAGCCGGTCGGCGCGGTGCCGGCGATTGGTCTGGGATCCTGAGTAATCTGCTCGACACCCTTGTCTTCTGATTCGCCGCCGACGCTAAATAGCGCATAAGCGACGTAGGCAACCACGCCCACGACGATCGCGCCTATCACGTACAGCACACGGCGGATCGTCTGCGCAGGGTTGCGCGGCGCATAGTACGGATCCTCGAACTCGGGGATCGTCGTTTCCGTAGTCGATACCAGCGCGGTGTGTCGGAGCGGCTGGCTGGGCAGCAGATCTTCGGTATGCAGCGCGGGCGTGGCCAGGCTTGCTGCGTCAGCGCTGCCGGGCGCGTCGTCGAAATGCGGCAGCGGCTTGTGCGTGGCACTCGCGCGGCTGCCGGGAATGCCGCTGCGGTGATGCGGATCCCATTCGAGCGGATGCGCGGTGCCGCAATACGGACATAAATCGACTTGCCGGTACAGCGCGCCGCCGCAGCGTTTGCAGGGTGTCGGAAAACTTTGGCCAGTTGCTGTCTGGGTAGACATGCCGTGGACCCACCTTTAGTAAACGATGCCATGAAGGCATGCTCCGGATCGTGTTGAGGCAGGAGCCTTGTCCGCGGAAATACGATCCACATGCGGGGAGAGTCTCGGAGACGTAAGTCTCGCCTACGTTGGTGAGGGTTCCAATATGTGGCGTTTCAAACAGAACGTCAATTGCCAGGGGCCCCTATGTTGTGTGCGCTAACGCACACTCTGGCGTATGAAGAAAGTCGGCGCGCGTGCGCAACGCATCGCGTGCCGCGAAGAAAATGGCCGTCAGAATGAAAACGAGGCCGACGCGTTGAGCGTGCGGCCTCGTTGCGGAGAGGGGCGTCGTGCGCGTGCATCAGTGACGTACATCACGGACGTACATTAAGCGCTTCCATCAGCGCCGCGCGCGCCTGTTTCGCCGACACTTTTTAGTGCTTGCGCAGCGGATGATCCTTCAGCAGCCACGCGAGAACGAACGCCAGCACCACCACGCAGGCGGCCGACAGATAAACCGTGTGCAGCGCGCCGGCGAACGCATGCAGATAGTCGCTGCGCAATGCTTCGGGTAACTGATGGATTGCCGTTGGCCCGAGCGCATGCGGCAGTTCGGTATCGGGTGGGATCAGTTTTTCGAGGCGGGCGCTCAACCCGTTTGAGAACACCGCGCCAAAGCCGGCCACGCCGATCGAACCGCCGATCGAGCGGAACAGTGTCACGCCCGAGGTGGCCACACCCATGTGTTTGAACTCGACGGTGTTTTGCACCGCAAGCACCAGCACCTGCATCACCATGCCCAGACCGCAGCCGAGCAGACCCATGTACAGATACATCACATGAACCGGCGTGTCGATCTGCAGGCGCGCGAGCAGCAGCATCGCCACCGACACGAGGAAGGTGCCGATGATCGGAAAAATCCGGTACTTGCCGATCTTGCTGATGATGCGTCCGGTCACCATCGACATGATGAACAGGCCGCCCATCATCGGCAGCATCTGCATGCCGGCATGTGACGGCGTGGAGTTTTTCACGACCTGCAGATAGAGCGGAATGAACGTCACCGAACCGAACAGCGATACGCCGATGATGAAGCTGGCCAGACTGCTGATCAGGAACGTGCGCTGTTTGAACAGTTCGAGCGGCATGATCGGTTCGGCCGCGGTGCGTTCCTCGTGAATGAAACCCCAGATCGACACGAGGCCGATGCCGAGCGTGAACCACAGTTGCGGCGAGGTCCACGGCAGGATCGTGCCGCCCTGGCTCGTAAACAGGATGATGCAGGTCAGCGCGCCGGCGAGAAACGCGGCGCCCATATAGTCGATCGTGTGCTTCACCTGCTGCACGCGCGGTTTGAACACCGCGCCGATCACCAGCAGCGACACGACGCCGAGCGGCAGGTTGATATAAAAGATCCAGCGCCATGTGAGGTGCTCGACGAGAAAGCCGCCGAGCAGCGGGCCGATCACCGTGGCCAGACCGAACACGCCGCCGAACACCCCCTGAAACCGGCCGCGCTCGGCGGGCGGAATCACGTCGGCGATCGCGGCCATCGTGACCACCAGCAGGCCGCCGCCACCGAGACCTTGCAGCGCGCGCAGCACGATCAGCTGGCTCATGTTCTGCGCGATCCCACACAGCGCGGAGCCGACGAGGAACACGACAATCGCGGTCTGCAGCACGATCTTGCGGCCGAACAGGTCGCCGAACTTGCCGTACAACGGCACGACGATCGTCGAGCTGAGCAGGTAGGCAGTCACGACCCACGACAGATTGTTGAGCCCGCCGAGTTCGCCGACGATGGTCGGCAGCGCGGTCGACACGATGGTCTGATCGAGTGCGGCGAGCAGCATGACGAGCAGCAGAGCCGGAAACAGCAGGCGCACCGGCGGATGCTCGGTGGCGGCCGGGACCGCCTGCCGATCCGGCTGGGCGGAGTCGACGGACGGGTTCGTGACGGGTTGATTCATGGTGACGACGCGTTGAAATTAATTAACGTGGCGATTAATATATGCGACATCGCCTCCAACGTCAAATTGAATGCAATGGCAAGGATTCCAGCAGACGGCCCCGCAGCGGCCACGCCCGCAACCACCCGCCGCCCGGGCCGGCCGAGCGGCGCCGCGCGCGGCCCCGAACAGCGCGCGCGCCTGCTCGACGCCGCGCTTACGCTGTTCGCCAGGCAGGGCATCTTCGAAACCTCGCTCGGCGAGATTGCCCGCGAGGCCGGCTTCACGCCGGCGATGATGCATTACTACTTCAAGAACCGCGATCAACTGCTGGACGTGCTGATCGACGAGCGTTTCATGCCGTTGCGCGAGAGCCTCGGCGTGCCGTTTCACGAGCATCCGGACGATCCGGTCGCGGCGATCACGCAGCTCACGCAGCGCCTGGTGCAGGTCGCGAGCGACAATCCGTGGTTCGCGTCGTTGTGGGTGCGCGAAGTGATCAGCGACGGCGGCCTGCTGCGCCAGCGCATGCACGAACGCTACGGCTACGCGAACCAGAAGGCGTCGCTGCTGGCGATCGCGCGCTGGCAGAAAGAAGGGCGCCTGAACGCAGCGCTGGAGCCCGCGCTCGTATTCGTCACGCTGCTCGGCATGACGATCCTGCCGCTCGCGACGTCGAAGCTGTGGCGCAACGATCCGGTCCGGCGCAACCTCGGCGCCGCCGACATCGCGCGGCATGCGGTTGCGCTGCTGGTGCAGGGGATCGGGCCGGCCGAGGGCAACTGAAGCCCCCCGATGCATCGGCAGCCCGAGGCCGTTTATCGGCCACACGTTCGCCGCTTCGCGCCAAACCGATGCGCATGCCACGAGCCGTGCCGCGAAGGCACGCCACATGCTACCTGTCCGGTTGAATGCGAGGCCGCGCAACCAGAAGCACTGCGTGGCATCGCGCGAACTACACGAAGGACAGAAAAGCTAGCCGGCGGGGAACGCGGTGCGAACGGGGTTCGCACGAACCGCGCCGGCGAGTCGGGTGCCGGCAATCGGTGAGCCGCGGAAAACTGCGGAAAGCAGACAGCACTATCGCGGCGGCTGCCGAAAGCCGTTTTTTTCATCGGCGTGCAATTTTGGCGCGTTACCGTGCGCACGCGTTGTACTCGGGACGGCTGTGAGCGATGCTTTAAAATCGCGGACCGCTCTGCAACTCGGCGTGCGAAATCGAGTCGGAATCATGGACAGCAACACCCTGGCCGCGCATCTGGGCGGCGAGCAGCAAAATGACAGTTTGGCCGGTTCGGATGTCCTGACCGGTTTCTCAGCGCAACAACAGAAACAGAAAATGAACGCAGCAATGAGGCTCGATCAAGCCACGATCGTGCTGGTGGAAGACGACCCGGACAGCCGGGAGTCGCTAACCCTGTTACTCGAGGCCGAAGGCGCGAACGTGTGCGCGGTGGCGGATGCCGAAGAGGGCGTCGAAGCCGCGATGCGGCTGTTGCCCGATGCCGTCGTCTGCGACCTCGATCTGCCGGCAATGGACGGCTTCTACCTGATCCAGAAACTGCGCGATCACGAGATTCGCGGCGATCACTCGCCGGCGGTGGCGGTGGCGCTCACCGGCCATACCGACGACGCATACCGTCTGCGCAGCATCGGCGAAGGCTTCCAGCATTTCATGACCAAACCCGCATTGCCCGAAGATCTCGTCACGTTGCTGCACGACGCGATCGACGCGCGCGGGGTGCGCTGAGTTTCGCGTTGCACGTCGCCGGTTAGCGGTTCGTCGCGGGTGTCGGGTATCGAGCGGTGCAGGCCGGTGCGCGGCGGGTCGGCCGCGGTTAGCTGCGGGTTAGCCTGGGGGTAGTTATTTCGTCGCTGTCGTAGCCGCCGGCGCGGCGGCAGCCGCTGCTTCAGCCGCCTGACAGGCCGCGCACAATCCCTTCAGTTCGATTTCATCGCTCGCGAGCCGGTAGCCCGCGTCCTCGATCTGTGCAACCAGCGCCTGGCGCAGCTTCGGCTGGTGCAGTTCGGTGACGCTGCCGCACTGCTGACACACGACGAGGATGCCGTGCTGACATTGCGTCAGGTCGTGACAGACGGTGAACGCATTGATCGACTCGATCCGGTGCACGAGTCCGGCCGAGAGCAGAAAGTCGAGCGCGCGGTACACGGTCGGCGGCGCCGACCCGGGATGGATCTGGCGCATTTCGTCAAGCAGCGAGTACGCCTTGGTCGCGCGGCCAGAGTTCAGCAGCAGTTCGAGCACTTTGCGGCGGATCGGCGTGAGCTTTTCGCCGCGTTCACGGCAATATTGCTCGGCGAGTGCGAGGGCGGCTTCCTGCGACGGGTCGTGCGCGTGCGCCTCATGGCTGTCGTGATGCGCATGAGCGGCATGCGCATCAATGGAGTGGGCGGAATGGGCAAGGTCGGCGGGCGAGGGCTGAGGGCCGGTCGCGGCGGGCTTGGGGGTCTTCATGCGTCGATTATAGAGGCCCGCGGGCCGCGCCGCCCCGGCGCACTTGCCCCACGGGACGGGCACCGGCAAACGCAACTGGCGGCTCGGCGCCCGCGCGGCCTCCCGATTGCGTTTATCAGGTCAGCGGAAAATCCACGTACTTCTTGAATCCCGAGCGCGTCGCGAGACGCGAATACCAGCGCTCGAGATTCGGCAGCGGCGGCCGTTCGATGCCATCGAGCCCGAACCAGCGCTTCGCATACGCGCCGATCACGATGTCGGCCAGCGTGAACTTCTCGCCTTCGAGAAAGAAGCGCCCCTGCAGATGCGTGTCGAGCAGACGCCACAGCGCGGTGACCGCTGTCACGTCGGCGGCGAGCTTGGTCGCGTCGCGCTCGGCGGCCGGCGTACGCACCAAGGCCCAGAACACCGGGCGTTCGGTCGGCTGCAATGTAGACAGCGACCAGTCGAGCCAGCGGTCGATACTCGCGCGCAGTTTGGGCTCGGCCGGATACAGCAGGCTCGATTCGCCGTATTGCATCGCCAGATAGCGCAGGATCGAGTTGGATTCCCACAGCACGAAGTCGTCGTCGACCAGCGTCGGAATCTTGCCGGTCGGGTTCATCGCGAGATAGTCGGGTTCGTTGTTGCGGCCGAATTGCAGGCCGGCGTCGATGCGGTCGAACGGCAGCACGAGTTCGTCGCAACACCACAAAATTTTCTGGACGTTGACCGAGTTGGTGCGTCCCCAGATCGTAATCATCCGGTCAATCCTTTCTCTTACGGTTGGCAAGCCGCGCAGCGCGCGCGGCGTTCAGCCGGTAACGATACACGATGCGCGTGCCGTTGCACTGATGCGAGTGCGCAGCGGCTCTTTCGAGCGACCTGCCGATGCGTACAATGACCGCACCCTGATTCGCACCGCCGGCTCGGGCACCCCAAACACACTGAGGCACCGCATGGCCCGCATTGTTCCCGACGACTGGAAGAGCCTCGAAGCGACCGGCGCGGCCGCGCGCGAACGCGAAACCCTCACGCTGCTCGAAAAGGCGCTGCCCGCCGATTACACGGTCTACCACGGCGTGCACTGGACGCGGCTGAACCAGAACTTCTCGGTGTTCGGCGAGGCCGATTTCGTGATTGTCAGTCCGGCGGGGCGGGTGATGATCGTCGAGCAGAAAACCGGCTTTTTGCGCGAGACGCCGAAGGGGCTGGTCAAGGTCTATCTGCAGACCGAACGCAACGTCGCGATTGCGCTTGCGCATACGATCGAAGGGTTGCACCGGCGCTTTACCGCGGCGTTCGGCGCGGGCACCTATTTCATCGAGGAGCTGCTGTACTGTCCCGATCACATCGTCAAGGACGCGGCGATCGCCGGCGTGAATCCGGCGCGCATCGTCGATGCGACGCGGCGCGAGCGGCTTGCCCCGGTGATCCGCGAAGCGTTGCCGGCCGACGAGCCGCGGCTTGCGTGCGCAGCGAAAATCCATCACTTCCTCGCCGACGAACTTGCGCTCACGCCCGATACCAGCGCGCTGGTCGGCCAGGCCGGCACGCTGGTCACGCGCCTCGCCGGAGGTCTGGCCACGTGGGCTCGCAGGCTCGAATTCGAACCGTTCCGTTTGCGCGTGATCGGCACGGCCGGCTCCGGCAAGACCCAGCTCGCGGTGCAGGTGATGAAGGATGCGGTCGCGCGCGGGGCGCGGCCGTTGTACGTGTGCTTTAACCGGCCGCTTGCCGATCACATCGCGCGGGTCGCGCCGCCCGAGGCGAAGGTTGCCAACTATCACCAGCTGTGCGACTGGGTCTTGCGCGATGCGGGCCGCGCGCCGGATTTCCAGGCCGCGCAGGTGTTCGAGCAACTGGAGCAGGGCTTCGCCGCGACGCCGCTCGGGCCGCACTGGCGGTTCGACGTGCTGATCGTCGATGAAGGGCAGGACTTCCAGCAGCCGTGGGTCGCCGCGCTCGAGCGGCTGCTGGTCCCCGGCGGCGCCTGGTGGTGGCTGGAGGATCCGCTGCAGAATCTGTACATGCGCGAGCCGGTCGCGCTGGCGGGCTGGACCACGCTGAAGGAAACCACTAATTACCGCAGTCCACGCGACATCCTCGACTATCTGCGCGAGGTGCTCGGGCCGTCGCTGCCGCTGGCCGCCGCGTTGAGCTCGGGCAGTCCGTTCGACGGCTCCGAGGTCTCGCTATCCGTGTACGACGACGCGCAGGCGCCGGAAAGCGCGGTGGATGCGACCAAGCGCGCGATCACCCAGGCGCTGTCGCTCGGCTTTCGCAAACAGGACATCGCGGTGCTGTCGTTTCGCGGCAGAGAGGGTTCGGCGCTCACGGCGCTCGACCATCTCGGGCCGCATCGGCTGCGCAGTTTCACCGGCAAATACGATCTGTTCGGCAATCCCGAGTATCGCGACGGCGACGTGCTGTTCGAGTCGATCTATCGCTTCAAGGGGCAGGCGGTGCCGTGCGTGATCTTCACCGAGATCGACTTCGACGCGTTCGACGAGCGCATCGCCCGCAAGCTGTTCGTCGGCGCGACGCGCGCTACGATGAAGCTGATCGTGGTCGCGTCGCAGCGGGCCGCGCGGCATTTGCCGCGAAGCGGGGGCGGCGACGCGTAATTACGATGCTGACTCAGTTCCACGCCCGCCCGCTCACAAGCATCCCAGTGCGCGTCAGCGCATCCCACCAGATCACCCGCAACAGCGGCGCCTGCTGCGCGATCAGCAGCGCCTGCACCGGCTCGCTTTCGACAAAGTGCGTCACCCCCGCGCGCAACGCCGCGCTCGCCTTGTGCGCAGCCGCGCCGGCCGGGCTGTCGTCGTGCGTGCCGGGCGCGCGCATCACCAGTTGCAGATGACCGAAGCCGTGGCGCGCGAGCCATGCCTCGGTACGCGCGCGATCCATCTCGGGGCGCCCGGTGATGATCGTGCGCACGCGCTGCAGGTCGATGCCGGGCAGCACCTCGAACGGCAGCAGCGCATCGCGTTCGGCCAGCGCCGCCAGCAGGTCCTCGTCGTAACGCGCGAGCGGCACGTCGGGCAGCAGGATGCCGTCAAGATCGATCGCGTAGGCCGCGTAGTCGTGATCGTCGGCCATCGCGGGTGCGGCGCCGGCTTCGACGCGCGCCCAGTCGTCGCGGTACTGCTCGGTGTACGCCTGGCGCTCCCACGGAAACAGCGCGAAGTAGCCGCGCGCGTCGATTGCGTAGTCGGGCTGCGTGCGGCTCAGCTCGTCGACCGCGCCGGTCAGCGTTTTGACTTGCAGGCCCTGCGCGCGCAGAAACGCAATGCAATCGACCAGCGTGAAACCGCGTCCGGCGATGTCCTCGCACAGCAGCACTTTCGAGCCGGCCGGCGGAACCGGCAGCGTCGAGTCCCACGCGACCGCGCGGGTGCCGCGGTCGTAGCGCAGAAACGCGACTGGCGTGCCGACCGCGTGCGAGACCATCAGCGCGAGCGGTGCGCCGCCGCGCAGAATGCCGAGCGCCAGCGTGAATTGCTCGGCGAGCAACGTGGGTTGCAGCGATTCGATCCAGTGATCGAGCTGTTCGTACGTCAGAGGCAGGACCGGCTTGTTCATGACTATCGGGGCGCGAGCTCGCGCGAGGGATGGCGGATGGGCGCGGGGAGGCGGGCGGCGCGAGTCTGACGTGCCGGCGCGACGGCGCGCAGCCGCGCTTTTGAGACAGCGGATTTTGGCGATATTATGCATGCGGGTCAAAGGTCGCGTGTCGGGGTGGCATGCGTTTGACCGCGCGGCACGACGCGGCCTACCGCGGCGGCGTCGCGCATCAGCGCCGCCGGTGAGCCGGTCCCGCGAATCAACCAGAAACGGATAACAAAATAGATGGCCAACGTGATTGCAACGCTGCGTGGCAGAGCAGATGGAACTGGCGCTCCCGGACGGGCGCGCTGGCTGGTGGGACTGATGCTCGCGCTGGCCGCGTGCTGTGCGTACGCGCAGCAGAGCCCGGCGTTGTCGCTCGACGTGGAAGGCAAGATCGCCAACACCAACGACGCCGCACACCGCGTCTATCACTTCAACGAGGCCCAACTGCTCGCCTTGCCGACCCATACGATCACGACCGCGACCACCTGGACGCCGCGCTCGACCTTTACCGGCCCGCTGCTGGCGGACATTCTGAAGGCGGTCGGCGCGTCCGGCACCGAGATCGAATTTCGCACCTTCGACGACTACACGTACACGGTGCCGGTCTCGGATTGCGCGCGCTACGGCGTGATCGTCGCGTACGCGATGAACGGCCAGCGTCTGAAACTCAGCGACTTCGGGCCGCTGTTCCTCATTTACCCGCGCGACGCGTTTCCCGACGAACTGAAGGGCGCGCTCGGCGATTCGAAATTCGTATGGCAGATCAAGGCCCTCGTCGTCAGATAGCGCAGCGCTCGTGGCGGCGGTTCATGCACGTGCTGATCTGGCTGACCGCGCTGGCGGCGCCGGCCGGCGCGATCGGCTACCTGCTGTACGCGAACCTGCTCAATCCGCGCGCGACCCAGCAGCTGACCGGCACCTACGACGGCTTCTACTGGGATGCCGCGCAGTTGCAGATCGCCTACGCGCGCTTCGAAAACCAGCTGCTGCTGTATCAGTCCGGCTCCGACGACGACTACCAGCGGCTGCAGCTGCGTTTCCAGTTGCTGCAATCGAAGCTGCACGTGATGGCCGGTTCGACGCACCGGCTGTCCGCGGAACTCGCGCTGCTGCAACGGCAGCTCGACGAGATCACCGCGCTCGATCATCTGCTCGACGCGGTCCAGCCGGAGCTCGACGCGCTGGAGCATGACCGGCGCGGCGCGACGCGGATCGTCCGGCAGATGCACGAGCACTGGAACGAGGTCAACGATCTCGCGCTGTCGCGCCGTTTCGCCGACGTCGCCGACCGCGAGGCGATGAACCGCGATTTCATCGACAAGCGGCGGATGCTGTTCGCCGGCGGCCTGTTGCTGTTGCTGTTGTCGGCGGCGGCGACGCTGCTGCTGGTGCTGAACGGCCGGCGCCGCGCCCGGCTCATGCGTCAGCAGCGCGCGGCGCTCGACGCCGAGCATCAGGCAAGCCGCGCCGCGCGCGAAGCGGCGCTCGCGAAGGATGCGTTTCTCGGCATGATCAGCCACGAGCTGCGCACGCCGTTGCACGCGATCGTGTCGTCGGTCGAACTGCTCGGCTTTAATTACCACTCCGAGGCCGACCGCAAGGTGATCCAGCGGCTCGAAACCGCCGCGCGTCATCTCGAAGCGCAGATGAAGGACCTGACCGACTATGCGCGGCTCGGCGCCGGCAAGCTCGAATTGCGGCACCAGCATTTCGAGCCGCGCGAGTTGCTGGCGTCGATCGTCGACGAACACGCGATGTCCGCCGAGGCCCGCGGCCTGACGCTCGAAAGCGCGGCGAGCGGCGCCGCAGGCCTCGTCGAGTCGGACCCGCACCGGATCCGCCAGATCGTCAACAACCTCGTCACCAACGCGATCCGCTACACCGAAACCGGCGGCGTGCGGGTCGAGTTGCGGCAGCAGCCGGCGCTGCTGGTGTTCGTCGTCAGCGACACCGGGCCGGGCGTGCCGCTCGCGCAGATTCCGCGGATCTTCGAAGAGTTCACGCAACTCGACGCGTCGCGCACGCGCCGCTTCGAAGGCGCGGGGATGGGACTGGCGATCGTGCAGGGGCTCGTCAAGCTGTTCGGCGGCACGGTCGATGTCGCGAGCACGCCGGGCAAGGGCACGACCTTCACGGTGAGCATTCCGGTGGTGCCGGTCGCGACCGTCGAGCCGCTCGGCGAAGAGGCGCAGGCGCGGCCGGACGGCGCGCGGCCGTGCGTGCTGATCGTCGACGACAACCGGCTGATTCGCGAGTCGCTCGGCGAGATGGCCGAGCACATGGGCTACGACGCGTATGCGCTCGGCAACGCCGACGACGCGCTCGCGTGGCTCGACACCCACCGCTGCGACGTGGTACTGCTCGATCTGCATATGCCGGAGCGCGACGGCTACACGTTTCTCGCGGACTTCGCGACGCGCGGCGGACCGTCGGCGGGCGTGCCGGTGATCGTGGTCAGCGCGTACGCGCCGGAACTCGTGCGCGAAGGGCAGAGCGATGCGCCGCCGTTCTTCGAGACGTTATTAAAGCCGGTGCATTACGAGGATCTGAAGCACGCGCTGCAGCGGGCGCTGGCAGCGCGGCGCAAGGAGTGACGGCGCAAGGAGTGAAGGCAGTTGCGCAGGCAGTGACATCGCCCGCCGGCCTCACGGCCGGTTCAGACGTTTCGACAGATCGGCGACCAGAATCGCCATGCGCGCGGGCTTCTCGTAACAGGCGACGTTGTAATCGCGGATGACCTGGCTGATCTCCGATTCGCTGGCCTTGCCGGTCAGCAGCTCGCCGGTCAGCACGAAGATCGGCGCATCCGGGTTTTCCGACCCGCGCACCGCGCGGATCGCCGCCGCCGAGGTCTGCGTGCCGAACAGCCAGTCGACGATCACGCCGTCGAACACCTGAGTCTGCAATTGCTCGGTGAAGGCCGCGAGCCCATAGATCGCCACCGCGGTGAAGCCGCTGCGCTCCAGATAGTCGCGCAGATTGTCGGCGCTCGCGCGATCGTCGTCGACGACCGCGATGGTCGGCTTGTCGGTCTCGGCGCGGCGCGGATAGATCTCGATCTTGTGGACCTCGTAGGCACTCTGGTACAGCGTGCCGTCGTGCCGCGCGACCCGCCACTGACCGAGCCGCGAATAGGCGACGAACTCCGGCCGGCTGCCGGGCTCGAGCGCGGCGCCGACCCACGCGGTGCAGGCCAGTTCCGTAGCGCCGATGCAGAACAGCGCCTCCTGGGCCACCGCGCCGACCACGCCCGGATCGAGCGATTGCGCGCCGAACAGCTGCGCCGCCGGTTCGTCGAATACTTCGGCGACTTTCTTGATCTGCGACAGGGTCCACGGGCTATTGCCGCGCAGTTTGCGGTGCCCTTGGGAAAAACTCAGGTCGAGGATCCGGCATAGCTCCGTGGTCTGCTGGCGTTTGCCGATTCCATGCCGGCTCATCAACTCGCGCACGCGCTCGGCAACCGCGATGGAGTCGGGTGAGTGTGTTTCGTTGGCCATACTGCTTGAGAATCCGCCGTCTTAAAGGGTACAGGGGGAGCGCGTTCGACAGGCGCCGCCGTCCGCGCGCGGGTAGTGCGCAAGGGTCGGCTACGCCGGGGTCAGCCAATTTACCGTAAAAAAATTCACAATTTGTGATTTTGTCAGGCCGCCCGCCGGGTCGCCGATTGCAGGCGACGCAACGGTCCACGCCCACGTTTTTATGCATTACGCATGAACGTATTTTACCGGCGAAACGCTGACGAAACGGTAGGGATTGCGCGTAAGGAGTCGCGCGGCTTCAGTTGGCCGGCATGGCGTCGAGTTTGCGCGCCGCGTTCTTCAACCCTTTGAGAATCCGTTCCGCGACTTTCGACGGAAAGCGATCGGGCAATGCCGCCGCGACCCGGTCGATCACGCCGGGCGTCTGTTCGATCAGCCGCTGGATCAGCGGCTCGGCGTCGTCGCCGTACGAGCACTTGAGCGCCATCGCGTTGAAATGCCGCCGCTGCACGTCGCGAAACGCGTCGTGCTTGCTGCGCGACCACAGGCCCATCGCGAGGCGCGCCTTGTACCACGACCACTGATTCGGACCGTTGCCTTCGACCGGCCAGATCGACATCACGTCGTAGAGCGGCGTGAGCCGGAACTGGCCGCGCGCGAGCAGGCGGATGCTGAAGTTCTTCGCGTGGCCATCCGGTGCGGCGAGCATCCAGAACAGGATCTGGCTGGCGAGCAGGGTTTCGAGGTCGCGCCGCGCATCGACCGATTGCTGCAGGATCCGCGCGAGCTCGCGGATTCCCGGGCCGCCCTGGTTTTCGTACTTGCGATGCGACGGCACGCCATACACCTGGCAAAAGTCCTCCTGCGGCAGACGCAGCAGCCAGTTGCCGCTCGAATGCAGCTGGCGGTCGAAGCGCTCGACCGCCAGCACGCGCTGCTTGCCGAAGCTGAGCACCTCGGTGTTGGCGACCGGCAAGCCGTACTCGCGCAGAATCCGCAGACACAGCCATTCGTTCTCGACCGACGTGCTCAAATCCGTGAGCCGGTTGCCGACGAGGCCGAGCGGCAGCTTGAAGATGTGGGTGGTCGGCGTGGCGCCGTGCGGCCGTTGCCAGCGACCGTCGTGCCACAGCAGCGCGGTCTTTTCCTGCGCGCCGGCGAGCGAGATGCGGAAGTCGTCGGGTTGATCGGGCGCGCCGAGCGTCGGATTGGTCACCGTCTGGGCCAGCAGCAGCTCGATTTCGTCGTCGGTGAGCGGGGTGCCCTCGATCCGGTCGACCCCGCTCGGCACGTCGTCTTCGGCAAGCAGCTGGACCGCGCCGACGCAGTCGCGGCCGATCGCCTGCAGCAGATCGAAGGCGTCGAGCGTCTCGGTCTGGTAGCGTGCCGCGATGCGTCTGCGGATCGCCTCGCTGTCGGGCAGCAGGTTGTCGAAGTAGTTGAGGACGTGCGGCCCTTTGTGCGCGCGGTTGCCGGGCATGAACTGCAACGACAGTGACAGCGGCCGCCCGGCGGGCGACGCGACCCAACCGGCTTCGTAGACGAATTCCATCGGGCCGCGCGTGGGCAGGCGCCAGAGCCCGACGCGTTCGCCGTTGGCCCAGACCGACAGGGCGCGGGAGTGAGTGGGCCGCGCCATCTCACCACTCGGTCGCGGCCGGGGTTTCGGCGGGCGGCGGCGGGTCCTGGTCCTGGTCCTGAACCTGCAGCCGCAGACCGTAGACGCCGCACAGCGCCAGCAGCTGCGCGACGGTCACGGTGCTGGCGTCGGACTCGAACGCGGAGATGCGGCTCTGGCTGACGCCGATCCGCGCGGCCGCTTCGGCCTGCGTGAAGCCGGCCTCGCGCCGGCTGGCCGACAGCAGTTGGGCCAGTTGGGCCGGTGTCGCAATGAAACTGAGCATGGCGGATTATCTGCGATACGAATAAATGCATTATATTCGCGATATGAATATTTGGCAAATATTCGTGTGGTGAATAAACGGCAAATATTCGCTTTAAGAATAAATGGTGTCGCATCGACCATTCCGCTGTATCGCCCGCGCAGCGCGGGTTTGCGCGCCGCGAGGTGTTCGGTCTCGCGCGCGGCATTGCGAACAACGCGTGCGCCTGCGAAGATGACGCCCACTTTCCGTCACCCGTTCCGTCATGACCACGACTTACCCGCTGCATTCGAACTTCACCCGCGCCGACCAGCCGTTTCCGACCCATGCCGACGTCGTGATCGCCGGCGCCGGCATCATGGGTTGCGCGGCCGCCTGGTATCTGGCGCGCCGCGGTCTGTCGGTGGTGGTGCTCGACAAGTCGCGGATCGCCGGGCAGCAGTCGTCGCGCGCTTGGGGCTTCGTGCGTCAGCAGGGCCGTGAAGCCGCCGAAGTGCCGCTGATGATGGCGAGCATTCCATTATGGAAAGAGCTCGAGCGCGAGCTGAATTTCGATCTCGAGTGGCGCCAGGGCGGCTGTCTGTATGTCGCGTCCAATGAAGAGGACTGGGCGTCGTTCCAGCAATGGCTCGAGGTCGCGCGTCAATACGGGCTCGACACGCGCACGCTCGAGCGCAAGCAGATCGATACGGTCGTGACCGGGATGCATGGCCCCGCGCTCGGCGGCCTCTACACGCCGAGCGACGGCCAGGCCGAACCGCGCCGCGTCGCCGCGGCATTCGCGGCCCGGGCCGCCGAAGCCGGCGCGCTGTTTTTCGAAGGCTGCGGCGTGGTCGGGGTCGAACGGGCGGGCGGCGCGATTGCCGGTGTGGTGACCGAGCGCGGCACCGTGCGCACCTCGCGCTTTATCTGCGTGGCCGGCGCGAGCAGCTGGCGGCTGCTTAGAACGCTCGGGCTCGAACTGCCGCAGCAGGCGGTGCGCGGCACCTGCATGCGCACCAATGCGTTGCCGCCGATTACCGCATCGACGTTCTGGGGGCACGGGCTCGGCATCCGCCAGCGCGCGGACGGCGCGATCAATCTCGCCGACGACATGCAGGTCGACGTCGACATGACGCTCGGCCACTTGCGCGCGCTCAAATGGTTTTTGCCCGAGCTGTGGAAGCAGCGCGAGAAATTCAGCTTCCATCTGAACGGCGCGTGCCTGCGCGATTTGCGCGAGCGTTTGCCGGGCGGTGTGCCCGACGTCGAGCGCGTGCTGGCTCCGCGCGATCCGCAGCCGCAGCCGAACGCGGGCCATGCGCCGCGCGCGCTGCAAAAGTTGCGGGCGCTGTTTCCGGCGTTGCGCGACGCGCAGGTCGTCGAGGCGTGGGCCGGGCTGATCGACGTGCTGCCGGACGGCATTCCGGTGATCGACGCGCCGTCGCAGGTTCCCGGTCTGACGATCGCGACCGGCTTCTGCGGCCACGGTTTCGCGATGGGGCCGATCGTCGGCAAGCTGCTCGCGGAACTGAACGATGGCGGCCAGGCGTCGCTCGATCTGTCGGCGTTCCGCTTGCAGCGCTTCTTCGACGGCACGATGCAGCGGCCGCGCAGCATGCTGTAACGCCGCGCTTCACGCTGATCTCATCTATAGCGCTAAAAACCACCGCGACCACCGTACCCACCATGACCGAACCCGCACTGCGCCACGCCGATGTTCCGTATTACACGCAATGGGGCAGCCCCGAGTGGGTGCGCGAAATCGTTGAATTGCAGCGCGACCCGTGCGGCGATCCGCACTGGCAACGCAGCGGTTTCGCCGACCCCGAGCACTACCGCTTCTGGGCGAAACGGCTGTGCGGGCTCACCTGCCTGGAATCGGTACTCGACTACTGGCGCATCGCGCACGCGCCGCGCGCCGCGTTGCTCGACGACGCGTTGCGGCACGGCGTGTACCGGTTGCGCGACGACGGCGGCGTCGATGGGCTGATCTACCGGCCGTTCGCCGGGTGGGTCGGCGGCGCGTTCGGGCTGCGGGTCGGGGTGCTGCCGCAGGTCTCGATCGAGGACATCGCCGCGCAGCTCTCGGCCGACACCTTCGCGATCGTGTCGGTGAGCTCGGAGATCCGCTATCCGGAGCGGCTGAACCGGCGCCGCGGCGGTCATCTGATCCTGCTGCACGGCCGCGATCGCGACGGCGTGTGGTTTCACAATCCGTCGGGTATCGCGCCGTATCAGGCCGACGCGTATCTGCCGTTCGCGACGATCGAGCGTTTCTATGCGGGGCGTGGGATGACGCTGAGCCGGGGCGCGCGATAACGGGCGAGACCGCGTGCCGGGGCAGGCCTGTTTTGTGCTACCCGCCGAGCATCGTTATTCGACCCCACGGAGCTGCGATGAATCGACGTTTATGTCTGCTTGCCGCCGGCCTTGTCGCGCTGGGCGCCACTGGCTCAGCCGCCGCGGCGAGCCGCGACGAACAGGCCCATGCCTGCCGCGGCGACGCGATGCACTTTTGCGCCGCGGAAATTCCCAACGAAGAGAAGATCACCGCCTGTATGAAGCAGCATATCGACGAACTGAGTCCGGCTTGCCGGGCGATGTTCAAGACGGGCAAGAAGGACGAGCGCAAAGCCGCGAAGTAAAACGGCGCGCGACTGGCGGTTTTATTTCCGCTCGGTTACGGTGGCGCATACCGACATCAACCGAGCATTGGACCGTCCTGCCCATGAGCCGCCCGACCACGCAGATTTTCGACGCCGCCGCCAGCGCGCGCCTGATGCCGTATGCCGCTCTCGTCGACGCGCTGAAGCGCGCGAGCATCGATTACGCGCAGCAGCGCATCGTCAGTCCCGAGCGGCTCGTCGTACCGCTGAACGCCGGCGGCATCATGCTGTCTATGCCCGCGACCGCGCCCGACCTCGCGATTCACAAACTCGTCAACGTCTGCGCGAGCAATGGCGCGCGCAATCTGCCGACGATTCACGGCCAGGTGATGGCCTGCGACGCCGACACCGGCGAGACGTTGTACGTACTGGACGGCCCGACGGTGACCGGGCGCCGGACCGCGGCGATGTCGATGCTCGGCATCGCGACGTTCGGCGCGCGCGCGCCGCGCGAATTTTTGCTGATCGGCACCGGCACCCAGGCGCTCAATCATCTCGAAGCGATCGGCGAACTGTATCCGGACGCGCGCGTATGGGTAAAGGGCAGTGCGCCGGCACGTGCCGACGCGTTCTGCGCCGCGCAGCGCGGCAAGGTGCGCGAACTACGGCCGCTCGCGCCCGAACTCGCGGCGCTGCCCGAGTCGATCGATGTCGTGATCGCGCTGACCACCAGCCGGCAGCCGGTCTACGACGAAGCGGCGCGCGCCGGGCGGCTCGTGATCGGCGTCGGCGCGTTCACGCCCGAGATGGTCGAGATCGGCGCGAGCACGCTCGCCGGCAGCGCGTTGTTCGTCGACGATCCGGCCGGCGCGAAGCACGAGGCCGGCGATTTCATTCAGGCCGGCGTGGACTGGGCACGGGTCGGTGGGATCGCAGCCGTGTTGCAGAACGCGCAGACGCTGCCGGCGGGACCGGTGGTGTTCAAGAGCGTCGGCTGCGCGGCGTGGGATCTCGCCGCGTGCCGGGTCGCGCGCGCGGCGTTGGCGGGTAAGTAATACATTAAATGAGGCGCCGGGTAAGGTAGTGAATAAGGATTGACGCGCGCCGCCGAAACCGTAAAAGTCCCTTAAAAACAGGCCTCTGCCGCGCGGTGTTGGCATCTTGCGCCAAGCTGCGGCAGATGTTGCCGTGCAAACTATCTCAAAACGTTGCACCATAGGCGTTTGCCGGAAAAAGCGCCACGTGGACGAGTGCCGTTGACCCGTTCGCGATTCGCCGATTCCTGATCGACGCCTTTTCTCTAGACGCTGCGACCGTGCCATGACGACCCAACAAGCTTCCGCCACACCCGACCTGCCGCTCGACATGATCATCTTCGGCGGCACCGGCGACCTGTCGTTCCGCAAGCTGCTGCCTGCGCTGTACATGGCGCATCTGCACTGCAATCTGCCGCCCGAAACCCGCATTCTGACGATTGGCCGCAAGCCGTGGTCGCGCGAAGAATACATCGCCGAGTTCATGGAGCAGAAGGCCAAGCCCTTCATCGAGAAGAAGGCGTTCGACGCCGCCGCGTGGGACAAATTTCTCGCGCTGTTCGAATACGTGCGGATGGACGTCGACGCGCCGGACGACTATCAGCGCCTGAAGGAAGCATCGCGCGACGGCGTGCGCCGGGTGTTCTATCTGGCCACGTCACCGGATCTGTTCACCAACATCTGCGAGAACCTGTCGACGGCGGGGCTGGTGGATGCGCACTCGCGGGTCGTGCTGGAAAAGCCGCTCGGCCACGATCTGGCGTCCGCGCAGGCGATCAACACCGCAGTCGGCAAGCATTTCAGCGAAGCGCAGATCTACCGGATCGATCACTACCTGGGCAAGGAAACCGTGCAGAACCTGATGGTGCTGCGCTTCGGCAATCCGATTTTCGGGCCGCTGTGGCAGGCGCCGTACATCAAGAGCGTGCAGATCACGGTGGCCGAAACGGTCGGCGTCGGCAGTCGCGCGGGGTTCTACGACAAGACCGGCGCGCTGCGCGACATGGTGCAGAACCACCTGCTGCAACTGCTGTGTATCGTCGCGATGGAGCCGCCGGTGTCGCTCGACCCCGACGCGGTGCGCGACGAAAAGCTCAAGGTGCTGCGCTCGCTGCGGCCGATGACGCCCGAAGATATTGCCCGCGACACGGTGCGCGGCCAGTACACGGCCGGCGCGGTGGACGGCGAAGCGGTCAAGGGCTACCTCGAGGAAGACAATGTGCCGGCCGGCAGCCGCGCGGAGACCTTCGTCGCGCTGCGCGCGAAGATCAACAACTGGCGCTGGGCCAACGTGCCGTTCTTCCTGCGCACCGGCAAGCGGATGCAGAAGAAGCTGTCGGAGATCGTGATCGAATTCTCCGAACTGCCGTTCTCGATCATTCCGAGCGGCGGGCGCACTTACGGTAACCGTCTGGTGATCCAGTTGCAGCCGGAGGAATCGATCCAGTTGCAGATGCTCGCGAAAGAGCCGGGCAGCGGCATGCATATGCTGCCGGTGAACCTGAACCTCGATTTGCAGCAGGCGTTCACCGAGCGTCGCGCGGAAGCCTACGAGCGGCTGTTGATCGATGTGATTCGCGGCCGCCTCACCCACTTCATGCGGCGCGACGAACTCGAGGCGGCATGGGCGTGGGCCGAGCCGATTCTCGACGGCTGGGCGAAGTCCGGCGAGCGGCCGCGTTCGTATTCGGCGGGCACGTGGGGGCCGGCGGCATCGACCGCGCTGATGGCGCGCGAAAACGCGGTGTGGGCGGAGGAATCGCAGTAATACGTTGGGTTGAGCAGGGGCGTGCCGGCCCGGCGGTTGGTCGGCGGTGCGCGCATTCATGCGGCTCGTGACCTCCGTAACGACGTCACGAGCCGCTCTTGTTTACGGGGTCGGTGGCGCGCAACGCAGGTCGGAGTGGGCCTAAGTGGCCGGCTATGCCGGGCGGCCGGGCCGATCATTAGTCATCCGGATCATTCGATCCGCACGTGTTGAGCGAGAAAATCCAGCCACGCGCGCACGCGCGCCGGCAGCGGGCCGCCCCGGCCGAGATAAACCGCGTTGACCGGTTCGGTGTCGCCGGGGGCGAATTCGTCGAGCAGCACCGTCAGACGTCCCGCGCGCACGTCGTCGCGGACCTGAAACGCGGCGAGCCGCGCCAGTCCCACGCCCGCCAGCGTCAGTTGCCTCAGCGTGTCGCCGTCGCTCGCGAGCGCGTTGCCGTCGACCGGCACTTCGATCCTGCCGTCAAGCGGATCGACGAGCGGCCAGCCGTTGACCGCGCGTGCGAAACCGAAGCCGAGCCGGTTGTGCGCGCGCAGTTCGGCCGGCGTGCGCGGCGTGCCGCGGCGCTCGAGATACGCGGGCGCGCCGACGATTACCATCGCCGCATCGCCGAGCTTGCGCGCGACCATCTGCGAGTCCTTTAGCGGGCCGCTGCGAATCGCGACATCCGTGCGTTGTTCGAGCAGATCGACGACCTGATCGGTCAGCACGAGATCGACTGTGATGTCCGGGTGCGCGTCGAGAAAGGCCGGCAGCAGCGGCACCAGATAGTGGCGGCCAAGCGGCACGTTCGCATGCACGCGCAGACGGCCGCGCGGCGTCGCGCCGACCGCGGCGCTGCGCTCGGTCTCGTCGAGTTCGGCGAGCACTCGTACGCCGCGTTCGTAGAACACGCAGCCCTCGGGTGTGAGTTGCAGATTGCGTGTCGAGCGATTCAACAGACGCGCGCCGAGCCGCGTTTCGAGGCGCGCCACGAGTTTGCTGACCGCCGATGGCGCCATGCCGAGTGCGCGCGCCGCCGCGGAAAATCCGCCGAGCTCGACTGCCCGCACGAACACCTCGAGTTCGCCGGAGCGGTTCACGTCCAATCGTGCCATCGTGAATTCAGTTCACAGGTGATGTGCCAGCGGGCAGTCTACCGAAACCCCGTGCGCGCCGATATCTTCCGCTTACTCGACATAACGGACGGAGTCTGGCGATGAACACGGTAACGGCAACGAAAAAAGTCGCATTGGTGGCCGGCGCGCACGGCGTGATCGGCCGCAATCTGATCGACCATCTGGCCACGCTCGACGAGTGGGACGTGATCGGTCTCGCGCGTCGTGGCGGCGCTGCGCACGGCCGCGTGCAATACGTGGGCGTCGATCTGCTCGACGCGGCCGACACGCGCGCCAGACTGCGCGCGCTCGATCACGTCACGCATGTGTTTTACGCGGCCTACCAGGACCGCGCGAGCTGGGCCGAACTGGTCGCGCCGAATCTGGCGATGCTGACGAACCTGCTCGACGCGCTCGAGCCGGTCGCGGCGGGCCTGGAGCACCTGAGCCTGATGCAGGGCTACAAGGTGTACGGCGGTCATCTCGGGCCGTTCAAGACACCGGCGCGCGAAGACGACGCGCAATTCATGCCGCCCGAATTCATGTTCGATCAGCAACGCGTGCTGGAAGCACGGCAGACGAACGCGCGCTGGAACTGGTCGGCGATCCGCCCCGCGGTGGTCGGCGGGATCGCGCTCGGCAATCCGATGAATCTCGCGCTGGCGATTGCCGTCTATGCATCGATGTCGAAAGAACTGGGCTTGCCGCTGCATTTTCCCGGCAAGCCGGGCGCCTACGACAAGCTGCTGGAAATGACCGATGCCGGTCTGCTCGCGCGCGCGACCGTCTGGGCCGCGACCGAGCCGCGCGCGGCGAACCACGCGTTCAATATCGGCAATGGCGATCTGTTTCGCTGGAACGACCTATGGCCGAAAATCGCCCGTTATTTCGGGCTCGAGGTTGCGCCGCCGTTGCCGTTGTCGCTGGCCACGGTGATGGCAGACAAAGCGCCGCTGTGGGACGCGATGACGCGCAAGCATGGTTTGCAACCAGTCGCCTACGAACAGATATCGTCATGGCGGTTCGCCGACTTCGTTTTCTCCTGGGACTACGATATCTTCGGCGATGGCTCGAAGGCGCGGCGCTTCGGCTTTCACCAGTTCGTCGACACGGAAAACATGCTGTTCGGTATTTTTGACGAGTTGCGGCGGCGTCGGTTGATTCCGTGATTTATTGGCTCTGCATAACAAGTTGATTTCATCGCGATTACGCCTATGATTGTTTTCCTTGTCCGCGCGACACGGCGGCATCCCAACGGAGACAACGATGAGGCGAATCCTCGTGGCATTGAGCTGGGCGGCGGGCGTGGCGATCATGTTCAACCTGGGCGCTTGCGGCGGTAGCGAACTCAATGCGGGGGCGGGGGCGCCGAAGGTGATCATCGACAGCGACTACAACACCCTTTCCGACGACGGCCAGCTCGGCGTGATGGCCGCGCAATTGCAGGCGCAGGGATCGCTGAACGTACTCGGCATTACCGTCGTGTCGGGCAACCAGTGGCTGATGCAGGGCGTGGCCGATGCGCTGAAAGCGGTCGAGCGTCTGGGCGTCGAAAGTCGGATCGGCGTGTATGCGGGCGCCAATTACGCGCTGTCGCATGATTACGCGACGATCCAGCAGGAACAGAAAGCCTTTCCCGGCGGCGACGGTTATCTCGGCGCATGGAGCACGCCCGAGCCAAAATCGGCAAGCGACCTCGTCGCGCCGCCGGACGGTTTTGCGACGCACACGAAGGTGCAAAGCGAGAGCGCGGTCGATTTCATCGTCGAGTCGGTGAAGCGCTATCCGGGCGAGGTCACGATACTCGCGATCGGGCCGCTGACCAATATCGCGCTCGCGACCCGCGCGCATCCGGAGATCGTGCCGCTGATCAAGCAGATCATTTACATGGGCGGCGCGATCGACGTGCCCGGCAATACCACGCCGACCGCCGAGTTCAACTGGTGGTTCGATCCCGAGGCGGCGAAAACGGTACTGCGTTTGCCGATCAAACAGACGGTGATTCCGCTCGATGTGACGAACACGGTGCAGATGAACAAGGCGCTGTACGATCGCGTCGCGCACGATCCGGCGAAGCAGACCATCATCACGCAGTTGTTCAAGACGCTGAACGGCTATGGCTACGATGGCAAGAACGGCTTCGAGACGAATCCGAACTACACGACCAACATCTGGGACACGCTGACGCTCGCTTACCTGATGCATCCGTCGTTCGCGACGCAGACGGTCGACGAGTGGGTGGACGTGGATGCGAGTTTCGGCGCCAACGATGGCAAGGCGACCGGTTATAAAAGTTCGCCGCCGGCGGGTTTGCAGAAGATGACGATCGTCAAACGTTTCGACAATCCCGCCTTTTTCGATTTCTATGTCGATTTGCTGACGCGGCCGGTGCCGGTCAAATTATCGAACTGAGATTCCCGACTGCACGCGTACCTGCACCCGCCTCAGGCGGGATGCAGGCCGCGCAGCAATTGCCGCACGTGCGACAGGTCCTGCTCGACGTGGCCGGCTTTCTCGAACAGTTCGGCGAGCCAGTCGACGAATGCGCGTACGCGTGGCGACACCCGGCGGTTTTTCACATAGGCGACGGAGACCGGCATCGGCACCGGTTTCCATTGCGGCAGCACTTCACGCAGCAGGCCCGAATCGAGGTACGGCTGTGCGGCGATCCGCGCGGGCTGAATCAGCCCGAGGCCTTGCAGACCGCAGCTCAGATAGGCCTGTTCGTCGCTGACCTGGATGAAGCCGTTGAGTTTGACGCTGAGCGCTTCGCCGTCCACTTCGAAGTCGAAATCGCATTCGCGGCCGTTATGCGGCGACACGCAGTTGACGGCGACGTGCGCGCGCAGCTCGGCGAGGTCGGCGGGTGCGCCGTGGCGGGCCAGGTAGTCGGGGCTCGCGCAGGTCACGTGCTCGAGGGTGCCGAGGTGTTTGGCGACCAGATTCGAATCCGGCAATTCACCGAGCTGGATGCTGCAGTCGATTGCTTCGGAGACCAGATCGACGGATCGGTTGCTGACGCCGATGGCGAGATCGAGGTTCGGGTAGCGGGCATGGAAGTCGTCGAGAGCGGGAAGCACGATTGCGCCGGCGACCGCACTGGGCATTTCGATGCGCAGACGGCCGGCCAGGTTGTCGGTCGCGTGACGGATGCTGGCTTCCATTTCGTCTATGTCGGCCAGGATTTGCGCGCAGCGCTCGTAGTACGCGGCGCCTTCCGGCGTGACGCTCAGGCGGCGGGTTGTGCGCACTAGTAATGCTGTGCCCAGCAGGGCTTCCAGGTTCTGGACGATTGTTGATGCGGTTGCACGCGGGATGTTTAATGACTCCGCTGCGCGGGTGAAGCTGTTGGTGTCCACGATTCGGATGAATGTGCGCATTGCAGTTATTCTGTCAATCACGGGGCATACTCCTTGAAGGTGGTGCTTTTTTCGCCTGCGGCGGGGCTGGTTTTTTTGTGGTTTGCTTTTTTTTTGTCTGTGTTCTTTATGGTGTTGGCCTTTCCTTGCTTTCTTGTCGGTCTATTAGCTCTGCCCCTGTGCGGGGCGGCACCTACTTTCTTTGCGGCTGCAAAGAAAGTAGGCAAAGAAAGCAGCTTCACACCGCTAATTCTTAAGCGGGTCCCCCGGTCAACCACCGGTAGTGGTGCATCTGGAATCCGTGTTCCCGCACACTCCGCGGTAGTGACAAAGCCGTCATCGGCTCCCACTCCGCACTGCGTGCGTCGCGGACGGGTATGCAAGGGAAAGCGGTGGTGGAGTTCTTGTTGTTGTTGAGGCCGTCGGCTGCGCCTCGGCGACGCGCCAAAAAAAGCTGATTGTTTAGGCTTCCGGGCTTCAGCGCGCGAAGCGCCGCCGGAAGAATGACTGCTTTGTCATTGGGGTGGAATGTGCGGGAACACAGATTCCAGATGCACCACTACCGGTGATTGACCGAGGGACCCACTTAAGAATTAGCGGTGTGAAGCTGCTTTCTTTGCCTACTTTCTTTGCAGCAGCAAAGAAAGTAGGTGCCGCCCCGCACAGGGGCAGAGCTAATAGACCAATAACAATTCAAGGAAAGGCCAAAAAACAAAAGAACACCGAAAAAAAAGAACCAAAAGCCCGCGCCACAGGCACAACCAAACCACCCCCAACGCGAGCAAAAAAAAGAAGCCCCCGTTACTTCCGTAACGAATCAATATCCACAACAAACCGATACTTCACATCGCTCTTGAGTATCCGCTCATAAGCATCATTAATCTTCTGCATAGGAATCACCTCGATATCGGAAGTAATCCCATGTTCACCACAAAAATCGAGCATCTCCTGCGTCTCGGCAATACCGCCAATCAACGACCCCGCGAGCCGGCGCCGCTTGAAGATCAGATTGAACACCTGCGGCGACGGATGATCGTGCTCGGGAGCGCCCACCAACGTCATCGTCGCATCCCGCTTGAGCAGATTCAGAAACGGATTCAGATCGTGCTGCGCAGCCACCGTATTCAGAATGAAATCGAAGCTATTCACATGCGCTTCCATTTCTTCGACATTCTTCGACACGACGACTTCATGCGCGCCAAGCCGCTTCGCATCCTCGATCTTCGACGGCGACGTCGTAAACAGCACCACATGCGCACCCATCGCCCGCGCCAGCTTCACACCCATATGGCCGAGGCCGCCGAGGCCAACGATCCCGACTTTCTTGCCCGGACCCGCACCCCACGTGCGCAGCGGCGAATACGTGGTGATCCCCGCGCACAGCAACGGCGCAACACCGGCGGGATCGAGATTGGCCGGCACCCGCAGCACGAACTCTTCGTCCACTACGAGTTGCGTGGAATAGCCGCCATACGTGACCTGGCCGTCGACGCGGTCCACACCGTTATAAGTACCGACCCAGCCATTCTCGCAATACTGCTCGAGACCTTCCTCGCAACTCGAACAGGTGCGGCACGAATCGACCAGACAGCCGACGCCCACCAGATCGCCGACCTTGTATTTCGTCACTTCCGGACCGACCGCCGTCACCCGGCCGACGATCTCATGACCCGGCACCACCGGATAAATCGTGTTCTTCCATTCGTTGCGAGCCTGATGCAGATCCGAATGGCACACGCCGCAGAACAACACTTCCATCTGCACGTCATGGGCGCGCGGTGCGCGGCGCTGGAATTCGAACGGGGCGAGCGGCTTGGTGGCGTCGCTCGCTGCATAGGCATAAGTCGTGCTCATGGATAACTCCAGCAAAAGAGGGTGGTCGAGCAAGAACGCGGCGCGTCGGCGATGCGCAACCTGAGTTGCGGATGCGGGCGCCACAGCATGAACCGGGTCGGGCGCGAGCGTAGGTGGATGTCGTTCGCAACATGACGGGCCACACATCCCATCGCGGCGAAGACCGGCACGCTGCGCGGCAAAAAAGGCGATCCGGCAGGGTTCCATCTTATGAGTGCGGCACTGCTCGCGGAATACCTGATCGTCTTGAAGCTTTGCCTAAAACTCCTGAGCGGCGGCGCGGCAGATCTTTTGATGCTAAATTTCAAGCATTATTCTCTCGCCCGTCACTATATCGTCATGGTTACTGAAGCTGTCGTTTCCATTACAAACGATGCCGCGCAGCGGCGCGTACTCGAACTGTTCGATCTGCTCGCGCCCACCGCGGGCATCACGCGTTCGAGCGTCGAAGGCGTCAACCTGATGCGCGCGAACCGGCCGATGCCGCGCATGCCGGTGATGTACGAACCGTGCATCGTGATCGTTTGTCAGGGGCGCAAACGCGGTTATCTCGGCGATCAGGTGTTCAGCTACGACGCGCAGCAGTACCTGGTATTGTCCGTGCCGCTGCCGTTCGAATGCGAGACCGAGGCCAGCGAGCAGGAGCCGTTTCTCGGCATCTCCGTGCGCGTCGATCTGACCATGGTCGCCGAGCTGCTGATGACCCTCAACGAAAGCCAGGGCATCGCACAGCACGAGCCGGTCGGGATCTATTCGACCCCGCTCGACCCGGCGCTCAGCAACGCGGTGCAGCGTCTGATGGAAGCGCTCGCCGCGCCGCTCGACGCGCGTATTCTGGCGCCCGGCATCGTGCGCGAAATCTGCTATCGGGTGCTCACCGGCGAGCAGGGCAACGCGATTCGCGCGGCGCTCACGCATCAGAATCACTTCGGCCGGATCGCGAAGGCGTTGCGCCGCATCCACGCGGATTACCACGCATCGCTCGACGTCGATACGCTCGCGTCCGAAGCCGGTATGAGCCTCGCGGTGTTTCATGCACAGTTCAAAGCGGTGACCACCACATCGCCGATGCAGTACGTGAAGACCACGCGCCTGCATCACGCACGGTTGTTGATGGTGCAGGACGGTCTGAACGCGGGCGCCGCCGCCGCGCGCGTCGGCTATGAAAGCGCGTCGCAATTTAGCCGCGAATTCAAGCGGCTGTTCGGCTTGAGCCCCGTCGACGAAGTCAAACGGATGCGCGTCGCTCACGATGCGCCGCCGCGCCCGGTCAAGCCGGTGCCGCGTTACATCACCGCTGTCTAAGGCGCTCGCAAGCGCCCAGGTCTTCCGTTCGTGCCGGCCTATACTGTTTGAGCGTTGCCGTCTGCTTCACTCACCAGGAGTCGCGTCATGGCCAAGCTAGCTCTGTATGTCCGTCTGGAAGCCCAACCCGGCAAGGAGAAAGAGGTCGAAACGTTTTTGCTCGGTGCTCTACCGCTGGTCGAACAGGAACCGGGCACCGTTACGTGGTTCGCTTTGAAGCTTGGGCCGTCGGTCTACGCCATTTTCGACACGTTCGACGACGAAGCCGGTCGCACCGCGCATCTGCAGGGCAAGGTCGCGGCGGCCTTGATGGAGAAGGCCGGCGACTTGCTGGCAACGCCGCCGGACATCGTCAAGCTGGATGTGCTGGCGGCGAAACTGCCCGGCTGAAAGCGCTCACGCGTCAGCCGCGCCGGTCCCGCGCTGATCGTCGTAGTGCGCGCGTTTCTCGTCGTACATCAACAGATCGGCGCGTTGCACGCCCGCTTCGAGCCGGTCGCCGCGCTGACAGGTAGCCGCGCCCATCGAGAAGCTCAGCGGCGAGCCCGGATAGAACTGATTGTTCAGTTCGACCAACTGACGGATCGCATCGATCATCGCCGCGCCGCCGCGCTCGTCGGTGTCGGGCATCAGGATCGCGAATTCGTCACCGCCGATTCGCGCCGCGTGGAACGGCGCTTCCGTCGCCTTGGCGAGAACTTCGCCGGCGCGCCGCAGCAGCGCATCGCCGGCCGCGTGCCCCAGTTGATCGTTCACGCGTTTCAAACCGTTCAGGTCGGCCATGATGATCGTCACCGGCCAGGGTCCCTTGCGCTCCAGCCGGTTCAGTTCGTCCACGTAGAACGAGCGGTTGCGCAGTTTGGTCAGCACGTCGTGCTTGCCGAGAAATTCAAGGTACGCCTCGGCTTTCTTGCGCGCGGTGATGTCGGTCAGCGCGACCAGCACGAGGCCCCATGTGTCTTCGTGGCCGGGCAGCACCGAGAATTGCAGGTGCACGTGCACCTCGCTGCCGTCGAGCGAATAGTTCAGCACTTCGCGTTGCTGGAACAGTTTGTTGTCCCACAGATCGATCAGCTGCTCGCGGAAATGCGCGCGCATGTCGTCGCGGAACACGTCGGCTACGCGCGCGAGCAGCGTCTTCTTGTCTTTCGCGGCGAACATTTCCAGCGTGTGCTGGTTCACGTCGAGCACGTGAATCTCCGCCATGCAGCGTTCGACGAACTCCGGATGGACGTCGGTAAACACCCGGAAATCGTTGATGCCGGCTGCGCGCGCGCCGTCGAGCAGCCGTTTGACCGCGCTGAAATCCTCTACCCACAGCGACACCGGCGAATATTCGAAGAGCCCGCGCGCGTATTGCTCGGCGAGCGTGACGCGGCGCCGCGCGCTTTCGAGTTCGGTGATGTCTTCGGTCGATACCAGCACGCGATCCCAGCGCTCCTCGTGGCCGGGCAGCACCGAGCCCTTGAGCAGCACGTCGAGCCGCCGGCCGCCGAGCGTGTAGTTGACCGTGTGGCTCGAGAAGTGCAATTGCCCGGCCCACAGCTGGCAGAGTTCTTCGAGGTGCGTCTTCAACATGTCGTCGCGGAACACCGACGCGAGATTGGCCGTCAGTGTGTCGAAATCCGCGGCCTCGAACTGCGCGAGCGTCTGGCGATTCACTTTGATCAAGCGGATGCGGTGTGCGCATTCGGCGACGAGCCGCGGATCTTCGGCGAAATGCGCGCGCAGGTCGGTCACGCCGGCGGCACGCCACGCGTCGAACAGCGCGCGCACGCCGCTGAAATCCTCGAGCCACAGCGACACGGGCGCGAGCTCGAACATTCCGGAGTCGTCGTTGATCGGCGCGGCGCCGCCCTTCAGGGTATCGAGCATGGGGTTCTCGGGATCGGAAGTGCGGCTATTTTATGTCGGCCAGACGTTGGCCGGAACTGGCGAACCGTTGGCGTGTGGCTTTTTCGCCGATGTGTATTCGCCACGATCGCGTTGCGTAGCCGGGCGGCAACGCGGGTGTTTTGCGCAGGCTTTCTGCGTGCGCGAGCGGCCCTTGCTACACTCGATCGCCATGCGTTGCCACGCGCATGGTCCGGATTCCGTTCCTCCAATTACCGGGAAAACGCCGTCATGAAACCAGCGTTACTGGTGCTGATCCCGTTGAGCGACGCGAGCCGCGCGAGCATCGCCGCGACGTTCGACGTCATCTACGCCCCCGATCCCGCGCGCCGTGAAGCCGCGCTCGCGAGCCACGGCGCGACGATCCGCGCGGTGCTGACCAATGGCACGACGGGACTCGCGGCGGCCGATATCGATCGCATGCCGCAACTCGAACTGGTCAGCGCGCTGGGCGCCGGTTACGAAAACCTCGCGCTCGATCACGCGCGCTCGCGCGGCATCGTGCTCGCCAACGGTGCGGGGACCAACGCGGATTGCGTTGCGGATCACGCGTTCGCGTTGCTGCTGGCGGTGGTGCGCGACGTGCCGCAACTCGACCGCGCGACCCGCGAAGGTGCATGGCGGGATCATCTGCCGATGCTGCCGGGCGTGTCGAAGCGGCGCCTCGGTATCGTCGGACTCGGCCAGATCGGCGCGAAGCTCGCGCGGCGCGCGGCGGGTTTCGACATGGAGGTCGGTTATCACAACCGCAAGCCGCGCACGGAGGCGCGGTCGCTGCGTTATTTCGACGGCGTCGTCGCGCTTGCGCAGTGGAGCGATTTCCTCGTGATCGCGACGCCGGGCGGCGTGGCCACCCGTCATCTGATCGACGAGCAGGTGCTGGCGGCGCTCGGGCCGCAAGGCTATCTGGTCAACGTATCGCGCGGGAGTGTGGTGGATACCGCCGCGCTGGCTCGCGCGCTCGCGGGGCAAACGCTGGCGGGCGCCGCGCTCGATGTCTACGAAGGCGAGCCGGAAGCACCGCAGGCTCTGGTCGGACTGCGCAACGTGGTGCTGACGCCGCACGTTGGCGGCCGCTCGCCGGAGGCGATTGCCGCGTCGGTCGATAACTTCCTGGAAAACGCACGGCGCCATTTCGCCGGCGAGCCGGTGCTGACGCCGATCTGAGGCCAGCCCGTTCAATCTCGACAGCGCGGCGATCTATTTGACGCCGTGGCAACAGTTGGGACTGCTGGCGATTTTGGTGCTGACGTCCAAAGGCGGCGCGGGCGCGGTGCTGGTCGCGTTGACCGCGACGCTCTCGTCCCACAAGCCGCCGCCGTCGCAGGCGGGGCAGCCGGAGCCAGCGGAGCACGAGCTGGCCGGCGCGCCCGCGCTAATGAACTAAGGCGGCGAAGTGAACAACCAGCGCGCGGCGCCGGACGGGATGCTTGCCGCTTGCCGCCGCCAATGACACAGTGATGCGCTGACGACAACAACCACAAGGAAGTCCAGATGGCCCGTTTGTTTCCCGGCGCGCTCAACACGCTTGCGATCGCCGCGCTGCAACGCGCGGGCGCAGTGCCTGCAACCGCCGCATCGACCGCCCGCGCGCTCGTCTATGCCGACGTGCGCGGCCTGTCATCGCACGGCGTGGCGCGTCTGCCGATGTACTGCGCGCAGTTGCGCAACGGTCGCGTCGATCCCGCTGCGCAGCCGGCGATCGTCGCGGATCGCGGCGCGACTGTGTTGATCGATGGCGCCGACGGCCTCGCGTATCCGGCCTGCGATCTCGCGACCGCGACGCTCGCCGGGCGCGCGCGCCAGTACGGCAGCGCGGTCGCCGGCATCTGCCGCAGCCATCATTTCGGCGTCGGCGCTGCACACCTGGCCGCGCTCGGCGAAGCAGGCCTCGTCGCGCTCGCGTTTAGCAATTCGCCGGCCGCGATGCCCGCGTGGGGCGGCCGCCGCGCGCTGTTCGGCACCAATCCGATCGCCGCGGTGTTTCCGCGCCGTCACGGCGCGCCGCTGGTGATCGACCTCGCGCTGTCGCAGATCGCGCGCGGCAAGATCGCGATCGCCGCGCGCGACGGCAAACCGATCCCCGAAGGCTGGGCGACCACCCGCGACGGCTTGCCGACCACCGACGCACGCGCCGCGCTCGACGGCATGATGCTGCCGTTCGGCGGCGCCAAAGGCGCGATGCTCGCGCTGGTCGTCGAACTGCTGGCCGCCGCGCTGACCGGCGCGAACTTCGGCTACGAGGCCGGTTCGTTCCTGACCGAGGAGGGCGAGCGCTCGCGCATCGGCCATCTGTTCTGGACCATTGATCCGGGCGCGCTCGCCGGCGACGACGCGTATCTGTCGCGCGTCGACGCGTTGATCGAGATGATGCTGCTCGACGACGACGTGCGTTTGCCCGGCGATCGCCGCGAGCGGCTGGCGGCGGCAGCGGATCAGGAAGGCGTCGAGATTCCGGACGCACTGATCGCGCAATTGCAAGGGCGCGGCTGACGAAGCGAAAGCGAAACGGAAACTATCGGTGCACCAGATAGTTTCCGTCGTAAATCGCGATTTCCCTTGCGACGCCGACGCGCATACGATGAACGGCATCGTCTGACGAGCGCTTCGCGCTCACCGGCCACCGCGATGGAGATTCCATATGGAGCATCACGCCCGCACGCAGAACGAACGCCTCGACGTCAAGACCACCACCTGCTACATGTGCGCGTGCCGTTGCGGCATCCGCGTGCATCTGCGCGACGGCGAGGTGCGGTATATCGACGGCAATCCCGACCATCCGCTGAACCAGGGGGTAATTTGCGCGAAGGGCGCGTCGGGGATCATGAAGCAGTACTCGCCCGCGCGCCTGACCCAGCCATTGATGCGCAAGGCCGGCGCCGAGCGCGGCAGCGCGCAGTTCGAACCGGTGTCGTGGGAATACGCGTTCGACGTGCTGGAACAGCGGCTGGCCGGGATTCGCGCGACCGACCCGAAAAAGTTCGCGCTGTTCACCGGCCGCGACCAGATGCAGGCGCTGACCGGCCTGTTCGCGAAGCAGTTCGGTACCCCTAACTATGCGGCGCACGGCGGTTTCTGTTCCGCGAACATGGCCGCCGGGATGATCTATACGATCGGCGGTTCGTTCTGGGAATTCGGCGGCCCCGATCTGGACAGTGCGAAGCTGTTCTTCATGATCGGCACCGCGGAAGATCATCATTCGAACCCGCTGAAGATCGCGATTGCGAAGTTCAAGCGCGCGGGCGGCCGCTTTATCGCGATCAATCCGATTCGCACCGGTTACGCGGCGATTGCCGACGAATGGGTGCCGATCAAACCCGGCACCGATGGCGCGTTGTTCATGGCGTTTCTGCACGAACTGATTGCCGCCGACGCGTGGGATCACGAGTTCGTGCAGCGCTTTACGAACGCGGCCGAACTGATCGATCTCGACGACAGCAGCGAGAGTTTCGGGCTGTTCGTGCAAGATCCGGCGACGGCCGCCGGCAATCCGCTGTTTCCGCAGAATCATCTGTGGTGGGATCCGCAAACCGCGCGCGCGGTCCCGCATCATGCGCCGGGCGTGACGCCGGCGCTCGACGGCCGCTATACGCTCGAGAACGGCAAACCGGTCGCGCCGTCGTTCGCATTGCTGCGCGAGCGGGTCGCGCACTGCACGCCGGAATGGGCCGCTGAGATCACCGGCATCGCCGCCGGCACGATCCGCCGCCTCGCCGCCGAAATGATCGACACCAGCCGCCGGCACCGGATTACGTTGCCGATCCGCTGGACCGACGCGTGGGGCGAAACCCATGAAACGGTCACCGGCAACCCGATCGCGTTTCATGCGATGCGCGGACTCGCCGCGCATTCGAACGGCTTCCAGTCGATTCGCGCGCTGGCCGTGCTGATGTCGTTGCTCGGCACGATCGACCGTCCCGGCGGCTTTCGTCACAAGTCGCCGTTTCCGCGCGCGGTGCCGCCATCCGCGAAACCGCCGAACAGTCCCGACGCGGTCAAGCCGAACACGCCGCTCGCGACCGGTCCGCTGGGCTGGCCGGCCGCGCCGGAGGATCTGTTTATCGACGAACACGGTGGGCCGGTGCGGATCGACAAGGCGTTCTCGTGGGAATACCCGCTCGCGGTGCACGGCGTGATGCATAGCGTGATCACCAATGCGTGGCGCGGCGATCCGTATCCGATCGACACGTTGATGATTTTCATGGCCAACATGGCGTGGAATTCGTCGATGAATACGATGAAGGTGCGCGAGATGCTCGCCGACAAACATCCGGACGGCGAGTACAAGATTCCGTTTCTGGTCGTGTGCGATGCGTTCCAGTCGGAGATGACCGCATTCGCCGATCTGATCCTGCCCGACACGACCTATCTGGAGCGCTACGACGCAATGTCGATGCTCGACCGGCCGATCTCCGAATTCGACGGCCCGGTCGATTCGGTGCGCGTGCCGGTCGTGCCGCCGACCGGCGAATGCAAGCCGTTCCAGGAAGTGCTGATCGAGCTGGCGTCGCGGCTGAAGTTTCCCGCTTTCACGAACGCCGACGGCACGCGCCGATTTCGCGACTATCCGGACTTCATCGTCAATCACACGACTTCGCCCGGTTCCGGCGTCGGCTTTCTGATCGGCTGGCGCGGCAAGGACGGCGACAAGGCGCTGGTCGGCGAACCGAATCCGAAGCAATGGGAGCAGTACGCGAACAACAACTGCGTATTTCACTACCGGCTGTCCGACACGTTGCAGTATATGCGCAACTGCAACGGCCCATACCTCGACTGGGCGGTGAAGAACGGCTTCCGCAAATTCAACGAACCGATCCTGATCCAGCTTTACTCGGACGTAATGCAGAAATTCCGCCTCGCCGCGCAAGGGCGCAGCAGCGGCCGGCAGCCGCCCGAGCATCTGCGCGCACGCGTCGAAAAGTACTTCGATCCGCTGCCGTTCTGGTACGCGCCGCTGGAAAGCGCGGCGACCGATCTCGAGCGGTTTCCGCTGGCGGCAGTGACGCAGCGGCCGATGGCGATGTACCACTCGTGGGATTCGCAAAACGCGTGGCTTCGGCAGATTCATGGGGAGAACTATCTTTATGTGAATCCGCGGACGGCGACGCAAAGCGGTATCGCCGACGGCGGCTGGATCTATGTCGAGTCGCAATGGGGCCGCGTGCGCTGCGTCGCGCGCTATAGCGAGACCGTCGAGCCGGGAACCGTGTGGACCTGGAACGCGATCGGCAAGGCGGCCGGCGCGTGGAATCTGGGCCCGAACGCGAACGAAGCGCGGCGCGGTTTCCTGCTCAATCACCTGATTACCGATGAACTGCCGGCCGGCGACGAAGCGGCGACGCGGCTATCGAACTCTGATCCGGTGACCGGCCAGGCCGCTTGGTACGACGTGCGAGTGCGCATCTATCCGGCCGAAGCCGATGCGCGCCATACGCTGCCGCAATTCGCCGCGATGTCCGCGTTGCCGGGATCGGTCGCGCAAAAGAGCGTGGTGTCGCGGATCGTGCAGACGTATTTCGCGGGACACGGCGAATTCGCCGCGCGTCTGCGCGGCACGGGCCGGCGCAAGTGAGCGCGGCAAACGATGTTCACCCTGGCACAACGTAAATGGCAACGTAAATGGGAACGGCAACGTCAACGGCAAGGAGCTTCCAATGACCCAGATGGCGTTGGTCATCGATCTGAACGTATGCGTGGGCTGTCAGGCGTGCGTGACGAGCTGCAAGGAATGGAACACGTCGGGCGAGTCGGGCAGTCTCGCCGACTTCAATCCGTACGACGCGGACCCGTCCGGCACCTTCTTCAACCGGGTGCAGAGTTTCGAGGCGGGCAGCTTCCCGGACACCGAGATGATTCACTTCCCGAAGTCGTGCCTGCACTGCGAGGACCCGCCGTGCGTGCCGGTCTGTCCGACCGGCGCGAGCTATAAGCGCAAGGAAGACGGGCTGGTGCTGGTCGACTTCGATCGCTGCATCGGCTGCAAATATTGCGCGTGGGCCTGTCCGTACGGCGCGCGCGAACTCGACGAAGCGCGCAAGGAGATGACCAAGTGCACGCTGTGCGTCGATCGCATTCACGACCAGAATCTGTCGGAGCGCGATCGCAAGCCGGCCTGCGTGCTCGCGTGTCCGACCTCCGCGCGGCTATTCGGCGATATCCACGATCCGCAGTCGGTCGTGTCGCAGGCAATCCGCGAGCGCGGCGGTTATCAGTTGATGCCGGAGTGGGGTACCCGTCCCGCGAATCACTATTTGCCGCGCGTGCCGACCACGGCCTCTGGTTGCGGCAGTGACACGTGCGGGTGTAAATCGGCCGGCCCGGCAATAACCGATGACGCGACGCATGCGTCCGCATCGCCGGCTGAGCGACTCGAAGCGCAGCTCGAACGCGGGCAGTTGCATCTCGCGTCGATTGCGAACCGCGTTTGATGTACCTGAATAACGACGGAGTCTCGACATGAATCCGGCATTTTCCGTAGTGTTCCTGACGACTTTTAGCGGCGCCGCGCAAGGCTTGCTTATTGCGCTCGTCGGTGTCGAAAGCGCGGCGGCGCTCGGGGTGATCGCGCAACCGGCGTCCGCGTTCTATGTGACCGGCGCGGCGCTTGCGGTGTTGCTCGGTGGCCTGGGCCTGGTCGCGTCGTTCTTCCATCTCGGCCATCCGGAACGCGCGTGGCGCGCGATCGCGATGTGGCGCACCTCGTGGCTGTCGCGTGAATGCCTGTGTTTGCCCGCGTTTCTCGGCTGCGCGTTCCTGTATGGCGTTGCGCACTGGTTCGGGTCGCCGTGGTCGCTCGCGCTCGGTTGGCTCGGCGTGCTTGCGAGCGCCGCGTTGTTCGTCTGCACCGCGATGATCTACGCGTGTCTGCGGTTCCTGCAGGAATGGGCGACGCCGCTGACGCTGGTGAACTTCGTGCTGCTCGGCTGCGCGTCGGGCTTCACGCTGGCGACTGCGTTGAGCGCGTGGTTCGCGCCGGCGTTGACGATCGGGCTGGCCGTTTGCGCATGCGTGCTGACGCTCGCCGGCTGCGCGAGCCGTTCGGCTTCGCTGGTGCGCAATGCGCGGCTGCGGCCGAAGTCGACCGTGCAGAGCGCGACCGGCATTCACAACCCGAAGCTCGTGCAGGTGTCGCGCGGCTTCACCGCGGGCGCGTTCAATCTGCGCGAGTTCTTTCACGGCAAATCGGCGCGCACGCTGCGTGATATCAAATGGGGTTTTCTGGCGGGCGCATTCGTCGCGCCTGTTTTGCTCGTCGTAGCCGGCGCGGGATTGCAGCCGCTTGGTGTTTCGTTCGGACTGCTGGCCACCGCGTGTCTCGTGCAGTACGCGGGGCTGGTCGCGGAGCGCTGGTTTTTCTTCGCGGAGGCGAAGCATCCGCAGAATCTGTATTACGCGCGGCTGGGATGAGTGAGCAGGAGCGCGCGCCGGTCACCACGGCCCGGCCGCGCGCTTTACTGCTCACGCTAACCACACGCGCCAACTTCTCCGCACGCAGTACAAAAATCGCAACCATCCTTGCGAATCACCGCATTCGCGCCGCACGACCCGCATTTACGCCCGAGCATCGTATGCAGTCCCTGGGTGCCGTTCGGTTGCAGCAACGTATCGGCGCTGTCGTCAGGAGCCGGGCGAATGCCGAAATCGGCGCTCAATGCCGTCTCCGTTTTCATCTGCCCGCGCGGCAGCCGCGCGAGCATCCGCGACGCGACCTGATTGCCCTCCGCATCGAGAAAACCGCGCCGATACAGGATCTGCTGGATCGCGAACGCGAGCGCGGCGACTTCCGAATCGTGCCAGCGCGGCGCGCGATGACCGTCCAGACGCTGCACCTCGCCGAGCCGCACCTGACCGCGATCCCACGACACCTTGCGCATGTCCTGCAGATTGCGCGCGACAAAGCCGCCGCGCGCGGCCAGCGACAACGAACGCATCGTCGCGGTGATCCACTGCTGCGACTCGTCGCGCTGACCGGTCGGGATAAAGAACTCGATCGGCCGCTCGATCGTCACGTCCTCTCCGCCGAGCCGTCCGGTCACCTCGATAAACGACACCGCCACATACAGCGATTTCTTGCCGGCCTGGGTCAGGTACTCGACTTTCTCGATGATGGCCGGCAATTCGCCCTTGGGCCGATGATCGATAGCAATCCTGAGCGGGTCGAGGTCGCTATCGGCGAGCGTATCGTCGGGCTGGGCCGGCGTCACGCTCAGCACCGCGCCGAGCGTGTCGTTCGGCCGATAGGTCGCGAGGCCTTTCAGCCCGCTTTTCCACGCATCGAAATACAGGCTCTCGAATGCATCGAACGGATAGTCGGCCGGCACGTTGACGGTCTTCGAAATCGACGTGTCCACGTACGGCTGCACCGCCGCCATCATGTCGAGATGGTCGCGCGCCGACATTTCCAGCGCGCTGACGAAGTAGTCGGGTAGCCGGTTCACGTCGCCGCCAAGCTCGCGATACAGGCGGTACGCGTAGTCCTCGACATCGAACGATTCGCGCCCGCCGTCGGCCATTACCTTCATGCGCTTGTAGGTCCACGAGAACGCCGGCTCGATGCCGTTCGACGCGTTGTCCGCGAACGCGAGGCTGACGGTGCCGGTCGGCGCGATCGACAGCAGATGGCTGTTGCGGATGCCGTCGCGCCGGATTGCCTGCTGCAGGTCGTCGGGCAGACGCGACGCGAAGGTGCCGGCTTGCAGGTAACTCGCCGCATCGAACAGCGGAAATGCGCCGCGCTCCTTCGCGAGTTCGACCGACGCGCGATACGCCTCGTCGCGCATCAGCCGCGCGATGCGCACCGCGAAGTCGCGGCCTTCGGGCGAGTTGTAGCGCAGCCCGAGCATCACGAGCGTGTCGCCGAGACCGGTGAAGCCGACGCCAATCCGGCGTTTCGCGCGCGATTCGTCGTACTGCTGCGGCAGCGGCCACAGCGTGACGTCGAGCACGTTGTCGAGAAAGCGCACCTGGGTGCGCGTGCGCCGCGCGAGGCCGTCCCAGTCGAACGACGGTTTGCGGCCCTGTAACTGCGCGAACGGATCGACCACGAAGCGCGTCAGGTTCAGCGGCCCGAGATTGCAGCAGCCGTACGCGGGCAACGGCTGCTCGCCGCACGGATTGGTCGCGCGGATCGTTTCGAGCGCGCGCAGATTGTTGTCTTCGTTCATCCGCGAGATGAACACGATGCCCGGCTCGGCGACGTCGTAGGTCGAGCGCATGATGCGATCCCAGATCGCGCGCGCCGGATGCTCGCTATAGATCCACAGACCATCGTCGCGCTGGCGCACGTCGCCGGCCGCGCGCAATGCCGGCGACGGCTCGGCGCGGTGCACCAGTTGCCACGGCTCGTCGTTTTCGACCGCGCGCATGAACTCGTCGGTGACGCCGACCGACACGTTGAAGTTGTTCCAGCGTCCCTTCGAATGCTTCGCCTCGATGAACTCGATCAGGTCCGGATGGTTGCAGTCGAGCACGGCCATCTGCGCGCCGCGCCGCGAGCCCGCGCTTTCGACGGTGCGGCACGACGCGTCGAACACGTCCATATAACTGCACGGGCCCGACGCCGACGAACTGGTGGTGTGAACGCGCGCGCCTTTCGGCCGGATCGCGGAGAAGTTGTAGCCGACCCCGCCGCCGCGGCGCATCGTTTCGGCCGCCTGCAACAGCGCGACGTAGATGCCGGGCAGACCCTGTTCGTCGACGCCCTGGATCGAGTCGCCGACCGGCTGCACGAAGCAGTTGATCAGCGTGGCCGCGATGCCGCTGCCGGCCGCGCTCATAATGCGGCCCGCGCCGAGCGCGCCGTGCCGCAGGTTGTCGACGAACAGCTCTTCGACCGACGCGCGCAACTCGGGCGGCTCGGCCTCGGCGACGCCGCGCGCGACGCGCCGGTAGACGTCGTCGGCCGATTGCTCGTCGGCCTTCGCGTATTTTTCGAGCAGCACGTCGAGCGAAAACTGCTGCGGGGCGATCGGCGCAGCGGGTGGCGGGGAGGAAAGTGAAGCACTGGACGCAGCGTTGGCCGCGCGGGTTTGCGGCGTGTCTTCTGCCATGATGAGCCCTTGGACGGCGCCACGGCGAACGCGGCGCGGTGGGTGGACGGCGCGCCGCCCGGGCGCCGGCGGCGGGCCGGTTACCTGGGCGGGCGCAACGAATCCACCTTAACGCACGAGGCGCGGGGCGGCAACCGGACGGAGGGCGCCGACACCGCCCGGCGTCGCAATGCGACGGCGGCCCGGGCACGCGGGCTGCGGGCACGCAAGGAGCCCACATAGTGGCGGCATCAACGTGGGGAGATGACAGGTTCGCGAACTGGTGGGATCGGTCCGCGCGCTGCATCGGCCGGCAAGACAGACAGCGCCGGTGCCGACTGTCAAACCGGCGAACGGCAAGTTCGACCGGGGCAGCAGGCAAGCGTCAGGCAGCTTCGAGCAGCGGTTCGAGGATTTCGGCGCAAATCATCGCCGATGCATTCGACGGCGCGGGCCGTTCCGCCGGCTTGAACACCGCGTCACCGCGGCGGATCTTGCGACGCGACACCGCGCAGGTGCCGGAGGAGTGCGCCGAACGGCGGCGCCAGCGTTGCTCGCCATAATGGCAGCGACCCGGCTCGACCCAGCGGATAACCAGCGTCGTGTCGGAGCTTTCGAGAATTTCGATGCGCACGCCATTGGTACCGTCAAGGGGGATGGACTCGAGGGTCATCATCATCGGCTCCGTTTTGTGAAGTGCCGAATTTAGTCCTGTGCGCGCATTAGAGCCATTGTGCCCCCGTTGAAACACTGTTCTTTAAACAGAAATAATTACGGGTGCGGAACCTGATTGAGAGAAATAACAGGCGTTGAATGCTTTTTTATGTGAGTTTTTAATAATGCGCATTTTTGCAACGCTGTGTTGTCCGGCACGCGACGAGAGGCCGGCCCGGAAAGGGCGCCAGCGCTTCCTTTAAGATGTGGCTGTGCAATGGCGACCTGACGCGTCAGTTTAGCGGGTTTGAATTTTTCAGGTCGGCGCGCGCACACCCCCGAAGACACCAGAGTTCACATGAGTTCACGCCCACCCGCCGTTCCTCCTTCTCCCGAATCGTCGCCGATTGCCTCGGAGCGCCTGAAAAAACAGAAAGCCGCGTCGCTCGTGCTGTATATCGGGCTGGTCCTGCTGGCCCTGTGGGTCGTACGCGGTTTCATCGTGGTGGTCGCGTGGGCCGGCGTCGTCGCGATCGCGTTGTGGCCGTTGTTGCACAAGGTCTCGAACAATCGCTGGTTCAGAGGCCGCACGACGCTGCTCGCAACGGTGTTCACACTGCTGATCGCGCTGCTCGTGGTGCTGCCGGTCGGACTTGGGATCGCCCAGGCGCTGCGCGAGGCTCATGAGTTGAACGACTGGTTCCAGAGCGTGCGCGAGACCGGCATTGCGGTTCCGCAATTCGTCGAGCGTCTGCCGTTCGGCGCGCAGCAGATCACCGCGTGGTGGCAGGCCAATCTGGCTCAGCCGCTGCGCGATTCGGCCGCGATGAAGGGGCTGCACAGTCCCACGGTGATGTCGCTCGGCCGGCATTTCGGCGCGCGCGCACTGCACGCGGGGATGGTGTTCGCGTTCATGCTGATCACGCTGTTCGTGATTTTTCAGGCCGGGCCGCGGCTGTCGGGTTCGTTGCTGAAGGCCGCCCGGCGCGGCTTCGGCGACAGCGGCGCGGACCTCGTCGCGCATATGGCGACCGCGGTGCGCGGCACGGTGTCGGGGTTGGTGGTGGTCGGCGTCGGCGAGGGCGTGCTGATCGGCATCGCCTATTTCGTGACCGGGCTGCCGCACGCGGCGCTGCTCGGCCTGATCACCGCGATCGCCGCGATGCTGCCGTTCTGCGCGCCGATCACGTTCGGCCTCGCGGCTTTGTGGCTGCTCGCGCAGGGCTCGCTCGCCGCGGCGATCGGGCTGGCGGTGTGGGGCTCGGTGGTGGTGTTCGTCGCCGAGCACTTCGTGCGGCCGGTGCTGATCGGCAATTCGACCCGGCTGCCTTTCCTGCTGGTGTTGTTCGGAATTCTCGGCGGCGCGGAGACGTTCGGACTGCTCGGCATCTTCATCGGGCCGGCGCTGATGACCGTGCTGATGGTGCTGTGGACCGATCTGGTGCAGTAGCGCGGCCCTTGCGCTACCTCAAGGCCGCTGATTCGATGGATGCTCCGTTGCCGGCGGCTTCACACAGCCAAGCGTGTACTTGAGCGCGGTGGGCAGCAGCGCGCTCCACACGTCCCACGTATGACCGCCGTCGATGATCCGCAGCGCCGCCGGATTGCCGGCGAGCCGCAGATGCGTATAGAGCAGCGACGCCTCGGCCTGAATGTCGAGGTCGTCGTCGCCCGACGCGATGAAAATCGGCAGGCGATACGGCCGACTCATATAACGATCCCACTGCGCCGGATAGTTCAACTCGTGCCACAGATGCGGATCGAACTGCCGGTCGCCGAACACGCCCACCCGCCGCGCCGACGACGCGCGCGGCGGCTCGTTCGAGTAAATCGCCGGACTGAGCAGCAGCGCGCCGCAGAACAGTTCGGGTCGCGTCAGCGCGTAGCGCAGCGCGCCGAAACCGCCCATCGATACACCGCCGATCATCCGGCCGCCGCGTTGCGTCGCGACCGCGTAGTGCGTTTCGATCTCGGGCAGCAGATCGTCGAAGAACGCGGTCTCCATTTTTTCCTTGCGATCGACGTACCAGTCGGTGCCGCCTTGCGGCATCACGATCACGACCGGCGGCATGTCCTTATGCTCGATCAGCGCGTCTGCGGCCGTTTGCAGATGGCCTTGTGTGACCCAGTCGTTGGCATCGCCGTTATTGCCGTGCAGCAGGTAGAGCACCGGCTGCCGCGGGCCGTCCGCGCGATAACCGGTCGGCAGATAGATCGTGAAGTTCCAGTCGCGGCCCAGCGCGTCGGAATGGAAATTGTGGCTCGTGACCGTGCTGGCGAACGCGGGCGCAGCGGCGATGACGGCGAACAGAACGAGGGCGGAATGGAAAAATCGACGCATGTCAGTATCGAAGAGCGGCGCGGGCGGCCGCCATGCTATCAGCATTGACGCCGGATTTGAGATCGGTGGCGGAGGCTTCCCGCCCGGAACCCCGCACCCAAAACGCCTTTATCAGGCCGACGTCCGCAGCCGTTCCGCGACGAAGCGACCGACCAGCCGCTTGAACGGTTCCACCGCGAGCGCAACCGCGAGCAGCGCGCCGACCGCCGCCGCATCGGCGAGCAGCCCGAGCGGGTAGTTCAGATAACCGTCGGTGGCCCAATACAGCACGGAGTCGATCACCAGCGAGATCACCGCGCCGGCGATGAAGCACAGCAGCCCCTGACGCCCGATCAGCCCGACCCACGGCAGCCGGCGGGCAATTCGCTTCGCCCAGCCCAGTTCGATCAGATTCGCGGTGAGCCATGCGATCGCCAGGAAGTTGCCCGCGCGCAGGTACGACAGGTTCTGCTTGAGGATGCCGGGCAGCGGCGCATGCATCAGCACCAGCTTGTAATAGGCGGCGCCCGCGACCACCACGAGCGCGAGCACACTCGCGAGCCAGCCCAGTCGATGTGCGCTGATGCGCTGATAAACCGGCTGGCAGCGCGCGAGCACGCCCAGCACGAACAGCAGTTGCCATGCGAACGGGTTGAAGTCCCAGTGCATGTCCGGCGCCGCGGGCAGGTATTGGCCGATGGTCGGCGCGGCGGCCCACAGCGCGATGCTGCCGGCCAGCAGCAGCCACGGCTTGCTGCGTGCGAGCGGCAGGATCGCCGGCACCAGCAGCGCGAAGAACGCGTACATCGGCAGCACCGACGCGAGGTAGGGCTGGCGGCGCAGCAGCACGATGTCGCGCAGCGCGGCGAGCGGGGTGGCGAGCAGATCGTCGAGGTCGGTGGTGGCGAGATTCGGCCCGTCGATACTGAACGCGGTCAGCACCGCGCTGACCAGCAGCATCAGAGCGGCGGTGACGAGAAACGCGCGGTAGATTTCGAACGAGCGGCGCAGGAAGCGCTCCCGCGCGATCGTCTCGTTACGCCGCTCGGCGAGCGCCGCGTACGCGGTGGCGGTCGCGAAGCCGCCGAGGAACACGAATACCTCGGCCGCGTCGCACAGCGCGTACGCATGCAGCGTGGCGCGCGACAGGATGCTGCCGCCGATGTGATCGACCACGATGATCAACAGAACGAGGCCGCGGAAAAAATCGAGCTCGATCAGACGGGACGAGGATTTTTGCATTGTTCGTGTCAAAAGCAGCCCCGTGCGACGGCGCGCTGATGCAGCGCGGCGGGCGTCTCACAAGGCTTTTTATATGGGGTTGGATACTGCGGCGGCGCGGCGCCCGATCTGTGGGAGCACCCGCGGCACGCGTCGCCGGCTCGACCGGGCTCAGTTGGAGGCGCGGTGTCGGCGGGTTGTAAAGATGACCGTTGCCGCGGCAAGTGGTTCCGTTGCGTCGCAGCAAAAGCGCCCGATTATATTTCTTTCCATGACAAACGCGGGGCGAGCGATGCAGATCGCACTGCCGCTTACCCGAAGCCGCGGCGGGAAAAAAGTAGGAGCCGCACGCAGTGGAGAATTAGCAACAATCTCCAAAATCGGCGCATCCTCTCATGGACGGGCCGGCACGGTCGTGTGACGATTTCCGGAAAGCGAAGCACTGCGGCAGCGGTCGCGAGAACCGCGTGAAAGTGCCGAAAACAGGCGGTAGCAAGAACAAGTGGCCGGATCGAGTTGTCCCATCACTCGAGGTGCAGGGAGATCATCATGAACAAGCAAGTGTTCGCGCTGGCTGTCTCCGTTGCTGCGTCTACCGGTTTCGTCGCGCCTGCCGGCGCGCAGACAAGCGTCACGCTGTATGGCGTGATCGATGAAGGGATCAACTACACGAACAACGTCGGCCGCGGGCATGTTTATGAACTCGCGAGCGGTCTCGCGCAGGGCAGCCGCTGGGGGCTCAAAGGCGCGGAAGATCTGGGCGGCGGCCTGAAAGCGATCTTTCAGCTCGAGAGCGGTTTCGACCTGAACTCCGGCCGGCTCGGCCAGGGCGGCCGGATGTTCGGCAGGCAGGCCTTCGTCGGTCTCAGTTCGCTGCCGTACGGCACGCTGACGTTCGGCAGGCAATACGATTCGGTCGTCGATTACCTCGCGCAGACCACGGCCAACGGCGCCTGGGGCGGCGAGCTGTTCTCGCATCCGTACGACAACGACAACACCGACAACACGTTCCGCCTCGACAACACCGTCAAATATACGAGCCCGTCGCTGTCCGGCTTCCAGTTCGGCGGCACCTACAGCTTCAGCAACGACACCAGCTTCGCCAACAATCGCGCATACAGCGTCGGCGGCCAGTATGCGTACGGCGGCCTGCTCGTCGCCGCCGCCTATCTGCAGGCCGACAATCCGGGCCACGGCTCGAACGGCGCGATCACCGCCAACGACGCCGGCTTCGTCGCGACACGCATGCGCGTGTTCGGCGGCGGCCTCACGTATTCGTTCGGGCCGGCGACGGCCGGCTTCGTCTATAGCAATTCGAACTATCTGCAGCCGACGGCCAACGGCTATCTCGGCATCGAGCCGCTGGTGCCGCTCGTGCCCGCCACGCCGCCGGGCGTGCTGCTCAATTCGCTGAAGTATCAGAACTTCGAAATCAACGGCAAATACCAGTTCTCGCCGGTGCTGTTCGTCGGCGCGCAGTACGTGTACACGATGGAGACCTACGACGCGTCGAACGGGGGCGTCAAGCCGCGCATCCATACGTTCGGGCTGATGGCGGACTACAACCTGTCCAAGCGCACCGACGTCTATCTGCAAGGCGCGTATCAGCAGGTCACCGGCGATTCGACGTTGTCGGTGCTCGACTACGCGTTCATTCCGGGCACGCAGTCGCCGTCGTCGACGTCCAGACAGGTCGTGGTGCGCGCGGCGATCCGGCATAAGTTCTAGTCTGGTTTCAGCACGCGGGTCCGCGACTCGCACAAAGCCAGTCTTCGGTTTCGAAGGCTGGCTTTTTTGTTGCCGGTCGCCGCTCCGCGCCGTCTGCCGATCACCTTCCGCGCACGATTCAAGTTCCACGCGCGTATGCCGATAAGCCGACTATCAAAAACTCTGAAAATAGCTTCGGCCGGTGCTCGCACGGGCGCTGCCGGGTCGACCCGGCGCGGTCGCCGTTACGACTTCAACGGCACTCGTAACGTCTGTTTCAGAGTGTTTGGGCCGGCTCGTTTGTATTAAAAGGCAATTTACAATCCGGCCAGCTTTTTGAACGGCGGCTCACGCATTCCACGAATCTACAAAGCAGGAGTCGAACAGAATGAGAAAACGTTTCGACCGCACGATAGTGGCCGGTGTCGCGGGCGTCTGGGCCGCACTGGCGCTCGGCGGCTGCGCGAACATCGGCCAGCAGAACGCGCAGGACGGCGCGGCTACGAATGTCGCCGCAGCTTCCGGCGCGGCGGCGAACGGCGTCGGCGCAGCCGCGGCCACGCTGGCGGGGTCCGCGCCGCTGCCGTCGGACGCCGACGGCAACGCGGCGTCGAAGAAGGCGCCGGTGCTCGTCTATCGCGTCAGGCGCGGCGACACGCTCGCCCGCGTCGCGCAGCATCATCACGTGAGCGTCAAGCAGTTGCAGGCATGGAACGGATTGAAGGCAGCGGCGCGGCTCAAGCCGGGGCAGGTGCTGCACGTCGCATCGCCCGAAACGGCGCGCGCGGTCCGCGAAGCCAATGCGAATGCGGCGGCCGCGCGGGCGGCGGCGTCGGCGCAGGCCGGCCCGCAGAACTCGTCACAGCTTGCGGGCCAGCAGCCGGCTGCGGCGGCCGCGCCGGCTGTGGACGCCGCGGACGTTCGCCAGGTTACGCAGGAAACCCGCCGCCATGCGAGCAGCGTAACGCTTGCGTGGCCTGCCGCGGGACGGGTCGTCGAAGCGTTCCAGCCGGGCGAGACGCGCGGCATCGAGATCGGCGGCAAGGCCGGCGATCCGGTGCGCGCCGCCGCCGACGGCAAGGTGATGTACGCGGGCACCGGGCTCAACAGCTACGGCAGCCTGATCATCGTGCAGCACAACAAGGATTTTCTGACCGCGTATTCGCACAATCGCAAGCTGCTGGTCAAGATGGGCGATGTCGTTCGCAAGGGGCAGCAGATCGCCGAGATGGGCGACGAAAGCAATTCGCGGGTGTCGGTCGGCTTCGAGCTGCGGCGCGACGGCAAGCCGGTCGATCCGCTGCCGTATCTGCCGCGGGGTTGAGCATTCCCGTAAAAGCTCACCGTGGTTTTATTCAGTAAAGCCAGGTAATTTGCTGGGGCGGCCTATTCGCCGTTTCGCCGCTGCGGATAGGCGACGAAATTCCACCGCCGCGCGCTCGCATTCTTACGAGCCTGGTACAAAACGCCTTCGCATAAGGGCTATTCGTGTTGGCGTGGGCATCGAATGCGACCGCTTCTCCACTCATTGACTCAGCGCAGGCGCTAAGCCGCGCGCCGGCCAACTGCGCGTCCCGGAGTTGAAACCGCCGTTTCAACGGTGAGGAAATCCGGGAGCGCGCGGTCGGCAACTCCTGGCTACGACGCCGCCTGCACCCCACGCAGCAGCCGCGCGACTTCGCCGTGGGAATGCAGGATCGCCGGATCGGCCTGCAACAGCGGCAGATAGCGCGGCAGAAAGCTGTTGTTCGGCTGCTCCGACGAAAACAGACCGACGACGCCTTCGGCGGTCGCGCGGCGGTCGGCCTCGTCGGCTTCCGCGTCGTCGAGAATTTCGTCGACGCTCGCAATCACCGTCGACAGCGGCGCCAGCCAGCGAAACCCGGACCCGTTGATCAGCACCTGCAGGAACCCCGCCGGCGTGATCGGGCCGAATTCCTTCTCATAGGCGGCGCGTTCGTGATCGAGAATCGCCTTGTGCAGCGCGAGCAACGGTCGGCGGATCTCGGAAAGGAATTGAGTGCATTGCGGGTCGTTCATCGGCGGCTCCTGCGGTTGAAGTGACGCGGCGCTCTCGTGCATCGCACTACGGGCATAGTGCGCAAGGCGAGGTCCGGCGCGCCCGTCACGCTGACGGGGAATCCGTCGATGGTAACGCATCGAATCGGTGCGCGTTTCACCTCTCTCACCGCGTGCCGCGCGCTTAAAAGCACGCTTGCGGTTCCGCGACTACAATCGGCCGGTTTGCTAGCGACGCTCGCGCGCTCACAGGCCGCGATGCAGCCCGCATTAGCGCGACCTGCCGAACAAAACCGTCGACTTGTCACGCTCTGTGCGGCGTCGCGATCCAAACCGCGTGGACCACAACAACATTCACCCCGGAGCCGCTCATGACAACGTTCAATATCAACGGCGCAACCCATACCGTCGACGCCCCGCCCGACATGCCTTTGCTGTGGGTGCTGCGCGATCTGGTCGGCCTGACCGGCACCAAGTTCGGTTGCGGCATCGCCCAATGCGGCGCCTGCACCGTGCATCTCGACGGCGTCGCGGTACGTTCCTGCGTGTTTCCGGCGGCCGCGGTCGGCGATAAAAAAATCGTCACGATCGAAGCGGTCGGCGACACGCCCACCGGCCAGAAAGTCCAGCAGGCCTGGCGCGAACTCGACGTCGTGCAATGCGGCTACTGTCAGTCCGGGCAGGTGATGTCGGCCGCTTCGCTGCTGGCGCGCAACCCCAATCCGAGCGACGCCGATATCGATGCCGCGATGGCCGGCAACATCTGCCGCTGCGGGACCTACCATCGCATCCGCGCGGCGATCAAGCACGCCGCGAAGGGGGCCTGACATGTCCCGCGGATTGCTCGAAGCACAGAACGGCGCACAACGGTCGCCGGCAGATATCCAGCCCGCGCGCGGCATGTCGCGGCGCGGCTTCCTCAGATTCGGCGTGACGGTCGGCGCGGCGGCCGGCGGCGGTCTGCTGCTCGGCTTCAGCATGCCGGCCGCCAGCCAGGACCAGAAGGCGGGTAAGAGCGTGATCGGCGGCGATGCGAACGAGGCGCCGCAAAGCGGCGTGTTCGCGCCGAACGCGTTCATCCAGATCGACACGGCCGGCAAGGTCACGCTGGTGATCCCGAAGGTCGAGATGGGCCAGGGCGTCTACACGTCGATTCCGATGCTGATCGCCGAGGAACTCGAAGTGCCGCTCGATTCGGTCACGCTCGATCACGCGCCGCCGAACGAAAAGCTCTTCATGGACCCGCTGCTCGGCGGCCAGTTGACCGGCGGTTCGACCTCGATCCGCTTCGCGTGGGAGCCGATGCGGCGCGCCGGCGCGACCGCGCGCGTGATGCTGATCAACGCGGCCGCGCAGCAATGGCAGGTCGATCCGGCCAGCTGTCGCGCCCAGGCCGGGCAGGTCACGCACGCGGCCAGCAATCGCAGCGCGAGCTACGGCCAGCTCGCGCAGGCGGCCGCCGCGTTGCCGGTGCCGCAGAACGTCGCGCTCAAAGATCCGAAGGACTTCAAACTGATCGGCACGCCGGCGAGGCGCCTCGATTCGCCGGAGAAAGTCGACGGCACCGCGATGTTCGGTCTCGATGTGCGGGTGCCCGGGATGGTCTACGCGGCGATCGCGACCTGTCCGGTGTTCGGCGGCACGCTCGCGAGCGTCGACGATACGCATGCGAAAAAGATTCCCGGCGTGCGCGAGGTGATCAAGCTCGACAACGGGGTAGCGGTGATCGGCGACCATACGTGGGCCGCCAGGCGCGGGCTGCAGGCGCTCGACATCAAGTGGAACGAAGGCGCGGGCGCGCAACTGTCGATGAAGCGGATCGTCGACGATCTCGCCGCCGCGTCGCAACACGGCGGCGCGGTCGCGCGCAAGGAAGGCGACATCGGCCGCGCGTTCGACAGCGCGAAGAGCCGCGTCGACGCGGTCTATCAGCAGCCGTTCCTCGCGCACGCGACGATGGAGCCGGTCAACTGCACGGTCCACGTGCGCGCCGACGCGTGCGAAGTGTGGCTCGGCTCGCAGGTGCCGACGCGGGTCGTCGATACCGCGGCGGCGGTCACCGGCCTGAAGCCGGAGCAGATCGTCGTGCACAACCATCTGCTCGGCGGCGGCTTCGGCCGGCGGCTCGAAACCGACATGGTCCGCCAGGCGGTGAAGGTGGGCAAGCAGGTCAGCTCGCCGGTCAAGGTCGTGTGGACGCGCGAGGAAGACATCCAGCAGGACATGTACCGGCCGTACTACTACGACACGATCTCCGCCGGGCTCGACGCGAACGGCAAACCGGTCGCGTGGCAGCACCGGATCGCCGGTTCGTCGATCATGGCGCGCTTCGCGCCGCCGGCGTTCAACCACGGGCTCGATCCCGACGCGGTCGAAGTGGCCGCCGATCTGCCGTACGACCTGCCGAACCAGCTGGTCGACTACGTGCGCGTCGAACCGCACGCGGTGCCGACCGCGTTCTGGCGCGGCGTCGGCCCGACGCGCGGCACCTTCGTGGTCGAGAGTTTCATCGACGAACTGGCCGCGCACGCGAAAATCGATCCGGTGCAGTACCGGCGCAGCCTGCTCGGCAAATCGCCGCGCGCGCTGAACGTGCTGAACGTGGCCGCGCAGGCCGCCGACTGGGGCAGCCCGCTGCCGAAGGGGCAAGGGCGCGGCGTGTCGGTGATGCACGCGTTCGGCAGCTTCTTCGCGGTCGTGCTGGTCGTCGCGGTGGAGCAGGGCGAGGTGACGGTCAAGCGGGTCAACTGCGCGGTCGATTGCGGGATGTACGTGAACCCGAACACGATCGAGGCGCAGGTGCAGGGCGGCATCATCTTCGGCATCACCGCGGCGCTCTATAGCGAGATCACGATCAAGGACGGCCGGGTCCAGCAGAGCAACTTCACCGATTACCGGATGCTGCGCCTGAACGAGACGCCGCCGATCGACGTGCATCTGGTGAAAAGCGGCGAGGCGCCCGGCGGGATCGGCGAGCCGGGCACCGCCGCGCTGGCGCCCGCGCTGACCAATGCGATCTACGCGGCGACTGGTACCCGGCTGCGGCAATTGCCGGTCGGCCGTCAACTACATAGCGCGTGACGCAAGGGAGCCCGAGATGAAAACCAGTCTGAAGGGTGTTGGCGCGGCGTTGCGTGGCGCGCTGCCGTCTGTGGCGTCCGTGGCGTCGCTCGCGTCGCTGGCGCTCGCCGCATGGGTCGCGCAGACGCCGGCCCAGGCCGCCGCGAATTCGCCCGCCGATCAAACGCTGGTGCAGCGCGGCGCCTATCTCGCGCAGGTCGGCGATTGTGCGGCCTGCCATACCGCGCCGAAGGGCAAGCCGTTCGCCGGCGGTCTGCCGATGACGACGCCGCTGGGCCGCATCTACACGACCAACATCACGCCGGATGCGCAGACCGGCATCGGCGGCTACACGGAAGCGGACTTCATTCGCGCGCTGCGCGAAGGCGTCGCGAAAGACGGCCACAACCTGTATCCGGCGATGCCGTATCCGTCGTACGCGAAGGTCAACGACGCCGACGCGAAGGCGCTCTACGCGTTCTTCATGCACGGCGTCGCGCCGGTGCAGCAGGCCAATCGCGAGCCGGACATCAAGTGGCCGATGAACATGCGCTGGCCGCTGAAGTTCTGGAACCTCGCGTTCCTCGACAAGAGCACCTATCGCGACAAGCCGGGCAAGGACGCCGCGTGGAATCGCGGCGCGTATCTGGTGCAGGGGCTCGGCCATTGCGGCTCGTGTCACACGCCGCGCGGCGTCGCGTTCCAGGAAAGCGCGCTCGACGAAAGCGGCAGCGCGTTCCTGAGCGGCGCGCTGCTCGACGGCTGGTTCGCGTCGAATCTGACCGGCGAGCACAACGCGGGGCTGGGCCGCTGGAGCGACGAGGATCTGCGCACGTTCCTGAAGACCGGCGCGAATCGCCATGCATCGGCGTTCGGTTCGATGACGAGCGTGATCAACAACAGCACGCAGAATCTGAGCGAGGCGGATCTCGCGGCGGTGTCGACGTATCTGAAATCGTTGCCGCCGGCGGCCGGCACCGGCGCGCCGCCTTATGCGTACGATCCGCGGACCACCAAGGTGTCGCTCGAGCGTCCCGCCAACGATGCCGGCGCGCGCGTCTACACCGCGTATTGCCTGCATTGCCACGGCGCCGACGGGCACGGCTTCGCGCCGATGCTCGCGCCGCTCGCCGGCAATCCGAACGTGCTCGCGAAGGATCCGTCGTCGCTGATCAACGTGACGCTGAACGGCACCGGTGATCTGGTGATCGACGGCGTGCCGTCGCCGTTCCCGATGCCGGCCTTCGCGACGGTGCTCGACGACCAGCAGATCGCCGACGTGTTGAGCTTCGTGCGCGCGGGCTGGAACAACGGCGCGCCGGCGGTTGGTGTGGAGCAGGTGAGCAAGCTGCGCAAGTCGACACAGGCGGCGCAGTAGCGGTAGCGGGCTATTGAAAGAGCGGCTGGTTTGAACGGCACCCCGAAGGTTGGACAGCGATTCGACCTTTGGGGTGTTTTTTTATGACGAAGTGCAATGAGCGGTTCAGCGAGCAACCGTTCTATCAGCGGGCGGTGCGAGTTAATCGTTTGCTTTTTGTAGTTTGCTTTTTGTATCCACATTTATTGACGTTTTAGATCCATCGGACAAGTCACATTTTCATCTTTCAATGTGCGTATTCCGTCCAATTAACGATTGTTGACTTACTGCGAGCGGTGGCCTGCGTTATTTTTCGGCGGGTTAGATAATCACGCTACGCAGAATGAACAAGAATATGTTCCGGCTGGTTTTCAGCCGGTGCCGGGGTATGCTCGTCGCGGTTACGGAAACCGCCGTTGGCCACGGCAATGCAGACCGGGGCGAAACCCGCCCAGCCGCCTCGCGCCCACTCACGCTGTTCGCGATGCGCCACGCGGCATTTGCCGCGCTGGTGCTGTGCGGACTCGCGCCTGTGTTCGCGGATGCACAGATCGTATCTTCAGGCACGCACGCGCCCAATGTCATCCAGACGCAGAATGGCCTGCCGCAAGTCAATATTAATAAGCCGTCGAATGCCGGGGTGTCGGTTAATACGTATTCGCAGTTCGATGTGCAGAAGAACGGTGCGATTCTGAATAACTCGCCCGTCGTCACGAACACACAACTTGCCGGGCAGATAAACGGTAACGCAAACCTTTCTCCCGGCCAGTCCGCGCGGATCATCCTGAACCAGGTCAACAGCAATTCGCCGAGCCAACTGCGCGGTTTTCTGGAAGTGGCCGGTAGCAAGGCCGAAGTCGTCGTGGCCAACGGTTCGGGCATCGTGGTCGATGGCGGCGGCTTTATCAATACGACGCGCGGCATCCTCACCACCGGTACGCCGATGCTCGATGCGAGCGGCAACCTGACGGGCTTTAACGTCACCGGCGGCACGATCTCGGTTCAGGGTGCGGGATTCAATGCATCGAATATCGATCAGGTGGATCTGATCGCGCGTGCGGTGCAGGCCAATGCGGCGATCTATGCCAACACGCTCGATGTGGTCACCGGCGCTAACCAGGTCGATCACGACACGCTCGCCGCAACATCCATCGCAGGCAATGGCGTGGCGCCCGGCGTGTCGATCGATGTGTCGCAGCTCGGCGGCATGTACGCGAACCGGATCGTGCTCGTGGGCACCGAGAATGGTGTCGGTGTCTCGAATGCGGGTGTTATCGCGGCGCAGGCGGGCGATCTCACGCTGACCACCGAGGGCCGGCTTGTCCTCACCGGCAGGACGACCGCGAGCGGGGACCTCAATGCGTCGGCGGCAGGCGGTGTCGATAACAGCGGGACGACGTACGCGCAGCAGTCGGTCTCAGTCACGACGCCCGGCGCGCTGACAAATAGCGGCACGCTGGCCGCGCAGCAGAATCTGAATGCGACCACGGGCAGCGTGGCATCAACCGGGACGCTCGGCGCGGGTATCAATGGCGATGGATCGGTTGCGCAGTCGGGCGACATGACGCTCAGCGCGAGCGGCATGCTGTCGGCCACCGGCACCAATGTCGCCGGCGGTAACGCCACGCTTCAGGGGGCAACGGTCAGTGTTGCGGGCAGCAGCACGGCCGCGAACGGCGATCTCGTGCTGATGGCGGGCGGTGGCGACCTGAACGCATCGGGCGCGAAGATCGAAGCCGGCAACGCGCTAACGGCCTACGCGGCAGGCACGCTCGACACCAGCGCCGCGACGCTCGATGCCACCCGGCTCTCCACCCAGGCCGCGAACCTGACGAACCGCAACGGCACGATTACGCAGACCGGCACCGGGCCGACAACCGTGAACGTCTCCGGCACGCTCGACAACACCGGCGGCACGCTCCAGACCAATAGCGCGAATCTCGCGCTCGGCCCGGCCGCGCTGCTCAACGATAACGGCACGATCACGAATTCCGGCACCGGCACGCTGTCGGTCGATTCGGACACGCTGTCGAACAACGGCGGTACGCTGGCGACGAACGGCGCGCTGGATATCCGCGCGGATGCGGTGTCGAACCGGGACGGCATGCTCGCGGGGCAGTCGACGGCCACGCTCGTGGTGGGCTCGCTTGATAACAGTGCTGGCGGCTATGTCGGCGCACAGGACGTCTCGATTAGCGACTCGGGCGCATTGAACAACGCAGGCGGCACGGTGCAGGCCGATGGTCTGCTCAACGTCTCGGCGCAGACGGTCGGGAACGATGCCGGCACGATTGCAAACGGCGGCACGGGCACCACGGTCGTGAACGCGAGCGGCGCGCTGAGCAACACCGGTAACGGCTTCATCGGCGGCAACGGTGACGTGTCGGTCTCCGGCGCGGGCATCGCGAATACGGGCGGCACCGTAACGGCAGGCGGCGCCGCGTCGGTCACGTCAGGCGGTGCGCTCGACAACCGCGCGGGCTTCATCCAGGGCAACAACGCGGCGGATGTGTCGGCACAGGGCGCGCTCGATAACAGCGGCGGCCAGATCGAAGCGAACGCCGCGACGGCGAGCCTGGCGGTCTCGGGAGCCTCGGTCGACAACGCCAACGGACGCATCGCCAACATCGGCACCGGCGCAACGCAGATCAGCGCGGCGACGGTGACCAACGCCAATACGGGCGGCGTGGCCGGCGCGGGGATGATCGGCGGCAACGGCGATGTGACTGTGAACGCGCGGGCGCTGTCGAACACGGACGGCGCGCAGATCGTGTCGGGGCACGATCTGACGCTGAACGCGACGCAATCGGTGGATAACACGGGCGGCTCGCTATCGGGCGCGAGCGACCTGACGCTCAACGGCGCGCAAGCGGCAGTGAGCAACGCGAACGGCTCGATCCACGGCAACGGTGTGGTCAGCCTCGATACCGCGTCGCTGGACAACACGTCGGGCAGGATCGGTAACGACGCGGGCAGCGGCGGCAGCGTAGCGATAACGAGCGGCACCCTCACGAATCAGGACGGCGCCATCGGCAGCGACGAGGACCTGAGCCTCACAACGAACCAGCTGACCGGCGACGGCCGCATCGTGGCGGGCCGTGACGGCGCGGTCACCATCGACGGCGATTACACGCAGAGTGCGGCGAACCGGATCCAGGCCAATCACGACCTGTCGTTCACGACGACCGGCGACTTCACCAATCAGGGCACGCTCGCCGCGGTCAACGCACTCACGGTCAATGCGGCCAACGTGGACAACCAGGCCGGCGCGGACCTCAACTCGTCCAGCACCACGGTCAACGCGGTGAACGCGATCACCAATGAAGGCCGGATCGAAGGCGATACCGTCACGACGAACAGCGCCACGCTGACCAACACCGCTGCCATCATCGGCAACACGGTGACGCTCAACGGCAGCCAGTCGATCGTGAATACAGGCCCAGCAGCGATCATCGCCGCCGCGTCGGAACTGAACCTGTATTCGCCCGGCGACATTTCGAATACGGCCGGCGCGAACATCTTCAGCCTGGGCGATATCCACCTCGCCGCCGATGCCACGCGCGACGCGAACGGTCTCCTCGCCCACCGCAGCAATTCGCTCACCAACGACCAGTCCACCATCGAGGCTCAGGGCAGCGTCGAGGTCGCCACGCAGACGCTGACCAACTCGCGTCCCGCGCCGACGGTTGAGACCGTGACGACCGATGTCGAATCGGTTCACCAGACCAAGCGCGACAAATACATGGCCTGCACGCCGACCAACGGCGACGGCAATGCAGACTGCGGCGATGCACTCTGGTCCGGTCCCTACAAGACGCCGCTCACGGCGACCTACGCCGCCTCGGATGTCGTTTCGGAAACCTCGGGCCCGAACGCGACCGACCGCGCGCTCGTCGTGAACGCGAACGGTGTCCAGCAGACGATCTGGTTCAACACGTCCACGACGAATCCCGATGGTTCGGTCACGGTCACCTACTGGGACGGCTACGACCCGAACATCAACTACGATCCCGCGACCGAATATCCGGTGCGCAGCGATGGACACAATGGTTACCAGCGCGTGGAGATTGCGCGCGATACGACAACGACCACGCAGCAGGACCAGATCGTCGGTCCGCAGGCGCAGCAGGCGCAACTGCTCGCAGGCCGAAACCTGGTGCTGGCGAATGTCGGCACGCTGAACAACAGCTACAGCGCGATCGCCGCGGGCGGTTCGATCCAGATCGGCACAAGCAGTCAGGATGGCGAAGTTTCCGGCGGCGCCGGCAATTACGGCGGCACCACGGTCAACAACACTGGCCAGACGCTGTATCAGTACCAGCGTCAGGACATCGTGTCGACCTACGCGTGGAACGAGAACATCACCCAGGACGTGGGCGCGGTCGTGCAGCCGTCGATCGTGCTCGCGCCGGTGGCGATCGGCGGCACGGGCGGCACGATCATCGCGAACAATGCGGTGCAGATCAGCGCAACCGACGTCAGCAACACGAACGTCGCGGCGGCGAACTCATCGACGGGCGCAACCGGCGGCACGCTCGGCGCGAACCAGCTGATGACGGGTACGCAGGTCAGCGCGCCGCAGAGCGTCGCGAACAGCACGGGCCAGCTCGACATCAGGCTTCCCACGAGCGGGCTGTACACGTACCAGAGCGCGCCCGATGCGTCGTACCTGGTCGTCACCGATCCGCGGCTCACGAGCTATACGAGCTTCATCTCCAGCGATTACATGCTCCAGCAGCTTGGGCTCAATCCGCAGCGCGTGGAGAAGCGTCTTGGCGACGGCATGTATGAAGAACAGCTGGTGGGCGAGCAGATCACGCAGCTGACCGGGCGCGTGTATCTCGAAGGCTATACGGACAACCTCGAGCAGTACCAGGCGCTGATGACCAGCGGCGTGAACGTCGCGCAGCAGTTCGGCCTCGTGCCCGGCATCGCGCTGACGGCCGCGCAGATGGATGCGCTGACGAGCGACATTGTGTGGCTGGTGAGCCAGAGCGTCACGCTGCCGGATGGCTCGAGGCAGCAGGTGCTCGCGCCCGTCGTCTACCTCGCGCAGACCCATGCGAATGACCTGCAACCGACCGGCGCGCTGATCGCAGCCGATGACGTGGAGATTCGCGCGACGGGTAGCGCGACGAACAGCGGCGTGATCAAAGGCGGTACGCAGACGGTGGTGAGCGCGACGGACATCCTGAACCGTGGCGGCACCATCGGCAGTAGCGGTACGGACGGAACCACGGTCGTTTCCGCGACCAACGACGTAGTGAACGCGTCCGGCATGATCAGCGGCAATCGCGTCGCGGTGCTGGCGGGCAACGATATCGTCAGCACGACGCTGGTCGACGTCAACGGCATCAGCTCGGCGGCCGGCGACAGCAAGGTCAGCCAGACGCTGCTCGGCGCGCAGGGCACGATTGCATCGACCGGCGACATGGTGATCGCAGCGGGCAACGATCTGACCGTGCGTGGCGCGAACATCAGCGCGGGCGGCGCTGCGCAGATCAGCGCCGGTCATGACATCACGGTCGATGCGGTGCAGTCCACCACATCGCAGTCGCTTGCGCAGAATCACCAGCATCACTGGGAAGAGAGCACCGTCATCAACCAGACCAGCGCGATTTCTGCTGGCGGTGACCTCGCGATACAGAGCGGCAACGACGCGACGTTCAAAGGCGCGACGGTAACCGCCGGCGGCGACATGGCGGTCGTCGCGAGCGGCAACCTGACAGCGACCACGGTCACCGATACCGCGAAATACGACAACGTCGCCACCGACGGCAGAAGCCGCAAGGAAGTCGATCATACGTACGACGAACGGTCGGTCGGCAGCAGCTTTACGGCGGGTGGGAATGCGACGCTCGGCGCGGTCAGTAGCGATGTGGGCAAGGGCAACGTGACGCTCACGGGGTCGAGCCTGACAGCGGGCATGACGAACGGCGTGGATAACGGCACCGGAACGGCGAGCATCGCTGCGACGGGCAACGTGACGATCAACGAGGCTCGTGAGGAGCACGACAGCTATCAGGCAGTCCAGTCGAAGCGCGGCAGTTTCGTGAGCGGCTCGACGATCGATACCACGCAGGACACGCACGCCAATGTCGCCGTGGGAAGTCTCGTATCGGGCGATACGGTCGATATCCAGGCCGGCAAGGATCTGACCATCAAGGGTTCGACGGTCGTCGGCACGAACGACGTGAATCTCGCCGCGGCGGGCAACGTCACCATTACGACTTCGCAGGACACGCAGAACACGGCCACGAGCTACGAAAAGCATCAGTCGGGGTTGATGTCGAGCGGCGGTGTCGGGTTCTCGATCGGCAGCGCGTCGCTGAAGGAGACGACGCAGACCTCGCAGGTGACGAACAACGCGAGCACGGTCGGGTCGCTCGACGGCAACCTGACGATCAATGCCGGCAATGATCTGCAGGTCACGGGCAGCGACCTGGTCGCGGGGAAAGACGTCACGGGCACGGCCGCCAACGTGACGATCGACGCCGCGACGAACAGCTACCAGACGGCCGAGAGCCAGGAGACGCACAAGAGTGGGGTGACCCTTGCTCTGTCGGGCAGCGTCGGCGATGCGATCAACAGTGCGATCCAGCAGACCCAGGCAACCCGCGATAGCGCGGGCAACGGTAATGATCGCGCGGCGGCGCTGCATGCGATCGCCGCGGTGGGCAATGCGGGGATTGCGGTTGCTGGCGTCACGGGTGGAGCGCTGGCCGGACAGAACCCGAGCATTGCGGTTCAGCTGAGCGTCGGATCGAGCCAGAGTAAGAGCAACTCGTCGGAAGTCCAGGCCACGCAGCAGGGTTCGAGCGTGACGGCGGGCGGTGCAGCAAGCTTCATCGCGACCGGCGACAGCACGGCGGGCAGCGGGAACATGACCATTGCCGGCTCGAACGTCAATGCGAACGATGTGCTGCTTGCCGCGAAGAACCAGGTGAACATCGTCAACACGACGGATACCGATTCCAAACGTAGTTCGAATTCCTCATCGAGTGCGAGCGTTGGCGTGTCGTACGGCACGAACGGTTTTGGCGTTTCGGCTTCGATGTCGAATGCGCATGGCGATGCGAACAGCGACGCGGCGATCCAGAATAACTCGCATATTACGGGCACGAATAGCGTTGCGATGGTTTCGGGCGGCGACACGAATATCATCGGTTCGGATGTCGCGGGCGGGACGGTGACGGCGAACGTCGGTGGCAATCTGAACATCGCAAGCGTGCAGGATACGACGGCGAGCGCCGCGCATCAGAGCAGCGCGGGCGGCGGATTCAGTATCAGCCAGGGTGGTGGGAGCGCGAGTTTCAGTGCGCAGAATGGCCATGCGGATTCGGACTATGCGCAGGTCAAGGAGCAGGCGGGTATTTATGCGGGAGATGGCGGGTTCGATATCAACGTCAATGGCAATACCGATCTGAAGGGGGCGGTGATTGCCAGTGATGCGGATGCTTCTGAGAATTCGCTGACGACCGGCACGCTTACCTTTAGCGATATCGAGAACCGGTCGCACTACAGTGCGACGAGTAATGGTGTCAGCGTGGGTGGAGGCGTCGGCAGCACAGGCAAGGCAACCGGCCCCGGCTCGGTCGGCGGCTCCGGTGGTGTGGTGCCGATGATGTCGCAGAACGAAAACGGCGATGAGAGTGCAACGACGCGAAGCGCGATTGGTGCGGGTGCGATCAACATCACGAATGGGGCTGTGCAGACGCAGGACCTCGCGAGCCTGAGCCGTGATACGACCAACACCAATGGCACGGTGTCATCCACGCCGGATGTGAATAATCTGCTGTCGCAACAGGCGGATACGATGGCAGCCGCGCAGGCGGCGGGTCAGGTTGTTGCGCAGGGGATTGGAGCGTATGCGGATGTGAAGCGGAATGTGGCGCTGGCATCGAGTGATCAGGCGACGGCTGATGCGTGGGATGAGGGGGGATCAAACCGTGTAGCCCTTCACGTCGTCGGTGGAGCGCTGGTCGCGGGGCTGGGCGGTGGAAGTATCGGAAGTGCGGCAGCAGGCGCGGCAGGGGCGGGATTTGCGTCGGCGTTTGCGGGAAAGCTGAACGGTCTTGCAGACCAGATTGGCGACGCAACGGGCTCGATGACGCTGGGTAATGTGGTGTCGAACGTGCTGGCCGGCGCAGGCGGTGCGCTGGTGGGTGGAAGCGCGGGGGCGTTCACGGCGTCGAATGCTGACCTGTACAACCGCAGCACCGGCAACGCCGATGGCAAGGGCGGCACAGGCAGCGACTTCCTGGATCGTCTGGGCGATGCGATCAGAAGCACGGCGGATGATCCGCTCGGCGCGTTGAATCACGCGCTGAACAGCATCGTTCCTGCGCCGGGACAGCAGCCGGACGCCGACCCCAATCCTCTGGTACAGGCTAATGACAACGGCAAGCCGCCGGCTACGGGCGGGGCAGTCGTGACGCCACCCGCAGTGGTTTGTACGCCCAATGCAGGCTGTGTCATGACGCCTGCCGTGACGACGCCCGGAACACCGGGGTATGCTCCCGGTAATGCGACGTTGAACAGTGGCGATAACGGAGCTGGAGGCAATGCTCAAAGCGATGTCAATTTGGCGTCGCCTGATCGAACTGACCATATCCTGACAGGGGATGCAACGGGTGGTGGCCATCAATGGCCTGGAGGTCCCGGTAAATCGGTGTTTCCGCAAGACTGGTCGTCGTCGAAGATCATGAACGCTGTCTCGGATATTGCTACCGATCCATCTATTCCTGAAACGGTTCAAGCCAACGGCAGAATAGTTAAAAATGGATCTGTCGATGGCATCGACATTCGTGTAGTTATAGAGCCGGCCAGTAAGGGCGGCGGAATCGTTACGGCATTCCCCACAAACGTTCCTAGAAATCCGAAATGACGAAGCAACAAGAACACTATGATGAAATCGAGCGATTGATGCGTGAATCGCTCGCTCGGGTTGAAAGCGACCTCTCTAAACAAGACTACAAGGACATTGCTGAATATATTGACTTCGGAGAGTATGGAGTGGCGTATGAATTGCTGATCTGCATTCTTGACAGGCAGCAGATAGGTCACCCGGAGTCATTGAAAATCGCAGGGAAATTGATGGGTATGAGTAGTTGATGTGCATGTAGCAAACCCGTTTTGCGCCGGGTTTGCTGTTTGCAGCGTCGTTCAATCCGGCGTGATGACGAGCCAGCCGTACTGGACCTCGATTCGCATGCGCTGTCCGGGTGGAAATCCGGCCTGCTCAAGCCACATACCGGCGATACGCAGTGCGGGCGCACAATGCAGCGACGCGACGCTGAATGCGGCGATTCAGGCGCAGGGAGCTGATGCGGCTGTGGCCTCAGAGAACGTGGCGATTTACGGCACCGCTGCTGTGGGCACAGCGGCTGCGGTCGCGCTTGCTCCGGAAGCCCTTGCCGGGCTCGCCCTGATCCCTGGGGCACCGATCTTCAGTTCGGGAGGGGCGCTGGGTTCTGCCGCACTGGCTTCGGCCAATGGTACGGGTGCCATTAGTGCAGTCATCAATGCGGGTTCGCAGTACGCCCAGATCGGCAAAATCAATCCGGTGGATGTAGCGGGAGCTTATGCCACAGGTGCGATCGGCTCTTCCGGTGGGTTGCTGTGGAACATCGACGTGAATACGCTAGGTGGTGGAGTGGCCACAGCCTTCGATAATTATTTTTATGGTCAGAATAGCGGAATTGTTTCGTCAGCCATCACAAGCGGAGTGCTATCCGGTTTGGGGTACGGGATTGGCAAGGCAGCCGAAAATGGAGCAAGCGTACTCATAAAACCTGGACTCAATTCTGCAGACTGGGCGTCGACTGGAGTATGGACAGGCAGTGGCTGGAATCTCTTTAGACCAAATTCTGCAGCAGTTGCGATTGGTACATTGGCAGGTGGTTCAGGGCAAGAAATTGCAGGATCTGCAGCACAGAACTTGCCGCAATCTAATGGACAGAAAAAATGAAACGGTGGTTGCCGCCCATGCGGCCCGCGCTTTTTCTACTGCATCAAACTCCTTCTTACTGCCTGGTCTGTGCCAGCACCGTATCAAGCAGCTCGGACACAAAGCGTTGCCCCGCCTTCGGTAGTTGACTGATTGCCTCGAGTTGCTGTTGCAGCTTCGAGGATGCGCCGGTTTTAGTGTGTTGCGCGACGTTTTGCCGGAGCAGTTCATCTGATGACAGTCCGAGTGTTCGGGTCAACTCTGGCAGTAACGAGATCGGTAGCCGCAGTCGTCCGCCTTCGTAGTGCGCAAGCGTCTGCAGGGCGATGCCAAGCTTCGCGGCAAGTTGTTGCTGGGTAAGTTCGTTGACCTTGCGAGCGCTGGCGATGCATGCGCCCAACGCCCTCGTACTCTTATGGAAGCAGAGGCTATGCCAAACAGCGGCATTTCTGCTGCCGCGCAGGGTACGGGACCTATCCGTCATTTTGTGGGCGGGGCATATCATGAAGGACCAAGGTCATGGATATGCCGATGAAGAAGAAACGCACCGTCGCTTCGCAGGCAGCGGCCCGAGGGCCGCTGCCTGCCCTG
>NZ_JAJITD010000002.1 GCF_020880815.1 Paraburkholderia sejongensis
GGCACCGTGGCCCGTCAGCATGCCGGTCACGCGGGAAAAGCCTGGCAGGCTGGCCGCGCATTACGTGCTGATCGAACACGATAGCGGCTTCGCATTAACGAACCAGCCGTACCGGATCACGCTCGACGATGGCCGGGTAGTTCACGGCGTGACGAACACGCTCGGAGAAACCCGCCTGGTCACGAGCAACACGCCAACATTCGCGACGATCGAACTGCTCGCTGCGAGCGAGCCGGACAAGGTCATCGCGATGAGTAAAGGTGTGGTGATCAGAGAAGCAGACCAGCCATTTGCGGGCGCGATACCCAACGCCGAGAAGCGTAGTGTCCAGGTCGCAGCGAAAGCCGTGACCACTCCGAGTCAGGGCGCGACAACCGAAGACAAACCGCCCGAATTCGTTTCATGCGATCCGATGAATTTCGGGCTGCGATTCCATCACTTCGTCAACGGCGCCAGACAGGGTGATGCGCCGGCCGGCATGTCGATGCGACGGGACGTCGAGTACCCAGTAACAAAGGCCTATACAGCCGCGATAAAATCCGCCCTCAAGGCAATCGATTGGGCCGGAATGGTATGGCCGTTGACGCCGAAATTGAGAAGCATGATTCAAAGCGCTGTGATCGGGAAATTAGGGGACGCGCTCGGCTCTGGGCCCTTTGGATTGCGACAGGAGTCTTCTGAATCGTCAAAAGGTGCCGGTGTTATACCCAGAATTGAGATCGTCAGTCCCGATTGGGCAATACGGTACAACCTCCGACAAGACGTCAGCGCCGCATTTATCGCAGAGGACTGGCTAATCGCCATAAACGAAAGCGAGATAGCGCGCATCATCGAGGCCCGACACCGACAGAGTTTCCTGGATGATCGACTCAGAGCGTTTGCCGACACGCTGTATCACGAGTGCCGCCACTGTCAGCAGTATTTCTGGATGCTTTCTATCCTCAAGCACTTTCCCGACGACTACCTGGATCTAACGGCTATAAGAGACGTCTATTCCTCGTCGACACTCAAAAGTGCTCTAGCGACGGCTGGAAACACATCGCTACCAAATGATCAGCGCGTCCATATCGGACTGCATACGATGCTTGTATTTCACTACTACTGGCTCATTTCGTACGTGCAGGACAAGCCGGGGTGGGAGTATGTCAAGCGAGATATCCCGGTTGCCCTTAAGAAGGTATGCGATCTTCTGAAAGTAACTCCGGAAGTTGCAAGGAAAATGGCCCAATTCGAAACCGGCTACCGGAGCCAACTCCATGAAGAAGACGCCTACGCTTGCGCGGAAGTGGTTCAGGCTTACTGGAAAAATCCTGACGATCCTCTGGTTCGCAATCCCGGCACATGCACAGCCCAGTATGCCGACGCCGTTAGAGCCGTCGGAGCAAGGAATTGACGTGAGCAAATCGGTTACTGAGATTCAGCGCAACATGGCGCTCAGCATACTGACGACCGCAATGACCATCCTGCGGGACGATGAACCATTCGATCCCGCACACACCATATTCGGCGACAACTTTGCCTCGGTTCCTGTTTGGGGTTCGGTAGGCACGGAGTATTCCTTCGAAAACAAGGCTTTTCCTCGGACTCAAATCACCGTGACGGTAGGTGCTGACCCAGATGATCCTGCGAGCGATCGCAGGAACGTCAAGCAGGTTCCGACATCCATCACAATCCGGTTCACTCCTCTAATGGCGGGAATTACGCGCTCGGCCCTGGAACAGATGTTTCCCCTTGACGTCGGATACTGGATCGACGCAGAGGGCAACCGACGGTACGGCAACTATATGGGAGTGGTGCCGCCTCGGGTTTTGCTGCATCGCTACCGCTACCGCGCGTCGAATTTGCCGACGAGCCGCTTTCCCGTGGACGTCGAATTGTCTTTTGGGGATCCGAATCCGCAGTCTTCAGAAAAAGACATGCAAAAAGCACCTGTCTTCATGGGCGCTTTTCTGACTCGCGACTATTCCGAAAAAGCGCAGAGACACCGCTGAGAGAGCCCGTCTTGCACGGCAGGCGACCCGGTGAAGCTCCAGTCGAGAGCCCCGGAGATTCGAAACCGGCTACCGGAACCAACTCCATGAAGAAGACGCCGACGCTTACGCGGAAGTGGTCCAAGCTTACTGGAAAGATCCTGACGATCCTTTTGATCGCAATCCCCGCACATGCACAGCCCAGTATGTCGACGCCCTTAGAGCCGTCGGAGCAAGGAACCAAGATGAGCCAGACAGTTACGGATTCACAGCGTGAGACGGCACTCGGAATACTGACGACCGCAATGGCGATCCTACGGGAAAACCAGCCGTTCGATCCCGCCCACGTCATATTCGGCCGCCACTTCGCCACGAACCCGGCGGTTGGCCCGGTAGGCCGCGAGTATGCTTTCGAGAATCCGAGTTTTCCCGCCACGCAAATCACGCTATTGATGGAAGGCGATCCGAGCGATTGCAAATCCAACCACACAACGGTGAAGTTGGTTCCAACCGTATTCACCATCCGGTTTAGTCCCCTCATGGCGGGAATCAGCCGCTCTACGCTGGAGGACCTGTATCCGCTGGCCCGCGGATATTGGATAGACAGCAGCGGCAATCGCCAGCCTGGTAATGATTTGGGAACGACGCCACCACAGGTTCTTCTGCATGGCTATCGTTATCGTGCTTCGAGCCAACCCACCAGCAAATTCCCCGTGGATGTCGAACTCGCGTTCGGCGACCCCAACCCTCACGCCACGAAGGAGAATGCACGGAAGACGCCTGTTTTAATGGACGTTATCCTCAGCCGCGACTATTCGCAATCAACCTCGATACGCCGCTAACCGCGGGCCGCATGAGCAGCCAAACCGAATCTCGCAAATGGGCAACATCACCGGTCCCCCTCCCCACCCACAAACGCATCCACCGCACTACTCACAGTAGGATGAAAGCACCGGTCCTCGAGCAAATCGGTCAACTCGAAGCGCCGGAGCTTATCCCGAACCGGATCCTTCATCTCGGCGAAATGCAGCGCAATCCCCTGCTCACCGAGCGTGCGGGTCAGCTCGCGCAGCATATCGGCGGAAGTCACATCCACGCTCGTCACGGGTTCCGCCGCCACCACCACGCGCCGCACCGGCCCCGGCGCAGCGGCGACCGCTTCGCATAAGCGCTCCTGAAACTGCTCGGCATTCGCGAAGAACAGCGGCGCATCCCAGCGAAACAGCACGAGCCCCGGAATCCGTTCCGCTTGCGGATAACGCTGGATGTCGTGATAGCCGCGCAAACCCTCGACGCGACCCAGCACCGCGTAATGCGGCCGCCAGCCGTCCCACAGAAATTCGATCACCGCGATCACCACCGCGAAGCAAATCCCCGGAATCGCGCCGAAAACGGCGACCCCGGCAAAACAGGCAATCGACAGCCAGAACTCCCATTGCTGAATCCGGTAAATCCGCTTCAGATCGTTGATTTCGAAAAGGCCGATAGCCGCCGCAATCACCACCGCCGCCAGCGCGCTATTGGGCAGATACCGCAACAGATTCGGCGCGACCATCAGCAGTAGCGCAACCGCAATCGCGCCGACCACGCCGGTCAATTGGGTCTTCGCGCCGGCCGCCTCGGCGACCGGCGTGCGCGACGAACTGCTGCTGATCGGAAAGCCGTGAAACAGCCCTGCCGCGAGATTGGCCGCGCCGAGCCCGACCATCTCCTGATTCGGATCGACCCGGGTTCGAAAACGCGCGGCGAACGTGCGCGACAGCACGCTGGTATCCGCGAACGAGATCAGCGCGACCGCGCAGCCGCCGAGCACGATCTTGAGCAGATCGGCGTCGCTGGCCCAAGGTATTGCGAAGGTCGGCAGGCCCTGCGGAATCTTGCCCAGCACCTTCACGCCGACGCTGTCCAGATGAAACACGGTCACGCACAGCGTCGCCAGAATCACCGCGATCAGAATGCCCGGGATTTTCTCGAAGCGTTTCAGAATCAGAATCAACACAAGACTTCCCGCGCCTACCGCGAAGCTGTACCAGTTTGCCTTGCCTTCGCCGATCGCCTGCGCGAGGCTCACGATGTCGCGCAGCGGTCCCCGCTCGTCCACCGAGATCGCAAACAGCTTCGGCAACTGGCTGATCAGCACCGCGAGCGCGATGCCGTTCATGTAGCCGTAGCGAATCGGCTTCGACAGCAATTCGGTGATGAAGCCCAGTTTCAGCAAGCCCATCACGATGCAGAACAGACCGGAGACGATCGCCATCATGCTGGCCACCGCAATCGCGCGGGCCGGGTCGCCCGCGGCGACCTGCACGACGACGGCGAGAATCGGCGCCGCCAGCGCGGAGTCGGGACCGAGTACCAGAATCCGGCTCGGGCCGAACAACGCATAAGCGAGCAGCGGCACGATCGTCGCGTACAGACCGTACACCCCCGGCACGCCGGAGGCGGTCGCATACGCAATCCCGACCGGCACCAGCATCGTCGTCAGAACGATGCCGGCGGTCAGGTCGCTCGGCAGCCATGCGAGCTGGTATTCCCTGAAGGCGGTCACGCCCGGCAACCACCGCAGCCAGCGGCGTGCGCCGGGCGCGGTCTGGGGATCGCGAGGAAGCGGACTGTGCGCGTGCATTTGTCGATATTTATGGTCGAGCACACCGCGACACGCAATGTGTAACGGCGCTGTCATGGACAGCATAGTCCATCAGGAACGCTTACGATCGCACAACCACGCAATTGCCCCCGCGACCGCCAGCGCCATCGCGCCCTACACCGCATTGCGGTGCCGGCCGGTGAACAGCTCCCAGCTATCGGGACGGGCTTCGTCGTCGAAGCGGCCGCGCCGTGCGCCGCGCGTCAACGCACCGCTTCGTTGTGCATGACCACCGTGTCCTGCGACGTCACCGCCCCCTTCAACGCCGGGATACAGCGAATCACCAGCTTCTCGAGTTCCACCACGAGGAAAAACACGATGCCGCCCCCGATCAGCCACAACCACGCCGACGCCGGCAACCCCTGCGTATCGAAGATCAGGTTGAACGGCAACGCATAGGTGAACAGCAGTTGCAGCACCACGACCCCGGCGATCCCGTACCACAGGTAGCGATTGCCCAAATGCGCGCGCACCGACAGCGACGAGTCGATCAGATAACGGATATTCAATAGATAGAACACCTGACCAAGCGTGATCGCGTTGACGGCCGCCGTGCGCGCCATCGGATCCGACGCGCCCTGCCCCTTCATCCAGAAGAATGTCGCCAGCGTATAGACCACCAGCGCCGCGCCGACGAACAGAATCCGCCAGATGCCGAAGCGCGTGACGATCGGCCGGTCGACCGAGCGCGGCGGCCGGCGCATCACGTCGGCCTCGTGCGGCTCGAACGAAACGGTCAGGCCGAGCGCGACCGAGGTGATCATGTTGACCCACAGAATCTGCGGCGCGGTGATCGGCAGCGTGAACGCGAACAGGATCGCCACCGCGATCACCGCGCCCTGCGCGATATTGGTCGGCAGCATGAACAGCATCGCTTTTTCGATGTTGTTGTAGACCGTGCGCCCCTCCTTCACCGCCGCCGAGATCGACGCGAAGTTGTCGTCGGCGAGAATCATGCCGGCCGCTTCCTTGGTCACTTCGGTGCCCTTAATGCCCATTGCGACGCCGATGTCGGCCTTCTTCAGCGCGGGCGCATCGTTGACGCCGTCGCCGGTCATCGCGACCACCTGACGGTTCGCCTGGATCGCCTTGACGAGGCGCAGCTTGTGCTCGGGACTCGCGCGCGCGAACACGTCGACGTCGCGCACGCATTCCTGCAACTGCGCATCGTTCATCGCTTCGATCTCGGTGCCGGCCACCGCCGTCTTGCCGTCGCCGATGCCGAGCATCCGCGCGATCGCCGCCGCGGTGATCTTGTGATCGCCGGTGATCATCGTCACGCGAATGCCGCCGCCGTGGCATTCGCGCACCGCGTCGATCGCCTCCTTGCGCGGCGGGTCCATCAGCCCGACGAGGCCGAGCAGCACCAGATGGCGCGGCAGGTCCTGCGGTCCGAGGCCGCCCACCGGCAAGCCCGGGTCCGGCAGCCACGCGAGCCCCAGCACGCGCTCGCCTTGCGCGGCGAGCCGGTCCCCTTCCCGCGCGAAATAGTCGCGATCGAGCGGCACCGGACCTTGCGCGCTCTGCTGCCGGTCGCAGTGGTCGAGGATCACTTCCGGCGCACCCTTCACCAGCAGCATCTCGCCCTCGGCCGAGCGATTGAGCGTCGCCATGAACTTGTGCTCGGACTCGAACGGAATCGCATCGATGCGCGGCGCGGCGCCGGCTTCCGCCGCGCGGTCCATCCCGAGTTTGACCGCGAACGGATAGAGCGCGCCTTCAGTTGGGTCCCCCTCCACTTTCCACGCGCCGTCCTGCTCGAACAGCTCGGCGTCGTTGCACAGCAGCGATACGCGGCCCATCAGCTTCAGCACTTCGGGCGCGCTGCCGAGCGGCTTGCCGTCGGCCCTGACTTCGCCCTCGTACGCGTAGCCGTCGCCGGTCACGTCGTAGCCGCGTTCGGCGGTCACGACCGACGTCACCATCATCTCCATCAACGTCAGCGTGCCGGTCTTGTCCGAGCAGATGCGCGACACCGCGCCCAAGGTTTCGACCGCGGGCAGCCGCCGGATGATCGCGTTGCGCTGGGCCATCCGCTGCACGCCGATCGCGAGCGTGATCGTGATCAGGGCCGGCAAGCCCTCCGGAATCACCGACACCGCGATCCCGACAATCGCCTGGAACAACTGAACGAAAGTCATGTGGCCGAGCCAGTGGCCCCACGAGAACAGCAGCACGCTGACGCAGGCGATCGCGATCGTGATCACGTAGCCGAACTTCTTGATCTGACGCAGCAGCGGCGTCTCCAGCACGCTGACTTCAGCGAGCATCTGGTTGATGCGGCCCAGTTCGGTCTGACTGCCGGTCGCAACGACGATGCCGCTCGCCCGGCCCGACAGCACCATCGTCCCGCAGAACCCGATGTTCTCGCGGTCGCCGACCGTCGCCTTCGCGGCAACCGGCGCGGTGATTTTTTCGGCCGGCACCGATTCGCCGGTGAGCGCCGCTTCCTCGGTACGCAGATTCTTCGCTTCGACCAGCCGCAGGTCGGCCGGAATCCGGTCGCCCGATTCGAGCAGCACGATGTCGCCGGGCACGAGTTCCTCGGCGGGCACCAGCCGGACCGCGCCGCCGCGCAGCACGCGTGCTTCGGCCGACAGCATGTTGCGGATCGAATCGAGCGCTTTCTCGGCGCGGCCTTCCTGCAGGAAGCCGAGCAGCGAGTTGAGGATCACGACGGCCAGAATCACCGAGCCGTCGAGCCACAGGCCGAGCATCAATTTGACGAAGCCGGCCACCAGCAGCACGTAGATCAGAATGTTGTTCAGTTGTGCGAGGAATCGCGCAACCGGTCCTTTCTTCTTGCCTTGCGGCAAGCGGTTCGGCCCGTACTTGTCCAGCCGCGCGCTCGCCTCGGTCGCGGCCAGACCCTGCGCGGGATCGACGTCGAACTGCCGCTCGATCTCGCTCGCCGGTAACGCATGCCACGGCGTCGCGTCGGTTGCAGAAGCTGTCTTCTCAACTGCGCTCATCCTCGTCTCTCCGGTTGCAGTGTTGCGGTTGCGGTTGCCCTTCTTCGGCATTGAGCTCATCGCGCGCCGCGGCCAGATCGTCGAGCTGCTGTTGCGTCGCCCGCGGATATTCGAGGTCGAGCTTTTCGACCGCCTCGACGATCGCCGCCGCGACGATCAGGCGCGTGAACGGCTTATCGTCGGCGGGCACGACGAACCACGGCGCCGCCTCGCTGGCGGTCGCGCGAATCGCGTCTTCGTACGCGTGCATGTAGTCGTCCCAATAACGACGCTCGCGAATGTCGGCGGCGGAAAACTTCCACTGCTTGTCGGGCTTGTCGAGCCGCTCCATGAAGCGCCTCTTCTGCTCGCCGCGCGACAGGTTCAGATAGAACTTCAGGATGACCACGCCCTGACGGGTCAGATAGTCCTCGAAGCGCGCGATGTCGGCGAGCCGCTCCTGCCAGAGATCGCTGCCGGGATTCGAGGGCGGCAGCTTCTGCGCGTCGAGCAGATGCCAGTGCACGCGGACGACCAGCACTTCCTCGTAGTACGAACGATTGAAGATTCCGATCTTCCCGCGCCGCGGCACCCTCGCGTGATAGCGCCACAGGAAGTCGTGGGCGAGATCTTCGGCCGACGGCTGCTTGAACGACACGACCTCGCAGCCCTGCGGATTGACACGCGACATCACGTGCTTGATCGTGCCGTCCTTGCCGGCCGCGTCCATCGCCTGAAACACCAGCAGCACGGACCACGAATCCTGCGCGTAGAGAATTTCCTGCTCCATCGCGAGCCATTTCGAGCCGCGTTGCAGCAGTTGCACTGCCTCCTGCTTATGCATCTTGAGTCCCAGCGTATCGCCGGGATCGAAATCCTTCAGGAAGAAATCATTGCCTCGAGTGACGCGAAACGGCTCCGTATACGGACGCAGCGCGTCCAGGATTTCTGTGCGAACCATCGCCCTTCCTCCACGCCATCTGCACTCGATCGCGCGATTCGCGGATTGCCATCCGGGCCGTTGAAGCATTGCGGAACTGGGACCGGTCGGGCAGCATCGCAACCGCAGTCGTATTGCTCACAACTTTTGATAATAGATCACGCTTGTGTCCACGCGATGGATATTTCGCGGGGTCGGCGGTCGCGAGGCGTTGCCGTCGGAACAAAGAATAAGCGCGAAAAAAAATGGCCGCAGCATCGGCTGCGGCCATTCTCTGGAGATTGCTAGCGATCGATGGCGGCTTCACAACCGCGCGTCGCCTTCAGACGCATTACCGACTGAAAGCCATCATCACGTCACGTTCATCGACAACGCGCTTTCCCGATAGTGCTGGCTAGCCTTGTCGGTATCGCCCAGTTGCTCATGCAGACGGGCCAGCGCGCGGTGCGAGCGAATCTTCAGCGTCTCGTTGTCGGCCAGCTTCAACGCGCGTTCGAGGAACGACTGCGCCTTGCCCCACAACTGCTGATGCAGACACAGGCGGCCCAGCGCGAACATCAGGTCGGCGTCTTCCGGCCGGTCCTTCTGCCATGCCTCGGCCTTCTGGATCAGCGGCAGCGCGTCGCCGGCAGCGGTGTCCGGATAGCGCCGCAGCAGACGCGCATCCCAGTTCTGCGCAAGCGCTTCCTCGACGATCTTGCGCGCTTCCTGCGGCCGGTTCAGCGCGACCAGCAGCTCGGCGGCGACATCGGCCAGACGCGGCGAATGACGCTCGGAAGCGGACAGCGAGCTCCACAGTTCGAGCAGCGCGTCGGCGTTGTGACGCCGGTCGCGCAGCAGATTTTCCGCCGCCTGCTGACGCAGCCGCACCGCGACCGCCGGGTGAATCGCTTCGCGCTTTTCCAGCGTCTTCACGAGCTTCAGCACTTCGCTCCAGTTCTTCAACTGCTGCTGCGCGCGCAGCGTGATCTGCTGCGCGTGAATCCGGCGCGCGCCCTGCGATTGCATTTCGGTCAGCGCGTTCAGCGCGCCGTCGGCGTCGCGGCCGTCCGCGCGCATGTCGGCGGTGGCCATCAGGCGCGCGTCCTGCCAGTCGGCGTCGTCGATCTGCGCGAGCCATTCGTCGCGCCGCCCGTATTCATGCATCCGATGCGCGGCGGTGGCCGCGATCAAGCCGGCCGCGCCCTTGTTGTCGCGGTTCGCGAGCGCATTCTTCGCGGCTTTTTCAGCGCGCGAGAAACGCCCTGCATACAGGTTGCCGATCGCGTCGCGCAGCGCCGCATGCGCCTTCGCGACGCGCTGGCGCGCGCGATACGCGGCGACCCGCTGCGGCATGCGCCAGATATTGCGGATGATCCGCAGCAGCGCATACAGCACGATGAACAGCACGACGAGCCCGACGATGAACAGATTCAACGACATGTCGACGCGGTACGGCGGATAGATCAGCATGATCTGGCCGGCGTCGAAGCGGCCGCCGACCGCGAGCAGCACCGCGATGGCGAACAGCGCCGCGAGCCAAAGAAGTCCCCGGATCGCCATGATTAACCCCGGTTCCGGTATTGATTGACGGCCTGCAGGCTCGTGTCGAGGGTCGGCAATGCGACCGCGGCCGAGCCGGCGTCCACCTGCTTCACCAGATCGATGACCGTCTGCGTGTCTTTCGACGACGCGTCGAAGTAACGCGTCAGCGATGCCTGGGCGGCCTGCAGATCGGACTTCAGCGTGCTCTGGTTGCGCGAGAGCAGCGCGAGGCGCGCGGACAGCAGACGCAGCTTCAGGTTCTGCCGCACGAAGTAGCCTTGATCGGGCGTGGTCAGCATCGCGTCGGCGTTATCGATCCGGCGCACCTGCACGAGGCTCTTCAACTGCTCGCCGATGCCGTGCGTGACTTCGTCGAACCACACTTCCCAGCGCGGCTTGCCGGTCGCGGCGGCGACCTTCGCGGTGTCGGCCCACGAAGCCGCGTGCGGGGTGGCGTGCGGGATCGGCGCTTCGCCGGACAGCGGCAGGCTGTCGACGTGGTCGATCGCGTTGTCGAGCTTGATCGCGAGGCCGGTCAGGTCGGTCGACGGCGCGGCCTTCAGTTTGTCGATGTCCTGCGCGATCGCCTTGCGCACCGCGACCGCCTGCGGGCTGTCCGATGCGGCCAGACGCGTGTCGGCGCTTTGCAGCGCGAACAGCGCGAGTTGAGTGTTGCCGGTCAGCTGCAACTGCTGGCTCGCCGCCGACAGCATCTGGCCGACCTCGGCGAGGGTCCAGTCTTCGCGATTGCGCGCGAGATCCGCGTACTGCTGTTGCAGCGCCTGCTGCGCGGCCTGCGCATCGGCGAGCTTGCCTTCGAGCTGCGCGACCTGCGAGTCCGACTGATGCACGGTCGCGAGCGCCTGTTCCATCTTGATGCGCAACTCGTTGGCCTGGGTGTCGTTGGCCTGCTGAAGCTGCGTGAGCTGCTGCTCGGTACGCACCACCTTGCGGTTCAGCGCATAGCCGCCCACGCCCGCCGCGCACGCAAGCACCACGATGGCCAGCCACAGCAGCGGTCCGCTCGCGCTTGTGCGCTTTTGCGCTTCGAACGGCGTGAAGGGTTGATTCGGCGGCAACGGTGCGGTTGCGGACGGCTGGGGTGAGGCGTTCGTGGAGGCGTTCGTTTCAGTCATGCGTGATTTAGCCGGTGAATGAGCCGGGTTGGACGATACCGGTGGTACGACGGTCGGCACGGCGGCAACGAGTTCGACGACGGCGCGCACGATCCGCTCGTCGCCCGCGCCGGACACCGTAATCCTATCAAAACCCAATGCCCGCGCGGTCTGCGCGATTCGCGGGTGCGGCGTGACGAGCGGCGCGTGTTTTAGTTGCGCGATCTCGTCGGCGGTCAGGTGTTCGTGCGCGAGTTCGTGAAGGTTGCGCACGCCTTCGGAGCTGGTCAGAAGCCACGCGTGCGGCGCGCCGGCGAGCAGTTCGTGCACGCGCGCCCATGCGCCGATCGACGGCTCCGGCACGATCCGCCGGTACGCGGCGACCGTGTCGACCTGCGCGCCCGCTTCGCGCAACCGCTCGGCGAGCCATTCGCGGCCGCCGTCGCCGCGCACGATCAGCACGCGCTTGCCTTCGAAGCCGGTCTCGCCGAACGCGGCCTCCAGCGCCGTGTACAGGCTCTCGGAGTCGAAGCTGGTGGATTCGTCGTCGGCGCCGGCGGCCGGGCTGATCACGCGGTGCTCGGGCTGCGCGATCCCGTGGCGCGCGAGCGCGCGCACGCTGCCGGGACCGACCACGCCGATCGGCAGCGCATGCGGCCAGATCGCGGCGTGGCGGGCAAACGCGTGATCGACCGCGTTCGGCGACACGAACACGACCAGCGCATAGCGTTCGAGCGACGCGAGCGCGTCGCACAACGGCGCGTCGTCGGCCACCGGGGCGATGTCGATCAGCGGGAAGTCGAGGGTTGCGAGGCCGGCCGCTTCGAGCTGTTCGACCAACTCGCTCGACTGACCCGCCGGCCGTGTGATCACGACCGTGAAGGGCGCCCGGTCAGGCGTGGCGGCGCTCATCACTCGCCGGTCGCCGCGCCGGGCGCGGGCTGGGTTGCCGCGCCGGCTGCCGCGCCGGCCGAGCCAGCGGCGGGACCGCTCGCGGTGCTGAGCGCGCGCACGATCTCGAGCGCACCCTGCTGCACCAACGCGTCGGCGACCTCCTTGCCGAGCGCCAGCGCGCGCTCGACGTTCGGCGCCGGCGACGACGCCTGCGCGCTCAGCACGCGCTGCCCGTCCGGCGTCGCGACGATGCCGCGCAGATGCAGCGCGCCGTCGTGCCACGTTGCGTGCGCGCCCAGCGGCACTTCGCAACTGCCGCCGAGCGCCCGCGAGACCATCCGCTCGGCTTCGACCGCCGCCGCCGTGTGCGGGTGATGCAGCGGCGCGAGCCACGCGGCGACGTCCGCGCGATCGGCGCGAATCTCGATGCCCAGCGCGCCCTGCCCCGCGGCCGGCAAGCTGTCCTCGGGATCGAGCAGCGCGCGGATCCGCTCGGCCAGACCGAGCCGCTTCAGACCGGCGGCGGCAAGAATGATCGCCGCGTAGTCGCCGCGATCGAGCTTGCCGAGCCGGGTATCGAGATTGCCGCGCAACGGCCGCACTTCGAGATGCGGATAACGCATCCGCAGCATCGCTTCGCGGCGCAGACTAGAAGTGCCGACCACCGCGCCGGCCGGCAACGCGGCGAGCGACTCGTACTGATTGGAGACCAGCGCGTCGCGCGGGTCCTCGCGTTCCATGATGGTCGACAGCGCGAAGCCTTCCGGCAGTTCCATCGGCACGTCTTTCAACGAGTGCACCGCGAGATGCGCGCGGCCATCGGCGAGCGCGGCTTCGAGTTCTTTCACGAACAGACCCTTGCCGCCGACCTTCGATAGCGTGCGGTCCAGAATCTGATCCCCCCGTGTCGTCATTCCGAGGATTTTTACGTCACAAGATGGATATAATTTGTGCAGCGCACATCGCACATGTTCGGCCTGCCACATGGCAAGGCGGCTCTCTCGCGACGCAATGACCAGCGTGTGGGGTGGCGCGGAAAACGTCTCGGTATTCATTGGCTTGCTGCTTGAATTCGGGATGGAATAACAATCAATGTTAGCACGCGCGTTTGCTTGCGCCCTTGTATTGCCGGGCTATGCAAAGGTGCCGTGCTCAAGCGGTATCGACGGAGGAGACGGGCTTCGCGTCACGGGCGAAGGCCCCCGGTCACGGCTTGCCACGTACGGTCGTTCGCGCACCGCGCGGCGGTTTGCGCGATGATGCAGTGCGGCACACTCAACGCATTCGGTGTGGGCCGACGGCCTCACCCGCTCCCTTCTCCTCTATCGGTTTCGCGGCATCGCGCGGCCGCTTGCACGCACGCGGCGCACGCTGCTTCGATCGTTATCCTTGCGGATTGCTTTCGTCTCGCCGCGCCGGCAGTCCCTTCGCAGTCCCGTTGCATGCAGTTCACGTTGCAGTTTGCTGGTTGCAGTTCCGCAGTCGCAGTTCATCAATCAACAGGCTTCCTTGAGGAAACCCATCGTGACGTCTTCCGGATCGGCGCGCGCCGCGCGCCGCAACACTGCTTCGCCCACCGCTCGCCCGGCTGACGCCGCGGCATCCGCCGCCCACGCCGACGCTGCCGCCGGCACCGCCGCCGCTCCCGGCACACCGCCGGCCGCCGAGCGCGCGACCACCCGCACCGGCCAGCGCGCGCTCGCCGCCAAGGCCACGAAGGCCGCGCAGACCTCGGTACCGGTCAAGGCGGACAAGCCGAAGAAAACCGCCAAAGCCGGCAAGGCCGCGCCAGCGTCTAGCCCCGGGGCCGACGCCGAGGCTGGCACAGTAAAAGCGCGCAAGCCGGCGAAGGCCGCGTCCGCGACAACGCAAGCGCAGATCCACGCGCTCGCCGGCGAGGCCGCGCCGCCGCGCGTCGCGAAAAAGGCGAAGCTGAAAGCGGTGCCGCAAAACGCCGTCGAGACCGTGCCGGCTACCGCCGAAGCGGCAGCGGCAACGCCCCCCGCCCGCACCCGCGAGAACAAGGACCACCCGCTGTTCCAGGACATCCGCTATCTGGGCCGCCTGCTCGGCGACGTGCTGCGCGAGCAGGAAGGCGACGCGGTGTTCGACGTGGTCGAGACGATCCGTCAGAGCGCGGTGCGCTTCCGTCGCGAGGACGACAGCGCCGCCGCGCAGACGCTCGACAAGAAGCTGCGCTCGCTGACGCCCGAGCAGACGGTCAGCGTGGTGCGCGCGTTCAGCTACTTCTCGCACCTCGCGAATATCGCAGAGGACCGTCACCGCAATCGCCGTCACCGGATTCACGCGCTGGCCGGCTCGGCGTCGCAGCCCGGCACGATCGCCCACGCGCTCGAACGGCTCGCGGCCGCAGGCGCGGCTGCGACCCCGGTGTTGCAGCAGTTCTTCAACGACGCGCTGATCATGCCGGTGCTGACCGCGCACCCGACCGAAGTGCAGCGCAAGAGCATTCTCGACGCGCAGCACGACATCGCGCGGCTGCTCGCCGAGCGCGACCAGCCGCTCACCCAGCGCGAGCGCTCGCACAACGAAGCGATGCTGCGCGCGCGCGTCACCTCGCTGTGGCAGACGCGGATGCTGCGCGACGCGCGCCTGACCGTCGCCGATGAAATCGAAAACGCGCTGTCGTACTACCGCAGCACCTTCCTCGAAGAACTGCCGGCACTCTACGCGGACATCGAAGAGGCGCTCAAAGAGCACGGTCTCGAAGCGCGTCTGCCGCCGTTCTTCCAGATGGGCAGCTGGATCGGCGGCGACCGCGACGGCAATCCGAACGTGACCGCCGAAACGCTCGAAAACGCGATCACCCGCCAGGCCGCGGTGATCTTCGAGCACTATCTGGAACAGGTGCACAAGCTCGGCGCCGAACTGTCGGTGTCGAACCTGCTGGCCGGCGCGAGCGACGCACTGAAAGAGCTCGCGGCGATCTCGCCCGACCAGTCGCCGCTCCGCACCGACGAGCCGTACCGCCGCGCGCTGATCGGCATGTACACGCGGCTCGCCGCGAGCGCGCGGGTGCGCCTGGGCGAAGGCGCCGTGCCGCTGCGCAGCGCGGGCCGCGGCGCCGGCCCGATCCGGGCCATTCCGTACGACGACTCGGCCGACTTCGTGCGCGACCTGCACGTGCTGATGGACTCGCTCGCCGAGCATCACGGCGCGCCGCTCGCCGCCCCGCGCCTCGCGCCGCTCGCGCGCGCGGCCGAAGTGTTCGGCTTCCATCTGGCCAGCATCGATCTGCGTCAGAGCTCCGACATTCACGAAGCGGTGATCGCCGAGCTGATGAAGCGCGCCGGCGTCGAGGCCGATTACGCGGCGCTCTCCGAAGCCGACAAGCTGACCGTGCTGCTGCGTGAGCTCGCGCAGCCGCGGTCGCTGCGGATCCCGTACGCGGACTACTCGGACCTCGTGAAAAGCGAGCTCGGCGTGCTCGAAGAGGCGCGCGTGACGCGCGAAAAATTCGGCGCGCGCGCGGTGCGCAACTACATCATTTCGCACACGGAGACCGTCAGCGATCTGGTCGAAGTGATGCTGCTGCAAAAGGAAACCGGCCTGCTGCGCGGGCGCCTGGGCGACCCCGACGATCCGGCGCACGCGGGCCTGATGGTGATTCCGCTGTTCGAGACGATCCCCGATCTGCGCAACGCACCGCACATCATGCGCGATCTGATCGCGCTGCCCGGCGCCGGCGCGTTGATCGAACACCAGGGCAACGAGCAGGAAGTGATGCTCGGCTACTCCGACAGCAACAAGGATGGCGGCTTCCTGACTTCGAATTGGGAGCTGTATCGCGCGGAACTCGCGCTGGTGTCGCTGTTCAACGAACGCGGCATCACGCTGCGCCTGTTCCATGGGCGCGGGGGCACCGTCGGGCGCGGCGGCGGCCCGACCTATCAGGCGATCCTGTCGCAGCCGCCGGGCACCGTCGACGGTCAGATCCGCTTGACCGAACAGGGCGAAGTGATCGCCAGCAAGTTCGCCAATCCGCAGATCGGCCGGCGCAATCTGGAGACGGTCGTCGCCGCGACGCTCGAAGCGTCGCTGCTGCCGAACAGCCACCTGCCAGCCGAGCTGCCGCAGTTCGAGGAAACGATGCAGCAGCTCTCCGATGCGGCGATGGCGTCGTATCGCGCGCTGGTCTACGAGACGCCCGGCTTCAAGGAGTACTTTTTCGAGTCGACGCCGATCGCCGAGATCGCCGAGCTGAACATCGGCAGCCGCCCCGCGTCGCGCAAGCTGCAGGATCCGAAGCAGCGCAAGATCGAAGATCTGCGCGCGATTCCGTGGGGCTTCTCGTGGGGTCAATGCCGGCTGCTCCTGACCGGCTGGTACGGCTTCGGCAGCGCGGTCGCCGAGCATCTGGACAGCGCGCCGTCGGAGGCCGAGCGCAGCCGCCGGCTCGCGGCGCTCAAGAAGATGCACAAGAGCTGGCCGTTCTTTGCGAACCTGCTGTCGAACATGGACATGGTGCTGGCGAAGACCGACCTCGCGGTCGCCTCGCGCTACGCGGCGCTCGTCACCGACAAGAAGCTGCGCAAGCACGTGTTCGAGCGGATCGTCGCGGAATGGGAGCGCACCTCGAAGGTGTTGTCGGAGATCACCGGCAAGAACGAGCGGCTCGCGGAAAATCCGCTGCTCGCGCGTTCGATCAAGAACCGCTTCCCGTATCTCGACCCGCTCAATCACCTGCAGGTCGAACTGCTCAAGCGCTATCGCGCGGGCGATACGAATGAGCGCGTGCGGCGCGGGATTCATTTGAGCATCAACGGGATCGCGGCGGGGTTGCGCAATACCGGTTGACGTTGAGTGAAAGACCGCAGCGGCAGCACGACAGCCGGGCGTGGCCTACCAGGGCCGCGCCCGGTTTTTTTGTATTGCGCGCCGGCTTCGGCGCACGGCCCCACGGGCGAGCCGCAACGCATCGCGCGACGCCTGCCGCTACAATAGAGCCCGCTCATGTACCAGTATTAATCAAGCAATTATTCTGGTATCTCCATTACCCCTCGCCGCGCCCGCCAGCATGACCACCCCGCCTTCCGCCGACCACCCGCCGCCGCTCGACGCCACCCCGGCCCGCGCGCTCGGCGACTTCATCCGCGCCCATCGCGAGCGGCTGTCGCCGCAGGCGGTCGGTCTGCCGCCGGGGCCGCGCCGCCGCACGCCCGGGCTGCGGCGCGAGGAAGTCGCGCAGCTGTGCGGCGTGAGCCCGACCTGGTACACGTGGATCGAACAGGGCCGGCCGGTGTCGGCCTCGGCCGATGCGCTCGCGCGAATCGCCGTCGCGTTGCAGCTCTCGCGCGCCGAGCGCGCGTATCTGTTCGAACTGGCCGCGCAGCGCGATCCGGCCGAGCCCGACCCGGGCGCCGCCGATGCCCCCGCCACCCTGCTCGAAACCGTGCAACTGGTCAGCACGCCGGCCTACGTGCTCGACCGGCAGTGGAACGCGCTCGCGTGGAACGAGCGCGCGGCCGATCTGTTCGTCGGCTGGCTCGACGGCGCGCACGATCGCAACCTGCTGCGCTATACGTTCACCGAGCCGGCCGCGCGAAGCTTGATCGTCGATTGGGAAACCCGCGCGCGGCGGCTGGCCGCCGAGTTTCGCGCCGACTCGATTCGCCATCTGAACGACGCGCCGACGCGCGCGCTGATCGACTCGCTGAGCACCGCGAGCGACGAGTTCGCGCGTTTCTGGGCGTCGCAGGACGTCGGCGAGCGCGAGGGCGGCCGGCGCGAGTTCGATCATCCGCGCGACGGGCGCGTCGTCTACGACCAGATCACCTTCAAGCCCGCGCATCGCGAGGACCTGAAACTGGTCGTGCTGGTGCGCGAATAAGCGCGCCCGCCGGAGCGCCCCGCTGGCGTCTGGAACGCCCCCGCCCGGTGTTAAAATCCCTCTCTTTCTTCGCCGCGGCGACGCCTTTGCGCACTGCATGTGCGTTCGCGTCGCCGGCCTCCTCACCGCTCGTTTTTACCGCCCAACACCATGACGTCCCAACTGCACAAAAAAGGCGAAGCCTGGTCGGCTCGCTTCTCGGAGCCGATGTCGGAGCTCGTCAAACGCTACACGTCGTCGGTTTTCTTCGACAAGCGTCTGGCGTTCGTCGACATCGAAGGGTCGCTCGCGCACGCCTCGATGCTGGCCGCGCAGAAGATCATCTCCGCCGACGACCTCGCCGCGATCCAGCGCGGGATGGCGCAGATCAAGGGTGAAATCGAGCGCGGCGAATTCGAGTGGCAGCTCGATCTCGAAGACGTTCACCTGAACATCGAAGCGCGCCTGACCGCGCTGATCGGCGACGCCGGCAAGCGCCTGCATACCGGCCGCTCGCGCAACGACCAGGTCGCGACCGACATCCGTCTGTGGCTGCGCGGCGAGATCGATCGCATCGGCGGCCTGCTGAAGGATCTGCGCGTCGCGCTGCTCGAAATCGCCGAACAGAACGCGTCGACCATCATGCCGGGCTTCACGCACCTGCAGGTCGCGCAGCCGGTTACCTTCGGCCATCACCTGCTCGCGTACGTCGAGATGTTCTCGCGCGACGCCGAACGCATGCTCGACTGCCGCAAGCGCGTGAACCGTCTGCCGCTCGGCGCGGCGGCGCTCGCCGGCACCAGCTATCCGATCGACCGTCACGCGGTCGCCAAAACGCTCGGCTTCGACGGCATCTGCGCGAACTCGCTGGACGCGGTTTCGGATCGCGACTTCGCGATCGAATTCACGGCCGCGTCGGCACTCGTGATGACGCACGTGTCGCGCTTCTCCGAAGAACTGGTGCTGTGGATGAGCCCGCGCGTCGGCTTCATCGATCTGGCCGACCGCTTCTGCACCGGTTCGTCGATCATGCCGCAGAAGAAGAACCCGGACGTGCCCGAACTCGCGCGCGGCAAGACCGGCCGCGTGAACGGCCATCTGATGGCGCTGCTCACGCTGATGAAGGGCCAGCCGCTCGCGTACAACAAGGACAACCAGGAAGACAAGGAGCCGCTGTTCGACACCGTCGATACGGTCGCCGACACGCTGCGCATCTTCGCGGAAATGGTCGCCGGCATCACGGTCAAGCCGCAGGCGATGCGCGAGGCCGCGTTGCAAGGCTTCTCGACCGCGACCGATCTGGCCGACTACCTGGTCAAGCGCGGCCTGCCGTTCCGCGACGCGCACGAAGCGGTCGCGCTCGCGGTGCGCGTGTGCGCGGATCGCGGCTGCGATCTCGCCGACCTGACGCTCGACGAAATGCGCGCGGAACTGCCGAACGTCGCGCAGCTGATCGGTGAAGACGTGTTCTCGTATCTGACGCTCGAAGGCTCGGTCGCGAGCCGCAATCATCCGGGCGGCACCGCGCCGCAGCAGGTGCTGGCCGCGGTGAAGGCGGCGCGCGCGGCGTTGCAGTGATGTTTATGACGGCGGGCTGCGAGTGCAAGCTTGCGGCTCGTGAGTAGTGCGCGTCACGGCGCACAGGAAAAGCGAACCGGTTGGCGGTTCGCTTTTTTTTCGCCGGTACAGGCGGGCGAACGCCAATTGAATCCTGGCGGTTTTTGACTACCATCAAATTACCCTCCTTCCGCGCTGTTCTCCGACGATGCTCCACCGCACTCCTTCTCTGCTCCACCGCGCAAGCTCATGCATCGCCACCGCAGCACCCGCGAATTCAGTGCGCTTAGCGAGCATGGCGCGCGTGCTTATCATCGCGCTCGCCGTCGCGACGGTGGCCGGCTGCACGATCACGCTGCCCCACCCGCAAACGGTCAGCACGCCGGTCGCCGCGATCAACAGCGCGACGCTCGACGAATACCGCGACGCGGTCGCGCGCCGCATCGTCGAACGCAATCCGTCGTATGTGCTGCAAGGCAAGCCGCAGGCGATGCTGCGCTCGCTGGTGGTGGTGTCGTTCACGGTGGACCGCAATGGTCACATCGTGCAGTCGGCCGTGTATCGCACCAACGGCGACGACGAAGCCGAGGCCACCGCGCTCGCGACGCTGCGCCGCTCGTCGCCGCTGCCGACGCCGCCCGGCAAACTGCTGAACGGCCGCGGTCAACTCGAACTGTTCGAGGACTGGCTGTTCAACGACAACGGCAAATTCCAGTTGCGCGAACTCGCGTCGCCGCAGGCGGAAAACTTCGAGTGAGCGCGAGCGGCGCGTGAAGCGATGCGGCGCGCCAAGGAGTGCGCTAAAGCGTGCACTGATGAGCGCGCTAACAAGCGCACTCATTAAAGCCCCACCCACGCCGCCATTGCTGCACAACAAGCGCGCTCGCTATAATTTTCCGATTCCCTGCGCCGGAGCCCTCCGGCATCGCTCACGCCGCCCGCGTACCCGCCGGCGCGGCGCCCGGGCCGAGTGCAGTGCCGCGGCGCCATCCGCGAGCGGCGCCGCCTCGACACTGAAAGAGGACGCCGCCCTCATGCGCGCCGCCTGGCTCGCTCGCGCATCGCCGCGACGACACCAGCGCGGCTCAGCCCCCGCGGCCTCACGACAATTGGAGACCCTGCATGTCCACATCGCCGATTTCCGCGGCACAGCCCGCTAGCGGGCGCAACAGCAACGCGCGGATCATCTTCGCGAGCTTCATCGGCACCGCGATCGAGTTCTACGATTTCTACGTCTACGCGACCGCCGCCGCGCTCGTGATCGGACCGGTATTTTTTCCCCACGGCTCGGCCACCGCGCAAGCATTGTCGGCGTTCGTCACGTTCGGCATCGCGTTCGTCGCGCGGCCGATCGGCTCGTTCCTGTTCGGCCATTTTGGCGACCGCATCGGCCGTAAATCGACGCTGGTCGCATCGCTGCTGGTGATGGGCGTGTCCACCACGCTGATCGGCTTCGTGCCCGGCTACGACTCGATCGGCAGCCTCGCGCCGATCCTGCTGTGCGTGCTGCGCTTCGGCCAGGGCATCGGTCTCGGCGGCGAATGGGGCGGCGCGGCCTTGCTCGCGACCGAAAACGCGCCGGCCGGCAAACGCGGCTGGTTCGGCATGTTCCCGCAGCTCGGCCCGTCGATCGGCTTTCTCGCGTCCAATGGCCTGTTCTTCGCGCTCTCGCTGTCGCTGTCGGACGAGCAGTTCCGCAGCTGGGGCTGGCGCGTGCCGTTCCTCGTCAGCGCGGTGCTGGTCGCGCTGGGCCTCTACGTGCGTCTGAAAATCGCCGAAACGCCGGCGTTCCAGGCCGCGATCGAACGCAAGGAACGCGTGCGGGTGCCGATCGCGACGCTGTTCTCGCAACACTGGGTGCCGACCGTGCTCGGCGCGCTGTCGATGGTGGTCTGCTACACGCTGTTCTACAACGCGACCACCTTCTCGCTGTCGTACGGCGTCAGCATGCTGCACATCCCGCGTCAGACCTTCCTCGGCCTGCTGTGCATCGCGGTCGTGTTCATGGCGATCGCGACGCCGCTGTCGGCTCGTGCGAGCGACCGCTTCGGCCGCAAGCCGGTGCTGATCGTCGGCATCATCGCGGCGATCCTGTCGGGCTTCACGATGGCGCCGCTGCTCGGCAGCGGCGAGCCGCTGCTGGTGCTGCTGTTCCTCGTGATCCAGCTGTTCCTGATGGGCGTGACCTTCGCGCCGATGGGCGCGCTGCTGCCGGAGCTGTTCCCGACCAACGTGCGCTATACCGGCGCCGGTGTCGCGTACAACCTCGGCGGCATTCTCGGCGCGTCGGTGGCGCCGTATATCGCGTCGGTGCTGGCCGCGCACGGCGGGCTGCCGTGGGTCGGCGCGTATGTGTCGACGGCGGCCGCGGTCAGTCTGATCGGCGTACTGTGCATGCGCGAAACGCGCGATGAAAGCCTGATGAAATGATCGGCTGCGGCGGGATTCGACCCGGCCCGGCCTGGGTGAATCCCCCGCCTTGCGCGTGCGTTTTGCCTGCCTATACTCCCTGACATAACCCCATAAAAACCAGGGAGATTCGCATGAACGTCCATCTGCATAACGCGGACATCGTCGTGATCATCGCGCTGGCCCTGCTCGGCGCTCTACTGCTCGCAGTGCTGTTCCGTCCCGCCACGTGGAGAGGCATCGTCGTCGATGCGCTGGTCGCGAACGTCGCGGCGATTGCCGCGGTCGTCGCGTTCGAAATGCTAGTGGCCTAGCGACTGCGGCCTGAACCGGATGGCTCAGGCCGCCGCTTGCGTCATGCTCAACGGTAGTAGCCGTGGTGATAGTACGGGCCGCCGCCGTAGTAATAGCCCGGCGCCGGCGCGACCACACAGCCGCCGAGTGCCGAGGCGAGGACCGTACCGGCGATCAGAGTCAGGATCAAGCGTTTCATGTTGTTCTCCATCGAGTCAGATTGATTCGAGCCGAAATCCCCGAATGACCCGATTGGAACCGATGCGCGGCGGCGCGAGCGTTGCCATTTGTAAAGGAAGATCACCGCTGTGTTACAGGAGCGGCGCGCGCGGCGCGGCGTTTCCGGTGGACGCGGGAGGCGCCGGCGCAGCGCGCCGGCAGCGCGCACAAACACCGCCTATACTGCGTTGAACATGCTGTCGCGATGCATGCCCGGCTGGCCGCGCATCGGCGCTCTTTTGAAGTGGCGGCGCACGCGCGCAGTGCTTGCCGAAGCTGTGGCGACCCGCGTGCACAGGCGCGCCGCGCTGCCGGTAACGGCCGCTTAAGAGGTCAACGAAAAGCGACAGATTTAACAGCCGTGTAATCGAGCTAGCGGCGATTGAGCCGCGATCCATCCGCGATTCAATCGCGCTTTATTCGCGGTCCGTGCGCGATTTCTCTTCGCCCGACGTTCCCCGACGCGGGCGTTTTTCGAGGCGCGGCCACGCATGCGCCGCCCGCAAGGGCGGCACTGCGCGGCACGCCTCTTTTCTTTGTGGCAAACGATTGCGCGAACGTGCAAATGCAGCCGTGTCAGGCCGCGGCGGCGGCCGAGCGCTGCTGTAGTGGCAGCGCCGGGGCATTCGCGTACACATGGTCGATCGCTTCGAGCGCCGCGCTGAGCGGCGGCACCGACTGGCCATCGCCGATCGAGATCGACCGATACGGCGCATGGACGCCGCAATGCGCCGGCGACGTCGCGACGAAGATCATCACGGTGGGCTTGTGCAACGCGTGGGCGAGGTGCACGAAACCCGTATCGGTACCGACGACCAGCTCGCACGCGTCGATCATCTGCGCGACTTCGGTCACGCTCATGCGCGGCAGCACGGTCGCGCCCGGCACCTCGGCGGCGATCTGTCCGGCGGCCTCGCGCTCGCCGTCCGAGCCCCACGGCAGCACCACGCGAAAACCGCGTTCGGCCAATTCGCGGCCGAGCGCGCTCCAATGGCCGAGCGGCCACTTCTTGTCGTCCTTCGACGTCGCGTGAAAAAACGCCGCGACAGGCGCGGCTTCGTCCGGCAAGGGCCGAACGACGGGTTCCGGCACGCGCAGGTTGTAGACCGGCGCACCGTCGACCTGATAGCCGAGCGCCTCGCTCGCGCTGATGCGCATGCCGTGCCATGCATCGCACTGCGGACGCGGGCCGAAGCGGCCGGTGTAGGCAAACGCGGCGCCACGCTCGCCGAGATCCTGCGACTGATAGCCGATGCGCCGGCGCGAGCGCGCGAGGAACGCGATGATCGCGCTCTTGTAGACGCCGTGAATGTCGATGATGTAGTCGTAACGATACGCGCGCAGTTCGGCGATGGACGCCCAGATGGCTTTCAGGTCGCTCCAGCGGCGCGTTTTCTTGAAGCGGCGCAGCGGCGCGCACAGGACGCGATCGACGCCCTGGCTCCAGTGCACGAGTTCCGCGAACGCTTCGTCAGCCGCCCAATCGACCTGCACGCCGGGAAACGCCCGCTTGATGTCGGCAACGACCGGCAATGCCTGCACGATGTCGCCGAGTGAAGTGACCTTGACGATCAGAATGCGCTTCATCGAGATTGTTCGTTGTTCGAAGTTCAGATCATTCTAGCCGACGAGTCGGCGCTGTTCCGCTGAACCCGGCATTTGCTGGAACCCCGTGTCCATAACGGCTCGTTACAAGGGATCGTTCGGCACAGCTGACAGTTCCCTTCATTCAAACATTTCATCAACCCTTCATATGCCGGATTCGCGACGCGGGTCTTACACTAGTGCCTGTTTTGCGCGGAGAACGCCCGCGCATTCCAGCTGTGATGCAAACTGACCGCGCCCTCTGACGCCCACTATCCACTATGTCCCAGCCCTTCGCTTTCCAGTCTTCCATTCTCTTGCGCCGCGCCAAACGGCTGTGGCGGCAATACGGCGTGTTCTGGCTCGGCGCGATCGCCGTCGGTCTGGTCGCGGTGCTGTACGCGCGTTTGATCGACTGGGGCTACGACGCGTTTCGCGACGTGATGCTGCGCTATCGGTGGGCGCCGCTGCTGATCACGCCCGCGGTCGCCGCGCTCGCGGTGTGGCTCACCCGCAAGTTCTTTCGCGGCGCCGAGGGCAGCGGGATACCGCAGGTGATCGCGACCTTGCATTCGAACACCAGCGAATCCGGCAAGCGGCTGCTCACGCTGCGGATCCTGCTGGGCAAGATCGGCGTGTCGCTGCTCGGCATTCTCGGCGGCTTCACGATCGGCCGCGAAGGACCGACCGTGCAGGTCGGCGCCGCGCTGATGTTCAATCTGCGCCGCTTCTACCCGCGCTCGAATGCGTTGATCGAGCGGCAACTGGTGCTGGCCGGCGCCGCCGCCGGGTTGTCGGCCGCGTTCAATACGCCGCTCGCCGGGATCGTGTTCGCGATCGAGGAACTGACGCGCAGCTTCGAGGCGCGCGCGAGCGGCGTGCTGATCACCGCGATCATCATCGCCGGCGTGATCGCGCTCGGGCTGAACGGCAATTACACGTATTTCGGCACGATCCAGATCGGCGCGCATTTCCCCGACCTGCTCGCGGTGGCGGTGCTGCTGACCGCGCTCGTCACCGGCATCGCGGGCGGCGCGTTCGGCTGGCTGCTGCTCAATACCGCGCGCTGGCTGCCGGCGCCGCTGCGGCAGCTGCACGGCGAGCGGCCGATCGTGTTCGCCGCGCTGTGCGGCTTCGCGATCGCGGTGGTCGGCGTCGCGTCGGGCGGCACCACGTTCGGCAGCGGCTATTCGGAGGCGCGCGGACTGCTCGACGGCCACGAGCAGCTATCGGTGTTCTATCCGTTTCTGAAGATGATCGCGATGGTCGGCTCGTACCTGCCCGGCATTCCGGGCGGCATCTTCGCGCCGTCGCTGTCGATCGGCGCGGGCTTCGGCAATCTGCTGCACATGGTGTTCGGCTCGATGCAACTGCCGATGCTGATCGCGCTCGCGATGGTCGGCTATCTCGCCGCGGTCACGCAGTCGCCGATCACGTCGTTCGTGATCGTGATGGAAATGATCGATGGCCACGCGCTGGTGATTTCGCTGATGGCCACCGCGTTGATTGCGAGCCGCGTCGCGCGGCTGTTCGCGCCGCCGCTGTATGAATCGCTCGCGCAGCGTTATATGGCGCCGCTGCCGCAGCCGGTGCCCGCGCCGGTACCGGAAGTGCCGCAGGTCGAGCCGCTCGAACCGCAGGCGGAAAGCGGCGACGCCACCGCGACGCCGCGCCGCTAACCGGCCCGCGAGAAACGCGCAGCGCGACGCAACGCAACGCGGGACGCGCGCCGCGCCACGCGCGGCGCACAAAGCAAAACGGCCGCGCCAGCAGCGCGACCGTTCCGACACTCCGCCGCTCAGGCCTGCGGAATTTCTATCTTCACTTCGAGCACCTCGAGATCGTCCTGACGCTCGAGGCTCACGCGGATATCGTCGTCGGAGATCTTCACGTATTTCGAAATGACGGCCACCAGTTCGCGTTGCAACGCAGGCAGATAATCGGCGGGCGCGTGACCGCCGGCGCGCTCGTGCGCGATGATCAACTGCAGGCGCTCCTTCGCTACCGACGCGGACTTCTTTTTCTCGCCCAGCAAAAACGAGAGTATCGACATTACGTGCGCCCCCCTTACTTGGTGCCGAAGAGGCGCTGCAGCAGCCCGGGCTTCTGGTAATCGACAAAGCGAAGCGATTTCTGCTCGCCGAGGAAACGCGACACGACATCCTTATAGGCTTCGGCCACGTCGGTGCCGTCCAGATGCACGGCCGGCAGACCCTGGTTCGACGCGTGCAGCACCGCTTCCGACTCCGGAATCACGCCGATCAGATCGATGCGCAGAATTTCCTGGATGTCGGTGAGCGACAGCATTTCGCCTTCGCTGACGCGCTTCGGGTTGTAGCGGGTGATCAGCAGGTGTTCCTTGATCGGCTCCTTGCCTTCGATCGCGCGTTTGGTCTTCGACGACAGGATGCCGAGAATGCGATCGGAGTCGCGCACCGACGACACTTCCGGATTCGTCACGATCAGCGCTTCGTCGGCGAAGTGCATGGCCAGCAGCGCGCCCGATTCGATACCGGCGGGCGAATCGCAGACGATGTATTCGAAGTCCATCGCGATCAGATCGTTGATGACCTTCTCGACGCCTTCCATCGTCAGCGCGTCTTTATCGCGCGTTTGCGAGGCCGGCAGGATGAACAGGTTCTCGCATTTTTTGTCTTTGATCAGCGCCTGGTTCAGGTTCGCTTCGCCCTGGATCACGTTGATCAGGTCGTACACCACACGGCGCTCGCAGCCCATGATGAGGTCGAGGTTACGCAGGCCGACGTCGAAGTCGATCACGGCGGTTTTGCTGCCGCGCAATGCGAGGGCCGATGCAAAACTCGCGCTCGTGGTCGTCTTGCCCACGCCACCCTTGCCCGAAGTCACCACAATGATTTTTGCCATTACCCTTACCTTGTGTTCGTCAAATGCGTCAATTGATGCGCGGCCCGTTGCGCCGCGGCGTCGCGTGCCGCCATCGCCCCGCGGCAGCGCGCGCCATGCGTCGCGTTACGTGAGCCGCAGCGGTTCGATCATCAGTTTTTCCTGGTCGAGCCAGATCTGCACCGGCTTGCCGAGCACGTCGGCCGGCAGCGGGTTCTCGGTGGTTCGATAGATGCCGGCGATCGAGATGAGTTCCGGCTCGAGACACGTGCAGAAGATGCGCGCGTCGTGATTGCCCTGCACGCCGGCCAATGCGCGGCCGCGCAACGGCGCGTAAATATGGATGTTGCCTTCGGCGATCACCTCGGCGCCGTAGCTGACGAGCCCGAGCACGACCAGATCGCCCTTTGCGTAGATGCGTTGGCCGGAACGCAGCGGCTTTTCGACCACCATCGTTTGCGACGAGGTGGCGAGGCGCACCGGTTCGGGGGAGTCGCTCGATGCGGGTGCGCTCGCGGCGGCGCTTGCCGTGGCCGCGTTTGCGTTGGCGGCGGCTTGTGCGTCGCCTGCGTTGCCTGCGTTGCCCTGGTCCGCTGCGGCGGCTGGCGTCGCGCCGTCTTCATCGGCCTGCTTTGCGGGAGCGCCGCGGCGGTCGCGCGCTTCGAGCAGCGGCAACGCCGACTCGGCCGCCCATCCCTGCTCCGCATTCGCGACCACGCCGACCGGACGCATCCGCACGCTGTCCAGCAATTGCGCGATCTCGGCGAGCGGCACGCGCTCATTGCCGGCGAGGCGGCGCACGTCGATCGCGACGACGTCGTTAGCGAAAAACTCGGGAGTCGCCTCGAAGCGCCGGGTCAGTTCGGCACGCATCGCATCGAGGTCGGTCGTTTTGACCACGAACATCAGCGTGTCGACAGAGCCGCTGCGCAGTTCGAAAAAGGGCGATTTCTTGGGCGACATAGCGTTCGGCAAAAAATTTTGCGTATTTTACAGGCGTACGCACGCGCGGCCAGGTTTTTTCCCGCAGAAATCAGCGGTTTTGTGAGCGAGCTGTCGACGTGCGCGTCACACGTGCGCCGGCACTACGCGTGACGGACGGGATGAAGGCGGCGGGAGAAGAACGCAGCGGCTGCGCAAACAGCGGAAGTGGAAGCGGCAGCGGAAGCCGACGCCGAAGCGGCAACGGACGCGGAAGAGCAAGCGGCAACTGCGCTGCACGACGATGAACCCAACCGGCCCAGCCCGCGCGCCGCTCGCAAAGAGTTACTCTGCGGGCGCGCCCGAATCGGCCGGCACGTGCCACACCAGCAGGCTTTCGACCTGCTCGGGCGCACGCTGCACGCGCCGGTGCTCGCCGGCCGGACCGAAGCCGAGCGCTTCGTAAAAGCGCATCGCGTTGCGGTTCGAGTCGGCCACCCACGCGTAGATTTCGGTCGCGCCCGCAGCGGCGAGCCAGTTGCTCGCGGTATCGACCAGCAATTCGCCGCCGCGCAGATGACGCACGGCCGGTGCGACCCACAGTTCGCCAACGAACGCGCGATGCTCGCCGGCCTGATCGAGACGCGCCTCGATCAGGCCGGCCGGATGACCTTCGGTGTACAGGATGAACGTGCCGGCGGTACGCGATACCGCGTGGTCCGCCGCGGTGGCGTCGAAGCTGGCGGCGTCGGCCGACAACGCGTCCTCCAGTGTCGCGCCGAACGCATACGGCGCCTCCCGCAGCGATGCGGTACGGAGCTCGCGAAAAACGGCGCCCTGCTCAGCAGTGATGCGGCGAACGGTCAGTGACGGACTCATGCAGACAAAAACCCCTGGAAACCCTAACGCGTAGCTTTAACCGAACCGGCCGGCGAGTCAATTTATTCTTGCTCGAACCGGACGGCCGCGCGAAGTGTTCGCCGCGGGCGCGAACCAGCTGCACGGCGGCCGTTGCCGGCCGCCTCGACGCTGACTTCGCGCGCCGCGCCCGTGCGCTTACGGCGCCTCGTAGTGGCCGGTGCCGTCCGGCCACGGCGTCAGCAGTTCGTAGCCGGTGTCGGTGACCGCGACCATGTGCTCCCATTGCGCGGACAGCGAGCGGTCCTTGGTGACCACGGTCCAGCCGTCGCGTTGCACCGAAGTGCCGGCGCGCCCCGCGTTGATCATCGGCTCGATCGTGAAGACCATGCCCGGCTTCAGGCGCACGCCCTGCCCCGGCTGGCCGTAATGCAGCACCTGCGGATCCTCGTGATAGACCTTGCCGATGCCGTGGCCGCAGTAGTCGCGCACGATCGAAAAGCCTTCGCGCTGCGCGACCTTCTGGATCGCGTAGCCGACGTCGCCGAGCGTCGCGCCCGGCTTCACCTCGCGGATACCGGCGAGCATCGCCTCGTAGGTCGTATCGATCAGTTGCCGCGCGACCGGGCTCGGCTGGCCGACGCAGTACATCCGGCTGGTGTCGCCGAAATAGCCGTCCTTGATGACCGCGACATCGATGTTGATGATGTCGCCGTCCTTCAGCACCTCGTTGCGATTCGGGATGCCGTGGCACACCACGCTGTTGACCGACGTGCAGACTGTCTTCGGAAAGCCCAGGTAGCCAACGTTTGCGGGGATCGCTTTCTGGGTATTGACGATGTAGTCGTGGCACAGCGCGTCGAGCTCGTCGGTGGACACGCCGGCCTTGATGTGTTCGCCGATCATCGCCAGTACGTCGGCGGCGAGGCGGCCGCTGATGCGCAGCTTCGCGATATCGTCGGGAGTTTTGTAGGTAATGGCCATGAATTCAGTCGGGGTGAGGCGCGAGGCGAAGCGCGAAACGAGCCGCCCGGCCGAATTCCCGGCAGCGCTCAAGCGCCGCCCGCCCGGGCGATTTTGGGGCAATTGTACAGAGGATCGCGGCGCCACCGCGGGCAATCCGGCTAAAGCGGGAGAGGAGGCAGTTCGCAGGTGCCGGGCGGGGAGCCCGGGAGCGGGTCTTTCTGGTTAAGTCCCGGGCCGCGTCAGCGCGTTCGTGCCCGCGCTTTTCGCCATATCGTACGGATCGCGCAGATTGCGCGCGTACTGTTTCGGCGCGAGTCCCGACCAGCGACGAAACGCGCGGATAAACGCCTTCTCCGACGCATAGCCGACGCTCTCGGCGATCTCGATCAGCCGCCGCCGCGGGTCGCGCAGCGCGCCGCTCGCCAGATACATGCGATATGAAGTGAGGTGGCCGATCGGCGTTTCGCCGACCAGTTCGACGAAGCGCGCGCTAAAGCGCGAGCGCGACATGCCGGCCGCCGCCGACAGCGATTCGACGGTCCAGCCGCGCTCCGGCTGCCGGTGCAGCAGCGCGATCGACTTGCCGACCTGCGGGTCCATCAGCCCGCGCAGCCAGCCGGTGTGATTGACCGCCGAGGCCAGATGCGCGCGCAGCAGCTGCACGAACAGCACGTCGGCGAGCCGCGCGGCGGCGACCGCCCAGCCCGGCTGCGCGGCCATCGATTCGCGGATGAACGCCATCAGCGTGCCGGCAAGCCACGGTCCGACCGCCGGGTCGTTCGCGCGCACGTGAATCAGCGGCGGCAGCACGCTGAACAGCGGACTGCGCATCGCCTCGCGGTAAGTCATGATGCCCGTGTACAGATCGCTGACCGAGCCGCCGCCGCCCGCGGTGAAGTGCAGCGGCGTGTCGAAGCTGGGATGGATTCCCTGATCGGCCATCAGGTTGTCGAACGGCACCGGCGTGATTTCCGGCGACGACGCCAGCACGTGCTCGTGCCCATGCGGCAGCAGCACGAAGTCGCCGGTCTCGACGCGCACCGGCTCCATCCCTTCGACGATGACGTAGAACGGATCGCCGAACACGGTGCGAAACGCCGCGCCGTCGACCGCCGCTTTCAGCAATGCCCACGGCGCGGTCAACGAAAAATGGCCGGTCACGACCGCGTCCGCGCGCAGATCCGCGAGAGTGTCGCTAAGCAGGTCCACCGCCATTTCCCGTCTACCCCATGATGTGATTAAAAGCGCTGCTGGATGCCGACCATCACGCCCAGCTGGTTCGCGCCCGGCGTCACCGAGCCGGCCGCCGCCACCGCATTGGCCGCGAGCGGGCTGTTGAACATGTACGCCAGCGACGAATATACCGTGGTGCGCTTCGATAGCAGATAGTTCGCGCGGCCGACGACCATCGTCGAGCTCGACTGCGAGCGGACGATATAGCGCAGGCCCTGGGCGTCGAACGACAGCGCCGGCGTCACGAAGTAGTTCGCGCCGAGAAAGAACAGATCGGTTTGCGCGTGCGTGGCCGCCGACGTGTTACGGCGAATCCAGCCGGCGCCGACCTTGCCGCCGTGATAGGTGAGGTAGCCGTCGACCACCACGCGCTTGTCGGTGTCGTTGCGGCTCGTGAGCGGCGCGCTCGCGCCGGTGCCGCCATACATCACGTCGTACGACGCGGCCGCGCCGCCCCAGCCGGCGTCGTACGCGAGCAGCGCGGTGTACTGGCGGCACGCGAGCGCATCGCCCGCCACCTGACCGCCGCAGTTGGTCGCCGACGGACCGGCCGGCCCCGCCGCGTCGCGGCCGAAGCTATAGGTGCCGCCGACCGTCACGCCGCGGAATTTGCCGAGGTAGCCGACCGCGTTGTCGCTGCGCGCATTCGGCAGATAGGAGTCGAAGTTCGCCATCGAATGGATCGACGGGCCGATCACGTCCGCATTGAGAAGCACGTACATTGACATGTTCATCTGGCGGCCGAGGGTCAGCGTGCCGTAGTCGCTGGTCACGCCGACGTTCGCCTGGCGGCCGAACAGACGGCCGCCGTAGTTCAGGCCGCCGGTCGACGGCGCGAAACCGTTTTCGAGCACGAAGAAGGCCTTGTAGCCGCCGCCGAGATCTTCGACGCCGCGCAGGCCGAAGCGCGACGGCACTTCGCCGGTCAGCGTCGGCATACCGACGAAGCTGCCGCCCTTGGCCGCGTTGTTGTAGTACTCGACGCCGGTATCGACGATACCGTACAGCGTCACACTGCTCTGGCCGAACGCCAGTCCCGCCGTGCCTGCAAGCACCGCTGCCGCGCAGAACTTCTTCATGTTATTCTCCAAGCCGGTTTGAAAGTTGTACTTATTAATCTGGAAGCGAGCCGGACCTTCTCTCGGGCCCGGCTCTTTACTGCGGTTTTTGCTGTGTTGTTTACTGCGGCCTGTCACTGCTGCCGGCGCTCGCGCCGAGCGCCGCGAATGCGAACGCCCATGGCGTCACATCGGCCCGCACGCTCAGTTGGTTTTGCTGCCGGCGAGAATCCACTGCACGACCGTTTGCGCATCGGCGGCGCTGAGCCGGTTCGGCGGCATCGGCACCGCGCCCCACACGCCGGAGCTGCCGTTCTGCACGTGCGCGACCAGCGTCGCGAGCGCGCCGGGCTTGCCCGCGTAACGGGCGGCGACGTCGCGATACGCGGGACCGACCAGCTTTTTGTCGATCGCGTGGCAGCCGAAGCACGCGTGCTGTCTGGCGAGGTCCTGAGCGCGCGCGGCATCGACGGCGGGCTCGGCGTGCGCCGCGCTTACCGCGGTCGCGACGAAAACGGCAACGAAAGGAACGATCAGTGGGCGAATCATGGGATCTCTTTTATTCGTAAAGGTGAAGCTGCGACGGGAAACGGTGAATCGGGAATCGGTGCAACGTGAGTCACGGATCAGCCGCTCAGGCGAGCGGTTGTTCCAGCGGCATCGTGCGCAAACGGGTACCGCTCGCGTGGAACAGCGCCTCAGCGACCGCCGGCGCAACCGGCGGCAACACGACCTCGCCGCAACCTTGCGGCGCGCGATCGCTGTCGACGATCACCACCTCGACCTTCGGCATCTGCGCGAGCGTCAGCAGCGGGTAGTCGGCGAAGTTCTGCTGCTCGACCGCGCGGTCCTTGAAGGTGATCTCGCTCCTGAACGTATTGGTCAGCGCGAAGCCGATCCCGCCTTCCATCATCTGGCGGATCAGCATCGGGTTGATCGCGCGGCCGCAGTCGACCGCGCAGACCACCCGTTCGAGCTTCGCGTTGCCGTTCGCGAGCCGCAGCTCGACGATCACCGCGACGTAGGTCGTGAACGCGCCGCCGCGCCCGGTGTAGAGGCAATACGCGAGACCGCGATGCACGCCGGGCGCCGGCCTGCTCGACCAACCCGCTTTGGCCGCCGCGCGTTCGAGCACCCGCAACGCGAGCGGATCGTCGCGCAGCAGCGTGCGCCGGTACGCGAGCGGATCGATATGGGCCGCATGCGCGAGTTCGTTGATGAAGTTCTCGAGAAAGAACACGCTCGACGTGCTGCCGACGCTGCGCATGAAGCTCACCGGAACCGGCTGCGTGACGGTCACCGAATCGACCGTCAGGTTCGGCACGCGATAGCCGAGGTCGTACAGACCGTCGAGCATCGTTTCGTCCCAGCCGCCGGCTTTCTCGTAGAAGTCGCGTTTGATCGCCCAGTACAGCGACTGTCCGACCACGCGCAGATGCATCGCCTGCGGATAGCCGTCCGCGCCGAGCACCGCGCGCATGCGCGCCGACACGCCGGGTCGATAGAAGCCGTGGCGGATGTCGTCCTCGCGCGAGCGGATTACCTTGACCGGACGCCCGACCGCCTTCGACGCCACCGCCGCGTGAATCACGAAGTCGGGCACGTACTTGCGCCCGAAGCTGCCGCCGAGGAACGTCGTGTTGACGATCACCTTGTCGGCCGGCATTTTGAAAATCGCGCCGAGCGTCCAGCGCACCTTGTCCTGCCCCTGGATCGGCCCCCACACTTCGATCTCGTGCTCGCGCACGTGCACGGTCGCGTTGACCGGCTCCATCGTCGCGTGAACGATGTACGGCGTGTGGTAGTCCGCTTCGACCACTGTGTGCCGGTGAGCGGGGGCGGCGGCGAACTGCGCGGCGGCGTCGCCGATCCGCGTCGCGACGACCGCCTGCTCCGACATCAGCGCGGCCTTGCGCTGCGCGAGGATCGTGGGGCTGTCGAAGGCGGGTGTGGCGGCGTCGTCCCATTGCACATCGAGCGCATCGCAGGCCTTCTTCGCCTGCCAGTAGGTCGCGGCGACCACGATGATCGCGTCCTTCGCCTGCACGACTTCGACGACGCCCGGCATCGCCCGCACCGCGTCGCGATTGCGCACGGCGACCGGTTTGCCGTTCAGCGTCGGCGCCATCTTCAGCGCGCCGTTCAGCATGCCGGGCACGTTCACGTCGACGCCGTATTGCGCGCGGCCGCTGACCTTCAGCGGCGTGTCGAGCTTGCCGAGCGGCTGGCCGATCAGCGTATGCGCGGACTGCGGCTTCAGACGCGGCTGCGGGTCCAGCGGCAGCTTCGCGACCGCGTCGAGCAGTTCGCCATAGCCGACCGAGCGGCCCGTTTGCACGTGAATCACGCGACCGCTTTTTGCCGTGCATTGCGTGGTGCGCACGCCGAGATGCTGCGCGCCGGCCTTCAGAAACGCCGCGCGCGCCTGCGCGCCAGCCGTGCGCAAGCGCGTGTAGAACATCGTCACCGACATCGACGCGCCGACGAACTGCTGCGGCATTTCGTTCGCCGCGGAGATGCGGTACGCGTCGCGGCCGGTGACGAACTCGACGCTGACGCGGCGCCAGTCGGCGTCCATCTCGTCGGCGAGCACCTGCGGCAAGCCGGTGTAGACGCCCTGGCCGACCTCGCATTGCGACAGGCCGATGATCGTGCGGCCGTCGGGATCGACGCGCACCCAGTCGTTGATTTCGTGGAAGCCGTCGGCGCCGGCGAGGGCTGCGCTTCCGGCAGTTCCGGCTGTTTCGGCCGCTTCAGCCGCCGCGCCGTGAGTGCTCCACGCGAGCGGCAGCACGAGGCTGCCGGCGATCGCGAAACCGCTCGCCGCGCCGCGCTTCAGGAATGCGCGCCGGCTCGCACGGCGCGGCTCATCGACGCCTTGCCCGGCGATCTGCGCTGCCGTGCGCTGCGCCGCGCGCTCAGGAATTGGCTGCGACATGGACGGCCTCGCGGATACGGTGATAGGTCGCGCAGCGGCACAGGTTGGTCACGCCCTGGTCGATCTGCGCATCGGTCGGATGCGGATGCTGCTTGAGCAGCGCGGCGACGGCCATCACCATCCCCGACTGGCAGTAGCCGCACTGCGGCACGTCCTGCTTGATCCACGCCTGCTGGACCGGATGCGAGATGTCCGCCGACAGTCCTTCGATCGTGGTGATGTTGCGCCCCGCCACCGCCGATACCGGCAGCACGCACGAACGCGTCGCCTCGCCTTCCAGATGCACGGTGCACGCGCCGCAAGCGCCGATGCCGCAACCGTACTTGGTGCCGGTGAGCGCCGCGGCGTCGCGGATCACCCACAGCAGCGGCGTGTCGGGATCGCCATCGAAATCGAACGGCTTTCCGTTCAGTGTGAATTGCATGCTCGGTCTCCCCTGCAGAAAATCGCCGCCCGCTGTGTCCGTCACGCCGGACGCGATGGGTCAAATTCTTGGGGTGGACGAAATGTCCGGCAATGACACGGCCGCCCGAAAAAGTTGCCGTCCGTCTCGTGCGTGACTGAAAAGCCACAAAAACGGCCGAAACTCGCGTTTTCCCTGGAACGCCTGTGGGCTACGGCAGGACGCTCCTCCGGGCTAAATACTCCGCGCTGCTCTGCCGATATACAGGGACAAATGTTCCTTTGATGACCATTTGTTCCATACAAGAAACGCTTTTAGCTATTCCGGCAACCATGGAGGCGGCCACTTCTCATGAAAAATCTCACGCTCAATGCCCGCATCGCCGCGACGATCGCGTTCCTCGCGCTGCTGCTGATCGCGACCGGCGCGATCGGGATCGTCGGCATGGCCGAAAGCAATCGCGCGCAGCGCGACGCGTATGCGGTGCACTACGCGTCGGTGGTCGCGCTGGGCAAGTCGGGCACCGCGATGTCGCGGGCGCGCTTCGGGCTCGACTGGGCGATGGCCAATCCGCACTCGACGCAACTGGCGATGCAGCTCGAGCGCGCGAACGCCCTGCTCGCGGAATCGGACCGTCGCTGGGCCGAGTTTCGCGCGCTGCCGAAGGCCGGCGAGCTCGCCGCGCTGACCGACGAGCTCGACGCGAAACGCAACGCGGTGCGCCACGACGGCATCGACCGATTGATCGACGCGATCCGCGGCGGCGACACCGGCTGGATGGACGAGAGCCGCGCGCAGCATCTGATCGCGCTGTACACCGCGATGAACACGAGCCAGGGCAAGCTCGAGAGCTACCTGGACAGCGAGGCGAGCGAAGCCGGCGCGCGTTCCAACGCGCTGTTTCACGCGATGCTCGCGACCTGCGCGGCCAGCATCGCGCTCGCGCTCGCGGTCGCGTTTGTGAGCTGGCGCTCGCTGCGTCGCGCGATCATGACGCCGCTCGCGAGCGCGCTGCGGCAGTTCGATGCGATCGCGGCGGGCGACCTGAGCACGCGCGCCGCCGTGCATGCGAACGATGAGATGGGCACGCTGCTGCGCGCGCTGGCGGCGATGCAGGAGCGGCTGCTGGGGACGGTCGCGGCGGTGCGCTCGGGCTCGACCGCGATCGCGTCGGCGACGCAGCAGATCGCCGTGGGCAATCAGGATCTATCGCAGCGCACCGAGCAGCAGGCGGCCTCGCTCGGCGAAACCGCGTCGGCGATGGAACAGCTGACCGCGACCGTGCAGTTGAACGCGAGCAATGCCGAGCAGGCGAGCGAACTCGCGCGCGGCGCGTCGAACCTCGCCGCGCACGGGCGCGACGCGGTCGGCAGCATGATCGAAACGATGCGCGCGATTCACACCGGCTCCGCGCAGATGACCGGGATCATCGGCACGATCGAGAGCATCGCGTTCCAGACGAACATCCTTGCGCTCAATGCGGCGGTCGAGGCGGCGCGCGCCGGCGATGAAGGACGCGGCTTCGCGGTGGTGGCCGGCGAAGTGCGCAGCCTTGCGCAACGCTCGGCGGCCGCGGCGCGCGAGATCGGCGCGTTGATCGCGGATTCGACGTCGAGGGTCGAGCGCGGCGCGGGACTCGTCGAGGACGCGGGCGGCACGATGCAGCAGATCGAAGCGGCGATCACGCGGGTGACGAGCATCGTCGGCGAGATCGCGCAGGCGTCGCGCGAACAGAGCGACGGGATCCAGCAGGTGGGAATTGCGATTACGCAGATGGACGAGGTCACGCAGCAGAATGCGGCGCTGGTTGAGGAAAGTGCGGCGGCGGCTGCGTCGCTGGCGGATCAGGCGAAGGGGTTGAGGGAGGTGATGGAGGGGTTTCGGGTGGGGTGATAACCGTGCGGTGGGCCAGATAAGTTCTGGGCTCGCCGCTTCCCGGCTCCTTGCACACGCAGACCATGAGGTTGGTCCACAGCGAGGACCAACGGGATCGATGTACAAGCAACCAAAAACAAAAAAGCCCCGCAATCACTTGCGGGGCTTTTTCATGAATTTTGGCGGAAAGGGTGGGATTCGAACCCACGGTACGGGGAAACCGTACGCCTGATTTCGAGTCAGGTACATTCGACCACTCTGCCACCTTTCCGGGTATTCCAACTTTACTTCTTTGTCGGATCCAAGCGGGTCGCTGCTTGGGAGAAAAAGATTATAGAACAGTTCGATTCTGTTTTCCAAGCCCCTCGCCGAAAAAACTTTTAAATTTTTGGCAGACCTGGAAGCCCGTGGCCGCACCGTCAGAGGAACCCGGCGCTGCCGGGCAGGCACTCAGTCAGTGTCTGCGCGCGGGCCAGCAACTGTTTCAGGCGGCCGGCACTTCCAGCCGCTCCACCCCACCAAGGTACGGCCGCAGCGCCGCCGGCACCGTCACCGAGCCATCGGCGTTCTGGAAATTCTCGAGCACGGCGACCAGCGTGCGGCCCACCGCGAGACCCGAACCATTGAGGGTATGCAGCAACTCCGGCTTGCCCTGTGCATTGCGATATCGCGCCTGCATCCGTCGCGCCTGGAACGACTCGGTATTCGAGCAGCTCGAAATCTCGCGATAGGTGTTCTGCGCCGGCACCCACACTTCGAGGTCGTAGGTCTTCGCGGCGGAGAAGCCCATGTCGCCGGTGCACAGCGTAATCACGCGATACGGCAGCTCCAGCTTCTGCAGGATCGTCTCCGCATGGCCGACCATCTCTTCGAGCGCGTCGTACGATTTTTCCGGCGCAACGATCTGCACCATCTCGACCTTGTCGAACTGATGCTGACGGATCAGACCACGCGTGTCGCGGCCATACGAACCGGCTTCCGAGCGGAAGCACGGCGAATGCGCGGTCAGCTTGATCGGCAGCTCGCCCGCTTCGACGATGCTCTCGCGCACCGTGTTGGTCAGCGAGATTTCCGACGTCGAAATCAGATACTGCGTGACCGTGTTCTCGTCGCCGCCCTTCTCGACGCGGAACATATCGTCGGCGAATTTCGGCAGCTGGCCCGTGCCGAACAGAATGTCCGGATTGACGATGTACGGCGTGTACACCTCGGTATAGCCATGATGCAGCGTGTGCGTGTCGATCATGAACTGCGCAAGCGCACGATGCAGCCGCGCAATCTGCCCGCGCAACAGCGTAAAGCGCGCGCCCGACAGCTTCGCGCCGGTTTCGAAATCGAGGCCGAGCGGCGCGCCGACGTCGACGTGATCCTTCACCTCGAAGTCGAACTGGCGCGGCGTGCCCCAGCGGCGCACTTCGACGTTGCCGGTTTCGTCGGTGCCGACCGGCACGCTTTCGTGCGCGAGGTTCGGCACGCCGAGCAGCAGATCCGACAGACGCTTCTGGATGTCTTCGAGCTTGACCGCCGACGCCTTCATCTCGTCGCCGATACCGCCGACTTCGGCCATCACCGCCGACGTGTCTTCGCCCCGCCCTTTCATCGCGCCGATCTGCTTCGACAGACTGTTGCGGCGCGCCTGCAGTTCTTCGGTACGGGTCTGGGTATCGCGGCGTTCCGCTTCGAGCGCGGTGAACGCCGCGACGTCGAGGATATAGCCGCGGTCGGCGAGGCGCTTTGCGACGCCGTCGAGGTCTTTGCGCAGCAGCTGGATGTCGAGCATGGGATGGGACGGATGTTCGTTGTATGAAACCGCGATTTTAGCGCACCGGCACGGGCCTCCGGTGCAGCGCCGCCGCACCGGTGCGCACCGCGCGCTCGCGCGGCTGCACGGCGAGAACCAACGCTGCGGCCTTAGCCCTTTTTCGGCTTGTTCTCGCTGCGCCAGCGCGCATCGAGTTCGGCGAGCCGCGCGAGCTTCTCGCCGATCTTGCCTTCGAGCCCGCGCGGGGTCGGCTCGTACCAATGCGGTTCGCGCATCCCGTCCGGCAGATAGGTCTCGCCGGCCGCGTACGCATCGGGTTCGTCGTGCGCGTAACGGTACTCGTGACCGTAGCCGAGTTCCTTCATCAGCCTGGTCGGCGCGTTGCGCAGATGCACCGGCACCGCCCGCGACTGGTCCTTGCCGACGAAGCGGCGCGCCTCGTTGTACGCGTTGTAGCCGGCATTCGACTTCGGCGCGACCGCCAGGTAGATGACCGCCTGCGCGAGCGCCAGTTCGCCTTCGGGCGTGCCCAGGCGCTCATAGGTCTCGGCGGCATCGAGCGTGATGCGCGCGGCGCGCGGATCGGCCAGACCGATGTCCTCCCACGCCATCCGCACGATGCGGCGCGCGAGATAACGCGGGTCCGCGCCGCCGTCGAGCATCCGGCAGAACCAGTACAGCGCGCCGTCCGGGTTGCTGCCGCGCACCGACTTATGCAGCGCGCTGATCTGGTCGTAGAATGCGTCCCCGCCCTTGTCGAAGCGGCGCAGGTTTTCCGCCAGCGCGCTGCCGAGCAGCGGACCGTCGATCTCGGTGGTCTTCTGCTGCGCGGCCGCGCGCGCGACGATCTCGAGATTGTTCAGCAGCTTGCGGCCGTCGCCGTCGGCGGAACCGATCAGCGCGGCGCGCGCTTCGTCGGTGAACGTGAGGCCGCCCAGTTCCCGTTGCGCGCGCTCGAGCAGTTCGCGCTGCTCGTCATCGGTCAGGCTCTTGAGCACGTAGACCGCCGCGCGCGACAGCAATGCGCTGTTGACTTCGAACGACGGATTCTCGGTCGTCGCACCGACGAACACGAACAGTCCCGACTCGACGTGCGGCAAGAACGCGTCTTGCTGGCTCTTGTTGAAGCGATGCACCTCGTCGACGAACACCAGCGTCTGATGGCCGTTCGCGCGATGAATCTGCGCGGTCTCGACCGCCTCGCGGATATCCTTCACACCCGACAGCACCGCCGACAACGCGATGAACTGCGCGTGAAACGCATCGGCCATCAAGCGTGCGAGCGTGGTTTTGCCGACGCCGGGCGGGCCCCACAGGATCATCGAATGGGCTTCGCCGGATTCGAACGCGACCCGCAGCGGCTTGTTCGGGCCGAGCAGATGCGTCTGGCCGATCACTTCGTCGATATTGCGTGGCCGCAGGCGTTCGGCGAGCGGAACATTGGCACGGGTTTCTTCAAACATGACGTTTTGGGGATAATCTCGGCTTTCCGGCTTTTCCGGGCGCTGGCGGACACGGTCCGCGCAGGCGCGGGGCAACGTCCTGCATTATGACAGTGACCGCGTACGCGCGAGAGCCGGCACGGATTCACCGCAACACCAACAGGAACAACCTCAGATGGCTCAAGACTCAGTCGCCGGCGATGCCGGCTCCACCTACGCGCCGCTCACGCCGGTGCCCGAAGCGCGCCGCGCGTTCCGCACCGGCGACGCGTTCGCGCTCTGGTTCTCGCTCGGCATCGGCCTGCTCGTCGCGCAGGCGGGCGCGCTGCTGGTGCCGGGGCTGTCGCTGCCGCACGCATTGCTCGCGATCGCGCTCGGCAGCGTGATCGGCGTCGTGCTGCTCGCGCTCGCCGGCGTGATCGGCACCGACACCGGGCTCGCGGCGATGTCGTCGCTGCGCCCCACGCTCGGTGTGCGCGGCGCCTCGGTGCCGGCGGTGCTGAACATGGTCCAGCTGGTCGGCTGGGGCTCGTTCGAAGTGATCGTGATGCGCGATTCCGCCGACGCGCTCGCGAAGCAGGCATTCGGTCTGTCGATGCCGCTCGTGTGGACCGTGATCTTCGGCCTGCTCGCGACGCTGCTCGCGATCAGCGGCCCTCTGTCGTTCGTGCGGCGCTTTCTGCGCAAGTGGGGCATCTGGCTGCTGCTGGCGGGCGCCGCGTGGCTCACGTGGAATCTGCTCGCGCGCCACAACCTCGCTGAGATGATGCAGCGTCCCGGCACCGGCGAGATGCCGTTCGGCGGCGCGATCGACCTCGTGGTCGCGATGCCGCTATCGTGGCTGCCGCTGATCGCCGACTACACGCGCTTCGGCCGCCGCGCCGGCGAGACCTTCCGCGGCACGCTGGCCGGCTACGGGATCGCCAACATCTGGTTCTACGCGCTCGGCGCGGTCTACGGCCTCGCGGCGGGCGGCGGCGATGCGCTGCTGACGAGCGCGCTCGCGCAGGCCGGCGGCGGCCTCGCGCTGCTGCTGATCCTGATCGACGAGATCGACAACGCATTCGCCGACATCCACTCGGCCGCGGTGTCGACCGGCACGTTCTGGACGCGCGCGAGCGTGCCGCTGCTGTCGGCGGCATTCGGTGCGCTGTGCACGCTGATCGCGCTGCTGGTGCCGATGGCCAAGTATCAGAACTTCCTGCTGCTGATCGGCTCGGTGTTCGCGCCGCTGTTCGGCGTGGTGCTGATGGATCACTTCGTCGTGCGCAAGCGCCGCATCGACGCCGCCGTGCTCGGCGACGTGCGCGGCCGCTATGGCTTCTCGGGCGGCTGGCATCTGAGCGCGTTCGTCGCGTGGGCGATCGGCATTGCGTCGTATCAGGTGATCAACCAGTGGCTGCCGAACCTCGGCGCCACGCTGCCGTCGCTCGCGATCGGCGCGCTGTGCTACTTCGTGTTCGTGTCGGCGCGCAAAACCGCGTATGCGTGAGCGCGCATCGAATTAAACGCGACTGGTTCGCGTGACGCCTGAAAACAAAAAAGACCTGCATTTGCAGGTCTTTTTTATTCGCCGAATCATTCAGTGTCCGGCGATAACCGACACCGCGGCGCCCGTAATAATACCGGGCTAATTCTTCGCCGCTTTGCGCCGGCGCGATTCGACCTTGCGGCACAGGTCCGTCAGCAGCCAGCGGGCGACGGTCTCCGGCCGGTTCGGCGCGTAGGAAGCGAATCTGGTTTCGTTTTCGAAGTGGACGACGACGGTATCCGTCATCACGCGATACGTTCCGGCGTAATTCACGCCATCTAATTCCACGCTCAACACGTGCGTGGTTTCATATTCCGCGAAGGTCAAAGTAAGCGCGATATGTCTAAAAAAGGGACGGTCATTATCCCTTTGACCTCGCGGAAGTCAATTAAATATGCAATCTTTTTGCATATGAACTTATTACCGATCGATCTTTTGCGAAGACTACGCCAGCAGGCCCGGAAATGGGATGGCGTTTTTCTGGCGATATCCGCGTTATTGCGGGCCGAATGCCTCGGCCGGCGCATCGGCGAAACGCTCGAGCGCCTGATTACCTTCCCGATGGGCTTCGGCCTCATCGATAAAGGTTTTGTCGCTATAAGCGACGACCTTGAAGCCGCTGCCCAGCGAGCGCGGAACCGTAATACCCCAATGCCATCCGCCTTCCTGCTCGAATACATGCAGCGACGCAGACCCATTCAGTTCATGTGACGAAGTCGTGTTCATGACATGCCTCACCCCTTTTTGCAAAACACTCAAAGCGACTACTCCTTCCCCAGTGTATGCGTTATTTTGTTGCGTTGCAGCAAAAAATTGTTAGAGAATGCTGCCTAAAAATAATCAGGCGCGTCGACGACGGGCGCAGCCCTTCGCATTTCGCTTAGTCTCGCACTAAACAATTACGCTTGCAGGATCGCGCGAGTTGCTGGAGTGGGATTTTCTGCCCGCAAAAAAAACCGCGCCCGAAAGCGCGGTTCGATCGGCCACCGCTGCAGCGCCGGCACCCGGCGCCAGCAACTTCGCCTAGCCGTTGATCACGTCCGCGCCTTTCGGGACCGTGAACTTGAACGCGTTGGCCGGCAATTGCGGATTCTTCTGGATGTTGGAGAACGTCAACAGCGTCACGTTGCCGAACACGTCGTGCAACTCCATCGCTTCGAGATTGCCGTCCTTGAAGCCGATGCCGACGCGCTCGAATTGCGTGTCCTTCGCCTTCGGCGTCAGTTCGAGCCAGTCGATGCCGGCCTTCACGCCCGCGTCGCGCAGTGTGAAGTTCTTGTCGAGATCGTTGCTGCCGAACAGAATCGCCGCGGGACTCGCGCCGAGCGCGTTGCCGAGGCTGCGCACGGTGACCTGGTTCAGGTCCTTGTCGTACACGTAGAGCTTGTCGCCGTCGGCCTGCAGCAGTTGCGCATACGGCTTCTCGTATTGCCAGATGAACTTGCCGGGCCGCGCGAACGTGAACGTGCCGCTAGAGGTGGTCGGCTTGTTCGGATTCGCGGTGGACAACGCGCCGCTCGCGTTCTGCGCCTTGCTCGGCGCGTGCACTTCCTGCTGCACGAAGTTGCCGTGCGCCGAATGGACCTGCGCGACGAATGCCTTCAGTTGCTCGGTGCCGCTCGCGAATGCGTGCGACGCAACCAGCAGCGACGCGCCGATCGCCACGCTGCCGGCGCCCCGCGCGACGCGGCGCATGAGCTGGCCGAGACGGCCGGTTTGACGCTCTCGTGCGTACTGCTGCGCGATTGCTTGCATAGGGTTTTCTCCGTTGATTGAATTCGGAACCGGGGCCGGTGCGTGCGTCGATATCTGGATCGACCTGGCGGTGAGCCACAACGCCGGACGTTGCGGCCGCAACGAACGCCGCTTATTCGGCTTCGCGCGCCGGCGCCAGAATCTCGCGATTGCCGTTCGACGACATCGCCGACACCACGCCCGAATTCTCCATCTGTTCGAGCAGACGGGCCGCCCGGTTGTAGCCGATGCGCAGATGCCGCTGCACCAGCGAGATCGACGCGCGACGGTTCTTCAGCACCACGTCGACCGCCTGATCGTATAACGGGTCCGACTCGCCATCGGTGGACGCGGTTCCCGCCGAGCCTTCGTCGCCCTCGCCGCTCACGCCGCCTTCGAGAATGCCGTCGATGTAGTTCGGCTCGCCTTGTTCCTTGAGCTTGTCGACGACGCGATGCACTTCGTCGTCCGACACGAACGCGCCATGCACGCGCACCGGCAACCCGCTGCCCGGCGGCAGATACAGCATGTCGCCCATGCCGAGCAGCGACTCCGCGCCCTGCTGGTCGAGAATCGTGCGCGAGTCGATCTTCGAGGACACCTGGAACGCCATCCGCGTCGGCACGTTGGCCTTGATCAGGCCGGTGATCACATCGACCGACGGCCGCTGGGTGGCGAGAATCAGATGGATGCCGGCCGCGCGCGCCTTCTGCGCGATCCGCGCGATCAGCTCTTCGACCTTCTTGCCGACGACCATCATCAGGTCGGCCAGTTCGTCGATCACGATCACGATGTTCGGCAAACGCGTGAGCGGTTCCGGATCGTCCGGCGTGAGGCTGAACGGATTGGGCAGCTTCTCTTCGCGCCTGGTCGCTTCGTCGATCTTGTTGTTGTAGCCGGCGAGGTTGCGCACGCCGAGCTTGCTCATCAGCTTGTAGCGGCGCTCCATTTCGGCGACCGCCCAGTTCAGCGCATGACCGGCCTGGCGCATGTCGGTGACGACCGGACACAGCAGATGCGGGATGCCTTCGTAGACGCTCATTTCGAGCATCTTCGGATCGATCAGGATCATCCGCACCTGTTCGGCGCTGGCCTTGTACAGCAGCGACAGGATCATCGCGTTGATACCGACCGACTTGCCCGAACCGGTGGTGCCGGCGACCAGCAGGTGCGGCATCTTCGCGAGATCCGCGCACACCGGCTTGCCGCCGATGTCCTTGCCCAGACCCATCGTGAGCGGCGACGCGGCATCCGCGTAGACGGTCGAGCCGAGAATCTCCGACAGGCTCACCGTCTGCCGGCGCTGGTTCGGCAATTCGAGCGCCATGTAGTTCTTGCCCGGAATCGTTTCGACCACGCGGATCGACACCAGCGACAGCGAACGCGCGAGGTCCTTCGCGAGATTGACGATCTGGCTGCCCTTCACGCCGGTGGCCGGCTCGATCTCGTAGCGCGTGACGACCGGCCCCGGATACGCGGCGACCACGCTGACTTCGACGCCGAAGTCCTTCAACTTTTTCTCGATCAGCCGCGACGTGAATTCGAGCGTATCCGCGGAGATGGTTTCCTGCGCGGCGGGCGCGGGGTCGAGCAACGAAATGGGCGGCAGCGTCGAGTCGCCGGGCAGATCGGTAAAGAGCGGCACCTGGCGCTCCTTTTCGACGCGCTCGGACTTCGCGGGCGTGGCGAGCGGCGGCACGATCACCACCGGCTCATGCTCCTCGATCCGCACGCGGCCCTTCTCGACCTTGCCCTCGCGCTTGACCGCGGCCGCTTCGCCGAGCTTGCGATCGCGCCCGGCTTCGCGGCGCAGCTTCGCGAACGTCACCGCGGAGATGATCGATTCGCCGACCTTTTCCGCCACCGACAGCCACGAAAAACGGAAGTACAGCGACAGGCCGATACCGAGTCCGAGCAGCAGCGCGAGCGTGCCGCCGGTGAAGCCGAGCGCATGCGAGATGCCGCGCGCGACCGCGTCGCCGACCACCCCGCCCATACTGCCCGGCAGTTGCACTTTGAGCGACCACATCCGCAACGCTTCGATGCCGCTGCACGACAGCAGTACCAGCATGAACGCGAACGCATCCGCGAGCCAGCTGACGCCGCGCGGCGCGGCTTCGTCCTGCGGCTCTTCGTGACCGGTGATGCGTTTGTAGTTGGCGGAAATATGCCGGCCGAGCAGCACGATCCACCAGTAGGAGGACAGCCCGAACAGCAGCAGCATCACGTCCGACGTGCGCGCGCCGACCCGCCCCGCCCAGTTGGCGATGTGATCGGTTTGCGCGGAATGGGTCCAGCTCGGATCGTGTCTGCTGTAGCTGACGAGGGACATCAGCAGGAACACGCCGAGCGCCACCTGCAGAATCCAGCGGATTTCGGTGAAGAGGCGCGACATGCGATGCGGCAATGCCTGCGCGGTCGCGGAATAAGGAGCTTTTGCCATTGATCCTGTTGCCTGGGGTAGCCGGTTCAGGCCGAACTGCCGCCGGGAGCGCGATGCGGCGCCGCGCCGCGCGCGGCTGCGGACCGCTCCGGGCTACCGGAAAATTCGATCCGGCCTATTGTAAACGCTGCGCCCCGCGCAAGGCTGTAAATGACGGTAACTTGGCCGTTGCTCCACGACCGTGCCGGCTAACCGCGCGCCCGGCTTGCACCGCGCCCCTATCGCGGCGATCGGAAAGCTTGATGGCGCAGCCGCCCGCCCCGCCCTTTATAATGGCGCACTAACACCCATCTACTGTTTCAGCTCAAAACCGCCCGGCTTCGCAGTTGCGAACCGCGCGCCGTACAAGGATTCGATCATGCCCGCTACTGCAACGAAACACGCCAAGGTTCTGATTCTCGGTTCCGGTCCCGCCGGTTACACGGCGGCGGTCTACGCGGCGCGCGCCAACCTGGCGCCGGTGCTCGTCACCGGTCTCGCGCAGGGCGGCCAGCTGATGACCACCACCGACGTCGAAAACTGGCCGGCCGACGCCAATGGCGTGCAAGGTCCGGAACTGATGGCGCGTTTCCTCGAACATGCCGAGCGCTTCAACACCGAAATCATTTTCGACCACATCCATACGGCCAAGCTCGACGAAAAGCCGATCCGCCTGATCGGCGATTCGGGCGAATACACGTGTGATTCGCTGATCATTTCGACCGGCGCGTCGGCGCAGTACCTGGGCCTGCCGTCGGAAGAAGCGTTCATGGGCAAGGGCGTGTCGGCCTGCGCGACCTGCGACGGCTTCTTCTATCGCCAGCAGCACGTCGCCGTGATCGGCGGCGGCAACACCGCGGTCGAGGAAGCGCTGTACCTCGCCGGCATCGCGAAGAAAGTGACCGTGATCCATCGCCGCGACAAGTTCCGCGCCGAGCCGATCCTGATCGACCGCCTGCTCGCGAAGGAGAAGGAAGGCGTCGTCGAGATCAAGTGGAACCACGTGCTCGACGAAGTGACCGGCGACCAGTCGGGCGTGACCGGCCTGCGCATCAAGCACACGCAAACGGGCGAAACGACCGACATCGCGCTGCAAGGCGTGTTCGTCGCGATCGGCCACAAGCCGAACACCGACATCTTCGAAGGCCAGCTCGAGATGAAGAACGGCTACATCATCACGAAGGGCGGCCTGAACGGTTTCGCGACCGCGACCAGCGTGCCGGGCGTGTTCGCCGCCGGCGACGTGCAGGACCACATCTACCGTCAGGCGATCACCAGCGCGGGCACCGGCTGTATGGCCGCGCTCGACGCGCAGCGCTATCTCGAGACCATCAACGAGATGGCCGGCGAGCACGCGATGAGCGCGGAAGCGGAGCGTTGAACCGCCGCGCGACGGTAAAATGACGGCGGGGCGCTGCCCGGCTGTTTGAAACACCAGAGAAGGCCGCGGCTGAAAAGCCGGCGGCCTTTTTTGCGTTCGCAGCGCCGTCGCGCCCACCCCACCGATCGACCTTTTTCGCATGTATCGCCGCTATGCCGAAGAACCAGCCCCACCCGAACGAACCGAAACGCCCGCAAACCGCCGCGCGGCCCGCACCCGCCCCAGCCGCGCCGGCCGCCGCGCCCAGGCTCGAACGCGCGGCGGGGCTCGCGGGTCTCGGCGCGTTGCGCGACGCGTTGAAGGGCGATGCGCAACGCCGCGAGCGCGAGCAGGCAGCGGCCAAAGCGGCGCAGCGCGAAGCGGCCGCCGACGCCGATCTGTTCCGTCGCGAAATCGGTGAAGTCGCGCCGCTGGCGGTCCCGCCGCGCGCGTCGCTGCCCCGCAATCCGCCGCCGCCGTTGCCGGTGCAGACCCTGCTCGACGAGGAAGCGGTGCTGCACGAAGCGATCTCCGATGAATTCGATCCCGAAGTGCTGCTCGAAACCGACGAGACACTGTCGTACTGCCGCCCCGGCGTGAGCCGCGACGTCGTGCGCAAGCTGCGGCGCGGCGACTGGATCGTGCAGGCGCAGATCGATCTGCACGGGATGCGTCGCGAGGAGGCGCGCGAGGCGCTCGCGGAATTCATCCGCGAATCGGTGAAGCGCGGCCTGCGGTGCCTGCGCGTGATTCACGGCAAGGGGCTCGGCTCGATCGGCAAGGAGCCGGTGCTCAAGGGCAAGGTGCGCGCGTGGCTGGTGCAGAAGTCCGAGGTGATCGCGTTCTGTCAGGCGCGCCCGCACGATGGCGGCGCTGGCGCGGTGGTCGTGCTGCTGCAGCCGGGCGCGCAGCCCGCGCATGGGGCGCAGTCGAAGGGCTGAGCGGGCCGGGTTGTCGATTTTCGCGGTGGTCATTCGTCGTCGGGTAAACAGACAATGCGCGCAACGCGCGCCGGCGCGTTGTCGCCGACGCTGTTCCAACGCAGTGTGCAACCCACAGAGGTGATCGCGATGCCCTTGCAGCTTTATGCCCACCCGTTCTCTTCGTACTGCCAGAAAGTCCTGATCGCGCTGTACGAAAACCGCACGCCGTTCGAGATGCGCATGCTCGCGCACGACGACCCGCGGGTGATGGCCGAATTCGCCGCGCTCTGGCCGCTCAAACGCTTCCCGGTGCTGGTCGACGGCGAGCGCACGGTGGTCGAGGCAAGCATCATCATCGAATATCTGGGCCTTGAGTATCCGGGGCCCGTTGCGCTGTTGCCGGCCGACCCGCGCGCCGCGCTCGAAGTGCGCACGCTGGACCGCTTCTTCGACAACTACATATCGACCCCGCAGCAGCGGATCGTGTACGACAGCCTGCGCGCCGACACCGAGCGCGACCCGCGCGGCGTCGCCGACGCCCGCGCGCTGCTCGACACCGCGTACCGATGGCTCGACCAGCACATGGCCGAACGCGAATGGGCGGCCGGCGAACGCTTCAGCCTCGCCGACTGCGGCGCCGCGCCGTCGCTGTTCTACGCCGACTGGACCCATCCGATCGATCCCGCGTTCACGCACGTGCGCGCGTACCGGCAGCGGCTGCTCGCGCGGCCGTCGTTCGCGCGGGCGGTCGATGAGGCGCGGCCGTACCGGCCGCTGTTTCCGCTGGGCGCGCCGGATCGCGATTGAACGCGGCGAGCCGCGAGCCGTAAGCCGCGAGCCATGAGCCGCGCCAGCCGCAACGCGCGTCGCAGGGCCGCCACGCCGCCCGCCAGCCACTCTGAGACAAGCCGTTTTCGTCCCTGTAGACTTCCACTCGCAAGGCCGCCTCGCCCTCCTCCCGGCCACCACCACAAGGCACGTCATGGACCGTTTCGAAGCGATGGAAATCTTCACGCGCGTGGTAGAAGCGAACAGCTTCACCAAGGTATCGGAATCGCTCGACCTGCCGCGCGCGAAGGTCAGCCGCACGATCCAGGCGCTCGAGGAACACGTCGGCGTGCGCCTGCTGAACCGCTCGACCCGCCAGGTCAGCGTGACCGAAGACGGCGCGTCGTTCTACGAGCGCTGCGTGCGCATCCTCGCCGACGTCGCCGACGCCGAGTCGTCGCTGTCGAACAAGCGCGAAAATCCCGCCGGCACGATTCGCGTCGATACGTCGGGCACGCTCGCGCGCTCGCTGCTGCTGCCCGCGCTCGACGACTTCTACCGCCAGTACCCGGCGATCGACGTGCGCCTCGGGCTCGCCGACCGCAACATCGATCTGATCCAGGACGGCGTCGATTGCGTGATCCGGATGGGCACGCCTGAGGAATCGAGCCTCGTCGCCAAACGCATCGGCGTGGCGCGGATCGTCACCTGCGCGTCGCCCGCGTATCTGGACAAATACGGCACGCCGAAGACGCTCGAAGAACTCGCCGAGCATCGCGCGGTGAATTACGTATCGGCGCGCACCGGCCGCACGTTCCCGTTCGAGTACGAGGTGAACGGCGAGATCGAACGGGTCTCGATGGACAGCACGCTCGCGGTCAACGACGGCTCCGTGTACATCAGCGCCGCGGTGCTCGGCCACGGCATCATCCAGCCGTCGCGCTTCATGGTCGCCGAGCTGATCGAGCAAGGCGCGCTGACGGAAATCCTCGGCAATTACCGCAGCCCCGGCACGCCGCTGTCGATCCTGTACGCGCATCGCCACAATCTGAGTTCGCGGCTGCGCGCATTCATCGACTGGGTCAGCGAGCTGGCGGCCAATAACCCGGATCTGCGCGTGCCGGCAGCGGCGGCCTAGCGCGTTCGCGAGCTGCGCGCCGCCCGCCCCATCTCGCGCCAATCCGCCGCCGCAAAAACAAAACCCCATGCGCTCTACAACGCATGGGGTTTTCGCTTCGTTTCGCTACGCTTTTACAGCGAGCGCAACAGCCACCGCTTACGCGATCCGCTCTTCGTTGCTCGGATCGAACAGCACCGCCTTCGACGTATCGAACAGCAGCGTCGCGTTGTTCTCCGGCTGCGGGTTCGACGCCGGGTGCACACGGCTCACGATGCGCTTGCCGTTGACCTGCGCGAACACCAGCGTGTCCGGACCGGTCGGCTCGATCACGTCGACCTTCACTTCAACCGGCTGCAGTTTCGAATCGTCGCCGTGCGCGCCGCGCGCGTCGGTGATGCGCTCCGGACGCAGGCCGAGAATCACCTTGTTGCCGACGTGCGAGCGCAGCTTCGCCGCTTCGAACGGCAGCGCCAGCACCTTGCGCGTCACGCCCGTATCGAGTTCGATGCCGACAGCCGAGCCCTGCTCGACCAGCTTGCCTTCGATGAAGTTCATCGGCGGCGCGCCGATGAAGCCCGCGACGAACAGGTTCGACGGCGAGTCGTAAATTTCCTGCGGCGCGCCGAACTGCTGGACGATGCCGTCCTTCATTACCGCGATGCGGTCGCCGAGCGTCATCGCTTCGATCTGGTCGTGCGTCACGTAGACGATCGTCGTACCGAGGCGCTGATGCAGCAGCTTGATTTCCGAACGCATCTCGATGCGCAGCTTCGCGTCGAGGTTCGACAGCGGTTCGTCGAACAGGAACATCACCGGATCGCGCGCGAGAGCGCGGCCCATCGCGACGCGCTGGCGCTGGCCGCCGGACAGCTGACCCGGCTTGCGGTCGAGCAGATGCGTGATCTGCAGCGTGTTGGACACGCGCTCGACGATCTGCGTCTGCTCCTGCTTCGGCACCTTGCGGATGTTCAGGCCGAACGAGATGTTTTCGCGCACCGTCATCGACGGATACAGCGCGTACGACTGGAATACCATCGCGATGTCGCGATCTTTCGGCGACAGGTTGTTCACCGTCTTGCCGTCGATCTGGATCTCGCCCTTGGTCACGGTCTCGAGACCGGCAATCATGTTGAGCAGCGTCGACTTACCGCAGCCCGAGCCGCCGACCAGAATCAGGAACTGACCGTCTTCGATGTCGATGTTGACACCCTTCAGAACCGGCACCCCGTTCGGGTAGGTCTTGTACACGTCACGGATGGAAAGGCTTGCCATGCTGTGAATCCTCTAGTCTCTGGTACTGCCTGAAAACGTCTGTCTGAGAGCGGCGCGATTGAACCAACCGCCGCCGCGCCGGAAGGGGCACACCCCTGCTTCTCTGCTGATTGAACCCGCTTAGCCCTTCACGGCACCGGCCGTCAGGCCGCGCACGAAGTAACGTCCGGCGATGATGTAGACGAGCAAGGTGGGCAGCGCCGCGATGATCGCGCCGGCCATGTCCACGTTGTATTCCTTCACGCCGGTCGAGGTGTTCACGAGGTTGTTCAGCGCCACCGTGATCGGCATCGAATCGACGCCGGAGAACACGATACCGAACAGGAAGTCGTTCCAGATCTGCGTGAATTGCCAGATCAGACACACCATGAAGATCGGCAGCGATACCGGCAGCAGGATCTTCGTGAAGATCGTGAAGAAACCGGCGCCGTCGATCCGCGCGGCCTTCACGAGTTCAGCCGGAATGCTCACGTAGAAGTTGCGGAAGAACATCGTGGTGAACGCGATGCCGTAGATCACGTGGACCAGCACCAGACCCGTCGTGGTATTCGAGAGGCCCATCATGCCTTCGAAGCGGGCCATCGGCAGCAGGATCGCCTGGAACGGGATGAAGCAGCCGACCAGCAGCATCGTGAAGATCGGATCGGCGCCGCGGAAGCGCCAGTGCGTGAGCACGTAGCCGTTGAACGCGCCGATGATCGACGAGATCAGCACGGCCGGAATCACCATCCGCACCGAGTTCATGAAGAACGGCTGCATGCCGTCGCAACGCACGCCGGTACAGGCGCCGCTCCATGCCTTGATCCACGGCGCGAAGCTCCACGAAGTGGGCGGCGTCAGCAGGTTGCCGGTGCGCAGCTGGTCGATATCCTTGAACGACGTCGACAGCATCACGTACAGCGGGAACAGGAAGTAGAGGGCGAACAGGATCAGGGCCGCGTAAATGACGGCACGGCTGATCGTCATCTTAGGCTGCATTGCGGGTGCTCCTCGATTCCAGATACATCAGCGGCACGAGCACGGCCACCACGGTGGCGAGCATCATGATCGACGATGCCGCGCCGACGCCGAGCTGTCCGCGATTGAACGAAAACGTGTACATGAAGATGGCCGGCAGCGACGACGACGTGCCCGGACCGCCGGCGGTCAGCGCGACGACGAGGTCGAAGGTCTTGATGGTGATGTGGCAAAGAATCAGCAGCACGGAGAAGAACACCGGCCGCATGCTCGGAATCACGATCTTGCGATAGATGGTCGGCAAGCCCGCGCCGTCCATCTGCGCAGCCTTGAAGATTTCGCCGTCGACGCCGCGCAAACCGGCGAGGAACAGCGCCATCACGAAGCCGGTGGATTGCCACACGGCCGCGATCACGACGCAGAAGATCGCCCGGTCCGGGTCGCCGAGCCAGTTGAACGAGAAGCTCGTCCAGCCCCAGTCGTGAAACACCTTCTCGATGCCGATGCTCGGCGTCAGAATCCACTGCCACGCGGTACCGGTGACGATGAACGACAGCGCCATCGGGTACAGGAACACCGCGCGCAGCGCGCCTTCGTTACGGATCTGCTGATCGAGCAGAATCGCGAGAAAGAGGCCGAGGCCGATACAGATCGCGATGAACGGAATGCCGAACCAGCCCAGATTGGCGGCCGAGGTCCAGAACACGTCGTTGTCGAACAGTTCGCGATAGCGGTCGAGACCGGCGAACTCCCAGCGCGGCATCAGCCGCGAGGTGGACAGCGACAGATAGCCGGTGATGGCGATAAAGCCATACACGAAAATCAGACTGATGATGACGCTGGGCGCGAGCACCAGCTTCGGGATATAGCGATCGGCAAGGGCCGCCATGGGCGACGCGCGGCGGGTGACGGCAGCCGTTTTGCCGTTCCCGCTGATGGAAGCAGTCACTACTCGACTCCTGCTGAAACTGTACCGTGGGGCGCTTCGTGTGCGGATCGCGCGCGGGCCCGACGGCCTGGATGTGACTTCATGAAACCTGGCTCGCGCCGCCTCGCGTCGAACCTCGCGAGCGGGCGCGCAACAGCGCGCGGCAATCGCGAGGGTCCACGCGAGGCGGCCCGAAGGACACGCCCGGCGCGTGCTACATCGAACGCCGGGCGCAACGCTTCGGTGACTGCGTTACTTCGTCTTCGCTGCCTTCGCGAGGGCCTGAACCGCGGTCTTCGAATCCTGCTGCGAGTTCATGAACTTCGTGACGACGTCGGAGATCGCGCCGGCTGCCGCATCCGGCTGAGCCATGCCGTGCGCGAGCGACGGCACATAACCGCCGGCCTTGATCGCGACCTGCTCATCCGCGTACGACTTCTTCGCGCAATCGTCGAACTTGTCCATCGGCACGCCCAGGCGCACCGGGATCGAGCCTTTGTACAGGCTGAACTGTTCCTGGAACTCGGGCGTCATGATCGTCTTCGCGAGTGCGAGCTGGCCCGGCGTGGCTGCCTTCTGGCCCTTCTGCTGGAAGAACACGAACGAGTCGACGTTGAACGTGTAGGCCTTCTCGGTACCCGGCACGACCGCGCAGATGAAGTCGCTGCCCGACTTCTTGCCGGCGTTGGTGAATTCGCCCTTCGCCCAGTCGCCCATGAACTGCATGCCGGCCTTGCCGTTGATGACCATCGCGGTTGCGAGGTTCCAGTCACGGCCGGTGCGGCCCGCGTCGAAGTAACCCTGGATCTTGCGGACCGTGTCGAACACCTGAACCATCTTTTCCGAGGTCAGCGTCTTCTCGTCCAGGTCGACCAGCGCCTTCTTGTAGAAGTCCGCGCCTTGCGACAGCACCACGTCTTCCCACAGCGTCAGGTCTTGCCACGGCTGGCCGCCCATCGCGATCGGCTGGATGCCGGCGGCCTTCATCTTGTCGGCCACCGCGAAGAACTCAGCCCACGTGGTCGGCACCTTGCCGCCTGCCTTGTCCAGTGCCGCCTTGTTGATGTACAGCCAGTTCACGCGGTGCACGCCGAACGGTGCGCCAACATAGTGGCCATCCGCGTGCATGATCTTGTCGATTTCCGGCGGCAGGTTCTTCTTCCAGTCGCCGGTGACCGGGTCGATCGGCACCAGCACGCCCTGCGAAGCCCAGTCCTGGATCAGCGGACCTTTGATCTGCGCGGCGCTCGGGGCGTTGCCCGAGATCACCTGGGTCTTCAGTGCGGTCATTGCAGCAGCGCCCGCGCCGCCCGCAACCGCGAAGTCCTTCCACGTGTAGCCCTGCTTGGTCATGTCGTCCTTGAGGACGCCGACGGCCTTCGATTCACCGCCCGAAGTCCACCAGTGCAGCACTTCGATCGACTCCGCGGCCTGCACGGCCGACACGCCACACATCAGACCCGCAGCGCACAGAGCGCCCATGATCGCGCGAAATTTCATTGCTTATCTCCTCCAGACACCTGAACAAAAAAACGAATGGCCCCTGATGTCGCCAGGGTGCTGTGGTTGGTTCAAACAGGCAAAACACTGGGCGATCGAGCACGGTCGGGCGCATGCGCGAGGGCATGTGCCGGCGGACCGATGTCCGGCCGCTGGACGCTCAAGAGGTGAGTGGTTCGGGATGCAACTGACTGTCTCCTCTTTTGATTTTTGCCTGCCCGCTTCGCGCGGCAGACTCGAGGTGCCTCATACGCCAACCCGGTTCCGGCCCGTACTCCAGGTCGCGGGCAACGTGCGTTCGGTCTGACCAGCGCACGCTTTTTTGATCGAATTAGCGTTACCTCTTGATTTGGATTGTAGTTAAACTACAATTCAGTGTCAAAAAATATTTTATCGGACTACGGTCGCTCTTCACGGTCGCTGCGCGTTCAGTGTCCAGTCGGCTCGGCGGCCCCTCAGGACATCGACGGAGACTCATGCAAACCGATTCAAGCTTCACTTTTGTTCTGTTCGGCGGCACCGGCGATCTGTCGATGCGCAAGATCCTGCCCGCGCTGTTCGAGGCCCATCGTGCTCCCGGCATGCTCGCCGAGACCGGCAAGATCGTCGCGGTCGCACGGCACGTCGCGGATCGCGGCGAGTACCTGCAATGGGTCGACGAACACGTGAAACCGCACGTGTCGAAGAAGGGACTCGACCAGAGCGCGTGGGAAAGCTTCCTCGCGCGCATCGAGTTCGTGAAGATCGATCTGGGCCAACCGGACGACTTCGCGCTGCTGCGCGACGCGCTGCGGGACCTGCCGGGCATCCGGGTGTTCTACCTGGCGACCGGGCCGTCGCTGTTCGTGCCGATCTGCCGCGCGCTCGCCGCGGTCGGACTCAATACGAACGCGCGCATCGTGCTCGAAAAACCGCTCGGCTACGATTTGAAGTCGTCGAACGCGATCAACGACGCAGTCGGCGAAATCTTCGCGGAAGAGCAGATCTACCGGATCGACCATTACCTGGGCAAGGAGCCGGTGCAGAACCTGCTCGCGCTGCGCTTCGGCAATGCGCTGTTCGAGCCGCTGTGGCGCCGCGAATGGGTCGAGAGCATCCAGATCACGATCGCCGAGGAACTCGGCGTCGAAGCGCGCGGCGATTTCTACGACAATACCGGCGCGCTGCGCGACATGGTGCAGAACCACCTGTTGCAGCTGCTGTCGATCGTCGCGATGGAACCACCCCACTCGATGGATTCGGACTCGGTGCGCGACGAAAAGCTGCGCGTGCTGCGCGCGCTCAAGCCGATCGATCCGCTGGAAATCGGCAAGGTCGCGGTGCGCGGCCAGTATCATGCGGGCGTGATCCGCGGCACCCCGGTGCCCGCCTATGCGACCGAGCATGGCGTGAAGCCGGATAGCACGACCGAAACCTTCGTCGCGCTGAAGGTCGAAATCGAGAACTGGCGCTGGGCCGGCGTGCCGTTTTTCCTGCGCACCGGCAAGCGGCTCGCCGACCGGGTCGCCGAGATCGTCGTCAACTTCCGCCCAGTGCCGCATTCGGCGCTCGGCGCGTCGGCGTTGCGCGCCGGCGCGAACCGGCTGGTGATCCGGCTGCAGCCGAACGAGACGATCCGTTTGTACTGCCTCGCCAAGCAGCCCGGCGAAGGGATGAACCTTGCCAGCGTGCATCTGGACCTCGCGTTCGACCAGTTCTTCCGCGAAGGCCAGATGGAGGCTTATCAACGGCTGCTGCTCGACGTGATTCACGGCCGCCTCGCGCTGTTCGTGCGGCGCGACGAGCAGGAAGCCGCATGGCGCTGGGTCGAGCCGATCCTGAACGAATGGCAGGCGTCGCACAAGCCGCCCAAGCCATACGCGGCGGGAACGTGGGGACCGGCCGCGGCGAGCGCGATGCTCGCGCAGCACGGCACCTGCTGGCTCGAAGAAGAGAATTGACTGGTTGACCGCGCGCGAGCAGCAGCGCTGATTGCGCACATCTAACAAGAATGCAGCACGGAGGAGAAGTGATCGAGCTTCACGCTTTCGACGACCAGCGCGCCCAATCCGACGCGCTGGCGCAGGCGGTGGGCGACGCGTTACATGCGTCGCTGGCCGCACAGGCCGCCGCGCAGACACGCCCGGCGCTACTGGCCGTGTCCGGCGGCAGCAGCCCGCGACCGTTCCTGCAAACGCTATCCACGCAAGCGTTCGACTGGCCGCGGATCGCGGTCACGCTGGTCGACGACCGCTGGGTGCCCGACACCGACAGCGCGAGCAATGCGCAATTCGCGCACGCGACGCTGCTGCAGAACGCGGCCAAAGACGCGACCTTCTGGCCGCTGGTCGACTTCAGCCAGCCGCTCGACGCGCACGTCGCCGCGCTGAACGCCGACCCGCGCTTTGCCGCGGCGCCCGACGTCGCGGTGCTCGGCATGGGCGAGGACGGCCACACCGCATCAATCTTCGCCGACGCGCCCGAATGGGATCACGCGATCACCACGCGCGAGCGCTTCGTCGCCGTGCATCCGGGCGCGGCGCCGCATGCGCGTATCAGCTGGTCGCTGTCCGCGCTGAAGGAAATCAAACATCTGTTTCTGCTGATCGCAGGACCGCGCAAGCTGGACGTGCTCAACGCAGCCGCCGCTTCGCCACAAAAAAATGCCATCTCGCAGTTGGCAACCGACAAGGGAGTGAGACTCGATGTCTACTGGTGTGCAAACTAAGGCTGTCCCGGGCGCGGGGCAGCACGCCGACGGACCGAGGCTGCTGGCCGACATCGGCGGCACCAACGCGCGTTTCGCGCTCGAGACCGGCCCCGGCGAAATCGGCTCGGTGCAGGTCTATCCGTGCGCGGATTATCCGAGTGTCGCCGACGTCATCAAGAAGTATCTGAAGGACAACAAGATCGGCCGCGTCAATCACGCGGCGATCGCGATCGCGAACCCGGTCGACGGCGACCAGGTCAGCATGACCAATCACGACTGGACCTTCTCGATCGAAGCGACGCGCCGCGCGCTCGGCTTCGATACGCTGCTGGTCGTCAACGACTTCACCGCGCTCGCGATGGCGCTGCCGGGTCTGACCGACGCGCAGCGCGTGCAGGTCGGCGGCGGCACCCGCCGGCCCAACAGCGTGATCGGTTTGCTCGGCCCCGGCACCGGCATGGGCGTGTCCGGCCTGATCCCCGCCGACGACCGCTGGATCGCGCTCGGCAGCGAAGGCGGCCACGCGACCTTCGCGCCGGCCGACGAGCGCGAAGACATCGTGCTGCAGTACGCGCGCAAGAAGTGGTCGCACGTGTCGTTCGAACGGGTCGCCGCCGGTCCCGGCATCGAAGTGATCTATCGCGCGCTCGCGGGCCGCGACAAGAAGCGCGTGGCGGCCAACGTCGACACGATCGAAGTGGTCAAGCGCGCGCTCGACGGCGAGCCGCTCGCGGCCGAATCGGTCGACGTGTTCTGCGGAATTCTCGGCACCTTCGCCGGCAATATCGCGGTCACGCTCGGCGCGCTCGGCGGCATTTATATCGGCGGCGGCGTGGTGCCGCGGCTCGGCGAATTCTTCGCGCGCTCGTCGTTTCGCAAGCGCTTCGAGGCGAAGGGCCGCTTCGAGCCGTACCTGCAGAACGTGCCGACCTATGTGATCACCGCCGAATATCCGGCCTTTCTCGGCGTCTCGGCGATCCTCGCCGAGCAGCTGTCGAATCGCGCGGGCGGCAGCTCGTCGGCGGTGTTCGAGCGGATTCGCCAGATGCGCGATGCGCTGACGCCGGCCGAGCGCCGCGTCGCCGATCTCGCGCTGAACCATCCGCGCTCGATCATCAACGATCCGATCGTCGATATCGCCCGCAAGGCCGACGTCAGCCAGCCGACCGTGATCCGCTTCTGCCGCTCGCTCGGCTGCCAGGGGCTGTCGGACTTCAAGCTGAAGCTCGCGACCGGCCTGACCGGCACGATTCCGGTCAGCCACAGCCAGGTGCATCTGGGCGACACCGCGACCGACTTCGGCGCGAAGGTGCTCGACAACACCGTGTCGGCGATCCTGCAGTTGCGCGAGCATCTGAACTTCGAGCACGTGGAACGCGCGATCGATCTGCTGAACGGCGCGCGCCGGATCGAGTTCTATGGGCTCGGCAATTCGAACATCGTCGCGCAGGACGCGCACTACAAGTTCTTCCGCTTCGGCATCCCGACGATTGCTTACGGCGACCTGTACATGCAGGCGGCCTCCGCCGCGCTGCTCGGCAAGGGCGACGTGATCGTCGCGGTGTCGAAGTCGGGCCGCGCGCCCGAACTGCTGCGCGTGCTCGACGTCGCAATGCAGGCCGGCGCGAAGGTGATCGCGATCACCTCGAGCAACACGCCGCTCGCCAAGCGCGCGACCGTCGCGCTGGAGACCGATCACATCGAGATTCGCGAGTCGCAGCTGTCGATGATCTCGCGCATCCTGCATCTGGTAATGATCGACATCCTGGCGGTCGGCGTCGCGATTCGCCGCGCGGTGCCGAGCGACGACGTGGCCGAGACGGTCGAGCGCGCGCGCGAAGGCGCGGACGACGACGCGACCGCGGTGCTCGACTGGCTGAGCCACGGCGCGGCTTCGTCGGCGCGCGACTGAGCGGGCGGCGGATCGGGCGACTGATCACGCGGCCGACGGCGCGGCTGGAACCGCTGGCGGTAGACGGATCGACCCGCGCGGTGTGCTTCGGCTTCGGAGCGCGCCGCGCGGGTTTTCTTTATGCGCGCAGCCGTTCGATAATAGAAGCCCTGTCGCCCGTCACCCGCTCCGCGCCATGATCATCCGCCCGCATCTCCACTGGTTCCGCATGCTGCTCGCGTGGCGCGGCTCGGTATTGCCGCAGTTGCTGCCGCGGCTGTTCCTGATCTTCTGCATCGCGATCGTCGCGCTCGCCGCGCACGATCATCTGCTGCCGGTCACGCTGAACCTGAACACGACCGCGCCGTTTTCGCTGATCGGCATCGCGCTCGCGGTGTTTCTCGGCTTTCGCAACAACGCGAGTTACGACCGCTGGTGGGAAGCGCGCAAGCTGTGGGGGCAATTGCTGAACGAGTCGCGCTCGCTGACGCGCCAGGCACTGACGCTGACGCTGCCGGGGCGCGAGCTGCCCAACCAGGAACTCGCCGAATTTCTCGCGCTGTTGAGCGCGCTGCCGCATGCGCTGCGCCATCAACTGCGCAAGACCGATCCGCGCGACGACCTCGCCGCGCATCTGCCCGCCGCGCTGTTCGAGCGCGTGAACGCGTCACGCTACAAGCCGGCCACGCTGATGCTGTGCCTGGGCGAATGGGTGCAGCGCCAGGCCCGCGCGGGCGCGCTCGATTCGTTCGGCGTACTGGCTTTCGACCGCAATCTGAACGGTCTGTCGGATGTGATCGGCGGCTGTGAACGGATCGCGTCGACGCCGCTGCCGTTTGCGTACTCGGTGATGATTCACCGCACCGTGTATTTTTTCTGCGCGTCGCTGCCGTTCGGGCTGGTCGACAGCATCGGAGTTTTTACGCCGGTGTTCGCGGTGTTCGTCGCGTACACGTTCATGGCGCACGAAGCGATCGCGTCGCAACTCGAAGAGCCGTTCGGCACCGACGACAACGACCTCGCGCTGAGCACGATGTCGGCGATGATCGAGGATGCGATGCGCGATCTGCGCGGCGAGCCAGCGGTTGCGGTGCCGCAACCGCGGGAAGAGAGCTATCAGCTGGATTGAGAGAGCGGGTGCGCAGGGCGCAAATGCCGCTGCCCTGCCGGCGCTATGCCGGCGCCGCGCTCAGTGGTTGCCGACCGTCTCCGACAGCCGTTTGACCGTCGCGACGCGCGCGCCGATGATGTCGATCCGTCCGCGCTCGTCGACGAGCGGCGTCGATGCATCCAGATACGCGCGCCACGCGCGTTGCGCGCGCCCCAGCGTGGGCCGCGCCGGCGGCGGCATCCTTGTATTGAGCACGCGGTAGTAGCGGTTCAGATCGAACATCGCGTGTTCGCAGCGCGCATCGGCGTTGCATGCGCGCGGCCGGCGCGGCGCCGGCCCGCCCACGGCGGCGAGCGCGCTGCGCAGCACCAGCGCGCGGTCGCGCACCGGCTGCAACTGCATATCGGCTTCGGCCAGCACGTACATCGAGCCCTGGGTCGTCGCGAACACCGCGGCGAGCAGCAGCTTTTCCGCATCGCGCCACGCGAGCCAGCTCGCCTGGCCCTTCTGCCACAGCCGGCGCCGCGTCGGCGGCAACTTCGATTCCAGCTGCTGGAACGCGCTGTCGGCGGCGGCCTTCCACGCGATCCGCGCGTTGTCCATGCACTGCACCTGCCCCATCGTCGTCGACATGTCGGAGCGCGCGAGACACGCGCGCATCGACGCGTCGATCGGATCGGCGGCGGCCACTTCCGCGCGCGCGGCCGACGGCCACGCGCCGGTCAGCAGCGCGCCGCCGGCCGCCAGCGCGACGGCCAGCACACGGGCCCCGCGCCGCCAGCCAGCAGGAACGCCTGCCAGGAACTTCGCTTGCCGCATTGTCAGACGCGCACGCAATCGACGAAGTACTCGATGCGGCCGTTGATCATTTCGCCGACCAGCCCGTGGATATCCGTATGGAAGCCCGGGAACCGCTCGTTGAACTCGCGCGCGAAACGCAGGTAGTTGACGATGGTCTTGTTGAAACGCTCGCCCGGAATCAGCAGCGGGATGCCCGGCGGATACGGCGTCAACAGGATCGACGTGACGCGGCCTTCGAGTTCGTCGATCGGTACCCGGTCGATCTCCCGGTGCGCGAGCTTCGCGAACGCATCGGACGGCTTCATCGCCGGCTCCATGCTGGACAGGTACATCTCGGTCGTCAGACGGGCGATGTCGTTCGCGCGATAGACGCTGTGGATCTGCTGGCACAGATCGCGCAGACCGACGCGCTCGTACATCGGATGATGCGACACGAACTCGGGCAGCACGCGCCACAGCGGCTGGTTGTTGTCGTAGTCGTCCTTGAACTGCTGCAGCTCGGTCACCATCGAGTTCCAGCGGCCCTTCGTGATGCCGATCGTGAACATGATGAAGAACGAGTACAGGCCGGTCTTCTCGACGATGATGCCGTGCTCGGCCAGGTACTTCGTGACGATCGCGGCCGGAATGCCGGTTTCGCCGAAGCCGCCGTCCATGTCCAGACCCGGCGTGACGATCGTCGCCTTGATCGGGTCGAGCATGTTGAAGCCTTCGGCGAGCGGGCCGAAGCCGTGCCACGCGTCGTCCGGGCGCAGCATCCAGTCGTCGCGCGAACCGATGCCCTCTTCCGCGAACTGGTCCGGGCCCCAGACCTTGAAGAACCAGTCGTCGCCGTATTCGGCGTCGACCTTGCTCATCGCGCGGCGGAAGTCGAGCGCCTCCGCAATCGATTCCTCCACCAGCGCGGTGCCGCCCGGCGCCTCCATCATCGCCGCGGCGACGTCGCACGACGCGATGATCGCGTACTGCGGGCTGGTCGACGTATGCATCAGATACGCTTCGTTGAAGCGATGCTTGTCGAAGCGGCTGTTCTTCGAATCCTGCACGACGATCTGCGAGGCCTGCGAGATGCCGGCCAGCAGCTTATGGGTGGAATGCGTCGCGTAGATCATCGCGCCGATGCGCGGACGGCCCGCGCCGATCGCGTGCATGTCCTGATAGAACTCGTGGAATTCGGCGTGCGGCAGCCACGCTTCGTCGAAGTGCAGCGTGTCGAGCCACTCGCCCAGCATTTCCTTGATCATCTCGACGTTGTAGACCACGCCGTCGTACGTGCTTTGCGTGATGGTCAGGATGCGCGGCTTCAGGTTCGGATTCTTTGCGAGCGCCTCGCGCGCGAACGGGTTCGCCTCGATCTTCTTGCGGATGTTTTCCGGCTCGAACTCGCTGCGCGGGATCGGGCCGATGATGCCGAAGTTGTTGCGCGTCGGCGTGAGGAACACCGGAATCGCGCCGGTCATCGTGATCGCGTGCAGGATCGACTTGTGGCAATTGCGGTCGACCAGCACGATGTCGCCCGGCGCAACCGTGCCGTGCCAGACGATCTTGTTCGACGTCGAGGTGCCGTTGGTCACGAAGAACACATGGTCGGCGCTGAAGATGCGCGCGGCGTTGCGCTCCGAGGCCGCCACCGGACCGGTGTGGTCGAGCAGCTGGCCGAGTTCGTCGACCGCGTTGCAGACGTCCGCGCGCAGCATGTTCTCGCCGAAGAACTGGTGGAACATCTGGCCGAGCGGGCTCTTCAGGAACGCGACGCCGCCCGAGTGGCCCGGGCAGTGCCACGAGTACGACCCCTCTTCCGCGTACTGCACCAGTTCCTTGAAGAACGGCGGCGCGAGCGAGTCGAGATAGACCTTCGCCTCGCGGATGATGTGGCGCGCGACGAACTCCGGCGTGTCCTCGAACATGTGGATGAAGCCGTGCAGTTCGCGCAGGATGTCGTTGGGCAGATGACGCGAGGTGCGCGTCTCGCCGTACAGGAAGATCGGGATGTCGGCGTTGCGGCGGCGCACTTCGGTCACGAACGCGCGCAGCGCGACGATCGCGGCCGCCAGTTCCGGCGTCTCGCCCTCGACCACCACGTTATCGACGTACGGCAGCAGTTCGTCGTCGTCGATCGACAGGATGAAGCACGATGCGCGGCTCGACTGCTGCGCGAACGAGGTCAGATCGCCGTAGCTCGTCAACCCGAGCACTTCCGCGCCTTCTTTCTCGATGGCTTCGGCGAGCGCCCGGATGCCGGAACCCGAGATGTTCTCGGAGCGGAAATCTTCGTCGATGATGACGACGGGAAAACGAAACTTCATGGGCGATTCTCCAGAAAGAAAACGACCGCTGCGTTATGTCGTAAGCGCAGCGGTCACCCGAATAGCTGATGGGTCAGGACGCTGCGAACGTCACGTTTTCGGCAACGTGACGCCGTGCTGACCTTGATATTTGCCGCCGCGATCCGCGTACGACGTTTCACAAATCTCGTCGCTTTCGAAAAACAGCACCTGGGCGACGCCTTCGTTCGCGTAGATCTTCGCAGGCAAAGGTGTCGTATTCGAGAATTCGAGCGTCACGTGGCCTTCCCATTCCGGCTCGAACGGCGTCACGTTGACGATGATCCCGCAGCGCGCATAGGTCGACTTGCCGAGGCACACGGTCAGCACGCTGCGCGGGATGCGGAAATACTCGACCGTGCGCGCGAGCGCGAACGAGTTCGGCGGAATGATGCAGACGTCGCCCTTGAAATCGACAAACGATTTTTCGTCGAAGTTCTTCGGATCGACGATCGTCGAATTGATGTTGGTGAAGATCTTGAATTCGTCGGCGCAGCGGATGTCGTAGCCGTAGCTCGAGGTGCCGTAGCTGACAATCTTCCGGCCGTCCTCGGAGACGCGAACCTGATCGGGCGCGAACGGCTCGATCATTTTGTGCGACTCGGCCATGCGCCGGATCCACTTGTCGGATTTGATGGTCATAGGTGAACGCTGCTCGACGTGAATAACTGATGGGGTGAAAAACGCGCGGCCAGCGCCCGGCCGGCCGGCGAAGGCGCTTATTTTACGCGATCACGAGAATGCTGCCGCCGATAGTGCGGCCTGCTGTGCCGCGAGCGGCGGCGGCCGTCGTGGCGCTCACTGCTGGCGGATCACACCGCACGCCAGCGCGACGCCGGCGCCGTGCTGCGGATACGCATAGGGGTCGGTGGCGTCGTGATGCAGCAGGACCGCGCGCTGCAACACCGAGCGGATGCCGTCGAGCGAGACGTCGGGCGCAACGATGAAGCCGGTCGCCACCCCATTCGCATCCGCGTGGATATTGCCCAGATCGCCCTCGACGCGGGCGCCCGCTTTCAGGCGCTCGGCGGCCGGCGAAAACACCGGGCCGGCGCTGGAGCCGTCGGCGGCATTGCAGTCGCCGCGCTCGTGGACCTGCAACGCGTGGTCGCTATTGGGCGGCAGGCCCGCGAGATTGTAGGTAACCTGCACGCCGTCCGAGCGCTCGATGAAGCTCACGAGGCCGTGCGCCTGATTGCCCACGGTGGGCAGCAACTGCGCGTCGGCGCGCTTTTCCTGTGGTCTCAGGAATACGCCGCAGCCGCTCAGTAATACGCAGCCGGCAGTCAGAACGATGAACGCATGCACCGCCTGCCCGTCGATTCGTTTTCCCATGCGATCCTCTTGCCGGCCTGGCAGCCGCCCCTGCGGCCGCCGAGCCGAACCTGTGAAGTCGACATGATACCGCGAGAGCACGCGCAAAAAGAGGCCCGCGAAGCCCCGCGGATCCTTTATGCAGATGGACTCGCGGGGGCTCGTGCGGGAACCCGTACGAATGCCGCTCAGGTGTTCTGCACGACGATGTTCGGAAACTTCGAACTCATGTCGCGCGCGCGCTCGGCGATGTGGATCGCGACCTTGCGCGCGATCGACCGGTAGATTTCGGCGATCGGCCCGTTCGGGTCGGCCGCGACGGTCGGCTTGCCCGAGTCGGCCTGCTCGCGGATCCTGATGTCGAGCGGCAGGCTGCCCAGCACGTCGACGCCGTATTCCTTGCCCATCCGCTCGCCCCCGCCGGCGCCGAAGATATGCTCGGCATGGCCGCAGTTCGTGCAGATATGCAGGCCCATGTTCTCGACGATGCCGAGGATCGGAATGCCGACCTTCTCGAACATCTTGAGCCCCTTCTTCGCGTCGAGCAGCGCGATGTCCTGCGGCGTCGTGACGATCACCGCGCCGGTCACCGGCACGCGCTGCGCGAGCGTCAGCTGGATATCGCCGGTGCCCGGCGGCATGTCGACGATCAGGTAGTCGAGGTCGTGCCAGTTGGTCTGGCGCAGCAGCTGCTCGAGCGCCGAGGTCGCCATCGGGCCGCGCCACACCATCGGATTGTCCTGCTCGATCAGGAAGCCGATCGAATTGGCCTGCACGCCGTGGCCGCTCATCGGGTTCATCGACTTGTCGTCCGGCGACTCCGGACGGCCGACGATGCCGAGCATGGTAGGCAGCGACGGGCCGTAGATGTCCGCATCCAGAATGCCGACCGACGCGCCCTCGCTCGCCAGCGCGAGCGCGAGATTGACGGCGGTCGTGCTCTTGCCGACCCCGCCCTTGCCGGACGCGACCGCGACGATGTTCTTCACGTTCGGCAGCAGCTTCACACCCGGCTGCACCGTGTGCGCGGCGATCTGCTGCGAGACCTCGACGCGCGCGCCGGCCACGCCCGGCACCGCGCGCAACGCGGCGTCGAAGCGCTGACGGACCGCGTCGAACTGGCTTTTCGCCGGGTAGCCGAGCACCACCTGCAGGCTCACGGTGTCGCCGTCGACGGCCACGTTGCGGATGTTTTTCGCGCCCGCGTAGGACGTGCCGGTGTTGGGGTCAGTGACGGCCGCGAGAGCGGCGTCGACCAAAGCCCGATCGATACTCATTGAGACTCCGTGGGGAAGACGTGCGGCGCGGTGCGATGCGGTTACCGGATCGGCCACGCGGCGGAATTTGAAAGAAATTGTTATGCAGCGTTGCTTAAATCAGACCTGCCGTGCACCCTTCCGGCAGGCGGGACGCCTAAGGGTCGCATCGCTGCGGTTTCAGGCATTATTGTAGTGTCTGACGGCAACCGCTGCCCGAAGACCCTTCTTCGTTGTCGGACCGCGCGGAGAAAGGCGTAGCATTTCCGTCGCTCCGAAGTTTTCGAGTCGTTCGCTGTACAACGGTCACGTTCGCTGGATAGATTGACTGCTACCCGCTGGTTTATCGCTTTACTCAAGAGGATCGAAAAATGAATGCAAAAATCATGACTCGCGTCGCCGTGTTCGCTATTGCCGGCTCGTTTCTGGCAGGTTGCGCGACCCAACAAGGCACCAATACGGCAGTCGGCACCGGCGTGGGTGCGGGCACCGGCGCGGCGCTGGGCGCCATCTTCGGCGGCGGCAAAGGCGCGGCAATCGGCGCGGGCGTCGGCGCGGCGGTCGGCGGCGTGACCGGCTACAACTGGGAAAACATCCGCAATCGCATGTCGGGCGCGACCAAGGGCACCGGCACGCAGATCACCGAGCAGCCGGACGGCTCGCTCAAGCTGAACATCCCGAGCTCGGTCACGTTCGACACCAGCAGCTACGCGATCAAGCCGTCGTTCGCACCGGTGCTCGACCAGCTCGCGCAAACGATGCAGCAGAACCCGGAAATCGTCGCATCGGTGGTCGGCCATACCGACAGCACCGGCTCCGCGCAATATAACCAGACGCTGTCGGTCAACCGCGCGCAAAGCGTGACCGGCTTCCTGGCCCAGCGCGGTATCGCACCGCAGCGCCTGTCGGCCACCGGCATGGGCCCGAGCCAGCCGATCGCGGACAACAACACCGAAGCCGGCCGCGCGGCGAACCGTCGGGTGGAAATCTATCTGCGCGCGACCGCCCAGCACGCCACGCAATAACAGCAAGTCCGGAGAACCGGGAGCAGCCGGCCTGAGCGGGCTGCGCGCCCGAACCGCCCGGCGGCCGGGTTCCACGCGCCGCCGGACGGGTTTCCTGACGAAGCGAAAAAAATTTCGAACTCTGCCGGAAATCCGCGGTCTCTCTTTACGGTACGTGGTTGGCGAAGCCGCCACGTCACCATTCTCCTCTTGTCGTTGTTGCTCCGGGGTTGATCAAACCCCGGTTTTTTTTGCCCGCTCGATTCGTGTTTGTCCGACGCTTCGGGCCCGCGGCATCTCCAGTACCCTGCATCTCCAGCACCCTGCACCGCCCTGCCCGTCCCGCCTGCCGCCGCGCGCGCCGCGCCGGGCTTGCGCCCTGCTAAAATCCTCGTTTCGTCCCACCGCAGGCACCCCCGATCCTTATGTCAGCACCCGCCACCGATCTCACCGCAGGCGCGCCGTCCGGCCGTCGCCAGATTCTCGTCACGTCGGCCCTTCCGTATGCGAACGGGCAGATTCATATCGGCCATCTGGTCGAATATATCCAGACGGACATCTGGGTCCGGGCGCTGCGAATGCACGGCCACGAGGTCTACTACGTGGGCGCCGACGACACCCACGGCACCCCGGTCATGCTGCGCGCGGAAAAAGAAGGTCTGACGCCGAAGCAGCTGATCGAGCGCGTGTGGCAGGAGCACAAGCGAGATTTCGACAACTTCGGCATTTCGTTCGACAACTACTACTCGACCGATTCCGACGAAAACCGCGTGCTCAGCGAAAACGTCTATCTGGCGCTGAAAGACGCGGGCCTGATCGACGCTCGCGAGATCGAGCAGGCGTACGACCCGGTCAAGGAAATGTTCCTGCCGGATCGCTTCATCAAGGGCGAGTGTCCGAAGTGCGGCGCGAAGGACCAGTACGGCGATAACTGCGAAGTGTGCGGCTCGACCTACCTGCCCACCGAACTGGTGAACCCGTACTCGGTCGTCTCCGGCGCGACGCCGATTCGCAAGACCTCCACGCACTACTTTTTCCGCCTGTCCGATCCGCGCTGCGAGACCTTCCTGCGCGAGTGGGTCGGCGGCCTCGCACAGCCGGAAGCGACCAACAAGATGCGCGAGTGGCTCGGCGACGCCGGCGAAGCCAAGCTCGCCGACTGGGACATCTCGCGCGACGCGCCGTACTTCGGCTTCGAGATCCCCGGCGCGCCCGGCAAATATTTCTACGTGTGGCTCGACGCGCCGGTCGGCTACTACGCGAGCTTCAAGAACCTCGCCGAAAAGCGCGGCCTCGACTTCGACGCATGGGTGCGCAAGGGTTCGAAGGCCGAGCAGTACCACTTCATCGGCAAGGACATCCTGTATTTCCACACGCTGTTCTGGCCCGCGATGCTCGAGTTCTCCGGCCATCGCACGCCGACCAACGTGTTCGCGCACGGCTTCCTGACCGTCGACGGCGCGAAGATGTCGAAGTCGCGCGGCACCTTCATCACCGCGCAAAGCGTGATCGACACCGGCCTGAACCCGGAATGGCTGCGTTACTACTTCGCGGCCAAGCTGAACAGCACGATGGAAGACCTCGACCTGAACCTGGACGACTTCCAGGCGCGCGTGAACAGCGATCTGATCGGCAAGTACGTGAACATCGCGAGCCGCGCGGCCGGCTTCCTGATCAAGCGCTTCGACGGCCGGGTGCAGGACAGCGCGATGCATCATCCGCTGCTCGGCACGCTGCGCGCCGCGATTCCGCAGATCGCCGCGCACTACGAAGCGCGCGAGTACAGCCGCGCGCTGCGTCAGACCATGGAGCTCGCCGACGCGGTCAATGCGTACGTCGACACCGCGAAGCCGTGGGATCAGGCGAAGGACCCGGCCAACGCGGTCGCGCTGCATGAAACCTGCAGCGTCAGCATCGAGGCGTTCCGGCTGCTGTCGCTCGCGCTGAAGCCGGTGCTGCCCAAGCTCGCCGAAGCGGTCGAAGCGTTCCTCGCGATCGAGCCGCTCAAGTGGGCCGACGCGAACCTGCCGCTCACTTCCGGCCGGCCGATCAACGCATACAAGCATCTGATGACGCGCGTCGATCCGAAGCAGATCGAAGCGCTGCTCGCGGCCAACCGCGATTCGCTGCAAGCCACGCCGGAAGCGGCGCCGGCCGACGCGAAGGGCAAGTCGAAGAACAGCGCGAAGGCCGACGCGAAAGCCGCCGCCGCAGCTCAGGACGACGGCTCCGGCATCATCTCGATCGACGACTTCGCGAAGGTCGATCTGCGCATCGCGAAGATCGTCGACTGCAAGGCGGTCGAAGGTTCGGACAAGCTGCTGCAACTGACGCTCGACGTCGGCGAAGAGAAGACCCGCAACGTGTTCTCGGGCATCAAGTCCGCGTATCAGCCGGAGCAGTTGATCGGCAAGCTGACCGTGATGGTCGCGAACCTCGCGCCGCGCAAGATGAAGTTCGGTCTGTCCGAAGGGATGGTGCTGGCGGCATCGGCGGCCGACGAGAAGGCCGAACCGGGTCTGTACGTGCTCGAGCCGCATAGCGGAGCGAAGCCGGGCATGCGCGTGAAGTAACGCGCGAGCGCGCCGCCGGCGCGCGGCCTCCCGCAAGCAAAAAAATGGCACGCCTGAGGGCGTGCCATTTTTTTTACCGCTGCTGAGAGCCGCTGCCGAGAGAACCGCTGCCGCCGGCCGCTAAAGCCGGCAGCGCCCCCATCACCACTTGAAGCGATCGAAGCGCCGCGTGTACAGCACATCGGCGCCATAGAACGTCCCGCCATACACGACCAGCGACCAGTAGCGCGTCAGATTGATGGTCGCCTTGATCGCGTTGCTGGCCGACTGCAAGCCCTGCTCGTAGCCGATCACGAGCCACTCGTTGATCGCCTTCGACACCATCACGACCTGCGGATCGGTAAGACCCACATCGCTGCGGCCGATCGAGAACTCGTCGAGCCCGACCGTCTCCGCGATCCGCTTGCCGGTCGCGCTGCCGAGCAGCGCGAGCGCGGTCGTCATCGTGCTCTGCTGGCCGAGGTTGTTGCCCTGGTCGGTGCCGTGACCGAACAGCAGCCACGACAGCTTTTCGTTATCGGGCACGGCCGGCTCCGACACCAGCCGCGCGACCGGCGCCTGCAGCGTGCCGGTCACCTGAACGCCGGCCTCGACCTGCTGGTTGCGGCGCATCGCCAGAATGTTGATGCCCGGATTCGTGACCGGCCCGTTGAACGTGAAGAAGCCGTTCTCGATCGCGAGCTTGCGGCCAAACGCGGTATAGGTCGAGCCCGGCGTCACGCGCACGTTGCCGACCGCGCGCAGCGGCGTGTTCGGCGCGCTCATCGCGGTGATCGTGCCGGCGAGGCCGAGATCCGCGCCCGCCGCGCGGAAGCGGAAGTTGTTGCCCAGACCAATCTCGATGTTCGCGCGCGGCGCAAACGGACTGGCCGGCTGCGTGCCGGCCTCGCTCGGCGGCGGCCGGCCGCCGGAGCGGGTGCCGTCCGGACGGATCACCACGACGTCGTCGCCGAGACTCGGCGCGGCCTGCTCGGGCAGGTCGAACAGCGCGCTATCGACCACGAACTTGCCGTTGATCGCCATCCCGCGCTCGGTGCCGCCGTTCGCGATGCTCGCGCTGCCCGACAGCGACAGATGACGGTCCGGCGACGCGAACACGTCCAGCTTGTCGGCCACGATGCTGGCGGTCAGATCGGGCTCCGAGCCGTCGAGACGCACGCGCCCGGTCGCGCGCAAGGTGCCGCTGGAGCCGCGGAATTCGACCTGCTGGAAGTCCACCATGTTCTCCGACAGCGCGATGCGCACCACCCCGTCCTTCAGTTGCACGCCCTGGCTGACCACGGTCGCGGACAGATCGTCGCCGACCAGCGAGCCGGTCACGTTGGGCTTCGCGACGGTGCCGTGCAGCGCGAGCCGCAACGCGAGATGGCCGTCGAGCAGATAGCTCGGGCCGAGCAGCCCGCCGGTGGTGCGCAGCGACGGCACGTTCGCGTTCACGTTGCCCGACAACGCGCTCTGCGGATCGACGGTGAGCAGGCCCTCGCGCAACACCAGCGCCGTATGCGCATCGGCATCGATTACGCCGACCCGGCTCGCCTGCGCGTGAACCGTCGCGTTCAGCTGGTTGCCGCCGGTGAATTCGGCGCGCGCCCGCATCGCGGTGATCCCCATCGACGCCAGTCCGCGGCCGATTTCGACCGTCACGTCGCCGCTGCGCCGGCGCAGCTCGATGTGACCGTTGGCGGTCGCGCCGAGCGAGAAGTCCCAGTCGCCGTCGAACACGAGATCGGTGCGCACCGCGGGCGGCTCGCCGGTGAGTTCGTGGCGCAGCTCCTGCAGCCGCGCGAGCGACACGTCGGTCAGCGTGCCCGCCGACTGGATGCGGCCGTGCTCGAACGCGAACGACTTCAGGCTCAGCACCGCGCCTTCGATCGTCAGGCGCGTCGCGCCGAGCGTCAGATGCCCCGGCCCGGCGCTGACCGCGAGCGGCGATTCGAGGTTCAGCGCCGGCGTGCCGCGATTTTGCAGACGCGTGACGCTGCCGTCCCAGCGCGTGCCGTCGCGCGAATCGGTCAGCTTGCCGTGCGCCGCGAGCGACAGATCGAGCGGGCGATCCTGCAGCTTGCCGGTCGCCGCGGCTTCGAGCGTATGGTTCGCGCGCGTGCCGGACAGCTTCGCGGTCAGCGTGTTCAGATCGACGCCGCCCGCGCTCAGGTTGCGTGCGTCGGTCGTGAACGCGAGCGCGCCGTTCGTGCCGTCGCGCAATTCGGCGTGCCCTTCCGCGTGGCCGACGCGGTTCGTGCCGAACGCGACGTTCTCGGCCTTGTAGTTCAGCGTGACGTTCGGATGCGCGAACGAGCCGGTCAGGTCGCCGTCGGCGGCGACCGCGCCGGCAAGGCCGAAGCCGAGCCGATCCAGTTGCGGCGCGTCGACCCGCAAGCGCAGCCGGTCGCCGGGCGCGCCGAAGCTGCCCTGCACATCGACCTGATTGCCCGCCACCGACAGATTCGCGCGGCTCGGCAAAAGCCGCGAGCCAGCCAGCTGGATCGTGCCGCCGCCGGTCAGCGGCAGGTTGTCGTAGACGCTCGGGCCGAGCTTGAATTCCGCGCGGGTCGTGAAGGTCGGCGCGAGCACGCCGGTCGCGCTCAGCGTCGCGTTCACGCGCGCTTCGATCTTGCGCGCCGGCGGCGCCTTCGGCGCGGCGTGCCGGGCGGGCGGCGTCTTGCGCGTCAGCACCTCGGTCTGCACCGCCGCCTTCGCGGTGTTCTTCGCGACCGCCGCGGCCTGATCGCCCGGGGCCGCGCTCTTCGCGCCGGCCGCGCTGCCGACCAGCGCGGCGGCCTGCGCCTGGCGCGCGCGCTGCGCGCCGTTGGTCGCCGCGGGTGCAGCGGCAGCCGCGGGCGCCGCGACCGGCGTGCGCGCCGGCATCTGCGAAGTCAGCGACAGCGGATCGAAGTCGGTCAGCTGCGCCTTCAGGTTGTAGGTCGAATTCGCGTCGTGCTTCAGCGCGCCCGACAGATCGATGCGCCCGCGCCCCGAAGTGACGCGCACGTCGTTGAAGCTGATTCGCGCGGGGTCGAACGTGATCTTGCCTTGCGCGCGCAGCGCGGCGGCCGGGTCGCCGAGGTCGAGCGTCAGCGTCTGGATGTCGTCGTTCAGACGGATGCCGATCGGGCCGGCCAGCTGGGTGGGCCGCACCGTCGCCTGCAACGCGTTCAGGTCGAGCCGCGCGACCTTCAGATCGAGCTGGCCGCGCCGGCCGCTCAGCGTGCCGCTGCCGGTGACGCTCGCGTTGCGCACCAGCCGCAGGTTCAGGTTCGAGATGCTTTGCGTCTGCGCGTCGAGGCGCACGTCGGTGTTCGCGTCGATCAGCGGCAGCAGGTTCTGGTCGATCGCACCGGGTTTTGCATTGACGATCGACAGATGGCCGGCCACCGCGAAGCCCGCCGGGGGCTTGGCCTGCGCGTGGTGGTGGCCGAGGTTCAGGTGATGACCGGGTTGGCTCGCTGCCGTCGTCGCGCGGTGGTCAGCCGCGCTTGCCGCGGGGGCGGCGCTCGCCGGGGTTGCGGCACCGCTCTCTGCACCGCTCTTCGCTCCGGGCGCCGCTCCAATCGCCGCACCGCTTGCGGTGCCACCGGCGCCGACACCGCTCGCCGCGCCCGCCCCGCCGGCCCCGGCCCCGGCCCCGGCCAGTTCCACCGGCTGCAGTTCCGCCCGCACCGCCAGGTCCGCCAGCGGCGCGCCCCGCGCGAAAGCCTGCGGATTCACGTGATCGAAGCTCAGCGTCGCGCGTTGCAGCGGCACCGCGGCGAACGGCGTCGCCTCGACCCGCGCCCGACCGGTCAGCTTCATCCCGCTCGCGTCGATATCGGCGGCCAGCTGTTCGAGCGTGCCGCTCAGACGGCCGCTCACCTGCACGGCCTCGTCGCGGACCTTGCCCGCATAGCCGACCTCGCCCGAAACGGGAAACGGCTTCGCGCCATCGAGCTTCGCCGACGCGGTCACCGAGCCGAACGGCGTGTCCAGACTGTCGACCGCGGCCTCGTGATGCTGCCCGTCGCTGCGGCCATGAAACGCGAAGTGCGACAGCTCGGTCGTCGACGTGCCCTGATGCACCAGCAGCCGCTCGACCCGCACGTCGCGAATCTCCAGTTGCATGGGCAAACGCAGATCCTGCGGCAGTTTCAGCGGCTCGCTGCTGGTCGACGACGACGCGCCGATCCGCGCGTCGATCGTGCCGACGTGCAGATATTCGATCGTGAAGCGCCACGGTTCGCGGCCGAGTGCCCAACGGCCCGCCGCGTAGTCGATCCGGATGTCGGTGCCGCTGCCGTCGAGGCTGCGCCAGCGCATGTCGCGCAACTGCACCCCGCTCGCGAGCGTGCCGCCGTCGAATCGCCCGGCGAGCCGGCCGCCGAGCAGCTTGACCGCCGCCTGCCACGCATACGCGGTGCCGCGCTCGGTGGTCAGCGCGCCGTACAGCAGGCCGCCCGCCAGCACGACCAGCAGCACCAGCACGATCAACGTGCCCGCGACCGTTTTCAGCAGCAGCCTGCCCCAGCGCCGCTTCGGCTTCGGCGGCGTGTCGGGCGATTGCTGCCCGGGCGGCTGGCCTGGCGGAGTGCCGGGCGGCTGCGCGGAGGGCGGATCGGTTACGTCGGTGGTCATGCGTGCAGGGGGCGGCAAATAGGCGCGGCGAAAAGGTGGCGGAAGGTCATAGCGGGATCAGAACGCAATGCCCAGCGTGATGTACGGCCGCACTCTACGGTCGCGGATTCCATAGGCGAGATCGAGGTTGACCGGGCCGACCGGGCTGCGCCAGCGCGCGCCGACGCCCGCGCCCGGATAGAAGACCTTCTCGCCCCAGGTATCGGTGGCGGTGCCGACGTCGAAGAACGCGGCGGCGCCCCAGTTGTGCGAAAACCAGTGCTGATATTCGACCGCGCTCGTCACCAGATATTTGGTCGGCAGGATCGAACCGGCGACGTCGGTACCGATGCTCTGGAAGCCGTAGCCGCGCACCGAATTCGAGCCGCCCGCGCGGAACAGCAGCGAGGCCGGAATCCCGCTCGAACTGCCGCTCGTGAACACGGCGCCGAGTTCGGCGCGGATCAGCACGATGTCGTCGGCGCCGATCGGCAGATACTGCTGACCGCGCGCATAACCGCGGATGAACGACTGGTCGGCCAGCAGCCCCTTCACCGCGAAGCCCGCCTCGACGTGGACCAGGTTGCCGCGCCGCGGGAACAGCGGGTCGTCGGTGTCGCGCCGGGTCCACGACCACGCCGGCACCAGCGCGTGCGCCCAGGTGGGCGGCGCCGCGTTCTGGTCGAGCTTGTCGTTGTAGAACAGCAGCGAGTAGCTGTAGTCGAGGAACTGCGACGTGCGCGAACGCTGCACGCCGCCGCGAATGCTGTAGATGCGGGTGTCGGACACGTCGGTGGTCGTGTACGACGCAAGCACGCTGTTGGTCCACCCGCGCGGTCCCGGCGGCATCGACAGCTGGACCTGGCCGTATTGCTGGGTCTGGTCTGCGCGGCCTTCGACGGTGAACGGCCACGCCTTGCCGAACGTATTCAGATACGAATACGCGCCCTGCACCAGCGGACCGTTGTCGGTCGAATAACCGACCCCGCCGCGGAAGCTGTGATACGGGAATTCCGACACCTTCACATGGACCGGCGTGTTCAGCGGTTTGGCCGGGTCGTTGTCGAGATCGATCGCGACGCTGGCGAAGTACGGCGTGTTCTGCAACTGCCGCTGCAGCTCGGCAACAGTGCGGGTGTCGTAGACGTCGCCCGGCGAAATTGGATTGACGTTGTGGACGATGCGCTCCGGATAGCGCCGGGTGCCCGATACGTCGATCTCGCCCATCGTGAAGGTCGGGCCGCTGTCGTAGACCACCGACAGCTTCGCCTCGTGCGTGCGCGGATCGACCAGCGCCTCGGAGTGGTAGATCTTCGCGCCCAGATAACGGCGCGACTGCAGCTGGCGCAGCGACGCGTTCTTCGCGTCGTCCCAGTCGCCCTGCGTGAACGGCTGGCCCTCGTGCAGCGAAAACGCGAAGCGGGTCGCGTTTTCCTGCGCCTCGTCTTCGGTCAGCACCGCGCCGCGAAACGACAGATCGACCGCCGTGACCATCGTGCGCGGGCCCGCCTCGACCCGCACGGTTACCTGGCGCGCGTCGTCGGTACTACGCACGTCGGTGCTGACGATCGGAGAGAAATAACCCTGGGTCGCGGCGAGATCGCGCACCTGCGGCGGGGTCGCGGTAATCAGGAAAGAGAACTGGTCGTCGCTGATGTCGGGCCGCTTCGCGAAGCGCGCTATATCCAGGTGCTGTTCGAGCAGCTTGCGCAGCGAGCGTGGCTCGGCGATCACGTCGACCTTGTAGCTGGGCGGCGTGCGTTTGGCCTGCGCCTCGCCGGCGCCCAGCAGCAGCCACAGACCGAGGCCGAGCGCGACGCCGAAGGCCAGCGAGACGCGCTGCCAGCGCCGCGCGAGCGCGTCGCGTGCCGGCGCGCAGCCGCGTTTCAGGCCGGTCTCGCCACGCGCTGCGCGCGACTTGTCAATCGAACCTCCCGCCAAACAGGACCTCCGGCCACAGTGGGTGAATAATTCTTGCGCCCGCCGCGCAAAGCGCGCGCGGGCATGCTATTTGACCACAACGGGACGGCTGCGGGACCGTCTCGCGAGGACTGTCGCGGCGGTGTTCGCGGCGCGCGTACTATCCCGGAAAAACAGGCCCGCGGCGATTTTCGACCGCGCGCGACGCATGCGGTAAAATCCTTGCCACCGGCGCCGCCGCAAGCACCCGTGCCCACCGGCCGGCTGCCACTTTCCCCATCACGGACACCGAGCCATGTATCAATCGGACATCACGCAGTTCCTGAACCAGCTCAAGCAACAGAAGCCCAACCTGGAAGCCGAACAACGCCGCGGCCGCGCGCTGCTGTGGGACAAGCAGCCGATCGACCTCGCCGAGCGCGCCGAGCAGAAAGCGTCGCGCGTCGAACAGACGCCCTATCAGTACTACCAGAACTTCTGAGCGCCCCGGTCACGCCGAGCATGAGTCACGCCGACGACGCACACGGCCCGGGTCAACACCCCGCACACGGCCCGGGCCCAGCTCCCGGGCCGCTTCAACTTCACGGCCCCGCGCCGGCTCCGGCCGATACCGCGCTCGCCGCCCCCACCACCGATTCGACGCCCGACACAGTGGACGGCATCGCGTTCGCGCGCCTGTACGGCGAGCCGCTGTTCAAGCTGCCGAACGACCTGTACATCCCGCCGGACGCGCTCGAAGTGTTCCTCGAGACCTTCGAGGGACCGCTGGATCTGTTGCTGTACCTGATCCGCAAGCAGAATTTCAACGTGCTCGACATCCCGATGGCGGATGTCACCGAGCAGTATCTCGGCTACGTCGAGCAGTTGCGCAAAACCAATCTCGAACTGGCGTCGGAATATCTGCTGATGGCCGCGATGCTGATCGAGATCAAGTCGCGCATGCTGCTGCCGGTCAAGAAGGCCGACACCGGCGAGGAAGCCGAAGACCCGCGCGCCGAACTGGTGCGCCGCCTGCTCGAATACGAGCAGATGAAGCTCGCCGCGCAGCGCATCGACCAGCTGCCGCAATTGGGCCGCGACTTCCTGCGCGCCGAGGTCTACATCGAGCAGAGCATCACGCCGCGCTTCCCGGACGTCAGCAGCGACGACCTGCGGGCCGCCTGGGCCGACGTGATCAAGCGCGCGAAACTGGTCCAGCACCACAAGATTTCGCGCGAGGAGCTGTCGGTGCGCGAGCACATGAGTCTAATCCTGCGGCAGCTGCAAAACGCGCGCTTCATCGAGTTTTCCGATTTGTTCGATACGAGCCGCGGCGTGCCGGTGGTCGTGGTGAACTTCATCGCGATGCTCGAGCTGTGCCGCGAATCGCTGGTCGAGATCACCCAGGCGGAGCCGTTCGCGCCGATCTACGTGCGGCTCGCCTACCTGCCGGCCTGAGTCCCTCGAATCGGCGGGCAGTCCGGCCCGCCCGCCCGCTCAACCAAACGTGGCTTTCACACCGCACCCGGGGAAACCCGCGCCGGGCCGGCAGCGCCATGCCTGGCAAGCCTCTGCGGTGCATGCACGGTGCATTTCCCGCTGCCCGCTCCCGCCGGCCGCCGCGTTTCGGTGCGCCCGGCTCGCAAATCCACTACAATCCGCGCTCCAAACCCGTCATTGCCGGCCACGCCGCGGCCCGCGCGATTTTCCGCGAAGTCCCGCGCCCACCGGCAAACGCGCGCCGCGCGAACCCACCCTGTCCGATCATGAAAGTCATCAGCTCGATCCACGAATTGCGCGACCAGTTGCGCGGCCAGAATCGCACGGCCTTTGTGCCGACGATGGGCAACCTGCACGAAGGCCATCTGTCGCTGATGCGCCTCGCGCGCCAGCACGGCGACCCGGTGGTGGCGAGCATTTTCGTCAACCGGCTGCAGTTCGGCCCGAACGAGGATTTCGACAAATATCCGCGCACCCTCGAAGCCGACATCGAGAAGCTGCAGAAGGAAGGCGTGTACGTGCTGTTCGCGCCGACCGAGAAGGATCTGTATCCGGAGCCGCAGGAGTATCGGGTGCAGCCGCCGCACGATCTGGGCGACATCCTCGAGGGCGAGTTCCGGCCGGGCTTTTTCCAGGGCGTCTGCACGGTGGTGATGAAGCTGATGTCGTGCGTGCAGCCGCGCGTCGCGGTGTTCGGCAAGAAGGATTACCAGCAGCTGATGATCGTGCGTCAGATGTGCCACCAGTTCGCGGTGCCGACCGACATCGTCGCCGCCGAGACCGTGCGCGACACCGACGGCCTCGCGCTCAGCTCGCGCAACCGCTATCTGTCGGACGCCGAGCGCGCCGAGGCGCCGCTGCTGGCGCTCGAACTGAACCGGATTCGCGACGCGGTGCTGGCCGGCGAGCGCGATTTCGCGAAACTCGAACAGACGGCCACCGCGGCGCTCGCCGCGCGCGGCTGGAAGCCCGATTACATCGCGATCCGCAAGCGCTCGAACCTGATCGCGCCCGGCGCGCAGGACGCGAACGCGCCGCTCGTCGTGCTGGCCGCCGCCAAACTCGGCGCCACCCGGTTGATCGACAACCTCGAAATCTGACACCGCGACGCGCGGCGCCAGCAAGTCACACTGAGATTCACACAGGATTAGTCATGCAACGCAACATGCTGAAGTCGAAGATTCACCGCGTCGCGGTCACGCACTGCGAACTGCACTACGAAGGTTCGTGCGCGATCGACGAAGACCTGCTCGAAGCGGCGAACATCGTCGAAAACGAGCGCATCGACATCTGGAACATCAACAACGGCGAGCGCTTCTCGACCTACGCGATCAAGGGCGAGCGCGGCAGCGGGATGATTTCGCTGAACGGGTCGGCCGCGCGGCGCGCGCAGCTCGGCGACCTGGTCATCATCGCGGCGTTCGCGGTGGTCGACGAGGCCGAACTGAAGGCGGGCTGGAAGCCGGACCTCGTATTCGTCGATGAAAACAACAAGATCAAGGGCAGCCGCGATCACGTGCCGACCCAGGCCTGGAGTTAAGCGGCGCGGCCCGGTTTTGCTGGGTCAGTTGCCCCTCTACCCTCAGACTTTCCCGCCGGTGCCGTTGGTCCATTCGACGATCGGCTGCCACTGCTCCAGGTCCTTCTCGACCCGGCTCTTCGCGACGTCCCACAGCGTCAGCCCGTGTGCGGCGAGCTGCACGTAGTTCTGCGTGTCGCGCAGATAGCCGAGCACCGGCAGCTTCAATCCCTCGACGAAACGATGCAGCTGCTCGGCCGAGCGGGTGCGCGCATCGACGCGCATGCCGACCACGCCGACCTCGATCGCGCCCTTCCTGACCGCCTTTTCCTTCGTGAGCCGTTCGAGAAATTCCTGGGTCGCGAGGATATCGAACATCGACGGCTGCAGCGGCACGATCACCTTGTCCGCCAGTTCCAGCGCGAGGCCCAGGCGGTTGCCGTGCAGGCCGGCCGGGGTGTCGATGACCGCGTGTTCGAGCCCCTTGGGCGGCTTCGCGGGGGCGTCCGGATTGACCTCCCAGGTTTCGATGACGGGCAGCGTCGCGGGCCGCAGATCGAGCCACGCGTGCGCGGACTGCTGCTTGTCGAGGTCGGCCAGTGCGACCCACTCGCCCATCGCCGCGAAATAGCCGGCCAGATTGGTCGATAGCGTGCTCTTGCCCACGCCGCCCTTCGGATTCGCCACCACGATCACCGACATGAATTCTCCCGGAAAGAAGGCTGGACGCCGCCAGCCGGTTTGCCGCGCTACTGCTGTTGCTCTGCTATGACTGCTGCGGTTGCCGCTGCGGTTGAGTTCGCGCACGAGCTTCGCCCAGCGGTCCAGCCGTTGATAATATCGACAAATCCAGCGTGGCCGAAGCCCCCGCGACGCGAATCGGCCGTCTGGCCCCGCCGTTTTTTTCGACAAGGACCCGAATCTCATGAGCAATCTGCGCCCGGAATACACCGTCGAACGTCTGCACGAACGCCAGAAAGGCAGGCTGCCGGAGCTGCTCGGCGTACGCGTGCTGTCGGTCGATCAGGACACGCTGGTCGCCGAACTGACGGTGCGCGATGAAGTGCTCGCGCCGAACGGCTTCCTGCACGCGGCGACTGTGATCGGCCTTGCCGACACCGCCTGCGGCTACGCGTGTCTCGCGCATCTGCCGGAGACCGCGCGCAATTTCACGACGATCGAACTGAAGAGCAACTTCCTCGGCACCTCGACCCAAGGCACGATCCGCGCGGTCGCGAAAGGCGTGCATCTGGGGCGCAGCACCCAAGTGTGGGATGCGACCGTCACCGGTCCGGACGGCAAGACGATCGCGCTGTTCCGCTGTACGCAGATGGTGTTGTATTGAGCGTCATGTGGCGCGAGCCCGCCCGGCTCGCGCCGGTGCAAACGCGATAGCACGCGGTCTGGCAGGCGCGTGCTTTTTTTGCGCCGCGCCGGGCCGATTGGCCAGCGTTACCGCAGCGCCGCGAAGAGCCGCTCCAGGTCCAGATGCTCGGCCAGCGTATCGGCAAGCCGCTCCAGCGACGCCTCGCGCAACGCCGGGTAGTCGACCGGTTCGGCGTCGCTCAAACCGGCCCAGCCGAGCAGCGCCGCGCACGCGGCCGGCGTGTCGAACAGACCGTGTACGTAGGTCGCGAGAATCTGGCCATCGGCGGACAACGCGCCGTCCGCACGCGCGGCAGCCGCGCCGCCGCCGGGCTGACCATCGCCCCGCTCATCGTGCTGACAATCGAGCCGCAGCGCGGGCGCAGCAAGCGCCGGCCCGCGCGTCTCGCCCATATGAATCTCATAGCCGGCAACCTCCGGCGCGCCCGGCAGCGCGAGGCGCCCGGTCACGTTCTTCAGCGTCTTCTCGCGCGTGAGCACCGTCGAATAATCGAGCCAGCCGAGCCCCGCGAAAGTGCCCGGCGCGCCCTCGATCCCGTGCGGATCGGCAATCTCGCGCCCCAGCATCTGCATCCCGCCGCAAATGCCGATCACCCGTCCGCCGTAGCGCAGATGGCGCGCGAGCATCTCGTCCCAGCCCTGCTCGCGCAGAAACGCGAGATCGCCCGGCACATTTTTCGAGCCCGGCAGGATGATCAGATCGGCGGCCGGCATCGGCATGCCGCTGCGCACGTAGTGAAAATCGACTTGCGGATGCACGCGCAGCGCGTCGAAATCGGTGTGATTGCTGATGTGCGGCAGCACCGGCACGACCACCCGCAGCACCCGGCCGCCATCGCCCGGAACGCCCGCACCGGCCGCGCGCAGTTCGGGCGGCAGCATGTCCTCGGCATCGAGCGTCAGCCCGTGCAGATACGGCACCACGCCGAGCACCGGCTTGCCGGTCTGCGCTTCGAGCCAGTCGAGGCCGGGCTGCAACAGGCTGACGTCGCCGCGAAAGCGATTGATGATGAAGCCGCGCACGCGCGCCTGCTCGCTCGCCGACAGACACGCGAGCGTGCCGGTCAGATGCGCGAACACGCCGCCGCGATCGATGTCGGCGACCAGCACGACCGGACAATCGACCGCCTCGGCGAAGCCCATGTTGGCGATGTCGCGCTCGCGCAGATTGATCTCGGCCGGGCTGCCCGCGCCCTCGACGAAAATCGTGTCGTACGCCGCGCGCAGCCGCGCATACGACTGCAGCACCGCCTCGAACGCGACCGGCTTGTAGTCGTGATACGCGCGCGCATCGAGATTCATCCGCGCCTTGCCGTGGATGATCACCTGCGCGCCACGATCGCTGGTCGGCTTCAGCAGCACCGGGTTCAGATCGGTGTGCGCGGCGATCCCGGCGGCCACCGCCTGCAGCGCCTGGGCGCGGCCGATCTCGCCGCCGTCGACGGTCACCGCGCTGTTCAGCGCCATGTTCTGCGGCTTGAACGGCGCGACCCGCGCGCCGGCGCGCCGCGCGAGACGGCACAGCCCGGCGACCAGCGTGCTCTTGCCCGCATCGGACGTGGTGCCCTGGATCATCAGCGTGCCGCGCGGCACGGGCAACGCGTCGAAGGGGGTCTTGGTTCGGGTCACGGCGAGGCGCTCGGGTCGGAAGATTGGCGGTGAACAGGCGAGCGGCATTATCCCACCGCGCCGGTACAATCTCGCGATGACTTCCCGCGATCTCACCTTCGTCCTCGGCGGCGCCCGCTCGGGTAAGAGCGCGCACGCGGAGCGGCTTGCCAGCGACAGCGCGCTGCCCGTCACCTACATCGCCACCGCGCGCGTGACCCACGACACCGAATTCAGCGCGCGCATCGCGCATCATCGCGAGCGGCGGCCCGCGCATTGGGGGCTGGTCGAAGCGGACCGCGATCTGGCCGGCGCGATCACCCGACACGACGCGCCGGGCCAGTGCCTGCTGATCGACTGCCTGACGCTGTGGCTCGCAAATCTGCTGTGCCCCGCCGACGGCGCCGCCGCCCCCCTCTCCGACTACCACGCGCACTGCGCCGCGCTCGAAGCGGCGCTCGCCGGCGCGCGCGGCAAGCTCATCGTGGTCAGCAACGAAATCGGTCTGGGCGTGGTGCCGTTGGGCGAAGCCACGCGCCTGTACGTCGACGAACTCGGCCGCCTCAACCAGCGCGTCGCCGCGGTGAGCAGCACCGCGACGCTGCTGGTCGCCGGCCTGCCGCTCGCGCTCAAAGGCGCGGGCCGCGCGTGATGCTGACGCTGACGATGCCGCTGATCGCGACGCTCGCCGTGCTCGGCGTGATCGTCGACCGCTGGTTCGGCGAGCCGCGCCGCGCGCATCCGCTGGTCGGCTTCGGCAACTGGGCCGCGCGCCTCGAGGCGCGCTTCAATCACGGCCGGCGGCTGCGGATCAAAGGCATGCTCGCGTGGGCGCTGGCGGTGCTGGTGCCGGTGGCGATCGCGTGGATGCTGGTCGCGGTGCTGCCGTTGCTGGCGGCCTGCGCGCTGCACGTCGCGCTGCTGTGGTTCGCGCTCGGCGCGCGCAGCCTGCGCGATCACATCGCGCCGATCGGGTACGCGCTCGGCCAGCACGACATCGACAGCGCGCGCGAGTTGACCGCGCGAATCGTCTCGCGCGACACCGCCCAAGCCGACGAAGCCGCGCTTGCGCGCGCGGCCGTCGAATCGGCGCTGGAGAACGGCAACGATGCAATTTTCGGCGCGCTGTTCTGGTTTGCGATCGCGGGCGGCCCCGGTGCGCTCGGCTTTCGCCTCGCCAACACGCTCGACGCGATGTGGGGCTATCGCACGCCGCGCTATCTGCGCTTCGGCTGGGCCGCCGCGCGCCTGGACGACGTGCTCAACTGGATTCCCGCGCGCCTGACCGCGACGACCTATGCGCTGCTCGGCGACACGCTGACCGCGTGGCGCTGCTGGCGCGAGCAGGCGCCGCGCTGGGACAGCCCGAACGCGGGGCCGGTGATGGCGGCCGGCGCCGGTAGCCTGAACGTGCTGATCGGCGGCGCGGCCGTTTATCACGGCACGCTCGAACAGCGGCCGACGCTCGGCTTCGGACATCCGGCCGAAGCGCGGCATATCGGCGCCGCGTTGGTGCTGGTCGAGCGCTCGCTGATTTTCTGGCTGGCCGTGCTGCTCGTGCTGGCGTTGCTCAGTGTGCCGTTGCATGGCTGAGCAGATCGCACACGGCGGCAACCTGCACGAAGCGGCGATCCGCTACGGCATTGCGTACGAGCAGTGGCTCGATCTGTCGACCGGCATCAACCCGCACGGCTATCCGGTGCCGCCGGTGCCCGCCGACGCATGGCGGCGCCTGCCCGACGATGGCGACGGCTTCGCCGCGCGCGCCGCGCACTACTACGGCGCGCCCGCCGCCGCCCACGTGCTGCCGGTCGCCGGCAGCCAGGCGGCGATCCGCGCATTGCCGACGCTGCTGCCGCGCGCGACGGTCGGCATCGCGCCGCTCACCTACGGCGAATACGCGCCCGCGTTCGCGCGCGCCGGCCACGCAATCGCCACGCTCGACGTGCACAGCGACACGCTGCCCGCCGCGCTCACGCACGTCGCGATCGTCAATCCGAACAACCCGACCGCCACGCATGTCGATGCCGCCCGGCTACTGCGCTGGCACGCGCAACTGCGCGAGCGCGGCGGCACTCTGCTGGTCGACGAAGCGTTCGCCGATACGTTGCCGCGCGAATCGCTCGCGGCGCACACGCATCGCGACGGGCTGATCGTGCTGCGCTCGCCGGGCAAGTTCTTCGGTCTCGCGGGCGTACGCGCCGGCTTCGTGCTGGCCGCCCCCGCGCTGCTCGCGCGCTTGCGCGATGCGCTGGGCGCGTGGACGGTCAGCGGCCCCGCGCGTCACGCGGTGAGCGCCGCATTCGCCGACACCGCATGGCACGCGCAAATGCGCGCACGGCTCGCCGAGGAAAGCGCGCGGCTGTTCGGGCTGCTGCGTGCGGCGGGTTTCGCGACGCGCGGCACGCCGCTATTCGCATGGACCGACGATGCGCGCGCCGCCACCTTGCACGAGGCGCTCGCGCGGCGCGGCGTGTGGACGCGCCTCTTTGCGCCCTCGACGGACGCGCCGGGCGGCAGCATTCGTTTCGGGCTGCCAGGGACCGAGGCCGAGTGGCTTCGCTTTGAAGAACAACTGCAACGCGCCGTGCAAGAGATCCGATGAACCGAGTTATCCGCTACTGCTGTTGCGTCGCGAACCTGCGCCGCCCGCGCCGCCCGCTGCGCGCGGCGGCCGCCCTGTCGCTTGCGCTCACCGCTTTGAGCACCCACGCCGCAATCACCGTCACCGACGACAGCGGCGCCACCGTCACGCTGCCCGCGCCCGCGCAACGCGTGATCAGCCTCGCGCCGCACGTGACCGAACTGCTGTACGCGGCCGGCGGCGGCTCGAAAATGGTCGGCGCGGTGTCGTACAGCGACTACCCGCCGGCCGCGGAGCAACTGCCGCGCGTCGGCGACAACAAGGCGCTCGACCTCGAACGCATCGTCGCGCTGAAGCCCGATCTGATCGTCGTGTGGCGCCATGGCAATGCGCAGCGCCAACTCGAACGTCTGCGCGAGTTGCACGTACCGCTGTTTTTCAGCGAGCCGCGGCGCCTCGACGACATCGCCGTATCGCTGACGAAGCTCGGTCAATTGCTCGGCACCTCGGCGACCGCGGATGCGGCGGCAGCCGCCTATCGCAGCGACATCGCGAGGCTGCGCGCGCAGTACTCGCAGCGCCCGAGCGTCAGCGTGTTCTACCAGGTCTGGGATAAGCCGTTGATGACCCTGAACGGCGAGCACATGATCAGCGACGTGATCGCGCTATGCGGCGGCCGCAACGTATTCGCGGGCCTTCAGCCGCTGGTGCCGACGGTCTCGATCGAAGCGGTGCTGGCCGCCAATCCGGAGGCGATCGTGACCGCCGCGCCGGGCGCGACGCGGCCCGACACGCCGCTGCCGCAACTCGACACATGGCGCGCGTGGCCGCGCGTCGCGGCGGTCGCGAACAACAATCTGTTCGCGATCGACGGCGATCTGCTCAACCGTCCCGCGCCGCGCCTCGCGCAGGGAGCGCAGTTGCTGTGCGAGGATCTCGAACTCGCGCGCTCACGCCGGAAGTAGGCACCGGGCGCCGTCACGCTCACGCATTCCACCGCACCAGCGCCCACTGCTGCGTCTCGTCATTGCGCCGCAACCAGACGATCCCGGTCATATCGAGCTGCCATTGCAGGCAGTGCGCGAGCGGCACCTCCAGCACCCAGGATGCGATCGCGCGCATCACCCCCGCATGCGTGACCACATACGCGGGCGACAGCTCGCGCGTCTTCGCAAACGCATCGAACCACGACTGCACGCGCCCGACGAACTGCGCGACGCTCTCACCGCCATGCGCGCGCGCATGCTCGAAATCGGCGGCCCAGTCGTCGAGTTGCGCGCGATCGATCGCGTCCCAGCGCTGTGTCTCCCAGGCGCCGAAATCCATTTCCTTCAGATTCTCGTCGTGGCTGACCACGCAGCCGAAATCGTTGGCGATCTCGGCCGCGAGCGCCGCGCAACGTGTCAGTGGGCTCGAAATCAGCACGCGCGGCGCGGGCACCTGCAAGGCCACGAACTTCATCGCGAGCGCGTTCGACGACACCTCGGCGTCTTCGGCCAACGCGACGTCGCTGTGGCCGTAACAGACGCCCGCATCGAGCGCGACGGCCGGATGACGAATCAGGACGATATCCATGCGAGCCCCACCAGGTAGATGCTCAATTCGAAGATTTGCTGCGCGAAGCCGAGACAGTCGCCGGTATAGCCGCCGATGCGTCTGACGAAATAACGGCCGATCGCGAAGCGTAATGTGAATAGCACAGCGCACGTGAGCGCGGCGAACCGCCAGTCGGGCGCGCCGGGCCCGTTCGGCCACAGCAGCCACGGCAGGCCGAACAGCGCCGCGCACACCAGCGCGGGGCCGCTCAGGCGCTGCGCGACCGGCTTCGCCTTGCCCTCGGCGCGCACGTAATCGAGCGTGGCCAGGTAGCTGATCGCGCACGCGCGGCTCGCGCCGTGGGCGGCAATCATCAGACTGGCGGCACGCACCGGCGGCAGGGACGCGAGCGTTTGCCACTTCATCGCCAAGACGATCACCAGCGCGATGGCGCCGAAAGCGCCGATGCGTGAGTCATGCATGATGCGCAGCGCATCGTCGCGGGAATATGCGCCACCGAACGCATCGACGCAATCGGCCAGACCGTCTTCATGAAACGCGCCGGTCACCAGCAACGACGCGGCCATCGACAGCAGCACCGCGACGCCGGCCGGAAACACCCGCAACGCGGCGAGATAGACGAGCGCGCTGAAGCCGCCGATCAATACGCCGACGAGCGGAAAATAGCGCGCGGCCTCGTTCAGATAGTGCGGTTCGTAGCCGACCCAACGCGGCACCGGCACACGCGTGAAGTAACCGAGCGCGGTGAAGAAATAGCGCAATTGCGTGAGCGGGTTCATCGGCGAAGCGAGGACGTAGTGGTTTTGTCAGACATCGCGATCCGCGACGCCCGCCGAATCGAAGCTCGCCATCTCATTGAGAAACGCCGCCGCCGCGCGCAGCAGCGGCACCGCGAGCGCCGCGCCGGTGCCTTCGCCCAGCCGCAGGTCGAGCGACAGCAACGGCTGCGCGCCGAAGTGATCGAGCATGCGCCGGTGCCCGGCCTCGTTCGACGCATGCGCGAACACACAGTAGTCGCGCACGTCGGGCGCGAACGCATCGGCGACCAGCAGCGCCGAGGTCGCGATAAAGCCGTCGACGAGGATCGTCATGCGCGCTTCGGCAGCCGCCAGATACGCGCCCGCCATCATCGCGATTTCGAAACCGCCGAAGGTCGCGAGCACGTCGAGCGGCGCGCGCGCGTCCGGGTGTCGCGCGAGCGCCGATGCCAGCACGTTGCGCTTGCGCGCGAGCCCGGCGTTGTCCAGACCAGTGCCGCGGCCGACGCATTCGTCGATCGGCACGTCGCACAGCCGGCTCATCAGACAGGCGGCCGCCGACGTGTTCGCGATCCCCATCTCGCCGAAGCCGATCACGTTGCTGCCGAGCGCCGCGTGATGACGCACGCGCGCGGCGCCTGCCTGCATCGCGGCGAGCGCTTCGGCCGGCGTCATCGCCGCTTCGTGCGCGAAGTTGCGGGTGCCGCGCGCGACCGGAATGTCGACTAGTCCGGCAGCCGACGGCAACGGCGTCGCGACGCCCGCGTTGACCACTTCGAGTTCGACGCCGGCCACGCGGCTCAGCGCATTGATCGCCGCGCCGCCGGCGACGAAGTTGGCGACCATCTGCGCGGTCACCGCTTGCGGATACGGACTCACGCCTTCGGCCGCGATGCCGTGATCGCCGGCGAACACGATCATCACCGGGCGCTGCACGCCCGGTCGCGTGCTGCGCTGGATCAGGCCCATCTGGCGGGCGAGCGTTTCGAGCCGGCCGAGGCTGCCCGGCGGCTTGGTGCGCGTATCGATCAGCTGTTGCAGCTCGGCGCGTAACGTTTGATCGAGCGGCGCGACTTCAGGTAAACCGGCTGGACACGGATGGCGGGTCATAGGTGCGAGAGAAAGCGGAAAAGAGTGATGTCGAGAAAAGCTCAGCCTGACGAGACGTCATGCATCGCCGCCGATTCATGCGGCGAGCGCGGCGCGGGAATCAGCGCCTCGTGCTCGCCGTCGCGAATCAGAATCAAGGGATAGCCGAATGCGCGGCTCGCCAGTTCGGGCGTCAACACGTCGCGCACCGGACCCGCATGCGCGCCGCCGTTGCCGTCGAGCAGCAACGCGTGGGTCGCGAAACGGCGCGCGAGGTTCAGGTCGTGGCACGAGAACAGCACGCAGCGCGGCAGCCCGGCTGCCCACTCGCGCGTCCACGCGTTCAGCGCTTCGAGACAGTCGATCTGATGATGCAGGTCCAGATGCGACAACGGTTCGTCGAGCAGCAACAGCGGCGCCTGCTGGCACAGCACCGCCGCGAGCGCGACGCGCTGGCGCTCGCCGCCCGATAACGACAGCACGTCGCGGGCCGCGAACCGCGCGAGGCCGAGCACCTCCAGCGCCGCGTGCGCGGCCGCGCGATCCTCGTCGCGCTCCCAGCCCCAACCGGTCAGATGCGGGAAGCGGTTCAGCAGCACGATATCGAGCACGCTGGCGCTGAACGCGTCGGCCGCGCTTTGCGGCATCAGCGCGCGACGTCGCGCGAGCGCTTGCGGCTGCCAGTCGGCGAGCGGCACGCGATCGAGTTCGACGTGACCGGCCGACGGTTGCAATAGTCCCGCGAGTGTCGACAGCAGCGTCGTCTTGCCGGCGCCGTTCGGGCCGGCGATGCACCAGATTTCGCCGGCATGAAAGCTGTGCGTGAATGCGTCGAGCAGCGTGCGCGCGCCGGCGTGCAGGCTCAGGCGTTGCGCGCTCAGCAATGCGGTGGCGGAGGGGGTGGCTTCGATCATCGGCGACGCTTGAGCAGCATCCAGAGAAACACCGGCACGCCGACCAGCGACGTAATCACGCCGACCGGCAACTGCGCGGGCGCGATCACGGTGCGCGCGATCAGGTCCGCGCCCATCACCGCGACTCCGCCGCCGAGCGCGGCGGCCGGCAACAGCATCCGTTGATCGTTGCCGAACGCGAGCCGCAGCATGTGCGGGACCACCAGACCGACGAAGCCGATCGTGCCCGCCGTGGTGACTGCGGCGGCCGCCGCCAGCGACGCGACCAGGTACACGCGCAAACGCAGCGGCATCACCGCGACGCCGAGCGCCTGCGCGGCGGCGTCGCCGCGCAGCAGCACGTTCAGACGCGGCGCGGCCGGCAGGATCGCGATCAATGCGGCTGCCAGCGCGAGCAATGCGGTCCACGGCAGCGCGCCGCCGTTCAGATCGCCGGTCAGCCAGAACAGCATCCCGCGCAAGCGGCTGTCGGGCGCGAGATTGAGCAGCAGCGTGATCAGCGCGCCCCACCCGGCCGCGATCACCGCGCCGGTCAACAGCAGACGCGGCGAGGTGTCCTGCGGTTCGCCGCGCCACAACTCGCGGCGTGCGAGACCGAGCACCAGCAGGATCGACACGAACGCGCCCGCGAATGCGCTTGCATCGACGAGCCACCATGCGCCGCCCGCAATCATCGCGACCAGCGCGAACGTCGCCGCGCCGCCCGACACGCCGAGCACGTATGGTTCGGCCAACGGATTGCGCAGCAGTACCTGCAACAGCGCGCCCGCGAGTGCGAGCAGCGCGCCGCACGCAAAGCCGGCGAGCGCGCGCGGCAAACGCAACGTGCGAACGATCTCGCCGGCGAGGTCGTCGGCAGGCGCGCCGCCGGTGATCGCACCACCGAAGCCATGCGACGGCAGCAGCGCCGCGAGCACGCGCGACGGCGCGAGCGGCACGCTGCCGAGCGCGAGCGATGCCGCCAGCACGGCAAGCGCGACAAGCGCGAGCCCGAGCCAGATGAGCGCCGCGCGCTTCGCGTTCATCGTGTTCCTCGTGCTGATCGTGTTCATCGTGTGTGAGGCAGGCATCGTTGCGGGCAGCGAACCATGCGAGCGGCTCATTCGTGTGCGCTCATGCATGCGCGCCGCCGCCCACATGCGTCACTGCTGCTGCCAGCCGAGCGTGACATACGCACCGCGGCGCGGCGAGTTGTACGAATAGACCGTCTCATAGTCCTTGTTCAGCAGATTGTCGATATGCGCGCTCACGTACCACGCTTTCGTGATGTTGTAGCGCGCGGACAGATTCACGATCCCGTAGCCGCCGAGGTTGCCGCTGCTATCCACGCGCGGCCCGCTGACGATCCATTCGCCGCCGACCCGCCACGTACCGATGCTGCGATTCACCACGAACGACGCGAAGCGCCGCGCGCGCCGCACGAGGTCGACGTCGTTGTCGAGATCGACCGGATTTTGCAGCGTGAGCGCCGCGCGCACGTCGGTCTTGCCGACATGACCGCTCCACGAGCCTTCGAGTCCCTGCACCTTCGCATGACCGACGTTCTCCGCCAGATAGATGCCGGGGATCGTCTGCACGTAGTTGATCAGATTCGCGTAGCGGGTCTGGAACGCGGTCACGCGCATCACGCCGAGCGTATCCGATGCGTACTGCAAACCCGCTTCGACCGAATGACTGCGCTCGGGTTGAATCGATGGATTGCCGCTGTACGGATAGTACAGATCGTCGAAACTCGGCGCGCGAAATGCGTCCGAATAGCTTGCGGTTGCCTTCCAGTGCGACGTGATGTCGAAACCGTAGCCGAGATAGTAACTGTTCGCTCCGCCGAAATCGGAATACTGGTCGCGCCGTACGTTGGCCTGAATGCGGCTGCGGCCGAAGCGCGCGGTATAGCCCGCGAATACCGAATCGACGTGCCGGTCGGGCGCGGCGAACGTATCGGATTCGAGGCTCTGGTCGAGATGCTCGTAGCCGAGTTGCAGCTTCTGGTTCGCGGCGAGCGCGAAATCGTTCTGCCACGTGTACTGGCGATTGTCGGTATCGAAGCGGCCGTTGTAGATGCCGTTGGTGTTCGACACGCTGCGGTCGGCGCCCTCGGCAATCGTGAAGTGGGTGGTCCACCAGTCGGTCAGCTTGCCGTTCGCGAACACCGACACCTGACGCACCTTGCTGTACAGATTGTTCAGATCGGTCGGCACGCCGTACGCGTTGTCGTAGCTGTTGTTGCCGTTCGACTGCAAATAGCCGACGCCCGCATCCCACCTGTCGTTGAACTTGTGACGCAGCGATGCCGAAATGCTCTCATTCAGATAGCCGTTCGCATTCGGATTCGCGGCCGGCGCCTCGTTCGGATTGAGCGCGGAAAAGCCGTCGGTTTTGCTGCGCGCGAGCGCGAGGCTGAAGGTCGTGCGGCCGTCCTGATCGAGCGCGCCGTTCACGCCGGCCGTTTGCGTCTGCGTGTGATAACTGCCGTAGCCGACCGAAAAATTGAAACGCGGCGGATGAGCGCCGCCGTCTTTCGTGAATACCTGCACGACGCCGCCGATCGCACCCGAACCATATAAAGCGGACACGTTGCCGTTCACCACTTCGACACGGTCGATCTGATCGAGCGGCAACTGCGCGAGTTGCGCGGCGCCGAGGCTGACCGAATCGACGCGCACGCCGTCGATCAGCAGCAGCGATTGCGTCGACGACGCACCGCGCAGATAGAGACTCGTCGTCGAACCGGGGCCACCTGTACGCGTGATTTGCGCGCCGGGCGCGAATTGCAGCAGGCCGGGCAGATCGGTTGCGGTGGTGTCGGCGATGTCCTGCTGATCGAACAGCGTGGTTTGCTGGATCGTATCGGCGAGCGCTTGCGGCCCGCGCGCGGCGGTCACGACGACCGGCGCGAGCACGATCGGCGACGCGGTGGCGACAGTCGCACCGATCGCCGTTGCACTGACGTCGGCCGTGTTCGCGGCGTCTGGATTCGGCGCGCTCGAGTTAGCCCTCTTGTTAGCCCTCTTGTCAGCGCTCTTATCTACAGTTGCGCCGCTCTCGACGGTTGCGGCTGCGGCAACGTTTGCGCCGGTTGTGGATGTACTGGACTGCGCGCCTTGCGCATGCGCAACGAGCGGCAGGCTCGCGAACGCGAGCAACGCGGCGCGGGCGATAGCGGACAACATGGGATTGATTCCTGTGGAAAGCATGCGCGGCCTGCTTCCCCGCGGGCCGACGCGTCACGAGGCGCCCCGTTTCGATGTTTTCGTGGGGACGTCCCTCTTTTCTGGCCGGTATCCGGGCTACGACACATCGATCCCGCCTTCCCACGCATGATGCGCAGTGGCACACTCGCACGTTGAACTTCGAACCTGCGATCAGGATCGACCTGCATGAAGACCATGCGGTCGTTTACCGTTGCGGGGGCAGCGCAGGTTTCGCGTCGGCGGTCCGGAAACCGCGCGCGCCCTGCTTCCCGTTTAACCGCGTGCGCCGAAAAGCGCGCGCGGCACCAGAAGTGCGGAAGTTTAGGAGCGGCCTCGCGGGGCGTCAAGAAAGGTCAAGGCACGCGCAATCGAGCCGGTTGTGCGCGCATTATTGTCCGATGGATCCCGTCACTTTCCGCCTCAGGTTGCAACGCAAGGCGCGATAAGTCTGCACGAAGCGATGTTGTTACGTCTCGAAACGAGACATTTGTCGGAACCTGCAATATTCCGCGCTAAAATGCGAGGTCTTTAGAGGACGCAGCACATGCTCACCGAACTCGAATCACTCTCCCAGAATATCGGCAAGCTGATTGCGATCAGCCAGCGCCACCACGAAGCGCGGCTCGCGCTCGAAGAACAACTCGCGCAAACGCGCGCCGAAGTCGAGGCCACGCACACCGAGCTCGCGCAACTGCGCGCGGAACGCGATGCACTGCAAGCGGAACGCGATGCACTGTCGGCCAAAATCGACGACGCGCAGGTGCGCCTGAATGCGATTCTCGAAAAATTGCCGCGTGCACGCGCGAGCAACGAACCGGATAACCAGCTCGATCTGCTCGAGTCCGCTCAGCCCGCGGGCGAGCAAGCGGAAAGCGACGTGAGCCGCCACGGAGAAAACGCATGACCACCAAGCAGATCGAAGTCTCGATTCTCGAAGTACCGTATCGTCTCGCCTGCTCGGCGGAAACCGAAGGCGCGCTGCTCGAAGCGGTCGCGCGCGTCGATGCGGAAATGAAGAAGATCCGCAGCAATAGCAACGTGCGCGGCACGGATCGCATTGCAGTAATGGCTGCGCTGTCGCTGGCATCGGAACTGCTTAAGCTGCAAAACAGCGTACGTCACGGAGAAGCATTTCCCGCTGAAGAAATCCGGCGTACAATGCAGCAAATGAACGAACAGCTAGGTACTGTGATTGAGCAGTACAGCTTGCAGTAAATAAGTCGCTGACCGGTTTCGCACCGGTCCCGCACTTAAGCAGATTTAATGAAGTGGCCTCGAACGCGGTGCTGTGAAGTGAATGAATAGTTCGTGGCAAACGTTTGAGTTCAGTCGTAAAGTTGAATGGTTGTTGCTTTATCGGTTTAGCTTCCCTGCCTGGTTCGCCAAGGTCATATATTCCTTGAACCAATGCCATGTGCACGGTTGCGGAAATTTGTAGCACGGGTGTGCGCGTCACTCTGTCTGATGTACCCGAAGTGTTGCTAACTGCGACCAATTCTGAACCCTCGGTTCAGGATGCCGGCCTAGCGGCTAAGGCGGGGACCTTATCTGGAACGGCGTCGGACTTCGGTTCGATGCCGTTTTTCTTTGGGCGCCCGTTTTTTGCGTGTCGCTCAATCTTTTACCGTTCATCCACCATCCAATTCGATTCATGCGCTACTGGCTGATGAAGTCCGAACCGGACGAAGCAAGCATCGACGATCTCGCCAACGCACCGCATCGCACACTGCCGTGGACCGGTGTGCGCAATTACCAGGCGCGCAATTTCATGCGCGACACAATGCAGATCGGCGACGGCGTGCTGTTCTATCACTCCAGTTGTCCCGAGCCCGGCATCGCGGGACTCGCGGAAGTCGCGTCGACCGCTTATCCGGACCCGACCCAGTTCGATAAAAAGAGCCCGTATTACGACGCGAAATCGTCGCCGGAAACACCGCGCTGGATGCTCGTCGACGTCGTGTTCAAAAAGAAGATCGCGCTGATTCCACTGGCCGCGCTGCGCGAGCATCCGCAATTGCAGGACATGCGCGTGCTGGCCAAGGGCAACCGGCTGTCGATCACGCCGGTCACCGCAGCCGAATGGCGCTTCATCACCAAAGAGCTTGCCTGAACGAGCGCGTCGCCGCGCGGCCGCCTCGCGTGCGCGGCGACGCGCTTTCGTGCGATGGGCCCCCTGCAACCGCACTCCCGCAACCGCACTCCCGCGTCGCGCTCGCTGCGCGGCGCTAGCGTCAAACCTGCACCACCTGCTCAACCAAGGAGTCCAGTAATGATGAAAAAAACCGCACGCGCGCTCGCATTGGCTTTCGCCTGTACCGCGCCGGTCGCACTTGCGTTGGCGCCGCCCGTCGCGCGAGCGCAGAGCGTGATGCCGCAGCCGTCCGGCGTGCTGTCGCTCAATGCGCAGGCGAGTGCCGAAGTGCCGCAGGACGTCGTCGAGATCACGCTGTTTTACGAGCAGGAAGCGAGCGATCCGTCGACGCTGACCGCGACGCTGAACCAGCGCGCGGATGCGGCAATGCAAAAAGCGCGCGGCGTGAGCGGCGTGACCGCGCGCTCGGGCGCGTTCTCGATCTTCCCGTCGACCGATCGCGACGGACGCATTTCCGCGTGGCGCGGCCGCACGGAAGTCGTGCTCGAATCGCGCGATTTCGCGGCGGCATCGAAACTCGCCGCGCAGATGGCATCGATCATGCAGGTCGGCAACGTGCACTTCTCGCTGTCTCCGGAAGCGCAGCGCGCCGCCGAGCAGCGCATCACCGGCGACGCGATCAAGTCGTTTCGCGAGCAGGCCGCAGCGTCGGCGCAGGCGTTCGGCTTTAGCGGTTATTCGATTCGCGAGGTCAACGTCAATCACAGCGGCGCGATGCCGCGTCCGGTGATGATGATGAGCGCGCGCGCGATGGGCGCCGACGCGAAGATGGCGCAGATGCCGCTCGAAGGCGGCACCACGACGGTGACGGTCAATGTGTCGGGGTCGGTGCAGATGAAGTGAGGCAGGCGAGCTTTACAGCCCGCAAAAAGCAAAAACGCCGCGGCATGTTTCCATGCCGCGGCGTTTTTCATTGCGGGTCTCGCTGATCAGCTCGCGCTGACTGCCTGCGCCGGCTCGCGGCGACCACGGCGATACGCCCACACCATCAGGCCGATGCCCGCGAGGATCATCGGCAGCGACAGCCACTGCCCCATCGACAGCCCCATTGCGAGCAGCCCGAGGAAGTCGTCCGGCTCGCGCGCGAATTCGACCGTGAAGCGCGCGAGGCCGTAGCCGATCAGGAACAGCGCTGAGATCGCGCCCATCGGCCTCGGCTTGCGCGAGAACAGGATCAGCACGAAGAACAGCACGACGCCTTCCAGCGCGATTTCATACAGCTGCGACGGATGGCGCGGCAGCATCCGGTATTGCGCGAACACGTCGGCCAGATGCCATTGCGCGGCCAGTTGCGGATGCGCGGCGAGCCATGCGGCGTCGTCGGGTGCGGCGCCCGGAAACAGCATCGCCCACGGCGCGGCCGGATCGGTCACGCGGCCCCACAGCTCGCCGTTGATGAAGTTGCCCAGACGCCCGGCCGCGAGACCCGTCGGCACCATCGGCGCGACGAAGTCGGTCACCTGCAGCCACGAACGTTTGCGCTGATACGCGAACAGGATCATCGCGATGGTCACGCCGAGAAAGCCGCCGTGAAACGACATCCCGCCTTCCCACACCTTGAAGATGTCGAGCGGATGCGCGAAATAGAAGCTCGCCTTGTAGAACAGCACATAGCCGAGCCGGCCGCCGAGGATCGTGCCGAGCACGCCGAAGAACAGCATGTCGTCGATATCCTTCGCGGTCCAGCCCTGCGCGGCGACGTACGGCAAGCGCAGCCGCAGCCGGCCGACGACGATTGCCGCGACGAACGCGACCAGATACATCAGGCCGTACCAGCGCACGGCGAGCGGCCCCAGATGAATGGCGACGGGGTCGAAATTGGGGTGAATGAGCATCGTGTAGTTATGGGCAGTTCAGGTTCGGATCAGGAAGCAATGCTTACGGTCGGATTAACGGTGCGACTCACAGGAAGTGGGTTGCGCAGCCGCTGCCCGGCAAACCGGCGCACGGTCCACGCAACCGGGCGGCAGGCATTGGACGGCGCAGCTCGCCCGGCGTTCAACGCGGCGCGCCGTTAGACACGCGCGGCGAGCGTCGCTGCATGCGCGCGCACGATCTCGATGAAGCCCGCCAGCACCGGACTGACCTCGTCGGTGCGCCAGACGAGACCGGTCTCGATCGCCGGCACCGACTCCGACAGCGGGCGGTACACCACCCCGGTGCGACGCAGGTTACGCAACGATTGCGGCACCAGTGCGACGCCCATGCCGGCCGACACGAGGCTGACGATCGTCTGCATCTGAATCGCTTCCTGGCCGACCCGCGGCGCAAGGCCGGCAACGCCGTAGCAATCCATAATGATGTCATAAAAGCCTGGCGCCAGACGCCTTGGGAAGATCACCAGCGGCGCGTCGGCGAGGTCGCGCAGGCTCACCGGCGTGTCGAGCCATTCGGCGACGGGGGCGGAATCGGCAGCGGGATCGGCAGCGGCTCCGCGCGCGCCGCCCCCTTGCTCCAGCCGCGCCGCCGTCTCCGTCGACATCGCGATCACCAGCGGTTCGCGCGCGATCGGCAGCCACGACAACTGCGCCGCGTGGCGCGACGGCAGCGGCGCGATCACGAGCCCGGCGTCGATGCGCCCGGCCACCAGTTCGTCGACCTGCACGTCGCTGGTCGCCTCGGTCAGTTCGAGCCGCACGCGCGGATGACGCGCGCCGAACTCGCGCAGCAGCAGCGGCAGCAGCCCGTAGTCCGCGGTCGACACGAACGCCAGCGACAACACCCCCGCCTCGCCGCGCGCAAGGCTCTGCGCGAGCGGCCGCAGCCCCTCGGCGGCCGCCAGCAGCCGCTGCACCTCCGGCAGCAGATCGGCGCCGACCGGCGTCAGCTCGACCGAGCGCTTGGTGCGCGCGAACAGCTCGACGCCGAGCGTCTCTTCGAGCGCGCGGATCGCCTGCGACAGCGGCGGCTGCGTCATCGACAGGCGCGCGGCCGCGCGGCCGAAGTGTTTTTCCTCGGCGACGGTAACGAAGTAGCGCAATTGGCGCAGATCGGGGATCGTCGGCAGCATGGGCGGGGCTAGTGCGACTAGCGGGACTATCTGGACTATCGGGACTAAGAGTTTCTGCGACCTAAACAAGCGCGAATAATACACGCGACCCGCGGTCTGCAAAACCGCCTGCCCGCCAGGCGTCGCGGCACTACACTGAACGGATGCGCGCGCCGCGGTCGGTCGAAGCGGTACCGGGCAGCAGCCGCGGGCCGCCGCCCACGCGCATGCAACCGACGCAGTCACGCGCCCCCGCGGGTCTCCGCGGGCCCGGCTGACGAACAGAACAGACAGACTTGGAGCCCCTCATGCCCTACAACCGTCGTTCGAAAAACATCACGCAGGGCGTCGCCCGCTCGCCGAATCGTTCGATGTACTACGCGCTCGGCTACCAGAAAGACGATTTCGACAAACCGATGATCGGCATCGCCAACGGCCACTCGACGATCACGCCGTGCAACGCCGGCCTGCAACGCCTCGCCGACGCGGCCGTGGTCGCGATCAAACAGGCCGACGCCAATGCGCAGACCTTCGGCACGCCGACGATTTCCGACGGCATGTCGATGGGCACCGAGGGAATGAAGTACTCGCTGGTGTCGCGCGAGGTGATCTCCGACTGCATCGAGACCTGCGTGCAGGGGCAATGGATGGACGGCGTGGTCGTGATCGGCGGCTGCGACAAGAACATGCCGGGCGGGATGATCGCGCTCGCCCGCATCAACGTGCCGGGCATCTACGTGTACGGGGGCACGATCCGCCCGGGCAACTGGAAGGGCACCGACCTGACGATCGTGTCGTCGTTCGAGGCAGTCGGCGAATTCACCGCCGGGCGCATGTCGGAGGAGGATTTCGAGGGCATCGAGAAGAACGCGTGCCCGTCGACCGGCTCGTGCGGCGGCATGTACACCGCCAACACGATGAGCTCGTCGTTCGAAGCGCTCGGCATGTCGCTGCTGTATTCGTCGACGATGGCCAACCCCGATCAGGAGAAGGTCGACTCGGCCGCCGCATCGGCGCGCGTGCTGGTCGAGGCGGTCAAGCGGGACCTGAAGCCGCGCGACATCATCACGAAGAAATCGATCGAAAACGCGGTTGCGCTGATCATGGCGACCGGCGGCTCGACCAACGCGGTGCTGCACTATCTGGCGATCGCGCACGCGGCCGAGGTCGAATGGACGATCGAGGACTTCGAGCGGATGCGCAAGAAGGTGCCGGTGATCTGCAACCTGAAGCCGTCGGGTCAGTACGTCGCGACCGATCTGCACAAGGCCGGCGGCATCCCGCAGGTGCTGAAGATCCTGCTCGACGCCGGGCTGCTGCACGGCGACTGCATCACGATCACCGGCAAGACGCTCGCCGAGGAGCTGAAGGACGTGCCCGCCAAACCGCGCGCCGATCAGCAGGTGATCTTCCCAATCGACAAGCCGCTCTACGCGCAAGGCCATCTCGCGATCCTGAAGGGCAACCTCGCGGTCGATGGCGCGGTCGCCAAGATCACCGGCCTGAAGAACCCGGTGATCACCGGCCCGGCACGCGTGTTCGATGACGAGCAGAGCGCGCTCGAAGCGATCCTCGCGGACAGGATCGTCGCCGGCGACGTGGTGGTGTTGCGCTATCTCGGCCCGAAAGGCGGCCCGGGGATGCCGGAGATGCTCGCGCCGACCTCGGCGATCATCGGCAAGGGGCTCGGCGAAACAGTCGGCCTGATCACCGACGGCCGCTTCTCGGGCGGCACATGGGGAATGGTGGTCGGGCACGTGGCGCCGGAGGCATTCGTCGGCGGCACGATTGCGCTGGTGCGCGAAGGCGATTCGATCACGATCGACGCGCACCGGCTGCTGCTGCAACTGAACGTCGACGACGTCGAACTGCAGCGTCGCCGCGCCGCATGGCAGGCGCCCCAGCCACGTTACACGCGCGGCGTGATGGCGAAGTATTTCGCGCTCGCGCAGCCGGCGAACCGGGGCGCGGTGACGGGTTGATCGACGGATTGACCGACTGATTGATCGAGGGGTAAGCACGGGCGCTGGGCGCGGCCGCGGGCGGCGCCGCGCTACGCAAACACGCAAAGGGGCGCGCGGCCAGCCGTGCGCCCCTTTGCTCTTATAATGCGTGCACCACGAGCCGGGCCTTCGCACCGGCGGAGACCATAATGAAATCGAAGTCGTATGCAGCTGTTGCCGCCGCTGTTGCGCTCGCCGCCGCTCTGAGCGCCGCCGGTCCCGTTCATGCAGAGGCCGCCGCCGGCCTCGCGCTCGCACAGCAGAAGAACTGCATGAGCTGCCATTCGGTCACGCGCCGCTTCATGGGGCCGGCACTGCAGGAGGTGGCCGCGAAATATGCGGGACGCGAAGACGCGGCGATCTACCTGAAGCACAAGATTCTCGATGGCAGCACCGGCGTGTGGGGCCGCGTGCCGATGCCCGCCAATACGCAGCTCACGCCCGATCAGGCGGCCACGCTCGCGGCCTGGGTGCTGACGCTCAAATAAGCGTCTCTCACGCGCGGCCCGCGTGCCGGGCCAGTTCCTCTCGCACCGCTTCACGAACCCAGCCGCTCAGCTCGGCTTCGACCACACGTGCGACTTCGCGCGTAACTCGCGCAACCAGCAGGTTCGTGTGCTGCTGCACCGCGTCGCGACAACGCGCGTCGATCAGGCCACGCCCCTCGCCCGCGAGAAAACCTTCGAGGCGACCGCACAGGCGTTCGGCGAGCGCGTCGGCGTCGAGTTCAGGCTGAGCCGCGGCGGCTTCCGGTACGCGCGGATGGGTCGCGGCGTCATGCGCGCCCTCGCCGCCGATGTCCGGCGGCACCGTCGCGCCGGCTTCGAGCGGAATGGACGGCTCGCTGCGATCGAACACGTCCGGCGCAGCGCTCGCGCCGGACGCATCGCCCGTCCGCGGTGCGCGGCCTGGCTGGATGATCTCCTGCAGCAGCGGAATCGAATGGTCGTTGGGATCGGACACGTGCGCTCTCCGGGTTGAATCAGGCCTCGCCGCCCTGCTTGTAGTTGTTCAACGCATAACCGCGATCGCGGTAGAACCGATAGCGTTCGCGGCCGGCGACCAGTTCGTCCTGGTCGTTGCCGACCACTTCGAGCAAGCGTTCAAACCGCGCGAACTGCGCCGGCACCGTCGCGCCGAGGTTCAGCAGGATCTGGTGATGCGGGGCGGCGTCGAGATTGCTGGTCAGCACTACCGGCGTTTCAGATGCAAGCGGCGTACCCGCCATGCAGTGCGGGATGAAGTCGAGCGGCGAGAACACCCAAAGCTGCTCGTCGAAGGCCCGCAGCCGCGGCGGCTCGGCCAGCACGACGAGCGGCTGGCCCGCCAGATACGCCTTGCGCGCGAGGCGGCACGCGTACAGCAGCGCATTGCCGACGTTCGAGTGGAAATCGATTCTCGTCACCGGCTGCTCCACTGCGCGTGTCGCCTCAGTTGCCGCGCGCGGTGCGCGCGCTTACCGCTAACCATCATTGCCCGGCGCGGTCGATCAGGAACTGCGCGAGCAACGGCACCGGCCGGCCGGTCGCGCCCTTGGCCGCGCCGCTCTTCCACGCGGTGCCCGCGATGTCGAGGTGGGCCCACGGATAAGCATCCGTGAAGCGCGACAGGAAGCAGGCGGCCGTCACGCTGCCCGCCGGCCGTCCGCCGATGTTCGCGACATCCGCGAAGTTCGACTTCAACTGGTCCTGGTATTCGTCGTCGAGCGGCAGACGCCATGCCGGGTCCGACGCCTCGCGCGACGCGTCCAGCAGCTCGCCCGCGAGCGCGTCGTCCTTCGAGAACAGGCCGCTGTTGTGATGGCCGAGCGCGATGATGCACGCGCCGGTCAGCGTCGCGATGTCGATCACCGCAGCCGGCTTGAAGCGCTCCGCGTAGGTGAGCGCGTCGCACAGGATCAGCCGGCCTTCGGCGTCGGTGTTGAGCACCTCGATCGTGATGCCCTTCATGCTGGTGACGATATCGCCCGGCTTGGTCGCGGTGCCAGACGGCATGTTCTCGACCGCCGGAATGATGCCGACCACGTTGATCTTCAGACCCATCTCGGCGACCGCGCGCAGCGTGCCGAGCACCGAGCCCGCGCCGCACATGTCGTACTTCATCTCGTCCATGCCCTCGCCCGGCTTCAGCGAGATGCCGCCGGTGTCGAACGTGACGCCCTTGCCGACCAGCACCACCGGCGCGGCCTTCGCGGCGCCGCCCTGGTACTGCAGCACGATGAACTGGGCCGGCTCGACCGCGCCCGCGGTGACCGACAGGAACGAGCCCATCTTCAGCGCTTCGCATTGCTTCTCGCCGAGCACCTCGACCTTCAGCTTCCAGTCTTTCGCGAGCTTCTTCGCGGTGTTCGCCAGATAGGTCGGCGTGCAGACGTTGCTCGGCAGATTGCCCAGGTCGCGCGTGAGGTCCATCCCGTTGGCGAGCGCGGCGCCCTGCTTCGCGGCGAGCTTGGCGGCTTTTTCGTCGCCGGTGGCGACGCTGAACACGATGCGCTTGAGCGCGCGCGGCGTGTTGTCCGGCTTGCTCTTCATCTGCGTGAAGCGGTAGGTCAGCTCGCGCAGCGCGAGGACCGCGGCGCGCACGGCCCAGTCGGAGCCGCGTTCGAGCACCGGCAGTTGCGCGAGCGTGAAAGTGACCTGCACGATCTTCGTGCCGAGCAGCGCGCGCCATGCGGCACGCACCGCTTCGCCGTACGCCTTCTGGCTGAAAGCGTCCTGTTTGCCGAGGCCGACCAGCAGCACGCGCGATGCGCCAATGCCCTGCACTTCATGCAGGAACAACGTGGTGCCGGCTTTGCCGTCCATGTCGCCTGCCTTGATGACGCGCGTGAGCAGCCCTTTGGTGGCCTCGTCGATCTCCAGCGCCGCGCCCGACAGCGTTTGCGACTCGAACACGCCGATCACGATGCAATCGGATTTGCCGGTCAGGAAACCGTTCGTCGAGCCTTTGGTCCAATCACAGGCTTTTATGCTAAAGTCCATCGCGCTTGTCCTCGGATAAAATCTGGGCTTAGGATGAAAGCCGCAATTATCCGCTATTTTTCCCGCGGCGGCTGCACCGGAGGCGTGACGGGAATGAACCCGCGCGTTGCCGTGAGCGCCCCCTCTCGTCATCAATAATGATCTTCGAACGCTCCCTCCAGCGCGAGCTCGCGTACACGGCTGGTGCCGTGTTCATGGTTCTCCTCACGCTCGTGCTGACGACGATGATGATCCGCATCGTCGGCTTCGCGGCCTCGGGCGAGATCGATCCGCGCGACGTACTGGTTCTGATCGGCCTCACCGTGATCGGCTATCTGGCCATCATGCTCGTCGCGACGCTGTTCGTGTCGATCCTGTTCGTGCTCACCCGCTGGTACAAAGACTCCGAGATGGTCGTGTGGCTGTCCTCGGGCGTCAGTCTCACGCAATTCATCAAACCGATCGGCCTGTTCGCCACGCCGATCATCATCCTGATCTGCTTCTTCGTGTTCGTCGGCTGGCCGTGGTCGAATCAGCAAAGCAAGCTGATCCGCGCGCGCTTCCAACAGCGCGACGAGGTTTCGCTGCTCGCGCCCGGACAGTTCCGTGAATCGGCGTCCAGCCACCGGGTGTTCTTCATCGAGAAAATGTCGCCCGATCAGGGCCGCGTCGAGAACGTGTTCGTGACCAGCACCGAGGGCGGCAAGGTCAACGTGGTGGTGTCGAAGACCGGCCACATCGAGACGCATGAGAACGGCGACCGCTTCGTGGTGCTGGAAAACGGCCGCCGCTACGACGGCGAGCCGGGCCACCCCGACTTTCGCATCATGGAGTTCGAACGCTACGGCGTGAAAATCCAGAGCCAGCCGGTCGTCAACAAGCCGACCACCACCGGTCTGCCCACCCTGACACTGCTGCGCAATCCGACTAACGTGAACCTCGCCGAATTCGCGTGGCGCGCCGGCCTGCCGCTGATCGCGATCAACCTGATGCTGCTGGCCATTCCGCTCGCGCACCAGAATCCGCGCCGCAGTCGCACCATCAACCTCGTCATGGCTGTACTGATCTATCTCACCTATTCGAACCTGCTGAACGTGGTGCAGTCGTGGATCGAGCAAGGCAAGATGTCGTTCGGGCTCGGGCTCGTGATCCTGCATGTGATCGTCGCGGCGATCGTCGCGTTCATCTTCTGGCTGCGTGTGCGTAACCGCCCGCTATTCACGCGCGCGATGTTCGGCCGTTCGCAGGGAGCCTGACCGATGCGCATCTATGAAAGGTATTTCGCGCGTCAGATCTATCTCACGTTCATCTTTATTCTGTTCGCGTTTTCGGGTCTGTTCTTCTTCTTCGACCTGATCAACGAACTGAATTCGGTCGGCCACGGCAACTACAAATTCCAGTACGCGGTGCTGCGCGTCGCGCTGCAAACGCCGTCGCGCTTCTACGAAATCATTCCGGTCGCCGCGCTGATCAGCGCGATCTACGTGTTCGCGCAGATGGCGGCGAACTCCGAATACACGATCTTCCGCGTGTCCGGGCTCGCGACCAATCAGGCGCTGCGCTCGCTGCTGAAGATCGGCGTTCCGCTGGTGTTCCTCACCTATCTGATCGGCGAAGTGGTCGGCCCATACACGGATCAACTGTCGGAGCGCGTGCGGCTCGAAGCGCTCGGCTCGTCGGTGTCGAGCAACTTCCAGTCGGGCGTGTGGGTCAAGGACACGCTGACCGAGCGCGCCGACGGCGAGCAGGTCACACGCTTCGTCAATGTCGGCGAACTGCGGCCCGACGCGACGATCAGCAACGTGCGCATCTACGAGTTCGATTCGAAGTTCCGGCTCGCGAACGTGCGTATCGCGCAGAGCGGCCGCTATCAGCCGCCGGGGCACTGGCTGCTGACCGGCGTGACCGACACGCAGTTGCTCGACGTCGCGGCGCCTACGGGCATGCCGGCCGATGCGCTCAATCCGGTGTATCGCGCGAAGCAGGTGTCGCTGCCCGAGTATTCGCTGCGCTCGGAGCTGACGCCGCAGATTCTGTCGGTGCTGCTGGTGTCGCCGGACCGGATGTCGATGTTCAACCTGTTCCGCTATATCCAGCATCTGACCGAGAACCATCAGGACACCCAGCGCTATGAAATCGCGCTGTGGCGCAAGGTGCTGTATCCGTTTGCGGTGTTCGTGATGCTGGTGCTGTCGCTGCCGTTCGCGTATCTGCATACGCGCGCCGGCGTGGTCGGCATGAAAGTGTTCGGCGGCATCATGCTCGGCATGAGCTTCCAGCTGTTCAACACGCTGTTCTCGCACATCGGTACGCTCAACACGTGGCCCGCGCCGCTGACCGCGGCGACGCCGGGGCTCGTCTATCTCGTGCTCGGGCTCGTCGGCCTGAAGTGGGTCGACCGGCATTAACGCGGCGAAAACGTAGCGACGCACGCGCTCAGCGCAATCGGGAGCCGACGCGATGGCAATTCACGGACTGATTCTGTTTGGCCACGGCGCGCGCGATGCGCGCTGGCGCGAGCCGTTCGAGCGGCTCGCCGACAAGCTGCGCGCCGCGCGCGCGGCCAGCGGCGACGCGCAGCCCGTCTCGCTCGCATTTCTCGAGTTGATGGAGCCCGATCTGCCGACCGCCGTCGCTCAGCTCGCCGGGCAAGGCTGCGATGCGATCACCGTGGTGCCGGTGTTCTTCGGGCAAGGCGGCCATGTCCGCAAGGATCTGCCGGAGATCCTCGACCGATGCCGGGCCACGCATCCCGCGATCGAGATCCGCTGCGCGGTCGCGGTCGGTGAAGACGACTCGGTATTGGATGCGCTCGCGCATTATTGCCTGCAGCAGCTTTGAAGTCCGCTGCCGTGCGCGTCAGCACGACGCTCGTTACTGTTGCTTCGAGCGTTGCTTCGAGCGCGCAACGTAGCCGGGCGGCCTGAGCGCGAAAAAGCAGACCGGGATGGGTCCGCGCACTGTCGACGCTAGTCGACGCTCAGCGCGCGGCCGGTAAAAGAAGAAGAAAGAAACCTGGCGGCCGCGTCAGGCGGCGACCAGCAAACCGTTCTCGGTCAGCTTGACGCCAGCCGCCTGCTGGCGTGCCGCGAACGCCGCGCCGATCATCAGCAGACTCGGCTGCGCCGGGTCGACCCAATGCGACGCTTCGCCGGCGGCGAGCTGTTCGAGCGTCAGCGTCAGCATGCGTTCACGCTCGGTGCTGCACGCCTCGACGATCGCCACCGGCGTCGCCGCCGGCTTGCCGGCATCGATCAGTTGCCGCGCGATCTCGACGCCGCTGTCGCGTCCCATGTAGAACACCAGCGAGTCGGCGTTGACCTGCTCGCGGATTTCGTCGGAGCCGGGCGCGCGACTGAAGGTGGCGAGCGCGACGCTGCGCGACACACCGCGCAAGGTCAGCGAGCGCTTCAGCGTCGCCGCGCTGGCAAGCGCGGCGGTAATGCCCGGCACGACTTCATAGTCGATACCGGCCGCTTCGAGCGCGCGCATTTCCTCGTCCGCGCGGCCGAACAACATCGGATCGCCACCCTTCAGACGCACGACTACATCGTGTTCGAGCGCCGCATCGACGATCTGCTTGTTGATGAACTGCTGGGCCGTCGACAACTGTCCGCAGCGCTTGCCGACCGCGATCCGCTTCGCGTGACGCGGCGCGTAGTCGAGCATCGCCGGCTCGACCAGCGCATCGTGCAGCACGACGTCGGCGGTGGCGAGCAGCCGCGCGCCGCGCACCGTAATCAGGTCCGCGGCACCGGGTCCCGCGCCGATCAGATAAACCTTACCCATTACTTCAACCTGTTTCGTTAGAGCGTGCGCGGCGCGGGCAACGCGCCGCGCAGTGACACCGCGCTCTTACTCTGCACTATTACGCCGCGCTGTTACGCCGAATATGCGCGGATCATCCCCGCCGCGACGGTGTGATTCGTCGCCTCGTCGATCAGCACGAACGCGCCGGTGCCCTGATGCGCGTCGTACGCGTCGCACACGAGCGGCTTCTGCAGCGTCAGCGCCACGCGGCCGATGTCGTTCATCGCCAGTTCCTTGCGGTCGGTCGCTTGCGACAGCGTATGCACGTCGAGCACTTCCTTGATCGCGCCGATCTTCGCGAACACCGTGCTGGTGGTCTGCTTGAGCAGGTACTTGCGCTGCGTCGACAGCGGCGTGTCGTCGAACCAGCACATGTCCGCTTCGAGCTTCTTCGCGGGTTCCGGCGCCGCTTCGCGCAGCACGAAGGTATCGCCGCGCGACACGTCGACGTCTTCCGCCAGACGGATCGTCACGGTCTGGCCGGCGAACGCGCGGTCCACCTGCGCGGTGCCGCCGACCACCGGCGCGATGATCTCGGCAACCGTCGCTTCACGGTTAGCCGGCAGCACGACGATCGTGTCGCCGAGCTTCACTTCGCCCGATTCGATGCGGCCCATGTAGCCGCGGAAATCGTCGGCCTGGCTGCCGTCCTGGCGCGCGACCCACTGCACCGGGAAGCGCAGCGCGTCACCGCCGGTGTTTTCGACAGGCAGTGCTTCGAGCACGTCGAGCAGCGGCTCGCCCGCGTACCACGGCATACGCTCGCTCGCGCTGACGATGTTGTCGCCCTTGAGCGCCGACACCGGCACGAAGCGCACGTCTTCGAGACCGAGGTGACGCGCGAGTTCGACGTACGCATCGCGAATCTCATTGAAGCGCGCTTCGCTGTACTCGACGAGGTCCATCTTGTTGATCGCGACGATCACGTGCTGCAGGCCGAGCAGCTTGACGATCGCGCTATGACGCTTGGTTTGCGGCAGCAGTTGCGCAACGCCGTTCTCGAACGTGACGCGAGTCGCGTCGACGAGAACGATCGCAGCGTGCGCGGTCGACGCGCCGGTCACCATGTTGCGGGTGTACTGCTCGTGGCCGGGCGTGTCGGCGATGATGAACTTGCGCTTCGCGGTCGCGAAGTAGCGATACGCGACGTCGATCGTGATGCCCTGCTCGCGCTCGGCTTCGAGGCCGTCGGTCAACAGCGACAGATCGATTTCGTCGCCGACGGTGCGCTTGTTCTTCGCGCGCGACAGCGCCGACAACTGGTCGCTCAGCACGGCCTTGCTGTCGTACAGCAGGCGGCCGATCAGCGTGCTCTTGCCGTCGTCGACGCTACCCGCGGTGATGAAACGCAGCACGCCGAGGTCTTCTGGTTGATGAATACTGCTCATGATTGAATTACCCCTGGTCGTGTGCTTAAAAGTAGCCTTGCTTCTTGCGCTGTTCCATCGCCGCTTCGGAGACCTGATCGTCCATCCGCGTCGCGCCGCGTTCCGTGATTTCGGTCACGGCGGTTTCGGCGATGATCTTCTCGATGTCGTCCGCGTCGCTTTCGACCGGGCACGTGCAGCTAATGTCGCCGACGGTACGGAAGCGCACCTGTGCCTGTTCGCTGGTCTCGCCCTCGCGCATCGGCGTGAGCGGCGTGACCGGCACCAGCAAGCCGTTGCGGCGCACGATCTCGCGCTGGTGCGCGTAGTAGATCGACGGCAGTTCGAGCTGTTCGCGGGCGATGTACTGCCACACGTCGAGTTCGGTCCAGTTCGAGATCGGGAACACGCGCAGGTGTTCGCCGTTATGCAGACGCGCGTTGTACAGACTCCACAGTTCCGGGCGCTGCGCCTTCGGGTCCCACTGGCCGAATTCGTCGCGGAACGAGAAGATCCGCTCTTTCGCGCGGGCCTTTTCTTCGTCGCGGCGCGCGCCGCCGATCATCGCGGTATAGCCGTATTGCTCGATGGTTTCGAGCAGCGTGACGGCCTGCGCGGCATTGCGCGAATCGGTTTCGCGGCGCAGACGCACGGTGCCGCGCTTGATCGAATCCTCGACGTGGCCGACCACCAGTTCCGCGCCGATTTCCTTCGCGCGGCGATCGCGGAAGTCGATCACTTCGTCGTAGTTATGGCCGGTGTCGATATGCACGAGCGGGAACGGCAGCTGGGTCTTGCGGTTCGCGCCGAGGCCGAACGCCTTCAGTGCAAGCGCGAGCACCACCACGGAATCCTTGCCGCCCGAAAACAGCAGCGCCGGCTTGCTGCATTCGGCGACCAGTTCGCGCAGGATGTGGATCGACTCGGCTTCGAGCCAGTCGAGGTGGTCCATCCGGTTTGCCGTGTTGGCAAGCGGAGCGTTGACAGTGGAATCGAGCGTGGTGCTCATAGCGGGTCCTTCGTTGATGCGCCCGGCAAACACTTGCACTGGGGCGACAGTATTCAAATCGGTTTCGGCGGCGTGAGCCGCAAGCTCGTTGCGCGGCGTTCAGGCCGACGCGTTTTCGCTACGCTCGACCGCGATCGGGGTGATCGCCGTGATGTGCAAGCCGCATTCCTTCGTATCGCGCGACTCCCACCACCAGCGCCCCGCCCGGCTATCCTCGCCGGGGCGGATCGCCCGCGTACACGGCTCGCAGCCGATGCTCGGATAACCGCGCGCATGCAGCGGATTGACCGGCACGTCGAACGCCTTCAGGTAGTCCCACACTTCGGTCTCGCTCCAGTCCGCGAGCGGATTGAACTTGGCGATGTTGCGCGCGCCGTCGTGCTCTTCCTCGTGCAGCTCCGCGCGCGTGACCGACTGCTCGCGACGCTGGCCGGTGACCCACGCGCTGACGTCCGACAGCGCGCGATTGAGCGGCTCGACCTTGCGGATTTCGCAGCAGCGCTTGCGCAGCTCGACGCTTTCATAGAACGCGTTCAGGCCGTGCTCGCCTACATACTGCTCGACCGCCGCGGCTTGCGGATGAAACTGTTCGATGTCGTAGCCGTAGCGCGCCTTCACGGTGTCGAGCATGCCGAGCGTTTCCGCATGCAGACGGCCGGTGTTCAGCGAGAAGATGCCGATCTTCACGCCGCGCGACAGGATCGCGTGGGTGAGCAGCATGTCTTCCGCCGCGAGGCTGCTCGCGAGCTTCACGTTCGCGTGACGCGCGGCGATCGAATCGAGCAGCGCGTCGAGGCGTTCGACCTTCGCGGCGAGCTCCGGGCTCAGCGATTGAGCGGTGCTCATGCCGGAACCTTCACTGCGTCGGCTTGCGCCGCACGGCGGCGGAACAGCGGCGAGGTATCCACCGCGCTCTGGTATTGCACGCTGAATTCGTCGAACGCTTTCAGCGCGTCGTTGATGTCCTTGTCCGCGCGCAGCGCGTACGAGTCGAAACCGCAGCGGTACATGAAAGTCAGCTGGTCGCGCAGCACGTCGCCGATCGAACGCAGCTCACCCGTGTAGCCATAGCGCTGGCGCAGCAGGCGGGCGATGCTATAGCCGCGGCCGTCGCGGAACACCGGGAAGTCCACCGCGATCAGCGCGAGCTTGTCGAAATCGCCGACGATGTCCGCCGGTTCGCTGTCCGGCGCGAGCCACACGCCGAGTTGTTCGGCGCCGCGCGAAGCGATCAGCGCGTCGCGCTGCGCTTGCCACAGTGTGAGCGGCACCAGCACCTTGCCGGCCGGCAGTTCGTTGACCGCCGGCAGCGTGCCGTCTTCGGCCGGGCGCACGACGGTCCAGTCGTCGTTGACGATCGCGCGATTCTTGATGATAGAAGCCATCTGTTCAGTATCCTTTCGCGGTTACGCGTGAGCCGGTTGACGCGCGGCGTACACGCGCTCCTTGAACGGGGTGATGCCGATGCGGTTGTACGTGTCGATGAAACGCTCGCCGTCCTGACGGTTTTCGACGAACGTATCGATTACCTTGCTCATCACGTCCGGCATTTCTTCCGCCGAGAACGACGGGCCGATCACGCGGCCCAGATGCGCGCCCGTTGCGCCGGTGCCCTGCTCGCCGCCGAGCGTGACCTGGTACCACTCCGAACCGTCCTTGTCGACGCCCAGAATGCCGATGTTGCCGACGTGGTGGTGACCGCACGCGTTGATGCAGCCCGAGATGTTCAGCGACACGTCGCCCAGGTCGTACACGTAGTCGAGGTCGTTGAAGCGTTCCTGGATCGCCAGCGCGATCGGAATCGACTTCGCGTTCGCGAGCGAGCAGAAGTCGCCGCCCGGGCACGCGATGATGTCGGTCAAAAGACCAATGTTCGGCGTCGCGAAACCTTGCGCCTTGGCCTTTTCCCACAGCGCGAACAGGTCCTTCTTCTTCACGTCCGCGAGGATCAGGTTCTGTTCGTGCGACACGCGGATCTGGCCGAACGAGTATTCGTCGGCCCAGTCGGCGACCGCTTCCATCTGCGCGTCGGTCGCGTCGCCCGGGGCGATCGTGGTCGGCTTCAGCGACAACGTCACCGATGCGTAGCCCTCGACCTTGTGCGGACGCACGTTACGCTCGACCCAGCGGGCGAACGAGCGGTTTTCCAGCAGATGCGTTTCGAACGATGCATCGGTGTCCGGCAGCTTTTCGTAAGTCGGCGGCACGAAGTACTGCGAGACGCGATCCACTTCGGCTTGCGTGAGCGTGGACGGACCGTCCTTCAGGTGCTGCCACTCTTCCTCGACCTGCGCGGCGAATTTCTCCGGCGACAACGCTTTCACGAGGATCTTGATCCGCGCCTTGTACATGTTGTCGCGACGGCCGTAGCGGTTGTACACACGCAATACGGCTTCGCTGTAGGTCAGCAGATGCTGCCACGGCAGATCGCGGCGGATCACCGCGCCGACGATCGGCGTGCGGCCCAGACCGCCACCGGCAAGGATATCGACCACCAGCTCGCCTTGCTCGTTCTTGCGCAGGTACACGCCCATGTCGTGGATCTGTACGGCCGCGCGGTCTTCCTTCGAGCCCGACACCGCGATCTTGAACTTACGCGGCAGCCACGCGAATTCCGGGTGGAACGTCGACCATTGACGCAGAATTTCGGCCCACGGGCGCGGATCGACGAATTCGTCCGGCGCGACGCCGGCGAACTGATCGGCGGTGATGTTGCGGATGCAGTTGCCCGAGGTCTGGATGCCGTGCATCTGCACCGACGCGAGCTTGCGCAGGATTTCCGGCGTTTCCTCGAGCTTGATCCAGTTGTACTGGATGTTCGAGCGCGTCGAGAAGTGGCCGTAGCCGCGGTCGTGTTCGCGGGCGATCTGCGCGAGCACGCGCATCTGGTCGCTGCGCAGGTTGCCGTACGGAATCGCGATGCGGTGCATGTACGCGTGGCGCTGGTAGTACAGGCCGTTCTGCAGGCGCAGCGGACGGAACTCCTCTTCGCTCAATTCGCCCGACAAGCGGCGGCGAACCTGATCGGCGTACTGCGCGACCCGTTCATCGACGATGGTCTGGTCGTACTGATCGTATTGGTACATTCGGGGACCCCAATTTTTTCGAAACTTGCGTGGCACACGCGGCGGTCCGGTTCCGCCGCGGCTCGATATCTGTCTTTGTCCGGTTGCGCAGCCAAGCGTTTAGACCCATCGCTTATTTGCTTATGACAAATACAGATATCCATATTGAAAAAGATGGACAGATCGTAATAAACTCGCTTTATATTTCAAACGACTAAAAAATTCTTTTTATATGCGGCGAGGTTATATATGAACCTGCACCAATTCCGCTTCGTCCGCGAGGCTGTGCGGCAGAATTTCAACCTCACCGAAGCGGCCAAGGCGCTGTATACCAGCCAGCCCGGTGTGTCGAAGGCGATCATCGAGCTGGAGGACGAACTCGGCGTCGAGATCTTCACGCGCCACGGCAAACGCGTGCGCTCGCTGACCGAGCCGGGCCGGATCATCCTGCAGTCGGTCGAAAAGATTCTGCAGGAAGTGGAAAGCCTCAAGCGCGTCGGTAAGGATTACGCAGCGCAGGATCAGGGCAACCTCGTGATTGCCGCGACCCACACCCAGGCGCGCTACTCGCTGCCGGCCGCGATCGCCGAATTCAAGAAGCGCTTCCCAAAGGTTCACCTTTCAATTCTGCAAGGTAGTCCCACGCAGGTCGCCGAGATGGTGCTGCACGACCAGGCCGATCTCGCGATCGCGACCGAGGCGATCTCCAACTATAAGGAACTGGTGTCGCTGCCGTGCTTCCAGTGGCACCACCTCGCGGTGATGCAGCCCGATCATCCGCTGCTCGAGCGCAAGCTGCTGTCGCTCGACGATCTGACACAGTATCCGTTGATCACCTACGACAACGCGTTCGCCGGCCGCACCAAGATCAACGAGGCGTTCCGCCTGCGCGGGCTGCACCCGGACATCGTGCTGGAGGCGATCGACGCCGACGTGATCAAGACCTACGTCGAACTGGGTCTGGGCGTCGGCATCATGGCCGATATCGCGTTCAACGCCGAGCGCGACCGCCATCTGCGCGCGATGCCGGTCGGCCATCTGTTCGGCAGCAACGTGACGCGGGTCGCGCTGAAACAGGGCGCGTATCTGCGCAGCTACATCTACACACTGGTCGAACTGCTGTCGCCGAGCCTGAACCGCAAGCTGATCGAGCAGGCGCTGAAGGGCGAACACGAAAGCTACGAACTTTGAGCGGCGCAGAGCACCCGCGAGCTTTTTGTCCTGCTATCTTGCCTTCCCGCTTTGGAGACCTTTTTCGATGACCTCGCATAACAATAAGCTTCGCAACACCCTGCGCGGCCTGACGGCCGTGGCCGCCGCCGGCGCGCTGCTGGCCGCGGGTGCCGCGCGCGCCGACCTGAAAGTCGGCATCGATCTGTCGAACACCGGCCCGGCCGCGGTGATCGGCATCACCAGCAAGAACGCAATGCTGATGTGGCCGCCGACGATCGCCAACCAGAAAGCCGACTACATCTTCCTCGACGACGCGTCCGACCCCGGCGCCGCGGTGCGCAACATCCGCAAGCTGATCAACGAAGACCACGTCGACGTGATCGTCGGCCCGAACATCACGCCGGCCGCGATGGCCGCGCTCGACCCGGTCGCCGAAAGCCAGACGCCGATGATCACGCTGATCGGCTCGGCGAGCGTCGTCGAACCGCAGGAAGGCAAGAAGGTGTGGGCCTACAAGATGGCGCAGACCGACAGCGCGATGGCCGACGTGATGACCCGCTACATGGCGAACCACAACGTGAAGACGGTCGGCTTCATCGGTTTCGCGGACGGCTACGGCGAAAGTTGGCTCAACGAGTTCGGCAAGTTCGCGGCGCTGCGCCATATCCAATTGGTCGCGACCGAGCGCTACAACCGCACCGACGCGAGCGTGACCGGCCAGGTGCTGAAGCTGATGGCGGCGAAGCCGGACGCAATCCTGATCGCTGGCGCCGGTACGCCGACGGTGTTGCCGCAGCGCACGCTGATCGAGCGCGGCTATAAAGGTCCGATCTACCAGACCCACGGAATCGCGACGCCGGAGTTCATCAAGCTCGGCGGCAAGGACGTCGAAGGCACGCTGTTCCCGACCCAGCCGGTGGTGGTCGCGCGCACGCTGCCGGCCGATCATCCGGCGAAGAAGGCCGCGCTCGCGTTCACCAACGCGTACGAGGCGAAGTACGGGCCGGGCAGCGTCACGCAGTTCGCCGGCGATGCGGCTGGCGTGTATCCGCGCCTGCAGGATGCGGTTGCGCGCGCGTTGAAGACCGCGCAGCCGGGCACGCCGGCGTTCCGCGTCGCGCTGCACAACGAGCTCGAACACGCGCATGAGCTGGTGGTGCCGAACGGCGTCGTCAATACCAGCGCGAAGGATCACGTCGGGCTCGATCAGCGCGCGAGCGTGATGGGGATCATCAAGGACGGGAAGTTCGTTTATCTGAGCCAGTGACGCTCGCGACTCGATTCTGACTGGTGTGGTTCGATGGCGGCTCGCGGGATGGGGCCGCCATTTGCATTCTGACCGCCGCTCAAGCCGGCAGCCCATGCCGGGGCTCCCCGCCCCGGCTCACGCTGCGCTCAGCACTCGCCCTTCTTCGCGTGTCCCGGCGGGCAGTGACGGTGTTTGTCATGGTGATGATGATGATGATGCTCTTCCCATTCGTCGCGGTCCCAGTAGCGCTGGCCATCCCAATAGCGGTCGCCGTGCCAGCCCTGCTGCACGACGACCGGCGCCGGCGCCACCACGACCGGGGCCGGCGTGCCGATATTGACGTCGACGTTGACCGCGTGCGCCGTGCCGGACAAACCGATGCCCACGCCGACCGTCAGCAATGCCACCAACGAATGTTTCATACCGCCCTCCGAACTCGAATTATTGATGTGTAAATGCAGCAACCCCTCATACCCAATGCCGACAGCCGACGCGTACCGCCCGGCCTGACAGCGACGCAATCATAGCCGCTCGCCGGTCCGCAAATAAAGCGCGCGTCGAGCTGGAAGCGCCGGCGCACCGCTGCCCCCACCCGCCGTCGCTGCCGCACAACGCGTGTGCCGCGAAAATAAGCAGACGCTGTAATTGCGGCCATCCGACTCAGGTATGCTGGGCGCTTTTGTGAGCGGTTCCATTCAAGGGGAGACCATGCGGCGCGTTGTGTTCAATCAGAAGGGTGGCGTGGGCAAATCGACCATCGTGTGCAACCTGGCGGCCATCAGCGCGAGCGAAGGTCTGCGCACGCTGGTGATCGACCTCGATGCGCAGGCCAATTCGAGCCAGTACCTGCTCGGCCCGCAGGCGGCCGAACTGCGTCCGACCGCCGCCGATTTCTTCGACACCGCGCTGTCGTTCAGCTTCAAACCGGTCGAAGCGAGCTCGTTCATCCACGCGACGCGCTTCGAGAACCTCGACGTGATGCCCGCCCACGCCGACCTCGACACGCTGCACGGCAAGCTCGAATCGCGCTACAAGATCTACAAGCTGCGCGACGCGCTGAACGAACTGGACGGCACGTACGACGCGATCTACATCGACACCCCGCCCGCGCTGAACTTCTACACGCGCTCGGCGCTGATCGCGGTCGAGCGTTGCCTGATTCCGTTCGACTGCGACGACTTTTCGCGTCGCGCGCTGTACACGCTGCTCGAAAACGTGAAGGAGATCCGCCAGGATCACAACGACGCGCTCGAAGTGGAAGGGATCGTGATCAACCAGTTCCAGCCGCGCGCGAGCCTGCCGCAGAAGCTGGTCGACGAACTGATCGCCGAGGGCTTGCCGGTGCTCGGGTCGCGGCTGTCGTCATCGGTGAAGATTCGCGAATCGCATCAGCAGGCGGCGCCGATGATCCACCTCGATCCCGGGCATAAGCTGTCGCACGAGTATCGGGCGTTGCACCAGGAGTTGAGCGGCGCGTAAGTGCCGCGTCCGGACGGACGCGGGCGCCACTCGGATCGAAGTTCATCGATCGTTTTTGCGTCGCGTCGCGCGAGACCTCATTCGAACACCGGTTTGCCGGCGCTGTCCTTCACCTTCGCGCGCCACTGCGCGCGAATCTCGTTCACGACCGGCTCCGGAAGCGTGATGTAGTCGAGTTCCTGCGCGGTCTTGTCGCCGTTTTTGAACGCCCAGTCGAAGAACTTCAGCGTGTTTTTGCCCTGCTCCGGCTTCTGCTGCACCGAGTGCAGCATCACGAACGTCGCGCCGACGACCGGCCACGCATTGTTGCCGGGCTGGTCGGTCAGGATCTGATAGAAACTCTTCGACCAGTTCGCGCCGGCCGCCGCGGCCTTGAAGGTATCGATGCCCGGCTGCACCACCGTGCCCGACTGGTTCTTCATCGCGGTGTAGACCATCCTGTTCTGCTTCACGTAGGCCCATTCCACATAGCCGATCGCGCCCGGCAGACGCTGCACGAATGCCGCCACGCCATCGTTGCCCTTGCCGCCGGTACCGGTCGGCCAGTTCACCGTGGTGCCTTCGCCGACTTTGCTTTTCCAGTCGGGACTCATCTGCGACAGATAGTGCGTCCAGATGAAGCTCGTGCCGGAGCCGTCCGCGCGCCGGACCACCGCGATATCGGTATCCGGCAGCTTCAGGTTCGGGTTGAGCGCCGCGATCGCGGGGTCGTTCCATTTCTTGAGCTTGCCCAGGTAGATGTCGGCGAGCACCGGCCCGGACAACGTCAGCTGACCCGGCTTGATGCCCGGCAGGTTGACCGCGGCCACCACGCCGCCGACCACGGTCGGAAACTGGAATAGCCCGTTTTTCGCGAGTTCGTCGTCTTTCATCGGCGCATCGGAGCCGGCGAAGTCGATCGTGTTGGCGAGGATCTGCTTGATCCCGCCGGCCGAGCCGATGCCCTGATAGTTGACGCGCACCCCGGCGGCTTTGTGATATGCGTCGGCCCACTTGTTGTAGATCGGCGCGGCGAACGTGCTGCCCGCGCCGGTCAGGTCGGCCGCCTGCGCCGGCACGCCGGCCAGTGCACCGATAGCCGCGCAAAAAAGTACGATCGATAGATTTTTCATCGCCCGCTCCTCGAAAGTCTCGTCAGTGTCGCCGGTCTCGTCGATTGAAACTAGCCGGGGTCGATGTCAGTTCCATGACGGGCAGCAAGCCGCGAGCCCCGCACGAGGCGGGCGAGCCCGGCACGGCGGCGCCGACCGCCCCCATCCCGGCCGGTCGGCAAAATTGTTAAAGTAGCAGTCTTACCCGAACCCCCGACCGCAGTCCCCATCCATGCGCACCACCCGAGCCATCCACGCCGTCGAGCGTCTGAAAACGCGCACCGGTAATCCGCGCTTTGCCGCGATCAGCCTGTCCGGCGGCCTGTTCTACCTGGTCGACAAATCGAGCGGCACCGACAAGAAAGTCTCCGACCCGCTCACGCTCGACGACTTCGTCAAATTCGTCGACGCATACGGCCCGCAGAAACCGCGCAAGGCGAGCAAGCTCGATATCGCGTTCGAAGCGCAGATCAAAAAAAGCAAGGGCGGTTGACGCCTTAAGTTGCGCCTTAAGTTGCGCCTTAAGTTGCGCCATTACGTTGCGCCATTAAGCTACCCCAATCTCCACCCACCGGCCATCGGCCGCGCTGCTTTTCAGCATCGCTTCGATAAACCGCAAACCGTCGACTCCGTCGTCCACCGTCGTCAATAGCCGGCTTTCCGGCGGCGGCGCCTGCCCGGCGTCCAACGCGTCGATCTGCAACGCCGCATCCAGATACAGCTGCGCGAACGCCTCCAGATAACCTTCCGGATGCCCGGCCGGCACGCGGGTCGCGTGCGCGGCGAGCGGGCTTTTCACGCGCGCGCGCGTCAGCCGCTCGGCGAGTCCGCCCAGCGGCGTGAACCACAATTCGTTCGGCTGCTCCTGATCGAACGCGAGCCCCGCCTTCGTCCCAAACACCCGCAAGCGCAGCGCATTCTCCGCGCCGCTCGCCACCTGACTCGCCCACAGCATCCCGCGCGCGCCGTTCGCGTAACGCAGCATCGCCTGCACGTGGTCGTCGATCCGGCGCCCCGCCACGAACGTGTGCACGTCCGCCGCCAACGCCCGCGGCGACATCCCCGTGACGAATGCGGCCAGTTGATACGCATGCGTGCCGATGTCGCCGAGACAACCCGCCGGTCCCGCGAGCTTCGGATCGGTACGCCAGCCGGCCTGCTTGTTCGCGCCGCTCGCCTCGACCGGTTCGGCCAGCCAGTCCTGCGCATATTCGACCTGCACCACGCGGATCTCGCCGAGTTCCCCGCGCTCGACCAGCTCGCGCGCATGCCTGACCAGCGGGTAGCCGGAGTACGTATGGGTCAGCGCGAACAGCCGCCGCCGCTCGCGCGCGAGCCGTGCCAACGCCTCGCCTTCCGCGAGCGACACCGCGAGCGGCTTATCGCAGATCACGTGAATCCCGGCGTCGAGAAACGCGGTCGCGACCGGCGCGTGCAGATGATTCGGCGTGACGATCGCGACTGCGTCGATACCGTCGTCGCGCGCCGCTTCCGCGCGCGCCATCTCGCGCCAGTCCGCGTAACTGCGCGCGATGCCGGCCTCGACCGCGCTCGCCTGCGCGCGCTGCGGATCGGACGACAACGCGCCCGCGACCAGTTCGAAGCGATCGTCGAGCCGCGCCGCGATCCGGTGCACCGCGCCGATAAACGCGCCCTGCCCGCCGCCGACCATTCCCAATCTGAGTTTTCGTCGTTGCATGCTTGCGATGCTCCTAACGTTTCGGGGTTCAGAAGGTTTCGGGCCGGCTCGCCGCGCTCAGATACCGAGCACCCGCCGCAACTGCGCGGCATCGACGCCGCTGCCGGCGAAATCGTCGAACGCATGCTCGGCCACGCGGATGATGTGCCGGTGGATGAACTCCGCGCCCTCGCGCGCGCCGTCGTGCGGATGCTTCAACGCGCACTCCCATTCGAGCACCGCCCAGCCGGGGAAATCGAACTGCGCCATCTTCGAGAAGATCGCGCCGAAATCGATCTGCCCGTCGCCGAGCGAGCGAAAGCGCCCCGCACGTTCGACCCAGCCGCTATAGCCGCCGTACACGCCCTGCTTGCCGGTCGGCCGGAACTCGGCATCCTTCACATGAAACGCCTTGATACGCTCGTGATAGATGTCGATGAATGCCAGGTAGTCGAGCTGTTGCAGCACGAAGTGGCTCGGGTCGTACAGGATGTTCGCGCGCGGATGCTGATCGAGCGCGGCCAGAAAGCGCTCGAACGTGACGCCGTCGTGCAGGTCCTCGCCCGGATGCAATTCGTAGCAGACGTCGACGCCGGCCGCATCGAACGCATCGAGGATCGGCCGCCAGCGCCGCGCGAGTTCGTCGAACGCGGTTTCGACGAGGCCGGCCGGCCGCTGCGGCCACGGATACAGATACGGCCACGCGAGCGCGCCAGAAAACGACACGTGCGTGGACAGGCCCAGACGCCGCGACGCCTGCGCGGCGAGCTTCATCTGCGCGATCGCCCATTGCGTGCGGGCGGCCGGATCGCCGCGCACCTGCGGCGCGGCGAAGCCGTCGAACAGCGTGTCGTAGGCTGGATGCACGGCGACCAGTTGGCCTTGCAGATGGGTCGACAGCTCGGTGATCGCGACGCCCGCGTGGTCGACGGTTTCGCGCAGTTCGTCGCAATACGCGTCGCTGCTCGCCGCTTTTTCGAGGTCGATCAGGCTCGGATCGCACGGCACCTGAATCCCTTTGAAGCCGAGCCCGGCGGCCCAGCCGGCCAGGTGCGCGAGATTGTCGAACGGCACCTCGTCGCCCATGAACTGGGCGAGAAAGATGGCCGGACCCTTGATGGTTTTCATCGTACGGCTCCTCGAACGGGCGCGCGCCGCGCGGTCCCGCATCAGGCGATGCGAGCGCGACCGCGCGGCGCGCGCTATGCGTTGCTCAAAGCGCGGCTGACCGCGCCGCTCAGAACGGCGAGTCCGGAAAATAGAACTGCTGAGCATTTTCCTTCGTGATCAGCACCGACGGAATGATCGTCGTGGCCGGCAGCTTGTCGCCTTTGAGCCGCGCTTCGGCGGTCAGCTTGATCGCGTCGTAGATGAATTTCGGCGAGTACGACACGTCGGCCTTGATCATCGGCGCGCCGTCCATCACGTTCTTCACCATCCCCTTCGAACCGGCGCCGCCGAACACGATCTTGATCTCGTTGCGCCTGGCCTGATCGATCGCCTTGATCACGCCGACCGCCATGTCGTCGTCGGCGGCCCACACCGCGTCGATATGCTTGAAGCGGGTCAGGTAGTCCTGCATCACCTTGAACGCGTCGTCGCGATTCCAGTTGGCGTACTTCGCGTCGAGGATCTTGATCTCCGGATAGTTCTTCAGCACGCCGGTGAACGCGCTCCAGCGCTCGTTGTCGAGCGTGGTCGGAATGCCGCGCAGCGCGACGATGTTGCCCTTGCCGTCGAGCGCCTTGGCGAGATACTCGGCTGGAATCTTGCCGAACGCGGTGTTGTCGCCCGCCACGTATGCATCCTGCGCGCTGGTGTCGGTCAGCCCGCGATCGACGACCGTCACGTACACGCCTTTCTTCTTGACCTGCGCGACCGGCTGCGTGAGCGACGCCGATTCATACGGGAAAATCACCAGCGCGTTGATCTTGTTGACGGTCACGAGATCCTGCAACTGGTTCGCCTGCTCGGGCGCGTTCGCCGCGGTCTTCACGATCACCTTCAGATCGGGATGCGCTTTCTCCAGATCGGCTTTCGCCTTGTTCGCCCACCAGACGATGCCGCCGGTGAAGCCGTGGTCGGCGGTCGGAATCGCGACGCCCAGCGTGACCTTGTCGTCGGCGCGCGCCGCGCCGGCCGTGCCCAGTATCCCCAGCGCCAGCATGCCGGCGCCGATCGCTCGAAAGACCTGCTTCATGGTTGTGTCTCCATTGGTGAGGCGTTCGCTCGCCTCGTTTTTCGGACTTGCCGCCGTTTTACCGCGCCTGCTTCACTGCCGCTGCCGCACTACCGTTGCACCAACGCCCTGCCCTTACCGTCGCCCGCGCTGCACGAACGCGACGAAGATAATCACCACGCCCTGCACCGCCGCGTTCAGATACACGCTGATGATGCTGGTCAGATTCAGAATGTTCGCGATCACCGACAGCAGGATCGCGCCGATCACGGTGCCGATCACGCGCCCTTCGCCGCCCTTGAGCGCAGTGCCGCCGACCACCACCGACGCGATCGCCTCCAGCTCCCACAGCAAGCCGGTGGTCGGCGTCGCCGAACCGAGCCGCGGCACGTACAGCACGGTCGCGACGCCGACGCAGATGCCGAGCAGCACATAGGTGACGATCTTCACCGTATCGACGCGAATCGCCGCATAGCGCGCGACCTGTTCGTTCGAGCCGATCGCCTGCACGTGGCGGCCGAACGCGGTGCGATTGAGGATCAGCGCGCCGCCGGCCGCGACCACCAGAAACACCCAGATCGGCACCGGCACGCCGAACAGGCTCGCGTAATAGACCGGCCCATAAAGATCGGATAACGAATCGTTGAGCGTGAGCGCGCCGCCGTCGGCGAGCCACGTGAGCACCGCGCGAAAAATCCCCAGCGTGCCGAGCGTGACGATGAACGGCTCGATGCGTCCCTTGGTGATCAGCAGGCCGTGCGCGCAGCCGAACAGCGCGCCGAGCACGAGCGCGGCGACGATGCCGATCGCGACGATCGCGAACGGCGCGAACGTATGGCCGGTCGCGCCGGAAGCGAGAGCGTTCATCAGCCAGATCATGCTGCCGGCGATCAGCGCGGCCATCGAGCCGACCGACAGATCGATCCCGCCGGAGATGATCACGAAGGTCATGCCGACCGCGATGATGCCGATGAACGACGTGCGCGTGAGCACGTTCATCAGGTTGTCGAGCGTCGCGAAGTCGCGATTGAGCAGCGTGCCGACGATGCACAGCACGATCAGCCCGACCAGCGGCCCGAGTGCATACAGGCGATGCGCGAAGCGCAGCGCGCGGCCGCTTTGCACGGTCTCAGTGGGTGCCGGTCGCATGAGCGATCAACTCCTCTTCGGTCAGATGTTCGAGCGTGAGCGTCGCTTGCAGGCGACCGGCACGCATCACCGCGACGCGGTGGCACAAGCCGATCAGCTCGATCAGTTCGGATGAAATGACGATCACCGCGCGGCCCTGCGCGGCGAGCCGGTGAATCAGGAAATAGATATCGCGCTTCGCGCCGACATCGACGCCGCGAGTCGGCTCGTCGAGCACGATCACATTCGGCTCGGGTTGCAGAAACTTCGCGAGCGCGAGCTTCTGCTGATTGCCGCCAGAGAGCATCCGCGCGCGGCTCGTCAGGTCGCCGGTGCGAATGCCGAATTCGCCGACCGCTTTGGTCAACGCCGCGCGTCCCGCCTTCAGGTCGAGCAGCGGATGCGCGTAGCGTTCGAGCGTCATCAGCGTGAGGTTGTCCTGCAGGCTCAGGTCGACGTGCAGCCCCTTGCCCTTGCGGTCCTCGCTCAGATACGTGAGGCCGTGACGCATCGCGTCGCGCGGGCTTTTCAGATCGACGTGCCGGCCGGCGATTTCGATGCTGCCGGCCGTGCATTTGCGCAGGCCGAGCAACGCTTCGAACGCTTCGGTGCGGCCCGCGCCGACCAGCCCCGCGAAGCCGAGCACTTCGCCCGCGCGCACGTCGAAGCTCAGGCCCTCGACCCAGTCGGGCACGCTCAGGCCGCGCACCTGCAACGCGACCGGCGTAGCGGCGGGCACCGTCTGTTTGGGCGGAAACATGTCGGACACGTCGCGCCCGACCATCAGGTTCGCCATCTGCTGGCGCGCGAGTCCGGCGGTCTCGCCGCGCGCGACGAAGCGGCCGTCGCGCATCACGATCACTTCGTCGGTGATGCGCTCGACCTCGTCGAGCTTGTGCGAGATGTAGACGATCGTCACGCCGTCGGCCTTCAGCTTCGTCATCAGCGCGAACAGGCGCTCGGTTTCGGCGGGCGTGAGCGTCGCGGTCGGCTCGTCCATGATCAGCAGACGCGCGCGCCGCGACAGCGCCTTCGCGATCTCGACCATCTGCTTTTCCGCGACGATCAGCTCGCGCACCTTGGTGTCCGGCGCTTTCTGCAAACCGACCTGCGCGAGATAGCGGGCGGCGTCGCTGCGCATCGCCGCGTCGTCGACGAACCAGCCGCGGCGCTTTTCGTGGCCCAGGTACATGTTCTGCGCGATCGTCAGATGCTCGGCCAGGTTGAACTCCTGGTGGATCAGCACGATGCCCTGCGCTTCGGCGTCGCGCGAACCGGCGAAGCGCTGCGCGTGACCATCGACGAACAGGCTGCCCGAGCTCGCGCTCTCGTAACCGGCGAGGATTTTCATCAGCGTCGATTTGCCCGCGCCGTTCTCGCCGAGCAATCCGTAGACGCGCCCCGGCGCCAGCTCGAAGCTCACGCCGTGCAGCACGCGCACCGGGCCGAAGTCCTTGCGGATGTCGTCGAAACGGATCGCGAGACTCATCGCTTACGCACTCCTTCGGACCACCAGGCGATGCGGCAGCAGCACGCCCGGCACGTTCGCCTGCGGATTCGCGAGGCGTTGCAGCAGCAGACGCGCGGCCGTTTCGCCGAGCTCGCGCATCGGCTGCGCGATCGTCGTCAGCGGCGGATCGATCTGCGCGGCCAGCGAAATGTCGTCGAAGCCGGCCACCGCGACATCGTCGGGCACCCGCTTGCCGACGCTGCGCAAGCCGTGAATCACGCCGATCGCGAGCGTGTCCGACACCGCGAAGATCGCGCTCGGTGCATCGGGTTGTTGCATCAGCGCGGCGGCGGCTGTGGCGCCCGCTTCGTAGTCGAGGCTGTTCAGGTTCATCCGCCAGCGCGGGTCCGGCTCGATGCCGGCGTCGCTCAACGCGTCGAGATAGCCCTGCTGACGCTGGCGCGCATACAGATAGTCGACGTCGGAATTGATCAGCCCGATGCGCCGGTGGCCGCGCGCGAGCAGATGACGGACCGCGTCGCCGGCCGCGCGGTAGTTGTCGATGCCGACGTACGGCACGCCGACGGCCGGATCGAACTCGCAGCACGCGACCCACGGCAGCGCCTGCGACGCTTCGCCGAGCGCCTGCTGGATCGTCGCCGGATCGAGGCAGATCGCGCCGTCCGCGCGACGCCGCCGCAGCATGTCGAAGTAGCTGCGCTCGCGGCCCGGGTCCGCGCCGGTGTCGCACAGCAGCATGAAATAGCCGTGCTGACGCGCGACCGTGTCGATCCCCCGCACGATCTCCGCGTAGAACGGATTGCCGAAGTCGGGGACCATCGTCAGCAGCAGCCGGCTTTCGGCGGTGCGCAGGTTGCGCGCGAGTTCGTTGACGCGGTAGCCGCTCGCGTCGATCGCGGCCAGCACCTTGTCGCGGGTCGCGGGCCGCACGTTGTCGTGGCCGTTCAGCACGCGCGACACGGTCGCGACCGACACGCCCGCCCGCTCGGCGACGCCGGCGATCGACGGACCTTCGCCCGCGCGCGCCGCTGCCGCCGCTGCTGCCGGGTCCGCCGGGTCCGCCTGTACCGGCTGCACCGATGATTGGCCCGGCGCTCCCGCCGAAGCGGCCGGCGACGATGAGGACGGCGTTCTGGACACGAGACCCCGCGGCACGAAAATGTAATCGATTACATTTATCGGCGATGGCGATGCGAAGCGCAAGGACGGATCGCTAGGGATAAATACGGGGGCCGGCGCGGGCCGTGAGCGGGCCGTAACCCGCCCGCCGCTGCCCGCAAGCAGCCGGGACGCGACCGCCATTTGGTACAATCCCGCCGTTTCCCTGACGGCGCGGCAGCCTCGCGGCACGCCGCAGCGGCTTTCCCACAAAAAAGCCGCGCGCGCTGGCCGAAGCCGGCGCAAGCCGGGCCACGCTCAGGGCGAAAGTCAGCGGTCCTACCCGCTCGCCAAACCAAAACCGCCGAATCCACCATGAACATCGAGCAAGCGCGTTTCAACATGATCGAACAGCAGATCCGCCCCTGGGAAGTGCTCGACCAGGACGTGCTGAATCTGTTGTCGATCGTCAAACGTGAGAATTTCGTCCCCGCCGCTTACCGCGACCTCGCATTCGCCGACTTCGAAGTGCCGCTGCCGGCCGGCCAGCACATGCTGGCGCCGCGCGTCGAAGCGCGCGTGCTGCAGGAACTGGCGGTGAAGAAGCATGAAAGCGTGCTCGAAATCGGCGCGGGCTCGGGTTACATGGCGGCGCTGCTCGCACATCGCGCGCAGCACGTGCTGACCGTCGATATCGAGCCGGAACTGGCAGAACTCGCGAAGAGCAACCTGATCGCCAACGGCGTGCTGAACGCCGAAGTGGTGACCGGCGACGCCGCGCGCGGCTGGGCCGGCGCCGCGCCGTACGACGTGATCTGCGTGTCGGGCGGCCTGCCGGTGCTGCCGCAGGAAATCCTCGAACAACTGAAGGTGGGCGGCCGTCTGGCGGCGTTCGTCGGCACCGCGCCGGTGATGAAGGCGCAGGTCATCACGCGTATCGACGAAAAGCAGTACCGCATTTCCGATGTGTTCGAAACCTACGTCGAGCCGCTCGCCAACGCGGTGCAGCCGGCGCGCTTCAAGTTCTGACCTGCCTGCCGACAGACAGGCGTTATCGATCCGGGCGGCGCAGTGCCGCCGCCCTTTGAACCGGATGTTCCGCAGATGCAAAACCTGACCGCTCCGGCGCTCGCCGAATGGCTCGCCGATACTTCGCGCCCCGCGCCCGTGCTGCTCGACGTGCGTGAGCCGTGGGAACTGCAAACGGCGTCGATGGCCGGCATCGTGTCGATTCCGATGCGCGAGATCCCCGCGCGCAGCGAAGAACTCGACGACGACGCGCAGATCGTCTGCATCTGCCACCACGGCGCGCGCAGCGCGCAGGTCGCGATGTTCCTCGAGTCGCGCGGCCACACCAACGTGTTCAATCTGCAAGGCGGTATCGACGCGTGGTCGCGTCAGGTCGATCCTTCGGTTCCGACGTATTGAGATTTGCCGCGCGAGTCGCGGATTGAGACGGCGCAAGGGCTGATGGTCCTTGCGCCGTTTTGCGTTTGGGGCGCGAATGTGCGCTTCGTTTCCGAGCGGGTACGCAGAGGCGCTTCGGGTTGCCTATCACTGCTTTTCGTTCCCGAGCGGATACGAAGCCGTCACCAAGATATTCCACTGGCTCGCTCCGTTCCCATACGGATACGAAACAGGAGTTTCGTGCGCCGTCGGGTGCTACACTGTTCCCGAGCGGGAACGAAAGGGGGAGCCGTGAACGACATCGTCGACAGCACGCAAACACTGGGCGTACTCATACGCGCGACGCGCATGGCGCAGGGTTTGACGCGCGACGAACTCGCGCACGCTACCGGTCTTTCGCCGAAATTCATCTCGCAGATCGAAGCGGGAAAGACGACCGCGCAATTCGGTAAGGTCCTCGAACTGCTCGGCGAGTTGGGCATCAAGCTTCACGCCGAGCCCTCGACCCCTATCCCGCCAGAAATCGCGACGGCCGCCACACGCCGGCGCCGCGCTTCCAGCAAAACCTCCGCGGACCAGCCGAGGTAGCGCATGTCGCGAAACACCCTGCTCGTATACGCAAACCGGCGGCGCGTCGGGACGCTGACCGATGACAACGGCATCTGGTCATTCGGTTATGACGGCACGTGGGTGGCGGACAAACTCGCGGGACAAATCCTTCAAGTACCGCAACGCAAACGCCGCGTCGCTTGCCGCCTGCATCGCCACACTTCAGGCTAAGGCCGCGGCGCGTCTCGCCATTTTCAGGTGGTCGGTATTGAACGTCCTGATCGGCAATGCGGACGCACACCTCAAAAACCTGTCCTTTTTCTCCAGTTCGAAAGGTTATCAACTGGCGCCGTTTTACGACCTCGTCAGCACGGTGGTCTACAACACGCCCACTTACAACGAGACGGGTGAACCGTGGCCTGGCGTCGAACTATCGATGCCGATGGGCGATACTCGCCACTTCAGTGACATCAGTCGCAAGAACGTGCTTGCGTTTGCCGATGAGCTGGGCTTGCGCGCAGCCGGTGCCGCAACGCAACTGGACAGACTTCTTCACGATCTGGGCCACCATGTTGCGCTTACGCGTGCACACATAAACGAGATCGCGCAACCGGACGCCGGCGAGATTCGCCTGCTCGACTCGATCGAGCGACTGCCGATAGCCGAGATGAGCCGGGCACTGCGCTGAGCGGAACGCCGCTCCCCCACTCTTCGAATTCGCGGTGTTCCGCTGCAACCCAGCGCGTAATGCACAACCTCGGCACAACCATGCGGCGCACATGCACCGTCCGCTAGCATCGCTTCACATTGGCGGCGCCGCACGCTTCGTCACGGCGCGTCGCGCACCCGAACGAAGCGCGGGGGCGCAGAACGAAGCGCGGCTGCACCAGATTCGCGCCGCGCTTCGCGCGGCCTCCCGCCGATTCGTTGCGAACACACCTTTCACCAGCGCGTCACAGAGCGCGCCACGACAAGCATCGCGCGCACCGCCGCATCTCACGAGCGGCCGATGCGCTAATTGGCATACCCCTTGCAGTAGTCAAACGGCGAATCGTGCGAGCTCAGCATTGCTGGCTGAAATCGACGCTCATAACAGTCACCATCCATGGCAAGGGGAAAGCAGATGAAACGTCGCAGTCTGTTGAAACTAGGTTCGATGTCCGGCGCGTTGGCGCTCGCGGGCCGCGTGCCGTTCGCGCATGCGCAGCCCGAGAGCGGCCCGATCAAGGTGGGCATCCTGCATTCGCTGTCGGGCACGATGGCGATCTCCGAAACGTCGCTGAAGGACACCGCGTTGATGACGATCGCCGACATCAACAAGAACGGCGGCGTGATGGGCCGGCAGATCCAGCCGGTGGTGGTCGATCCCGCGTCGAACTGGCCGCTGTTCGCCGAGAAGGCACGCCAGCTTCTGACCCAGGACAAATGCGCGGCCGTGTTCGGCTGCTGGACCTCGGTGTCGCGCAAATCGGTGCTGCCGGTGTTCGAGGAACTGAACGGTCTGCTGTTCTATCCGGTGCAGTACGAAGGCGAAGAGATGTCGCGCAACGTGTTCTACACCGGCGCGGCGCCGAACCAGCAGGCGATTCCGGCCACCGAATATCTGATGAGCGCGGAAGGCGGCGGCGCGAAGCGCTTCTTCCTGCTCGGCACCGACTATGTGTATCCGCGCACGACCAACAAGATCCTGCGCGCCTTCCTCAAATCGAAAGGCGTGCAGGAAGCGGATATTCAGGAGGTCTACACGCCGTTCGGCCATAGCGACTATCAGACCATCGTCGCGAACATCAAGACCTTCTCGCAAGGCGGCAAGACCGCGGTGATCTCGACCGTGAACGGCGATTCGAACGTGCCGTTCTACAAGGAACTGGGCAACCAGGGGCTGAAGGCGTCGGACGTACCGGTGGTCGCGTTCTCGGTCGGCGAGGAAGAGCTGCGCGGCATCGATACGAAACCGCTGGTCGGCAATCTCGCCGCGTGGAACTACTTCATGTCGGTGCGCAATCCGGCCAACGAAAAGTTCAAGAAGCAATGGGCCACGTGGGTCAAGGACAACAACCTGCCGGGCGGCGCGAAGCGCGTGACCAACGATCCGATGGAAGCGACCTTCGTCGGCATCCATATGTGGAAGCAGGCGGTCGAGAAAGCGAAAAGCACCGAGGTCGACAAGGTGCGCGTCGCAATGGTCGGCCAGACCTTCGCCGCGCCGTCGGGCTTCACGCTCGAAATGGACGGTAACCATCACCTGCACAAGCCGGTGATGATCGGCGAGGTCCGCGCGGACGGTCAGTTCAACGTCGTGTGGCGCACCAAGGGGCCGGTGCGCGCGCAGCCGTGGAGTCCGTTCATCGCCGGCAATGCGGGCAAGCCGGATGTCGTGTCGTCGATTCCGGCGTTTCTCCGGCGCTCGCGCGTCGCGTGATCGGGTGAGCTTCGCGGCGGTGGTGTAGCGGGCGCGGACGGCGCGATACGCGTCGCGCCGCGCTGTTCCGTACCGTGCCGTCAGTCCGGGCCGCCGCCGCGCCGCCCCGCTCACGCCACTCCAGCCGCTCCCGCCACCCGGCGAGCCGTAAAAGTAAAAAGGCGATCATGGCGTTTTCATTTCTCACCCCGCTCCGCGCGCGCTTCCTGCCGCGCGCGGCAGTTTGCTTCGCATCCCGTACGATCCGCGGCGCGGCGCTCGTGGTGGCCCTTGCCGCCGTACCAGGCGCCGCGTTCGCGCTGACCCAGGCCGACGTCGCACCGCTTGCCGGCGACGACTTCGAAGCGAAGTCCGCCGCTATCGACAAACTGATCGCGACACACGACGCCGCATCGCTCGCGGTGCTCAACGCTCTCGCGGACGACAGCGCGCTCGCGACCGACGCCGGCGCTCTGCTGCTGCAAGACGGCGACAACACGCGCGATGCCGTCACCGGCCAGCCGGTCGCCGCGAGCGACGCGCAACCGGTCACGCTGAACAACCTGCTGCGCTCGAAAGTGGCGGGCGCGCTGTCGGGCCTGCAACTCGCATCGCCCGATCAGGCCACGCGCGCGGCCGCCGTCGATGCGTTGCTGCGCAATCCCGATCCGTCGCTCAAGCCGCTGGTCGACGCGGCCCGCGCGAAGGAAACCGACCCCGCGCTGAAAAAGCGTCTCGACACGCTGTGGGCGATGACCGCGCTGCACGACGCCGATCCGGCCAAGCGCCTCGACGCAGTGCAACTGGTCGCCGCGCGCGGCGATCTCGAGATGAACGAACTATTGCGCCCGCTGGTCGCGAAGAAGCCGGACGGCTCTTTCGTGGAAACCGACGAGCGGGTGCGCGCCGCCGCGCAAAGCGGCCTCGACGCACTCGACGCGATCCAGCGCCGCAGCCAGATCGCCGGCACGCTGTTCGCGGGGCTGTCGCTCGGCAGCGTGCTGCTGCTCGCCGCGCTCGGCCTCGCGATCACGTACGGGCTGATCGGCGTGATCAACATGGCGCACGGCGAATTCCTGATGATCGGCGCGTATGCGACCTACGTGGTGCAGAACCTGTTTCAACGCTTCGCGCCCGGCGCGTTCGACTGGTATCCGCTGCTCGCGATACCGGCCGCGTTCGTCGCGGCCGCGCTGGTCGGCATCGTGCTCGAACGGCTGGTGCTCAAGCATCTGTACGGCCGTCCGCTCGAAACGCTGCTGACCACCTTCGGCGTGAGCCTGATCCTGATTCAGGCGACCCGCATGCTGTTCGGCGCGCAGAACGTGCAGGTCGTCAATCCCGCGTGGATGAGCGGCGGCATCAACGTGCTGCCGAATCTGATCCTGCCGTACAACCGGCTCGCGATTCTGGCGTTCTCGCTGATCGTCGTCGCGATCGCGTGGGCGGTGCTGACGCGCACACGGCTCGGTCTGTTCGTGCGCGCGGTCACGCAGAACCGCCGGATGGCCGCGTGCGTCGGCGTGAAAACCGCGCGCGTCGATTCGTATGCGTTCGCGTTCGGCGCGGGCATCGCGGGTCTCGGCGGCTGCGCGCTGTCGCAGATCGGCAATGTCGGGCCCGACCTCGGCCAGAGCTACATCATCGATTCGTTCATGGCGGTCGTGCTCGGCGGCGTCGGCCAGCTCGCCGGCACCGTGCTCGGCGGCTTCGGGCTCGGTCTCGTCAGCAAGGCGATCGAACCGTTCTGGGGCGCGGTGCTCGCGAAAATCGCGGTGCTCGTGCTGATCGTGTTGTTCATCCAGAAGCGTCCGCAGGGCATGTTCGCCCTCAAGGGCCGTAGCGCGGAGGCGTGAGATGACATCGGCAACTTCTTCGGCAAATCGATCTTCGAGTCCCGCGCCGCGCGCTGGCGCTGGCAGCGTCGCGGACAACCCGCTCGCCGGCGACAGCGGCTTCGCGCTCGGCCTGCCGCCGCGCCCCGCGCTGCTGTCGCGGCGCGCGTGGCTCGCGCTGGTCGCGCTGATCATCGGGTTCGGTCTCGGCGTGCCGTTCGCCGCGCTGGTGATCCCCGAGACCAGCGCGCTGCATCTGTCCGCGTACGCAATGACGCTGACCGGCAAGTTCATGTGCTACGCGATCGCCGCGCTCGCGCTCGATCTGGTGTGGGGCTACTGCGGGATTCTGAGCCTGGGCCACGCGCTGTTCTTCGCGCTCGGCGGCTACGCGATCGGCATGTACCTGATGCGCGCGATCGGCCACGACGGCAAGTACGGCAGCGATCTGCCCGACTTCATGGTGTTTCTCGACTGGCACCAGTTGCCGTGGTACTGGCAGGGCACCCAGCATCTAGGCTACGCATTGCTGCTGGTCGTGCTGGTGCCGGCCGTGGTCGCGTGGGTGTTCGGCTTCTTCACGTTCCGCTCGCGCGTGAAAGGCGTGTATCTGTCGATCATCACCCAGGCGATGACCTTCGCCGCGATGCTGCTGTTCTATCGCAACGAAACCGGCTTCGGCGGCAACAACGGCTTCACCGACTTCAAGCGCATCGGCGGCTTTCCGATCACGCATCAAGGCACCCGCGCGGCGCTGCTGCTGATTACCTTCGCGGTCCTGATCGTTGCGTTTCTCGCCGCGCGCGCGATCGTCACGTCCAAGCTCGGCCGCGTCGTCACCGCGGTGCGCGACGGCGAAACGCGTCTGATGTTCCTCGGCTACAGCCCGCTCGCGTACAAGCTGTTCGTGTGGACCCTGTCGGCGGTGCTGTGCGGGATCGCCGGCGCGCTCTATGTACCGCAGGTCGGCATCATCAATCCGGGCGAGATGTCGCCGGGCAACTCGATCGAAATGGCGATCTGGGTCGCGGTGGGCGGACGCGGCACGCTGATCGGCCCGATCATCGGCGCGTTCGCGGTAAACGGCGCGAAGAGCTTTTTCACCGCGAATTTTCCCGAGTACTGGCTGTTCTTTCTCGGCCTGATTTTCGTGCTGGTGCCGCTGCTGCTGCCGAACGGGATCATGGGGCTGACCGCGCTGCTCAAGCGCAAGGGGAACCACTGATGAACGAAAACCCGATGGTCCCCGACCTGGACTTGCCCGAAGCACCGGCGGAACGCTCGCTCAGCGGCGTCGCCAGCATGGGTCACGTGGTGGTGCCCGGCGAGATCGATACGTCGCACGGCACCATCCTCTACCTGGAGGACGTGACCGTCAGCTTCGACGGCTTTCGCGCGCTGAACGCGCTGTCGCTCGCGATCGACGCGGGCGAGTTGCGCTGCGTCATCGGCCCGAACGGCGCGGGCAAGACGACGATGATGGATGTGATCACCGGCAAGACCACGCCCGACCAGGGCAAGGTGTTTCTCGGCCAGTCGATCGATCTGACGCGGATGAACGAACCGTCGATCGCGCGCGCCGGCATCGGCCGCAAGTTTCAGAAACCGACCGTGTTCGAGCAGCATCCGGTGTGGGAAAACCTCGAACTCGCGATGAAGGCCGACAAGGGCTGGTGGGCATCGCTGCGCGCGCGGCTCGATCGCGACGCGCAGGCACGCATCGAAGCGACGCTCGAACTGATCGGCCTGGAGAGTGAAGCGCGGCGGCTCGCCGGCGAGCTGTCGCACGGCCAGAAGCAGCGGCTCGAAATCGGCATGCTGCTGATGCAGCAACCGGCGCTGCTGCTGCTCGACGAGCCGGCGGCCGGCATGACCGACGACGAAACGATGCAGCTCGCCGAGCTGCTGAACCGGCTGCGCGGCAGTTGCTCGATGATGGTCGTCGAACACGACATGGAGTTCGTCGCGGCGCTCGCGGGCGAGACCGGCAAGGTGACGGTGATGGCCGAGGGCCGCGTGCTCGCGCACGGCACGCTCGACGAGGTGAAACGCGACGAGACGGTGATCGAGTCTTATCTCGGGCGTTGAAGCCGGCCACCGCATTCGCAAACAGACAGGATTCCAGAACATGCTCGAAGTCGACCGACTGAACCAGTATTACGGCGGCAGTCACATTCTGCGCGACGTGAAGCTGACCGTGCCCGACGGCAAGCTCACCGTGCTGCTCGGGCGCAACGGCGTGGGCAAGACCACGCTGCTTCGCTGCCTGATGGGCGTGGTGCCGACCCGAAGCGGCGCAATCGCATGGCGCGGCGCGCCGCTCACCAAGCTGCCGACCCATGCGCGCGTCGCGCAAGGGCTCGCTTACGTGCCGCAAGGGCGCGATATCTTTCCTCGTCTGACCGTCGAGGAAAACCTGCTGGTTGGCGCGGCCAGCAAAAAGGCGCCGAAGCAGATTCCGGAGCGCATCTACGAGCTGTTTCCGGTGCTCAAGGATATGCGCAGCCGGCGCGGCGGCGATCTGTCCGGCGGCCAGCAGCAACAGCTGGCGATCGGCCGCGCGCTGATGAGCGAGCCGCAACTGCTGATCCTCGACGAACCGACCGAGGGCATCCAGCCGTCGATCATTCAGGACATCGGCCGCACGCTGCGGCAACTGGTCGAGGAAATGGGCCTGACCGTGCTGCTGGTCGAACAGTATTACGACTTCGCGAAGGCGATCGCCGACAAGTACTGGGTGATGAGCCGCGGCGAGATCGTCGCCGGCGGCGACGGCGCGAACATGGATGCCGATGGGGTGCGGGGGTTGATCGCGGTTTGATCGCGGTTTGACCGCTGCCCGCGCCGGCGCGAATCCGAACCACCGCTCAAGTTATCGTCCGGACTACCGTTAGACAGGCTGGGGCCTGCTTATCGGGCGGAGCGCACATGCGTTCCGCTTGTAAGCAGACGCTACGCAGTGCCAACAGCCTCACGGGCGGAGACCATGGACGAAAACAATCAGCTCAGGCGCGAGTTCTATCGCAATCCCGCATCGTATTGCCGGGTCATGAACGTCGAAGCGGCGGTCACCTTCGGTTTGTTCCGGGTGGATAGCGGCGGGACGGTCGGCATGCTGTCGGTGCGCTGGGAGAAGCTCGGCAACGAACTTGCGCCGCAACTGCACGCGTACTACGACAGCTGGCACGTGCTCGCGTCGTTTCCCGACGTGCTCGCGAAGATGGCCGGGATGACCGGGCCGTCGTGTTCGCCGGACGCGTTCTGCCAGTTGCTGCTGGACTGCGGCTTCATCAACCGGGCCGAACGCGGCGTGGACGGTCACCTCGAGCCGGCGCTGGTCCGCTAGAGCCGCCCCGCTTTGCGCTCAGGCGCGCGCCACCATATCAAATCGAAGGGAGAACAGCATGACCGTGACGGTTCACGTCGAATATCAGTACTGCCAGCATGGCAAGAAAGCAATCCTGACTGGCAACGACTCGTTGACCGTCGCCGAGAACACCACGCGCGCGATCCTCGCGATGCTGCGCCTGCTGCATCCCCAATGGGAAGGCATCAAGGTGCTGTCGGTGACCGAGCCGGCGGCGCAGGGCAGCGCGCCGTAATCGATCACGCACGCACACTCACGCACACCTCGGCGCGGCGGCACGCGTGCTATTCTCGCCGCGTCCTCCACGACGATCGTCCCGCCCTTCGCATGTCGCTCCACGAAAACCACGCCACGCTCGCCAGCGCGCAACCCGCCGCGCCGGCGCCGTGGCGCGCCCGTCTCGAACTCGGTTTTACCGGCGACGCCGCTCGCACGACGCTCGCGCATCGGCTGCACGACGGCCCGCTGCGCGTGCAACGGCCGCTCTATCCGGAAGGCCCGGCGATCTGCCATGCGGTGATCGTGCATCCGCCCGGCGGTATCGCGGGCGGCGATCAGCTCGATATCGACGTCACGCTCGGCGCGCACACACACGCGGTGCTGACGACGCCCGGCGCGACCAAGTGGTACAAGTCGAACGGCCGCGCCGCGCGGCAGCGCATTGCGCTGTCGGTCGGCGCACACGCGAAGCTCGACTGGCTGCCGCAAAACAATATCGTGTTCGACCATGCGAACGCGCAGCTCGATTTTTCGCTGACGCTCGCCGAAGGAGCGAGCGCGCTCGGCTGGGACGCGACGCAGCTCGGCCGTCAGGCGGCCGGCGAACGCTGGTCGGCTGGCAGCTTGCGCGCGGTGTCGCGCATCGTCGGTGCGAATGGCGAGCTGCTGTGGTTCGAGCGCGCGAGCCTCGTCGCGGACGATCCGCTGCGCGACTCGGCCCAGGGCCTGGGCGGCTTTCCGGCCTACGGCACGTTATGGGCGGTCAGTCCCGCTTGCGACGATGCGCTCGCCGAAGCGCTGACCGCGCAACTGCCGTTCGATGATTCGCTGCGGGCCGCGGCCTCGTGCGTGACGCAAGGGGTGCTGGTGGTGCGCGCCGTGTCGCGTTCGATGGAGACGCTGCAACACGCGCTGACGCGCTGCTGGTTGCATTTGCGGCCGCTCGTGCATGGGGTGGATGCGCAGCCGTTGCGACTGTGGACGACGTAGCAGCGCGGCACGCCTCCTTTCACCTGCATAACACCGGCTCGCACCAAACCGGCGCACATGTACGCCCCAAGTCTGTGCGCGCGACTCTTTCGCGCACTGCTGCTAGTCCCGGTGCGATGGCACGCAGCTTGCATCACATTGGCTCGCGAGATTGGCTGGCCACCGTGCGCGATCCTGGCAGCGCGATGCCACGGCGGCTGACCTTCACCCAACAAACAACCACACCGCTCACGCTTCCGACCATGACACGCCTTCTTTCCCGCCCGGCGCGCCGCGCGTTGCTGGCCGCGCTGCTCGCTCTGCCGATCGTCGCCGACCTCGCTTTTCACGCGTCCGCCGCGCACGCCGGCACGCATTCCACCACGTCGAACCCGTGCTTCGGCGCGTCGCCGCGCACCGGCGTGTAACGCCGTAAGCGCATCGTTAGCAGGACTTGCTACCGTTACCGGCCGAGCGCGCGCTGCGAATCGCCGCGCCTTTACGACATCCCTACGCAAACAACTCGCCCCCATGAAGCTGACACCTCGCGAGAAGGACAAGCTGCTGATCTTCACCGCCGCGCTGCTCGCCGAACGGCGCCGCGCGCGCGGCCTCAAGCTCAATTACCCGGAGGCGGTTGCCTTCATCACCGCCGCGCTGATGGAAGCCGCGCGCGACGGTAAAACCGTCGCCGAAGTGATGCACTACGGCACCACGCTGCTGACCCGCGACGACGTGATGGAAGGCGTGCCCGAGATGATTCCCGATATCCAGGTCGAAGCGACGTTCCCCGACGGCACCAAGCTCGTCACCGTTCATCATCCGATTCCCTGAACCCTTCAGCGCCAAGGCACGCTCCATGATTCCCGGCGAACTTCTCATCGACGACGGCGAGCACGAACTGAACGCGGGCCGCGCGACCGTCACCGTGCTCGTGTCGAACACCGGCGACCGCCCGGTGCAGATCGGCTCGCATTACCACTTCTACGAGGTGAACGACGCGCTGAGCTTCGATCGCGAAGCCGCGCGCGGCTTCCGGCTGAACATCGCGGCCGGCACCGCGGTGCGTTTCGAGCCCGGCCAGGAACGCACGGTCGAACTCGTCGCGCTGGCCGGCGAGCGCGTCGTGTACGGCTTCAACGGCAAGGTGATGGGCAAGCTGTGATGCTCTCTCTTTCCCCGCAACCTCGTTGCTTCGGACTCACAACATGACACTACGCATTGGCCGCCGCGCATACGCGGAGATGTTCGGCCCCACTACCGGCGACCGCGTGCGCCTCGCCGACACCGAACTCGTGATCGAGATCGAACGCGACTTCACGACCTATGGCGAAGAGGTCAAGTTCGGCGGCGGCAAGGTGATTCGCGACGGCATGGGCCAGTCGCAACGCGTGCATGCGGACGTCGTCGATACCGTCGTCACGAACGCGGTGATCCTCGATCACTGGGGCATCGTGAAAGCCGACATCGGCATCAAGGACGGCCGCATCGCGGCGATCGGCAAGGCCGGCAATCCCGACATCCAGCCAAACGTGACGATCGCGATCGGCGCGTCGACCGAGGTGATCGCCGGCGAAGGGCTGATCGTGACGGCGGGCGGCATCGATACGCACATTCACTTCATCAGCCCGCAGCAGATCGAGGAAGCGCTCGCGAGCGGCGTGACGACGATGCTCGGCGGCGGCACCGGCCCCGCGACCGGCACCAACGCGACCACCTGCACGCCGGGGCCGTGGCACATGGAGCGCATGCTGCAGGCCGCCGACGGCTATCCGATGAATCTCGGCTTTCTCGGCAAGGGCAACGTGAGCCAGCCGCAGCCCGCGCTCGAACAGATCGCCGCCGGCGCGATCGGTTTGAAGCTGCACGAGGACTGGGGCTCGACACCGGCGGCGATCGACAACTGCCTGTCCGTCGCCGACGACACCGACACCCAGGTCGCCATCCACACCGACACGCTGAACGAAGCGGGCTTCGTCGAGGCGACGGTGGCCGCGTTCAAGGGCCGCACGATCCACACGTATCACACCGAGGGCGCGGGCGGCGGCCACGCGCCGGACATCATCAAGGTCTGCGGCGAGGCGAACGTGCTGCCGTCGTCGACCAATCCGACCCGGCCGTACACGGTCAACACGCTCGAAGAACACCTCGACATGCTGATGGTGTGCCATCACCTGGACCCGTCGATCGCCGAGGACATCGCGTTCGCGGAATCGCGGATTCGCCGCGAGACGATCGCGGCCGAGGACATCCTGCACGATCTCGGCGCGCTGTCGATGCTGTCGTCCGATTCGCAGGCGATGGGCCGGGTCGGCGAAGTGATCATCCGCACGTGGCAGACCGCGCACAAGATGAAGGTGCAGCGCGGCGCGCTGCCCGGCGACAGCGCGCGTCACGACAATTTCCGCGCGAAGCGCTATGTCGCGAAGTACACGATCAATCCGGCGCTCACGCACGGAATCGCGCATGAGGTCGGCTCGATCGAGCCGGGCAAGTGGGCCGACCTGGTGTTCTGGGAGCCGGCGTTTTTCGGCATCAAGCCGTCGCTGATCCTGAAGGGCGGGATGATCGCGATGGCGCAGATGGGCGACCCGAACGCATCGATTCCGACGCCGCAGCCGGTTCACTATCGCGAGATGTTCGCGACCCGCGGCGGTGCGTTGGGGCGCACGTCGCTCACCTTCGTGTCGCAGCTCGCGGCCGACGCGAACGTCGCCGAACGCTATGGCCTGACCAAGCGCATCGTCGCGGTGAAGAACTGCCGCAGCGTGACGAAGGCCGACATGATTCACAACGCGTGGCAACCGTCGATCAGCGTCGATCCGGAGACCTATCAGGTGATCGCCGACGGCCAGTTGCTGACCTGCGAGCCGGCCACCGTGCTGCCGATGGCGCAACGCTATTTTCTGTTCTGACCATGCGTACTCTCGACAAGCGGCTCGCGCCGCATCTGAAGCTTGCCCCGGTGCTGGTCGCGCGCGCGCCGACCCTGACGCTCGCGTTCGACGAGCGTCGCAAGAGCCGCCTCGCGGCGACGCTCGACAACGGCGAGGAAGTCGCCGTGCTGCTCGCGCGCGGCACCGTGCTGCGCGACGGCGACGTGCTGATCGCCGACGACGGCGGGCTCGTGCGGATCGTCGCGAAGGCCGAAGCGGTGCTGCTCGTACGCGCCGCCGATGCGCTGACGTTGACGCGCGCCGCGTATCACCTGGGCAACCGGCATACGCCGGTCGAGGTCGGCGCCGATTATCTGAAGCTCGAATACGATCCGGTGCTCGCCGATATGCTCACGCGCATCGGTGCGACGGTCGAGCGGGTGGAGTTGGCGTTTCAGCCCGAAACGGGTGCTTATGGCGGTGGGCATAAGCATGGGCATGACGAGACGTTCGCCGAGGACTATGCGATCGCGCAGCAGGTGTTTGGCGAGCATCATGGGCATGGCCATTCGCACGAGCATGGTCATGGTCACGACCACGAGCACAGCCACTCTCACGAGCACGGCCACGATCACGCCCACGAGCACGGCGACCACTCCCACGACGACTGCTGCGGGCACTCGCACCACCCGCATCACCATGCGCATCGCTGAACTCACCGCGCTGCTGCATCTCGCGTCGCCGGCGTTGCCGATCGGCGCCTTCAGCTATTCGCAGGGACTGGAAGCGGCAATCGAAGCGCAGTTGATCACCGACGCCGATTCCGCCCGCGCATGGATCGAAAGCGGCTTGACCGATGTGCTCGCGCGCGGCGAACTGCCGTTTCTCGCGCAGCAGATCGAACGCTGGCGCATTCATGACGCCGCCGCTCTCGCCGACGCGAACGCGGAATTCCTCGCGAGCCGCGAGTCCGCCGAGTTGCGTCGCGAGACCGAGCAGATGGGCTGGTCATTGCGGCAACTGTGCGTATCGCTCGAATGGGGCGACGCGGCCCGGCGCGCGACGCTCTCCTCGATCACCCCGCTCGCGCAGCCGACCGCGTTCGCATTCGCCGCCCACGCGCACGACGCCGCGACCGATGCCGCGCTCGCCGCCTACGCGTTCAGCTGGGTCGAAAACCAGGCGGCCGCCGCATTGAAGGCGGTGCCGCTCGGTCAACTCGCGGGGCAACGCATCATCGTCGCGCTGCGCGAGCCGATCGACGCGGCCGTCACGCGCGCGCTCGCGACCTCGCGCGAGAACCTCAACACTTTCGCGCCGCAACTCGGCATTCTGTCGGCGCGCCACGAGTCGCAGTATTCGCGGCTGTTCCGTTCGTAGCCGCGATTGCGAAACTCGCACACCCGGCACGCTTAGCATCACTGGACATTCCACCATGAACGCACCTCATCATCCCGCTGCTCACCTGAACGCCCGCACGAAGAAACTGCCGCCGCTGCGGGTAGGCGTCGGCGGCCCGGTCGGCTCGGGCAAAACCACGCTGCTCGAAATGCTGTGCAAGGCGATGCGCGACCAGTACGACCTCGTCGCGATCACCAACGACATCTATACGAAGGAAGATCAGCGCCTGCTGACGGTGGCGGGCGCGCTGCCGGCCGAGCGGATCATGGGCGTCGAGACGGGCGGCTGCCCGCACACGGCGATCCGCGAAGACGCGTCGATCAACCTCGAAGCGGTCGACCGCATGCTCACGCGCTTTCCGGATGCTGACATCGTGTTCATCGAATCGGGCGGCGACAATCTCGCGGCGACCTTCAGCCCGGAACTGTCGGACCTGACGATCTATGTGATCGACGTCGCGGGCGGCGAGAAGATTCCGCGCAAGGGCGGCCCGGGTATCACGAAGTCGGATCTGCTGGTGATCAACAAAACGGACCTCGCGCCGCTGGTCGGCGCGAACCTCGACGTGATGGCATCGGATGCGAAGAAGATGCGCGGCGAGCGGCCGTTCGTGATGTGCAATCTGAAGGCGCTCGATGGGTTGAATGAGGTGGTGGCGTTTATCGAGAAGAAGGGGTTGTTGAAGGCTTGATTGCGCAAGCTCAATGATACGAAGAATAGTGGGATAGGGCCCTCATCAAACTTGCGCGATGAAGCACGAAAAAAGACGCCGCATTGCACGGCGTCTCTCCTGTCCTACTACTCCGGCAACAACGCCGCCAACACATCCACAGTCCGCGCGGTCGCCCCGCGATGCCGCGCCGCGAACGCCGCCGCCGCCCCGCCCATCGCGAGCCGGCGCGCCTTATCGCCGAACAGCTCCCGCAACGCCCGCGCCAGATCCGCCGGATCCTGCACCTGCACCGCGGCGCCGGCCGCGACCGCATCGGCGGTAGCCTGCGTGAAGTTGAACACGTGCGGCCCGATCAGCACCGGCACGCCGACCGCGCACGCCTCGATCAGATTCTGCCCACCGAGCGGCAACAAACTGCCGCCGATAAACGCCAGATCCGACGCCGCGTAATAAGCGCCCAACTCGCCCATCGAATCGCCGAGCAGTACCTTCACCTCGCGCGGCAACGCAGCCACCCCACCCTCGGCCCCGAGCGCCGCCGACGCAACCTTCGCATCCGGCGCCCAGTTCGAACGCCGCTCCAGCCGCAGCCCGGCCTTCTCGACCAGCGCGGCAACCTCGTTGAAGCGCTGCGGGTGACGCGGCACCAGAATCAGCAACGCATCGTCGACGCCGAGCGCCGCAAACGCGTCGAGCACCAACGCCTCTTCACCCTCGCGAGTGCTGGCCGCGACCCACACCGGCCGCGTACCGATCGCCGCGCGCCACGCATGACCGCGCGCCGCCAGTTCGGGCGGCGTGCTCATATCGAACTTCAGATTACCGAGCACGGCGACGTTGCGCGCACCGAGCGCGCTCAGCCGTTCGGCATCCGAAGGACTTTGCGCAAGCACCCGCGCAAACCCGCCGAACACATCCTTCGTCGCGCCGCCGAACTTCGCCGCGCGCCGGTACGAGCGCGCCGACATCCGCGCATTGGTCAGCACCAGCGGCACGTCCGCGCGTCGGCATTCGTCGATCAGCGTCGGCCACACTTCGGTTTCCATCACGAGCCCGAGCGTCGGCCGCCACGCGTGCAGAAAGCGCCGCACCGCGCCCGGCATGTCGTACGGCAGATAGCTGCGCAGCACCCGGTCGCCGAAAATCGCGGTGCCGGTCGCGCGACCGCTCGGCGTCATATGGGTCAGCAGGATGCGCGCGTCGGGGCGCGCCTTCATCAGTGCCTCGATCAGCGGCTGCGCGGCGCGCGTCTCGCCGACCGACACCGCATGCACCCAGATCAGCGGCGCGGCATCTTCAGGCAAACGCCCGCGCGAATAACCGAAACGCTCGCCGATATGCTCGCGATAACCGCGCTCCTTGCGCGAACGGATCAGCAGACGCAACACCGCCAGCGGCGCGATCAGCCACCAGAGCGCGCGATAAATCGCTCTTAGCATCGATACTCCGGGTGGCGGCAGGAAGTGACGAGAAGGATAGGCATGCGCCGCAGGTTCGGCGCACAGCGCGGCGAGCGGGCCGGCAACGCCGGCACCGCGAAAGAACGAACCGCCGCGTTCAAACCAGCGCCCTGCCCTTCAGGCGCTCGAGGATGCCGAGCGGCGCGCATTCGGGTTGCGCCATCGCCTTGACCGGCAGGAAAAAGGTCTGTTCCAGCATGAACTGGCCGGACATCACCGCGTGCGAAGTCTGATCGGAGAAACACACCCACACGCTGCCCGGCGGAAACGGCATGGTCTGCTGCGGGCTGCTCTTCTGATAGTCGAGATCGGCCTTCATCCCGTCGTGCAGATGCAGCATCAGATGGTCGTACTCGCTGCGCGGCGACTTGGTGATGTGCAGCAGATTCAGCAGCCAGGCCGAGCCCGGCATCTGCGGCTTGATGCGCGGCAGAAAGCGCCGCGCCATGTCCTCGAACGGTTCGCCGACGCGCCACACGCGCGGCGCGCCGTGCGGATTGACGTTGGTGAACACGCGCAAAATGCGCTCGCCGTAATTCGGCCGCGACGGGAACGCGTCGACGTGCAGACGGCTGTCGTCCTTGCGCCACGAAGTTTCGCGCGTTTCGACCTGATGCAGCCGCAGGCTGGTCGGCGCGACGCGCAGCTTGCCGTCGTATTCGGGAAACAGGCCATCGACCAGCGTGCGGGCATTGGCCTGATAACGCGCGATCAACGCCCGTACCGCCGACTGCGTGACCGCGTCGCCGGCCACGCCGTGCAGCGCGCCGCCGTTCGGTCCGAGGCTGATGTTCTTGCGGTTCGGGTCGGCGAGCGCCGGGTCGAGCAGCGCCTGCTCGCCGCCTTCGATCGCAAAGCGCAGGTTCGGGAAGTACAGCACCTTGCCGCGCTCGACGCCGGCCAGCAACGTCTCGCGCGGCACGGACAGATTGCGGCCGTGCCAGTCGGCGTTCGCTACTTCGATGATCTGGGTTTCGTTCATGGTCGCCCTTGAATGCGGAGGGTGCGCGAGGCGAAGCGCACCGACGGTTGCCGCGGCTGCGGTTGCCTGCCGGTCCCGCTTACAGCAGACCGAAAGCGGCCAACGCCGACTTGACCTGCTGCAGCGTGGGCGGCTGCCCGGCCGCGCCGAGATTGACGACGTTCGGCGACCAGTAGCCGCCGGTACGCCACGCGGTCGAGAAATTGTACAACTCGACCGTCGGCCGCTTCAGCGCCGCGGCGATGTGTACCAAACCGGTGTCGACGCCGACCGTCGCGGCCGCGCCGTCGATCAGCCCGACCACCGCCGGCAGCGACAGCTTCGGCGGCACGATCGCGGCCGCGCCGAACTCTTTCGCGAGCCGTTCGCTGGTCGCGCGCTCGGCGTCGCTGCCCCACGGCAGCACGATCGACGCGCCGCGCCGCACCAGCGATTGCCCCAGTTCGATCCACGCGGTATCGGGCCACTGCTTGTCGGCGCGCGAGGTCGCGTGCACGAACACCACGTAAGGCACCGGCAGATTCAGATTGGCTTGCGAGAGCGCCAGCGCCGCGCGCCCGGTATCGAGGCCGAACTCGATCTCGTCGGTCGGTTGCGGCGCCGGATCGCCGAGCGCCGCGGCCACCAGTTGACGGGTGCGCTCGACCACGTGGGTGCGCGACTCGATCGGCACGCGCCGGTCATAGAAGAAGCGCACCGGCCATTCGTAGCCGGCGCCGTCGGTACGATTGCCGAGGCCGACCAGCGGGCCGCGCGCCATGCTCGCGACCCACGCGGTCTTGATCAAGCCCTGGCAGTCGATCACGAGGTCGTAGTGCTCGGCCACGAGCGCGCGGCGAAACGCGCCGATCTCGCGCCAGTTGTCGACCGACAGGATGCGCTTGCGCCAGCGCCGCAGCGACACCGGAATCGCACGCCGCACACCGGTCACGAGTTCGACGAGCCCGACGAAGCTTTCCTCGACCAGCCAGTCGATCTGCGCGTCCGGATGGCGGCGCCGGATGTCGGCGATCGCCGGCATGTTGTGAACGACGTCGCCGAGAGACGACACCCTCACGATCAATATCTTTTGCGCGCTCAAGTGTGAGAAAACCGGTTATCCGGCTCGAAAATGCGTTGAAAGGAGCGCAATTCTAGCGCGTCGGATGTGTAATACATGAAAAACGCGGCGCGGGTAAGAAACCCGCGCCGCGCTCATATGCGACAGCGTTGCTGCGAGCCGTTGCCGAAGGACTCGCGGCCAGCCGAGGCCAGCCGCCGGATCAACCGGCAGCGACCGGCAGCGACCGGCATCAGCCGTCAGAACGGCAGTTTCGCATCGGCCTTTTCCGCCAGGATCACGCGGCGGAAATCTTCCTGGATGCGCTTGAGCGCCGCGTCGTTGTCGGCCTCGAAACGCATCACGACGACCGGCGTCGTGTTCGACGAACGCGCGAGACCGAAACCGTCCGGATACTCGACCCGCAGACCGTCGATCTTCACGACGTTGTCCGCGCCGGTGAACGTTGCGCTTTGCTGCAGACGCGCGATCAATTCGAAGTTCTCGCCTTCTTCGAGCTTCAGTTGCAGCTCCGGCGTGGAGTGCGAATTCGGCAGCGAATTGAGCAGCTTGCTCGGATCCTGCACGCGCGTGAGGATTTCGAGCAGACGCGCGCCCGTGTACAGGCCGTCGTCGAAACCGTACCAGCGGTCCTTGAAGAACACGTGGCCGCTCATTTCGCCCGCGAGCGGCGCGCCGGTTTCGCGCAGCTTCGCCTTCACCAGCGAGTGACCTGTCTTCCACATCAGCGGCTCGCCGCCCTTGTCCTTCACCCACTTCGCGAGGTTACGCGTGCACTTCACGTCGTAAATGATCTGCGCGCCCTTGTTGCGCGACAGCACTTCCTCGGCGAACAGCATCAGCTGACGGTCCGGGTAGATGATCTGGCCGTCTTTCGTGACCACGCCGAGACGGTCGCCGTCGCCGTCGAACGCGAAGCCGATTTCCGCGTCGGTTTCCTTCAGCGCGCGAATCACGTCTTCGAGGTTTTCCGGGTGAGCCGGGTCCGGGTGATGGTTCGGGAAGTTGCCGTCGACTTCGGTGAACAGTTCGACCAGTTCGCAGCCGAGCTTTTTGAACAGCTTCGGAGCCAGCGCGCCGGCGACGCCGTTGCCGGTATCGACGACGATCTTGATCGGACGCGCGAGCTTCACGTCGCTCGTGATGCGTTCGAGATACGCATCGCTGATGTCGTATTCGGTGTAGCTGCCGTTGCCGTCGGCGAAGTTGTTGTCGACGATGCGCTGATGCAGCGCGAGGATCTGTTCGCCGTAAATGGCGGCGCCGCGCAGCACCATCTTGAAGCCGTTGTAGTCCGGCGGATTGTGACTACCGGTGACGACGATGCACGAATCGACGCGGCGCTCGCCGCCCGGCAGTTGCAGCGGCACGCTCGCCGCGAAGTAGCCGACCGGGGTCGGCACCATGCCGACGTTGACCACGTCGACGCCGGCCGCACGCAAACCTTCCGACAACGCCTGGATCAGTTCGGGGCCCGACAGGCGCCCATCGCGCGCGACGACGACCGCGTCGCCGCCCTGCGCGCGCACTTCGCTGCCGAACGCGCGGCCGATGGAACGCGCCGCATCCGCGTCGAGCGTCTTGCCGATGACGCCGCGAATGTCATACGCCTTGAAAATGGATTTGGAGATCATGATGGCTCACTTGCGTGCAATGGAAATTTTTGACCTGCGCATCGCCGCTAATCGGTAAATTCGCGGTAAAACCGGGCGTTGCCACGCCGCGATGCGCCCTTGCCGGAAGCGGTCCGGTTCCAACTTATAATTGCGTTCTTCTGACCAGCCCGAATAACGCCATTCTAATGCTTAGACGCCCTCCTTTAGTAAAGTTGCCACGGCTGCCGGCCGGGCGGGCGAGCGCGCTGCGGGGCATTTTCGAGGCCGCGGCGACGACTGCCGCGACGGCCATTTTCAAGCCCATCCACACGATCACCCAGGGCGCTCCACACCACCCGCAGCGGCGAGCGGCCACCGGATGCTGACGCTCAAACGCTTCGCCAATCCCGACGTCACCCGCGCATTCACGAACATCGTCTGGCTCGGACTCGAGCGGCTCACGCAGATCGGCGTCGCGATCGTCATCAGCGGGATGCTCGCGCGCTACTTCGGTCCCGACACCTTCGGCAAATGGCAGTACGCGAATACGCTGCTGCTGGTGCTGTCGCCGATCACCTGGGTGTGCGGCGCCGAAATCCTCGTGCCGACCATCGTCAACCGGCCGCCCGAACAACTCGGCACCGTGCTCGGCAGCGCGTTCGCACTGCGCATCTCGGTGTCGGCGCTCGCATTGCTGCTGACGTGGCTCGGCATCGCGCTGCACCTGTTCGAGCCGCTGGTCGGCGCGATGCTCGCCGGCCTCGCGGTGACGATGCTGTTTCGCGAGCCGTTCGTCGGCGTGATCAACGCGTGGCTGCAAAGCATGACATTCAGCAAGCCGCAATTGCTGACCAGCATGAGCACCGCGATCCTGAAGGCCGCCTGCGTGTATCTGCTGGTGCGCGCGGCGGCCGCGCCCGCGCGTTTCGGCTGGCTGTGGGCACTCGAATCCGCGGCGATCGGCGCGGTGCTGCTGCTCTACTTCATGCGCCGTCACGGCGGCAAGCTCGGCTGGCAGTTCGACAAAGCACTATTCAAACACTTCGCGAGCGCGGGGACGGTGTTCTGGCTCGGCCTAATCTGTATGTATTTGTTTCTGAAACTGGACCGGCTGATGCTCGAGCGCGCGATCTCGTTCGCCGACCTCGGCCGCTATTCGGCCGCCCAGCAACTGAACGAAAACTGGATCACGCTCGCGCTGATGCTCGCGCAAACGATCGCGCCGGCCTTCGTCTATCGCGTGCAGAACCTCGCGCAACTGCGCCGCAATATGTGGCGCCTCACCGCGCTGACCGCGCTGCTGATGATCGCCGGCGCGGCAGTGCTCGATCTGCTCGCGGGCTTCATCATCCGCCGGGTGTTCGGGCCGGATTTCGAAGGCGCGATCGACATCTTCCGCTGGGCCGTGTGGCTGTCGGTGCCGGCCGGCATCGAAGCGATCGGCAACCTGGTCGTGCTCAAGTATCAGGCCAAGTTCGTGTTGCTCTCCAAGTGGCTGCTCGCGCTCGCGGTGGCGTTCGTGGTCAATCTGCTGACCATCGAACGACTCGGCGCGTACGGTGCGCTCGTGGGTCTCGCGGCCGGTTATCTGGCGGCCGCCGCGGTTAATCTTTATTACATCCGTTTCAAATTGCGCCCATGACGAATGCATCCGCCACCGCGCAAACCACGCTCGACGATGTCGCGGTATTGATCCCCGCATACAACGGTCAGGCGGACGTGAATCTTACGCTCGCGTCGTTTCAAGAAAGTGCGCTAGTGCACATACTGATCGTCGATGACGGCAGCACCCCGCCGATCGTCGCGCCGGCGTTGCCGAATCTGAAGATCGAAGTACTTCGGCTCGCGCAGAACAGCGGCATCGAGCGCGCGCTGCAAACCGGCATCGACGCACTCGCGCAGCGCGGCTTTCGTTACGCAGCCCGAATCGATGCGGGCGACCGCGCGGTGCCGCAACGGCTCGCGAAGCAGCGCGCATACATGGAACTGCATCCGCGCGTCGCGGGCCTTGGCATGTGGACCCAGGTGGTGTCGCGCGCGGGCGAGCCGCTCTTCATGCTGACGCCGCCGGCCGAACCGCAGGCGATCCGCCGGCAGCGTTTTTTCCGCTCATGCCTCGCGCATCCGTCGATGATGCTGCGTATCGATGCCGTGCGCACAGTCGGCAACTATCGGGCCGCGTATCGTTCGGCCGAAGACCTCGATCTGTTCGTCCGTTTGATGGAGCGTTACGACTGCGCGAATCTGCCGGAACTCGGCCTGTACTACGAGTTGAACGAAGGCGGGATCAGCGCGACGAAGCGGCGCCGCCAGATCGGCTCGACGCTGCGGCTGCAACTGCGCTACTTCAATCCGCTCAATCCGTATGACTGGTTGGGGCTCGCGAAAAATCTGCTGCATCTGCTGCTGCCGTATCGCACGTTGCAGCGGGTCAAGCAGAAGCTGCTCGCGCCGCGCGCCGGTCATTGAACGTGGCGCGCAACGCGCACCGCGTGGACTCTTCCGATCAACGCCCCGGCCGTTTCACTCAACACCCTGTTCTTCATCGCATGAAGCCCTCTTTCAAGTCGACGCCCGCGCTTCGCATTACACTCGTCTGCAACACGGCCTGGGCAATCTATACCTATCGGCAAGGGCTGATCCGCATGTTGATCGGACGCGGCGTCGACGTCACCGTGCTCGCGCCGCGCGACCGAACGTTCGAACTGCTTACCGCGATGGGCTGCCGCTGCATCGAGTTGCCGGTTGCGTCGAAAGGCACGAGTCCGGTTGAGGATCTACGCACGCTGCTCGCGCTGTATCGCCAATACCGGACGATTCGTCCGCATGTGGTGTTTCACTACACGATCAAGCCGAACATCTACGGCTCGATCGCGGCGAAGCTGGCCGGCGTGCAGTCGGTCGCGGTGACGACCGGGCTCGGCTATGTTTTCATTCAGCAAAGCCGCGCCGCGCAGATCGCCAAAAGGCTGTATCGTTTCGCGTTCCGCTTTCCGCGCGAAGTGTGGTTTCTGAATCGCGACGACGAAGCCGCGTTCATCGATCAGAAGCTGCTCGTGCATCCGGAACGCGCGCGGCTGCTGCATGGCGAGGGCGTCGATCTCGAGCAGTTCGCGTTCACGCCGCTGCGCGAGCGCGCCGCGTATCGCTTCGTGCTGATCGGGCGGCTGCTGTGGGACAAGGGCGTCGGCGAATATGTCGAGGCCGCGCGGCAACTGCGCGAACGTTATCCGCATGCGCGTTTCCAGTTGCTCGGGCCGGTCGGCGTCGACAATCCGAGCGCGATCACGCGCGACGAAGTCGCCGCGTGGGAACGCGAAGGCGTGATCGAATATCTCGGCGAAGCGCACGACGTGCGTCCGCATATCGCCGACGCCGATTGCGTGGTGCTACCGTCGTATCGCGAAGGCGTGCCGCGTACGCTGATGGAAGCGTCGGCGATGGGCCGGCCGATCGTCGCCACCGACGTGCCCGGCTGCCGCGAGGTGGTGGCCGACGGCGTCAACGGCCTGCTGTGCGAAGTGCGCAATGCCGATAGCCTTGCCGCGAGTCTCGCGCGCATGCTCGACATGAGCAGCGCCGAGCGGCGCGCGATGGCCGAACGCGGCCGACAGAAAGTCGCGACGGAATTCGACGAGCGTAAGGTCGTCGATACCTATAAGGACCTGGTGCAGAAAATCACGGGCGTTTTACTTTAACGGAGCAACAGCATGACCACGAAGGGCACGATTCTGGTAACGGGCGGCGCGGGCTTCATCGGCTCGCACACCTGCGTCGAACTGCTAGGTGGCGGCTACGACGTCGTGGTGATCGACAACCTCGTCAACAGCAAGGAAGAATCGCTGCGGCGCGTGGAGCAGATCACCGGCCGCGCGGTCGCGTTCTACGCCGACGACGCGCGCGACGAAGCGGCGTTGCAGCGGATTTTCGACGCGCACCCGATCACCGGCGCGATTCACTTCGCGGCGCTGAAGGCGGTCGGCGAGTCGGTCGCGAAGCCGCTCGAGTACTACGCGAATAATGTCGGCAGTCTGCTGACGCTGCTGGGCGTGATGCGCGATCGCAACGTCAGGCAGTTCGTGTTCAGCTCGTCGGCGACTGTCTACGGGGTGCCGAAAAGCTCGCCGATCGACGAGTCGTTCCCGCTGTCGGCGACCAATCCGTATGGGCAGTCGAAGCTGATCGCCGAGCAGATCCTGCGCGATCTGGAACTGTCCGATCCGTCGTGGCGAATCGCGACGCTGCGCTATTTCAATCCGGTCGGCGCGCACGAGAGCGGGCTGATCGGCGAAGACCCGGCCGGCATTCCGAACAATCTGATGCCGTACGTCGCGCAGGTCGCAGTCGGCAAGCTCGAGAAGCTGCGCGTGTTCGGCGGCGACTACGAGACGCCCGACGGGACTGGCGTGCGCGATTACATCCACGTGGTCGATCTGGCGCGCGGCCACCTCGCGGCGCTCGACGCGCTGGTCAGGCGCGATGCGAGCTTCGTCGTCAATCTCGGCACCGGCCAGGGTTATAGCGTGCTGGACGTGGTGCGCTCGTTCGAGAAGGCGTCGGGCCGGCCGGTGCCGTACGAGATCGTCGCGCGCCGCCCGGGCGATGTCGCGCAGTGCTTCGCCGATCCGGCCGCGGCCGAGCGGATCATCGGCTGGCGCGCGCAGTTCGGGATCGAGCGCATGTGCGCGGATCACTGGCGCTGGCAGTCGATGAATCCGCGGGGGTTTGCGTAAAGCGTCAGAGAGCGTGGCTCGATAGCGCGTCGAAACGAAAAAACGGCGGCATTCGCGGATCGCGAATGCCGCCGTTTGCGTTGACCGTCGGAACGAGCACTACGCGCTCGCCCCTTCCAGACGAAACACCGAAATCGCGTCCTTCAGCACGATCGCCTGCTCTTCCAGCGACTTCGCCGCGGCCGCCGCCTGCTCGACCAGCGCCGCGTTGTGCTGGGTCACTTCGTCGATCTGCGAGACCGCCTTGTTGACCTGCTCGATGCCGTCGCTTTGCTCGAGCGCCGACGCCTCGATCTCGCTCATCACGCCGGTCACGCGCTCGACCGCCTTCATCGCTTCCTGAATCGTCTTTTGCGCGTCCGACACCAGCGACGCGCCCTCCTCGACCTTCGCCGCCGATTCGCCGATCAGCTCCTTGATCTCCTTGGCCGCCGCGCCCGAGCGCTGCGCGAGGCTGCGCACTTCCGAGGCCACCACCGCGAAACCGCGCCCCTGCTCGCCCGCGCGCGCCGCCTCGACCGCCGCGTTCAGCGCGAGGATGTTGGTCTGAAACGCGATCCCCTCGATCATCCCGATGATCTCGGTGACCTTGCGCGACGACTCGCTGATCCCGTCCATCGTCTCGGTCACGCGCGACACCACCGTGCCGCCTCGCGTAACCGTATCGAGCGCGCCGTGCGCGAGGCGGTTCGCCTGCTTCGCGTTGTCGGCATTCTGTTTGACGGTCGCCGACAGCTGCTCCATGCTCGCCGCGGTCTGCTGCAACGCGGCCGCCTGTTGCTCGGTGCGGGCCGACAGATCGGCGTTGCCCGACGCGATTTCGTTCGCGCCCTGGGTGATCGCGCTGGTGCTGCCGCGCACCTTGCCGACCGTTTCGATCAGGCCGTCGCGCATCCGCGTCAGCGCGCCGAGCAACTGGCCCATCTCGTTGCGCGAGCGCACCTTGATCGCGACGCTCAGGTCGCCCGCCGCGATCCGCTCGAAGTGCTTGACCGTCGCGTTGACCGGCTTGATCAGCGCCGCCGACAACGCGATGCGCGCACCCACGCCGATCACGAGCGCGATCAGCGCGATCGCGCCGAACAGCAGCGTCGCGAGCTGGAAGCGCTGCGCGCCGGTCGCGGCCTGCCGATGCTGATCGTCGAGCTGGGCGGCTTCGAGTGCGTCGATCGCCTTCGAATAGGTCGCGTAGAAGCTGTTCGCGGTGTCGCCCTGGATGTTGCGGAAAGTGTTGAAGTCGAAATCGGTCAGCGCCTTGAATTCCGGCTCGATCGCCTTGTCGACCAGCGCCGCGCGCGTCTGTTCGACGTTTTGCGCGAGCTTGCGCTCGGCCTCGCTCGCGAACGGGCCGGCCATGTAGTTGCGGAAATCCTTGTTCGAGTCGAGCAGCACCTTGTGCGCGGCCGGCAGCAGATCGTCGGTCTGCTTGCCGACGCTGAAAAGCGTCTGATAAGTGCCCAACGCGAGCTGCACCTGCAGCAGCTTTTCCGAGCTGGCCTTCAGATGCGACAGCGCGGCGCTGCTGCGCTGGGTGTCGTCGAGGCTGTCGTTGGCGAGCTTCAGCGCGCCGTAGCCGACGGCGATCACCGTCAGCAGGAAAGCGACGAACACGCTGATCACGAGCGTCAGTCCGCCACGAATTGTGATGTTATTTAGCATTGGGTCTCCGGAAGCTCTTGCCTGATGCGGCGCCATCGGCACGCAGACGCGCGCGAACGGCTCGCCGCGCGTCGAAGCGCGCTCACGGCGCTCGCCGGGCCACGCGGCTCGACGGGTCCATGCAACGGCTGACTGCGACGGCTGGATCAGCGGATCGCCGGGGCGGCGGATTGCTGAGGCGGTTGTTGCGCGCGACGTACAGCGCCGCATCCAGGTTTACGGCGTTTGTAGAGACGGGCCGCATAGGTGAAATCCATGAGAGGCCAGCACTGGCGGGCCTCAGCGGGCGATCAAGGACTCACTATCTGGGATTTTTGCGGCCCGTGTTTGAAAGCTGCGGCGCCGGTCCGCGCGGGGGTCGCGAGACGTTTCGTTTGTATAATTCCGCGTCTTCGCTCAGGCCCACTTTCATGCTTAGTTTTGCGCTCGGCTTTCTCGTTTCTCTGCTGATCACGCTGTTGATCGTGCGCTATGCGCATCTGCATGAAAAATTTTCTACCGACAGCGATCTGGCCGGCGTGCAGAAATTCCACGCGCGCCCGGTGCCGCGTATCGGCGGCACCGGCATCCTGCTCGGACTGCTCGCGTCCGCGGTGCAGTTGCATCGCGCGTATCCGGCGGTATCGGGCGGAATTCTCGGCCTGATCGCGTGCGGGCTGCCGGCGTTCGGCTCGGGGCTCGTCGAGGATCTGACCAAGCGGGTGTCGCCGCTCGCGCGGCTGATCTGCACGATGGCCGCCGCCGCGCTGGCGTTTTTCCTGCTCGATATCGCGGTCACTCGCATCAGCGTGCCGCCGCTCGACTTTTTGCTGTCGTACGCGGCGATCTCGTTCGTGGTCACCGTGCTCGCGGTCGCGGCGCTCGCCAACGCGATCAATATCATCGACGGCTTCAACGGCCTCGCGTCGATGGTCGCGTTCATGATGTTCGCGTCGCTCGCGTATGTCGCGTTCCAGGTGCACGACCCGGTCGTGCTGTCCGCATCGTTCATGATGATGGGCGCGGTGCTCGGCTTCTTCATCTGGAACTTCCCGGCCGGGCTGATCTTCCTCGGCGACGGCGGCGCGTACTTCATCGGCTTCATGCTCGCCGAGCTGTCGATCCTGCTGGTGATGCGCAATCGCGACGTATCCGCGTGGTATCCGGTGCTGCTGTTCATGTACCCGATCTTCGAGACCTGCTTCTCGATCTACCGGAAGAAATTCATTCGCGGGATGTCGCCGGGCATCCCCGACGGCGTGCACCTGCATATGCTGGTCTACAAGCGGCTGATGCGCTGGGCGGTCGGCGCGCGCACCGCGCGCGAGCTGACGCGGCGCAACTCGCTGACTTCGCCTTATTTGTGGCTGCTGTGCCTGATCGCGGTCGTGCCGGCGACGCTGTTCTGGAGGCATACGCTGCACCTGTTCTGCTTCGTCGTAGTGTTCGCGGCGACGTACGTGTGGCTGTATGTGAGCATCGTGCGGTTCAAGTCGCCGCGGTGGATGGTGGTCAGGAAGGCGAAGCGGTAGACGTAAAAAAAAGCGCCCTCGGGCGCTTTTTTATTGCTCGCGGCTTCGTCGACCTTGCTTCACGAAGCCTGCCGGGTGATGGGCACCGGCACGCTGCGCAGCGTCGGCGTCGCGGCGGCGGGCTGATACTCGGGGACCCAGCGGCGCAGATCGCGGCGCACTTCGTCGTCGTTGAGCACGCGGTGCTGCATCAGCCACGGCAGCAGTTCGTCGAGCAGATTGTCGGCGACGCCGCGCGCCTGCGCGATACGCAGCTTCGCGTGCGGGGTGCGGGTGGTCGTTTCGTCGTCGGCGAGCAGTTCTTCGTAGAGCTTTTCGCCCGGCCGCAGACCGGTGAATTCGATCCGGATCTGCTCTTCGGAGAAGCCATACAGCTTGATCAGATCGCGCGCCAGATCGGCGATCTTCATCGGCTCGCCCATGTCCAGCACGAAGATTTCGCCGCCCTGCCCCATGCTGGACGCCTGCAGCACCAGCTGCGACGCCTCCGGGATCGTCATGAAGAAACGGGTGATTTCGGGGTGGGTCACCGTCACCGGGCCGCCCTTGGCGATCTGCTGCTGGAACTTTGGAATCACGCTGCCCGCGCTGCCCAGCACATTGCCGAACCGCACGGTCTCGAGCGGCGTGCGCTCGCTGGTTTGCTGCAATGCCTGACAGACCATCTCGGCGAGCCGCTTGCTCGCGCCCATCACGTTGGTCGGGTTGACGGCCTTGTCGGTCGAAATCAGCACGAAGCGCTTCACGTCATGGCGGATCGCCGCGCGCGCGACGCGGTAAGTACCGAGCACGTTGTTGCGCACCGCCTGCCACGCGTTCTGCTCCTCCATCAGCGGCACGTGCTTGTAAGCGGCCGCGTGATAGACGATGTGCGGCGTGTGGCGTGACATCACCTGATCGAGCAGCAGCGAGTCCTTCGCATCGCCGACCACCGGCACGATCGCGACGCCGGGAAAGCGTTCCTGCAGCTCTTCGAGCAGCCGGTACATCGCGTATTCGGACAGATCGAGCGCGATCAGCTGAGCCGGCCCGAAACGCAGGATCTGCCGGCACAGCTCCGAGCCGATCGAACCGCCCGCGCCGGTCACCATCACCACGCGGTCACGCAACAGCGCTTCGACGTGCGGGGTATCGATCCACACCGGCTCGCGGCCCAGCAGATCCTCCAGATCGATGTTGCGCACCTGGGACAGCGACGCCTGGCCGCCGGCCATGTCGGTCAGCGCGGGCAGCACCATCGCGCGCACGCCGGCGCGCACGCACAGCGTCGCCGCGCGGCGCTGCTGCTCGACCGACGCCGAGGGAATCGCGATGATCGCGTATTCGGTTTTCATCGTGTCGGCGATTTCGGGGAGCTTGTCGATCGCGCCGAGCACCTTGTAGCCGTAAATTTCGCGGCCGTGTTTGGAGACATCGTCGTCGAGCAGCCCGATCAACCGCCATTCGCTCGAACGCGATAGCTCGCGCGCCAGCATCGCGCCCGCCGTGCCGGCGCCGATCACGACGACCGGCTTGCCTTGCGCGACCAGACCGCCGTACAGATAGAACTCTTTGGCCGCGCGATAGAGCGCGCGCGCGCCGCCCATCGCGAGGAACAGGAACAGCGGCGACACGAGCAGCACCGAGCGCGGAATGATCGGGGTGGGCTGCACCATCACCGCGAGGATCATCGACAGCAACGCGCCGCTCGCGACCGCCTTCGAGATACGCAACAGATCGGGCAGGCTCGCGAACACCCACATCCCGCGATACAGGCCGAACAGGCGGAACATCGCGCCGTAGACAGGCAGCACCCAGACGAGCGCATGCAACGCGCCGTCGCGGAATTCGACCGGCACGGCGCCGTTGAAGCGGATGACGTACGCAATCAGCCACGCGCTCAGGACGGCGGCCAGATCGAAAACGAAAGCACTCAGTGACAACCACCAAGCTTTTGAGCGAAACATCAGAGGCAAACCTCGAGATTTATTTCGTGCTGGCAGTATCGGCTTCAACGCGTCTCCAGCGTAGATCGATAGCGACGCCCAGGCACGCCAACATGCAGCACCACGCGGCGACGATCGCCCACTGCTGGAGTTCGGGCCGTTGCAGCGCCCATAGAGCAAGCATTATGCCGCCCAGCATCACCGCGTACCAGTAGCCGGCCATCCGGGCATGACTCATGCCGGAGCGCACCATCCGCTGATAATAATGGTCGCGATGCGCCTCCCAGAACCTTTCGCCGCGTAACAAGCGTCTCAGCAGTGTTACAGATGCATCCGCGATAAAAGGCGCGAACACCAGCGCGGGAAACCATACCGGCCACAGCGCGCTGCGCCAGCCCCAGTAGCCGAGTGCGCCGGCCAGAAAACCGAGCGGAATCGAGCCGGCATCGCCCAGAAAAAGCCTGGCGGGATGGAAATTCAGCAGCAGAAAGCCGAGCGCGGCGCCCGCCACCGCCGCCGCCGCGACCGCCAGATCCGCGGCCGGCTGGCTGGCCGTCATAGCCGCGATGCCGTACGCGCCGAAGCCGAACAGCGCCATGCCGCCGGCCAGACCGTCGGCACCGTCCATAAAATTATAGAGATTGATCAGCCACAGCATCAGGAAACCGATGCCCGCGAGCAGCCACCAGGGCGCCGCGGCCGGATACACGAGCAGCAGCAACGCGACCGCGATCAGGTGACCGGCGAAGCGCACGCGCGCGGGCAAGCCGCGGCGGTCGTCGATCTGCGATAGCGCCGCGAGACCGGCCGCCGCCATCGCGATCAGCCACATCGACGGCGCCAGCCACAAGATCGCCGCGACGCTCACCGGCACGATGCCCCAGCCGCCGACCCGCGGGGTCGGGCGCACATGGAGCGAACGGGCGTTCGGAATGTCGGTGGCCAGCCGCCACGCGAGGCCGGTGCCCAGCAGAACGCGCAGGATCGCGGTCGATGCGATCGCCGCGACCACAAACACGCCCGCCAGGGCGGGCCACGATGCGTGTGAGAGGCTCATGTCGGTTATTGTCGTTGGTCGCGCGACCGGTACCACGCGGCGGTCGCGGCCAGACCCTCGCGGGTCGTGTAAGGCGGCTGCCAGCCGAGTTCGCGTTTTAGACGGCAGGTGTCGAGCTGCAGGCTGTCGGTGAGCCGGCCGATTTGCGGTCCGAGCCCGGTGAGCTTGCCCAGCGCGCGCAACGCGCCGACCGGCACCGGCACGAGCCGCGCCGGACGGCCGAGCGCGTCGCCGACCATCCGCAGCAGTTCGGCGACGGTGGGGGGATCGTCGTCGGCGACGTGAAAACAGCCGTGGGTCGCGCGCGGATCGGTCGCGCAGTGCAATAGCGCGTGCGCGAGGTTGTCGACATAGACGAGGCTGCGGCGCGACTTCACCGCGCCCAGCGGCAGCGGCAAGCCGCGCGCGACAGCGTTCATCATGCTGAGAAAGTTAGCGCGCACGCCCGGGCCGTAGACGAGCGGCGGACGCACGCTGACGACCTCCAGACCGGTCGACGCGCCGAACTGCGCGAGTTGCCGCTCCGCACGCAGCTTCGAGCGGCCGTAGGCGTCTTGCGGCGCGGCCGCGTCCTCGCTCAACGGCACGCCGCCGTCGCGCTCGCCGGCCGCCTTGATGCTGCTGACGAACACGAAACGGCGCACGCCGCGAGCGTGTGCGGCCTCGGCGACGCGGCGCGCGCCGGCCACGTTGGTCGCGTCGAAGGCCGCGTCGGGGTCGGGGGCTTGGTCGTGCATCACGTGGACGCGCGCGGCCAGATGGATCACGCAGTCGGCCTGCAGGCCTGCCGGCCACGCGGCATCGAGGTCGGCGAAATCGGGGGTGTCGTGGACCCATTCCGTTACGCCGGGCATGACGGCGCCCTTGCGGCGCACCAGCGCGGTGACCGTGTGCCCCGCCGCTAGCGCGAGCCGGCAGAGCGCCTGGCCGACGAAGCCGTTCGCACCGGTCACCACAACGCGGCTCACCACAGCCTCCAGCCGAAGCGGTTGAAGAATTTGTAGGCGGACGCGGCGAACATGCGGATGTGGGCGGAGCCTTTGCGGGATGCGCCGCCGCCGTGGTGCACGACGGTCACGCTCGGCACGTAAGCGACGCGCGCGACTTCATGCGTGCGCAAGCTCAGATCGTAGTCCTCGAAATACAGGAAGTAACGCGGGTCGAAGCCGCCGATCCGTTTGAGCACGTCCGTGCGAAACAGCATGAAGCAGCCGCTGATGATCGGCGGATCCCAGACGACCGATGTGCCGTCGATCACATCGCGCATCTCGTACTCGGCGAGGCGCTTCGCGAACACTGTCCGGCGCAGGACCGACGGCAGGAAACCGCGCGCGAGCAACACCAGCAAGGTCGGGAAGCGGCGGCACAGGTATTGTTCGCCGCCGGCGTCGTCGTTCACCCGTGGCGCGAGCAGGCCGGTATCGGCATGGGCGTCGAAGAACGCGTGGGCTGCTACGAGCGCCTGCGCATCGATGTCGATGTCCGGGTTCAGGATCAGGTGAAACTGGCTGTTTGCCTGCTCGATCGCGAGATTGTGGCCGCGGCCGTAGCCGATGTTGCCGTGGCCGGCGAGCACCGTGCAATCGATGCCGGCCTGTGACAGTGCGGCGAGGCTCTCGCTCATCTCGGGCATGCCGCCGTTATCGATCAGATAGAGATGAACCGACACGCCAGGCGCGACGCGCGCCAATGCGGTGCTGGCTTGCGCGAGACTGGCCAAGGTCCGCGCGAGCAGTTGCTGGTCAGGATGGAAAACGACCACCGACACGGTCACTATGCCGTGATTCACACTAGGTACCGCACTCACTGTCATCGGGGAAGGCGGCGATTGGCGCGCCGGAGGAGCGCGCGCGATTGTTTAAACGGGGTCAGCAAAAGCAATTAGTTTGCTGAAAATATGCAGTTTGCGCAACTGGAGTTTCTGTTTGTTACGCGAGTGACTTGCTACCGGGCGGATGGGTCTCGCTTAGGTATGAACTGCCGCGTTCGAGTTGGTGCGCCCATAGCTGCAGTGGCAGTCGGCATAACTGCACATAGTTAAAACTAGGCAAGTCCATCCGTCCCATGAAGGAACGACAGCGCCGCCTTATTGATCGAAGTGCGATGCGATCAACTCAAAGCTTCCCAATTGCGCATCGCCTGCTGGCGCGTCGTCAACGTCAACGGAACGTCGTAGCCGAGGACGTCGAAGAGACGACGATGCCTTCTGAAAATCGCCCGCGCCGTCCGCGCGGGTATCAACTGCCGCCAAAGACCGGCGCGCCCTTGCCAGCCGTGCTGATTCGGCAACGAGCGGAAATAGCTAAAATCGAAGCGTTCCAGTGATTCGTCCAACCGCTGTGGTGGCGCCTCGCTTGTGAGAGCCGCGACCAGAGCAGCGAACTTTTCGTTCGAGCCCTTCACCAGATCTTCGTACCTGACCCGCAGGGCAAGTTCGTCATGCCACCATTGATAAGTGACCGACAAAAGATTTTCAGCCCCCCACCCCAATGCATAGTCCGCAAACGCATCGGAACTAGGCGGCTGGCCCGCCAGTTCCGGAGGAATTCCCGCATTACCCAGCAACCATTGGCTGGTCTCGGGTTCGTGGCGAATGAATTCCAGGACAGAGAGGAGAACATCCAGCGGATGGCGCCCGATTACCACGCACTTGAACTGGTTTTCCAAGAGGAAACGCTGAAAGTTCGGCTCGCGATACCAGTGAATCTGAACTATGCAGCGTGGCGGCAATGGGTCTGGTGCGTCGAGATAGTTATGGAGTGCGATTTGGCGTAGATCAAGACTGTCCGCCAGCACCGAACGCACCCAGCTACTTCCACTGCGTGGAGAACTAATAATGGCGATACGCATGGGTTAGATATGAAACCTTCTGGACTGCAAAGACTTCGCATACGCCGAGCGCCCGGATGAAAACGCCCCTAGGCGGGAATGGCGATAAGACTGTGGTTCGGCTAGCAAAGTTAAATGTCTGATGTATTCGAGTGTAGCTCGTGACGGCCAGAACGCAACGCAAGCTAACCGTTTTACTAACGGCGGCGGGTCGTACAACGCCGCCTCGCGATGGCCCTGCAAAACGCAATCTGCCGGGAAGCCAACAGCGGTTCGGCGACGAGATCGCCCATGCTCTGCGGGCCGACTGTGACGAATTGTTAAGAGCATGTCTTTTGACCGATCGACGGCGGTTACAGGGTAAGATCGAGGCATTATCTTCAGGAAGGTGATGATCAGAACTATGCTGATTCCCGTCATACTTTCCGGCGGCGCCGGAACCCGACTGTGGCCTGTTTCCCGTGAGGGCTACCCCAAGCCCTTCATGAAACTGGCTGATGGGGATAGTTTGCTGTTCAAGACGTACCGGAGAGCGGCGGCGGCGACTGGCACGGACGCTGAGATCCTGACGGTCACCAACCGTGAGTATTACTTCATGAGCAAGGACGAACTGGCCTTGGCGAAGCCCGCTCAGGCCGGCGCTTTCCTGCTCGAGCCAGCGGGGCGCAACACGGCCCCAGCCGTGGCGATGGCCGCGCACCGCATTGCCGCGAAGCACGGCCGCGATGCGCTGATGCTGGTTCTGTCCGCGGACCATCTCATTCAGGACCAGGCGCGCTTCGAGGCGGCCGTCGAGGCGGCCGTCAGTCTTGCCCAGCTAGATCATCTGGTCACGTTTGGCATCGTACCCAGTGCACCGGAAACCGGTTTTGGCTACATCGAGGCTGGCGCCCCCCTAGGCAGCGGCAAACGTGTGCTGCGCTTTGTCGAGAAACCCAATGTAGAAACGGCCCGCGAATACATCGAGGCCGGAAATTTCTACTGGAACTCAGGAATGTTCTGCTTCAAGGCGGGAACGATTCTCGACGAAATCGCTCGCAACGCGCCTGATGTAGCGATAACGGTCGAGGCTTGCTGGGCGTCCATGCCGCACAAGGGCGCGATGCTCGAAATCCCTTCGCAGTTCTTCTCTCAGGTTCCCGATATCTCCATCGACTACGCAGTGATGGAGCGCTCCGACAAGGTCGCCGTGGTACCCGCCGACTTCGGCTGGAGCGACATCGGCTCCTGGGTTGCGGTGCGCGAATTGTCGGCGCCGGATGCAGACAACAATCGCACCACCGGCGAAGCGATCTTCGTCGATAGCAGTAATACCTATGTGCATAGCCAGAACCGCATGGTCGCAACCGTGGGCGTCGAGAACCTGATGATCATCGACACGCCCGATGCATTGCTCGTAGCTCACCCCGACAAGGCACAAGACGTCAAGAAGGTTGTGGCGAGACTCAAAAAACAGGACCATGAGGCGTACAAACTGCATCGCACAGTGACCCGTCCGTGGGGCACTTATACCGTGCTGGAAGAAGGCACACGCTTCAAGATAAAGCGCATTGTGGTCAAGCCGGGGGCCAGCCTGAGCTTGCAAATGCACCATCACCGCAGCGAACACTGGATCGTGGTCAGCGGGATGGCCAAGGTCGTCAACGGCGAACGCGACATTTTCGTGGGTACGAACGAGTCAACCTACATCCCCGCCGGCCATAAGCACCGCCTCGAGAACCCAGGCGTCCTGGATCTGGTGATGATCGAAGTACAGAGCGGCGAATATCTGGGCGAGGATGACATCGTGCGCTTCGAGGATATTTATGGGCGACAGTGACCGGGACACGCATCGCTAGCGAGTGCGATTCGAACTAAATCGTGTGAGCCCGACAGGTCGAGCATTTCGCAGCGCCGGCTTTTGCCCCCGAAGACCGACAACACTTTGCTCAATGCGCCCCAAACATTATTATTCGCGTCAAGTTTGCAGGCCGCTCTCCCGACTCATCCGGAAGTCGAGGCCTCGCAATACGAGGCGCGTCAACGTTATCGACTTGCAGCTTCGTACGGCCTGATCTGAAGCGCGCATCGCGAGCGACATCCTGCAGGCGGTAACAACCGCCGTGCCGCCGGCATCGGAGACTATGAGTCGTGAACGTTGTGCGAACGTTGCACCTAGCTATGCATCCGCCCCGCACCAGAAAAATGGCGTCGCCTTTTGTGACTTATCAGTCAATCATGGTAGATGTATTTCATGACACCATTCACATCACCGCTTGACCATTCATGACATTGATTTCCTTCGCACAGAACCAGGAAGACATCATGCTGTGGCGTGCGCTCGGACACGTTCGCAACGGGTTCTATATCGATGTAGGTGCGGCCGACCCGGAAGATCTATCGGTAACCAAGCTCTTTTACGATCACGGTTGGCACGGAATCAACCTGGAGCCGCAGCCGGCCTATTTCGCATTGCTGCGTGCCGCGCGCCCGCATGACATCAATCTGCAACTTGCTGCCGGTCGCGAAGCCGCTTCGCATGTCTTCCACAAAATCGACGGCACGGGGCTCTCGACGTTCGACGCCGAGATCGCGGCACGTCATCGCGCTAGCGGATGGAACGTGGTCGAAGAGACTGTCGAAGCGCTGCCGCTGGCGGATATCTGCGAACTGTATCGCCCTCACGGTCCGATTCATTTCCTGAAGATCGACGTCGAAGGGGCAGAAGGCGACGTGCTGGCGGGCGCTGATTTCCGCCGTTTCCGCCCCTGGATCGTGCTGGTGGAAGCCACCCTGCCGTTGTCGCAGGAAGAGTCTCATGGATGGGAACCGACGCTTACCTCGCAAGGCTACAGCTTCGTCTGGTTTGACGGATTGAACCGGTTTTATCTGGCCGACGAAATGAAAGCGGAACTGGGAAAGCATTTTCATGTTCAGCCGAATGTCTTCGACGACTTTCAGCCGCCCGCGCGGTTACTGCAACGCGCCCGGCAAGCCGAGCAGGAACTGCAACTCACTCGCGATCAGTTTGTACAGGAGATGCAACAGGTTCGCGAGCAAGCTGCACAGGAAGCGTGGCAGGCTCGCGAGCAAGCTGCGCAGGAAGTGCAGCAGATTCGCGAACAGGCCGCCCAAGCTTTGGCCAAGGCCAATGCCGTAAGCCGCGAAGCACTCCAGGCGGTGGAACACTCCGCGCACGAAGCCGACGCGGCGAACCAGCGCGCGACGGCGGCAATTCAGCAGATGGCGCAAAACCTCGAAGAAGCGACACGTCGCTCCAACGAAGCGCTTGCGGAACAGGACCGGCGTAACGATGAATTGCGACGCGACGCGCAAAGAGCCAACGAGCGGGTAACAGCGTTAATGACCAGTACTTCGTGGCGAGTGACAGCGCCGCTACGAGGAACCGTGAGCCGTATCCCAGCTTCGGTCCGCACAACGTTCCGCCGCGGAATGAAGGCTCTATGGTGGGCAGCGACTCCTCACCGGATGCCCGCACGTATCGCTTTTCTGCGAGCAAGGCGACAGCAGGCGCTTTTTGGTACCGGCCTCGCCAGTACGCAACCAACTGACGAGTCCGGTGCGCCACTGGGCAAGCCTGTGACTGACGCAGTGATCGAGTATCGCAAAGCGACGCGCCATAGGCGCGAGATCGCGTTGTTCGTCACCCACTCGCCCGACGGCAAGCTCAAGCCGCATGTGCGCCCGTATATCGCAGCACTGCGCCGACATGGGATCGATGTCACGCTGATCGTGGCGGCGGACGCCGCCTGGTTTGACGCCGATGCGCTGTCGCTTGACGAGGTGGATACGCTGGTTGTGCGCGAGAATCTCGGGTTCGACTTCGCCGCCTGGGCGCATGTCCTACAGGTCGAACCCGAACTGTTCGACGCCGAAGCGCTGTACTTGCTCAACGACAGCGTGATCGGCCCCCTCAACGACTCGCTTTTCGAGAAGCTACTGACTCGCCTGCGTTCGGCGCCCGGCGATATGGTCGGCATCACGGAGAGCTGGGAATATGAGTGGCACATCCAGAGCTTTTTCGTCGCGCTGCGTCGACGCGCACTGGCGTCGCCCGTTCTGCAGGATTTCTTGAATAACGTCGTGATCCTGCCGACGAAGCACGAGGTCATTCAACGGTACGAACTCAAGTTCGCCCCCACGTTGCGGGCCGGTGGAATTTCTCACGCCGTGATGTTCCCGTCCGAAAACCGCGACAACCGGACGCTGTTCGACTGGAAGAATCTCATCAAGGATGGCTTCCCGTTCGTCAAGGTGATGGCGTTGCGCGACAAGATCGAGGGCATGGACAGCAGCGGCTGGCGTGAAGTGCTGCTAGCGCATGGCTACGACGTGGCGCTGGCCGAGCCCGCGCTTCAGGTAGTTGCCGCCAATCCGGATCCGGCCGGCAATGCAGCGCCGTCGCGCGTGCCGCGGTGTTCCACGCTGCCCCGGCATCTGTCGGGCTCCGCGCTGAAGCCGGCCATCCAGCTGATCGGCCCGTGGAATTACGCAAACGGTCTCGGCGTCGCAAGCAGGTCTTATGTGTCCGCATTACGACGCACGCCGTACGCGCTCAATCTCGCACCGGTGAAACGGCCCTTCCACGTTCATCGGCGAACGGCCTTGCCGCTGGATATCAACGATTTCTCCGGGCCGGCCGACGTAGTAGCCATCCATTTGAATCCGGAGGCGTGGCCCGCACTCCTGATCGAAGAACAGAAGAAGACGATCGAGCGCGCCCGGTTGAAACTGGGGCTGTTCGTCTGGGAAACGGAAGATATTCCGAACTACTGGCATCCCACATTCGGTTCGGTCGATGCCATCTGGGCTCCGAGTCGCTATTGTCAGAAGGCTTTCGCAGCGAGCACCGACGCCCCCGTTCACGTGATCCCGTACGTGGTGACGGTCCCGCCAAGCCTTCCGGGTCCTGACAAGATTCGCCGCACCAAGACGGAAATCGGCCTCGATGCCGAGGACCGTGTGATCCTTTATGCCTTCGACGGCTCGAGCTATCTGGTTCGCAAAAATCCCTTTGCACTGGTGCGCGCTTTTGCGCGAACCCGGCTGGGACGGTCTGGCTGGAAGTTGGTACTGAAGACCAAGCATCTGTTCGACATGCCGCAGCAGGGCAACGAGTTACAACAGCTGTGCGATGCGGAGGATGGTGTCGTGCTGATCAACCGCGCGCTTGATCTCGACACCATGCGCAATCTGATGGCGATGGCCGACATCTACGCGTCGCCCCATTGCGCTGAGGGTTTCGGCCTGACGGTGGCCGAGGCGATGGCGATGGGCAAGATCGTCGTCGCCACCGACTACAGCGGCACGCGCGACTTCCTCGACGACACTTGCGGGTTCCCCGTTCGCTATGCCGTCACCGCGCTGCAAGACGACCATGGTGCCTATACGACAGGCAACGTGTGGGCCCAGGTCGACGAAGATCATCTGGCCGAGTCGCTCGAAAAAGCCGCCGCGCTTGTCGAAAATAGCGATCACGCAATCGGAGACAGGGCACGGGCGCGCATCGCCACGGACTTGTCGCCCCAGCGGGTCGGCGCATTAATTCAGCAAAGTATCGAGCAACTTCTCGCGCCACAACGACGGTTCTGATTCCATGCAAACCCTATTGTCGCAAGCTTTTCTGGTTCCGTTGACCGTCACGGCCGAGGGTGCACTGCGGGACGCGAAAGGCCGCACGCCACAAATTCAGGGCGGCGCGCATTGGTATGTGCTCAGCGATGCCGGCACTGAAATCACTGCCGAGTTTGGTCCGGCTTTGCAACGGGAAGCGATGGGCAGGCCCGACATCGGCATCTTCTACGTAGATCAGCGCTTGCGCCGCGAGAAGGCGCTCGATTTGCGTCCGGACTTCGACCTCGCGCTTTTGCTCGCCTATGACTATATCGGCTTGCCGATCGCCGTTCAGGCGAATGTCCTGACCAAACTTCTCCCTTCCGCAACTAAGTGCGGGGCGGCCTTCAGTTATGCAGTGCTACTCGAAGCGGTAAAAGCCGGCGTCCCTATCAGCCGCATCGCAGAAATACTGGCGACGCGCGACAAACGCTATCAGCAGATTCCAACGCAAGACCGTCAGCGTGTGATAGAGGACTGGCTGGGGCAGGATCGAACACATTTCGCACTGAAGCCGGGTATCGCGCCGTACGCGTTGCAGCTGACGCGCAATGCCAACGAAATGCCTCCCGTCACGTTATGCATTCCCACTCGCCAGGGCCGCCCCGCCACCGAAAACGGCGCCGCGCAAAACCGTCCGTTCATTACGGGCTTGCTCGAAACCATCGCGCGCCTCGACTATCCGATGGACAGGCTGCACGTGATCGTCGGCGATGACCTGCCCGACGGCTCGGCCTACGCCAACCGGCCGTGGCCCTTCGAGTTGACGCGCATCGTCACTACGCGTGCACCCGGCGAGCCGTTCAACTACGCGAAGAAGATGAATCAGCTCTGGCGATTGAGCCAGACAGAGCAAGTCGTGCTGATGAACGACGACATCACCAGCGAATCGACTGACTGGCTACAGGCGCTGCTGACCTTTTCCATGCAGGAAGATGTCGGCGGCACCGGCGCGCGGCTGCTCTATCCGAACGGCACGCTGCAACATGCCGGGATGGCCGGCGGCCTGATCAGTACGTGCGCCCACACGTGGCTCGGTTGCCCTGCGGATCAACCGACCTACCAGGACTGGGCAATCGTTCATCGCGAGTGGTCGATGGTCACCGGGGCGGTCTTTGCGACCCGGCGCTCCGTACTCGAAGAAATCAATGGCTTCGACGAAGTGTTCACTCTGGAATTTAACGATGTGGACATGTGTCTGCGGCTGAAGATGCTCGGTTACCGCATCGTCTACACACCGCATGCCGAACTGGTCCATCACGAAAAGGCCTCGCGAGGCGAAACGGCACCGCCCGGCACCGACCTGAACCGTTTTCTCAAGCGCTGGCGAACCTATCTGTACAACGATCCAATGTTCAACCCCAACCTGGATCGCCAATCGCTTTCGTTACGTCCGCTCGCTTCGGCCTGAGCACCTGACTTCCATTGAAATTCACCACCGACAATCCACACTCATGAACAATTCACAGCTCTCGAAGAAATGCGCGGTTATCACCGGAATCAGCGGGCAGGACGGCGCCTATCTGGCTGAACTGCTTCTGAACAAGGGATATCGCGTCTATGGCACGTATCGCCGCACGAGTTCGGTCAACTTCTGGCGTATCGAGGAACTCGGTATCCAGAACCATCCGGACCTGCAGCTCGTCGAATACGATCTGACCGATCTGGGCAACTCGATCACGCTGATGCAGGAAGCCCAGCCGGACGAGGTGTACAACCTCGCCGCACAAAGCTTCGTCGGCGTCAGCTTCCACCAGCCGACGACCACCGCGCAGATCACCGGCGTCGGCGCGTTGAACCAGCTGGAAGCGATCCGCATCACCAATCCGAAGATTCGCTACTACCAGGCGTCCACCTCCGAAATGTTCGGCAAGGTGCAGGCAATCCCGCAAGTCGAAGAGACCCCGTTCTATCCTCGCAGCCCTTATGGCGTCGCGAAACTTTACGCGCACTGGATGACGGTGAACTACCGCGAAAGTTACGGAATTTTTGGTTCCAGCGGCATCCTGTTCAACCACGAAAGTCCGCTGCGCGGACGGGAATTCGTAACGCGCAAGATCACGGATTCCGTGGCCAAGATCAAGCTGGGCAAGCTGGACGTGCTGGAACTCGGCAACCTGGATGCGAAGCGCGACTGGGGTTTTGCGAAGGAATACGTGGAAGGCATGTGGCGCATGCTGCAGGCCGACGAGCCCGACACGTTCGTACTCGCCACCAATCGCACCGAGACGGTACGCGACTTCGTCCGGATGGCTTTCAAGGGAGCCGGCATCACGGTGGAATTCACGGGTAGCGGCGAGCACGAATCGGCCGTGGACACCGCCACCGGCAAGACGGTAATGCGCGTGAATCCGAAGTTCTACCGGCCGGCCGAAGTCGAGCTGCTGATCGGCGATCCGGCCAAGGCCAAGGCCAAACTGGGCTGGGCACCGCACACCACGCTCGAACAGCTGTGCCAGATGATGGTCGAGGCCGACCTGCGCCGCAACGCCGAGGGGTTTTCATTTTGAAGATCCTCATCACCGGAGCGCACGGCTTCACCGGGCGCCACCTCGCCGCGCGAGCCGCGGCGGAAGGACACGACGTTGTCGCCCTGCACGCGAACCTCACCGACAAGGATGCGCTGCATGACGAGGTGAGCCGGATCGCGCCGGATACCGTCGTCCACCTGGCCGCGATCAGCTTTGTCGGACACGCGGACCTCAGCGCTTTCTACGCGGTCAACGTGGTAGGCACGACGTATCTGCTCGACGCGCTCGCGCAGTTGCCGACCGCGCCGCAGCGCGTGCTGATCGCGAGCAGCGCCAACGTGTACGGCAACAGCGAGCAATCGCCGTTGAGCGAAGCGCATCTGCCGGCGCCGGTGAACCATTACGCGATGAGCAAGCTGGCAATGGAATACATGGCCAGAACCTACGCCGAGCGCCTGAACATCGTCATCACCCGACCCTTCAACTACACGGGGGCCGGTCAGAACGTCAACTTCGTGATCCCGAAGCTAGCCAAACATTTTGCCGAGCGCGCGGCTTCGGTGGCGCTCGGCAATCTGGACGTCGAACGGGAGTTCAACGACGTGCAACTGATTTGCGACGCCTATATGGCGCTGCTGGCGCATGGCCAGGCGGGTGAAACCTACAACGTCTGCACGGGCAAGCCCTACACGCTACGCGAAATCATCGACACCTTCGAGGCGATCACCGGACACAAGATGACCATCGAGGTGAATCCCGCTTTCGTGCGCAAAAACGAAGTACATCGGCTTTGCGGCAACCCCGACAAGCTGAACCAACTGCTCCAGGCCAACGGCGTATCACTCAACGTACCGACACTGCGTGAAACCCTGACTCGCATGCTCTGAATTTCAGAGATGTCTTGCCGCACCATCATCCTCACGGTCTGAACCCTCATGACATTGACTTCCTTCGCACAGAACCAAGAAGACGTCATGCTTTGGCGCGCGCTCGGGCACATTCGTAACGGCTTTTATATCGATGTCGGCGCAGCGGACCCGAATGTGTCGTCAGTCACGAAGCTGTTCTACGATCACGGTTGGCACGGCATCAATCTGGAGCCGGATGCGAGTTTTTCCGACTCGTTGAGCGCAATGCGCCCTCACGATATCAATCTCCGCGTGGCCGCTGCTCGCGAGGCCGGATCGTACCGCTTCTATCGGATCGGCGGCAGCGGCCTGTCCACGGTCGATGCAGCAATCGCGGCTCGCCATCGGACTGCCGGCTGGGAGGTGACCGAAGAGATCGTCGAGGCCCTGCCGTTGGCCGAGATCTGCCGGCAATACTGCCTCCAAGATCCGATTCATTTTCTGAAAATCGACGTGGAAGGTGCTGAAGCAGATGTGCTAGCCGGCGCTGACTTTCGCCTTTTTCGCCCCTGGATCGTGCTTGTCGAGGCAACCCTGCCAAATTCGCAGCAGGAGACCCACGGCGACTGGGAGCCGATGCTGACCGCGAGTGGCTACAGTTTCGCCTGGTTCGACGGTTTGAACCGCTTCTACCTTGCCGACGAAAAAAAGGACGAACTGGGAAGACACTTCACGGTTCAACCGAACGTGTTCGATCCGTTTCAGACACGGGGGGATTTACTGCAGCGGACCGAGCGAGCCGAACGGGAATTGCAGCAATTTCGCGAGGAGGCGGCCGGGCAATTGCGGCAGGTCCGCGATGCGGCAGCACAAGAAAATCGGCGCATCGGCGAGCAGGCCTCCGCAACACTGCGTGACGCGGAGGCCGTGAGCCGTCAGGCAGCCGCGGCCGTCGAACAGTTGGCAAGCACAGCGCAGGCCGCAAACAATCGTTCGTCCGCCGCCATGCAACAGTTGCAGCAGTTGGCGGACACGCTTGGCCAGTCGAATTTGCAAGCGGCTGTTGCGTTGGCCGAGCAAACGCGCCGCGCCGACGACGCGCAACGCAGCGCACTCGCGGCGCAACACGCCGCGCGACTAGCGAACGAGCAGGTAACCGCGATGATCAACAGCACGAGTTGGCGCGTGACGGCGCCGCTGCGCATGGTGCGGCGTATGCAGCCCACCAAACAGCGGGCGCGACAGGCATTTCATCGCACCGGTCGATTTCTGCTCGGCCTGCCGGGAGGTCAGCGTGGCCTGCGGCTCATTCGTGCCATCGCTCCGCGGCCAGTGGAATGGCTGGCTCGCCGCTATCGCGTGTATGAGCAGACCGCGGCAATGCAGGAACAGGCAGCGGCGACCACTCCTGCAAGTGCAACCGATCTCAGCCCCGAAGAAGCGCGCCTGTATCGGCAACTAAGCACGGCCAACGCTCGCACTACGACAGTGGCTTGAGCGTCAGCGTCTCCAACCCGATTTATATTGCACTCTATAAAAACTGACACTATGCGTCTTGTGATCGATTTACAGGCAGCTCAAGGCAGTGGCAGCGACCGCGGTATCGGTCGCTATTCGCGGGAGCTTGCGCTGGCCATGGTTCGCAATGCGCGAGCGCATGAGGTCACTATCGCGCTCAACGGTGTCTACATGGACAAAGCCGAGGAGTTGATCGCGACCTTCTCGTCGGTTCTGCCGCGCGAAAACATCCGCGTGTGGCATCCGCCACGCGGCGGCGTAGCGTTGCTTCATGACGCTCCACGCCTGGCTTACGCCGAAACCCTGCGGGCGCATTTCCTTGCCTCCCTTCAGCCGGACCTCGTGCATGTGTGCAGCGTGCTCGAAGACAACGATGTCGTTGGTTGCCTGCCGCGACAACTTCGTCGTTTGCCCGTGGTCGCGACCTTTTACGATCTCATTCCGTTATTGCGGCACGCCGAGTTTTTCGGGACGTCGAACGTACCTTCGCCCCATACCCGTTGGTATTACCGCGGCATTCAGGAACTGACGTCGTGCGAAGGGCTGCTCGCCATTTCCGAGTCCAGCCGCAATGAGGCAATCGATCATCTGGCCTGCGCGCCCGAACGAGTTTTCAATATACGTGCCGGTATCGGCCCGCAGTTCCATCCGACATCCTTGCCGGCTAATGAACGCGCGGCACTGCTCGCACGCTATGGCCTGCGCGACTCGTTCGTCATGTTTCTGGCCGCAGACACGCCGAACAAGAATGAAGCCGGCTTGCTGGCAGCCTATGCACGCCTGCCGCGGGCATTGCAGACAACACACCAGCTTTTTGTCGCGGGGCAACGAGATCGTGCCAGGTTGTATCAAAAGGCAGCGCAACTCGGCATCCCAACCGAAAGCCTTGTCTACACCCCCTTCGTGGAAGAGGACGACCTCCGGGCTCTTTATTCGGCGTGCAGTCTGTTTGTATTTCCTTCCCGGCACGAGGGCTTTGGGTTGCCTGCCGGCGAGGCGATGGCGTGCGGGGCACCAACCATTGTCAGCAACACCACGAGTCTTCCCGAAGTGATCGGACGCGCGGATGCCACTTTCGACCCCGAAGATCCCGACTCCATCGCCGCGTGTATGCGCAAGGTACTGGAAAATCCGTCGTTTCAACAGGAACTCGCAAACTACGGCCCGCGCCAGGCCGCGCAATTTACGTGGCACGCGTCGGCCGAGCGGGCTTGGGATGCGCTCGAGACGATCCATGACGCTCGATCGCGACAAGGTCACACACGGATCACGAGCGTCGTTCCCAAACGCCCCAGGCTGGCCTTTGTGTCCCCGTTACCGCCACGGGCCACCCGTGTGGCCGAGCACAGCGCAAGCCTTCTGCCCCGCCTCGCGCGCCATTACGACATCACGCTAGTCAGTGAGGAAGAAACCTCTGAGCACCTGCTGTGGGGATTTCCGCGACTCGCTCCGACCGACTTCCTCGCGCAGGCCGGGCGTTTCGATCGCGTCGTTTATCAAATCGGCAATTCGCCGTTTCATCGCTTCCAGATCGAAACGCTGCTGCCCTGCTGCCCAGGCGTGGTGATCCTGCATGACGCGGTTCTGTCCGACTTGATGTACGCGTCGGCCCGTGAGCGCGGACGCATCGACGAGTTCCGGGCTGTACTGCTGCAGGCGCACGGCTACCCTGCTTTGCGCTTCGCCGAAGACAATGGCATTGAAGCTGCGCTTCGGCACTACCCGTGCAGCCTCTCCGTGCTGCAGGAAGCCATTGGCGTGATCGTGTATTCGGATCACGAGATGGAAGTATTGAGCCGGCATTTCGGCACCGACGCGATGCACGCGCTTACCGCGGTTCTGCCGCCGCAGGAGTCCGCGGAAATCACTGCCGAACAGTGCGTCGATGCGATCGAAAAGGCCTATGCAACGCCGGGCGTCACTGTCGTCGCGCAAACCATGCAGACAGATATCCAGACTGTGTCGGCACTGCCGAATGGTGTAGCCGCCGCGTCGCGCAGCCTCGTGCGCAGTTTCCCGTCGCCATCGCGCGGCGGAGGATACAACCGGCTCCTGATCGATATCTCCGAATTGGCGCGTATCGACTCGGGTTCGGGCATTCAACGGGTCGTACGCGAGATTACCCGCCGCGCGCTTGAAACGCCGCCCCGCGGCTTGCGCAGCGAAGTTGTACGGATTCGCGAGGGGCTGTTACGCCATACGTACGCCAGGCCGCTGTCGCTGCTGGGTCTGCCCCCCCTCGATCTGCCGGAAGCACCGTTCGATGTCCGGGCCGGCGATGTGCTGCTCCTCGCCGACGTTTATCCGATCATCACGGCAGCCGAATTTGACGAATTACGGCGGTTGCGATTGAACGGCCTGCGCATCGTGGTGCTCGTCTACGACTTGTTGCCGTTGCGATGCCCTCAGTACTTCAACGACGATTTCGTCAAGCTCGTAACAGAGAACTGGTACGGCAGTCTTCTTGGCATCGCCGACGCTGCTGTTTGCATTTCCCGGTCTGTTGCCGACGATGTGATGGCCTGGCTCGACGAGGATCCCAGTCTGCGAAGCAGACCTCTACCGATCGGCTTCGCTCATCTCGGCGCGGATTTTCGCAATGACTTTCGCAGCGAAAATCTCAAAGGGCAAAGTTCGTCGGCCACCCTCGCTGCTCTCGACAATGCCCGGCTGCGTCCCAGCGTCATCATGGTGGGCACGGTCGAACCTCGCAAAGGCCACCCGCAGGTCTTTGCGGCATTCGAAAAACTATGGGAAGCCAATGAGAACCTAAATCTGATCATCATCGGCAAGCAGGGCTGGAAGATGGACCAGTTCTCCGAGCAGTTGCGGCGCTCCCCTGAACTGGGTAAGCGGTTGCATTGGCTACCTCGCTGCAGCGATGACGAGGTGCGCGCTCTCTACAGTGCGAGCTCAGGGCTCATCATGGCATCCGTCAACGAAGGGTTCGGCTTGCCGATCGTCGAGGCGTTTCAGGCAGGCTTACCGGTTCTTGCACGTGACATTCCGGTGTTTCGCGAGATTGCAGGCGACCAGGCGTGTTATTTCTCCGGAGACGATCCCCAAACGCTTGCCGTGGCGCTGCGAGACTGGGCCGCGAACGGCTTTGCGCCGCGCCCGCGGTCCGGCTCCGAATTCACCTGGGATAACTGCTATCGCAAGCTATGCAATGCGATTTTCGACGACGAGTGGTACGCGACATGGCAGCCGAAAAACAAAGGCGCATAGAGAGAGTCGTCGAATTTGCCGGCGGTCACGCGACGAATCTGGCCAAAGACGTCGTGTCGACCGACCGTTTCACCGCGTCTTTGGTCGCAAATCCTTAAGGCACGGCGCCCGCTTCGCCCTTGAATGTCCGCTTCGATCTGCGGATTCAATGGGTTGCGGGTATCCAAAAAAACATCAGGTCACAAGGCTTCGCCGCACTGCAGCCGAAAGTGTTGCGTAGCGCATTACCTTGATAGCCCACGGTGGCGAGTAGTCGAGAACGAATGCAACAAGCGAGAACTTCAGTTTCAGCTTGCGACGGACATACCTGCTCTGCCGTAAAACCTTCGCGTACTGTTTGAGAATTGCTACCAACTCCTGTTTGTCCGCGGTTTTTTTCGTTGTCGCTTTCAACGCATCCGAGAGGAACGCACGGCCAAATCGAGGCGCGATGCAGTCCCGGAAAAAAAACAGGCCTCGGTCCGGGTTGTCGGGAAACTGGCTCGACAGCTTCATGAAATACTTGAACCTGCTGCGACACATGCGGATGCTGTACGAAGTGCTCTCGCTATGAATGCACCAGACCGTGACCGGCTCGTCGACATAGTAGTTGGTGAAGCCATTGCGGAAAATTCTCAGGAAGAGATCATCATCCTCGTAGCCCATGAACTGCTCATCGAAGCCACCGACCGCTTCGAATGCCTTGCGCGTGATAATTGAAGCTGACGGCAGTACGAACATGTCGGATTTCAGCAGATCGATCAACGACTTTTTCGGGTTCGACGGCGAGTGCTCCTTCACTGAACTGGTGAATATCAATCCACCGTCACCGTCGGCAATATGTAAATCTGCATAAACGAAGCCGAGTCGGAGGTCATTTTCAGGAAGATTACCCACGAGAATCTCAATGTGATTTTCGAGGTAAAAATCGTCCTGATCGAGAAAGCATATATAGTCGGAGGTACTCGCAGCGACACCAGCGTTTCGCGCGGAGCCTTGCCCCCCGTTCGATTTATCGATTATGCGAAAGCCGTATTTTTGTGCCAGAGGATCAAGCGCGGCGCGCTCTTCAGCCTTTGAGCCATCGTTAACGACGATGAATTCCGCCGGCGCAATGGTTTGTTGGGCAACACTCTTGACGGCCCGTTCGAGCCATTTTGCACCGTTATAAAATGGAATAATCACGGCGACCGACGGTGTTTTATTCATATATGCTCCTCAGGACGCTTGAGCGTACCTTAAACAAATTACAAGCCGCTTTCTTCATTTTGAAAGTGCTGTTCGATTTCTTGAGCGGCGCAATCGCAGAAGACGCGCGCCAGCCCAACTCGTAGTGTTGTGCGAAAGGCTCTTGCGGGGTGTTTGCGCGCCCCGTATCCCCTCAAACAAGCGCATTCACGCGCGGCGGCGATGCCAGAGCGAAACTGTCTTCGTCCAAAGTCAGATTGGGACTATAAGACGGGTCGTTCCGTAACAGACTGCCCCACCGCCGCTGCATGTATTGGATCTCTCCATCGAAGTGAGCTTGTCTCGCAGAATCGCTGCCACAGTGTCGAATCGACGACTCGTGGTGAAACAACTCCGCATATGGGGTCCACACATTGCGATAGCCGGCTTCTTGCATACGTATGCAGAAGTCGACATCGCTGAACGCCATCACCGCCGCCTGCTCATCGAACCCTGCCACCTCTCGATAGACCGACTTGCGCACGATCATGCATGCAGCCGTCACCGCGGAAACAGTTCGAATGAGGCTGGCGCGGCCGAAGTAGCCAAACGAGCTGCGAGGAATACGTTGATGAACCGATCCGGCCACGCCATGCAGACCAAGTGTCATACCAGCATGCTGCACGGTACCGTCCGGATAAAGCAGTTTCGCGCCTACCGTGCCGACGCCGGGTTGCAACGCGATGCTGACCATTTCCGACAACCAGTCAGGCGAGAGTACTTCGATACCACTATCGATCAAGCCGACGATCTCGCCATTCGCCGCATCGACAGCCGAATTGCACCATGCGGAGAAGTTGCATGGCCGGTCGTCGCGCAATACCCGAGCCCTGCCGCCGCGCTCGAGTGCGGCCAGATAGTCCAGCGTCGCGGGCTCGTCTGAGCCCGCATCGACGATAAGGATTTCGAAATTGCCGTAAGTGGTCTTCTCGATAATGCTCGCGAGGCACTGTTTGAGCAATTCGAGTTCATTTCGGATTGGAATGACCAGGCTGACAAGCGGCGCGGGGGCTGGAAGCGCGTATCGTGCACGGTATCCGTTGACTGCGAACTCCACCGCGCCGCGAACTCCAACTCTGCCGAAGTGATCGTTAAGCGCCCGCTCGCCGGCCACTACGGCATAAGGCTTTGCATCCGCGCCCGCTGCCGTGCTCTGCGCGTGGACCCGCCAGTGGTACAGCACGCGAGGGATGTGATGGATCGCGCCAACGCCTGCGCGCTCGACGCAACGAAGCGCAAGATCATAATCTTGCGACCCTTCGTAACCCTCGCGAAACCCTCCCACCTCGTCCAGCAGAGTGGTCTGAAACACCCCCAGATGACTGAACATGTTTTGCGAGAGAAACAGATCCGGGTTCCAGTCACACTTGAAATACGGCTCACGGCGCTTGCCGGCTTCGTCGATCTTGTCTTCGTCGGAGTAGATCATCCGGATCGAGGGATTACGCTCGATCGCATCAGCAACGCAATAGAGCGCATGTTCCGGCAATATGTCGTCGTGGTCGAACAGCGCAACCCATGCGCCCGTCACAAGTTCGAGCGCGGTATTCGATGCCGCGGAAATGTGACCGTTTTTCTCGCGGAACGCGACCTTGATCCGTTCGTCCGTATGGGCATAGCGCTCGAGTAACGGACGGATCTCGGGATTGGTCGACACGTCGTCCGCGATGCACAGTTCCCAATACGGATAGAGCTGCCCGCGAACGGATTCAATCGCCTCAGCCAGCCATTTGGGATCGGGATTGTAGACGGGCATCACTACCGAGATTCGCGGCGGATTTTCAAAGCCCGCGATGCGCGCGCGAATGGCCACGCGAGTTGCGTCGTCGATGTGATCGTAGCGGCGCAACCATTCGGCGTAGAGCTGCGGAGCGACAGTGCCAGGCGCGCCCGCGCGCAACCACGCGATCCGTCGCTTCAGGCCTGCCAGACCTTCGCGGCGAAAGACCCCGTAGGCTTTGCGCACGGCCCAGCGCAATCCATCGCCCGCGACCAGCCGGCTCAGCAACGAACGTGCTCTACGCAACTTCATTGATTCAGCGTCCCGCGATACCGCCGTTGCCATTCAAAGCTTCAGCCCCCCATCGCAGTCGCATACTGCGACACGACTTCTTCGACCTCGCCGAACGCACGCACACATCCGCGCTCCATCCAGAGTGCCTTGTTGCATACCTTGCGAATTTCGCTGTTCGAGTGCATCGCGAGAACGACGATCTCGGCCCGACCGCGCAGTTCGTGGAGGCGCGCTTCTGCCTTATGCATGAACGACGCATCGCCTACACCCATGACTTCGTCGAGAAGCAGGATCTCCGCGTCGACCGATGTCGAAACGGCGAACGCGAGTCGCATCTTCATCCCGCTCGAGTAAGTGCGAACCGGCAGGTCCAGATAGTCACCCAACTCGCTGAATTCCGCGATATCGCTCTGCTTCTGGCGAATCTCCGCATCGGTCATGCCGAGCAGCAGCCCGCGCAAGCGGATGTTCTGCATGCCGGTCGAGTTGTCGTCCATGCCGAGACTGATGTCGAGCAACGGCACGACTTTGCCCTCTCGCGACAGCGTGCCGGCCGTCGGAGGATAGATGCCGGCCATCGCACGCAGCAGTGTCGACTTGCCCGCGCCATTGTGGCCGATCAGTCCAACCCGATCGCCGCTCTCGAAGCGGAAGGTCAGATCGTCCAGAGCGCGTACGACGATGACACCGTCGTTGCCCTCCGCAATCCGGTTGCGCCGCCCCATCCGCAGCACCTGTTTCTTCAGCGAGCGACCCTGCACGTCGAAAATCGGCAGGTCCAACGTCACGTTGTTAAGTTCAATGTACGCCATGTCGCTCTCTTCAAACCCAGTACGGAAGACGTTTCAAATAGCGGCCAGTCATCAGCAACGCAATAGGCCAGCCGATCACAGCCATGCCAATAGTCACTTGCCATGCCACCATGCTCGGCATTTGCCCGATCAGCGGCGCGCGCACGATTTCGATCAGATAGGCGAGCGGATTCCATTCGACGATGAACGCGAATCTGTTCAGCGCCTCGGGCCGGAAAATGATTGGCGTGACGTAGAACGCGACTTGCAGCAATGCGCTGATGATTTGCGGCAGGTCACGAAAGCGTGCGGACAACAGGCCCACCGTCATCGCAATCCACATCACGTTCAGCAGATATACGAGCAAGCCGGGAATGAACATCGGCAGCGCTTCCCAGCTTTTGACGCCATAGATCGCAAGGAGGCCAATAACAATGACGAAGTTATGGGCGACGACGATCAGATTGCGCCATATGACCTGCAGAATGAAGATCAGCTTGGGCGTAGGGACCTGCCGTATGTACGACGCACCGCTAATGTACGCAACGCTTCCCTCGTTCACCGACTGCGAAAACAACCCCCACAGCACGATGCTCGACGCAAGAAACGGCAGATATTCGTTCATCTTCTGGCCGAACAGCGTGCCGTACACGACGCCGAGCGAGGTGATCATCACCCCCATACTAATCGTCAGCCAGAACGGCCCAACCCGCGAACGCGCATAGCGCTGCCGAATCTCCAGCCAGCCAAGCAGCGTCCACAACCGCCATGACGCGAGGCTCTGTTTGAGGTCAAGAAGTGAAAGAGTCAACATGCAAGCTGTCTATTTGAATGGAATATATAAAGTGGGTGGTGTGCGCGTTTCACAGTGCGCCATCGCGCCCAGTCAGTCCATGCCAGATCCCCAGCAACGACAGACGCAGGTGCAGCAGGCGAGGTTGCATGAATAACGCGTAGATCACGAGCCGGACCGGCATCTTCACGAGTTCAGTCGACTTCCAGCTCCAGGGCACATAGGCCCGCCGGATCAGTGCGATCGCATTGCGGAACAGATAATAATGCCGGACCGCGCTGTGCCCCGGATAGCTTCGTCCGAACACCTTCACCGGTTCGCCGCCCAGTTCATGCGCGAGCCGCAACGCCGGCGCGCCGAGCACCGAATAGCCCTTCGCGCGAGCCCGCGCGCACCATTCGAGATCGACGAAATCGATGAACAAACCATCGTCCATCGGACCGATCTCACGCCAAACGTCGAGGTTCACGCACGAGCCCGACGTAATCAGGAAGTCGACGTCGATCGGCTTCACGCCCTCGGGCGGAATCCGCCGCAGCCACAGGTAACCGAAGCGCACGAACGGCGCCACGCCACGCAGGCGGGTATCTTCGTACGCCGGCCCGATCAGCGCGACGCGCCGGTCGCGCAGCCGCTCGGCCGCGAGCGTCTCGGGCAGCTCCCGCAGCAGTTGCTCCGACGGTTCGCTATCCTGATCGAACATCAACACCGACGTGCAGCCCGCCGCGTGCAGCCGTTCGATGCCCTGGTTCAGCGCGGTCGCAATCCCGAGGTTCGCGCCGTTCGCGACATAGTCGATTTGGGCATCCAGGCCAAGCGCCGCCGGCGTGCTGACGCTCTCGGTATTGTCGATCACCACGCACGGCCATACCTGGGCGAGCCGGTTCGCCCGGGCCACGCAATCGTGGTCCGGGCGATAAAAGACGATTACGACACCGGCTTGCTCCCGACGCGACGAATTCTGGTCCAAGTTACTCACTCAAACACAGCTTCAGCGCATCGGCCCAATCCGGCAAACGCAATCCAAATGCTTCGGTCAACTTGTCGTGCGACAGCCGCGAATTGGCCGGCCGCTTCGCGGGCACCGGATAGTCGCTCGCCGGAATCGGCACGACCTTCGGCGCGCGTTCGCCCATTGCGTTCGCGAAGATCGCCTCCGCGAAGCCATGCCACGAAGTCGCGCCGGCCGACGTGAAGTGATAGACGCCGGAACGCCGCGCCCACCAATCCGTCCGGTCGGGCGCCGCCAGCGCTTGCGCGGCGATGTGCGCGGTTGCGGTCGCGATCGTTTTCGACCACGTCGGCGCGCCGATCTGATCGGCGACCACGCGCAACTCGGGACGCTCGTTGCCGAGCTTGAGCATCGTCAGCAGGAAGTTCTTGCCGCGCCGCCCGTACACCCAGCTGGTACGCAAAATCAGATGCGCGCAGCCGGTCGCCGCGATCGCCTGCTCGCCCTCGAGCTTGGTCAGCCCATAGACGTTCTGCGGATTGGTCGCATCCGTTTCGACATAGGCGCCTTCTTTGGTGCCGTCGAACACGTAATCGGTCGAGTAGTGAATCAGCGCCGCGCCGCTCGCCGCCGCCTCTTCCGCGAACACGCGCGGCACGTCGGCATTCAGACGACGCGCGGCGTCGACGTCGGTTTCCGCCTTGTCGACCGCGGTATAAGCGGCCGGATTGACGATCAGCGACGGCTTCAACTCCCGCACGACGGTGCGCACGCGCTCCAGATCGGACAGATCGAGGACCGAACGGTCGCATGCCACCACGCGCCCCAGACCTTGCAGCGAGCGCAGCAGTTCGAAGCCGACCTGCCCGTTCACTCCCGTCACCAGAATCGTCGGCTCAGGATTCACGCTCACCTCACGCATAAACTTCGGCATCGCCGAGCTGCTTGCCCGCCGCATCCTTCGCCGCCAGCAGCGGTTCGAAATCGATCGGCCATTCGATACCAATGGCCGGATCGTTCCACACGATGCTGCGCTCGTGCTCGGGGAACCAGTAATCGGTGGTCTTGTAGAGGAACTGCGCGGACTCCGACAGCACCACGAAACCATGCGCGAAGCCGGGCGGCACCCACAGCTGCCGATGGTTCTCGACCGACAGCGTCACGCCGACCCACTTGCCGAAATTGGGCGAGCTCTTGCGGATATCGACGGCGACATCGAACACTTCGCCTTCGACCACCCGCACCAGCTTGCCCTGCGCGTGCTCGATCTGATAGTGCAAGCCGCGCAGCACCCCACGTGCCGAGCGCGAATGGTTGTCCTGCAAGAACTCGACATTCGACTCGACTTTCTCGGCGAATTCCTGCGCATTGAAGCTTTCGAAGAAGAAGCCGCGCGCATCGCCGAACACCTTCGGCTCGATGATCTTGACTTCGGGCAGCGCGGTTGCGGTTACCTGGATGGCCATGCGACGTGATCCTTCAGAATGTTTTGCAGGTACTGGCCGTAGCCGTTCTTCGCGAGCGGCTTGGCCAGCGCGAGCAGCTGTTCGCCGTCGATCCACTGGCGCCGGTAGGCGATTTCCTCCGGACACGCGACCACCAGACCCTGGCGCTTTTGCAGCGTCGCGATGAAGGTTGCGGCTTCGATCAGCGAGTCGTGCGTGCCGGTGTCGAGCCACGCATAACCGCGGCCCATGATCTCGACGTTCAGCGCCGCGTTCGCGAGGTAGCGCGAATTGACGTCGGTGATTTCGAGTTCGCCGCGCGGCGACGGCTTGATGTCGGCGGCGATGTCGCAGACCTGTTTGTCGTAGAAGTACAGACCGGTGACCGCGTAGTTCGAGCGCGGCTTGGCGGGCTTTTCCTCGATCGACAGCGCGCGGAACTGCTGGTCGAACTCGACCACGCCGTAGCGCTCCGGATCCTGCACGTGGTACGCGAACACGGTCGCGCCATCGGGCTGCTCGTCGGCGCGCTCGAGCTGCTTCGCGAGATCGTGGCCGTAGAAGATGTTGTCGCCCAGAATCAGCGCCGACGGATCGTTATTCACGAACTCGCGGCCGATGATGAACGCCTGCGCGAGTCCGTCCGGCGACGGCTGCACCGCGTACTGGATATTCATCCCCCACTGGCTGCCGTCGCCGAGCATCGCCTCGAAGCGCGGCGTGTCCTGCGGCGTCGAGATGATCAGCACGTCGCGAATGCCCGCCACCATCAGCGTGGACAGCGGGTAGTAGATCATCGGTTTGTCGTAGACCGGCAGCAGCTGCTTGGAGACGACGTGCGTGATCGGATACAGGCGGGTGCCGGAGCCGCCCGCGAGAATAATGCCTTTGCGCGCCATTACCGTGTCCTCACGCGCGTTGCGCGTAGTTGGTCTCGACCCACTTCCGGTATTCGCCCGAAGCGACTTCGTCGACCCATTGCTGGTTGTCGAGATACCACTGGACCGTCTTAGCCAGACCGGTTTCGAACGTTTCCGCCGGCTTCCAGCCGAGTTCACGTTCGAGCTTGCGCGCGTCGATCGCATAGCGGCGGTCGTGGCCCGGGCGGTCCGTCACATAGGTGATCTGGTCGCGGTACGAGCCGGCCGCCTTCGGGCGGCGCGCGTCGAGCAGATCGCACAGCGTGTGCACGACCTCGAGATTCTTCTTCTCGTTCCAGCCGCCGACGTTGTACGTCTCGCCGGGCGTGCCGCGCGCGAGCACTTCGCGGATCGCGCTGCAGTGGTCGCCTACGTACAGCCAGTCGCGCACGTTCTGGCCATCGCCGTAGACCGGCAGCGGCTTGCCCGCGAGCGCGTTGGCGATCATCAGCGGGATCAGCTTTTCGGGGAACTGGTACGGACCGTAGTTGTTCGAGCAGTTGGTCGTCAGCACCGGCAGGCCGTACGTGTGGTGGTACGCGCGCACGAGGTGGTCGGAGCCGGCCTTGGTCGCCGAATACGGGCTGTTCGGCGCGTACGGGGTGGTCTCGGAGAATTGCGGATCGGTTGCGGACAGCGAGCCGAACACTTCGTCGGTCGATACGTGCAGGAAGCGGAACGCCGCGCGTTCGGCCTCGCCGAGCGTATTCCAGTAGCTGCGGGTCGCTTCGAGCAGCGTGAAGGTGCCGACCACGTTGGTTTGCACGAAATCGGCCGGGCCGTGGATCGAGCGATCGACGTGGCTTTCGGCCGCAAAATGCAGGACCGCGCGCGGCTTGTGTTCGGCGAACAGCGCGTCGAGCGCCGCGCGGTCGCAGATGTCGACGCGCGCGAACACGTGTTTGGGATTGCCCTGATGCGCCTTCAGCGTGCCCAGATTGCCGGCGTAAGTGAGCTTGTCGACGTTGAGTACCGCTTCGTCCGACGCATCGAGCCAGTCGAGCACGAAATTGGCGCCGATAAAACCGGCACCGCCCGTTACCAGAATCATGAAATTCCCTTCCAGGTATGGGTGACAGACCGCAGTGACTGTGCCGGCCCGCGCATCCCGCGTGGTGGTGGTGTTCGTTTTTGCTGGCACCCGTCGCGCCGCCGCGCACAACCAGCGGACACTCAGACGCCAATTTTAAGAAGGCCCAATTATAAAGCGGCCCGGAGCAAAAACTAGAACCCTAACAACTTGAAACAGCTTGACAAAATCGGTCGCGATCGGTCAGTAAAATAACTTTTTTAAACGCACTTAAAAGTGTTTTAACGAACGTAACGCCGCAGGACGCGGCGGGCAGTGCGACTCGCAGGAAGAAAGAAAATGCAGACGTAAGGATTGCGAAAGCTGCCCCAGAGGGCGCCGCTGCGAGCGTTAGCGGCGCGAAAGCCACACTCGGCAGCCGCGTGCACCCTTCCTCGTTATGCGCCCAGCATCCAGCGCAACGTCTCGGTGAAAGGAATCGATTCGACCGACGGCACCAGCGAGTGCAATTTGGCCGGCGAGCCCGCCAGCATTTTGACGTCCGTCTGGCGGACGAAGGCGGGATTGATCTGAACTTCGAGTTCGTGGCCGGTCAGCTCGCTCGCCGCGGCGAGAATCTCGCGCAACGAATACGGGGTGCCGGTGCAGACATTCACGATCTCGCTCGCGACGTCGGCATCGAGCAGCGCCTCGTATGCGCTCGCCACGTAGCGCACGTCCGAGAAGTCGCGTGCGATGTCGATGTTGCCCAGTTCGATCGACGGCGCGCGGCGCGCGAAATGGCTGACGATCTTCGGCACGAGGAAGTTCACCGCCTGGCCGCGGCCGGTGTAGTTGAACGGCCGCGCGATCAGGACCGGCAGACGGTCGAACCACGTGCGCACCATCGCTTCCATCGCCGCCTTGCTGGCCGCGTAGTGATTGACCGGGTTGAGCGGGAAGCTCTCGTCGATCGCCGCGCTGCTGACGTTGCCGTACACGTTCGCGCTGCTCGCGATCAGCAGCTTGCGCGGCACATGGCCGATCGCCGCGCACGCTTCGAGCAGGTTCAGCGTGCCGAGCACGTTGACGCGATAGAAGTCGAGCGGATCGGCGTGCCCGACGAAGCTGATCGCGGCCAGATGCACCATGTAGTCGGGGCGCACGCTGTCGAGCACGCGCCGGCATTCGTCCGGCGACGTGATATCGATCCTGATGCGGGTCGGCGTGTCGGGCTGGTCGCCGCCGGACACCGCTTCGATCACGGTATGACCGCGCGCGAGCAGTTTGTCGACCAGATAGCGGCCGGTGAAACCGCTGGCGCCCGTGACGAGCGTACGAAAGGATTGCGGCGCTCCGACAGAGGAGCTGCTGGCTTCGTTCACGAGAGTCATCCTGTTTGTTGTGGCGCAATAACGCGCGCGGTTCTCGATGCTTCGCCGGCAAGCGGCGTGTGCCAACCGAGGGCGCGGTATCCGAACGTCAAACGGGCTATTATGTCACGCTAACTTGCTGCACCGCCCACCGCGGCACGTCTCGTGCGTGGCCGCGAGTATCGAATCGCTTCCACTTCGTTTGATGACACCGTCCACCGCCTCCAGCCCGTCCACTTCCCCGGCCCCTCTTGCGTTCGGCGATCTGCAAGGCTGCCGCAAGCCGTTCGAACAACTGCTCGCGAAAGCGGCGCCGCCGGCCGGCACACCGCTGTGGTTCGCCGGCGACCTGATCAACCGGGGGCCGGAATCGCTGGCGACACTGCGCGACGTGATCGCGCTCGGCGAACGCGCGGTGCCGGTGCTCGGCAATCACGATCTGCATCTGTTGTCGGTATCGGCGGGGATTCGCAAGTCGAAGAAAGGCGACACGATCGACGAGATTCTCGCCGCGCCCGACGCCGCCGATCTGCTCGAATGGGTACGCCACCGGCCGCTCGCGCATTTCGACCACGGCATGCTCATGGTGCACGCGGGCGTGCTGCCGCAATGGGACGTCGCGCTCACGCTGGAACTGGCCGACGAATTGCAGCGCGCACTGCGCGCGCCGACCTGGAAGGAAACGCTCGCGGGTCTGTACGGCAACGAGCCGAGTCGCTGGACGCCGGCGCTCAAGGGTATCGACCGTCTGCGCGTCACTTGCAGCGCGCTCACGCGCATGCGCTTTTGCACCCCCGACGGCACGATGGATTTCAGCAGCAGCGGCACACTCGCTTCGGCGCCGGCCGGCTGCGTGCCGTGGTTCGACGCGCCCTCGCGCCGGACCGCCGATGTCACCGTCGTGTTCGGCCATTGGGCCGCGCTCGGCCTGCTGATGCGCGAGAACCTGATCGGCCTCGATTCGGGCTGCGTGTGGGGCCAGAAGCTGTCGGCGGTGACGCTCGCGAAGCATCCGGCGCAGCGCACGCTGACCCAGGTCGATTGCGATGCTTGCGCGGTGCCGCACGGCGGGAATTGACTAGAAGAGAGTGAAGCCCGGTTGGGCGCGTTGCTGATCGGTGCGCTGCTGGCGCGCTGCTGGCACGTTAAGGCCAGCAGTAAGAACTCAGGCCGAGCGGCCCGGTTGATCGACCGGCTCGATCAGCGGGTCGACCGCGCCGGCCGCGGAAGATGCCGCAGCGTGGTTCGCTTCGCGCTCCTGTGCGAGCGAACCTGCCGGCGCCCGGCCGCGCTGCAGATCGGACAGCGCGCCGGCCACCACCTGCTGCGCCTGCGCCGCCAGCTCGCGGCGGTCCGCGCCGGGTGCGAGCGGCGCGCCGACATACACGTGAGCGGTCAGCGGCCCGCCGCGCAACAGCATGTCGAGCGAATCGGACAACGACAGATCGTCGATATACGCGGGCGCGGTCGATTGCTTACCCGCCGCGTCTTCATACATGATGCACACCGGCTGCACCGGCACACCGGCCGACACCGCGGCCTGAAACATATTCGCGTGAAACGGCAGCAGCGCGAGCCCGTTCGATGTCGTGCCTTCCGGAAACACGCACATCAGCTCGCCGGCGCTCAAACGGCCCGCGAGTTCGTGCATGATCCGCTTCGCGTCGCTGCGCTTCTCGCGCTGGATGAACACCGTATCGAGCTGCTGCGCAAGCCAGCCGACCAGCGGCCACTGCCGGATCTCCGCCTTCGACACGAACGGCGTCGGCCGCCACGCATTGATCACGTAGATGTCGATCCACGAGATGTGATTGGCGACCACCAGCGCGCCGCGGTCGAGCCGCGCCGCGTCGTTGTGCACGACGAGCCGCATTCCGCACAGCCGCAGCATCTTCAGCGACCACGCGCGATTGAGCGCGTGACGCCGCTCGGCGCTCGCGTTCGGAAAACGCGTCGCGACGGTCCACATGCCGTGCAGCAGATGCGCGATGAGACGGACCTTGCGTAACGCGAGCTTCATGAGCGGAGCTTTCCTCGATGGGGCCGAAACCGAAACGCGGCGGCTCAGCGTGCTTCGTACGCGAGCCGGCCCGCCACCACGGTCGCCCGCACGCGGGCCGGCAGTTCGTAGCCGAGGAACGGCGTGTTGTGCCCCTGGCTCTTCAGCGCGCGCGGCTCGACGCGCCAGTGCGCATGGCGATCGAACACGCACAGATCGGCGACCGCGCCGAGCGCGACGCTGCCGGCCGCTTCGAGACCGAGCACCCGCGCGGGCGCCGCGGTGATGCGGTTCAGCGCGGTGGCGAGCGGCACGCCCGCTTCGTCGGCCCATTTGACCGTCAGCGACAGGAACAGCTCGAGACCGGTCGCGCCCGGCGTGGCCTCGGCGAACGGCAGCAGTTTTTCGTCGTCGTCGACCGGTGTGTGGGCCGAGCAGATCGCGTCGATCGTGCCGTCGACCAGACCCGCGCGGATCGCTTCGCGATCGCGCTGCTGACGCAGCGGCGGGTCCAGGCGGAACTGCGCGTCGAAGTAACCGATGTCGAGATCGATCAGATGCAGGTGGTTCGCGGTCACGTCGCACGACACGGGCAGGCCCTCGGCCTTGGCCGCGCGCATCAGCTCGACGCCGGCCGCCGAAGAGACGTGCGAAATATGCACGCGCGCACCGGTCACCCGGACCAGTTCGAAAATCGTATGCAGTGCGATCGTTTCAGCGGCGACCGGCACGCCCGACAGACCGAGCCGCGACGCCAGCGCGCCGCTCGCGGCGACGCCGCTCTTGCCGAGATACGCATCGACCGGACGCAGCCACGTGGTGAACCCATAAGTCTTCGCGTACTGCAGCGCGCGCATCATCACCTGGGTATCGACGATCGGCGTATCGGCCTGCGAAAAGCCGACGCAGCCCGCCTCGGTCAACTCGACCATCTCGGTGATGACCTGCCCTTTCAAACCGACCGTCAGCGCGCCGAGCGGATACACGTGCGCCTGGTTCAGATTGCGCGCGCGAAAGCGCAGCATTTCGACGAGGCCCGGTTCGTCGAGCGTCGGATCGGTGTCCGGCGGACACACGAGGCTCGTCACGCCGCCGGCGACCGCCGCGGCCATTTCGGATTTGAGCGTCGCCTTGTGCTCGTAACCCGGCTCGCGCAGCCGCGCGCACAGGTCGACCAGACCCGGCGCGACCGTCAGGCCGCGCGCGTCGATCGTGTGTTCGGCCTGGAAACCGGCCGGCGCGGCGCCGAGCGCGGCGATCTTGCCGTCGGCGATAAAAATGTCCTGCTGCTGTTCGGTGCCCGCTGCCGGATCGATCAGCGTGCCGCCTTGAATATGAATCTTCATGCGCTGCCTTTGTTAAACCTGTGGTTCAGCCGGTGCTTCGGCTTCCTGATCAGTCGTTGTTGCCCGCGACGATGCCCATCACCGCCATGCGCACCGCGATCCCGAACGTCACCTGGTTCAGGATCACCGATTGCGGGCCGTCCGCGACCTGCGAGTCGATCTCGACGCCGCGGTTCATCGGACCGGGGTGCATCACGATCGCATCGGGCGCGGCGAGCGCGAGACGCTCGGGCGTCAGGCCCCAGCTCTTGAAGTATTCCTGCGACGACGGCAGCAGCGCGCCGCTCATGCGCTCGTTCTGCAGACGCAGCATGATAATCACGTCGACGTCCTTCAGACCTTCGTCGAGGTTGTGGAACACCCGCACGCCCATCTGTTCGAGGCCGCCCGGCAGCAGCGTGCGCGGACCGATCGCGCGCACCTCGGGCACGCCGAGCGTGGTCAGCGCATGAATGTCGGAGCGCGCGACGCGCGAGTGCAGGATGTCGCCGACGATCGCCACGCGCAGCTTCGTGAAGTCCTTCTTGTAGTGGCGGATCGTGTACATGTCGAGCAGCCCCTGGGTGGGGTGCGCGTGCCGGCCGTCGCCGGCGTTGATCACGTGCACGTGCGGCGCACAGTGCTGCGCGATCAGATACGGCGCGCCGCTCGACGCATGACGCACGACGAACAGATCCGCGTGCATCGCCGACAGGTTGTTGATCGTGTCGAGCAGCGATTCGCCCTTGCTGGTCGACGACGCGTTGATGTTCAGGTTCAGCACGTCGGCGGACAGGCGGGTGGCCGCGATTTCAAAGGTGGTGCGGGTGCGTGTCGAGTTCTCGAAAAACAGGTTGAACACCGACTTGCCGCGCAGCAACGGCACCTTCTTCACTTCGCGGTCGGTGACGCTGACGAATTGATCAGCGGAATCGAGAATCTGGTTGACGATGGCCTTCGGCAGACCTTCGATCGACAACAGATGTTTGAGCTCGCCGTTTTTCGTGAGCTGCGGATTGCCCTTCAGGAAGCCGTAACGAAAGCGCTCGGACGCGCTAGCGGAAGAATCCTGCGGAGCCTGGGTGGCGGTGTTCATGGTGTACCTGCTTCAAATACGGACTACGACGTGATCGGTGTCGCCGCGCACTGGGGGCGATGCTCGCGGGCTACGCGAATTTCAATCGACGCGTGCTTCGGTGTGAAAAGAAAACCGCTGGCCGCCGGCGCCGTCGTCGTCGCGGGCCAGCACCAGCGTCGCGTGGGCGGGCACGTCCACCGCGCCGCCGACGAAGCGCGCCGCCACCGGCAGTTCGCGGCCGCCGCGATCGGCGAGCACCGCGAGTTCGACCGCGGCCGGGCGGCCGTAGTCGTACAGCTCGTTGAGCGCCGCGCGAATCGTGCGGCCGGTGTACAGCACGTCGTCGACCAGCACGATGCGGCTGCCGTCGACCGCGAACGGCAACGAGGTCGGGCTCGCCTGAGCGTGCAGGCCTTTCTTCGCGTAGTCGTCGCGATGCAGCGCGACGTTCACCACGCCGAAAGCCGGCACGCTCAGGTCGCGCGCGAGACGCTCGGCGAGCCACGCGCCACCGCTATGAATGCCGGCCAACGCCACCGCATCGGCACTGCCGGGCGCGGCGGCGAGCCGCTCGCCGTAGGCCGCGCGAATCTGGTCGAGCAACGCGCGATACAGCGCTTCGGCGTCAATGGAACTCATGGTCGTCGGAAAGTTCGTCTAGATATTGCTGGAGGATGATGCTCGCGGCCTGCGCGTCGAGCATGTCGGCGCGGCCGTTGCCGGCGCGGATTTCCGCCTCGGCCTCGACCGACGAATAACGTTCGTCGACCCATGTGACCGGCAGATTGAAGCGGCCGTTCAGCTGGTTGCCGAAGCGCTTCGCGAGCTGCGTGCGCTCGTGCGGGGTGCCATCGGGATGCATCGGCAAACCGACGATCAGCGCGTCGGGCTTCCATTCGGCGATCAGCTTGCCGAGCGCCTCGAAGCGATAGTCCTTGCTGCGGTTCTGTACGACGACGAGCGGCTGCGCGCGGCGCGTCAGCGAATTGCCGACCGCCACGCCGATGCGTTTTACCCCGTAGTCGAACGCAAGCAGCGTCGCCTCACGTCCGGCCGACTGACTCATGCCTGCCCTCTCATGCGTGGCCGGCTTCGCCGGACAGCATCGACAGCGACACGCCGAGCAGCGCGAGCGCCGCTTCGAGCCTGTCTTCGGCGGGCACGTCGAAGACGATCTTCGGATCGGCCTCGACTGTCAGCCAGCCGTTCTTGGAGATTTCGTCCTCGAGCTGACCGGCGCCCCAGCCGGCATGACCGAGCGTCAGCAGAAAACGCTCCGGACCGGTGCCGCTCGCGACGGCTTCGAGCACGTCTTTCGAGGTGGTCATTTCGAGGCCGCCCGGCACCGACATCGACGACGTATAGCCGCTGCCGCTTTTCGGTTCGTGCAGCACGAAGCCGCGCTCGGTTTGCACCGGGCCGCCAAAGTAAACGGGGACATGGAGAAGCGGTTCGATCTCGAGCTTCAGATCGATGCGATTGAAGAGCGCCTGCAGGTCGATATCGGTCGGCCGGTTGATCACTAGGCCGAGCGCGCCGCGCTCACTGTGATCGCAAAGGTAGACCACCGTTCCCGAAAACGTCGGATCGGCCATGTTCGGCATGGCGATCAGGAACTGGTTGGTCAGATTGATGCGATCGGTACTCTTGGACATAGTTCGGATTTTAGCAAAGACGATGCGGGATGGCGGGCTGCGTTGAGCATCGCCGCGCGAGGGGTTGCAATGCGCGTGCCGCGTGCCATCGACGCCGGATCAGGTTGCACTCTATCACGCGCGCGGCTCGCGCCATGTCGCGATCAAGCGGGGAAACAGCGCGCGCAACCACGCGTTCGACGCGGTGCGGCGGTTGCGCTTCAGCGGGTGATCGGGACGGCTCGGACGGCTTCCCGGCGGCTCGTTTCAAATGGCCTCGCCAGGCAGAGCCCGGCATCGCATCGCGGCGCGACCGCGCAAGGTTCGGCAGTCGTCACCCGGTCCGTTGCATCTGGAATCGCATCGCATCTGCGACGTGCGCTCGGCCTGCGTACCCCGCGCCCGGGTCCCGCCGCCGGGCAGGCTCGAAAGCGCGCTTACGCGCCGCCCTGCTCGATCGCACGGGTGAGCGCGCCAAGCGTCGCCTGCAACTGCCCGCCGCCGGCCGGCGCGACGCCCGCGGCGACCTGGTGCAGCGTCGCGCGCAACACTTCTGCGGCCTGTTCGAGCGTCGCCGCCGGCGGCGCGCCGACGATCACATGCGCGCGCACCGCCGGCGTCGCGACGCCCGCATGCGCGCGACGCCGCCACGCGAGCCCCAGCGCATCGGCGAGCAAAGCGACGTGACCGAGGCCGAGCGCGCAGGCCGCGGCGCCGAGCCGGTAAGCGGCATCGCCCGCCTGCAGTGCTTCGCTCGGGTCGGCCTTCTCCGGCTGATCGGCCGCGCGCGCATGGGCGGCCAACGCCTGGATCGACGCGTCGGCGGTCTGCAGAAAGTCTTCGTAAGCATTTGCGTTGACGGTCAGCACGCCTAGCTCGCGTGTCGACGACAGCGCCTGAGCCTGCTGCGCGCCCGCCTCCCACAGCATCTCCGACGACTGCGTGGCGGCCACGTGCCAGTCGACGGTCAGCCCGTAATCGCGCAGCACCTCGACCTGCCCGGCGTCTTCCGCGGCCGCGCCGAACAGCGCGTAGTCGCGCCACAGCAGCGCGAGCGTCGCGCGCACCAGCGAGCGCGGCGCCCGCTCGATGCCGCGCGCGTGATCGGCGAGCGCCAGATTGCAGCGCGCGTAAAAGCGCCGGGTGTCGGTGTCGCGGGCCGCGTGGCCGCGCGCGCGCAAGGCCTTCGCGCAGGCTCGCGCGAGCCGCCAGAAGTCATACGGATCGGGACCGGCCAGTTCGACGAACACCGCGTCGAGTTCGTCGAGGCCGGCATCGGTGACGGCAAGCGCGACCGCGCTGCCGGTGTCCGCCTGCGAACGCAGCACCGGGAGCAGCGCGCGCTCGTAGCGGACCCGCAGATGCGCGAGCAGCTCGGCCGGGTGCGCGTGCATGGACGCCGGCGGCACCGGCCGCGCGCACAGCGCGAGGTCTTCGAAGCCGATCGCGGAACCGGGCATGTGGTCGGCCAGTTGCGCGCACAGTTCGCAGTAGTGATGGAACAGTGTCGGCGAGCAGCTCAGCTCGCGCAGATTGTGGCGCTCGAGCGCCGCGCGCAATTCGTGCAGCGCCGCGCCGAACACCGGGCGGGCGCTTTCCGCCTCGGCCGCCTCGGCGCCGGCAAGCGGCGACAGCCGCACCAGCGCATCGACGAAACGCTGCGCGCTGAACCAGCCGGCGGTGCGCAACGCATAGGACGCCCGCAGCAACGCGGCGCCGCTTTCGGCGTGCCGCTCGAATGCAAGCGACGCCTCGGCGAGCGCCAGCTCGGCGGCGCGGACCGCACCGCCGCGCGGGTTAGGCAGGGCATCGAGGGAAACGGGTGCTGCGGATCGAAGAGTCATGGGCAGGCGGCACGAAGCTGACGGATCGTCGCTTCGCGCACGCTGCACAGTGCTCGGCCAACGCGCGAACCAGCGACAGGACAATCACGGACTACCGTTGCGACACGGCGCGCCCAACGATGTTCCGCGCCGCCAGGATGAGACTCGGTGCCGGCGGCGTCAAGCTTCAACGCGGCCGGCCCGGAAAGACCAGAGAAACCAACGAGAATCAGACTGCAACCTGCATCACAACCCGGAGCTGGGATCAGCCGGCCGAAGCCGGCGGCCCGGCAAGCTTCAGATCTGCACCATCTCGAAGTCTTCCTTGCGGGCTCCGCACTCCGGGCAGGTCCAGTTGATGGGAACGTCTTCCCAGCGCGTGCCCGGCGCAATGCCTTCGTCCGGCAAGCCGGCTTCTTCGTCGTAAATCCAGCCGCAAATCAGGCACATCCAGCTTTGATATTCCATTCTTGTGTCGCGTCGTTGAGTCCGTGGAAACGGGAGCCATGATGGTACCGTGTTGGCGCCCCCATGCCTAGCAATCGAAAACGCGCAATCGTAGCGTGCGCCGGCCTCCGGCGGGGCGTCCGCGGACGCCTTTCGCGACGCTTGCGGCGTCATGCCACGTAACGGCGCGCGCGCCGGGGCCCGCGCGAAAAAACGCCCCCGGCGCGGTTTAGGCCGCATAATTGAGCCAATTGCGCCTCGCGCGCCGAAAACCGCACCTTTTACTCAATTCATGCCCAGCGACACGCCTCCGATCGTCCTCACCTTCGGCCTCTCCGACCCGACCGGCGGGTCCGGCCTGCAAGCCGACCTGATGACTCTTGCCAGCATGGGCTGTCACGGCGTCTCCGTGCTCACGGGATACACCGTGCGCGACTCGGCCAACTGCGACGAAGTCACCGGCCTCGACCCGGACGTCGTCGCGACCCAGGCGCGCATGCTGCTCGAGGACATGCCGGTCGCCGCGTTCAAGGTCGGCGCGTGCACCCGTGCCGAAGTGGTCAGCGCGATCGCCGAAGTGGTCGCAGACTACGACGACATCCCGCTGATCCTCGCCCCCGATTTCACGCTCGACGACGAACACGTGCTCGCCGCCGACGAACTACGCGAAGCGATCGCCGATCTGCTCGCGCCGCAAACCACGCTGCTGGTCGCCGATGCGGCGACGCTGCTCGCGCTGGCGCAGCCCGATGGCGACGCCGAAGCGCCGAGCCTCGATGCGGCGATCTCGCATCTGCTGTCGCAGGGCTGCGAGTACATTCTGTCGACGGAAACCGGCTCGCACCGGCTCGTCAACACGCTGTTCAGCGAAGACGGCCAGTTGCGCCAGGACACGTGGGACCGCGCGAGCCATCGGCTGACCGGCTTGACCGACACGCTCGGGTCGGCGATCGCCGCGTTGCTGGCCAACGGCCAGGAGCCCGCGGAGGCGGTACGCGAGAGCCAGGAGTATCTGTATCAGGCGGTGCGCAATGCGTTCCGGCCCGGGATGGGCTCGTATATGCCGGACCGCTTCTTCTGGGCTCGCAGCAGCGACGACGACGAAACCCCGCCGGCACCCGGCAAAGGCACGGCGCCCGGCGAGGCGCGGCATTGATCGGGGTCAGCCGCGCATAGGCGAGGGCTGAGCCTGCTTCAGGCAAGCCGCTGTGAAAAAAACCCGCTGTCAGGCGGGTTTTTCATTTAAATGCAGGTTTTGATACATCTTGATCACGATGAAACAGCCGCCGAACCTCCTGCAACGTGTTCGCAGCACCGTGCCTGCCCGGGACCGCACCCGCCTGCTCGGCCAGCAACCGGCGACGATCTGGCTGACCGGCCTGTCCGGCGCCGGCAAATCGACGCTCGCGTTCGCGCTCGAACAGCAGTTGATCGCGCTCGGCCACGCGTGCTACGTGCTCGACGGCGACAATGTCCGGCACGGCCTCGCCAGCGATCTCGGCTTCGAGCGCGAGGACCGTCGGGAAAACATCCGCCGCGTCGCGCACGTCGCGCAACTGATGAACGACGCCGGCCTGATCGTGATTGCCGCGCTGATCTCGCCGATCCGCGCCGACCGCGAGATGGCGCGCTCGATCATCGGCGCGGACAAATTCATCGAGACGTATGTGTGCGCGTCGCTCGCCACGTGCGAAGCGCGCGACCCGAAGGGGCTGTACGCGAAAGCACGCGCTGGCGAGATCAGCTCGTTTACGGGGGTATCGGCGCCCTACGAAGCACCGGCGGCGCCTGATCTGCAAATCGACACCGGCACTTCGAGCCCGGCTGAAAGCGTCGCGCGGATTGTCGGCTACCTGCGCGACAAGGGTCTCGTCAGGCCGGCGCAGCGAACCAATCGCGCAGCGGGGACCTGAGTTCGAGAAGGTTTTTTGTCGGCCCCAAAAGCAAAACCCCGCGCGAACGCGGGTTTTTGCTTTTGGGAGGCACGCGTCGCCGCGCGCCTCCCGGATGGACATCCGACCAGGTCCTGATTGCGATTGCGCCGCGAGGCGAAACCGCGAGACCCGAGCCGAATTACATGTCCATGCCCATGCCGCCCATGCCGCCGGGCATGCCGCCAGGCATCGGCGCGTCTTCCTTCGGCAGTTCGCAGACAGCTGCGTCGGTCGTCAGCAGCAGGCCGGCAACCGAAGCTGCGTTCTGCAGCGCGGTGCGCGTGACCTTGGTCGGGTCCACAACACCAGCGTCGACCAGGTCGACGTACTCGCCGGTCGCTGCGTTGTAGCCGTAGTTGCCTTGACCACCAGCAACAGCTGCCACCACGACGCTGGCTTCTTCGCCGCCGTTCGTGACGATCTGGCGCAGCGGCTCTTCCATCGCGCGCAGCACGATCTTGATACCTGCGTCCTGATCGGCGTTAGCGCCCTTCAGGCCGGCGATCGCCGTACGTGCGCGGATCAGCGCAACGCCGCCGCCAGCCACGATGCCTTCTTCCACAGCTGCGCGCGTTGCGTGCAGAGCGTCTTCGACACGTGCCTTCTTTTCCTTCATTTCGACTTCGGTCGCAGCACCGACCTTGATCACTGCAACGCCGCCTGCCAGCTTGGCAACGCGCTCTTGCAGCTTTTCACGGTCGTAGTCCGAGGTCGCTTCTTCGATCTGCTTGCGCACTTGCTTGACGCGAGCTTCGATGTTCGCCGCTTCGCCAGCGCCGTCGATGATCGTGGTGTTTTCCTTGCCCACTTCGATGCGCTTCGCCTGGCCCAGTTCGGCCAGCGTTGCCTTCTCGAGCGTGAGGCCGGTTTCTTCAGCGATGACCTGACCGCCGGTCAGGATCGCGATGTCTTCCAGCATCGCCTTACGACGATCGCCGAAGCCCGGTGCCTTGACGGCGACGGTCTTCAGGATGCCGCGGATGTTGTTGACGACCAGCGTTGCCAGAGCTTCGCCTTCGACGTCTTCAGCGATGATCAGCAGCGGACGGCCAGCCTTCGCGACTTGCTCGAGCACCGGCAGCAGATCACGGATGTTCGAGACCTTCTTGTCGTGCAGCAGCACGAACGGGTTCTCGAGCACGGCAACTTGCTTGTCCGGGTTGTTGATGAAGTACGGCGACAGGTAGCCGCGGTCAAACTGCATACCTTCGACGACGTCGAGCTCGTCCTGCAGCGACTTGCCGTCTTCGACGGTGATCACGCCTTCCTTGCCGACCTTGTCCATCGCTTCAGCGATACGATCGCCGATCGACGAATCGCTGTTCGCCGAGATCGCGCCGACCTGAGCGATTTCCTTGTTGGTCGTGCACGGCTTGCTGATCTTGCGCAGCTCTTCGATCGCAGCTGCAACAGCCTTGTCGATACCGCGCTTCAGGTCCATCGGGTTCATGCCCGATGCGACGTACTTCATGCCTTCGCGGACGATCGATTGCGCGAGAACCGTAGCGGTCGTCGTGCCGTCGCCTGCGTTGTCGCTGGTCTTGGAAGCGACTTCCTTGACCATTTGCGCGCCCATGTTCTGGAGCTTGTCTTTCAGTTCGATCTCTTTAGCGACCGACACACCGTCCTTGGTGACCGTCGGGCCGCCGAAGCTGCGCTCGAGGACCACGTTGCGGCCCTTCGGACCCAGCGTGACCTTCACGGCGTTGGCCAGAATGTTCACGCCTTCGACCATCTTGGCACGGGCGGAATCACCGAATACGACGTCTTTAGCTGCCATCTTCTAACTCCTTGAATTCTTGAGATATAACCGGGGAAGTAGCGACGTTGCGCTTACTTCTGCACCACGGCCATGATGTCTTCTTCGCGCATCACCAGCAGTTCGTTGCCGTCGACTTTGACGGTCTGGCCTGCGTACTTGCCGAACAGGACGCGGTCGCCGACCTTGACGTCGAGAGCGATCTGCGCGCCCTTGTCGTCACGCTTGCCCGGGCCGACTGCGAGGATTTCGCCTTGGTCCGGCTTTTCTGCGGCAGCTTCGGGAATCACGATGCCCGACGCGGTCCTGGTTTCCTGATCCAGACGCTTGACGATCACGCGATCATGCAAAGGACGAAGGTTCATACATACTCCTCTCTTGGATTGGGACTGAAGAACGCTGAGAAAGACCCGGCTGGCGGGGCCAACCGGCGATGTTGTTAGCACTCTCGTGCAGCGAGTGCTAATTATATGGACGGGTAGTGACAAATTCAAGAAGTGGGCAATGGCGGAATTTCGGCGCGGTCGCGGGCAGCAATTTGACCCTCACCGCGCCCGGCGGCCACGCCCGCACGAGGGCTTCCGGCGCGGGCCAAGTCTCGCAAAAACAAGGATTTACAACACTTCGGCGGTCTGAATAAAGCGCCCCGTCCCCGCGTGAGTCCGGCTAAAGCTGCCGGTCCCGCCGGGTCCGGCAGCAACTGCGGATGGCAGCCCAGGGAAAACCCCGAGCCGATTTCGCATGAGCGGGCGACGCACTTTCGGCCACAAAAGAGCGTCGCCCCACCCGATCATTTCCGCGCCGGCGGGCGCAGCGCATTCTGCGCCATCCACTTCAGCCGTTCGCAATTGACCTTGATGCGCGACGCGAATTCCGCCGGGTCGCGCTCGCGCAGCGCGCTCATCTGGCGGTTGGTGTTTTCCGCGCGGCGCCAGCCGGTATCCCAATGCTGGTCGAAATGGGTCGCGTCGGTCAGGCGCGTGCGGAGCCGCTCCTTATATGCGCCGATCCGCTCGGGCGACACCTGGCAGAACGTCTGCGCGAAGCTCGCGCGCTCGCCCGCCGTCTCGACCCGCAGGTTCGCGTCTTCCTCGCCCGCGTGACCGGTGAGCGGCACGGCGAGCGACAGCACCGACAACAATACGGCCGCGCACAGCGGACGGCGGCAATTCGGCAGCTTTTTCATTTCGACTCCTGACGATCCGTCATGGCGCCCCGGAGCTTGCCCCGGACTTGCGCGCCGCGTTGCACACGATGTCCTCAATGGACAGCACGATGGCGTTTTCGCCCGTGATCCGGTGCGATGCGTCGCCAGTTCGCGGTGTTACGCTCATAAAAGCAGCTTTCGATAGCCTGCCCGGCAGCGCGTTGCCGGACAGCGACGTGGAGCGCGGCGCACCTCGAAGCGTCCGTGCCCGACGATGGACCGGACACGAAACTCGAACACGACGCGCGACATGTGGACCAGCAGACATACATCGAAAGTCCACAAGGACAACACTAACAAACGGCGAAACATCGCTGCGGGAGTGACTGCGATGGCATTCAAAACATATACCGTACTAACGCTCCTCGCGACGAGCAGTGCCGCGTTCGCGTGGCAGCCTCTCACCTATCCGATGCGCAGTCAAAGCCCGTATGAACGGGGCGTCGACAGCGCGCTGTGCTACGCGGAAGCGAGCCGCGTCAGCAAGGTCAATATCGTTCGCGAGCCGCAGATACCGGCGCGCCCGGCGCCGACGGCGAAAGGCGCGTCGACGGGCGCGCCGGCCAAACCGCCGCTGCCGCCCAGTACCTTCTCCGCTACCCCTCTACCGTATGCGGCAAGCGCGCCGGACGGCGCGAGCGCGCCGACGGCGGCCGCGCCCGATGGCGCGTCGGCGGTGAAACCGGCGCATGAGGCCGTCGCTGGTGCTGGCGCTGGCGCTGGCGCTGGCGCTGGTGCTGGTGCTGGTGCTGGTGCTGGTGCTGGTGCTGGTGCTGGCGCTGGCGCTGGCGCTGGCGCTGGCGCTGGCGCTGGCGCTGGCGTCAAGAATAACGCGGCTATCGCTGCGGCATCGGGGGCGTCAGGCGCTACGCCCCCCACGACTGCCAGCGCCGCGCCCGGCGCGTCCGGCGCGGCGGATACCTCGTTGCAGGCCAACGCGGGATCGGGCGTGACCCTGCCGCCGCTGCCGGCGCCCGAGCCGCCGATGACACGTTATTGGGCCGCCTACGGCGCATGCATGCAGGCACGCGGTTACGCCGTCCAGTAGTCCCAGTCGATGCCGTCTGGCGGCGTCGTTACGAGAATAATTTCTGATGGCGCCGCTCGCGGACGCCAGTGGGGGAGCAGGCCATGCCGCGCGACACGACCTCCGACGAGCCGTTCTTTCATCAATGCGCATACTGCGGCGTACCGTTGCCCGGGCGCTTCTCGCCGTGCCCCGCATGCCACGAGCTGCCGCTCGACAGCTTCGACAAACCCGGCCAGCACCGTGCCCGCGCGGCGCGCTCGACAGCGCTCGCCGCGCCACGTCATTCACGCGATTCGCGCGATTCCCGTCAGGCGTGGCAAGCAGCGTCGGCTGGGCCGGCGCGCCGGGCCGCGCGTACGCCGTCGCCGACCAAACTGAGCCGCTACGACTCGATCGACGAGGATACCTACGTGCCGCCGGGCTCCCGGCGGCTGCGGCGCTCGCTGGTGCTCACCACGGCGGTGCTCGCCGCGATCGGCGCGGTGTATGGTGGCCTCGCTTATCGGAACGGCAACGACGCTAGCGGTACTACGCCGGTCGAAGTGGCCGGTGCGGTGCACGGGCCGCAGGATGCGGCGGCGCTATCCCCGGCTGTGAAACCGACGCCGGGTAGTAACGATGTGGAGCAGCAAAGGCCGACGGCCCTCGCTGGTCAACAGCGGTCTTCGGCTGTCGCCGGCTCACCGCCGGCGGCTGTTGTGGTCGCGCAGCCGAAGCCCGCTGCTACCGCCGGCCAACAGCCGAGTGCTGCCGTTGCCGCTCAACGACCGCCCACCGCGGTCGAACAACAGCAGCCCGCTGCGGTTGCCGCCCAACAATCTACGCCTGCGATGGCCGCCCCACCGCAGCACCCCGAAGCCGTCGCTCAGCAGTCGCTGCCTGCAGCAGTAGCAGCACAGCAGACAGCTGCGGTCAGCGGGCCGCAGCCGCAGCCGCCTGCCGCTATCGCGCAACAGCGACCGCCCGCGATCGGGGTCCAGCAAGGTCCGTCTGCGGCCGCTGCTCAACAGTCGCCGGCTACCGTCGTTGCCCAGCAGCCCCCTACCGTCTCCGCGCAGCACCAGCCGCCCGCGGTCATCGCGCAACTGCCGTCTCCCGCCGTTGCCGCGCAACAGCATCCCTCCACGGCCGGCGTCCAACAACCATCGGCGGCGGCCGTCGCCCAGCAGCGGCCTGCCGCTGTCGTTACCCAGCAGGCGCCGACGACCGTTGCCGCTCAACAGCCGCCCATCGCAGCAGCGCAGCACCAGCCGCCAGCGATCGTCGCCCAACAGCCGACGCCTGCCGTTGCCGCGCAGCAGCGGCCTCCAGCTGTCGCTACTCAGCAGGCGCCGACGACCGTTGCCCCTCAACAACCGCCCATCGCAGCGGCGCAGCACCAGCCGCCGGCGATCGTCGCCCAACAGCCGACGCCTGCCGTTGCCGCGCAGCAGCGGCCCTCCGTGGCTGGCGTCCAACAAACGCCGCCTGCGATTGTTGCTCAACAGCAGGCCTCCGCTGCCGTCGCCCAACAGCATCCGCCGGCCGCCGCACCCCAACAACGGCCGCTGGCAATGACCGCCCAGCAGCCATCGCCCACAGTCGTCGCGCAACAGCCGGCCGCCGCAGCTGCCGTCCCGCAGACATCGCCCGCGCGCGCGGTACCAGCGACGCCAACCCCACGAGTCGCCACCACGCCGCCGCTCGCATTGGCATCGGCATCGGCATCGGCATCGGCAACGACATCGGCAACGAACGCAAGCGCACCCTCTCCCACCGCCGTGCGCCGCCCGTCGATCGCAGCCGCCGACACGAAGCGCGCATCGGTCTCGCCAGGCGACTCGTCTCGCGCGTCACAGCGCAACCAGTCGATCGACTCACAGCATGCCGCCCGCCGCGCCGACGCATCGCGGCATCGCGAGAACCCGGTCGTCGCGCTGCAACCGGAAGCCGCGCAAAACAATCCACCGACGCCCCAGGCGCACCTCACCTCGACCATCTCCGCGCCGCCGGACAGCGTCCAGCCGCGACGTCATCGCGACGAAATCGCTACGGCCGAATCACAGCGCGCAGCATCGCCGGCCGATACGCACGGCCGCAACATGCAGCACACCGCAACACTTGCCGCGCACGAGTCGGAACGGCACACCTCGCAACCGGTCTTCGAAGTCGCGGACACCCTGACCAGCAGAATCCGCGAGCTGTTCCAACATCACTAAGCACGAATCACGAATCACTCAGGACGCCGATTCAAATCGGCATCCAACTCCAACGACCGAATCCAGCAAAAGCAACGGCCCGATCAGCGCAAGCCGATCGGGCCGTTTAGCATCGAGGTCATCTGACCGCCTCATAAGAAGCCGTGACTAACAAGGCCCCCTTTCGTCTCCCCACCAACACCACGAGCCACGCCACCGCGCAGCCCGCACGCCTCACCCAGCAATACTGTCATACCCGTAATTGCCGCCCTGATATCCCGAGCCGAGAAACGCCCCTTCCTGCGGCACATCGGTCATCAGCACGCCGCGCAATCCAACCCCGCCATTGCGCAGCCGTTTGGCGGTTTCGATAATCTCGTTCAGCGGCTGCCGCCCATGCCGCACCACCAGCAGCGTGGTCCCCGCGTGCCTGCCGACCAGCGTCGAATCGGTGACCGCGAGCACCGGCGGGGTATCGATGATCACGAGGTCGTAGCGCGGCTTCAGCTCGTCGAGCATCGACTGGAAACGCGGGCTCATCAGCAGCTCGGCCGGATGCGTCGGCAGCGTGCCTTTCGGGATCACGTCCAGACCGGGCAGCACGTCGCGGCGGATCGCCGTTTCGAGATCGGCGCCGCGCAACACGTCCGAGAGTCCCGGCTGATGCGCAATGCCGAAATGCGAATGAACGTCGCCGCGCCGCATGTCGCCGTCGATGATCAGCGTGCGCTTCTGCGCGGACGCGACCAGCGCCGACAGATTCACCGACAGGAACGACTTGCCCGCATCGGGCCGCGAGCCGGTGACCATCACGACGTTGTTGGACGCGTGTGCGAGCGACAGCTGCAACGAGGTGCGCAGATTACGCACGCCCTCCACCGCGAGATCGCTGGGCGCCTGCTGCGCGAGCACGTGCTGCCCGCGACGGCGCTGCGCAACGCTGTGCTGCAAACGCAGCTGGTTCTCGCTGCGCGGCACCGCCGCGAACACCGGCACGCCGAGCATCACTTCGAGCTCGTCGGGCCGTTCGACGCCGCCGCGTACCGCACGTCTGAAGAAGGTCAGCATCATGCCGAGCGCGAGCCCGCCGCCGAGCGCGCTCAGCATCACCAGCAGGCGTCTGGGCCGCACCGGATCGTCCGGCGTTTCGGCCAGATCGACGAGCCGCACACCGCCCACCTGCCCCGCCTGAGTCACGCGCAGTTGCTGCACGCTCGCGAGCAGCGTGTTGTACTGCTCGGTTTTCATCTGCACGTCGCGCCGCAGGCGCTGCACGGTCTGCTCGGTGTCGGGCGCCGCGCTGACGTTGCGGTTGATATTGGTTTGCGCGCCCTGCAATGCGGCGATCTGCGCATCGAGCGCGGCGACCGCCGGGTGGTTCGGCGTGAAGCGCTGCAACATCTGCACGCGTTGCTGTTGCAGATCGAGCAGACGGTTCCTGTTGTCCGCGACCTGTTGCAGCAGCAGGCGGTTTTCCTCGCCAAGGTCGACCGTGCCGTGCGCGTTGCGGAATTTGTCGTAGTGCTGCTGCGCGTCGTCGAGTTCCTTGCGCAGGCCGGGCAGTTGCTGTTCGAGGAACGCCAGCGTGTGCTGGGTTTCGCTCGAACGGTTCGCAATGTCCTGGCGCACGAACTGCTGCGCCATGTGGTTGACGACCGCGGCGGTCAACGCGGCGTCGCCGCCTTCGAGACTCACGCGGATCACGCCCGATTGCGGCGCGGTTTCCTCGACGACCACCGTCTTCTGCAGACGGTCCACCGTGCCGAGCGTCGACGCGCGCGCGAGCCGGAAGCGCGTGCCCGGCGCGCCGCTCAGTTGATCGACGTGCAGCGTAATGGGGCCGTCGGCGGTATCGGTCTGCACGGTTTCGCCGACCCGGCCCGACAGAATCGCGTTGCCGCCCGGATCGCGCAGCACGAAGCTGTGGTCGGCGCCCGCGACCAGCGTGAAGTTTGCGTCGTACATCTGCTTCGTGGTATCGAAGCGCGACACCGCGATGCTTTCGTCGCCCCACGCGAAGCCGGACAGATCGACGAACGACGGCAATCTGAAGCCCCACCGACCGTTCACGAGACCCGCGAGCATCGGGCCGACCACCGGCACACGACGCGGCGTCGCCGTGATGTCGAGGTGCAGCGCGCGCACCGCTTCCTCGACGACGAGGCGCGATTTGAGCAGCTCGATCTGCGCGGCCGTCGACGATTTCGTATCGGAGCCGCCGGGCGACGGCGGCGCACCGCTAGCCGCCCCGTTCGCACCGGCCGCCTTGTCCTCGACGTGAAACAGCACGTCCGCGCGATAAGTGGGCGGCGCGAGAAACGCATACGCGCCGCCGAGCACTAGTGCCAGCAGGGTCACCGTGACGATCGTGCGCCGGCCGCGCACGATCGTCCTCAGGTAATCCGACAGTTGCAACCTGCCCGGCCCGGCCGCGTCGGCGTAACGGGTTTCATAGCGACCGTCGTAGCGGTCGTCATAGTTGATTGCCATGTTGTTCCCCGACAAGGCCCGGCGGTTCAGGTTACCCGTGACGCTTGCGTCACTTCGCGACGACCACCCCCGTGACAGCCGCGTTGATCGCCGGCAACAGCAGGTTCAGCACGCGGTTGAAGCGAACCAGACCGCCCTGGCCGACATACACGATGTCCTTCGGCTGCAGTTCGAACTGATTGGCGAGCAGCATCGCGACCGGAGAGCTCGCGTCGAGGTGATAGATCTGCGGCGAGTCGCTGGTCGAATTGCGGATCACGAACAGCTGCTGTGCGGCGGCGGTGTTCGAGTCGAAGCTGCCGCCGTCCGAGATCGCCTGCGACAGCGTCAGCGAACCGTTGCGCAGCGGCAGCACCGTGGCAGGCTTGTTGACCTCGCCCATCACGTAGACGCCGCTGTCCTCGCGCGCATTCACGCGCAGCAGATCGCCGGCCCGCAGATAGATATCCGACGGGTTGTGGCCGTGCTTGATCATGTCGTCGAGATTCAGCGGATAGGTCTTGCCGTCGCGGATCAGTTCGACCCGGCTGCGGTCCGCGGTCGTCGTAAAGCCGCCGCTCAGGCCGATCGCGTTGGTCAGCGACAGCGGCACGTCGGTGACCGACTGGCTGCCCGGCGTGCGCACTTCGCCGTCCACCGTCACCTGCGAGTTACGGAACGAGGCGACCCGCACCGTCACCTCCGGCTTCTGGTAGACCTTGCTCAGACGCTGATGCAGTTCGCGCTGGATCGTCGCGACGTCCTTGCCCGCTACGTGCAGATTGCCCGCATACGGAAACTGCACGTCGCCGTTTTCGTCGATCAGGAATCCCGGCATCGCGTCGCCGGTGCGTGAGCTGGTGGTCGGCTGGCCGAGCGCGGCCGCCAGTTCCGGGTGATCCCACACGACGATCTGCAGCACGTCGCCGGGGCCGACCTTGTAGACGGCCGGCTTGCCGAACAGCGATGCGACATCGGGCGACATCTGCATCGACTGCTGGTCGGCGCGCATCTGCTTGAGCAGCGTCAGATTGATATCGGTAATCGGAATCTGCTTTTGCTGCGCAGCTTCGGTACTGAATTCGCCGCCCGTGTCCTGAAGCGACGCAGGCGTGATCATCCGTTGTCCGGGTACAGCCCCACACCCCGAGAGCAGCGCCGCACTAGCGAAAACCGCGAGACCTACCGTGCGAAAACCAAGCGAGCTCATAATATTTCCTCCTAGCGCCCCGAGGCGTTTGTTATCCACGTCTTAGTAAGCGTTTCGATGCACCAGTCCGGCGACAATCGTCGCGCCGATAATCCGCATATCGAGAGCGAACGACCAGTGACCCAGGTAGTACAGGTCATGCTCCACGCGGCGTTCCATCTTCTCGATGCGGTCGGTTTCACCCCGGAAGCCGTTGATCTGGGCCCAGCCCGTGATCCCCGGCTTGATCCGGTAGCGATTGATATAGCCCGCGACCACTTTCTGATAGAGGTCGTCGTGCTCGAGCGCATGGGGGCGCGGTCCGACCACCGACATATCCCCACGCAACACGTTGAAAAACTGCGGCAGCTCGTCCAGACTCGTGCGGCGCAAAAACGCGCCCACTCGCGTGACCCGTTTGTCGTTGCGGGTCGCCTGACTGAGCGTGCCCTTCGCTTCGGTATGCAGCCGCATCGAACGAAACTTGTAGATCGTAAACACCCGGCCGTCCGCGCCCTTGCGCTTCTGTTTGAACAGCACCGGTCCGCGCGAGGACAGCTTCACCGCGAATGCGATGCCAAGCAGCAGCGGCGCCAGTGCGACGAGCGCGGTGGCCGCGAACAGGCGGTCGAAAATTTCCTTCTTCAGCATCGCGTTGGCCGACAGCGGCGAGGCGACCAGGTTGATCGCCGGCACGCCGAGCAGATCGACGACGCCGCTGCCCTCGAACAACGCATGACTGCGCACGTCCGGCATGAAGCGGATATTCACGAGGTCGTCGCGGAACTCGTCGATCAGCTCGACGATCAGCGGCTCTTCCGACAGCGACAGCATCAGCCACAACTCGTGTACGTCATTGGTGCGGATGTAGTCGGCCAGCGCGTCGACGCTGTCGAACACCGGCACGCGCGAACTGGTCACCGTGGAATCGTCCGGCCGCGTATTGAAAACCGCGGTCGCGCGGAAACCCGCGGTCGGCGCCGACTCGATCCTGCGCAAAATCACGTCGCACTGCGAACCGCTGCCGACGATCGCGACCTGATGCAGATTCATCCCGGCGCCGCGTGCGCGCGCCAGCACCGCATGGGTGATCAGCCGGTATGCGATCAGCAGACCGCCGGTGGTCGCGGTCCAGTACGAGAACCACAGCCGCGACACGATATCGATCCGGTGCAGCGAATACATCAGCACCAGCGCGCAGGCCTGCACGATCAGCCACGCGAGCGACACCTGGCCGGCAAGCGCGAGTTTCGAGCGGCCGCGCCACGATTCGTAGACGCCGAAGGCCGGAAAGATCGCCAGCGCGAAGGCGGCCGAAAACATCACCAGCGCCCAGTAGAAGCCCGACTGGCCGAGGTAGTCGAAGCGGATCTGCGACGCCACGGTCGCTCCCGCCAATACCAACGCGACATCGAAAATTCGCGCGAGCAGATCCTGAAACTTGCGCATGATGCTTCCCTCTGTTGCCTGTCCTGTGCGCCACCCGGCGCGCGCGTGCTGCTTACGGGCAGCGGCCGTAGTTGTCGTTGAACCTCACGATGTCGTCTTCGCCGAGATAGGCGCCGGACTGGATTTCGATGATTTCGAGCGGCACCTTGCCGGGGTTTTCGAGCCGGTGACGGGTGCCGAGCGGGATATAGGTCGATTCGTTTTCGCTGAGCAGGAACTGTTCGTCGCCGCGCGTGACGAGCGCGGTGCCGCGCACCACGACCCAGTGTTCGGCGCGGTGATGATGCAGTTGCAGCGACAGCTGCGCGCCGGGCGTGACGACGATGCGCTTGACCTGAAAGCGCTCGCCGCGATCGATCGAATCGTAAAAGCCCCACGGACGCCGCACCTTGCGATGCGCGTCGGCCTCGGGCGCGTGCTGCGCCTTGATGCGCGACACCAGCCCCTTGACGTCCTGCACGTGCGAGCGGTCGACCACCAGCACCGCGTCGGCGGTCTCGACCACCACCACGTTGGCGGTGCCGACGCAGGCAACCAGCCGCCCTTCCGAATGCGCGTAGCACGACACCGCGCCTTCGAATGCGACCCGGCCGCGGCCGGCATTGCCGTTCGGGTCTTTTTCCATCGCGTCCCACACCGCGTCCCACGAGCCGAGGTCGGACCAGCCGGCTTCGAGCGGGATCACCACGCCGGCGGGCAGCGCGGGGGTGGCGTTTGCGTTGTCGCTCGCGTTATTGCTTGCGCTCGCCTCCGCATTGACGGCCGCATTGGCGTTACCGGGCTCGTTCGCGCTGTCGCCGCTTTGCGACACGCCTGCGGGCGGCTCCGTCAAACGCTCCATCACCGCGTAGTCGATCGAATCGGCCGGCACGTCGAGGAACGCGTCCTGCGCGGGGCGAAACACCGCGCCATCCTGGCGCCCGTTCGTGAACGCGCTCGCGCACGGCGCATGCATGTCGGGCCGCAGCCGCGCGAGCGCTTCGAGCCACACGCTCGCCCGCACGATGAAGATGCCGCTGTTCCACCAGTACGTTCCGGCCGCGAGATACTGCGCGGCGATTTCCTCGGCCGGCTTCTCGACGAAACCGTCGATCGCATGGCCGCCCGCGGGCAGCGCCGCGCCGATGCGGATATAGCCGAAGCCGGTGTCGGGCCGCGTCGGCGGCACCCCGAGCGTGGCGATCGCGCCGGCCGCCGCGTGGCGCGCCGCGCAACCGAGCGCGCGCTGCAACGCGGGCACGTCGGCGATCGCGTGATCGGCCGGCATCACGATCAGGATCGAGTCGGGATCGGCCGCGCTCGCGAGCGCGGCGGCCAGCGTCAGCGCGGGCGCCGTATCGCGGCGCGCGGGCTCGACGATCAGCCGTGCGTCGATGCCGTTCTCGTGCAGTTGCTCGGCGATCACGAAGCGGTGCTCCTCGCCGCACACGACGATCGGCGACGCATCGATGGTCCAGCCCGCCGGAAAACCGTCGAGGCGTCGCGCGGTCGCCTGCAACAGCGAGTCCGAACCGACCACGTCGATCAGCTGCTTCGGAAAATTTTCTCGCGACACCGGCCACAGCCGCGTGCCCGAGCCGCCCGCCAGAATCACCGGAACGATATGCGCGCAGCGCGCGCCGGCCGCACCGGCGCTGGTGCCGTTCGGCTCGACAGATCTGGCGCTGGCGATGCTCTGCGTCAACATATTCGGATTCCTCATGGTGCTGCAAGATACGGGGAACGACGATCCCGGCGCGCGATTCCGGCGCGCGATTCCGGCCCGATTACTCGCCGCCCATCCGGCGGCTTTGAATCCTGAACTCGGTCGGCGAAATCCTCATCCGCTTGCGGAACACTTTCGCGAGCCGGTCGCCGTTGCCCATGCCGGTCCGGCGTGCGATCTTGTCGACCGGCAATTCGGATTCGGTCAACAGGCTGCAGGTGACCGCGAGGCGTTCGTGCAGCAGAAAACTCGACGGCGTAATGCCCATTTCCATCTTGAAGCGGCGCAGGAAGTTGCGCTCGCTCATTGCCGCGAACTGCGCGGCGTCGGCAATCGAAATCGACTGCTGGCAGTTTTCCTGCAGCCAGCGCGCGGCCGCGCGCACCTTGTCGCCGGGACTCATCGCGCCGTCCTCGCCGAGCAGCGGCGCGAGGTTCGTGCACGAATCCGCCAGCAGCCGCTCGGCCGCCATCCGCGCGGTCGCGTTGCCGAGATCGCGCTTGATCATCGCGAGCGCGCTGCGCATCGATTCGAGGCGATCGCCGGGTTCGGTGATGCCATGCTCGGGAGCGCGTGCGCCGTTTGTTCCGCTGCTGGTTCCAGCGTTTGTTGCACCGTTCGTTCCAGCGTTTTTTCCACCGTTTGCTGCACCGTTGGCTGCGCCGTTGCCCGCGTAACTCGCTGCGCTATGCGCCGCCCTATCCGCCGTGTTCACGCCATGCGCCGGCTGCTCCAGCTCCGCGTCATCCCTGCCGTCGGACAGGTAAGCCGCGTCGAGCACCGCGCGTCCTTCGGCGATCGGGCGGATCATCGCGGTATTGCGACGGACCCGCCGCAGCCAGCCGATCAGCCGCTCGTCGCGCGCCGCCAGCGCCGCGCCCTTGCCGCCGGCGACATACAGCGCGTCGAAACCGCCGTAGTGACGCGCGTCGAGCCCCTCAGTCCACACCCGCAAACCGGACGACGAACCGACCATGCCGCCGTCGACCGACAGAAACGACACGTCGTAGAGCCAGGCGCCCGAGCCCGAGGCGGCGAGTTCGTTGGCGGCCTGAAACACTTCGGCGATCACGCCCGCGCTCTGCAGCGAGCAGTCGTTGAACAGCACGATTGCAATGCGGCGCACGCCTTTGTTCGGCGCATGCACCCAGCGCAGCATTGCGGAATCGAGACTTGCGCAGGTCATAGCCATCCTCTCAACGGAACACGATCGACTTCATCTTCTACGGCCTCCGGGCGTGCCGACTCGGTGCACTGGATCATAGCGACGGCTTCCAGCATTTAGCCGCCATGTCCGAAAGTGCGGACATGTTGACGCTTTATTGGGTGACCGTTCAGTGCAATTGCGCACGTTGGCGAAGCGATCGCCATATCAATGAATTAATGCGAAATTGCGCATATGACTGAATATGCATTCGAGAATGTTAAGGCAATTTAAAAATTGATTGCGTACGCCAGCGCACACTGTGCACCGACTCGAAAAGTGCTCAGCGCAATTCGATAAAACCTTGAATTGCTGTCTTACAAGTGAATCCTTTCCGGCGCAAGCGCCTTGAGAGAGATAGTCTCTCCGGCCCGCTTTTCGCTCGCGGCTGCGCCGTGGCCCGTGTCGTGCTGGCGACGAGCGCGGCACGGGCCGCGGATCGCGGCAATTCCCCATCCAATATAAACACCTTGCCCGGTGAATAGATTATTTAATTAGCCTTTATTGAAAGCCGCGAAAAATAAAACGGCGATTAATGTTTCAGAGTTGAAACATCGGCTGCGCCAGCCGTTTTGCTTATGCGCGATTGATCGGCGAATGGCGGAATGTGTGGGTAAGAACCAGGTTCGATTCCGCCACCGCGCTGCTGAAATCGACTAGCCGCGAGCGTTGCATCGCGGCGCGCAGCAACTCTCGCCGCGATGCTTCGGAGTCCAGAGCCTCGCTAGCCGCATCGATCATACGGCCATCCGTGGCGACCCGCTCAATACTTCGTGCCACCCACTGGCACGATATGACGATAGTTGGGCGTGCGGCGACAGCCTTCCGGCGTGCAAGCGCACATAAACTTCATGCCGGTACGGGTTACGATGCCGCACAAACGCGCTGGAGCCAAACAGATGAACGGGGTTGGATGGATCGTGCTGATACTGGCTGCGTTGATCGGCGCGTTCCTGTTCGCGGCGATCAGCGCGGTACTGCTTGCGTTGCTGCTCGCGAACGTGTCGGAGCGGCTCGAGCGCACCGACGAAGCGCGGCGCGACTCTTATAGCGACTTATAACGACTTATAGCGACTCGTAGCGACTTCCAGCTCTCCATAGCGGCTCGCCGAAGCGGCTCGCCCACGCGCCGCGCGCGCTTGCCGGCGAATTTCAGCGTGGCTATGCTGGCGTCTGCGCCGAGGCCGCCGCATCCCGCGGGCCATCGCATCTAACCAGAACAAGCACCGGGACCCTGCTCATGTCGACCACCAGTCTGTTTTTCACCGCCGCCGGCGTCGGCCTCGCGATCGCCGCGCCGGTCGGCCCGATGGGCATGCTGTGCATTCGTCGCACGCTGACCGGCGGCCCCGCGGCCGGGCTCGCGATCGGCTTCGGCATCGCGAGCGGCGACGCTGCCTACGGACTGATCGCGGCACTCGGGCTCGTCGGCATTTCGCAGTTCATGCTCGCGTACGACCGGCCTCTGCATCTGCTCGCCGGTCTGTTCCTGCTCTACCTCGGCGTGCGCACGCTGCTGCAGAAGCCGGCCGCCGAACCCGCCGACGGCGCGAACGGCAACGGCGACGGCAAGCTCGCGCGGATCGGCCGCGCCGGCGCGCTGCGCGCGTATGCGAGCGCATTGCTGCTGACGCTGACCAACCCGCAGACCGTGATCATGTTCGCCGCGCTGTTTACGACGCTCGCGCCGCGCGGCGCGTTCTCGCCGGCCGTCGCGCTGACCACCGTCGGCGGCGTGTTCGCCGGCTCGATCGCGTGGTGGTGCGTGCTGGTGACCGTGGTGTCGCTCGCGCGCCATGCGATCGGCAGCAAACTGCGCGTCGCGATCGACCGGGTGGTCGGCCTCACGCTGGCCGCGTTCGGCGTCGTCGAGATCCGCCGCGCGCTCTGAAGGGCACTATGAAGCGCGCTCTAAAAGTCCTCCCCGGACCCGCTCACACGGCCTCGCCAGCGCCACGCTGAACGCCGCGCACACGCTGCGGCAGCAGTTTTGCGACAATAGCGCCTTTCGCCGCGCGGGCAGCGGCCGGATCGGCGTACGGTTGGCGGCGGCGGCAAGGCCCGCGGCGGCCGCGAGAGCGCCGTCCCGTCAGCGCCCGCCCCGGCGCCGTCGCGCCGGCTTTGCCGGCGTCACCGCGGCCCACCCCTTTCACCTGCGCTCGTCAGCTGTCCGCTTAATGGCACTTCCCCATATCGATCTGCTGTACTCCGTCTCCGGCCTGTTCGTCGGCTTTCTGGTCGGGCTGACGGGCGTCGGCGGCGGCTCGCTGATGACGCCGATTCTCGTCCTGCTGTTCAACGTGCACCCGGCCACCGCGGTCGGCACCGACCTGCTGTACGCGGCCGCCACCAAGGCGACCGGCACGCTGCTGCACGGGCTGAAAGGCTCGGTCGACTGGCAGATCACGCTGCGTCTGGCGGCCGGCAGCGTGCCGGCCGCCACCGTCACGCTGATCGTGCTGCACCGCTACGGGATGGACACGCCGGGCGCGAGCCGGCTGATTCAGGTCGTGCTCGGCGTCGCGCTGCTGATTACCGCGATCGCGCTGATCTTCCGGCCGCAGCTCGCGGCGTTCGCCGCCCGCAAGCAACGCACGCAGCGCCAGGGGCGCACGCTCGCGCTGACGATGCTGACCGGCGCGATCCTCGGCGTGCTGGTGTCGTTGACCTCGGTGGGCGCGGGCGCGATCGGCGTGACGGTGTTGCTGCTGCTGTATCCGCTGCTGCCCACCAACCGTATCGTCGGTTCCGACATCGCGCACGCGGTGCCGCTGACGCTGCTGGCGGGCGCCGGGCACTGGCTGCTCGGCTCGATCGACTGGTCGTTGCTGGCGTCGCTGCTGGTGGGCTCGCTGCCGGGCATCGCGATCGGCAGCTATCTGTCCACCCGCGCGCCCGATGCGCTGCTGCGCAACCTGCTCGCCGCCACGCTGACGCTGGTCGGCGTCAAGCTGGTGATGTCGTGACGCGCGCTATTTGAAGAAGCGGCAGGTCAGATCCGCCTCGAACTGGCGGATCCACTGCCCGCGGCCGTCCTGATACGACTGGGTCCAGCCGCCGCGCCGCACCGTGACGACGCGTTCGTGCTCGGGCTCGTCGGCCGGCGCGCTCGCGCTGATCTCGAAATGCACCGGCGCGAAGCCGTGGCGCGCGCAGACCAGCTCGAAGGCGGCGCGGTCGCCGATCGGCAGATCGATATAGCGAAACTGCGTAATTCCCATGATGTCGACTCCAGATCCTTGTCATCACGGTACGCCTCGCCCCGCGCCGGCTCTGTGCCGCAACGCACAAATGCACGGCGGCGCCCGCCGGCGGGCTGCGTCGACGCATTCGGCGCGCGGCACGCGGCCCCCCCCCCCCAGGCTCGCGGCGAAAAAAAAGCCCCGGCGCAATGCCGGAGCTTCGGGTGACGCGGGGCGGTATCGCGACGACGCCGCCAGCCGGCGCCACGCGCGATGCGCTGCTTACTGCTGCACGACCGTCAGTTTGTTCGACACCGACGTCACGCCGGCGACGCCCTTCGCGGCTTCGCCAGCCGCATCGATCTGCCCCTGGCTCGGCACCGAACCGGTCAGCGTCACCGCGCCGCCGCGTGCGCGCACGGAGATGTTCGACACGTCCAGACCCTGGGTCTTGGTGAGCGCGGCGCGGACCTTGCGGCCGAGTTCGTGATTCGCGCGCTTGCCGGCCTTGACGTTGGCGGCAGCCGACGGCGCGGCGGTCGCCGCGTCGCTTGCCTGCGCGTACACGTTGCACGCCGCCACCATCGCCACCACCACGCCCAGCGCTTTCAGATAACCGACCGTCTTCATAGCTCTCTTCTCCTTGGTTTCACATTGGACCGCACATTCAAGCGGTTTCGTTACGACTACGGGCGGCCCTTGCGTTGCGGGCGCGAACGCGCGCGGCTGCAACGGCCGGCTACGGCTGTGACACGCTGTGCAAGAAGCTGGAGAGGCTGACTGCCGGAGCGCCCGTCGGGGTAGCGTCGCAACGACGCCACGCCGGGCGGCTCGGCCCGCACACCGCGAAGTCCGTCGACGCGCCCCGGTCTTGTCCGCCGGGGTAGCGCCGCGCAAACGTTGGTTCGCGGCAGCGATGCACAATTTAATCTAGCCCGCGCAGAATCGCAAAGGGTTTAGCGCAACGCGTGGCGCGCCGGCAGCGTTCACTGGTGGCGCTCATCCGGGGCGCTGATGGGGCGCTCATAGGACGCTCGCCTCGGTCACTCATCCGGGGCGCTCATCCGGGTCACTCATGCGCGACGCTTATCGGGGCGCTTATCGGGGCGCTCACGATTTGTTACGCGTTTGTCGACGCCGCGCCCGGCCGCGCGGTTCGCGCTCGCGCGAATCTCGGTTACCATCGGGCGCGGCGCGTGCCGCCGCGCGGCCACCGCCTGCCGCACCGCGCGCTTGCCGCGCTTCCGGTCACCCTTCGATCACCCTTTGCCCGCCCGACCGTCCCCGTCAGCCAATCCGATGAAGCCAGCCACCGGCCGCCCCCGCACTCCTCATCTCGTCGCCCGTTTCGTCGCGATCTCGTGGCGCGACCTCGCGGTCTCGTTCGGCCCGCTCGTGCTGCTTTGCATCGTCGCGATCTGGGCCGCGGTGCGGCTGATCCAGCCGGCGCCACCGAGCACGCTGACGATCAGCGCCGGCCCGGTCGGCAGCACGTTCTGGAACGCCGCGCAGAAGTACAAGACGATCCTCGCGCGCAACCGCATCACGCTGAACGTACTGAGCTCGCAGGGTTCGCAGGAGAACCTCCAGCGTCTGACCGACCGCCGGACGGACGTCGACGTCGGCTTCGTGCAAAGCGGGATCGCGCCGAACGCGGCCGACAAGGACAAGGGTTTGATGTCGCTCGGCAGCGTCGCCTACGTGCCGCTCGCGGTCTTCTATCACGGCGAGCCGGTCCAATGGCTGTCCCAATTCAAGGGCCAGCGCCTCGCGATCGGCGCCGAGGGCAGCGGCACCCGCGAACTCGCGCTCGCGCTGCTGAAGTCGAACGGCATCGTGCCGGGCGGCCCGACCAAACTGCTGCCGCTGTCGGGCGACGAAGCGGCCGACGCGCTGGTCGCCGGGCGCATCGACGCGGCCTTTCTGGCCGGCGATTCGGCCCAGCCGGCGGTGATGGGCAAGCTGTATCGCACGCAGAACATCCGCTTTTACGACTTCACCCAGGCCGAAGCGTACACGCGGCGCTTTCCGTATCTGACCAGGCTGACGATCCCGATGGGCTCGCTCGACCTCGGCAAGAATCTGCCGGCAACGTCGGTCAGCATCGTCGCGCCGACCGCCGAACTGGTCGCGCGCGATTCGCTCCATCCGGCGCTGTCGGACCTGTTGATCGAAGCGGCGCGCGAGGTGCACGGCGGCGCGACGGTGATGCAGCGGGCCGGCGAATTCCCCGCGCCGGCCGCGCACGACTTCCCTCTCAGCGACGACGCCGCGCGTTACTACAAGTCGGGCAAGAGCTTCCTGTACCGCATCCTGCCGTTCTGGGTCGCGAGTCTCGCCGACCGGCTGCTGGTGATCGTGGTGCCGCTGATCGTGCTGCTGGTGCCGGCGCTGCGGGTCGTGCCGGGACTCTACGCGTGGCGCGTCAAGTCGCGCATCTATCGCTGGTACGGCTCGCTGATCGCGATCGAGCGCAGCGCGCTCGGCGAGCATTCGGCGGCCGAGCGGGCATCGCTGATCGAGCGGCTCGACGCGATCGAGGACTCGGTCAACGGGCTGAAAATGCCGCTCGCGTATGCGGACCAGTTCTACGTGCTGCGCGAGCACATCGGCTTCGTACGGCGGCGGCTCACCGAAGAGCGCGAGCCGCACGAGCGTGACGAAGCGGACGAGCCGGCGCGCGAGCCCGCCGCTGCGGATGCGGATGCCGATGCCGATGCTCATGCCGATGCTCATGCCGATGCTAATGCCGGTGCCGGCGCCAAACCCTGACGTGCCGGCCCGCGCGGGCGCTCCGGAAGCAACGCCATCTGCCCCGCCACCAGGGGATTTCGACCGGTGCAAGGCGGGGCAGCACCGCGTAAGATCATGACAATTTTGATGGGATCGCGGACGCGTCGTCCGCGCTCCGGAACGGGTTCTCGGGAGACATTCATGACCGTTGGCATCGACGCCAAACAGCCGCTGTGGTTTTACGACTTCGTCTCGCCGTTCACCTATCTGTTGCTCGAGCAACATGACAAATGGCCCGGCTTCGATTTCGCGTTCACGCCGGTCGTGCTGAGCGAGCTGTATCGCTACTGGGGCCAGCGCTCCGCATACAGCGTGCCGTCCAAGCGCACGTTCATGTACCGGCACGCGCTGTTTCGCGCGGAACAACTCGGCATTCCGTACAAGATGCCGCCCGCGCATCCGTTCGATTCGACGAAGCCGCTGCTGCTCGCGACCGCCGCGAACGGCGACGTGCAGTTCGTGCGCGAGATTTTCCGCTTCATCTGGCGCGAGGGGCGCGACCCGTCGAGCGATGAAGCGTTCGCCGAGCTGTGCGAACGGGTCGGCAAACCGGACGGGCCGGAGCTGATCCAGCGCCCGGAAGTGAAGGCGCAACTGCAGCGCAATACCGAAGACGCGGCCGATCTCGGCGTGTACGGCGTGCCGACGTTCCGCCTGAACGATCAGCTGTTCTGGGGCGAAGACGCACTGCCGATGGTGCTGTACTGCGCGCGTACGCCGAACTGGCTGGAGTCGCGCGAAGTCAAGCGGATCAGCTCGCTGCCGTGGGGTCTGGACAAGCCCGCCGACAAGCCCTGAAGCGAGGCGGCACAGCGCGGCGCGGGCGGCACGGCGGCGCGGCGGCGCGCGCCGGCGCTGATCCCCGCCATACCGTCCACGCTATGCCGCTCGCCGGCAAACCGGCCTAAGGTTATAACTTCGCATCCCCGCGCGCGGACTGCGCGCCGGACGGCCGTTGCCGTTCGCGCCGCCGCGCTTCGATCATGGACGACACCGCCGCCTCCCTCGATATCTGGCTCGTGCGCGTGCTGCGCACGCTGCTGGTCGAGCGCAGCGTCACGCAAACCGCGTTGCGGCTGAACCAGACCCAGCCGGCGATCAGCACCGCGCTGCGCAAGCTGCGCGAAACGCTCGGCGATCCGATCCTCGTGCGCGGCAAAGCGGGCATGGTGCCGACCGAATACGGCGAGTCGCTGCTGGCGGCCGCGCAACGGGTGCTGCGCGACGTCGATTTCGTCGCGACGCCGCACGGCGATTTCGACCCGGGCCGCTCGCGCCGCACCTTCCGGATCGCCGCGCCCGACTATCTGAACGACTTCTTCATGCCGACCGTGATCGCGCGCTTTCGCGAGGCGGCGCCGCACGCGCGGCTCGAAATCGAATCACTCGGGCCATTGCTCGATCATTCGGCCGCGCTGGAGGCGGGCGAACTCGATCTGGTGATCGGCAACTGGCCGAAGCCCGATTCGCGTTTCGAGCGCAGCGATCTGTTCGCCGATACCGTCGTGTGCATGATGCGCGCCGATCATCCGCTCGCGCAGGCGCCGCTGACCCGCGACGCGTATCTGGCCGCGCCGCATCTCGCGCCGGCTCACTACAGCGGCGCGCGCGGCGGCGCGATCGATACCGGTCTCTCGCGCGCGCACGCGGCCCGGCGAATCGTCGCGACGCTGCCGTATTTCGGCCTCGTCGCGCAGACGCTGCTGCAAACCGACCTGATCTTCACGACCACGCGCCGCTTCGCGCTGCACTACGCGAGCATGCTGCCGCTCGCCGTCGTCGAGGCGCCGATCGCGTTTCCGCGTATCAAGTGCTACCAGATGTGGCATCGGCAGCCGGACCGGCCGAGTGATATCGACTGGCTGCGCGCGTTGATGGCCGAGGTGTCGGGCGAGCTGGTCGCGCGCAAGGCGCCGCGCAGGCAGGCGCGCTGATTTAGGCGCTCACCTGCTCGACCACGCGTGGCGCGCCCGCCTGCCGCGCGTAGCGCAGCCGCAGCAACTGCGCGCACACCGCAATGGCAATCGCCGCGGGCGCCTTGTCGACGATCCCCTCGACGCCGATCGGACACGTCATCTGCGCGAGCCGCTCGGGCTCCACTCCGCGCTCGACCAGGCGCCGCTCGAATTTCACCCGCTTGGTCTTCGAGCCGATCATCCCGAAGTAGCTGAAGTCGCGCCGCCGCATGATGCGCGCGGCCAGCGAAAAATCGAGCGCGTGGTTGTGCGTCATCACCAGAAACCACGCGCCGGGCGGCGCCGCGTCGACGATTGCGTCGGGCGTGTCGGTCGCTTCGATCTGCACGTTCGGCGGCGTTTCGTCGGGGAACAGCTCGTCGCGCTCGTCGACCCACTGGACCACGCACGGCAGGCTGCCGAGCAGTTGCACCAGCGCATGGCCGACGTGACCCGCGCCGAACAGCACGATATGCATCGGCGCCGCGCGCGGCGGCTCGCCCGCGCGACGCCGGCCGATCCGCACCGGTAAGCCGGGGTCGTCGAGGCGGCCGGTGCCGCCGGCACAATCATTCACGCGTGCTTGCATGCTTCGCTCCTGAGCGTTCGGCGCTTGCCGTCAGACCCGCGCCGCAGCCACGGCCACGTCCGCGCTCGCGGAGCGCACCGCGCCGACCGCCTTGAGAATTTCCTCGCTGGTCGCCGGCGCATTGAGCGGCGGATTGACCTTGTGCCCGCCGACCGCCGACACCGCGTCGCGCACCGCGAAGAACACCGAGAACGGCAGCAGCAGCGGCGGCTCGCCGGTCGCCTTCGAGCGATGGATGCTGTCCTCGACGTTGCGGTTCTTGAACAGCTTCACGTTGAAGACCGGCGGCACATCGTTGACGGTCGGAATCTTGTAGGTGGACGGCGCGTGCGTCATCAGCTTGCCGCCCTCGTTCCACCACAGCTCCTCGGTGGTCAGCCAGCCCATCCCCTGGATGAACGCGCCTTCGACCTGGCCGACATCGAGCGCCGGATTCAGCGACGCGCCCACGTCGTGCAACGCATCGGCGCGCAGCACGCGCATCTCGCCGGTCAGCGTATCGATCACGACCTCCGACACCGCCGCCCCATACGAGTAGTAATAGAACGGCCGCCCTTGCAGCTTCGACTGATCCCAGTACAGCTTCGGCGTCGCGTAGAAGCCGTCCGACCACAGTTGCACGCGCGCGAGATACGCCTTGGCGACCACCTCGCCGAACGGCACGAGCGCCTCGCCGACGCTCACCCGGTCATGCGCGAAGCGCACGTCGCGCGCATTCACGCGGCCGTCGCCGAACTTTTCGGCGGCAAACGCGGCGAGCCGTTCGCGCAGCTGCCGCGCGGCATCCTGCGCGGCCTTGCCGTTCAGATCGGAGCCGGTCGACGCGGCGGTCGCCGACGTGTTGGCGACCTTGCTGGTATCGGTCGCGCTCACGCGGATGCGGTTCAGGCCGACGCCCAGTTCATGCGCGACGACCTGCGCGACCTTGGTATTCAGGCCCTGGCCCATCTCGGTGCCGCCGTGATTCACCAGCACCGAGCCGTCGGTGTAGATATGCACGAGCGCGCCGGCCTGGTTGAAGTGCGTGACGTTGAACGCGATGCCGAACTTGACCGGCGTCAGCGCGAGGCCCTTCTTCAGGATCTCGTTGTTCGCGTTGAACTCGTCGATCTGCTTGCGGCGCGCGCGGTAGTCGCTGGTCGCTTCGAGTTCGTCGATCAGCTCGTGAATCACGTTGTCCTCGACCACCTGGCCATACGGCGTCTGGTTGCGCTCGGTCTTGCCGTACAGATTGCGACGCCGCACGTCGAGCGAATCCATACCGACCGAACGCGCGACGTTGTCGATGATGTACTCGATCGCGAACGCGCCCTGCGGGCCGCCGAAGCCGCGAAACGCGGTGTTCGACTGCGTGTTGGTCTTGCCGCAGAAGCCGTCGATCGATACGTCGGAGAGCCAGTACGCGTTGTCGAAGTGGCACAGCGCGCGGGTCATCACCGGCCCCGACAGGTCGGCGGAAAAACCGCAGCGCGAGGTCATGTCCACCGCGACGCCTTCGATCGTGCCGGCGTCGTCGTAGCCGACCTCGTACGTGTAGTGAAAATCGTGGCGCTTGCCGGTGACCATCATGTCGTCGTCGCGGTCCGGGCGCAGCTTGACCGGACGCAGCAGCTTCCATGCGGCGAGCGCCGCGCAGCACGCGAACAGACCCGACTGCGATTCCTTGCCGCCGAAGCCGCCGCCCATCCGCCGGCATTCGATCAATACGTTATGCGAAGCGACGCCGAGCGTGTGCGCGACGAGGTGCTGCATTTCGGTCGGATGCTGGGTCGAGCAGTACACGTGCATGCCGTCGTCGTCCTTCGGCACCGCGTACGAGATCTGCCCTTCCAGATAGAACTGTTCCTGCCCGCCGAGCACCATTTCGCCGGCCTCGCGATGCACCGCGCGCGCGATCTTCGCGCCGGGCTCGCCGCGCGCGATTTTCATCGGCGGCAGCACGTACTGGTTCGCAGCGCGCGCCTGCTGCGCGGTCAGCACCGCCGGCAGCTCCTCGTAGACCACCTCGGCGCGCCGCGCGCCGAGCCGCGCCGCCTCGTGCGAGCTGGCGACCACGATGAAGATCGGCTGGCCGACGTACTGGACCACGCCATCGGCCAGAATCGGATCGTCGCCGTGGACGATCGGGCCGACGTCGTTCGCGCCGGGGATATCGTCGGCGGTGAACACCGCGACTACGCCCGGCGTCGCGCGCACCTTGTCGAGCGAGATCGACACGAGCTTCGCGTGCGCCTTCGCCGACAGCCCGAGCGCCGCGTGCAGCGTGCCGGCCACTTCGGGGATGTCGTCGGTGTAAGTGGCGCGGCCACTCACGTGCAGATGCGCGGACTCGTGCGGACGCGACACGTGCACCTGGGTGAAAACATCGAGGTCCTGAACTTCTTTCAGGAACGGTTCGGCTTGCTGGTTCATCGTTGAGTTCTCCGTATCCTCGTTGGCCCGCCGCTCAGACGCTCGCGCCGGCCGGCTCGACCGCGCGCACGTCGAGCAGGTTCTTCGGCAGCGGATTGTGCGGGCGCGTTTCGAGCCAGAAGCGGTACAGCGTGTTCTTCGCGGCTTCGAGCCGGTAGTCGCTGGTCGCGCGCATGTCGCTGAGCGGCGCGTAGTCCTCGCCGAGCGCGAGCATCGCGGCCCGCGCGGTCGCCTCGTGCCATTCGGCGTCGCGCAGCACCGCTTCGGCCTGCGGCGCGCGTTTGGGCGTCGCGGCCATGCCGCCGAACGCGATGCGCGGCTCGCGGATCGCGGCGCCGTCGGCGATGTAGGAAAACGCCGCGCACACCGCCGAGATATCCGAGTCGAAGCGCTTCGACAGCTTGTAGGTGCGAAACCGCAGATTGGTGCGCGCGCCCGTTCGGGTGGGCACCTTCAGGCCGACCACGAACTCGTGCTCGGCCATGTCCTTCTTCTGATACGCGAGGTACAGGTCTTCGAGCGGCAACTCGCGCTCGATCTCGCCGCCGCGCACGATCACGCGCGCGCCGAGCGCGATCAGCCCCGGCATCGAATCGCCGATCGGCGAGCCGTTCGCGATGTTGCCGCCGAGCGTGCCGGCGTTGCGGATTGGCAGCGACGCAAAGCGCTGCCACATTTCGGTCAGCTCGGGATATTGCTTCGCGATCTCCGCATAAGCTTGCTCGACGCTCACGCCCGCGCCGATCTCGATCCAGTCGTCGTTGGTTTCGAGCTTGCGCAGCTCGGCGATCTGCCCGACGTAGACGACGTTGCCGAGTTCGCGCATCTGCTTGGTGACCCACAGCCCGATATCGGTGCTGCCGGCGAGAATCCGCGCGGCCGGTTCGGCCTGTTTCAGTCCGGCGAGCGCGGCGAGCGTGCGCGGCGCGGCAAAGCGCTGGCCGTTGTGCTCGTAGTGGAAGGTGTCGCCGCGCTCCAGCGCGGCGAGTTTTTCGGCCAGTGCCTGCACGTCGAGCGGCGCGCTCGGCGCGGGTGCGTCGAACATTTTTTCGGCCGCCTCGACGATCGGCCGGTAGCCGGTGCAGCGGCACAGGTTGCCGGTCAACGCGTTGCTGATCGTCTCGCGCGACGGCACCGTGCGATTCGCGCAGCTATGCTCGTGGCCGTGCTTTTCATAGAGCGCCCACATCGACATCACGAAGCCGGGCGTGCAGAAGCCGCACTGCGAGCCGTGACAATCGACCATCGCCTGCTGCACCGGATGCAGCGAACCGTCCGGCTGTCGCAGGTCCTCGACGGTGAACAACGCGCGGCCGTCGAGCGTGGGCAGAAACTGGATGCACGCGTTGACCGCCTTGAAGTCGACGCCGCCCGCCGCGTTGCGCTCGCCGATCACCACGGTGCAGGCGCCGCAATCGCCTTCGGCGCAGCCTTCCTTGGTGCCGGTGCAGTGCGCGTCTTCGCGCAGATACTGCAGCACGGTGCGGGTGACGGGCGCGTCCGCGATTTCGCGGATCGCGTTGCGGTGATAGAAGCGGATCGGCTCGGTCATCTGTCGTTGCTCTCGGCTGTTCTGGGGTCACGCGGAACACGCCGCGTCGATGGTTTGAAAGCTATCACCGTCAAAAAACACAACCCATAGCGCCGCTCGCATGGGGGACATATGCGTCAAAAAATATATGGGTCGTTTTACGGGTCGCCGCGCTTATGTTGCCTGGGGATTTTTGCCGCTTTTAATTGTTTTGTGCGGAATAAAAGCCACGCTCGATGCTGCCGCGCGACAGCGGGAATCGGCCACAACGCGTCTCCAATCCGACTAATAATTAAGCAAACCCTGCACCGGAATCGGTTCCATGTGACAATCACGCACTCCCGCCGATTTCAAGTCTCGTTTTCCCGATGTCCACCGACTCCGCGTCTTCCCGCAGCGAATTTGCGACGACCCTGCAGATCATTCCCGTCGTCTTTTTCACCTTTATCTGTTACCTGACGATCGGCATTCCGCTCGCGGTGCTGCCCGGTTACGTGCACGGCGACCTCGGCTATAGCGCGGTGCTGGCCGGCGCCGCGATCAGCGTGCAGTACCTCGCGACGCTCGCGTCGCGCCCGCTCGCCGGCCGCGCGGCCGACACGCTCGGGCCCAAGCGCACGGTGTCGATCGGCTTGCTCGGTTGCGGCGCGAGCGGCGTGCTGTTGCTGCTCGCCGCGTTGACCGGACACTGGCCGGTGCTCAGTCTCGTGCTGCTGGTGTGCAGCCGCCTCGTGCTCGGTTGCGGCGAAAGCCTGTGCGGCACCGGCGCGATTCTGTGGGGGATCGGCCGGGTCGGCACCTCGAACAACGCGCGGGTGATTTCGTGGAACGGCATCGCCACTTACGGCGCGCTGGCGATCGGCGCGCCGCTCGGCGTCGCGATCGCGCGCTCGATCGACTTCACCGCGCTCGGCATTCTGGTGATCGCGCTGGCCGGGCTCGGCTACTACCTCGCGCGCCTGATCGCGCCGGTGCCGCTGGTGCACGGCGAACGGATGTCGTACCGCAGCGTGTTCACGCGCGTGCTGCCGCACGGGATCGGCCTCGCGCTCGGCTCGGCCGGCTTCGGGTCGATCGCGACCTTCATCACGCTGTTCTATGCGGCCCGGCACTGGCCGAACGCGGCGCTGTCGCTGACGGTGTTCGGCACGCTGTTCATCGGCTCGCGTCTGCTGTTCGCGAACACGATCAAGACCTATGGCGGCTTTCGTGTCGCAATCGCGTCGTTCGCGTTCGAATGCGTGGGTCTGCTGATGTTGTGGCTCGCGCCGGAGCCGCATATCGCGCTGGCCGGCGCGGCGCTGACCGGTTTCGGCTTCGCGCTGGTGTTCCCGGCGCTGGGCGTCGAGGCGGTCGGCCTCGTGCCGCCCGCCAGCCGCGGCGCGGCGCTGTCCGCGTATTCGGTGTTTCTGGATCTGTCGCTCGGCATTACCGGGCCGCTGGCCGGCTGGATCGCCGGCGAATTCGGCTACGGTTCGGTGTTCCTGTTCGCCGCGCTCGCGGCGGCCGCGGCGGCCGTGCTGTCGACCGTGCTGTATCTGCGCAACGCGAAGCCGAGCGGGCTGTCCGCCGCGCGGTAAGCGGTGCAATAAGCGGTGCAATAAGCGGCACGGTACGCAGCGCAATAAGCGGCGCGGCCGCTGCCGCGCCTAATCCTGCTCGGCCGCCGCCAGGTCCTGCTTGAGCGAGGTCTGCGCGCGCACCGCGATCTGGCCGTGATTGATCCGGCTCGACAGGTTGTACACGCCGATCAGCATGAACAGCTCGGTCGCCGCGACCGAACACGCGGTGCCCACGCCGCCCCAGAAGTAGATGCTGACCGGCGCCTGCACCAGATGGAACAGCGCGCCGTACAGATAAACGCGCTTGAGCAGCGACTGGTTGCCCGACGCGATCACCGTCAGCATCACGTGCGTGGTCGTCATCCCGACGATCGCCGGCACGAACACGAGGATGCGCAGGATCCGGAACGTCTCGCCGAACGCCTCGCCGAGAAAGCGCCCGACGAACCATTCGCCGAGCACCGTGAAGCCGACCAGCAGCAGCACCGCCGACGCCGCGAACGCGACCATGAAGCCGCGATTGACCTTGTGGATATACGGGAAATCGTGGCGCTCGTAAGCGACGCAGATCTTCGGAAAGAACGCCTGAATCGCCGGCGCGGTGCACGCGCGCAGCGCATTGGTGAGCCGCTCGGCCGCCACGTAATAGCCGACCGCGCCCGGGCCGCTGATCATCCGCAGCAGGATCACGTTCGCGTACATGTAGACCGACGTGAGCGCCGAGCCGAGAAAGATGTGATACGCCTCTTTCGCCTCGTCGATCACGTCGGACCAGCCGACCCGCACGTTCAGCAAAATCTCGCGCTTCCAGATCAGCACGCCCGTCAGGATCGCGCCGCACACGAAGGTCGGCGCAAATTGCAGCGCGGACGCGAGCATCACGTCGTTGTGGTCCTTCACGAACAGGAACAGCGGCACCAGCAAAGCGACGCGCGTCGCGAGCAGCGTGCCGGCCAGCACCGGCAGGCGCTGGGTGCCTTCGTAGAAGCAGCCGGGCGTGAGCACGCCGCCCCAGATCACCAGCGCGCCGAGCAGCGTCGCGCCGCGTTCCTGCGGCGACATATGCGCGGTGAACGACCACCCGATCAGCACCGCCGAACAGCCGAGCGCGAGAACCGCGCGGCCGGCCGTGGTCGCCCAGTAAATACGGTTGACCTTGATCGGATCGGCGATATGCACCGCGACCTTGCGCGCGCTCGACAGCCCGAAGCCGAAGTCGACGACCACCAGCAGAATATTCGAAATCGACTGCGCGTAGCCGATCACGCCGAGCCCCGCCGGCCCGAGCACATGCGACAGATAGGGCAGCGTAACCAGCGGCAATACGTAGTTCAGCGCGTACACCGAATACAGCGCAATGATGACGTTTCTCGTCGACACAAATCCGTCCTGTTCGCAGTGCGCGGGTCAAAAATCAGGTCGAAAACACAGAATAAGACACGAAACATGCTTCGCTCAGTGCGATATCGATCCTGTTGTAGCGATCATCCGAGTTATTTGCCGCCAATACCGCGCTCTTGACCGCATTGCCGATCAGATTGTTGACCACGGTCTTGTAAGCGCTGTCGGCCGCATCGGTCGCGAACAGGATTTCGGCGAGCAGCGCGTTGCCGCGCGTCGCCGCGCGCAGCACCACGCGGCCCGAGGTCGAGCGCAACACGTTGATCGAGACCCGCGTGGTCTCCGCCGACACCGTCTGATCGCCGCAATGCAGCGCGCTCGCAATCCCGCCGCGCTCGTAGCCCACACCCAGATTCAGCGCGTGCGCGAGGTTGCTGTCCTTGCCGCCCGCGAGCGCGCCGCCGCCCGGATAGGCCTTGTTGAAGCCCGGCACCGAATCGTGCGCGCGGTCGCCGAAATTGCCCTGAATCGTGATGCCGTCGAGCGGCGTGCTGCCGGGCGCGGTCGTGCTGCCGTAGATGAACTGCGGACCGTCGCAGCCGCCGTCCTCGTCGTCCTGGCCGTGCCGGTAGCGGTTGCCGACGATCGTCGCGGCCTGCTGGTAATCGATCTGGATGTGGCAGCTCTGCCCGGGCGGCACCTCGAGATACGAAGGATGCCCGCGCGTCGAGAACTTCCAGCGGCCGAGCTTGCCGTCGCCGGCCGCGCCGTTGCGCGAGAAGTAGTTGCCGTTCACCACCTTGCCCCAGTTGCCGTTCTTCATATAGACGCCGGCAAAACCGTTGCGATCGAGCACCGTGCCGACGATCAGCGATTCGGCGCCGAGAATCACGCCGTAGCGCGCGTTCCACTCGTAGCGTCCGCCGATCACCTGCCAGTAGTTCGACACCAGATCGGCGCCGGCCGTATGACAGAACATGCCGATGCAGTTGAGCAGCGAGCCGTCGGTGTGCTCGATCGCGTAGAAGCCGCGCTCGCACATGTACGCGTAGCAACGATCGAGCGTCGACGTGGTGCCCAGTTCGAAGCCCGCGCGCGAAAAGCCGACCGCGGTGCAGCGGCGCGCGCCGGCCGACGTGTCGAAGCGGATGCCGATCGCGGTGTTGCCGGTGCGCGCCGGATAGTTGGCGAGGTAGTAGATCACCTGCTCGAAGTGCGCGGGCCGCACCTGCACGTGCTCGATGAACGACGACACACCGAGCGTCAATGCCGCCGAGGTCGGGCCGCCCGCGTCCTGGCGTTCGAGAATCGTCGAGCCCGACGCGGCGTCGCTGATCACGATGTATTCGCCGCCGCCGTCGCCGCGTATTCGCGTGCCGGTCGCGGTGGTCAGATCGCCGGTGTAGCGCCAGATGCCGCGCGGCAGATAGAGCCCGCGCGCGCCGCTCGCGAGCGCCGCGCGCAGGTCGTTGCCGCAGTCGTAGCCGGACGCGCCGCGCTGGATCGCCGCGAATTTGCGCGGCTCGACGAAGCGCGCGACGCTCACCTCCATCCCGGCGACGATGTCGCTGAGCGTCTTCAGATAATTCGGCGCGACCGCCTCGGCCGCGCCGCCACGCTCGGGCACGCTCGCGGCGACCCGCATCACGCCGCCGGTGCCCGGGTCCGCAGCCGCGCCGGGACCCGCGAACGGGTCCCGCTCACGCAGTGCGTGCCCCGCCGCGCGCGCGAAGCCCAGCTCGGCCGTGCTCGCGCCGGCCCCGGCCAGGCTGCCGAGCAGGAACGTCTTGAGCGCCTGTCGTCGGCTCTTCATCTACCCCACCCCCATCGCGTCACTCCGTTCTTGTGATGAGCGCCACCGCGAGCCACGTCACTCGACCGTTTGCGCCCGCTCGGCGGCCGCCGGCCGCCCGGCCGCGACGCCGACCGGCACGGCCACCGGCACCGGCATCTGCACCGGGACCGGCAACGCCACCGGGGGCATTCGCGCCTTCGCGCCGCGCATCAAACCCTGCACGCCGGGCGGCGTGAACAGCGGCACCCGGTACTTGCGGCTGAAGCGCCACAAGCTGTTCATGTGCCGTCGTCCCGCCTTGCTCAGAAAGCCCGCTGCCGACGCGCGCTGATGCTCGTGCGTCAGCCGCGCGCCAGGCACGCACAGCACCCGGTAGCCCGCCTGCCAGATGCGCGCACAGAAATCGACGTCCTCCATATAGAGAAAGAAATGCTCGTCCATTCCGCCGAGCTCGCCGAACAGCGAGCGGCGCACGATAAAGCCCGTGCCCAGCACCCATTCGGCTTCGAACGGCAAGCCCGCGCCCCACGCCTCGCGCATCATGTGGCTATCGATGCGGCGCTTGAACGCTTCGAGACGCCCGAGCGGCGAGCGCCGGCCGAGAATGTCGAGCAGCGAATAGAAACGCCGCGCGGAAAACTGCCGCTCGCCGTCCGGGTACATCAGGTCGAGTCCGACGAGACCGACGTCCGCGTGGTTTCTGAACAGCGTCACCGCGTTTTCGAGCGATGCATCGACGAAATAGGTATCCGGATTCAGCACGAGCACGAGTTCGCGCATGCACCCCACCATCCCAAAGTTCACGCCCGCAGCGAAACCCCGATTAATAGACGTCCTGACGAGCCGGACACCCGTCGGCAAAGTCTCTTTCAGATAGGAAAATGAATTGTCAGTGGATGCGTTATCCACGACGACGATATCTTCCTTATCCGCAATCGAAAGTTCGAGTACGGAACGCACACAATTTCCAACCAGTTTTGGCGTGTTGTAATTGACGATCACCACGCTAAACGTTCCCATCAGGTTCATCCCCACCTCCTGCTTTACATCAGGTGTCCGTGGAAACCCCCAAACACAGTTCTTTTTGTTTGCCCCGCCGCACTACCTCACTACCCACTACTCACTACCGCACCGCCTCCTACGGCGCGCGCAACGCACGCGCTTGCCCAACGTCGTTTGCCCCTGCAAACGATCCGACATGCACTGCCTGGCTGTTCGCGACGTGCTCAACTGCGACGCGGTCCGCCCACGTAATCGAACACCGGCAATGTCATCAGGATGAAAACAAACGGCACCACTTCTATCGACTGATAGAACAGCGTTTGAAATAAAGCCGCCCATACGCACAGCGAAATCCGGCTGTCGCGACTAATCAGTCTGGTAATCGAAAACAGCACGCCGTAATAAAACAGCGCGCCCATCAGGCCGACATTGAGAACCTGTTGCAGCACGCTCGATTCGACGATGCCGAATTCCTGCTTGACCGAATCGGGCGCGGAATTGGTGACCAGCCCGAAATACGAACCGGCGATCAGGTTGACCGGCTGCGCGAGCAGCACAGCCTTGTCCCATGCTTCGGTGCGGCCGTCGTTGCCTTCCGACTGCAGGTTGGTCGCGCCCATCATCCGCTCGGTGCCGACGTTCACGACACTGTCGTTGTGACTGCTGAGCGCGCCGCCGAACACCATGATCGCGAGCGTCGCGAAGGTGCCGGCGATGATCAGCTTGCCGTTCCTGACGAGGAAGCGCACCGGCCCTTGCAGGAACGCGAGGCCGAAGGTGCCGAGGATGATCAGCATGCCGCTGCGTGACAGCGCCGAGAAAATCGCGAAGCTCAGCAGCGCGCAGGCAAGACCCGACAGCACGCTCTTGCGCACCAGATAGTCGACGCCGCACAACGACGCGACGATCGCGACGAACAGCGGGTAATGCAGATAGCTGCCGGTCAGCGACGGCGCGCGCAGATTGTCGAAGCCGTACGTGGCGCCCGGCAGATCGATCGGAAACACGCTCTGCTGCTGCGCGAGCGCGACGCCCGCCTCGATCAGCGCGATCAGCACGACGCCCCAATAGGCGAAGCGCGGCCGGATGAAGCGCTTCTGATAGTTCGAGATCGCGTAGAAATAGACGAACAGCGTGAAGATGAACACGAACAGATAGGACAGGCCGAGCTGGCCGGTCTGCGCGAGCGTCACCACGATCGACAGCAGCACCGAGAACAGCGTGCCGAGCACCAGCGCGAGCGAGCGGCGTCCCTCGCTGCCGAAGTACGCGGCGATCGCCGACGGCGACACGTACCACATCAGCAGTCCGACGATGCCGCCGACCTGCACCAGATACGCGGCATCCTTGCCGATCAGGAATTCGAGCACGCCGCGGGTCGCGCACAGCACGACGGCAAGCAGAAAGGCGAGGGTCGCAATCATCGCATCACGCCTGGTAAGCCATCGACGGCGCGCTCACGCTCGCCGCGCCGCCGCGGTAGAGCCGCTCGATCACGTCGGCGAATGCGTCGATCTCGCAGACGTTCAGCAGGTTGCCGTCGTATTCGACGCCTTCCGCGCCGAGCGGAGTCGACACGACCGGCAGTTTGGCGGCGAGCATTTCGAGCGTCTTCAGCTTCACGCCGGCACCGGACAAGAGCGGCACCACGCCGATGTCGGCGGACTCGAAATACTTGCCCGGGTTATCGACGAAGCCGGTCACGCAGATATCGTCGCCATGCAGACGTTTGACCCTCTCGCTCGGATCGGAGCCGACCACGAACAGCTTCAGTTCCAAGCCGCGGCGGCGCAGCGGCAGGAAGGTCGAGTCGACGAAATGCAGCAACGCCTCTTCGTTCTCGCGGCGCTGCATCGCGCCCCAGAACAGGATGTTGCCTTTCTTCACGGTCTGCTCGGAGCGCCGCACGTCTTTCAGGAAAGCCGGCAGCGGAATCGGCACCACCTGCACGTCGCGGATGCCCGGATAGAGGCCGTTGATCAGTTGCGCGTCCTTGTGCGACAGCACCAGCACCTTGTCGGCGAGCTTGAGCAGGCGCTGCTCCAGCGCGAAGGTCTGCCGCGCGAACAGCCAGCCTTCGATGCTCTTGATCCGCAGCACCACCTGCATCTGCACGTCGTGCACGCCCATTACGATGCGCAGGCGATCGCCGAAGCGTTCACGCAATCCCGGCGCATACGGAAAGCACTGCGAAAATTCGAGCCGCACCGTGCTGTAGCGATTGCGCTCGACGAGCTCGCCGAGAAACGCGGCGACCGATTTCGTATAACGCGAGTAAAAGCGCGGCGTAAAACCCAGCGGATTGGCGAGCAGCGACGGCAGCATGTCGAAACGGCTGACCTGTTTCACATACACGTTGCGCACGTTCGCGCGAAACTCGATGTCCTTTTCGGCGACCGGCGTGCGCGACAGGATCAGCACGTCCAGTTCCGTCTCGGCGGCGAGCCGGGTCAGGTAATCGTAGGCCAGACGATGGCCAGCTTGTGGCGCGTTTTTCTGAGGCAGAAAAGGCGTAACGAATAGCTGTTTCATCCGAGCAACCCCTAAATCCCTTCGACTGACGGTGTTGTTGTGATTCGCGTACCGTGGCCCGTGCGCCGCGCCGATACCCCGGCGCGCGGCGCGCGGCACGCCGGTTTCAGTTCTCGTAAGGCTTGTAGATGTAGCTCGCGTGGCGATAGCGTCCGTAGCCGTAGCTGTAGCGCCCCGGCCGCATGCGCAGGCCGTTCATGATCACGCCGCGCACCGGCAAGCCGACCTTCTGCATCTGCCGCACCGACTCGCGCAATTCGCCGATCCCGGTGACGCCCTGACGCGCGACGAAGAACGTGGTGCCCGCCACGCAGGCCAGCCGCATCGCGTCGGAAGCCAGCAGCACCGGCGGCCCGTCGAGCAGCACGACGTCGTAGTTGCTGGCGACCTGGCGCACCAGCGCTTCGAGCCGCGGGTTCGACAGCAGGTCGCTCGGGCTTGCGACCGGCCGGCCGCTCGCCAGGAAGTCGACGCCCGGGAAGCGCGTCGCGCGAATCAGCTCTTCGGCCGGCTGCGTGCCCTGGATCAGATCCGACAGACCCGGGCCGCGATCGCCGCCCAGGTGGCGGTGCAGGAAACCGCGCCGCAGGTCCGCGTCGACGATCAGCACGCGCTTGCCGGTCGCGCCGATCACCGCGGCCAGATTCAGCGCGACGAACGACTTGCCGATCCCCGGCGTCGGGCCGGTCACCAGCACGACGCGATTGCGCGCCTTGGTCATCGTGAATTCGAGCGCGGTGCGAAAGCCCCGCAGACTTTCGATCGCCGGATCGATCACCGCTTCGCCGGCCAGCACGAGACTTTGCGACGGCGAATGACGGCGGCTGTTGGCGAACTTCTCTTCCTGGCGGCTGAACGGCACGCTCGCGAACACCGGCAACCCGGTGCGCAGTTCGACTTCGTACGGATCGTCGATCGCGTCGAACAGACGCTGGCGCACCAGCGCGATCACCACGCCGACGAACAGGCCCAGCATCAGCGCCGCGGTGATGATCAGAAGCGGCTTGGGCCGCACCGGCGTATCGGGCGCGACCGCGCCGTCGACCACCCGCACGTTGCCGGCCTTGCCCGCCTTGATCAGCTTCAGCTGTTCGAGCGTGTTGCGCAGCGTGGTATCGAGTTCGGTGCCCACCTGCACGTCGCGCTGCATGCGCAGCACGTTCTGTTCGAGCGGCGGCAGCGATTGCGTGCGGCTCGCGATCTGCTGCGCTTCCTGGCGCGCGGCGGCCAGTTGCGCGTTGACCGATTGCACAGCCGGGTGTTGATCCGTGAAACGCGACAGCAATTCGTTGCGCTTCTGTTCGAGTTCGGCCTGACGGGTCTGCGCCTGCACCGACAGTTGCAGCAGGTTGGTCGCTTCCTCGCCGAGATCGACCGTGCCGTGCTTCGCGCGGAACTGGTTGAAGCGGGTTTCCGAATCGGACAGTTGCTGGCGCAGTTCCGGCAGCTGCATTTCGAGGAAGCGGATCGAACGTTCGGCTTCTTCCGATTTGCGCTTCACGTTCTGGCTGACGTACTCGCCCGCGATGGTTTCGAGAATCGCGCTGATCCGCTTCGGATCGCTGCCTTCGAGCGACACGCCGAGAATGTCGGACTCCTTGCCTTTTTCGGCGATCGACAGATCGTGGCGCAGCTTTTCGGTGGTGGTCAGCGTCGACTGGCGACGCAATTCGAAGGTCGCGCCCGGATGCGCTGCGATCTTGTCGACCAGCAGCGTGATCGGGCCGTAGTTGGTGGTCGCGGTGAGCGGCTGACCGATGGTGCCGTCGAGTCTGAGCTTGCCGTATTGCAGCTCGTAGCTCGAGCCTTCGCCCATGCGCAGCACGAACGTCTTGTCGAACAGCTCCTCGGGCACGTCGAATTTCGACACGCTGATGCTCTCGCTGCCGTACACGTAGCCGTGCGGTCCGGGGGTCGACAGACTTTCCGAATGGCGCGCGAGCCAGCTGCCGAACAGCGGGTAGTAGCGCGGCGTCGCTTCGATCGCCAGATTGAGCTTGTCGACCGCGCGGCCCACCACCATGCGCGAGCCGATCACCTGGGCTTCGCCGGAGGTCGCGGTCTTCACGTCGAACATCGCCGACACGTCGCCGAGCACGCTCTTGGACGAGGTGTTCGCGTTCTCCTCGACCTGCACGAGGATGTCAGCGCGATATACCGGCTGGGAGAAGATCGTATAACCGACGCCGAGCGCGAGCGCGACCGCGGTGGTGATCGCAATCAGCTTGCGATTGTCGTACAGCGCATCCAGATAATTCGCGAAGCCTGCCGGCGGATGTTCGCTGTTGTTGTTCCGGCTATCGAACGGTGCACTGCTCGGGTTCATGCGCGTTCTCCCTAAGTCTCGACGGTTGCCACTTCCGACCGGCGCCGCGAGGCGCTGCGCCTCGTCATCGACTGCCGTTGCCGCATCCAGTTAAACCTGCTCCGTGCGCTCCACCCCGTGTGAACCGAACCGGACCAGGCGATTGACGCCACTTCAATTGCTTCTTGTTCAAAAACACCTATGCGATTTCAGGAGGTTTTCCTATAACATCGCTTCACACGCTTTTTACGGAGACCGAAATGAAAAAACTACTCGCCGCAATTATTCCGGTACTGCTTACTGCTCCAGCCGCTTTCGCGCAAAGCACGGTATCCGCTGCCTCGTCGCCTTACGCACCGCGCTATGTCGAAAAACAGTCGCAGCTCGATGCGATGAAACCTCATGCCGCCAGCTCCACTGCCACTACGCTTTACGGCTCGGCGCCGGATTTCGCGTACGCGAAAAAGAATCGTTATGTGGCGCCCAACGTCTACACGGAAACTCAGAACAGCCGGCCAAAACAGAAACGTTCACGCGTCAGTCAGCCTGCCCGCACGAAAAACCCGGCGGACCCTTACAGCAACGATTTGTGGAATTCAGACCAGACCTACGCGTCTCCCCAGACCTCCGATCCGTACAGCGTGCGCTGAGCGCTCACTGCCGGATTTCCCCGTTTCACCGTGGCCGCTCGTGCGGCCACGCTCTTTTGTGGGATCGACTGGGTGCCGGGCCTTGGTGACGAAGTTTCCCCGCTCAGTCGAGTCCCGTGCGCGTCGTCGCGCCAACGTCACGACCTGCTCATACCACTGTTTTGATAACCACTGGCCTTCTCCCGGCCATTAATCCGACCATTACCGGGGTCGGCGCCGGGCTTGCGGCATTGCTATTGCTTGTTGCTATTGCCGTGTCACGTTTCGCGCTTCAGCGCGTGAATAACGCCTTTCTCTGGCCATCATATTATTCAGAGTTACCCTGATTTCAACGTTCGGCAGCGCACACAAAAGCCATTACCCGGTGCCGCTTGCTTCAGACGAATACCGCACTAAAAAATGACGCGATTGGCGGCTAATACCGCGCGTTTTATCGACGTCATTTTTCCTATCATCTGCAAATACCTTTTATGGCGCCGGACGCGGATTATTGGCGAAGCGCGGCGGCCGGCCGCTTGCCACCAAAGGGGCCGGTTTCTCGCCGATGTGCATGATTTCCGCGAGCCGCTGCGCGTAATGCGCGGGCCGATAGTCGCCGACGTTGTAGCTTCTCGTGTCGTCCGCCAGATGCACGGCCAGTTCGTCGAGCGCGCGCGTGAGGCTGGCCGGATCGAAGTGGAACTTGATCTTGTTGCCGACCCCTTCCGCGGTATTGGCCATCGCGCCGCCGTCGCGAATCAGCACCGGCAGCCCCAGCATCGCCCCTTCGATCACGACCAGCGGCGCGTTTTCCGCGCCCACCGACGACACCACGATCGCATCGGCGAACTCGCGGATCGCGGGAAACAGCTGCTGCTGCGGCATGCTGCCGAACAGGATCAGCTTGCGCTGCTCGATCAGTTGCGCGTAGCGCTGCTCGATCGTCGCGCGATCGGGCCCGTCGCCATACACGCCGATACAGCCGATCCGCTCGAAGCCGGTCGCCTGCGCGAGCTGCAGAAATTGCAGCAGGCCTTTTTCCGGCGAAATGCGGCCGACGAACGCGATATTGAAGCGCTGCTTGTCGCGGACCACCACCGGCGGCAGCGCGTCGGGCACTGCGGACGGATTGCGCACCAGCACCGTGTTGCGGATCCCGCAGCGATGCAGCGCTTCCTCCATGAACTCGCCCGGACAGATGATCTTGTCGAACACGCGAGCCGGCTGATACATCGCCCGGATCGCGTGCCACCAGGCCTTGGTCATCAGATCGTGCACCAGCCCCTTCGGGGTCGGCCGCAACATGAACACCGCGCGGGTGCGCAGCGCGTCGAGCGGCAGGATGATTGGGTGTCCCTGGCGATCGAAGTACTGCAGCGACGGGTTGTAGTACACGAGGTGGTAATCGTGGCAGGTGTGATACACGAGGTAGCGCAGCTCGCGCTGGTGCCGCGCGAGCACCGCGAGAATCGATGGCGACAGCAGGTTGTGATAGTTGTGCACCATGATCCGGTGCGGCCGGTAACGCAGCAGCGTCTTTTCCAGCGCGCGCGCGGCGCTCGTGTTCCACGACCGGGTCAGCTTGGTCGAGCGCGCGCAAAACCGGCTGTCGTCGAAGCGTTCGACCTCGACGCCCGGCAGGGTGGCCAACAGCGCCGCGCATTGTTGATAGACCACTTCCGCACCGCCCTTCTCGACGAAATCGTTGATCACCAGTACCCGGCAACGCTGCATGCTGCTCTCCTGTCGAATGCCCCTGCAACCGTCACCCGAAGGCCAGGACGGTGATGCGAACGGACTGTCTGTTCAGAACTGCGGAAACCTGCCGCGCCAGCCCCCGCCGGCTTTCAGATACCGCAGAAACAACGCGACCCCGCTCAGCTGCGCGGCAAAGCGCAGCGTCGATGCGCGGTCGTCGATGATGATCGTGGGCAGCCGCAGCGGATCGCTGCGCTGGTCGCACCAGCCGATATCGCAGGTGCGCGCGCTCGTGAAGCCCGCGCGGCGCACCAGTTCGACTTCGCGCTCGCCGTAGTTGCCGTTCGGATACGCGAAGTGCTCGCACGGCTGCTGCAGCATCGCCTCGATTTCATGGCGGCTTTCGATGATTTCCGTCGCGCTCTCGGCGTCGCTGCATTTGGTCAGGATCGGATGAAAGCGGGTATGCGCCTGGAAGTCGACGTGCGCGCGCATCGCCTGCATCTGCTCGAGCGACAGACCGGTCGCGCGGTCGTCGCCGTCCTGCTGGTAGCCTTGCGCGGCCAGCGCGGCGAGACGCTGCTGGTTCGTCATCTGCTTGAGCTGCTCGTGACCGGCGCGCAGCGAACCGGGATGCAGCCACCAGTGACTGCGGTTGCGCCCGACGATGCGGCTGCACAGAAAAATGGTCGGCCGCACGTTGTGCTTGATGAACACCGGCAGCAGCGCCGCGTTGCCGGCGTGGCCGTCGTCGAGCGTGATCGCCGCGCGGCGGCGGCCGCGGCTCGGCGCACTGACGTCGGTCAGCGGCACCAGCTCGCACAGGGTCTTCAGATAGGTCAGATGGCGATCGAGCGTGGCCGGATCCGGATCGTGATAGAGCAGCACCGCGACGCGGTCGCGCCACAGCGCCACCCGCGTGAGCCACGCTAGCCCCGAGCCCACCACGAGGGCCGCCAGCAGTTCCTTGACGAGCCCCTTGAAACGTTTGATGCGGCTGCGGCGATAGTCGTCGTGCGGGCCCATCGCCGGGCTGCTCCCGGCGCCCATTGCATTGGATTTGCTCACCTGGATGCTCCGGCAGCGGCGCGCGGACGGCGGGCAGGCGCGCGCTGCCGCGCATCCGCCTTCAGCGAGCCGGATAGATGGCGCGCCACCGTCGGCGACGCGTGCTTGGTGCCATACACGAAGCGCATCACCGGCCCGAAGCTGTGCGCGGACGCCGGTCCGATCACATACAGGCCGCTCACGCGTGTTTCGTAGTGCGAGTTGAGTTCGGGCATGCCGCCCTGGGTCGACAGCGCCTCCGCCAGTTCCCGCGACAGGAACGCGTGCTGGCGCATGTCGGTGCGAAAACCGGTCGCGGCGATCACGTGATCCGCGCTCACCCGCTCCTGCCTGCCGTCGCTCAGCACGTCCAGCACGACCCGTTCGTTTTCGATCGCCGCGCTGTTCACCACCGTGCGATGCGAGATCCGCACCTTGTCGACCACCCGGTCGTGCAGCCACCACGCGCCGGACGCGCCATACGAGTGATCCATGATCAGGCGGCGCCGGGCCGGATCGAGCCGATGGAACAGGCCCGGGCATTCCGACAGAAACAGCGAGCGCCAGCCGCGCCCGAGCCCCGCGTCGGGCGTCTTCAGACGCGCCAGCAAACGGCGGCCGCCCTGCGGCCGCTCATGCCAGACCACGAGGTCTTCGCGCATCAGCACGTGCGCGCGCGCGCCCAGTTCGTGCAGCAGCGCGGACAGGCCGAGCGCCGACTGGCCGCCGCCGACGATCGCAATGTCCTTGCCGCTCGCCCATTCGAGATTGCCGTAGCGCTCCGAATGCGACGCATAGCGCGCGGGCAGCCCTTGTAGCGGCGGCGGTGTTTGCGCGAAGCCCTTCAGGCCGAGCGCGATCACGACCTTGCGCGCGGTGAGCGCGCGGCCGTCGGTCAGCAGCAACTGGAATTCGTCGTCCACCCGACGCAGCGACAGCACGTCGGCCTGCTGGGTCTCGCCGACCAGATTCGCCTGGAACCACAGACCGTAGTCGACGAAGGTTTCGAGCGGCAGCGCCATCCCGAGCGCGCTGTACGCCAGCCCTTTGAGGCGGCAGTAATCCTCGACGGTGAAGCCGCTGCGCGGCGCCTGCAGACTCGACGCGAACGCTTCGGAGCGCAGCATCATGCCCGGCGGCATGTAGTGGCGCCACGCGCCCATCGGCTCGCCGATGATCTGATGGTCGATCCCCGCAGCTTTCAGATGCGCGGCCAACGACAACCCATACGGCCCCGCACCGATAATGATCGTATCGGTCATTGCTGGTCTCCAGTCATGCTTTTGCCTGGCGCGATTGCGGCGCTCCGAGCGCTCTTTTCAGGCTGCGCTTCATCCGTCGCAGCGGGTTCATTACCACATAGTGCTGCAAGGCCGGAAACGGATCGCTCCAACGGAAATAGCCGTCGACGATCTTCGTCTGCGCGCTCAGCAACTCGCGCGGCGGCCGGTCGGTGAAGGTCGCGCGCCACGCGACCGGCACCCGGCTCTGACGTTCCGGCAACTGCGGCAAACCGAGTTCATGGCGGTACGCGGCGAGCGGAATGTTGACGCCGCAGAGCGTCGCGATTTCCTCCTGCCAGTCCGTACGGCCGACCGTCGGCTCGACGATCACAAACTCGTTGTAGTTGTCGTCCCACTTGTATTCGATGCTGCCCATCCCCTCGAAACCGGCCTGTTCCGCGAACGCGCGCGTGAGCGGCTCGAGCTGCTCGCGCGCCTCGGGCGCGGCCACGCAGATCGCGGTATTGCCGGTGCCCGGGGGCGAACTCAACACCTTGCGGCCGGTGAACATGCTGACCATATGCCCGCCACTGCCGCGGTAAAACAGCGTGAAATGGATGTTGCTGTCAGGCCCTTCGATCCATTCCTGCGCGATGATGCCGCCCGGCGTCGCAAGCATCGCGACCGCCATCGCGCGCGCCGCGGCCAGCGTGTCGACGCGCACCGCGCGGTCCTTCTCGCCGCGCAGCACGTTGCGCTTGTCGTCCGGTTTCAGCACGCACGGGTAACGCAATTCGGCCAGCCGCTCGATGTCGCCGAGACTGTCGAGCACCACCGAATGCGGGACCCGAAAGTGATGCTGCTGCGCGAATTCATGAAAGCGCGCCTTGCTCGACAGCATCTTCACGGTATCGTCGACCGGCAGGCGGAAGCGAAACCAGTGCGACAACAGCTCGCGGTTTTCCGACACCGCATGAACCGCGTCTTCGTCGGTCAGAATCAGCACCGGCGGACGATCGAAGCGTTTGCCCAGTTCGATCATCTCGTCGACGAATACCTTGCCGACAAAGCTTTTCACCTGATGCGCGTGAACATGGCGGCACCAGGTCCCCGCGCGCGTTCTCGTATCCACAGCCACAACCGGCACATGAGCCTGCGCTAGCGAACGCGCGACCCCCAGTCCATTCAATTCCGCACCAACGATTACCCCAGCCGATTGCTCTGCATCGTATGCACTCGCCATAGTCTCGATTTCCTTGCTTCGTACGTGTGTGATCCCTCGAAGCCAGGCTTCGAGAAACCACGCGATCGAAAGTCGAATTGGATAGAAACCCGTTTTGTCGCCTCGCGGGGGCGCTTTGGCGTTTCCTGCTTTTTTGTATCGGCGAAATCCTGCATGAGCGCGGCAGGCGCGTTCGGCCACGCGCCGTGTGTCGAACATGAGCTTTTCGATTACCGCAGCGGGAGCATTGCGCTGCTCCCGACGTGAATTACTCTACGTTTCCACCGGGACGGAATACGTGCGGCGGCGCACAGAGGGCAAGCAAAAGTAAGAAAACGTTAAATCCCGACGAAAAGGCCCAGATCCTTACGCCGTAAGGGTTTCGGAGGAATGCTTAATTGTTATGTAAAAGCATGGAGAAGCGCGCGATTAACGCCACGCGATAATGGCGGAATACGACTTCCTTATCCGACTATAAAGTGCTGGAACGCACAAAGCCGCGCCGCGAAATTGCCTCCGCGGCGCGCGTGATCGAAACGTTTTTATTTGCCTTCCGATAAACCTCGTTCGAGCGCCGCGACGCCGGCCGGCAGATCGACCTTGACGCCCAGGTCGATCATCGTGCGGCCGAGCGCGTGCACGGTGCGAAACAGGTTGTGCTCGCGGCACTGTTCGCCCATCTGGCCGATCCGCACGATCGGCAGACCGAACGAACCGGCGATCTCCACGCCGTGCTGCCGAGAAATATGCGCGCAGACTTCGGCCGGACTCGGGCCGGCGGGCATCTCGATGCCGATCACCGAATTGAGCCGGCAATGCTCAGGCGCATACAGTTGCAGGCCGAGCGCGGTGACCCCTTGCTGCAGTGCGAGCGAACATTTCAGGTGACGCGCGAAGCGTTTTTCGAGCGTCTCCGCGCAGACCAGCCGCAACGCCTCGTGCAGCGCGAGCACGCCCGACACCGGCGCGGTGTAGTGATAGCCGGCGTTGTGCCAGAAGTTTTCGGCCAGCGACGCGTCAAGACACCAGTGCGTATTCGGAGCGGTGCGCCCTTTCACGCGCGCCCACGCGGCCTCGGAGAACGCGATCAGCGACACGCCGGGAATCGACGACAAGCCTTTCTGGCCGCCGGTGATCACCGCGTCGATGCCCCACGCGTCCATCTCCAGCGGCATCGTGCTGAGCGTGCAGACCGCGTCGACGATCACCAGCGCGCCGGCTTCCCGCGCGAGCGCGGCGATCTCCTTCAGGTGGTGGTTCCACACCGTGTTCGAGGTTTCGCCCTGCACCATCGTGACCATCTCGGGACGCTCGCGGCGAATCGCTTCGGCGACCTGCTCGACGCTCACGACGCTGCGGTCGGCCACTTCGAGCGTGCTCACACGCGCGCCGACGCGCCGGCCCATCTCGCCCATGCGGTCGCTGAAGAAGCCGTTTTTGATGCACAGCACGCGGGTGCCTTCCCAAGCGAGGTTCGAAATCGCCATTTCCATCGCCGCGGAACCGGGGCCGGCGACGCCGAGCACCCATTTCGACTCGGTCTGGAACACGTAGCGCGCCATCGTCTTCACCTGGTTCACCACCTTCGCCATCGTGCTGCCCAGATGGTTGATCACGATCGCATTGGCCTTGGCGACCGCGGCGGGAATCGGCACGGGACCGGCGCCCATCATCAGCAGCGGCTCTTCGGGCAGGATGGCGTCGAGCGATTCGACAACCGGACAGGGGACGGACGAAGCGAGGGTCGTGGTGGTGGAAATCGGCATGATCGGTACGGGTGAAGGGTCTGGTGCGGAGGAACCCACGCAAAGGAACGAGCGCAAAGGAACAAACGGCCTCGCGGCGATGAAGCCCGCGAGGCCGTCCGGCCGATCATTCACCTAACCACGCGATTGCGCAAGTACCATGCAACCGGCGCCGCCCGATACCGTACCGTCCGGGCCGCCGGTACAGTTGCGTCACTTCACGCGCGTCTTGTCGAGCTTTTCGCCGGTCGCCGCGTTGAAGCGCTCGACATATTCCTCGATCAGCCGGCGGATCGCGCGGCCGATCTGCCGGTAGTCGGCCTCGTTCAGATTGGCGAGCGACACCCGTCCCGACGGATGCTGGGTGCCGAAGCCGCGCCCGGGCAGCACCACCACGCGCGCCTCGCGCGCAAGCCGGAACAGCAGCTCGGTCGGCTCGGTGTTCTCCTTGAGCCAGTCGACGAACTTGCGCCCGAACGCCCGCTCGCCGAGGAACTCGATGTCGAGAATCGTGTAGTAGTCCACCTGATTCGGATCGTCGTCGTGAAACGAGATGCCGACCTCTTCGTAGAGCGCCTGCTTGCGCTTGCGGATCAGCCGCTTGAGCGCGTTCTTGTACGCGTCGGGCGTGTCCATCAGCGAGAACAGCGAAAACAGCACCATCTGCACCTGCTGCGGTGTCGACAGACCGGCCGTGTGATTGAGCGCGACAGTGCGGCTGTCGGCCACCAGCCGGTCGATGAACTTCAGCTTGTCGGGCTCGGTCGTGATCGATTCGTAGCGATGGTGCAACTGCTTCTTCTGCTCGGCCGGCAACTCGCCGATCAGCCGGTCCAGCACGTTGTCGCGATGGGTCGCGATCGTGCCCAGGCGCCAGCCGGTCGCGCCGAAATACTTCGAATACGAATAGACGAGGATCGTGTTCTTCGGCGCGAGCGCGAACAGCGACACGAAGTTGTCGGCGAAGGTGCCGTACACGTCGTCGGTGAGCAGAATCAGGTCGGGGCGTTCCCGCACGATGTCGGCGATATATTCGAGGCTTTCGTCGTCGATCCGCACCGACGGCGGATTGCTCGGATTGACGAGGAAGAACGCCTTCACCTTCGGATCGCGCAGCTTGTCGAGTTCCTGCTTCGAGTACTGCCAGTCCTTCGCGACATCGGCTTCGAGATTGACGACCTTGAGCTGATAGTCGTTCAACTGCGGAATCTCGATGTACGGGGTGAAGATCGGCATGCCGAGCGCGATCGTGTCGCCGGCCTTGATCAGATGGTTCTCGCGCAGCGTGTTGAAGATGTAGGTCATCGCCGCGGTGCCGCCTTCGACCGCGAAGATGTCGAATTCACCGACGAACGGATGCTTGCCGATCATCTCGCGCCGCAGGTACTGGCCGACGATGATTTCGGACAGCTTGAGCATGCGGTCGGGCACCGGGTAGTTCGACGCCAGAATGCCTTCGCACATCTCGTACAGGAAGTCGCCGGCCGACAGCCCCAACTGGTCGCGCACGTACGACACCGCGCCGCGCAAAAAGTCGATGCCGGGCACCCCGCGGTTCTCGCGCAGGAACAGGTCGAAGCGCTCTTCCAGACCGTCGCGGCGCGGAAAGCCGCCGACGCCCTCGGGCAGGTATGCGAACGAGCGCTCCGACTCGCGCATCGCGAACAGGCCGAGCTGCCAGAAGCCGTGGCGTGGGATCGTCGCGAGAAAATTCGGATTGCCGCGGCCGGCATTGAGCATCGCGACGTTCGCCGGCCGCTCGACCGCGCCGCCGCCCGCCGCCTTGATCAGTTCGTCCTTCAGCTCGAACGGACTCAGCGCGGCCAGACCGGCCTGCGCCGCCGCGTCCGGGCGTTTCTTCTCGCCCTTCTCTTTTGCCATGATGGGTTCTCCAATGAAGAGGTAAAGACGCTTACACCAGCCCGACCACCAGCGGGCCGAGCAGCGTCAGCGCAACGTTGGCGATCGCATAGGTGATCGCGAACGGCACGGTCGGCACCGCGCTTTCGGCCTTGTCGAGCACGCCGCCGAAGGCCGGGTTCGCGCTGCGCGAGCCCGACAGCGCGCCGGCCAGGATCGCCGCGTTGTTGTAGCGCAGCACGTAGCGGCCGAACAGCATCGTCAGCAGCAGCGGAAACAGCGTGACGAACACGCCGAGCAGGAAGATCGTCACGCCGCTCTGCTTGACCGTCACGACCGCCTGCAAGCCCGAGTTCAGCCCGACCACCGCGACGAACGCGGCGAGCCCGAAGTCCTTCAACAACTGCGAGGCGGCCGACGGCATCGCGCCGTACATCGGATGCTTGCCGCGCATCCAGCCGAACAGCAGGCCCGCGAGCAGACAGCCGCCGCCCGAGCCGAGCGTGAGCGGCACGCCGCCCACGTTGACGACGATCAGCCCGATCAGCAGACCGATCACGAGACCGACGCCCATGTAGATGAAGTCGGTCTTGTTGCTGTACGGCAACTCGTAGCCGGCGGCCTCGACCGCGCGTTTGGTGTCTTTCGGCGAGCCGTAGAAGGTGATCACGTCGCCGTGCTGCAACTCGGTTTCCGGCAGCACCGGTAGCGGCTGCCCGGCGCGCGACACGCTCTGCACGTAGACGCCGTGGCGCAGGTCGCGATCGAGCATCGCGCGGGCGGCGGCGATCGTCGTGTGATTCATTCCCTTGCGCGTGAACACCGCTTCGCGCGTTTGCATCACCGCGCCGAAATCCTCCGCGTCGCCGACCTCGTTGCCGTGCGCGCCGAACGCGACCACGGCCTCGCGGCGGCCCACCACCAGCACGATGTCGTCGGCTCGCAGCACCACGTCGGGCGCCGGCTCGAGCGGCTGGCCGCCGCGCTTGATGCGCTCGATCGTCAGGCCGTCCTCGTGCAGCGACTCGACCGCCTTGACGGTCTTGCCGGCGCTGAAGTCGATTTTGTAAGCACGCCCAACCAGTTCCGGCAACGCCAGCACCTGACCGGGCCCGCGCGACGGCCCGCCCGCGGATAGCTCGCGCTCCGCTTCGAGCGACGCCTCGCGCAGGCCCTGCCCCATGAATTTCGGCAGGATGTTCACGCACACGATGATCGCGCCGAGCGAGCCGAACACGTAGGTCACCGCGTACGCGATCGCGACGTCCGACTGCAGCGACTTGACCTCCTCGGCCGGCAGTCCGAGCCGCGCGATCGCGTCGCCGGCGGTGCCGATGATCGCCGACTGGGTCAGCGCGCCGCCCGCGAGTCCGGCCGCGAGCCCCTTGTTCAGATGGAACAGCTTCGCGCACACCACCACGGTGATCAGCGCGCTGACCGCGAGGAACACCGCCATCGCGATCTCGCGCAGCGTCTTGCGATTGAGCGAGTTGAAGAAGCCGGGCCCGGAGTCGTAGCCGACCGCGTAGATGAACACCGCGAACATCACCGACTTCACGCCGTTGTCGATCGTCACGCCTGCCTGGCTGATCACGACCGCCGCCAGCAGCGAGCCGCCGACCCCGCCCAGCTGGAATTTGCCGAAGTTGATCTGGCCGATGAAGTAGCCCGCCGCGAGCGACAGGAACAACGCCATCTCGGGGGATTTGTGAAAGATGCTGTGTAGCCAGTCCATCATGCCCTCGTCGATTGGTTGGCAGTGCCGGTTAGCCGGGGCGGCGCGCGCTCGTAGCGCGGCCGCCTTGAGTTCCACCTTCTTTCGTTATGCAGTTGCCGGATGCCTGCGTGCCTGCCGCGGCTCGCGCACAACCGGCCCGGCCCGCGCGCCGGACTAGCCGGACTAGCCGAGCTTGCCGGCGAGGCCGACCACCACCGGGCCCATCAGCGGCAGCAGGATGTTCGACAGCGCGTAGGTGATCGTGTAGCCGAGCACCGGCGTCGAGTTGCCGGCGACGCCGACCAGCGCGCTGATCGCCGGCGTGCTGCACTGCTGGCCCGCGATCGCGCCGAGCAGCATCGGCGCTTCGAGCTTCAGAAACGCGTGGCCGATCCACAACGACAGCAGCCCCGGCACCAGCACCATCAGAATTCCCGCAAGCGGCAGCGCGAGCCCGTACTCGCGCACCAGCTTGATCGCGTCCGGCCCGGCCGACAGTCCGACCGCCGCGATGAAAGTGGCGAGCCCGAAGTCCTTCAGAATCTGCGCGGCCGCCGACGGCAGCGAGCCGATCAGCGGATGGCGCGAGCGGATCCAGCCGAACAGCAGCCCCGACAGCAGACAGCCGCCGCCGGTGCCGAGCGCGAGCGTGACGCCGCCGACCGTGCCGCCGAGCCGCCCGATCGCCATCCCGACCAGCACGCCCAGGCCCAGAAACACGAAGTCGGTTTTCTCGGTGGCCGGCAGCACGTAACCGAGCCGCTTCGCGCCGCGCTCGACATCGGCCTTCGCGCCGACCAGCGTCAGCACGTCGCCGCGGTTCAGTTCGGTGCCGGGCAGCGCGGGAATCGTCGCTTCGAGCCGCGTGACCGCCGCGATATAGACGCCGCGCGCGTTTTCCGGCTGGGCCTGCGCGCGCAGTTGCGCGACCGTCATACCGTGCGCGTCGGGCCGCGTCAGCACGACATCGACACGTTCGACGGACAGCTCGCCAAACGCGCCGCCGGCCACTTCGTCGCCGAGCCGCGCCGCCGCTTCGACGACCGCCGCGCGGCGCCCGGCCAGCAGCACCAGATCGCCGGCCGCGACACGCACTTGCGGCTCGACCGGCAGATTCGCGCCGGCGCGCTCGATACGCTCGACCGTCAGGTTGTAGCCGTACTGTTCTTCCAGCTCGCGCACGCCGAGCCCGGCGCCGCCCGTGATGCGCAGCGCGCGGCCGACCAGCGCCGGCGCGGCCGCGCGCTGGCCTTCGCTGAACGCGCCCGCGCCGCCGAGCTTGCGCCACACCCGCTCGGCCTCGTCGCGCAGATTGACGCGCAGCAGCAGCGGCGCGAACTGGCTCGTGAACAGCACGATCGTGATCAGGCCAAACAGATAACTGACGCTGTACGCGGTCACGATATTGGCCTGCAGACGCAGCGTTTCGGCATCGCCGAGACCGAGCCGCGCGATCGCCTCGGAGGCGGTGCCGATCACCGCCGACTCGGTCGCCGCGCCCGCCAGCAAGCCCGCCGCGGTGCCGGCGTCGAGCCGCATCACGCTGACCGCGATCATGATCAGCGCGAGCACCGCGACGATTTCGATCAGCGACAGCACGCCGTAGCGCCAGCCGCGGCCGATATTGGCGAAGAACTGCGGACCGCCGGTCAAGCCGAGCGCGAAGATGAACAGCGCGAATGCGATGTTCTTCAGATCGGGCGCGAGGCGCGCGCCGCTTTGCCCGAGCACCAGAGCGACGATCAGCGTGCCGCACACGCCGCCGAGCTGAATCGGCCCGAGCCTGATCGAGCCGATCAGATAGCCGATCGCAAGACACGTAAATAATGCGATTTCCGGCTGCGACCTCAGCAATTCGCCAATCATGTAGGACCGCCGATTAACAGGTTGATAAAGCAGAGAGCAAGGCCGCTAGTGCTCGAAAAACCGTATCGAACCGCCTGATACCGAATGATTCCTGCTGACGCGTAAAGCTCGAAGCGTGCGACGTGACGCGATGCGAAGTGCGCTCGACGCGCTTTGATTCGGAATACTTGTCAACCGATATTGCAGTTGAATGACGCTGTCAATATGATTTTTGATTCTGAAAGCCTCCGTCGCCAAACATTCGAAACCCGCCATTTCGGAGCCCGATATGCGCATCATGCTATTTAGCAGCCGTCAATACGACAACGACACCTTTACGGAAGCGAACGCCGGACACGGCTACGAATTGCATTTTCTGGAAGCCAATCTCGACAGCGACACCGCGGTCCTCGCGCACGGCTACGAGGTGGTGTGTCCGTTCGTCAACGATCAGGTCACTGCGGCCACACTGGAGACGCTGATCCTCGCGCTAAATCGCCGCCTGCCGCGCGCGCACCCCGCCCGCTGCTGTCCGATACCTATCACCTGATCGACGCCGCCGCGCTCGCGAAGATGAAGCGCGGCGCGATGCTGATCAACACCGGCCGCGGCGGGCTCGTCGAGGTGAACGCGCTGATCGGCGCGTTGAAGGACGGCCAGCTCGGCCACCTCGGGCTCGACGTGTACGAGGAGGAAGGCGGGATCTTCTTCGAGGATCACTCGAATCTGCCGCTGCGGGACGACGTGCTCGCGCGGCTGTTGATGTTCCCGAACGTAATCGTCACCGCGCATCAGGCGTTCTTCACGCGCGAGGCGATGACCGAGATCGCGCAGACCACGCTCGCGAACGTCGCGGCGTGGCAGGCGGGCACGCCGCGCAACGTGGTGCGGGCGGGATGACGGACAAAGCAAGCGGCCGGCCACGCCGGCCGTCGCACTACTAGACGCGGCTGTCGCCGCCCAGCTGGGTCGCGCGAATCACCGTGCGGGCGTCGTCGGCCGCGCCGCACAACTCGCGCAGCAGGCTCGCCTCGCGCTCGTGAACCTCGACGGGGCACCAGCGCGCGCCCGCGTCGGCCAGATAGCGCGCGCGATGCTGGCCGTTGCGAAACGACACCACCCCCTCGCGCTCGATGCCGATCCAGCCAAGCAGCCCCGGCGCGCGCCGCGTCGAGATCGTCACGTACGGCATCTGAGGGATGCGCGCGCTGTCGGGATCGAGAAACTCGCGAATGCCGCGCACCTTGCCCGAGTGCCATTCGGCGACCGGCTTGAGCACGTAATCGGTGTTGTCGCGATCCGCGCACAGCAGCAGCTTGCGCAGATCGACGAGCACGACCTGATGACGGGTGCCGTCGGTGACGAACACGCGCTTCAGGCGCACGTGGTCGTACCATGAATGCTCATGCAACGGGACGGTCCACACCATTTCGGCGCAGCCCGGCGCGGCGGCCGGCGATGAAGTTGGCAGGGGCAAGGACAAAGGCAGACTCGGCAAGCCGGCGAACAGTCGCCAGCGTAAAAATAGAGCGCTAACGCTACGAGTCGAATGTGAAAGAAGCATGTCAACGTCCCCGATTAATTGCGCGGCATAAAAGTGCTGCGACATACCGTGGATTACGACAGTCGAGCACCGAACTTCAATACTTATGACGACGACCACTACCCATCATTTCAACGACCACGTGCGGATCGAATCGAACGACGAACAAGGCATAGCAACAATCGTGCTCGATCGTCCCGCGCGGCGTAACGCGGTGGACCGGCCGATGGCCGATGCGTTGCGCGCCGCGTTCAGCCGCTTCGAGGCGGAGCCCGGCTGGCGGGCGGCGGTACTGTTCGGTGCGGGCGGCACGTTTTGCGCGGGCGCGGACCTCTCCGCGCTCGCCGACGACGCGCGCCGCAACGAGGTGCATGCCGACGGCAGCGGCCCCGGTCCGATGGGACCGACACGGATGGCGTTCAGCAAACCGGTGATCGCGGCGATCGCCGGCCATGCGGTAGCCGGCGGCCTGGAGCTGGCCGCGCTCTGCGATCTGCGGGTGGTCGAGGAAGACGCGGTGCTCGGGGTGTTCTGCCGGCGCATCGGGATTCCGTTGCTCGACGGCGGCACGGTCCGGCTGCCGCGGCTGATCGGCTTGTCGCGCGCGCTCGATCTGATCCTGAGCGGCCGCGCGATCGATGCCAGCGAGGCGCTCGCGTTCGGCCTCGCCAACCGGGTGGTGCCGCACGGCACCGCGCGCGCGGCGGCCGAGCAGCTGGCGGCCGAACTCGCGGCGTTGCCGCAGGCGGCGCTGCTCGCCGACCGCCGTTCGGCGCTGGAGAACAGCGCGCTCGACGATTTCGCCGAAGCGCTGCGGCGCGAAGGCGCGGGCGGTTATGCGGCGGTGTTCGCGGAAGGGGTGGCGGGCGCGGTGCGGTTTCTCGATGGCGCGGGGCGCCATGGGACGGGGTTTGATCAGTGAAGTGAAAGGAGGCACGGCGATGGCTACGATCTACCGCGACATCCCTGTGGACACCAGCGCGCAACGCGCGTGGTCGGCACTGCGCGAGCCGGCCGACGTCGCCGTGCTGTTCGCGGGCGTTGGCCACTGAGCCGTCCCTTTCCGCAAAAAACAACAGCCCCCGCGACGGCCCGCACGCCAGTTTTGAGTTAGGTAGAATCCCCTACTGTTTTGCCCTGATCCGGCGCAGGCGTTGTCGCTCCCGCTTCAACGACGTCCGCGCGCCGCCCGGCGCTCCCTGGTTCGCGCCGCCTCCCGCGTCACCATCCCATCATCACCATGCCTTTGCCCCTGCTTGCCCTCGCCGTTGCCGCGTTTGGAATCGGTACCACCGAGTTCGTCATCATGGGGCTGCTGCCCGACGTCGCGCGCGATCTGGCGGTGTCGATTCCGGCCGCCGGCATGCTGGTGTCCGCGTATGCGCTCGGCGTCACGATCGGCGCGCCGATCGTCGCGATCGCGGTCGCCAACATGCCGCGCAAGAAGGCGCTGATGAGCCTGATCGGCGTGTTCATCGTCGGCAATCTGCTGTGCGCGGTGGCGCCCAGCTACGCGGTGCTGATGGCCGCGCGGATCGTCACCGCGTTCTGCCACGGCGCGTTCTTCGGCATCGGCTCGGTGGTCGCGGCGGGACTGGTCGCGCCGAACCGGCGCGCGCAGGCGATCGCGCTGATGTTCACCGGCCTCACGCTCGCCAACGTGCTCGGCGTGCCGCTTGGCACCGCGCTCGGGCAGGCGGTCGGCTGGCGCGCGACGTTCTGGGCGGTGACCGGCATCGGCGTACTCGCATCGCTCGCGCTCGCCGTGTGCCTGCCCGCGAAGATCGAGATGCAGAAGGCAAGCCTCGTGCGCGAATTCGGCGTGCTGAAGAACCCGCAGGTGGTGATGGTGCTCGGCATCAGCGTGCTGGCGTCGGCGAGCCTGTTCTCGACGTTCACCTACATCACGCCGATTCTCGAAGACGTGACCGGCTTCACGCCGCACGCGGTCACGCTGGTGCTGCTGCTGTTCGGCCTGGGCCTGACGGTCGGCAGCACGCTCGGCGGCAAGCTCGCGGACTGGCGGCTGATGCCGTCGCTGATCGCGTTCCTGATGGCGATCGTGGTGATCCTGTGCGTGTTCGCCGGCACGATGCACGCGCGCATTCCGGCGATGCTGACGGTGTTCGTGTGGGGCGTGCTCGCGTTCGCGATCGTGCCGCCGCTGCAGATGCTGATCGTCGATCGCGCGAGCGACGCGCCGAATCTGGCGTCGACGCTGAACCAGGGCGCGTTCAACCTCGGCAACGCGACCGGCGCATGGCTGGGCGGAATGGCGATCGGCGCCGGCGCGCCGCTGACGACGCTGCCGTGGGTCGGCGTCGCGACTTCGATTGGGGCGTTGTTGTTGACGCTGTGGTCGGTGTCGATGGAAAGGCGGATGGCCGTGGCGGGGTAAGTTTGCGGATTGCGGGCTGTTCGCGATGGCGGACGGTCTGACCGCTTCATTTGCCTTTGTTTGCGGTCGTGTAGGTCCGCGGCAAGGTGTTCGCCGCGGCGATGCGGCCAGGCGTGATGGCTTCCTGCAATTGGAAGCAGGACCGGAGTGCGCCCGGTTGAGGTAATTTTTAGCCAGCGAACGGAAACGATCTGCAACAGATCTCGCTTTCCGCGGAACTGGCCACCATCGGCTGGCCCTCTCGCTTCCCCGGTAATACAGCTATTGCGGTCAGCGGTTCGGCGCACTGGCGCGCTGGCTGCCGTGTTATGTTGCCCGAACAATAATCAATACATCCAGGCTCGAGGGCGACGCTTGAACGCGTCAGGCAGCAACGAAGAATCGTTACCGCCACCATCCATCCCACGTCCAGCGAGACCAGCCGAAGATGTCCACACCTTTTGCTTACACAGCCACCGAATCGTCGTTCGTCTGGAGCGGAAACCAGCCACGCGCCACGGGGCTTTTCGATGCGCGGCCTCCCACCGTTCCGCGTGATGCCAAACCTATTTACGACGACGAGCTCGACTGCATCATTGGATACCAGCACGAAATAAGCGGCGTATTTCGCATCTACTCTTTGGACGGCCGGGAATCGCTCAGCGAAAAGCCGCTCGAAGCTCCGCTGATCGATCCTTTCGACGTACTGTTTGTGGTGGGAGGCATCTGGAAAGCCGGCACCTGGAGCGTCACGAGGTGGGGGCTGAGAGGCCTTGGTTCCGCGATCGGCCAGACAACGCTGTCGGGCCTGCGCACCCGGTACAGGGCGCTGACCCGGCAGCCGATACGTTTTGCCGCCGCTCCGCTCGCGCATATGCAAAATCCTGCGCGGCACGTTCCCGTCCATATCCTTCGTCTTGCGATGAAATACGGCAAACGTAGCGTCGACCCCGCAGGGCATAGGGGCGTGTTTCAATACACCTATCCGATTACTCGCAACGGTATGCCTTATCGACCCGAAGTCGTCGTGCGGGAAAGCGATCACACCATTCTCCACTTCGTCTACAGACCCATTCGATGAAGCCCGTCACCGTCCATACGACCGCCCCCGCTACCAGCACCCGCGCCACTGCGCACTGGGACGAAGAAAGTTCGACCGTGTCGTGCGAGGTGCACTACTCGCCGGCACATCCGCCACAAAGCCGCCTCAGTGACAAACTGGACGCGCAGCTCGGTATTGCCGCGCCGTCTTACGTTCTGACCGCCGGCACACTATCGATGCTGCTCGACCGGGAACGCCGGCTTATCGGCCTGGACTTTTACACGAATCCCGAGCAGTGGATCGCATGCGGGACCCGGTTGGCGGACCCGACCACAGTCACGCCGCACATCGATGCTGAATTCGACGCGCACGGACACGCCGCAGACCTCGATGCGCCGCAGGTGTTCTACGAACCTAGCGGCGGCACCCTCTATTTCTCGTGGGGACCGGCGTCCGCCTGGTACGGGATTGCGTCGACGCTGGCGGTAGGCGTTGCTGAAGACAAGCGCCTCGCGCAGATTCGCGTGGACGGTCTGACGATGCCGGCGCGTCGTTAGGGGCCCGTCGAATTACAAAATCCGTCTCGGCAGGATGCACGCCCCCTTCGCCCGTAGTAGCATCCCCGCCGATGAAAGTCATCTTCACCCGCGATTTCCTCGCGTTGATTCTGAGCGTCGCCGTGGTCGGCCTGGGCAGCGGCGCGACCCTGCCGCTTACCGCGTTGGCGCTCACGCAAGCGGGCTACGGCACCGACGTGGTCGGCCTGCTGACCGCCGCTCAGGCCGGCGGCGGTCTCGCGATCGTGCCGCTCGCCGGCTGGATCGCCGCGCGCTGCGGCGGCCGCCAGGTGATCGTCGGCGCGGTGCTGGTGGTCGCGTGCGCGACCGCGCTGATGCAGTTCACCACCGATCTGTGGCTCTGGGCGCTGCTGCGCGTGCTGTGCGGCGCGGCGCTGATGCTGCTGTTCACGATCAGTGAAGCGTGGGTCAACCAGCTTGCCGACGATGCATCGCGCGGTCGCGTGATCGCGATCTACGCGACCAATTTCACGTTGTTTCAGATGTCGGGGCCGGTGCTGGTGAGCCAGATCGCCGGCTACACGCATGGGCGCTTCCTGTTGTGCGGCGCGATTTTCCTGCTCGCGTTGCCGCTGCTCGCGACGCTGCGCGGCATGCCGCACGGCTCCAGCGACGAGCACGCCGAGCACGGCGGCTGGCGTCGCGTGTTGCCGCAAATGCCCGCGCTCGTGATCGGCACCGGCTTTTTCGCGCTGTTCGATACGATCGCGCTGTCGTTGCTGCCGCTGTTCGCGATGGCGCACGACATCCCCAGCGAAGTCGCTGTGCTGTTCGCGTCGGCGCTGCTGCTCGGCGATACGACGATGCAGTTCCCGATCGGCTGGCTCGCGGACCGGCTCGGGCGCGAGCGGGTGCATATCGGCTGCGCGATCGTGGTGGTCGCGTTGCTGCCGCTGCTGCCGTGGGCGGTCGGCTCGCCATGGCTGCGCTGGCCGCTGCTGTTCGTGCTCGGCGCGGCGGCGGGGGCGATCTATACGCTATCGCTGGTCGCGTGCGGCGAGCGTTTTCGCGGGGTCGCGCTGGTGTCGGCGAGTTCGCTGATCGGCGCGTCGTGGAGTGCCGCGAGCTTCGGCGGGCCGCTGGTGGCCGGCGCGTTGATGAAAAGCGTCGGTGACGATGCGATGGTCGGCGTGCTGCTGTGCGCGGCGCTCGCGTTTCTGGGAGCGGTGTGGTGGGAGAGGCGCCGGCCGATACCCGCCCCCACCAATTGACGAATCCACACTAACGGCTGGCGTTGCGCGCCAGACGCCCGGTGCTAACCTTGCTCCCACGTCGCGCGGCGTTTCGCTAAACCGCGAAGTTTCGGCCGCGCGCCGCAAGCAATCGGGAGTCCGTCATGGTCACTGTGCGCGTGTTGGGTCGTGCCTGCCTGTTAGGCGCGGCGGTTCTGATCGCCGCGATCGCGGCCGCGAACTGCGGCGGCGGCGGCGGAGGCGCAGGCGGCTCAGGGACCGCAGCGGGCACCGGCGGCGGTGCCGGCGGCGCCGCCGCGGGAGCGAGTGCGCCAGGCGGCGCCAGCAGCGGCAGCGCGGGGACCGGCAGCGGGGGCACCAACACCGGCAGTACCGACGCCGGCAACCCCGCCTCGGGCCCAGCGTCGGGCGGCACCACGGTATCGCCCACGCACGACATGCTCACCTACCACAACGATATCGCCCGCACCGGGCAGAACCTGAACGAAACCACCCTCACGCCCGCGAACGTGAATTCTTCGACGTTCGGCAAGCTCGGCTTTTTCAGCGTCGACGGCAAGGTCGACGCGCAACCGCTCTATGTTGGCGCGCTGGCGATCGCGGGCGGCACGCACAACGTGCTGTACGTCGCGACCGAAAACGACAGCGTCTACGCATTCGACGCCGACAGCGGCGCGACGCTCTGGCAAATGCGCACGCTGAACACCGGCGAGACGCCCAGCGACGATCTCGGCTGCAGCCAGATCGTCACGACGATCGGCATCACCTCGACGCCGGTAATCGACCGTTCGCGCGGCGAGCATGGGGCGATCTACGTGGTCGCGATGTCGAAGGACGCGAGTGGCGGCTACCATCACCGGGTTCACGCGCTCGACCTCGCGACCGGCGCCGAACTGCTGAACGGTCCCACCGAAGTCGCCGCGACCTATCGCGGGACCGGCGCCGGCAATATCAACGGCACGATGTCGTTCACACCGGCGCTGTACGCGGAGCGCGCGGCCCTGCTGTTGCTGGGCGGCACGCTGTACACGTCGTGGACCTCGCACTGCGACAAGGGCGGCTACACCGGCTGGATCATCGGCTACGACGCCGGCACGCTGCGCCAGAACAACGTGCTGAACGTGACGCCGAACGGCCTCGGCGGCGCGATCTGGATGAGCGGCGCGGGACCGGCGTCGGACGGCTCGTCGATCTATCTGCTCGATGCGAACGGCACCTTCGACACCACGCTCACCTCAGCCGGCTTTCCGAACCAGAGCGACTTCGGCAACGCTTTCCTGAAGATCGGCACGACCAACGGTCTGACCGTGACCGACTACTTCGCGATGTCGAACGTCGTCAACGAAGCGCGCGACGACATCGATCTCGGCTCGGGCGGCGCGCTCGTGCTGCCCGACCTCGCCGACGCGAGCGGCGCCGTGCAGCACCTCGCGCTCGGCGCCGGCAAGGACAACATCATCTACGTGGTCAATCGCGACTCGATGGGCAAATTCAATCCTTCGGGCGACAACATCCATCAGGAGATCGCCGCGCAACTGGTCGGCGGCGAGTTCGGCATGCCCGCGTATTTCAACGGCCGCGTTTACTTCGGCTCGGTCGGCGATCATCTGAAGGCATTCACGCTAACCAACGCGCTGCTGTCGACGACGCCCACCGCGCAGAGCGCGATGAGCTTCCCGTACCCGGGCACGACGCCGGGCATCTCGGCGAACGGCAGCGCGAACGGCATCGTGTGGGCCGCCGAAAACGGCAGCGTCGCCGCGCTGCATGCGTTCGATCCGGTCACGCTCGCCGAGCTGTACAACAGCAATCAGATGGGCACCCGCGATCAGTTCGGCGCGGGCAACAAGTTCATCACGCCGACCATTGCGAACGGCAAGGTGTATGTGGGGACCACGAAGGGCGTGGCGGTGTTCGGACTGCTGAGCGGCGGTTGACGAACGCGGCGCGCGAGTTCGCGCGCGGCCCGGCGTCCATAAACGAAGAGGGCCGGCACACCATGCCGGCCCTCGCCTGTTCCCCGTACTGCTTGCCGCACTTACGAGCGCGCCGGCAGAATCTCGCCCGCGCAGCGCCCGAAGCCGACCCGATAGCCGTCGCCCTGGCACCATCCGGTCAGCGTCAGCTCATCGCCGTCCTCGATAAACGCCCGCGTGCCGCCCTCTTTCAGTTCGAGCGGCTTCTTGCCGTTCCACGTCAGTTCGAGCAGGCTGCCGAACGAATCATCGGTCGGCCCGCTGATCGTCCCCGAGCCCATCAGATCGCCGACCCGCGTATTGCAGCCCGATACCGTCTGATGCGCGAGCTGCTGCGCCATCGTCCAGTACATGTGTTTGAAGTTGGTGCGCGTGATCGTGCTCGCCTCGCGCGCATGTTGCGGCCGCAGCGTCACTTCGAGATGGATGTCGAACGCGTGCTCGCCTTCGTGGCGCAGATACGCGAGCGGCTGCGGCTCCTGCAGCGGCTGCGCGACGCGGAACGGTTCGAGCGCGTCGAGCGTGACGATCCACGGCGAGATCGTGGTCGCGAAGCCCTTCGAGTTGAACGGGCCGAGCGGTACGTATTCCCATTGCTGGATGTCGCGCGCGCTCCAGTCGTTGAGCAGCACCATGCCGAAGATATGCGCCTCGGCATCGGCGCTCGCGATCGGTTCACCGAGCGCATTGCCGCCGCCGACGATAAAACCCATCTCCAGCTCGATATCGAGCTTGCGGCACGCGCCGAACACCGGCCGCTCCTGATCCGGCAGCTTCAGCTGACCGTTAGGACGGCGCACCGGCGTGCCGCTCACCACCACCGACGAGGCCCGGCCGTTGTAGCCGATCGGCATCTCCGTCCAGTTCGGCAGCAGCGCATTCTTCGGATCGCGAAACATCGCGCCGACGTTGGTCGCGTGTTCCTTCGACGAATAGAAATCGGTGTAACCGGGAATCTGCACCGGCAGATAAAGGCGCGCGTCGGCCTGAGCGACCAGCACCTTCGCGCGCAGCGCGGCGTCGTCGCGCAACGCGGGCGTGTCGCGCGCCAGCAGCAGACTCAGCTGGATGCGCACGCTGCGCCACGCAGCGCGGCCGAGCGCGATGAAATCGTTCAGCGCATCGCGGGCGAACACCTGCTGGCCCGGCGCGCTCAGCAGACCGGCGGCCTGCAACGCGGCGAGATCGACGATCTGATCGCCGATCGCGACACCGACGCGCCGCGCGTCGTTGCGCCGGTCGCTGAAGATGCCGAACGGCAGATTCTGGATCGGGAAATCGCTGGCCGGATCGTTGGCCGAGTCGAGCCAGCCTTTGCGCGACGGATCGAGCGTCGCCTGGAAATCGTTCACCGCGTTCATGCCTGCTCCGGATTGAAGTGCTTCTTGAGACCCTGCCAGCACTCGTAGTAATGCGCCTGCAATTGCGCGGTTTCGAGCGCAAAGCGGGTCGGCTTGATCAACGTGCGCGTCTCGAACATGAAGGCCATCGTGTCGGCGACTTTCTTCGGCGTCGAGGTATCGCTGTGCGACGCTTTCTCGAACGTGTCGGCGTCCGGGCCGTGGCCCGTCATGCAGTTGTGCAGACTCGCGCCGCCCGGCACGAAGCCCTCGGCTTTCGCGTCGTATTCGCCGTGCACGAGGCCCATGAACTCGCTCGCGACATTGCGATGGAACCACGGCGGGCGGAACGTATCTTCGGCGGCGAGCCAGCGCGGCGGGAAGATCACGAAGTCGATCGTATCGACGCCCGGCGTATCGCTCGGCGATTGCAGCACGAGGAAGATCGACGGATCCGGATGGTCGAAGCTGATCGAGCCGATCGTATTGAAGCGGCGCAGATCGTATTTGTACGGCGCGTAATTGCCGTGCCACGCGACCACGTCGAGCGGCGAATGGCCGATTTCCGCGCGCCACAGGTGGCCGTTCAGCTTCGCGATCAGTTCGAACGCGCCTTCGCGGTCTTCATAGGCCGCGTGCGGCGTCAGGAAGTCGCGCGGATTGGCCAGACCGTTCGAGCCGATCGGCCCGAGGTCCGGCAGCCGCAGCAGCGCGCCGAAGTTCTCGCAGATGTAGCCGCGCGCGCTGCCGTCCGGCAGGCTCACCGCGAAGCGCACGCCGCGCGGAATCACCGCGATCTCGAACGGCTCGACGTCGAGCCGGCCCATTTCGGTCGCGATCGCGAGACGCCCCTGTTGCGGCACGATCAGCAGTTCGCCGTCCGCGCTGTAGAAGAAGCGCTCGTGCATCGAGCGGTTCGCCGCGTACAGATGAATCGCGCAGCCGCTCATCGCGTCGGCCGAACCGTTGCCGGCCATCGTCACCCAGCCGTCGATGAAATCGGTCGGCACGTTCGGCATCGGCAGCGGATCCCAGCGCAGCTGGTTCGGCGGAGTCGGCGGAACCTCGGCGAAGTTCGCGACGAGCCGCTCGGATGCCATCGGCGTGAACGGCCGATGCACCGCCGCCGGCCGAATCCGGTACAGCCACGAGCGGCGATTGTGCGCACGCGGCGCGGTGAACGCGGTGCCGGAAATCTGTTCGGCGTACAAACCATAGGCCGCGCGCTGCGGCGAATTGCGGCCGCTCGGCAGCGCGCCGGGCAACGCCTCGGTCGCGAACTCGTTGGCGAACCCGGATTGATAGCCCGGTTCGATTTCCGGCCGCGAATTTGCGGCCGAGGTACGTGTTGAGGTGTCCATACAGATTCTCCGCAAAGTCCTCGATTGATACGTGAGCTTTTCTGTCAGGCCAGTTCCACGCCGCTCGCGCGGCCGCGTTGCCGCGTCGCGCCGGTGAGCGCGATCACCAGTAGCGCCGAGCACAGCACCGGCACGACGGCCGCATGAAACAGCGCGGGAATCGTCGATACGAACGGCGTGGCCAGCATCGACAGCGAGAAGAACAAGGTCGCGCCGATCAGCATGCCGAACAGGCTCGCGCTGAAGACCGGGCCGAGCGAGGTCTTGGCGACGTGCCACTCGGCGATCACGCTGGGGGCGACGTAGCCCATCGCCTGCGCGTCGAAACCGTCGATCAGCAGACACAGCCCGCACAGCGCCAGCAGCATCGCCTGAAAAGCCGGGCGATGCGTGTCGGCGAGCACGCGCTCGACTTCGATCACGTTAGCGGCGGCAAACGCCGCGGCGGGTTTGGCACTCATAGGGCGTCCCCTCATCCCTGACAGGATCGGTTTAATTTTGATCAGCTTGCGCTGTGAGTTACGTATAGTAAAACGAGTTATGAATAGTGAAACTAACGTATACCCTGGAGGCACCCGGCAAAATGCGCGCGGACGCCCGCTCAGCCCCGTCCTACAAGCGTTCGACCCATAAGGTTATGAGGATTTTGTTAATGTCCGTGCGACGCGGACTGCTACCATCAAGGAATACGCAACCCGGGCCGCGTCGCCGCGCTCGCCGCGCCTTCATCGTCGCCCAACACTCGCCCACATGATTTCGCCGACCATCCCCGATCTGATCGCTCGCGCCGCTCATCACCCGTTCCTGGGCGAGCATCTGGCGATGGGGCAAGGCGCACACAGCGGCATCGCGCTCGCGCAATTCGGCGGTATCGAACTGGCCAGCGCGTATGAACCGATCTTCGACATCAGCGTGCACGCACTGGCGCAGTCGCTGTCATGCGGCCCGGAAGGGGTCGACCGGTTCGGCGACGAACTGGGGTTTCAGGCGGTCACGCACCGGCTCGACTCGGCGCCGTTCGACGTGTTCGATCCGTTCGACCGGATCGCCGACGATCAGCAACTGGTCGCGCTCGACCGGATGTCGCGCGCGCTGCATGCGATCAACTTTTTCGGCGCGCAGCGTCACGGTTTGCTGTTTTTGCGCGTGCACGAGCGGCTGCTAAAGAGCGTGAAGTACGACCACGGCCGGCATTTTTCGAGCGTGCTGACGTCGTTCGGGCTCAGTCCGGCGCGCATCGTGATCGAGCTGCCGGCGGCGGCGGTCGCGCACAAGACTTTTCTCGGCTACCTGACGCGCAGCTATCAGCACTATGGGTTCAAGGTGGCGGGCAATCTGTCGAACGCGGGGCAGATTCTGTCGGTATCGGAGACCGCGCGGCTCGACTACATCAAGATGGATGCGGCGATCGCGCTGCGCGACGCGACCGTCAAGCCGCTGGTCGGCTACGCGAGCCGCTTGCGGGTGCCGCTGATTTTCAATCGGGTGATGGATGAAGCGCAGTTTCTCGCGTTACAGCAGTACGACGTGAGATTCGTGCAGGGGCCGCTGTTCACCGCGCATTATCACGACCGGGCCGCGTAAGCCCGTTGCACCGCGCTCAGCCGGGCTCGCCGAGGCGCCGCGCGAGCTCCTTCAAACGCGGCGCCACGTTGTCGCGAAACACGTCCTCCCCCATCGACGACGCCGGCCCGCTGCAACTGAGCACCAGCCAGCGCCCGTCGCGCGGCTCGCGAAACGGCACTGCGACCGCGTTGACGTCGTCGTGCCACGCGCGAAACGAGTAGCAGCAGCGCTCGGTCGCGAACGCGGCGATCTCCGCTTGCGCGTCGGCAACCAGTAACGGCCCCGCTTTGCCGGCCGCCTTTTTCAATTCCGCGAGCAGCGCGGTGCGCACGTCGGGCGGTTGCACCGCGAGATACGCGCGTCCCATCGAGCTGGTCAGCATCGACAGTTTTGATCCCGATGCGAGGCCGAGCGTCAGCACGGTTTCACTTCGGATCGTCTCCAGATAAATCATGTCGAGCCCATCGCGGCAGCCGAGCGACACCGCCGCGCCGACCTCGCGCGCAAAGTTGCGCAGATGCGGGCGCGCGAGCTCCAGCGTGTCGTTGCCCGACAGCAGCGCAAAACCCAGCGACAGCACGCCCGCGTCGAGCGCATATTTGCCGTGCGTTTGGTCGAGCCGCAGATAGCCGAGCACCGTCAGCGTGTAAGCGAGGCGGTTCACGGTGGCCTTCGGCAAACCCGTGCGTTCGACGAAATCCCGATTGGCGAGCAACGTGTCGCCCGGCCGGAACGCGCGCAGCAGGTCTAGTCCGCGGGCAAGGGCAACCACGAATTTGCGTTCGTCGAGGGGTTCGGTGGAAGTGGCTAGCGGCGTCATAACGGTGTACACTCGGTCGTCGTTTGCAAAACATTGTTTCGCTAAGCGGAACTCAAGTCAAGCTTGTTCCGAGCAGAGATCAGGAGATACGTCATGGCCGTAGCCGCGCAGTTTCACTGGGAAGACCCGTTGCTGCTGGATCAGCAGCTCACCGAAGACGAACGCATGGTGCGCGACGCCGCTGCGGCTTACTCGCAGGACAAGCTGCTGCCGCGCGTGCTCGAAGCGTTCCGCCACGAAAAGACCGACATCGAAATCTTCCGCGAGATGGGCGAGCTCGGCCTGCTCGGCCCGACCATCCCCGAGCAGTACGGCGGCCCCGGCTTGAACTACGTCGCGTACGGGCTGATCGCGCGTGAAGTGGAGCGCGTCGATTCAGGCTATCGCTCGATGATGTCGGTGCAGTCGTCGCTCGTGATGGTGCCGATTTACGAATTCGGCTCGGACGCGCAGAAGGAAAAATATCTGCCGAAGCTCGCGCGCGGCGAGTGGATCGGCTGCTTCGGTCTGACCGAGCCGAACCACGGCTCCGACCCGGGCAGCATGGTCACCCGCGCGAAGAAGGTCGACGGCGGCTATTCGCTGTCGGGCTCGAAGATGTGGATCACCAACTCGCCGATCGCCGACGTGTTCGTCGTGTGGGCGAAGCTCGAGGAAAACGGCAAGGATTCGATCCGCGGCTTCATCCTCGAGAAGGGCTGGAAGGGTCTATCGGCGCCCGCGATTCACGGCAAGGTCGGCCTGCGCGCTTCGATCACAGGCGAAATCGTGCTCGACGAAGTGTTCGTGCCGGAAGAGAACATCATGCCGGGCGTCAGCGGTCTGCGCGGGCCGTTCACCTGTCTTAATTCGGCGCGCTACGGCATCGCATGGGGCGCGCTCGGCGCCGCCGAGGCCTGCTGGCACACTGCGCGTCAGTACGTGCTCGATCGCAAGCAGTTCGGCCGTCCGCTCGCCGCGAACCAGCTGATTCAGAAAAAGCTCGCCGACATGCAGACCGAAATCACGCTCGGGCTGCAAGGCGTGCTGCGCCTCGGCCGCATGAAGGATGAAGGGACCGCGGCCGTCGAGATCACCTCGATCATGAAGCGCAATTCCTGCGGCAAGGCGCTCGACATCGCCCGCCTCGCGCGCGACATGCTCGGCGGCAACGGCATTTCGGACGAGTTCGGCATTGCGCGTCACCTGGTCAATCTCGAAGTCGTGAATACGTACGAGGGCACGCACGATGTGCACGCGCTGATCCTCGGCCGCGCGCAGACGGGCATTCAGGCGTTCTTCTGATTGCCTCGGCGCGATTGCAGCTGAGTCGCGCCTCGCAATGAAACAGCCCGATCGGCTTACGCTGATCGGGCTGTTTTCGTTCTGGCGTGACCATCGCATTGAAGCCGGTTCCGTGGAACCGGCTTTTCTGCTTTTGCGCCTGGCGCCGGATTACGGCAAACCTGTCACGAAGCGCCGCGTTATCTGTTCGGCTGCGGCGTTATCCGCAGATACGGACGCAGCGCCTTGTAGCCCTTCGGGAACTTCTGTTTGATCACTTCCTCGTCCTTCAACGACGGCACGATCACCACGTCATCGCCCTGCTTCCAGTTGCCCGGCGTCGCGACCGAGTGATGATCGGTCAGTTGCAGCGAGTCGATCACGCGCAGCACTTCGTCGAAGTTGCGGCCGGTACTGGCCGGATACGTGATGATCAGACGCACCTTCTTGTTCGGGTCGATCACGAACAGAGAGCGCACCGTCAGGGTCTCGTTCGCGTTCGGATGAATCATGTCGTACAGCTCGGCCACCTTGCGATCGATGTCCGCGAGAATCGGAAAGCCGACGTTGGCCGCCTGGGTCTCGTTGATGTCCTTGATCCACTCCTTGTGCGACTGCGCGCTGTCGACCGACAACGCGATCGTCTTGACGTTGCGCTTTTCGAACTCGTCCGCGAGCTTCGCGGTCAGGCCGAGCTCGGTCGTGCAGACCGGCGTGAAGTCGGCCGGATGTGAGAACAGCACGCCCCAACTGTCGCCCAGCCACTGGTGAAAGCGGATCCGTCCGACACTCGAGTCCTGCTCGAAATCCGGTGCAACGTCGCCAAGACGTAGACTCATCGTGCATCTCCTTGTAACTGTTTGACAAATATTCGAAAAATGATCCAAACGGCCCTGCAAATCGCTGCCCGCGCCGCCCACTAACGATCAAGCATACGACGGTGGCGCTATACGCCTAACCAATATCGCGTCAGTACTTTATGCGCTTTTGTAATTTTCTCCCATTTCGGCGAAACTTTGCGGGACAGATCAACTCAATTCGATACCGGTCTGGAGCAGACTGCGCTCAAACGGTCGTCCCCACGCCAGGTGGCGCCGGGAACGGTTCGTGCGGTAGCTGGCAGCAACCGGGGTACTGTGCTCGCCAGCAGCCGTTTCTTTGGTTACGATTCACGCGTAGCGTGAGACCAAGAGGGAGCTGTCTATGTCGGAAGTCAACAAGGAGAGATTGATGTCGGATATCAAAACCGTCCTCGCGGACGCTGAAGACCTGCTGAAACAGGCCGCGAGCGCTACCGGCGAGCGCGCCTCGGAACTGCGCGAGACCGCGCTGTCGCGTCTGAAACAGGCCAAGGAAAAGGCGGCCGACGTACAGGTCGTGGTGGTCGAGAAAGGCAAAAAAGCCGCTCGCGCCACCGACGACTACGTGCACGAGCATCCGTGGGCATCCATCGGCATCGCCGCTGGTGTCGGCGTGCTCGTCGGCTTGTTGATCAATCGCAAGTAAAGCCGCCGTAATTACCGGCCAGGCATGGCCGGTGCATTAGCATGTCGGGCGGACCGGCGCGAGTCTGGCCGGTCCACTTCCGCTGGCGCGCGTGCGCGCCGATTTGTTCCTCACGCGCAACGCTCACAGCTATGACGACCGAAACTCACTCGCAGCGCGCAGAACACAGTCCGTTGCGCCGCATCCTCGGTTCCGTGTTCGCGATTTTGCAGACGCGGCTCGAACTGGTAGGCATCGAACTCGCCGAAGAAAAAGATCGACTGTTAGGTGTCCTGTTTCTCGGCCTCGCCGCGATGACGCTAGTCGCGATGGCACTGATCGCGCTGACCGCGCTGATCGCTATAGCCTTCTGGGATACCTACCGCTTGCAGGCGCTCGGCGGCATTACCGCGGTATATGCGCTTGCCGGCCTCGCGTGTGGCTTGAAAGCGCGCAGCGGTTTGCGCAATGCGCCGCTCGTGTTCGAGGCGACTATCGCCGAATTCGAAAAGGACCGCGACGCGTTTCGCAGCCGCGACTGACGTCGTGCCCGACACCGTGTTTGATCGTCCCACCTCCACTGCCGCCGACACGCCATGAATCAGCCTCGTTCCGATACCTCTGCCCGTCACAAGCGCTATCCGTCGAAAGATTTGAGCGCGCCGCATCTGCGTGCGCTGCGCAAGGAGTTGCTGCTGGTGCGCGCGGATGTGGAGCGCGTGGAACTTGCGCAGGCCACCTTAGAGCTGCGTGAGGCGGTCACACATTTCAGCTGGCTCAAGTTCATCATTCCGGGCTTCGCCGCGGTACGCATGGGCAAGGGCGGCAAGGCGGGCGCACTCAGCGCTGGAACGATCGGCGCGCTGCTCAAGCAGTATCCGGTCGTCAGCTCGATTGCATCGATGCTGCTCGCCAAGCCGCTGCGCACCACCGTCGTGTCCGGCGCGAAGCCCGTGCTCAAGTGGGGCAGCATTGCGCTCGCTGGCTGGGAAGCGTTCCGGATCTGGCAGCAGATGAAGAACGAAGCGGCCGCCGGTCGAGCGGCGGCTGCGGGTTCCGCGACTTCGGCGACCGCCGCGCAGTCCGCCGCTGAGCAGGTTGACTCTACGCAGAGCGGGTATTGACGGGCGTTGTTGTGGCCCGTTGATCTAGCCCGTGTTCCAGCATTCGCTATTCGCAGGCGTCGAACCACCCCCGTCATTTCTATTGCTTCTCGAGCCCGTCGCATCGAGCGTAAAGGTGCCGCATGCGTCGTCACGCATCGGACCGTCTTGCGCAGGGGTCGCTTCGATCGCATAGCCGCCATTCGTATCATCCGCGGACAGTACGCGTAACCGGTACACGGCCGTGCCGAAATGCGGCGCCTGGTCGAGACCAGTGGGCAAAGTCGTCGTCGCGCTGTCGCTCGGCGCGCCCTCGACGAATTGCGCGGCCCGATACAACGCGGACGCAGCATCGATCCGATGCGCGCGCGCGATATGACTGCGATAGGAAGGAATAGCAAAGGCGGCCAGCGTGGCCGCGATCGCGAGCACGATGACCAGTTCTAGCAGCGTGAATGCGGATGTGTTCGACCTCGTCATGCCTCTCCCTTCGATACATCGCCTAGAACGGCTGCGCGGCGACGCGTCGCCAATGACGTTCGATCGCGCCGTCCTCGATCGCCAGTTCGCTTTGCAGCCACACCTGCGTTTCGCTGCTGCGGCCAAAGCCGCGCGCGGTCAACAACCACGCGGTGGCGTCGGTGCGATTCGCGAGACGCCACGGTTCGATCAGGCATTGCGGCGCGCGCGATGAGCCGGGCCACGCGGCGATCGGGGTAACGGCACCTGCATCGAACACTGTCTCGAGCTGCCATTGACGCGGCTGCCCTTGCGCGAATGGCTCGGCGCTCGCATCGCTAGCCGCTGCGAGAACTTCGCGCTCGCATACGGTCAGCGCAGAATCCGCCGCATGAAAAGCCTGCAGATAGTCACGCACGTTGCTCGCCGCGCGAGCCGACGCTAGCGAGGTTTCGAACCAGATCGCCGAGGTGGTGAGCAGCATCGCCGCGAGCAACAACACGACGGGTAGCACGACACCGCGTTGCAGCCGCGGCCGGGTGCGCAGGCGGTTGCTTAGCGACCCTGAATAAATGAACTGGTCGCGCCGCGCATCGCTCATGCGTTCCATACGACCGCGACGGCGGCCGCACCTGCTCGCAGCATGGAGAACCGTCACAACGACACCTCCGCGCGATTGCCACGTACCGCAACGCGACGCGCAAACGCCTGTCGGGTCCGCAGATCGGCGCTGAGCGTGCTCACGCCGTCGCAGTCTGTATAGCGCGAGCGCTGCCGTTGCGCCGCGCCGCGCACGAGCACGCACAGATCGACCGCGACAACTTGCGTCCATTGCTCTGCCGACACGGCCGACGCATTGAGCGCATCCGGTATGCCCTCCAGCCAGTAGCGCAGCCGCACCCGTTCGATGCCATCGACCAGCGGCTGCGCCGCCCCCGGATTGCCGTTGCCTTCGCAGTACAGCTCCGGCTCGCCGGTCGAGCCGCTGAGCGTTGCGAAATAGCGGTTGACCACCGGCGCGCCCTGATCGCCGAGTGCGGCGTCGGCCGATTTCACCGCCTGGCCGACGCAATCGGTGACCTGCCCGCTCGACGACGGCCACGTCGATACGATGTCGCCGACGTAACGGATCGCGATACCGTCCGAACCGGTGTTCAACGTGGTGCAGCCGAGGCTGTCGTCGGCGCCCGTCGGGCGGCCGCCCGAGCAGCCGAACAACGGGGGCGGCCTGTTGTAGCCGACCACGTCGGCAGGCACGAAGCCGGCCATCTGCAATTGCTGGCCGATCAGCATCAGCGCGGTCAAGCCGGCTTCGCGAATCCGCAGGTCGTCGCTCGCGCGCTCGAACGCTTGCCGCTGTGTCGTGTACAGCGAGACGGCACCCGCGGTCACCAGCAGTCCCAGCGCCGTCGCGATCAGAAACTCGACGAGCGTATGGCCGTGCGCGACAAACCGCCGCCTCATCGCGCGAACGCCAACGCAACGCAGGAAAACCCGGCGGGCGTCTCGACGCCGCCGCATGATTCCGGCTTGTCGATCACCTCGCCGTCAGCCGGCCGGTCGCGGACCGACGCCCACGTGACGCGCACGCTCGTCACCGCGCCGCTGCCCACGATCGAAGCTTCGCCGCGCGGCAGCAGTACAGCTGCCCGTGCACGCCACTGTCCGAGCGCGGCATCGCCGGTCGCAGATGTCGCGAACGCCTCGGTCACCGCATCGGCGATCCACGCGGCTTGCTCGCGCAGCGCCATCGCGCGGGCTTCGCGGGCGGTCCACAGCTGGCCGGCTAGCAAACCCAGCGCAGTCACCGCGATCAGCGCGACGGCCACCATGACCTCGATCAGCGAATTGCCGCCGCAGACCGGCGCACCGGCACGCCACCGGGGGGTCAATGAGACTGGCTTCATGACGCCGCTCCGCAAGCGCCCTCGGAGATGCGTGCGCGCCCACCCGCCGCGATCCGGATGCAGCGTCGCCACGGGTCGCCATGCATCGCGCCGGATGGGCTGCGCGGCGCGATCTCGAAACTGCGGAACGCGCCGATCAGTTGACCGGCGGGCGGCGTGAAGCTCAGATCGGTTTGCACGCCGGTGATGCTCACCGCCGCGAGCGGCGCTTGCGCGCGCAATAGCGAGAGCTTGCCGCCGCGCTCGGCGAACACCGCCCAACCGCAGCCCCAGTCGGCGACGCCATCCGCGCAAGGCTGCCCCGCGGCGAGGCAGGAACGCGCCGCACCGATCCGGCACACCGTCACGCGCGTGCCGCGTCGAAGTACCTCGCTGCGCGCATACGCGAGCGTCGACAACAACGCTTTCGAGCGCGCATCGACCTGATCGCGCACGTGCCATGCAGCGAAGGACGGCATCGCCAGCACGGCCATCAGCGCGAGCAGCGCTATCACGGCCAGCGTTTCGACGAGCGTGAAACCGGCGTATGTCGGCCGGTCAATCGCATTGGATTTCATCTGCACTCCCGAGCATTCGAACGGATGCAGTCAATCTAGCGATTTGCGAATGAAGCCGCCATCGGCCGAATGGCCAGGTGGCGTGCAGACGCTATCGCACGCAACAATGCACGCGATGTTCGATCACGGAAGCGGGGGTGGCGATGCGGGAAACAACGTCTGAATTGCGCGCAACGGCGCAGCCGACGGCGCGCGGGCGATGCGCGGCGCGCGCGTCTTTAACGTTTGCGGGAAGGCTTCGGAGAGGAGGCGCGGCGGAATTCCTCGATCACGTCCTCGAACTCGGAGACGTCTTCGAAGCGCCGGTACACGGAAGCAAACCGCACGTAGGCGATCGTATCGAGCGCACGCAACTCGTTCATCACGAGTTCGCCGAGCCGCTCGCTGCGCACCTCGCGCTCGCCGCTGCCGAGAAGTTGATCCTCGATACGGACGACCGCCGCTTCGATCGCGTCGGCCGCCACCGGGCGCTTGCGCAGCGCCAGTTGCATGCTCGCGACGATCTTGCGGCGATCGAATTCCGTGCGGGTGCCGTCCTTCTTGACGACCGACGGCAACGCCAGCTCGACCCGCTCATACGTCGTAAAACGCTTGTCGCAGGCCGGGCAGCGGCGGCGCCGGCGAATCGTCGCGCCGTCTTCGGATACGCGCGAGTCGACGACCTGCGTATCGGCGTGGCGGCAGAACGGGCAATGCATGACAGCTTAGCCGTAGACCGGGAAACGCTGGGTCAGCTCGGCGACCTGCGCTTTCACGCGCTCGATCGTCGCCGCGTCTTCCGGGTTATCCAGCACGTCGGCGATCAGGTTACCGACCTGCTCGGCTTCCTTCACGCCAAAGCCGCGCGTAGTCATTGCCGGCGAGCCGAGACGGATGCCCGAGGTCACGAACGGCTTTTCCGGATCATTCGGAATCGCGTTCTTGTTGACCGTGATGTGAGCCGCGCCGAGCGCGGCTTCAGCGGCCTTGCCGGTGATCTTCTTCGCGCGCAGGTCGACCAGCATCACGTGGCTTTCGGTGCGGCCCGAGACGATGCGCAGACCGCGCTTGACCAGCGTTTCGGCGAGCACGCGCGCGTTTTCGACGACCTGTTGCTGATACGTTTTGAATTCCGGCGACAGCGCTTCCTTGAACGCAACCGCCTTGCCGGCGATCACGTGCATCAGCGGACCGCCCTGGATGCCCGGGAAAATCGCCGAGTTGATCTGCTTCTCGAACTCGGCCTTCATCAGGATCACGCCGCCGCGCGGGCCGCGCAGGCTCTTGTGCGTGGTGGTGGTGACGAAGTCAGCGTGCGGCACCGGATTCGGATACACGCCCGCGGCGATCAGGCCCGCGTAGTGCGCCATGTCGACCATGAAGTACGCACCGACCGACTTCGCGATTTTCGACAGCCGCTCGAAATCGATACGCAGCGCGAACGCCGACGCGCCGGCCACGATCAGCTTCGGCTTGTGCTCCTGCGCGAGCTTTTCGGCTGCGTCGTAGTCGATGTCTTCGGCTTCGTTCAGGCCGTAGCTCACCACGTTGAACCACTTGCCCGACATGTTGACCGGCGAGCCGTGCGTGAGGTGACCGCCGTGCGCGAGGCTCATGCCCATGATCGTGTCGCCCGGCTTGAGCATCGCGAAGAACACGCCCTGGTTCGCCTGCGAGCCGGAGTTCGGCTGCACGTTCGCGGCTTCCGCGCCGAAGATCTGCTTCACGCGGTCGATCGCCAGTTGCTCGGCGATGTCCACGTATTCGCAACCGCCGTAGTAGCGCTTACCCGGATAGCCTTCCGCGTACTTGTTGGTGAGCTGCGAGCCTTGCGCGGCCATCACCGCCGGGCTCGTGTAGTTTTCCGACGCGATCAGTTCGATGTGCTCTTCCTGACGGCGGTTTTCCTGCTCGATGACCTTCCAGAGTTCAGGATCGACGTTGGCGATGGTGCTTTGGGCTCTGTCAAACATACGGGTTCCGTTGAGTGTGTTCAGGTTGACCGGATCGTGCGCCGAATCTTGCGTAGGGGGTACGCAGCGCTGCAGGCGGCGAGGCCTGCCCTGATGTGGCGAATGGAGAGTCGCCGCACACGCGAGGCAAGCCAGCCACCGTCAGCGCAGATCAATGCGCGCGGCTCACGGCTGCCCAGGCGAACGGCAAAACGGCACCCTGCGCTTCACGGTGGGTTGTTCCACCTTGAACCCGATTGGTTGATGCTGAATCGGTTGAGTCGGACGACTCGGTTCTATCGCCAGTCACGCAGGGTCGAGCGCGTTAGTGTATTGGAAGAGGCTCGAATAGGCAACCTGCGGCGGGGCGCTCCGGCGCCGGCTGGCGGGGCCTGCAGCGTAGCCACGCCACCCCTTTCAATGACGTCGGACGAAAGCGCTGAAACCGTCGCGCGAGCCCGTTGCAGGCGCTTGCCGTGTCCGCAAGTCCAGCTCCCGTATCCTTGCCGCAGCGCCGCATTGGAAGTAGGCTTGGGGCCTTTCTCGTTTACCGACCAGGGAACTGCAATGATCGTGTTCGTCACTGGGGCGTCGGCAGGCTTCGGCGCCGCCATCGCCCGCGCTTTCGTCAAGGGCGGCCATCGCGTCGTCGCCACCGCGCGCCGCAAAGACCGCCTGCAAGCACTCGCCGACGAGCTCGGCGACAAGCTGCTGCCGTATGAACTCGACGTACGCGACCGCACCGCCGTCGAAGCCGTGCCGGCCTCGCTGCCGGCCGAATTCGCCGCGCTCGACGTGCTCGTCAACAATGCCGGCCTCGCGCTCGGCACCGAGCCGGCGCACAAAGCCAGCCTCGACGAGTGGAACACGATGATCGAGACCAACTGCACGGGCCTCGTGCAGGTCACGCATGCGCTGCTGCCCGGCATGATCGAGCGCAATCGCGGGCACATCTTCAATCTCGGCTCGGTCGCCGGCCGTTGGCCGTACGCGGGCGGCAACGTGTACGGCGCGACCAAGGCGTTCGTGCGCCAGTTCAGCCTGAACCTGCGCGCCGACCTCACCGGCACCGCGCTGCGCGTGACCGATATCGAGCCGGGCCTGTGCGGCGGCACCGAATTCTCGAACGTGCGCTATCGCGGCGACGACGACAAGGCCGCGAAGGTCTACGAGAACGTCCAGCCGCTGACGGCCGAGGACATCGCCGATTCGATCTACTGGATCGCGACGCGGCCGGCCCACGTGAACATCAACACGATCGAGCTGATGCCGGTCGCGCAGTCGTTCGGCGGCTTGACCGTACATCGCGGTTAAGCTGACGGCGCGGGCGGCGGTTCATGACGGTCAGTCATGACCGCCGCCCGGCGCAACCGGCCCTGCCGGGAGCCGGTTCCTGGTTGCCCCCGGATGCCGCGAGCGCCCGCCAGGCAGCGCTTTACCCACGCCAGATGCCCGCTCAGGCCCGCCAAACGGGGCGCACACTTTGAAACAGACCCCAGGGTATACGTTCCGGTAGAATGCGCCGCATGAATATGTCGACCAGTCAGCCGGAAACGGAAATCGGGTACACGTGGCCGATCCGCGTGTATTACGAAGACACCGATGCCGGCGGCATCGTGTTTTACGCCAATTACCTGAAATTTTTCGAACGGGCGCGGACCGAATGGCTGCGCGCGTGCGGCGTCGACCAGCACCGGCTCGCGGAAGAAAATGGCGCGATTTTCATCGTGCGCAGCACCGCGGTCGACTACCGGGCGCCGGCGCGTCTCGACGACATCGTAAAAATCGTCAGCCGGATCGAGCGACTTGGCCGCGCTTCGGTAGACTTCGTGCAGGAAGCGTGGCGCGAAGGCACGTTGCTTGCTACCGGCTCGATCCGGATCGGTTGCGTGGACCGCGCCGCGTTGCGGCCGGCGGCAATTCCCGCGCCGGTTCTCGCCGCCCTGCGGCGCGGGCCGGGCGTCAGTCACGGGGTGGACTGAACGGCAGCAGCATGTCAACGCACAATTACCCTGGCTCGTTGTTACGGGGCCGGTGAACTCGTACCGATCACGCAACACAAAGCATGGTTCGGCCTCGCGCGTCGCCGAAGCTGCCGTTTTGCCCACGGCAAGCCTGATGCGGCCTTGCAGCCGGACGCCCCCTTTCCGGGACGTTAACAAGAATCTTTATGAACACTACACAAGATCTGTCGATCGTTTCACTAGTACTCAACGCAAGCCTGCTCGCCCAGGCGGTCATGGCTCTGCTGCTGTTGCTGTCGCTGCTGTCGTGGACTTTCATCTTCCGCAAGTGGTTTGCGATTCGCCGGGCGCGCGCGCAAACTGAACGCTTCGAGCGTGATTTCTGGTCGGGCGGCGATCTGCAGGCGCTTTATCAGAGCGCCGCGAACAACCGCCACACGATCGGCGCGCTCGAGCGGATTTTCGAATCCGGCATGCGCGAATTCCTGAAGGGCAAGGAAAAACGCCTGAACGATCCGGGCGCGATTCTCGACGGCGCGCGGCGTGCGATGCGCGCGGCGTTCCAGCGCGAAATGGACGTGCTCGAAGCGAACCTCGCGTTCCTCGCGTCGGTCGGTTCGGTCAGCCCGTATATCGGTCTGTTCGGTACGGTGTGGGGGATCATGAATGCGTTCCGCGGCCTCGCCAACGTGCAGCAGGCCACCCTCGCGAACGTCGCGCCGGGCATCGCGGAAGCGCTGACCGCGACCGCGATCGGCCTGTTCGCCGCGATTCCGGCGGTCGTTGCGTACAACCGCTACGCGCACGACATCGACCGGCTGGCAATCCGCTTCGAGACCTTCATCGAGGAATTCTCGAACATCCTGCAGCGTCAGGCACAGTAAGGAGGCCACGATGGCAGGCTCCCGCTCCAGCATGCGCGGTTCGCGCTCGCGTCGCGCAATGGCCGACATCAACGTCGTGCCGTACATCGACGTGATGCTCGTGCTGCTCGTGATTTTCATGGTGACCGCGCCGCTCGTCGCGCCGTCGATCGTCAATCTGCCGACCGTCGGCGGCGCCGCGCCGCAACAGCAGATGCCGCCCGTGATGGTCAACATCCGCGCGGACGGCAACATGAGCGTCAAGTACAAGGACGACGCCGGCGCGCAGCAGCAGGAAGACATGACGAAGGCCGAGCTGAAGAGCTTTATCGCCGACCGGGCGGAATCGCACCCGGATCAGCCGGTCGTGATCGCCGCCGATAAAACGGTGAAGTACGAAATCGTGATGAACGTGATGTCCGAGCTGAAGGCTCAGGGCGTCAAGCGCGTTGGCCTGCTCGTCAAATCGCAATGATCCGCAAGAACTCCGAATACCCGCTTCAGCCGCCGCGTGAACGCGGCACCGGGCGAGCGTTCCTGTTCGCGCTGGTGATGCACGCGCTGCTCGGGTTCTTCCTGTACCACGGCATCCAGTGGCAGAACAGCACGCCCGAGGGCGCGGAAGCGGAACTGTGGACCGAAGTGCCGAACGTGGCGACGCCGCGGCCTGTCACTCCGCCGCCGCCCCCGGTGCCGGTCGCGCCTGCCCCGCCGGTGCGCGACGAGCAGGCCGACATCGCGCTGCAGGAAAAGAAACGCCAACAGCAGCAGGCGGCGCGCGAAGCGCAACTGGCCGAGCAGCAGCGTCAGCAGAAACTGAAAGAGCAGCAGGAAGAGCAAGCCAAGCGTGAACAGCAGGCGGCCGACCAGGCGGCCCAGCTCGCCGCGCAAAAGGCCGCCAAGCTCAAGCAGCAACAGCAGGAGCAGCAGCAGGCCGCGAAGCTGAAGCAACAGCAACTCGCCGAACAGCAAAAGCAGCAGCAACTCGCCGAGCAGCAGAAGCAACAGCAACTGAAGGCTCAGCAGGAGCAGCAACAGAAGCAGGCTCAGGCGGAAGCGCAGAAGAAGGCCGACGCGGAAAAAGCGGCGAAGGCCAAGGCGCAAGCCGAAGCGGCCGCGCAGGCGAAAAAGCAGCTGGACGCGGAACGCCGCGCCCGTCTCGCACAGATGCAGGGAATGGCGGGCCCGCCGGGCTCGACCGGCAACGGTCTCGGCAAGAGCGGCACGGGCAGCGGTTCGGGTGGCACGGCGGCTTCGCCGGGTTACGCGGACAAGGTGCGCCGGGCGGTGCGGCCGAACATCTCGTGGGGCGGTGAAACGGAAGGACTGGAAACAGTCATCGCCGTGCGCTGCTCGCCGAGCGGGACGTTGCTGGGGGCTAACGTGTCGCGCAGCAGCGGCAATGCCGCCTGGGATGCCGCGGCGTTGCGCGCGGTGCAGCGTTCGGATCCGATGCCGCTCGACGTGAATGGCAAGGCGCCGGAAAGCTTCTACATCACGCTGCGTCCGGCTGGTTAAGGTGCCGGCTGACAGCCGGTTGACGGCCACCGCGCTGCCCTTTGCGGAGCGGCGGTGCGTGGGAACGAATTAGCCGTTTGCCGGTCTGTCTGTCGTCGCGAAGTATTGAGTAAAACCGTTTTGAGGAATCCATACAGCATGAGTTTGATGACCAAGCTAGGCCTGCGAACACTCGTGGCAACGTGCCTGATCGCCGTCGGCGGCGCCGCCAACGCACAACTCAACGTCCTCGTGACGGGCGTCGGATCCACCCAGTTTCCGATCGCAACGGCGACCTTCGCCAATGAAGCGAACTCGCCGCAACAGGTCAGCGCGATCGTGCGCCAGGACCTGCAACGCAGCGGCAAATTCACTAATATCGACGCGGGCTCGACGCCGGTGTCGGAAGCCGATTCGGTCGACCTCGGCGCGTGGAAGGCCAAGGGCGCCAACGCGTTCGTCGCCGGCAGCGTGAACCGTTTGCCGAACGGCCAGTACGAAGTGCGCTTCAAGCTGTATGACACGGTCAAGGGTGAAAACCTCGGCGGCCTCGTGCTGGTGAGCCCGGAAAGCGGTCTGCGCATGAGCGCGCACAAGGTCGCCGACTACATCTACGCGAAGCTGATGGGCACCCGCGGCGTGTTCGCGACGCGCCTGTCGTACGTGATTCGCAGCGGCGGCCGTTATCAGTTGCAGGTATCGGATTCGGACGGTCAGAACGCGCATATCGCGCTGTCGAGCCCCGAGCCGATCATCTCGCCGGCGTGGTCGCCTGACGGCACCAAGGTCGCGTACGTTTCGTTTGAAAAGAAGAAGCCGATCGTCTACATCCACGACCTGCCCACCGGTCGTCGTACGGTCGTCTCGGACCAGAAGGGTAACAACAGCGCACCGGCGTGGTCGCCGGACGGCCGCACGCTCGCCGTCGCACTGTCGCGCACCGGCAATACGCAGATTTTCGCGGTCAACGCGGACGGCAGCGGTCTGCGCCGCCTCACGCAAGGCAGCGCGATCGACACCGAACCGGCCTACTCGCCGGACGGCCAGTCGATCTACTTCACGAGCGACCGCGGCGGCGCACCGCAGATCTACAAGATGCCGGCGCAGGGCGAGAGCGCCGGCGCCGCGCAACGCGTCACGTTTACGGGCAGCTACAACACCAGCCCGCGTGTGAGTCCTGACGGCAAGCAGCTTGCCTATATCTCGCGCGTCGGCGGTGGCTTCAAGCTGTATCTCCAGGACCTGCAAGGCGGATCCGCCACGGGCCTGACGGACACGACACATGACGAATCGCCGAGCTTCGCGGCGAACGGTCAGTACATTCTTTACGCCACTCAGGTGAACGGCCGTGGCGTGTTGGCCGCAGTATCGACCGATGGTCGTACTCGGCAGGTCCTGTCCGTTCAGGGTGGTAGCGTCCGCGAACCGTCCTGGGGCCCGTTTATGCAATAACGTTGATGCAATAACACAAGGAGAGTAATCAAATGATGTCCAAACTTCGTTTCGCATTCGCCGTCGCGATGGTCGGTGCGCTGGCCGCCTGTCACTCGGGCGTCAAGCTCGACGAGAACGCCAACAAGGGCGCAGGCTCGGCACAACCGAACCCGAACGACGTCGCGACGGTCAATGTCGACCCGCTGAACGATCCGAACAGCCCGCTCGCGAAGCGCAGCATCTACTTCGACTTCGACAGCTACTCGGTGAAGGACGACTACCAGCCGCTGCTGCAGCAACACGCGCAGTACCTGAAGAGCCACCCGCAGCGTCACGTGCTGATCCAGGGCAATACCGACGAGCGCGGCACCAGCGAATACAACCTCGCACTCGGCCAGAAGCGTGCTGAAGCGGTGCGTCGTTCGCTGTCGCTGATGGGCGTGGGCGACTCGCAAATGGAAGCCGTGAGCCTCGGCAAGGAAAAGCCGCAGGCAACCGGTCATGACGAAGCGTCGTGGGCACAGAACCGCCGCGCCGACCTCGCGTACCAACAGTAAGTCAACGTGTGATGAGCCGAATGACGCATCGTTTCTCCTGGCTGCGGCTTGCCGCAGCGGCCTGCGTCGCAGGCACGGCCCTCGCGGCCGTGCCCGCCCATGCGGGCATCTTCGACGACGATCAGGCCCGCCAGGCCATTCTCGATCTGCGTTCGAAGACCGATAGCCTGTCGAGCCAGCTGTCGGCCGCGCAGCGCACGATCCTCGATCAGTCCAACCGTCTTGACCAGCTGAACCAGCAGGTCGCGACGCTGCGCGGACAGAACGAGGACATGGCGAACCAGCTCGCGACGCTGCAAAAGCAGCAGAAGGACTACTACACCGATCTCGACACGCGCCTGAAGAAATTCGAGCCGCAGCAACAGACGGTGGACGGCGTCCAGGGCGAGGTGCAGCCGGGTGAAACCGAAGCGTTCAACGCGGCTTCGCAGCAGTTCCGCAGCGGCGATTTCAAGAGCGCGGCGGCGTCGTTCCGCAGCTTCATCTCCAAGTATCCGACGAGCCCCTATCAGCCGACCGCGCAGTACTGGCTCGGCAACGCGCTGTATGCATTGCGCGACTACAAGGGTTCGACGGCGACCTGGCAAGGTGTGGTGGCCAAATACCCGCAGCATCCGCGGGCGCCCGAAGCGCTGCTGGCGATCGCGAACAATCAGCTCGAGCAAGGTCAGAAGGCCGCGGCCAGGAAGACGCTCGAGCAGATCCTCGCGCAGTATGGCGGCTCCGATGTCGCGCAGACCGCGCAGAGCAAGCTGTCGCAGATCAAGTAGTCGATGGTGGTTGTTGGCAGTAACGCGCAGTGTCCGATGTGATAGCCACGCGCGCCTCTCGCTGGAAAGCCCGGGTAGCAATGCCCGGGCTTTTCATTTTGGGGCAGCGGATTTTGCCGTAGTGAGGTGCTGGGGCGGCGCGTGAAATCCCGATAACTTTGTTGGCCGCCTAGGGTTGACAGGCCATAAGGCCGCCGATATAATTTCGCTTCTCTTTTGGGTCGTTAGCTCAGCTGGTAGAGCAGCGGACTTTTAATCCGTTGGTCACAGGTTCGAATCCCGTACGGCCTACCAAAGATTTGCTGTAGAACAAAGGGCCTGCTCACGCAGGCCCTTTGTTTTTTCGGCGTCGGTTTCGCGTGATCCAGGTGGTCGGTCTGCGCTGCGTATCAGGCCATCGTGGCCATCGACGCTGCGCGGGCGACCTTCATATGTCGCTGCTCATCAATCCAAACACTCCCTCAACGTAACGTGATCGATCATGTCCTAGGCAATGACGAGCGCTTGCGCAGCTTCGTCGATTAGTTAGGATACTTAACATCACGACAGAGTATTTCCGAACCTCGCGCCATCACGTTCGGAAAGCTCTTCAGCCCCCTCCTCGCAGCACTGCCACGCGCATTTCCTCAGCGCCTTCAGCCCTTGGTTCTTCGCGCACCCGCGAATCGACCATCTCATCGCGTGACGAGAAGCGCGCGAACCAATTTGCATCACCCGCATCAATCAATCAGGAAAACTCAATATCTGGGAATCGGATTGTCAGTGTTTACACGAAGGGTCACAGGGGTGTTCTTTTCATAATATCAACGCACTGAATGCGGCGATACGAGACTACTCCACTGGAGGCACCGTGACGGGCATCCGATTGAGCGGCGTAACAAAGCGGTATGGCGAAACAGAGGTAATCACCGGCCTCGACCTCGACATTCATTCAGGTGAGTTCCTCGTCTTTCTCGGCCCTTCCGGCTGCGGCAAATCCACATTACTGCGCATGATCGCCGGGCTCGAATCCGTCAGCGACGGTCAGATCAGCATCGGCGAGCGGCGCGTGAACGAACAGCCGCCCGGCAAGCGCGGCGTCGCGATGGTGTTTCAGCACTACGCGCTGTATCCGCACATGACCGTCTACGACAACATGGCGTTCGGTCTGCGCAACACCGGCGTCGCGGCGGGTGAAGTCGACCAGCGCATCAACGAGGCCGCCCGCATGCTCGAACTCGGCCCGCTGCTGCAGCGTCGCCCGGCCCAACTTTCCGGCGGCCAGCGCCAACGCGTCGCGATCGGCCGCGCAGTCGTCAAGGAGCCCGAAGCATTCCTGTTCGACGAACCGCTGTCCAATCTCGACGCCGCGCTGCGCACCCGCACGCGGCTCGAACTCGCGCGCATCCATCAGCGCCTGCACTCCACGATGGTGTTCGTCACCCACGACCAGGTGGAAGCGATGACGCTCGCCACCCGCATCGTCGTAATGAACCGCGGCCGCATCGAGCAGATCGGCGCGCCGCTCGACATCTACAAGCGACCCGCGACGCGCTTCGTCGCGGGCTTCATCGGCACGCCGGCGATGAACTTCCTCGACATCGAACGCGCGGGGGACAACGGCGGCCGGCTGATCGTCGCGCTGCCGTTCGACGGCGTGCAAACGCCCACCGCCATCGAAAGCGCGAGCCTGCCCGCAGGCAAGCTCACGCTCGGCGTGCGCGCGGAACACGTGCTACTCGATCCGCACGGGCCGCTGACCGGTCGCGCGGAAGTGATCGAACGGCTCGGCGACCGTTCGCTCGCACATGTGAGCATGCCCAACGGTCAGTTGCTGGTCGCCGAATTGCCGCGCGCGCGGGAACTCGAGATCGAGACCGGCGACACGATCCGCATGAGTCTCGACGCCGCGCACCTGCATCTGTTCGACGAAACCGGCAAGGCCTGGCATGGCCTCTAACCGCTCGTTCGCGCTTCCGCTGCCGAAAACCCGCGAGGGCTGGCGGCGCAATCTTCACGCGCCGTGGTCGAACGCATTGTTCGTGCTGCCGTTCGTGATCGTCTACGTGCTGCTGCTGATTGTGCCGCTGTGCTTCGGCTGGTGGCTCAGCCTGCAACGCGTGGATCTGCTCGCCGGCACCAGCGACTTCATCGGCATTCGCAACTATCTCGATCTGACGCTCGATCCGATCTTCCGCGGCGCGCTGCGCAACACGTTCTATTTCGTCATCCTGACGGTGCCGGTGTTCGTGCTGCTCGGTCTCGCGCTCGCGCTGGTGCTCAATCGTCCGGGTCGCTTCGGCGCGGCGCTGCGCGCGCTGTTTTTTGGCTCGTCGGTGTTATCGGTCACAATCGTTACGCTCGTCTGGAAGCTCGTGATGATGCCCGGCAACGGCCTGCTCGCCGACATCAGCCACGCACTGCACCTGCCCGAATTCATGCCTCTGATGCACGAAGCCACCGCGCTGCCGGCCATCGCGGTCGTCACGGTCTGGTGGATCATGGGCCTGCCGATGATGCTGTTCCTCGCCGCGCTCCAGCAGATTCCGCAGGAGCTTTACGAAGCCGCGGCACTCGACAACGCGAGCCGCTGGCGCACCTTCACGAAAATCACGCTGCCGTCGATCTGGCGCACCGTCGCGCTGGTCGCCGTCATCGAAGCGGTGCTGCAGTTCCAGCTGTTCGGCCAGGCGCAGTTGCTCACCGACGGCGGCCCGAACAACTCGACCCGCCCGCTGGTGCAATTCATCTACGAAACCGGCTTCAAGCAATGGTCGTTCGGCTATTCCGCGGCGGCGGCGCAGGTTTTGTTCGCGCTGATGCTGATCGGCGTGGTCGCGCAGGCCTTGCTGCTGCGCAAGAAGGAGAAGGCATGAGCACGCTCGCTTTCGAAACCCGTCCGCGTGGCTCGCTGAGCGGGCGCCTCGGCGACCGCCTGATGCTCGGCGCGGTAGTCGTGCTCGCGCTGCTGTGGATCACGCCGCTGTTGTGGGTGCTGTGCCTGTCGTTCAAGCCGAATGCGTTTCTCGAACAGCACACCGACGTGCTGTTCTCGCCGCCGTTCACATTGCAGAACTACACGAACATCGTCGATACGTCGGCGGTCGGCGGCTGGCTCGTCAACAGTCTGATCGTGTCGATCGGCCAGACGCTGCTCACGCTCGTGATCGCGTCGCTCGCCGGTTACGGCTTCGCGCGCACCGAGTTTCCGGGCCGGCGCTATCTGTACGTGCTCTGCCTGTGCGGGCTCGCGGTCCCCGAGCAGGCGCTGGTGATCCCGCTGCACCACCTGTTCGCGACGCTCGACTGGCACAACACCTACGGCGCGCTGATCCTGCCGCGTCTCGCGTCGCCGTTCGGCGTCTATCTGATGACGCAGTACTTCAAGGCGGTGCCGATCGAGATCGAGGAAGCCGCGTTGCTCGACAACGCTTCCCGCTTCAAGGTGTTCTGGCGCGTCGTGCTGCCGCTGTCGTTGCCGGCGCAGGCAACGCTCGCGATCTTCACGTTCCTCAGCGCATGGAACGACTATCTGTGGCCGCTGGTGTCCGCATCGAAGCCCGAGATGTACACGCTGACGATCGGGCTCGCGTCCACCCAAGGCAATTTCGCGCAGTCCGAAGGCATTGGTTATCTGATGGCGCAGGCGATCTTCGCCGGCCTGCCCATCTTCGTGCTGTACCTGTTCTTCCAGAAGTACATCGTGGCGGCCGTCTCCGGCACCGCGGCGCGCTAACCGCGCGGCGGCCGAAACGTCCCAGAACACCGGTCGAGTCGAACACGTGCATGGCAAGCAATGTGTCGACCGATCTGATTTGATTCGCAGTACCAATAACATTCGCCCATGCACACGCATGCAGCGCGTACGGTGGGCTTTCCCAGGAGACAGACATGAGCAGATCGTTGGTGCGTCGCGCAATCGCGCTTGCTGCGTTCGGCCTCGCGACAAGCCTCGCGGCACCCGCACAGGCCAAAACGGAAATCACGTTGTCGCGTTTCTTCGGCGCCTGCGACGCCGAATACGGCAAAGTCAACGACGTCAGCAAGGCGTCCGGCGAGTGCGGCATCATCACGACACTGGTCAACCAGTTCAACGCGACGAACAAGGAAGACATCGTCGTGAAACCGCAGATCATCGAATGGACGCCGTACTACACGCAACTCGACGCGCGCATTCTAAGCCGCGACGTGCCGACCATCTCGGTCATGCATGAGGCCGTATTGGGCGATTACGTGAAGCGCAACCTGGTCGAACCGCTCGACGACGGGTTCAAATCGGTCGGGGTCGACACGAAAGACTTCACGGGCCAGGCGCACCGCGCGGTCACCTTCGGCGAGAAGACCTATGCGCTGCCGTTCGACACGCATTCGTGGCTGTGGCACATCAACGTGAATCTGCTGAAAAAGGCGGGCCTCGTCGATGCGAGCGGTCAGCCGATCCTGCCGAAAACGCCGGACGAACTGCTCGCGCAGGCAAAACAGTTCAAGGACAAAACCGGGCTGCCGTACTTCGCGGTGCCGATCGCCAATGAATCGGCCGCGCAAACGCGCTCCTTCTATACCTGGGTCTACCAACAAAACGGCACGCTGTTCCCCGCCGGCCCGACGAAGATCGACATGCATACGCCGGCCGCCGCCAACGCGCTCGCGCTCTACGACAAGCTGACGAAAGCGGGCGACCTCACGCAGGGGCTCGACTACGGCGCGGCCAACCAGGCATTCGAAAACGGCAAGGCGGGCGTGCTGATGTGCGGCACGTGGGTGATCGAGGACTTCACGAATCTGTCGAAGAAACCGGGCACCGCGCTTGCCAACGGCTACGACGTCGTGCCGTTCCCGAACCTGTATCAAAAGAAGGCGGTGTGGGCCGACGGTCACTCGTGGGTGATGCTCAAGGGCGGCGCGAAAGACGAGAAGACCCGCCACGCGGCTTTCGTGTTCCTCAAGTTCCTGTCCGATCACGACGGCGACTGGGCTCGCACCGGTCACCTGCCCGCGCGCCAGTCGATCATCACGAGCGACACGTTCAACGCGTTGCCGCATCGCCCGGCCATCAAGGAGATCTCCAGCACCGGCTACGCGCTGCCCAATACGGTGCCGCGCCAGTTCGCGATCCAGCAGATCGTCGGTGAAGAGATCAGCAACATGCTGTCGACCGGCAAACCGGTCGGCGACGTGCAGAAGGAAGCGGAACAACGCACCAACGCATTGCTCGCGCGTTAAAGCCGCAAAAGGCTGGCGCAAGCGCGCGGCCTTCTTCATACAGGCGCATCACTTCATACAGCTGCAGGATGAATAAAGGAACACCATGATCGCTTCCCGCCTCATCGTCGATCGCGACTTCGTCATTTCCGAACTCGACCGCCGCCTGTTCGGCGTATTCGTCGAGCACATGGGCCGCTGTGTGTACACCGGCATTTTCGAGCCCGGCCATCCGCAAGCCGACGAGCGCGGCTACCGCAAGGACGTGATGGACCTCACCCGCGAACTCGGCCCGACCATCGTGCGTTACCCGGGCGGCAATTTCCTGTCGGGCTACAACTGGGAAGACGGCGTCGGTCCGCGCGAGCAGCGGCCGCGCCGGCTCGACCTCGCGTGGTACTCGACCGAAACCAATCAGTTCGGCACCAACGAGTTCATCGACTGGTGCCGCGCGCTCGACATCGAACCGATGTACGGCGTGAACCTCGGCACGCGCGGGCCCGACGAGGCGCGCCGCTTCGTCGAATACTGCAATCATCCAGCCGGCACCGCGCTGTCCGATCTGCGCCGCGAGCACGGCTACGAAAAACCGCACGACATCAAGTTCTGGTGCCTCGGCAACGAGATGGACGGCCCGTGGCAGATCTGTCGCAAGACTGCCGAGGAATACGGCCGCGCCGCGCTCGAGACGGCCAAGCTGATGCGCTCGGTCGACCCGACGATCCAGCTTGCCGCGTGCGGTTCGTCCACCCACGAAATGCCCACGTACGGCGTATGGGAAGAGCGCGTGCTCGATCACTGCTTCGAGCAGGTCGATTTCATTTCGCTGCATACGTACTTCGAAAACCGCCGCGACTCGACCGCGGAGTTCTTCGGCAACATCGAAGTGATGGACCTGTTCATCAAGGAGATCGTCGCGGTCGCGGACAGCGTCGCGGCGCGCAAGCATTCGTCCAAGCGCATCATGCTGTCGTTCGACGAATGGAACGTCTGGTACAAGGCGCGCACGATCAACGATCTGCGCAAGCCGGGTTGGCCGGAGGCGCCGCGTCTGATCGAAGAGGTCTACAACCACGAAGACGCGATCGTCGTGGGCGGCGCATTGATCACGATGATGAACAACGCCGATCGCGTGAAGACCGCCTGTCTCGCGCAACTCGTCAACGTGATCGGGCCGATCATGACCGAACCGGGCGGCCGCGCGTGGCGCCAGACGATCTTCCACCCGTTCGCGCATGCGTCGAAATTCGGCCACGGTCGCGTCCTCAAACCGGTGATCCAGTCGGCCAGCTACGAAGCGGAAACATTCCCCGAGATCGCGTATCTGTGCGCGGCGGTGGTCGACGATCGCGCGACCGGCACGACGACCGTGTTCGCGCTGAACCGTCATCTGAGCGACGAAATGGAACTCGATATCGAGTTGCGCGGACTCGGCCGCGAACGCACGCTCGATCACGCGATCGAGTTGTATCATCCCAACATGAAGGCGGTGAACACGGTGGATGCGCCTACTACAGTGGCGCCGGCAGTGAACCAGGCCGTGTCGGTCGATGGCGAACGCGTGCGCGCTAAGCTCAAGCCGGGCTCGTGGAACGTGATCGTGACGAGCGCCAGATAACGCGGCACGGACACGCTTGTGCACGATGCCTACGAAGGGGAAGTGATGTTCGAGCGCGAACCGATCGTTGGCAATATCACGACGCAGATCGCCAAGATAATCGGCATGCGCGTGGTCTCGGGCGAGTTCGCGCCGGGGGACGCGCTGCCGGTCGAAAGCGAGCTGTGCAGCGCGTACGGCGTGAGTCGAACCACGCTGCGCGAGGCGATCAAGCAACTAGCCGGCAAACGGCTGATTGCGGTGTCGCCAAAAATAGGCACCCGTGTCCTGCCTTTCTCCGACTGGAACCTGCTCGACCGCGACGTGCTCGCGTGGCGGCTCAACGCGCAATTCGACTCGAAGATCGTCGAGGACATTTTCGAAATGCGCATCTGCTTCGAGCCGCGCGCGAGTTTTCTGGCCGCGCGCCACGGCAAGGAAGAAACCTTCCAGATCATCGAGCGGCGCTACCTCGAACTCGCGGCCGCCTGCGACCCGGCAGCCCCGCATGGCGCCACGGACATTCGCGCGGCCGCCGACGCGAATCTCGAGTTTCATCTCGCGATCATCACGGCCTCGCAAAACGGCATGTTCATCACGATCGGCAATGCGATCAAGGCCGCGCTGCGCGTGTCGTCGGAAATGATGCAGCGCCAGGCGGCCCAGCCGAGCGAAGACCTGGAACTGCACGATGCGGTGCGCCGGCATATCGTAAGCCGCGAAGCCGACGCGGCCGCCGCCGCGATGACGCGGCTGCTCGAATCGTGGCGCGACCGGATCCTGCGCTACACGATCGCGCCTTGAGAGGCGCTGACGCGCCTTTGCCCGCGGGCCATCACTACGGATTCAAACGCGGCCTTTTAATCAGTAGCCCGTTCTATCGACAGCAGCGCGCCGTTCTGGAACGCTCGACAGCGCACGCGTCGTGCGCCACCACCTCAGACCACCTAAGCCGCGCCGGAACCTCCGCACTTCCGCCATAACTGGCGTCGCCCCTTCCTCCTTTGTTCGTTCGCCACCTCACAGACTGCTGACAGCGTCCGCTCGCATCATCGACCCATAGCGCCAACAGAGCGCCGTGAAAGCACAAGAGAGAACGAGACAACTACAAGGCGAGCGCAACCCGAATCGGAAACAGGCTGGGTGCCCCGCCGTACAAGGGGTACCCATGAAAGCTGCAAAGGTAATCTGGGTAGTGGGGGTGGCGTGCGCGATCGAGACCTCGCATGCGCAGGAAGTTTATCTGCAGGGCGGCACGCTAGGCATCGGCGTCGGCGCTGCGTACAACATCACGCCGTGGCTCGGCGTGCATGCGGACTTCAATGCGATCAAGCTGTCGCGCAACTTCAACGTGGGCGGCAATCGCTATGAAGACGATCTTTGGCTGCGTCAGGGCGGCCTCTACGGCGATCTGTTTCCGTGGTCCGGCAGCGGCTTTCGCGTAACGGCCGGCTTTCGCGTGACCGACAACGAGATCAGCGGCAACTCCGTTCCGACCAATGGCGTGTACATGTTCAATGGCAAGGCGACGCCGGCTTTTCCGGGTGAATACGCGACCGCGAGCGCCAAATATCCGACCGTGATGCCGTATCTGGGCATCGGCTACGGCCTGCATCCGCGCGCCAAAGGGTGGGGTCTGGTGGTCGACCTCGGCGTCGCCTACGGCATTCCGCGAGCTTCATACACGTTGTCGCCGGCACTTGCCCAGGCCGCGGGTCCGCAGATGAGTCAGCAGATCACCAACACCGGTTTGCAGCAGGTGCGCGACAAGGTGTCGCCTTACCGGTGGTATCCGACGCTGCAGATCGGCGTTTCATATCGGTTCTAAAGCGGACAGTCAATCCGGTTGGAGTCCTACGCTTTTTTCCATGCAACGCGGACCGCGAGGCGGCATGCGCACGCCCCCGATCAATGCCACGGCGACCAGGAACGGTCCTTGCGCAGCCGCGCGCCGTCGGCTATAACTCCCGAAGACCACGCGTTGCCGGTCATTGCACCACCGTCGTTCAATCCGTTGATGATCACCAATAACGAAGGAAACATCGTGGATATCGAAGCCGTACGTGCATTCATCATGACCCGGGGCGTCGACCTCGGCATCAAGATCATCGGCGCAATCGCCCTGTGGATCATCGGACGCTGGGTCATCGGGCTGATTTCGAGCCTGCTGCGCAAGGTGCTCGCGCGCAACGGCCGGGTCGATCCGACACTCGCCCATTACCTTGCATCGATCCTCGGCGCGTTGCTGAACCTGCTGCTGGTTCTCGCGATCCTGCAGGTCTTCGGTGTCCAGACCACTTCGTTCGCCGCGCTGCTCGCCGGTCTCGGCCTCGCGATCGGCACCGCGTGGGGCGGCCTGCTCGCTCACTTCGCGGCCGGCGTGTTCATGCAGGTGCTGCGGCCGTTCAAGGTCGGCGACTTCGTGACCGCCGCGGGCGTCACCGGCACGGTCACGGAACTGGGTCTGTTCGGTACCACGATCGTCACGCCGGACAACGTGACGACCATCGTCGGCAACAACAAGATCTTCTCCGATACGATCTCGAACTACAGCGTGCTGCCGTTCCGGCGGGTCGAGCTGACCGCGAAGATCGCGAACGGCGTCGATCCGACCGATGCCATCGCGCGTTTGAAAGCCGCGATCGCGAAGATTCCGAACGTGGCCGAAAACCCTGCGCCCGATATCGAAGTACTCAGCTTCACACCGGAAGGACCGTTGCTGTGCGTGCGTCCGTACTCGTCGAACGAGAACTATTGGCAGGTCTACTTCGACACCAACCGCGCGATCGTGCAGACCTTCAAGGACGCCGGCTACCCGACGCCGGAAACGCCGCTCGCGCCGCGCGCGGTCACGCGCGATTGACGGTTCGCTTGCACGCGCGCCGTGTTCGGGCGAAGACCGCGAGTCTCGCCAGCGGATAAACGGGCAGCCATAAACAGAAAAGGCGTCGCGAGATTCGCGACGCCTTTTCATTTTTTAAGCTGGCCGTGGCACCACAGCCCCACAGCCCCACAGTTCAACAGTTCAACACTTCTACAGCACGAGCACCGCGATCCTCCTCAACGGCTTCCCGCGTTCGCGCCGTTCTTGCGCAGCATCTTCCACAGCGCGCCGAGCACTACCGGCACGATCGCCGCGCCGATACCGACCAGCACGATCACATTCAGGTACTGACGGATGAACGGAATGTTGCCGAAGAAGTAACCGAGCAGCACCAGCAGCAGCACCCACAACAGCGCGCCGAGCACGTTGAACATCTGGAAGCGGCTCCACGTCATCGCCGACGCACCCGCGACGAACGGCGCGAAGGTCCGCACGACCGGAATGAAACGCGCGAGCACGATGGTTTTGCCGCCGTGCTTTTCGTAGAAGTTATGGGTCTTCTGCAACGCGGCGCGATCGAGAAAACGTTCGAGTACCGGAATGTGCGAATTGAACACGCGTGGCCCGATCGCGCGACCGATCATGTAGTTGGTCGTATTGCCCGCGATCGCCGCGACCAGCAGCAACAGGATCAGCAGACCGAGATGCATCTGCCCGGTCGCGCAAAACGCGCCGCCGATGAACAGCAGCGAATCGCCCGGCAGAAACGGCAAGACGACGAGCCCGGTTTCGGCGAACACGATCAGGAACAGCACCGCGTAGACCCAGGCGCCGTACACGTGAATGAAGTCACCGAGAAACTTGTCGATGTGCAGGACAAGGTTGGCGAAATGAAGCAGCGTATCCAAGGAATGTCCTTTTAAACCTGTAGGTGCGTGGAAAAATGGCCGGCGCGCCGCCTGTCCGGAAACAACGGCAGGCAACGGAAAGACCGCCGCAAATTGCCCGCGACATCATACAGAAAGTGCCTTAAGGCAATTTAAATTCTGCCGCGCCAAGCGTGCGGATAGGCACAATTCGGTGAATCGCTATAATTTCGCCATGTCCGAATTCTCCGAAACGCCTGCCGGCCCCGCCGCAGCGGCCGCGCTCCCAGACGCGTCGAATGTGGCTCCCACGGCGGCGCCTGTGGCGGCCCCCGCACCGCGCCCATTGCGCGCGATCCAGCCCCTTCCCGACCAGTTGATCAGCCAGATCGCCGCCGGCGAAGTGGTCGAGCGGCCGGCCTCGGTGGTCAAGGAACTGGTCGAAAACGCGCTCGACGCGGGCGCACAAACGCTGCGCGTCCTGCTCGACGAGGGCGGCGTCAAACGCATCTCGATCACCGACGACGGCTGCGGGATCCCCGAAAACGAACTCGTGCTCGCCCTCACGCGCCACGCGACCAGCAAGATCCGCTCGCTCGCCGAGCTCGAAGCGGTCGGCACGCTCGGGTTCCGCGGCGAGGCGCTGGCGTCGATTGCATCGGTCGCGGAAATGAGCATCACGAGCCGCACCGCCGACGCGCCGCACGCGGTGCGCATCGACGCGCAGACCGGCGTGCTGAGCCCCGCGGCCGGCACCCAGGGCACAACGATCGAAGTGCGCGAGCTGTACTTCAATACGCCCGCGCGGCGCAAATTCCTGAAGAGCGAACAGACCGAACTCGGCCACTGCCTCGAACAGATTCGCCGCGCCGCGCTGGCGCGCCCGGACGTCGCGATTTCGGTGCTGCACAACGGCAAGGCCGTCGAGCACTGGAACGCGAGCGAGCCGCCGGTGCGGGTCGCGAAGATTCTCGGCGACACGTTCGCGACCGCCCATCTGCCGCTCGACGAAGCGGCCGGCCCGCTCGCGGTGTACGGCTGCGCGGGGCTGCCGACCGCGAGCCGCGGCCGCGCGGATCAGCAGTACTTCTTCGTCAATGGCCGCTTCGTGCGCGACAAGCTGCTCACGCACGCGGTCCGCGCCGCTTACGAAGACGTGCTGCACGGCGAGCGCTATCCGTCGTACGTGCTGTTTCTCGATCTGCCGCCGGAAGGTGTCGACGTGAACGTGCATCCGTCGAAGATCGAAGTGCGTTTCCGCGATTCGCGTTCGATTCACCAGTTCGTGTTCCATGCGGTGCAACGCGCGCTCGCGCGGCACGCGGGCGCGTCGCCCGAGACCACCGCGGGCGGGCATGCCGCGCATCTGGCGCCGTCGGGCGGCGGGCCGGCTTCGTTCGGGGCGACGCCGTTGGGCGGTGCCGGGGCCGGCGCTGCGGGTGATGCGGGCGGTGCGCGCGGGTTCGGTTCGGGGTTCGGCGGCGCCGGCCTCGGCGGCTCGGGCGGTGGCTCGGGCTATGCGCCGTCGGGCGGCGGCTTCGGCTCGGCGGGCAACCGCGGCGGCTTCGGCGGCTCGCCAAGCGGTTCGCAGGCCGGCAACACCTGGATGCGCCAGGCGCGCATGACGCAAGGCACGCTGCCGGTCGCGCAACCGCTCGCCGGCTACGACGCGCTGTTCGGCCGCAAGGATCCGCTCGCGGGTCCGATGGAAGGCGCGTCGCTGTTCGAAGCACGCGACTCCGCTAGCGAAACGACCGCGCCGTACGATCCGATATCGCGCGGTTCAGCCCGGTTCGCCGCGGGCGCCGCGCCCTCGTTCGATGCCTCCGACGACCAGCCGCTCGGCTTCGCCCTCGGTCAGGTCCACGGCATCTACGTGCTCGCGCAGAATCGGCAAGGGCTCGTGATCGTCGACATGCACGCCGCGCACGAGCGCATCCTGTACGAACAGTTCAAGAACGCGCTGGCCGATCGCGCGATCGCCGTGCAGCCGCTGTTGATCCCGCAGACGATGCAGGCCGACCCGGTCGAGATCGGCACGGTCGAGGAAGAGCGCGCGACGCTCGATGCGCTCGGTTTCGACCTCGCGGTGCTGTCGCCGACCACGCTCGCGATCCGCGCGGTCCCCGCGCTGCTCAAAGATGCCGATCTGCCGGCGCTGGCGCGCGCGGTACTGTCCGACCTGCACGCGTTCGGCGGCTCGCGCGTGCTGACCGAGCGTCAGCACGAACTGCTCGGCACGCTCGCGTGCCATCACGCGGTACGCGCGAACCGGCGCCTGACGCTCGACGAAATGAACGCGCTGCTGCGCCAGATGGAAGCAACCGAACGCGCGGACCAATGCAACCACGGGCGGCCGACGTGGTATCAGCTGACGCTCGCCGATCTCGACCGGCTGTTCATGCGCGGCCAGTAACGCAGTGCGTTGGCTCACCCTGTCGCAACGCACGCCGATTTATCCATGACGTCACGCCCCACCCCGATCCCCTGCCTGCTCGGCCCGACCGCGTCCGGCAAGACCGCCGCCGCGCTCGCGCTGGCCGCGCGCCGGCCGGTCGAAATCATCAGCGTCGATTCGGCGCTGGTCTATCGCGAGATGGACATCGGCACCGCGAAGCCGAGCGCCGAAGAACGCGCGGTCGCGCCGCATCATCTGATCGATATCATCGATCCGGCCGATTCGTATTCGGCCGCGCAGTTTCGAGAGGACACGCTGCGGCTGACAGGCGAAATCGTCGCGCGCGGCCGGCTGCCGCTGCTGGTCGGCGGCACGATGCTGTACTACAAGGCGCTCACCCAAGGCCTGAACGATCTGCCCGGCGCCGACCCCGCGGTGCGCGCCGCGCTCGATGCCGACGCCGCCCGCGACGGCTGGCCGGCACTGCACGCGCGGCTCGCCGCAGTCGACCGCGTCACCGCGGCGCGGCTCGCGCCGAACGACTCGCAGCGCATCCAGCGCGCGCTCGAAATCTTCATGCTGACCGGCCAGCCGATGTCGACGCTGCTCGCCGCCCCCGCGCGCGTCGACGAAGCCGCGGCGGCATGGCGTTTCGTGCCGGTCGCGCTGGAGCCGTCCGAGCGCGGCGTGCTGCACGCGCGCATCGAACAGCGCTTCGATGCGATGCTCGCGCACGGTTTCATCGATGAAGTCGTCAAACTGCGCGAGCGCAGCGACCTGCAGCCGGAAATGGCATCGATGCGCTGTGTCGGTTACCGGCAGGTGTGGGAATACCTGGACGGTGCGGTCGACTATCGAACCATGCGCGACAAGGGCGTGTTCGCAACGCGCCAGCTCTGCAAGCGGCAACTGACATGGCTGCGCAGCATGCCGGAGCGCCTGGTGGTGGATTGCTGCGATCCGCACGCGACGGAGCGGGTGGTGGAACTGATCGAAACGCTGGTATGACGCGCTGCCGATCGGAACGGGAGTTGAAGCGGAGAGCGGAGAATGAAAAGCGAAACTGCTGAACTGACTGAAACCGCCGCAGCGGCAATCTGAAGAACCCGGAACCGGCCCTTCGAAGCAAACCAAAAAAACCTGTACTACAAGCTACGACCCAGCCCGCGCGGCGCACCGTTGCGGCACGCCACACGGACCTTCGTCAATCTTTAGGCTACGACCGTCTGCGCTTCACCCGCCGCGCTCGCGCGAATCGCGCCGATCTTCCAGACCTGCTCGCCAGCTGCCGACAGCAGACCGATCGCCGCTTCGGCGTCGGCCGCCGACACGACCACCGCCATGCCGATACCGCAGTTGAACACGCGGTGCATTTCCGCATCGGCGACGCCGCCGTGCTTCTGCAGCCACGAGAACAGCGGCGGCAGCGGCCACGCGCGCTGATCGAGTTCAGCGGTCAGACCTTCGCGCAGCACGCGCGGAATGTTCTCGACCAGACCGCCGCCGGTGATGTGGGCCATGCCCTTCACTTCGATCTGCTGCATCAGCGCGAGCAGGGGCTTCACGTAGATGCGGGTCGGCGCCATCAGCGCGTCGGCCAGCGAACGGCCGTCGAAGTCCGCGTTCAGATCCGGCTGCGCGCGCTCGATGATCTTGCGCACCAGCGAGAAACCGTTCGAATGGATGCCGCTCGACGCGAGACCGAGCACCACGTCGCCCGGGGCGATCTTGCTGCCGTCGATAATCTTGCTCTTTTCCACCGCGCCGACCGCGAAGCCCGCGAGGTCGTATTCGCCGTCCGGGTACATGCCAGGCATTTCCGCGGTTTCGCCGCCGATCAGCGCGCAGCCCGACAGTTCGCAACCTTGCGCGATGCCCTTGACGACGGTCGCCGCAGTGCCGACGTCGAGCTTGCCGCACGCGAAGTAGTCGAGGAAGAACAGCGGCTCGGCGCCTTGCACGAGGATGTCGTTGACGCTCATCGCGACCAGATCCTGGCCGACGGTGTCGTGCTTGTTCAGCTGGAACGCGAGGCGCAGCTTGGTGCCGACGCCGTCGGTGCCGGACACCAGCACCGGCTCCTTGTATTTCTTCGGCACTTCGAACAGCGCGCCGAATCCGCCGATGCCGCCCAGCACGCCGTCGCGCAGGGTTTTCTTGGCAAAGGGCTTGATCGCGTCGACGAGGGCGTCGCCCGCATCGATGTCCACGCCGGCGTCGCGATACGACAAACCTTGGGAGTCAGGGGCGGATTTCGGTTGATTCATGGGGAAGAGCGAGAAGGTCGGTAAAATGCGATTTTACCCGATGCCGACCGCCTGGCTGGAATTCGCGCGTTCCGACGACCTCCGAGAAACGACATTGCAACACCACACCACGATTCCGGCGTCGCCGGCCCACGCAAAACGCCGCGCCGCGAGCCGCGGCGCACGGCCTCGCAACCCGGCGAGCACGCTTTATAACAACTGATCGCCTATCGACGTTTCAGGCCTTGGGGAAGCGGCCCGCCACGATCCGTGCGGCTTGCCGGCTTCACCGATGGCCTCATTTACGGCATTAACCTACTGTGCTTCGTCAACTGACGCTCGATCTCGGCACCCCGCCGCCATCGACATTCGACAATTTCTACGCCGGCGCGAACGCCGAGCTGGTCACGCGCCTGCGTGAGCTCGACAACGCGCTCTCCGCCGGGCCGGTCGCCGATCGCACCTTCTACGTCTGGGGCGAAGCCGGCAGCGGCCGCACCCACCTGCTGCAGGCGCTGGTGCACGAAGCGCCGCCGGGCCACGCGCGCTTCGCGAGTCCGCAGAGCAGCCTCGCCGCGTTCAGCTTCGATCCGCGCGTCGCGCTCTATGCGATCGACGATTGCGACGGCCTGTCCGCCGCGCAGCAGATCGCGATGTTCAACCTGTTCAACGAAGTGCGCGCGCATCCCACCAGCGCCCTGGTGGCCGCCGGCAACGCGGCGCCGATCGGCATGACGGTGCGCGAGGACCTGCGCACGCGGCTCGGCTGGGGCCTCGTGTTCCACCTCGCGCCGCTGCCCGACGACGCGAAGGCCGCAGTACTGAAACGCGCGGCGCGCGAGCGCGGCATCATGCTCGCCGACGACGTGCCGGCCTACCTGCTCACGCATTTCCGTCGCGACATGCCGAGCCTGATGGCGCTGCTCGACGCGCTCGACCGCTTCTCGCTCGAACAGAAGCGCGCGGTCACGCTGCCGCTGCTGCGCACGATGCTCGCGTCGCCCGCACCCGCCGCACCCGTTGCACCCGCTACGGCAAGCGCGGCCCCAGGCACCGGTACGCCCGCCGAATCCGCCAGCGCGTCGGCTTCACACGCCGGCGATCCCGCTTCAAGTAAAATACGCCCCCATGGCTAACCTCGCACTCTTCGATCTCGATCACACGCTCATCCCTACCGACAGCGACCACGAATGGGGCCGCTTCATGGTGAAAAAAGGCATGGTCGACGCCGAAAATTTCGCTCGTGAAAACGACCGCTTCTTCGCCGACTACAAAGCCGGCAAGCTCGACATTCACGCCTACCTGGTCGCCATGCTCACGCCGCTCGCGAAGTACACCCGCGCGCAACTGGCGGACATCCACGCCGAGTACATGCACGAAGTGATCACGCCGGCGATCTTCCCGGTCGCGCTCGAACTCGTGAAGCAGCATCGCGAAGCCGGCGACCTGTGCTGCGTCGTCACCGCGACCAACGAATTCATCACGCGGCCGATCGCGCAGGCGTTCGGCGTCGATACGCTGATCGCGTGCGAGGTGGAGACGGTCGGCGGCGATCCGCTCGGCGCGTACACCGGCCGGCCGGCCGGCACGCCGAGCTACAAGGAAGGCAAGATCGTGCGCACCGAAATGTGGCTCGCGTCGCTCGGCAAGAGCTGGAGCGACTTCGAGCACAGCTATTTCTACAGCGACTCGCACAACGACATCCCGCTGCTCGAAAAAGTCACCGATCCCATCGCGACCAATCCGGACGACACGTTGCGTGCCCATGCGCAGGCCAAAGGCTGGCGCATCCTCGAACTCTTTCAACCCTCGTGATCAAGAAACTCATTCGCAAGCTATTCGGCCAGGACGCGGCGAGCGCCGACGGCGACCTCTCCGCCGCCACCGACGACTCCGACGCGGCCGGCAACTCGACCGCGCGCGGCAAGTCCGCCACCGCCACCCGTTCGCGCCGCAAGCCGGCCGGCGCCGCCGCGGGCGCGAAAGCGCCGCGCGAGCCGGATGTGCCGGTGATCATTCCACACGACGTGCACGGCATCGACCCGTCGCTGATCTCGCGCAACGCGATCCGCGTGACAGAGGGGCTGCAGCAGGCGGGCTTCCGCGCGTTCATCGTCGGCGGCGCGGTGCGCGATCTGCTGCTCGGCGTGAAGCCGAAAGACTTCGACGTCGCGACCGACGCCACCCCCGAGCAGGTGCAGAAGCTGTTCCGCCGCGCGCGCATCATCGGCCGGCGTTTCCAGATCGTGCACGTGCAGTTCGGCCAGGAAATCATCGAGACCTCGACATTCCGCGCGCTGGTCGATCCGCCCGCCGCGGATTCCGCGCCGCCGAAGCGTCTGAAGCGCGATGAGCTCGACCGGCGCACCCACGCCGTCGACGCAAGCGGCCGCGTGCTGCGCGACAACGTCTGGGGCGAGCAGCACGAAGACGCGACGCGACGCGACTTCACGATCAACGCGATGTACTACGATCCGGCCACGCAAACCGTGCTGGACTATCACAACGGCATGGCCGACATGCGCGCGCAGCTGCTGCGTATGATCGGCGACCCGGCCACGCGCTATCGCGAGGATCCGGTGCGGATGCTGCGCGTGGTGCGTTTCGCCGCCAAGCTCGGCTTCGAGATCGAGGCCAGCACGCGCGCGCCGATCGAGAAGATGGCCGACCTGATCAACAACGTGCCCGCCGCCCGTCTGTTCGACGAGATGCTGAAGCTGATGCTGTCGGGCCATGCGCTCGCGTGCCTGAAGCGGCTGCGTCAGGAAGGCCTGCATCACGGGCTGCTGCCGCTGCTCGACGTGGTGCTCGAGCAGCCTACCGGCGAGCGCTTCATCTCGCTCGCGCTGTCGCGCACCGACGCGCGCGTGCTCGGCGGCAAGCCGGTGTCGCCGGGCTTCCTGTTCGCCACCCTGCTGTGGCATGACGTGCAGCAGCGCTGGCAGAAATTCGAAGCCGAAGGCGAGTTCCCGGTACCCGCGCTGCATCGCGCGATGGACGAAGTGCTCGACATGCAAACCGAGAAGCTCGCGATCCACAAGCGCTTCTCGGCCGACATGCGCGAGATCTGGGGCCTGCAGTTGCGCCTCGAAAAGCGCTCGGGCCGCAGCGCGCTGAAGCTGCTGGAACACCAAAGATTTAGAGCGGGGTATGATTTCCTCCTGTTGCGCTGCGAATCGGGCGAACTCGACGAGTCGGTCGGCACGTGGTGGACGGAGTTCATCGAAGGAGACGCCGCCGCGCGCGAGACTTTGCTCACGCAAGGCGGGAAGGACCGGAGCCCCAGAAAACGACGGCGGCGCGGTGGCGCCAGAAACCGCAAATCAGGCGACGGAGTGGAGGGCGGCACGCCCGCGGAACGCACGGACAACGACGCGAGCGAAGGCTCGCACGAAGACTGACGCGGCGTTCGCGGCGAGCCGTCGAACGATAGTTGCAGGAAGTTATGCCATGACGGTTGCTTATCTTGGCCTCGGCGCGAATCTCGGGGACGCGCGCCAGACCCTGAAAGACGCGGTGGTGTGCCTCGCCCAACAGCACACCATCACCGTGCTCGCCAAATCGAGCCTGTATCGCACCGCCCCGATCGACGCGGGCGGTGACGACTATTTCAACTGCGTCGTGAAGCTCGAAACGACGCTCCCCGTGCGGCATCTGCTGGCGCTGTGCCACAAGATCGAGCATCAGTTCGGCCGCGAGCGGCCGTTCCGCAATGCGCCGCGCACGCTCGACCTCGACATTCTGCTGTACGGCGATCAGTCGATCGACGAAGCCGATCTGATCGTTCCGCATCCGCGTCTGATCGAGCGCGCGTTCGCGCTGGTGCCGCTCGTCGAGATCGACGCGGCGATCGTGATTCCGCAACATGGCCGCGCGGCCGCGTTGCTCGACAGCGTCGGCGATCAACGGATCGAGAAAGTGAAGTCGCCATGCCAATGCCCGGTGCTCAATGCGCTGACCGGCGGCGGCGCCGACAAGGGCCGCTGCGAATGAGTTCGCCGCCGCTCACGGTCACCGCGCCGCAACTGCGTCCGCCGTTCGGCTATATCGCAATCGAAGGGCCGATCGGCGTCGGCAAGACTTCGCTTGCGCGCCGCCTCGCGCAGCGCTGGTCGATGCAGGAACTGTTCGAACGGCCGCAGGACAATCCGTTTCTCGAACGCTTCTATCGCGACACCGCGCGCTACGCGTTGCCGGTGCAACTGCACTTCGCGTTGCAACGCGCGCAGCAGGCGCAGGAAGTGCTCGCCGCGCAGACCGGCGGCACGCCGCTGATCGCCGACTTCCTGACGCAGCGAAACGACATCTTCGCGCGGCTGACCTTGCCGGAAGACGAGTTCCAGCTGTATCGAGCGCTCGCCGCGAGCTTTACCGTCAGCGCGCCGGCGCCGGACTTCGTGGTCTATCTGCAGGCCAGTCCCGAGGTGCTGTTCGCGCGCATCCAGAAACGCGCGGTGCCGATGGAGCTGCAGATTTCCGACGCGTACCTGCGCGCGCTATGCGACGCGTACAACGACTTCTTCTATCACTACGACCGCACGCCCGTGCTGACGGTCAACGCCGAACACCTGAATCCGCTCGACTCCGACGCGGACCTTGCGCTGCTCGCCGAACGCATCGAGACGATGCGCGGACGCAAGGAATTCTTTGTCAAAGGCACGTCGCTGTAAGCGGCGCGGCCCTTTCTTTTTTCCATTGGATTGACCATGACCTATTTGCAGGAAGCGAGCCGGAGCGCGATCACCGTGCCGAAACTGCAGGCGATGCGCGACGCCGGCGAAAAGATCGCGATGCTCACCTGCTACGACGCGAGCTTCGCCGCGCTGCTCGATCGCGCGGGCGTCGATGCGCTGCTGATCGGCGATTCGCTCGGCAACGTGCTGCAAGGCCAGAGCACGACGCTGCCGGTGTCGCTCGCGGATATCGCGTATCACACCGCAAGTGTTGCGCGCGCGCGGCCGTCGGCGCTGATCGTCGCGGATCTGCCGTTCGGCACCTACGGCACGCCGGAAGACGCGTATCGCAGCTCGGTCGAACTGATGCGCGCGGGCGCGCAGATGATCAAGCTCGAAGGCGGCGAGTGGCTCGCGGACACGGTGCGCTTTCTGGTCGAGCGCGCGATTCCGGTGTGCGCGCACGTCGGGCTCACGCCGCAGTCGGTGCATGCGTTCGGCGGCTTCAAGGTGCAGGGCAAGACCGAAGCGGGCGCGAGCCAGTTGCTGCGCGATTCGCTCGCGATGGAAGCGGCCGGCGCGCAACTGATCGTGATGGAAGCGATTCCGAGCCAGCTCGCGAGCGAAGTCACGAAGCAGTTGCGGATTCCGACGATCGGCATCGGCGCGGGCCTCGACTGCTCGGGTCAGGTGCTGGTGCTGCACGACATGCTGGGGATTTTCCCCGGCAAGCGGCCGCGCTTCGTAAAGGATTTCATGCAGGGACAGCCGAATATTCAGGCGGCCGTCGAGGCGTATGTGCGCGCCGTGAAGGACGGCTCGTTCCCGGGGGCTGAGCACACGTTCTGATTCTGCGTTGCTAAACGCGGCGTTCTGAAGGCGGCGTTCCGGAGCCTGCGGTGCGGGCCTGGAACGCCGCTTTTTTATTTGCTGCCGCGCGCCGCTTTAGCGAACGATTCGCGCCGGCACCGCGCCGCGCAACGCATTGCAGACCAGCAGCGCTTCGGCGTTCAGCACGTCCGCCCGCGTCAACACTTTCTCGGCCGCGTTCACCCCGGCCACGCCCTCTTCCAGCAACACGCCGCGCATCACGCCGGGCAACACGCCCGACGCAAGCGGCGGCGTCCACCAGCGCCCCGCCAGCTTCACGAACACGTTCGAGCGGCCGCCTTCGGTCAGCTCACCGCGCTCGTTGAAGAACAGCGTATCGAACCCGCCCTTCGCTTCGGCTTCGCGCCAGCCGCGGTCATATTCCGCGCGGCGGGTGGTTTTATGGTGCAGCAGCGGATCGGCGGCCTGGGTGGGCGCGAACTGAAGCTCCGAGCCAAGCAGAATGCCAACGCTCGTCGAATCTGCCAACGGCGCGAGTACCGCCGCGGTGATCTGCGTCGCGCCGTTCTTGCTCAGCGCGAGCCGCACGCGATGCGGCGTTTGTGCCGGCAGCCTGTCGCACTGCGCTGCAATCTGCTCGCGGACCTGCGGTTCGTCGAACGCGAAACCAAGCGCCGCGGCACTCGACGCCAACCGCCGCAGATGCCGCTCCTGATACCGCACGCCGTCTTCCCATGTTGCGTACATCGTCTCGAACAGGTCGAAGCCCGGCTCCGCGCCGGTCAAAAAGCTCGCTTTCAATCGACACTCCGCGAATTCGTCGGCGGCCACGCTGTCGAGCACGATGCCCGCGCCGACGCCCATGCTGCCGCGCAGGCCGACCGCGCCACCGGGTTGAGAGGACGCAGACAGCGTCAAGGTGCGAATCGCGACCGACAGACAGAAGTCGCCGCAATCATCGGCCGCGCGCGCATCGAGCCAGCCGATCGCGCCGGTATAAAGTCCGCGCGGCGTGCTTTCGAGCTCGTCGATCAACTGCATCGTCCGATGCTTAGGCGCACCGGTAATCGAGCCGCATGGAAACAGCGCGCGCAGGATCCTCGCGAACGACGTGCGCTCGAGCAAGGTCGCCTCGACCGTCGACGTCATCTGCCAGACCGACGCATACGGCTCGACGGAAAACAGCGCCGGCACCTTGACCGAGCCGATCTGCGCGACGCGCGACAGGTCGTTGCGCAGCAGATCGACGATCATCACGTTTTCGGCGCGGTTCTTCGGATCGTTGGCGAGGAAGTCCGCGTTGCGCTGGTCCGCGACCGGATCCGGCGAGCGCGGCGCGGTGCCCTTCATCGGCCGCGCGCGCAACGTCGCGCCATGCTTCTCGACGAACAGCTCCGGCGAGCACGACAACACCCAGCCGTCGTCCGGCAACGCGATCAGCGCGCCGAACGGCACCGGCTGCCGCGCGCGCAAACGCCGGTAGAACGCGAGCGGCTCGCCGAATACGTCGAAGCCGAGCCGGTACGTGTAGTTGACCTGATAGGAGTCGCCCACGCGCAGCGCCGCGTGGATCGCGTCGATCGCGGCGTCGAACTGCGCCCGATCGACGCTCGCGCGCACGTTGGCCGTGCCCGCTACCGACGGCTCGGCCGCGCCGTTATCGCGCGCGCTCAGCCATGCATCGACCTCGTCCCGAGAGAGCTTCTCGCAACGCTCGAACAATAAAAAACGCAGCGTGGCATCGCCACGCTGCGTTCCGGAAAACCGATGCACATGGACGTCGAGACCGACGAGCTGATGGCCAAATTCATAGTCGGCGAGCACGACCGCGTGCAAACCGTTGCGGGTATCCGCGGCGACGCTGTCGCATACGGCTTCGAGCTGCGCGGCGTCGGTACAGACCCGCTCGCGCACGAAACCGGTGTACAGGCGGCTCGAGCGCCGCGCCGCCGTCGCACCGCAATCGTCGAGCAGCGCGAACACCGCGCCGCGCCTGTCCACCGTCATGCTAACCGCCTGCTCGGATTCAGATCAGTCGAAGAAGCTCTTCACGCGATCGAACCAGCTCTTGCTTTGCGGGCTATGCCGTGCCCCGCCTTCCACCAGCGCTTTTTCGAACTGCTTGAGCAGATCGCGCTGCGTGTCGGTGAGCTTGACCGGCGTCTCGACCTGCACGTGAACGTACAGATCGCCGGCGATGCTCGAACGCAGCCCCTTGATCCCCTTGCCGCGCAGACGGAACGTCTTGCCCGACTGGGTGCCTTCCGGCACCGTGAAGCTCGCGCGGCCCGCGAGCGTCGGAACTTCGATCTCGCCGCCGAGCGCCGCGGTGGTGAACGGAATCGGCATCTGGCAATGCAGATCGTCGCCGTCACGCTCGAACACCGAGTGCTGCTTGATGTGAATCTCGACGTACAGATCGCCCGACGGACCGCCGTTGATGCCCGGCTCGCCGTTGCCGGCCGAGCGGATCCGCATGCCGTCGTCGATACCGGCCGGAATCTTCACTTCGAGCGTCTTGGTTTCCTTCACCTTGCCCGCGCCGTGGCAGTTGTTGCACGGCTCGGGAATGTAACTACCGGTGCCGTGGCACTTCGGGCAGGTTTGCTGGATGCTGAAGAAGCCCTGCGACATGCGTACCGAACCCGAGCCGCTACAGGTCGGGCAGGTTTCCGGCTTGGTGCCGGGCTTGGCGCCCGAGCCATGACAGACTTCGCACGAGCTCCAGCTCGGCACGCGAATCTGCGTGTCGTAGCCATGCGCGGCCTGCTCCAGCGTGATCTCCATGCTGTAGCGCAGATCGGCGCCGCGATACACCTGCGGGCCGGCCCGGCCGCCCCCGCGCGCACCGCCGCCGGCCGCCTGGCCGAAGATGTCGCCGAAGATATCGCCGAACGCATCGGCGAAGCCGCCGAAACCTTGCGCGCCGGCCCCACCCATATTCGGATCGACGCCCGCGTGACCGTACTGATCGTAAGCGGCGCGCTTTTGCGAATCCGACAGCATTTCATAGGCTTCCTTCACCTCCTTGAAATGCTCTTCCGCATCCTTGTTGCCCGGATTGCGGTCGGGGTGGTGCTTCATCGCGAGCTTGCGATAAGCCTTCTTGATTTCGTCGTCGCTCGCGTTCTTTGCGACGCCCAGAACCTCGTAGTAATCCCGTTTCGCCATATCGGTTCAACGCCGCCGCGCAATATCACGCGGTAGCTCCTCTTGAATGCTGTGGAGTCTTGCGACTCGTCCGGCCGCTGTTTTCGCCCCGCTTCGCGTTTGGTCGCGGTGCAAAACAACGCCCTCCATAAAACAAATGTGCCCGGAGAGCCCCGAAAGGCTCGCCAGGCGCGATAACCGCTCTTGCACGCGGCGCCCGCAGGCGCCGTTTCGTGCAGCCGGGCCGCGCACATCGCTGTGCGCGGCTTTACGGTCGAATGACGACCTGGCTTTAGTCCTTCTTTACTTCCTTGAACTCAGCGTCGACCACGTCGTCGGCCTGCTGGCTCGCGCCCGCCGATGCACCGGCACCCGCCGCCGCGCCAGCTGCCGCTTCGGCACCTTGCGCAGCCTGCATGTCGGCGTACATCTTCTCGCCCATCTTCTGCGAGGCGGTCGCCACGGCTTCGATCTTCGCTTCGATCGCGGCCTTGTCGCTCGACGTGCTCTTCAGCGTGTCTTCGAGTTCCTTCAGCGCGGCTTCGATCTTGTCCTTCTCGCCGGCTTCGAGCTTGTCGCCGTACTCGGTCAGCGCCTTCTTGGTGCTGTGCACGAGTGCATCACCCTGGTTGCGGGCGTCGGCCAGCTCACGCAGCTTGTGATCTTCTTCCGCGTTCGCTTCGGCGTCCTTCACCATCTTCTCGATTTCGGCTTCGGACAGACCCGAGTTCGCCTTGATCGTGATGCGGTTTTCCTTGCCGGTCGCCTTGTCCTTCGCGCCGACGTGCAGAATGCCGTTCGCGTCGATGTCGAAGCTCACTTCGATCTGCGGCACGCCGCGCGGTGCCGGCGGAATGCCTTCGAGGTTGAACTCGCCGAGCAGCTTGTTGCCCGCTGCCATTTCGCGTTCGCCCTGGAACACCTTGATCGTCACGGCGCTCTGATTGTCGTCAGCCGTCGAGTAGACCTGTGCGTGCTTGGTCGGGATCGTGGTGTTCTTGTTGATCATCTTCGTCATCACGCCGCCGAGCGTCTCGATGCCGAGCGACAGCGGAGTCACGTCGAGCAGCAGCACGTCCTTGCGGTCGCCCGACAGAACCTGACCTTGAATCGCGGCACCGACGGCCACGGCTTCGTCCGGGTTCACGTCACGGCGCGGATCCTTGCCGAAGAATTCCTTGACCTTTTCCTGCACCTTCGGCATCCGGGTCATACCGCCGACCAGGATCACGTCGTCGACTTCGCCGACCTTCACGCCCGCATCCTTGATCGCAACGCGGCACGGCTCGATCGTGCGTTCGATCAGGTCTTCGACCAGCGCTTCCAGCTTGGCGCGCGTGATCTTCAGGTTCAAGTGCTTCGGACCCGATGCGTCGGCCGTGATGTACGGCAGGTTGATTTCGGTCTGCTGGCTCGACGACAGTTCGATCTTCGCCTTTTCAGCCGATTCCTTCAGGCGCTGCAGCGCGAGCACGTCCTTCGACAGATCGACGCCCTGCTCTTTCTTGAACTCGCCGATGATGTAGTCGATGATGCGCTGGTCGAAGTCTTCGCCGCCGAGGAACGTATCGCCGTTGGTGGACAGCACTTCGAACTGCATTTCGCCGTCGACGTCGGCGATTTCGATGATCGACACGTCGAACGTACCGCCGCCGAGGTCATACACGGCGATCTTGCGGTCGCCCTTTTCGGCCTTGTCCAGACCGAACGCGAGCGCTGCCGCGGTCGGTTCGTTGATGATCCGCTTGACTTCCAGACCGGCGATGCGGCCCGCGTCCTTGGTAGCCTGACGCTGACTGTCGTTGAAGTACGCCGGCACCGTAATCACGGCTTCCGTGACGGTCTCGCCGAGGTAGTCCTCAGCGGTCTTCTTCATCTTGCGCAGCACTTCCGCCGAGATCTGGGGAGGCGCGAGTTTCTGATCGCGCACGTCGACCCATGCGTCGCCGTTGTCAGCCTTGATGATCTTGTAGGGCATCAGGCCGATGTCCTTCTGCACTTCCTTCTCTTCGAAGCGGCGGCCGATCAGGCGCTTGACCGCGAACAGCGTGTTGCGCGGGTTCGTGACCGACTGACGCTTAGCCGGGGCGCCAACGAGAATCTCGTTGTCTTCCATGTAAGCGATGATCGACGGCGTGGTACGCGCGCCTTCCGAGTTCTCGATCACCTTGACCGAGTTGCCTTCCATGACGGCCACGCACGAGTTCGTCGTGCCGAGGTCGATGCCGATGATTTTGCCCATTTTTACGAATCTCCTGACTTTGATCGCTGCGGAAAACGCCCGGTTGGCCCATCTGGCAGCGGGGCGTTCCGCTCTCAATTCATACCTGCACTCAAAATAAGTGCGGCCACATCGTTTTCAAGACCTCTTTTGCGATGCGGTCTTTAAATTTTTTCAATCCTGGGACGGGCCGTTAGCGTCCGTTCCATCGGACTGCGCGGCGCTGCCCTTCGTATCGCCGGAAGTGACCGGATCAGCCAGAGTTTTGCCGCACAACGAAGGCGCGCGCGGCGCACCGAGTGAGCGCGGCCACGCGCGATACCGTAATGAAAACGAAAGCCGACGAACGTCCCGCGGCGCTTACTTCGGCGCAGCGACGGTCACGAGCGCCGGACGCAGCACCCGGTCCGCGATCACGAAGCCCTTTTGCAGCACGGCGACGACCGTGTTCGGCTCCTGCTCGGCCGGCACCATCGAAATCGCCTGGTGGCGATGCGGGTCGAACTTTTCGCCGACGGGATTGAGCGCGACGACACGGCCCTTTTCGAGCGCGCCGTTCAGCTGGCGCAGCGTGAGTTCGACGCCTTCGCGGACCTTCTGCAGGTCGTCGGACGAATGGGCAACCGCCGCTTCGAGACTGTCGACCACCGGCAGCAGATGCTCGGCGAAACTTTCGATCGCAAACTTGTGCGCCTTGGCGACGTCTTCCTGCGCGCGGCGGCGCACGTTTTCAGTTTCGGCCTTTGCACGCAGGAAGCTTTCCTGCAACTCGGCGATCTTCGCCTGAGCTTCGGCCAGCGCCTGCTCGGCGCTCGCCTCGGCCGGTTCCGCGTTGCCGGCGGACGCGTCCTGCTGGGCAGCAGCGGCCTCGGCGGCCTGGCGCGCGGCTTCGTCGGCGGGCGTGGGATTCTGGCTCGTCGGGTTCTCTTGCGTGTTTTCCATGTCGCTGAAAGTCGTTAAAGGGTGAAAGCCAACGGTCGCGCAACTCGATGACACGCGCGCGATTCGTGCGTTACAGAATCGCGACGCGCCGGGTCACCGCGCAACCGCATATCAGGGCCGCAGATGGGGCCGGGAAGAACCGTTTCAAGCGGCTCAGGGGTTCTTTTCGCACCACCGGCGTGCAGGCGAAACGCGCCGTAACACTGATTGACGTAGTGCGATCAGATAGACATTGAGTGCCGGCTGCAAGTGGCCTATTCTCCATTCATGCAGCGGAAAAGCCACGTTAACCCTAATCTGACGTACACCTTTCCGATACCTGTCAGTTGTACCGATTCAGCCCGTTTCAGCCATCAATCGTCCCAAGGGGAGTACCGTGAAACTGACCTTTGCAATCGGGGTGGTCGCCCTGGTACTCATTGGGGGCACCACGACCATCTGCATGTCCGGCGCGGTCAACGACCGCACGACCGAATACGGTAGCGCTCGCGCCACCATGGAACAGTTTTTCAATCCCCACCTGAAAATCTGTCGATAGTGCGCCGGTCGCGTTTGGTCGGTCGCCCGTGCAAGCCGGCAGCCGGCTCGTGATAGGTCTTGCGGCGCTCCTGCTCGGCCTGCCGCTTCACCTTGCTCTGCTCGGTCTCGGCATAGAGCGTTTGCGCAACGCTCGCCGGCCCGCGCACGTCGCACACGCCGAGCACTTCCACCTGCCACACGTAGCGCTCGATCTCGACCTCGACCAGATCGCCGACCCGCACGTCTTTCGCGGGCTTCACGGTCGCGCCGCCGATCCGCACCCGCCCCTTCTCGACAGCATCCGCGGCAAGCGAGCGGGTCTTGAAGAAACGCGCGGCCCACAGCCATTTATCGATGCGCAGCTTCGCGCCCGGTTCGGTTGAAATGCGGTAGTTCATCTGCGTATTCAGGCTCCTGCGGTATGCGGCACCGGCACCGCCTGCGCGGGCCAGCCCTGCAGATGCTGAGCAACGATCTCGCCCAGCGCGGCGATCCATGCCTGCGACGCATTCAGGCAAGCAATCCGGTGAAACTCCTTGCCGCCCGCATGCAGAAACTCGTCGCGCACTTCCATGCCGATTTCCTCGATCGTTTCGAGGCAGTCGGCGGTGAAGCCGGGGCAGAACACGTCGGCCCGCCGCACGCCGGCCGCGCCGAGTTCTTTCAACGTCGGCGCGGTGTACGGCTGCAGCCATTCGGCCTTGCCGAAGCGCGACTGGAACGTGATGCGGCACTCGACCGGCGTCAGTCCGAGCGCCTGCATCAACAGCGCGCCGGTAAGCTGACATTGCTCGTGGTAGGGATCGCCGAGGTCGAGCGTGCGCTTGGGCACGCCGTGAAAACTGAGCACCAGTTTGTCGCCGGCCGCGAAGTCGGGTTGGCCATGCTGGTGCCAGTAGTGACGGACCTGCGCGGCCAGCGCCGCGATGTACGCCGGGTGGTCCGCGTACTGGCGCACCGTGCGGATTTCCGGCTGGTTGCGCATGCGCCTGAGCGCGGCGAACGCTTCGTCGAACGCGGTCGCGGTGGTCGATGCCGAATATTGCGGATACATCGGCACCAGCAGCACGCGCTCGGCGCCCGCGAGCTTCAGCTGGCTCAGCATCGCCGGAATGCCGGGTGTGCCGTAGCGCATCGCGTAGTCGACCAGCACCGTGTAGTCGTTAAGTTGCAGCAGATGGCGCAAGCCCTCTGTCTGCTTTTCCGTATGCACACGCAGCGGCGAACCCTCGGGCATCCAGACCGCCGCGTACTTCTTCGCGGAACTGCGGCCGCGAAACGGCAGGATCAGCAGACGCAGAATCAGTTGCCACAGCGGCGCTGGAATTTCGACCACGCGCGGATCGGACAGAAACTGCGCGAGATAGCGCCGCACCGCGCGCGGCGTCGGCGCGTCGGGCGTGCCGAGATTGATCAGCAACACGGCGACGCGATGCGACGCAGCGTTCTGGGAAGGCCGCTCGAGATCGAAGCGCATAGGCAGCAAGGTTCGCCGCTGGATGCGGCAAGTCGATTCAATGGAGATTCATTATAGCGGCGCGAGTCGTGCCCGACGCCGCCACCGGGCCCTGGCCGTTCGGCCGATTGGCAGCCCGCGCGCGCTCACGCATGATGACTGGCATGGGCAGCGCGGACCGAGGATGGAAGATGACTGGACTATTGCTGGCTGAGCGTCATGGACAGCAGCCGCGCGGTGATATCGACGATCGGAATCACGCGGTTGTAGGCCATCCGGGTCGGCCCGATCACGCCGAGCGTGCCGACGATCTGGCCGTTCACCTCGTACGGCGCGGTGACCACGCTCATTTCCTCGATCGGCACGAGGTTCGATTCGCCGCCGATGAAGATCTGCACGCCCGCCGCGTGGCTCGACACGTCGAGCAACTGCAGCAGGCTGGTCTTCTGGTCGAACACGTCGAACAGCTTGCGCAGGCGCGCCATGTCCGACGACAGATCGGCGACTTCGAGCAGGTTGCGCTCGCCGGAGATCAGCACGGTCTCGCCGGTATCGGACTCGTCGGTGCTGGCGGTGACCGCCGCGTGCATCAGCGAGGTCATATCGCCGCGCAGTTCGTCGATTTCCTCGCGCAGGCGGCGGCGCACTTCGTCGAACGACAGGCCCGCGAAATGCGCATTGATGTAATTGGACGCTTCGACCAGTTGCGACGGCGAGAAGTCGCGCTGGGTCGCGAGGATGCGGTTCTGCACGTCGCCCTCGGGCGTCACGATGATCAGCAGGATGCGCTTGTCGGACAGGCGCATGAACTCGATCTGCTTGAACACGTGGCTGCGGCGCGGCGTCAGCACCACGCCGGCGAACTGCGACAGGTTGGACAGCACGCTCGCCGCGGCCGCGACGATTTTCTGCGGCTCGCCCGCCTGCAAGGTAGTCTTGACCGCGCGCATCACTGCTTCTTCGTCGGCGGCGGACTCGACCGTCAGCATCGTGTCTACGAACAGCCGGTAGCCGCGCGGCGTCGGAATGCGCCCGGCAGAGGTATGCGGACTGATCACGAGGCCCAGATCCTCGAGGTCGGACATCACGTTGCGAATCGTGGCCGGGCTCAGTTCGAGGCCCGAAAAACGTGACAGCGTGCGCGAGCCGACCGGCTGACCTTCGGCGATGTAGCGCTCGATCAGCGTTTTGAGGAGGGTTTGTGCGCGAGGATCTAGCATGACGAAAAATTTTAGCTCAAGGTCGCGGCTGCCGCGAGCGCTTGCAGCGCTCATCCCCGACCGCTGCGCGGCGCCTGGCCGGTGCGTGGCGGGCCGGCGCGGCGGCGACCCGGTCCACCCCCGGCCCTTTGCCAGGCCGCGCGTCGAGCCGCACGCATGTCATCAGGTGTTCACCATTCTAACGATAATCACGGCATGCGCAGATGCCCCGCGCGTACCGGCCCACTACCGGGTTGGTCTGCGGTTCTTTTCAGGCCCTACCTATGGTGTAATGCCGGCATGCAAGTGACCAGCCAGTTCAAGACCGTCGCGCTCGTCGGACGCGCCAATACGCCAGGGATCGGCGAGCCGCTGACCGCGCTCGCCACGTGCATCGCGAAGCTCGGCCTCGAAGTCGTGTTCGAAGCGGACACCGCCGCCGAGATCGGCGCGACCGACTATCCTGCGCTGCGCCCGGCCGAGATCGGCGCGCGCGCCGACGTCGCGGTCGTGCTCGGCGGCGACGGCACGATGCTCGGCATCGGCCGCCAACTGGCGCCGTACCGCACGCCGCTGATCGGCATCAACCACGGACGGCTCGGCTTCATCACGGACATCCCGATCTCCGACATGCGCGAGATCGTGCCGCAAATGCTGTCCGGCAATTTCGAACGCGAAGAGCGCATGCTGCTCGAAGCGCGCATCATGCGCGGCGGCTCGCCGATCTATCACGCGCTCGCTTTCAACGACGTGGTGGTCAACCGCAGCGGCTTCTCGGGCATGGCGGAGCTGCGCGTATCGGTGGACGGGCGCTTCATGTACAACCAGCGTTCCGACGGCCTGATCGTCGCGACGCCGACCGGCTCGACCGCGTACGCGCTGTCGTCGCAGGGGCCGATCCTGCATCCGCAATTGCAGGGCATCGTGCTCGTGCCGATCGCGCCACACGCGCTGTCCAACCGGCCGATCGTGCTGCCGGACGAGTCCAAGGTCAGCATCCAGATCGTGTCCGGGCGCGAAGTGAACGTGAATTTCGACATGCAGTCGTTCACCTCGCTGGAGCTCGGCGACACGATCGAGGTGCGCCGCTCGCGTCACACGGTGCAGATGCTGCATCCGGTCGGCTACAGCTATTACGCGACGCTGCGCAAGAAGCTGCACTGGCACGAGTACCCGTCGCACGAAGAAGACCCGCGGCCGTAAGCGGCGTCACCGCTGGCGCGGCGCCGCGGCCGCCTCCCGAATTCCCAGTTCATCCGACGACTTCCATGCTTCGCCACCTCTCGATACGCGACTTCGTCATCGTCGCCGCGCTCGATCTCGAATTCGACAGCGGCTTTACCGTTTTCTCGGGCGAAACCGGCGCCGGCAAGTCGATCCTGATCGACGCGCTGGCACTCGCGCTCGGCGCCCGCGCCGATGCGAGCGTGGTGCGCACCGGCGAGAGCCGCGCCGACATCACCGCCGAGTTCGAAACCCACGAGCAGGTCGACGCATGGCTCGACGCGCAGGCGCTCGGCGCCGCCGCCGACGACCAGCACGGCGGCACCGTGATGCTGCGCCGGGTCGTCGACGGCAACGGCCGCTCGCGCGCGTTCATCAACGGCACCGCGGCGACGCTCGCGCAGTTGCGCGAGGTCGGCGAAATGCTGGTGGATATTCACGGCCAGCACGCGCACCAGTTGCTGATGCGCCCCGACGCGCAGCGCGAGCTGTTCGACACGCACGCGGGACTATCCGATCTGTCGGCGCTGGTGACGCGGGCGTGGCGCGCGTGGCGCGACAAGGTCCAGGCAGTGGAGCACGCGCAGACCCGCGACCGCGAACTGCAACTCGAACGCGAGCGCCTCGCGTGGCAGCTCACCGAACTCGACAAGCTCGCGCCGCAGCCGGGCGAGTGGGAAGAGGTCAATGCCGAACATCATCGGCTGTCGCATTCGGCGAATCTGATCGACGGCGTGCAGGGCGCGCTCACCGCGCTGTCCGAATCCGACGAGGCGATGATCACCCACCTCGGCTCGATCGTCTCGAAGGTGCGCGACCTCGCGGAGATCGACCCGGCGCTGAACGACGTGCTGGCCGCGCTCGAACCGGCCGAAATCCAGTTGCAGGAAGCTGCGTACTCGCTGAGCCATTACGCGCAAAAGCTCGAACTCGACCCGCAACGGCTCGCGCAGGTCGAAAAGCGCGTCGACGCGCTGCATTCGGCCGCGCGCAAATTCCGCCTGCGACCCGAAACGCTGCCCGAGGAACACCAGGCGCGGCGCCAGCAACTGGCCGCGCTCGACGCCGCCGCCGACCTCGACGCGCTACGCGCCGCCGAAGCGCAAGCAAAGGAAGCGTTCATCGCCGAGGCGAAAAAGCTTTCGAAGGCGCGCGCGAAAGCGGGCAAAGCGCTCGGCGACGCGGTGACGACCGGCATGCAGGAACTGTCGATGAAAGGCGGCAGCTTCGAAGTCGCGCTGGTGCCGCTGCCCGAAGGCGGCGCGCACGGGCTCGAGCAGATCGAGTTCCGCGTCGCCGGTCACGCCGGCGTGCCGCTGCGGCCGCTCGCGAAGGTCGCGTCGGGGGGCGAACTCGCGCGGATCAGTCTCGCGCTCGCGGTGATCGCGAGCGCCGCGAGCCCGACGCCCACGTTGATCTTCGACGAAGTGGACACCGGGATCGGCGGCGGCGTCGCCGAAGTGGTCGGCCGGCTGCTGCATCAGCTCGGCCAGGCGCGCCAGGTGCTGTGCGTGACGCACCTGCCGCAGGTCGCCGCGCGCGGCGATCATCACTTCCAGGTCGCCAAAACGAGCAACGGCAACGGCGGCACGATCAGCAGCGTGACCTCGCTGGACAAGGCGAGCCGCATCGAGGAAGTCGCGCGGATGCTCGGCGGTCTGGAAATCACCGCGACCACCCGCAAACACGCGAAGGAAATGCTGGCGGCGTAAAGCGTAACAACGCGGGCAAGCCGTTCGTCACCCGAACCGGCCGCGCCCGCGCCTCTCCTCTTCAGCCAAACACGCGCTTCCACAACCCCAACACCGCGTCGCGCTCGGCACTCACCAGCGCCGGATCGACCCGCGCCTTCTCCATCCCGTCGAGCCGCAGCGTGTGCTGCAACTTGCGATAGCGACGATACGCGGCGCCGACGGTCTCCGCCTCGGCCTCGCTCATCAGCCCGAAACGCGACACCTCGCGCAGCAACGCGATATTGCCGGTATTGCGGATCAGTTCCGGATCGCGCGCGGCATGCAGCAGCACCCAGTACTGCACGGTGAATTCGATATCGACCATGCCGCCGCGGTCGTGCTTCAGGTCGAACAGCGCGGGCGTGTGGTTCGGATGGCCGGCCTCGACCCGCGCGCGCATCTCGACGATCTCCTTCGCGAGCGGCGCCGCTTCGCGCGGCGTGGTCAGCACCTGCTCGCGGATCGCCTCGAACTTCGCGCCGATCTCGGCGTCGCCCGCGCAGTAGCGCGCGCGGGTCAGCGCCTGATGCTCCCAGACCCACGCGGTGTTCGCGGCGTCGCCCTCGCGCAGCTGGTAGCGGCGGAACGCATCGAGATCGGTGACGAGCAGCCCCGACTCGCCATTCGGCCGCAGCCGCAGATCGATGTCGAACAGCGTGCCGGCGCCGGTCGCGGTGGTCAGCCAGGTGATCAGACGGCGCGTGTAGGTTGCGTAGACATCGGCGGCGGCATCGTCCGGATCGTCGTACAGGAAGATCAGATCGAGGTCGGACGCGTAGCCGAGCTCCTTGCCGCCGAGCTTGCCGTACGCGATCACCGCGAAACGCGGCGTATCGCGATGGCGCTTGGCCAGTTGCTTCCAGACCGCTTCGAGCGCGACGTCGAGCACGGCGTCTGCCAGCTCGGAGAGCCGGTCGCTCACGTGCTCGACCGACAGCTTGCCGGCCAGATCGATCAGCAGGATGCGGAACACCTCGGCCTGGTGCGCGTGGCGCAGCAGGTCCATCTGCTGTTCGACGCCGTCGGCGGCCGCGAGCCGCAGCCGCAGCGTGCGCTTGAACTCGGGCCAGTCGAACGGGCTGTTGATCGCCTCGCCGTCGAGCAGCTCGTCGAGCAGTTGCGGATGGCGGATCAGATAGCCGGCCGCCCAGCGCGAGCCGCCCAGCACCGACAGCACCTGATGCAACGCCTGCGGATACTCGGTCAGCAGCGCCAGATACGCGCCGCGCCGGCTCACCGCTTCGAGCAGATCGAAAAAGCGCGCGACGGTATCGCCGCGCCGCGCGGCCGGCTCGAGCGTGCGAGCGGCTTCGAGCGCGCGCTGCGCGACGATGTCGAAACGCTGCCGGCTGCGCTCGTTGAGCCCCGTATAGCGCGACGAACGCCAGATTGCCCGCAGGCGCGCGAGCAGCTCGCCCGGCTCGGCCACGCCCAGTTCGACGAGGCGTGAGCGCAGCGCGTCGTCGGCGCTGTCGTCGGCGAGCGCGCTGCTCCACACCCACGCGGCCGCGCCGTCCTCCGGCGCCGCGCAGCCGTCGCGGCCGCCCACCTTGTCGGCGAAGATCTGGTCGAACTGCTGTTCGACGAACTCGCGATGCACATCGAGCTTGGTCATCAGCTCCGCGTAGTCGTCGCAGCCCATCGTGCGCGCGAGCGCCGCGCGGTCCTCGGGGTCGACCGGCATCGCGTGAGTCTGCGCGTCGTTGCGATATTGCAGACGATGTTCGAGCTCGCGCAGGAACCGGTACGCGTCCGACAGCCGCGCGCACACCTGCGGGTCCAGCAGCCCATGCGCGGCCGCGTGGCGCAGCACCGCGAGCGTCGGGCGGACCCGGAAGCCGGCGTCCTGACCGCCGCGGATCAGTTGAAACACCTGCGCGCTGAATTCGATTTCGCGGATGCCGCCACGGCCGAGCTTGATGTCGTCGGCCTTGTCGGGCCGCATCGACGCGCGGCGCTGTGCCTCCTGGCGAATCTGCAGATGCAGCGCGCGAATCGCGCTGATCACGCCGAAGTCCAGATAGCGCCGGTAGACGAACGGCGTGACGATCGCGTCGAGCTGCTTTTGCAGCCGCTGCGCCGACGCGCTCTCGCCCTCCGACACGAGCCGCCCCTTGATCCACGCATAGCGTTCCCACTCGCGGCCCTGCACGTAGAAATACTCTTCGAGCATGCCGAGGCTGCACACGAGCGGCCCGGAATCGCCGTTCGGCCGCAGACGCATGTCGACGCGGAACACGTAGCCGTCGGCGCTCACTTCGGCGAGCGCGCCGATCAGCCGCTTGCCGAGCCGCGTGAAGTACTCCTGGGTCGCGAGCGGCGAACGCTGGCCGCCGGCGGTCTCGCCGTCGTCCTCGTAGACGAAGATCAGATCGATATCGGACGACACATTGAGTTCGCGGCCGCCGAGCTTGCCCATCCCGACCACGCCGAGCGTCAGCCGTTCGCCCTGCGGCCCGCGCGGCTCGCCGTAGAGCGCTTCGAGATCGGCGCTCAGCACCGTGAGCGCGCGCTGGATCGTGGTTTCCGCGAGATCGGTCATCGCGCCGGTGACTTCGGCGATGTCGGCTTTGCCGGCCAGGTCCCGCTCCATCACCGCGCAGAACACCTCGGTGCGCAACTGGCGCAGCGCGCGCTTGAGCGCGTCCTCGTTCAACGGCGCGCCGGACGCGCCGGCGGCCGCCGCGCACAGCGCGTCCAGACGCGCATCGATGCGCTCGCGGGTAAGCGGACCGGAGGCCAGTGCGCTGACGTTCCCGGCCAGTTGCGGGCGGGCCGCGGCGGCGCGCGCGGTGTAGTGGGAATAGCTGGAACTCAGGAGAATGGCGTCAGTCATCAAGAATCTGGCTCGCTCGTTGCTTGTTAGTGTCGGCCGGCGAGGTGCCGGGCGGCGGCGGATGTCGTGATTGTGTCGTTTTGTTGCGAGATGCGCGTAGCCATCGGCGCAGCTTTTTTTACGCCGCGCTGTATCTCGACCGGCACAGTTCGGCAACACGCCGGCGAACGCCCCGGGCAGCCCGTCCGGAACCCCCGCGGGAAGCCGCGAGGCCGCGTGCGGACAGGGTTTGCAGGAGGTCCGCCGACGCTTTGCCGTGTGTTACATTTCGTCGTTAATTTCGGAAAACTACCATACGCCCTGCCGCCGCCGCATGTCCGAGCGAAACGAATCCGCCGACCCGCACGAACACGAGCAGGTCCGGCCTGTGAGCGGAACCGACCACGTCGTGCTGCGCCGCATCCTGCGCGTGGTCCTCACGCTCGCGCTCGTCCTGTATTTCCTCGCGACGGCAATGTTCCTCGGCTTGCGCTACGGCCTGCTGCCGCGCGTCGACTCATTCCGCCCCCGCATCGAGGCGGCGGTCTCCGAAAAACTGCGCACCCAGTTCACGATCGGCCGGCTGGCGCCGCACTGGAGCGGCTTCCAGCCGGGCCTCGACATCACCGACCTCGTGATCCGCGATCACGACGGCCGCCCCGCCCTGACCATCCCGCACGCGACCGCAACCGTGTCGTGGCGCTCGCTGTGGCAATTTCAGCCGGCGCTGTCGAGTCTGATCGTCGATCAGCCGGACGTGCTGGTGTCGCGCGGCGAGGACGGCGTGCTGGCGGTGGCCGGCGTGCCGGTGCCGACCCGTCACAGCGGCAACGATACGTTGTCCACCTGGCTGTTGCGCCAGCAGGCGATCGTCGTGCGCGGCGGCGTGCTGCGCTGGCGCGACGCGACCCGCCACGTGCCCGAGATCGCGCTGCGCGACATCCGCATCGCGATTCTCAACGACGGCCACGATCACCGGATGGCGCTGCAGGCGCCGCCCGACGGCAAGGTCCTGCACGGGCCGCTCGATTTCCGCACGCAGTTCCGCCACGCGCCGCTGTCGGCGATCGGCAAGCCCATCAACTGGGCGGGCCAGGCGTACGTGTCGACCGGCCCGGTCGATCTGCCGGCGCTCGCGCGCTACATCAGCTTCCCGATCGAGACCTTCGCCGGCAGCATCGACAACGCGATCTGGATCGACTTCAGCGAAGGCCGGATGACCAGCGCGAACGGCCGGCTGAACGGCAACGACGTCGCGCTGCGGGTGCGGCCGACCCAGCCGAAGCTGCTGGTGCCGGTCGCCCATTTCCTGTGGCGGGTCGAGGCGAATGAGGGCGACTACCGGCTGCAACTGTCGGACTTGCGCGCCGAACTCGGCCAGCCGCCGCTCGAAGACGGCACGCCGCTCACCCGCACGCTGCAGTTCGAGACACTGGACAGCCGCTACCGGACCGCGACGCAGCAGCACGGGCAACTGCTCGGCGTCAGCGGCGACCGCGTCGATCTGGGCATCCTCGCGGAATTCAGCCGCGCGCTGCCGCTGCCGCGACGCTTTCTGAACCAGCTCGTGCGGATCAATCCGCGCGGACTGGTCTCCAATTACGTGATCGAGGTCGAGCGCGCCAAGCCGGAGTCCGGCGAGGTCGGCGGCGACCGCCGGCCGGCCGGCGCGGAGCCGATCGAGCGTTATCGCTTCAAAGGCGACCTGCAAGGCATCAGCTTCGCCGCGCAGGAGCCGGGACCGGGCCTCACGCCGCGCGGCCACCCGCGCGCGGGGATTCCCGGCATCGAAAACCTGTGGGGCAACGTCGATGCCGACGAAAAAGGCGGCCACGCGCTGCTCGACACGTCGAAGGTGGCGCTGACGCTGCCGGGCGTGTTCGACGACCCGCGCCTGCTGATCGACCGGCTGTACGCCCGCGCCGAGTGGACCATGCTGCAAAGGGAGGTGGACTCGACCCGGCCGGCGTTCGCATTGAAGCTGACCGACGTCAAGGTGTCGAACCCGGACGTCGACGCGACCGCCACCGCGAACTACAGCAACCCCGGCCACGGGCGCGGCTCGCTGGATCTGAAGGCCGACTTCCAGCGCGCCCAGGTCACCCGCATCGCCCGCTATCTGCCGACCGCGGTCAGCGAAAAACTGCGCATCTATCTGGGGCACGGGTTGCAGGCGGGCGTCTCGCGCGGCGGCACGATCGAGGTGCACGGCGACCTGACCAAGTTCCCGTACTCGCGCGACCCCGACGCCGGGATCTTCCGGATCGTCGCGCCGTTCACCGGCGGCAGGTTCGACCCGACGCCCTACCCGCCGCGCAACATGCGCAACGGCACGCCGAACGTATGGCCGGCGTTCGACGGCATCGACGGCGTGTTCGAACTGAAACAGAACGTGCTGCGCTTCGACATCGAGCGCGGCCGTTACAAGCGCTTCGCAGTGACCAGTGTGAACGGGCGGATCGACGATCTCGGCACCAAGGCATCGGACCTGATCATTCGCGGCAACGGCCGCGGCCCGCTCGCCGACATGCTCGACTATGTGAACGGCAGCTCGCTCGGCATCATGGCGCGCCGCCAGACCGAGAAGATTCGCGCCGAGGGTCCGGCGTCGCTCGCGCTCAGGCTGACCATTCCGCGCACGCCGCAGCCGCATATCGGCGTGGAAGGCACGCTCGGCTTCCAGAACAACCGGCTGAGCGCGAACCATGTGCCGCCGCTGTCGCAGTTGACCGGACGGGTGCGCTTCACCGAGCGCACGGCCGAGGCCGAGCGGCTGTCCGGGCAGTTCCTCGGCGGCGACGTGCACGCGAACGGCGGGCTGCGCCAGGACGGCACCTATGCGCTCGCGCTCGACGGTCACATCGCCGTCGACGCCGCGCGCGGCCTCGGCCTGGCTGGCCCGGCCGCGCAGGTGCTCACGCATATGAGCGGCAGCGCGCCTTATGAGCTGAACGTCAGCGGCGCGAAGGGGCGCCTGCCGCAGGTCAGCGCGAACTCCGACCTCACAGGCCTCGCGCTCGACTTTCCGGCGCCGTTCAACAAGCCGGCCGGCACGCCGATGCCGCTGCATTTCGCGGTAAAGCCGTCGAACGAGGCCGGCGAGAGCGGACTCGAGCGCGCCGATCTGACGTTCGGGCCGGTCGCCGCCGCGTATCTGCTGCGCTATCAGCCGCGGCTGCAGCCAGGCCAGCCGCCGACGGTCGTGCGCGGCGCGATCGGCGTCAATCGCCCGGCCGATCTGCCGTCCGAAGGCGTGGTCGCCGCGGTCGACGTGAAGGAATTCGATGCCGATGCGTGGCGTTTGCTCGCCGCGCAGTTGCGGGGCGGAGGCAACGCGGCCAGCCCCCAGGCCAACGCGCCCGCGCCCGCCCCCGCCCCGAACCCCGCGCTCACGCAATTGCTGCCGACCCGCTTCGCGCTGCACATCGACAAGCTGACGCTGCTCAAACGCCACTGGGACAACCTGATCGTCGGCGCGACGCGCGAAGAGCGCACGTGGCAGGCGAACATCGCGTCGAACCAGGTATCCGGCCACGTGTCCTGGCTGCCCGGCGCGACCCGCGATTCGCCGGGCTCGCTGCAGGCCCGCTTTGCGCGCGTGGTGATTCCGTCGGTGGCGGACAAGGATCTGCTCGGCCGCGCGATGTCGGCGCCCGCGCAGAACATGCCATCGATCGATCTGGTCGTGAACGAGCTGATCGTGCGCGATCGCAACGTGGGGCGGCTCGAAGTCGACGCGCACAACTTCGAGGAAAACGGCGTGCCGGTCTGGCAACTCGACAAGCTCGATATCACGAACCCGGCGGCCACGCTGAGCGCGACCGCGAACTGGCGCACCTCGACCGAACTGCCCAGCGGCGCCGACGAAGCGACGCCGCGCCGCACCGTGTTCGATTTCAAACTCGACGTCAAGGACGCGGGCGCGCTGCTCGAACAGCTCGGCCAGCCGAAGACGCTGAGGAACGGCCAAGGCTCGCTGGCCGGCAAGGTGGTGTGGCAAGGCGGCCCGACCACGATCGACTACTCGACGCTGAACGGCAACCTCGCGCTCGACCTGCGCCACGGCCAGATCCTCAAGATCGATCCGGGCGTCGCGACGCTGCTCGGCGTGCTGAGCCTGCAAAGCCTCGCGCGCATCGCGACGCTCGATTTCCGCGACGTGATCGGCGAAGGGCTGCCGTTCTCGAGCGTGACCGGGACCGCGCAGATTCATAACGGCATCGGCCGCACCGACAATTTCCGCATGGTGACCGCGCCCGCGCGCGTGGAGATGAGCGGCTCGGTCGATATCGCGCAGAAGAGCCAGGACCTGCATCTGCACGTGGTGCCGACCGTTAGCGCGGGCGCCGCGGTGATCGCCGCGGCGGTCGTCAATCCGCTGATCGGGCTCGGCGCGCTGGTCGCCGACATCGCGCTCACGCATTCGGTGTCGCACGTGTTCGCGCGCGAGTACGCGATCACCGGTTCGTGGACGCAACCGCACGTGCAGCGGGTGACCACCGAACGGGGTAAGATGGACGCTCCGGCTTCGACCGTGGAAGCGCACTGAATTGGCCTGCTGAAAGGCCGGCCGGGCGTGGTTTGCGGACCCGCAGCCGCCCGTCCGGTCCAGCGCGTCGACCGTCGCGAAACCAGTCCTGAACGACGCCGGCAGCGGCGGCCAGCAGCGACACCGCCCGCCGCCACCCTGCCGCAGCCTTTCGACACGCTCATGAGCGAAACACACGTCTCTTCTTCGTCGCCCGCCGCGGCCTCCAGCGGCTCCCTCGCCAGCACCTTCCGGGTCGCCGCGCTGCAGATGGTCAGCACGCCGGACCGTGAGCGCAATCTGGCCGACGCCGGGCGCCTGATCGCCGAAGCCGCCGCCGACGGCGCGCAACTCGTGCTGCTGCCCGAATACTTCTGCTTCATGGGCTTCAAGGACACCGACAAGCTGACGGTGCGCGAGCCGTACCGGGACGGCCCGATCCAGCGCTTTCTGGCCGATGCCGCGCGCCGCCACCGCGTCTGGGTGATCGGCGGCACGCTGCCGGTCACCGCGCCGGAAGCGTCGCGGGTCCTGAACACGACGCTCGTGTTCGGCCCGGACGGCAACGAGGCCGCGCGCTACGACAAGATTCACCTGTTCAACTTCGAAAAAGGCGAGGAATCGTTCGACGAAGCTCGCACGATCCGCCCAGGCTCCGAGGTCCGTACCTTCGACGCCCCGTTCGGCCGGGTCGGCCTGTCGGTCTGCTACGATCTGCGCTTTCCCGAGTTGTACCGGCGCATGGGCGACTGCGCGCTGATCGTGGTGCCGTCGGCGTTCACCTATACGACTGGCCGCGCGCACTGGGAGCTGCTGCTGCGCGCCCGCGCGGTCGAAAACCAGTGCTACGTACTGGCCGCCGCGCAAGGCGGCAAACATGAAAACGGCCGCCGCACCTGGGGCCACAGCATGCTGATCGACCCGTGGGGCGAGATCGTCGCGGTGCGCGACGAAGGCGCCGGCGTGGTCGCCGGCAATGTCGAACGCGCACGGATCGACGAAGTGCGGCAGAGCCTGCCGGCGTGGCGTCATCGCGTGCTGACCTGAATCCGAATCCGCCATTGAAACCGCTGCGCCCGTCGCGCATATAGCGACGCCAGCGCTCCCCGACCCCTTCGTATCGAGCAGAACATACTTCGCATGAACATCATCGAACCCGGTATCCGTAATCTCGCCGCCGCCAAGGACATCCTCCTGACGCCCTACGGTCTCGACGAATCGCTGCTCACCCGCACGCTCGCCGAAATCTTCACGCACCGCGTCGATTACGCGGACCTGTACTTCCAGGCGACCCGCAGCGAAGCGTGGAGCCTCGAGGAAGGCATCGTGAAGTCGGGCAGCTTCAGCATCGATCAGGGCGTCGGCGTGCGCGCCGTCTCCGGTGACCGCACCGCGTTCGCGTACTCGGACGACCTGTCGCCCGAAGCGATCCGCCAGGCGGCCATCGCGACTCGTGCAATCGCCAAGGCCGGCGGCGGCAAGCAGAAGATCAAGGTGGCGTCGTCGCTGACCGGCATCGCCGGGCGCGATCTGTATCTGCCGTCCGATCCGCTGCAGTCGCTCGACGCGACCGCCAAGGTCAAGCTGCTCGAGCGCATCGAGCAGATGGCGCGCGGCCGCGATCCGCGCATCCAGCAGGTGATGGCGGGTCTCGCCGGCGAATACGACGTGGTGCTGGTCGCGCGCAGCGACGGCGGCTTCGCGGCCGACATCCGGCCGCTGGTGCGCGTGTCGGTCACCGTGATCGCCGAGCAGAACGGCCGCCGCGAAATCGGCAGCGGCGGCGGCGGCGGCCGCTTCGACTACGGTTATTTCACCGACGAAGTGCTGTCGCGCTACGTCGACGATGCGGTCCACTCGGCGCTCGTGAACCTCGACGCGCGGCCGGCGCCGGCCGGCGCGATGACCGTCGTGCTCGGCCCGGGCTGGCCCGGCGTACTGCTGCACGAAGCGATCGGCCACGGCCTCGAAGGCGACTTCAACCGCAAGGGCTCGTCGGCGTTCGCCGGACGCATCGGCGAGCAGGTCGCCGCGAAGGGCGTCACCGTGGTCGACGACGGCACGCTGCCGAATCGCCGCGGCTCGCTGAACATCGACGACGAAGGCAATCCGACCCAGTGCACGACGCTGATCGAGGACGGCATCCTGAAGGGCTACATCCAGGACACGCTGAACGCGCGTCTGATGAAGATGCCGATCACCGGCAACGCGCGGCGCGAATCGTACGCGGCGCTGCCGATGCCGCGCATGACCAACACCTACATGCTGAACGGCGACAAGGATCCGCGGGAAATCGTCGAGTCCGTGAAGAACGGCCTCTACGCGGTGAACTTCGGCGGCGGCCAGGTCGACATCACGAACGGCAAGTTCGTGTTCTCGGCGTCCGAGGCGTACATGATCGAAAACGGCAAGATCACCTATCCGGTCAAGGGCGCGACGCTGATCGGCAGCGGCCCGGAGTCGCTGAAGTACGTGACGATGATCGGCAACGACATGAAGCTCGATTCGGGCGTCGGCGTGTGCGGCAAGGAAGGCCAGAGCGTGCCGGTGGGCGTCGGTCAGCCCACGCTGCGGATCGAAAAGATGACGGTCGGCGGCACGGCCTGATTTTGCGATAGATGCACGTTTCGCGCACTCATCGCGCGAACCGTGCGGGTTTTCCGCATTTTTCGACACTCCGGCTTGTCAGCCGAGCCTGTGCCGGGTTATAAACTCAGTCACCCTTTTTTGACCAGCGACCCATTTCACTCGCCATGTCCGCCAAGTTTTATTTTTACTTTTTCTGGTATCTCAGACCGCTGGCGGATCGAGAGGGGTGTTAGTGCACGTAGGACACCGAGAATTCCCGAAAAACCGCCAGCGAGTCTGGCGGTTTTTTTTCGCCTCACGCTTTTGCAACCGTATCTGACATTTTGTCGTTGACCATTTTTTGATTGTCGTCCGCTCTGGCATCGCTATCCGATCGTAACCGCCGTTGCCCGCGCGAACACGCTAAAAACCGATTCAGGAGAACCCCATGCCCCCGCACAATACCGATGACGTCCGCATCCGCGAATTGAAAGAACTCACGCCGCCCGCCCACCTGATCCGCGAATTTGCGTGCGACGAAACGGTGTCGAACGTGATCTACGACGCGCGCAGTGCGATGCATCGCATCCTGCACGGGATGGACGATCGCCTGATCGTCGTGATCGGCCCGTGCTCGATTCACGACACCAAGGCCGCGCTCGAATACGCGGGCCGTCTGATCGAGCAGCGCAAGCGCTTCGCCGGCGAACTCGAGATCGTGATGCGCGTGTACTTCGAAAAGCCGCGCACGACGGTGGGCTGGAAGGGTCTCATCAACGACCCGCACATGGACAACAGCTTCAAGATCAATGAAGGCCTGCGCACCGCGCGCGAGCTGCTGTTGCGGATCAACGAACTCGGCCTGCCGGCCGGCACCGAATACCTCGACATGATCAGCCCGCAGTACATCGCCGATCTGATCTCGTGGGGTGCGATCGGCGCGCGCACGACCGAATCGCAGGTGCACCGCGAACTGGCGTCGGGCCTGTCGTGCCCGGTCGGCTTCAAGAACGGCACGGACGGCAACGTCAAGATCGCCGTCGACGCGATCAAGGCGGCCTCGCAGCCGCACCATTTCCTGTCGGTCACGAAGGGCGGCCACTCGGCGATCGTGTCGACCGCCGGCAATGAGGACTGCCATGTGATCCTGCGCGGCGGCAAGACGCCGAACTACGACGCGGACAGCGTCAACGCGGCCTGCGCGGACATCGGCAAGGCGGGACTCGCCGCGCGTCTGATGATCGACGCGAGCCACGCGAACAGCTCGAAAAAGCACGAGAACCAGATTCCGGTGTGCGCGGACATCGGCCGTCAGATCGCCACGGGCGACGAGCGTATCGTCGGCGTGATGGTCGAGTCGCACCTCGTGGCGGGCCGCCAGGACCTGAAGGAAGGCTGCCAGCTCACCTACGGCCAGAGCATTACCGATGCGTGCATCGGCTGGGACGAAAGCGTCGCCGTGCTCGAAGGTCTCGCGGAAGCGGTCCGGCAGCGCCGCGTCGCGCGCGGCAGCGGCAACTGAGTAACCGCCGCGTCGCCGGCCCGGTGACTCGTCAGTAGTGCGCAGTAACAACCCGGTTCGGTTTCGAACCGGGTTTTTTATTGGCCATTCGGCCGAATGGCGCTCGCACAGCCACCTCGATACCGTGACAGCTCGATGCCAGGTCTGTCCTGCGTGACTTGACCGGGAGAGTTGATAGGTATAAAGTTTTATACATGAGGCGCTGATGGAGCAGGAAAAAGAAATTCGCTGGCTAGGCTCCAGCTATCGCGACTTGCTCGCCTTTCCGGATGAAGCGCGTCGTCTCGCCGGATTTCAACTCGGCAAAATTCAGGCAGGACTCGACCCGGACGACTGGAAGCCGTTCGAGTCGATCGGCCCAGGAACGCGCGAAATTCGCATCAGGGAAGAAGACGGCATTTTTCGCGTGATGTACGTGACCAAATACGAGGAAGCGCTCTACGTACTGCATTGCTTCCAGAAGAAAGCGCAGAAACTCGGCGCCCACGACCGAAATATTGCCGCAACGCGCTACCGCGCGATCACTCACTACAGGACCCTCCAGCCATGACGATCGACACCAAAATTCGTCACGTAACACCGCCCGGCGCGAACGTGTTCCTCGAACTCGGTTTTTCGGCCGCGGAGGCAAAACGTCTGCACGCCGCGTCGCAAAAGCAGATCAACGACACGCGGCTGCTCAAGGAACAGCTGATGACCGAGCTGTCCAGCTGGATCGAACAGCATCATCTGAAGCAGGCCGAGGCCGCTGAAATTCTGATGGTGTCGCGGCCGCGCGTGTCCGATGTCGTCAACAAGAAAACCACCAAGTTCACAATCGACACGCTGGTCGAAATGCTCAGCCGCATCGGTAAGCCGGTGACGCTGGCAATCGGTTAGGAGCGGGTTAGGAGCGGCTTATGGGCAGCTTATGCGCGGCCCCGGATCAGGCCGTTCGCGCAGGCGGCGCGTCGTTCAATGCGTGCCGCGATCGTGCTGCCACAGCACGTCGGTGCCGCCGTCCGCGCGATTGAGCACGCGGGCCAGCACGAACAGCAGATCGGACAGCCGGTTCACGTACTGACGCGGCGCCGCGTTGATGTCTTCGTGTTCGCCGAGCGCCACGATTGCGCGTTCCGCGCGGCGGCAGACAGTGCGGCACACATGCGCGAGCGCGGCCGAGCGCGAGCCGCCCGGCAAGATGAATTCCTTCAGCGGCGGCAACGCCGCGTTGTAGTCGGCGAGCCAACCGTCGAGTTGCGCGAGGTGCCGGTCGGTGATCATCGTGTGACCGGGAATGCACAACTCGCCGCCCAGATCGAACAGGTCGTGCTGGATCGCGACCAGCGCCGCGCGCACGTCGTCCGGCAGGTTTTCGCACAACAGCACACCGAGATTCGAATTGAGTTCGTCGACGTCGCCGATCGCGGCGATCCGCGCGCTGTCCTTGCGAACCCGGCGGCCGTCGCCCAGACCGGTGGTACCGTCGTCGCCGGTGCGAGTGGCGATCTTGCTCAGGCGATTGCCCATGATGTCTCCCATACGTTCAGTGGCGCCGCGCACACAACCACGCAAACACGCAAACAAGCAAACACGCTCGCGCAACGCCCATACCTAGGCCCGTTGCGGACCACGTTTGCCCATCTTGCGCGCAGCGCCGGATCGCCGCCATTATATGGGCGCACGCGAGCCTGCAAGCGAGCCCGCCCGCGCGCCGGCTCGCAAACGAACGGCGTAAAATGAAACGCATGCTGCGAACCAAACCGCACCCCCAGGACATCAGGAGACATGCGTGAACCATCCCGTGCCGCCGGCCCCGCTGCGCCGGCCGTTTCCCGCCGAATTGCTGAACGAACTGAAAGCCGCTTTCGGCGAACGCGTGTCGGTGGCTGAAGCCGTCCGCGCGCATCACGGTCGCGACGAGTCACCGTTCGATCCCCAACTGCCCGACGCCGTCGTCTTCGCGCGCACGATCGAAGACGTGCAAACCGCGGTCAAACTCTGCGGCCGCCACGACGTGCCGATCATTCCGTACGGCAACGGCTCATCGCTCGAAGGACATCTGCTCGCGGTGCAAGGCGGCGTGTCGATCGACCTGTCGGAAATGAACCGGGTGCTGTCGATCAACGCCGAAGACCTCACGGTCACCGTCGAGCCGGGCATCTCGCGCAAGCAGCTGAACGAAGCGCTGCGCGACACCGGCCTGTTCTTCCCGATCGATCCGGGCGCGGACGCGAGCATCGGCGGCATGTCGGCCACGCGCGCGTCGGGGACCAACGCGGTGCGCTACGGCACGATGCGCGAAAACGTGCTCGGCCTGACGGTGGTGCTCGCCGACGGCCGCGTGATCAAGACCGGCACGCGCGCGCGCAAATCGTCGGCGGGCTACGATCTGACGCGTCTGTTCGTCGGCTCGGAAGGCACGCTCGGCGTGATCACCGAAATCACGCTGCGTCTCTATCCGCAGCCGGAAGCGGTCTCGGCCGCGGTGTGCACGTTCCCGTCGATGGGCGACGCGGTGCGCGCGGTGATCGAGACGATCCAGATCGGCGTGCCGATCGCGCGCGTCGAATTCGTCGACTCGCTCGCGATCCGCTCGATCAATCGTCACTCGAACCTGACGCTGCGCGAAGCGCCGACACTCTTCTTCGAATTTCACGGCACCGAGGCCGGCGTGAAGGAACAGGCCGAACTCGTGCAGGAAATCGCCGCGCAAAATGCCGGCGAAGGCTTCGAATGGGCGACCCGGCCCGAAGACCGCAGCCGTCTGTGGAACGCGCGTCACAACGCTTACTTCGCGATGCTGCAACTGAAGCCCGGCTGCCGCGCGGTCACCACGGATGTCTGCGTGCCGATCTCGCGGCTCGCCGAATGCGTGGTCGAAACCGAGCAGGATCTGAACGCGTCGCCGCTGCCCTGCCCGATCGTCGGCCATGTCGGCGACGGCAACTTCCACGTCGCGATCCTGGTCGATCCGGCCAAGCCCGAAGAACTCGAAGAAGCCGAACGCCTGAACCATCGGATCGTGCAGCGCGCGCTGCGGATGGACGGCACCTGCACCGGCGAGCATGGCGTCGGCCTGCACAAGATGGCGTTCCTGCTCGAAGAGCACGGCGACGTCGCAGTCGACACGATGCGCTCGATCAAGCACGCGCTCGATCCGCGCAATCTGATGAACCCGGGCAAGATCTTCGCCTGGGCGGCCTGACGAAAGATCGGGCCAGAAGCCCGGGTGCGCGGCATTTCAGCGGCCGCCGCGCCGGCTTCATAGTGAGGCGGACCGCCAAGGCCGTCCGCAACCGCCGGCGCAAACGCAAAGCCGGCCAGGCGCAAGCCACGAGGAGACGAGTCTGATGAACGCACCCGCTGAACTGTCGGCCGAAGTACTCGCGCAACGCCAGCGCGAAGTCGTGCAGGCGCTGATGGCCGTGTTGCCGACCCACTGCCTGCTGTATCGCGAGGAAGACACGGTCGCGTATGAATGCGACGGCCTCGCCGCCTACCGGCGCCTGCCGCTCGCGGTCGCGCTGCCCGAAACGGAATCGCAGGTGCAGCGCATCGTGCAGATCTGCCACCGTCTGCAGGTGCCGATCGTGCCGCGCGGCGCGGGCACCGGGCTGTCCGGCGGCGCGATGCCGATCGTGCATGGCGTGGTGGTGTCGCTCGCGCGCTTCAGGAAAATCGTCGAAGTCGACTCGTATGCGCGTACCGCGACCGTGCAGCCCGGTGTGCGCAATCTGGCGATCTCCGAGGCCGCCGCGCCCTATGGCCTCTACTACGCGCCGGACCCGTCGTCGCAGATCGCCTGCACGATCGGCGGCAACGTGTCGGAGAATTCCGGCGGTGTCCATTGCCTGAAGTACGGCCTCACCGTGCACAACGTGCTGCGGGTGCGCGCGGTGACGATGGAAGGCGAGATCGTCGAGTTCGGCTCGCTCGCGCCGGATGCGCCGGGGCTCGATCTGCTCGCGGTGCTGATCGGCAGCGAGGGGATGTTCGCGATCGTCACCGAGGTCACCGTCAAGCTGATTCCGAAGCCGCAAACCGCGCAGGTGATCATGGCGAGCTTCGACGACGTGATCAAAGGCGGCGACGCGGTCGCCGGCATCATCGCGGCGGGCATCATTCCGGCCGGCCTCGAAATGATGGACAAGCCGGCCACCCGCGCGGTCGAGGAGTTCGTCAACGCGGGCTACGACCTCGACGCGGCGGCCATCCTGCTGTGCGAATCGGACGGCACGCCCGAGGAAGTCGCCAACGAGATCGTGCGCATGACCGCGGTGCTGCGCGAGCACGGCGCGACCCGCATCCAGATCTCACGTTCGGAGGCGGAGCGGCTGCGCTTCTGGTCCGGGCGCAAGAACGCGTTCCCGGCGGCCGGCCGCATTTCCCCCGACTACTACTGCATGGACGGCACCGTGCCGCGCCGCAGTATCGGACCGCTGCTCGCGCGCATCGAGGAGATGGAGAAAAAGTACGGACTGCGTTGCATCAACGTGTTCCATGCCGGCGACGGCAACATGCACCCGCTGATCCTGTTCAACGGCAACGATAAGGACGAGTGGCACCGCGCCGAGCAATTCGGGTGCGACATCCTCGAAGCGTGCGTCGAACTCGGCGGCACGGTGACGGGCGAACACGGCGTCGGCATCGAGAAGATCAATTCGATGTGCGTGCAGTTCTCGCCCGAGGAGCGCGACGCGTTCCACGCGGTCAAGCGCGCGTTCGACGGCCCCGGCCTGCTCAATCCGGACAAGGGCATCCCCACGCGGGCGCGCTGCGCCGAATACGGCAAGATGCACGTGCGCGGCGGCCTGCTTCCCCACCCCGAGTTGCCGCGCTTCTAGCGGGCGCCGCGCGCGGCGCGCGTCGATCGGCGCCGAGCCGCGCCGGCCGAGCCGCGTGCCGGCGCCGTTTTCCGCGCGGCCGCGAAGCGCTCCACGCAGGCCGCCGATGCGGGTCCGCTCCGGCTTGCCAGCGCGCCGCCGCCCGGTACAATCAATCGACACACAACGAGCAGGACACCATGGAAGAGGACGACATCGTCGCCGTATGGTCCGAACGCGTGCGTTCGGCCAGCGCCGAGGGACGCGCGCTGCGCATCCGTGGCGGCGGCACCAAGGACTGGTACGGCCAGACGCTGGAAGGCGAGATCCTCGACACGCGTGCTTATCGCGGCATCATCTCGTACGATCCGGCCGAGCTCGTGATCACCGCGCGCGCCGGCACGCCCCTGCTGGAAATCGAGGCCGCGCTCGCCGAGCACGATCAGATGCTTGCGTTCGAGCCGCCGCACTTCGGCCCGCAGGCCACCTTCGGCGGCTGCATCGCGGCCGGCATCTCCGGGCCGCGCCGCCCCGCCGTCGGCGCCGTGCGCGACTTCGTGCTCGGCGCGGTCATCATGAACGGCCAGGGCCAGACACTGCACTTCGGCGGCCAGGTCGTAAAGAATGTCGCCGGCTACGACGTCTCGCGCCTGCTGGCCGGCTCGCTCGGCACGCTCGGCCTGATCCTCGAACTATCGATCAAGGTGCTGCCGCTGCCGCAGTCCGAAGCGACCTTGAAGTTCGACGTGAACGGCACCGACGCCGTGCGCAAGCTCAACGAATGGGGCGGCCGGCCGCTGCCGATCACCGCCAGCGCGTGGCGCAACGGCACGCTCGCGGTGCGGCTCGCGGGCGCCGAGGCTGCCGTCAAGGCGGCGCGCACCGGGCTCGGCGGCGAAGTGGTCGATGCGGTCGAAGCCGAACGTTTCTGGGCCGGCCTGCGCGAGCAGACCGATTCGTTCTTCGCGGCGATTCCGCCGAAAGCGGCGCTGTGGCGCCTCGCGCTGCCGTCGATCACCGAGCCGCTGCAACTGCCCGGCGCGCAACTGATGGAATGGGGCGGCGGCCAGCGGTGGTGGATCACCGACACCGATGCGCAAACCGTGCGCATCAGCGCGAAGCAGGCCGGCGGTCACGCCACGATTTTCCGCAGCGGCCACGGCTACGACCGCAGCGCCGGCGTATTCACGCCGCTGCCCGCGCCGTTGATGAAAATTCATCGCGGCCTCAAACACGCTTTCGATCCGGCCCGCGTGTTCAACCGCGGCCGTCTCTACTCCGACTTCTGAGCGACGCGATGCAAACCAACCTCGCGGACTTCATTCGCAACACCCCCGATGGCGACGAAGCCGATTCGATCCTGCGCAAGTGCGTGCATTGCGGCTTCTGCACCGCGACCTGCCCGACCTATCAGCTGCTCGGCGACGAACTCGACGGCCCGCGCGGGCGCATCTATCTGATCAAGCAGATGGTCGAAGGCGCGCCGGTCACGCGCAGCACCCAGGTGCATCTGGACCGCTGCCTGACCTGCCGTAGTTGCGAGACGACCTGCCCGTCCGGCGTTCAATATGGGCGGCTGGTCGAAATCGGCCGCAAGCTCACCGAACAGAAAGTCACGCGGCCGCTGAACCAGCGGATCACGCGCCGCCTGCTCGCGACCGTCGTGCCGAACAGCGCGATCTTCACGCCCGCGATGCGCATCGGTCAGCACGTGCGCCCACTGCTGCCGAAAAAGCTGCGCGACAAGGTCCCGCCGCGCCAGCGCCCGCTCGCCTGGCCGAACGCGAAGCATGAACGCAAGATGCTGATGCTCGCGGGCTGCGTGCAACCGTCGATGATGCCGAACGTGAACATCGCGACCGCGCGGGTGTTCGACGCGCTCGGCATCGAAACGGTGGTCGCGCCGGAGGCCGGTTGCTGCGGCGCGATCCGCCTGCATCTCGGCTACAACGACGAAGCGCTCGACGACCTGCGCGCGAACATCGACGCGTGGTGGCCATATGTCGAACAGGGCGTCGAGGCGATCGTGATGAACGCGTCGGGCTGCGGCGCGACGGTCAAGGAATATGCGCACCTGCTGCGCGACGATCCGCACTATGCGCAGAAGGCGCGCCGCATCGTCGAACTGACGCGCGACCTCTCCGAAATCCTGCCGGAGTTCGAGGAGCAGCTGGCCGCGATCACGCGGCGCCGCTCGGTGCATACGGTCGCGTTTCATCCGCCGTGCACGCTGCAGCACGGTCAGCAGATTCGCGGCAAGGTCGAGCAGTTGCTGACCGCGCTCGGCGTCGAAGTGCGTCTGCCCGCCGACAGCCATCTGTGCTGCGGCTCGGCCGGCACTTATTCGCTGACGCAGCCGCGTCTGTCGTACGCGTTGCGCGACCAGAAACTCGAACGCTTGCAGGCGCAGGAACCGCAGGTGATCGTGTCGGCCAACGTCGGTTGCATCTCGCATTTGCAGAGCGGTACGTCGACGCCGGTCGCGCACTGGATCGAACTGGTCGAGCACATGCTGTCCGTATAATCGGGGCATCGTCTTTCGCTGAACACCGGCTTCGTTCCATGTCCGATCTGGATCAACACCTCGCTCACACTCTCGTCGACGTGCAACAGCGTATCGCGGCGGCCGCGCAAGCAGCGGGCCGCGATCCGCAGTCCATCATGCTGCTCGCGGTCTCCAAAACGTTTCCGGCCGACGCGGTGCGCGCCGCCCATGCGGCCGGCCAGCGCGCGTTCGGCGAAAACTACGTGCAGGAAGCACTCGACAAAATCCACACGCTCGCCGATTTGCGCGCGTCGCTCGAATGGCATTTCATCGGGCCGCTGCAATCGAACAAGACGCGGCCGGTCGCCGAGCAGTTCGACTGGGTGCATTCGGTCGATCGCCTGAAAATCGCGCAGCGGCTGTCGGAGCAGCGTCCCGATCATCTGCCGCCGTTGAACGTGTGCTTGCAGGTCAACGTCAGCGGCGAGGCGTCGAAAAGCGGCGTCGCTGTGGCCGACGCGGCCGGCATCGCGCAGCAGATCGCCACGCTGCCGAAACTGAAACTGCGCGGCCTGATGTCGATTCCCGAACCGGCCGACGAACTCGATGCGCAACGTGCGCCGCATCGCGTGCTGCGCGAACTGTTCGAGCGCTTGCGCGCCGACGGGCTCGCGCTCGATACGCTGTCGATGGGCATGTCGGCCGATCTCGAAGCGGCCGTGCTCGAAGGCGCGACGATCGTGCGGATCGGCACCGCGATTTTCGGCGCGCGCGATTACTCGCGCTGAACCACTGAATCACCGGCGGCGCGGCGCGCAGCCCGCGCGGATCCGTCGCCGCATCGCCGGCTTCTTTCCGACTCTCTCCTGAACCTCATCCGGACCATCATGAAAATTGCGTTTATCGGCGGCGGCAACATGGCCGCGGCGTTGATCGGCGGCCTCATCAAGCGGGGCGTCGCGCCCACGGACCTGTACGCGATCGATCCGAACGAAGACGCGCGCAAGCGCAACGAGCAGCAATTCGGCATCCGCACCGGCGCGGCCGCCGACGCCGCGCTCGCCGGCTACGACGCGGTCGTGCTCGCGGTCAAGCCGCAGATCCTGAAGAGCGTCGCCGAGGCGGTCGCACCGCACCTGAGCGCGTCGCAACTGGCGATCAGCATCGTCGCGGGGATTCGCATCGGCGACATGTCGCGCTGGCTCGGCGGCCATGGCCGCATCGTGCGGGTGATGCCGAATACGCCGGCGCTGATCGGCATGGGCGTGACGGGGCTGGTGGCGACCGCCAGCGTCGATGAAGCGGGCCGCGCGCTCGCATCGCAAGTGCTCGGCGCGGTCGGAGAAACCGTCTGGTTCGACGACGAAGCGAAGATCGACGCGGTCACCGCGATCTCGGGCAGCGGGCCGGCCTACGTGTTCTATTTCATCGAAGCGCTGCAGGAAGCCGCGCGCGAGCTCGGGATGGACGAAGCGCAAGGCCGCGCGCTCGCGGTCGCGACGTTCACCGGCGCCGCGCAGCTCGCGGCGAATTCGGACGAGCCGCCCAGCGTGCTGCGCGAGCGGGTGACGTCGAAGGGCGGCACGACCGCGGCGGCGCTCGCATCGTTCGACGCCAGCGGGATCAAGGACGCGATCGTGCGCGGCGCGCTCGCCGCCGATGCGCGCGCGAAAGAGATGGGCGACGAGTTCGGCAAGCAGTAACAGCGTGGCGGCGCGGCGAACAGTCGGGTTGGCCGCCCGCTCCCCCGAAGCATTCGAAGCACAAACGAAGACGCCGTAGCACGCTGCGCAACTCGAATCAGCGCAAGCGTCTACGGCGTTCAACTACAGCTGCGATCTCAACCCGCCGAGACCGCGCGCAAAAAGAATTAAAACGAAGCAGCCGCGTAATGCGCGGCAATCCCCGCGAACAGCGCGCCGCCCAGCCAGTTGTTGTGACGGAACGCGGCAAAACACGGCATCCGCTCGCGATTGCGGATCAGCGTGTAGTGATAGATCGCGCAGCCCACCGCGGCGGCCCAGCCGAGCCAGTACAGCAACCCGAAGCCGAGCGTCAAACCGATGCCGACGTAAATCCCCAACGTCACCGCGTAGCACAGCATCACCGCGGCCACGTCGAAGCGGCCGAACGTCAGCGCCGACGTGCGAATACCGATCTTGATGTCGTCGTCGCGATCGACCATCGCGTATTCGGTGTCGTACGCGACCGCCCAGAAGATGTTCGCGAGCAGCATCACCCACGCGAGCAGCGGCACGTGGCCCAGCACCGCGGCGAACGCCATCGGAATGCCGAAGCCGAACGCGATGCCGAGATACGCCTGCGGAATCGCAAAGAAACGCTTCATGAACGGATACGTGCCGGCGACGAACAGCGCGACCACCGACAACTGTTTGGTCAGCGCATTGAGCGGCAGGATCAGCAAAAACGCGACCAGCGACAAAGCCGCCGCGAGCACCACCGCTTCCCATGCTTTGATCTTGCCCGAGGTGATCGGCCGGTTTTCGGTGCGCTTCACGTAGCGGTCGAAATCGCGGTCGGCGTAATCGTTGATCGCGCAGCCGGCCGAGCGCATCAGCACCGTGCCGACGGTGAAAATCACGAGGAGTTGCCACGACGGATGACCGCCGGACGCGATCCACAAAGCGTTGAGCGTCGGCCACAGCAGCAGCAGGCTGCCGATCGGCTTGTCCATGCGCACGAGGCGCAGATACAGAGGGAGTCGGGCGAACATGGGACGAATGCGGTGAAGTGCGAACACGGTCCCGCTATTCTACGGGAAGCAGGTGAGCCGACTGGCTCGACGCGGTACTGGCTGGTTCGCACCGCGTGCGCAGCGGTTCGACGCGCGCGGCGGCGCCGCAAAAAACAAAGCCTCCCGAAACGGGAGGCTTGTTCATTTCATTCGCGGCGCGAAGCGGACGTCGGCCACTTCGCAACGGCTGACGCTCACATGCAGTGAGCGTCCTCTACTCAAGCGAGCAGCGAGCGCAGCATCCACGCGGTCTTTTCGTGCGTCTGCATGCGCTGCGTGAGCAGGTCGGCGGTCGGTTCGTCGTTCGCCGCTTCCGTCGACGGGAAGATCGCGCGCGCGGTACGCACCACTGCTTCCTGACCTTCCACGAGCTGGCGGATCATGTCTTCAGCGGCCGGCACGCCGTCCGCTTCCGGGATCGACGACAGCTTCGCGAACTCCTTGTAGCTGCCCGGCGCATGCACGCCCAGCGCGCGGATACGTTCAGCGATCGCGTCGACCGCGAGCGCAAGTTCGTTGTACTGCGTTTCGAACATCAGATGCAGCGTGTTGAACATCGGACCCGTGACGTTCCAGTGGAAGTTGTGGGTCTTCAGGTACAGCGTGTAGGTGTCCGCGAGCAGACGCGACAGCCCTTCCGCGATCTTCTTGCGATCCTTGTCGCTGATCCCGATGTTGACGTGCTGTACGGCTGCGGCTTCTTTTTTGGCCATGATGACTCCTTCGAAGAGTGATACGAACCGGTCGGCAAATGATGATCTGCACGAGCAGACATAAAGCGTTCGACAGTGTAGCGTGAAATGCCGCAAGGTTCGCGTAACGTGCGCCCGCTCAGCCGCCCAGCAGTCGCTGCCAAGCCTGCGCGCCGAGCACCGCGAATCCGCCCGCGACGATCGCGCAACCGAACGTCTTGCGCAGCAGCCACGCGTGCCGGTGCCGCTCGACAATCTGCTCGACATTACGCGCGGTCGCCGAAGCGCCGTTGCCCGCGATTGCCATCATCATCTGGATCATTTCTGTACTCCCGGTTCGAATCTTGACGGGTGGAGCGCGCCGCGCCCCGCCCGTCGATTGCATGACTACCGCGTGCTAACCAGCATTGCTCCGGCGCTCAGGCTTTCTTGCCTTCCTGCAACGCAGCCAACGCCGCAACCACCCCTTCCGCGCAAGCCGGATCCGCGCGGCGGAAATGCTCGATCTGACGCGCGATGATGTCCTGCGGCACGCCGTCGATATGTCGCGCGATATTGCCGAACAGACGCTCACGCTGCGCCGCGTCGAACAGTTTGAACAGCATGCCCGGCTGCGTGTAGTAATCGTCGTCTTCGCGATGGTCGTAACGATCGACCGCGCCCGCCGCGAGCGGCGGCTCCGCCGCATTCGAGTCCTGCGCGAAGTCGCCGAAACGGTTCGGCTCGTAGTTCACGTTGCCGCCGAGATTGCCGTCGGTGCGCATCGCGCCGTCGCGATGAAATGAATGCGGACTCGGCACGCGCGGCGCATTCACCGGAATCTGGTGGTGATTGATGCCGAGCCGGTAGCGCTGCGTGTCGCCGTACGAGAACAGTCGCCCCTGCAACAGGCGATCCGGCGAGAAACCGATGCCGGGCACCACGTTGGCCGGCGTGAACGCCGCCTGCTCGACGTCGGCGAAATAGTTCGCCGCGTTGCGGTTCAGTTCGATCGTGCCGACGTCGATCAATGGATAGTCTTTGTGCGACCACACCTTGGTGATATCGAACGGATTGAAGCGATACTTCGCCGCGTCCGCTTCGGGCATCACCTGAATCGCGAAACGCCACTTCGGGAAATTGCCCGCATCGATGCTGCCGACCAGATCGCGCTGCGCGCTTTCGCGGTCTTGCGCGACGACCTGCGCGGCCTCGGCGTCGGTGAAGTTCTCGATCCCTTGCAGCGACTTGAAGTGGAACTTGACCCAGAAGCGCTCGTTGTTCGCGTTGATGAACGAGTACGTGTGCGAACCGAAGCCGTGCATCTGCCGATAGTTCTTCGGAATGCCGCGATCGCTCATCAGAATCGTCACCTGATGCAGCGACTCGGGATGGCGCGACCAGAAATCCCACGCGGCGACGTTGCTGCGCAGGTTCGTGTACGGATCGCGTTTCTGCGTATGGATGAAATCGGGAAACTTCAGCGGATCGCGGATGAAGAACACCGGCGTGTTGTTGCCGACCACGTCCCAGTTGCCTTCCTCGGTGTAGAACTTGATCGAGAAGCCGCGCACGTCGCGTTCGGCGTCGGCCGCGCCACGCTCGCCGGCCACCGTCGAAAAGCGCATGAACAGCGGCGTTTCCTTGCCGACCTGCGCGAATACTTTCGCTTTCGTGTAGCGCGAAATATCATGCGTGACCTTCAGCGTGCCGAAGGCGCCCGAGCCCTTCGCATGCACGCGCCGCTCGGGAATCACCTCGCGGTCGAAGTGGGCGAGCTTTTCGAGCAGCCATACGTCTTGCAGGACGACCGGGCCGCGCGGGCCGGCGGTCATCGAGTTCTGGTTGTCGGCGAGCGGGGCGCCAGCGGCATTGGTGAGCTTACGTTCGGACATGTTTCCTCCTCGGCTTGTCCAGCCTTGAACACAGGTCGGCGCCTGAGCTGTGTGAAATAGGGATCGGGCGATCCCAGGAGGAAACTATATCAACCCTATCGACTATCCATATTTAATATATTCTATCTATGCGATAGGGTTTGCGCCCTTATTTGGAAATGTGCGCTGCGAGCGGGCCGGGCACGTCCGGGATGCCCCGCGCGGCTGCGGGCCGCGGCGACCGGCCGCCGGCCCACTGCCTCTCCGTCAGTTGACGGCGGCCGGCAGGTCGAGCTTCCTGACGCCCGGCAGTTCGCAGGCGGCGATCGCCTCGCAGATCGCATCGATCGCGGGCATCCGCGTGAAGCTCTTGCGCCATGCAAGCACGACGCGGCGGTCCGGCACCGGCTCGTCGAACGCGACGTAGCTGAGCAGCCCCGCGTCGATGCCGCCCGCGTGCGGCTTCACTTCGTGCACCGACATGCGCGGCAGCACGGTAATCCCAACGCCGCTCGCGACCATGTGGCGAATCGTTTCCAGCGACGAGCCTTCGAAGGTCTTCTGGATCCCGTCCGCGTTCTGCGAAAAGCGCATCAGCTCCGGGCACACGCCGAGCACGTGGTCGCGGAAACAATGGCCGCTGCCGAGCAGCAGCATGGTTTCCTGTTTCAGATCGTCGGGATCGATTTTCGGGCGGCTTTCCCACGCGTGGCCGGACGGCAGCGCGACGACGAACGGTTCGTCATACAGCGGCCGCAACATCAGCCCGGTTTCGGGGAACGGCAGCGCCATGATCGCGACGTCGATTTCGCCCTGCTTGAGCAACTCGATCAGCTTGAGCGTGTAGTTCTCCTGCAGCATCAACGGCATCTGCGGCACGCGCGCGATCATCTGCTTGACCAGCGTGGGCAGCAGATACGGTCCGATCGTATAGATCACGCCGAGGCGCAGCGGCCCGACCAGCGGGTCCTTGCCCTGCTTGGCGATTTCCTTGATCGCGAGCGTTTGCTCGAGCACGCGCTGAGCCTGCGTGACGATCTGTTCGCCGATCGGCGTGACGCTGACCTCGCTGGTGCCGCGCTCGAAAATCTGCACGTTCAGCTCGTCCTCGAGCTTCTTGATGGCGACGGACAGCGTGGGCTGGCTGACGAAACACGCTTCGGCGGCCCGGCCGAAGTGCCGCTCGCGCGCCACCGCCACGATGTATTTCAATTCGGTGAGCGTCATTCGGGGATCAATCAGTATGGAGGATTCGATAGGTTCTAGTTATACACCTATAGGGTCGGTTCGCCAACCTTTTGACCGCGTGACGCCAAACGTTTAGCGCCGCGCTATGACAAAACGCAAACCGGCCGCCGTGTCACGCCTTCAGATACTGCTCGCGCGCGCCGAGCCAACGCGCCAGATGCTGGAGCACCACCTCCGGGTATTGCTCCAGCAGCGTGGCGGCGGCCTCGCGCGCGGGGTTGATCAGCCACTGGTCGTTTTCGAGGTCGGCGAAGCGCAGCATCGCCGCGCCCGACTGGCGCGCGCCGAGAAATTCGCCCGGTCCGCGAATTTCGAGGTCGCGACGGGCGATCTCGAAGCCGTCGGTGGTCTCGCGCATCGTCTGCAAACGGGCGCGCGCAGTCATCGACAGCGGTCCGGTATAGAGCAGCACGCACACCGACGCGGCGCTGCCGCGCCCGACCCGGCCGCGCAACTGATGCAGCTGCGCGAGGCCGAAGCGCTCCGCGTGCTCGATCACCATCAGCGACGCGTTCGGCACGTCGACGCCCACTTCGATCACGGTCGTCGCGACCAGCAGCTGGATTTCGTTGCGTGAGAACGCGTCCATCACCGCGGCCTTTTCGGCCGGCGCGAGGCGGCCGTGCACGAGGCCGACCCGCAACTCGGGCAGCGCGGCCACCAGGGTTTCGTAGGTTTCGACCGCGGTCTGCAGCTGCAAAGTCTCGCTTTCCTCGATCAGCGGACACACCCAGTACACCTGGCGCCCGGTCAGCGCCGCCTCGCGCACGCGGCCGATCACCTCGTCGCGGCGCGCGTCGGACACCAGCTTGGTCAGGATCGGCGTGCGGCCGGGCGGCAGCTCGTCGATCGTCGATACATCGAGATCCGCGTAGTAGGTCATCGCGAGCGTGCGCGGGATCGGCGTCGCGGACATCATCAGTTGATGCGGCTGGAAGTCGCGCGCGCCGTCGGCCGCGCCCTGAGCCTTCGCGCGCAGCGCGAGCCGCTGCGCGACGCCGAAGCGATGCTGTTCGTCGACGATCACGAGCCCGAGCCGCGCGAACTCGACCGCGTCCTGGATGATCGCGTGCGTGCCGATCACCAGTTGCGCGGTGCCGAGCGCGGCCGCTTCGATCGCCGCGCGCTTCTCTTTGGTCTTCAGACTGCCCGCGAGCCACGCGACGCTCACGCCGAGCGGCTCCAGCCAGCCGCGCAATTTGCGCGCGTGCTGCTCGGCGAGGATTTCGGTCGGCGCCATCAACGCGGCCTGGTAGCCGGCGTCGATCGCCTGCGCGGCCGCGAGCGCCGCGACGATCGTCTTGCCGCTGCCGACGTCGCCCTGCAACAGCCGCTGCATCGGGTGCGGCTGGGTCAGATCGAGCGCGATTTCGCCGCCGACCCGCTCCTGCGCGGCGGTCAGCGAAAACGGCAGCGCCTTCAGCAAACGCGCGACCAGCGCCGACTCGTCGCCGAGCTTGCGGCGCGGCATCGCCGGCGCGGCGCGGGTGCGGCGTTCGTCGTGCGCGCGCTTGAGCGACATCTGCTGCGCGAGCAATTCTTCGAACTTGATGCGCACCCACGCGGGATGGGTGCCGTCGATCAGCGCGGTCTCGTCCGACTGCGCGCCCGGATGATGCAGCGTGCGCACCGCGTCCATCAGCGACGGCACGCCGAGCGGTTCCAGATGCTCGCGCGCGACCGGCGCGGGCAGCAGCTCCGGCAGCGAGGTGCGCGACAACGCGTTGTCGATCGCCTTGCGCAGATACGCCTGCGACACGCCCGCCGTGCTCGGATAGACCGGCGTCAGCGCCTGCGGCAGCGGCGTGTCTTCGTCGACCACGCGCACCGCCGGATGCACCATCTCCAGCCCGAAGAAACCGCCGCGCACGTCGCCGCGCACGCGCAGCCGCGCGCCGGGCGCCATCTGCTTGACCTGCGAGCCGTAGAAATTCAGAAAGCGCAGCACCAGTTCGTCGCCGTCGGCATCGCGCAGCTTCACCAGCAACTGGCGACGCGGCCGGTATGCGATCTCGTTGTCGAACACCACCCCTTCGGTCTGCGCGATGCCGCCCGGCAGCAGGTGGCCGATCGGCGTCAGCGAGGTTTCGTCCTCGTAGCGCATCGGCAGATGCAGCACGAGGTCGATGTCGCGGGTGAGGCCGAGTTTGGCGAGCTTGTCGGCGGTTTTGACGGGGGCTTTCGCCGCGGGTTTGGCGGCGGCTTTGCTCGTTGCTTTGGTTTTGGCCGCGGGTTTGCCGTTCTCGCCGGCGGTTCCGGGTCGGTGCGCGGGGTCGTCCGCATCAGTCGCGCCCGTGCCGCCACCTGCGCCATCCGCAACGTCTCTCACCTCACCCTCGTCCGTCTCCCCCCGCGCGCCGCGGCGCCGCGGCGCGTCTCCCGCTTCGAGGTTGGCAACGGACAATCGGCGGTCGGACAAAGGCATGGCTGCTTCGCAAGTACAATATCGGCTGCTGTCGAAAAAAACGTCGTGCCGCGCTGCGCGCCGCGTCGCATCCAGGATGCGGCACAGGACAAGGCGCACGGGCCGCTTCGGCGTCCCGCCATCATAGCCGCCCGACTCCGGCTTCGGCTCAATTCCGTCCCAATTCGCTCCCAGTCGTTCGCATGTTTACGCTTTCCGATTTCGATTTCGATCTGCCACCCGAGCTGATCGCGCAAGTCGCGCTGCCCGAGCGCAGCGCGAGCCGTCTGCTCGAGGTGGACCACGCCGAGCGCGCCGATGGCGCCGCGCGCCTGATCGACCGGCGCTTCACCGAGCTGCCCGGCTGTCTCGCGCCCGGCGACCTGCTCGTCTTCAACGACACCAAGGTGCTGAAGGCCCGCTTCTTCGGCCAGAAGGCCAGTGGCGGGCGCATCGAAGTGCTGGTCGAGCGCCTGACCGGCGAGCGCAGCGCGCTCGCACAGATTCGCGCGAGCAAGAGCCCGCAGCCGGGCACCACGGTGCACCTGGCCGATGCGTTCGAGGTCACGGTCGGCGAGCGCGTCGATCAGTTCTACACGCTGCACTTCCCGGACGACTGCCTGACGCTGATCGAACAGTACGGCCACCTGCCGCTGCCGCCGTACATCGAACACGATCCCGACGCGACCGACGAAACCCGCTACCAGACCGTGTTCGCGCAGAACCCGGGCGCGGTCGCCGCGCCGACCGCCGGCCTGCACTTCGACGACGCGCTGCTCGCGAAACTCGACGCGCAGGGCGTCGAACGCGCGACGCTGACGCTGCACGTCGGCGCGGGCACGTTCCAGCCGGTGCGGGTCGAGAACATCGCCGAGCACAAGATGCACAGCGAGTGGTATCACCTGCCGCAGTCGCTGGCGGACCGGATCGCCGCGACCAAAGCGCGCGGCAACCGCGTGATCGCGGTCGGCACCACGTCGATGCGCGCGCTCGAAGCGGCCGCGCGCGACGCGGAAGCCGCCGGCCGGCCGCTCGCGGCGACCAGCGCGGAAACCGACATCTTCATCACGCCGGGCTACCGGTTCCGGGTGGTCGACCGGCTGGTGACGAATTTCCATTTGCCGAAGTCGACGCTGCTGATGCTGGTGTCCGCGTTCGCCGGCGTCGAGACGATTCGCGCGACCTATCGTCACGCTATCGAGCAGCGTTACCGCTTTTTCAGCTACGGCGACGCGATGCTGCTGACGCGGCGCGACGCATAACCCGGCGACGTAGTAGCCCCTCGATGCATCAATCCGCCTTAGCACTGCTTCGGCGTTTCGCAGTTTTCCTGGCCGCCGCGATCCTTCGTGGCGGTTTTCATTGATTGCGCCGGACTGTTTTCCGGTAGCACTGGAGTTATCCCAATGACCCTGGGTCATCCCACGCAACAACCCGCCCACGACCGCCCCGCCAACGGCCTCAAATTCGAACTGCTCGGCACCGACGGCCAGGCCCGCCGCGGCCGCGTCACGCTCAATCACGGCGTGGTCGAAACGCCGATCTTCATGCCGGTCGGCACCTACGGCACCGTCAAGGCGGTGCAGCCGCGCGAGCTCGACGAGATGCACGCGCAGATCATCCTCGGCAACACCTTCCACCTGTGGCTGCGCCCCGGTCTCGAAACCATCGAGGCGCACGGCGGCCTGCACGGCTTCATGGGCTGGAAGAAACCGATCCTGACCGACTCGGGCGGCTTCCAGGTGTTCTCGCTCGGCGACCTGCGCAAGATCACCGAGGACGGCGTCACGTTCGCGTCGCCGATCAACGGCGACCGGCTGTTCCTGTCGCCGGAAGTGTCGATGCAGATCCAGAAGGTGCTGAACTCGGACATCGTGATGCAGTTCGACGAGTGCACGCCGTACGCGACCAACAACATCCCGACCTCGCACCAGGAAGCGGCCGAATCGATGCGCATGTCGATGCGCTGGGCGCAGCGCTCGATCGACGAATTCCAGCGCCTGGGCAATCCGAATGCCCTCTTCGGCATCGTCCAGGGCGGCATGTTCGAGGATCTGCGCGACGAATCGCTGGCCGGCCTCGCCGAGAAGAATTTCCACGGTCTGGCGATCGGCGGGCTGTCGGTCGGCGAGCCGAAGGAAGACATGATGCGGATCCTGAACCACATCGGCCCGAAGCTACCGGCCGACAAGCCGCACTATCTGATGGGCGTCGGCACGCCGGAAGACCTGGTGGCGGGCGTCGCGGCCGGCGTCGACATGTTCGACTGCGTGATGCCGACCCGCAACGCGCGCAACGGCTGGCTGTTTACGCGCTTCGGCGACGTCAAGATCCGCAACGCGACTCACAAGAACTCGCTGCGCCCGCTCGACGAGCAATGCGGCTGCTACACCTGCCGCAACTTCACGCGCGGCTATCTGCATCACCTGCACCGGGTCGGCGAAATTCTCGGCGCGCAGCTGAACACGATCCACAACCTGCACTACTACCTCGAACTGATGCAGGAAATGCGCGATGCGATCGACGCAAAGTTGTTCGACGCGTTCCGCAAGCGTTTCCACGAGGACCGCGCACGCGGCGCCGTACCCGCGCCCTGAGCGCGCGGCGCGCCGATTGTGCAGAACAATCCGCGCGCCACGACCCAGCCACTGCGCATAAACCTTACAATTATCTTTCGCCGGAACCGTATCGAGTGCCCAAATAATGCTCGATGCAGGCCCTTAAACGGTTGATCGGAAAGCCGATTCGCCGTGCCGGCGCGGGTTCGGCCGGTGGTAGAATAATCGGCTGACTTTTTTGTTAGTTTTGACTGATAACGGAGAGACCAACGTGTCGTTCATTTCCAATGCCTATGCTCAAGGCGCTGCAGCAGGTGGCATCGAATCGAACCTGATGAGCTTCCTGCCGCTGATCCTGATGTTCGGCGTGCTGTACTTCATCATGATTCGCCCCCAAATGAAGCGCCAGAAGGAACATCGCAGCATGCTTGCTGCGATGGCCAAGGGCGATGAAGTCGTGACCAACGGCGGCATCGTCGGCAAGGTGACCAAGGTGGGCGAAGCCTATGTCGGCATCGAGATCTCCGAAGGCACCGAAATCACCGTGCAAAAGGCAGCGGTTACGACGGTTCTGCCGAAGGGCACGATCAAGTCGCTGTAAGGCCTGCTCTCCCGCGTCCGGCGCGGCCTCGCGGCCACTTCAGGCAATCTCGCTGAACTGACCGCGCTCATCGCCGGGCGCATCGCATCCAAGCCAACCTCCCGTTGGACCACTCATGAATCGCTACCCCCTCTGGAAATACGCCGTGATGCTGGTGGCTCTGGTCATCGGCCTCGTGTACACGCTGCCCAATCTGTACGGCGAAGCGCCGGCGGTGCAGGTGTCGAGCGGCAAGGCGACGGTCAGGCTCGACGCCGCCACGCTCGCGGCGGTCGAAGCCGCGCTCGCGGGCAATCAGATCAAGCCGACCGCGGTCACGTTCGACAACGCGCAGAACAACGCGACCATTCGCGTGCGTCTCGCGGACACCGACACGCAGCTGCGCGCGAAGGATCTGCTGCAAAAGTCGCTGAACAGCGACCCGAACGATCCACAGTACATCGTCGCGCTGAACCTGCAAAGCGCGTCGCCGAGCTGGCTGACCGCGCTGCGCGCGCTGCCGATGTACCTCGGTCTCGATCTGCGCGGCGGCGTGCACTTCCTGCTGCAGGTCGACATGGCCGGCGCACTGAACAAGAAGCTCGATTCGGACGCGGCGGACGTACGCACGATGCTGCGCGACAACAACGTGCGCGACGGCGGCGTGAATCGCGTGAACCAGTCGGTGGTAGTGAATCTGGCCGATCAGGCCACCGCGGACGCGGCGCTCAAGCTGCTCGGCCGCGGCGTCAGCGAACTGCGGTGGACCTCGCAGCCGAATGCCGGCGCGGACGGCGGCGTGCAGCTGGTCGGCACGTTCACGCCGGAAGTGCAACGCGCGGTGCAGGACGCCGCGCTCAAGCAGAACATCACCACGCTGCATAACCGCGTGAACGAACTCGGCGTGGCCGAGCCGGTGATCCAGCAACAGGGCGCGGACCGCATCGTGGTCGAGCTGCCGGGCGTGCAGGACACCGCGAAGGCGAAGGACATCATCGGCCGTACCGCGACGCTCGAAGCGCGTCTGGCGGACCCGGTCAACACCCACCCGAACCCGAACGATCCGGTGCCGCCGGGTGACGAACTGTTCACCCAGGGCAACCAGGTGCCGGTGCTGTTGCGTAAGCAGGTGATCTTCACCGGCGACCGCATCATCGACGCATCGGCGGGCTTCGACGAGCATCAGCGTCCGTCGGTCAACATCCGTCTGGATTCGGCAGGCGGCCGCGCGGTGCGCGCGGTGTCGCGCGACAACATCGGCAAGCCGATGGCGATGGTGCTGTTCGAGCGCGGCAAGGGCGAAGTGCTGACGGTCGCGACGATCCAGTCGGAACTGGGCGACCGCTTCCAGATCACCGGCCAGCCGACCCCGCAAGCGGCCGCCGACCTCGCGCTGCTGTTGCGCGCCGGTTCGCTCGCCGCGCCGATGGAAATCATCGAGGAACGCACGATCGGCCCGAGCCTGGGTGCCGACAACATCAAGAAGGGCTTCCACTCGGTCGTGTGGGGCTTCGCGGCAATCGCCGTGTTCATGATCGCGTACTACATGCTGTTCGGCGTGATCTCGGTGATCGGCCTGTCCGTGAACCTGCTGTTGCTCGTCGCGGTGCTGTCGATGCTGCAGGCCACGCTCACCTTGCCGGGTATCGCCGCTATCGCGCTCGCGCTCGGTATGGCGATCGACGCGAACGTGCTGATCAACGAGCGCGTGCGTGAAGAACTGCGCCACGGCGCGCCGCCGCAGCTGGCCATCCAGAACGGCTACGCGCATGCATGGGCGACGATTCTCGACTCGAACGTGACCACGCTGATCGCCGGTCTCGCGCTGCTCGCATTCGGCTCCGGTCCGGTGCGCGGCTTCGCGATCGTCCACTGTATCGGCATTCTGACGTCGATGTTCTCGGCGGTGTTCTTCTCGCGCGGCCTCGTCAACTTCTGGTACGGCGGCAAGAAGAAGCTGAAGTCGCTGTCGATCGGTCAGGTGTGGCGTCCGCAGGCGGCTACCGCCGGCGCCGGCGCGTATCTGGAAAACGACGACGCCGCGACCGACACCGCGCAAGCCATCGCCAACGCGCGAGCCAGCTCGAAGTCGGGCATGACGCCGGGCGCCAAGCCGGCCGCGAAGGCAGGCGCCGCCTCGCAGGCTCGCGGCAAGCCGACCGTGCGCCGCCGCAACGCGCCGGGCACGCCGCCGGATGGCTCGACGCCGCAAAAACCGGGTTCATCCCGCTGAGTCCCGGAGAACAAGACCATGGAATTTTTCCGTTTCCGTAAAGACGTTCCGTTCATGCAGCGCGCGTTGATCTTCAACGCGATCTCGCTGCTGACGTTCCTCGCCGCCGTGTTCTTCCTGCTGCATCGCGGGCTGCATCTGTCGGTGGAATTCACCGGCGGTACCGTGATCGAGGTGCAGTATCCGAACGCGGCGCCGCTCGACCCGGTGCGCAACACGCTCGGCAAGCTCGGCTATGGCGACGCCCAGGTGCAGAACTTCGGCACCGCGCGCGACGTGCTGATCCGTCTGCCGCTGAAGGAAGGCCTCACGTCCGCGCAGCAGAGCGAACAGGTGATGGCCGCGCTGAAGGCCGATACGCCCGACGTGCAATTGCAGCGCGTCGAGTTCGTCGGTCCGCAGGTGGGCAAGGAACTCGCGACCGACGGTCTGCTCGCGCTCGCGTGCGTGGTGATCGGTATCGTGATCTACCTGTCGTTCCGCTTCGAATGGAAGTACGCGGTGGCCGGCGTGATCGCGAACTTGCACGACGTGGTGATCATTCTCGGCTTCTTCGCATTTTTCCAGTGGGAGTTCTCGCTGTCGGTGCTGGCGGCGGTGCTCGCGGTGCTCGGTTACTCGGTGAACGAGTCGGTCGTTATCTTCGACCGGATTCGCGAGACCTTCCGCCGCGAACGCAAGATGAGCGTGATCGAAGTCATCAACCACGCGATCACCAGCACGATGTCGCGAACCATCATCACGCACGGCAGCACGCAGATGATGGTGCTGTCGATGTTCCTGTTCGGCGGTCCGACGCTGCACTACTTCGCGCTCGCGCTGACGGTCGGTATTCTGTTCGGTATCTACTCGTCGGTGTTCGTCGCGGCAGCGCTCGCGATGTGGTTCGGCATCAAGCGCGAAGACCTGATCAAGGACAAGAAGGAACGCGTCGATCCGGACGATCCGAACGCGGGCGCGCAGGTTTGATGCGCGTGTAGCGTTGGCATTGCCTAAATCAGAAGGCCGGTTCTCGCGAACCGGCCTTCTGCGTTTACGGCGCTGCGACGGGCCGCTGGGGCCGCGGCCGGTGCGGGTGTGCGGTGCCGCTGCCCCACCGCCTCACCGGCGCTGCGCCCTCCCCGCCTTACCGAAAACCGAGCTTGCGCCGCGCTCCGATCAACGCGCCGATACTCACCAGCGCGGCGAACATCACGTAATAACTCGGCGCCGCCTTCGAGCCGGTCGCGCCGATCAGCCACGCGATGATGAACGGCCCGAAGCCGCCGAAGATCGTCACCGCGATGTTATAGGCGAGCGACATTCCGGTCGTGCGCGTCTGCACCGGGAAGATTTCCGACAGCAGCCCCGGCGTGGCGCCGAAGTAGCCGCTGACGAGAAAGCCGAATAGGATCTGCCAGACGATCAGCGTGCCGAAGCTCGGATGCGCGATCAGATACAGGAACGCCGGATAGACCAGCACCAGCAGCGCCACCGCCGCGGCCAGCATGATGCGCGTGCGGCCATGCACATCCGACAGGTGCCCGACGATCGGCGAGAACACCATCTGCATCGCGCCGGTCACCGCGATCGCGGCGAAAGCGACCGACGGCGCGAGCCCCAGCTGCTTCACCCCATAAGTCGGCATGAACAGCACCAGATACGACGACACCGTGCCGAGCACGACCACGCCCATCGCGATCACGAGCCGCAGCTTCTGCGTCGCGAAGGTATCGCGCAGCGGCGTCTGGGTGGTTTCGGCGGCGAGAAATTCGGGTGTCTCGTCGAGCTTGCTGCGGATATAGAACGCGACCGGACCGATCAGCAAACCGAAGAAAAACGGCACACGCCAACCCCACGAGCTCATCTGCTCCGGCGTCAGCGTGCCGGTCAGCAACGCGCCGAAGCCGGCGGCGAGCAAGGTGGTCAGCCCCTGGCTGGCCATCTGCCAGCTCGCGTAGAAACCGCGCCGCCCCGGCACGTGTTCGGCGAGAAACGCGGTCGCGCTGCCGAACTCGCCGCCGGCCGAGAAGCCCTGCATCAGCCGCGCGATCACGAGAATCACCGGCGCGGCGAGGCCGATGCTTTGATAAGTGGGCAAAATCGCGATGATCAGCGTGCCGCTCATCATCAGCAGGATCGACAGCGTCAGCGCCGCCTTGCGGCCCGCGCGGTCCGAGTACGCGCCGATCACGATCGCGCCGAGCGGGCGCATGAAGAACGACACGCCGAAGGTGCCGAGCGTGAGCAGCAGCGACACCGTGTCGTTGCCGGCCGGGAAAAACAGCTTCGAGATGGTCACCGCGAAAAAGCCGTACACCACCAGATCGAACCATTCGAGCGCGTTGCCGATCGAGGCGGCCACCACCGCGCGCCACGAGTTGTGCCGGCTTCCCACGACGCCTGCCGCTGTCGTTGCATTCATCCAGATCTCCTGTCCCGCGCGAACTATTTATCGACGCGCGCGTATGACACCCGCGCGCTGGCCGCACCGGCTACGCGCTCCACCGGCACACTCCAGCGTCTATTTAACTGAAAAAATAAAAGCGGCGCGAGCGGCAAATAACCGGCGCGCGGCCGGCGGCGCACACGGCGTCCGGTACAGGCGAAAAAAACCGCTTCGTTGCGGGCGCAACCGAAGCGGTGGGTGGTGCGGTGCAGCGCGGCGGCGGTCCGCCTGCGCCATTACGCGCGCAGACGCCGCAACAGTCATCGCGACGCCGGCGCGCGGACCGCGGTTACTGCTGCTTCACGCCTTCCGACTGGATGTTCAGACGCGTCAGCATGCTGAAGCCGTACTTCGAGCCGAAGTCGAGGCCGAACTCGCTGCGGTTGAATTCGGTGCTCGCCTCGACGCCGCACACTTCGCGCTTGAGCATCGGATGCTGCATGCACTTGAACGAGTCGATCTTCAGATTGACCGGCTTGGTGACGCCGCGGATCGTCAGATTACCGATCACTTCGACCGGCTTGTCGCCGTCGAACTTGATCTGCGAGCCCTTGTACGTGACGGTCGGGTACTGCGCGACGTCGAAGAACTCGCTCGCTTTCAGGTGGTCGTCGAGTTTCGCGTTGCCGGTCTGCACCGAGGCCGGGTCGACGGTCACGTCGAGCGTGCCGGTCTTCGCCGCGCGGTCGAGCGTGACCGTGCCGGTGGTCTTCGTGAACTTGCCGCGCCACGTCGACAGACCACCGAAGTGATCGGCCTCGAAGCTCGGATAGGTATGGGTCGGATCGAGCAGATAGGTATCGGCGGCGAATGCGCCGAACGACAGCGATGAAGCCAGCGCGCCAACAGCGATCAACATGGACGTTTTCAATTCGTGCTCCTGTATTTCGTTGAAAATCGCGGTGCAACCTGGGTTGCAACAACCGCCGCGCCCCACGCGGCGCGGCCTGCTTCACGACCGCCGCACGCGTTACTTGTGCGCGGCGACGAGGTGAAATTTGATGACCACTTCATCGGCGACGACCGACGTGTCCTTCCACTCGCCGGTGCCGATGTCGAATTGCGAGCGTTTGATCGGCAGCGAGCCGTCGAAGGTCTGCGTCGCGCCCTGCTGGGTCACGGTGACCGGCACCACGACCGTCTGCGACTTGCCTTTGATGGTCAGCTTGCCGGTGACCTTGAACTGATTGCCGCCGGCCGGCGCGATCGCGCTGGAAACGAACGTCGCGTTCGGATACGTCTTCGCGTCGAACCACTCCTTGCCGCGCACCTGCTCGTTGTAGCTCTCGTCGCCGAGATCGTAGCTGGCGACGTCGATGGTCAGCTGCGCGGTGCCGGCGGCCGGCTTGGCCGGATCGAAGCTGACCTGCGCGGTGAACTTGCCGAACTTGCCCTCGACCGGCACGTTCATCTGCTTCGAGACCGCGCTCACCGAGCTCTTCGCGATGTCGACCTGGGCGAGCGCCGCGCCGGCCACCGTCAACGACACAGCCGCGAGCGCGGCGAGCATGAAGCGATAAAACGGAACCTTCATGGCAGTCCTTATTTGAGGAAAGGGAGCATGCGCGACAGCAGCCCGTCGCGATCGACCAGTTGATGCTTGAGCGCAGCCAGCACATGCAGCGCGACCAGCACCAGCAACGTGTAGTTCAGCGCGACATGCACGGCCTTCAGCACTTCCTTGAGCTGCGGGTCGGGCGCGATCAGGCGCGGCAGCGGGATCAGGCCGAGATAGACGACCGGCACGTTGGCGGCCGAGCTATACAGATAACCGGAGGCTGGAATCAGGACCATCAGCGCGTACAGCAGCAGATGCGTGAGATGCGCGGCGCCGCGCTGCCAGCCGGGCATGCGGCGCGGCAGCGACGGCGCGCGGTGGGTCGCGCGCCACACGATGCGCAGGATCGCGAGCGCGAACACGGTCACGCCGATCCATTTGTGCCAGGAGAAGTAACGCAGCTTGGTCGGCGTGAAGCCCGGGATGTCGGTCATCACCCAGCCGAGCGCGAAGCCGCAGCCGATCAGCAGCGCGATCAGCCAGTGAAACGCGATGGCGGTCCGCGTGTACGACTCCTGATTACCGAACGAGGGATTGGGTGTCATGACTGAGCAACGCAGGCTGATAAGAGTTAACGGCGCGGCCGACCCGGCTATTCCGCGCTGCCGGCGGCCCCGGCGGCGCGCGATCCGACCTGCATCGATCGCGCCGAACCGCCAGCGCGCAGGCCAAGGGCGCCATGCTACCCGAAGCGCGCCGGACTGGCTTGAGCGAGCAGAACCGGACAGGTCCGATTTTTGCAGCAGCGCGCGGCGGATTCAACGGGTCGTCCCGAACAAATTGGGGGCAAGTCGGTCCGAAACGCCGTAGTCCGGCCCGCATGTGCCCGCCGTCGCGCCGTGGTTGGGCGTTTCGCGCTGTTGCGCGGGGCCGCGTTTGGTACTATTGCTCCCACTTTCGCCTGACTTTTCTCGAAACACGGACCTTGCCGCGCCGCCACTCAAGTCACTCAACCGCGTCGTCACGCAGCTAGCCGCATGGAACATGACCATCTGATCGCGTGCCATGAATGCGACACGCTGTTTCGCAAGCCACGGCTTGTCGGGCGCACCGCCGCGCGCTGCGCGCGCTGCGGCGCATCGCTCTATCGCGGCGTCTCGCGCAGGCTCGACGCGATCTGCGCGATGACGCTCGCCGCGCTGATCACGTTCGTGATCGCGCAGGGCTTTCCGATCGTCGAACTCGAGACCAACGGCATCACCTCGCAGACCACGCTGTTCGGCGCGCTCGTCGCGCTGTGGGGCGAGGACATGCAGATCGTCGCGGTGATGGTGTTCTGCTCGACGGTGCTGTTTCCGCTCACCGAACTGGTCGCGTTGCTGTATGTGCTGGTGCCGCTGCGCGCCGGCTATGTGCCGCCGCAGTTCAACCGCGTGCTGCGCGCGATCCAGTTCGTGCGGCCGTGGGGGATGATCGAAGTGTTCATGCTCGGCGTGCTGATCACGATCGTGAAGATGGTCAGCCTCGCGCGCGTGATTCCCGAAGCGGCGCTGTTCGCGTTCGGCGCGCTGACGCTGATGTTCGCGGTCGTCGTCACGTTCGATCCGCGCGTGCTGTGGGACATCGCCGACGAACTCGGCGCGCCGGACCAGCCGCCACTGCCGCGCACGGCGGCCGACAGCGCCGCGCTCGCGGTCGGCACACCGGCGCAGCAGCAGCAGCCTCAGCACCAGCAGCCGGACGCTCGCACCACCCGGCGCGAAGGATGACCCCGCGATGAAATACGTCACCGCGAAAAGCGCGGGCCTCGTGTCGTGCCATTCGTGCGGCCGCGTCGAACCGCGCATCCGCTCGGTCGCGCCGCAGCACTGCAGCCGCTGCGGCGCGCGCCTGCACTCGCGCAATCCCGACAGCCTGATGCGCACGTGGGCGCTGCTGATCGCCGCCGCGCTGCTGTATATTCCGGCCAACCTGTTGCCGGTGATGCACACCGCATCGCTGCTCGGCGCCGAGGACGACACGATCATGAGCGGGGTCGTCTACTTCTGGACCTCCGGCGACTGGCCGCTCGCGGTGATCGTGTTCATCGCCAGCATCATGGTGCCGATGCTCAAACTCAGCGTGCTGGTGTTGCTCACCATCACCGCGCAGCGCCGCTCGCGCTGGCGTCCGCAACAGCGCACCACGCTGTACCGGATGGTCGAGCGGATCGGCCGCTGGTCGATGCTCGACGTGTTCGTCGTCACGCTGACCGTCGCGCTGGTGCGCTTCAAATCGCTGGCCGTGATCACGGCCGGGCCGGGCGCGATCGCGTTCGGCGCGGTCGTGATCCTGACCATGATGGCTTCCATGCAATTCGATCCACGGCTCATCTGGGACCCCGTGGAAGGCAGCACCCCAACCCCTCAGGATTCCAAACATGACTAGCCCGCAAGGACCGACGCCCGCTTCCGGTGACGCGCCGCGCAACGATTCGAACGGACCCAGCCTGCCGCCCCAGTTACCCGACCCGGAGATCGAACCGCGCAGCCGCTGGCTGCCGTCGCTGGTGTGGGTGATTCCGTTGATTGCCGCGCTGATCGGCATCGCGCTCGTGATCCGCTCGGTCAACCAGCGCGGCCCGGTGATCACGATCAGCTTCGTCAGCGCGGAAGGGCTCGAACCGGGCAAGACCCAGGTCAAGTACAAGGACGTGACGGTCGGCGCGGTGAAGACGATCACGCTATCGCAGGATCTGTCGCACGTGCTGGTCGAAGTACAGCTGACCAAGCAGGGCGGCAAATTCGCGGTCAAGGATTCGCGCTTCTGGGTGGTGCGCCCGCGGGTCGGCGCGAGCGGCGTGTCCGGTCTGACCACGTTGCTGTCGGGCGCGTACATCGGCGCGGACGCGGGCCGCTCGGACGACACCGCGGACAGCTTCGTCGGCCTCGAAACCCCGCCGCCCGTCACCGGCGATCAGAAGGGCCGCCAGTACATTCTGCACGGCGACTCGCTCGGCTCGATCGACATCGGCTCGCCGATCTTCTACCGGCGCGTGCAGGTCGGCCAGGTGGTCGGCTTCTCGCTCGACAAGAGCGGCACCGGCGTGACGATGCAGGTGTTCGTGTCGGCGCCGTACGACCAGTACGTCGGCACCAACTCGCGCTGGTGGCATGCGAGCGGCGTCGATCTGCGGCTCGATTCGAGCGGCTTCAAGCTGAACACGCAATCGCTCGCGACGGTGATCGTCGGCGGTCTGTCGTTCCAGTCGCCGCCCGGCCAGAACATGGGCCCGCAGGCGCCGAACGACCAGACCTTCCGGCTCGCGTCGGATGAGGCGGACGCGATGCGCGAGCCGGACGGCGTGCCGCTGCGGGTCGTGATGAACTTCAACCAGTCGCTGCGCGGGCTGTCGGTCGGCGCGCCGGTCGACTTCCGCGGCATCGTGCTCGGCCAGGTGACCAACATCGGCATCGACTACGATCCGAAGACCCGCAGCTTCACGATGCCGGTGACGATGAACATCTACCCGGACCGCCTCGGCAAGCGCTTCCGCGAAAACGCGCCGGCGCCGGGCACGCTGGCCGGCCAGACGATGCTCGAACAACTGGTCAGGCACGGGCTGCGCGGCCAGTTGCGCACCGGCAACCTGATCACGAGCCAGCTGTACGTGGCGCTCGACATCTTCCCGAAAGCGCCGCCGGCCAAGGTCGACGTGACCGGCGATCCGCTCGAGCTGCCGACCATTCCGAACACGCTCGACGAGTTGCAGCTGCAGGTCGCCGATATCGCGAAGAAGCTCGACAAGGTGCCGTTCGACCAGATCGGCGACAACCTGAACAGCGCGCTGAAGAACGCCGACCGGCTGTTCGCGCGGCTGGACAAGGAAGTCGTGCCGCAGGCGCGCGACACGCTGTCGGCCGCGAAGCAGACCTTCAGCTCGGCCCAGGCGACGTTGCAGCAGGACTCGCCGCTGCAGTCCGACGTTCATCAGGCGTTGCAGGAACTGACGCGCACGTTGCAGTCGCTGAACGCGCTGTCGGATTACCTGGAGCGTCACCCCGAATCGCTGTTGCGCGGTAAATCAGGAGATAAACCATGATGTTTGCCCGGCTCCCCCGCTCGCCGCGCACGCTCGCGCGCGCTGCCGCGCAGCTCGGCGCGCTGGCCGCGGCGCTCGCGCTGGCCGCGTGTTCGTCGCCGTCGAGCCGCTTCTATACGCTGGGCGGCGCCGCGGGCCCGGACGGCGCGGCGCCGGCCGTGGCCCGTACCGCGAGCGCGCCCGCGTGGCTGATCGAAGTCGCGCCGGTCAACGTGCCGCCGCAGGTGGCGAGAAATCAGCTGGTCGTGCAGACCGGCCCGACCCAGGTGCAGCTGCTCGAACAGGAGCGCTGGGCCTCGCTGCCCGGCGACGAGATTCGCCGCGCGCTGTCGACCGATCTGACCGGGCAGCTCGGCACGCTGGACGCGTTCGGCACCGCGCGTCCCGACGACGTCGCGGTGTACCGGATCGCGATGAACGTGCAGCGCTTCGAATCGTGGCCGGGCTCGCACGCGTTGCTCGACGCCGTGTGGAGCGTGCGCGCGGTGCGCAGCAATGCGGTGATGACGTGCCGCAGCGTGGTTAGCGAGCCGGTCGGCGGCGGCTATGACGCACTCGTCGACGGACACCGGCGCGCGCTCGAACAGGTGTCGACGCAGATCGCGGCGGGCGTGCGGGCGATGGTGGCGGCCGCGGGCAGTGCAACGGGCAGCTCGACGGGCAGCGGGCGCTCGTCGGCGGCCGGCAAGGCGGCTGCGAGCGCGGTGCCGCCGTGTCCGTCGGCGGCCACTTCCGCGGCGGCTAGCCAGGCGACCCACCCGGCGGCCAACGCCGCAACGAGCGGCGCCGCCGGACCCGGCGCCTGACGGGCGCCGCTGGCGCGGGTCAGACGAACACATGAACTTACTTGTGCTTCCTTTGATCCGCGTCAATTTTTCTCGCAACGTCGCGCAAACGTTGTGTGCTATGCGCGAGTCAAAGCCCTCCAGCAAGAACCGTTGCCCGCCCTCTTGCCGGGCAACGCTCTCCCCAACCTCCCCCACGATGCTCGCCTGCATGCGGCCGATGCGCGGATGTCCGCCGCCTCGGCCCCGTATCCCGGCGCGCTCGTGCGCAGGAAAAACCCATGTTCGACTCCATCAAACGAATCATAAAAAAGTGGCGTGCGTCGCGTGACGGCGGCCATCAACTCGACGCGCTACTGGCGATCGCGGACCGCGACGCGCCTTACTCGGAACGCAGCGCGTGGCTGATCGAACTCGCGCACTGGATTCGCCGCGGCAACGCGGTGCGTGGCGGCGCGAGCGCGCCGGCCAATGCCGCGAGCGCCACGGAGCATGCCGACACCCCAGCCAACGCGGCCAACGCGACCAACGCCAACGCCGACGCCGTCCCCGTCAAGGCTTCGAACCCGGCCCACACCCGCATCCGCTACCTGCTGCACGTACTCGACCGCAACCCGGCGTGGAAAGCGAACGTCGCCGGCATCCTGCGCGCGCTGCTGCGCGAAAGCGATGGCCTGTCGCTGCTGTGCGACGCCGGGATGCCGGTGCATTCGGGGCTGCTCGGCGCGGTGTTCGAGCGCGTCGAGGCGGCGCTGATCCCGCCCGCGCCGAACCGTCGCGAGCTCAGCGCGATCGTCACGCTGATGTTCGGCTCCGAGCGCGACGCCGACTGGATCGACACGCTGCCCACCGATCTGCTGGTGCGGATTCACGCGCTGTTCGACTACGCGCGCGACACCGACGAAGCCGGCGACAGCACGCCGTTCTCGCTGGATCTGCTGGCCGCGCTGCACAACCTGACCTGCCAGATCAGCTCGACCGGCCTGTCGCAGACGGTGCGCAGCCGCCTGGGCGGCAATCGCGACGATGGCGACGAGCACGATGAGCACAACGAGCACCGCACCGACACCGCCGATATGCGCGTCGCGATGGAAAGCCAGCCGTTCTACCGCCTCACCCGCGCGATGCTCGCGCTCGAGACCGCGCATCAGGCGTACGCGGCCGGCGGCCCGCAGGAACCGCTGTTGCGCGAGGTCAACTATCTGCGTCTGCTGCTCGACGAATGCCGCAGCGCGACCGGCAACGTGTTCGCGCATCTGTACCGCAACGGCGTGAGCGTCGACATCGTGTTTCAGGTCGAGCGGATGCGCATGCGCATCGAACGCGCCGAGCATCTGCTCGATGCGTGGATGGCCCAGCACGATCCGCACGCGGGCGCGCGCCTGACCGCCGAGCTGGTGCGCGCGAATCTCGCGAGCCAGAGCGTCGCGCACCTCGCACGCAGCAATTTCTCGCTGCTCGCCCGCAAGGTCGTCGAGTACAGCGCCGACACCGGCGAGCACTACATCGCGCGCGACCGCGCCGAATATCTGAAGATGCTGCGGATGGCGGCCGGCGGCGGACTCGTCACCGTGGTCACCGTGTGCGTGAAGTTCGCCATCACCGGCGCGCATTTCCAGGCGATGTTCGAAGGCCTGCTGGCCGGCATCAACTACGCGGCGAGCTTTCTGCTGATGCACTTCCTGCACTTCTCCCTCGCCACCAAGCAACCGGCGATGACCGCGCCGACGCTCGCGCGCGAACTCGACGGGGTCGGCACGCCGGCCGGCGTCGACAGTTTCGTCAGTTCGGTGACCGCGCTGATGCGCACCCAGGCCGCCGCGGTGCTCGGCAACGTGCTGCTGGTGTTCCCGGTGTGCCTGGGCGTCGATCTGCTATGGCACGCGCTGTTTCATACCGATCTGATCTCGCAGGACAAGGCGCTCGCGACGCTGCGCTCGTTCTCGCTGCTCGGGCCGACGCCGTTCTACGCGGCGCTGACCGGCGTGCTGCTGTGGTCGTCGAGTCTGCTGGCCGGCTGGGCCGACAACTGGTTCATCCTGCATCGGGTCGGCGACGCGCTCGCCTACAACCGCCGCCTGCGCCTGACGCTCGGCGCGGCGGGGGCCGCGCGTCTCGCGCGCTTTTGCCGGAGCAACGTCGCCGGGGTGGTCGGCAATATCACGCTCGGCCTGATGCTCGGCCTCGTGCCGGCGATCCTGACCGCGTTCGCATTCAGTTTCGAAGTGCGTCACGTGACGCTCAGCGCCGGCTCGATCGGCGTCGCGCTCGGCGTGCTCGGCCCCGATGCGCTGAAGCTGCCTGCGCTCTGGTGGGCGGTGGCGGGCGTGGCCAGCATGGCGATTCTGAACGTCGCGGTCAGTTTCGCGCTGGCGTTCTATATGGCGGTCAAATCGCGCGACTTGCGGCGCAATGCGGTGCGTTCGCTGCGCGGCGCGATCTGGCAGCGGCTCAGACGGCGGCCGCTGGAACTGGTGTGGCCGGTGGCCGGGCCGGCGCACCCCGACCGCGTACAATAGCGCCTTATTCAACGCCTTCCGGCAACCTAATGTCCTTCGATTTCTTCCTCCCCTGCCCGCGCGGTCTCGAAGCCCCGCTCGCGGCCGAACTCGCCGAAATTGCCGCCAGGCATCTGCACGGCGCCGCCTTCACGGCCGGCGCCCAGGTGCCGGGCGGCGTGCATTTTCGCGGCGGCTGGGCCGCCGGCATGGCGGCCAATCTGCATTCACGGCTCGCGAGCCGCGTGCTGCTGAAAATCGCGCAACGACCGTACCGCAACGAGCAGGACATCTACGCGCTCGCGGTCGAACAGCGCTGGGAGCAGTGGTTCTCCGCGCACGAAACGCTGCGCGTCGACGTCACCGCGATCAAGTCGCCGCTGCGGAGCCTCGAATTCACGACGCTGCGCGTGAAGGACGCGATCTGCGACCGGCTGCGCGAAAAGAGCGGCGCGCGCCCGAGCATCGACACCGCGATGCCCGACGTGCGGGTGTTCGCATTCCTGACCGCGACCGACTGCACGCTGTATCTCGACACTTCCGGCGACCCACTGTTCAAACGCGGCTGGCGGCTGGACAAGGGCGCCGCGCCGCTGCGCGAAAACCTCGCGGCGGGGATTCTGCGCCTGACCGGCTGGCAGGCCGGCACGCCGCTGTACGACCCGATGTGCGGCAGCGGCACGTTCCTCGCGGAAGCCGCGCAGGTCGCGCTGAACATCGCGCCTGGCGCCGAGCGCCAGTTCGGCTTCGAGAAGCTCAAGCAATTCGACTCGAAGGCATGGCGCGAGCTGAAAAACGCCGCGCTCGACGCAAAGAACGCGGCGCGCGGCTCGCGTGCCGATCTGCAGATTTTCGGCAGCGAAATTTCGATCAACATGCTCGATAAGGCACGCGCGAATTTCGAGCGAGCCGGTTTGCCGCAGATCCAGCTCAAGCAGCTCGACGCGCGCGACATGACGCCGCCGAGTTCGGCGCCGGGCATTCTGGTCGCGAATCCGCCGTATGGCGAGCGGATCGAAGTGCGCGGGCGCAACGCGCGCGGCGAGTTGCGCGAAGACCGCGGCAATCGCGAGCAGCGCGACGACGGCTTCCGGCGAATTCAGGAAGAAGCGCCGGACAGCGAGTTCTTCCAGCTGTTCGGCAACGCGTTGAAGCAGCGCTTCACCGGCTGGCACGCGTTCATTCTGACGTCGGATCGCAAGCTGCCGGGGCAGCTGCGGCTGCGCGAATCGACCAAGACGCCGCTCTTTAACGGCGCGCTCGAATGCCGTCTGTTCCGCTTCGATCTGATCGCGGGCAGCGTGCGGCAGCGGCCGCAGAGCGATACGCCGGCGGACTGAGGCCGGCGCGTTCGCGGCGCGAGCGACGCTGCGTTCGCAGCACGTTATTCCGGCAAGAAAAGCCGCGGCACGAAAGTCCGCGGCTTTTTTGTTTGACGCGACGAACAACGCATCGGCGTACGCCGGCGCATCGTCATGGGTCCGTTGTTGCGAGCCGCTTCTTCGTGCCGCGAGCCACTTCTGGCTGCTGACACCACGCTGTCAGCAGCACCCCCGCACACTCCTTCTCACGCCATCCGGCGCTGAACCGGCCTACTGCCATCCGAAGGAGAGTGTCATGTCCGCGTTGCCCAAAGTCGTTGCGTGGTTCGAGATTCCGTCCGTCGATTTCGACCGCGCGGTGCGCTTCTACGAAGCCGCGCTCGCTACCACGCTGAACCGCCAGGAATTCGGCGGCCAGCCGATCGCGGTGTTCAAGTACGAGGAGCCGGCCAGCGGCGGCGCGATCGTTCACAACCCGTCGCTCAAGCCCGTCGCCGGCGGCGTGATCGTCTATCTGAACGCGCAGCCCACCGTCGACGCCGCGCTCGCGCGGATCGAAAAGGCCGGCGGCAAGAGCGACGGACCGGTGATCAAGCTGCCGCAGGATATCGGCTATATCGCGTTCTTCACCGATAGCGAAGGCAACCGGCTCGGCTTGCACTCGCTTACCAACTAGGCAACGGCCGCGCGAAGCTCGTACGCCTGCCGCTCAACCGCAGCGCGGGCCAGCATGCGGCGCTATCATCGCGGGACCGTCCCCCTCCTCCTCTACCCGACGCCCACGATGACGCGCCGCGCCGACCGCCTGTTCCAGATCGCCGAGCTGCTGCGCGGCCGCCGTCTGACCACCGCGCAGCAACTGGCCGACTGGCTGAACGTGTCGCCGCGCACCGTCTACCGCGACGTGCGCGATCTGCAATTGTCAGGGGTGCCAATCGAAGGCGAAGCGGGAATCGGCTACCGGCTGTCGCGTTCCGCGAGTCTGCCGCCGCTCACCTTCACCGCCGACGAACTCGCCGCGCTCGCGGCCGGCGCGCGGATGCTCGAATCGTGGGGCGGCGCCGGCTTCGCGAGCGGCGCGCGCGGCGCGCTCGCGAAGATCGCATCGGCGATGCCCGCCGACAAGCGCGCGACGCTCGAGCAGCTGGCGATCTTCGCGCCGTCGTTTCATATCAAAGGAGATTTTTCCGCGCAGCTCGACACGCTGCATCGCGCGATCGACGCCCGCCACGTGGTGCGCTTCGCGTACATCGATGCGAACGGCGCGGCCACCGAACGGCGCGTGTGGCCGCTCGCGCTCGCGTACTGGGGCGCGCGCTGGACGCTCGGCGCATGGTGCGAATTGCGCGGCGACTTCCGCAACTTCGGACTGGAAAAGATCGACGCGCTCGAAGTGCTCGAAACCTATCCCGATCAGGAAGGCAGACGGCTCGCCGATCTGTTGCGCCATGTGAACGCGAAATCCCGGTAGGCAAAAAAAATCGCGGCGTGGCGCGCCGCGATTCTTTTGCGAGTTGGCTGCGGCGAAGCTGTTATTCGACCGCCTTCACCATGTCCTCGATCACCTTCTTCGCATCGCCGAACACCATCATCGTCTTGTCCATATAGAACAGATCGTTGTCGAGCCCCGCGTAGCCGGCGGCCATCGAACGCTTGTTGACGATCACCGTGCGCGCCTTGTACGCCTCGATGATCGGCATCCCGGCAATCGGCGACTTCGGATCGTTCTTCGCGGCCGGATTGACCACGTCGTTCGCGCCGAGCACCAGCACCACGTCGACCTGGCCGAACTCGCCGTTGATGTCCTCCATCTCGTAGACCATGTCGTACGGCACCTCGGCTTCCGCGAGCAGCACGTTCATGTGCCCCGGCATCCGCCCGGCCACCGGGTGAATCGCGTATTTGACCTCGATGCCCTTCTCGACCAGCTTGTCGGTCAGCTCCTTCAGCGCATGCTGCGCGCGCGCGACCGCGAGACCGTAGCCCGGCACGATCACCACGGTCTCGGCGTTGCCGAGCATGAACGATGCGTCGTCGGCCGAACCCGATTTGACCGGACGCTGCTCGGCCGCGCCGGCCGCCGCCGCGCCCGGCTCGTTGCCGAAACCGCCGAGAATCACGTTGAAGAACGAACGGTTCATCGCGCGGCACATGATGTACGACAGGATCGCGCCGGACGAGCCGACCAGCGAGCCGGCGATGATCAGCATCGGATTGTTCAGCGAGAAGCCGATCCCCGCCGCCGCCCAGCCCGAGTACGAGTTCAGCATCGACACCACCACTGGCATGTCCGCGCCGCCGATTGGAATGATGATCAGCACGCCCAACACGAACGCGATGATCGTCATGATGATGAACGGCAGCCACGACTGCGTGAGGAAGAACAGGATGCCGAAGCCCACCATCGCGATGGCGAGCATCAGGTTGATCAGATGCTGGCCGCCGTAGGTGACCGGCGCGCCCTGAAAGAGCCGGAACTTGTACTTGCCCGACAGCTTGCCGAACGCGATCACCGAACCGGAGAACGTGATCGCGCCGACGAAGGTGCCGATGAACAGCTCGATCCGGTTGCCGAACGGCAGGAAGCCCGGAATCGGATAGTCGGGATCGGCGAGGCCGAACGCGGCCGGCTCCGATACCACCGCATACGCGATGCACACGGCCGCCAGACCGATCAGCGAGTGCATCGCGGCGACCAGTTCCGGCATCTTGGTCATCTCGACGCGCGCGGCGACGAACGCGCCGACCGCGCCGCCGACCACCAGCCCGAACAGCAGCAGACCGAGCCCGAGGCCGAGATTGGAGCCGAGCACTTCGGCCTGGCGGGAGATCAGCGCGATCGTGGTCAGGATCGCGATCGCCATCCCGACCATTCCGAAGGTATTGCCGACCCGCGCGGTCTTCGGATTCGACAGCCCCTTGAGCGCCTGAATGAAGCAGACCGAGGCGACCAGATATAGCAGCGTGACGACGTTCAGGCTCATTTACGCACCCTCCTTGCCGGCCGCCGGAAGCTTCTTCGGTTCTTTCTTCTTGAACATCTCCAGCATTCGTCTGGTGACGAGAAAGCCGCCGAACACGTTGACCGCCGCGAGCGCGACCGCAACCGTGCCGAAGAATTTGCCGGCGCCGCCGACCGTCAGCCCGGCCGCGAGCATCGCGCCGACGATCACGATCGCCGAAATCGCATTGGTCACCGCCATCAGCGGCGTATGCAGCGCGGGCGTGACGTTCCAGACCACGTGGTAGCCGACGTAGATCGCCAGCACGAAGATGATCAGATTGATCACCGTGTGATTGATGACTTCCATGGCCGTCACCTCCCTATGCGTTGCGCGCGACCTGACCGTCGCGCGCCAGCAGCGTGGCCGCGACGATGTCGTCCGCGAGATCGATGTTGAGCTGACCTTCCTTCGTGACGATCAGCTTCAGGAAGTCGAGCAGATTGCGCGCGTACAGCGACGACGCGTCGGCGGGCACCATCGCGGCAAGGTTCGTATAACCGACGATCTGCACCCCGTAACGAACCACCACCTGGTCCGCCTCGGTCAGCGGACAGTTGCCGCCGCGCCGCCCTTCGTACTCCGCGCCGCGGCCGGCCGCGAGATCGACCAGCACGGAGCCGGGTTTCATCGCCTGCACGGTTTCGACCGAGATCAGTGTCGGCGCCGCGCGGCCCGGGATCAGCGCGGTCGAAATCACCACGTCGGCCTGCTTCGCGCGCTCGTGGACCAGCGCCGACTGGCGCGTGAGCCATGACGGCGGCATCGGCCGCGCGTAGCCGCCCACACCCTGCGCGGCTTCGCGCTCTTCGTCGGTTTCGTACGGCACGTCGAGAAACTTCGCGCCGAGCGATTCGATCTGCTCCTTCACGGCCGGGCGCACGTCCGACGCCTCGATCACCGCGCCCAGCCGCTTGGCGGTCGCGATCGCCTGCAGCCCGGCGACGCCCGCGCCGAGAATCAGCACGCGCGCGGCCTTCACGGTGCCGGCCGCGGTCATCAGCATCGGCATGAAGCGCGGATAGAGCGTCGCCGCGAGCAGCACCGCCTTGTAGCCGGCGATGTTCGCCTGCGACGACAGCACGTCGAGGCTCTGCGCGCGGGTCGTGCGCGGCGCCGCTTCGAGCGCGAACGCGGTCACGCCGGCCGCGGCGAGCTTCTGGGCGTTGTCGGCGTTGAACGGATCGAGCATGCCGACCAGCGTCGCGCCGCGTTTGAGCAGCGGCAGTTCGGCATCGGTGGGGGACTGGACTTTGAGGACGAGGTCGGCGCCGAACGCAGCGGCGGCATCGACGATTTCCGCGCCGGCCGCCGTATAGGCGTCGTCGGGAAAGCTGGCGCTGGCGCCGGCGCCGCTCTGGAGGGTCACCCGGTGGCCTTGCGCCGCGTACTTCTTGACCGTTTCGGGCGTCGCGGCCACGCGGGTTTCATGCGCGCGCGTCTCGGCTGGCACTCCGATGTGCATCGTGGTTCCTCCTCGACTTCCTGTTTGACGACAGAGCTGCCGACGAGGCACGCCGGCTTGCAAATGCAACGGCTAACGCAGGCCCCACTGTAACCGAAAGCACCATGGCGCAAAAATCGGGGTCAATGCTGGGGTGCGGGACGCCTGCCGGCGGGTCCGGCAGCGGCCGCCGGTGGGTTCCGGCGCCCGCTCCGACCGGCCCTCGCGCAGCCGTGCGCCGCGCGGGTTGCGGGGCGGGCCGGCGCCCGGCAGGCGCCGCCCATAACCGGTAAAATGCGCAGCCATGAAACCGGAAACCTGGCTGCCGCACGTGACCGTCGCGGCGATCGTCGAGCGTGACGGACGCTTCCTGCTGGTCGAGGAACACACGTCCGCGGGCTTGCGGCTGAACCAGCCGGCCGGCCATCTCGAGGCGGGCGAAACCTTGCTGGAAGCGGTGATCCGCGAAACCCTCGAGGAAACCGCCCACCCGTTCGTGCCCGAGGCTCTCGTCGGCATGTACATGACCCACTTCGAGCGGCCGGCCGGCGAGGGCACCACGTATCTGCGCTTCACCTATTGCGGCGCGGGCGGCGACGCGGACCCCGCGCTCGTGCTCGACGCCGATATCGTCCGCACCGTCTGGATGAGCGCCGACGAACTGCGCGCGTGCCCCGAGCGGCACCGCACGCCGCTCGTGATGCAATGTATCGACGATTACCTGGCAGGCCGGCGTTTCCCGCTCGACTTCGTGCACACGCATTCGGTCGGGCCCAGGCGGTAAAACCCGAGCAGCAGGACCGCGGACAGAACCGCGGCGCAATCATCCAATCATTCCGGCGAGGCCGCCGCGCGCGGCCACCCCACGGATCCACGCAGTGATGCAGCACCCAGTGAGTACCTTATGAGCAAGCGTAAAGTCGTAGTAGGCATGTCGGGCGGCGTCGATTCGTCGGTTACCGCGTGGCTGCTGAAGGAACAGGGCTACGACGTGGTCGGCCTGTTCATGAAGAACTGGGAAGACGACGACGACAGCGAATACTGCTCGACGCGGCAGGACTGGATCGACGTGGTGTCGGTGGCGGACCTGATTGGCATCGACGTCGAAGCGGTCAACTTCGCGGCCGAATACAAGGACCGCGTGTTCGCCGAATTCCTGCGCGAGTACTCGGCCGGCCGCACGCCGAACCCGGACGTGCTGTGCAACGCCGAAATCAAGTTCAAGGCCTTTCTCGATCACGCGATGTCGCTCGGCGCGGAAACCATCGCGACCGGCCACTATGCGCGCGTGCGCGAGAACAACGGCCGCTTCGAACTGCTGAAGGCGCTCGACCACACGAAGGACCAGTCGTACTTCCTGCACCGGCTGAACCAGGCACAGCTGTCGAAGACGCTGTTCCCGCTCGGCGAGATTCCGAAGACGCAAGTGCGCGAGATCGCCGAAAAGATCGGTCTGCCGAACGCGAAGAAGAAGGATTCGACCGGCATCTGCTTCATCGGCGAGCGGCCGTTCCGCGACTTCCTGAACCGCTATCTGCCGACCAAACCGGGCCCGATGAAGACCACCGACGGCAAGACCGTCGGCGAACACATCGGCCTCGCGTTCTACACGTTCGGCCAGCGCAAGGGCATCGGTCTGGGCGGCAGCAAGGACGGCAGCGGCGAGCCGTGGTTCGCGGCCGGCAAGGATATTCCGAGCAACACGCTGTATGTGGCCCAAGGTCACGATCATCCGTGGCTGCTGTGCAATACGCTGGTGGCCGGCAATACCAGCTGGGTCGCCGGCGAGCCGCCGGCTGAAGGCTTCGCGTGCGGCGCGAAAACCCGCTACCGGCAAGCCGACGCCGCGTGCACCTTCAATGCGGCCGCTGGTGCGTCCGCCAGCGGCGAGGGCCTGTTCCAGCTGACTTTCGAAACCGCGCAATGGGCGGTCACGCCGGGCCAGTCAGCGGTGCTGTACGACGGCGACGTGTGCCTGGGCGGCGGCATCATCGAACGCGCGATGACCGGCCAGCCGGCCGAGCTGCCGCCGGATCAGCCGGAGCCGCAAACGCGCGCGCAGCGGCGCAAGCACGCGCACAAGCGCGCGCAAGGCGAGCCGCAAGCCACGCGGCAAAAAGCGGCGCTGCTGGGCGAGCGCTAAGCGATGCGCCACGGCGAGCGCGGCGGATCGGGTGGCTTCGGCACTGTCGGTGGTTCGCACCTTGGCTTCGGACTTCCCACGTCCGCACGCTGCGCGCTTGCGCCGACGGGCGCCGCGCCTTTCGTCTGAAGTGCGCCGTCCCGTGAGCCGCGAGCGCCAGTTTTCCTTCGCGACGGATTCCGCCCGCGCCAGCCGCGCGGACGCTCCCGCCGCAACGATCTTCCTCGCACTGGAGTCCCCATGTTTTCTCGACGCTATCTGGCCATGTGGTGCGCGATCGCACTGTTCGCAGCCTGCGCCGCGCTCGCCGCGACGCATCATCTGTCGTGGTTCTGGATCATCGCGCCGGTCGCGCTCGTCGCGCTCGGCGTGTACGACCTGACGCAGGAACGCCACGCGATCCTGCGCAACTACCCGCTTTGGGGCCACCTGCGTTTCGTCTTCGAATTCATCCGCCCGGAAATCCGCCAGTACTTCGTCGAAGACGACACCGACGAAAAGCCGTTCTCGCGCGCGCAACGCAGCATCGTCTATCAGCGCGCGAAGAACGACGTGGACAGCCGCCCGTACGGCACCGAACTCGACGTCAAGGCGACCGCGCACGAATGGATCAGCCACTCGCTCGCGCCGACCAGACTCGACAATCACGACTTCCGCATCGTGGTCGGCCCCGATCGCGCGCAACCTTATTCGATGTCGATCTTCAACGTATCGGCGATGAGCTTCGGTTCGCTGTCGGCGAACGCGATCATGGCGCTGAACCTCGGCGCAAAGAAAGGCAACTTCGCGCACGACACCGGCGAAGGCTCGATGTCGAAGTATCACCGCGTGCATGGCGGCGACATCATCTGGGAGATCGCGTCCGGTTACTTCGGATGCCGTAACGACGACGGCACCTTCAGCGCCGAGAAATTCGCGAAGCAGGCCGCCGAGCCGCAGGTGAAGATGATCGAGATCAAGCTGTCGCAAGGCGCGAAGCCGGGTCACGGCGGCGTGCTGCCGGCCGCGAAGATCACGCCGGAAATCGCCGAGACGCGCGGCGTGCCGATGGGCCGCGACTGCATCTCGCCGGCCACTCACTCGGAGTTTTCGACGCCGCGCGAACTGCTCGAATTCGTCGAGCGGCTGCGCACGCTGTCGGGCGGCAAGCCGACCGGCTTCAAGCTGTGCATCGGCCATCCGTGGGAATTCTTCGGCATTGCGAAGGCGATGCTGGAAACCGGCATCCTGCCGGACTTCATCGTCGTCGACGGCGCCGAGGGCGGCACCGGCGCGGCGCCGCTCGAATTCACCGATCACGTCGGCGTGCCGTTGCAGGAAGGGCTGCTGCTGGTGCACAACACGCTGGTCGGGATCGGTCTGCGGCAGCGCATCCGGATCGGCGCGAGCGGCAAGATGATCACCGCGTTCGATATCACGAAGACGCTCGCGATCGGCGCGGACTGGGTCAACGCGGCGCGCGGCTTCATGTTCGCGGTCGGCTGCATCCAGGCGCAGACCTGCCACACCGGCCGCTGCCCGACCGGCGTCGCGACCCAGGACCCGGTGCGCCAGCGCGCGCTGGTGGTGCCGGACAAGGCGGACCGCGTGTTCAGCTTCCACCACAACACGCTGCATGCGTTGCGGGAGATCATCCAGGCGGCGGGGCTCAAGCATCCGGCCGAGCTGCGCGCGCATCACATCGTGCGGCGGGTGTCGTCGCATGAGGTGCGGCTGATGTCGGAACTGCTGAAGTACCTGCAACCGAACGATCTGCTCAACGGCAACTATCGCTATTCGCTGTTCGAGAAGTACTGGCCGATCGCGCAGGCCGATTCGTTTTCGCCGAAGGTGGAGTTGGCGGCGAGCTGAGCCGGCGCCTTCGATTTCGAAGCGGCAGCCGCCCAAAAACCGCATCCCGTCCCGCCGGCACCCGCAAAACGGGCCGTCCGGCTGTCCTTTCCGCTAAAATCTCGGGTTTAGCACTTCGCTCCACGGCCGCCTCGCGCGCTCCGACGTACGCGGCACGGCCCCATGCCCGAAAGGCACTTCATGCTCACGTTTCAGCAAATCATCCTGACCTTGCAGTCCTACTGGGACAAGCAGGGTTGCGCGTTGCTCCAGCCGATCGACATGGAAGTCGGCGCGGGCACGTCCCACGTTCACACCTTCCTGCGCGCGATCGGCCCCGAGCCGTGGCGCGCCGCCTACGTGCAGCCGTCGCGCCGCCCGAAAGACGGCCGCTACGGCGAGAACCCGAACCGTCTGCAGCACTACTACCAGTACCAGGTGGTGCTCAAGCCGGCGCCGGAAAACATCCTCGACCTGTACCTCGGCTCGCTCGAAGCGCTCGGCTTCGACCTGAAGCAGAACGACGTGCGCTTCGTCGAGGACGACTGGGAAAACCCGACGCTCGGCGCGTGGGGGCTGGGCTGGGAAGTGTGGCTGAACGGCATGGAAGTGACCCAGTTCACGTACTTCCAGCAGGTCGGCGGGATCGACTGCAAGCCGGTGCTCGGCGAGATCACCTACGGCCTCGAGCGCCTCGCGATGTACTTGCAGAAGGTCGAGAACGTCTACGACCTGGTCTGGACCGAGTGGGAAGAGCAAGGCCCGAACGGCCCGGAACTGCGCCGCCTGACCTACGGCGACGTGTATCACCAGAACGAAGTCGAACAGTCCACCTACAACTTCGAGCATGCGAACGTCGACCTGCTGTTCACGTTCTTCAACAGCTACGAAGCGGAAGCGAAGCGCATGATCGAAGCGCAGATCGCGCTGCCCGCCTACGAACTCGTGCTGAAGGCCGGCCACACGTTCAACCTGCTCGACGCGCGCGGCGCGATTTCGGTCACCGAACGCGCGGCCTATATCGGCCGGATTCGCGCGCTGTCGCGCCTCGTCGCGCAGGCTTACTACGAATCGCGCGAGAAGCTCGGCTTCCCGATGCTCGGCAATCCGGTGCACGGCGTGCCCGGCCTCACCACTGACGAGCAGGAAGCCGCGATGCCCGCGTGGGCTCCGCCGCTGAAAGTCGAACGCAAGATCGATCAGGACTGACGAGAATTTCACCTCATGACTCAATCTCAACACGCTACCCTGCTCGTCGAGCTGCTGACTGAAGAACTGCCGCCGAAGGCCCTCGCGCGTCTCGGCGACGCGTTCGCCGAAGGCATCGTGCAGCGCCTCGCGGCGCGCGACCTGATCGACGGCGAACCGTCGTTCGAACGCTACGCGACGCCGCGCCGCCTCGCGGTGACGATCCACAACGTGCGCGCGGTCGCGCCGGAAAAACACGTGCGCGAAAAAGTGCTGCCGGTCTCCGTCGCGCTCGACAAAGACGGCCAGCCCACCGCGCCGCTCGCGAAGAAGCTCGCCGCGCTCGGCTTCCCCGACTTCTCGGTGAACGACCTCGAACGCGCGCAGGACGGCAAGGCCGAAGCGTTCTTCCTGCGCTACGCGGCGCCGGGCGCGACGCTCGCCGACGGCCTGCAGGCCGCGCTCGACGAAACGCTCGCGAAGCTGCCGATTCCGAAGGTAATGACCTATCAGCGCCCGGACGGCTCGAGCGTGCAGTTCGTGCGCCCGGTGCATCGCCTGACCGCGCTGCACGGCGAAGAAGTCGTGCCGGTCAGCGCGCTCGGCATCGACGCCGACGACACCACGCTCGGCCACCGCTTCCTGTCCGAAGGCTTCGTGCAGATCCAGCACGCGCAGTCGTACGCCGAAACGCTGCAACATCGCGGTCGCGTGATCGCCAGCTTCGCCGAGCGCAAGGAAGCGATCCGTTCGCAACTGCTCGCGCTGGCCGGCGAAGACAAGGTCGTGATGCCGGACGCGCTGCTCGACGAGGTGACCTCGCTGGTCGAATGGCCGGTCGTCTACGCATGCCGCTTCGAGGACGAATTCCTGCAGGTCCCGCAGGAATGTCTGATCCTGACGATGCAGACCAACCAGAAGTACTTCGCGCTGACCGATGCGAACGGCAAGCTGCGCTCGCGCTTCCTGATCGTGTCGAACATCGAGACCGATACGCCGAACGAGATCGTCGAAGGCAATGAACGCGTGGTGCGCCCGCGTCTGGCCGACGCGAAGTTCTTCTTCACGCAGGACAAGAAGAAGCCGCTCGCCGAGCGCGTGCCGCTGCTCGCCAACGTCGTCTATCACAACAAGCTCGGCTCGGCGCTGCAACGCGTCGAGCGTCTCGAAGGGCTGGCCGGCGCGATCGCCGCGCTGACCGGCGCGGACGTCGCGCTCGCGAAGCGCGCCGCGCGCCTCGCGAAAGCCGACCTGATCACCGACATGGTCGGCGAATTCCCCGAGCTGCAAGGCACGATGGGCACGTACTACGCGCGCCACGACGGCGAGCCGGAAGAAGTCGCGCTCGCGTGCTCGGAGCACTATCAGCCGCGCTTCTCCGGCGATGCGCTGCCCACCACCGCGACCGGCACCGTCGTCGCGCTCGCCGACAAGCTCGAAACGCTGGTCGGCATCTGGGGCATCGGCCTGCAACCGACCGGCGAGAAAGACCCGTTCGCGCTGCGCCGTCACGCGCTCGGCGTGCTGCGGATTCTGGTCGAGAAGCAACTGCCGGTCGACTTCGTCGAACTGCTGCGCGCCGCGTATGCGCAATTCGCGGGCGTGCCGAACGTCGCCGATTCGACCGCCGCGATCTACGAGTTCAGCATGGACCGCCTGCGCGGCCTGCTGCGCGAACGCGGCTACGCGGCCGGCGAAATCGACGCGGTGCTGGCGCTGAACCCGACGCGCCTGGACGACATCGTCGCGCGTCTGGATGCGGTGCGCGAATTCGCGTCGCTCGCCGAAGCGGCATCGCTCGCGGCGGCCAACAAGCGCATTTCGAACATCCTGAAGAAGTCGGAAGGCGTGGGCAATGGCGGCGTGCAGCCGGCGCTGCTGACCGAAGCGGCGGAGCAGGCGCTCAACGCGCAGCTCGAGCAGGTCACGCCGCGCGTGCAGTCGCAACTGGCCGCGCGCGACTACACCGGCGCGCTCACCGCGCTCGCCGCGCTGCGCGAACCGGTCGACACGTTCTTCAACGACGTGATGGTCAACGCCGAAGATCCGGCGTTGCGTGCGAACCGTCTGGCACTGCTCGGCGCGCTGCATCAGCAGATGAACTGCGTCGCCGACATTTCCCGACTCGCCGCCTGAGCATCGCGCCATGCCGAACAAGAAAGTGGTGATTCTCGACCGCGACGGCGTGATCAACGTCGACTCCGACGCGTTCATCAAATCGCCGGACGAGTGGGTCGCGCTGCCCGGCGCGCTCGAAGCGATCGCGCGCCTGAACCAGGCGGGCTATCGCGTCGCGGTCGCGACCAATCAGTCGGGTATCGGCCGCGGCCTGTTCGACATGGACGCGTTGAATGCCATGCACCTGAAGATGCACCGCGCCGCCGCCGCGGTCGGCGCGCGCATCGAAGCGGTGTTCTTCTGCCCGCACACGGCGGAAGATCATTGCGAATGCCGCAAGCCGAAGCCCGGCATGCTGAAGATGATCGCCGAGCGCTTCGAAATCGATCCCGCGCAAACGCACGTGGTCGGCGATTCGCTGCGCGACCTGCAGGCGGGCGCGGCGCTCGGTCATCCGGTGCATCTGGTGCTGACCGGCAAGGGCCGCAAGACGCTCGCCGCCGGCGGCCTGCCCGAAGGCACGATCGTGCACGACGACCTGCGCGCGTTCGCGCTGGACTTCCTCGCCGACGCCCAGGAGTGAAGCCGGCACCCTCGCGTGCCGCGCGCGCTCCCTACCCCCAATCTTTACGCCGATGCGCACACTCCGCTCCCTGCTGCTGCTGATCTATTTCGTGCTGGTCACGGTGCCGTACGCGACCGCGTGCTTCATCGCGTTCCCGTTCCTGCGCGCGGAAAACCGCTACTGGATGGCGGCCGGCTGGTGCCGTCTGACGCTGTGGACAGTGCGCTGGCTGAACGGCATCCGCTATCGGATCGAAGGCTACGAGAACCTGCCCGACGGTCCGGCCGTGCTGCTGTCGAAGCACCAGTCGGCGTGGGAAACGCTCGCTTTTCCGGCGCTGATGCCGCGGCCACTGTGCTACGTATTCAAGCGCGAGCTGCTGTACGTGCCGTTTTTCGGCTGGGCGCTCGGCATGCTGAAGATGGTTCACATCAACCGCAAGGAAGGCAAGTACGCGTTCGAGTCGGTGATCAACCAGGGCAAGACGCGCATGGCCGAAGGCGCGTGGGTGATCATGTTCCCGGAAGGCACCCGCACGCCGACCGGCAAGCAGGGCAAGTACAAGACGGGCGGCGCGCGCTTCGCGATCGCGACCGGCGCGCCGGTCGTGCCGATTGCGCACAACGCGGGCCGCGTCTGGCCGCGTAACTCGTTCCTGAAATATCCGGGTATAGTCACGGTGTCGATCGGCAAGCCGATCGACACGACGGGCCTCACGCCCGATGAAGTGAACAAGCGCGTCGAGCAGTGGATCGAAGCCGAAATGCGCCGCATCGATCCCGCTGCGTACCGCGCGGCGGCCGACGATTCCGCCGCCGCTCCCATCTGACGCGCCACGCCCTCAGGGCGCGTTGCGCGAAGCGAAGCCGATGCAGAAGTCTCCCACGCCGCAACCCGCCGCGGCGCTCGAAAACCGGCAACTCGATCTCCCGCTCTTCGCCGAGCCGGGGTCGACAGCGTCGTCTCCATCACCTGTGTCGCCCGCGCCCGCTTTGCCCGGCGCGGCGGCGCCGTCATCCCTGCTCCAGCCGCCCGCGTCGCTGCTCGCGCCGGACGGCAGCAAGCTGCGCAGCCTGACCATCGGTTCGCGCACGCTGCACTACGCGCTCAAGCGCTCGGCACGCCGCTCGATCGGTTTCGCGATCGACAGCACCGGCCTCACGATCACCGCGCCGCGCTGGGTCACGCTCGCCGACATCGAAAACGCGATCACCGAAAAACAGCGCTGGATTTTCACGAAGCTGATCGAATGGCAGACGCGCGTCGAGCAACGCGCGTTGCCGAAGATCGACTGGAAGGATGGCGCCGAGGTGCCCTACCTGGGCCAGCCGGTGCGCGTGATGCTCGGCGCGCCGCGCGGGACGCTCGCGTTCGATCCGCAGCAGGCCATCCTGCAATTGCCGCTGCCGTCACAGGCCGATCCGCAGCAGATCAAGGACCGCGTGCAGGGCTGGCTGCAAGGCGAAGCGAAGCGCCTGTTCGGCGAACGGCTCGCGATCTACGCGCAGAAGCTGGGAGTGAGTTATCGGACGTACGCGCTGTCGTCGGCGGCGACGCGCTGGGGCAGTTGTTCGAGCGACGGCAAGATCCGCCTGAACTGGCGGCTGATCCACTTCCCGCTGTCGATCATCGACTACGTGGTCGCGCACGAACTCTCGCATCTGCGCGAGATGAATCACAGTCCGCGCTTCTGGCAGACCGTCGAATCGATTTTTCCGGAGTTTCGCGAGGCGCGGCAGACGCTGAAGTCGCATCCGCCGGAGTTGTTGCCGACGCTTTGACGCGGCGGCGACAGAGGGGCGGCGGTGACGCGTATCCAACCGCGTCGCCCGCCGCTCACATCACTTTTTCTTCTGAATGAATTCGATCTTGTAGCCGTCCGGATCGGTGACGAACGCGATCACGGTCGTGCCGTGCTTCATCGGGCCGGCTTCGCGCACGACATTGCCGCCCTGCGCCTTGATCTTCTCGCACGCGGCATACGCGTCTTCGACTTCCACCGCGAGGTGGCCGAAACCGTTGCCCAGATCGTACGACGGCGTGTCCCAGTTGTGCGTCAGTTCGATGACCGTGCCGTCTCGCTCATCGCTGTAGCCGACGAAAGCCAGCGTGAATTTGCCGTCCGGATAGTCTTCGCGGCGCAGCAGTTTCATGCCGAGCAGTTCGGTGTAGAAATTAATCGAACGATCGAGGTCGCCGACGCGGAGCATGGTGTGAAGCAGGCGCATTGCGCACTCCCTTTTGTTGCTGAATAACGAGACCGTAAATGTACCCGGAATCGGGCGCCGTTGCAGGACGAAGCAGCATCCCGCGTGCCTCGTCGCGCGGCGTGAATGAACGACGCGGCCGGCGCACTTCGCTCGCCGCGCAGGCAGGTTTGCTATCGTATGCGTCTGCCGCGCGAGCGCATCGTGCACGCCGCTCGAACATAACATCCTGAGACATTCCCGCGTCCCCCGACCCCGCCCATGAGCACGACCACTGCCTCACCCGCGCGCCGCGCGCCGGATAGCTTCGCAATGCTGCTGATGGTCGGCTTGTGCGCGATCTGGGGCCTGCAGCAGGTCGCGATCAAAACCACCAATGTGGCGCTGCCGCCGGTCTTTCAGGCGGGGCTGCGCTCGGCGATCGCGTCGGTGCTGGTGTGGGCGTGGGCACGCTCGCGCGGCACGCCGCTGTTTCGCGACGACGGCACGCTCGGCGCGGGACTCCTCGCCGGGGTGCTGTTCGCGGCCGAGTTCGTCTGCATCTTTCTCGGCCTCACGCTGACGAGTGCGTCGCGCATAGCGGTGTTCCTGTACACCGCGCCGTGCTTTACCGCGCTCGGGCTGCACTGGTTCGTCGACGGCGAACGGATGCGGCGGATCCAATGGCTCGGCATCGGCGTCGCGTTCGCGGGGATCGCGCTCGCATTCGCGGATGGCTTCCTGCATCCTGGCGCGGGTTCGGCTGCAACACCGGGCGCCGGCGCAACGCACGGCTCGACGCTCGCGGGTGCCGCCGGCGATGCGCTCGGCGTGCTGGCCGGCATCGCGTGGGCCGCGACTACCGTGGTCGTGCGCGGCACGCGACTCGCGCATACGAGTGCGAGCAAGACGCTGTTCTATCAACTGGCGGTATCGGCGGCGGTGTTGCTCGCGCTTGCGCTCGGACTCGGCCAGATGCGGGTCGAGACGGTGACGCCGCTCGCGCTCGCGAGCCTCGCGTATCAGGCGGTGGTGGTCGCGTTCGTCAGCTATCTGTTGTGGTTCTGGTTGCTGACGCGCTATATCGCTTCGCGGCTGTCGGTGTTTTCGTTTCTGACGCCGCTGTTCGGCGTGACCTTCGGCGTGCTGCTGCTCGGCGAGTCGTTCAGCACGCGCTTTCTGGTCGCCGCGCTGCTGGCGTTGAGCGGGATCGCGCTGGTCAACGCGCCGGCGAAACGGGCCGCCGGTTAGCGTCCGCCCGGCGCGGCGCTTACTGCGCCGCCCCCGCCGAGCGCGCCGCCACCGCCTGCGCGACGCTCACATATTCGGCGACCGGCACGTCTTCCGCGCGCCGTTGCAGGTCGAAACCGAGCGCGTCGAAATCGACGGCATCGCGAAACGCCGACAACGTATTGCGCAGCATCTTGCGACGCTGCGAGAACGCTGCCGTCACCACTTCGCCGAGCACCTTTTCGTCGACCACCGGCAGTTCATGCCGCTCGTACGGAATCATCCGGACGATCGCCGAATTGACTTTGGGCGGCGGCTGGAATGACTCGGGCGGCACGTCGAGCTGCTTGTCGATCACGTAGCGGTACTGCAGCATCACCGACAGCCGGCTGAACGCCTTGGTGCCCGGCTCCGCGACCATCCGCTCGACCACCTCGTTCTGCAGCATGAAGTGCTGATCGATCACGCGCTCGGCGAAAGTCGCCAGATGAAACAGCAGCGGACTCGAGATGTTGTACGGCAGATTGCCGACGATGCGCAGCGACGCCTTCTCGCCCGGCGCCGCGAGCGAACCGAAGTCGAACGCGAGCGCGTCGCCCGCGTGCAGTTCGAGCAGAGCGCCGAACTTCGTTTTCAGACGGCCGATCAGATCGCGGTCCAGTTCGACCGCGTGCAGCGGCGACTCGGGCGTCGCGAGCCGCTCGATCAGCGGTTCGGTCAGCGCGCCAAGCCCCGGCCCGATCTCGACCATGCGCTCGCCGCGCTGCGGCCGGATCACGTCGACGATCGAATCGATCACGCCCATGTCGACCAGAAAGTTCTGACCGAAACGCTTGCGCGCGAGATGGCCCTGGTGCCGGCCTTGCTGTCTGCTGGTGGACATCGAAGAAAGAAACGCTAGAAAGAAAACTGCTTGAGAAAAGGGAAACCGCGGGAAAACCGCGGGAAAACCGCGGGAAGCCGCGCCATGCGCGAACGGCCCGCTTACAGCGCGAGCGCCATCAGCCGCCGCGCCGATGCCGCGCCATCGACACCGCGGTATCGATCGCGGCGATCAGGCTGCCCGCGTCGGCGCGGCCGGTGCCGGCCAGATCGAGCGCGGTGCCGTGGTCGACCGACGTGCGAATGATCGGCAATCCCAACGTCACGTTGATGCCTTCGCCGAACGTCGCGTATTTGAGCACCGGCAGGCCCTGGTCATGGAACATCGCCAGCACGCAGTCGGCTTCGTCGAGATAGCGCGGCTGGAACAGCGTGTCGGCCGGATACGGCCCGCGCGCGTCGATGCCCGCGCCGTTCGCCTGCTGCAACGCCGGTGTGATCACGTCGATTTCCTCGCGGCCGAGGTAGCCGTTTTCTCCCGCATGCGGGTTCAGTCCGGTCACCAGAATACGTGGCGCGGGCAGACCGAAGTGCTGGCGCAAATCCTGATCGATGATGCGCAGCGTGTCGACGAGGCTGTCGATCGTCAACGCTGCCGACACGTCCTTCAGCGGCAGATGGGTGGTCGCGAGCGCAACCCGCAGCGGCCGCTTGCCGGTGCCGGCCAGCATCATCACGACCCGCGGGGTGTGGGTGCGCTCGGCCAGATATTCGGTGTGGCCGGTGAACGGCACACCGGCATCGTTGATCGTGCTTTTTTGCAGCGGCGCGGTGACGATCGCGTCGAAGCTGCCGGCCACCGCGCCGTCGATCGCCGCGTCGAGCAGATCGAGCACATAGCGGCCGTTCGCGGCGTCGAGCTTGCCCGCCCGCGACGGCGCACCGAGCGCGTGATGTTCGACCCGCACGCGCGCACCGCCACTCGTCAACGCGGCCCAGTCGACGCCGACCGCGCGCGCCCGTTCGGCCAGCAACTGCGCGTCGCCGAGTACGGTGAACTGTGCGTTGGGCCAGTGCGCGGCCGCGCCGGCCAGCGCCTGCGCGGTCAGCTCCGGACCGACGCCGGCGGGCTCGCCGGTCGTGATCGCGATCTGCAGCGGGCGTTGAACGGACGGGGCGGCGCTGGTCATTACGTGATTCCGCTTATTGCACGCCGGTCACGCTGGGCTTCACTTCGACGTACGCGGTGTCGCGCAGCTCGCGCAGCCAGTCCGCGTATGCCTGCTCCGCCTTGCGCTGGCCGATCGCCTGACGCGCGAGGTCCATCTGCTGCGAGATCGAGCCTTCCGCGTCGCGGCGGCCCAGCACCTGGATCAGGTGGTAGCCGTACTCGCTGCGCACCGGCTCGCTGATCTGGCCGTCCTGCAGCGAGTTCATTGCGCGCTCGAACTCCGGCACGGTTTCGCCCGGGCTGATCCAGCCGAGGTCGCCGCCTTGCGACGACGAACCGTCCTGCGAGTAGGTGCGCGCGAACTTCGCGAAGTCGCCGCCCGCGGCGACCTGGCTGCGGATGTCGAGCAGTTTCTGGCGCGCTTGCGGCTCGGACTGACCGTCGCCGACGCGTAGCAGGATGTGGCGCACGTGCGTCTGCACGAGCTTGGGCGCATCCGCGCTGGCGCCCTGACCGGCGCGGCGCTCGACCAGACGGACGATTTCGAAACCGTCGTTGGTGCGAATCAGCTCCGGATTGACCTCACCCGGACGCAATGCCGACGCGGCCTTCACGAACTCGGGCGGCAGCTTCGCCGGCGCGAGGAAACCAAGATCGCCGCCGGTCTTCGCGGCATCCGCGGCCTGCGAATTGGACTTCGCAAGTTTTTCGAAACTGGCGCCGCCCTTCGCTTCGGCGAGCAGCGCTTCGGCTTTCTTCTGGGCCGCTTCGATGTCGGTCTGCGCCGCGTTCAGCGGCGCTTTCACGAGGATGTGCTGGATCCGCAGGTCGTTGGTCTGGCCGGCGTTCGGGCCGCGCTGGCTGGCGATGTAGTTCGCGACCTCGGCGTCCGACACCGTGATCTTGCTGTCGACTTCCTTCTCGCGCAGACGCGACAGCGTCAGCTCGGTGCGCGCGTCGCTGGTGAACGTGCTCCAGGGCACGCCCTGCGCCTCGATCCGCGCGCGGTACATTTCGAACGTCATGTTGTTCGCTTGCGCGAGACGCTCGAGCGTGCGCTGCACTGCCGCGTCGTCGATATTGATGCCGTCTTCCTTGGCCTTCTGCAACTGGATGCGCTCGAGCACCATCTGCGTGAGCACCTGCTGGCGCAGCTGGTCGAGCGGCGGCACCGGCGCGTTCTGCTGATTCAGGCGGTGCGAGATCAGGCTGACCCGTTCTTCGAGTTCGCGCCGCGTGATGACACCGTTGTTGACCACCGCGGCGATGGTGTCGACCGTCTGGCCGCTACTGCCGCCCAACGCCTGCGCCTGTGCCGGCGCAACCGGAAGGAAAGACGCCGCGCCGGCGAGAGCCGCCGCGAGCGTTGCCAAGCGAAGCTGTTTGATGATTGCCACAGATACTCCAATGATGTCGGGCGCTTCGCCCGTCTTTTCGCATGCCATGAATGACCGCGCGAACGTCATTCGTAATTGGTGAACCGCGACTCGGGCGGCGGCGGCGGCGGCAGCGGCGTGTAACCGGCGACGCTGCTGCGGAACGCGGTGATCAGCCCGTTGTCGACGCTCGACAGGCCCTTGAACGTCAATTGCGCGAGGAACCGCGTACTCGACTGATTCTGTCCCGACGTGTTCAGGCCGTTCGCATAGCGTTGCAGACCGGCGCCGAGCGTCCAGCAGTCCGCGTCGTATTGCAGCCCGACCAGACCGTCGACGATCCGGTGGCCGCCGAGGTCGTAATTGAAGCGGCCGACCCCGAACACCCGGTGCGTCAGCGGCCATTGCCCCGAGATCACGATCTGATTGATCGGCTGGTTGTCCAGCGTGGTGTTCGCGCGGGTGTAGCGATAGCCGACGTTGAGCACCTTGCCGGTCGCGGGGCTGAAGCCGAAACCGACGCTCGTTTTCACGAGCTGGTTGTTGTCGGCATTATATTGGAACGCCGTTTCCGACGCGAAACCGGCGCCCAGCTTGACGGACGCGCCGACGATCAGGTCCGAGTGGGTCGCCTGGGTGCTGGTCTGGCTAGGCTGCAGCGTGACGCGCTGATCGCGGAAATAGTACTGCTGCGCGATCACGAAGCGCGCGCGTTCGTCGCCGGTCGCCGGGTTGATGAAGCGGGTGGTCAGGCCCGCGGTCAGGCGGTTCGCGTCGGCGATCCGGTCGTTACCGACGAAGGTGTTCGGCGTGAAGATTTCCGCCAGACCGAAGTCGGACTCGGCGGTGTCGAACAGCGGCGCGTTGTCCTGATTGCGGTACGGCGTGTACACGTAGTACAGGCGCGGCTCCAGCGTCTGGATATAGTCCGCGCCGAACACCCGCACCGACCGCTCGAAGATCAGCCCGGTGTCGAACGTGAAAGTCGGAATCGACTGGGTGAAGTTCTTCTGCGGATTCGGCACGCCCGCGAGATCCGTGCCGATGTTGTTCAGGTCGTACGACGCGAAGTGCCATTGCACCTTCGGCGTGACGAAGTAGCCCGGCCCCACCATCGAGTACGACAGGTACGGGTTGAACATCACCCGCTGGCCTTCGGTCACGTCCGCGGTAGTGATGCGGAAACGCGTGTAGTCGGCCTCGGCGCCGAAGTCGAAGCCGCCGACGTTGTACTTCGCGTACTTCACGTTCAATTGCGGCTCGCGGCCGTACGGCGCGACCGACGGCTCCAGCGTCTGCCAGTGCTGCTCGCGCGCGAGCACCGACCACGGGCCGGTGTTGTAGGTCAACCCGGCTTCCTGCTGATACAGGAGCTGGGTGCCGTTCATGAACTGGTTGACCGACGACGACAGGTCTTCCGGATAGGTGTTATCCGAAACCTTGTTGTAATAGATGTAGCCGCCGAAGCCGTTACCGAAGTTCTGGTTGTGCTGGATGTACAGCGCGTAACGGTTGGTCTTCGTCAGCCGGTCGTTGGGCAGGAACTCGCCGGTGATCGAGCCGGAGTACGTCGGCGACAGATAGCGGAACGCGGCCTGCAACTGCACCCCGCGCTTCGAGATCAGCCGCGGCGTGAGCGTCAGGTCGCGGTTCGGCGCGATATTGAAGTAATACGGTACCGACAGCTCGAAGCCATTGGTCGAGCTGAGCGAAAACGTGGGCGGTAACAGCCCGCTGCGCCGGTCGCCCGACAGCGGGAACGACAGCCACGGCGACGCGAACACCGGTACGCCCTGGAAGAACAGCACGCTGTTGTAGGCGACGCCTTCGTCCGCACCGGTGTCGAAATCGAACTCGCTGCCCTTGATGTACCAGGCCGGGTTGTCCGCGCACGCGCACGCCGTGTAAGTGCCCCGCGTGAACACCGAGCGCTCGGCGTCGAGCAGATCGACCCGCTCCGCGCTGCCGGAGCCGCCCGTCACGTTGAAGTGGTACTTCGGCGAGGTCATGAACCCTTCGGTCGAATCGACGCGCAAATGCGCTTCGGGACCGATGAAGGTATTGCCGGTATTGATCACGTGGACATTGCCGTACGCGTCGGCCATGTCCGTGTCCTGGTCATAGTGCAGCGCGTCGGACTTGATCACGGCGGTGCCGTGGCGCACCTCGGCCGCACCCTTGACCGCGAGATCCTGGTCGATCGTGCCGGCCGCGTGCTCGCCGAGCACGAAGGTGGCGGGCCGCTGGCCGCTTTGCCGCGGATGCTCTTCCAGCTGCGGGGCCATCTGCATGCCCCACGGCGGATCGATCGGTTGCGGCTGCGCAGCTTCCCCCGCCAGCTGGGCGTGCGCAAGCGCGGGCATCAGACCCGGAACGGCAACCAGCGCCGCGACGAGCCGCCGTTTGCGCGGCACTACTGCACAGGAGGGAGTGGAATCGGAAAGCTGTCTGGGCGGCATGTATCGTTTGGCGAATCGACCCGTGAGCCAGGCTTGCCGTCGTCACGATCCACCGCCTGCGCATCGCGACCGCGAGAGTCGGCTGCACCACTGGATTCACTATTTGCCGATGCTAAGGCGGGCGGTAAAACGCAACACGCAAAAGCTGGCGTGTGAGTCGCGTCAAAAAAGTCGTGGGGTATTATATGGCAAGACGTTGCCCCCAAGAATTTGCCGCCGGTTTTCATGACGCTGCCCGCCACCCAAGCCCACCAAGACTCCCGTCTCTCCCTGCTCAAAGCCTGGCTGCAAGGCCACGCGGCGCATCATGCGCTCGAGCTCGACAGCCTCGTCGCCGCCTCTTCCGACGCCAGTTTCCGCCGCTATTTCCGGCTCGCCGGTAAGGCGCCGCAAGGCACTGGCGCGGCCACGCTGATCGCGGTCGACGCACCGCCGCCGGAAAAATGCCGCGAATTCGCGCAGATCGCCGAACTGCTCGCAGCCGCCGGCGTGCACGTGCCGCGCGTGCTCGAAGTCGATTTCGACGCCGGCTTCATGCTCGTCACCGATCTGGGCAGCGCGTCGTACCTCGGCGCGCTGACCGATGCGCAGGCCGCCGGCGACACCCGCCGCGCCCGCGCGCTGATGCGCGACGCGCTCGACGCGCTGATCCGCTGGCAGCTCAGTTCGCGCGAAGACGTGCTGCCGCCGTTCGACGAAGCGTTCCTGCGCCGCGAAATGGAGCTGATGCCCGAGTGGTTCATCGGCCGCCATCTGGGCCGCGTGGTCGACGAAGAGACCCGCGCGCTGCTCGATCGCACGTTCGCGCTGCTGGTCGCGAGCGCGCGCGCGCAGCCGCAAGGCTTCATGCTGCGCGATTTCATGCCGCGCAATCTGATGATCGCCGAACCGAACCCCGGCGTGCTCGACTTCCAGGACGCGGTGTACGGACCGCTCACGTACGACGTGGTGTCGCTGCTGCGCGACGCGTTCCTGAGCTGGGACGAGGAGTTCGAACTCGACTGCTTCGCGTACTACTGGGAGCGGGCCAAAAAAGCCGGCCTGCCGGTCGACCCGGATTTCGGCGAGTTCTACCGCCAGCTCGAATGGATGGGGCTGCAGCGCCATATCAAGGTGCTCGGCCTGTTCTGCCGGATCAACTACCGCGACGGCAAGGCGCATTACATGAACGACCTGCCGCGCTTCATCGGCTACGCGCGCAAGGTGGCGGAGCGTTATGCGCCGCTGCGCGGCTTCGCGAAACTGCTCGACGACCTCGAAGGCCGCGCGCAGGAAGTCGGCTACACGTTCTGAGCGAGCACGATGTCCATCAAGAAAGCGATGATTTTCGCCGCCGGGCGCGGCGAGCGCATGCGTCCGCTGACCGATGCGCGCCCGAAGCCGTTGCTCGAAGCCGGCGGCGCGCCGCTGATCGTGTGGCAGATCGAACGGCTCGCGCGGGCCGGCATCCGCAGCATCGTGATCAATCATGCGTGGCTCGGCGAGCAGTTCGAAGCGGCGCTCGGCGACGGTTCGCGCTGGGGCGTCGAGTTGCGCTACTCGGCCGAGCATGAAGCGCTGGAAACCGCCGGCGGGATCGCGCAGGCGTTGCCGCTATTGACCGACGGCGGCGCCGACCAGCTGTTCGTCGCGCTCGCCGGCGATGTCTACACCGAGTTCGACTACGCGACGCTGCACGCGCACGCCGCGCGCTTGCAGGCGCTGCCCGAGCCGGGCATGCATCTGGTGATGGTGCCGAACCCGGCGTTTCATCCGCACGGCGACTTCGGTCTCGTTGACGGCGTGCTGTCGCTCGATACGCAGCCGCGTTTCACGTTCGCGAGTTTCGGGCTGTACGACACGCGGATGTTCCGCGCTCTGCCGCGCGGCACGCGGCGCGCGCTGAGCCCGTACTATCGCGAGACGATCGCGCGTGGGCTCGCGAGCGGCGAGCTGTATGAAGGCCTGTGGGAGAACGTCGGGACCCAGGCGCAGCTGGAGGCGCTAGACCAGGCATTGCGGGCGCGCTGACCGTACTAACGGCCGCCCTGCTCACCGCGCGCCGGAATCCGCGCCGACTTCGCCGCTGACCGCCTCCGGCGCGTCCGGCGGCACCTCCGGCGTCTGCGCGGCGCGCTGCTGCAACGCCCACATCTGCGCGAACAGCCCGTTCGCGCGCAGCAATTGCGCGTGCGTGCCGCGCTCGACGATCCGCCCCTTGTCCATCACGATGATCTGCTGCGCGTGCACGACCGTGGACAGCCGGTGCGCGATGATCAGTGTCGTGCGTTCGCGCGCGATGACGTCCAGTTCATGCTGGATTGCGCGCTCGGAGCGCGAATCGAGCGCGGAGGTCGCTTCGTCGAACAGCAGGATCGGCGGATTCTTCAGGATGGTCCGCGCAATCGCGACCCGCTGCTTTTCCCCGCCCGACAGCTTCAGCCCGCGCTCGCCGACCGGCGTGTCATAGCCTTTCGGCAAACTTTCGATGAACTCGTGAATATGCGCGGCGCGCGCGGCGGCGATCACTTCGTCGCGGCTCGCCGACGGCCGGCCGTACGCGATGTTGTAGTAGATCGAATCGTTGAACAGCACGGTGTCCTGCGGCACGATGCCGATCGACGCGCGCAGCGAATCCTGGGTGACGTCGCGAATGTCCTGCCCGTCGATCAGGATCGCGCCGCCGTCGGCGCGCTGCAGATCGTAGAAGCGGAACAGCAGCCGCGCGAGCGTCGACTTGCCCGAGCCGCTATGGCCGACCACCGCGGTCGTCGTGCCGGCCGCGATCGTGAAGCTGACGTCGTGCAGAATCTGCCGCGTCGGTTCATAGCCGAAGCTCACGTGCTCGAAACGCACCTGCGCGCCGCTCACCTGCAACGCGCGCGCATCGGGCGCGTCGGGCACTTCCTGCGGCGCGCCGAGCAGCGAGAACATCCGGTCCATGTCGGTCAGGCTCTGCTTGAGCTCGCGATACACGACGCCGAGAAAATTCAGCGGAATATAGAGCTGCAACATGAACGTGTTGATCAGCACCAGATCGCCGAGCGTCAGGCGCCCGGCCATCACGCCCTGAGTCGCGCGCCACAGAATAAACACCAGTCCGGTGCCGATGATCGCCTGCTGGCCGAAGTTCAGCGCCGACAGCGAGCGCTGCGACTTGATCGCCGCGCTGCGATAGCGTTTCAGATTGTCGTCGTAGCGGCTCGCCTCCCACTCCTCGTTGCCGAAGTACTTGACCGTCTCGTAGTTCAGCAGCGAATCGATCGCGCGCGAGTTCGCCTTCGAATCGAGCTCGTTCATCGTGCGGCGAAAATGCGTGCGCCATTCGGTGACCTTCACGGTGAACACGATGTACACCGCGAGCGCGGCGAACGTGACGATCGCGTAATAGGCCTCGTATTTGACGACGAAAAAGCCCAGCACGAGACTGACTTCGACCAGCGTCGGCAGGATGCTGTACAGCGAATACGAAATCAGCTGCGTGATCCCGCGGGTGCCGCGTTCGATATCGCGCGACATCCCGCCCGTCTGCCGCTCCAGATGAAAGCGCAACGACAGCCCGTGAAGATGACGGAACACTTTCAGCGCGAGCTGGCGCACCGCGCTTTCGGTCACCTTCGAGAACAGAATCTCGCGCAGTTCGGTGAAGAACGACGTGGACAGCCGCACCACCGCGTAGGCAACCACTAACAGACCGACGCCGCCGAGCAGCACGATGCCGGGCGCGTCCTGCGCGCGGCCGAGCGCGGTCAGATGCTGGACCGACGCGAGGCTGTCGACGATCCGCTTCATCACGATCGGCACGCCGAGATTGGCGACCTTCGCGCCAATCAGGCAACTGAGCGCGAAGCCGACGCGCCATTTGTAGGTCGCGAGATACGGCAGCAGCGACACAATGGTCTGCCAGTCGTTGCGGGGCTGGGTGGAAATCGGCGAGGGTTCGGACGGCAGGGCGCGGCGCATGGGTCTTCGGGGAGAGAGTGGAAGTGCCGGAGTTCGCAGCGGCGCAAGGAGGCTCGAAGAGCCTGGGCGAGCCGCGCGAAACGCCCGGCCCGAGGGCCGCCGCGCCGCGCGGGAGCCGCGCTTCGCTGGGCGCTTTCCCGTACAATTCCTGATCCCGGTATTGTCGCAGAAGCCGGCTGGCGGCGCTTTTCGCGGGCCGTCCATCGCGTGCCGTCAGCGCGCCTCGCGCGACACTCGACACTGATAAGGCCGGTCCTTTCCGGCCGATACGACAATCACCACGCAGCAACCACCCGCGTGAACCCGAATCCCTAAGGATGTCCCGATGAGCGAGCTTCTTCAACTTCCGTCCAAACCCTGCGCGCTGCGCGTGATGCCGCAGCCGTCGGATGCGAACATCCACGGCGACGTGTTCGGCGGCTGGATCATGGCGCAGGTCGACATCGCCGGCTCGATTCCGGCCAGCCGCCGCGCGAACGGCCGGGTCGCGACCATCGCGGTCAACTCGTTCCTGTTCAAGCAGCCGGTGTTCGTCGGCGATCTGCTGAGCTTTTACGCGGATATCGTCAAGACCGGCAATACGTCGATTACGGTGTCGGTCGAGGTCTACGCGCAGCGGATGAGCCTCACCCAGGAAGTCGTCAAGGTCACCGAAGCAATCCTCACCTACGTCGCCACCGACAGCGACCGCCGCCCGCGCGCGCTGCCGGTGCTGGACTGAGCAGATCTGATTTGCCCCGCGCCCGGGGTCCGGGCGCTCGCTGTCTATCTTCGAACGGGAATGCGATGAAACTGATCGGAATGCTCGACTCGCCGTACGTGCGGCGCGTCGCCATCTGCATGAAGCTGCTGGGGCTCGAATTCGCTCACGAGTCGATTTCGGTATTCCGTACTTACGAGCAGTTCAAGGCGCTGAACCCGGTCGTCAAGGCGCCGACGCTGATCACCGGCAACGGCACCACGCTGATGGATTCGACGGTGATCCTGCAGTATCTGGCGACGCTCAGCGGTCCGACGCCGCTGTTCCCAACCGCCCCCGACGCGGCATTGCGCGCCGCGCGTCTGACCGGCCTCGCGCTCGCCGCGGACGAAAAGGCCGTGCAGATCGTCTACGAACGCAATCTGCGGCCGGCCGAGAAGCGGCATGAACCGTGGCTCGAACGGGTGCGCGCGCAACTGCTCGCCGCTTTCGATGAACTCGAACGCGAGCTGGCCGCCGCACCGTTGCCCGAGCGCCAGGAGCAGTTCACCGCAGCGGAAGTGGCGGTTGCGGTCGCGTGGCAGTTCACGCACATGATGCTGCCGGAGATGGTCAGCAAGGCCGCGCATCCGCGGCTGGAGAAGTTTTCCGCGCACGCGGAAAGCCTCGCGGTATTCAAGGACACGCCGCCGGAGTGAACGGCGGTTGAGCGATCCGAAGCAAAACAGGGCGCCCCGTGGCGCCCTGTTTTTTACGCCGGCTCCAGCTCGCGCACCTGGCCGCCGTGCAGCAGCTCCGAAATCGCCTCGGTCGACAGCGGCTTCGCAAAGTAAAAGCCCTGCATCTCGTCGCACGCGCGCGCCTTCAGGAAGTCGAGCTGCGCCGACGTCTCGACGCCCTCGGCGATCACCTGCAACTTCAGCGAATGCGCGAGCGCGATGATCGCCGACGTGATCGTCTCGTCGTCGCCGCAGATACCGATGTCCGACACGAACGAGCGGTCGATCTTCAGCCGGTCGACCGGGAAGCGCTTCAGATAGCTGAGGCTCGAATAGCCGGTGCCGAAGTCGTCGATCGCGAGACCGATGCCGAGCGCGTGCAGTTCGTTGAGCATCGACACCGCCTCCTCCGCGTTGCGCATGATCGTGCTCTCGGTCAGTTCCAGTTCGAGATACTTCGGTTCGAGCCCGGTTTCGGCGAGCACCTGCATCACCAGCTTGGCGATATCGCGCTGCTGGAACACCCGCGCCGACAGATTCACCGACACCCGCGCGGGCGGCAGCCCCTGCTGCTGCCACGCCTTGTTCTGCCGGCACGCCTCGCGCAGCACCCACTCGGACAGCGGGCCGATCAACCCGCTTTCCTCCGCAAGCGGGATGAACGATGACGGCGGCACCAGCCCGACCTCCGGGTCGTGCCAGCGCACCAGCGCCTCGATGCCGACGATCTGGCCGCTGCCGATATCGACCTGCGGCTGATAGTGCAGCAGGAATTCGTTATCGCGCAGCGCGCGGCGCAGGCGGCGTTCGAGATTCAGGCGCGCGCCCGCGCTCGCGTTCATCTCCGGCTGATAGAACTGGAACGTGTTGCGGCCCATGTCCTTGGCGCGATACATCGCGACGTCGGCCTTCTTCATCAGTGTTTCGGCGTCGTCGCCATCCTGCGGGTACAGACTCGCGCCCATGCTGCAGCCGACATACAACTCAGTGCCGTCGAGCCACACCGGCTCCGAAATAGCGGCGCGCACCCGCTCCATCCATGCGATCAGCGACTGTTCATCGACGGTGTCGGTCATCACGATCACGAACTCGTCGCCGCCGTGGCGCGCGACTGTGTCACTGGTGCGCGAGCAGCGCGCGAGCCGCTCGGCGACCACGCTCAGCAAGCGGTCGCCGACGCTGTGCCCGAGGCTGTCGTTGACGTTCTTGAAGCCGTCGAGATCGAGGAACACGACCGCCACGCCGCTGTGATGGCGCTGCGCGATCACCAACGCATGTTCGAGCCGGTCGCGCAGCAGATTGCGGTTCGGCAGCCGGGTCAGCTCGTCGTAATTGGCCTGATATTCGAGCTGTTCCTGATAGCGCATCAGTTCGGTCACGTCGTTGATCACGCCGATGTGATGGGTGATCACGCCTTCGGCATTCGGCACCGGCGCGATGAACAGCTGATTCCAGAATAGTGCGCCATCCTTACGATAATTGCGCACCACCGCGCTGACCTCGCGGTTCGCCGCGAGCGCCTCGCGAATCAGCGCGACTCCTTCCTGATCGCGGTCGTCGCGTTGCAGCACCCGGCAGTCGTGGCCGATCACTTCGGCCGGATCGTAGCCGGTGATCCGCATGAACGCCGGGTTCACGTACTCGATCAGATTGCCCGCCGGCGACGGCGCGGTGATCAGAATCGCGTTGACGCTCGCGTCGAGCGCGCGGCTTTGCAGACGCAGCGCGAGATCGGCGCGCTTGCGCTCGGTGATATCGGTGTACGAGCCGAGCACGCCGATCACCTGACCGTCGTTGTCGGTGAACGGCAGCTTGCTCGTGACCGTGGTGCGATGTTCGCCGTCGATCACGAAGTCGACCTCGAAGTTCATCTTCGGCACCCCGGTGCTGACCACTTCCCGATCGTGCTCGGTAAAGAGCGCGGTGAACGCGCGCCACGGCAGCTCGGCGTCGCTCTTGCCGACCACCTGCTCCGGATACGCGAGGCCCGCGTCGCGCGCGAACGCCATGTTGCAGCCGAGATAACGCGAATTCAGGTCCTTCCAGAAGATCCGCTGCGGGATGTTGTCGATCACCGCTTCGAGCATCTGGCTCGAACGCAGCGCCTCGGCTTCCGCGTTGATCTGGTCGGTGACGTCGTCGGCCAGCACGAACTGCGCGTCGCAGCCGGCGAAATTGAGCGAGTGATACGACACGTTGACGCTGATCAGCGAACCGTCCTTGCGCCGGTGCCGCCAGATACCCGCCATGGTGTGCCCCTGACGCAGCGTGGCGCTGCGCTGCAGATGCATTTCGAGGCGCGCGATCTCGCTACCTGGCCGGATCGCGCGGATCGTCATGTTCAGAAACTCGCTTTCGGCGTAACCGTACTGCTCGATCGCAGCCGCATTGACGGCCAGAAAGCGCAGCGTGTTGCGATCGAAGATGTACATCGGCACCGAGTGATCGTCGAACATGCTGCGAAAGCGATCGTCGTTGCGCACCAGCGCGCGGACGCTGCGCAGCTTTTCGCGCGCGCTGCTCTCGCGCACGCCGAAGGTCAGCAGCAGCAGCGTGCTGCCGGCCAGCATCGCGACGATCAGCACGAATAGCGCGCGTTCGCTGTCGCTGGCCGAGCGCGCGAGCGAGTTCTGTAACGCGCGGTTCTCCTCGTCGCGCAGCACCGCGAGCGCGGCTTCGATGCGCGCGAGCGCGGGGGCGAGCCGCGGGCGGATGGGCGTGGCGGTGGCGGCGGTAGCGGTCCCGGCGGCGCTTGCGGGGACGGCTGGGAGGGGATTCGGTGTCGCGCGAGGAATCTCGGTCGGCGCGGCGTCGAGGCTCGCTTCCGGCGTGGCGTTCGGCGCCATGTTCGATGCCGCGTTGGCGGCAACCGCCACGGCGCTCGCGTTTTTTCGCAGCGTTTCCTCGAGATCGTGTTGCAGCGCGTGGCGCGCCGCGCTCAGGCTCGCCAGCGCGCCGGCCATGCGCGGTTCGCTCGCGAGTTCGTCGCGCAACACCTGCTCGCGGCCGGCAAGCTCAGTCGTGATCGAAGCGGCCGCCGCGGGCGGCACCGGCTCGCCCGCGGCCTTGAGCCGGCGCAGCGCGGTGAGACCGTTATCGAGCGCGGCGCGATATGCGTCGATGCTCTGGCGCACGCTGGCCGATTGCTGCAGACGGGCGTCGGCATCGCGCTGCCCGCGAATCTGCGTGTACGCGATGAACGCGTTGGCCCCGACAGCGACGACCACGACCGCGAGATTGATCAGTAGCCGCTTCGATAAGAGAGGATTCATGGGTTCCGAACGTCGATCGTTCCGAGGGCGGGAGCGCGCGCTCGCCTGTCGGTGCGTGCGGGCCGCAGCGACGCGATTCTTTTACGCGCCAACCTTTGGATATCGGCAGCGTTCGGGGCCGGGTTGAGGGTGGTGGGGAAAAATTTATGCGGCGCGCCTGGCCGGCCGCACCTGGCTTTATGCGGGCGCCTAGCCAGCCGCACCTAGCCGGCCGCACCGAACTCCCGCATCGCCGGAACGAAGTCATGGTTGGCTTCCGGCTTGCGCGACAGCTTCGCGAGCACATAGCGCTTGAACGGCTCCAGCTCGGCCCAGCGCGCGACGCTCGGCGCGGCGAGACCCGCCAGCCCCGCCTGATGGGTGACGCCTTCCGGCACACTATCGGTCCGGCGCCATGCGGGCGCATCGTCGGGCGTGAACCATTCCGGTTCGACGTTCGCGTGGGTGCGCAGCATTTCGAACAGCGCGTGGTCGAAATTCGGCTCGATCTGCGTGTCTTCATCGACCGGGAAACGCGCGAGCAGCTTACGGTCTTCGAGCGGCAATTGCTGCCATTGCGCGAGCGAGATGCGCAGTCCGAAGCGGTCGAGATTGAAGCGCACCGACATCGGGATATAGGTGAAATTCTCCGAAGACGCGACTTCGAAGTCGAACAGAAGCGGTGCTTCGTTGAGTCCCATGACAAGGCTCCTTCTCGATGACGGGCAGCGTGCGGGCGTCGCTTGAGGTATTTTAGAACCTTATCCGCGCGCCGGCGGCCCAGCCGGCGGGCGCGGCACCGAACAGGAGTGAAGCAGCTTGAACGAACACGAACACGCGCGGCCCGGCGGCGACCCCGCCCGCGCGCACGGCAGCGATCCCGCCGAACAGCCCGGCGCGCTGCAACTCGAAGTGCGCCGCCATCGCGGCACGTCGGTCGAAACCGCCAGCGATCACGTCGGCCAGGAGTGGCCGGTCGCGCTGGTGTTCAACGGCATTTCGCATGCGGTGATGATGTGCACGCCGCGCGATCTCGAAGCGTTCGCGGTCGGCTTTGCGATTTCGGAAGGGATCGTCGAGCGCGGCAGCGATATTCAGGACATCGAAGTCGAGTTCCACGATCATGGCGAGCTACCGCACGCCGAAGTGCAACTGCAGGTCGTGCAGCAGGCGTTCGTCGGTCTGAAGGAAAAGCGTCGCGCGCTCGCCGGGCGCACCGGCTGCGGCGTGTGCGGGATCGAAAGCATCGATCTGCTCGATCTGGAGCCGCAGCGCGTGCCCGACACCGGCTTTCTGCAACGCCTCGCGCCCGATGCAATCGCGCGCGCCGCGCGCGCATTGCCCGAACACCAGGCACTCACCCGTTTGACCGGGGGCCTGCACGCGGCCGCGTGGTGCGACGCGCAAGGCGCGATCCGCTACGCGTTCGAGGACGTCGGCCGCCACAACGCGCTGGATAAACTGATCGGCCAACTGGTGTTATCGCACGCCGACACGAGTGACGGCTTCGTGTTCATGTCGAGCCGCGCGAGCTACGAGCTGGTGCGCAAAGCCGCGCGCGTCGACGTGCCGATGCTCGCGACGATCTCGGCGCCCTCGTCGCTGGCGATCGCGATTGCGCGTCAGGCCGGGGTGCGGCTCGTCAGCTTCTGCCGCGAATCGAGCTACGTCGATTACGACACCCACGCCTGAACCCGGCGCCCGCCTCCCGGCGAGTCAGTCGAACTGCCGGAAATCGGGCTTGCGCTTCTCGAAGAACGCCTTGAACGCCTCGCGCGCTTCGGGCGCGAGCAGCATCTTCGCGAAGTGCACCGCTTCCTCGTCCATCTGCGTCTGCAGTTCCTGGTGGCTCGCGCGTTTCATCAGACTCTTGGTGATCCGCAGCGACGACGCCGGCAGCGCGGCCAGCTTCGCAGCCTGGGTCGCCGCGAACGTATCGACATCGGCGGCCGGCAGCACCCGGTTGACGATGCCCATCCGGTGCGCTTCAGCCGCATCGAACGCCTCGCCGAGCAGCAGCTTTTCGGCCGCCGCCTGATAGCCGGCCACGCGCTGCAACAGCAGGCTGGACGCCGCTTCCGGGCACAGTCCGAGCTGCGTGAACGGCAGCGAGAAACTGGCGGTATCGGCCGCGTAGACCAGATCGCAATGCAGCAGCAGCGTCGTGCCGATGCCGACCGCCGGACCCGCGACCGCCGCGACCACCGGCTTTTCCGCCGAGCTGAGCGCGCGCAGGAACTGGAACACCGGCGGGTTATTGCCGACCGGCGGCGTCTTCATGAAGTCTTCGAGATCGTTGCCCGCGCTGAAAATACCGGCGCTGCCGCGAATCAAAATGGCGCGCACCGCGGTATCCGTTTGCGCCGCGACGAGCGCATCGGCCATCGTCTGATACATCGCGGCGGTGATCGCGTTCTTCCTGCCGGGCCGGTTGAAAGCGATCGTCAGCACCGCATCGGCGCGCTCGACCAGAATGTCCGTCGTCGTTTGTTCCATCTCGTCTCGCTCCTGCTGAATGTGAAAAACGGCTCGCAAGCCGGGCGGCCTGCGAACCGTTGGGTCGTCCGTCGCGGCTGGCACCCCACCCCGCGCGGACCATTGGACACCCGCTTACAGACGCTCGATGATGCCCGCCGCGCCCATCCCGGTGCCGACGCACATTGTCACCATCCCGTACTTGTAGTTACGGCGACGCAGCCCGTGCACGACGGTCGCAGCACGAATCGCGCCGGTCGCGCCGAGCGGATGGCCGAGCGCGATCGCGCCGCCGAGCGGGTTGATCTTCGACGTGTCCAGCCCGAGGTCCTGGATCACCGCCAGCGACTGCGCGGCGAACGCCTCGTTCAGCTCGATCCAGTCGAGGTCGTCCTGCTTCAGGCCGGCGGCCTTCAGTGCGGCCGGAATCGCTTCTTTCGGGCCGATGCCCATGATTTCCGGCGGCACGCCGCGCACCGCGAAGCTGACGAAGCGCGCGAGCGGCGTCAGGTTGAACTGCTTGAGGATCTTTTCCGACACGACGATCAGCGCGCCCGCGCCGTCCGAGGTCTGCGAACTGTTGCCGGCCGTCACCGAGCCCTTGTTCGCGAACACCGCGCGCAGCTTCGCGAGGCCTTCCAGCGAGGTTTCCGCGCGCGGACCTTCGTCGAGCGACACTTCGCGCGTGTTCACGCGGATTTCGCCGGTCGCCAGATCGGGGAAGCGTTCGGTGATCGTGTACGCGGCGATTTCATCGTTGAACTCGCCGGCCTGTTGCGCGGCGATCGCGCGACGGTGCGATTCGACCGAGAACGCGTCCTGCGCTTCGCGGCTGATCTTCCAGCGCTCGGCGACTTTCTCCGCGGTCAGGCCCATCCCGTACGCGATGCCGATGTCTTCGTTGCGATCAAAGATATGCGGCGACAGCGACGGCTTGTTGCCCATCATCGGCACCATGCTCATCGATTCGCAGCCGCCGGCGATCATCGCGTCCGCTTCGCCGACGCGGATGCGGTCCGCGGCCATCGCGAGCGCGGTCAGACCCGACGCGCAAAAGCGGTTCACGGTGACGCCGCCGACCGTGTTCGGCAGGCCGGCGAGCAGCGCGCCGATCCGCGCGACGTTCAGGCCCTGCTCCGCTTCCGGAATCGCGCAGCCGACGATCGCGTCTTCGATCACGCTGGTGTCGAGACCCGGCACCTGCGCGACGGCCGACTTGATCGCGTGCACCAGCAGTTCGTCCGGGCGCGTGTTCCTGAACATGCCGCGCGGCGCCTTGCCGATCGGCGTACGGCTCGCGGCGACGATATATGCGTCCTGCAATTGCTTTGCCATTTGAATCTCCTATGTCGACCAGAGTTAGCGCTTTAGCGCTTACTCTGGTCCCATGTACGGGTTGCCTGGTTAGCGCTTTAGCGCTTACTCTGGTCCCATGTACGGGTTGCCTGGTTAGCGCTTTAGCGCTTACTCTGGTCCCATGCAACTGGTTGCCAGACGGGGATTAGCGCTTGGCGCCAACGATTCCCGCCCCATGCAGTCTTGTTGCGATCAGCCGCTCTTAATTGCGCACCGGCTTGCCGGTCTGCAGCATGCCCATGATCCGTTCCTGCGTCTTCTGCGTGCCGAGTAAATCGACGAACGCACGGCGCTCGAGTTGCAGCAGCCACTCTTCGTCGACCAGGCTGCCCGCTTCCACGTCACCGCCGCAGATCGCCTCGGCGATCCGGCTCGCGATCAGGAAATCGTGCTCGCTGATGAAGCGGCCGTCGCGCATGTTCACGAGCGACGCCTTGATCGTCGAGATCGCCGAGCGGCCCGCGACCGGCACCGCCACCGCGCGCAGCGGCGCGCGGTACCCGGCGGCGGCAAGCGCGCGCGCTTCCTTCTTCGCGACGTCGAGCAGCTCGAACACGTTGAAGACGATCGTATCGGACTGCTTCAGATAGCCCATCGTGCGGGCGTCGAGCGCGGACGCCGAGACCTTCGCCATCGCCGCGTTCTCGAACGACTTCTGCAGGAACTTCAGCAGATCGCTGGTCGCGCCGACCTGGCCCGCGGCTTCGGCCGCGCGCAGCGCCGCTTCCTTCAGACCGCCGCCGGCCGGCACCAGACCCACACCGACTTCGACGAGGCCCATATAGCTCTCGATGTGCGCAACCCGCTTCGCGCTATGCAGCGCGAGCTCGCAGCCGCCGCCGAGCGCGATCCCCGAGATCGCCGAGATCACCGGCACGTTCGCGTACTTCACGCGCAGCATGCCCTGCTGGAATTTCTTCACGAACGGCTCGATGCCCTTCGCGCCGCCCATCATGAACGCGGGCATCGCCTCTTCGAGGTTCGCGCCCGCCGAGAACGGACCGCCCGGCGTGCCGAGCTTTAGCGACGTGGGCTGCCACACCACCAGCCCCTTGTAGTCCTTTTCGGCCAGCTCGATCGCTTGCGTCAGACCGTCGATCACCGACGGTCCGATCGTGTTCATCTTGCTCTTGAACGACACGATCAGCACGTCGTCCTCGCCCGCGCGATCGTCGACCCATGCGCGCACCGCGTCGGTTTCGAACAGCGTCTTGCCGTAGGTCTTCGGATCGGCACCGGTTTCGCCGGCGAGCGGCGCGCGGAACACCTGCTTCCTGTACACGTCGAGCGACGAGCGCGGCACGAAGCGCTGCGCGGCCGGCGACCACGAACCTTCGGCGGTATGCACGCCGCCCTGCTCCGCGACCGGACCTTCGAACACCCACGACGGCAGCGGCACGTTCGCGAGACCCTTGCCCGCCGCGATGTCTTCCTGCACCCACTCGGCGACCTGCTTCCAGCCGGCGGTCTGCCAGCCTTCGAACGGGCCCTCGTTCCAGCCGAAGCCCCAACGGATTGCGAGATCGACGTCGCGCGCGTTGTCGGCGATCGACTCCAGATGCACCGCGATGTAGTGATAGACGTCGCGGAAGATCGACCACAGGAACTGCGCCTGCGGATGCTGCGTTTCGCGCAGCAGCTTCAGACGTTCGGCAGCCGGACGCTTGAGAATGCGGCCGACGATCTCGTCCGCCTTCGCGCCACCGTCGACGTACTCGCCCGTCTTCGGATCGAGCACCTTGATCGCCTTGCCTTCCTTCCTGTAGAAGCCGCCGCCGCTCTTCTGACCGAGCGCGCCCTTCTTCACCAGTTCAGCCAGCACGGCCGGCGTTTCGTAGACCGGGAAGAACGGATCGTCCGGCAGCGTGTCCTGCATCGTCTTGATCACGTGCGCCATCGTGTCGAGACCGACCACGTCGGCGGTGCGGAACGTCGCCGACTTCGCGCGGCCCAGCCGCGAGCCGGTCAGGTCGTCCACTTCGTCGAAGCGCAGACCGAACTTCGCGGCCTCGGCAATCACCGCGAGGATCGAGAAAATGCCGACCCGGTTCGCGATGAAGTTCGGCGTATCCTTCGCGCGCACCACGCCCTTGCCGACCACGCTGGTCAGGAAGGTTTCGAGCTGGTCGAGGATTTCCGGGCGGGTCGTCGCGGTCGGGATCAGTTCGACCAGATGCATGTAGCGCGGCGGATTGAAAAAGTGCACGCCGCAGAAGCGCGCCTTCAGCTCGTCGGAGAATCCTTCGGACAACGCAGTGATCGACAGACCCGACGTATTGGTCGCGAAGATCGCGTGCGGCGCGAGATGCGGTGCGACTTTCTTGTACAGGTCGTGCTTCCAGTCCATCCGTTCGGCGATCGCTTCGATCACCACGTCGCATTCGGCGAGCTTGGCGATGTCGTCGTCGTAGTTGGCCGGCTGGATGTATTGCGCGTCGTCCTTCACGCCGAACGGCGCCGGCGACAGCTTCTTCAGATTCTCGATCGCCTTCAGCGCGATCGCGTTCTTCGGGCCTTCTTTGGCAGGCAGGTCGAACAGCAGCACGGGCACCTTGGCGTTGATCAGGTGCGCGGCGATCTGCGCGCCCATCACGCCGGCGCCGAGCACGGCTACCTTGCGAATGATCAGATTGCTCACGTCGTTTCTCCGGGGAGTTATGCGGTAGTGCGAAGCGTCAGACAGGCTTCGCGCAGAATGTGACGGCAGCGAGGCGGCGCAGCGTGCGGCGCCTCGCGTGACGGGCCGGCGTCAGAACAACGCTTCTTCGACGTCCATCATCGGCTTCGAACCGGCGCGCGCCTGGCGGATCGTCATCGCGGTTTCGGGCAGCAGCTTCGCGAAGTAGAAGCGCGCGGTGGCAAGCTTGGACTTGTAGAACGGATCGCCCGACGCTTCCTTGTCGAGCGCGATGCGTGCCATGCGGGCCCAGAAGTACGAGAACACCAGGTGGCCGACGGTGCGCAGATACGGCACCGCAGCGGCGCCGACTTCGTCCGGGTTCTGCATCGCCTTCATGCCGATTTCCATCGTCAGCTTCTGGACCTTTTCGCCGATGTCGGCGAGCGGGTTCACGAACTCCTGCATTTCCGGCTTGATGCCTTCGCCTTCGACGAACGCGGCGACCAGCTTGCCGAACTTCTTCATCTTCGCGCCCATGTCGCCGAGCACCTTGCGGCCGAGCAGGTCGAGCGACTGGATGCCATTGGTGCCTTCGTAGATCATGTTGATACGCGCATCGCGCACGTACTGCTCCATGCCCCACTCGGCGATGAAGCCGTGGCCGCCGTAGATCTGCATCGCGTGATTGGTGCCTTCGAACGCGTTGTCCGACAGGAACGCCTTCAGGATCGGCGTGAGCAGCGCGACGAGGTCGGCCGCTTCCTTGCGCTCGGCTTCGTCCGCGTGCGAGAGCTCTTTGTCGATATGCAGCGCGGCCCAGTAAGAGAACGCGCGGCCCGCTTCGGCGTAGGCCTTCTGCGTGAGCAGCATGCGGCGCACGTCCGGATGCACGATGATCGGATCGGCGGCTTTCTCCGGCGCCTTCGGGCCGGTCAGCGAACGCATCTGCAGACGCTCTTTCGCGTAGGTCAGCGAGTTCTGATACGCAACTTCAGTCAGCCCCAGGCTCTGCATACCGACGCCCAGACGCGCGGCATTCATCATCACGAACATCGCGTTCAGGCCTTTGTTCGGCTCGCCGACGAGCCAGCCCTTCGCGTTGTCGAGATTGATCACGCAGGTCGCGTTGCCGTGAATGCCCATCTTGTGTTCGATCGAGCCGCACTTCACGCCGTTGCGCTCGCCCGGTTCGCCCGCGTCGTTCGGGATGAACTTCGGCACGATGAACAGCGAAATGCCCTTGGTGCCCTTCGGCGCATCGGGCAGACGCGCGAGCACGAGGTGCACGATGTTTTCCGCCAGATCGTGTTCGCCGCTCGAGATGAAGATCTTGGTGCCGCTGATCGCGTACGAACCGTCGCCGTTCGGCTCGGCCTTGGTACGCAGAATGCCGAGGTCGGTGCCGCAATGCGGCTCGGTCAGACACATCGTGCCGGTCCAGGTGCCGGCCACGAGCTTGGGCAGATAACGCTGCTGCAACTCGGGCGTGCCGTGTGCGTGCAGACATTCGTACGCGCCGTGCGACAGGCCCGGGTACATCGTCCACGCCTGGTTCGCCGAATTGAGCATTTCATACAGCGCGTTGTTGACGAACGCGGGCAGCCCCTGGCCGCCGTACTGCGGATCGCAGCCGAGCGCCGGCCAGCCGGCTTCCACATACTGTTGATAGGCTTGCCTGAAACCCTTCGGCGTGGTGACGACGCCGTCGCCGACGTACGTGCAGCCTTCCTGATCGCCGCTATGGTTGAGCGGGAACAGCACTTCGGAGCAGAATTTGCCGGCTTCCTCGAGCACCGCGTTGATCGTGTCGGCATCGAGATCCGCGTGCTTCGGCATTTGCCGGAGTTCGGCTTCGACGTTGAGCAGTTCGTGCAACACGAATTGCATGTCGCGCAGCGGCGCGGCGTACTGTCCCATGACTCTCTCCAAGTTTGACAAGAAGCCAGGCCGCTGGCTGAGTCCGTCGACGGACTTTCGGCGCCGCGCGTTGCCGGCGGAGCCGGCGACGCGCCTAACGGCTTTCGCTCTGATACGAATTAATCAGTTTTTCCAGCGCGGCCCACGTCAGACGCACCGCATCGGGCAGATGCAGGAAGCGCGCGTCGTGATGCAGACCGAGCGTGACGCTATACAGTTCGAACAGCATCAGTTGCGGATCGGTATCGGCCCGCAGATGCCCTTCTTCCATCGCCTGCGATATTGCGCGCGTGAGCGCCGCTCGCCACATCGTCACGCTCGCCACCAGCTGCTCGCGCACCTGGCTGTCCGCGCGATCGTCGTACTCGACCGCACCGCTGATATAAATGCAGCCGGTCGTGACTTCCTGGATGCGCTTTTCGATCCAGCGGGAAATCATCGCGCGCAGGCGCGGCAGACCTCGCGGCTCACGCAAGCTCGGGAAGAACACCTCCTCTTCGAAGCGGCGGTGATATTCGCGTACGACCTCGACCTGCAGATCCTCGCGCGACCCGAAATGCGCGAACACTCCACTCTTGCTCATCTGCATACGCTCGGCGAGCAGGCCGATGGTCAGACCTTCCAGTCCGTCACGGCTTGCCAGATCGAGTGCTGCATCGAGAATCGCGGCTCGCGTTTGTTCGCCTTTTCGCATAGCTTTTTTACCGTTCTAATGTGACCAGAATTAAAAACGAACGGCCGTACTATTATTGTGGGCGACCGTCCGCTAAACAAGGACTTTATTAGAAACCGGTTTCTAACCCGGCCTCTAATGTTGCGGTTTTCGTCAATCAGATCAATCAGATTTTTAGAGGCGTTTGCCTTGTGTCAAGGCTTGCCGGTCGGCACGCGCCTGTTCTCTTTCTGTGTTGCGTGCGCTGCACTTGCATCGCTGCTCCGCACCTGCTGTAACGGCTCACATCGTACGGCAAGCAGGGAGCCGGGGTGCCGCTAGTCGTAACCGCCAACCGTCAACACTTTCATCGCCACGCGGTAGCTCGTGTACGCGATCCAGCTGATCGCGCGCACCCGTGCCGGGCGCTTTTCATAGTGCGCTTCATCGATCGGGCGCGCGTCCGCGACCGCGCCGAGAATCGCCTCGCGCAAGCGCGCAATCGACTGATCATTGACCAGCACGACGTTCGCCTCGTTATTCAGCATCAGGCTCAACGCATCGAGATTCGACGAGCCGACGGTGCCCCAGTTGGAGTCGACCACCGCGACCTTGCCGTGCAGCAGCGTCTTCTCGTACTCGGCGATCTGCACGCCCGCGCGCAACAGCGCGTTGTAGAGAAACGGCACCGCGTAATCGAGCGCCTTAAACTCCTTGCGGCCGATGATCAGCTTCACCTCCACGCCGCGCCGCGCCGCGTACACCAGCGCGCGCCGCAGCTTGCGCCCGGGCATGAAGTACGGATTGGCCAGCAGGATTTCGTGGCGCGCCTGGCCGATCGCGGCGAGGTAGGCCTTTTCGATCGCGCGGCGGTTGATCAGGTTGTCGCGCGCGACGAACGCAACGCACGGCTCGCCGCCCGCCCACAGTTCCTCGTTGCGACGCCGGCGGCGCCGCCGCAAGCTGCCGAGCGAGCTCGTGTCGTGCGGCGACAGGTCCGGCTTGATCGAGTCGAGCGGCCGGTGGCCGACGTGAATGCGCCGCCACTGCACCTCGATCGCGTCGCGGATGTCGCTGACTACCGGGCCGCGCAACTCGACCGCGAAGTCCCAGCGGCGGTACGGCAGCTTCTGGCCGTTGTTCTCGTAGTCGTCGACGATGTTGATGCCGCCGCAATAGCCGACCTCGTTGTCGACCACCGCGAGCTTGCGGTGAGTACGCGAAAAGCCGAAGCGGCCGAAGATATGCGGGTTGTAAATGCGATGCTCGATGCCGGCGGCCGGCCATTGCTCGAACATTTTCAGCCGCGCGGTGCCGATGCCGTCGGTGATCACGCGCACCCGCACGCCGCGCTTCGCGGCGCGCAGCAGCGCGTCGTTGACCGCCTGGCCGGACTCGTCGTCGCAGAAGATGTAGGTTTCGAGGGCGACGCTTTGCTCGGCGGCATCGATGCGCTCGATCAGCGCGTCGAAGAACTCGTCGCCGGAGCGCAGCAGCTTGACCTCGTTGTTACTGGTGAAGCGGTAGCGCTGCCAGTAACGGCGGCCGAGCAGCGTGTGCCGCAGACGGGAGAAACGACCGCCGCCTGCGCTCACTGGCTGCGCTCCCCGGCGAGCGGGCCGGCCTGGGTGCCGACGACCGCGCGTGCGCCGAGCCGGCGTGGCAACTGCAGGATCGCATCGGCATTCGACGCGGAGAAGCAACGCGACGCCGCCTCTTCATACGGCAGCCACTGAAACGCGGTGTGCTCGCGCGGCGCGAGCGTCACGTCGATGCGCTCGGGCACCTCGAGGCTGAACCAGTGCTCGGTGTTGTGGATCACGCCCGCTTCGTAGCGGTGGCGAAATTCCGGGTAGATCTCGTAGTCGATCGAGTATTGCCAGTCGAACAGCGCGGTGCGAGGCACCAGCGCGCCGCCGATCATGATGCCGGTCTCCTCGCCGACCTCGCGCACCGCCGTGTCGGCGAGCGGCTCGTCGATACGATCTTTCGAGCCCGTCACCGACTGCCAGAAGCCGGCATGGTCGGCGCGCTCGAGCAGCAGCACATCGAGCGCGGGCGTATGAATAACGACGAGGACGGACTGCGGAATTTTCGGCGGTTTCGGCATGGCTGAAAACGAGGCGCGACGCGCGCGCGGTACATGTCGGATGACAGTCGAAAGGGTCGGAAAACGGTGGCTTCACTGTAACGCAAAAAACGAAAAAGGCGCTGAGGCGGGGTCACCTCAGCGCCTTTTCATAGCGCGTGTGTCGCTTTTTTGCGGCGGCGGGTCGGGCGCTCACCTGCTGCTTGCAGGGTGTCGCCGACAGCGGACAGCCCGCCGCCAAACCTACGGGCCGCGGGCGGCGGCCCCTCGTCTTACTTACACCTTCGGTTCCGGCGAACGCAGACGGATGTGCAGTTCGCGCAGCTGACGCTCGTCGACTTCGCTCGGCGCCTGCGTGAGCAGATCCTGCGCACGCTGCGTCTTCGGGAACGCGATCACGTCGCGGATCGAGTCGGCGCCGGCCATCATCGTGACGATGCGGTCCAGACCGAATGCGATACCGCCGTGCGGGGGCGCGCCGTATTGCAGCGCGTCGAGCAGGAAGCCGAACTTGGCCTGCGCTTCTTCCGCGTTGATCTTCAGCGCGCGGAACACCTTGCTCTGCACTTCCTCGCGGTAGATACGCACCGAGCCGCCGCCGATTTCCCAGCCGTTCAGCACCATGTCGTAGGCCTTGGCGAGGCAGCGTGCCGGATCGGTTTCGAGGTACTCGAGGTGCTCGTCCTTCGGGCTCGTGAACGGGTGATGCGCGGCCACGTAGCGGTTATCTTCCTCGTCGTATTCGAACATCGGGAAGTCGATCACCCACAGCGGCTTCCAGCCCGACTGCACGAGACCGTTGGCCTTGCCGAATTCCGAATGACCGATCTTCAGACGCAGCGCGCCGAGGCTGTCGTTGACGACCTTCGCGCGATCCGCCGCGAAGAAAATGATGTCGCCGTCTTGCGCGCCGGTGCGCTCGATGATCGCCTTCAGCGCTTCGTCGTGCAGGTTCTTGACGATCGGGCTTTGCAGACCGTCACGGCCCTTCGCAACTTCGTTGACCTTGATCCACGCGAGGCCCTTCGCGCCGTAGATGCGCACGAATTCCGTGTAGCTGTCGATGTCGCCACGCGAGAGCTCGCCGCCCTTCGGCACGCGCAGCGCCGCGACGCGGCCGTCCTTCGTATTGGCCGGCGTGCTGAACACCTTGAAGTCGACGTCGCGCATCGCATCGGTCAGCTCGGTGAATTCGAGCTGCACGCGCAGGTCCGGCTTGTCCGAACCGAAGCGGCGCATCGCTTCCGCGTATTCCATCACCGGGAATTTTTCGGCGAGTTCGACGTTGATCGTGGTCTTGAACACGTGACGGATCATCGCCTCGAACAGATCGCGGATTTCCTGTTCCGTCAGGAACGAGGTTTCGCAGTCGATCTGCGTGAATTCCGGCTGACGGTCGGCGCGCAGGTCTTCGTCGCGGAAGCACTTGGTGATCTGGTAGTAACGGTCGAAGTTCGCGACCATCAGCAGCTGCTTGAACAGCTGCGGCGACTGCGGCAGCGCGAAGAACTGACCCGGGTTGGTACGCGACGGCACCAGGTAGTCGCGCGCGCCTTCCGGCGTGCTCTTCGTCAGCATCGGCGTTTCGATGTCGATGAAGCCCTGTTCGTCGAGGTACTTGCGCACTTCGATCGCGACGCGGTAGCGCAGACGCAGGTTGTGCTGCATCTGCGGACGGCGCAGATCGAGCACGCGATGCGTGAGGCGGGTGGTTTCCGAGAGGTTGTCGTCGTCGAGCTGGAACGGCGGCGTGACCGACGCGTTCAGCACGATCAGCTCATGGCACAGCACTTCGATCTTGCCGCTCTTGAGCGACGCGTTCGTGGTGCCTTCCGGACGGCCGCGCACGACGCCCTTGACCTGCACGCAGAACTCGTTGCGCACGCCTTCGGCGACCTTGAACATGTCGGCGCGATCCGGGTCGCAGACGACCTGGACGAGCCCTTCGCGATCGCGCAGGTCGATGAAGATGACGCCGCCATGGTCGCGGCGGCGGCTTACCCAGCCGCACAGCGAGACGGATTGGCCCAGCAGTTCTTCGGTCACCAGACCGCAGTATTCAGATCTCATCGACATGATGTTTGTCTTTCGTTTTGCATTGGTTGATCGGCGCGCCGCAGGCGATCCTGCATGAAACGTTGCGCACCGGCATTACAGCGGAGGCTCGACGGTGGTGCGGCGCACCGGCGCCGGCGGCGGCGCGGACGGCGCCACGACGCCCATCGAAACGATGTACTTGAGCGCAGCGTCGACGGTCATGTCGAGCTCGATCACTTCGCTTTTCGGCACCATCAGGAAGAAGCCGGACGTCGGGTTCGGCGTGGTCGGCACGTACACGCTGACGTAGTCTTCCCGCAGGTGATTGACCACGTCGCCGCCCGGCACGCCGGTCAGAAACCCGATCGTGTAGGAACCGCGGCGCGGGTACTCGATCAGCAGCGCCTTGCGGAACGCGTTGCCGCTGCTCGACAGCAGCGTGTCGGACACCTGCTTGACGCTGGTGTAGAGCGGGCCGACCACCGGAATGTGCGCGACCAGCAGCTCCCACCACTGGACGAGCTTCTGCCCAATGAAGTTCTGCGTCAACAGGCCGACGACAAAGATGAACGCGAGCGTGAGCACCGCGCCGAGGCCCGGCAGCCGATAACCGATCGCGCGTTCCGGCTGCCACGACATGGGCAGCAGCAACAGCGTCTGGTCCATCGTGCCGATGATCAGACCGAGCACCCACAGTGTGATGGCCAGAGGCACCAGCACCAGCAGGCCAGTCAGAAACACCGATTTGAGCGTGGTTTTTTTCGTCGTCATGTGTACCGCCAGAAAGCCGCGTGAGCCGAGGCCCGCCGCGCGACAGATGCGCCGCCCACGCAGGGCGGCTGTGCTACTAGGCGCTGCCGGAGCCGCTCGGGCTCGAGGCGGGCGCCGCCGCAGCGGAGGCAGCGGGCGCGGCAGGGGCTGCGGCCGGTGCGTCCGAAGTCGCGGCGGCCGGCTCGGACTTCGTTTCCGAGGTGGCCGACGCGCTGGTTCCGCCGCTGCCGCCGCGGAAATCGGTCACATACCAGCCCGAGCCTTTCAGCTGGAAGCCGGCAGCGGTGAGCTGCTTGCTAAAAGTGTCTTTTCCGCACTCGGGGCACTGCGTCAATTGGGGGTCGCTCATCTTCTGGAGCACGTCCTTCCCGAAACCGCATGACCCGCAACGATAAGCGTAGATCGGCATGATCGTTTCCTACTCCAAATCCCTACTGAAATCTTGTAAACGCTTGCAAAGCCTTGAATTATAGCCGCAAACGATGGCCGCTCCCCGGTTTTCGGGAAGCGGGCGCGCGACGCGCGCGCCGTCGCGTCAGTTGGGGGCGGCCCGCGCCACTGTCAAGAGCGCGCCGCGTGATACGGTGCGGTCCGCGCCGTTATGCGCGTCGCCGCCAGCTCAGCCAACGCTCGCGGCCGGCGAACACGGCGATCGAATCGGCCACCGGCTCGTCCTCGATCAGCTCGAAGTGCGGCGCAAATAGCGCGTCGAGTTCGGCTCGCTCGGTGCCAAACGGCGGCCCTTTCGGCGTCGCGCCGAGAAAAAAGAATCCCGCGAGCAAGCCGCCGGGCGGCAACAGCTCCGCCATCCGCCGCACGTAGTCGGCGCGGCGCGCCGGGGGCAACGCGCAGAAAAACGCGCGCTCATAAATCCACGCCGGTTCGAACGGCGGCTCATAAGTGAAAAAATCCGCCTGCTCTACCAGTTGGGCGTCCTGCGCGCCCAACTGCTCGCGCGCCGCCGCAACCGCCGCCGCCGAGAAGTCGATCGCGCGCACCGGGTTGCCCTGACGCGCGAGCCACACCGCTTCGTACGCACTGCCGCAGCCGGGAATCAGCACCGCGGCGTCGCGATGACGTTCGGCAAACACGCGAAACGCGGACGGCACACCAGCCTGGTCCCACGGCGTGAAGTGGCGCTCGAAGCGTTCGTCCCAGAACTCGGGCGAGTTCGGATCGCGGGTCTCGAAATCGGGCGCAGAGGGTTGGGTCGGATCGCTCATCGGATACCTCGTGCAGTTGCGGCCGGCCAGCGTCAGCCGCGCTCAGCCGCCGTAAGCGAACATCAGGAACGCCCGCGCGAGCACCGCGCCGACACCGACCGCGACGCCAAACAGCAGCAGGCCTTGCAGCAGTCGATTGGTGCGCTTCTGCTCGAGCAGGATCTGGCGGATCACGTCGTCGTTCGCGCCGCCGACCGGGTTGTGATGCTCGGCCAGCGCGTAATGGATCAGACGCGGCAGTTGCGGCAGCGTCTTGCTCCACTGCGGCACTTCGATTTTGAGCCGCTCGTACCAGCCGCGCAGACCAATCTGCTCGTTCATCCAGCGTTCGAGATAGGGCTTCGCGGTCTTCCACAGGTCGAGTTCGGGATCGAGCGAACGGCCCAAGCCTTCAACGTTCAGCATGGTCTTCTGCAACAGCACCAGTTGCGGTTGAATCTCGACGTTGAAGCGGCGCGAGGTCGAGAACAGCCGCATCAGCACCTGGCCGAGCGAAATATCTTTCAGCGCGCGATCGAAATACGGCTCGCAGACCGCGCGGATCGCGCTTTCCAGTTCTTCGATGCGAGTGGTCGGCGGCACCCAGCCGGACTCGAGATGCAGCGTCGCGACGCGATGGTAGTCGCGCTTGAAAAACGCAAGGAAGTTCTGCGCGAGGTAATTCTTATCGAAGTCCGACAGCGCGCCGATGATGCCGAAATCGAGCGCGATATAGCGTCCGAAGTGCGCCGGATCGAGACTCACCTGGATGTTGCCCGGGTGCATGTCGGCGTGGAAAAAGCCGTCGCGGAACACCTGCGTGAAGAAGATTTCGACGCCTTCGCGCGCGAGCTTCGCAATATCGACGCCGGCCGCGCGCAGCGTGTCGACCTGGCTGATCGGCACCCCGACCATCCGCTCCATCACCAGCACCGTCGGCGTACAGAACTCCCAGTACATCTCCGGCACCATTAGCAGGTCGAGTCCCTGGAAGTTGCGCCGCAACTGGCTGCCGTTGGCCGCCTCGCGCATCAGATCGAGCTCGTCGTGCAGATACTTGTCGAATTCGGCGACCACCTCGCGCGGCTTCAGGCGCTTGCCGTCGGCCCACAGGCGCTCCGCCCACACCGCGATGTCGCGCAGTAGCGCGAGATCGGAATCGATCACCGGCAGCATGTTCGGGCGCAGCACCTTGACCGCGACGGCCTTACCCGCATGCTGACCGGCCTTGACTTTCGCGAAGTGAACCTGCGCGATCGACGCGCTCGCGACCGGCACCCGCTCGAAGTCGTCGAACAGCACGTCGACCGGCGCGCCGAGCGACTTCTCGACCAGCGCGATCGCGACCGCCGAGTCGAACGGCGGAACCTGGTCCTGCAGCTTCGCGAGTTCGTTCGCGATGTCGACCGGCAGCAGATCGCGGCGCGTGGAAAGCACCTGGCCAAACTTGACGAAGATCGGCCCGAGACTTTCGAGCGCGAGCCGCAGACGCACGCCCGGCGGCGCATCGAACTTGCGGCCGAGCGTGGTGATACGCAGCAACAAACGCACGCGGCGATCGTTGATGCGGCTGAGCATCATCTCGTCGAGACCGAAGCGGATGACGGTGAAAAATATTTTGAGGAAACGCAGAAAACGCATGACTGGGCCCGGTGACTAGCGCGTGCCGCGCGACGTGGCGGCGCCGCCCGGCGCATGCGCGCCTCGGGCTTCGACCTTCTGTTCGAGACGCTCGATTCGCTTTTCGACACGCGCCAGCGCATCGCGCGCGCGCGCCAGCTCGACGTTGAAATCCGCGAGCGCTGCGCGGCGCACCAGTTGCGGATTTTCGTCGAGCAGATATTCGGCCGCGGTATCGAGCAGATTGCGGCCGGTGCGTTGCACGTGCCCGCCGATCGAGCGCACCAGTGAAGCAATGCGCCACGCCGGCCCATCGCCGATCAGCTTCGACAGATCCTCTTCCGGCTCCCAGCGCAGATGCTCGGCAAGCTTTGCGATCACCGTTGCGAACTCGGCATCGCCTTCGATCTTCACGTGCTTCATCACGGCGGCCTGGCCGCCTTGCAGGAACGCCGGCAGCGCGTCGGACGGCACTGAGACCGTCACATCGAACTGAGGCGCATCGGATTCGTCGACAGTGCCGAGGTAGCCGTCCGGTTGCACCAGCAACACCAGTACGACAGGCGGACATGACAGACGGGCGGTCTTGCCCGCGTAGGGGACGAGGCGCTCGCGAGCCCACGATTCGCGGGCGAGCAGATGATTGACAGCAGCAGCGAAGGGCTTGGCGGCAAGGGTCATCGAAAGTGGCAAGAAAAAACCCGCGCGAGCCAGGTGCTCGCGCGGGTTTCTATTGTAACGTCCGTTCGCTTCGCGGCCTGCTATGCCGAACGGCCTATGCGATGCATCGGCGACGAACCGGATCAACGCCGCGCGGGGCTTTTGTGAGCCGCGCGCGGCGCTTCAGCACTTCAGTGCTGTTCGACCTGCTGAATGCCGGCAAGCAGCCAGCCTTCGCCGGCACGATTCGCCTTCGACAGATTCCAGACTTCGACGAACGGCTCGGCCGCCGCACCCGGCTGTTCGCGAATCAGCCCGGAGAAGCGCACGCTCGCGAGGTACTCGTTGCCGCGCTCCTCGACGCCGAGCAGATCCGCATTCAACTGGACGACATCGGTCTGGTTCGACTGCGCGCCGCGCGACGCGAGGTCGACGCGCACTTCAGCGAACATTTCCGGCGTGGTGAATTCGCGGATATCGTCGACGTTGCCGACGTCCCACGCGGCTTGCAGGCGCACGAAGTACACCTTCGCGTTGCGCAGGAACGCTTCGGAGTCGAAGCCGGCCGGCACCGACGGCGTCGCGCCGACTGCCGGCGTGGTGAGCGGATTACCTTGCGGCTCCAGGTACGAACCGGTAGGCGGCGCGCTGTAGCGCGGCTCCTGCGTATAGCCGGTCTGGCTCGTGTTCAGCGACGGCGCGGCGCCCGCATACGCCGGCTGCGACCCGGCGCGCTTGCGGTTGGTGAAACGGCGAATCAGCCAGATGACGACCATCGCGATCAACGCGATCACGATCACGTTCGCGAACATGCCGGCGAATGCTTCGCCGAGGCCGAAGTGAGACAGCAACGCGGCGATACCGAGACCCGCGGCGAGACCCGCGATCGGCCCGAGCCAGCGGTTGCGATTAGGTGCCGCGGGCGGCGTCGGCGTGGGGGTCGGCGCGCGCTGCTGCTGGAGAGCCTGGCTGTTCTGGCCCGGCTGCGACGGCGGCGGGCTCTGGTGCTGCTGCTGAACGGTGTTCGACTGACGGCCGATGCTGCGGCCGCCGCCCATGCGGCGGGCTTCGGCGTCGATAGAGGCAAGGGTGCCGGTCATGATCAGACCGACCATCGCGATCAGTCCGATTCTTCTCGCCAGCGACCGCTTGACCTTACAGGGAGATAACAACGTGGAATCGGACATTTCGGAATTTCCTTTAAAAATCGATGGGTTAGGGACCCTAGTATTTCGTCCCCACATGTAACGCTACCACGCCAGCTGACAAATTGTAATATTTGACGCCGTCGAGACCCGCTTGTTCCATCATTGTCTTCAAAGTTTCCTGGTCCGGATGCATGCGAATCGACTCCGCCAGGTACTGGTAGCTGTCCGCGTCCTTGGCGAAACGCTCGCCGAGCCACGGCAGCACCTTGAACGAGTACACGTCGTAGACCTTCTTGAGCGGCTCCCACACCTTCGAGAATTCCAGCACCAGCAGACGTCCGGCCGGCTTCAGCACGCGCCGCATCTCGGCGAGCGCGACGTCCTTATGGGTCATGTTACGCAGACCGAACGCGACCGTGACGACGTCGAAGTAGTTGTCCGGAAACGGAATTTTCTCGGCGTCGCACAGCAGTGTCGGGGTGATGACGCCCTTGTCCAGCAGCCGGTCGCGGCCCACCCGCAGCATCGATTCGTTGATGTCGGTATGCCAGACTTCGCCGCTCTCGCCCGCCTGCTTCGCGAATGCCTTCGACAGATCGCCGGTGCCCCCCGCGATATCGAGCACCCGGTAGCCCGGCCGCACATTCGCCTGGGCAATCGTGAACATCTTCCACGCGCGGTGCAATCCGCCCGACATCAGGTCGTTCATCAAGTCGTAGTTGGAGGCCACCGAGTGGAACACCCCCGCCACCTTCTGCGCCTTGTCCTGTTCGTCGACCGATTGAAAGCCGAAGTGGGTTTTGCTCATCGCGCTCGTCCTTTCGCGTGTTCTTTCTTGAATGTTGCGCCGCTCGCGCGGCGTGAGGGGGCGAATCGTATCAGTGACAGTGGCCGTGCGCCGCCGCGGCGGGCGCCATCGGCGTATCGCGGTCGAGGCCGGCCGCCGCCAGCTTCGCAAGATATGCGCGCCACAGCTCGTCCTGGCGCACCGCCATGTCGTGCAGCAGGTCCCACGAATAGATGCCGGTCGAATGGCCGTCGGAGAACGTCGGCTGCAGCGCGTAATTGCCGACGCCTTCGATCATCGTGATCGTCACCTCGCGCTTGCCGGTCTGCAGCGTTTCCTGGCCGGGCCCGTGGCCCTGCACTTCCGCCGACGGCGAATACACGCGCAGCAGTTCGAACGGCACGCGATACGCTTCGCCGTTTGCGTACTGCAATTCGAGCACACGCGACTTCGAATGCACGACCACGCCGGTCGGCACCGGCGTCTCGGGGGTCAATCCGCTCATGTTGGCCTCTAATAGATAACGGCGCTCGCCGGGCTCACCGCGCCATCAGCGGCGAACCCGGCGAACTGCCCCGGCGCAGGGACGTTCAGCCCAGCGCCTGTTCGATTTCCTGCCGCACCGCCTCGCGCAGCAGCGTGGCTTGCGCACGGCGCGCCGACAGCATCGCTTCGGACACCGTGCGCTGGCGCGGCGCCCAGATCGGCAGGGGGAAATGCGCGTCGTTCGAATAACGCGGAATCACGTGCCAGTGCACATGCGGCACCTGGTTGCCAAGGCTCGCCAGGTTGACCTTCGCCGGTTGCATCACGCGCCGCAGAGCGCGCTCGACCGCGTACACCGCGTGCATCACGCGATCGCGCTCGCCACCGGAAAGATCCGAAAACTCCGCGACATGCGCATTCCAGATGACCCGGCAAAAGCCCGGGTAATCGGGTTCGTCGGCGAGGACGACCCGCAGCGAGTCGTCCTGCCACAGCACATCGCCGCCGTCTTCACGGCAAAAAACGCAGTCCATCGTCGTCCTCAGCAAAGAATCGTCGGTCGTGCCATTAAACCAGCACGCGCTCGATTCCGCCATTGTTCGCCCGTTGAACGTAGTCCGCCATCCAGTTCTCGCCGAGCACGTGACGTGCCATCTCGACCACGATGTAATCCGCCTCGGTGCCGGCGTCCTCGTTGTAGCGCGACAGCCCTTGCAGGCACGACGGGCAGCTGGTCAGGATCTTCACGTCGGTCGCCCCGTTCGGCTGCGGACCGTCGCCGGCCTTCAGCACCGAACCGTTCGGCGCGCCGGCGGCGCCCGCCGATGCATTGGCGGGATTGATCGCATTCGCGCCCGCTTCGGCGACCAGCGGAATACCGCGCAGCTTCGCGGCACCCTTGCGGATTTCCTCTTCCTTGCGGAAGCGCACCTGGGTCGACACGTCCGGACGCGTCACCGCGAGCGTGCCCGATTCGCCGCAGCAGCGATCGTTCTTCTCGATCTTGTAACCGTCGTTCTCCGAGCCCATCAACTGATTGACCAGCTTGACCGGGTCAATCGTCTTGATCGGCGAGTGGCACGGGTCGTGGTACATGTAGCGCACGCCGTTCACGCCGTCGAGCTTGATGCCTTTCTCGAGCAGGTACTCGTGAATGTCGACGATCCGGCAGCCCGGGAAAATCTTCTCGAATTCATAACCGGCGAGCTGGTCGTAGCAGGTCCCGCACGACACCACCACCGTCTTGATGTCCAGATAGTTCAGCGTATTCGCGACGCGGTGGAACAGCACGCGGTTATCGGTGACGATCTGCTCGGCCTTGTCGAACTGGCCCGAGCCGCGCTGCGGATAACCGCAGCACAGGTAGCCAGGCGGCAACACCGTCTGCACGCCCGCCTCCCACAGCATCGCCTGAGTCGCCAGACCGACCTGCGAGAACAGCCGCTCGGAGCCGCAGCCCGGGAAGTAGAACACCGCTTCGGTATCCGAAGTGGTGGTCTTCGGATTGCGAATGATCGGGACGATCTTGTTGTCCTCGATGTCGAGCAGCGCGCGCGCGGTCTTCTTCGGCAAATTGCCCGGCATCTTCTTGTTCATGAAGTGGATCACCTGCTGGGTGATCGCCGGCTTGCCGACCGTTGCCGGCGGATGCGCGGTCTGCTTCTTCGCGAACTTCTTCAGCACCTCGTTGCCGAGCCGCTGCGCCTTGTAACCGACGCCCATCATCGCGGTGCGCGCGAGATTGATGGTCTGCGGATTGGTCGCGTTCAGGAAGAACATGCCGGCCGCGTTGCCCGGATTGAACTTCTTCTTGCCCATCTTGCGCAGCAGGTTGCGCATGTTCATCGTCACGTCGCCGAAGTCGATCTTCACCGGGCACGGCGTCACGCACTTGTGGCAGACCGTGCAGTGATCGGCGACATCGTTGAATTCGTCCCAGTGCTTGATCGACACGCCGCGGCGGGTCTGCTCCTCGTACAGGAACGCCTCGACCAGCAGCGAGGTGGCGAGAATCTTGTTGCGCGGGCTGTACAGCAGGTTCGCGCGCGGCACGTGGGTCGCGCACACCGGCTTGCACTTGCCGCAGCGCAGGCAGTCCTTGATCGACTCGGAAATCGCGCCGATGTCGGACTGCTGCATGATCAGCGATTCGTAGCCCATCAGCCCGAAGCTCGGCGTGTACGCGTTGCGCAGGTCCGCGCCTTCGAGCAGCTTGCCCGCGTTGAAGCGGCCGTGCGGATCGACGCGCTGCTTGTACGCGCGGAATTCGCCGATTTCGTCGTCGGTCAGGAATTCGAGCTTCGTAATGCCGATGCCGTGTTCGCCGGAGATCACGCCGTCGAGCGAACGCGCGAGCTTCATGATGCGCGCGACCGCGACGTGCGCGTCCTGCAGCATCTCGTAGTTGTCGGAGTTGACGGGCAGGTTCGTGTGCACGTTGCCGTCGCCGGCGTGCATATGCAGCGCGACGAACACGCGGCCGCGCAGCACCCGCTTGTGGATCGCCTGGGCTTCGTCGAGGATCGGCTTGAATTCACCGCCGTTGAAAATCTGCCGCAGTTCGGCGCGGATTTCCTGCTTCCACGACACGCGGATCGTGCGGTCCTGCGCGAGATGGAAGACGGTCGCGTCCGGCTGTGCATCGACGCGGTCGGCGAACTTCTCGGCGAACGCTTCGTAGCCGAGACCAACGAGGTAGTGCTGCGCCTCGCGCAGCGACAGATCGAGCTTGTCGCGCACGAACTCCCAGCGGGTGCGCACCCGCGCGAGCAGATCGAGCGCCTGTTGCACACGGTCTTCGAGCAGTTCGGCGCTGGGGATTTCGTTCGCGTCGTCGGACTTGCCGAGCGGCAGCTTGCCGGCCTTGAAGAATGCTTCGAGCGCGTCGACCAGTTGCAGCTTGTTCTTCAGCGACAGCTCGATATTGATGCGCTCGATCCCGTCGGTGTACTCGCCCATCCGGTCGAGCGGAATCACCACGTCTTCGTTGATCTTGAACGCGTTGGTGTGCTTGGCGATCGCGGCGGTGCGGCTGCGGTCGAGCCAGAAGCGCTTGCGCGCCTCGGCGCTGACCGCGACGAAGCCTTCGCCGCTCTTGCCGTTGGCCATCCGCACGACTTCCGAGGTAGCCTGCGCGACCGCGTCCGCGTCGTCGCCGACGATATCGCCGATCAGCACCATCTTCGGAAACGCGTTGCGCTTGCTCTTGGTCGCATAGCCGACCGCGCGCAGATAGCGCTCGTCGAGGTGTTCGAGACCGGCGAGAATCGCGCCGCCCTGGCGCGACGTTTCGAACAGGTAGTCCTTGATTTCGACGATGCTCGGAATCGCCTCGCGCGCCTGGCCGAAGAACTCGAGGCAGACGGTACGCGTATGCGCGGGCATCTTGTGCAGAATCCAGCGCGCCGACGTAATCAGACCGTCGCAGCCTTCCTTCTGCACGCCCGGCAGGCCGGCGAGGAATTTATCCGTGACGTCCTTGCCGAGGCCTTCCTTGCGGAACACACGCCCCTTGATGTCGAGCGCTTCGCTGCGCAGCAGCTTCTCGCCCGGCGCATAGTTGCCGTCGAACCACTTCAGCTCGAAACGCGCGACTTCGATGTCGTGAATCTTGCCCAGGTTGTGATCGAGACGCGTGACTTCGAGCCAGTTCCCTTCCGGGTCGACCATCCGCCACCATGCGAGGTTGTCCAGCGCGGTGCCCCACAGCACTGCCTTCTTGCCGCCCGCGTTCATCGCGACGTTGCCGCCGACGCAGGACGCATCGAGCGAAGTCGGGTCGACCGCGAACACGAAGCCGGCCTGCTCGGCCGCCTCGGTCACGCGCCGCGTCACGACGCCCGCGCCGGAGAAGATCGTCGCAACCTTGCGATCGACGCCCGGCAGCTCGGTCATCTCGACCGGGCCGAGCTGTTCGAGCTTCTCGGTGTTGATCACGGCCGAGAACGGCGTCAGCGGCACCGCGCCGCCCGTGTAGCCCGTGCCGCCGCCGCGCGGAATCACGGTCAGGCCGAGCTCGAAGCAGGCCTTGATCATGCCGGCGATCTCCTGCTCGGAGTCGGGCGTCAGCACGACGAACGGATATTCGACGCGCCAGTCGGTCGCGTCGGTCACATGCGCGACCCGCGACAGCCCGTCGAACTTGATGTTGTCTTTTTGCGTGACCTTGCCGAGCACGCGGGTCGCGCGGCGGCGCAGGTCGTAGGTCTGCTGGAATTCCTTGCCGAATTCTTCGACGGCGCGGCGCGCGGCCTGCACGAGCTTCTCGACCCGGGCGGCGCGCTCGATGCCGGCTTCGTCGCCGTGTTCGCTCAGATCGGCGCGGCGGCGCTTCTCGATTTCCGCGAGGCGGTGATGGAGCGCCTCGATCAGCATCGCGCGGCGCTTCGGATTGTCGAGCAGATCGTCCTGCAGATATGGGTTGCGGCGCACTACCCAGATATCGCCGAGCACTTCGTACAACATCCGCGCCGAGCGGCCGGTGCGGCGTTCGGCGCGCAGTTCGGCGAGCGCGTCCCAGGCGTCGTTGCCCAGCAGGCGGATGACGATTTCGCGATCGGAGAACGACGTGTAGTTATAGGGAATTTCGCGCAGGCGCGCTTCGGGATCGGCGGCCACCGCAGCGGCGGCGCCGTGCGGATCGAAAACTTGAGGTGCGTTCATGTTTGGACGACTCGGTAGGTCAGCCGGGCGCTCTCATCGCGAGGCGTCGGCCGACAATGCGCGTGGGGCGCAATGCTTGAAATCTTCTAGGGCTTGCAAGGAAGCGAGCACGGCCGGCGGTCTACCCACGCCGGTCGCTTCGCGGCACTCAGAGGCAGCTACACGATCGTGCATGACGGACATGACGCTCCGCCGCGGGACACGATTCGCGCGGGACGGGCATCAAGTGGGCGCTCCGGGGCTGCCAGTGCATCTTCCGATCCTTATTCCAAAACGAAATTCTACCGCATGATGCCGCCGGGCGTTGCGGGCGGAAATCGGGCAGCGGCGGGGGTTCGGGCGTTTTCGGGACGAATCGGGGGGCGCGCCGGGCGGTAGATCGAGCCGGTTTTGGCTCGCGATTGGCTGACCGCCCGGACGGTTGACATGGCTGCGCCAGCATACGCGACGGTGCCCCGCCGCAATGGGCTCGCCGACGCTAGCGAGGAACACGCGGAAAGGCCGGCGCGAACACCGTTGGCGCTATCATTGGCGCTTTCCCGTCTCACACAGCGCCCCGCGCCACCCGTATGGCCTCCCACGACTACCTGAAAAAGACCCTGACCGCCCGCGTCTACGACGTCGCGCGCGAGACCGAACTCGAACGCGCGCCGAATCTGTCCGCGCGGCTGCATAACCCGGTGTATCTGAAGCGCGAGGACAACCAGCCGGTGTTCTCGTTCAAGCTGCGCGGCGCGTACAACAAGATGGCGCATATTCCGGCCGATGCGCTCGCGCGCGGCGTGATCACCGCATCGGCGGGCAATCATGCGCAGGGTGTCGCGTTGTCGGCGGCGCGGATGGGCGTGAAGGCGATCATCGTCGTGCCGGTGACGACGCCCCAGGTGAAGGTCGATGCGATCCGCACGCATGGCGGCCCGACCGTCGAGGTCGTGCAGCACGGCGAGTCGTATAGCGATGCGTACACGAACGCGGTCAAGTTGCAGGAAGAGCGCGGGCTGACCTTCGTGCACCCGTTCGACGATCCGTATGTGATCGCCGGTCAGGGCACGGTCGCGATGGAAATCCTCAGTCAGCATCAGGGGCCGATTCACGCGATCTTCGTGCCGATCGGCGGCGGCGGACTGGCGGCCGGCGTGGCCGCGTACGTGAAGTCCGTGCGTCCGGAGATCAAGGTGATCGGCGTGCAGACCGACGATTCGTGCGCGATGGCCGCATCGCTGAAAGCCGGCGAGCGCGTGACGCTGAACGAAGTGGGCCTGTTCTCCGACGGCACGGCAGTAAAGCTGGTCGGCGAGGAAACCTTCCGCCTGTGCAGCGAATACCTCGACGACGTGCTGCTCGTGAATACCGATGCTCTGTGCGCGGCAATCAAGGACGTGTTCCAGGACACCCGCAGCGTGCTCGAACCGGCGGGTTCTTTGGCCGTGGCCGGTCTGAAGCAGTACGCGGAGCGCGAGGGCATCGAGAACCAGACGTTGATCGCGATCACGTCGGGCGCGAACATGAACTTCGACCGGATGCGTTTCGTCGCCGAACGCGCGGAAGTCGGCGAAGCACGCGAAGCGGTCTTCGCAGTGACGATCCCGGAAGAGCGCGGCAGCTTCAAACGCTTCTGCGAACTGGTCGGCACGCGCAGTGTGACCGAGTTCAACTACCGGATCGCCGATGCCAATTGCGCACACATCTTCGTCGGCGTGCAGATCCGCAATCGCAGCGAGTCCGCGCAGATTGCCGGCGCGTTCGAAGCGCACGGCTTCCCGACCGTCGATCTGACCTTCGACGAACTGTCGAAGCAGCACATCCGCTACATGGTCGGCGGCCGCTCGCCACTCGCGCACGACGAGCGTCTGTTCCGCTTCGAGTTTCCGGAACGGCCGGGCGCGTTGATGAAGTTCCTGTCGTCGATGGCGCCGAACTGGAATATCAGCCTGTTCCACTACCGCAACCAGGGCGCGGATTACAGCTCGATTCTGGTCGGTATTCAGGTGCCCGAAAGCGAGAACGCGCAGTTCGACCGCTTCCTCGCGACGCTCGGTTATCCGAACTGGGAAGAGACCAAAAATCCGGTCTACCGGTTGTTTCTTGGCTGATTTATTCGGACACCGGAACGTATCGATGCCGATATCACTCGCCGACAAACTGGTCGTCGCGATCTCGTCGCGCGCGCTGTTCGACTTCGAAGAGGAGAACCGCGTGTACGAGGCCGGCGACCTGCGCGCGTACGAGGCGCTGCAACGCGAGCGCCTGCACGTGCCCGCCAAGCCGGGCGTCGCGTTTCCGCTGATCCGCAAGCTGCTCGCGCTGAACACCGGCGGCCATCGCGTTGAAGTGGTGATCCTGTCGCGCAGCGATCCGATCAGCGGTCTGCGCGCGTTTCATTCGTGCCGCGAACACGGCCTCGCGGTCGAGCGCGGCGTGTTCACGCGCGGCCGCCCGCCGTTCGGTTATCTGAAGCCGCTCAATGCGTCGTTGTTTCTGTCCGCGAATCAGCAGGACGTGCGCGATGCGCTTGCCGCCGGTTTTCCGGCCGCGCGCGTATTGCCGGAATCGGCGAAAATGGCGGGCAAGTACCCGGACGAAATCCGCATTGCGTTCGACGGCGACGCGGTATTGTTTTCCGACGAAGCGGAGCGGATCTTCCAGAACGACGGCCTGCGTGCATTCGTCAGTCACGAGATCGACAACAAGCACCTGCCGCTCGCGGACGGCCCGCTCAAGCCGCTGCTCGAAGCGCTGCATCGTCTGCAGAAACTCGCGGACAGCGCCGCGCAAATGCGGATTCGCACGGCTCTCGTTACCGCCCGCTCGGCGCCCGCGCATGAGCGCGCGATCCGCACCCTGATGGCCTGGAACATCGAAATCGACGAAGCGATGTTCCTCGGCGGCCTCGACAAAAGCGCGTTCCTGCGCGAGTTCGAGCCGGACTTTTTCTTCGACGACCAGCTTGGCCACTGCGAATCGGCCCGCGTCGTAACGGCGACCGGGCACGTGCTGAGTGGCATCGTGAATGCATCATGACACCCGAACAATCCCCGCTGGGTAAGTCCTCGACTTACACCGAACAATATGACCCGACGCTGCTGTTCCCGATCGCCCGCAGCAACGCGCGCGAGGCGATCGGCATCGGCGCGCGCCTGCCGTTTTTCGGCACCGACATCTGGAACGCGTACGAACTGTCGTGGCTGAACACGCGCGGCAAGCCGCAGATCGCGGTCGCGACCTTCTTCGTGCCGGCCGATTCGCCGAACATCGTCGAGTCGAAGTCGTTCAAGCTGTATCTCGGCTCGTTCGCGCAAACCGCGTTCGAGTCGGTCGAAAATGTGCGCGACACGATCAAGCGCGACGTGTCCGCGTCGTGCGGCGCGACCGTGTCGGTGCATCTGGCCACCCCGCATGAATTCGCCAAACTGAAGATGGAAGAATTCGACGGTCTGTCGCTCGACCGGCTCGAACTCGATGCGCACATCTATCAGCCGGACGCGTCGCTGCTGAGCGCCGCGCACGACGAAGCGCCGGTCGAGGAAACGCTGTTCTCGAACCTGCTGAAGTCGAACTGCCCGGTGACCGGCCAGCCCGACTGGGGCAGCGTGCAGATTCATTACGCGGGTCCGCAGATCGATCAGGCGAGCCTGTTGCGCTACATCATCTCGTACCGCAATCACACCGGCTTTCACGAGCAATGCGTCGAGCGGATCTTCGTCGACATCATGAAGATGTGCAAACCGTTGAAGCTCGCGGTGTACGCGCGCTACACGCGGCGCGGCGGGCTCGATATCAATCCGTTCCGCACCAATTACAACTCGCCGATGCCGGACAATCTGCGGCTCGCGCGGCAGTGAGCGAGCGCGGCTGAACCGCGCGTACAGCCGCAAACGCAACAGGGGCGCCGGGGACCATCATGGTCCCCGGCGCCCCTGCCGTTTTCTGCGTCTCAGCTAAGCCGCTCAGGCCGCCGGCTTCTTATACGCGACGCAGTCCACCTCGACCTTGCAGTCGATCACCATCGACGATACGACGCACGCGCGCGCCGGCGGGTTTTCGCCGAAGTACTCGCGAAACACCTTGTTGAACGACGCGAAGTCGCGCGGATCGTCGAGCCACACGCCGCAGCGCACCACGTGCTCGGCGCCGTAGCCGGCTTCCTTCAGGATCGCGAACACATTCTGGATCGCCTTGTGCGATTGCTCGACGATGCCGCCGTTGATCACTTCGCCGTTTTCCATCGGCGTCTGGCCCGACACGAACAGCCAGCCGTCCGCTTCGACCGCGCGCGCAAAGGGCATCACCTGACCGCCGGTACCCTTGCCGCCTTCCACCCCATATCGCTTCATCGTCACACTCCTTAAAAAGTCGGGCATCCGCGCGGCGCCGTCGCCGCGCGTGCCACCATCAATCGATTCGAGAAAAAATCAGAACGCGTGCGGTGAGTCGGCCTTCGGCACCGCGCCGCGCGCGACGAAACGGCCGGCCCGTTCGCCGGTCACCGCGCCGTCGCGATACGTGAGCACGCCATTCACCCACACCGCATCGATGCCGGCCGCCGCCTGCTGCGGCTTGTCGAAGGTCGCGACGTCGAGCACCTTGGCCGGGTCGAACAGCACCAGATCCGCGTGATAGCCGACGTGCACCTCGCCGCGCTGCGCGAGCCCGAAGCGGCGCGCGGACAGGCTGGTCATCTTGCGGACCGCCTCTTCGAGCGGTAGCAGGCCGGCATCGCGCACGTAATGGCCGAGCACGCGCGGAAACGCACCCCACAGCCGCGGATGCGGCAGCGGATCGTTCGGCAGACCGTCGGAGCCGACCATCGTCGCCGGATGCGACAGGATGCGCCGCACGTCGTCTTCCGACATGTTGTGATAGACCGCGCCCGCCGGTTGCAGGCGCTTGCCGGCCTCCTGTTGCGACACGCCCCACTCGGCCGCGATCTCCTTGATCAGCTTGCCGGCCATTTCCGGATGCGGCTCCGACCACGTAATCGTGATGTCGATGTCGCCGGTCACCTGCTTCAGATCGAGCGTCGACGAACTGCGGTTGTACGGATAGCAGTCGCAGCCGACCGGCTGCGAGCCGCGCGCGCCTTCGAGCGACTTCAGCACCTCGACGCTGCGCCCCCAGTTCGACGGCCCCGCGCACTTCAGATGCGAGATCACGACCGGCACGCGCGCATGGCGGCCGACCTGGTACGCCTCGTCCATCGCGTCGAGAATCGCGTCGAACTCGGTGCGCATATGTGTGGTGTACAGCGCGCCGGCGAGCGCGAGCGGCTCGGCGAGCGCCATCACCTCCTCGGTCGGCGCGGCGAACGCCGAGCCGTACGCGAGCCCCGAACTCAAGCCCAGCGCGCCGTGTTCGAGCGCTTCTTCGAGCTGCACGCGCATGCCGTCGATTTCCTGCGAAGTTGCCGCGCGGTCGAGCCGGTCCATCTGGTTGTTGCGCAGCGCGGTATGGCCGATCAGCGCGCCGACGTTGACCGCCGGGCGCGCGGCGTTGACCGCGTCCACATAGGCGGCGAAGGTCGGATATTGGAACGCGTCGCGCTCGCCGAGCAGGTTCATCGGATCGGGCGGATCGCCCTTCAGCGACACCGGCGACGCGCTGATCCCGCAATTGCCGACGATCACCGTGGTCACGCCCTGAGTGATCTTCGGCAACATCTGCGGCGAGCGGATCACGTGGGTGTCGTCGTGCGTGTGCACGTCGATGAAACCCGGCGCCAGCGCGCGCCCGTCGGCCTCGATCACCTCTTCCGCAAGCCAGTTCGACAGATTGCCGATCGCGACGATGCGCCCGTCGCGGATCGCCACGTCGCGCTCGACCGGCGGCGCGCCGGTGCCGTCGTACAGTTGCGCGCCGACGATCAGCGTATCGGCGGCTTCGGGATGCGAATGCATGGTTCAGTCTCCTAACGGTTGTCGGTCGCCGCCGCCGCGGTGCGCGTCGAGCGCGTGCTTCATGCGGCGCAGCAGTTCACGGCTCTCGTCGCCCTGGCTGACCGCGAGTTCGGTGACGAGTACGTCGAGCGCCATCATCATCGCGTAACGGGACGACGACGGCTTGTAAATGAAATCGGTTTCGAACGCGACGATTGGGATCACCCAGTCGGCCAGCTTCGCGAGCGGCGAGGCCGGCGCGGTCAGCGCAATCACCGTCGCGCCGTAGCTGCGCGCGATCCGGCAGTTTTCGAGCAGTTCGGGCACGCGCCCGGTGGTCGACAGCGCGAGCACCACGCAGTCGCGCGACACCGTGCTCGCGACCATTCGCTGCAACAGGCCGTCCTGATAGGTCGCGACCGGCCGGCCGAGCCGCACGAGCCGGAAACGCATTTCGTCGGCCAAGGCGGTCGAGCCGCCGCCCATGCCGAACACGTAGATCATCCGCGCGGCGCGCAGCGCGGCCGCCGCTTCGGCGAGCGGCGCCTGGCGCAGCAGCTGGTGGTTGTGCGCGAGCGCGGTTTGCAGTTCGTCGAACACGCGAGTGGCGATCGGCTCGGGTGCGTCACTTGCTGCGTCGCGCTCCAGAAACCGCTGGCCGACCGCGGCCGCCTGCGCGAGCCGCAGCTTCAGTTCGCGCACGTCGCGGCAGCCGACCGCCTTCGCGAAACGCGTGACGGTCGCGATGCTGACCCCGGCCTGTTGCGCGAGCGCGCCGATGCTCGCGCGCGACGCGCCGGTGAGGTCGTCCAGAATCAGCGCGGCGACCTTGCGCTCGGCCGAACGCAACTCGGGCGCGCATTCGGCGATGCGCGCGACGATGTCGAAAGCCAGCGGTTCGGCGCTAGTGTTCATGGCGGGCGGCGGGTTGGCGAACTGGCTTCAGCGGCCCGATGCAAGCCGCGCGAAAGACGTGGTACTAAATAACATTCGTGCGAACATCGTACTTTCGGTAACATGATAAAGTCAAATCCCGATTCAATTTAACCGCACGATGGAGCACGGAGACATGAAAGTTACAAACTATCAGGGCGCGACGATTGATCCTTATAGCAAGGGCTTGGGCATGGTTCCGGGCACCAGCATCCAGCTCACGGATGCCGCGCGCCTCGAATGGAATCTGCTCGACGAAGACGTGAGCCTGCCGGCCGCGGTGCTGTACGCGGATCGCGTCGAGCACAACCTGAAGTGGATGCAGGCGTTCGTCGCCGAATACGGCGTGAAGCTCGCGCCGCACGGCAAGACCACGATGGCGCCGCAACTGTTTCGCCGCCAGCTCGAAACCGGCGCGTGGGGCATCACGCTCGCGACCGCGCACCAGGTGCGCGCCGCCTATCACGGCGGGGTGTCGCGCATCCTGATGGCGAACCAGCTGGTCGGCCGCCGCAACATGATGATGATCGCCGAATTGCTCAGTGATCCCGACTTCGAATTTTTCTGCCTCGTCGATTCGGCTGAGGGCGTCGAGCAACTCGGCAAGTTCTTCACGTCGGTGAAAAAGCCGTTGCAGGTGCTGCTCGAACTGGGCGTGCCGGGCGGCCGCACCGGTGTGCGCGACGACGCGCAGCGCAACGCGGTGCTCGACGCGATCGCCCGCTATCCGGATGTAATCAGGCTCGCGGGCGTCGAGGTGTATGAAGGTGTGCTGAAAGAAGAAGCCGAGGTGCGCGCGTTCCTGCAAGGCGCGGTCGCGATTACCCGCGAACTGGTCGAACAAGGCCGCTTCGCGCGCACGCCGGCCGTGCTGTCGGGCGCGGGCTCCGCGTGGTACGACGTGGTCGCCGAAGAATTCGCGCAGGCCACCCAAAGCGGCAAGGTCGAGGTCGTGCTGCGCCCCGGCTGCTATCTGACCCACGACGTCGGCATCTATCGCAAGGCGCAGACCGACATCTTCAAGCGCAATCCGGTCGCGAAGAAAATGGGCGAGGGACTGCTGCCGGCGCTGCAATTGTGGGCATACGTGCAGTCGATTCCGGAGCCCGATCGCGCGATCATCGGCCTCGGCAAACGCGACTCCGCATTCGACGCGGGGATGCCGGAGCCGGCCCGCCACTACCGGCCGGGCACCGACGCGCCGCGCGACGTCGCCGCGAGCGAGGGCTGGGAAATCTTCGGTCTGATGGATCAGCACGCCTATCTGCGGATTCCCGCCAGCGCCGATCTGAAAGTGGGCGACATGATCGCGTTCGACATCTCGCACCCGTGCCTGACCTTCGACAAATGGAAGCAGGTGCTGGTCGTCGATCCGCAGTATCGCGTGAAGGAAGTGATCGAAACGTTCTTCTGAGCGGAGCGCGCCGCCGCGCGCCTTGCAAATAAAAAAAGGCTGTGGACCTTCAGTCCACAGCCTTTTTATCGCCCTGCGCGGCGCGCGAACGATGCGTGTGTTACGCGACTTCGTCGCCGGCGCCCGCCTGCGCGGCATTGGCAGCGGCGCCCGCGGCCGTCGAGGCGGCGTTCGCCATCACCTCGCCGATTCGCGCCTCCAGCATCTTCAGCGCGCCCGACAGCGCGCCGAGCGCCTCGTCCGGCAACGACGCCATCGTGTCGTGCAAGAACGCATTGCGGCGCGGCAGGCTCTCTTCCGTCGCCGCCTGCCCGGCCTCGGTCAGGCGCACATTGGTCACGCGGTTGTCGCGCGTATCCATGCTGCGCGCGATCCAGCCCATCCCTTCGAGCGTCTTCAGTTGCCGCGTGAGCGCGCCCGGATCGACGCGCAAGCGCTCGACCAGCCGCTTCTGAGACGATTCGCCCAGTTCATGCAGCGACAGCAGAATGCGCCAGCGCGGCAACGGATGGCCCACCTGGGCCTCGAATGCCGACATGAACACCCGATACGTGCGACCGAACTGCTGCATGACGGCGACGCGGTCCTGTTCTTCCATGTTTTCCCTGCCAAACACCAAGTCAAAAAATCAGTCCGCGTGAACCACCGGCTCGAGCTTGCGCTGCAGCTTGATCGGCGGCACCCGGCGGCTTTGCCACACCGACACGACCGCGATCAGCGCGGCCATCGCGAGGCCGAGGTGGATCGCGCCGACCAGCGCCTCGCGCGCGCTTTCGAGCAGCATTGCGCCGTTGTGCCCGGCTTGCGCGAGCTGCGTGACGACGCTCGCCTGCGCATCGCGGTTGATCAGGATCTGCGGATCGCCCAGATCGGCGAACCAGTGGGTCGCGCCGGCGCTATCCAGCGCGCCGCGCACGCCGCTGCGGTACATGTGCGTGACCAGCGTGCCGGTCAGCGCGGTGCCAATCATCCCGCCGATCATCCGCAACGATTGCAGCAGCGCGGTCGCGATGCCCAGGTGCTCGCGGCCGGCGCTCTGCTGCGCGAAGATCGTCAGGTTCGGCATCACGAAACCGAGGCCGAGGCCGCCGACCACCATGAACGACATCAGCACCCATTGCTGCATCGAACGGGTCGCGACGACCACGCCGAGACAGGACAACGCGATCATCGAGAAGCCGATGTACAGCATCAGATTCGGATTCTTCACGCGCGACACGACGCGCCCGTTCGCGATGCTGCCGATCGTGATGAACACGACCAGCGGCGTGATCACCAGCCCCGCTTCTTTCGGCGACATCCCGAAGCCGCCCTGGAACAGCAGCGGCGCGTAGAACAGCAGCGAGAACATCGTGAAGCCGCCGAGCACGGCCAGCGTGAACAGCGCGGCGAGACTGCGGTTGCGGAACATATCGAGGGGCAGGATCGCGGTCGGGCAGCGCTTTTCCCACTGCCACAGCGCGATCGCCGAAGCGACGCTGAGCCCGAGCAGTGCCAACGCACTGAGCGTGATCCCATGCTTGGGCAGCAGTTCGACGAACAGTTGCAGCGAGCCGAGCGTGACCGCGATCAGCAGCGCACCGGGCCAGTCGAGCCGCATCTTGCCGGTGTGCGCGACGTGGCGCAGATGCGGCAGGAAGCGCCAGACGAAAAACAGCGACAGCAGGCCGACCGGCAGATTCACGTAGAACACCGAGCGCCAGCCGTAGTACTGGGTCAGAAAACCGCCGAGCGACGGGCCGATCGCGTTGGCGATGCCGAACGCCGAGCTCATCAGCACCTGCCAGCGCAAGCGCACGACCGAGTCGGGAAACAGATCGGGAATGCACGCGAACGCGGTGCCGACCAGCATCCCGCCGCCGATCCCCTGCAGGCCGCGCGCGAGCACGAGGAACATCATGCTGTTGGCCGCGCCGCACAGCACCGACGCGCCGGTGAACACGACGATCGAGGCGATCACGAACGGCTTGCGCCCGTAGTAATCGCCGAGCCGCCCGAAGATCGGCACGGTGATCACCGAGGTCAGCAGATACGAGGTCGCGACCCATGCGTACAGCTCGAAGCCGCGCAGTTCGGACACGATGGTGGGCAGCGCGGTGCCGACCACGGTCTGGTCGAGCGCGACCAGCATCGTGACGAACGAAATGCCGAGCATGGCCAGCAGGGATTCGCGGAACGGTAGAACTTGCCCGCTCGAATGGTGGGCGGCGGTGTGGACAGCCATTTTTGATAGAGCAAAAGTTGACTTGTCAAAGGATGCGGAATCATATCACGGTGCGAGGCTCTAAACCGGACGTGTCGGCGCCCCGCAACGCGCCGTTACACTGCTCCACATCACCCACAAGACGACGTCAGGGAGTGCCATGCAGCCGAGTCCGCTCGCCGCCCAAACCTTATCGGAACAGGATCTGAACGCGCTGCGGCGCGCGAAACACCAGCTCGAAAGCCCCGCGCTGACGATGAAACTCGCGAGCGTCATCGGCGCGCCGATCGAGAAGCTGCTATCGCGCATTCCGGCGTTCGCCAACGAGAAAGTGTCCGATGCGACCCAGGCCGCGCTGCGCAAATGCCTGGCGATCGCGCTGCGCACGCTCGGCCGGCGCGACGCCGCGCGGCAGCTCGCGCCCGACAAGCCGAACAATCTGCTGCACAAGTTCGCGGTCGCGACTACCGGAGCGGCCGGCGGCGCGTTCGGCCTGCTCGCGCTGCCGGTCGAGTTGCCGGTCACGACCACGCTGATGTTCCGCTCGATCTGCGATATCGCACGCAGCGAGGGCGAGGATCTGACCTCGGTCGAAACCCAGCTGCAATGTCTGACCGTGCTCGGCATGGGCGGCACGTCGAGCGAGGACGACGACGCCGACCTCGGCTACTTCTTCATGCGCGGCGCGCTCGCGCAGGCGGTGTCGAAGGCGTCGTCGGAAGTGGCGAGCAAGGGTTTTACGACGCACGGCTCGGCCGCGCTGCTGCGGTTGCTGAACGCGATCGCCGCGCGTTTTTCCGTGCAGGTCAGCGAGCAGATCGCGGCCAAGTCGATTCCGGCGATCGGCGCGGTGCTCGGCGCGATGGTCAACACGGTCTTCATCGATCACTTCCAGCAGGTCGCGCACGGCCACTTCACCGTGCGGCGGCTCGAACGGCAGTACGGCCAGCAAACGATCGAGGCCGTGTATAAGACGCTCGACGTTACGCTCGACGCTTAGGCGGCCTGCGCGGCACCCGCCGCCGCGGTGGCGCGGCCGGTCGCGCGGCGCACGAACGCGGCCGCGCGATCGAGTGCACGGTTCGCCTCCGGCATGAACGGCGCGAACAGCGGCCACACGTGCGGCACGTCCTTCCACACCTCGCATTCGCACTCGACACCGGCCGCGCGCGCGTTGTCGGCGACCCGGCGCGCGTCGTCGAGCAGCACTTCGGTGCTGCCGGCCAGCATGAACAGCGGCGGCAGTCCGCGCAACTGTGCATAGACCGGCGACGCATACGGATCGGTCGGCGCCGCATCGCCGAGGTAAATCTTCGCCGCGCGTTCGATCGACGCGCCGCAGAACATTGGATCGACCGCGTCGTTGCCGCGCAGGCTTGCGCCGGTCGTCGCGAGATCGGTCCACGGCGAGAACAGCAGGCCGCCCGCGGGCAGCGGATCGCCGGCGTCGCGCAGCGCGACCAGCGTGGCGAGCGCGAGCCCGCCGCCGGCCGAATCGCCCGCGATCACGATCGAGCCCGGCGCGATACCCCGCGCGAGCAACTGGCGATAGGCGGCGGTGGCGTCGTCGAGCGCGGCCGGGAAGCGATGCTCGGGCGCGAGGCGGTAGTCGAGGGAAAAGAGCCGCGCGTCGGCGCGGGTGGCGAGTCCGAAGGTCAGCGGTCGATGCGCGCTCGGCGAGCAGAAGTAATAGCCGCCGCCGTGGCAATACAGCACGGTGGGCGGGGCCGCGTTGGTCGGTGCGTTGGCCGGTGCGTGGTCCGCGCGCTCGAACCATTCGCCGACGAGCGGCGCGTCGGCGGCGCCGTAGCTTTCGCGCAGTCGCCAGCCGCGCGGCACCTTCGGCGACCACACGCGCTTCGCGGTCAGCGCGCGAGCCCGGTCGACATTGATCGACGGCTTGAGGGTTTCCGGCCGGAAATTCCGCCGCAAATACCAGCAGGCGAGCGCGCGTTGCCAGCTCATCGGGACATGCTCCTTCGTTTCCTTCGTTGAAGTGCCGTCATCGTACGTGCGTTGGCGGGGACACCGGTGGGTGGCGGGTTCTAATCGCGGCGGGTTGGGTCGTTCGCGCCAATCGTCGGTTTGGGTCGATCGCTGCGCGCGCGACGCTGCGGTTGCGGCGAGCGTGAAGGCGCGGCTATGCGACTAGTTCGCCGGCAACACCTGGCCGCGAATCTCGCCCATCGGATTCTGCGCAGTATGGATGTTGAAATACCACTGTCCGGCCATCAGGTCGGTGATCTGCTGCTCGGTCAGCTTCGCGCTGCCCTTGATCGGACTCGCGAGCGCATTCTTCTCGATCGGCACCTGGACCTTCGCGTTCTGACCGACCGGCGCGGGACCGTGAAAATGCGCGGCGGTCGCCGGGCCGCTCAAGCCGTCGTAGGTGATGGTCCATTGCAGCGATTGGCTGGAGGTGTCGAAGGTTGCGTTCAGCACGCCGTGCCCGCGGCTCACGCGCGGCGGCACTTCGCTCGACGGCTCGAGAGCCGCCTTCAACTCGACCGTATCCGCGCACGCAACGCCCGATGCAAGCGCCCACCACAACACGGCCAAATTCAGTTTTCGCAGCGTAAGCATGGTCTTCTCCGGACTTTTCGATGCGCCGCCGCGGCGACGCTTGAGCCGCGCGGAGCTTCCACATACTAGTGCAAATCGTTCGCCGCCGGTGGCGGCTGCGGGGCGGCTCCCGCCGGCCTGCGCGCACGATTGCCACGCCGCTGCGCGAGGCCGAACGCATCGATCGTCAAGCACAATTCAAACATGCGGCTCGCAGCGAAAAGCGCGTGCAATGCGCAAAACGTGCGTAAAAACAGGTGTCGAATGCGCACGATTGGAGGTCCGGTCGCCGCGTTTCAAGCGATTTAACCGAAGAGTTAATTGCACATTTCGTAATGAATAAGTCGCGTTATCCCTGGTATGCTTCTGCCTGCGAGAAGTGACTCCTTCATCGAAGGATGTCTCCAAATCTTTAACGCGGCTTTCGGGCCGCGTTTTTTTTCGTCTTCAGCGTTTGCATTGCCGGTTTTTTGCGCACGCGATCACGGTGTCCGCGCGATGCGAGCCACTTCGTCATCCGAGCAACGCCGTCTGCTGTTCGATACCGTCGAGCATCGCAGTAATGGTTTCGAGCAACGCGCGACCCCGCTCGCGCCACTGCTCGGGCGAGCTTCCGGCGAGGTCCTGCCGGTATGCGTCCAGCGCGTGAACCAGCGGCGCATATTGCAGCACGCTCGCCGCTCCGGACACTCGATGCAGCCATTCGCGTAACGGCGTCAGCTTCGCTTGCTCCATCAGTTCCGCCTGCTCCAGCAGCGCCGCGAGCGCGTTCAGATCGTCGCGCAGCGAAGCAACGAACGAGTCGAGCAGCGCCTTGACCGTCGCTTCACTCCCCCACAATCGCATCATTCGCGCGAGATCGGCCGATCCGAACGGTTCGGCGGGGTCGGGCCGCAGCGCGGGCGAGTCGTTTGACGATAGCGCCGGTGCAGTTGGCGACTCTTCGGCCGCCTGCGCGTGCGCGTGCGCTTGCGCCGGCGCCGCTGGCCGCTCGCCGTCTGCGTCTGCGTCTGCGTCTGCGTCTGCGTCTGCGTCTGCGTCTGCGTCTGCGTCTGCGTCGCCGTCCGTGCCGGCGTCGCTGTCGAACCAGCGGCTCAGATAGTCGCGCAGCGTAGCCAGCCGGGTCGGCTTGATCAGGCTGTCGTCCATGCCGGCCTCGCGGCACTGCCGCAGATCGTCGGGTGCGGTGTTCGCGGTGATGCCGAGAATCGGCAGACGCCGCGCGCCGCCGGCGCGCGCCTCGTCCGCGCGAATGCGCCGCGTCAACGCATAGCCGGACAGATTCGGCATGTGGCAATCGGTGATCAGGCAGCCGTAGTTCGTGCGCCGCAGCGCGGCGAGCGCTTGCGCGCCGTCGCTCACGATGTCGCACGCATAGCCGAGCAACGCCAGCTGATGACGAATCAACTCCTGATTCACCGGATGATCCTCCGCGACCAGAATCAGCCGCCCGCGCGCGAGCGCCCGTTCGCGATCCGGCGGCGGCATCGCGGGTTGCGCCGCCAGCGGCCTTGCGCCCGCGTGCCGCGCCGCCGTCGTGCCGCCCGTCGTGCCGCCCGTCAGCGCGGCCGTGCACGCGGCGACGAGACCGCGCAACGACAGCGGATTGACGCTCAGTCGCACGTTGCCGTCGAGAATCCGGTAGCCGGTTGGGCTCGGCTCGTCGCTCAGCGTGACGATGCGCGTCGCCGCACCGGGCTGCGCCGCGAGTTTCACGCCGTCGCAAACGAACAGCAGGTGCGCGTCGGCGAGCGCCGCGCGCTCGCGCAACGCCGGCACATCGGCTGCCATGCTGTGCAAATCGAGCCCGAGCGCCGTGCCGAACTGCACCAGAGCGCGACCGATGCCCGGATCGCTCGCGATCACGACGCCGCGCTTGCCGCGCAAGCCGCCAGGCGCAGCGTGCCGCGCGACGACCGGCAGCGTCAGCCGCACGATCATGCTGGTCCCGCACCCGGGGGCGCTGCGCAATTCGAGCGTGCCGTTCATCATCTCGATCAGCTTGCGGCAGATCGTCAGGCCGAGCCCGGTGCCGCCGAAGCGCCGGGTGGTCGACGATTCGGCCTGCACGAACGGCTCGAACAGGCGCGCCTGCACGTCCGGCGCAATGCCGATACCGGTGTCGTGCACGATCATTTCGAGCGTCTGCGCGAAGCGGTGCGCGGATGCGGACGCAGGCACGGCGTCGTGCGCTTCGAGCACCGCCACGCTCACGCCCACCTCGCCCTGGGCAGTGAACTTGATCGCATTGCCGACCAGGTTGAACAGAATCTGCCGCAGCCGAACGCTGTCGCCGAGCAGCGTTGCGCCGACCTCCGACGCAATCTCGACGCGCACCCGCAAGCCCTTTTCATGAGCGCGTCCGGCCAGCAAGCCGACCGCGTTATCGACGAGTTCGCGCAGATCGAGCGGCTCGGCTTCGAGCGTGAGCCGGCCCGCTTCGATCTTCGAATAGTCGAGCAGGTCGTCGAGAATCTGCAGCAGCGCGCCCGCCGATTCGTCGATCATGCCGAGCATCTCGCTCTGGTCGGTGCTGAGCGGCGTGCGTTCGAGCACTTCGACGAGACCCAGCACGCCGTTCATCGGCGTGCGGATTTCGTGGCTCATCATCGCGAAGAAATCGTCTTTTGCACGCGAGGCCGCCTCGGCCACGTCGCGCGCCCGCGCGAGTTCCTCCGCCCGCGCGCGCTCGACGCTCGCGTCGACCCAGTAGCCGCTCCACATCACGCCGCCGTCCGCGTCGCGGCGCGGCACCAGTTCGGCGCGGACCCACTTGTGCTGCCCCGCGCTGTCGAGGCGAAACTCGATATGCACCGGCGTCGCGGCGCTGGCGGAACGCTCCAGTTCGGCGATCACCATTGCCCGGTCCGCCTCCGCCACGCGGCGGAAATCGACCCGCGCGCGTTGCCCGCGCCACGCGGCGCCGAGCAGCGAACGGGTGTCGCCGCCGATATACGGAAACGAGTACTCGCCGGCCGGCGTGCGCCGCAACTGGAACACCACCGCGGGCAGCGAGCTGGTGACGTCGAACAGCCGCCGCTGGGTTTTGCGCGCGCGTTCGAGCGCGCGGCGGATCACGGTGATGTCGACCATCGTGCCGAGCACGCACACCGGCTGCCCGTCGCTGCCGTGGCACACGCGGGTCCAGAACACGCCATGCCGCTGGTCGCCGGTGGCGTCCTCGAATTGCAGCTCGACCTTTGCCGTGTCCGCGCCGGCCAGAATCTCGCGCGTGATGTCGTCGAGCTTGCGGCTGTTGACCTCGCCCCACGCGCCGGTCTCGGTGGTGGTGCGCCCGAGCACGGCCGCGCGGCTCAGTCCGGACGCTTTCTCGTACGCCTCGTTGATCGCGATGTAGCGCCCGTCCAGGCCTTTGGCGATGAGCGGATACGGCACCGTCTTCATCATCGTTTCCTGGAAATTGAGCTGCAGCGCGAGCTCGCGCTCGGTCTGCTTGCGCAGCCGGACCTCTCGCTGCAACAGCAGATACGCGCGCAGCGTGACCAGCAGCACGACGCCGATGCCGATCAGCACCGGCAGCAGGCGCATCGCCGACACGCTCAGCGTCGCGTCGGCCGGCTCGTCGACGCCCACCCATTTGTCGCGGATGCGCTGCTTTTCGGCGGCGGGCATCGCCTGCAAGGCGCGGTCGATCAGCTTGACGAGCGGGCTCAGGTCCTCGCGCACCGCGAAGTACAGCGAATCGGCTTCGCCGAGCGTGCCGAGCTCCTCGAGCACGCCCTGATAGCCCTGTCGCAGTTGCGCGCCGATCGCCGCCGCGTTGCCGGCCAGCACGTCCGCCTCGCCGCTCGCCACCTGGCGCAGCGCGTCGCCGACACTGCGCGCGACGACGATCTGCTCGGGCGGCACCGCCGCGAGCGCGAGAGGCAGCCAGTCGGCCACATGCGACGACATCACGATACGCGCGCTCGCGAAATCCCCCGGCTTTTTGATAGGCGCCGCGCCGCGGCGCCCAACCAGCACCAGCGGCGTGCTTTCGTACACGCGGCTGCGGCTGGCGCCCTCGAGCAGCGGCCCCCGGCTCGACGCGGTGGACAGCATCGCGAGCTCGCCGCGCCGGAACGCCTCGACGGTGGCGCCCCAGTCGTCGATGCGCGCGCGCCTGAACTGGATGCCCAGCGTGCTGCTCAGGTAAGCGAGGTAGTCGGCGGTCAGGCCGGCGGGCCGGCCGCGACCGTCGACGTAGCTGAACGGATGCCAGTCGCTGTCGAAGCCGATCTGCAACGGCGGCAGCGCGCCGAGCCAACGCTTTTCGTCCGCGCTAAGCCGGAACCCCGGCGCATCCGGCAGCGACAGCACCGACGGCAGCGAGCGCGCGTCGAAGTCGACCGACAGCCAGCGCGCGCGGATCGCCGCGGCTTCGGCCGGGTTCAGCGCGGCGAGCGCGCGATCGAGTTGATCGCGCAACGCCGAGCGCGCGAGCGGCACCGCGATGCGCACGTCGAGCGCGCTACCGCGCTGCTCGTAGGCCACGCGCAGATCGCGAAACGCGTCGGTCGCCAGTTCGAACTGGACGACCGCGGTCGAGCCGAAGTAGATGTCGGCGGCGCCGCGCAGCACCGCGTCGAGCGCTTCACGCGTGTTCGCAAACGTGACGAGTTCGGCGCGCGGCATCCCGGCGCGCAGCAGGCGTTCGCGCGAAAAACTGCGCTCGACCGCGATCCGCGTGCCGGCCGGCACGGCCGGTTTCGCGTGACGGTCGTCGCCGCGTCGCACGACCGCCGACACGGACGAGCGGAAATACGGGGCGGTGAAGCTCAGGCAGCGTTCGCGTTCGGGCGTGCGCGGAAGGCTGGCCAGCAGATCGACCTGGCCGGCGCAGGCGGCCGCGAGCATCTGCGCGAGGTCGGCAAACGTCTTCGTCTCGATGACGACGTCCGGCCCCACCAGCGCGCGCAGCAGCTCGCCGCTCATGCCGGTCAGTTGACCGTCCCGCGAGATGTCGAACGGCGGCCAGCCGTCCGCGAGAATGCCGACCGTCAGGCGCGCGGGAAAGGGGCTCGCCGCGCGTTCGGCCGGCCCCTGCGACGCGCCGCCAGCGGCCGGCGGTACCGCGATGCCATAAGCAGCCAGCAGCAAAGCGCAGGCAAGCCAACGCGGTAACGCGAACCGCCCCGCCAGCCGCGCCGCCGCGCGCAACCAACCCGCGTTGGCCACGCGCCGGCCACTGCGCTGCCCGCTCATGCGAGGTCGACCTGACCGTCGGCGCGCTGCGCCTGTGCCGATACCTCCGGCGGCCCCTTCAAAAACGACACCAGCAGGCCGGCCGCAATCGCCGCGGCCAGCGGCGCGGCCCAGAACAGCCACAGCTGATCGAGCGCCCAGTTGCCGACGAACAGCGCCTGAGCGGTCGAGCGCGCAGGATTGGCGGAGCCGTTGGTGACCGGAATCGAAATCAGGTAGACGAGCATCAGAGAGCAGCCGCAGATGAACGGCGCCAGCGGCGCGAGCTCCTTGCGCGCGACGGTCAGCAGGCACGCCGCGACGAACGCGAACGACAGCACGAACTCCAGCACCAACACCGACTGCAACGGATAGTCGGCGGGCGAATGGGCGCCGAAGCCGTTCGCCGCGAATTCGCTCGCCGCCAGCTCGAACCCCGGCCGCCCGCTCGCGATGTGAGCGAGCAACGCGGCGGCCAGCAACGCGCCGAGAATCTGCGCGGCGATGTAGGGCAGCAGGTCGCGCACCGGAAAGCGATTCGCGACCGCGAAACCGACCGTGACCGCGGGGTTGAAATGCGCGCCGGACACCTTGCCGAACGCGTAACTGGCGGTGACGAGCGCCAGACCAAATGCCAGCGACATTTCCAGCACGCCGCTGCCTTGCAGAACCCGGTGAGTATCGAGCACCGAGCTGCCGCAGCCGATGAACACGAGCCACGCCGTGCCCATCGCTTCGCACCCCAATCGCTTGCCTAATCCAGCCATCCGCCCTCCTGTTCGTTCAGCCATAAAACGGAACGCGCCGCGCGCTTGCGCGAAGCATCCGCTGCCGATTTCCCGATCCGTATTCGCACGCGATGAAACGCAGGACGATGAAGCTCAGGATCAAGAAAAAGCCGAAGCATTTGCCGCATCGCGGAACACGCGAACGACGCGCTTCGGTCAGGCGGTCAATGTAGGAGGTGCCATCCCAGGCAGCCAATCGGAAAAGTCCTACGAAATCTCCGTCGGGTGCGGTATTCGTACTAAAAAAGCGAATGATCGAATCACGTTTGCGCCAGATCAAATCAGCTGGAGCAATCCGATCTGCCTCGCGTACCTCGCCAGCTCGGCTTCCGTATCGAGGCCGAGCTTGCGCATCGCGGTGCGCTTGTGCGTGCTGACCGTCTTGACGCTGCAGTGCAGACGCGCGGCGATCTCACGCACCGGCAGGCCTTGCGCATAGAGCTGGAACACTTCCCACTCGCGCGCGCTCATCGAGCCGTCGTGCGGCGACAGTGCGACTTGCAGTTTTCTCATGCGTTGTCTTGTTCTTTCTTTTTGTTGCGTTGCCGGCAAGCCCTGCTACCCGCAACGGAGCATCCCCGAATCCTGTCGACAACGATGCTGGCGCGTGCGCGCGCCGCCCGCTATGGGTGACGGTCATTGGGGGCGGTTATTGGTGGTGGCGGTCGAGGACCGTCCTCGCCGCCGCTGAGCCGGTGAAGCGCCGTTCAGGACTCGCGCTCGCGCCAGTGAAACAGCATCCCGTTGCTGCGGATCCGCGAAAACAGCGCGGCTTCGTCGCGCACGCCGAGCCGCGCCATCGCTTCACGCTTCTGATTGGCGACCGCGCGACGCCGGCAGCCGAGCGCCAGCGCAATCTCGTCGATAGTCTCGCCGTCGACCAGCCGGCGCAGAATCTCGCTCTGCCGTTTGGTCAGCAGCAGCGCGCCGACCAGCATGCTGCCGTCCCGATAGGCGCGCTCGAGCGCCACGCTCATCGACGGGCTCAGGTGACGCCCCCCGCGCGCGCACGCGCGAATCGCGTCGGGCAGTTCGGCGAGCGAGTCGCTTTTGCTGTACAGACTGACGGTGCCGTCCGCGGCGACCGTGCGCAGGATCGCGGGGTTGGTCTGCGCGGTCATCACCAGCAGGCGCAGCGCGGGCCGCGTGTTGCGGATGCGCTTGATCAGGTCCACACCGTCCTCCTCGACGCCGGGGGTCTCCGGCATCGACAGGTCGACGACCAGCACGTCGCACGGCGTGCGCAGCAGCAGCGCGAGCAACGCGGTGGGCGTGGGCGCTTCGCCGACGATGGAAATATCCTTGCAAGCCGCCAGCGTCGATCTGAAGCCCAGCAGTGCGAAGGGATGGTCGTCAGCCAGAATGATTCGAAGATTCGCCACGATTGTTCTCGCTCGTTGTCAGAGGTGGGTTAGCGCGCAGGCAGCGCCGCGTGATCCGCGCACGACGCCGCTGCCGCCCCGCAGCCAGGCGCTGGCGGGCAAGCCATCACATCACCCTGACACCGTCGCGGCAATCGGAACGATCCTATGTCGCTGCAAACAACTGTTAATTACGGAGGACTGCCGGGCGGCGGGCAGCGGCTCACGAGCGGTGCCGCTTGCCGCCCTACCGTCCGCCGTACCGGCCGCGATACCGGCCGCGATACCGTTCGCTGTACCGTCCGCGGTACAGCGCGTCAGACCCGCGCGGCCCGCATCGCGCATGCCGCCGCCGCGGCCGGCAACACCGGCCACGCGAGCAACGCACAGGCGCTCGCGAGCGCCCACACCAACGGCCACGCCCCTATCGACAGCAACGCCGGAATCGCGAGCGGCGTCAGAAACAGCGTGAGAAACACGCAGGTATTGCCCATCGCGAGCGCGGTGCCCGCGCGGCGGGTGCCGGCGAGCGTCGCGAGTTCCGTGAACGCGACGCCGTGCCATGCCGACGCGCTGACCCCGCCGAGCACGAGCAGCACGGCGAACGGCACGACGCTCATGCCGCGATGCAGGCCGGCGAGACCGGTCGCCAGCGCGAGCACTGCGAACAGCAGCGCGGTCAGCAGACTGCAGGCCCGCATATACGCGCGGCGATTGCCGCGCCGGTCGGTCCATGCGCCGCTCCAGACCCGCGCGACCGCGGCGCCGGTCTGCACCGCGGCCATCGTCGCGCTGATCGCGAACACGCCGGCGCGGCCGAAGTCGTGCAGAAACACAGTGCCGAACGTGATCACCGCGATCTGCGGCACGCACAGCGCGCCGGCGCCGAGCGCGACGCGCCAGATCGACAGTTCGCGCAGCGGCGAGCGGGTGCCGGATGGCGCCGCAGCCGCATTCGCCGGCGCGGCGCTTGCCGGCCGCTGCGCGCCGTGCGACGGCTTCGAAATGTTGTGCGCCGTTTTCGGCCGATCTGCCGCCGCAGAGCGTTGCACCGCATTGCGGCCACGCGTCACGTTCGAAACTTCCGCGGCCGCGTCATCCGCTGGCGCGGGTTCGTGCAACCACCGCCACGCAAACCACGCGGTCACCGCGCAGGCCACCGCGAGCACCGCATACGCGCTGGCAAACCCGTAACGCGACGCGAGCAGCGGCAGCACCAGCGCACCGAGTCCGCCGCCCGCCGGCACCGCGGTCTGCCGGATGCTCATCGCGAGGCCGCGTTCGCCCTCGCGGAACCACGCCATCACCGCCCGGCCGCTCGAGCCATTGACGCTGCCGCCGAGCAGTCCGACCAGCAGCAGTCCGAGCGCCAGCATGCTCATGCCCGGCACATAACCGGAGCCCGGCGACACGAACAACGCGAGACCGGCGAGCGCCGCGGCCGTCGACAGCAAGCCGAGCAGCAACACCCGCCGATCGCCCCAACGGTCGGTCAGCAGCCCCCACGGCAGTTCGCTCACCGCAATGCCGAGACCCAGCATGCCGAGCACCAGACCAAGTTCATGGTTGCCCAGGTGGTAGCCCGAACGCAAAAACACCGCAGTGGTCGGGATGCCCGAAAACGCCGCCGAAAAGCTCGCGTTCGCGGCAAAGCCGACGCCCAGCACTTTCCACCGATGCTGCACGCCAAATTGGCGGGAACCGCCCGGCGCCGTCAAAAACACCTTGTTCATTACACCCTCCGCAAATGATTCGGAGGTATGCTACGGCTGGGCTTTCCATCGGAAAAGCCGGAAATTCAGATCTAACATATCGGAATATCCGAATCATGAGTCAACGCGGTTTCGATTTCGCCCAGCTGCGCACCTTCGTCGCGGTCGCCGACTCGGGCAGCGTGTCGGCGGGCGCCGAGCGGGTGTTCCTGTCGCAGTCGTCGGTCAGCGAGCAGTTGAAGAAGCTCGAGGAGCGCGCCGGCCAGCCGCTGTTCGTGCGCGGCCGCCAGGGCGTCAGCACGACGCCGGCCGGCGCGCGTCTGCTCGAACACGCGCGCCGTATCCTCGCGATGAACGAAGCGGCGTTCGACGACCTGCAGGGTCGCGCGCTCGACGGCGAGCTGCGCATCGCAATCACCGACTACTACCGCCCGCACGACATCGCGCGAATCCTCAAGACGTTCTCGGAGCAGCATCCGCGGCTGAAGCTGCATGTGACCGTGCTGCCGAGCACGGTGATCGATAGCGGCGCGCAGGATCACGCGTCGTTCGACATCGGTTTGTCGGCGCGCCTCGTCAGCGGCCCGGGCGCTGCGCGCGCCGCCGCGGGCAGCCGCGCCGCCAGCACCGCGGTACGGCGCGAAAAACTGTTGTGGGCCAGCGCCGCCGATGCCGATTCGCGCCCCGCCGCGCCGTATCAACTGGTGCTGCTGCCGACCACCTGCCAGTTGCAGCGCTTCGTCGTCAGGCTGCTCGACGAACACAAGGTCGCGTACGTGGTGTCGCATTCGGCGTCGGGCGTCGCGGGTTTGCAGCTCGCGTTGAAAGCAGGGCTCGGCATTTCCTGTCTGAACGAGTCGTCGCTCGGCGGCGGCGTCGTCGCGTGCGGGGCCAACATCGGTTTGCCCGCGCTGCCGGCGCTCGAATTTCATCTGCTGCCGGCGCGCGCCGGCGAGAGCGAACTCGTCGGCAATGCGCGCGAAGCGTTGCGGCGGCTGTTCGCGTAACGCGCAATGCGCGGCAATCCGCGAAATCACTGAAATGCGAATGCGGTGTCAAACGCACGCCAAATCGAATGCGAATCAAACTCGTTGAAATGCATTAAACAATTACATTCGCGTGACGTATCGATGTCACGCAGTTATTTCGGGCATTGCCGATAACTTCGGCCATAACAAAGGCCCACTTTCTTTAGCTTTCGCCTATGGGCACCGGCAATTAGCGCAGTGTCTGTTTCCGCCCTAAACTCTATTGACGCCTCCGTTGAATTGCTGCACCCTGCTACTCGCTGCCACGCATTCGAGCCTCTCATGCGTCGCCGTCGCACCCGAAAATCGCCGTCCCCCACGCGCATTTAGCACGGAACGTTGTCGCAGATCAGTTTTTTAGCACTTCGCCGCCCGAATAAGTCCGTTTCGATTAGCTGTTAATGCACGTACTAGCGCGGATCCAAACGCAGCGCCAAATGCAGATACAAGCGCAAGTGCAATAAAGCAAAGCTGGCAGACCTTCATGCGCCGTTTGCTGAATCGTCACGCAACCGGCATTCGCGCATGAAGCATTAATCGACCAGGCAGAACGTTCCCCACGAGGCCCGGTGTGTATCGCAGAGCTATCGGATCGTCGATTCTGTTGGTGCTGTGCGTGCTTCAGCTGCTGGGCAGCGGCGCCGCGCGTGCCGCGGCGGACCCGGCGCCCGTCACGATGCCCGCGGAGATGGACAAGCGCGTGCGCGCATGCACGTCGTGCCACGGCGTCGAGGGCCAGGGCCGCAACAACGACTACTTCCCGCGCATCGCCGGCAAGCCGGCCGAGTATCTCTTCAACCAGTTGATCGCATTTCGCGACGGCGGCCGCACCTATCCGCCGATGGGCTATCTGCTCGCCTTCCTGCCGGACGACTACCTGCGCCAGATCGCCCGGTATTTCGCCGACCTGCAGCCGCCCTACCCCGAATCCGATCACACCGAGGTGGCGCCCAAACTGCTCGCCGCCGGCCAGCAACTGGTGATGCACGGCGATCCCGCGCGCAAGATCCCGGCCTGCATCGCGTGTCACGGCGAGCGCATGACCGGCACGCAGCCGGGCATTCCGGGGCTGCTCGGGCTGCACGCGAGCTATATCGCCGGACAGATGGGCACCTGGCGCTCCGGCACGCGTCACGCGATCGCGCCGGACTGCATGCGCACCATCGCGCTGAAGCTGAACGACAACGACATCGCCGCGGTATCGCACTGGCTCGCGCGCCAGCCGCGCCCGGCCGATCCCCGGCCCGCACCGGCATCCGCGCAGCGGCTGCCTCTCGCTTGCGGGAGCCAACCGCAATGAAGCCGACTCTTCGCCAAGCTGGCCTGCCGCGCCGCGCACGCACCGTCAACCTTGTCGCCGCCGGCGTGCTGGTGCTCGCACAACTGCTGCACGCATCGCTGCTGAGCAGCGCGCAGGCGGCCACCGCGACGCAGCCCTCGGAAAGCACTCAAACGGCGGCCGCGGCTGCTCCCGACAATCGCCCCGAGATCGTCAAGCGCGGCGAATACCTGGCGCGCGCCGGCGACTGCATCGCCTGTCACACCGCGCCGCGCGGCCGGCTGTTCGCCGGCGGCCTCGCGATGGAAACGCCGTTCGGCACGCTCTTTTCGCCGAACATCACGCCGGACCCGCAGTACGGGATCGGCACGTGGAGCGAGGAAGCGTTCTTCAAGATGCTGCGCACCGGCCTGCGGCCGGACGGCTCGCCGCTCTACCCGGCGATGCCGATCGCGCAGTACACCAAGGTCACGCGCGAGGACTCCAACGCGATCTTCGCATTCCTCAGGAGCATCGAGCCGGTGCGGCAGCCGAACCGCAAGCACACGCTGCGCTTTCCGTACAACAAGCGCGAGTTGCTGTACGGCTGGCGCGCGCTGTATTTCCGCGAAGGCGAATTCCAGCCCGATCCGGCCCAATCGGTCGAGTGGAATCGCGGCGCGTATCTGGTCCAGGGGCTTGGTCACTGCACGATGTGCCACACGCGCATCAACATGCTCGGCGGCTCGTCGGAGCGCGAGCAGTTCGCCGGCGGGCTGATTCCGGTGCAGAACTGGTATGCGCCGTCGCTGACTTCGGACAAGGACGGCGGCCTCGGCGACTGGACCATCGATGACATCGTCGATCTGTTGCAGGCCGGGGTATCGAAGCGCGGCGCGGTCTACGGGCCGATGGCCGAAGTCACCTATCACAGCCTGCAGTACCTGACCGACGAAGACGTCCGCGCGATGGCCGTCTATCTGAAATCGCTGCCCGACGTGCGCGGCCGCAAGAGCGGCCCGAGCGCGACGCCCGACCCGAAGGTCTTCGCGCTCGGCAAGCAGATCTACGCGGATAAATGCGCGATCTGCCACGGCGAGAACGGCGAGGGCGAGCTGCCGCACTACCCGCCGCTCGCGGCCAACCAGTCGATCGAAATGGACTCGGCGGTCAATCCGATCCGGATCGTGCTGAACGGCGGTTTTCCGCCGGCCACGAAGCGCAATCCGCATCCGTACGGAATGCCGCCGTTCGCCCAGGAGTTGAACGACGAGGAGGCGGCCGCGGTAGTCACCTTCATCCGCACCGCGTGGGGCAATCACGGCCAGCCGGTGACGGCTCGCGAGGTCAACGAGTTGCGCAAGGCGCCGCTGCACTGACGCGCGCAGTGACATACAAGACCGCGCGCAGCCTCGCAGCACTGTCTGAAGCGCCGTACTGGAGAACCATCGAGATGGAAGCGAACGACCCGCACAGCGCCGCCCCGCCGACCGACGACGAAGTCGAACGCGTGGTGCGGGCCGGCCCCGGCGGCGCCATCGCGCTGGCCGGCGTCGCCACGGTGATCATGATGGCGATCTGGTTCGCGTTCTACTTTTTCGCGTTTTTACCGCGCGGCATCATTCACTGACCATGTCGACCGACTCCAATCACCCGGACAGCGGCCACGCGGTCGCGCTGCGCGCCGAGCGGCGCTGGGCCATCTACGCAAGCGCGCTGATCGTGCTGATGCTCGCGATCATCGTGTTTTCCGGCGTGCACTGGGCGATGATGCCGCCGTCGCGCGTCGAGACCATCGATCCGGCGCGCCTGCAACTGTCGGGCGAATTCGTCGAAGACAACCTGGGCAGCGCGGTGCAGCCCGACGGCTCGGTGCTCGTGCGGTTCATCGCGCAGCAGTATTCGTTCACGCCGCAATGCCTGCTGGTGCCGGCCGACACGCCGATCACGATCCGCACCACCAGCGCGGACGTCGTGCACGGCCTCGTGATCGCCGACACCAACATCAACACGATGGTCGTGCCCGGCTACGTGGCGACGCTGAACGCGCGCTTCGACCGCCCCGCCGAGCACGTGATGCCGTGCCACGAGTTCTGCGGCTTCGGTCACCAGACCATGTGGGCGCACGTGAAAGTGATCGATAAAGCCGCCTTCTTCGAGCAGGCCAAACAATCACGGAGGCTGAGCTGTGTTCCACGCTAAGCGACTCGTTCTCGCGCATTTCTGGCTCGCCTTCATCACGTTCGCGATCGCGCTGTGCCTGGGCGCCTGGCAGATGGTGGTGCGCAGCCCGCTCGCGCCGTGGATCGGCGACCCCGAGTTGTACTACCGGTCGGTGACCGCGCACGGCTCGGTGATGGCCTACGTGATGCCGACCCTGGTCGCGATGGGCTTCGGCTACGCGATCGTCGAACTCGCGCTCGCGCAGCGCCTCGTCGGCCTCAAATGGGCGTGGGCCGCGTTCTACCTGCTGCTGGTCGGCGCGGTGATGGCGATGGCGCCAGTCGCGCTCGGCAAGGCGTCGGTGCTGTACACGTTCTATCCGCCGATGATTGGCAGTCCGTTCTATTACCTCGGCGTCGTGCTGGTGGTGGTCGGCTCGTGGATCTGGGTCGCGCTGATGCACGTGAATCTGCGCATCTGGAAGCGCGCGAACCCCGGCAAGCCGGTGCCGCTCGCGATGTTCGCGAACGTGGCCGGCGCGTATCTGTGGGCGTGGACCGCGGTCGGCGCGGCGCTCGAAATCCTGTTCCAGATCCTGCCGGTTGCGCTCGGCTTCGCCCATACGATCGACGCCGGCCTCGCGCGCCTGCTGTTCTCGTGGACGCTGCACGCGATCGTCTACTTCTGGCTGTTCCCCGCCTACATCGCGTATTACACGCTGGTGCCGCGCGCGATCGGCGGACGGCTGTACAGCGATTCGATGGCGCGCGTGTCGTTCATTCTGTTTCTCGTGTTCGCGATGCCGATCGGCATCCACCATCTGTTCGTCGATCCGCAGGTCGGCGCCGGCTTCAAGTTCGTGCACGCGGTGTTCACCGGGATGGTGTCGGTGCCGACGCTGCTGACCGTGTTCACGATCTGCGCATCGGTCGAAATCGCCGGCCGGCTGCGCGGCGGCAAAGGCGCGTTCGGCTGGATCGCCGCGTTGCCGTGGCGCAATCCGATGATGCTGGTGGTCGCGTTTTCGTTCGTGATGCTTGGCTTCGGCGGCGCGGGCGGGCTGATCAACATGAGCTATCAGCTGAACTCGACCGTGCACAACACGCAGTGGGTGACCGGCCACTTCCATCTGATCTTCGGCGGCGCGATCGTGATCATGTACTTCGCGATTGCGTACGAACTGTGGCCGCAGCTGACCGGCCGCGCGATCGTCGCGGCGAAGCTGATACGCACGCAACTGTGGCTGTGGTTCATCGGCATGATGGTCGTGACGCTCCCGTGGCATTGGGTCGGTCTGCTCGGCGCGCCGCGCCGGATGGCCTACTACGACTATGCGATGAGCGGCGTCGCGGGACAGGGGTTCTGGGTCGGGGTATCGGCGGTCGGCGGCCTGATCCTGTTGGTGTCGGGACTGCTGTTCATCTACATCCTCGCGAAGTCGCAATTCGGCCCGGTCGTGCAGCCGCAGGCGTTCCGCTTCGCGAGCGCAGCGCAGCCGGTCGAGCGCGTGCCGGTCGCGCTCAACAGCTTCGGCTTGTGGGTCGCGCTGATGATCGGGCTGACGGTCGTCAACTACAGCGTGCCGATCCTGCAATTGCTCAGACTGCCGCAGACGTCGGTGCCGGCGGTCGTCATCGGAGCGCAGCGATGAACGAACATCCTCTGTTCAGCTTGCGCAATCCGTGGTTCGCGTGGAGCGTCGGCGGCACGGTCGCGCTTGCGCTCGTCGCGATTCTGATCGGCTTCGTGTGGTTGCCGTCGGCCAGCAGCGCGTTCGGCGACCTCGGCTTGTGGGCGCGGATCTGCGGCGCGGCCGGCGTGCCGTCGAGCTGGTACAGCGGCAACGCGACGGGCCACGTGCCGAGCGACGTGGTCGTGTTGCCGCCGGGAAGCTCGTCACGCGCGGCCGCCGACTCGATCGGCCGCGGCGCGACGCTCGCGAACCAGCACTGCTCGATGTGCCACGGCGTGCTCGGCACCGTGCAGGTCACCGCGCCCGCGCTCGCCGGTCAGTATGCGGACGTCACGTACAAGGAACTGCGCGATTTCCAGAGCGGCCAGCGGCCCAGCGCGGTGATGCAGGCGATCATCGCGGCGCGCAGCGATCAGGATCTGCGCGATCTGGCGAACTACTACGCGTCGCTCGAACGGCCGCCAGCGGCCGAGAAAATCCGCGCCGGCGCGCAGCCGGATGCGACCGCGGTGCGGCTCGTGATGCAGGGCGACCCGGCGCGCAATATCGCGCCGTGCGCGGCCTGCCATGGCCAGCTCGATCGCAAGGGCGCGGCGCCGTGGCTCGGCGGACAGTCGGCCGATTATCTGGCCGCGCAACTGCGCGCGTTCGCTTCCGGCGCGCGGCACAACGACATCAACGAGCAGATGCGCAATGTCGCGCGGCAGATGACGGAAGAGGAAATAGATAGCGTTGCGAAGTATTACGCGGCGCTGCAGTAGCGCGGCAGTGACGGTGCGATGCGCAGCGCCACTACGAATCTGCGCATGACGATTACGCTATCGCCAGTGCTTCCTCGAGCTTCGAGCCGGCGGCAACGCTCGTAGCGTGCCGACCGGCCGCCGCGGTTCCCGCCCGCGCCCCGCTGCCGGTCTGAAACACCGCGACCGCCGCCGTCAAACGCCGCGCCTGCTCTTCCAGCGAACCCGCCGCGGCGGCAGCCTGTTCGACCAGCGCCGCGTTCTGCTGCGTGACCTCGTCCATCTGCGCGACCGCCAGATTGACCTGATCGATGCCGGTGCTCTGTTCGAGCGCGGCCGCCGCGATCTCGCCCATGATCGAACTGACGCGCGCGATCGCCGCGACGATCTCGGACATCGTCGTGCCCGAACGCTCGACCAGTTGCGAACCCTGCTCGACCCGCGCGGTCGATGCATCGATCAAGCCCTTGATCTCCTTGGCCGCCGCCGCGCTTCGCTGGGCGAGCGAACGCACCTCGCTCGCGACCACCGCGAAACCGCGCCCCTGCTCGCCCGCGCGCGCGGCTTCGACCGCCGCGTTCAGCGCGAGGATGTTGGTCTGAAACGCGATGCCCTCGATCACGCCGACGATATCGGCGATCCGCCGCGAGTCGTCGACGATCTCGTGCATCGTGCCGACCACCTGCCCGGTCAGCTCGCCGCCCTGCGCGGCCAGCGTCGACGCGCCCTGTGCGAGCGAACTCGCCTGCTTCGCGTTGTCGGCGGTCTGCTTGACCGTCGACGTCAACTGCTCGATGCTCGCGGCCGTTTCTTCGAGCGATGCGGCCTGCTCCTCGGTGCGTTGCGACAGATCGGCATTGCCCGCGGCGATTTCGCTGACGCCGGTGTCGATCGATTCGGTGCCCTGACGAACCGAGTTCACGGTCTCGACCAGCGACACCTGCATCTTGCGCAGCGCGGCCGCGAGACGGCCCATTTCGTTGTCGCCGGCGACGTCGATGCGGCCGGTCAGATCGCCTTGCGCGATGCGCTCGAACTGCGCGATCGTCGCATCAACCGGGCGGACGATCGCGCGCACGAGCACCGCGCGGCACAGCCACGCGCCGAGCAGCGACAGCACCATGCCGATCGCGACCGTCGTGCAAATCGCGTAGAACAGATTCTGCGCATCCTGATAGCGCTGCGCGCCGTGATCGAGCTGCAACTGTTCGAGCGTGAGCATCGCTTTTTCGTATGCGCTGTACAGCGACGGCAGCTTGTGCGCCTGCAGTTGCTGGAACGCGTTGGTGTCGCCCGACTTCAGCGCGGCCAACGCCGGCTCGACGCCGTCGCGCAGAAAGGTGTCGCGGCGCTGCTGCATGTCCGCGATCAGACGCTGTTGATCGGTATCGGTGCCGGCCTTGTTCAGATAGTGGGCAAGCCGCTCGTCCGATGCTTTGCGGTACTGATCGAAACGCTTGAGTACCGCGTTCGCGCCGTCCTCATCGCCGAGCGCGGCGAGCGACGCGTAAGTGGCCAGCGCCAGACGCAGGCGCAGCAGTTGGCCCGAGCTGCCTTCGAGGTCGGCGACGGCGGGGGTATCGACCGTGTACATCTGCTGCAGCGACATATTTGCCGAGCGCAGCGACAGCAAGCCAGCCGCGGCGCCAAGCAACAGCGCGAGGCCGAAAAACACGATCATCAGCGTGAGGCTGGTGCGAATCGACAGCTTCTTCAACATCGGACGGGTCTCCATCGGGCCGCGCGGCCGGCGCTCACGGCTGTCTCCAACAGCGCTCCGGCTGCGCGCGCTGCGCTCCACGCCCAGATGGCCCGGTCCGCAACTTTATTGAAATGTAAGCAATCACCACATTCCGCAACTACGGCCGGCCCGGCGAAAACTTTATGGTTGATCGCATCTGCCGCTTGAGCTAAATCAATAAAGTGATCGATGCCCGCTTTTATTTCGGAGCGCTCAATGTCGGAAATCGGTTCGGCAGTCCTCGTGTTCGCGCTGTTGCTGATCGCGACCGGCATCGGCGTCGGCGTGCGGCCGCTGCTGCCGGAGGAACACAAGGCGCACGAGACGGTCCAGCTCGTGCAACTGGTGATCGGCATGCTGGTGACGTTCGCGGCGCTGGTGTTGGGGTTGATGACCGCATCGGCGAAAGCGGGCTTCGATACCGCGTCGAACGATCTGCGCACCTATGCGGCCGAGCTGATCGAATTCGATACGACGTTGCGCGAACTCGGCAGCGCCGCCGACAAGTCGCGGCAGCTGCTGCGCCAGTACACGGCGGCGGCGATCGCATCGACGTGGCCGCACGAGGCGGCGCCGGCCGGCGACTATCCGCGCGATCTCGGAGCGCCCGACACGCCGGAAAAACTGGAGAACGTGCGGCTCGGCGACATGCTGACGACGGTGGGCCGCGAGTTGCGGCAACTGCGCGCGCACGATTCGCTGCAACAACGCGCGCTCGACGATGCGCTGACGCAATACCGGCGCGTCGTCGATGCGCGCTGGAAGCTGATCGAGGAAGCACATAGCTCGATCTCGCGGCCGTTCTTCAAGACGCTGACGTTCTGGCTCGGGGTGATTTTTCTGAGCTTCGGATTGATCGCGCCGCGTAATGCGCTGGCGCTGGTGACGATCATGCTGGGCGCGGTGTCGATTGCTTCGGCGGTTTATGTGATCGTCGATCTCGATACGCCGTTTTCCGGGCCGATCGTGGTATCGAGTGGGCCGTTGCGGGATACGTTGGCGCATTTGATGCGCTGAGCGTCATAGGGCGAATATGCAAGCGCGGCGCAACGTTATGGCGTAAAAAAGCCCGCTTCCTTTTGGGAAGCGGGCTTTGGTGATTCTGCTCAGCGAAAAGCTGTGTAGCTCGGAAACGGCTTAGAACGGAATGTCGTCATCCATCTCATCGAACCCGCCGCCAGCCGGCGCGCTCGGACGGCTCGAACCGCCGCCGCTGCCACCGCGCGAGCCGCCGCCACCGGACGACATAGCGCGGCCACCACCGCCGCCACCGCTGCGCTCCGACGGCTCACCGCGGCTATAACCGCCTTCGTCGCCGCCACCCATCGACGCGCCGCCACGGCCGCCGAGCATCTGCATCTGTTCAGCGACGATCTCGGTCGAGTAACGGTCGGTGCCGTCCTGCGCCTGCCACTTGCGGGTGCGGATACGGCCTTCGAGGTACACCGACGAGCCTTTCTTCAGATATTCGTTGACGATCTCGGCGAGGCGGCCGAAGAACGCGACGCGGTGCCACTCGGTGGCTTCCTTCATCTCGCCCGATGCCTTGTCCTTGTAGCGGTCGGTCGTCGCGAGGCGGATATTCGCCACTGCGTCGCCGCTCGGAAGATAGCGGACTTCCGGATCGGCTCCGAGGTTGCCGACGAGAATGACCTTGTTCACGGATGCCATGATTTCTCCTGTTGATTCCTGTTGCAGGCGGCGCGGCCCTTCGCGGTTCGCGTCCCATGGCCGGCAGGCCCGAGACCGGAACAGCGCCTCTGCCCGCCGCCGGGTGAGTTCTGGATGATTCGGGTGGGGTTCCCGGGTACGCTGCGTTACGCCCTACGCGGCGGCGGTTTCATCTTCGCGGCGATTATAAGCCAGCAAAATACCAGCCCGGAGCACGCGAAGAACACCGCGCTCTGCCCGTCCACCTTGAGCAGCCAGCCGCCGATCATCCCGCCCATCGCGAGACCGATCGACTGCGTGGTGTTGTACACGCCGGCCGCGGCGCCCTTGCGGGTGCCGGGCGCCAGCTTCGACACCAGCGAAGGCTGCGACGCCTCGAGAATATTGAAGCCGAGGAAGTAGACGAAGAGGATCGCCGCCACACTCAGAATCGTATGCGCAGCGACGCCCAATAACAATTGGCCGATCAGGATAAGACCGATGGCCGACAGCAGCACGATCTTCATCTTGCCGCGCTTTTCGGCGGCGATGATCGCCGGCACCATCATCACGAACGACAGCCCCATCACCGGCAGATAAACCTTCCAGTGCGACGCGACCGGCAGGCCGCCGGCTTCGAGAATGCGCGGCACGACGAGAAACAGCGCGGTCTGCGTCGCGTGCAGCACCAGCACGCCGAAATTCAGGCGCAGCAGCTCGACGTTGTGCAGCACTTCGGCGAATGGCGCGCGCACGTGCACCGGCTTCGGCGCATCGGGCACGACCCACAGCACCACGCCGATCGCCAGAATCGCGAAGATGCCGACCAGCGTGAACAGGCCGCTCATGCCGAGCCAGTGAAACACGATCGGCGCGCCGACGATCGCGACCGCGAACGAAATACCAATGCTGCCGCCGACCATCGCCATCGCCTTGGTGCGATGCTCCTCCGAGGTCAGATCGGCAATGAACGCGATCACCGCCGAAGAAACCGCGCCCATCCCCTGAATCACTCGCCCGACGATGATCCACGTCATGTCGTGCGCGCCCGCCGCGACAAAGCTGCCGATCGCGAAAATCAGCAGGCCGGTCGCGATCACGGGCTTGCGGCCGACCTTGTCGGAGATCCAGCCGTAGAAGATGTAGAGCATCGACTGCGTGACGCCGTACGCGCCGAGCGCGATGCCGACCAGAAGCACGTTCTCGCCGCCCGGGATGGTTTTCGCATAGATCGAGAACACCGGCATGATCATGAACAGACCGAGCATGCGCAAAGCGAAGATGGCGGCAAGCGACACGGTCGCGCGCAACTCGGGCGCGCTCATGCGTGTGGAGACGGCTGACGGATTGGACATCGGAAGCGTTGTTTGAATGAACCGGGCGGCGAGCCCGTGGGGGACAGCCGTGACTGCCGGCACAGAGTTGGCGTCTTGTAGTCGCGGAAAACGGCCCCAGTTAGACCACTTCCCCGCGGCGCCCCGCCGTGCCGCCCGTCGCGCCAGGCGACAACTCTACAGTCCGACCCGAACCTGCCCTCGCGCCTCGTTCCCGTTGTCAGGAAGCCGTAACGGCGGTCTGGAAAAGTCGTTATAGTAGCAGGTTTGGCCTCCTCCCCTTTGCCGCAGTTCATGGCGCAGTTCATGGAATAAATCCGTGGAACAAATCCGTATTCGTGGGGCTCGCACCCACAACCTGAAGAACGTCAATCTCGACTTACCGCGTCACAAGCTCGTCGTCATCACGGGGCTTTCCGGCTCCGGCAAATCGTCGCTGGCGTTCGATACGCTGTATGCGGAAGGACAGCGGCGCTACGTCGAAAGTCTGTCGGCCTATGCGCGCCAGTTCCTGCAACTGATGGAAAAACCGGACGTCGACCTCATTGAAGGTCTGTCGCCGGCCATTTCGATCGAGCAGAAGGCGACCTCGCACAATCCGCGCTCGACCGTCGGCACCGTCACCGAAATTCACGACTATCTGCGCCTGCTGTTCGCGCGGGTCGGCACGCCCTATTGCCCCGACCACGAGATTCCGCTCGAAGCGCAAAGCGTGTCGCAGATGGTCGACGCGGCGCTCGCGCTGCCCGAAGAAACCCGCCTGATGATCCTCGCGCCGGTCGTCACCGACCGCAAGGGCGAGCACACCGATCTGTTCGAAGACATGCAGGCGCAGGGCTTCGTGCGCTTCCGGGTGCGCTCGGGCGGCGGCACCGCGAACGAAGAGAGCGCGAAGATTTACGAAGTCGATTCGCTGCCGAAGCTGAAGAAAAACGACAAGCACACGATCGACGTCGTGGTCGACCGTCTGCGCGTGCGCCCGGACATGAAGCAGCGCCTGGCCGAATCGTTCGAGACCGCGCTGCGTCTGGCCGACGGCCGCGCGATCGCGCTCGAAATGGATACGGACAAAGAACATCTGTTCAGCTCGAAGTTCGCCTGCCCGATCTGCTCGTATTCGCTGCAGGAGCTGGAGCCGCGCCTGTTCTCGTTCAACAACCCGATGGGCGCGTGCCCGGAATGCGACGGCCTCGGCCAGATCACCTTCTTCGATCCGAAGCGGGTGGTCGCGCATCCGTCGCTGTCGCTCGCGGCGGGCGCGGTGAAGGGCTGGGACCGGCGCAACCAGTTCTACTTCCAGATGTTGCAGAGCCTCGCGGTGTTCTACGACTTCGACATCGACACGGCCTTCGAGGACCTGCCGGAGAAAGTGCGCAAGATCCTGCTGTACGGTTCGGGCAAGCAGGAAATCCCGTTCTCGTACATCAACGAGCGCGGCCGCACGTCGGTACGCGAGCACGTGTTCGAAGGGATCATCCCGAATCTGGAGCGGCGCTACCGCGAAACCGATTCGGCCGCGGTGCGCGAGGAACTCTCGAAGTATCAGAACAACCAGGCGTGCCCGGCCTGCGCCGGCACGCGCCTGCGCCGTGAAGCGCGCTTTGTGCGCATCGGCGCGGACGGTGACGCGCGCGGCATCTTCGAGATCAGCGGCTGGCCGCTGCGCGACGCGCTCGGCTATTTCCAGACGCTGCGCCTCGAAGGCTCGAAGCGCGAGATCGCCGACAAGGTCGTAAAAGAAATCGTCGCGCGGCTGATGTTCCTGAATAACGTCGGGCTAGATTACCTGTCGCTGGAGCGCAGCGCCGAAACGCTGTCGGGCGGCGAGGCCCAGCGTATCCGCCTCGCGTCGCAGATCGGCTCGGGGCTGACCGGCGTGATGTACGTGCTCGACGAACCGTCGATCGGCTTGCATCAGCGCGACAACGACCGGCTGATCTCCACGCTCAAGCACCTGCGCGACCTCGGCAACTCGGTGATCGTCGTCGAACACGACGAAGACATGATCCGCATGGCCGACTACGTGGTCGACATGGGGCCGGGCGCCGGCGAGCACGGCGGCATGGTGATCGCCGAAGGCACGCCGAAAGAGGTGCAGAAGAACGCGGCGTCGCTGACCGGGCAGTACATGTCCGGCGCGCGCACGATCGTCTATCCCGACGAGCGCAAGGAGCCCGACGAGCGGCGCCTGCGCATCGTCGAGGCGTACGGCAACAACCTGCACAACGTCACGCTCGATCTGCCGGTCGGTCTGCTCACCTGCGTGACCGGCGTGTCCGGCTCGGGCAAATCGACGCTGATCAACGACACGCTGTATCACGCGGTCGCGCAGCACCTGTACGGCTCGTCCACCGAGCCGGCGCCGCACGAGTCGATCGAGGGCCTCGAGCATTTCGACAAGGTGATCAACGTCGACCAGTCGCCGATCGGCCGCACGCCGCGCTCGAATCCCGCCACCTACACGGGCCTGTTCACGCCGATCCGCGAACTGTTTGCGGGCGTGCCGGCCGCCAAGGAGCGCGGCTACGATCCGGGCCGCTTCTCGTTCAACGTGAAGGGCGGGCGCTGCGAATCCTGCCAGGGCGACGGCGTGCTGAAGGTCGAAATGCACTTCCTGCCCGACGTCTACGTGCCGTGCGACGTCTGCCACGGCAAGCGCTACAACCGCGAAACGCTCGACGTGCTGTACAAAGGCAAGAACATCAGCGAAGTGCTCGACATGACCGTCGAGCATGCGTACGACTTCTTCAAGGCGGTGCCGGTCGTCGCGCGCAAGCTGAAAACCTTGCTGGACGTGGGTCTGGGCTATATCCGGCTGGGCCAGTCGGCGACCACGCTGTCGGGCGGCGAGGCGCAGCGCGTGAAACTGTCGCTGGAACTGAGCAAGCGCGATACCGGTCGCACGCTATACATCCTTGACGAACCGACCACGGGCCTGCATTTTCACGACATCGCGCTGCTGCTCGAAGTGATTCACCGGTTGCGCGACCAGGGTAATACCGTCGTGATCATCGAACATAATCTCGATGTAATAAAGACTGCCGACTGGGTCATCGATCTCGGTCCTGAAGGCGGCGCGGGCGGCGGGCAGATCATCGCGCAAGGCACGCCCGAGCAGGTCGCGAAGTCGAAGGCAAGTTTTACCGGCAAATATCTGGCGCCGCTGCTCAAGCGCACCGCCGCCGCAAAGTAACGCTGCACTACCGAAGGTTGGAGACGGAATAAGCCATGGCCAAGCGTAATCAGGCGCGCGAAGAAGATCGCGACCGGGTGCAGGACCTGCGCCCGCGCCCGGTCAGGCTGACCAGCGACATGAGCCTGCCGAAGCTGTCGGCGGTCGAAATCGGCAGCTATGTGGTCACGCTGCTCGGCATGTGGGCGGTGATCGCACTGCATCTGCTCGGCGCGCTGCTCGCCGGGCTGCTGGTGTTCCAGCTCGTGCACATGATCGCGCCGCGCATCGAGCGGCACATGTCGAGCAAGCGGGCGCGCTGGCTCGCGGTGGTGTTCTTGTCGGCGGTGATCGTCGGCGCGCTGACGGGCCTCACGCTCGCGGTCACGTCGCGCATCGAGAACGACGTGCCGAGCGTGCAGAACCTGCTCGATCAGGCGATGCAGCTGATCGACCAGGCGCGCGGCCGGATTCCGCAGTTCATCGCCAGCTATCTGCCGGTCGACACCGAGCAGATGAAGACGCGCGCGGCCGAACTGATGCAGACCCACGCGAACATGCTGCAGCAAAGCGGCACGACCGCCGCGCGCGGTTTCACCCACGTGCTGCTCGGCATGGTGATCGGCGCGATCATCGCGGTCGGCGCGCAGAACCACGTGCAGCGGTTGCCGCTGTCCACCGCGTTCGTCACGCGCGTCACCCGCTTCGCCGACGCATTCCGCCGCATCGTATTCGCGCAGGTGAAGATTTCCGCGCTCAACACGGTCTTCACCGCGATCTTCCTGCTGCTGATCCTGCCGATCTTCCACGATCAGCTGCCGCTGTCGAAAACGTTGGTGCTGATCACGTTCATCGTCGGGCTGCTGCCGGTGATCGGCAATCTGATCTCGAACACGATCATCGTCGCGGTCGCGTTGTCGGTCAGCTTTCCGGCGGCGGTGATGTCGCTGGTATTCCTGATCCTGATTCACAAGCTCGAATACTTCCTGAACGCGCGGATCGTCGGCGGCCAGATCGAGGCGCGCGCTTGGGAACTGCTGATCGCGATGCTGGTGATGGAAGCGGCGTTCGGGATCGCCGGGGTCATCGCCGCGCCGATTTTCTATGCGTACATCAAGCGGGAGCTGATTTATTTGCGGCTGGTGTGACCGCTCACACCCAGCGAATGATCGGTCACACGCGGTCATCCACCACGAAGCGGCACTGCGGTGCCGCTTTTTGCATCCGCGCGAATCGTGTCGCCGGCAAAGCGTCGCGCGCTCCGTTTCCTGACAGAACACTTGCGGTGGAACGTGCAAGCCCCTAAGATGCGAACAATTCCCATTTACAAATGTTCGCCTCGTGACGCCACGCTCCGCTTTCCGTTCGACTGTCCGCTCGTTCCCGCCGGCCCGCGCATGAGACGCCAGCTCGTCCGTCTGCATCGCTGGTTCGGCATCGGCACTGCGCTGTTCCTGTTCGTCGCCGGCCTCACCGGCGCGATCATCGCGTGGGACCATGCGCTCGATTCCGCGCTGAATCCGTCGTTCTATCAGGCCCGCAGCAGCGGACCAACGCTGTCCAGCCTTGAACTTGCGCGCCGCGTCGAAGCTGCCGATCCGCGCCTGCAGGTCACCTATCTGCCGCTCGAAATCGAGCCGGGACACACGCTGCAGATGATGGTGCTGCCGCGCATCGACCCGGCGACCCAACAGCCCTACCCGCTCGAGTTCAACCAGATCGCCGTCGATCCGGTCACCGCCGAAATCCAGGGACGGCGCGAATGGGGCGCCGTGTCGCTTGCGCCGCTCAATCTGATTCCGTTCATCTACAAGCTGCACTACACGCTGCATCTGCCGTTCGCCGGCGGCTTCGACACCGGTACGTGGCTGATGGGGATCGTCGGCATCGTGTGGCTGTTCGACAGCATGATCGCGCTGTTCCTGTCGTTTCCGAGCGTGAAGGCGTGGCGCAAGTCGTTGGCGTTCCGCGTGAAGCGCGGCGGTTACGCGCTGACGTTCGATCTGCACCGCTCGGGCGGCGTGTGGATCTGGGCTCTGCTGATGCTGGTCGCGCTGACGTCGATCTCGATGAATCTGCCGTCGCAGGTGGTCCGGCCGCTCGTCTCGCGCATCTCGACGCTCACGCCCGATCCGATCAACAACCCGGAAATCCTGCGCAAGCCGCAACCGGGCGATCAGATACTGAGCCGCGAGCGCATCGTCGCACTGGCCGAGCAGGCCGGCCGCGACAAGCATCTGAGCGCGCCGCCTGGCGGTCTCTACTACGCCCACTTGCTGCATACGTACGGCGTCGGCTACTACACGGCCGGCAACGATCACGGCAGCGGCCTCGGCAACCCGTGGCTCTATTGGGATGCGGTGACCGGCAAGCCGCTCGCCGCGCAGATTCCGGGCCGCGGCACCGCCGGCGATATCTTCATGCAGCTACAGTTCCCGCTGCACTCGGGGCGGATCCTCGGTCTGGGCGGGCGGATTCTGATCAGCGCGGTCGGGATTGCGGTCGCCACGCTGAGCGTGACCGGACTGCTGATCTGGCTGAAGAAGTTCAATGGCCGGCGCCGCTCCGCGCAAAACGCGAATCTCGCGCGCAACGGCAATCAGGCCGGCGGCGCGGCAGCGCAGCCGTAAAGGCCGAAGGAAGACAAACCAGACGTGGAAAAAAAAATGCGCCGGCTTGACCGGCGCATTTTTTAGCGGAACACCACCGTCTTGCTGCCGTTGAGCACCACGCGATGCTCGACGTGCCACTTCACCGCGCGCGCGAGCGTCACGCATTCGACGTCGCGGCCGATCGCCGTCAGTTGCTCCGGCGTCATGCTGTGATCGACGCGCTCGACTTCCTGCTCGATGATCGGGCCTTCGTCGAGATCGGTCGTCACGTAGTGGGCGGTCGCGCCGATCAGCTTCACGCCGCGGTCGAACGCCTGGTAGTACGGCTTGGCGCCCTTGAAGCTCGGCAGGAACGAGTGATGGATGTTGATCGCGCGGCCGGCCAGCGCTTCGCACAGCTGCGGCGACAGGATCTGCATGTAGCGCGCGAGCACCACGAGGTCGGCCTGATGCTCGTTGATCACTTCGAGCACGCGTGCTTCCTGCGCGGCCTTGGCGTCCGACGTGCCGCCGAGCAGCGGGAAGTGATGGAACGGAATGTCGTAGCTCGCGGCGAGCTGGTAGAACTCCTTGTGGTTCGAGATGATCGCCGGGATCTCGATGTTCAGCTGGCCGGTGCGGTAGCGGAACAGCAGATCGTTCAGGCAGTGGCCGATCTTCGACACCATGATCACGACGCGCGGCTTCACCGACGCATCGTGCAATTCCCAGCTCATGCCGAACTGTTCGGCGAGCGTCACGAACGACGCGCGCAGCGCGTCGAGTCCCGGATCGCCGCCCACCTGCTGAAAGTGCACGCGCATGAAGAACTCGCCGGTGCGGCTGTCGCCGAACTGCGCGGAGTCGAGAATATTGCTGCCACGCTCGAACAGAAAGCCGGACACGGCGTGAACGATGCCGGGCCGGTCGGCGCACGACAGTTTGAGGATAAAGCTGTGATCGGTCGACATGACCTTCGTGACTCCCTTCTTCAATGCGTGGTTTGTTTCGGTGTGTGCTGTCTGGATGCGCGGATGCTTGAGGCGCCGGTGCTTCCCGCGCGGGGCCTTAGCCCCTGAAACCAGGCGCCGGCGGCACGAACAGCGCGTCGATCCCGCCGCACGCGTCCTCGTCGATCCAGCGGCGGCGCAGCAGGCAATCGAGCGTCGCGAGACTCGCGTCGACCGTCAGCGCGCCTTCCTCGATCCAGCGCGCGACTTCGTCGATCCGCGCGAGCCGGTGCTCGCCCACTTCGCCGTCCTGATTACGCGGCGCGAAATCGGCAGGCAGCGCGAGGTCGTAGATGAAAACCTGCTCGGCCTGGGTGCCTTCCGGCAACGACTGCAGCACGTGCGCGGTGCGGCCCGCGACCGCGCGCGACGCGATCTCCCGCGGAATGCCGGCTTCTTCCCAGCACTCCTTCACGATCGTCTCGGCGACCCCGAAGCCCCAGCCGATCCCGCCGGCGACGACATTGTCGAGCATCCCGGGATCGGTCGCCTTGGTGTCGCTGCGGCGCGCGATCCACATCTGAGGCGCGCCGCCATCCGCGTATTCTACGACGCCGTTCAGATGCACCGCGTAGGTCATCGTGCCGAAGAAGCGCGACGCGGCGCGTTCGATATACGCGAGCGGCGGCGCGTCGAACGCGTTACGGATCGCGTAGGTTTCGTCGCGCCAACCCGGGATGCGGCCGTCGGCGGCGAGCGCGCCGATCACCGACGCGAGCGCCGCGCTGCGCAGATCGACGGTATCGAACGCGGCGACCAGCGTGACGCCGGCCCGGTCGATCTCGAACACGTCGGGCCAGCGCGCGAGCAGCGGCACGTCGCTGTCGCGAATCCAGCCGACCTGTTCGGCGCCGATCAGAAACGGCCGATGCGCGTTCGCGTCGAAGCGGCGCGCGGCGGCGATGCAAGGCAAGCTCATAGAAAACTCCAGTCAGTCGCGCAACGCGACGCGAATGCCGATCGCGATAAAGGTCGCGCCGGCCAGCCGGTCGAGCCACACGCCGACCCGCGGGCGGCGGCGCAGCCAGTTGCCGATCACCCCCGCGCATACGCCGAACAGCGAAAACACCACGACCGTTTGCAGCATGAACAGCACGCCGAGCTCCAGCATCTGCACGGTCACGCTTTGCGCGCCGTGCGGCTGCACGAACTGCGGCAGGAACACGATGAAGAACAGCGTGACCTTCGGATTGAGCAGATTGCCGAGCACGCTTTGGCGGAACACCGCGGCGAGCGGCTGCGGCGGGCGCTGATGGGCGGTCGCGAGCCCCTCGCTGCGCAGCGCCTTGATGCCGATCCCGACCAGATACGCGGCGCCTACGAGTTTGATCGCCTCAAACGCGAGCGGCGACGAGCGCAGCAGCGCGGCGACGCCGAGCGCGGCCAGCGTGGTGTGAAACGTGATGCCGGCGGCAAAGCCGAGCGCCGCGACGAGGCCGGCTGCGCGGCCCTGCGAAATGCCGCGCGCGAGCACCTGCAGATTGTCGGGACCGGGCGCGACCGTGATCGCGATCGAGGTGGCGAGAAACAGCAGGAAGTTGGGCATCGCGTGGCTCTCGGGAAACTTAGTGGCCGTCGAAACTCGTCACCGTGTACAGCTCGAGGCCGCCGTCGCGCAGCAGCTTCGAACCGCCGAGTTCCGGCAGGTCGACAATCGCGGCGCCTTCCACGATGCTCGCGCCGAGCCGCTCGAGCAGCATTTTGCCGGCCATCATCGTGCCGCCGGTCGCGATCAGATCGTCGATGATCACGACACGGTCGCCCGGCTTGCACGCGTCTTCGTGAATCTCGACGGTCGCGGTGCCGTATTCCAGTTCATACGATTGCGAAATCCGCTTGTACGGCAGCTTGCCCGCCTTGCGGATCGGAATGAAGCCGACGCTCAGCTCGTGCGCGACGATCGGGCCGATGATGAAGCCGCGCGCGTCGAGCCCGGCGATGTAGTCGAGCTTCGCGTCGATATAGCGCTGCACGAACAGGTCGATCAGCACGCGCAGCGACTTCGGCTCCTGCAGCAGCGGCGTGATGTCGCGAAACTGCACGCCCGGCTGCGGCCAGTCGGGCACCGTGCGTATGTGACTTCTGATGTAGTCGGCCGCATCGAGCGGCGCGCTGTGGAGCGCGTTGGACATGATGTCTCCGGATGGACCTCGCTAGGTCCGGTGAAAAGCCTGAATCAGAGGGGCCCGGCGGGCCGGGCTTGCGTCATGGCCCGGGTGAAGGGCGATTCCTCGTCGCGCCGCCAGATGAGTTACCTCGGCGGCGGGCGGTGGCCGCGAACCTCAAGCCGCGGCGGCGCCCGCGCGGCGCTTCTTCGACAACCGCTCCTCGGCCTGCGCCAGTTGTTCGGGCAAGCCGCGCAGCACCACGATGTCGCTCGCTCGCAGTTTCGTCGACGGATCCGGCTCGACCCCGCGGATGCCGTGCCGGCGGATCGCGGTCACTTCGAGCCCGAGTTCGAACAGGCCGAGTTCCGCGAGCGTGCGCCCTACCGCGTCGGCGCTCTCGTCGACCGGCACCGATTGTAGCCGCACCTGTTCGTGGCCGTCGTCGTCATCGACGTCGTCGGCGCCGTGGAAATAGCCGCGCAGCAGCGAGTAGCGCTCGTCGCGCATCTCCTCGACGCGCCTTACCACGCGCCGCATCGGCACGCCCATCACGACCAGCGTGTGCGACGCGAGCATCAGGCTGCCCTCGACGATCTCCGGAATCACCTCGGTCGCGCCGGCGGCCAGCAGTTTTTCCAGATCGGCGTCGTCGACCGTGCGCACGATCACCGGCAGCGTCGGCTCCATCTCGTGGATGTTGTGCAGCACGCGCAATGCCGACGGCGTGTTCGCATAGGTAATCGCGATCGCGGCCGCGCGATGCAGACCGGCCGCGAGCAGCGACTCGCGCCGCCCGGCGTCGCCGAATACCACCGATTCGCCGGCCGCCGCCGCCGCCGATACACGGTCCGGGTCGAGGTCGAGCGCGACGTACGAGAGCCCTTCGTGCTCGAGCATGCGCGCAAGGTTCTGGCCCGCGCGGCCATAGCCGCAGATGATCACGTGGCCGCTCTGCTTGAGGCTTTGCGTCGCAATGCGGGTCATCTGCAGCGACTGCATCATCCACTCGGTCGACGACAGCCGCAGCACGATCCGGTCCGCGTTCTGGATCATGAACGGCGCGGCCAGCATCGACAGCAGCATCGCCGCGAGGATCGCCTGCAGCAGCGTCGGGTTGACCAGATGGCGGTCGAGAATCAGGTTCAGCAGCACGAAACCGAACTCGCCGGCCTGCGCGAGCCCGATGCCGGTGCGCATCGCGACGCCCGGCGACGCGCCGAACAGCCGCGCGAGGCCGGTGATCATGACCGCCTTCAGCAGCACCGGGCCGATGAAAAAGCCCAGCACGATCAGCGGGTGCTGCCAGATCACCTCGGGATTGAGCAGCATCCCGGTCGTGACGAAGAACAGGCCGAGCAGCACGTCGCGAAACGGCTTGATGTCCTCTTCCACCTGATGCCGGTACGGCGTCTCGGCGATCAGCATGCCGGCGATGAACGCGCCGAGCGCGAGCGACAGGCCGAATTTGTCGGTGATGAACGCGGCGCCGAGCGTGACCAGCAGCAGATTGAGGACGAACAGTTCCTGCGAGCGGCGTCGCGCGACCACGTTGAACCAGCGCGTCATGAAGCTCTGCCCGACGATCAGCAGCAGCGCCAGCGCGACGACGATCTTGACCGCCGCGATGCCGAGCGCGCTGGCGAGGTTCTCCGAGCGGCCGCCGAGCGCGGAGATGATGATCAGGAGCGGCACCACCGCGAGATCCTGGAACAGCAGCACGCCGAAGATGTTGCGGCCGTGCTCGGTCTCGATCTCGAGCCGCTCCGCGAGCATCTTGCTGACGATCGCCGTCGACGACATCGCCAGCGCGCCGCCGAGCGCGACGCTCGCCTGCCATGTGATGTGCACCCAGCGCTCCAGCACAAAGCCGAGCGACACCGCCACCGCGACCGTGCCGATCACCTGCAACAGACCGAGGCCGAACACGAGCCGGCGCATCGAGCGCAGCTTCGACAGCGAGAATTCGAGGCCGATCGAGAACATCAGGAACACGACGCCGAATTCGGCGAGGTTCTGCGCGCCGGCCGAATCCGGAATCAGCCCGAACGCGTGCGGCCCGACCACGATGCCGACGGTCAGATAGCCGAGCATCGGCGGCAGGTTCAGGAAACGAAAGATCACCACGCCCGCCACCGATGCCAGCAGCAGGAACAAGGTCATCTCGAGCGGAGAGATCATCGGCAAAAACGCATGGGTAAAGCGTCCTCGTTCGTCAGCGGAACCACGCACGAGAGCGCCGTGCGACAGGGTCGGGGAGCCGGTTAAAAAGCAGCCAACAGGCGGCAAAACGGCTGAAAAAGAGGTTGTCGACAGGCTGATGCGGACAGCCGTCGGGCGCAGCCCGGCCGGCGCGGCGAACAGGCGCCTTTGCTATACTCCGCGCATGATAGCGAAAATCAATGGCGACAGGGCACTCACGCTTGCTCGCGACGTACTCGACATCGAAGCAGACGCCGTGCGCGCGCTTCGCGACCAGCTCGACGGCGAGTTCGTCGGCGCGGTCGATCTCATCCTGGGTTGCCGCGGACGGGTCGTCGTCTCCGGCATCGGCAAGTCGGGCCACGTGGCCCGCAAGCTCGCGGCCACGCTGGCCAGTACCGGCACCCCCGCGTTCTTCGTGCATCCCGCGGAAGCCAGCCATGGCGACCTTGGCATGGTGACCGCCGACGACGTGTTCCTCGCGCTGTCCAATTCCGGCGAAACGGACGAATTGATGGCGATCCTGCCGCTCATCAAGCGGATCGGCGCGAAGCTGATCGCGATGACCGGCCGCCCCGGCTCGAGCCTCGCGCAACTGGCCGACGTGCATCTGAATTCCGGCGTCGCGAAAGAAGCCTGTCCGATGAATCTCGCGCCCACCGCCAGCACCACCGCCGCGCTCGCGCTCGGCGACGCGCTCGCGGTCGCGGTACTCGACGCGCGCGGCTTCGGCCGCGACGACTTCGCGCGCTCGCATCCGGGCGGCGCGCTCGGCCGGCGCCTGCTCACTTATGTACGCGACGTGATGCGTACCGGCGACCAGTTGCCGCAGGTCACGCCGGAAGCGACCGTCAGCGACGCGCTCTTCCAGTTGACCGCGAAGCGCATGGGCATGACCGCGATCGTCGACCACGAAGGCCGCGTGACCGGCATCTTCACCGACGGCGACCTGCGCCGCGTGCTCGAACGCGACGGCGATTTCCGCCAGTTGCCGATCGCCTCGGTAATGACCGCCGGCCCGCGCACGATCGGCCCGGACGAGCTCGCGGTGGCCGCCGTGGAACTGATGGAGCGCTATCGCATCAATCAGATGCTGGTCGTCGACGACGCGGGCAAGCTGATCGGCGCGCTCAACATGCACGACCTGTTTTCCAAGAAGGTGATCTGATGGCCGTGACCGCTCCTACCGCTACCGAACGCGCCAGCCGCGTCAAGCTGATGATTTTCGACGTCGACGGCGTGTTGACCGACGGCGGTCTGCTGTTCACGGCGGAAGGCGACACGATGAAAGGCTTCAACTCGATGGACGGCCACGGCATGAAGCTGCTGCGCCAGGCCGGCATCGAGACCGCGATCATCACCGGGCGCAAGTCCGGCATCGTCGCGGCGCGGGTCAAGGATCTGAACGTCGCGCACGTCTATCAGGGCGTGCAGGACAAACCGCAGGCGTTCGCCGACCTGCTGCAGAAGACCGGCCTCGCCGCCGAAGATTGCGGCTACATGGGCGACGACTGGGTCGATCTGGCGGTGATGCTGCGAGTCGGCTTCGCGGCCGCGCCGGCCAATTCGCATCCCGAAGTGATCGCGCGCGCCCACTGGGTCAGCGAGGCCCGCGGCGGCTACGGCGCGGCGCGCGAAGTCTGCGACACGCTGCTGCGCGCGCAGAACAAATATGAAGCGTTGCTGGCGCAGGCATGCAGCGGCGAGCAGAAAGGGCTCGTCGGATGAATCAGTTTCGCTGGACTTCGCTGATCCCGCTGATCGCGATGGCGGCGCTCGCGGGCATCACCTGGTGGCTGCTGCAAGCCACGTTGCCGCGCAAGAACGAAGACGTGGCGCGTCCGAAAGAGCACACGCCGGACTACTTCGCGGACAACTTCTCGGTGTCCGAGCTCGATCAGTCGGGCGCGACGCAATACCGGCTGACCGCGCAATCGTTGATCCATTACGAGGACACCGAAGTGAGCGACCTCGTCAAGCCGGCGATGCGCGCGTTCCAGCCCGGCAAGCCGATCGTCACCGCGACCGGCGACACCGGTACGGTCAACGCGGACGCGTCGATCGTCGATCTGTACGGCAATGCGCGGATCCTGCGCGCGCCGGGCGCGGGCGATCCGCAGATGCAGGCCGACTCCGAGCATTTCAGGGTGCTCGTGAACGACGATGTGATCGAGACTGAAAAGCCAGTTAAACTTCAGCGCGGCGTGTCGGTAATGACAGCCAGCGGCATGAAATACAACAATGTCACCCGGGTTATGCAGCTGTTCGGCAATGTAAGAGGCGCAATCGCCGCATCCGACGCCGGCGGCGGCTCGTCCCACTAACAACCCGGGCCATCCATTCCAGGCGTGACTGCATGAACGAATCGCTCCCCCGTTTTGATACCGGCCGCTCGCGCGCGCTGTCCGCGTGCCGCGCCGGACTCGCCGCGCTGCTGGTCGCGCTGCCGCTCGCCGGCTTCGCGCCGCTCGCGCACGCGGACCGTGCCGACAAGGACAAGCCGCTGAACATCGAAGCGGACAACATGACTTACGACGACCTTCGCCAGGTCAGCATCTTCACCGGCCACGTGGTCGCCACCAAGGGGACGATCCTGATCAAGGCAGATCGCGTCGAGGTGTCGCAAGACCCGCAGGGCTACCAGTACGCGACCGGCACGTCGAGCGGCGGCAATCTGTCGTATTTCCGCCAGAAGCGCGAAGGTCTCGACGAGTACATCGAAGGCACGGCCGTGCGGATCGACTACGACGGCAGGCAGGACCTGACCACGCTCACCACCAACGCAACGGTGCGCCGCCTGCAAGGTCTGACCACGCTGCTCGACACCGTGCGCGGCAGCGTGATCACATACGACGGCCAGAACGACTTCTATACCGCGAAGGCGGGCAAGGACGTCGCCGGTCCGGGCAATCCGACCGGCCGCGTGCGCGCGATGCTGACGCCGCGCAACGCCGGCGCCGCGCCGATAACCGGCGCGTCGGCCGCGCTCGCGCCGTCCAACTCGATCCAGGGAGCGCCGAACCAGTGAGCACCATCAGCACCCCCACCGCGCCCCTGCCCCATCGCAAGCCGGCCGGCACCAGCAGTTCGCTGGTCGTGCGCAATCTGAAGAAGCGCTACGGCTCGCGCACGGTCGTCAAGGACGTGTCGCTCGACGTGAAAAGCGGCGAAGTGGTCGGCCTGCTGGGCCCGAACGGCGCCGGCAAGACCACCTCGTTCTATATGATCGTCGGCCTCGTGCCGCTCGATGCCGGCGAGATCGACCTCGACGGCAAATCGATCAGCCTGCTGCCGATCCACAAGCGCGCGTCGCTGGGTTTGTCGTATCTGCCGCAGGAAGCTTCGGTGTTCCGCAAGCTCACCGTCGAGCAGAACATTCGCGCGGTGCTGGAATTGCAGCATGAGGAAAACGGCAAGCGGCTCAGCAAGGATGCGATCACGTCGCGCACCGAAGCGCTGCTCGACGAGTTGCAGATCGCGCATCTGCGTGACAATCCGGCGCTGTCGCTGTCGGGCGGTGAGCGCCGCCGGGTCGAAATCGCCCGCGCGCTGGCGACCAACCCGAGCTTCATTCTGCTCGACGAACCGTTCGCCGGGGTCGACCCGATCGCGGTGCTGGAAATCCAGAAGATCGTCAAATTCCTGAAGCAGCGCAATATCGGCGTGCTGATCACCGATCACAACGTGCGCGAAACGCTCGGCATCTGCGACCACGCGTACATCATCAGCGACGGCAGCGTGCTCGCGGCCGGCGCGCCCAGCGAAATCATCGAGAACGAAAGCGTGCGGCGCGTCTATCTGGGCGAGCATTTCCGCATGTAAGCACCCACAGGATCGCCGGTCACGCGAACGCGTTCGGCCGGCCCCTGTCGCCGCTTTTTGCGGCAACCGCACATTCCCCAACGTCGATTTTTCCGGCGGCGCCGGCCGACGATTCGCGGCGCCTGCAATAGGCGTATCCGTAAATTGCGAGTGCCGCAAGGTATCGCGGTCGTGGCAAACTCTCTACAATGAATCTCAACTTGCCATGAAAGCCAGCCTCCAACTCCGCCTATCGCAGCATCTTGCGCTGACGCCGCAACTTCAGCAGTCCATCCGGCTGCTGCAGTTGTCTACGCTCGAATTGCAGCAGGAAGTCGCGATGGCAATCTCGCAGAATCCGCTCCTCGAAAACGAGGACGAGTGGATCGCGAGCCCATTGCGGGTGGCGGCCGACGGTTCGGTGATCGCGCAGACGCCGGGTTCTTCCGCGCCGAGCGATCCGATGTCCGGCAATGGCTCGGGCTCATCCGACGGCTCCGGCGAGCGCGCCGAAAGCGGCGAACCGCAGGGCGTCGACGAATACAACGGCCTCGCGGGCGACAGCAGCAGCGATTCGTCCCAATGGAACCTCGACGACTACGGCCGCTCCGGCAACGCGTCGGACGATGACGACCTGCCGCCGCTGCAAATCCACGAATCGAGCACCTCGCTGCGCGATCACCTGATGGCGCAGTTGCGCGTCACCCAGGCCAGCCCGCGCGACCGCGCGCTGATCACCTTTCTGATCGAATCGCTCGACGACGACGGCTACCTCGCCGCGACGCTCGAGGAAGTGCTGGCCGATCTGCCCGAAGAACTCGAAGTCGATATGGACGAAGTGAATGCGGCGCTCGCACTGCTGCACAGCTTCGACCCGGCCGGGGTCGGCGCACGCTCGGCGTCCGAATGTCTGAAGCTGCAACTGCTGCGCCTCGAGCCGTCGCCCACGCGTACGCTCGCGCTAGACATTGTCGGCCATTACCTGGAACTGCTCGCCGCGCGCGATTTCACGCGTCTGCGCAAGCACCTGAAAGCCAGCGACGACGATCTGCGCGACGCGCACGTATTGATCCGCTCGCTCGAACCGTTTCCCGGCGCAGCCTACGGCAAGGCCGAAGCGGACTACGTGGTGCCCGACATCATGGTGCGCAAAACCGCACAAGGATGGCAGGCCGAACTGAATCCGGAGGTGGTGCCGAAGCTGCGTATCAACCATCTGTACGCGAACATTCTGCGCAATAACCGCGGCGATCCGGGTAGCGGATCGTTGCGCCAGCAACTTCAGGAAGCACGCTGGCTGATCAAGAATATCCAGCAGCGTTTCGAGACGATCTTGCGGGTTGCGCAGGCGATCGTCGAGCGTCAGAAGAGCTTTTTTGTGCACGGCGAAATTGCCATGCGCCCCTTGGTTTTGCGGGAAATTGCTGATACGCTGGGCCTACACGAGTCGACGGTCTCGCGTGTGACAACCGGTAAATACATGCTGACCCCATTCGGGACGCTGGAATTCAAGTATTTTTTCGGCTCGCACGTTTCGACCGACACCGGCGGCGCGGCCTCATCCACGGCCATTCGCGCGCTGATCAAACAACTGATAGGAGCGGAAAACCCGAAATCGCCACTTTCAGACAGTCGCATAGCCGAACTGCTGGCGGAACAGGGCTTCGTGGTCGCACGGCGTACCGTTGCGAAATACCGTGAAGCGCTCAAGATCCCGGCAGTCAACCTGCGCAAGTCTCTGTAGCCCGCTGCGTTTTGCAGCGAGCATTTACCGGCCGCTCCGCACCTGGCGGACAGGTCGGCCGCTGCGACCTGCCAGATGATCGTCACCGGGGGGCGACACAGGCGAGCCGTCAGATCGACCGGACCTTTGCCATTGTGCGGACCAAGCGGCCATTAGCTTGGAGAAGCACTATGAATCTCAAGATCAGTGGACACCACCTCGAAGTAACGCCTGCGTTGCGCGAATACGTGATCACCAAACTGGACAGGGTGCTAAGACATTTCGATCAGGTCATCGACGGCAGTGTGGTCCTCTCGGTCGACAACCATAAGGAAAAGGACAAGCGTCAGAAGGTTGAGATCAACCTCCATCTGAAGGGTAAAGACATTTTCGTCGAGAGTTGTGACAGTGATTTGTACGCTGCGATCGATCTGATGATCGACAAGCTCGACAGGCAGGTAATACGCCACAAGGACCGTCTGCAGGGCCATGCGCACGAGGCGATCAAATATCAGCCGGCACCGCTAGTGGATGTGCCGCCGCAATAAGGGAAATTAGAGGAAACTCCTCATTTCCGTAGTTCGCTTCGAACCGCCCTCATCCGGGCGGTTTTTCGTTTGCGACGAAGGTTTTCGCGCAACGCCAGACCGCCCGGAGCAATCACCTTGCGCGCGATGCAACGAAGTTTGCGCAATGCGACATGCGCGATTGCGCAAGCCGTGAAAAACCTGATATGCATGAATGGCGCGCCGCACCATCGGCCGTTACCCTGTTCTATAATGTTCCGGTTACCATCGGGGTCAAGCCAGCTCTTACGAAGTGCGACCGGCGAAAGTTTTGCGGGTGGCGACATTCACCGTCTGTCCCTGTCCTCAAGAGCATCGAACGAATGGAACGCCATTTAAACGCCCCGGTGGGGAGAACCCAGGCCACGTTTTCGCCTGTCAACATGAATCGTTTAGCCAAATTTCTTCCCCTCGAGAACGTCGTCATCGGACTATCGGTCACCAGCAAGAAACGCGTGTTCGAGCAAGCGGGCCTGATATTCGAGAACCAGAACGGCATCGCCCGTAGTACCGTCACAGACAATCTTTTTGCGCGCGAACGCCTCGGCTCGACCGGGCTCGGCGAAGGCGTCGCGATCCCGCATGGGCGGATCAAAGGCCTCAAGCAACCGCTCGCCGCCTTCGTCCGACTCGCAGAACCCATCCCCTTCGAAGCCCCGGACGGTCAGCCGGTATCCCTGCTGATTTTCCTGCTCGTCCCCGAACAGGCCACCCAGCAGCACCTCGAAATCCTCTCCGAGATCGCCCAGTTGTTGTCCGATCGCGAGGCCCGCGAGCGTCTGCACACGGAAGAAGACCGCGAATCGTTGCATCGGCTGCTCACTCAATGGCAACCTTGATGCATTGCCGGCGGTAATTCAGACGCGCACGCAGGTACGGCCCGGCAAGCGGCTCACACTGGAGTCACTGACTCATGGATACGTCCAGCATCAACGCCCAGAGCATTTTCGACGACAACGCCGCCATGCTGAAACTCAGCTGGCTGACCGGGCATGAAGGCTGGGAGCGCGGGTTTTCCGTGGAATCGGTCGCGAACGCCACATCGAGCGCGGACCTCGTCGGCCACCTGAACCTGATCCACCCGAACCGGATCCAGGTGCTGGGCGACGCCGAAATCGACTACTACAAACGCCAGACCGACGAAGATCGCTCGCGCCATATGGCCGAGCTGATCGCGCTGGAGCCGCCGTTCCTGGTGGTGGCCGGCGGCGTTGCCGCGCCGCCCGAACTGGTACTGCGCTGCACGCGTTCGTCGACGCCGCTGTTCACGACGCCAACCTCGGCGGCCGCGGTGATCGACAGCCTGCGCCTTTATATGTCACGCATTCTGGCGCCGCGCGCGACGCTACACGGCGTATTTCTCGACATTCTCGGCATGGGCGTGCTGCTCACCGGCGACTCGGGCCTCGGCAAGAGCGAACTCGGTCTCGAGCTGATCAGCCGCGGCCACGGTCTCGTCGCCGACGACGCAGTGGACTTCGTACGGCTCGGCCCGGACTTCGTCGAAGGGCGCTGCCCGCCTCTGCTGCAGAACCTGCTCGAAGTGCGCGGCCTCGGTCTGCTCGACATCAAGACGATCTTCGGCGAAACCGCGGTACGCCGCAAAATGAAGCTGAAGCTGATCGTGCAACTGGTGCGCCGCCCCGACGGCGAATTCCAGCGCCTGCCGCTGGAAAGCCAGACCGTCGACGTGCTCGGCCTGCCGATCAGCAAGGTCACCATTCAAGTGGCCGCGGGCCGCAACCTCGCGGTGCTGGTCGAAGCGGCGGTGCGCAACACGATCCTGCAACTGCGCGGCATCGATACATTGCGCGACTTCATGGATCGCCAGCGCCTCGCCATGCAGGATCCCGACAGCCAGTTCCCGGGCAAGCTGATCTGAGCCGGCGGCGCGCGGCGACAGCCGCGGCGCAGCGCATGCCCCAGGTACGCGCCGGGAGGCCTGATGCTATGATGAAACGTACGCTTTCGACGACTCCATGCGCATAATTCTCATCACCGGTATCTCTGGCTCCGGCAAGTCGGTTGCGCTGAATGCGCTTGAAGACGCAGGTTATTACTGCGTCGACAATCTGCCGCCGCGCTTCCTGCCGCAGCTCGCCACCTACCTCGCCGAGGACGGCCAGGATCGTCTCGCGGTTGCGATCGACGCGCGTTCCGGCTCATCGCTCGACGAAATGCCCGCGATGATCCGCGACCTGAAGCGCTCGCACGACGTGCGCGTGCTGTTCCTGAGCGCAAGCACCCAATCGCTGATTCAGCGCTTTTCGGAAACCCGCCGCCGCCATCCGCTGTCGGGCTCCCCCGCGCACGACGCGGACGTGGGCCTGCTCACGTCGCTCGCCGAAGCGATCGAGCGCGAGCGCGAACTGGTCGCCGGTCTGGCCGAATTCGGCCATCAGATCGACACCAGCAATCTGCGCGCGAACGTGCTGCGCGCATGGGTCAAACGCTTTATCGAGCAGGAAGATGCGGGCCTCGTGCTGATGTTCGAATCGTTCGGCTTCAAACGCGGCGTGCCGCTCGACGCGGACTTCGTGTTCGACGTCCGCACGCTGCCGAACCCCTATTACGATCACGAATTGAGGCCGCTCACCGGTCTCGACCAGCCGGTGATGGATTTTCTCGATGCACAGCCGGTGGTCCACGAAATGATCGACGACATCGAGAAGTACCTGTCCAAGTGGCTGCCGCATTTCCGCGACGACAATCGCAGCTATCTAACCGTCGCAATCGGTTGTACGGGCGGCCAGCACCGCTCGGTATTCATCGCGGAGACGCTTGCCGCGCGTCTCGCAACATCGGCGAATGTAATCGTGCGGCACCGTGATGCGCCGGTCGACGTCGGCGAATCATCGAAGCTTGTGGCTTAACCGGCCGCATCGCGCGGCCTTAACCCGAAGCGTTGCGCCATGTCCTCTACGCCTACTGTGTTCGCCGATTTGCCGCTGTTTCCGCTGCATACGGTGCTGTTTCCCGATGGCTTGCTGCCGCTCAAGATCTTCGAAGCGCGCTACCTCGACATGGCGCGCGACTGTCTGCGCGAAAAAACGCCGTTCGGCGTATGCATGCTGAAAAGCGGCGCCGAAGTGGCCCGCGAGGAAGAACCTTCGGTGCCCGAAACGATTGGCTGTCTTGCCGAAATCGAGGAGTGCGATGTCGAAGCGTTCGGCATGCTGCTGATCCGCGCGCGCGGCACCAAACGCTTTCGGCTGCTGTCGCATCGCGTCGAAGCGAGCGGTCTGCTGGTCGGAATGGCCGAGCCGCTCGCCGACGATCAACCTCTCGAAGGCAACGAGCTGCTGGCCAAATTCGGCGCGTGCGCGGAGGTGCTGGAACGGATCATCGCGACGATCCGCGAACGCGATCCGGATAGTCTGCCGTTCGCGGAACCGTTCAGGCTCGACGATCCGTCATGGGTGTCGAACCGACTCGCCGAAGTTCTGCCGATCGCGTTGCGCGCGCGCCAGAAACTGATGGAACTGACCGATGCGGGCGCGCGCATCGACGTCGTGCATCACTACATGCAGCAGCACCAGCTGCTGTGAATCCGTCAAGGCCGCCGCTCGCGCTGCATGCCGCGGATACGGCGCCTTCGGACCACCCTGTCAGATCAACGAACCGTGCAGGCTGGCGAGCAGCTTGCGCACGGGCGCCGGCACGCCGAACGAATCGAGATCGTTGAGCGAGACCCACGCGGTATCGGCGTCGTTCAGCGCGGCCAATGCGCCGACGCCGCGATCCAGCTCGGCGAGCCGCGGTTCGATATCCAGCTTGAAATGCGTGAACACGTGCGCGAACGGTGCGAGCGGCGCCACCGTTCCGTCGCTGCCCAAAGCGCGCGCGCGTTCGGCGAGCGACGCCTCGTCGGCGGCTTCGGGCAGGCTCCACAGGCCGCCCCAGATACCCGTCGGCGGACGCTTTTCGAGCATCACCGCGTTACCGTCGCGTAGCACCAGCATCCACGTGCGGCGCGTCGGCACCGCCTTCTTCGGCCGCGCGGTCGGCAGTTCGCGCTGACGGCCGGTGACGTTGGCGACGCAATCGGGCGCGAAAGGGCAGCGCAGACAATCGGGCTTGCCGCGCACGCACAGCGTCGCGCCGAGATCCATCAACCCTTGCGTATAAGAGCTGACCTGCTCGTTCGATGCATTCGACGGCAGCAGCGATTCCGCCAGCGTCCACATCGCATTCTCGACTTTCTTCTCGCCCGGAAAACCTTCGACCCCGAACACGCGCGCGAGCACCCGCTTCACGTTGCCGTCGAGAATCGTCGCGCGCGCGCCGAACGCGAACGACGCGATCGCCGCAGCCGTCGAGCGACCGATGCCCGGCAGCTCCGCGAGCTCCTCGACCGAGGCAGGAAATGCACCGCCATGCTGCTCGACCACGACCTGCGCGCAACGATGCAGATTGCGTGCACGCGTGTAGTAGCCGAGGCCGGCCCACAGCGCCATCACGTCGTCGGACGGCGCGGCCGCGAGCGCGGCGACGTCCGGAAAACGCGCGAGAAACTTCGCGTAGTACGGAATCACGGTCGACACCTGGGTCTGCTGCAGCATGATCTCCGACAGCCAGATGCGGTACGGGTCGCGGGTGTTCTGCCACGGCAGATCATGGCGGCCATGCTGACGCTGCCATGCGATCAGGCGCGCGGAGAAATCGGGTAGCGCGGGAAATGCGGGCGTACCTGCGGGCGTAGTGGCGGGCGTCGCCGGGCGCGATCCGGCGCGGGCGTCGGTAGTTGGAGTCAGACGAGAAGGCATCGAAGAAAATCTAGCGCTGGCAGGTAGGACAGAAGTACGTGGAGCGCTGCCCCTGCACGATCTGTTTGATTGGCGTTCCACACACGCGGCATGGCAGACCCGCGCGATCATAGACGAAGTAGTCGAGCTGGAAATAACCGCTTTCGCCATCGCTGCCGACGAAATCGCGCAGCGTGCTGCCGCCCTTCTCGATCGCGGCGGCAAGCGTGACCCGCACCGCGTCGGCGAGCAGGTCATAGCGCACCAGCGATACGCGGCCCGCGGCGGTGGTCGGCCGGATGCCCGCGCGAAACAGGCTTTCCGACGCATAAATATTGCCTACTCCGACGACGATGTCGCCGGCCAGCAAAGCCTGTTTCACCGCCACCTTGCGCCCGCGCGTCAGCCGGTGCATCAGCGCGCCGGAAAACGCCGGCGAAAAAGGCTCGACGCCGAGGCTCGCGAGCAGCGGATGCTCGAGAATGTCGCCGGCCTCGCGCGGATGCCACAGCACCGCGCCGAAGCGGCGCGGGTCGCGGTAGCGCAGGATGAAGTCGTCGAAGACCCAGTCGACGTGATCGTGCTTCGCCGCGGCCGGCGGATGCGGCACATGCCGCAGCACCCGCAGCGTGCCGGTCATACCGAGGTGCACGATGAACCAGCCCGCGTCGATCTCGAACAGCAGATACTTGCCGCGCCGCTCGACCTTACGCACCACGTGACCTCGCAAGGTTTTCGCAAGTTCGGCCGGAATCGGCCAGCGCAACGCCCCGGTACGCACGTCGACGCGCTCAACCTTGCGGCCGGACACATACGGTTCGATCCCGCGTCGGGTAACCTCGACTTCTGGCAACTCTGGCATGTCTATTGGTCTGCTACTTGCGTCAGTGGTGGTGCGCGTATTGTAGCGAGCGCGTTACAATCGACTGAAACATTGACTGGATTTCCATGAACGTGTCCTTCGTGAAGCTGCTCTCAAAGCGCCGCGCGCGCGTGTCCAACGTGCCGCTCGCGGTGTCCGCCCGGCGCATGCTCGGCGCAGCCGCGCTGGCGGTCTGGGCGCTGGCCGCAGGGTCCGCGTATGCGCAGGATCCGTCACCGGACTCGGACGACACGTCGGTGACGATACCGGACGCACTGGGTCCGTCGACGCCGGAAGAAGAGAAGTCGCTGCCGGGCGTGCCGCTGTCGAGCCAGATCGTGTTCCAGGTGCTCGCCGCCGAAATCGCGTTGCAACGCAATCAGCCGGCACCCGCCTATCAAACCTACCTCGCACTCACTCGCGACACCCACGATCCGCGCATGGCGCAACGCGCCACGGAAATCGCGCTGGCCGCGCAAAGCCCGTCGGATGCGCTGACGGCCGCGCAATTGTGGCAACAGTACGCGCCCAATTCGGAACGCGCCGCGCAAATCGATGCGTCGCTGCTGGTGCTGTCGGGCAAGCCCGACGACGCGGCCCCGATCCTGTCGCGCGAACTCGCGAAGGTGCCCACCGAAAATCGCGGCAGCGCGATCCTCGCGCTGCAACTGTTGCTGTCGCGCGGGCCGAACCGCGTCGGCGGCCTGCACGTGTTGCAGGATTTGCTGAAGAACGACCTGAACCGGCCGGAAGCGCAACTGGCGCTGGCGCGCCAGCAATTGCTGGCCGACGACGCGCCGGGCGCGCGCAAGTCGCTCGAACAGGCGCTGACGCTCAAGCCCGACTATCTGCCGGCCGCGCTGATGCTGTCGCAGATGGGCCCGGAAGAGCGCAAGGAAGGCATCGCGTCGCTCGAAAAGTACGTGCAGCAGAATCCGAAATCGCACGACGCGCGGCTCGCGCTCGCGCAGATGTATCTGGCGAGCGACCGCCTCGACGACGCGCAGAAGCAGTTCGAGCTCATGCGCAAAGCGAATCCGAACGACCTGACGCCGTTGATGGCGCTCGCGCTGATCAAGATCCAGCAGAAGAATTTCGCCGACGCGCAGGGCTATCTGACGCAGTACGCGCAGCAGGCTGAAAAAACACCGGGCGCGGACCCGGGTCAGGCGTATATCTATCTCGCGCAGTTGTCGCTCGAACAGAAGAACGAAGCGGCCGCGAGCGACTGGTTGAACAAAATCGCGCCGACCAGCCAGCAATACCTGGCCGCGCAGATCACCCGCGCGCAACTGCTCGCGAAGCAGGGCAAGACCGACGACGCGCGCAAGCTGCTCGCCGATCTGCCCGCTTCCGATCCGCGCGACATGGCGCTGATCGCCCGCACCGACGCGGCCATCCTGTTCGACGCGAAGCGCTATCAGGAAGCCGAACAGCAGTTGCAGCAAGCGACCGCCCGCTTCCCGGACGACCCGGATCTGACCTACGACTACGCGATGGTCGCCGAAAAAACCGGCCATTACGACGTGATGGAAGCGCAGTTGCGCAAGCTGATCCAGACTCAACCGGACAATCCACAGGCATATAACGCACTCGGCTATTCGCTCGCCGATCGCAACCAGCGCCTTCCGGAAGCGGACAAGCTGGTCGAGAAAGCGTCGGCGCTGGCGCCGAACGACGCGTTCATCATGGACAGCGTCGGCTGGGTCAAATACCGGATGGGCGACAAGACCGAAGCAATCAAGCTGCTGCGCAAGGCGTACAGCATCCAGCCGAACGCCGAAATCGGCGCGCACCTCGGCGAAGTGCTGTGGAAGGCCGGCGAGCAGGAGCAGGCACGCGCAGCGTTCCGCGAGGCCCGCAAGCTCGAACCGGACAACGAAACCCTCGTCAAAACGTTGCAACGTCTTCAGGTAAACGATCTTTGATGCGTCTTTCCCGTTTGATCTCCTTTCCCCGGGCGCCGCGCGGTATGGCGCTCGGTTTCGCGGCGGCAGCGGTTGTCGCGCTGGCCGGTTGTGCATCGGTGAAACCGCAGGGGCCGTCCACGTCGAACGCCGCGACCGAAGTCACCGCGCAGACGAGCCGCTCGTACCAGGGCCGCTTCGCGGTCCAGTACAGCGACCAGTACGGCCACCAGCAAAACGCTTACGGCAATTTCTCGTGGCAGGAGACCGGCAATACCGTCACCCTGCAGTTGCGCAATCCGCTCGGTCAGACGCTCGCGATCGTCACGTCGTCGCCCGCTTCGGCCACGCTCGAATTGCCGAACCGCGAGCCGCTCACCGCGGATAACGTATCGACCTTGATGCAGAACGCGCTCGGCTTCACGCTGCCGGTCGAAGGACTGCGGTACTGGCTGCAGCCGTCGCCTGCCCCGACCTCGCGCGCGCAAACCGAGAAGGACCCCGAACAACCGTCGCGCCTGAAGCAGATCACCCAGGACGGCTGGACCATCGACTATCTCGCGTACGCCGATGCGCCCGCCACCGGCGTGAAGCGCGTCAATCTGAGCCGCGCGGACCCGCCGCTCGACATCAAGCTGGTGCTGGATCGGTGAGACGTTGTAGCCACGGCCAACGCTGTGGCCACAACGCCTCGACCGACCTCTCGCTCTTCAATTGTTTTCGCTTCAGCGCCGTCCATGGCGCATGTCGTTTTAGTTTTCACTCATGATCGAAACAGCCGATTCGCTGCGCGACTGCCTCGCACCAGCGAAACTGAATCTCTTCCTGCATATCACCGGCCGCCGGCCGGATGGTTATCACACGCTGCAAACGGTATTCCAGCTGCTCGACTGGGGCGACACGCTGCACTTCACGCGGCGTAACGACGGCCTCATCACGCGCCGCACTGAAATCGCCGGCGTGCCGGCCGAGCAGGACCTCATCGTGCGCGCAGCAGTGTTGCTGAAAGCGCATACGGGCTCGAACGAAGGCGTTGAGATCGAAATCGAGAAGCGCCTGCCGATGGGCGCGGGCCTCGGCGGCGGCAGTTCAGACGCGGCGACCGTATTGCTCGCGCTCAATCGACTCTGGAAGCTCAATCTGCCGCGCCAGGAATTGCAGGATCTCGCGCTGAAGCTCGGCGCGGACGTACCTTTTTTCGTGTTCGGAAAAAATGCGTTTGCAGAGGGTGTCGGTGAAGCGTTGGACGTTGTACAATTGCCGCCGCGTCACTTTCTGGTAGTGACGCCGAGAGTGCAGGTTCCAACGGCAGCGATTTTTTCAGAAAAAACGTTGACAAGAGATTCGAAGCCTCTCATAATTACGGACTTTCCTGCAGGGCTTAGCTGCAACACTGAATGGCCAGAAAGTTTTGGCCGGAATGACATGCAGCAGGTTGTCGCAGAAAAGTACGCGGAAGTAGCGCAAGTGTTGCGATGGTTTGAAAACATCGCGCCGGCGCGGATGTCCGGATCAGGTGCAAGCGTTTTTGCAGCGTTCCGCAGTAAAGCTGAAGCAGAAGCGGCGCAAGCCAAACTGCCCGGCGAATGGAACAGCGCAGTAGCCGCCGGCCTGGATCAACATCCACTCTTTGCTTTCGCGTCATAAGTTTTGCATCGTCGAACGAAACTCCACGTTCGGCGGAGCTCAAAGTTAGTGTAGGGGAGTCGCCAAGCTGGTTAAGGCACCGGATTTTGATTCCGGCATGCAAAGGTTCGAATCCTTTCTCCCCTGCCAAATACTCTCGTAGTTCGCTGTAGTTCAATTTCTCTCCCCGCCCCCAGCCTGAAGTAGGTGCACGATGAGCAGCCATGACGGCCTGATGGTTTTTACTGGCAACGCAAATCCCGCGCTTGCACAGGAAGTCGTCAAAAACCTCGGTATTCCCCTCGGCAAAGCAATGGTCAGCCGTTTCTCGGACGGTGAAATTCAGGTCGAGATTCAGGAAAACGTGCGTGGCAAGGATGTCTTCGTCCTGCAATCCACGTGCGCGCCGGCAAACGACAATCTGATGGAACTGATGATCATGGTCGATGCGCTCAAACGCGCATCCGCTGGCCGGATCACCGCAGCCATCCCCTACTTCGGTTATGCCCGTCAGGATCGTCGCCCGCGTTCGGCGCGCGTCGCCATCTCGGCGAAGGTCGTGGCGAACATGCTGGAAATCGCCGGCGTCGAGCGGATCATCACGATGGATCTGCACGCCGACCAGATTCAGGGCTTCTTCGACATCCCGGTCGACAACATCTACGCAACGCCCGTGTTGCTCGGCGATCTGCGCAAGCAGAATCACGAGAACCTGCTGGTCGTTTCGCCGGACGTCGGCGGCGTGGTGCGTGCCCGGGCGCTGGCGAAGCAGCTCAATTGCGATCTCGCGATCATCGACAAGCGTCGTCCGAAGGCGAACGTCGCCGAAGTGATGAACATCATCGGTGAAGTCGACGGCCGCACCTGCGTGATCATGGACGACATGGTCGACACCGCCGGCACGCTGTGCAAGGCTGCGCAGGTTCTGAAGGAACGCGGTGCGAAGCAGGTGTTCGCCTACGCTACGCACCCGGTTCTGTCGGGCGGCGCGGGCGAGCGAATCGCTGCTTCGGCACTCGACGAACTGGTAGTCACGGACACGATCCCGCTCGGCGAAGAAGCCCGTTCGTGCGCAAAGATCCGTTCGCTGACGAGCGCGGGCCTGCTCGCCGAAACGTTCTCGCGGATCCGCCGCGGCGATTCGGTGATGTCGCTGTTCGCCGAAAGCTAAGCATTTGCGAAGACGCCGCGTATCGCTTCATGCGAAACGCGGCGTTTTTGCACAATCGGCATGAACGAACGAAGGTTCGTGCCGCTATCCCGGGCCTCAGCCGTTATGGCTTCGAGGCCCTGCTTTTTACTGCCTGGTCGCGGGCAGTGCATTGGAGATTCAACATGAAAGTAGTCGCTTTCGAGCGTTCCCTGCAAGGTACGGGTGCGAGCCGCCGCCTGCGTAACTCGGGCAAGACCCCGGGTATCGTTTATGGCGCCGGTGCTGACACGCAACTGATCGAACTCGATCACAACGCCCTGTGGCACGCGCTGAAGAAAGAAGTTTTCCATTCGTCGATCCTCGACCTGGAAGTGGCAGGCAAGTCGCAACAGGTTCTGCTGCGCGACGTGCAATACCACCCGTTCCGTCAGCTCGTGCTGCACGTGGACTTCCAGCGCGTCGACGCGTCGAAGAAGCTGCACACCAAGGTGCCGCTGCACTTCATGAACCAGGAAACCAACCCGGCAGTCAAGCTGTCGAGCGCGGTGATCTCGCACGTCATCAACGAAATCGAAATCGAGTGCCTGCCGTCGGCACTGCCGGAATTCATCGAAGTCGACCTCGCGAAGATCGAAGCTGGTCAATCGGTTCACGCCAAGGACATCCCGCTGCCGGCAGGTGTTGCGCTGGTCGCTCACGTCGACGCGGAAAACCCGGTCGTTGCTTCCGCAACGATCCCGGCTGGTGCGATCGCTGAAGACGCAGCTGCTGCCGAAGGCGAAACGCCGGCTGCCTAAGAACCCACGGGTTCGAAGCAAGCAATCCTCTCGATCCGTTTCGTATGAGACGGTCGATGTGACCCGCCGAGGTTCGCCCTGGCGGGTTTTTTTTCGGCTTAATTTACCCGGCCGCGCTGCACCGCCGGGCCAGTTGGATCCACTCAATCATGATCAAGCTGATCGTCGGGCTCGGCAATCCGGGCGCCGAATACACCGCGACGCGCCACAATGCTGGTTTCTGGCTGGTCGATCAACTCGCCCGCGAAGCCGGCACGACGCTGCGCGACGAGCGGCGCTTTCACGGCTTTTACGCGAAGGCGCGGCTGCACGGCGAAGAAGTGCATCTGCTGGAGCCGCAAACGTATATGAACCGCTCCGGGCAATCGGTGGTCGCGCTCGCGCAGTTCTTCAAGATTCTTCCCGATGAGATCCTCGTCGCGCACGACGAGCTCGACATGCCGCCCGGCAGCGTCAAGCTCAAGCTCGGCGGCGGCAGCGGCGGCCATAATGGGCTTAAGGACATCAGCGCGCATCTGTCGTCGCAACAATACTGGCGGCTGCGCATCGGCATCGGCCATCCGCGCGACCTGATTCCGGAAAGCGCGCGCGCCGCTGCGAAGCCGGACGTCGCGAACTACGTGCTGAAGCCCCCGCGGCGCGAAGAGCAGGACGTGATCGACGCGTCGATCGAACGCGCGCTCGCGGTGATGCCACACGTGATCAAGGGCGAGCTCGAGCGCGCAATGATGCAACTGCATCGCAACAACAGCTAGCCGAGCGCGCTGAAAAACGCGCCAGCTGCATCGATACTGCAACCGCCCCTCGAGGAGAATCGCTTGAGCCGCTACTGGAGTGACATCGTTCACCGTCTGACGCCGTATGTGCCGGGCGAACAGCCCGCGCTCGCGCATCCGGTGAAGCTGAACACCAACGAAAATCCGTACCCGCCGTCGCCGCGCGTGCTCGACGCGATCCGCGGCGAGCTCGGCGACACCGCCGACGCGCTGCGCCGCTATCCGGACCCAACCGCGCGCAAGCTGCGCGAAACGGTGGCGGCGTATCACGGCATCCGCGCCGACCAGGTGTTCGCGGGCAATGGCTCCGACGAAGTGCTAGCGCTGACGTTCCAGGCTTTGCTCAAGCACGACAAGCCGCTGCTGTTCCCGGACATCACGTACAGCTTCTACCCCACCTACGCGAAGCTGTTCGAGGTCGACTACCGGACCATCCCGCTCGACGAAAACTTCGCGATCAGGATCGACGACTACGCGGCGCCGAACGGCGGCATCCTGTTCCCGAACCCGAACGCGCCGACCGGCAGGCCGCTTCCGCTTGCGGACATCGAGCGGCTGGTCGCGAGTCAGCCGGAATCGGTGGTGGTCGTCGATGAAGCCTATGTCGATTTCGGCGCGCAGTCGGCGATCGCGCTGATCGATCGCTATCCGAATCTGCTGGTCGTGCAAACCGTGTCGAAGTCGCGTTCGCTGGCAGGCATGCGGGTCGGCTTTGCGTTCGGCGACCCGGCGTTGATCGACGCGCTCAATCGCGTGAAGGACAGCTTCAACTCCTATCCGCTCGACCGTCTCGCGCAAGTCGCGGCGACCGCCGCGTACGAAGACGACGCATGGTTCCGCGACTGCCGCGCGAAGGTCATCGCGAGCCGCGAGCGACTCGCGGCGCAGTTGACGTCGCTTGGCTTCGAAGTCGTGCCGTCGGCCGCGAATCTGCTGTTCGCGCGCCATCCCGGCTACGACGCGGCGATGCTGGTGGCGCGACTGCGGGAGAAGGAAATTTTCGTGCGCCACTTCAACGCGCCGCGCATCGACCAGCATCTGCGGATCTCGGTCGGCACCGACGCCGAATGCGACATCCTGCTCGACGCGCTGCGCGGGATTTTCAGCGCGTACGTCGGCTAAGCGGCCAGGCAGACACACCCAGGCGCCGCGGCAAAAGAAAAACGGCGAAGGCCTTCCAGCCTTCGCCGTTTTTTACATCCGACTCGCGAAACTCAAGCGCCCTTGGCCGCCTGCAGCGCGTGATACTTCGCCATCAGACCTTCCGCCGTTTCCAGATGGTCCGGATCGCGCGGAATGCACTCCACCGGGCACACCTGAATGCACTGCGGCTCGTCGAAATGCCCGACGCACTCGGTGCACTTCTTCGGGTCGATCACATAGATTTCCGGGCCCATCGAAATCGCGTCGTTCGGGCACTCGGGCTCGCAGACGTCGCAATTGATGCACTCGTCGGTAATCATCAGGGCCATGCTCTTCTCACTTCATGCCGGCGCGGCCGGCTTTGATCCGTCAAAACCGACAGTTTACGCCGGTTCGGCCTACGTCGCCTGAGCGCCGCTTTGCGGCCCTATCGATGCGACCTTCTCCTTCAGCCATTTTTCGACCGACGGGAACACGAACTTGCTGACGTCGCCGCCGAGCTGCGCGATCTCGCGCACGATCGTGCCCGAGATGAACTGGTACTGGTCGGACGGCGTCATGAACATCGTCTCGACGTCGGGCAGCAGGTAGCGGTTCATCCCCGCCATCTGGAACTCGTATTCGAAATCCGACACCGCACGCAGGCCGCGCACGATGACCCGCGCGTTATTGGTCCGCACGAAATCCTTGAGTAGCCCCGAGAAGCTCATCACCTGGACATTCGGATAATGTCCGAGCACCTCATGCGCGATCGCGAGACGCTCGTGCAGCGTGAAAAACGGCTTTTTGTTGCGGCTGTCGGCCACGCCCACCACCAGCGTGTCGAAAATGCTCGACGCGCGCCGAACGAGGTCTTCGTGACCGCGCGTCAGCGGGTCAAACGTGCCCGGGTACACGGCGACTACCATGAGACTTCTCCTCTTCTCTCAGACAAAAGCACACTTCTGCGCATCCACGCGACGCTTCCTGCTCGATACCGCGGGTGACGATAAACCGCCCGGCCCCTTTTTGGAACGCGCATTATTCCTTATTTTCGCGCTGCAGCAAATGAAAGTGGACAGCGCCTGCCTTGCCCTGCCGCACGAGCTCCCAGCCCGCCAGCGGCGCGTGATTGGCCGGCTCGAGCGCATCGCCCGACTCCACGTACAGGAAACCGTCCGCGCGCACCAGCGGCGCGCTGAGTTCGAGCGCCTTGCCGAGCAGGTCGGCGTCGAACGGCGGATCGAGGAACACGACGTCGAACGACGCGGGCGCGAGACTCGCAGCAAGCCGCAAGCCGTCCGCTTCGGCGATTTCGATCATGCGCGCGTCCAGCCGTTGCTGGTTCGCGCGCAACTGACCGGCGGCGCGCCCGTTGCGCTCCACCATCAGCACGCGCGCCGCGCCGCGCGACGCGGCCTCGAAGCCGAGCGCGCCGCTGCCGGCAAACAGATCCAGGCAGTGCTGGCCGTCCAGACGCTGGCCGAGCCAGTTGAACAGCGTCTCTCGGACGCGGTCGGGGGTCGGGCGCAGGCCGTCCAGATCGAGCACGGGCAGCGGCGTGCGTTTCCAGTCGCCGCCGATGATGCGAATGGCATGGGGCTTACCGCTTTTGGACGAAGCGCCGGCGGCGCGTGAGGGTGCAGAACGAGGCATGCAGTTTCGATTACGTGATGAAAACGCCCGCCGCGCCGTTGCGCGGGGTTCGGAGCGCCCACGTTACCACAGGGGTGGCGCGCGTCCAGCCTGGCCGATCAGCCGATACGACGCGCCGCGGCACGCCTGATAAAATGTGCGGCTGCCAGCGCCCTGCGATCCGCAGCGCGGCGCTGCCCTCCGCTTCGCCGGTCCCGTGCCGGCTGCGCGCCACCGGCGCGTTCTCCCATACGCCAGATCATGTTCAGCTTTTTCAAACGATTCAAGGGTTCGAAAGAGTCCGATACCGCGGCAGACGAATCGCAGGCGGCGCCAGAAGACGCGACGCTCGAAGCCGCGCCTGTCGAGCCGGATGCGCCAATCGAGGCCTTCGAGTTCCCCGAGTCCGCCGCGCCGGCGGTCACGACCATCATCGAGCCGCAGCCCGAGCCGGAAGATGCCGTCTCCGGCGCGGTCGAAGTCGTCCCTCCGCCGATGCTGGATGCGAGCGCGAAGCGTTCGTGGCTCACCCGCCTGAAAAGCGGGCTGTCGAAAACGAGTTCGAGCCTGACCGGCATCTTCGTCGGCACGAAGATCGACGAGGACCTGTACGAAGAGCTCGAAACCGCACTGCTGATGTCGGACGCCGGCGTCGAGGCGACCGAGTTCCTGCTCGAATCGCTGCGCGAAAAGGTTCGCAACGAGCGGCTGACCGACCCGCAACAGGTCAAGACGGCGCTGCGTTCGCTGCTCATCGAGCTGCTCAAGCCGCTCGAGAAGTCGCTGATGCTCGGCCGCGCGAAGCCGCTGGTAATGATGATCGCAGGCGTCAACGGCGCGGGCAAAACCACCAGCATCGGCAAACTCGCCAAGCATCTGCAAAGCTTCGATCAATCGGTGCTGCTGGCCGCCGGCGACACGTTCCGCGCAGCCGCGCGCGAACAGTTGGCGGTCTGGGGCCAGCGCAACAACGTGACCGTGGTCGCGCAGGAAAGCGGCGACCCGGCCGCGGTGATCTTCGACGCGGTCGGCGCCGCGCGTGCGCGCAAGATCGACGTGATGATGGCCGACACGGCCGGCCGTCTGCCGACCCAGCTGCATCTGATGGAAGAGCTGCGCAAGGTCAAACGGGTGATCGGCAAGGCACAGGACGGCGCGCCGCACGAGGTGCTGCTGGTGATCGACGCGAACACCGGCCAGAACGCGCTCACCCAGGTCAAGGCGTTCGACGACGCGCTCGGCCTCACCGGCCTGATCGTCACCAAGCTCGACGGCACCGCGAAGGGCGGGATTCTGGCGGCGATCGCGCGGCAGCGGCCGATTCCGGTGTATTTCATCGGCGTCGGCGAAAAGGTCGAGGATTTGCAGCCGTTCAGCGCCGAAGAGTTTTCGGACGCGCTGCTGGGCGGCTGAGCGCGCGCGAGCGGCAAGCACGCGGCGAGCGCAAGCAGGCTCATCCCCGCGCCAGACAGCAAAAAGGGCACTCCTCGGAGTGCCCTTTTTTCGTTTCTACCTCTCAATGAACAGCGGGAGGCGAGCCCCCATCACTCCGCATCCGGCTGCACGCCCGGCGCCGCGCGCGCGAACGCATCGAGCTGCATCGCGTGATCGTAGATGCGCTGGATGGTTGAATACTTCGTCGTATCGATGTTAAAGCGCTGCGCGTTGAACACCTGCGGGATCAGGCACGCGTCCGCGAGGGTCGGCGTGTCACCGAAACACAGTTTGCCGGTTCGCGCGTCGCCGGCCAGATGCGCGTCCAGCGTCGAGAAGCCCGCATCGATCCAGTGTCGGTACCACGCATCTTTCGCGTCGTTATCCACGCACAGCGTGTGCTTCAGGTACTTCAGCACGCGCAGATTGTTCAGCGGATGAATCTCGCACGCGACCTGCAACGCCACCGAGCGCACATACGCGCGATCGAGCGGCGCCTTCGGCAGCAACGGCGGCTCCGGATGCGTCTCCTCCAGATACTCGATGATCGCGAGCGACTGCGGCAACGCGTCGTGGCCGTCGACCAGCGTCGGCACGATGCCGTCCCGATTGACCTTGCGATAGTCGGGTTTCAACTGCTCGCCGCCGTCGCGCACGAGGTGCACGGGCACGTAGTCGTACGGCAGGTTCTTCACGTTCAGCGCGATGCGTACGCGGTACGACGCGGAGCTACGGAAATAGCTGTAAAGCTTCATGATGACTACCTCCTCCACCTGCCCGCGAGCCGCTTCAGACGACCCGCACGCTGAATTCGCCAAGTCCGTCGACCCCGCCCTTCATCAGATCCCCTTGCACGACCGCGCCGACACCTTCCGGCGTGCCGGTGAAAATCAGGTCGCCCGGCTGCAGCTCGAACAACGTCGACAGATAGGCAACGGTCTCGGCCACCGACCAGATCAGTTGCGACACGTCCGCGCGCTGCTTGTCCTCGCCGTTCACCGACAGCCAGATCGCGCCCTTGACGATATGGCCGACCGTCGCCGCCGGATGGATCGGACCGAGCGGCGCCGAGTGATCGAAGCCCTTGGCGGTGTCCCACGGCCGGCCCAATTTCTTCGCCTCGCCCTGCAGATCGCGGCGCGTCATGTCGAGGCCGAGCGCGTAGCCGTACACGTGTTTGAGCGCGCTGTCGGCGGGGATGTTCTTGCCGCCCTTGCCGATCGCCGCGACCATTTCCATTTCGAAATGGACGTTCTCCGTTTGCGACGGATACGGGAATTCGCCGGTCGCGCCAGGTGCAACGTAGACGATCGCATCGGCCGGTTTTGTGAAGAAGAACGGCGGCTCGCGATCCGGATCGTGGCCCATCTCGCGCGCGTGCGCCTCGTAGTTGCGCCCCACGCAGTAGATGCGCCGTACCGCGAACTGTTCGTCCGACCCAACGACCGGCACCGCGACCTGCGGTGCGGGTGCAAATACGTAACCCATTGCGTTCTCCGTGTTCCGTTTTCGAGTGACGCCGCCGCGGCGGCGAGAAAGCATCGAGTGTAACGCGCGGCAGTGGTGCGGTGCGCGCCGGTGGCCGGCGCCTCCTCTCTCGCGCGGCCGTCATAGATGCGATACTCACACCCACCAGCATTTGTTAAATGACGTCGCCCCGCCCGCGCGGCGCGCGACGCCCCGCCCCCTTGCGCCCGATGACCGACTCCACCGACACCGCCTCCCCCTTCCCCTGCGCCCGTTTCATCAAGGAAATCGGCCGCGGGCCGAACGGCGCCCGTGCACTGACCGCCGACGATACCCGCGCGCTCTACACCGCGATGCTGGACGGTCGCGTCGACGACCTCGAACTCGGCGCGGTGCTGCTCGCATATCGAGTGAAAGGCGAGACCGCCGACGAACTTGCCGCGATGCTGGCCGCCGCGCACTCGTCGTTCGAGCCGGTGCGGCTGCCGCATGGCGCGTACCGGCCGGTGTCGATTCCGTCGTACAACGGCGCGCGCAAACAGCCGAACCTCGTGCCGCTGCTGGCGCTGCTGCTCGCGCGCGAAGGCGTGCCGGTGCTGGTGCACGGCGTCACCGAAGATCCGGGCCGGGTGACCAGCGCGGAAATCTTCGCGCAGCTGCGGATCGCGCACGCGCAGTCGCATGCGCAGATCGAAGACGGCCTCGCCGAGCGGCGCGTCGCGTTCACGTCGATCGACGTGCTCGCGCCGAAACTCGCGCGCCTGCTCGGGCTGCGCCGGCGCATGGGCGTGCGCAATTCGACGCACACGCTGGTTAAGCTGCTGCAGCCGTTCGCGCCCGCCGGACTGCGGCTCGTGAACTATACGCATCCGCCGTATCGCGACAGCCTCACGAAATTGTTCAATTCGCACCCGGACGCTGCGGTCGGCGGCGCGCTGCTCGCGCGCGGCACCGAGGGCGAAGCGGTCGCCGACACGCGGCGCCAGGTGCAAGTGGACTGGCTGCATGACGGCGTGTGCGAAACGCGCTTGCCGCACGAGCGTTCGTCGGCCGATGCGCCCGAAGTCGAGTTGCCCGAAGCGCGCGATGCGGCCACCACCGCCGCGTGGATCGACGCGGTGCTGCGCGGCGAAGCGCCGGTGCCGAGCGCGATCGAGCGGCAGGTCGAACTGATCGCCGACGTCGCGAAAACGGCGGGCTGACATGGTCCGGACGAGGCGGCTCGCGTCTAGCGGCGCTCCCTCGGTCCAGGCGTCCCAGTTCACGCTAACGCGCCGCGCGCAGCCACCGCGGGTTGACAGCCCGCCGCCCGCCGTCATACATTGGCGCCCATGCGTTCCATTCCGAACACCCTCCGAATTACCTTCGGCCGACTAGCTCGGCCCCTATCGCTACGTCTGGCGTAAGTCACGCGTAGCGCCGCATGCCGGCAGCTCCAGTTGCCAGCGGCGGTCCTCCCGGCAGTTCCCGCAGCTCGTTTCACCCCCAATCGTAGTTCTTCACAACCCGTCGTCGTTTGCATTCGTCCGTTTACCGCGCGGACGAAGCGAGAGGACTCAGTGCACGCTCCGGCGTGCATCCGGGCAGTCGGCTAACCGCTCGACGCCCCACCCTCCCGCCGGCGACACCACGAATGAGGCATCTCATCATGTTGCGCAATCCCGCTGACAAATACCGTCCGTTTCCCACCGTCCGCCTGACCGGCCGCAAATGGCCGAGCCGCACGCTCGACGCCGCCCCGGTCTGGATGAGCACCGACCTGCGCGACGGCAATCAGGCGCTGATCGAACCGATGAACGCCGCGCAGAAGCTCGAATACTTCGAAATGCTGGTCGCGATCGGTTTCAAGGAAATCGAGGTCGGCTTCCCGTCGGCGTCGCAAACGGATTTCGATTTCGTGCGAAGGCTGATCGTCGAGCGACGCATTCCCGACGACGTCACGATCGAGGTGTTCGTGCCGTCGCGAGCGGAACTGATCGAGCGCACGTTCGCTGCACTCGACGGCGCGCCGCGCGCGATCGTCCATCTGTACAACGCGATCTGCCCGTCGTTCCGGCGCATCGTGTTCAGGCAGTCGAAGGACGAGATCAAGGCGCTGGCCGTCGAAGGCACGCGGCTGATCAAGGCGCAGGCGGCGGCGCGGCCCGGCACGCACTGGACCTTCCAGTACTCGCCGGAGACCTTCAACACGACCGAGTTGCCGTTCGCGCGCGAGGTCTGCGACGCGGTCGCGCAGACGTGGCGGCCGACCCGGGATCACAAGATGATCGTCAATCTGCCCGCGAGCGTCGAAGCGGCCACGCCCAATGTGTTCGCCGACCAGATCGAATGGATGCACCGCAATCTCGGCTATCGCGACAGCATCGTGCTGTCGGTGCATCCGCACAACGATCGCGGCACCGCGGTGGCCGCCACCGAACTCGCGCTGCTGGCGGGCGCGGATCGCGTCGAAGGTTGCCTGTTCGGCAATGGCGAGCGCACCGGCAACGTCGATCTCGTGACGCTCGCGATGAATCTCGACGCGATGGGGATCGACAGCGGTTTGGACTTTTCGGCGCTCGCCGCGATTCGGCAGATCGCGGAGCGCTGCACGCGGCTTCCGGTGGCCGCGGGGCATCCGTACGCGGGCGACGTTGCGCTGCGCGCGGCGCAGGTGGAACGCGGCGAGGATTCCGCCACCGCAGGGAGTCGCGAGATCGAACCTGCTCGGGAAAACGATGCTCAGGCGCACGAGCGCGAGGCCGCCTGCATCTGAACCAGGTTGGAAAACATCAGTTGATTGCAGCGGCATGCGTACCCGCATTGCCCGCTGCTGCCGCCGCCGCGCTCACGAAGCGCGACCGGCGAGCGGTCACCGCTTCGATCCGAAGCCGACGGGAATCGCACCGGGAATTCAGCGCTGGCTCGCACGATCTGCGAGCCAGCCGACCCCGTCTACCATCCATCTCCCGCCGTCGCGACGCGCACCGCGCAGTGCATGCTCACATCACGCGTGACCTACTCCAGCGCGCACCGTGTCGCCTGCCACGCGATCAGCCGCCATTGGCCATCTTCGTGCGTATGAATCGCGGTATAGGCAATCGGAAACAGCAAGGCGCCGTTGTTCGCTTCCATCTCGATCAGCGCGCGCCCGGTGACGATGTAGGTCTCGCGGCCCGCCGGCAGCACCTCCTGCGACTGCACCTCGATCTGCCGGTAACGCCGGCGCCCGGCCGTGATTCCGTCGATGAACTGCCGCTTCGTCTCGCGCTTGCCGTTCGTATGAACGTAGCTCACGTTGTCCGCGAGCAGCGTATCGAGCGACTGGCCGTCGCCGTCGACCATCGCGCGAAAACGCTCCCGTTCGAGTCCGCGAATCGCTTCGATCATCTTTGCCGCCATTGCAGAGCCCCTCGCACGCCGTGGGCCGCAGGCGGTCACGGTCAGAAGTTATATTGCAAATATAGCTGGCTGAAATTTATACCAGGATTGGGCTCTTTGATACCGCCATTGGAGACATGCTGAAAGCGGTAGCCGGCGACGTACTGCTGATGCCCGCCGAATTGCAGGCCGACGCCCGCCATATCGGCAAACTGGAACGCGGTGCTGAGCGTGAAGTCGGACGAGATGCGCGGGCTCGTCAACAGCCGCACGCCGGCGCCAACCTCGACGAACGGCCGCACGAGGCCCGACGATTTGATGAAGCGAATCACCGGCGTTACGCCGACTTCGCCGATGTCGCCATGCACATTGCCTTCATTGGTGTGCCACCACGCGACGTGCGCTTCGCCGAGCAGCGTGAAGTGCCAGTCACCGATCTGCCACCATGTCAGATTCGGGTCCCACACGGCAGCCAGATCGAGTTTCTTGACGTGGTGGTCGCCCACGCCGCCCGCGACCTGAATACCGAACTGATCCGCCGACGCCGTGCCCGCTCCGCCGAGCAACAGCGCTGGGAGCAGACTTTTTAGAGTCAGCCCACGCAACACAGCATTTTGGCTTTTCATCTGGCACCCGTATTCACTACGTCTTCAGCAATACGTCGATGCAAAAAATTTTAAATGAAAACTTAATATGGATGACCGTGAAAACAATGCGATAAGTAAGATAGGAAACTGTTCAACCGGTAATTTCTACGATGTCGGCAGGCCGAACAAATAGCGAGTATCATGGCTATCAGAAATGAAATTTCAATAGGTTGCCGGGAACTTGGATGCCCCTACCGCCTCTAAGTATTAGCACTCGTTAGATCTGAGTGCTAACATCCATCGCTGGAGTCGTTTACTGAGTACGCTATTGTCTGATTCCAAAGGAGTTTCACACGTGAGCCATGCAATGACCCTCCCGAGTACTTTGAGCCCGTCGTCGGCTAAGGCCGCTCCGGCAGGTGCACTGGCGCTCTCGCATTCCTCGCTGCTGCCCGGCCAGTTGGGCAACATCGACGCCTATATCCAGGCGGTCAACCGGATCCCGATGCTGACGCCGGCGGAAGAACGCCAGTTCGCCACGGAATTTCGCGAGCATGACAATCTGGAAGGCGCACGCCGTCTTGTGTTGTCGCACCTGCGCCTCGTGGTGTCGATCGCGCGTAACTACCTCGGTTACGGGTTGCCGCATGCCGACCTGATCCAGGAAGGCAACATCGGCCTGATGAAGGCCGTCAAGCGCTTCGACCCGGAGCAGAACGTGCGGCTGGTGTCGTACGCGATGCACTGGATCAAGGCCGAGATCCACGAATACATTCTGCGCAACTGGCGGATGGTGAAGGTCGCCACCACCAAGGCCCAGCGCAAGCTGTTCTTCAACCTGCGCAGCCACAAGCAGGGCCTGGGCGCGTTCACGCCGGACGAGATCGACGGTCTCGCGAAGGAACTGAACGTGAAGCGCGAAGAGGTCTCGGAGATGGAAACGCGGCTGTCGGGCGGCGACATCGCGCTCGAAGGTCAGGTCGAGGACGGCGAAGAGTCTTACGCGCCGATCGCCTATCTGGCCGACTCGCATAGCGAGCCGACCGCGGTGCTGGCTTCGCGTCAGCGCGACCGACTGCAAAGCGACGGCATCGCCAGCGCGCTCAATGCGCTCGATCCGCGTAGCCGCCGCATCATCGAGGCGCGCTGGCTGGCGGTCGAAGACGACGGTTCGGGCGGCTCGACGCTGCACGAGCTGGCCGACGAGTTCGGTGTGTCGGCTGAGCGTATCCGCCAGATCGAAGCAAGCGCAATGAAGAAGATGCGCGGCGCGTTGGCCGAGTATGCCTGACGTATCGAGGTCGTCCACGCCGGGCCGCAGCGCCGTCGCGTGACATTCCGTAACACTCGCCGAGCCGCAGGCAACGCGACACTGGTCGACTGAAGCGCGCGGTCCGCGCGCACAGTGCCCGCAAGCCCCTCCCTCGCAAGACGGTGGGGCTTTTTTCATCCCCCAAAACTACGCGTTCGCGTGAGTCCCTTCGCTCGCTACGAATTCGCGCAATGTTCACCTTTCTTGACGTAGCTCAATCAACATAGCAATACTGCCTAAACGCGGCGATTTTCGCGACTCGATGCCGCATGGCTAAACCGGATCCCGCGAGGTTCAACTCATACAATCGGCATGCATTCGCCAGTTTGTCCCTTAGCGCGGGCAAGCTGGATCCGGCCGGACTCTCCGGCGTGAAGTCGTTTTCGACCGATCATGACCCTAGCCATCAATCGCAGCAGCTCAGTCCGGTCGCGCTGGCGTAACCGGTTCACCAGGTGGGTGCGTGGCCCAACTCTGGCTCGCGATATCGCTCTCATCCTGGCCATCAAGTTGGTACTACTGATGGTGCTCAAGTACACGTTCTTCAATCATCCGCAGGCGCGACACATGACGCTGCCGCCTGATCAGGTCGCGCACGCACTGCTGTCCGCGTCCGCCCCGCACCCGTCCGAAGGTGATCAACATGCCCGTTAACGAAGTCGTCGAGCTGTCACGCCTGCAGTTCGCCATTACTGCGCTTTATCACTTCCTGTTCGTGCCGCTGACGCTCGGGCTCACCTGGCTGCTCGTCATCATGGAATCCGTCTACGTGATGACCGGCAAACAGATCTACAAGGACATGACCCAGTTCTGGGGCAAGCTGTTCGGGATCAACTTCGCGATGGGCGTCGCCACCGGCCTCACGCTGGAGTTCCAGTTCGGCACCAACTGGGCGTACTACTCGCACTACGTCGGCGACATCTTCGGCGTGCCGCTCGCGGTCGAAGGACTGATGGCGTTCTTTCTCGAATCGACGTTCGTCGGTCTGTTCTTCTTCGGCTGGAACCGGCTGTCGAAAATCCAGCATCTGATCGTTACGTTTTTCGTCGCGATCGGCTCGAACCTGTCGGCGCTGTGGATTCTGGTCGCCAATGGCTGGATGAACAACCCGGTCGGCGCGAGGTTCAACTACCAGACGATGCGCATGGAACTGGACAGCATCGCCGCGGTGATCTTCAACCCGGTCGCGCAGGTCAAGTTCGTGCATACGGTGTCGGCCGGCTACGTGACCGCGGCGATGTTCGTGCTCGGCGTGTCGTCGTGGTATCTGCTCAAGCGCCGCGACATCGAATTCGCGTTGCGCTCGTTCGCGATCGCGGCCGGCTTCGGCCTCGCGTCGACGCTGTGCGTGATCGTGCTCGGCGACGAATCCGGCTACCGCACCGGCGAAGTCCAGCAGGTAAAACTCGCCGCGATCGAATCGGAGTGGGAAACCGCGCCGGCGCCGGCACCGTTCACCGTATTCGGGATTCCGAACCAGCAGGAGCAACGCACCGATTACGCGATCCGCGTGCCGTACGCGCTCGGCATCATCGCCACGCGTACGCTCGACGAGCCGGTGGTCGGCCTGCGCGAGCTGATCACGCGGAACGAAGAGCGCATCAAGAACGGCATGCTCGCGTATTCCGCGCTGCAAAGGCTCAAGGGCGGCGACTCGTCCGACGAAGCGCACGCCGCGTTCGACGCGCACAAGGACGACCTCGGCTACGGTCTGCTGCTCAAGCGTTTCACCGAGAACGTGACCGACGCGACGCCGGCGCAGATCGCCGAAGCCGCCAAAGGCACGATTCCGCCGGTGCTGCCGCTGTTCTTCTCGTTCCGTTTGATGGTCGGCCTCGGCCTGCTGTTCCTTGCGACCTTTGTGCTGGCGTTCTGGTTCTGCGCGCAACGCACGCTGCTGCTCGAGAAGCGCCGCTGGTTCCTGCGCTGGGCCGTATGGGCGATTCCGCTGCCGTGGATCGCCGCCGAACTCGGCTGGATCGTCGCGGAAATGGGCCGCCAGCCGTGGAGCATCGCGGGTATTTTGCCGACCACCCTCGCCGCGTCGAATCTGACGCCGCGCGACGTGTATCTGAGCCTCGCCGGTTTCGTGCTGTTTTATACGGTGCTGTTCATCATTGAGATCATGCTGATGTTCAAGTACGCGCGGCTCGGCCCGTCGTCGCTGCATACCGGCCGCTATCACCACGAAATCGAACAGCGGGCGAGCCAGCCGCTGTCGAGCACGGCCGCGTAACGCGCCGCCACACCGTTCTTGAGGAACCCTCACTATGGACTACGCAACCCTCAAACTGATCTGGTGGGTTTTGATAGGTGTACTGCTGATCGGCTTCGCGCTCACCGACGGCTTCGATATGGGCGCGGCGATCCTGCTGCCGTTCATCGCTAAAACGGACTCCGAGCGGCGTATCGTCGTGAACACGGTCGGCGCGACCTGGGAAGGCAATCAGGTCTGGTTCGTGACCGCCGGCGGCGCGATGTTCGCCGCGTGGCCGCTCGCCTATGCCGCATCGTTCTCGGGTTTTTACTTCGCGATGCTGCTGGTGCTGTTCGCGCTGTTCTTCCGCCCGGTCGGCTTCGACTATCGCGGCAAACGCGACGACCCGCGCTGGCGCACCGCATGGGACTGGGGCCTCTTCATCGGCGGGCTGGTGCCGGCGCTCGTGATCGGCGTCGCGTTCGGAAATCTGCTGCAAGGCGTGCCGTTCTCGTTCGACACCGATCTGCGCTCCACCTATCACGGCAGCTTCTGGGGCCTGCTCAATCCGTTCGCGCTGCTGGCCGGGCTCGTCAGCGTGGCGATGCTGACCGCGCATGGGGCCGCGTTCGTCAAATGGAAGACCGACGGCGTGATTCACGAGCGCGCGTCGAAAGCGCTGCGGCTCGCCGCGCTGGCCGCGGTGGTGCTGTTCCTGATCGCCGGCGCGCTGGTCGCCACGGTGATCGGCGGCTATCAGATCGTCGACGCGCCGCCGCTCGACGCGGTCGCTAACCCGCTGCTCAAAACCGTGATCGGCGCGCCGGGGCTGTGGCTCACCAATTACTCGCTCTATCCGTGGATGGTGATCGCGCCGCTCGCGGGTCTCGTCGGCGGCGTGCTCGCGTTGCTGCTCGCACGCTCGCGCTTCGAGGCCTCGGCGTTTCTCGCGACCTCGCTGATGGTCGTCGGCGTGATCCTGACAGCGGGTTTCTCGATGTTCCCGTTCATCATGCCTTCCTCGCTCGACGGCCGCAGCAGCCTGACCATGTGGGACGCGACGTCGAGCCACCTGACGCTCGAAATCATGCTGGTCGCGGTGATCATCTTCATGCCGCTGATTCTGCTCTACACCGGCTGGGTGTATCGGGTGATGCGCGGCAAGGTGACCGCCGCGGCGCTGAAGGAAAACAACCATTCGATGTACTGAACTTGAACGACGTAACGTTTAACGGAATCAACAGGAGTTCGTGATGTGGTATTTCAGTTGGGTGCTCGGCGTCGGCGTCGCATTGGCGTTCGGGGTCATCAATGTACTTTGGCTCGAGTCGCGCGACGCGATGCACGCGGCAAAGCAGACGACGCGCTAGTTCTGCGGCGCGAGCTGTAGGCGCCAAAGCAAAAGCGGCACCTTGAAATCAAGGTGCCGCTTTTTGTTTCTGGCCGGTGGGCCGGACGATCAGGCCGGCACCGCGGCCGCCCCCGCTGCTCCGCCCAGCGACGGCAGACGCTCGGCGAGTGTCTGCGCGTAGCGCTGCGCCGCTTCGCCGACGACGATATGGAACGTGTCGGTCGACACCCATGCGGTATCGAGCGCGGCAAGACGCTGACGATCGACCGCCGCCGGATCGTTTACCACCACCCGCAGGCGCGTCGCCGCGACCGCATTGAGCGACACCACGTTAGCCGCACCGCCGAACGCGTCGAGCCAACGCAACGGATCGTGGCCGAGCGGGGCGCCTTGCGCCGCCTGCGCCGCCTGCGCCGCCTGCGCCCCTTGCGCCGCTTGCGCGGATTGCGCAACCTGAACGCTCGACACAGCCACGCCAGCCCCAGCCGCAGCCGCAGCGCTGCCCGCGGCGTGGGCTACGCCGCCCTCACCCTTCGCAATCGCGGTACGCATCTCATCGGCAATGATGTCCGCCTCCGGCCCGATGATCACCTGCACGCTATTGCCGCCGCGCTTGAGCACGCCCCGCGCGCCGATCGACTTCAGCTCACTCTCCGACACCTTGTCCGCATCGACGACCGACAGACGCAGACGCGTCGTGCACGCATCGACGACCGACAGATTCGCCGCGCCGCCGAGCGCCGCGATATAGCGCAGCGCACGCGGAGCTGCTGCGGTTGCCGCAGCCGGCGCCACCAAACCACCGCTCGCCGCGACCGGCTCTGCCGGCGCGTCGGCGGCGGCCGGCTCGCGGCCCGGCGTCGCCATGTTGAACTTGCGGATGAAGAAGCGGAACAGCCCGTAATACACGATCGAGTACACGATGCCGAGCGGAATCGCCCACCAGCCCTTGGTCGACAGACCGAAGTTCAGCACGTAATCAATGAAGCCCGCCGAGAACGTGAAGCCCAGGTGAATGCCGAGCGCCGAGCAGATCGCGAGCGACAGCCCCGTCAGCAGCGCGTGGATCGCATACAGCACCGGCGCGAGAAACATGAAGCTGAATTCGATCGGCTCGGTGACACCGGTCAGGAACGAGGTCAGCGCCATCGACGCGAGCAGGCCGAACACCATCGCGCGGCGTTCCTTGCGCGCCTCGTGATACATCGCCAGACACGCGGCCGGCAGGCCGAACATCATCACCGGGAAGAAGCCGGTCATGAAGGTGCCCGCGGTCGGATCGCCGGCGAAGAAGCGATGCAGGTCGCCGGTGACCGGCGCGCCGCCGGCCGGCGTGAAGGTGCCGAACACGAACCACGTCAGCGAGTTGAGGATGTGATGCAGACCGGTAACGAGCAGCAGCCGGTTCAGCACGCCGAACACGAACGCGCCCAGCGCGCCAGCGGTGGTCAGCCAGTGTCCGGCGACGTCGATCGCCCCCTGCACCGGCGCCCACACGTGCCCGAATATGATCCCGAGCACCACGCAGGCCACCCCTGTCGCTATCGGTACGAAGCGTTTGCCGCCGAAGAACGCGAGGTAGTCGGGCAGTTTGATGTCCTTGTAGCGGTTGTACAGCAGCCCCGCGACGATCCCCGCGATGATCCCCGACAGCACGCCCATGTTGAGCTTGTCGTTGATGTCCTTCATCACCGCGATCTGCACCAGATAGCCGACCGCGCCGGCCAGACCCGCGACGCCGTTGTTGTCCTTCGCGAAGCCGACCGCCACGCCGATCGCGAACAGCAGCGGCAGGTTGTCGAAGATCGCGCCGCCCGCATCGGCGATCATCTTGATGTTGAACACATCGGGCTGGCCGAGGCGCAGCAGCAGGCCGGCAACCGGCAGCACCGCGATCGGCAGCATCAGCGCGCGTCCCAGCTGCTGAATTTTCAGAAACGGATTCCCATCCATGGCCATCTCCAATCCTTGTCTCGTAGTCGAACGTGTTGATTGATTTGCACAGCTAATTGAGGTTGAAGCCGCTCGCGCGTCGGCTGGTGTGCAGCAGCTAACGCGCAGCGGGTGGGTAAATTCAGTCGAGCGGCCAGGTCGCGCGGCTCGCCGCGCGGACTGCCTGCGCGGAGTCGAGCGCGAGCGCATCCTGCGCGCGCTGGCGGCACAGCGGGTAGTCGAGCGTGCGAACCCGCGCCTTGATGCCGGGCACCGACACCGGATCGACCGACAGCTCGGTCACGCCGAGCCCGACGAGCAGCGGCATTGCGAGCGGATCGCCCGCGAGCGCGCCGCACACGCCGACCCACTTGCCGTGCTTCGCCGCGCCTTCGACGGTCGCCGCGATCAGGCGCAGCACCGCCGGATGCAGACCGTCGGCCTGGGCCGCGAGATCGGGCTGGCAGCGGTCCATTGCGAGCGTGTACTGGGTCAGATCGTTGGTGCCGATCGAAAGGAAATCCGCGTACTGCGCGAGCTGGTCGGCAAGCAGCGCCGCCGACGGCACTTCGATCATCACGCCGACTTCGACCGGCTCGGTGCGGCCTGCCTCGCGCGCGAGTTCGTCGATCCGCTTGCGGATCCGCACGAGTTCGGCGGCGTCGGTGATCATCGGCAGCAGGATGCGCACCGCGCCGAGCGGGCGCACCGCGAGCAGGCCGCGCAACTGATCGTCGAGCAGATCGGGGCGCACCTGCGCGAGCCGCACGCCGCGCAGGCCGAGCGCCGGGTTCGGTTCGGGCGGCAGCGTCAGATAATCGACTTCCTTGTCGGCGCCGACATCGAGCGTGCGGATGATCGCGGTGCGACCGGCCAGTGCGTCGACGATTGCCTGGTAGCTCTGACGATGTTCGTCGGCGCTCGGCGCGGCCGGGCGATGGATGAACAGCAGCTCGGTGCGCAGCAGGCCGACCGAGTCGGCGCCGTTGTCGGCGGCCGCCTTCGCGTCGTCGAGCGTGGCGATGTTCGCGGCCACTTCGATCGCGCGGCCGTCGGCGGTCGCCGCCGCCTGTTGCGACGTGCGGCGGTTCGCTTCGCGCACGTCGGCGAGCCGGCTGCGTTCGCGCCGCGCGCGTTCGACATCGAGTTCGGTCGGCGCGAATTCGAGCCGGCCGGTGCCCGCGTTCACCACCACTTGCGTGCCTTCCGGAATCGCATGCAGCGCGTCGCCGATCGCGACCAGCGCGGGAATGCCGGCCTGGCGCGCGAGAATCGCCGCGTGCGAGGTCGCGCCGCCGCGCGCCATCACGAGCGCGGTGACCCGCGTGCGATCGAGCGACGACAGATCGGACGGCGTGAATTCCTCGGCCGCGAGCACCGCTTCGTCGGGCAGCACACGTGCCGCGCTGCTGGTATAGCCGAGCGCGCGCAGCACGCGTTTTTCGATGTCGCGCAGATCGGCCGCGCGTTCGGCGAGCAATGCATCCTCGACATTGCTAAGGACACCGATCTGTGCGCGGATCGCTTCACGCCACGCAAAGCCGGCGCTTTTGCCGAGGCTAATCAGATCCCGCGCGGCATCGAGCAGCGTCGGATCTTCGAGCAGCACCCGATGCACGGCGAAAATGCCCGCCTCGCCGACCGCGCCGCGTTGCGACGCGTCGCGCACCACCGTGTCGAGATCGCTGTCGACGAGGGCAATCGCCTTGTCGAGCAGGCGGCTTTCCGCCGCCGACGTGCCGCTCGCCTGCTCGGGCGGATCGAGGTCGGCGTCGTCCCAGCGCACCAGCTTGCCGACCGCGACGCCCGGCGCCGCGCACACACCCGCAAGGGTGTTCGGCGCGAGCGCCTCGCCGCTGGTCGGACGCGCAGCGGCCGCAGCCGCGGCCGGCTGGCGCGCCGGTTTCTGTTCGACTTCGCCGTGGACCTCGCGGGTCAGCTCGTGAGCGACCGCATCGACGGCGGCCTGCGCCTGCGGACCGACAGCAAGCAACTCGACGCTCGCGCCTTCGCCTGCGCCCAGCCCCAGCAGACCGACCACGCTGCCGATCGCCGCCTTGCGACCGTCGTAACGCACCTCGACGCGCGCGTCGAAAGCGCGCGCCGCTTCACGCGCGCGGGCCGCCGGCCGTGCATGCAAACCGCCGGGCTGCGTCAACGTGATCTGCCGGCGCGCTTCCTCGACGACCTGCGCGGCGCTCGCCTCGCGCGCCGCATCATGGCTGACGCCGTCGCGAGCACGCACCACCAGCAGCCGCGTTTCACCGGCGCGTGCCAGCCCGGCCGGCGCGCGCTCGAGCACCTCGAATGCATCCGAGTTCGCAATCGCGATCACTGACACGAGGCTCGGCGCAGTCAGCGCAACCTGGTCCTGGTCGAACTCGATCAGCACGTCGCCGGCGTGCACCTGTGTACCCTGCTCGACCATCGGCGCAAAACCCTTGCCGTTCAGCTCGACCGTGTCGATACCGATATGCAGCAGAATTTCCACACCCTCGGCGCTCGCCAGCGTGACCGCGTGACCAGTGCGCGCGAGATGCGTGACGACGCCGTCGCACGGCGCGACCAGACGCCCCTCGAGCGGATCGATGCCGATGCCGTCGCCGAACATGCCACCCGAAAACACCGGGTCCGGCACGTTCGCGAGCGGCACGACCGGACCGGTCAACGGCGCGAGCAAAACAATGTGAGCTTCGGAATGACTCATCAGGCTGGACTTCTCGACACGTCGCATCTGCATTCTCGTCAGTGAGTTTCGGTGACTTTGTTGAGATGACGTGGCGCATCGGGATTGCGCCCGCGCGCGGCGGCAAGATCCGCAGCCATCACGTAAAAGGACAGGATCGCGGCGATCGGATCGAGCGCCGCGTGAGCGGTCGGCGCGAGCGGCAGCGACGCCTCCGCGACATCGTCCGGCGCCGCCAGCAGCACGCGCGCGCCCCGCGCGCGCATGTCGTGCGCGAGTTGCAGCAGACCCGCCTGCTCCGGCCCGCGCGGCGCGAACACCAGCAGCGGATAGTCGCGATCGATCAGCTCCATCGGACCGTGCCGTACTTCCGCGCTCGAAAACGCCTCGGCCTGAATGCCGGAGGTTTCCTTCAGCTTCAGCGCGGCTTCCTGCGCGATCGCGAGACCGAGACCGCGGCCGATCACGATCATCCGCTCGATGCCGCGCAATTCGCCCACCGCCATCGACCAGTCGAGCCGGCCCGCGCGTTCCAGCGCATCGGGCAGCGACGCGAGCGCGCCGAGCAGCTCGGCGTCGTTCTGCCAATGCGCGACCAGCTGCGCGGAAATCGACAGCATCGCGATATAGCTCTTGGTGGCCGCAACGCTCAGTTCCGGCCCGGCGAGGAGCGGCAATTGCCATTCGCATGCGTCGGCAAGCGGCGAGGACGGCGCGTTCACCGCCGCGACCGTCAACGCACCGGCGGCGCGCAGCGCGTTCATCGTGCCGACCAGATCCGGGCTCTTGCCCGACTGCGAAAATGCCAGCGCGAGCTGATCGCGCACCTGCAACGGCGCCTGCTGCAACGTCGCGACCGACATCGGCAGCGACGCGACCGGCACGCCGAGGCGGCTCATCGTCAGGGATGCGAAGTAACTGGCGGCGTGGTCCGAGCTGCCGCGCGCGACCGTCAGCGCGACGTGACGCGGTTGTTGCGCGAGCTTCGCGGCGAGCGCCGCGACCCGCGAGGTGTCCGAGAGTTGCGCGGCGACCGTGGCAGCGGACGCGAGCGCCTCTTTAAGCATATTCGACAATGGCTTCTCCTTCGACGTAAGTTGCGGCGAGCGCCAGTTCGCGATCGAACACGACCACGTCGGCCCACGCGCCGCGCGCGATGCGGCCACGGTCTTCGATGCCGAGATAATCGGCGGCATAGCGCGACAAACGATTGGATACATCGGCGATCGGCAGGCCGATCGAGACAAGATTGCGCAGCGCCTGGTCCATCGTCAGCGTGCTGCCGGCGAGCGTGCCATCGGCAAGGCGCACGCCGCCGAGGCACTTGGTGACGTGCTGGCTGCCGAGGCGGTATTCGCCGTCGGGCATGCCGGTGGCCGAGGTGCTGTCCGTCACCACGTACAGGCGAGGGATCGCGCGCAACGCGCCGCGGATCGCGCCCGGATGAACGTGCAGCAGATCGGGAATGATTTCGGCGTACTCCGCATGCGCGAGCGCGGCGCCGACAAGTCCGGGATTGCGGTGATGCAGCGGCGACATCGCGTTGAACAGATGGGTGAAGCCGCACGCGCCGTGCTTGAGCGCGGCGACCGCGTCGTCGTAGGTGCCGAGCGAATGGCCGAGCTGTACGCGCACGCCGCGCGCCGCCATCTCGGAGATGATCTCCATATGGCCGGCGATTTCGGGCGCGAGCGTAACGACGCGGATCGGCGCGATCGACAGATACTTGAGCACCTCGTCCATCACCGCCGAGACCGCCGCGTCAGGTTGCGCGCCGAGCTTGCCGGGGTTGATGTAAGGCCCTTCCAGATGCACGCCGAGCACGCGCGCGCAACCCGGTGTGCGCACCCGCGCGACGTCGCCGAGCCCGGCGACCACGCTCATCAGCTCGTCGCGCGGCGCGGTCATCGTGGTCGCGAGGAGGCTAGTGGTGCCATAGCGCGCATGCGTGCGGGTGATCGTTTCGATCGCGTTGCCGGCCTCCATCACGTCGGCGCCGCCGCCGCCGTGCACGTGCAGATCGATGAAGCCGGGCAGGATGTACGGCGCGTCGTTCTTCGACGGATCGACGGGCGTGCCGTTCAGCGCCGTGATGCGGCCGTTTTCGAATTCGAGCGTGCCGTGGATCCAGCCATCAGTGGTGAGTATGTTTCCGGTCAGCATGAGTCTCTCTGGTGCGTGATACGTGTGCGGCAAATTCGGGTTCGCCGGGTTCGCGGCCTGCTCGGGCCGCGTCGTCGGGGGTGCGTTGCAGATGCGCGCTTCAGGTACGCAACTCACGTGCGTAACTCAGCGACGAAATCGTAGTAGTCGTCGCGGCAGTAAGTATCGGTCAGCTCGATCGCGCGCTGATCGGCGCTATAGCCGATACGGGTAATGACCAGCAGCGCGGTGCGCGGTTCTAGGTCCATCAGCGCGGCGATCTCGCTCGACGCGTTGACCGCGCGAAAGTGCTGCAGCGCGCGCACGACCGCCGCGCCGCGTTGTTCGAGATAGCTGTACAGCGAGTCGCCGATCGCGTGCGGATCCGGCACCGTCGCGACCGGCAGCGCCGAGTGCTCGACCGCCATCACGATCCCGTCCGCGCGCCGCAGCCGCCGCAGGCTCGCGACCGCCGCGCCCGGCGACAGGCCGAGATGCAGCAGCTCGTCGCGATTGGCGGCGCGCACCTCACGCTCGAGCCATACCGAGTCCGGCCGGAAGCCGCGCTGCTCCATCTTCTTCGTGAAGCCGGTTAGGCGCGACAGCGGATCCTCGACGCGCGGCGTGATGAAGCTGCCCGCGCCACGCGCGCGCCGGATCAGCCCCTGCTCGACCAGCAGTTCGATCGCCTTGCGCGCGGTGATGCGGGACACGCCGATCGCATCGGACAGCGTGCGCTCCGACGGCAGCGCCTCGCCGGCCGACCACACGCCGCAATGGATCGCGGTCGCAAGATTGCGGGCGAGTTGCAGGTATAGCGGCGTGACGTTGCGCGCGTCAGGCATCAAGGCGGACCAGCGAGTTTCCATGGTGCTCCAAGCAACGCCGCAGACAGCGCGACCCGAAAATTTGAGAGCCCATTATATAACCAACATAATACCAGTCAATAAACTGGTTCTATGCTGGATCGACCGGGCTGTGAGCCTTGCTGGGCAAGGCTCACAGCCCTCTACAGCGGGACTGGATGGGGCGATTTATTGATCGGGATTTACCCGTATCAGCGGCGAGATAAACATACCAGCGGGCTTTCTTAAACGCTTCCTTTACCCGCGACAGCCCCCTCGATTGATACCTGTTTAATACCAATCGTCAGCGACCGGATCGCGCTGCTTGGTAAAACAGGGCCGGGCCAATATAGTGCGGTGTAGCCATCGATAAAAACTCCCCGGGGAGTCGCCCTTGACCGATTCCGAGGCGCTGCGACGCGCTCAGGCCGTCCGCCATTTCAACCGCTTCTATACGCGGCGCATTGGCGCGCTCCACGAGCATCTGGCGAAAAGCGAGTTCTCGCTCACCGAAGTGCGCGTGCTGCACGAGCTGTCGCGCGGGCGCGCGCAAACCGCGTCGGTGCTCGGGCGGGCGCTCGGGCTCGACAGCGGCTATCTGAGCCGCCTGCTGACCAGTTTCGAGCGCCGCAACCTGATCTCGCGCCGCCCGTCCGATACCGACGCGCGCCAGTCGCTGATCGCGCTCACCGAACACGGTCACGCGACCTACGCGCCGCTCGATGCGGCCGCCGTGCAGGAAGTGCTGGGCCTGCTCGACCAGTTGAACGCGCTGTCACAGGAACATCTGATCGCCGCGATGAAGCGGATCGAACGGCTGCTCGACGAGCGGCCGACGCAGGCGCGCGTGCTACTGCGCCTGCCGCGCAGCGGCGAGTGCGGCTGGCTCGTCCATCGCCAGGCGCAGTGGTTTGCCGCGCAACACGGCTGGGATCAGACCTTCGAGGGCCTGCTGGCGCGCATCGTGGCCGACTATGCGCAGCGCAACGATCCGCTGCGCGAGCGCTGCTGGATCGCCGAGCAGGATGGCGTGGTGGTTGGTTCGGTATGCGTCGTCGGAGTCTCCACGACCGTGGCGGGCGTGCGTCTACTGTGGGTCGAGCCGGACGCGCGGCGGCTCGGCGTCGGCACCGACCTGCTCGGCGAATGCGTGCGCTTCGCGCGGCGCGCGGGCTACACGAAACTCACGTTGACCACCGCGAGCATGTTCGTCGAACCGCGGCGGCTGTGCGAGCGCGCCGGCTTCAGGCTAGCCGGCGCGGCGGCGGAGCGCCGCTTTGGCCACGAGCTGACGATCGAACGATGGGAGCTGGAGCTATGAAAAAAGGCACGCGCCGCGGGGGCTACGTGCCTTCTTCTGATTCGATGATTCGATGATTCGCTGCGGCGCGCTCAGCGCGTGAGCGCGACCGCCGTGGTCGTTAGAACGACGGCACCATCGAACCCTTGAACTGCGTCTTGATGAACTGGCGCACGTCTTCCGACTGGTACGCGGCGACCAGCTTCTTGACCCACGGCTGATCCTTGTCCTTCGCGCGCACCGCGATCAGGTTCGCGTACGGGCTGTGGATGTCTTCGAGCGCGATCGCGTCTTTGGTCGGCTGCAGGTTGGCGGCCAGCGCGAAGTTCGTGTTGATCACGGCGGCGTCGACATCGGCGAGCGAGCGCGGCAGCTGCGCGGCGTCGAGTTCGACGAACTTGATCTTCTTCGGGTTCTCGGCGATGTCGAGCGGCGTCGCATTGTTGCCGCCGGTGCCCGCGCCAGCCTTCAGCTTGATCACGCCTTGCGACTGCAGCAACAGCAGCGCGCGGTTTTCGTTCGACGGATCGTTCGGCACCGCGACCTTGCCGCCCTGCGGCAGATCCTTCAGCGACTTCAGCTTCTTCGAGTACGCGCCGAGCGGCGAGATGTACGTGAGGCCCGCGTTCGCGAGCTTGTAGCCGCGCTGCTTGATCTGGCTGTCGAGATACGGCTGATGCTGGAAGCTGTTCGCGTCGAGGTCGCCTGCGTCGAGCGCGGCGTTCGGCTGGATGTAGTCGTTGAATTCGACGACCTTCACGTTCAGGCCGTCGCGCTTCGCGACCTTGGTGACGACTTCCCAGATCTGCGCGTCCGGGCCGCCGATCGTGCCGACCTTGATGACCTTGTCGTCGGCGTGCGCGCCGAAGCTGGTCAGGATTGCCGCGCCGGTGACGACCGCGATAAGGGCTTTGAGGAGATTTCTGCGCTGCATGTGTTTCTCGCTGTTGCTGATCGACTCGATGTCGATCGGACTCCGGACAGTGCCGGAACCGGATAAGAAAACTCGCGGCGCACTCGTTCAGGCAGGCGCGCCGTCGGCCAAACCACGAATTGTTTCATATGGCCGGCAAGTTGGGAAATACCCTGATCGCATATGGGTATGCGGGGCTAAGTGTTCGTGAATGGTCGCATAATCAAGGCCGCGGCCGCCGACGGCCCCACTCGATCGCCACTGAGAACAACCATGTACGTAATCAACCTCGTCTACACCGCCCCGCTCGATCGCATCGACGACGCACTCGACGCGCATCGCGCGTTTCTCGCGAAGCAGTTCGACGCGGGCATTTTCGTAGCGGCGGGGCCGAAGGTGCCGCGCGACGGCGGCATCATCATTGCGGTGCGCATCGAGCGCGACCGGCTCGACAGGATTCTCGCTAGCGATCCGTTCGCCGAACAGGGGCTGGCGCGCTATGAAGTGACGGAGTTCAAAACGACGCGGCTCGCAGCGGGGCTGAATGTACCGATCCCGGTTTGAGCGCTAGAAGATAACGAATCACCCAAGCAGCAGCTTGATGTCGTGCACCCACGGCGTCGCACCCTGCCCGTCACGGACGAACAGCCGCAGCTTGCCGTCGGTGTCGAACACGTAGCTCGCGGCCGTGTGATCCATCGTGTAGCTGTCGGGCGTCTTGCCGGGCACCTTCGCATAATAGACGCGGAAGTCCTTCGCGATCTTCGCGAGCTGCGCGTCGTTTTCCGGACGCAGACCGACAAAGCCCGGATTGAACGCCGGCACGTATTGCGCGAGCAATTGCGGCGTATCGCGCTCGGGATCGACGGTCACGAACAGCACCTGCACGCGCTTCGCGTCTTCCGGGCCGAGCTGCTGCAAGGCCTGCGACAGTTCGGCCATCGTCGTCGGGCAGACGTCTGGACAATGCGTATAGCCGAAGAACAGCACCACCACCTTGCCCTTGTAGTCGGCCAACGTGTGGACCTTGCCGGAGGTATCGGGCAACGCGAAGTCGCTGCCGAACTGGGTGTTGCCGGTGATGTCGAGATTCGAGAAGGCCGGCGGCTGCTGGCCGCAGCCCGTCACCATCAAGGTGGCGCCCAGCGCGCCGCCGAGCGCGCAAGCCATCACAGCGGCGCGCGCGACGCGCGCAAAGCGGTTCTTGAGCATGGTGTTACGCGCCGATCACGACGCGCGCGTAATGGTCGATCAGCAACGCCGCGAACAGCAGCGACAGATAAACGATCGAATAACGGAAGGTTGCGCGGGCGAGATCGTCCGAATACTCCCGGTAGATCTTCCACGCATACGCGAGGAACACGGCGCCGAGCAGCACCGCAGACACGAGATACACAACGCCGCTCATGTCCGAGATAAACGGCATCAGCGACACCGCGAACAGGATCACCGTATAGAGCAGGATATGCAGACGCGTGTATTTTTCGCCGTGGGTGTTCGGCAGCATCGGCAGACCGGCGTTTTCGTAGTCCTTGCGGCGATACAGCGCGAGCGCCCAGAAATGCGGCGGCGTCCACACGAAGATGATCAGCACCAGAATCCAAGCGTCGCCCGGCACATGACCGGTGACCGCGGCCCAGCCGAGCGCCGGCGGCATCGCGCCCGACGCGCCGCCGATCACGATGTTCTGCGGCGTGGCCGGCTTCAGCAACAGCGTATAGATGACCGCATAACCGACGAAGGTGGCGAGCGTGAGCCACATGGTCAGCGGATTGGCGAACGTGTACAGCGTCCACATGCCGAGGCCGCCGAGCACGGCCGAAAACAGCAGAATCTGCGTGGTGGTGATTTCGCCGCGCGCGGACGGACGCCACGATGTGCGGCGCATCTTCGCGTCGATCTGTTGTTCGACGAGGCAATTGATCGCGAACGCGGCGCCGGCCAGCAGCCAGATGCCGACGGTGCCGCCGATCAGGACGGTCCACGGAACCATGCCGGGCGTCGACAGAAACATGCCGATGACCGCGCAAAAAACCGCGAGTTGCGTAACGCGCGGCTTGGTGAGTGCAAGATATTGGGAGACCCGGCTACCGGGCGTCTGGGAGAGTGTCGTGCTGTCCATGTGAGTCACGCTGGCGCGGCATCGCGCGCGGGGAGCACGGCGCGGCCGGGACGGCTATAAGCGATCCGAAAGTTTAACATAACGAGCAATAGCAGCAGGATCGCGGCGCCACCGTTGTGGGCGACCGCGACCGGTAGCGGCCATTGCAGCACGATGTTCGACAAGCCCGTGACGAACTGGATCAGCACCACCAGCAGCACGCCGTCGGCCGGCCGGCGCAGCGATTCGAAGCGGCGCATTTTCACCGCGAACCACACCAGATAGGCGATCACGACGAACGCGAAGGTGCGATGGGTCCAGTGAATCGCGACTAGCGCGTCCTGCGTGATCACGTCGCCGCTGGCGGTCATGCCGAGCGCGCGCCACAGGTGGAAACCGTGCGCGAAGTCCATCGGCGGAAGCCATTGGCCGTTGCAGGTCGGGAAGTCGGTGCAGGCGAGCACCGCGTAATTGGTGCTGACCCAGCCGCCGAGCGCGATCTGCACGACCAGCAGCGCCAGCCCCGCGAGCGCCGCCGCGCGCCAGCGCGCGATCTGCGGCTCGTAGGCGGGCAGCGGCGTCAGCCGCGCTGCGAGCCAGCCGAGCGTGCCGAGCAGCGCGAGACCGAGCAGCAGGTGAATGGTCACGATCACCGGTTGCAGCTTCATCGTCACGGTCCACGCGCCGAACGCGCCCTGCACGAGGATCAGCAGCAGCAGCGAGGTCGGCCACCACGGCGACACGTGCAGCGGCCGGCGCTTGATGCGCGCGGTCCACGCGATCACCGTCTGCGCGATGATCAGCACGCCGATCGCCATCGCGAAGTAGCGGTGGATCATCTCGATCCACGCCTTGGTCATGCTGACGGGACCGCTCGGCATCGCCTGATAGGCGGCGGAGATCGCCGCGTGCGCGATGAACGGCGACGAGGTGCCGTAGCAGCCCGGCCAGTCCGGGCAGCCGAGACCGGAATCGGTGAGGCGGGTGAAGCCGCCGAACATCACCAGATCGAGTGTCAGGAAGGTAGTGAGCCAGACCAGCTTGCGGAATTTGTTGTCGTCGGCCTTGACCCATACGTAGGACAGCGGCAGCAACGCGATACACAGGCCGATCAAGGCCAGTTGCAGTACGAACATCTTGGTTACCCTGTTTGCGGCATCAGCCGATCCGCGACCATTTCAGCAGCTTGGTCAGATCGCTCTTGATCTTGCTCGGATTTGCGTCCTTCGGGAAACGCATCATCAGATTGCCGTTCGGATCGACCAGGTAGATATGGTCGGTGTCGCGCGTCCCCGTATCGGCCGGCAGCCACGCGGCGACCTGCGCGGGGTCGGCGATCAGTATGTTGGTGTCGGGGTAGGCGGTTTGTATCACATCGGCGACCTTGCCCGCATCGGTGCGCAGCCACACCTCCACGACGCGCTCGCGTTCCGGACCCTGGGCTGCGCGGATTTGTCGCATGAAGTAGAGCTTGGTCACGCAGGCTTTGTCGCACTCGCTGCCGTCGACCGAAATCATCAGCCAGTGCCCGCGCAGCGACGCAAGCTTGAGCGGCTTGCCGTCCTCGCCGGTGACCGTCAGCGCGTCGGGAATCGGCCGCTGCGGTTGGATCAGCGTGCCGTAGTTGGTGCTGCCGCCCGCCGGCTTCACCACGTAATAGACGAAGTACGAGATCGCGATCGGCGCCGCGCAGACCACCGCGAGCAGCAACAGCACCCAGCGGCCGCGCTGCCACGAGCCCGGGCCGTTCGGTTGACCGGGGATCGGCTTGGTCGTGGCGGGCTTGCCGGCGGGTTTGCCAGCTTGCGGCGAACGGGGAGTTTGAGTCGACACTACAGAACCTCTTTCGATGATTGGACGGCGCGCGGCCGGCCGTAGACTACCTCAAGCGCCCGGCGCGTGCCGCCTTCTGCCCGCGCGGCGCGCCGCATAGAGGCCGAAGCCGAGCGCGGCGGCGGCCATGCCCCACCACTGCAGCATGTAGCCGTAGTTGCGCTCGACGCCGGTGGTCGGCGCGGGCCAGTCGCGCACGAGGCCGTCGCCGGTCTTGCCGGTTTGCTGGATCACGAACGCCTGCAACGGCAGCCCGGTTTCGGCCGCATACGCGCGGACGTCGAGATTCTGGCGGATCCGCTGATGCGCGGCGGAACCGCCCTGCCCGAGTTCGAACGCGCGCGACGCATCGGCGCGCGCGATCCCTTCGATCTCGACCTCGCCCGCGGGCGTCGAGTACGGCGCGATCGTCTCGCGATTGCTCATATTGCGCGGCAGCCAGCCGCGATTGACCAGCACGTAGCCGCCGTCGGCCAGTTTAAAAGGCATCACGACGTAAAAACCGGGCTGGTCGTTATACGGACGATTATCGAGGTACACGACTTTGTCCGCGACGAAACTGCCGCGCGCCTTCACGCGATGAAATTCGACGTCCTTCAGCGCGAGCGGCGCGGCGCCGACCGGCAGCGCGGGCGCGTTCTCGAACTGCGTGATGCGCGCTTCGAGCGCTTCCTTCTGATGCGCGCGATCGCGCTGCCAGAAACCGAGCCGCACGGTCACGGCGACCACCAGCATGATCAGCAGCGCGGGAATCAGGCGAGACTTCATGAGAGGCGCTCCGGCACCGTGTTCAGGGCCGCCGGGGACCTGCGGCAGAGGCCCGCGCGCGGTGCGATAATAAATGTCTTGCCACTGCGCTTTCCGGTTTCAGTCGGTTCCATGCACATCATCGTTCCCATTGCCTTTGCACTGATCATCGCCAGCATGATTTCAGCGCTGTATTTCATGATGCACGACAAAGGCAAGACCAAGCGGATGGTCTGGTCGCTCGCCACGCGGGTCGGGCTGTCGATCTCGCTGTTCCTGCTGATCCTGTTCGCGCACTGGATGGGCTGGATTCAGTCGACCGGGATCCCATACGGGCGCTGAGCCAGCCGCGCCGCAATCGCCCCCGAGCAAACAAAACGCCGCCCCGACAGGTCGAGGGCGGCGCTGCATTGATCCTTGCATACTGCTCGTGCGCGCCGCCCGGCGGGCGTTTTCGCGCACGACCCGCGGCTCGCGCGGGTCCGACTGCGTTACAGCCAGTACACGACGACGTACAGACCCAGCCACACGACGTCGACGAAGTGCCAGTACCAGGCCGCGCCTTCGAACGCGAAGTGATGCTCGGCCGTGAAGTGGCCGCGAATCAGCCGCACCAGAACCACTGCCAGCATCGTGCCACCGAGGAACACGTGAAAACCGTGGAAGCCCGTCAGCAGGAAGAACGTCGAACCGTAGATGCCCGACGACAGCGTCAGGTTCAGTTCGTTGTACGCGTGGAAATATTCGAATCCCTGCAGGAACAGGAAGCAGACGCCCAGCACCAGCGTCGCCGCCAGCCAGCCGATCGCCTTCTTGCGATGGTTGTCGCGCAGCGCATGGTGCGAGACCGTCAGCGTCGCGCCCGACGACAGCAGCAGCGCGGTGTTGATGGTCGGCACCGGCCACGGTTGCATCGACTTGTAGGTCGACACCAGCGCCGCCGGACCGTTGTTGGGCCACACCGCGGTGAAATCCGGCCAGATCAGCTTGAAGTCGAGGCTGCCGAGCTGATGCAGCGCGATTTCGCGCGCATAGAACAGCGCACCGAAGAACGCGCCGAAGAACATCACTTCGGAGAAGATGAACCAGCTCATGCTCCAGCGATACGAGCGGTCGACGTTCTTGCCGTACATCCCGCCTTCCGACTCGGCGATCGCGTCGCCGAACCAGTGCCACAGCGTGAACAGCAGCCACAGCAAACCGGCGAACACGCCGAGCGGCGCCCAGCTCTGCTCGTTGATCCACGCCGCAAGCGATCCGAGCATGACCAGCAACCCGGCAGCGGCGCTGATCGGATGCCGCGACGGATGCGGTACGAAATAGTACGGGCTCTCGTTTTGACCGCTCATTCTTGATTCTCCACTTCAGTCCAGTTGTTCCGGAATCCCCGGCTGTATCCTCGGCGGCGCGTCGATACCGCACCGCTTCACTCTAATTCGTGGGCGCCGCCGCGCCCCGCTGCTGCTCGCGCCCGCCGCTCTCACGGCACGCGCGCGCACTGAAGACCGCTCAACCGACGACCGCGCGCACGATCAGGATCAGCACCCCGATGAAGATCGCCGCGCCGATCAGCGCCGCCACGATCACGTGCAGCGGGTTCAACTGCGTCGCATCCGCCTCCAGATGGCTGCGCTTGCGCACCCCGAAAAACGACCAGAACACTGCGCGCATCGACTGCCCGAAACTGCTTTTGCGCGGACCGCCGCCGTTATCGCTCATCTTGCTTCGTCTTCCTCGTTTCTTCCGCCGGCTTCACCGCTTACGCCGGCCTCAGGTCGGCTTCAGGTCGGCTTCGCGGCGGTCGCCGCGGGGTTGGCCGCGTTGCCCGCATTCGCCTTGGGCAGCGCCTCGTCCGCGTTCGCCGCCGCCGGCGTATTCAACTCAAAAAAGGTGTACGACAGCGTGATCGTCTTCACGTCCTTCGGCAACTTCGGGTCGACCACGAACACCACCGGCATCCGCTTGCTCTCGTTCGCCGTCAACGTCTGCTGCGTGAAACAGAAACACTCGATCTTTTTGAAAAACTCGGTCGCCTGCTTCGGCGCGTAGCTCGGAATCGCCTGCGCGCGAATCGTGCGCGCCTGCTGATTGCTGACGTCGTACATGACCGTCGTCACTTCGCCCGGATGCACGTCCATACTGCGCTGCTCCGGCATGAAACCCAACGGACCACGCGCGTTCGCGTCGAATTCGATCGACACCGTGCGGCTCATGTCGACCTGCGTGTTCTTCGCCTCGCGCGCGCTGGTGTCGCGCTGCACAAGGTTGTTCACGCCGGTGATCTCGCAGATCGCCCGATAGATCGGGATCAGTGCGAAACCGAAGCCGAACATCATCAACGCGACGACGAACAGCTTGATCAGCATCGAACGGTTGAAAGAGCGGTCGGCCTCGGCCGGCGGTTGCGTCGACATCTGAATCCTCAACAAACCTGCTAACAGACTTCAAGCGACGGCGTCAGCCGCTGAACCAGCACTGCTTGACAACGATGCTGGCGAAAAACATCGCCGCGATGGCCAGCATCACCAGCCCGATGCGCCGGTTGCCCGCGCGAATCTGCTCCGGCGTACGTCGTTCGTGTGGATTGCGCGTCATGCTCGACATTCTTAATACCTGTCTCGGGTGGCGCCGCCGCGCTGGCGGCGGCCGCCTCGCGAAGCACCGGCTTGTCCGGCTGCGCGCTAGCGCAGCCCGGCAACCCGGCACCTCGACCGGTGCTGCTTACTCGACGGTCGGCGGATGCTCGAACGTGTGGAACGGAGCCGGGCTCGGTACGGTCCACTCGAGGCCGGTTGCGCCGTCCCACGGCTTGTCGCCCGCTTCGACGTGTTCGCCGCCGCCACGGTAGGCCGGCAGCGCGACCGCGAACAGGAAGTAGACCTGCGCGAGACCGAAGCCGAACGCGCCGATCGAGATCACCTGGTTCCAGTCCGTGAACTGGGCCGGGTAGTCCGCATAACGACGCGGCATGCCGGCAAGACCGACGAAGTGCATCGGCAGGAACGCGAGGTTGAAGAAGAACATCGACGCCCAGAAGTGGATCTTGCCGCGCGTCTCGTTGTACATCCAGCCGGTCCACTTCGGCGCCCAGTAGTACCACCCGGAGAACAGCGCGAACAATGACCCGGCCACCAGCACGTAGTGGAAGTGCGCGACCACGAAGTAAGTGCCGTGATACTGGATGTCGAGCGGCGCCATTGCGAGCATCAGACCCGACAGGCCGCCGAACGTGAACACGATCAGAAAGCCGACCGCGAACAGCATCGGGGTTTCGAACGACAGCGCGCCGCGCCACATCGTTGCAACCCAGTTGAACACCTTCACGCCGGTCGGCACCGCGATCAGCATCGTCGCGTACATGAAGAACAGCTGGCCGGTGACCGGCATGCCGGTTACGAACATGTGGTGCGCCCAGACCATGAACGACAGGATCGCGATCGATGCCGTCGCGTAGACCATCGAGCTATAGCCGAACAGCGGCTTGCGCGCGAACGCCGGAATCACCTGCGAGACGATCCCGAACGCCGGCAAGATCATGATGTACACCTCGGGGTGCCCGAAGAACCAGAAGATGTGCTGGTACATGACCGGGTCGCCGCCGCCCGCCGCATTGAAGAACGACGTGCCGAAGTGACGGTCGAACAGCACCATCGTGATCGCGCCCGCCAGAACCGGCATCACGGCGATCAGCAGGTACGCGGTGATCAGCCAGGTCCACACGAACATCGGCATCTTCATCAGCGTGAGGCCGGGAGCGCGCATGTTCAGGATCGTCACGACGATGTTGATACCGCCCATGATCGACGACGCCCCCATCAGGTGGACCGCGAAAATCGCGAAGTCCATGCCCGGGCCCATCTGCGTGGAGAGCGGCGCGTACAGCGTCCAGCCCGCGGCGGTCGCGCCGCCCGGCGAGAAGAACGAACCGACCAGCAGCACCGCGGCAACCGGCAGCAGCCAGAAGCTGAAGTTGTTCATCCGCGCGAAGGCCATGTCCGACGCGCCGATCTGCAGCGGCACCATCCAGTTCGCGAAGCCGACGAAGGCCGGCATGATCGCGCCGAACACCATGATCAGCCCGTGCATGGTGGTCAACTGGTTGAAGAACTCGGGCCGCATGATCTGCAGGCCCGGCTCGAACAACTCGGCACGGATCATCAGCGCCATCACGCCCCCGGACAGGAACATGGTGAACGAGAAGATCAGGTACAGCGTACCGATGTCCTTGTGGTTGGTTGCGAACAGCCAGCGACGCCAGCCGTGCGGCGTTTCGTGGCCGTGGTCGCCGTGCACGTGCTCGTGGCCCGCGACTACATCGTGTCCGATGCTAGACATGACTATCTCCTAAAGCGAATTCTGCGGTGCTGACCATGAACACGTCAGGCCGCCGGACTGATCTGGACACGCCGCGCTTCCTTCGCGTCGGTGCCGCCCGTGATCGATTCCGGCTTCTTCAAAATAATATGGTCTTCGGCAATGCCGGCTGCTTTCAGTGCGTCGCGCACGGCTTCGGCACGATCCTTTGCGAGCTTCGCGTTCAGATCGGCGGAACCGCTTGCGTCGGTGAAGCCCGACAGCGTGAATTTCGCATCCGGATGCGCCTTCGCGTACGCGCTAGCGGCGTCGACCGCCGCTTTCGCGTCGGCCGGCAGCGTGCTCTTGCCGGTCTCGAAGTAGACGCTCGCCGGCAGCGTGGCCGCAGCTGCGCCGTTGTCCGCGCCCGCAGCCGGCGCGGAGGCCGCTTCCGGAGCCGATGCCGCGGCAGCCGCGCCCGCGTCGGCCAGATGGTTGCCGCCTTCGGGCAGCTTGCCGTTGCGCGCGTCGGCCACCTGCTTCGGCTGCAGAATGTCGCCGGTGTGGTTGCCCCACGAGTTACGTTCGTACGTGACCACCGAAGCGATTTCGACGTCGTTCAGCGTCGGCGCCCACGACGGCATCGCATTCTTGCCCTTCAGCACGAGGCTCACGTGTTCCGCGAGCGGGCCGTTGGCGATCTTGCTGCCGTCGAGCGCCGGGAATGCGCCCGCGCCCTTGCCGGTCGGCTGGTGGCAGACCGCGCAGTTCGCCGCATACACCTTGCCGCCGCGCTCCATCAGCTCGGCCATCGTGTAGGTCTTGTTCGGATCGTCCTGGCCGGCGGCCATTTTCTTCTTCTGCGCGTCGACCCACTTCGCGTAGTCCTCGGCGGACAGCACTTCGACGACGACCGGCATGAACGCGTGTTCCTTGCCGCACAGTTCGGTACAGAAGCCGCGGAACGTGCCGGTGCGATTAGCCTTGAACCAGGTGTCGCGCACGAAGCCCGGAATCGCATCCTGCTTCACGCCGAAAGCCGGCACGTACCAGGAGTGGACTACGTCGTTCGCGGTTGTGATGATGCGCACTTTTTTGTCGACCGGCACCACCAGCGGGTTGTCGACTTCCTGCAGATACAGCGTGGAAATCGGCTCGCGGCCTTCGGTCTGCGCGCGCGGGGTGGACAGCGTCGACAGAAAGTTGATGCCTTCGCCCGGACCCTTCACGTAGTCGTAGCCCCACTTCCACTGGTAGCCGGTGACCTTGATCGTGAGATCGGCGTTCGAGGTGTCCTTCATCGCGACGACGGCCTTGGTGGCGGGGAGCGCCATCAGCACGACGATGACGAACGGCACGATCGTCCAGATGATTTCGACGGTGGTGCTTTCGTGGAAATTGGCTGCCTTGTAGCCCTTCGACTTGCGGTGCGCGAAGACCGAATAGAACATCACCGCGAACACGCCGATGAAGATCACCGTGCACAGGACCAGCATGAACATGTGGAGGCTGAACAGCTCCTCAGCGATTCTCGTTGCAGGCGGCTGGAGATTGATCGCATTGACGGCGGGGCCGCCGGGAGCATCGCCCACTGCCAGGGCCGCACCGGCGAAAAGCATTCCGCTCGTCGCCAGCACGCTCGTGAGCGCTCGCTTGATTGTTTTCATAGCTTCCTTACCCAAATTTTCCATTCAAACCCCTCGACCCCGCTGGCAACGTGTCGCGCGCCCCTTGAACGCCGCGTGCCCGGCACCACCTTCAACACCGTGCCAGCCACATCCGCAGTTCGCCTGCGAACTGCGCGCGCCGATTCTGCGCGAGATGCTGCCCGATCATGATCGTCTGCCCGCGCGAGACCAGCTTGATCTGATCGCGCGGCGTTGCGCCCGGCTCGATCCGCACCCAGCGCGGATTGAATTCGAACTGCGTAATCTGCTCGGCGCTGACCTGCTCGATCACGAGCCGGTTCGGAAACAACCGGATGCGCTCGTAATCGACAGCATGACGCGCATATATTGCAAACGCGATGCCCACCGCCAGCAACTCGATTCCGGTGAACGGCAGCACCAGCCAGGCGCCGACCAGAACCAGCATGAAAGCTATTGCCAGCGAGAACAACGCAAGCGACACGTACAGACAGACGAATTGCCGCGGCGATATCGAACAGTTGCGTTTCATGGTCCAGTCCCTGAGGACCGGCTCCGAATCCGCCAGCAGATGATCTGAAGCGCCCATCGCTGCCTCCTGCGAATCGTCGCGTCCGGCCTGCCTTCTTCTACTCCGGATGCATCTTGCGGCCGCCGCGTTTGCCTGCACTTGCATCACTGCGTGCGACCGCCCGAACCACTACCGCATCACCCCATATTGCAGCCCTGCGCGTTGGCGCTCGTCGCCCCAAATGTAGGAACCTCGGGCGACAAACTGACGCATTATAGGCGCGATCCATAGGCACGACAAGCAAGCCCAGAATGGCCCGCAAGCCCGGCGCGACAAGCCTTAGCGCCATTTTTTGCGGGCTTTTACGGCTCTCCCGGAGAGCAAATTCCAGGCATAACAGATGTCGTCTTTACCGCTTTAACAACACGTCGTCCGCAACGTCGACAAGCTATTGATGACAAGCGCGCAATCTGCTAACGACGCTTCGACGGCCCCCGTCCGATGTCCTCGAGCCGCACGATTCCGTGCCCCTCGGCGGTCGTGCGCGGCACCGCTTTCCATGCGTGGCCGTAGATCACTTCGAAGGTCAGCGCGATCGTGCCGTCGGCGCGCCGGCGCGCTTCGAGCGCAGCCAGCAAAGCCTTGTGCAGCCGCCGCGCGAGGGCGCCCGGCAGCGCTCCGCGCTCGAACGGATAGGCGCCCCAGCGGCGCACGTCCGCGAGCAGCGACTCGGGCGACTTGTAGGTGATTGTCAGCGTCTCCTGGTCCATCACCGGAATCTCGAAACCGGCCTCGACCAGCATGTCGCCGAGATCGTGCATATCGACGAAGTCGATCACATGCTTGCGCGACGCGACGCCGTGCGCGGCCTCGATCTCGGCATACGCGCCGCGCAACTCCTTCAGCGTATCGGGACCGAGCGTGCTGAACATCAGCAGGCCGTTGACCTTCAGCACGCGCTGCCATTCCGGCAACACCAGATCGGGCCGCGAATGCCAGTGCAGCGCGAGATTGGACCAGATGAATTCGAACGCGCCGGCCGCGAACGGCAGCGCCGAGAAGTCGGCCTGCGCGAAACGCGGGCCGCGCGCGCCGAGCGCCTTGCCGAGCGAAGCCGGCAGAAAGCGCCGCCAGCTGGTGTCACCCGCATCGTGACGCAGCGCGCGGCTCAGCATCCCGTGCGAGAGATCGGTGCCGAACACCGGCGCCTCGGGGAAGCGTTCGCGCAAGCCGGGTATGTCGTCGCCGGCGCCGCAGCCGGCGTCGAGCACGCTCGCGGGCGCCACCTTGATGTAATCGAGACGCTCGCGCATCCGCTGCGCAATCTCGCGCGGCAGGAATGCAACCTCGTCGAAGCTGGTGGCGCGGCGATCGAAAATACGCCTGAGGCGCCGTGAATCATTGGCCGGACGGCCAGATTGAGCGGGTGTTGGAGACATGAGTGTCGTGCTGGCGTAGAGCTCGAAGTATACTCGTTCGCTTCCCCGCATTCAGCGTGAACGGTCCTGCAACGCCCTTCCGGGCGCCCACTCGTGCGATTTCAGTCACTTTCTTCGTCCTGTCGCGAGCGCGTCGCGCGTTTGGCGCGCGATCTGCATCCACTCTCGTCGCGCGTGCTGCAAGTCGCGTTGCCGAATCTGTGCGCGTTATGCGGCAATTTGTCGCATAACGCGCTGTGCGACGGTTGCGACGACGCTTACTGGAACGAGCCTCGCCTGCGTTGCACCGTCTGCGCGGTGCCGCTGGCCGCGTCGCGGTGGGCTGCTCGCGCGCACTATCGCTGCGCCGATTGCGTGACCGCGCCGCCGCCGTTCGACGCGAGCTTCGCGCTCGCCGACTATCGCGCGCCGCTCGACACGCTCGCGGTCGGCCTCAAGTTCCGCGCCAGGCTGCGGCTCGCGCGCGACTTCGCGCAGCGCCTCGCGCGGCTCGCGCAGGACAGCTGGCGCGAGCCGCGCGAGTGGCCCGATGTGATTGCGCCGGTGCCGCTCGCACAGCGTCGGCTGGTCGAGCGCGGCTACAACCAGGCGTGGCAGATTGCGAAGCCGCTCGCCCGCGCGCTCGGCGTGCGCAGCGACGCTACGCTGATCGCCCGCACGCTCGACACCGCGCCGCAATCACGGCTCGATCTCGACGCCCGGCGGCGGAACGTCGGTCGCGCTTTCCGGCTCGCGCATCCGGTGCGCGGTCTGCACATCGGCATCGTCGACGACGTGATGACGAGCGGCGCGACGCTCGAAGCGCTCGCGCATACGCTGAAGGCGGCGGGCGCGCGGCGGGTCACCAACTTCGTCGCGCTGCGCACTCCAAAAAACTAGTCCCCAGGTGGTCCCTGTATGTTCAATGTCGTTCTCGTAGAACCTGAAATCCCGCCGAACACCGGCAACGTGATTCGCCTGTGCGCAAACACCGGCGCGCGCCTGCACCTGATCGAGCCGCTCGGCTTTCCGCTCGACGACGCCAGGATGCGCCGCGCCGGCCTCGACTATCACGAGTACGCGCAGATGAACGTGCACGCCGATTGGGCCGCGTTCGTCGCGAAAGAAACGCCGGATCCCGCGCGGATGTTCGCGTTCACGACGCGCGGCTCGGGCCGCTTTCACGACCATGCGTTCCAGCCCGGCGACTGGTTCGTGTTCGGCGCCGAGACGCGCGGATTGCCCGATGGCGTGCTCGAACAATTCCCGAACCAGCAGCGCGTGCGGCTGCCGATGCGCCCCGGCAACCGCAGCCTGAATCTGTCGAATACCGTCGCGGTCGTCGTGTTCGAAGCGTGGCGTCAGGCCGGCTTTGAAGGCGGCAGCTGAACCCGTTCGAGTTCGAGCGCGTAGCGCGTGAACATCGCGTCGTCGAAACAGGCGAACGTCACGTGTTTGATGCGCGGCGTGCGCGGCAGCGTGTCAAGCACGGTGGCGACCGCGATGCGTGCCGCATCGTCGGCGGGGAAACGGTAGATGCCGCAACTGATCGCCGGAAAGGCGATGCTCGTGCAATGCGCATCGCGCGCGACTTCGAGCGAGCGCTGGTAGCACGATGCGAGCAGGTCGGCCTCGCCGTGCGCGCCGCCGCGCCATATCGGGCCCACCGCGTGAATCACGTGCGTGGCGGGCAGACGATAGCCGCCGGTGATCTTCGCGTCGCCGGTCGCGCAGCCGCCGAGCGTTTCGCATTCGCGCAGCAACTCTTTGCCGGCCGCGCGATGAATCGCGCCATCCACACCGCCCCCGCCCAATAGCGACGTATTCGCGGCATTGACGATCGCATCGACCGCGAGCGTCGTGATGTCGACCACGCGTGCTTCGAGCGAGCAGGTTCCGTGACTGAGAGTGAAGGTGGGCATGCGAGCCTCGCTGGTCCGTGCATCGATACTGAAGTGGACAGCAAGGTGAGGCAGCCGTTCAACGCGCAGCGGCGCTAAACGGCTGAAGAGAAAGGCTTATTCGGCTTTCGAGTCGCGCCGCAGCAGCGCGCTCACCGCATCGCGCGGCGCCACGCCGTCGAACAGCACCGCGCAGACTGCTTGCGTGATCGGCATCTCGATCGAGTGCGCACGCGCGATCGAGAGCACAGCCTGCGCGCAGCGCACGCCTTCGGCCACGTGACCGAGGGCGCCGAGGATATCGTCGAGCGTACGGCCGGTGGCAAGCTGCAAACCCACGGTCCGGTTGCGCGACAGGTCGCCGGTCGCGGTCAGGATCAGATCGCCGAGGCCGGTCAAACCCGTGAAGGTTTCCGCGCGACCGCCGAGCGTCACGCCAAGGCGCGACATTTCGGCGAGACCGCGCGTGATCAGCGCGGCACGCGCATTAAGACCGAGCCCGAGACCATCGGCGATGCCCGTTGCGATCGCCAGCACGTTTTTCACCGCGCCGCCCACTTCGACACCGACGACGTCGTCGCCGGTATAGATGCGCATCGCGTCGTGATGGAACGCGGCGACCGTGCGCTCGCGGCAGGCCGCCGACGCACTCGCGATCGTCAACGCGACCGGCAGCCCCTGCCCCACTTCGCGCGCGAAGCTCGGCCCGGACAGCACGCCGTTGCTCGCGTGCCCGGGCAACTCAGCGGCGACCGCCTGATGCGGCAGCAATTGCGAATCGGCTTCGAAACCCTTGCACAGCCAGACGATGTGCGCGGGCACCTTGCCGGCGTCGCGCATCGTGCGCAGCAGCCCGCGCAGACCCGCGACAGGCGTCGCGACGACGCACAGCGCATCGTCGGCGAGCACATGCTCGAGCGCTGCGCCGAACTGCGCCTCGTAGCGAAGCGCCGGCGGCAACGCAACGCCCGCCAGATAGCGGGCGTTTTCGTGCGCAGCGGAAAGTTCGGCGATGAGCGCGGGCTCGCGCGCCCATAGCACCGTGTCGTGCCTTAAGGCCAGATGACCGGCGAGGGCGGTGCCCCATGCGCCGGCGCCAAGAACGGCAATCTTCATAGCCGGCACCGTTGTGGCGCGTTAATGCGTGACGCCGTTTTGCGCCGCGCCGTCCTGCTGGGCCGCGCCCAGTTGCGCGAGACGCTGTTCGTACAGCGCCTGGAAGTTGATCTCGGCGAGGTGGATCGGCGGGAAGCCTGCGCGGGTGATCGCGTCGGCGATGTTCGAGCGCAGATACGGGAACAGGATGGTCGGGCAGGCGATGCCGACGAGCGGATCGATCTGTTCGGCAGGAATGTTACGGATGTCAAAAATGCCGGCCTGCTTCGCTTCGATCAGGAACGCAACCTTGTCCGCGACCTTGGCGGTAACCGTACCCGTCACGAGGATCTCGAACACGGTTTCGGCGAGGCGCTCGGCCTTCACGTCGACTTCGACTTCGACCGACGGCATTTCCTGCTCGAGGAAGATGGCCGGCGAATTCGGCTGCTCGAGCGACATGTCCTTCAGATAGATGCGCTGGATATTGAAGAACGGCTGGTTATTCTCGTCGGACATGATGGTGATTCCCTGATAGGTGTGCATGGCGGCGGCCGATGCACGCATGGGCCGCCGAATTGTTGCGCCGGCGCAGGCGCGCCTCACGTGAGGCGCGCCTGCGCCGGCCGGCCGAGTCATCCGCCCGCGCGCCGCGCGGCAGTCGAACTCAGGCTGCTTCGAGCAGCGGCATCAGACCGCCGGCGCGATCGAGCGCGGACAGATCGTCGTAGCCGCCGACGTGCGTCTTGCCGATGAACACCTGCGGCACCGTGCGACGACCGGTCCGGGTCATCATCTCCTCACGACGGGCCGGGTCCTTGTCGATCAGTACTTTTTCAACGTGCTCGACGCCGCGCGACTTTAAAAGACGTTCGGCCATCTGGCAATACGGGCACACCTGGGTGCTGTACATGATCACTTTATTCACTTGGCTGCTCCTTGTTTCACAACCGGCATACCGGCTTTCTGCCAGGCGTCGACGCCGCCTTCGAGAACATGGACTTCCGTGTATCCCGCTTCCTGCACGATACGCGCTGCCTTGTTCGACTGCTGGCCGGTCTGGCACACCAGCAGCACCGGGTTGCTCTTGTTCTTCGCGAGTTGCGCGACCTTCGCCTGCAATTCCGCGAAATCCAGATGCCGTGCCGACGGCAGATGCCCGCCGGCGTACGCGGCGACAGGCCGTACGTCGACCACGACCGCGTTGCGCCGGTTGATCAGTTGGGTCGCTTCGGCGGCCGACAGGCCGCCGCGGCCGCGCCGGCTGATGGTCGGCCACAGCAGCAACCCACCAGAAATGAGGACGATTGCGATCAGTACAAGGTTGGTGTAATCGGTGAAAAACTTCACAGAGAGGTCGCCGGTAAGAGAGAAATCGGAAAGAGGAATCCGCGCATTATAAAATAACCGTTTGACGCGATGGCGACGCTCCTGCGGGCGCGCCATGCAGCGCTGACCGCTTCCTCACTACCGACCGGCAATTCTCATGTACAAACTCGTTCTCATCCGCCACGGCGAATCGACGTGGAACAAGGAAAACCGCTTTACCGGCTGGGTCGACGTCGACCTTACCGAGCAGGGCAACCGCGAGGCGCAGCAGGCAGGCGTGCTGCTCAAGGAATCGGGCTACACGTTCGACATCGCTTATACGTCGGTGCTCAAGCGCGCGATCCGCACGCTGTGGCACGTGCAGGACAAGATGGACCTGATGTACCTGCCGGTCGTGCATTCGTGGCGTCTGAACGAGCGCCACTACGGCGCGCTGTCGGGTCTGAACAAGGCCGAAACCGCCGCCAAGTTCGGCGACGAGCAGGTGCTGGTCTGGCGCCGCAGCTACGACACGCCGCCGCCCGCGCTCGAGCCGACCGACGAGCGCGCGCCGTACAGCGACCCGCGCTACGCGAAGGTGCCGCGCGAGCAGCTGCCGCTCACCGAATGCCTGAAGGACACGGTGGCGCGCGTGTTGCCGCTGTGGAACGAGTCGATTGCGCCGGCCATCAAGTCGGGCCGCAACATCCTGATCGCCGCGCACGGCAACTCGATCCGCGCGCTGGTCAAGTACCTCGACAACATCTCGGACAACGACATCGTCGGCCTCAACATTCCGAACGGCGTGCCGCTCGTGTATGAACTCGACGCCGACCTGAAGCCGATCAAGCATTACTACCTCGGCGACCAGGACGCGATCGCGAAGGCGCAAGCCGCGGTCGCAAGCCAGGGCAAGGCGGGCTAAGCACCCGTCCCACCATGCGGCCCGGCGCGGCAAAACCGCACGGGCCGCATGTCGTCGGCAGGGCGCACGGGAAATACTGTATTGCGCCCGGCGGGCAGAGTCGCGGTCACCTAAGCGCCTCGCGCAACGGGCAAAGTTACCGGTCACGGGCCCCCTGCGATCGCTGCCCTCGTGCGGCGGACGCGCCGCAGTCGCCACCCGTCCCTCTACCGCGTCATCGCGCGACTTTGCGAGCTGTGGACCGGCCAGCGCGAACCAGGACCTTCCCGTACTGTCGAAGCACGATTGCCTGCACCGCGCCCTGTCCGGGCGGGTGTGCAGTTATACTTGTCCGTCCAATCTTTATCGACGCTGCCACGCGCTCCCGACCGCAACAGACTCTATGCGAAAGAACCTGAAAAATATCGGCCTGATTGCCGCGGGCCTTGCTACCGGTGTCTTTGCCACCCTGCAATTCTCCGCCTCGGCTGAGCAACCCGCGAGTGCCGTGGTTGCCCCCCTGCCGCTAGACCAGCTCAGGCTCTTCGCCGAAGTGTTCGGGCAGATCAAGCACGAATACGTCGAACCGGTCGACGACAAAAAGCTCCTCACCTCCGCGATCAAGGGCATGGTGTCGAGCCTCGACCCGCACTCGTCGTATCTCGACAAGACCGATTACGAAGAGCTGCAGGAGCAGACCAAGGGCCGCTTCGCGGGCCTCGGCATCGAAATTTCGTCGGAAGACGGCCTGATTAAGGTGATTTCGCCGATCGAGGACACGCCCGCATTCCGCGCCGGCATCCGTCCGGGCGACCTGATCACGCGTATCAACGACAAGCCCGTGCGCGGCATGACGCTCGACCAGGCGGTCAAGCAGATGCGCGGCGAGCCGGGCACCAAGGTCACGCTGACCATCTTCCGCAAGACCGACGACCGCACCTTCCCGCTCACCGTGACGCGCGCCGTCATCAAGGTGCAGTCGGTCAAGGGCAAGATCGTTGCGCCGGGCTTCGCGTACGTGCGCATCACCAGCTTCCAGGAACGCACCACGCCTGATCTCGCGGCCAAGCTGCAGGACCTCGCGCGCCAGGAACCGAACCTGAAGGGCGTGATCCTCGACCTGCGCAACAACGGTGGCGGTCTGCTGCAAAGCGCGGTCGGCGTCGCCGGCGCGTTCCTGCCGCCGAATTCGGTGGTGGTATCGACCAACGGCCAGATCCCGGATTCGAAGCAGATCTATCGCGACACCTACGACAACTATCGCCTGCAATCCTTCGACAGCGATCCGCTGAAGGACGTCCCGGCGATCTTCAAGACCGTGCCGATGATCGTGCTGACCAACGCGTACTCGGCGTCGGCGTCGGAAATCGTCGCGGGCGCGCTGCAGGACCAGCATCGCGCGCTGATCCTCGGCAAGACCACGTTCGGCAAGGGCTCGGTGCAGACCGTGCGGCCGATGACCGCCGACACCGCGCTGCGCCTGACCACCGCGTACTACTACACGCCGAGCGGCCGCTCGATCCAGAACAAGGGCATCCGCCCCGATCTACCGGTCGATCAATACGCGGACGGCGACCCGGACGACGCGCTGGTGACCCGCGAAGTCGACTACTCGAATCACCTCGCGAACACCCAGGATCCGAACGAGAAGAAGGAAGCGGAGCAACGCGAACAGGAGCGCATGGAGCAGTTGCGCCAGCTCGAAGAGCAGAACGACAAGAAGACCCCGGAACAGCGCCAGAAGGATCGCGAGCGCAAGCCGGTGGAATTCGGTTCGGCCGACGACTACATGCTGCAGCAGGCGCTCAACAAGCTCGAGGGCAAGGCGGTGCAGCAATCGAAGTCGATCATGGAACGCCGTCTCGCGCAGAACAAGCCGGCCACGTCGGCTTCCGCGCCGGTCGCGGTGAAGCCGACCCAACCGGTGCCGGGTGCATCGGGACCGGCGCCGGCTTCGGCCCCCGTGCCGGCTCCGGCTGGCAAGTAAGCAGTCATCCGTACGTGTCTTCGCAGCGAGTCGGGCTGCGAAGACACGCGGTAACCTTGCGGCCCCTCCGTAGTCCCTCGCAGCACCTCGTCGCATCGCCTGCAACAGACGCAGCAAGCCGCACCAACCCCACCCTCCCCGCGCGACTAAAATAGCGACAAACACGCGCGCCGCGGACCGTGCCAGTCCGTATCCCGATGCGCGACACACTCGCGCGCCCCCGCCATGAATGACGATCAACTCCTCCGTTACTCCCGCCATATTCTCGTCGACGAAATCGGCATCGAGGCGCAGCAGCGTTTTATCGATGCGCACGCGATCATCGTCGGCGCCGGCGGCCTCGGCTCGCCGGCCGCGCTGTATCTGGCGGCCGCGGGCATCGGCCGTTTGACGCTGGTCGATGCCGATACGGTCGATCTGACCAATCTGCAGAGGCAAATCCTGCACGTGAGCGCCTCGGTCGGCCGCAAGAAAGTGGAGTCCGGGCGCGACATGCTCGCGCAGATCAATCCCGAGGTCGTCATCAATGCGGTGGCCGAACGCGTCGACGACGCGTGGCTCGATCGCGAGGTGCCGCACGCGAGCGTCGTGCTCGATTGCACCGACAACTTCGCGACCCGTCACGCGATCAACCGCGCGTGCGTGAAGCATCGCGTGCCGCTGGTGTCGGGCGCGGCGCTGCGCTTCGACGGCCAGATCAGCACTTTCGATTTCCGTAACGAAGCGTCGCCGTGTTACGCATGCGTGTTTCCCGAGGACCAGCCTTTCGAGGAAGTCGCGTGCTCGACGATGGGTGTGTTCGCGCCGACGGTCGGCATCATCGGTTCGATGCAGGCCGCCGAAGCGCTGAAGGTGATCGGTGAGATCGGCACGCCGCTGGTGGGGCGTCTGACGATGCTCGATTCGCTGCGGATGGAGTGGAACACGATGCGTATCGGCCGTCAGGCGGATTGTCCCGTGTGCGGCCTCGCGCATCCGGCTTGATGGAGCAGGCCTGACGGCGCATGCCGCGCTCACTCGCACGCGCGGCTACCGCGACACGTCAAAATGAAAAACGCCGCATTAATGCGGCGTTTTTCATTCAACAGGCCCAGCGACGCTACAACTCAAACCAGCGCGACCCGCTTCAACGCAGCCTGCACCTCTTCCGGCTCGAACGAAGCGAGCACATCGGCGACCGGCTTCTCCAGCGTCTTCACATGCGAGCGCAGCACTTCCTGCTTGACCTCGAGCAACTGGCTCGGGTGCATCGAAAACTCGGTGAGGCCCATGCCGAGCAGCAGACGCGTCATCGCTGGATCGCCGGCCATCTCGCCGCACACCGATACCGGCACGCCCGCGCGCTTCGCCTCGCGCAACGTGAACGCGATCAGATGCAGCACCGCCGGATGCAGCGGATCGTAGAGATGCGCGACCGCGTTGTCCGCGCGATCGATCGCGAGCGTGTACTGGATCAGATCGTTGGTGCCGATCGACAGGAAGTCGAGCCGCTTCAAAAACAGCGGCAACGCGATCGCCGCGGCCGGAATCTCGATCATCGCGCCGATCTGCACGTTCGGGTCGTAGGCGATGCCCGCGTCGTCGAGCTGACGCTTCGCTTCGCGGATCAGATCGAGCGTCTGGTCGATTTCCTGCGCGTGCGCGAGCATCGGAATCAGTATCTTCACCTTGCCGAACGCCGACGCGCGCAAAATGGCGCGCAACTGCGTGAGGAACATCTGCGGCTCGGACAGGCTCCAGCGAATCGCCCGCAACCCCAGCGCGGGGTTCGCGGCGGTTTCATAGCCGTCGCCGCCGCCCATCGAATCGAGCGGCTTGTCGGCGCCGACGTCGATCGTGCGAATCGTGACCGGCAAGCCGTTCATCAACTCGACCGCGCTGCGATACGCGCCGAACTGCTCCTCCTCCTCCGGCATCCGGTCCTTGTGATTCATGAACAGGAACTCCGTCCGGAACAGGCCGACGCCGGTCGCACCGGATTCGATTGCCGCGCGCGCGTCTTCCGGCAACTCGATGTTCGCGCACAGTTCGATGCGCGTGCCGCACAGCGTTTGTGTCGGCGAGAATTTCAGGCGCTGCAGCTTGCGCTGCTCGAGCTCCTTCTCGCTTTGCCGGTACGAGTACTCTTCGAGCACAATCGGCGCCGGATCGACGATCACGATGCCGTGGTCGCCGTCGACAATGATCAGATCGTCCTGGCGAATCAGCGCGCTCGCATGCTGCACGCCGACCGCGGCCGGAATGCCGAGACTGCGCGCAACGATCGCGGTATGCGAGGTGCGGCCGCCGAGATCGGTGACGAAGCCCTGGAAGGTCTGCGTCTTGAACTGCATCATGTCGGCCGGCGCGATGTCGTGCGCGACCACGATCATTTCGTCGCACGCGCCATGCACGCTGTCGACCAGATTCGACGCGCCCGCGAGCGCCTTCAGCACCCGTTCGACGACCTGCTCGATATCGGCTTTGCGCTCGCGCAGATACTCGTCTTCGATATCGTCGAAATGGCGCGACAGCCGTTCGAGCTGCTCGGTGAGCGCCCATTCGACGTTGTAGCGGCGGGTGCGGATCAGGTCGATGGTCTCCTGCACGAGCATCGCGTCGTTCAGGATCATCGTATGGACGTCGATGAACGCGCCCATTTCGCTGGGCGCGTCGGCGGCGAGATCGGCGCGCAACGCGTTCAACTCTTCATGCACGCCTTGCTGGGCCGCGCGAAATCGCGCGACCTCCCCTTCGATCCGGGCTGGTTCGATCAGATAGTGGTCTACGTCGAGTGCTGCCGGGGCGATCAGATAGGCCCGCCCGATGGCGATACCGCGTGACACGGGAATTCCATGCAGCGTGAATGACACGCGCACCTCCTCTAGTTGTGTGATGCCGCGGCAAACCGCTGCAATGCTCTCAGACTGTACTGGGCATTATAAATTCCGCGCCTTTTTGAAGTATGTCAGGGCTGTGTGCGGCGCAGCACGAATTGTCGTAATGGGCACCGTCGGATGCCCACTACATCGGGCGAGGCGCCTTTTTACGGGCAGGCTTTAATTATTGAAAAATCGTCGGCCGTCCTACCTGCTTTTTCCCTTTCGCTTTTGCTTTCGTCCCGATTAGCCAGTCAACGTTTTTAATAATCTAATGCCGACGGCCGAAAAAAAACCGCGGCGAGGGCCGCGGCTTTGTTCTGCCATTCGAATCGCACAGCGTGGCTTTATTGCCCCTCGCCGAATTTATCGGCGATCAGTTTCAGCAATGCGTCCATCGCGTCTTTTTCGTCGGCGCCTTCCGTTTCGATCAGCACCGTACTGCCGATGCCGGCGGCCAGCATCATCACGCCCATGATGCTCTTCGCGTTGATACGACGGCCATTGCGGCTCATCCAGATTTCCGACTGGTAGTTGCCCGCGAGTTGCGTCAACTTGGCCGACGCGCGCGCGTGCAGCCCCAGCTTGTTCACAATAGTCGTTTCCTGTTGCAGCATGTGTTGGTCCGAAGCGCGGGTGAATGAAAGGGTGAAGGGAGAAACCGCCAACCAGTTGCCAGGCCTTTGAAGCGTCGCGTGCACAACCGCGCCGGCTTACAAGCCGGCCGCGTCCGTCTTCTGCGTCAGATCGGCCCCGGCCGGCAACGCCGGAATACAGTCGCCGGGCGCCGCGTCGGGCGGCAACGCCGGCAGGCAATCGTTCGAGCACGCTGGCGGCGCGACCGGTTCCGGGGTCGCCGGACCGATTGCGTGCACGCCCTTGGTCGCGCCGGCCAGCGCCTTGTCGACCAGCGTGTCGAGCGGGGTCGCGCGATAGCAGACCGCGCGCACCAGCATCGGCAGATTGACGCCGCACAGCACGCGCACGTCGGGCCGCGTCGCGAGCCGCCCGGCTATATTCGCCGGGGTCGCGCCGAACATGTCGGTGAGCACCAGCGCGCCGTTTTCTTCCCTCAGCCGCGCGACTTCCGAATCGGCGAACGCAACGACCTGCGCGGGATCGCAATCCGGCGACACGTCGATCACGCCGATCCGCGCCGGCAAGCCGCCATAAATGTGGGAAATGCAATCGCGCAACGCGGTGGCGAACGGAGCGTGCGCAATGATCAGAATGCCTGCCATGTCAGCCTTACAGCAAAAGAACGGCCCCAAATCGTCGACCGGGGTTAGCCCGGTTCGCCGGCGCCCCGCAGCGGCCGTGGCTTGCGAGGGCGGCAACACATCGGGGAGCGAGCGGTTCGGCGCGCCTGTCGGCGCGGGCGCTCGCGTTGCCCGTTGCTGGTCCGCGAGCCGCGCCAGTGTCGCCGGGGGCAAACGCTAAAGCTGCCGGACGACGCCTCGCGCGGGCGAGCGGGCATTGTATCAGGCTCATTTTCGCGCCGAATCCCGTCGGCTGCCCGCAGCGGATCTGCTTCGTAAATGGGGGGCGCGGCCGCGCCTTCAAGCCGGCCGCGCCGCGCCTGCCGGCTGGTCAGGCGGCCGCGCGCTCCAGCGCGTCGATGAACATCGCGGCGACGTCGAAGCCGGTCTGATCCATGATTTCGCGGAAGCAGGTCGGGCTTGTCACGTTGACTTCGGTGAGCCAGTCGCCGATCGCATCGAGTCCGACCAGCAGCAAGCCGCGCGCCGCGAGCACCGGCGCGAGCGTATCGGCGATCCGCCGATCCTGGTCGCTGAGCGGACGCGCGACCCCGAGGCCACCGGCCGCGAGATTGCCGCGCACCTCATTGCCCTGAGGAATCCGCGCGAGCGAATACGGCACCGGCTCGCCGCCGATCAGCAAAATACGCTTGTCGCCGTCCTTGATGTCGGGGATGAATTTCTGCGCCATCACCGAACGCGCGCCGTCATGGCTCAGCATTTCGATGATCGCGCCGAGGTTCATGCCGTCCGCCTTCACGCGGAACACGCCCATCCCGCCCATCCCGTCGAGCGGCTTCAGGATCACGTCCCCATGCTGCTCGTGGAACGCGCGCAGACGCGCCGGGTCGCGGGTGACCAGCGTCGGCGCGACGAACTGCGCGAACTCGCCGATCGCGAGCTTTTCGGAATGGTCGCGAATCGCCTGTGGCTTGTTGAAGATGCGCGCGCCGCTGCGTTCGGCCAGCTCCAGCAGCCACGTCGACGTCACGTACTCCATATCGAACGGCGGGTCCTTGCGCATCAACACCGCGCCGAAGCTCTTCAGCGAACGCGGCGCGAACGGATCGGGTGCATACCACACCTCGCGATGCAGATCGGTGGTGTCGCCGGTGATATCGATACGCTGCACGTTCGCCTCGACGTCGCCGCCGGTCCACGCGAGCTGCTTCGGCTCGCACGTGTACACCGTGTGCCCGCGCCGCGCCGCTTCGGCCATCATCGAATAGGTCGAATCCTTGTAGATCTTGAACTGGCTGAGCGGATCGGCGATGAAAAGAATGTCCATGAAAGTCCCGGTGCGCCCTGCTGGGCTTGGCATTATTCGTCAATGAGTCGGCGCGGACAGCGCCGGCGGCACGCTCGCCGCCGGCCCGCGCGCGGGGTGGCTTAGACCTGGATCGCTTCGGGATCGGTCTTTTCGAGTTCGACCGACGCGGCCAGCAGCCCGAGCCGCGCGACCACGCCGTACATGTAGAAGCGGTTCGGCGGCGCCGCGCCGGGCTTCGCGTGCGCATCGGGTAGCGCGGTGTGCTCGAAGCCGAGCGGCACGAAGTGCATGCCCGGCGCGTTCAGGTTCTGGTCGCGCTCGCGGCTGCCGTGCACGCGGTAGAAACCGCCCACCACATAGCGGTCGATCATGTAGACGACCGGTTCGGCCACTTCCTCGCCGACCCGCTCGAACGTGTACACGCCTTCCTGCACGATCACGTCGTGCACTTCGAGACCGTCCTTGGTGGCCGCCATGCGCGCGCGTTCGCGCTTGGTCAGCGCGGCCACTTCCGACGCGTCGTGCACGGTCATCACGCCCATCCCGTAGGTGCCGGCGTCCGACTTGATCACCACGTACGGCTTCTCGGAGATCCCGTACTCGCGGTACTTGCGGGCGATCTTCTTGAGCACGCCGTCGATCGCGTCGGACAGCGCTTCCTCGCCGGTGCGCTCCTGGAAGTCCACGCCTTCGACGTGCGCGAAGTACGGATTGATCATCCACGGATCGATCTCGACCATCTTCGCGAACTTCTTCGCGACATCGTCATAGCACGAGAAATGGGTCGATTTACGCCGCACCGCCCAGCCGGCATGCAGCGGCGGCAGCAGATACTGCTCGTGGAGATTTTCGAGCACCGGCGGAATGCCGCCCGAGAGATCGTTGTTCAGCAGGATCGAGCACGGATCGAAATTCTTCAGACCAAGGCGCCGCTGCGAACGCTCGAGCGGTTCGAGCACAAGCTTCTGGCCGTCGGACAACGCGATCGTGACCGGACCGTTGATCGATTCGTCGAGCGTGCCGAAGCGCACGTTCAGACCCGCCTGGCGCATGATCGACGCGAGCCGGGCGACGTTTTCGAGGTAGAACGCGTTGCGCGTGTGCCGCTCCGGAATCACCAGCAGATTCTTCGCATCCGGGCAGATCTTTTCGATCGATGCCATCGCGGCCTGCACCGCGAGCGGCAGCACTTCCTGCGGCAGATTATTGAAAGCGCCGGGAAACAGATTGGTGTCGACCGGCGCGAGCTTGAAGCCCGCGTTACGCAGATCGACCGAACAATAGAACGGCGGCGTGTGCTCCTGCCATTCGAGCCGGAACCAACGTTCGATAGCGGGCGTGGCGTCGAGGATCTTCCGCTCGAGATCGAGCAGCGGGCCGTTTAACGCCGTAACTAGGTGCGGAACCATTGATCACTCGCAGACTGGAGAAAAAAGATTGTAGAGCAAATGCTTTGCCCATTTGGGGACGGTTTCTCCGTACGCAAGCAGACTCGAAATGCTTTTCCCTATCACGATGATAGGCGGGGAAAACTGCCGTTTCCATCCGGATCAGCAAGAAAAAAGCCCGCCATGAAGGCGGGCAAATCGCTGCGCTTAACCTAACCGGTCGAATCTTCGAGTGTCGATTCCGTGACTTCCGTGACTTCCTTGGTTTCCGTTATTCGACGCGCTCGCCATGCAGGCTGACGTCGAGACCTTCGCGCTCTTCTTCCTGAGTCACGCGGATACCCATCACCATGTCGATGACCTTCAGCAGCACGAAGCTGACCACGCCGCTGTAGATCAGCGTCGTCACCACGCCCTTGGCCTGCAGCAGCACGCTGCCGTCCGCGCCGCCGATGTCCTTGACCGCGAACACGCCGGTCAGCAGCGCGCCGATGATGCCGCCGATGCCGTGCACGCCGAACGCGTCGAGCGAGTCGTCGTAGCCGAACTTGTGCTTGAGCCAGGTGGCCGCCCAGAAGCACACCACCCCGGCGACCACGCCGATCACCAGCGCGCCGAGCGTACCGACGAAGCCCGAAGCCGGCGTCACCGCGACCAGACCTGCCACCGCACCGGACACGATGCCGAGCACCGACGGCTTACCCTTGGTCGCCCATTCGGCGAACATCCAGCCGAGCGCCGCCGCGGCGGTCGCCACCTGGGTCGCGAACATCGCGAAGCCGGCACGACCGTCTGCCGCCACCGCCGAACCCGCGTTGAAGCCGAACCAGCCGACCCACAGCATCGACGCACCGATCAGCGTGAGCGTCAGGTTGTGCGGCGCCATCGCTTCGCGGCCGTAGCCGATCCGCTTGCCGAGCACCAGACAGCAGACCAGACCGGCGATACCGGCGTTGATGTGCACCACCGTGCCGCCCGCGAAGTCGAGGATGCCCGCGCTAGCCAGCCAGCCGCTCGGCTCCCACACCATGTGCGCGATCGGCGCATAGACGATGATCGACCACAGCGACATGAACACCAGCATCGCCGAGAACTTCATCCGGTCGGCGAACGCACCGGTGATCAGCGCCGGCGTGATGATCGCGAAGGTCATCTGATAGACGAAGTAGACGGTTTCAGGAATCGTCGGCGCGAGGTGGCTGACAGTCAGTGTGACGCCCTTGTCGCCCTTGATGTAGTTCATCCCCGCCATGAACACCCGCGAGAAGCCGCCGATGAACGGGCTGCCCGGCGTGAACGCGAGGCTGTAGCCGATCACGGTCCAGATGATGGTCACGACGCAGGTGATCGCGAAGCTTTGCATCAGCGTCGCCAGCACGTTCTTCTTGCGGACCATGCCGCCGTAGAACAGCGCGAGGCCCGGAATCGTCATGAACAGCACGAGCGCGGTGGAGGTCAGCATCCACGCGGTATCGCCGGAATTGATCTTCGACGAGTCGACCGAGAACGGCGCGGTCGGGGTGGCGGGGGCGGCGTCCGAGGCGCCCGCCGGTGCGCTTGCCGCCGCGGCGGCGGAAGCGTCGGCGGCCGGCGCGGAAGCAGCCGGCGCGGCGACCGCGGCCGACGCATCCGGGGCGGGCGCGCTGGCGCTCGTGTCGGGTGCCGAGGCGGCGGCGGGCGCGGACGCGTCGTCCGCGAGGGCGGCGCCGACACCGCCCGCGAGCAGCGAGCCGGCCATCAGCAGGGACATCAAAAGTTTGCGCATCTTGGTTTTCCTCTTATCGCTATCTATGTCGCTTATCCGTGTCGCGAGGGTTAGGGCTTACAGCGCATCCGCGCCGGTCTCGCCAGTGCGGATGCGGATCACCTGCTCGATCGGCGTGACGAAAATCTTGCCGTCGCCGATCTTGCCGGTGCGCGCGGCGCGCTCCAGCGCCTCGATCGCCTGATCGACGATGTCGTCCGCGACGGCCGCCTCGATCTTTACCTTCGGCAGAAAATCGACGACGTATTCGGCGCCCCGATACAACTCGGTGTGCCCCTTCTGGCGCCCGAAGCCTTTCACTTCGGTAACCGTGATGCCCGACACGCCGATCGCCGACAAGGCTTCGCGCGCTTCATCGAGCTTGAACGGCTTGATGATTGCGGTAATGAGCTTCATGAAATCCCTCGCTAATGTGGTGCTGATCCCCTTGCGTCCCGGTTGGCCGGGCTGTTGCGCTACCGGCAAAACATGCTCCGGCAGTGCGCGCGGGGCAGTAACAGCAACTCCTATGCCATGTTGTGTCAGACTGCGGTCCGCCCGACTGTCGAGAAGCGCCCGGACGGCCTTGTCCGAACGGCCAGCGACGCGGTGCGCGGGTGGCGCCGCGCGGGGATCGTTGCTAGAGTGTTCGAACACTTCCGGCGCCCCGTCGCGCACCAAACGCGCCCACACAGTCGCGGCGCCCACGCTCCAACGCACCACGAAGGCCCATTCGCCGCGACGGGGCACAGACGTAACGAAACATGCACATTTTTTGTGCACTAAGGGGAATACCATGAAACAACCGAACGACGTTTTTAACGACTTCCAGGCTCGCGTCAGCGATCTGTTCAAGAATTCGCCGGCCAAAGACGTCGAGCGCAACGTCAAGGCGATGCTGTCGCAAGGCTTCTCGAAGCTCGATCTGGTCACGCGCGAGGAATTCGATACGCAGACCCAGGTGCTGGTGCGCACGCGCGCGCGCCTCGAAGAACTCGAGCGCCGCGTCGCCGAACTCGAACAGAAGCTGCCGCTCACCCAGACGCCGTAACCCGCCGCCCGCAGCGTTCACGCTGCGCAGCGCCGCACCTCACCGGCAAGCGAGCCGTGACGTCATCAGCGTTTCAGGGGCTTCGCGCTCGCCACGAGCGCACCGTCCGACGGGAGAAAACATGTCGCTTGCCGTGGTGCGCAGTCGCGCGCCGGCCGCTGGCCGGGCGCCCGAAGTCACCGTCGAGGTTCACCTCGCCAACGGACTACCGTCCTTTTCGATAGTCGGCCTGCCCGATCTGGAAGTACGCGAAAGCCGCGAGCGCGTGCGCGCGGCGCTGCAGAACTGCGGCTTCGACTTTCCGGTGCGACGCATCACCGTCAACCTCGCTCCCGCCGATCTCCCCAAAGAATCGGGCCGCTTCGATCTGCCGATCGCGCTTGGCATCCTCGCCGCGAGCGGGCAGATTCCGGCCGAGTCGCTATTGCGCCGCGAGTTTGCCGGCGAGTTGTCGCTGACCGGCGCGCTGCGGCCGATGCGCGGCGCGTTCGCGATGGCATGCGGCACTGCGCGTGGCGCCGCGGCCGGGGATAGTGACGCCGAGCAGCCGTGTTCCACCGATGCGTTAGCCGCGCTGCCGGCTGCGCGTAACGCCGCAGCGGCGGAAACTTCCCGTAATGCCCCCGCTCCCGCCCCACAGCTCTACCTGCCAGCGGCAAGCGCGGCCGAAGCGGCGCTGGTGCCGGGCGTCGATGTCTACGGCGCCGCCGATCTCCCGTCGCTCTGCGCTCATCTGGCCGGCGCGCCGGACGCTGGCCTGCGCCCGGTCGCGGCGCCCGTGCTCGACGCGCACGGCGCGGCGCCGGTGCCCGACATGGCGGACGTGATCGGCCAACGCGCGGGGCGGCGCGCGCTCGAAGTCGCCGCGGCCGGCGGTCATCACGTGTTGCTGATCGGCCCGCCCGGCGCCGGCAAGTCGATGCTCGCGGCGCGCCTGCCCAGCCTGCTGCCGCCGATGACCGACGACGAAGCGTTGGACTCCGCCGCGCTGCTGTCCGCGAGCCGCCTCGGGTTCAAGCCGTCGCAGTGGCGTCAGCGGCCGTTTCGCGCGCCGCATCACTCGTCGAGCGCGGCCGCGCTGGTCGGCGGACGCAATCCGCCGCAGCCCGGCGAGATCACGCTCGCGCATCTGGGCGTGCTGTTTCTGGACGAATTGCCGGAGTTCGACCGGGTCGTGCTCGAAACGCTGCGCGAGCCGCTCGAAGCCGGCCGCATCACGATCTCGCGGGCCGCGCAACAAACGGACTTTCCGGCCGCGTGCCAGCTGATTGCCGCGATGAATCCGTGCCCGTGCGGCTGGCGCGGCGACCCGGGCGGCCGCTGTCGCTGCACACCGGAGCTGGCGACGCGTTATCTGCGCAAACTGTCCGGGCCGCTGCTCGACCGCATCGATATTCAGCTCGAAATTCCGGCGCTGACGCCCGCCGAGCTGAGCGCGCGCGCCGCCAGCGCGGGCGAAGCGAGCGCGACGATCGCGGCGCGTGTGAGCGTCGCGCGCGCTCGCCAACTGGCCCGGCAGGGCAAAACCAATCGAGAACTGAACGGGCGGGAGGTGGACGAAGCGTGCCGTCCCGATGCGGCCGGCGAAGCGCTGCTGCGTGAAGCGGGCGAGCGCTTCGGCTGGTCGGCGCGCGCTTATTACCGGGTGCTGAAGGTCGCCCGCACCATTGCGGACCTCGCCGGCACCGCGATGCCGAGCGCCGCGCAGATCGCCGAAGCGATTCAGTACCGGCGCGCTTTTGGCTCGTTATGAAAAGAAAAATCTACTGTCAAGACTTGACTTATACACAAGTTCGCGATCCTGACAGTTTTTGAAACAACTGGATGGCGGTTTCGGAGGCACATCCACAAGGCGTTGATTTGATTGACCTTTTCAGAATGCGCCGCAGCCGTGCATCGTTGATGGAAGGCCCGCCGTACGGGCATTTGAGGCAAATCAAGCGAAGTTCTCAACAAAGTTATCCACAGGAATCGCGCCAAAGTGGAAAACTTCAACGTAAACCGGGAATTAGCGCGTAAACCCAGGAAGGAACTTTCACTGCGCGCGGCACTCTGACGCGCCCGCGATCGGCCAAAAATACCTGGTCAATACAGCTGGAACGACGAAAAAAACTGGTCCACCTGGTCCTGCGGCAGCGGTTCGGCGGCGATGATCGCTGCCTGATAAACGTGCCGTCCATGCGCGACCAGCCGCGCGTAGACGATGCGCCGCTCGTGTTGCGCGCCGGCAGCGCCGCTGACCTTCATTTCGAGGCCCGGCGTCTTGCCGCCGGCGGCGAGCGGGATCTGCACCTCGTGCGCGTCGGGCGCCGCACCGACGTTGCGCGCGAGGCCCGCGCGCAGGAATTCGAGCGCGGCGCGCTGGCTCGCCGGGTTGTCGTCGGGCAGCATCACCGTGCCGACCGCGAACACCGCGTGGCCGGCTTCGGCGGTCTGCATCGCCATCTGCATCGGCGTGCCGTCGATCTGCACCGCGCGCTGGTCGTGGCCCGGCTTGGCCGGGAAGTCGACCGTGTAGCCGTCGTCGTTGTTCATCACGGTGCGCCAGTCGAAGGTCGGCGTACAGGCTGACAGCGCGACGCCGAGCAGCAGCGTCGCAGCGGCGGTGCGGAGCGCGGCGCGCAACTGAGCCACGGGAGCGCCGGCGCGATGGGTCGGCGAGCGATCGAACGGGAAGGAACGGAACGAAGTGCGGGCAAGGAAACGGCGGATGCAGCGAGCAGTTCGGAACATGGGAACGGGAAATCGGGCTGATAAAGCGGAAAGCGCCATTATCCGCTGATCCGCCGCCTGGCCGGCTCCCGCCGCCCCGCCGCTGCCGGCGCAATCACCGCTAATGGAGCTACAATAGCCAAGCTCTTCAGCACCGGCCCAAGGCCCGCCCGACCCATCGTTACGCGCTGCGCGCGACTCCCGAGGTTCCGTCCATGAGTTCCAATCCGTCCACCGCCGGCAAGCGCACGAGCCCGCTTCGCTACCTGATCGCGGCCGTCGTCGCGGTTGCGATCGCCGTCGCCGGTTACTTCGCGTTCGCCGGCCAGCAGCGCGTGCCCGATGCGACCTTCACGCTGCTGTCGGGCCAGAAACTCACCACTGCCGACCTGAAGGGCAAGGTCTATCTGATCAATTTCTGGGCGACCAGCTGCGATACCTGCATGAAGGAAATGCCGCAGATGGTCGAGACCTATAACCGCTACAAGGGCCAGGGTCTGGAATTCGTCGCGGTCGCAATGAACTACGACGCGCCGATGTACGTGACCAACTACACCGAAACGCGTCAGCTGCCGTTCAAGGTCGCGATGGACGACGGTTCGGCCGCCAAGCAGTTCGGCAACGTGCAGCTCACGCCGACCACCTTCGTCGTCGACAAGGACGGCAAAATCCTGAAGCGCTATGTGGGCGAGCCGCAGTTCGCGGAACTCGACCAGTTGCTCGCCAAGGCGCTGAAAGCGACTTCGACCTGATTCAGGACCAAGCGGGGCTTCACGGCCCCGCCAGCTCGAGCCGCTACGGCCACGCCGGCACAAGATTTCCCGCCGCCGGCGCCCTCGCCCCTCACCGCTCCCCTTCCCCTTTGGCCGCCAGGCCATATCGCTTGATCTTCTCATACAGCGTCGCCTTGCCGAGTTGCAGCCGGTCCGCCGCGACCGCCACCGCGCCGCCCGCCTGCTCGAGAGCCTCGGCGATCATCGCCCGTTCGAACTGTTCGACCCGCTCCTTCAACGGCTGCGGCGCCGCGGTGTCGTCGGTATCGAACGACAGCGCCGGTTCGTCGGCGATGCCGAGCACGAAGCGGTCGGCGGCGTTGCGCAGCTCCCGCACGTTGCCCGGCCAGTCGCGCTGCATCAGGCTCGCGCGCTGGCGATCGGTGAGGATCGGCGCCGGCCGCTGGTAGCGCACCGCCGCATCGAGCAGGAAATGCTCGAACAGCGGCACGATGTCTTCGCGGCGCTCGCCGAGCGGCGGCAACGCGATCGTCACCACGTTGAGCCGGTACAGCAGGTCGCGCCGGAACGAGCCGTCCGCGACATGCTCGGCCATATCGCCCTTGGCTGCCGCGACCACCCGGCAATTGACGCGAATCGGCTGATTCGAGCCGAGCCGCTCCAGCACGCCGTCCTGCAGCACGCGCAGCAGCTTGACCTGCAACGCCAGCGGCATGCTTTCGATTTCATCGAGAAACAACGTGCCGCCCGACGCGTGTTCGAGTTTGCCGATCCGCCGTTTCGCGGCGCCGGTGAATGCGCCCGGCTCGTAGCCGAACATCTCGGATTCGAACATCGGCTCGGGCAGCGCGCCGCAGTTCACCGCGATAAACGGCTTGTCGCGGCGCGGCGACAGCTCGTGCAGACTGCGCGCGATCAGTTCCTTGCCGGCGCCGGTGTCGCCGTTGATCAGCACCGACGCATCGGTCGGCGCGACGTTCGCGATCAGCCGTCGCACCTGCTCGATCGCCGGACTGCGGCCGATGATGCGCGGCGCGAGCGCATTCTGTTCGGCAAGCTCGCGGCGCAGCGCGAGGTTTTCGAGCAGCAGCTTGCGGCGCTCCAGCGCGCGCCGCACGGTTTCGATCAGCCGCTCGGATGCGAACGGCTTTTCGATGAAGTCGTACGCGCCGTCGCGCATCGCCTGCACCGCCATCGAGATGTCGCCGTGACCGGTGACCAGGATCACCGGCACGTCGGGCGCGCGTTCATGGCACTGCGCGAGCAGATCAAGACCGCTCGCGCCGGGCAACCGGATGTCGCTGACGATCACGCCGGAAAAATCCGCGCTGATCAGCTTCGCGGCCGCCTCGACCGACGCATGGCCGATCACGTCGAAGCCCGCCAGCTGCAGGCTCTGCACGCTCGCGCGCCGCACCAGTTCGTCGTCTTCGATATACAGCACCTGCAGGCCATCGGTCATTGCTTGTTCCGGGTCGGGTCGGGTCGGATCGGTTCAGGAGCCCGCGGTCAGCGAGTCCGGCGAGGGGTTCGTCTGCACGCGCGCGCGGCGCAGCGTCAACACGAATAATGCACCGCCCCGCGGCGCGTTGCGCGCGACCAGCGAGCCGCCGCAATCGCGCGCGATCGACGACGAAATCGCTAGACCCAAGCCGAGCCCCTGACCCATCTCCTTGGTCGTGAAGAACGGCTCGAACAGGCGCGGCAGCACGTCGTCGGCGATGCCCGGGCCGTTGTCGCCGACCGTGATCGCGAGATACGCTTGCGCGGCCTCGACCTCGACCGTGATGCGCGGCGGGCTCATGCCGGCGGTCGCGTCGAGCGCGTTGCCGAGCAGATTGATCAACACCTGTTCGAGCCGCAGATCGTCGCAATGCGCGACCAGTTCGGGGTGATCGTCGGCGAGGCTCAAAGGCGTGCGGATGCTGTTCGCGCAGTCGCCGTCGGCAGCCTGCAGCAGCACGAATTCAAGCTCGACGCCTTGTAGTCGCTTCTGCAACAGCCCGACGACGTTGCGCAGCGCCCGCACGATCGGCGCGCGCGCGCCGCGCGGCCGGGCCCGGCCGACGAACAGCTTCAACTGATTGGTGATCTTGCCCATCCGCTCGGTCAGCGCCGCGATCGCTTCGAGATTCTCGCGCGCCGACGCCTGATCGCCGCGTTCGAGCAGCACCCGGGTGTTGTCGGAGAAGCTGCGCAGCGCCGCGAGCGGCTGATTCAATTCATGCGTGATGCCGGCCGCCATCTGGCCGAGCGCGGCGAGCTTGCTCGCCTGGATCAGCTCGTCGTGCGCTGCGCGCAGTTCCTGTTCGGCGCGGGTGCGCTCGGCGACCTCCTTGTGCAACTGCTCGTTCGCCTCGGACAGATCCGCGGTGCGCTCGGCGACGCGCTGGTTCAATTCCGCGTAAGCCTTCTGCAGCAGCGCGCGGCTGCGCATCACCTCGCGCACGCGCGCGCGGCGCATCCGCCAGTAGAACGCGAGCAGCACCAGCGACACATAGCCGAAGCCGGTCACGATGGTCGCCTTGCGCGCGTCGGCATCGACCGGATCGACCGGCGACATCGTGATCAGATGCCAGTCCGGCTCGCCCATTCCGCGCCGCGACGCGAGGTAGCGCGGCGCGGAACGGCCGCCGCCGATGCGCAGAATCTGCGCGTTGCCTTCGAGCATCCGCTCGATCGTCACCGGCAGCGGCTCGATCGGCTGCTGCGCATACTGGCGCGCCTGATAGATCGAATCGGCGATCTGGCCGGTCAGCGGCCGGATCGTGTGGTACTTCCACGCCGGCACCGACGACAGAAAGATCACGCCGTGATCGTCGGTGACGACCAGCGGCTCGGACGCGTCAGCGGTCTGAAACCATTCGAGATCGAGCTTGACGACCGCGACGCCGATGATCTTGCCGTCGCGCCGGATCGGTTGCGAGATGTAGTAGCCGGGCGCCTGCGAAATCGTGCCGATGCCGAAAAAGCGGCCGACGCCGCCGTCCATCGCATCGAGGAAATACGGCCGGAACTGATAGCCGGCCCCGACGAAGCTGCCCGGTCCGCGCCAGTTGCTGGCGGCGACGCAATAGCCGTCGGTCGCGATCACGTAGCTGACGGTCGCGCGCGCATGGCGGTTCAGGTCTTCGAGATGGAGATTCGCGCGTTCGACGTTGGCCGCACTGGGATCGACCAGCACGTCCTGCACGATCGGATGCTCGCCGAGTAGATAAGGGAGGGATTCGTAGCGCTCGAGCGTGCTTTTGAGCGCGCTCGCGGTGCGTTCGGCGCGCACGGCCGCGTTGCGCCGCAAGGTGTCGATGCCGCTGCGCCACGTCACGCTGTAGGTGAGCCAGCATGCCGTCGCGAGCCCGGCTGCGAGCGCGAACAGGATCAGCAGACGGCGCGTCACGTTGGCAAAGTCCAATCGATGGGGATCGGACATTGTGGCATAAGGAGGCAGCGCATCGTCCGCGGCGCGGCGATACGCGTCGGCTCCGGGCCGGCGGCGGCTTGCGCCGCCAGCCTGCTCCGCCTGCGCCGGCGCGGCCACTTCAGAAGCGCGTGCGGACGCCGGTTTCATCGCGGGCGTGCGCACACATGACGACAGAACTCAGCCAAGGGCGGCGCTTATACGCCGGCCGGCTCTTTGACCGTCGCGTCGCCGCTCAGCACCGCTTTGAGCTTGCTGCGATCGAGCTCCTTCTCCCAGGCCGACACGACAACCGTCGCAACGCCGTTGCCGACGATGTTGGTCAGCGCGCGGCACTCGCTCATGAAGCGGTCGATACCGAGGATCAGCACCATGCCCGACAGCGGAATCGTCGGCACCACCGCCAGCGTCGCGGCCAGCGTGATGAAGCCCGCGCCGGTCACGCCGCTCGCGCCCTTCGAGGTCAGCATCGTCACCGCGAGCAGCGTCAGCTGCTGGCCCCACGTGAGGTCGGTGTTGGTCGCCTGGGCGATGAACAGCACGGCCATCGTCATGTAGATGTTGGTGCCGTCGAGATTGAACGAGTAACCGGTCGGCACCACCAGACCCACCACCGAGCGCGAGCAGCCGAGCTTTTCGAGCTTCTGCATCAGCTGCGGCAGCGCGGCTTCGGACGAGCTCGTGCCGAGCACGATCAGCATCTCTTCCTTGATGTACGCGATGAAGCGCAGGATGTTGAAGCCCACCACCTTCGCGATCGCGCCGAGCACGACCACCACGAACACGATCGAGGTCAGATAGAACGTGCCGATCAGCTTGAGCATCGGCAGCAGCGAGCCGACGCCGTATTTGCCGATCGTGAAGGCCATCGCGCCGAACGCGCCGATCGGCGCGAGCTTCGTGATGATCCGCACCATCCCGAACAGCACGTGCGAAATCCCTTCGATGAAGTTCGTCACGACCTTGCCCTTCTCACCGGCGGTCGCGAGCACCGAGCCGAACAGCAGCGCGATCAGCAGGATCTGCAGGATTTCGCCCTGCGCGAACGCCGACGAGATCGTGTCCGGGATGATGTGCATGAAGAAGTCGACCGTGCTCTGGCCGTGCGCCTTGGCCGCGTACGACGCGACCGCGCGGCTGTCGAGCGAGGCCGGATCGACGTTGAAGCCGGCGCCCGGACGCAGCAGGTGGGTCGCGAACAGGCCGAGCACCAGCGCGAAGGTCGAGACGACTTCGAAGTACAGCAGCGCCTTGCCGCCGACGCGCCCGACCTTCTTCATGTCCTCCATGCCGGCGATACCGGTGACCACCGTGCAGAAGATGATCGGCCCGATCACCATCTTGATCAGCTTGATGAAGCCGTCGCCGAGCGGCTTCATGTCGATGGCGAGGTTCGGGGAGAAATGCCCAAGTACGATGCCGATGATGATCGCCACGATCACCTGGACGTACAGCACTTTATAGAAAGGTTTCTTCACGATGGTTCCTGCTAGGGGATGAACTCATTGACCCACCGCGATACGCGGCGCGCGAACGGAACGTCGCGCGGGCGCACTGCATCGGGGCGACCGAGACGACGAATTCAGAAATACCGGGAAGGGAAATCGGACATCGTTGTCTCCTTGCTTTAATTGTCGGGCCGCGGCGGCCACGGACTTTTAATTTGCAAGCTCGATGCCAGTTAAGCACCCCGCTTAGATGCTTGATTTTTATGGTCTTTTTCGCCGCGCAGGGTGCGGGTCGTCCGGGATTCTGGAAATCCGGACGAGCGCTGTCGGGGAATCCGGAATTCCTCGCGCATGAATTTACGGGAAAACCCGCAAGGGTTTTCCAAGGGGCCTGCGATTCAGGTCGACGGCTTCAGACCAGCAGGTCGATGCGGTCCGTGCAGATCATGTCGACGCCCCATTGCGTGAGCGTTTGCGCGCGCGCCGGATCGTTGACCGTATAGGCGAGCACGCGCAGCCCGGCCGCGCGGATCTGCGCGACCAGCGGCTCGCTCAGATAACGATGGCTCGCATGCAGCGACACGCAGTCGAGTTCGCGCACGATGCTCAGCCAGTGAGCCGGCACTTCCTCGAACAACATCCCGCGCGGCAGCGACGGCGCGGCGTCGCGCGCGGCGGCCAGCGCGTCGAATGAAAACGACGACAGCAGCGGCGGCGTTTGCCCCGCCCACAACGTTAGCGCGCCGCTCGCAACCAGCGTGCCGGTGATCGTGTCGCGGCCCGGACACGGCTTGATCTCGATGTTCGCGACGATGCCGTCGCGCGCGCAGCGCTGCGCGGCTTCGGCGAGCGTCGGCAGCCGCGTGCCGGCGAACTGCGCGCCGCGCCATGCGCCGGCATCGAGCGCGGCGAGTTGCTGCCACGTGTGGTCGGCGGCCGCGCCGTGGCCGTTGGTGGTGCGCTCGAGCGTGTCGTCGTGCAACAGGAACAGCGCGTTATCGGCCGACAGCTTCGCGTCGAATTCGACCATCCGGTAGCCGTAGCGCACACACGCGTCGAAACCGGCCAGCGTGTTTTCCGGCGCGAGCGTGCCGCCGCAGCGATGCGCGACGAGCCGCGGGTAAGGCCAGCGTGCGGACGGTCCGCGAGCGATCTCTGTTGTCACCTGTCGTTCCTTTGTCGAACAGCGGCCAAAGAAAAAGCCCGCTCACGAAGCGGGCTTTTGCTGTTACTTCAAATACCGAGGCGTTACCTCAAACCACCCCGGCGCCATGCGCCTGCAGGTCGGCGTGATAGCTCGAACGCACCATCGCGCCGACGGCCGCGTGCGTGAAGCCCATCTTGTACGCCTCTTCCTCGTACATCTTGAAGGTGTCCGGATGCACGTACGCGCGCACCGGCAGATGGTGCTCCGACGGCTGCAGATACTGGCCGATCGTCAGCATGTCGACGTCGTGCTCGCGCAGATCGCGCATCACCTGGAGGATTTCCTCCTCGGTCTCGCCGAGGCCGACCATCAGGCCGGATTTGGTCGCGACGTGCGGATGCAGCGCCTTGAAGTCCTTCAGCAGCTTCAGCGAATGCGCGTAGTCCGAACCCGGGCGCGCTTCCTTGTACAGACGCGGCACCGTTTCGAGATTGTGGTTCATCACGTCGGGCGGCGCGGCGTTCAGGATGCCGAGCGCGCGGTCGAGCCGGCCGCGGAAGTCCGGCGTGAGAATTTCGATGCGGGTGGACGGCGACAGTTCGCGCGTCTGCCGGATACATTCGACAAAGTGCGCAGCGCCGCCGTCGCGCAGATCGTCACGATCGACGCTGGTGATCACCACGTACTTCAGCTTCAGCGCGGCGATGGTGCGCGCGAGGTTGGCCGGTTCGTCCGCGTCGAGCGGATCGGGACGGCCGTGGCCGACGTCGCAGAACGGGCAGCGGCGCGTGCACTTGTCGCCCATGATCATGAACGTCGCGGTGCCCTTGCCGAAGCATTCGCCGATGTTCGGGCAGCTCGCCTCTTCGCAAACCGTATGAAGATTGTGTTCGCGCAGGATCTGCTTGATTTCGTAGAAGCGCGAATTGCCGGTGGCCGCCTTTACGCGGATCCAGTCCGGCTTCTTCAGCTTTTCGATCGGCACGACCTTGATCGGGATGCGCGCGGTCTTGGCTTGCGCTTTCTGCTTCGCGGTGGCGTCGTAGGCGGCGGGGGCCGGCGCGCCTTCGGGTGCGGGGGTAGCTGCTGCGGGAGTCGCGGTTACGTCAGTCATTCGTTCGATCCAGTCAGGCGGTGAGCGCACCGGCCTGCGGTTGGGCGACGGCCGCGGGATTGCCGTCGAGGTTTGCGGTGAGGCGTGCTGCAAAGGTCCGGGCCACGTCGTCCCAGCCGGCGGCGACGCCGAGCGTCGCCATATCGACCGTTTCGAGCCCCGCGTAGCCGCATGGGTTGATCGCGAGGAACGGCCGCAAGTCCATGTTCACGTTCAGACTCACGCCGTGATAGCTGCAGCCGTTGCGGATTTTCAGACCGAGCGCCGCGATCTTGGCGCCGGCATGCGGCCCGGCATCGGGCCCGGGCGCCACGTAAATGCCAGGGGCGCCCGCCTTGCGTTCTCCGGCGAGATTATACGCCGCGAGGGTGCCGATCACGGCCTGCTCGATCCGCGTGACCAGCTCGCGCACCATCAGCTTGCGGCGGCGCAGGTCGAGCAGCAGATAGGCGACCACCTGGCCCGGTCCGTGGTACGTGATCTGCCCGCCGCGGTCGACCTTGACGAGCGGAATGGCGCTGTCGGCGGCCAGCAGGTGGGCCGGATCGCCGGCTTGGCCGAGCGTGAAAACCGGAGGATGTTCGACCAACCAGATTTCGTCGCGGGTGTCGGCGTTGCGCGCTTCGGTGAACGCGCGCATCGCGTCAAAACTGGCTTCGTACGGCTCGCGGCCGAGCCAGCGCAGCGTGGGCGGCTCGACGGCGGGAGAGGGGGACGGAGACGGGGAAACCGGGGTGGCGCACATGATGCCCGGAGTTTACCGAAATCCGGGCATCCGCGCCGGGGTCCGCCGGCGCCGCGCCGCCTCTCAGACCGTGCGCCAGCCGCCGCGCACGCGCAGCATCCAGCGCTCGCCGAGCCGTGCGAGCCAGTTGAGCGCGCGCTCGTCGTAGCGGGTCGGCACGGAAAACGTGACCTTGGCGAAATGCTCGCCCTCGGCGCTCAGCCACAGCCGCTCGCCGCGCCGCAGATGCACGGTATTGCCCGGTTGCAACCAGTAGTCGTGGATGTCGTCGCTGCGCGTGAGCCAGACCGTACCGCCGCGCACGGTCAGTTTGGTGCTGCGCGCGACCTTCAGCGGCAGCGTCTCGCCGGTACCGACTTCATAAGCAATGCTAGAGGAAATTTCTCGCATGATGCCCTCGCCAAAAATCGTCTGATGGCTAGAATCGTAGGTGCAGCAAGGGCTTGGGCAAAACGATCAATTTTCACGTCTATGTGAGAAATATTGCGATGGACTTGCGTCAACTCCCCGCCTTGAACGCGCTCAAGGCATTCGAAGCCGCCGCCCGCCACGAAAGCTTCTCGCGCGCCGCCGACGAACTGTTCGTCACCCACGGCGCGGTCAGCCACCAGATCCGAGCGCTCGAAGCCGAACTCGGCGTGTCGCTGTTCGCCCGCGATGGCAAGCGGGTGCGCCTGACCGAAACCGGCCGGCGCTATGCAACCCAGGTGCGCGGCGCGCTGATGGAGCTGGTCGACGCGACCCGCGCGATCCGCGCCGGCGACCGCGAGCGGCGCCTCGTCGTGTCGATCCTGACGTCGTTCGCGGCGCGCTGGGTCACGCCGCGCATCGGCAGCTTTATCGAGGCGCATCCGCAGTGGGACCTGGAGATGCTGTCCACCAATGCGCTGACTGACTTCGCGCGCGACGACGTCGACGCGGCGATCCGCTTCGGCTTCGGCAAATATCCGGGCCTGCATTCGGAGCTGCTGCTGGAAGAGATTTTCTTTCCGGCCTGCGCGCCGGACTTCAACGGCGGCAAGCTGCCGCAAACTCCGGCCGATCTCGCCAAAGTCCCGCTGCTGCGCTCCGGCGACGAACTGTGGCGGCCGTGGTTCGACGCGGCCGGTCTCACCGACTGGCCGGAGCCGAACCGCGGGGTGCTGTACGAGGATTCGTCGAATCTGTTGCAGGCGGCCATCGACGGCCAGGGGATCGTGCTCACGCGCCGCTCGCTGGCGATGCGCGAAATCGCGGCCGGCCGGCTGGTGCGCCTGTTCGACGTGGATGGGCCAAGCCCGTGGCAATACTATTTCGTGTGCCCGCCGCAGATGCTGGAGACCGCGCGGGTCAAGGCGTTTCGCGACTGGCTGTTCGCCGAGGTGGGACGGTTCCGCCAGCTGTTCGAACTGGCCTGCACCGCAGGGCCGCAAGCGTGCGCGCGCGCCGCAGCGCAAGGACAGACGGCGGACGCATTGCGCGTCGCGCCGTGAGGTGAAGCAATCTGAAAAGCGCGCCGCGCGTTGGCGTTACAGCACGACCTTGACCATCGGATGGCCGGTCAGCGCGCGATAGATGTCGTCCAGATGCGCGCGGCTCGTGGCCGTGACGTGAATGGTCAGACCGGTGTAAGTGCCGCTGCTCGACGGCCGAGTTTCGACGCGCGACGCGTCCACTTCGCTATCGAACTGGCGCACCACTTCGACGATCGTCGCGGCAAACTCGGGATGCGATTTGCCCATGATCTTGATCGGGAAATCGCAGGGGAATTCAAACAGTGAGTCGTTCTCGGGATTCATTCTCTACTCCTTCTTCTGCCTCGGCGGCCTTGGCTCGCTGATAGGCTTCATACAGCGCCGCAAACACCGCGCCCGGCTTGCCGGCGCCGACCGGCGCGGCGTCGAGCCGGGTGACCGGCAGCACTTCCTTGGTCGCCGAGCTGACGATGATTTCATCGGCCGCGCGCACTTCGGCCTCGCTGATTTCACGCGCTTCCAAACGGATCCCGCACTGCGCGCTCAACTCTTCGATCAGACCGTAGCGGACCCCTTCGAGGATCCTGTTGCTGCGCGGCGGCGCCGCGACCACGCCATCCTTGACGATCCACACATTCGACGACGACCCTTCGGTCAACCAGCCATCGCGAAACTGGATCGTTTCGAACGCATCGTTTTCGGCCGCGTACTGCGCCATCAGCACGTTGCCGAGCAGCGACACCGACTTGATATCGCAATTGAGCCAGCGACGATCCTCGGCGCTCACGCAACGCACGCCCTGCGCGGCGTCGGGCAGATTCAACGCGGTGACCATCACGAACACGGTCGGCTTCGCGTCGGCCGGAAACGCGTGAGCGCGCTTCGCAACGCCGCGCGTGACCTGGATATACGCGATCGCGTCCTGATCGGCGCGCAGACCGCCGTCGCTTTCGTTGGCCGCGACCACCCGCGCGATCAGCTCGCGCCAGCCGGCGTCATCAAACGGATTGGCGATGCCGATCTTGCCGACCGAGCGCGCGAGCCGCGCGAGGTGCTGGGTCAGACGAAACGCGGTGCGACGGCCGCTCTCATGCGCATACAGCGGCGCGACCTCGTAAATGCCGTCGCCGAAGATGAAGCCGCGATCGAGCACCGGCACGCGCGCCTCGGACAACGGCACCAATTCGCCGTTCAGATAAACGATCGGTTCCAGCGCAACTTCGGAGACAGCGGTCATTACGTGGCAGCCCTTACTTTTTCTTGTTGAACATCAGCATCAGCGAATCCCACACGCGGCCGACCACGCCGGCCTGCGGCACCGGCTGCAGCGCGACCACCGGGAACTGCGCGAGCACCTTGCCGTCGGCGACGAGCTTCGCGGTGCCGACCTGCTGGCCGTTCGCGAGCGGCGCGATCAGCGGATCGTTCAGTTCGATCTGCGGTTTGGCCTTGTCGCCCGCGCCCTTCGGCAGCGTGATGTACTGATCGCTCTTCACGCCGACCTGCACGCTGTCCTGCGAGCCCTTATAGACACGCGGCGTAGCCACCACCTGGTTGGCCTTGTACAGACGCGTGGTGTCGTACGCGGTGTAGCCGTAGTTCAGCATCTTCAGGCTGTCCTGCACGCGGTCGTGCTCTTTCGGCTCGCCCATCATCACCGACACCAGACGGCGCGACGCGTCGGTCGTGCCCGGCAACGGCCGCTTCGCGCTCGCGATCAGGCAGTAGCCGGCCGCTTGCGTGTGGCCGGTCTTCAGGCCGTCGACGGTCGGATCGATCCACAGCAGGCGGTTGCGGTTCGGCTGCTTGATCTTGTTGTACGTGAATTCCTTGACCGAGAAGATGTTGTAGTAGTCCGGATAATCGCGGATCAGGCGCGCCGACAGAATCGCGAGGTCGCCCGCGGTCGTGTAGTGCTGCGGATCGGGCATGCCGTTCACGTCGGCGAAGTGGGTGTTCTTCATGCCCAGCTTCTGCGCTTCGGTGTTCATCATGTTGACGAACTGCGCTTCGCTGCCGCCGACCAGTTCCGCCAGCGCAATCGCCGCGTCGTTACCCGACTGCACGATCATCCCGTACACGAGGTCATGCACGGTCACCGGCTTGAGCGCCTCGATGAACATGCGCGATTCGTCGTTGCGCACGCGGCGCACGGCGAGACTCGGCTCGATCGACTGGTCCATCGTGATCTTCTTCGTGTCGAGCGCCTCGAACACCAGATACGCGGTCATCAGCTTGGTCAGCGAGGCCGGCTCGACGCGTTCGTCCGCATTGGCCGAGGCGAGCACCTGGTTGCTGGTGGCGTCGACCAGTACCCACGAACGGGCGTTGACGCCCGGCGGCGGCACTTGCGCGAACGCGCTGCTCGCGACCAGCGAGGCGGGCAGCACGAGACCGACGGTGATGGCGCGGGTAAGCGAGGCGGGAACGAAGGAAGCGACTGACGGGAAGGACGTACGGCCAGAGGGAGAGAAACGCATAGGGATCGATTCGTACAGAAAAATACGTCGCGCGACAGCGCGCAGTGTTGGGAGGAGCCGGTCGGCGGGTGTCTGGCCGTAAAACGGCGCGGCGCCCGTTGGACTTCCGGCGACGCGATCGGTTCGCGAGCGCAGCGCGCCACAGCCGGCTGCGCTGCCCGCGAAACGACTCCGCCGCGCGCGAAACTGCCGGATGGGCGGCGCTGCGCCCAAAAAAAGAGCGCCCATTATACGCGCGCCACCAGGCCGGCTTCTCACCCCGGACAGTGTTTTACACGCGTTTCTCGCGTACCTGTCCCCGCGAAACGCGCGCGACAAGGCCAATCACCGCCACGCGTCGACGATGATCCGCTTGAGCACGTGCAGCTTGCGATGCAGGAAATGTTCGGCGCCGGGGATCACGACGACCGGCAGCTCCTGCGGCCGCGCCCAGTCGTACACGGATTGAATCGGCACGGTCTCGTCGACCTCGCCGTGAATCACCAGCGTGCTCTCGGGCACCGGCGCGACGTCCCAGCGGCTCGCCGCGGTGCCGACGAACACGATGCGCTCGATCTCCTGCCCTTCTTCGCGCAGCCGCGCGGCCACGTGCGACAGCACCACGGTGCCGAACGAGAACCCCGCCAGCACCAGCGGCAGCGCGCCGTACTGCGGGTCCGCGCGCATGTGGTCGAGCACCGCGCGCAGATCGTCGCGCTCGCCGATCCCGGCGTCGTGTTCGCCCTCGGTCTGGCCGACGCCGCGGAAATTCGACCGGTAGGTCACGTAGTTCAGTTGCACCAGCGTGCGCGCGAGGGTCTGCGCGACCTTGTTGTCCATCGTGCCGCCGAACAGCGGGTGCGGATGCGCGACGAGCGCAATGCCGCGCGGCGCGGCGCCGTTGTCGCGGACCGCGTCGGGCAGGTCCAGCGCGACCTCGATCTTGCCGACCGGGCCATCGATCAGATATTTCTTCGTGTTGACGTTCATGACATGTGCCTGCTGATCGCTTGTAGTTCGGGTTACTGATCGATCTTCAGACGCTCGACGATCTTGCCGTTCGCCAGATGCGAGTCGACGATCTCGTCGATGTCGCTTTCGTCGACATAGGTGTACCAGACGCCTTCCGGATACACGACCAGCACCGGGCCCAATTCGCAGCGATCGAGACAGCCGGCCTTGTTGATCCGCACCTGGCCTGGACCGGCGAGGCCGAGTTTCTTCACGCGTTTCTTCGCGTATTCCTGCATCGCCTGCGCATTGCAGTTCGCGCAGCTCGGCCGCTCGGCGCCGGGTTCGCGCTGATTCAGACAGAAGAAAACGTGGTGCTTGTAGAAGGAATCCATGATGTCGGGGGAGAGACTGAAAGGGAGTGCAAGGACGCCGTCAGCGCGCGAAATGCGCACAGCGCCTATGGTGCGGACGATTATAGCGAGCGGGCTTTGGCGCCGCCGGGGGCGGCGCGAAGCGCACGCAGCCCCGCGCCCCGCCTTACCCTTCCTCACGCCCCGCCTCACACCCGCCTCACACCCGCGTCACACCCGTCTCACGCCGGCTGCGCGCGCCGCTTCAGCCAGGCGCGTTCGACCGCGAACGCGAGCCACACGAGCGCCGCGTACGGCCACACCCACGCGAGCCAGTGCGCGAGCCCGTTGAAGTGCAGATACCGTCCCTGCCGCCAGTCGGCCAGCACGACGTCGAAATATGGATTGACCGGCAGCAGATTGACGAACACCAGGGCGAGCGCCAGCGCGGCGCCCGCGAGCACCGCGCGCAGGCGCCGCCGCAGCGGCAGCGCGACAAGCGCCGCGAGCGTGCCGCCGGCGAGGCCGAGCAGCGCGCCGCGCGTCGCCCAGTTGAACGCGAGGCCGGATTGCGATTGCAGAAAAGTCGCGCCGACTTTCACGACCAGCGTCATCAGCACGAACAGCAGCAACAGACGCACCCGCGGCGCATGGCGGCGCATCGGCAGCGACGCGAGCGCCAGCGCCGCGAACAGGTTCAGCGTGGTGATCAGCGCCTCCCAGCCGTCGTCGGGCAACCACGCGGCAACCGCCGCCGGCCACGTGCCGACGTGCCACGCCGCCGGCGTCCACGCGAGCAGCGCGTCGTGGCTGGCCGCGTCGAAGCGCAGCCACAGCGCGCGCGGCCAGTTGCCGAGACCGAACAGACGCGGCGCCGGGTACATCGTCGCGAACGGCCACGCGGCGACCAGGCACGCGAGCACCGCATGGCCGCGCTCGAACCACACGAGCCGCAGACGCCTGAGCAGGCCGCGATCGAGCAGCGCGCCGGTCGCCGGCGACATCATCGCCGCGCCGAGCAGCGCGCCGAGCGTGTTGGCCGCGAGATCGAGATTCGACGCGACGCGCGTCGGCAGATAGGTTTGCACCGCTTCCATCGTGCCCGACAGCAAACCGCCGAGCACGAACGCGAGCGCGACCGCCAGCGTGCCGCGCCAGCGCGGATACACCGCGAGCACCACCAGCGCGCCGAACGGCATATAGCCGAGCACGTTGGTGACGACGTCGAACGCCGTCAGGTACTGCGGCAACGGATCGAACAGATAGGCGAACGGCGCGAGACCGAGCGAGCGCCAGCCCGAAAACGGATACCACGAGCCGTAGACGATCAGGACGGTGTACAGCAGCAGCGCCTGACGCGACAGCGCCGACGGCCGGCGCAGCCAGGGGCGTTCGCTCATGCAGCGCTCCGTCGCTTGCGCTGCACGCCCGTCATTGCGCGGCGGCCAGCGGCTGCGAGCCGAGCCAGGCGCCGATCTGCGCGACGAGGTCGTCGCTGGCCGCGGCGAGCGCCTGCGCGCCGCCGGCGGCGTCCGCCGAGCGCGCGGGCGCGCGCGCGACGAACGAACGCTGGCCGACCACCTTGCCGCCCTTCATCAAGGTGGCGCGCGCGGCGATCGCGCCGTGGCTGTCGGCCTGGCTGTCGAACACCTGCTCGAACTCGGTCAGGTCGACGCGCAGCACCGGCGCGGTAATGCCGTCGGCGCCGGTCAGCACGGTGCCGCGCTCGCTCAGCGCATTGCGCAGACGCAGGGTCAGCAACTGCGACGGCATCATGGTCCAGTGGCTATTCGCGTAGGCGGCCGTTTGCTGCGCGTCCGCGTAGCTGAGCCGGTACACCAGCCGGTCCGATTCGAGCACGGCCGGCGCGGTCACTTCGAGCACCTTGACGACCGGCAGCGGCGCGGCCGCGGCGCTCTGCGGCGGCGGCCCGAAGTCGTAGCGGATATCCGAGACCACCCCGGACGAGCCCGCGCAGCCCGCCGCCAGTACGCCGAACGCGAGCAGCGCCGCGAGCGCGGCGCGCGTGGACAACAGTCGGTGAATCGAGCGTGACATGGAGATCTTCCTCAGTTCAGTTCTGGCTTGTTGCTTGCGGATTTAGTGGGCGGCCCGGGTTTGAGCGGCGGGCCACGCGAAGCCGGTCTCGCCCGGACCCGGGGCCTGCCGCGGCGCGCCGAACAGCACGCTGCGCGGGTTATTGCTGAAGGTATCGGCGGCGCGGTCGATCGAGCGGGCCGCGGTGCGCACGTCTTCGCTCAGCGAATTCACGCGCGGCAAGGTGTCGTAGCCGACCCGCGCGGACAGGTCCTGCAGTGAGCCGTTCATTTCGGCGAGCGCGTCGCCCGCCTGCTGCGCGGCCTTGCCGACCTTGTTCAGGTTGGTCTGCAACGCGCCGTCCGGGCGGTTCAGGTTCGTGACCATCTGGTTGGTCGACGCGAGCGTGTGGTTCAACTGGTCGATCGTGCCGGGCAGCTTGCCGGTCACCGGCGCCAACTGGCGGGTCAGCGTCGCGACGCCGGACGCGGCCTGCTGGATGCTCGCCGCGGTGTCGTGCAGCTGATCGACCATTTCCGGCGACAGCATGTCGTTGACGCTGTCGGTGACCTTTTCGAGCTTGCGCAGCAGCACGTCGCCGCGTTGCTGCAACTGGTCGAGCAGACCCGGGCGCATCGGCAGCTGTGCGACCTGATGCAGCGACGACGGCAGCGGCGTCGGGTCGCGGCCGGTGTCGTCGAGCTGGATGAACGCGATCCCGGTCACCCCTTGCAGCCCGAGGCTGCCGAACGTCGAGCGGGTGATCGGCGCGTGCGTGTCGACGTTGATGCGAATCACGATCTGGCCGGGATGGCTCGGATCGAATTTGATCGACTGCACCTTGCCGACGTCGAGCCCGCGAAAGCGCACCGCCGCGTCCGCGTAGAGCCCCGTCACGTTGGTGCGCGCGATCAGGTCGTACGGCACCCGCTCCGCGCGGTCGACGTTGAACAGAAACGCCGCCAGCGCGATCGCCACCGTCAGCACGACCGTAAACAGCCCGGCCCAGAATGCATGCGCTTTGTTTTCCATTGTCAGATTTCCTGGTTCACAGCGGCCTGGTTCACAGCGGTATTTCGGACGACGCCGCTTCGAGCGCCTTTTGCGGCAGTTTCGCGCGGCGCTCCGGCGGCAGCGCCTGCAACGCGCGGCGACCGCGCAGGCCGAGGAAATATTCGCGGATGAACGGATGATCGACGCCCGCCGCCTCTTCGACCGGCGCGTTGACCAGCACCTTGCGATCGGCCAGCACCGCGACCCGGGTGGACAGCGCGACCATCGTGTCGAGATCGTGCGTGATCATCACGACGGTCAGCCCGAGCGCACGATGCAGCGCGGAGATCAGCTCGACGAATTCGTCGGAGGCCTGCGGATCGAGGCCGGCGGTCGGTTCGTCGAGGAACAGCAGCTCGGGTTCGAGCGCGATCGCGCGGGCGATACCGACCCGCTTGATCATCCCGCCCGACAGCGCCGACGGCATCTTCGACGCGTGCTTGCACGGCAGCCCGACCATCTCTAGCTTGAGCATCACGATGTCGCGCAGCAGATCCTCGGGCACCTTGCCGAGCTCGCGCACCGGCTGCGCGACGTTGTCGAACACCGACAGCGACGAGAACAGCGCGCCGCGCTGGAACAGCATGCCGGAGCGGCTGCGCATCAGCAGCGCGGTTTCCGGCGAGATCGTCGCGAGGTCTTCGCCGAACAGTTTGATGGTGCCCGACGACGGCCGCTCGAGGCCGAGAATCTGCCGCACCAGCGTGGTCTTGCCCGAGCCCGAGCCGCCGACGATCGACACGATCTCGCCGCGCCGCACGTCGAGGCTCAGGTGCTGATGCACGATGTTGCGGCCATAGCGCTTGGTGATGTCGATCACCTCGATCACCGGTTCTTCGATCGACGGCACCGGCTGGCCGCGCACGGCTTCGGTAAGTGGCGCGATCATCCGAGCCCCACGTTCTGGAAGAGAATCGCGAACACCGCGTCCGCGAGAATCACGATGGTGATCGAGGTCACCACCGAGGTCGTCGTGCCTTCGCCGAGACTCTGCGAATTGGCCTTGATACGGAAGCCGAAGTGACAGCCGGCGATCGCAATCAGCATGCCGAATACCACGCCCTTGCCGAGACCGATCCACAGATTCGCGATCGGCACGACGTTCGGCAGCTGCCGCGCGAAGAAACTCATGTCGATGCCGAGCACCACCTTCGCGGCGAGCGCGCCGCCGGTCAGCGAAATGACGTTGGTCCACATTACCAGCAGCGGCATCGCGATGCCGAGCGCGATCACGCGCGGCAGGATCAGCCGCAGGCCGTGCGGGATGCCCATCACGCGCATCGCGTCGAGTTCCTCGGTGACCCGCATCACGCCGATCTGCGCGGTGATCGCCGAACCCGAGCGGCCCGCGACCAGAATCGCCGACAGCACCGGACCGAGTTCGCGAATCACCGCGAGCCCGAGAATATTGACGATGAACTGGTTCGCGCCAAAGATCCGCAACTGCTGCGCGGACAGATAGCTGAGCACGATGCCGATCAGGAAGGCGACCAGCGCGGTGATCGGCAGCGCGCGGGCGCCGGCGTTGTAGACGTTCGCGGAGATTTCGGTCCACGGCGTTTTGCGCGGGTTGCGCGCGATCGCGAGCAGATCGAGCACGACCTGCCCGAGCATGCCGACGCCGCCTTTCAGGTGCTCGCCAAACGAGAAGAGGCTGAGGCCGAGGCGCGTGAACGGATCGAAACGCGTGACCGGTTCGGCGCTCTCGCGCACCGTGTCGAGCAACGCGATGCGCTCGAAGATGTCGCGCTGCGTGTCGGTCAACGCGGTGCCGGGCGGCATCTGGCGGCCCCATACGCGCCACAGCGCCTGACCGCCGACGTGGTCCATCCGGTCGATGCGCGACAGGTCCCACTGTCCGATGCCCTGCGCGCCGGTCAACGACCGCAGCTGCGGAATCACCCGGCCGGTGGCGCGATCGCGCGCGAGCGCGAGCGCCGTCCACTGGCCCGAGAGACGGACGATCTTGCCTTGGCTGCCAGCCGCGACTTCAAGGCCGGGCGGAGTGTCGTAGTTCAAGGATCGTGTGAAATCGGTTATCGGATTAGGGGCCATTGTAACGAAGGCTCGGCTTGCGGTCCGCTCCGATCCGCATGCGTTTGTAAGCCGGGCCCGCGCGGGTTCGCGCTCGCTACAATATGTGGCATGAACGCTTCCAACACTCCCCCTTCGTCGCCGGCGACGGCGACCTCTCAGGCCGCATCAGATGCGGCTTCGGCCGACTGGCGTATCGACCGCGAGCGCGCGGTCAAACTGTTCGGCCCGCAGGCGCATGACTGGCCGATCGAAATCGTCGAAGAAACCGGCTCGACCAACGCCGACCTGATGGCCCGGATGAAAGCGCTGCCGCGCCGCGCGAACGCGCTGCCGCGGCCGATCGTGCGGGTTGCGTATCTGCAAACCGCCGGACGCGGCCGGCGCGGCCGGCCGTGGTATGCGGAGCCGGGCAACGCGCTGCTATTTTCGGTGGCCTGTGTGCTGCCGCGCCCGCTCGAAGGACTCGCGGGGCTGAGCCTCGCGGTCGGCGTCGCGCTGGTCGACGCACTGCGCTCGCTGCCGGTCGCCGCTCCCGGCCAGATCGCGCTGAAATGGCCGAACGACGTGCTGCTCGAAGGCGACAAGCTCGTCGGCATCCTGATCGAAACCGCGTGGAGCACCGACGACGCGAGCGCGGTCGTGATCGGGATCGGCACCAATGTGAAGGGCGCGGATGAACTCGCGGCGAAGGTCGGCGCGTTCAATGCCGACGCGCCGCCGCAAGCGCGCGGCACCGTCCCGACCGCGTTGCAGCGGGTACTGCCGAACGCGAATCTGACCGACACGCTGGCGGCCGAGCTGAACGCGCTCGAACCGGCGTTGCAGCGCTTCGGCGTCGACGGCTTCGCGCCGTTCCAGCCGCGCTGGAATGCGGTGCATGCGTATGCGGGCCGCGAGGTCGTGCTGCTCGAGCAGGGCCAGGAACACGCGCGCGGCGTGGCGGCGGGCGTCGACGAACGCGGCCAGTTGCTGCTCGATACGGCCGGCGGCCGCCAGAGCATCGCGACCGGCGATGTGTCGCTGCGGCTCGCCGACGGTGCCGCATGACGCAGCCTGGAGCTTCGCAGCACGCGGCGTATCTGCTGATCGACGCGGGCAATAGCCGGGTCAAATGGGCGCTGGTGCAGCCCGATGGGGTGCAGCTGGCGAGCGGTGCGCTGGGGCATGACGAGTTGGTGGAGCTTGCCGAAGCCGGCGGGCAGGCGGGTTCGCAGTTGGGTTTGGGGCCGAGTGGGCGGTCGCCGTCGCAGTCGGGTTCGCAGTCGGGTTCGCAGTCGGAGTTACAGCCAGAGTCACAGCCGGGGTCACAGCCCGGCTGGGCCGGATTGCCGAGGCCGCGCGGCGCATGGCTGTCGAACGTCGCAGGCAGCGAGGTCGCGGCGCGGATCGCCGCACTGGTCGACGCGCACTGGCCGCAACTGCCGCTCACGACGATCCGCGCGAGCGCGCAGCAATGCGGCGTGACGAATTGCTATACGACGCCGCACTCGCTCGGCAGCGATCGCTGGGCCGGCATGATCGGCGCACACGCGGCGTTTCCCGGCGAGCATCTGCTGCTCGCGACGCTCGGCACCGCGACGACGCTCGAAGCATTGCGCGCGGACGGTGCGTTTATCGGTGGATTGATCGCGCCGGGCTGGACGCTGATGATGCGCTCGCTCGGCGAGCACACCGCGCAACTGCCGACGCTGTCGGCCGCCCGCGCGCGCGGGCTGCTCGGCGTGAAGGGCGTGGACGACGCCGCTGAAGCGAACGAGCGCGGGCCGTTTTTCGCGACCGATACGCCGCGCTCGCTATCGGCCGGTTGCACGCTCGCGCAGGCGGGGTTGATCGAACGGATGTGGGGCGATCTGCGCGACGAGTGGCAGGTGCCGGTGCGCCTCGTGGTCAGCGGCGGCGCGGCCGACGCTGTGGCCAGCGCGCTGAAAGTGCCGCATACTCGCCACGATTCGCTGGTGCTGTCGGGGCTCGCGTTGATTGCCGCGGCGGATGCGGCGCGCGACGGGGGCTGAATGATCAGTGCTGACGTGGCGGCTGAACAGACCGCCTGCGCCCTTGCACTGGCCGCCCGATCTCTTTTCTGGACTGGAAACAACCCACGATGCTTCGCTGGCCGATCGCGATTCTGATTCTTGCCAACGTGCTGGCTTTCGTTGCGCTACGCGGCGCCTTCGGCCCGACGCCCACCGCCGGCGGACACGAGCCGGCTCATCTGAACCGGCAGATCCGTCCGGAGTCCGTCAAAGTGCAATCGGTCAGCGCCGCGGATGCAGGCGATCAGGCGGTGGTCGGTGGGCCGGCGCCGATGGCGCCGATTTCGACGTCGGAGTTACCGGAGTAGCAGGTTTGGGCGGAGCCGCCCCAGAGGCTCGCTCGCCCTGCCGGTTCGCCGCGCATTCGCGCGGCGAACACGCGACTCAACCGTGAGTGCGCACCTTCTTCAACAGCGCGGTCGTCGAGCGATCGTGCTCGAACGCAATCGCCAGCGCCTTGCCGCCCCAGCCACGCACCAGCGCCGATTCGGGCAATGCGTCCATGTCGTAATCGCCGCCCTTGACCAGCACGTCCGGCCGCAGCGCCGAAATCAGTTCGACCGGTGTTTTCTCGCCGAAACCCACCACGTAATCGACGCTTTCGAGCGCCGCCAGCAGCGCCATCCGGTCGGCTTCGGTATTGATCGGCCGGTCGTCGCCTTTGCCGAGCATGCGCACCGATGCATCGCTATTCACGCCGACGATCAGGCACGCGCCCAACGCCTTCGCGTCGGCCAGATACGTGACGTGCCCGCGATGCAGGATATCGAACACGCCGTTGGTAAAGACGACCGGCGCGCGCAGCGAAGGACGCAGCTTCGCCAAGGCATCGCGCGTCATGATTTTGCGTTCAAAGATAGCGGCCATCACGGAATCACAAGTAGCGGGAGAACGGGAAAGTGCCGTCACGATACACGCTGGACGGCCTCAAGCAAAACGGTCCGGCAAGCTCACGCCTGCCGGACCGTTGTAAAGCTGTTTCAGATCATTCGCGGATTCTGTTCACGCGCCGGGCGTTTTCACCCGACTTCGTCAAGCCTGATCCGTCACGCCGGCGGCACTCACAAACGCCGACGCGCACATCGTTACGCGGGCTGCTGCGCCGGGTTCTGATCGGCCGCTTGCAGACGCGCGACCACTTCCTTGCGATAGCGGTTCAGTTCCTGCGCGGTGTTGAACGTGCGCTCGAACAGCAGCGACAGGTTGTGCAGAATGCGCTCGACGACCTTCTTTTCCCAGCCGTCGTCGAATCGGATCTGCTCGTCGAGCCAGCGCTCGAGCCATTCCGGATCCGGCAGACGCGACTGGATCGTGTCGCGCGGGAACAGCGCCTGGTTCACGTGCAGGTTCGTAGGGTGCAGCGGCTTTTCCGTGCGACGCGCCGATGCCATCAGCACGCCGATCTTCGCGAACGCGGCGCGCGCGATGTCGCCGGTTTGCGCCATCGCCTTCTTCATGTAGCGCAGATACGCGCCGCCATGCCGCGCTTCGTCGCGCGAGATGGTTTCGTAGATGTGCTTGATGACCGGCTCGGTGTGCCATTCGGCAGCGCGGCGATACCAGTGATTCAGGCGGATTTCGCCGCAGAAGTGCAGCATCAGCGTTTCGAGCGGCGGCGCCGGATCGAATTCGAAGCGCACCGCGTGCAACTCCTCTTCGGTCGGGCACATTTCCGGCTTGAAGCGGCGCAGATATTCCATCAGGACCAGCGAGTGTTTCTGTTCTTCGAAGAACCACACGCTCATGAACGCGGAGAAATCGCTGTCGTGATGATTGTCACGCAGAAACATTTCCGTGGCGGGCAACGCGGACCATTCGGTGATCGCGTTCATCTTGATCGTCGCGGCCTGCTCGTCGGTCAACAGCGATGCGTCGAATTTGTCCCAGGGAATGTCCTTCTCCATGTCCCATCGAACGGATTCGAGCGATTTATAAAGTTCCGGATAAAGCATGGTGTTCATAGTCCCACCCCTGTTCTGCGCATACTGTGTGTGTCTGTTGCTGCTACGTGTAGCCGTTTTTGCCTGCGACGCACGGACATACCGTTTATCGGCGAAGCATTCAATTTTACGCGGTAATCGGTCGCCCACATGCACCGGGCGACAAAGAAGTCCGGGCGTTTTTGCACTGGCGTTTGAAGCATGATTGGCGTCGTCAACCGTGGGTGAGGGGAGCCCCTGTGCCTGAGGTCGAGCCGGTTCGGGTCGCATACCGCACCGTCCAGCACGCTCCGGAAGTACCGGAGGTAATGACGCGAGGGCGGCGGGATTGGTTCTTTTCAGCGCACGCCCCAAAGCCAGATCAAGCTTACACAATGATAGCACGCGGACTTCGCATATCCTGTGACAGAAGAGCCCGAATTGCGCTGTGGGATTGACTTCCGTCAACAAAGACTGCGATGTTTGACGAACGCAACGCGCGTGCCCGAAGCGGGCGGAAGTGGATCGGATGGGAGCGCTTTATCGGCCGAGGCCGGGTTGCGTATTCGGTACGCGGCGGGTGTGCCGATTTTGGGGTTTTCGGGAGCGCAATGAAAGGGAGCGCGGCGGCCTGAACGCGCCGCCGCCGTCGCATATTTACGACGCTTTCTTCGGCGCCGTGCCGCTGCCGCTCTCGCCGACCGGGCGTTTGCTCGCCGCGGGGGCGCGTTTCGCTGCCGGCCGCCTGGCCGCGGGCTTTACGTCCGATGGGTTCGGCGCGCCGCTGTCCGCCGCGGCGCTCTCGGCCGACGCCGCCATGGCGCCCTGCGTGCCGCCCCCCGCCGCGGCCGCGGCCATCCCGGGTTGCGTCATCGCGAACTGGGCGATCTGATTGAACTGCGATTGCAGCAGGTTCCACCAGGCGGAGGCATCGAATGCCGGGGTCGCCGGTGCTTCCTTTTCGCCGCTGTCGGCAGCCGCGCTTTCGGTTTCGGGCGCGGCTTCGGCGGCGGGTTGGGCGGCCGGTTGCGCGGGTTTCGCCCAGCTATAGGCCGGGCTCGGCGTGCTCGCCGGTTCCGACGCGGCGGACGGGGCCGGCTGCGCCATCGACGACTGCGCGAACGCGCCGAACGCGCGCAACGTCGCGAGCGTCGCGCGCTGCACTTCGAGCGCCTGGATCGCGGACTGCAGCATGCTCAGGTTCAGCTTCAGCCATTGCTCGACCGCGCGCATGTCGGTGATGCGCTTGTCGAGTTCCTCGACGTTGGTGAGCGGCGCCATCATGTCGGACATCATCGACAGCGATGGGCTCGCGCTGCCGCCCGGCTGCGCGCCGGTGAGCGCAGCGCCGAACGGCGACAGCCGCATCATGCCCCACATGCGATCGAGCATTTCAGCGGGCGGGAAACCGGGAAAGCCGGGAAAGGGCGGCGTGGAGTCAGTCGTATCGGTCATGCTTGTCGCCTCGATGCTTAAAGAGATGTGCTGCGAGATGTCATGCGCGCGATGCCCGCGCGCACTGCTTTCGATCATACCGTGACGGGCAGCGGATCAGGATCGGTTCGACGCCCTTCTCTCAGCCGCCGTTATCTACGCCGTCGCGGCCACTTTGCGCGTCGCCGTCCGATCGTCGCGCGGACGCGTCGCGCCACGGATCGCCGGCGCTGAAATCCGGCGCGCGCCGTTCGCGCAGCGAGCTCACACCCTCGCGCACGTCCGGGCCCGCAAAGCCCATGAATTCGAGCGCCAGCGACGTATCGAAAGCCGGCCCCGCGCTGCGCAGCCAGTTGTTCAGCGCGTACTTGGTCCAGCGAATCGCGGTCTGCGAACCGTCGGCCAGCTTGCGCGCGACTTCGAACGCCTTCGGCAGCAGCTCGTCCTCATCGACCGCCAGCGACACCAGCCCGATCCGCTCGGCCTCCTCACCGCTCACAGGCTCGCACAGCATCAGGTAGTACTTCGCCTTCGCCATCCCGCACAGCAGCGGCCACACGATCGCCGCGTGATCGCCGGCGGCGACACCGAGCCGCGTATGACCGTCGATGATGCGCGCGGTCTTCGCCGCGATCGAGATATCGGCGAGCAGCCCGGCCACTAGCCCCGCGCCGACCGCCGGCCCGTGCATCGCCGAGACGATCGGCTTGCCGCAATTGATCACGTTATAGACGAGGTCGCGCGCCTCGCGCCAGACCCGCGCGCGCACGTCGAAATTGTTTGCCATGTCTTCGACGAGTTGCAGATCGCCGCCCGCCGAAAAGCCCTTGCCCTCGCCGCGAATGATCGCGACGCGCGTGTCGGGATCGCGATCGATGTCGCGCCAGATCTCCGCCAGCTCGTAATGCATGCGCGCGTTCGCGGTGGCGAGCGCGCTTTTATTCGCGCCCTCGCCGCTCATCACGACTTCGAGCACGCCATGCGGATGGCGCTGCAAACGCAATGCGCGGTAATGCGCGTAGTAGCTATCGTTCTCTTGCGGTGGCTGAGACATGGTGAGCAGTCCGTAAAAGATCGGTCAGAGCATCGCAGCCCGTTCAATGCGGCTGATACACCCATTTTCCATTGCTGATTTCGACCATCACGCGGGCGCGCTGGTCGAGTCCGAGATGATCGGCCGCGCTCATGTTGACGACGCCGTTGGTATTCGAGAGGTCGCGGGTTCCTTCCAGTGCGTCGCGCAACGCGCGGCGAAATGGCGGCGTGCCCGGCGCACCGGCTTTCAGCGCGACCGGAATCGCGTGCTCGAGCAGCGTCCCGGCATCCGCCGTGTACGAGCCGAACGCCGACACGCTGCCCGCGCCGCGCTGTGCTTCGAAGCGCGCGATGTAATCGAGCGCGAGGCGCCTCGCCGGATGATCGGCCGGCAGTTGCGCGGCGACCAGCACCGGGCTCGCGGGCAGGAAAGTGCCGTTGCAGTCGGCGCCGCACACGCGCAGGAAATCGTTATTGCCGACGCCGTGGTTGTGATAGATCGCGCCCTTGTAGCCGCGCTCGCGCAGCGTCTTCGGCGGCAGCGCGGCGGGCGTGCCGGCCGCGCCCACCACCACCGCGTCCGGATGCGCGGCGAGAATCTTCAGCACCTGGCCGGTCACGCTTGGATCGGTGCGATTGAAGCGCTCGCTCGCGACCACGTCGATGTGATGCAGCTGCGCGAATTTCGCGACCTCGGCGTAGAAGGTCTCGCCGAGCGCGTCGGCCTGGCCGATGAACGCGATCGTCTTCACGCCGTGGTCGCCCGCATGCTGGGCGATCGCGGAGGCCATCATCGCGTCCGTCTGCGGCGTCTTGAACACCCAGCGGCGTTTCGCATCGACCGGCTCGATGATTTTCGCCGACGACGCGAGCGAGATCATCGGCGTTTCGGCGTCGGCGACCACGTCGATCATCGCCAGCGAATTCGGCGTGATCGACGAACCGATGATCGCGTCGACATGGTTCTCGGAGATCAGCTTGCGGGTGTCCTGCACCGCCTGGGTGGTATCGGATGCGTCGTCGAGCACGACGTACTCGACTTTCTGGCCGCCGATCTGTTTGGGCAGCAACGCGACCGTGTCGCGCGCCGGAATGCCGAGCGACGCGGCCGGCCCGGTCAGCGACAGCACGAGACCGATCTTGACCTGCGCGAATGACGGCAGCGGCAATGCGCAGGCGAGCGCGGCCGATAGCAGCGCGGCGCGCCGCGCGACGCGCGGGACAAGCCCGCTGCGCGGGCTGCGTCGGCTTGCGGCGCGCGGCTTCTCAGCTTCGGGGAAGTCCAATCGCGGCATGTTGTCTCCTCACGTCGGGTTGTCGTTTTGATGATGCCGATGTGCGACCGCTGCGTTAGCGCAGTCGATCCGCCGGTCGCGCCGGGCGGCCCGGCGCGCCAGTCAGTGTAGCCGCGCGCGTGGAGGCGGCGGCATCGGGCGAAACCCTTTCGCGCAGCTGTCGCCGCGACGTTGCGACGCGAGCGCGAGAACGCCCGCCCTCGCGCTCAACCGTTAATCGAGCGGCGCAATGCTCTGTTCGATCGCCCCGAAAATCGACTTGCCCGCTTCGTCGAACATCTCGATCTTCACGACGTCGCCATATTTCATGAACTCCGTCTGCGGCGCGCCGTGCTCGATCGTTTCGAGGCAGCGCTTTTCAGCGATGCAGCAGTAGCCGCGCTTCGCATCCTTGTTCGACACCGTGCCCGAACCGACGATCGCACCGGCCCGCAGATTGCGCGTCTTCGCCGCGTGCGCAATCAGTTGCCCGAAGTGAAACACCATGTCGGTGCCGGCGTCCGGCTGGCCGACCTTGCGGCCGTTCCAGTGAACGATCATCGGCCGATGCACGCGGCCTTCGCGCCAGAACTCGCCGAGTTCGTCCGGCGTGACCGCGACCGGCGCGAACGAGCTGGCCGGCTTGCTCTGGAAGAAGCCGAAGCCCTTCGCGAGTTCGGCGGGGATCAGGTTGCGCAGCGATACGTCGTTGACCAGCGTGATCAGACGCACGCTCTTTAACGCCTGCTCGGGCGTGGCGCCCATCGGCACGTCGCCGGTGACGACCGCGACTTCGGCCTCGAAGTCGATCCCGTACTCTTCCGACGCGCACAGCACGTCGTCGCGCGGACCGATGAAGTCGTCGCTGCCGCCCTGGTACATCAGCGGATCGGTCCAGAATTCCGCCGGCATCTCCGCGCCGCGCGCGCGCCGCACCAGCTCGACGTGGTTCACGTACGACGAGCCGTCGGCCCACTGGAACGCGCGCGGCAGCGGCGCCATGCAGTCCTTCGCGTCGAACGAAAAACTGTTGCGGGCGCGGCCCTGGTTGAGCGCTTCGTAAAGGTCTTGCAGTTGCGGCGCATAGAAGGCCCAGTCGTCGAGCACGCGCTGCAGCGTGGGCGCGATCGCGTCGGCGATGGCCGCGGTATGCAGGTCGCGGGACACGACGATCAGTTGACCGTCGCGCGTGCCGTCCTTCAGCGAGGCAAGTTTCATAGAGCTGTGAACCGTGGGTTAGTGACGATGGAAGGAATCTATTCTACGATGGTGAATCGGCGCGGCGCCAACCCGGGCGCGCAGCATGCGGGGTCTGCCGCGTACTCGAACGCGCGGCGCGCGAGCCACGCCCGCCGCCAACGTCGCCGTCCCGGCACCGACCGCAACCGCGCCATTACCGATCACCGAACGCGCCGCCCGCGCCCTTTGCCCATGTCCGCCAACGCCCGCTCCGGCACGCTCCGCTCCCGCACCGCTCACGCGTCCGCTTCCGCGAACGACCCGCTCGATAACGTCGGGACCGCCGATACCGCCGACACCGATACCGGCGCCGACGACGAAGCGCTCGAAGCCGGCGAGGAAAAACTGCGTTCGGGCATCCAGTCGATCGAAGTCGGTTTCCGGCTGCTCGACGTGCTGACCCGCGAACCGCGCGCGATGATGCTGCGCGACCTCGCGCAACGCGCCGGCATGAGTCCGGCGAAGGCGCATCGCTATCTGGTGAGTTTTCTGCGCCTCGGCGTGGTCGCGCAGGATCCGCTGTCGGGCCGCTACGAACTCGGCGGCTTCGCGTTGCAGTTGGGGCTGGCGCGGCTCGCGCGCGTCGACGGCGTATCGCTCGCGCGGATCGCGCTCGCGCAATTGCGCGACCAGCTCGATCTGACCGTCGGCATCGCGGTATGGGGCAATCAGGGCCCGACGATGGTGCACTGGATGGAGTCGAGCTATCCGGCCAAGGCATCGCTGAAACTCGGCGACGTGATGCCGCTGCTCAGTTCGGCCACCGGTCTGCTGTTCGCCGCCTATCTGCCGGCCGGCCAGACCGCCGCGATGCTCGAACGCGAACTGGCCGACTCGCGCCGCTCGTCGTACAGCGGGGCGCCGCGCACGCGCGAGGACGTCGAGCGCGTGCTTGCCGGGGTGCGCGAACATCAGGCGGCGCGCGTCGAAGGGATGCTGCTGCCGACCATCCACGCGTTCTGTATGCCGGTGTTCGACTCGACCGGTGCGCTCGCGCTCGGCCTCGTCGCGCTCGGCCATGAAGGCGCGTTCGATATCCGCTGGGGCGGTGAAATCGATACCGCGCTGCGCGAATGCGCGCAAAAACTGTCGTACGAACTCGGCTATAGCGCGACGCCGCGTGGCGCGAACGATTAAGACTCAGCACCGCTCTCACGCACACCCACCCCCGAGCACCGATGGACTTTGCTTCCGCGACCCGCCGCCCCGATTCGCAGCCGCCTGCCGACAACGGGCCGGGCCGCACGTCGCGCACTCGGCGGACGCGGCGCGCATGGCGCGCCGGGCGCTGGCTCGCGGTGCTCGCCGTGGTCGCGGTGTCACACTGGATCGCCGCGCAATGGTTCGAGCGCAATCGCATGAATCTCAATCCGGCCGAGCATCAGCGCGTGCCGGTGCAGATCAAGCTGTTGACGCCCGAGCGGGTCGAGCGTCAGCAACAGCCTGCCGCCGCGCCACCGCAGCCGCCGGCGCCGGTGCACAAGCCCGCGGCGCCGCGACCGCATGAGCAGCACGTGCTGAGCGCGTTACAGCCGGCGAAACCGGATCAGCCCGCGGCTACGCCTGCGTCGGAAGCGGCAGCGAGTGCGCCTCTCGCCGCGAGCGGCGCGAACGCGGCCGCCGCCGCTGCTGCGAACGCCAACGGCAATGGCGCGAGCACGCCCGCCGCGGCCAGCGCACCGCAAGCTTCGAAGGGCGTGAAGTTCTCGGTGCCGCCGTCGGCGGACCTCGAATACGACACGTTCTACAACGGCGTGCGCAATCCGCCCGGCACGATCCATTGGGCGAGCAATGCACAGGGCTACGAAATGATCGTGTCGGTGCCGGTGCCGTTCGTTGGGCCGTTCGTGTATTCGAGCCGCGGCGGCATCGACGCATTCGGTCTCGCGCCGGCGCAGTACAGCGAAAAGCGCGGCCGTCGCGCGGAAGACATCGCGATCTTCAATCGCAACGACAGGAAAATCGCCTTCACGCGCACGCCGGCCACGCTGCCGCTGCCCGACGGCGCGCAGGACCGCTTCAGCGTCGTGATGCAGCTCGCCAGCCTCGTGCGCGGCGACCCGGGCGCGTACACACCCGGCGTCACCCGGGAGTTTTTCGTCGTCGATAACGATAGCGGCGAGAACTGGCCGATCGAGACGATCGGCGACGAAACGATCCGCGCGGCGCAGGGCTATCTGCAGGCGCGTCATTTCAAACGGCTGCCGCGTCATGAAGGCGATCAGCGCCGCATCGACGTGTGGCTCGCGCCGTCGCTCGGCTGGCTGCCCGCGCGCATTTTGCAGACCGAGCCCAATGGTACGCAGTTCGAACTGGTATGGCGCGGCAAGCTCGAACTCGATAGCGCGATGCCCTCTGACGGTGCAAACGGCGGCGCGACGCCGGGCGCGGCCGCGCCTGCGGTGCCCGCGCCGGCAGCTCCCGCACCGGCTACTCCTGCTACTCCTGCTACTGCAACACCGGGAAACGCTTCCACTCCATCATCGGCCCCGCCCCCAGCCGACGCATCGGCAGGAATACCCGACACCGCGCCCGCCGCGCCGGTCGGATCGACCGCGCGCAAAAATATCAATCTTTGATATATCTTTCAAAACAGGCCTTGATTTCTGCGTCGAATCAGAGCCAAGCAAATCTTCGCAACTTCGGCGAAACTTCCCCTACAGCGCAGACTCGCACGTCATTGCGGCACCCGCTCGCGCAAACGCGCGTATGAAACGACGCCGCTCGACGGCGCACCGAAAACAGCGCCAGCGCGGCATCACCGATCTTTTTCACTGCGTTTCCTTCAAAGGAGCCCGCATGCAAGTGAACATCAACGGAATCGACACCCGCTATGTGCTGAGCAACGAAGGCGGCGGCCCGTGGCTGACGTTCATCCACCAGTTGGGCGGCGATCTTTCTATCTGGGATCAGCTGGCCGGCTATTTCCGCGACGACTTCACGGTGCTGCGCTACGACGTGCGCGGCCACGGCCAGAGTGCGGTGGCGCGCGAGCCGTTCAGCATGGCCGATCTGTCCGACGATCTCGCCAAACTGCTCGATGCGCTCGGCGCGCCGACCACGCACCTGGTCGGCCTGTCGCTCGGCGGGATGATCGCGCAGCAATTCGCGCTGGACCACCCGGCGCGCGTCGATACGCTGACGATCGCCGACAGCACCGGCGGCACCCCGCCCGAAAACCGTGGGTTGTGGGACCAGCGCGCCCACACCGCGCGCAGCGACGGCATGGCCGCGCTGACGCCGTCCACGCTCGCGCGCTGGCTCACGCCCGACTTCCAGTCCGCGCACCCCGAAGCGGTCGAGCCGATTCGCGAAACCTTCGCCGCGACGCCGCCGGAGGGTTTCGCGATGGCATGCGAGGCGCTGCGCGACTTCGACCTGCGCGGCAGGCACGGCGCGATCCGCTGTCCGACACTGACGGTGGCCGGCCGCCACGACACGGGCACGCCGCCTGCTGCTACTCAGGCGATAGCGGAAGCGATCGAAGGCGCCCGCTTCGAATTGCTCGACGCCGCGCATCTCGTGCCAATCGAGCAATCACAACGATTTGCCGCTTTGCTGGAATCGTTTCTCGAGCGGCGGGTCTAACCGATAGGTCCGGAGCTTTACCTGCGTCGTCCGGACCCACCCCTTGAATTCCATCTCTCACGCTCCACCTATGTTGCATAAAAGGCAGGAGCCCAACGGAAATAAGGAGTGTCGCCATGCAAATGATCTACAACAGCCCCAACTATTGTGTCGTCGAGTTTCCGCCGCAGGAAGGTCAACTGGCCATGCGCTCGGGTGGCTACGAGATCGTCGACAAGAACATGCAGCGCGAAATCTTCATCGACGGTGCAATGGCGGCAAATTTTCGCGAGCATGTGCAGAAGCTGATCGAAGGCGAGCCGACGCTGGATGAGGTCGACGAGTTCCTCGGTCAGTTCGATAGTCTGATGCATCAACCGGTAATTCTGCATTAAGCGCAGGTAGTTCGCAGGTAGCTCGAACTGGCATTCTGGCGACATCGATCGACCGCCCCGCCGGCTCCGCCGGCGGTATTCCGCAAACGGTCGATCACTACAAACGGCCCAGCAGGTTTTTCACTTGCTGGGCCGTTTTTCATTCGGCGCATTCTTCAGCGCGTTAAGATGCAAGCCGCGCACTTGTTTCAAGCGCGGGCCGCCCTTTTCACCCAGATCTCTGCGCACCGCCGGACCAGTCATTTTTACGGCCGATGCGTGTAACGCGTCGCGCCGCCGCCACGCCCCGAATCCCGCCCCAGCCCGGCGGATCCGCCCGTCAGCGGCTACAATGACAGGTTTTCCGCCAACGTCGGCATACGCCCCCGTCCGCCATGACCCAGCCCGCTCAAACCGTCACGCCAGTCCGTCACGACGCCGCCTACACGCGCGGCGCCGCGCTGCCCGCGCTGCTGAACTCGCGCATCCTGATCCTCGACGGCGCGATGGGCACGATGATCCAGCGCTACAAGCTCGACGAAGCCCGCTATCGCGGCGAACGCTTCAAGGATTACGCGCGCGACATCAAGGGCAATAACGAACTGCTGTCGCTCACGCAGCCGCAAATCATCAGTGAAATTCACGAGCAGTATCTGGCGGCCGGCGCCGACATCATCGAAACCAACACGTTCGGCGCAACCACCGTCGCGCAGGCCGACTACGGGATGGAGTCGCTGGCGATCGAGATGAACGTCGAATCGGCGAAGCTCGCGCGCGCCGCGTGTGACAAGTACTCGACGCCGGACAAGCCGCGCTTCGTGGCCGGCGCGATCGGACCGACGCCGAAGACCGCCAGCATTTCGCCCGACGTCAACGATCCGGGCGCGCGCAACGTGACCTTCGACGAACTGCGCACCGCCTACTACGAGCAGGCGAAGGCGCTGCTCGACGGCGGCGCCGATCTGTTCCTCGTCGAAACGATCTTCGATACGCTGAACGCCAAGGCCGCGCTGTTCGCGCTCGACGAACTGTTCGAAGACACCGGCGAGCGTCTGCCGATCATGATCTCGGGCACCGTCACCGACGCATCGGGCCGCATCCTGTCGGGCCAGACCGTCGAAGCGTTCTGGAACTCGCTGCGCCACGCGAAGCCGCTCACGTTCGGCCTGAACTGCGCGCTCGGCGCGGCGCTGATGCGCCCGTACGTCGCCGAACTGGCGAAGCTGTGCGACACCTACGTGTCGTGCTACCCGAACGCCGGCCTGCCCAATCCGATGAGCGACACCGGCTTCGACGAACTGCCCGCCGACACCTCCGGCCTGCTGAAGGAATTCGCCGAAGCGGGTCTGGTGAACATCGCCGGCGGCTGCTGCGGCACCACGCCCGAGCACATCGCCGCAATCGCGAAAGCGCTCGCCGAGCTCAAGCCGCGCAAGTGGCCGAGCCAGTATCGCGACGCCGCCTGAGCGCGGCCATCGCCGCTCGGCCCAACGCCACGCACGCACGTCACGCAGCTCACGCCCGCCCGCGCACCTCGCACCCTTTAACGCACGCACCCGACTCGCACTCACGCCATGACCGATCACACCATGCGCCTTGCCGGCCTCGAGCCGTTCAACGTCACGCCCGGGACGCTTTTCATCAACGTCGGCGAACGCACCAACGTGACCGGCTCGAAAGCGTTCGCGCGAATGATCCTGAACAATCAGTTCGACGAAGCATTGGCGGTCGCGCGCCAGCAGGTCGAAAACGGCGCGCAGGTGATCGACATCAACATGGACGAGGCGATGCTCGATTCGAAGGCGGCAATGGTCCGCTTCATGAATCTGATCGCATCGGAGCCGGACATCGCGCGCGTGCCGATCATGATCGACTCGTCGAAGTGGGAAGTGATCGAGGCGGGTCTGAAGTGCGTGCAAGGAAAGGCGATCGTCAACTCGATCTCGCTGAAGGAAGGCAAGGAAGCGTTCGTGCATCATGCGAAGCTTATCCGCCGCTATGGCGCGGCCGCCGTCGTGATGGCCTTCGACGAGCAGGGCCAGGCCGACACCTTCGCGCGCAAGACGGAAATCTGCAAACGCTCGTATGACGTACTGGTGGGCGAAGTGGGCTTTCCGCCCGAAGACATCATCTTCGATCCGAACATCTTCGCGATCGCGACCGGCATCGAGGAACACAACAACTACGCGGTCGACTTCATCGAAGCGACCCGCTGGATCAAGCAGAATCTGCCCTACGCGAAGGTGAGCGGCGGCGTGTCGAACGTGTCGTTCTCGTTCCGCGGCAACGACCCGGTGCGCGAGGCGATCCACACGGTGTTCCTCTATCACGCGATTCAGGCGGGGATGGACATGGGCATCGTCAACGCGGGCCAGCTCGGCGTGTATGCGGACCTCGATACCGAGTTGCGCGAGCGCGTCGAAGACGTCGTGCTGAACCGTCGCGACGACGGCACCGACCGGCTGCTCGAAATCGCCGACAAGTTCAAGACCGGCGCCGCGAAGAAGGAAGAGAACCTCGAGTGGCGCAACCAGCCGGTCGAAAAGCGTCTCGCGCACGCGCTCGTGCACGGCATCACGAACTTCATCGTCGAAGACACCGAGGAAGTGCGCGCGAAGATCGCCGCCGCCGGCGGCCGCCCGATCAACGTGATCGAAGGCCCGCTGATGGACGGCATGAACATCGTCGGCGACCTGTTCGGGCAGGGCAAGATGTTCCTGCCGCAGGTCGTGAAATCGGCGCGCGTGATGAAGCAGGCGGTCGCGCATCTGATCCCGTTCATCGAGGAAGAAAAGCGCCAGCTCGCGGCCGCCGGCGGCGACGTGCGCGCGAAGGGCAAGATCGTCATCGCGACCGTGAAGGGCGACGTGCACGACATCGGCAAGAACATCGTGTCGGTGGTGCTCCAGTGCAATAACTTCGAAGTGGTCAACATGGGCGTGATGGTCCCGTGCAGCGAGATCCTCGCGAAGGCGAAGGTCGAAGGCGCGGACATCATCGGGCTGTCGGGGCTGATCACGCCGAGCCTCGAAGAAATGGCCTACGTCGCGTCGGAAATGCAGCGCGACGACTACTTCCGCGTGAAGAAGATTCCGCTGCTGATCGGCGGCGCGACCACCTCGCGCGTGCACACCGCGGTGAAGATCGCGCCGCACTACGAAGGCCCGGTGGTCTACGTGCCGGACGCGTCGCGTTCGGTGTCGGTAGCGTCGAACCTGCTGTCGGACGAAGGTGCGGCCAAATACATCGACGAACTGAATACCGATTACGCGCGCATCCGCGACCAGCACGCGAACAAGAAAGCGCAGCCGATGGTCACGCTCGCCGAGGCGCGCGCGAATAAAACGAAGATCGACTGGGCCAGCTACCAGCCGGTCAAGCCGAAGTTCATCGGCCGCCGGGTGTTCAAGAACTTCGATCTGAACGAGCTCGCGAACTATATGGACTGGGGCCCGTTCTTCCAGACCTGGGATCTCGCCGGCCCGTACCCGGCGATCCTGAACGACGAGATCGTCGGCGAATCGGCGCGCCGGGTGTTTTCGGACGGCAAGTCGATGCTCGCGCGCCTGATCCAGGGCCGCTGGCTGCAGGCCAACGGCGTGATCGCGCTGCTGCCGGCGAACACGGTCAACGACGACGACATCGAAATCTACACCGACGAATCGCGCACCGAAGTCGCGATGACGTGGCGCAATCTGCGCCAGCAGAGCGTGCGGCCAGTGGTCGACGGCGTGATGCGGCCGAACCGCTCGCTGGCCGACTTCATCGCGCCGAAGGATTCGGGCGTGGCCGACTACATCGGCATGTTCGCGGTGACCGCGGGCCTGGGCGTCGACGTGAAGGAACGCCAGTTCGAGAAAGACAACGACGACTACAGCGCGATCATGCTGAAGGCGCTCGCGGACCGCCTCGCCGAAGCGTTCGCCGAGGCGATGCACGCGCGCGTGCGACGCGACCTGTGGGGCTACGCGACCAGCGAAACGCTGTCGAACGACGAACTGATCGCGGAAAAATACCGCGGCATCCGTCCGGCACCCGGCTATCCGGCCTGCCCGGATCACCTCGTGAAGCGCGACATGTTCGACGTGCTGCAAGCAAACGAGATCGGCATGAGCGTGACCGAATCGCTGGCGATGCTGCCGGCGGCCAGCGTGTCGGGCTTCTATCTCGCGCATCCGGACAGCACCTACTTCTCGGTCGGCAAGATCGGCGCGGACCAGCTCGAGAGCTACGCGCAGCGGATGGCGCTGTCGAACGCCGACGCGCAGCGCGCGCTCGCGCCGTTGTTGTAAGCGGCGGCTTAGGCGACCGCTTAGGGACGGCTCACGGGCGGCGCCCACTATATCGGTCCCGAAACAGTGAAAATTTGCTGCCACGGTAATTTCGGCTTTGTAGACTGAGTCCGCTTTCATCCTGCCAGGCGCGGGCACAGCGCGCCGGCTCACCGAACTGCAACCGTCACCGGAGAAAAATCGTATGAAAAAGCTGACGCTGTTACTCACTGCTGTTTCGCTGGCCGCGGGCGCTTCCGTGGCGCTCGCGCAACCGGCCGCGCCGGGCGCGTCGAGCGAGGTCAGTTCGTACTCGCCGCCGACCGAAAAGCATGTGAAAAAGCCGAAGAAACACAAAACGAAGAAAGGCGAGACCGCGCCGGCCGCTGCCCCTGAAGCCGCGAGTCAATAAACGGCGTCACCGTTTGCGCACCTTGAACGTCAAAGAGCCCGCGTCAAGCGGGCTCTTTTTTTGTTGCGGCGAATCGGTAGACGATTGGCGCATGGAGGCCGCGCCGCCGGTCCGGGCCGAACCGCCACGACGGGCCGTCATCGCCATACGCGCGCCACAGCCGCCCGACCTTACCGTTCAGCCAGCGCGGCGCTCCCGATCACAGCCCCCAGACGATATCCGAGTTTTCCTTCTGCGCCGCGCGCAACATATCGAGGAACGGATACGCGCGCTGCGCGAGGCCGGGCGGGATTTCATGATGTTCATGACCGTCTTCGCCTTCGTGGAAATGGCCGTCGTGCTCCGCGCGCTCGCGCTTGTCCAGGGTGATCGCTGCTTCGAGCTTCCCGATTGCGGGACCCAGTTCCTCGGGGGTGATCACGCCCCTCTGCCCAAGGCGTTTGCCGATAATGCCGAGCAGATGCTGCGCCAGATTGTCGAGCATCATCACGTCCGCGCAGGCGTGGCATTTGAAAGTAATCAGCATGACCGTTCCTTTTCGTTATGTCGGGTTGATGCACGAGCGACCCGCGGGCGGCCTCGAAGGTGACCTGAACGCGCCTGACACGACACCGTGCGGGCACGGCGGACGAGACCACTGGCGGGCATCTCATTGAACATATTAGCACCTGCTAAAATCCGTCTGAACGGAAAGCGCGCCGCCAGACGCCGCGTGCAGCAAGGCGCGACGAGCGACAAGCAAGCGTGCGAAGCAGGTGGTTAAAGCCTGCCTCGCAACTCGCGTGCCGCGCGAGCCGCGGGCCACCGGCCCGCGTCGCGGCAAGCAGGCAGGCGCCGCTGACCAGCTCGCCGCGGCGGCAACGGGCGGGGCCACGCTGCCGCCGGGCCCACGCCGCCGCAACGCTCGCCGCCGCCCGCCGCAACGCTGCCGACACCGGCCGCGGCCGGCGCCACTTCCGCCTTACCGGATCGCCTCACTGGACTCGCAACAAGCATGCTGCCCGCACACAAACACACACTCGAAACACTGCTCGCCGCGACGGTGAAGCAGGTCGCGCTCGCCACTCAGGGCGCCACCGAAGCCGCTTTCGTCTCTCCCACCATCACGCTCGAGCGCCCTAAAGTCGCCGCCCACGGCGACGTCGCTTGCAACGTGGCGATGCAGCTCGCCAAGCCGCTGCGCGCGAATCCGCGCCAGCTCGCGCAACAGATCGTCGATGCGCTGCTCGCGCAGCCCGAGGCCAAAGGCCTGATCGACGCCGCCGAAGTCGCGGGTCCGGGCTTCATCAACCTGCGCCTGAGCGCGGCGGCCAAGCAGGCCGTCGTCAGCGCGGTGTTCGCCGAAGGCGCCGCTTATGGCCGCTCGCAACGCGACGCCGGCAAGCACGTGCTGGTCGAATTCGTGTCGGCCAACCCGACCGGTCCGCTGCACGTCGGTCACGGCCGCCAGGCCGCGCTCGGCGATGCGCTGTCGAACGTGCTCGCATCGCAGGGTTGGGACGTGCACCGCGAGTTCTACTACAACGACGCCGGTGTGCAGATCCAGACGCTCGCGCTGTCCACGCAAGCACGCGCGCGCGGCCTCGCCCCCGGGGACGCGGGCTGGCCCGCGTCGGCCTATAACGGCGACTACATCGCCGACATCGCGCACGACTACATGAACGGCGTGACGGTCGAAGCAAGCGACGGCGCACCGGTCACCGGCGCGCGCGACGTCGAAGACCTCGAAGCGATCCGCCGTTTCGCGGTCACCTATCTGCGCCGCGAGCAGGACATGGACCTGCAGGCGTTCGGCGTGAAGTTCGACCGCTACTATCTGGAATCGTCGCTGTACACGGAAGGCCGGGTCGAGAAGACCGTGCAGGCGCTCATCGACGCCGGCAAGACCTACGAGCAGGAAGGCGCGCTATGGCTGCGCACCACCGACGACGGCGACGACAAAGACCGCGTGATGCGCAAGACCGACGGCACGTACACGTACTTCGTGCCAGACGTCGCCTACCACGTCGCCAAGTGGGAACGCGGCTTCACCAAGGTCATCAACGTGCAGGGCTCGGACCACCACGGCACGATCGCGCGCGTGCGCGCCGGCTTGCAGGGTCTGGGCATCGGCATTCCGAAGGGCTACCCCGACTACATCCTGCACAAGATGGTCACCGTGATGCGCAACGGCGAAGAGGTGAAAATCTCGAAGCGCGCCGGCAGCTACGTGACCGTGCGCGACCTGATCGAATGGTCGGGCGGCGCGACGCCGGGCACCGAAGCGGCCGTCGATCTGATCGACGAGGAAACCATCCGCCGCGGCCGCGACGCGGTGCGCTTCTTCCTGATCTCGCGCAAGGCCGACACGGAATTCGTGTTCGACATCGACCTCGCGCTGAAGCAGAACGACGAGAACCCGGTCCACTACGTGCAGTACGCGCACGCGCGGATCTGCTCGGTGATCGCCGAGTGCAACACGCGCTACGGCTTCGACGAAAGCACGCTGGCCGGCATCGACCTCGCGCCGCTCACGAGCGAACGTGCAATGGCGCTGCTCAACAAGCTCGCCGAGTTCCCCGACATGCTGCAGCACGCGGCCGACGAACTCGCGCCGCACGCGGTCGCGTTCTATCTGCGCGACCTCGCCGGTGAATTCCACTCGTTTTACAATGACAGAGCCGAGCGCGTGCTGGTCGACGATGCGGCTGAACGCAACGCGCGCGTCGCACTCCTCGCGGCCACCCGCCAGGTGCTGGCCAACGGTCTGGCGACGATCGGCGTCTCCGCTCCCGTCAAGATGTAACTCTCCCGGCGTAACATGCACGCGGCCGTCGTTATAATCGACGGCCGTTCCTGGATTCTTTTTGCAGGTGATTCGAACGATGGCAAAACCACGCCGCACAACAAAGCAATCGAAGCAAACCGGGGGTACTTTTCTCGGTATCGTGCTGGGCCTGATCGTCGGTCTGGCAATCGCGGTAGTCGTGGCGTTGTACATCACCCGTGCACCTACGCCGTTCGTGTCGAAGGTCGCGCCGCCCGCGGCCCAGGAGAACGGCGCAAGCCAGCCGCAGTACGATCCGAACCGGCCGCTGCAAGGCAAGACGCCGGGCCAGCCGGTGCCGCAGGCCGCGCAACCCGCGCCGCCGAACACCGCGCCGGGTCAGACCAACGCGCAGACCCAGTCGGGCATGCTCGAAGAGCCGCAGATCGTCGAAGTGCCGCCGACCATCGGCAACCCGAACGGCACCGCGGTCGCGCCGAAGCCCGCGCAGGATAACAACGCCCTCGCCAACAATGCGCCGGCTCCCGCTCCGGCGAAGAAGCCGCAAACCTCGAGCGCGCCGGCCGCCACCACCGCGGGCTCCGCGCCGAAGACCGGCAGCGCGCCGGCCACCACCGCCAACAACGCCGCGAAGCCGGGTTCGGCCGCCGCGCCGGCGCCGGGCGACGCGAACACCGGCTACTTCCTGCAGGTGGGCGCCTACAAGACCGCCGCCGACGCCGAACAGCAACGCGCGCGTCTGGCGTTCCAGGGCTTCGAGTCGAAGGTCACGCAGCGCGACGCGGGCGGGGTCACGTACTACCGCGTGCGGATCGGCCCGTTCTCGAAGTTCGAGGACATGAATTCGAGCCGCCAGCGTCTGTCTGACGCTGGGGTCGACACCGCGGTGATCCGCTTCACCAAACAATAAATAAACGGTAATGCCGGCTTGCGCGGCGCGCTGAACCATCGGCGCGCCGCGCGAGTCACAAGCACGATGGCCGCCTCGCCCCGCTTTGCGTGCCGAAGCGGCCACCCGAATCCGACACGCGGTGACGGACATTCGCGTGGCTTCACCGCATCACGCTTATCTGGATCTACACAACATGAAAAAGCTGCTGAGCATCCTGTTTCTCTCGCTGGGCCTGATCGCGGCCTCGGCGCACGCGTCGCCGCAGGCGCCGGTCGCCGGCAAGGACTTCACCGTGCTGGCCACGCCGCAACCCACCGACGTGCCGGCCGGCAAGATCGAAGTCATCGAATTCTTCTGGTACGGCTGCCCGCACTGCAATGAATTCAACCCGTTCCTCGAAGCATGGGTGAAGAAGCAGGGTCCGGACGTCGTGTTCCGCCGCGTGCCGGTGGCTTTCCGCGACGACTTCATCCCGCATTCGAAGATGTTCCATGCACTCGACGCGCTCGGCGTCGTCAACGAACTCACGCCGAAGATCTTCAACGAAATCCACGTCAACAAGAACTACCTGCTGACGCCGGAAGACCAGGCCAAATTCCTCGCGAAGTTCGGCGTCGATCCGAAGAAGTACATGGAGGCGTACAACTCGTTCTCGACGCAAAGCGCGCTGCAGAAGGACAAGAAGCTGCTCGACGGCTTCAAGATCGAAGGCGTGCCGACCATTGCGGTGCAGGGCAAGTTTGAAACCGGCCCGGCCGCGACCAACAGCCTGCCCGGCACGATCCAGGTGCTCGACTACCTCGTCTCGCAGGTTCGCGCGAAGAAGATGTAATTACGAGGCGCCGGTATGACCTCTCCCCTGAAGGTATTCATTACCGGCGCTTCGAGTGGCATTGGCCTCGCGCTCGCCGGCGAATATGCACGGCGCGGCGCGATTCTCGGCCTCGTCGCCCGTCGCGGCGATGCGCTTGCCGCGTTCCAGCAGTCCCATCCCCAGAACACCGTCTCGATCTATGCGGTCGACGTGCGCGACGCGGAAGCGCTCGCCGAAGCGGCCGCGCGCTTCATCGCCGAACACGGCTTGCCCGACATCGTGATCGCCAATGCCGGGATCAGTCGCGGCGCGCTGACCGGCCACGGCGATCTGCGCACGTTCCGCGAAGTGATGGACATCAATTACTTCGGCATGGTCGCAACGTTCGAGCCGTTCGCCGCCGCGATGGCCGCCGAGCGGCGCGGCACGCTGGTCGGCATCGCGAGCGTCGCGGGCGTGCGCGGGCTGCCGGGCTCCGGTGCGTACAGCGCGTCGAAGTCGGCGGCGCTCAAGTATCTGGAGGCGTTGCGGGTCGAAATGCGACCGCAGGGCGTCGGCGTCGTCACGATCGCGCCCGGCTATATCCGCACGCCGATGACCGAGCACAACCCGTACAGCATGCCGTTCCTGATGGACGCGGATCGCTTCGCCGGGAAGGTCGCCGGGGCGGTCGAGCGGCAAACTTCGTTCGCGGTGTTCCCGTGGCAGATGCGGGTCGCGGCGATGCTGCTGCACGTGTTGCCGCGCTGGCTCTATGACCGCGTGTTCGAACGCGCGCCGCGCAAGCCACGCGCCGTCACCGAGTAAAACATGTCCACCCGTGCGGTCGATGCAGCCGGCGTCGCGCACGAACCAGCGGGCGGCGCCGCGCGCATCGTGTCGCTGGTGCCGAGCATCACCGAAACGCTGTTCGCGCTCGGCCTCGACCGGCACATCGTCGGGCGCACCGGCTTTTGCGTGCATCCGCGCGACAAGGTGCAAGCGATCCGCAAGGTCGGCGGCACCAAGGCCGTCAAGCTCGACGCGATCCGCGCGCTGCGCCCCACTCATCTGCTCGTCAATATCGACGAAAACGAACGCGACACCGTCGAGCAATTGCGCGCGTTCGTTCCGCATATCGTCGTCACCCATCCGCAATCGCCGCGCGAGAACCTCGCGCTCTACGCGCTGCTCGGCGCGATCTTCGGGCGCGAGCGCGAAGCGCAGCGCCTCGCCGATGCGCTCGAACTACGCCTGCACGAAGCCGCCGCCCGCCACTTTGCCGCGCAGAACGTGCTGTACCTGATCTGGCGCGAACCGTGGATGAGCGTCGCGCGCGACACCTACATCGCCGCGATGCTGGATCTGGTGAACTGGCACACGCTGCCCGACGTGCGCGGCGGCCTGAAGGGCGCGGCCCGCTACCCGGTGCTCGACTTCGACGCCGCGCCGTGGCTCGCGCAGGTCGACCGGGTGCTGCTGTCGAGCGAGCCGTATCGCTTCACGGCCGCGCATCGCGATGCGCTCGCGCGCGATCCACGCATGGCCGGCAAGTGGATCGAGCTGATCGACGGCGAGATGACGTCGTGGTACGGCGTGCGTGCGATCGACGGCATCGACTATCTGCTGCGGCTCGCGGCGGCGGCCTGAAGGTCCGCGGCACCCCCGCCGCTACCCGCCCGCCATATGGATATGTGGATTAAATTGTTGTCGCCATAATCCCCCTTCGATAAGCTTTCGCGAAGGCGCGCCGCCGCCCAAAACACAACCAGACGCACAGCCTGACCGCGCTCGTCACCGGAGATCCTATGCGCTTCAAACTGCTCGCAGCCGCCATCCTGTTTACAGCGCCCGCGCTGGCGCTCGCCAAACCGCTCACCGTCTGTACCGAATCGAGCCCCGACGGCTTCGACGTCGTGCAGTTCAACTCGCTGGTGACGACCAATGCGTCGGCCGACGTGATCTTCAACTCGCTGGTGTCGTTCGACGAAGCGCAGAAGAAGGTCGTGCCAGCGCTCGCCGACAAGTGGGAAGTGAGCGCCGACGGCCTCACCTACACGTTCCATCTGCGCCCGAACGTGCAGTTCCAGAGCACCGACTACTTCAAGCCGAGCCGCGCGCTGAACGCCGACGACGTGATCTTCACGTTCGACCGGATGCTCAACGAGAATAATCCGTGGCACAAGGTGGCGGGCGCGAGCGGCTTCCCGCATGCGCAATCGATGGGGCTGCCGAAGCTGATCAAGTCGATCACCAAGGTCGACGAGAACACCGTCAAGTTCGAACTGAACGAGCCGAACGCGACCTTCGTGTCGATCCTGACGATGGGCTTCGCGTCGATCTACTCGGCCGAATACGCGGACCAGTTGCTGAAGGCCGGCAAGCAGGTCGACCTGAACGCGAAGCCGATCGGCACCGGCCCGTTCGTGCTGAAGAGCTATACGAAAGACGCGGTGATCCGCTACGACGCGAACCCCGGCTACTGGGGCAGCAAGCCGAAGATCGAGCGCCTGATCTACGCGATCACGCCGGACGCGACCGTGCGCGCGCAGAAGGTGAAGGCCGGCGAATGCCAGATCGCGCTGTCGCCGAAGCCGCAGGATCTCGCCGACGCGAAGAAGGACAAGTCGCTCGCGATCGTGCAGACGCCCGCGTTCATGACCGCGTTCGTCGCCTTGAACACGCAGCAAAAGCCGCTCGACAACCAGAAGGTGCGCGCCGCGCTGAACATGGCGTTCGACCGCACCGCATATCTGAAGGCCGTCTTCGACAACACCGCGACGCCAGCGGTCAATCCGTTCCCGCCCAATACTTGGAGCTACAACCACTCGATCAAGGGCTGGCCGTACGACCCGGCCAAGGCAAAGGCACTGCTCGCGCAAGCGGGCTTCCCGAACGGCTTCTCGACGACGATCTGGGTGCGTCCGAACGGCAGCGTGCTGAACCCGAGTCCGAAGGTCGGCGCGGAAATGCTGCAGGCGGACTTCGCGAAGATCGGCGTGAAGGCCGACGTGAAGGTGATCGAATGGGGCGAGCTGATCAAGCAGGCGAAGCAGGGCCAGCATGACACGCTGTTCATGGGCTGGGCCGGCGACAACGGCGATCCGGACAACTATCTGTCGCCGCTGTTCAGCTGCAACGCGGTGAAGTCGGGGATCAACTTCGCGCGCTTCTGCGACCAGGATCTCGACAAACTGATCGCCGACGGCAGAGCGACCTCGGATATCGCGAAGCGCACGAAGGCGTATGAAGCCGCGCAGCAGATCATCCACGACGAGGCGCTGTGGATTCCGCTCGGCTATCCGACCGCCGCGGCAATTACGCGTACCGACGTGAGCGGGTACCACGTGAGTCCGTTCGGACGACAAAACTTCGGCACGGTCGCGGTGCAATAAGTTTGCGTCGCGCGTGAAGGCGTAAAGAGCCGGCCCCGAAGGTCGGCTCTTTTTATTTGGCGAATGATTTCTTCGTGATTCTGTTTCTGGCGGTTCTGTTCTTTGCGGTTCTTTTCGCCGCGCGCTTTGTGTCTCCAACGTATCCGCAGCGAGTCCGGAAAAACTGGCTTACATTTCACAGGCCGGCGGACATACGTTAGATACATTGGACCGTTCAAATTGACACCCGCCAGTCTGCTCGCGGCGACGCGAGCGCAGCAATGCTAACCGGAGGGAACATGAGTGAACTATGGCGTTTATCAGCGACCGAGCTTGCCGCGCGGATCAAAAGCCGCGACGTGTCCGCGCGTGAGGCCGCGCAGTCCGCGCTCGCGCGTCTCGATGCGGTGAATCCGGCGATCAATGCGATCGTCGAACATCGTCCCGAGGCAGTGCTTGAACAGGCGGATCGCATCGACCGCGCTATTGCGCGCGGCGAAGACCCCGGCCCGCTCGCCGGGGTGCCGGTCACCGTCAAGATCAATGTCGATCAGGCCGGCTTCGCGACGACCAACGGCACCCGTCTACAAGAAAAGCTGATCGCGCAGTTCAACAGCCCCGCCGTCGACAACCTGCAAAAAGCGGGTGCAATCCTGCTCGGCCGCAGCAATTCGTCGGCCTTCGCGCTGCGCTGGTTCACGTCGAATCTCGTCCACGGCCGCACCGTAAATCCGCGCAATCCGAAGTTGACACCCGGCGGCTCGTCGGGCGGCGCGGCGGCGGCGGTCGCCGCCGGGATCGGCCAGCTCGCGTTGGGTACCGATATCGGCGGCTCGGTCCGCTACCCCGCGTACGCGTGCGGCGTGCACGGATTGCGGCCGACGCTCGGCCGCGTGCCCGCGTTCAACGCGTCGTCCCCCGAGCGGGCGATCGGCGCGCAACTGATGTCGGCCGCCGGCCCGATCGCGCGCACGATCGCGGATCTTCGCGTGGGACTGCTTGCATTGTCCGCGCCGGACCTGCGCGATCCCTGGTATGTGCCGCTGCCGCTCGAAGGGCGCGCGGTGCCGTTGCGCGCCGCGCTGTGTCTGCGGCCCGGCGGCTTGCGGATCGCGCCGGAAGTCGAACACGCGCTGCGCGATGCGGCGGAGCGGCTGGTCGATGCCGGCTGGAGCGTCGAGGAGATCGACGACACGCCGTCGTTGCGCGAAGCCGAGCAGTTGCAGGAGCGCTTGTGGCTCGGCGACGGCTTCGACGCGCTGGTCGACTCGGTGACCCGCGACGGCGATCCGGCGGCGCTGGCCGTCGTCAGCGCGGCGCGCCGCAAGGTTCAGGACTTGCCCGCCGATGTGATCAGCCAGTCGTTAGTACGTCGTACTACATTGACGCGCCAGTGGCGCCTGTTTCTCGATCAGTACGCGGTCGTGTTGATGCCCGTCTCCGCCGAACTGCCGTTTCCCGACGATCTCGACCAGCAAGGCCTCGACGGCTTCGACCGCGTGTGGGAAGCACAACTGACGATGCGCGCTCTGCCGGCGATGGGTCTGCCCGGGCTCGCGGTGACGACGCAACTCATCGACGGGGTGCCGGTCGGCGTGCAGATCGTCGCCGCGCACTATCGCGAAGATCTTTGCCTGCTGGCCGGCGAGGCGATCGAGGCACGCGGAGTGCCGAAGTCGCCGGTCGATCCGCGGGTTTGATTGTCACCGCTCAGTTCCCGTCGGGCGCTTGCGTCGAGATTGAGATGACAGCGGAAGTCGCTGTGCAGAAATCGTTATGTTGGCTCGCAGGCTGCGAAGCCGCGCACTGATCGGTGCGCGGCTTCTATCACGGTTGTGTAAAGAGCGGGCGAGTTGCGACAACACAATCGCGACAGCGCTTTAGTGATGCGCGTAAGGCGAGATCGACGCCACCTCTGCCGCGCTTACGGCACGCGCGCCCGATTGTGAATTGCCCTGTTGCGCGCCGCCGTACGACTGCTGGCTGAGTTCGCCGTCCGCCACCCGGCCGCCCTGCTCGGCGCTCACGGTCAACGCGCTCTGCCCGCGTTGCGATGCCGGCGCGCCGACGATCGGGTTGTAATGCGGCGCGGGCCCATAACCGCCGCTGGCGAATGCGGGAGCCGCGACTGCGGCGCTGGCCGAAAGAACCGCGGCAACGAAAAGATGCTTGATCATGGCAAACCTCGATAGTGATTGAGACGAAAGTATTCGGATCGTTCGATCGGCAATGCTTAGCTACCCTGATAGAGCTTGCTGAGCGCGGCGAGCTGGCCGTCGGTTCTGGCTCGCGCCAGTTCCTGGCGAACCTCGGCACGCGTCTTCGCTTGCGGCGCGCTTTGCGGCGGCGTCCATTGCGCTTCTGCCTGCACGCCGGCGGTGGTTGCTTGGGGGTCGGCTGCGTTGGTCGCATTGTTAGCCGCATAAGCGGAGCTGGCGGTTGCGCACGCAGCAAAGGCCAAGGTCAAAGCGATCATCGGGACTTTCATGTCGTTCTCCTGAATCAGGTCGGATGGGAAAATCCGCCGGGCGTCCGAAGCGCGCGGCAGACCTGCGGGGTCTGCGTCACTGCGTTGTTCGGCATCCGTCGTTGGAGCTATTAGACCCAGCCGAGGTATCTGGCTTGTGTCGGGCGGGGGGCACAATTGCAAGGCTGTGTGTCGGTGGGCGAGCCGTACACATTGAGATACAACGCCGAGGGGTTTCCCGCTGCTTCGGAAAACCCGGGTGCGATTCGCGCAGGTGTTATGGAGTCCTTCCACCGTCGCAACGCCGTCGCGGCAGCCGGCTCTAACGCTGTTTAGAAGGGGCCGCGAAAGTTCTGGCGTCGAACTTTCGGTGAACTATTCTTTGGTGAAGCTAACGCGCCGCCACAGCGGCAACAGGACCATCGGAATGAACGCGCACACCGGCATGGATGCCGAACTGGCCCGGCACTACATCGTCCGCACGATGACGGCCGCCGAAGTCCCGCTCGCGATCGAATGGGCAGCAAACGAAGGCTGGAATCCGGGCCGCGATGACGCGCGTTGTTTTCGCGCCGCCGATCCCGGCGGCTTTTTCGTCGGCGAGTTGCACGGTGAGCCGGTCGCGTCGATTTCCGCTGTCGCCTACGACGCGCATTTCGGCTTTATCGGTTTGTATATCGTCAGACCGGAGTTTCGCGGCAAAGGACTGGGGCTGCGGCTCTGGCAGCACGCGATGGATTATCTGGGCGGGCGCAACGTCGGTCTGGATGGTGTTGTCGCGCAGCAGGCGAACTATCGGAAGTCGGGGTTCCAGCTCGCGCATCGGAATATTCGCTTTCAAGGTGTTGCACACGGCGCCCCGGCGAGCGCGGCAATCACGGATTTATCCACGGTACCGTTCGACCAGTTGGCCGCTTATGACCGGCGTTGGTTTCCCGCAGCGCGCGCAGATTTTTTGAAAGCATGGATCGCGCAACCCGACGTGATTGCGCTCGCGTCGATACGCGATGGCTTGATAGGCGGCTATGGCGTGCTGCGCGCGTGTCGTCAGGGGCGCAAGATCGGCCCGCTGTTCGCCGACGATGCGCTCACCGCCGAGGAGCTATTCGATGCGCTGCTCAGCCGATGCGCTGATGAAACAGTGTCGATCGACGTGCCTGAGAGCAACGCCGCAGCGATTGCGATGGCCGAACGGCACGGCATGTCGATCAGCTTCGAAACTGCGCGGATGTACACGCATGCGCCGCCGGATATTTCGATGGCGCGTGTGTTTGGGATTACGTCGTTTGAGCTCGGTTGAGGGGGCGCCGGATGCGCGAAAGCAATTCCTATTGATGCGAGGCGTTGTCCTCTACGGTCTTAGGATCGAAGGCAACATGCGCGAGGCAGTCCGGGTTGCGCTCGACAAACCCAAAGGAAAGCTTTCCCCACTCCAGGAATGCTGAAAAGCCCACAGCCTCATCAAGCGATTGTCCTTTGGGATATTCCGTAACAGTTAGGTCTGGATAATGCGCCCGGACAGTCTTAAGGGTAATACAGGTGCCGCCCAACTCGTCCAGTACGAGAAAGCCCGGGTGTCCAAACTTGTAGCGGATACGTAAATCCACTTTACCAACGACCACGCCATCCGACAGTTTCACTGGGCCACCGACGTAGAACTGTGAAGCAGCATTGCGAAATGGATTCTTGCTAGTGTCTTTTACTGCGACACGGGTAACTAGCACCCGCTCCACTTTTGCCTTAGTTAGCGGAATGTTCTGCACCACCGCGTCGATGGTCTGCCACAATGTCATATCCGATTGCGTGATCATTGGATCCTTTCCATGTTGTACGACCGCAAAGCTGGATATGGCAGGCGCCCCCGCCAAGCCAAATACGGCCAATGTGCTGATCAGATTATTTCGACGCGTACGTCTCGTCATACCAGTCTCCATAGTAATCCGCGTATGTCTGACCGGTGTTCGACGTAACCTCGTTACCGAATGTAGTTGCAATCAGTTCCCGGCAAGCGGCCACATCACCATCTTGCAAAAACTTGTCGTAGGCTGCGTTGTAAGCGCGGCTCATCGAACCACCGACACCGATATCCGAACCTTGATTGGCAAGGATTTCGCGCTGCGTGCGAAGGGTGTTCATCGTCGCCGCAGCCTCGTCTTCAAGCCTGGTCTTCAAGTACGCCACTTTCGATGAAGTGTCCTCCTTGTACGGATGCATCGCATGCCCCACCTCGTGAGCTAGAACTTGCACATATCTCTCGGGTTGATGCTGAAGGCTGCTGTCCAGAATGATGAATTTCCGGTACCGATTCACAAAGGAACCTTTGCCAGCCTCCCCGTATTTGACCTCCCAATCTCCCTCTCCCAAAGTTTTTAAATCGGCCACCAACGCCGGAGAGTAGCCGACAAGCAAAGCAACATCCTCCCCCACCTCCTTCTCAAAAAACTCCACCACAGGCGCAGGCGCCATGGGCCTGCGTAGTTTCTCAGTAACAGTCCGCTCTTCAGCGCCTGCCGGCGTCCGCATTGCCACTACTCCTGCGTACGGCCCAGGCCGGCGCTGTTTGTTCGCCCGCTCCTCTTGGATAATCCGCTTCACCTGCGAGCTCGGCGGCACGTAGATCAGGGTGCGACGCACGAGCGCCCGATATATCTCCCGCGCCACTTCGTGGTCGTTCATCTGGTAGAGCGGTCGATTCCTGGATGCGAGACCCGAGAGCACGCCTCGCAAGCGATAAATCCCCATGCGGTCCGAGGTCCATGAGTTCGGATCGGCTCTGCTCACAAATTTCTCATGCAGGTCTCCCAAAGTGGAGTTGACCCTGTAACTCAGGACACTCGGACACCGTTAAGTTGATGATGCAGCGGTTCGGCGGAACTCCCGGGGGGAACGGTACTTCAGTGCCTTATGCGGGTGCCGTTCGTTGTAATGTTCAAAGGCGCCGGCCAGATGCGAGAGCGCTGTTGGCACATCGGGCTTGTGCATAAAGGCAATGTAATCGTGCTTGATTGTCTTCACGAACGATTCGGCCATGCCGTTACTCTGCGGCGAACGAACGGGTG
>NZ_JAJITD010000020.1 GCF_020880815.1 Paraburkholderia sejongensis
TGTTTTCGGTTTCGTCAGAAACCGGTCGCTCACTCAACGTACTGACGATGATTAATCCGTCTTTCGACAGACAAACCTTCCTCTAATACTGTGTGAGGCTTTTGATACTTTTGCTATCCGGTGACTCCGAAGAACCACCGTCGCATTCCGCATCAAGTGCCCACACTTATCGGCTGTTAGTTTTTAAAGATCGATTCGCTCAACGCGCTGCGCCTGAACTTCAACTACCCGGCGCTGCTTCGTTTGCGTCGCTGCGTCATCAGCGAAGAAGCGAGATTATGGAGATCCGAACACACTCCGTCAACACCCTTTTCGCAATTATTTTAAAAAAGTCGCAAAGCACAAAAAACAGGCAATGGATCACCGCCCCGCAATTAGTTAGGGATCCGATTGGACTGGCCGCACTTGCGCGAACCACCAAGGCTCGACAAACATCGGAAGAAACAGAAACCGCCGAACTCGAATGTTTCGCGCCGGGCGAATACCGAAGTTCTCTGCAGGCGAACGCTGACCGCGCAACCCAGGCGCGGCGAGAATCAGATAAGAGGAATGAAGAGCACGCCGGCTGGAAGCTTTTCCACAGAAAATGTTCGCAAGCCTGTGGATAACCCCGCCAAAACTGCGCCAAGTACTTGATGCAAAACCGTTCTTTTGCATTGCGCTGAAAGCGCGACCGCGCCTGCGGTCGCGCGTCGAGCGGAGAATCAGAGCGACTTCATCGTCACGCGCGCATTCGTACGCATGAAAGCGCTGCGCTCGACCAGCGCGCCGAACAGCAGCCCGATGGTCGTCCACATGATGAACTGCATGCCGATCGCTGCCACACGGAATTTCCACAGGAGCACCGCCGGGAACGAGGCAGGCACTTCATCGATAACCGGCATCGACAGTTGCACGGTCGCGATGATCGCGACGAACACGAGCCCCGCGACGATCGAGCCGTTCCACGCGCCGAGCTTCGCCACCGCGCGCCGACGTACTTTCAGCGAAAACACCAGCGTCGCGAGCGAAATCGCAATCATCAGAAAGAACAGGCCGGTACGCGTGCCGATCGTTTCCGGGTCGCCGACCGACGGTGGATTGGCCGGATACTTGAGATTCGGCACGATCACGAGCGCGATAAAAGCGCCGACTGCGAGCCACGCGGACAACGCGCGCACGCTCAGCGCGCCCACGCGCCCATATGCATACGCGAACACCAGCGAGAACAGTCCGCCGAATGCCGCACCATAAGTGACCACGCCGGTCAGCAAGCCGAGCCCGGCCTGGGTCTCGCGGCTCACGAGTTCGTGTTCGTGTTCGTGCTCCTCGCCGTGCGCGGCGGCCGCTTTTTCCTCGAGGGAAACAGCCTGATCGACCTGCGGCTCGCCGGCGATTCGCGCGAACGCGAACGTGAGCAGGCCCGCGACGATGCCCGCGAGCATCCCGCGTACTAATAACTTACCCACCATGATGAACTCCGTTAGTGGCAGGGAAAGCCGAGCAGATGGCGGCCGTCGTGCACGAACTCATGCACGTACATGCCGGGCACCAGCGACGTGGCGCCCTGTTCCGCACCAACGAAGTACAGCGCGAGCAACAGCAGCAAACCGCCGAACACCACCCAAGGCAGCAGCTCGCGCAGAGGAATGGGAGTGGGCTGAGCCGCCGGTTGCGCGGCGGAATCGAAAACAGCTTGGGTCATCACGGACATCTCCTGGGGTAACGCGCCCCGATAGTCGATTGCAGAGGAATGGTGCGAAGTTCAGGTCTGGCTTTCGGCTTTTGTAAATGCATTGCCGATTACAGTGGCGCGACCGCGCCGGGTTCTCACCGGCTTCCGTGCTTCGCAAGGCGCCTATTCTACGCGCTAAACTTCGGCCTTCGTGAACGTCGGCATCGGGTCTCGCGGCGTCATGCGTCAGCATGAATACTGGCGCAGCGGCGGCCGCGCAAAAGCGCGTCGGGCACTCATAAGGGACTCAATGGATACGCGACTGTTACTGGTGAGCCACGCGGCGACGCTCGCGCAGCGCGCGGGCCGCTTCCCCGCCGACGAACCGCTCGAAGCCCGGGACCGTGCCGCAGCCGAGACCGCGCGCGCGGTTCTCGCACGGCGCGCCGATCTCGACGGCGCCACCGTATTCACCAGCCCGGCGGCCTGTGCGCGCGATACCGCCACCGCGCTCGGCCTCATGGCCACACCTGTCGATGCATTGGCGGACGTCGACTACGGCGAGTGGCGCGGCCAGCGTCTCGCCGACATCGCGCAGCAGGCGGCTGACGCGCTGGCCGCGTGGACACGCGACCCCGCGATCGCGCCGCCCGGCGGCGAGTCATTTACTGAAGTGGTGCAACGGGTCGGGCAATGGCTCGACCACGCCGCGCCTTCGGCTCGAACCGTTATCGCCGTTACGCACGCGCCGCTAATGCGCGCCGCCCTTGTTTATGCGCTCGGCGCTGCGCCGGAGCTGTTCCCTCGTATAGAGATCGCGCCGCTATCGATGATCGAATTGCGCTCGTCGCGGCGCGTCTGGACCTGGTGGCCGGCCACTGCTCTTTAAAGACCGACCGCGCTGCTTCCGTCTCGACGCCCCGGCCGCCAGCCTGCTGGCAGCTTGCGACGTACGTCAGCTCGATTCGCACGCGCGGTCCTTTCGCCCCCGCGTGGACGGGTTGCTGTTCCAGCGCGCGCCGACAAAAACCGCCCGCGCCTGTCGCCCCGACACCACCAGCCGCAATTGATCAGCCCCCGGCGGCGTCAACGTTATCTCGGCGCGCTGCCCCTTCCCACATAAATAGAACTGCTGCCGTGCCGCCGAATTCTGATCGCGGGTCGCGACGGACAGACACGCCGAGCCGGCACACCTCATCACCGTCTCAAGGCACGCAAATTGCATAGCGCCATACCGCCCGCGACCTCGCCGCCGCGTTAATCCAACACATCCGACGCATCCGACGCTACCGCCGACACCCACGCTAACCATCATGTCGACCACACCCGCCACCTCCACCCCCGCCCGCCTTGCCTCGGGCATCGAAGGCATCGACGACATCCTCGGCGGCGGTCTCACGCCGAACCGCATGTATCTCGTCGAAGGCGCGCCCGGCACAGGTAAAACTACCCTGGCATTGCAATTCTTACTCCAAGGTCTCGAAGCGGGGCAGTCGGGCCTGTACATCGCGCTGTCCGAAACCCGCGAGGAACTCCTTGCGATCGGCGCGAGCCACGGCTGGGATCTGAGTCGCTTCACGATCTTCGAGCAGTTGCCCGAAGAGGAGCTCGAGCCGCAGTACGAGCAAAGCGTGCTGCATCCGGCGGAAGTCGAACTCGGCGAAAGCGTGCGCAACGTGATCCAGCACGTCGACGAACTCAAGCCCGCGCGCATCGTGCTCGACAGCCTGTCGGAGCTGCGTCTGCTGGCGGAGAACCCACTGCGCTACCGCCGACAGATTCTCGCGCTGAAGCGGCATTTCTCGACCCGCGAATGCACGGTGCTGCTGCTCGACGACACCTCGTCGGTCGGGAGCGGCATCCAGCTGCACAGCATCGTGCACGGCGTGATCAGCCTCGACAACGTCGCCCACGATTACGGCGGCAACCGCCGCCGCGTACGCATCGCGAAGATGCGCGGGATCAAGTTCCGCGAGGGCTATCACGACTTCACGCTCAACACCGGCGGCCTGCGCGTGTATCCGCGCCTCGTCGCGGCCGAGCATCACCGGCAGTTCGACACGCAACCGCTCGGCACCGGCACGCCGGGTCTCGACGCGCTGCTCGGCGGCGGTCTGATTCCCGGCACCAATGCGCTGATCATCGGTCCGTCGGGGGTTGGCAAGACCACCACCGTGGTGTCGTGTCTGATCACCGCGCTCAACCGCGGCGAACGCTGCGCCTACTATGTATTCGACGAAACGCTCAGCACGCTCATCAGCCGTTGCGCGACGCTCGGCATGGACCTCGCGCCGTACGTCGACAGCGGTCTGCTGACGCTGCGGCAGATCGATCCGGCGGAAATCTCGCCGGGCGAGCTGTCGAGCGACGTGCGCAACGCGGTCGAAAACGAGCACGTGCGCTATGTCGCGATCGACAGCCTCAACGCGTATCTGCAGGCGATGCCGGGCGAGCGCTACCTGCTGCTGCACATGCACGAGATGCTCGGCTATCTGAACCAGCAGGGCGTGGTCACGATGCTGGTGCTCGGCCAGCACGGCATCATCGGCGAAGTGCAGACCGAGGTTGACATCAGCTATCTGAGCGACGTGGTCATACTGTTCCGCTATTTCGAGCATCACGGCGAGGTGCTGACCGCGGTGACTGCGGTGAAGAGCCGGGCGAACGACCATGAACGCACGATCCGCCAGTTTCGTCTCAGCCGCGCGGGTGTCGAGGTCGGCGAGGCGCTGCGCGACTTCGAGGGCGTGCTGTCGGGTCTGCCACCGTATCGCGGCGCGACCGCGATGCTCGGCGCGAGCAGCAATCTGCTCGATAGCACCGGACACTGAACGATGGAGCAGCGTGTCCTCATCCTCGCGCCGTTCGGCCGCGACGCCGACGTGATCGCCGCGGTCCTGCACAACGACGCCCGCGCATGCGTGAGCTGCGCCAGCACCGACGCGCTCACCACCGAGCTCGACATCGGCGCGGGCACCGCGCTGCTGACCGAGGAAGCGCTCGCCAACGGCCACGCGGCGGGCCTGTTCGCATGGCTCGAGCGGCAACCCGCGTGGTCCGATTTCCCGTTCATCCTGCTGGCCGCGCGCAGCATCGGCCGCCGCTCGGCGCGCGGGCTCGAGATGCTGGAGCGGCTCGGCAACGTGGTCGTGCTCGAACGTCCGCTCAATTCGGAGACCCTGCGCCGCGCGGTCGGCTCGTCGCTGCGCGCACGCGGGCGGCAATACGAATCGCGCCGCCTGCTCGCCGAACGGATTGCCGCGCAGGACGCGCTCGAACAGCTGAACGATTCGCTGGAAAGCCGCATCGCCGCACGCACGCACGAACTCGCGTCGGCCAACGATCGCCTGATGGCCGAGATCCACGAACGCGCGAAGGTCCAGGCGGTGCTGGTCCAATCACAGAAGATGGAAGCGCTCGGCCAGCTGACCGGCGGCATCGCGCACGACTTCAACAATCTGTTGAACGTGATCATGGTGAATGCCGAACTGATCTCGCGGGTCACCAGCGACGAGCGCCTGCGCGGGATGGCCGCCTCGGTCAAACGCGCGACCGAACGCGGCGCGAAACTGACCGGCCAGCTGCTCACCTTCTCGCGCAACAGCAACCCGGATCTGCAGGCGCTCGACGTGGTCGCGCTGCTGCAGAACATGCGCGACATCATCGCGGTCTCGCTCGGTTCCGGCATCCGTTACGACACCGTGTTCGAGCGCAGCGAAATGTGGACGCGCGCCGATGCGAACCAGCTCGAACTCGCGGTGCTCAATCTGGCCATCAACGCGCGCGACGCGATGCCGGGCGGCGGCACCCTGGAGATTCGCGTGAGCAGCCGCGACGCGCCCGACGAAACCCTGAACGCGGGCCGCTACGTGGTGATCGACGTGATCGATAGCGGCACCGGCATTCCGCCCGCGGTGATGTCGCGAGTCTTCGATCCGTTCTTCACGACCAAGCCGGTCGGCAAGGGCACCGGGCTCGGTCTGAGCCAGGTGTACGGGATCGCGCGCCAGGCCGGCGGCGCCGCGCGCATTTTCAGCGAGGAAGGCGTCGGCACCACGGTGCAGATCTGGCTGCCGTGGCGCGAGCGAGTGGCCGCTCGCAACGAAGCCGAGGCCGACGCCGAAGCGAATGCGACCAGCGACAAGCGCGTGCTGGTGGTGGAAGACGACAGCGAAGTGCGCGCGATGCTGGTCGAATCGCTGCGCATGCTCGGCTATACGGTGACCGAGGCCGCCGACGGTCAGGCCGGCCTGAGCCGCCTCGCCGACGATCAGCCCGATCTGCTGATGGTCGATTTCGCGATGCCGGGCATGAACGGGCTCGAGGTGATCGCCGCCGCGCGCAAGCAGCGCGCCGATCTGCCGGTGATCCTCGCGACCGGTTACGCGGACGTCGACATCACCGGCGCCGCGGTCAAGCACTGCACGATCCTGCGCAAGCCGTTCCAGCTCGACGAGCTGGCGCGCACGGTGCGGCTCGGGCTGGCCGCTTAACCGACACCGCGCGCCGGCCTTTACCGCGTCGCGTTGACATCACTGTCGCATTCTTGCCGCAGACTCAGGTGATCCGGCATTAATTTCCAATTCAATAGCTTGCTAACGAATCGTTTGGAAATACAATACCGGCCATGTCGAATCTCGATGCCCTGCGTCTCACCGTGAGCAGCACGCTGGTCGTGGCCGCCAGAAAATGGCGCCGCACGAGTCATGGCGTACTGGCCACGTTCAATGTGTCGGAAGCGTGCGCGACGCCGCTGCTGACCGCGAGCCGGCTCGGCTCCGCGGTGCGCCAGGTCACGCTCGCCGATCACATCGGCATCGAAGGGCCATCGCTGGTGCGCCTGCTCGATCAGCTGTGCGCGGCCGGCCTGATGCGCCGCGAAGAAGACCCCGACGACCGGCGCGCGAAGACCGTCGCGCTCACCGACGAGGGCCGCGCGGTCACCGCGAAGATGGAAGAGGAACTGGTGACGCTGCGCGCGCAGGCGCTCAAGGGCGTGTCGCGCGACGATCTCGAAGCCGCGCTGCGCGTGCTCGGCGCGTTCACGGTCGATGCCGCCGAGCAAGCCGCCGCGCCATCGGCGAACCAGGCGGACCAGGCAAACCACGGGAACCGGCCGCAACCCACGAGCCCGACGGCCGTCCCGGTCAAACCCCGCAAGCCCACCAAACGCCGCGCGCGCGCCGCCGCGCCGCATCACGCCGAGTCCGCGTAACGGTTTATGGTCTATCCCTCCCTCCGCGACTGGCTGTTCTCGGTCAAGACTTTCGCCGCGGCCATGCTCGCGCTCTACATCGGCCTCGCGTTCGAGCTGCCGCGGCCGTACTGGGCGATGGCCACCGTCTACATCGTATCGAATCCGTTCGTCGGCGCGACCCGCTCGAAGGCGATCTATCGCGCGCTCGGCACCGCGCTCGGCGCGGCCGGCGCAGTCCTGCTGGTGCCGCCGTTCGTCGAATCGCCGTATCTGTTCAGCGTGATCGTCGCGACCTGGGTCGGCACGATGCTGTACTTCGCGATCTCCGATCGTACCGCGCGCAGCTACGTGTTCATGCTGTCCGCCTACACGATGCCGATCATCGCGCTGCCGTCGGTGGGCAATCCGCTCGGCGTGTTCGATCTGGCCGTCAGCCGTACCGAGGAGATCATTCTCGGCATCGTGTGCGCGAGCATCGTCGGCAGCACGCTGTTTCCGAGCCGGCTCGCGCCGACCATCATCGAGCGCACCGACGCGTGGTTCCGCGACGCCGCGTTCTACGCGACCGAAACGCTGTCGGGCCGCATCGCCGGCGCGGCGCTTTCCAGCGCGCGGCAACGGCTCGCCAGCACGATCAACGGTCTCGAACTGCTGCTGAGCCAGCTCGCCTACGATCACACCCGTCCCGACATCCTTGCGCGCGCGCACGAGCTGCGCGGCCGCATGCAGTTGCTGCTGCCGATCATGTCGGCGCTCGCCGACCCGCTGCTCGCGCTCTATAACAACGGCCCGCAACACTGGCCCGCCGGACTGCGCGAACTGATCGACGACGTCATCAAGTGGTTCAATCAGCCGCTGCCCCCGGCGAGCGAGGGCTATCACGCGGACGAGACCGCCAACGCGCTGCGCGAGCGCATCGCCGCGATGCGTCCACCCGCCGATGCGTTGAAACATTGGGAAGGCGCGCTGCTGTCGAATGCGCTGTGGCGTTTGAAACAGGTGATCGACGTGTGGCAGGACTGCCGCTCGCTGCGCATCATCATCACGCGCGAGGAAGGTTCGTGGCGGCCGCACTTCCGCCATTGGCGGCTCGGCGGCACCGAACGCTTCTACGACCGCGGGATGATGCTGTTCGCGACCGTGTCGGCGGCCGCGGCGGTGGTGTTCGCGTGCGCGCTGTGGATCACCTCGGGCTGGAACGACGGCGCCAGCGCGGTGACGCTCGCGGCGGTCGCGTGCTGCTTCTTCGCCGCGCTCGACGAGCCCGCGCCGCTGGTGTTCCGCTTCTTCGTCGCGACCGCGGTCGCGGTGGTCGCCGCCGGTCTGTATCTGTTCGTCGTGCTGCCGAACGTGCACGACTTCGCGATGCTGGTGGTCCTGTTCGCCGCGCCGTTCATTCTGGTCGGCACGCTGATCCCGCGCCCGCAATTCAATATGGTGACGGTGCTGGTCGCGGTGAACACCGCGACTTTCATCAGCATTCAGGATGCGTACGACGCGAACTTCCTGACCTTCCTGAACGCGAACCTCGCGGGTCTCGCCGGGCTGCTGTACGCGTACCTGTGGACTCGCGTGACCCGGCCGTTCGGCGCCGAACTCGCGGCCGCGCGGCTGCTGCGCTCGAGCTGGGCCGACGTCGCGCTGACCGCGTCCGCTCAGCGGATCGAGGATCCGCGCAATCTCGCCGCGCGCATGCTCGACCGGCTGATGCAGCTGATTCCGCGGCTTGCCGCGACCGACGACCATCGTCATCCGTCGATCGAGAGCTTCCGCGATCTGCGCATCGCGTTCAACGCGCTCGACCTGCGCCGCCTGACCCGCAAGCTCGGCGGCGAAGCGCCGGCCGCGATCGATCATGTTCTCGATGGCGTGCATACCTACTACGAGAGCTGCGTCGCGCGGCGGCATCGTCAGCCGGTGCCGCCGAGCCTGATGTCGTCGATCGACGCGGCGGTGGCGCGCGTCACCGCGCAAGGCCTCGCCAACGCGGCGGCGCCGACCGAAATCTCGCCGACCTCGGCGCGCCAGCTGCGCGATGCGCTGCACGCGCTGGTCGGCTTGCGTCTTTCGCTGTTTCCGGCGACGCTCACGAAACCGACACCGACCGAACCGGAGGCCGCCGCGTGATGAACCTGCGCGTCATGACCCCGTTCATCCTCGTCAGCGCGTTGGCATGCGCCCCCCGTCCACCCTTTTCCAGTTCCCGCGATGCTCGGTGAAATCGATATCTTCGGCGTGTTCGTGCCGTCCGTGCTGGTGCTGATGTTGATCGCCTATCTGATCAACCTCGCGATCCGCACGGTGCTCGCCTACACCGGCTTCTACCGCCTCGTCTGGCATCGCTCCATCTTCGATCTCGGCATCTATGTGCTGGTGCTGGGCCTTGTCGTCGTTGTTTCGCACAGACTAATAACGTGAAAAAAACCTGGTTCTCCATCGGGCAGATTCTGCTGACCCTGATCGTCGTCGTGATCGCAGCGCTGGTGCTGTGGAAACTGGTCAACTACTACATGTTCGCGCCGTGGACCCGCGACGGACACGTGCGCGCCGACGTGATCCAGGTCGCGCCGGATATCTCGGGGCTGATCTCGTCGGTCGAAGTCACGGATAACCAGCAGGTCAGGCAGGGCCAGGTGCTGTTCGTGATCGACCAGGCGCGCTACACGCTCGCGTTGCGCCAGGCCGAGGCGACCGCGCAGCAGCGTCGCGCGACGCTCGACCAGGCGCGCCGCGAGTACGCGCGTAACCGCCAGCTCGGCAACCTCGTGGCCGCCGAAATCCTGGAAGAAAGCCGCTCGCGCGTCGAAGCCGGCGAAGCGGCGCTGGCCGACGCGAACGTCGCGATCGACACCGCCAAACTGAACCTCCAACGCTCGACGATCAAGAGCCCGGTCGACGGCTATCTGAACGATCGCGCGCCGCGCACCGGCGAATTCGTGTCGGCGGGCCGCGCGGTGGTCGCGGTGGTCGATATGCATTCGTTCCGCGTCGACGGCTACTTCGAGGAAACCAAGCTGCGCGGGATCGACATCGGCCAGCCGGTCGACATCACCGTGATGGGCGAGCCGACGCCGTTGCGCGGTCACGTGCAGAGCATCGTCGCCGGTATCGAGGACCGCGACCGCACGCAGAGCGCCAACCTGCTGCCGAACGTGAACCCGGCGTTCAGCTGGGTGCGCCTCGCGCAACGGATTCCGGTGCGCGTTGCGCTCGATGAAGTGCCGGCCGATTTCCGTCTGATCGCCGGACGCACCGCGACGGTGGCGGTGCGCGATCTGTCGCCGGTGAGAAGGCGGGCGGTGTCGGGCACCGGCCCGGCATCCGGTGCGGTGGCGGCGTCGGCCGCGCCGGTGGCGCCGGCTTCGGCGCTCGCGTCGGCGCCGGCGGCTCCCGCTGCTTCGGCTGCTTCGGCTGCTCCTTCGGCGGGCAAGTCGCAATGAAATTCGCGCACACCTTGTCTTCGCTGCCGCGGCTGCCCGCGCGATTGCCCCGTCTGCCCCGCCTGCCACGCCTGCCGCTGTTGCCGTTGCTGCCGCTCGCGGTCGCGCTGAGCGGCTGTATCAATGTCGGTCCCGATTACACGCTGCCGAAACAGGCGATGCTCAATGCGCCGCTCGCGAACGGCGCGATCGAAGGCGCGGACCCGGGGCTGACCTCGACGCTCAATCCGCCGACCGTCTGGTGGAAGCTCTACGACGATCCGGTGCTCAACAACCTGATCGACGAAGCGCTGAAATCGAATACCGATCTGCGGGTCGCGGCCGCGAACCTCGCCCGGTCGCGCGAGGCGCTCGGCGTCGCGCAGGCGCAGGGCGGCTTCTCGGGCGGCGCGTCGGCAACGGTCCAACGCGCGCAGGAATCGGCCGAGCAGTATCTGCTGTTCGAGAAACTGCCGGTCGCCAACCTCGGCGACTTCGGCCTGAGCGTGTCGTACGAAATCGATCTGTTCGGCAAGCTGCGGCGCGGCGTCGAAGCCGCGCAGGCGGACACCGAAGCGGTCGAGGCCGCCGGCGACCTCGCGCGCATCACGGTGGTCGCGGCGGTGGTGCGCTCGTACGTCGAGCAATGCTCGTCGGCCGAGGAACTGCGCATCGCGCAGCAGTCGCTGGCGCTGCAAAAGCAGCGCGTGGACCTGTCGCGCCGGCTGCGCGACGCGGGCCGCGGCAACCAGACCGAGGTCACGCGCGGCCAGACTCAGGTCGAGAACCTGAGCGCCGATATTCCGCGCTACACCGCGCGCCGCAAGATCGCGCAATACCAGCTCGCGGCGCTGCTGGCGCGCGCGCCGTCGGATCTGCCGCCGGCCGTGCTCGCGTGCGAGCGGCTCCCGCAACTGAATCAGCCGGTGCCGATCGGCGACGGCGCCGCGCTGCTGCGGCGGCGCCCGGACGTGCGCGAGGCCGAGCGGCAACTGGCCAGTTCGACCGCGCGGATCGGCGTCGCGACCGCCGCGCTGTATCCGAGCATCAGCATCGGCGCATCGGCGGGCTTCACCGGCATTCTCGAAGACATCCCGCAACAGCCGACCGCGCGCTGGGGCTTCGGTCCGCTGCTCACGTGGAACTTCCCGACCAACGGCGCGCGCGGCCGCATCCGCGAAGCCGAAGCATCGAGCCAGGTCGCGCTCGCGAAGTTCGACGGCGTGGTGTTGAAGGCGCTGCGCGAAACCGAGACCAACCTCGCGACCTACGCATCGGACTACGCGCGCGCCGAAGCGCTGCGCGCGGCGCTGAAGTCGGCCGCGCAATCGGCCGACGAAACGCATCGGCTGTATCGCGCGGGACGCGAGTCGTTCATCTCCGATCTCGATGCGACCCGCACGCTGACCGCGGCGAAGGCGCAATTGTCGGCGGCGGAAGGCCAGGTCACGGTCGATCAGGTCAACCTGTTCCTGTCGCTCGGCGGCGGCTGGGAGGTTTCGGGGCAGAGTACGCCGGGCGAGACGGCGGCGGCACTGAAGGCCGCTCCGGCGCTGAAGACCAGAACGGCGCCGGCCGGTTCGGCCTCGCGCCCGGCTGCCGAAACGGCGAAAGCGCCCTGAGCGAGCGAGCTTACGAATTATTTTTGATCAGCTTTCTTTTGCCTTTCGTTTCGGGTTAAATACGGGACACCACTACTCGCTACGGGGTCTCTCATGTCGCCATTCATGCAAGGTGCAGCAACGCTCGGCGGATGTATCGGCGTGTTCACGGCGGTCGTCGCCATCGTGGAAATGCTGGCCAATTGAGTTTCGGGCGGGGCGTTGCAGCGTGCCGGCTCGCCGGCTCTAACGCCCCTTTTTTCCCGCCGCCAGATGAATCGCCGCCCGCACTCGCGGGTACGTGCCGCAACGGCACACCACCGGCGTCATCGCCTGATCGATCTCCGCGTCCGTCGGCTCCGGCTTGTGCTTCAGCAGCGCGCAAGCCGCCATCAATTGAGCACTCTGACAATAGCCGCATTGCACGACGTCGAGTTCGAGCCACGCCGCTTTCAGCGCCTGCGCCTCGCGTCCCTGCAAGCCTTCGATCGTCACGATCCTGTTCTGCGTATGCAGGCTCGACACCGGCGTCTGGCACGCAAGGCACGCGGCATCGTCCAGATTGACCGTGCACGCGCCGCAGATCCCCACCCCGCAGCCGAACTTGGTGCCGGTCATGCCGAGATCGCAACGCAGCACCCATAGCAGCGGCATGTCCGGCTCCGTGTCGATCTTCACCAGCTTCCCGTTGATATTCAGTACCGCCATGCTTGCCTCCTGAATTCGACGCGATCCGCTCATGCTCCGCTCACGCGAGCCGCAACGGCAGACTGCGCAGCCGCTGCCCGGTCAGCGCGAACACCGCGTTGGCGATCGCCGGCGCGACCGGCGGCACGCCCGGCTCGCCGACGCCCTGCGGATGCAACTGGCTCGGCATGATGTCGGTTTCGATCGCCGGACACACGTTCATCCGCACCACCGGGAAGTCGGTGAAGTTCTTCTGCTGCACCTGGCCGTCGACGATCGTGATCTCGTTTTGCAGCGCGCTCGACAGTCCGAACACGATCCCGCCTTCCATCTGCTGACGAATCAGATTCGGATTCACCGGCAAGCCGCAATCGATTACGCACACGACCCGGTGCACACGAATCTGCCGCTCCGGCCCGATCGACACTTCCGCGACCTGCGCGACCACGCTGCCGAACGCCTCGTGCAGCGCGACGCCGCGCGCGCAGCGCGCGCCGTCGGCCGCCGGTTTGAGCGGGCGGCCCCAGTCGGACAGCGTCTCGACCCGTTTCAGCACTGCCAGATGACGCGGATGCTCAGCGAGCAGCGCCGCGCGAAACGCGATCGGGTCCTGACCGGCGGCGGCCGCGACTTCGTCGGTGAAGCTCTCGGTGAAGAACGCCTGATGCGAGTGGCCGACCGAGCGCCAGAAACCGATCGGCACCGGCAATTCGACGATCTTGTGCGACACGCGCGCGGCCGGCCATTCGTACGGCTGATCGAACGCGCCTTCGAGCGTGGTCTTGTCGAGCGGGATACGCGGCACGCCGTAGTAGCGCGCGAGCGCCTCCGGCACGATCGCCTGGCCCGCCGATTTCGCATGCCACGCGACCACTTTGCCGTGCTCGTCGAGGCCCGCCCGCAGCCATGCCGCGCACGCGGGCCGGTAGTAGTCGTGGGTGAAGTCCTGCGCGCGCGACCAGATCGTCTGAACCGGACGGCCGTCGGCCTCGCGCGCGATCGCGGCGGCCTGCGCGATGAAATCGAGCTCGAGCCGGCGGCCGAACGCGCCGCCGAGTAACTGCGTCTGCACGTCGACCTGGTCGGCGTCGATCCCGAGCGCCTTCGCGACGTGCTTGCGCGCGAGCCCCGGCATCTGCGTCGACACCCAGACGGTCGCCGCGCCGTCCGCGACCTGCACCGTGCAGTTCAGCGGCTCGACCGCGCCATGCGCGAGATACGGCGCGCGGTAGACCGCTTCGAGCGTGCGCGCCGCGCGGCCCATCATGCTGTCGACGTTGCCGCGATGGAAGTACACATGACCGTCGCTGTCATCGAGCGCGGCGACGAGGCGCTGGTCCACCGTCGCGCTCGAGATCTTCGCGGCCGCGCCGTCGTGCCAGTCGACCTTGATCGCGAGCACCGCGTTCATCGCGCGATAGGCGTTGTCGGCGATCACCGCGACGCCGCCGGTGCCGCCCGCATACGGCGGCACCGCGAGCGCCTTGACGAAGCCGGGCATTTTCTCGGCCGGCGTCGCGTCGAAATGCGCGACCGTGCCGCCGAGCGTCGGGCACATCACGACGCTCGCGTACAGCAGGCGATTGGGCAATACGTCGATGCCGAAGCGTGCGACGCCGTCGATTTTCGACGCGGCTTCGAGCCGCTTGAGCGGCTGACCGATCAGCCTGAAGTCGGCCGGCTGTTTCAGTGCGACCGTGCGCGGCAACGGCTGCAGCGCGGCTTGCGACGACAACTCGCCGAAGCTCGCCTTATGTCCCCGCGCGTGCAGCACGTAGCCCCGTTCGACCCGGCATTCGTGCGGCGGCACCTGCCATTGGCCGGCCGCCGCGCCGACCAGCATCGCGCGCGCCGACGCGCCGGCCTCGCGCATCGGCGTCCACAGGTCGTTCATGCTCGACGAGCCGCCGGTCATCATCGTGCCGAACTCACTGACCGCCTTGCGCGCGATCCACACCGTGCCCTGCTTAACGAAACTGTCGTCGTCGGGACGAAACGGCAGATCGTCGACGATGCCCTGCACGCTGTTGTAGATCCGGTCGATCGGCGCTTCCTCGACGCGCACCCGCGACCAGTCGGCGTCGAGTTCTTCGGCGAGCAGCATCGCGAGACCGGTGTGGATGCCCTGCCCCATCTCGGTCTTGACCATCATGATCGTCACGCGATTATCGGCGTCGATCTTGACCCAGCCGTTGAGCGCGATCTGCGAGCCTTGCACCGGCAGCGGTGTCGCGGTGTTCAAACGCTGGCGCGGCGGCAGCACGGCCCAGCCGACCAGCAGGCCGCCAAGCGCACTGGCGCTGCCGAGCAGGAAGGTTCTGCGCGTTAGCATGGAAAACTCGCTATGGCGGCACCGGCACGATCACGGGGAAACGGCGCAAGCGGGCGGACGCCCGTCTGCGTTTGCGAATAGTAATAAGACGGACGGGTAGACGTGAGACTTAAATGCGCGCGACCCGGGCAATGGGCCGTGCGGCATGGGACCGGGGGACAGGCAGGCGGGGTGGAGAAATCGTGGGGTGCTTCATTAACTGCGAGATGGGCCGCAAGTTAGCGGCCCATCGCGGATATTGCGCGGCGCCGCAGATTAGCGGCGATTCGAGCCGGACATCACATCGATCCATACGGCCAGCACCAGAATGCCGCCCTTCACGATCATCTGCCAGTACGCGTCGACGTCGAGCATCGACATGCCGTTATCGAGACTGGCCATCACGAGCGCGCCGATCAGCGCGCCGTACACGGTGCCGGAGCCGCCGCGCATCGACGTGCCGCCAATAAAGCACGCGGCGATCGCATCGAGCTCGCCCATCGAACCGGCCGACGGCGAACCCGCCGCGAGCCGCGCGGTGTTGACGATGCCGGCGAACGCGCACATCAGGCCCATCAGCGCGAAGATCGCGAGCTTCACGCGGTCGGTGTTGACGCCGGACAGGCGGGTCGCTTCGAGGTTCGAACCGACCGCATAGATACGGCGGCCGAACACGGTCTGCGTCGCGATCCACGTGAAAATGCCGAGCAGCGCGAGCAGCAACAGCACCGGAACCGGAATGCCGCCGTAGTTGTCGAGCATCGCGACGAAGCCGGCGAGGATCGCGCCCGCGCCGATCACCTTCGCAATGTCCTGCCAGAGCGGCACCACGCGCAACTGATAGCGCTGCCGGTTCGCGCGCTGGCGAATCGTCAGGAACGCCAGCAACACAAACAGCACGACCGCGAGCGTGTCGCCCGCGAGCCGGGGCAGATAGCCCTGGCCGACGAACACGAAGCTGTCCGACACCGGCGCGATCGTCGAGCCGCCGGTGATGCCGAGCAGGATGCCGCGATACGCGAGCATGCCGCCCAGCCCGACGATAAACGACGGCACGCGCCGATACGTCGACCACCAGCCATTGAACATGCCGACCGCGACGCCGAGCAGCAGCACCACCGGAATCGTCACGCCGATCGGCCAATGCCGGTTCACGTCGAGGATCGCGGCGACGCCGCCGAGCAGTCCGAGCAGCGAGCCGACCGACAGATCGATCTCGCCGGCGATGATCACGAACACCATCCCGCACGCGAGCATGCCGGTGATCGACATCTGCCGCAGCAGGTTCGACAGGTTGCGCGGCGTGACGAACGCGCCGTGCGTGAGCACCGAGAAGAACGTCCAGATCACGGCGACCGCGATCAGCAGCGCGAGAATCTTGTAGCGCGCGAACAGCTGCTGCACGCGTTGCGTACCGCCGACGGCGTGCCGCGGCGCGGCCTCGTCGGTGCGTTGAGAAGTTACTTCGGGCGTCATGCGGCACTCGCTGCGGTTGGGTTCGAAGATAGCTGCGCGGGGCGGATCGCGGCGCCGAGGATGTCCTCCTGGGTCAGCCCGTCATTGACGAAGTCGCCGCGCAACTCGCCTTCGCCGATGACCAGCACGCGGTCGCTGAGGCCGAGCACTTCCGGCAATTCGGACGACACCATCACGATCGACATGCCGCGCTGGGCCAGCTGGAAAATCAGTTTGTAGATTTCGTATTTGGCGCCGACGTCGACGCCGCGGGTCGGCTCGTCGAGGATCAGCACCTTCGGATCGGTCAGCAGCATCCGCGTGAGCACGGCCTTCTGCTGGTTGCCGCCCGACAGGCTCGCAATCGACAGCATCGGGTTCGCGGCGCGCACCGACAGCCGCTTCATCTCGGTGTGGATCGTGTCGAGCTCGGCCGCGGAATCGATCCGGCCGCCCGCCGTGAAACGCTGCAACACCGCGAGCGTAATGTTGTGGCCGACGCTCATCCCCGGCACGATGCCGTGGCGTTTGCGGTCCTCGGGCACCATCGCGATGCCCGCGCGAATCGCGTCGATCGGCGCGCGAATCTTCAACGGCTTGCCGTCGAGTTCGACGCTCGCTTCGCTGATGCCCGGATACGCGCCGAAGATCGCCTGCATCAGTTCGGTACGGCCCGCGCCGACCAGACCGGCGACGCCGAGAATCTCGCCGCGCCGCAACGCGAACGACACGTTGTCCACGCGTTTGCGGCGCGGATTGGTGACGTCGAAACAGGTCACGTTACGCGCTTCGAAGATCACCTCGCCGACCGGATGCGGTTCGCGCGGGAACAGGTTCTTGATCTCGCGGCCGACCATCAGCGCGATGATGCGGTCGGTGGTCAGCGCGTGCATCGGCTCGGTCGCCACATGCCGGCCGTCGCGGATCACGCTGATCGTGTCGCACACCGCCGCGACTTCGTCGAGCTTGTGCGAGATGTACACGCAGGCAATGCCGCGCCGCTTCAGATCGCGCACGATGTCGAGCAGAATCGCGATCTCCGAGGCGGTCAGCGACGACGACGGTTCGTCCAGAATCAGCAGTTTCGCGCGCTTGTTCAGCGCCTTCGCGATTTCGATCAGTTGCTGATGACCGCCGCCGTAGTTCATCACCGGCTGCGCGGCATTGATCCCGGTGATGCCAAGTTCGCGCAGCAGTTCGTCGGCGCGCTGATACATCGCCGCGTAGTTCATGCGGCCGCCGGGCAGCGTGATCTCATTGCCGAGGAAGATGTTCTCCGCGACCGACAGCTCCGGCACCAGCATCAGTTCCTGGTGAATGATGATGATCCCGGCGCGTTCGGTGTCGCGCACGCTCGCGGCCCGCAAGGGCTCGCCTTCCCACGTTATTTGGCCATCCCAGGTACCGTGCGGATACACGCCCGAGAGGACTTTCATCAGCGTCGATTTGCCCGCGCCGTTTTCGCCGCACAGGCCCACGCACTCGCCCGGCCGGACCGTCAGGTCGATGCCGTCGAGCGCTTTCACGCCGGAAAAAGCTTTGACGATGCCGCGCATCGTCAGAAGAGGTTGCGTCATTCGCTCTGCCTCGCTGCAAGGTGGGCGGGTGCGCCGGCACGCTCCCGGGCATCCGGCCCGGAAGCGTACGTGTCACGCGATGCCCGTCTGCGGTCTTATTTGCTCGCGAGTTGCGCGTCGGTGTAGAAGCCGTCCTTCACGACGATGTCGATGTTGGCCTTGGTCAGCTTGGTCGGCTGCAGCAGCACCGTGTCGACCTTCCTCTTGCCGTTGTCGTATTGCGCGTTGAAGCCCGGCTTGTCGCCCTTCGCGAGCGCGACCGACAGCTTCGCCGCCTCGCCGGCGATCAGCTTGAGCGGCTTGTAGACCGTCATCGTCTGGGTGCCGGCCTTCACGCGCTTGACCGCCGCGAGGTCCGCGTCCTGGCCCGAGATCGGTACCTTGCCCGCGAGGTTCTGCGCGGCCAGCGCCTGGATCGCGCCGCCGGCGGTGCCGTCGTTCGACGCGACGACCGCGTCGATCTTGTTGTTGTTCGCGGTCAGCGCGTCTTCCATGATGCGCAGCGCGGTCGACGCGCTCCACTCCGGCACCCACTGCTGGCCGACCACCTTGATGTCGCCCTTGTCGATCGCCGGTTGCAGCACCTTCAGCTGACCCTGGCGCAGCATCTTCGCGTTGTTGTCGGTCGGCGCGCCTCCGAGCAGGAAGTAGTTGCCCTTCGGACGCACGTCGTAGACGCCTTGCGCCTGCATTTCGCCGACCTTCTCGTTGTCGAACGAGATATACGCGTCGATGTCCGCATCCAGAATCAGGCGGTCATACGAGACCACCTTGATGCCGGCCTTGTGCGCTTCGGCGACCACGTTGCCGAGCGTCTTCGAGTTGAACGGCACGATCACGATCACGTCGACGCCGCGCGAGATCAGGTTCTCGATCTGCGAAATCTGGCGCTCTTCGCTCGCGTCCGCCGATTGCACCGACACCTTCGCGCCGAGCTTTTCCGCCGCGGCGACGAAATAGTCGCGATCGCGCGACCAGCGCTCGACGCGCAGATCGTCGATACAGAAGCCGATTTCCGGGTGGTCCTTGCTCGCGTGCGCGAGCGGCGCGGCGAGCGACAGGCTGGCGAGTACCGCTCCGCATACCAGCGAACTCAGTACGTTGCGACGCATGGCGAATTTCATTTCTGTCTCCTTGTGTTGTGATAGCCGGAATCCCGGATGTGTCGGCCCGCGCTGCGAGACGCGGACCTGAACAAACGACAGCCGACAGCTTGCTGCTCCGCGCGGTCGACGTGGCCGGCGGATGGTTATCGGAAGACTCGTGCTGCTGCGCCGCGCGGGCCGCGGCAACGCAGGCCGCGGGCGGGACGCCGGGGTGGCGGCGCGGATAGTACGGCGCCCCAGACTTTGGGATCGATGCAAACGCGGCATCGGCCGAAGGGGCTCCGAACATGGCCCGCCGGCCGATGAAGTGACGACATGCTGCCGCTTGCGCGAAGTGCCGGCAATTGCGAAATTGCGCAGCGCGCTTGATGTTTCTTACCACCCGCGCGTTTGTTGATGACCGCGGCGCATTTCGCGGCCTAGAATAACCGGACGCTTAAAAGAACGGAGTGCTTTTCGGGCACTCACGACAAAGGAGACGAAGCCGCATGGCCGCCACGGCCACGCGTCCTTGACCGCCATGACCCGTCCGCCCACACCCCAGACGACTCACCGGATCGCGCTGCTGTTCAACGCGAACAAGGTCTACGACCGCGAGATCATCACCGGCATCGGCAACTACCTGCTGTCGACCCGGGTCGCGTGGGACCTGTTCCTCGAAGAAGACTTCCGCTGCCGGCTCGCCGGGATCGAGCGCTTCGACGGCGACGGCATCATCGCGGACTTCGACGACCCGGCCGTCGACGAAGCGTTGCGCGGCTGTCCGCTGCCGGTGGTCGCGGTCGGTTCGTCGTACGAGGATCCGACGCAATATCCCCCGGATTTACCCTATATCGCGACCGACAACAGCAAGCTGGTGTCGCTCGCGTACACGCATCTGATCGGCGCGGGCCTGACGAACTTCGCGCTGTACAGCCTGCCGGCGGCGCAGGAAAACCGCTGGGCGCAGCAGCGCGAACTCGCGTTCATGGAGTTGCGCGGCCAGGACGGCCGCACGACCGAGCAGATCGACAGCGAAATCTATCGCGGGCTGTCGACCAGCGCGCCGTCGTGGAATCAGGCGATCGAGCAACTGACCAACTGGCTGCGGCAACTGCCGAAGCCGGTCGGCATCATCGCGGTGACCGATGCTCGCGCGCGGCATCTGCTGCAAGCCTGTCTGATTGCCGGCATCTCGGTGCCGGAGGAAGTCGCGATCATCGGCATCGACAACGATCCGCTCACCCGTACGCTGACGCGCATTCCGCTTTCTTCGGTCATTCAGGGCACCGAAGAAATGGGCCGCACCGCCGCGCACATCCTGCATCAGATGCTGCACGGCGCGCGTTTTCCGGGGCGGCGCATTCTGGTGCCGCCGGTCGGCATCAACGTGCTCGAATCGACCCGCCATCAGCCGCTGGCGAGCCCGTACGTGATGCGCGCGCGTCATTTCATTCGCCAGTACGCGTGCCAGGGCATTCGCACCGAACAGGTGGCCGACTACGTGGGTGTGTCGCGTTCGTCGCTCGAAGAGTACTTCCGCCGTGAGCGGCAGTGCACCGTGCATCAGGAAATCCTGCGCCACAAGCTCGACGTCGCGAAATCGCTGCTCGCGAAACGCGATGCGTCGAGCGCGGAAGTCGCGGTTCGTTGCGGCTTCACTTCGCTGCAATACATGTATGCGGTGTTCCGCCGCGAACTCGGCTGCACGCCGCGCGAGTACCAGGAGCGCGTGAGTGCGAAGCCGGCCAAGGCCGCCGGCTGAACCTGCTCTTTTTCTTCTTTCTCGCACGGATCACATGATCAGCATTGCACAAGTTTCTTCCGAGCCGTGGGGCACGCTGCAAGGCGGCGATCGCGTGCGGCTCTATACGCTGCGTAACGCGCACGGCATGAAAGTGGCAATCAGCGACCTCGGCGCGACGCTGGTGTCGTGGCACGCGCCGGATCGCGCGGGACGTCTCGGCGATATCCTGCTCGGTCACGACACGCCCGCCGAATACGTGGCCGCGACCACTTACATGGGCGGACTGATCGGCCGCTGGGCGAACCGGATTGCCGGCGCGCGTTTCGAGCTCGACGGCATCGAATACACGCTCGATCGCAACGAAGGCGCGAACCTGCTGCATGGCGGCACGGTCGGTTTTCATCGCGCGCTGTGGGACGTGAGCGAGGACGACGGCGCGTTGCTGATGCGGCTCGAATCGCCCGAAGGCGATGCCGGCTTTCCCGGCAACGTGACCGTGCAAGTGCGCTATTCGCTCGACGACGACGGCACGCTGACGATCGAATACGAAGCGATCACCGACGCGCCGACTCCGCTCAATCTGACCAGTCACCCGTATTTCAATCTGACCGGTCAGGCGGGCACCGACATCCGCGGCCACGTGCTGACGATCGACGCGGAGCGCTTCTTCGAAGTCGACGCGCAGTTGATTCCGTGCAAGCTCGCCGAGGTGGCGGGCAACGCGTTCGACTTCCGGCAGAGCGCGCCGATCGGCGGCCGACTCGACTGGCCCCATGCGCAACTCGCGCGCGCCGGTGGTTTCGATCATTGCTATGTGCTGCGCGCAGCGGCCGAGGCCGCAAGCGACGGCAACGCACCGCCGGTGCGTGAAGTTGCGTGTGCTTACGATCCCGGCAGCGGACGTGAGTTATGCGTGCTCACCGATCAGCGCGGGCTGCAGTTTTACAGCGGCAATGCGCTGAACGGCAACGCTGGACGCGGCGGTGCGCGTTATCAGCGGTACGCCGGTTTGTGTCTCGAAGCCGGCGGCTTTCCGAACGAAGTCAATATGAGCGAACGGGGCGAGGTGATCCTGCTGCCCGGCGAAACTTACCGGCAGGTCAGCGCTTATCGGGTCGGCGTGCGCGAAGGGGTTTAGCGCCTGCGCGAACGAGTCGTTGCGCGCTTACGAAGGTCGCGGCGGCGAGATTACAGCATGCCGACTGGCTGTTTGCTGCAATACTGAATTAGCGCGCCCACCGTTTTTGACCGGGTGGGCGTCCCTCTAGACTGGGGTCAATGGGCGCCGCTACCGCTGTGCTCCCGAACCACCACTCCCGGAGGGAAATCTTATGAAATCGCTCATCCAGGCAGTCGCGCTGGCGGCCGCGCTCGCCGCGCCGGCCATCTCGTTCGCGCAAACGGAGCAGCCGGTCACGCGCGCGCAAGTGATCGACGAAGTGAAGCAACTCGAACAGGCCGGCTATAACCCGGCGACCGCGCGCGATCCGCAGTATCCCGCCGACATTCAGGCAGCCGAAGCGCGCGTGTCCGCGATGAAGGCAAATGGTCAGGGCGGCAACTCGGGATACGGATCGTCGATGGGTGGATCGTCGCAATCGGGCCAGCATCCGATGTGGGTCAATCCGGCCGATCAGTGATCAATGCCGCGGCCGCATAACGAATAACGGCGAAGGGCGCCGGTCTGACTGCCGCGCTTGGGCCAGCGTCATTTCTCTTCGTTAAGAAACGAGCAGATGCTTTGCAAAGCATGTGCTCGTTTTTTTCGTTTATCGGTTCGATACCGTCCTAGACTTGCCGATGACGAACGCCGCTTTCTACAGGAGAACCGCGATGCCCCGCACCGTTGCCGAAAAACGCGCCGCGTTCCGCGCGCTGCACACGTCCGGCTGTTTCGTGCTGCCCAATCCGTGGGACGCGGGCAGCGCCCGTTATCTGCAAACGCTCGGCTTCCAGGCGCTCGCGACCACCAGTTCCGGTTTCGCGTGGTCGACCGGGCACGCGGACAACACGTTGCCGCGCGAAGCGATCCTCGCGCATCTGCGCGCGATCGTCGACGCCACCGATCTTCCGGTCAATGCGGACTTCGAAAACGGCTTCGGTAGCAGTCCGGACGAAGTGGCCGCAAGCGTGACGCTCGCGGTCGGAACCGGCGTCGCGGGGCTGTCGATCGAGGACTCGACGGGCGACCCCGCCGCGCCGTTGTTTCCGCTCGACGTCGCGGTGCAACGCGTTTCCGCCGCGCGCAAAGCCATCGATCAGAGCGGCGGCGATACGTTGCTGATCGGCCGCGCGGAAAACTTCTTCGCCGGCAAACCGGATCTCGACGACGCGATTGCGCGTCTGCAAGCGTATGCGGCGGCCGGCGCCGACTGTCTGTACGCGCCCGGCATCCAGACGCGCGAACAGATCGAGACGGTGGTGGCAGCGGTCGCGCCTAAGCCGGTCAATCTGCTGATCGGCTCGACGTCGGAGCTGACATTGCAGGACGTGGCCGCGCTCGGCGTGCGGCGCATCAGCGTGGGCGGCGCTCTGGCGCGCGCCGCGTGGGGCGGATTCATCCCGGCCGCCCAGGCGCTGGCCCAAGGTCGCTTCGCTTTCGACCGCGCGACGCCGGGCGCGAAGCTCAACGAACTGTTCAAGCGGGGCGCGTGAAGCCGCCGGAAAAGCGGCCGCTCGAGCCCGCGGGTTTCCGATGCGAAAGGGACGCAAACGCTGCGCACTCCCCGGCTGCGGGTGCGCAGCTTCCCACTCGCGCGTCCGAAAGCAGCGAACATGTGTGCTCAAATCGCTTTACGCGCGCAGCATCGCTCCCGCCATCGATGCCCGCCGAATAATCGCGCCGCGCCAAATGTTATTATCGGAAACATCATCCGCCGACACGGCGCGCAGCCGAACCGCAGCAAGCCCATGGACAGCCACCTCAGCAAACCCGCCGATCCCTCCACCACCGACCTCGGCCGGCGCGTGCGCGCCGCGCGCCAGGCGCAGGACCTGACGCTCGAAACCGCGAGCCGCCTCTGCGGCGTGTCGCGCTCGACGCTGTCGAAAGTCGAAAACGGCCTGATGTCCCCCACTTTCGACGTGCTGCAGAAAATCGTGCTGGGCCTGAAGATCGAAATCGGCGAGCTGTTCGGCTCGACGCCGAAGGTCAGCGCGAGCGGCCGGCGCGCGTTGACCCGCAAGGACGAGGGGCAGCGTCACGCATATCGCGGCTATCAGATGGAACTGCTCGCCACCGATCTCGCGCACAAGGCGATGCTGCCGTTTCGTATCCGCATCTCCGCGCATACGCTCGACGCGTTCGACGACTGGGGCCGCCACGAAGGCGAAGAGTTTCTGTACGTGATCAGCGGCAGCGTGTGCCTGTATTCGGAGCTGTACGCACCGACGCATCTGAACGCGGGCGACAGCCTCTACTTCGACAGCCGCACCGGTCACGCGGCGGTGTCCACCAGCGACGAAGACGCCGAGGTGCTGTGGATGGCGACCAATGCCGACCTCGCGCACACGCCGCCGGCCGTCGTCGAACCGGCGAAGAAATAGCACGCACGCCGAAGCATCGAGCGCGCTGCCGGAGCCCGCGCCTTTACATGCGCTCAGGCCGCTTGGCCCGCGGTCATCCGGAAGATCCCCTGCGCGTTGCCCGCATCGAAGCGCAGGTCGGTTTTCCAGCGGCGCGCGTCCTGATCGAAACTGCGCTTGCGCGTGATGAATTCGTAGAACGAGCCAGGCACGTCGCGCGTGACGACGCTGCCGTCAAGCGCGCGAAACTCGCGCCGCACGATATCCGCCCGATACGCGGTCTGGAACACCCGGCCCGAACGCGAATGCTCGACGTCGGGTTTCATCGGCCGCCCCTTGGCTTTTTCGTCGTCCGACAGTTGGAACACGTCGGCGACGCGATCGGTCGCGTGATTGAACGCGTTGCCCTCGGTCGCGATCCACGCCATCTCCGCCGACTCTTTCAGTAGCACGTCGTAATCGGCTTCGCTGGGCATCTCGTGCTGACGCGCAAACGCGCCGACGAGCACCGGCAACAATTGATGCGCGGCCTCGAGCGGCAGCATGCCATCGCGCTCGAGCTCCCACAGCAAGCCGCTCGCGCGCGGCGTCAACGGATCGCGCGACGCGCCGATCACGTTCGTCACCGCCTGCTGGAACGCCGCGGAAAAGCGCTCGGGGTGCAACTCGCTGACAAAGAACTGGGCGATCTCGTCCGGCGCGTCGTCATGCGCCCATGCGCGGCCGGTCATGCCGAGCCGGTCGAGCGGATAGCGGCCGGCGACGCTGAAACCGAGCGGCCGCAGGATCCGCGCGAACGCGGCCTCGCCGGGCGGTAGCGCGCCGCTGTGCGGCCAGCGCACGCTGCGTAGCGCGCCGTGATCGAAGTACACGCTGCCGCCGGCCGCGACCGTTTCGTCGGTATAGCGCCGGCCGTTTTCCGAGCGCGCAAGCAGATCGTCGAACAGCGCCATATTCAGTGCCTGCGCGAGTTCGGCGCGCGTGACGGTGCCGCTTTCCCATTCGGCGAGCAGCGCCGGACGATTCAGTGTCGCGAAGAGCCGCGCGGTTTTCTCCGCGCCGAGCAGCTTCGTGAGCAGTTGTTCGACGTTCGCATTGTTCCGGTTTTGCATCTTCGAATTCTCCACGCTCCACAGCGCGCATCCCTGCGCGCTCGATATCGGCGGCCATTATTGAGAATCGGCTGGGGCCCCGTAAAGCGAGATAAACTGGCCACTTGATGAGTTTTCGGAATTAACGTGCGCAAGTTCAGGATTCCCAACATGGGCGCGCTGCTCGCGTTTGAAGCCGCGGCCCGACACGAGAGCTTCACACATGCGGCGCGCGAACTGTTTCTCACCGAAAGCGCGGTGTCCCGGCAGATCAATACGCTCGAAAGCAATCTCGGCGTGCGGCTGTTCGTGCGCGTCAAGCAACGCGTGGTGCTGACGCGGGCGGGCCACGTGTATAGCGCGCAGGTGCGGCGCTCGCTCGAACAGCTCGATCGCGACACGCTGTCGATCATCGCGCATGGCAGCGGCGGCGGTTATCTGGAGCTCGCGGTGCTGCCGACTTTCGCGTCGCAATGGCTGATTCCGCGCATGGACGCGTTCAACCGCCAATACCCGGACGTGCGCGTGAATATGGGCGTGCGCACCGCGACTTTCGCGTTTGCCGACACGCCGTTCGAAGCCGCGATTCACTACGGCAAGCCGACCTGGCCGGGGACGTCGGCCGATTTTCTGTTCAGCGAGGAAGTGGTGCCGGTGTGCGCGGCGAGTCTGTTGAAGCGGCCGGTGCGCGATGCCGCGGACCTGCTCGACTATCCGCTGCTGCATTCGACCACCCGCCCCGACGGCTGGGCGTCGTGGTTCGCCAGTCTCGACGTCGACGACAACCGCGCGATGCAGGGGGTGCGCTACGAGCTGCACACGATGCTGATCAGCGCGGCCGCGGCCGGCCTGGGCATCGCGCTGGTGCCGCGCTTTTTCGTCGACCGGCAGTTGCAGCAGCTCGGTCTGGTGATTCCGTTCGAAGCACCCGCGGTCGCCGACGCCGCGTACTACCTCGTGTATCCGACCGAGCTCAGTCATGGGAAACCGCTCGCGAGTTTTCGCGAGTGGCTGTTGCGCGAGGCCGCCGCGTATGGGGCGAGCTATCCGGAGCTTGCGCAACGGCCAGCGGGCGTGTGATCGCTCACCCGTCCGCCCGAATCATTAACCGCCCGAGCGCGCCTGCGCGAGCGCCGCCAGATTGCCTTCGCCGAAACCGTGGTGTCCGCGACGCTGCACGATCTCGAAGAAGATTTCCCCGGCGCGGCGCCGCACGAAGGTCTGGAAAAACAGCAGCGGCACGCCGTCCGCGCCGATCTCGCCATCCACCAGCACATGCGTGCGGCGCAGACGTTCGACGTCGAGCCCATGCCCCGGCAAGCGCGCATCGAGCTGATCGTAGTAACGCGGCGGCGGCTCGACGAATTCGACGCCGTTCGCGAGCAGTTGCTCGACGCACGCGAAGATATCGTCGGTGGCGAGCGCGATATGCTGCACGCCCTCGCCCGGATGATCGGGCAAGTACTCGTGCATCAGCGTGGTCCGGCGCGTGCCTTCCTCGTACAGCGGCACGCGGATCGCGCCGCACGGCGACACCATCACGCGCGATTCCGCCGACACGTGCCAGTTCGCGTGCAGTTCATGAATCTCGCGGAAATTGAGCAGGTCGCGATAGAAGTCGATCCACTCCTGCATGCGGCCTTCGCCGACGGTCTGCGTCAAATGATCGACCGCGCTCAGGCCGCTGCCCGCGTGGTTCAGGTCGGCCTCGGCCGTGTCGATTTCGATCGGCCGGAAGTCGATGTCGAAGATCGAGATATCGCCGAGGCCGCCGCGCTGACCGCCGCGGCCGCGCCAGCGGTCGACGAAATAGATGTGCGAATCGCCGATCCCCTGGATCGCCGGAATCAGCAGCTCGCCGGCGCCGAGACGCTCGCCCTCGAATTCCCACGCGCCGAGCTCCACCGCGCGCTCGAACGCGCGCTGCGCGTCGGCCACGCGAATTCCGATCGCGCAGATTCCGGTTCCGTATTCTTCCGCGTAGCGCGCGGCGAACGAATCGGGCTCCGCGTTGATCAGGAAATTCATCTCGCCCTGGCGGTACAGCGTGACGTCCTTGCTGATATGTCGCGCGATCGCCTTGAAGCCGAGCCGGGTGAAGGTCTCGCCTAGCCCGCGCGGGTCGCGCGCGGCGAATTCGACGAATTCGATGCCGGCCGTGCCGAGCGGATTGTGCTCCGGCGCCAACACGGCGCGCTGCGCGGCCTCTGGAGTGGGCAAGTCGCTGGGCATGACAATCTCCTTGTACGGTCTTTCTGGCGGATGGCCGGTGGCGCCGGGATTCGGCGCGAACTGTGCCGGCCATTTGCGGCGGGCCGCATGATGAGTGGTGCGCCGCCGCAACGCCCGGGCCGCGGCGGCTTTCGCACCGTGTTTGTACACCGGGTCGCGGGGCGTTCGCAACCGCGATTTTGTACTGAATGGTTCACACGCTGAAGCGTGCAGCGGTCGAGGTCGCTCGCGCGCGGCCCGCGCCGCGTCGAATCAGTGTTCCCGCGGCTTGCTTCGGCCACTTTTGCGAGCCGGCGCGCGGGTCGTGTTAGCGGCGCTTTTGCGCGGCTTTTTCGCCGCCTTGCGGTCCGCGACCGCGGCCATCCGCTCCCTGGCGACCTCGCGCACCGCCTCGATGAACGCGCGGCCCACCGCCGACGGCTGGGTATCCGAGCGCCGGATCAGGCCGACCGGCTCGCCGGTGCCCGCGAACGGCAGCGGCAGACGCACCATCATCCCGTGCGCAAGCTCGTATTCGACCGCGCTTTGCGGCACGAACCAGACCGCGCCGTTTTCGAGCGTCAGCGCGCGCCCGGTCGACACCGACAAGACCTCGACGAACGCCGACAACGGCGGCGCGCCCCACGCGGCCAGCAGACTTTCGGCCGACTGGCGGATCAGCGTGCCGAACGGCGGCAAGACGACCGGAAATGCGTCCAGCGACGTGACCGGCAAGCCCGCCCCCTGCGCGAGCGGATGCCCGGCGCGCACGACCGCGATCAGCGGCTCGGTAAACAGCTGCTCGAAACTCAGACCGACCATCCGCTCGGGATCGGCAAGACGGCCGATCGCAAATTCGATCGACCCCGCCTTCAAACGCTCCAGCAGTTCGGGATTCGCGCCGGTCGCGAGCCGCACGATCACGCGCGGCCAAGGCTCGGCGAGCTGCCGCAGCACCGGCGGCACCAATACCGCCGCGACGGTCGGCAGCACACCGATTTCGAGCGTCGCGGCCGCCGCGCCTTCGGCTTGCGCGAGCAGATCGACACCTTGGCGCAGCGCGCTCACGCAGGCGCTCGCATGCGGCATGAAAAGCTGCCCCTCGCGGGTCGGCACCGCGCCGTGGCGGCCGCGCTCGAACAGCCTCACGCCCAGAATCGCCTCCAGCTCGGCGACCGTTTTGGACACCGCCGGCTGCGTGATGGACAGACTGTCGGCCGCCCGCTGGACGCTGCCGAATTGCGCGACGGCCAGAAAGCACTGAAGATGACGGAACTTGACGCGGCTGTCCGCGAGACTGCGTTGCATAACGGGAGGTTATACGAAACGGGCCAAAACGTCATTTTGCATAACTGCCGGCGTTGTATAAAGTGCCCGACACACGTTGCACCCACGATTCCTCCAACGGAGACACCTCATGGAAGATTCCCTGCTCAGCCCGCGCGATTTCCCGTCGCATCCCGAATACATCTACCCGCAGTACGGTTCGTCGGTCAAACGCGGCCCGACGCGGCCGCTGATTCCGTTGAAGGAGCGTCTGCGCGACCAGCGCGTGCCGGTCTACGGCACCGAAGACCTCGACGCTCTCGACAACGACCTGACCCGCAACGCGGTGCGCAACGGCGAGCCGCTCGGCGAGCGCATCATCGTCACGGGCCGCGTGCTCGACGAAGGCGGCCGCCCGGTCCGCAACACGCTCGTGGAAATCTGGCAAGCCAACGCAGCCGGCCGCTACGTGCACAAAGCCGACCAGCACGACGCGCCGCTCGACCCGAACTTCCTCGGCGCGGGCCGCTGCATCACCGACAACGAAGGCCGTTACCGCTTCCTGACCATCAAGCCGGGTGCCTATCCGTGGGGCAACCATCCGAACGCATGGCGTCCGCAGCACATCCATTTCTCGCTGTTCGGCGATCACTTCGGTTCGCGTCTGGTCACGCAGATGTACTTCCCGGGCGACCCGCTGCTCGCATTCGATCCGATTTACCAGGGAACGCCGGAAAAGGCCCGTGAGCGCCTGATCTCGAAGTTCTCGCTGGATATCACGGAAGAAGCCTATGCGCTCGGCTACGATTTCGACATCGTGCTGCGCGGCCCGAACGAAACCCCGATGGAGCGCTAAGCCATGACGACCCTCAAGCAAACGCCTTCGCAAACCGTTGGCCCGTACTTCGCGTACGGTCTTGTCCCGCAGCAATACGATTTCGACTACAAGAGCCTGTTCACGCACGTGCTGGCTGACCGCGAAGCGGCCGGCGAGCACATCACGATCGTCGGCAACGTGTACGACGGCGACGGCAACGTGATCGGCGATGCGATGGTGGAAATGTCGCAAGTCGACTCGAACGGCCACTATCCGGAATCGCGCCAAGAAATCCGCAAGACCGGCTTCCGCGGCTTTGCCCGCGTCGGCACCGGCACGGATCCGCACAAGCGCTTCTACGTCGAAACGGTGAAGCCGGGCCGCGCGAATCCGGACGAAGCGCCGCACATCAACGTGATCCTGACGATGCGCGGCATGCTGCTGCATACGTTCACGCGTATCTATTTCGAAGACGAAGCGCAGGCTAACGAAAAGGACGCGGTGTTGGCGGCAGTGCCGGCCGAGCGTCGCAATACGCTGATCGCGCGTCGCGAGCCGGGTGCGGCCAACGTTTATCGCTTCGACATTCACATGCAAGGCGATAAGGAAACCGTGTTTTTCGATCTGTAAGGCAGCAATGGCGAGTCAGGCTGGAAGGCGAAACTGTGAAGCGATTGCTGCACACTTTCATCCAGCTTTCACCTAAACTGCGCACGATCCGTCCATCGACCGGATCGCGAAACTCCGAGTAGTAAAGTTAAGCCCGCGTCGAGCGGGCTTTTTTCTGCGCGGCGTGCGTCGGGGCCAGCGGTTTTGCGGCGATTTTTTTCAGGCCGCTTCGCTCAGCAAAGGAAATGGTCGATGCTCTGGCCCGCGTAAATCGCGCGGCGCAGCCACTCGGGCTTGTCGCCACAACCGTCCCACGTATTGCCGAACGCATCGCGATAGCGCACCGCGCGCACCGCGTTCGCGTCGGCTTCGATCGATTCCGCCAGCGCCTCCAGCGTAATGCCGTAGTCGTCCATGCGACGGCGGATCCACACGATCATCCGATCGCGCACATTCTCATCGAGTTCGAACAGGCGTTGTTGTCCTTCTCGCTCTTTCATAACGTTCTGATATTGCAACTGATGCTGGCGTTAGACAAACAGGGCCGTCGCGAAACAACGCGAAGCCCGTGCGCGATTCAAAAGAAAACGGAAACAAGCAGGATTCACGGCATCCGCGCAAATGCGTGAAAAATCGCACTCGCGAAATGAAGGTTCGTTAAATCCGGGATTGAAGCAGCTGAATGAAGGCGTTGGAGTCAGGCAAGCTGGCTATTCCAAGGGCGCTTCAGCATATGGAAGGCGATTCTAGCATTCAATTTATTTGGGACGCAGCAACGGAGTTTTTCCAATTGCGCCCGTTGCACCGATGGCGCCGATTGCACCGATTGCACGACCAGCCGCTTTTCGGTATTCGTGGCCGCGGCCGCGCGATTGACGGACAATGCGATACGTTACGTCCGATACCCGCCGGCGACGCCAGCCACGCCCGCATCGTAGCGCATCGAACCGCGCATCTCACCGCGCGAGCGTGGTCCGCCCGAACGACCGCCCCTCAGGAGACAACCGAATGCCCGCCTCGACCGCCATCCTCACGATCCTCGCCGCGTTGTTATTGGGTGCGATGAGCCCGGGACCGAGCTTTGTAATCGTCGCGCGCAACGCGATCGGCCTGTCGCGCAACGACGGACTCGCGACCGCGCTCGGGATGGGTATCGGCGGGGTGTTCTTCAGCGGCATCGCGCTGCTCGGGCTGTATACGCTGCTGGCGACCGTCGAGTGGCTGTACGTCGGGCTGAAAGTGGCCGGCGGCGTCTACCTGATCTATCTGGCCTCGAAAATCTGGCGCGGCGCCGCGCAGCCGCTCGCCTTCAGCGCGACCCCGGCCGGCGCTGGCGGCAATCCGCGCAAGTCGTTCTGGATCGGCCTGAGCACGCAGCTCAGCAATCCGAAGACGGCGGTCTATTACGGCAGTATCTTCGCGGCATTGCTGCCGCAGCATCCGCCGCTGTGGTGCTACTTCGCACTGCCGCCGGCGATCTTCGCGATCGAGGCGGGCTGGTACACGATCGTCGCGCTGTGCTTTTCGAGCAAGCGGCCGCGCGAGATCTATCTGCGCTGGAAGGCGTGGATCGACCGCATCGCCGCCAGCGCGGTGACCGCGCTAGGCCTGCGGCTGATCCTGAACGCGCACAAGATGGGGATTTGACGGCGCGGCGCGGCGTGTCGCGCACGCTCGCGCCGCCATCGGACCAGCGTCAAAGGCAGCGAGCGTCAGCCCTTGCCTTCCGCCTTGATCCGCGCGCGCAACTCGAACTTCTGGATCTTGCCGGTCGAGGTCTTTGGCAACTCGCCGAAGCGTACCGCCTTCGGCAGTTTGTAGCCGGCGAGGAACAGCCGGCAGTGCGCGATGATTTCCTCCTCGGTCGCCTGCGCGCCTTCCTTCAACTCGACGAACGCGCACGGCACCTCGCCCCACTTCGGATCGGCCATCGCGACCACCGCCGCCACCGAAACCGCCGGATGCCGGTACAGCGTGTCCTCGACCTCGATGCTCGAAATGTTCTCGCCGCCCGAAATGATGATGTCCTTGCTGCGGTCGCGGATGCGCACGTAGCCGTCGGCGGTGCGCACGCCGAGATCGCCGGTATGGAACCACCCGCCGGCGAACGCCGCTTCGGTCGCGCGTTCGTTCTTCAGATAGCCCTTCATACAGATGTTGCCGCGGAACATGATCTCGCCGAGCGTTTCGCCGTCGTCCGGCACCGGCGCGAGCGTCTCCGGATCGAGCACCGCGACCGCCGCCTGCAGGTGATAGCGCACGCCCTGGCGCGCGGTCAGGTCGGCACGGGTAAGGTCGTCGAGTTCGTCCCACGCGTCCTGCTTCGCACAAACGGCCGCCGGCCCGTAGGTTTCGGTCAGCCCGTACACGTGCGTCAGGTCGAAGCCGATCTCCTTCATCTTCGCGATCACCGCAGGCGGCGGCGCCGCGCCGGCGACCATCGTCGACACCCGGTGCGTGATGCCCTCGCGCCATTCGGCCGGCGCATTGGCCAGCGCGCTCTGCACGATCGGCGCGCCGCAGTAGTGCGTGATGCGCTCGCGGCGAATCAGCTCGAACACGGTCTTCGCGTCGAACCTGCGCAGGCACACGTTGACGCCCGCGCGCGCCGCCACCGTCCACGGGAAGCACCAGCCGTTGCAGTGAAACAGCGGCAGCGTCCACAGATAGACCGCGTGCTTCGGCATGTCCCATTCGAGGATGTTGCTGAGCGCATTCAGATAGGCGCCGCGGTGATGGTAGACCACGCCTTTCGGGTCGCCGGTGGTGCCGGATGTGTAATTGAGCGCGATCGCGCCCCATTCGTCGGCGGGCGGGGTCCATTCGTAAGCGGGGTCGCCGGCTTGCAGAAACTGCTCGTAGTCGGTCGCGCGGGGGAACTGCGCGGGGTCGGCCGGCTGCGCGTCGGCCACGCTGATCACGCGCAGGTCCGGAAATTCGAGCGCCGCGCGATGCGCGAACTCGCCGTATTCGGTATCGACGATCAGCGCCCTGGCTTCGCCGTGGCGCAGCATGAACAGTAGCGTGGCGACGTCGAGCCGGGTATTGAGCGTGTTGAGCACCGCGCCGGCCATCGGCACGCCGAAGTGCGCTTCGACCATCGGCGGAATGTTCGGCAACAGTGCGGCAACCGTGTCGCCGCGCTCGATGCCGGCCCCCCGCAACGCGCTCGCGAGGCGCCGCGCGCGCTCGTAGGTCTCGCTCCAGTTGCGACGAATCTCCCCGTGGACGATCGCGAGCCGGTGGCCATACACTTGCGCTGCGCGCACGAGGAAATCGATCGGCGTCAGCGGGACATAATTGGCCTCGCGCCGCTCGAGACCTTCGTCGAACATATGCTGCGTCATTGCGGAGTCTCCTTGGGCGCGAGCCGCGCCGATGATCGTTCTGATTGGCAAACCGGGACCTGCTGCCGGCCCTTCACGTTGGCAACAAGCCCCAGCCTAGCAATTGTCATCGCGAACTGTCTGTCATTCAAATGACAGAGTCTCGTGGCCCGCATTGCGCCCCTGGTTCGCGCAGCGCTATCCTGCTTCAACCGTTGCTACCACCGCTCAAGCCGCTTATTGCCGATGAACGACGCTCCGCTCACCGACCACGCCGAAACCCGGCCGCCGTGCTCACGCGTCGCGCCCGCCGAGCTCGAACGGCTGTTCGCCAACTGCGCGTGGTTTCGCGCGTTGGCGGCGGAGCATCGGGCGCTGGTGCTAGCCAGCGCACATGCCGAACAGCTTGAAGGCGGCGCGTGGATCGCGCGCCGCAGCGAACCGTCCGACTACTGGATCGGCGTGCATTCCGGACTCATCAAGCTGGCGATCTACAACGCGTCGGGCCGCAGCTGCACGCTGTCGGGCGTGCCGCCGGGCGGCTGGTTCGGTGAAGGCAGCGTGATCAAGCGCGAATTGCGCAAATACGATGTGGCGGCCATCCAGCCGTCGCTGGTAATGTTCGTGCCGTCGGCGACGTTCCATGCGCTGCTCGAAACGAGCCTGCCGTTCACGGGCTTCGTGATCCGGCAGTTGAACAACCGGATGGGGGAATTCATCGCGTCGATCCAGAACAGCCGGCTGCTCGATGTGGACTCGCGTGTCGCGCAGTCGCTCGCCCAGTTGTTCAATCCCGATCTGTATCCGGACACCGGGCGCACGCTGGCAATCTCGCAGGAGGAAGTCGGGCTGCTCGCGGGCGTGTCGCGACAACGGATCAATCAGGCACTGCAGAACCTCGAGAAGCTGCGGATCTTGCGGCTGTCGTATAACCAGATCGACGTGCTCGATCTGCAGCGGCTGTGCGAGTTCGGGCGGGAACAGATCTAGTCGACGGCCCTTCTGTTGTTGCTTCGTTCTGTCTGCTACCGGACGCGGGCGGCTCTACGCGTGGCGCGAGTTTCGAGCACGTCGTCGGTACTGAACAGCGCGAACATGATCGCGGTCATCACGCCGGACTTTTTCCAGCGCAGATAGTAACGATGCGCGCTCTGGTACGGGACATAGCCCTCCGGCATCGCGCTCCACGGCGCGCGCGTGTGAAGCACCCACATCACGCTGTCGAGCACGCGGCGCACATCGTGCGACGGGCGTCCGCGGCGAGGTCCGCCGTTCAGCGACTCGGCCAGCAGCGGCGCGACACGCAACCACTGTTCGTCGGTCAAGTCCTGCACTTTCGGCCATGTCGCGGTGGATTCGGTAGAAGGGATATTCATGCATCAATACCCGTCCGCACGAAACATGAGCCAGCGTCGCGGAGAATGGGTGTCCATGGATCAACCCGCTCGAGACTACTCGAAGCCCGCTTGGGCAAAAGTCAAATCTTGTTAGCAATGCGGACGCAATTGTCAGAAAGCGCAATACGTTATTGCAGCAACACTTCGAGTGAGGCGCGCGGGCCGTCGTCTATCATCGGCGCGCCCGGCGCCGCGGGCGATCCGCGCGCCGCGTCCAACGATAAATCTCTCTCTCCACACGCAGGAAACTCAGTGAGACACACCCGTCTTCTCAGGAGCGCCGCGCTGCTCGGCGGCGCCGCCCTCGCACTCACGGCGGAACAGGCCGCCGCGCAAAGTTCGATCACGTTGTACGGCGTCGCCGACGTCAGCGTGCGCTATCTGACCAACTCGAACGCCAGCAACGACAACCGCCTGTTCATGACGAACGGTGCGATCACCAATAGCCGCTGGGGTCTGCGCGGCTCGGAAGACCTTGGTGGCGGCATCAAGGCGATCTTCGATCTGGAAAGCGGTATCGACCTGCAGAACGGCGCGGCGTCCGATAGCCACCGCATCTTCAACCGCAACGCGTATGTCGGCTTGAGCAGCCGCTACGGCACGCTCACGCTCGGCCGTCAGAAGACGCCGCTGTTCGACCTGCTCGGCGACACCTACGACCCGCTGACCGTCGGCAATTATGCCGAGAACTCGTGGCTGCCCGGCGCACTCGGCGCGGGGCTCTATGCGGACAACGCGGTCAAGTACACCGGCACGTTCAACGGCCTGACGGTGGCGGCGATGTACTCGTTCGGCACCGACTCTACGTCGACCGGCGAAGGCGGCTTCTCGGGCCAGGTGCCGGGCCATCTCGGCGCGGGCAATATGTACGGCTTCACGCTGTCGTACGTGGCCGGGCCGCTTAGCGTCGCGGCCGGCGTTCAGCAGAACAGCGACAACAGCAATCACAAGCAGACCACCTTCAACGCGAACGCGGTCTATGCGTTCAGCTCGACGAAGGTCTACGTCGGCTATCTGCATTCGAAGGACGACACCGGCTTTGTCGACAGCGCGCTCGCGCAGCAAACGCTCGTGCCGGGTGTCGATATCGTGAAGGGCTCGGGCCGCATCGACAATGGCCCGTTCGCCGGCGTCACCTGGCAGGCCACCCGCGCGCTCACGCTGACGGGCGCCGCGTATTACGACCACATGTCCAATGCGGCGATCGGCAACGGTCAGCTCGACAGCGGCTACCGCTACACGTTCGTGGGCCTCGCCGAATATGCGCTGTCGAAGCGCACCGAGGTGTACGGCACCGTCGATTTCAATAAGGTGTCGGGCGCGGCTTCGGTCGAACTGCCGGGCCGCAACAATCAGACCGGTGTTGCACTCGGTCTGCGGACGATTTTCTAACAGGCGATTTTCCGCATCGTAACGGCAAAGCGGCGCCCCTCGGGGCGTCGTTTTTTTTTTCGCCTGTCGCGCGGCAAGCCGGCTCGCCGGTTTGTGCATTTGCCGCACGCATAAAAAAAGGTGCCGCGAACGGCACCTTTTTGTACTACAGGCAGCTTCTGTGGAAGCTTAGAAGCGGTGACGCAGACCGATCGTAGCAGCCGTCTGGTTCTTCGACGACGAGGTCGGAACCGTGTTGTCGCCGCTGTAGATCGAAGCCACGCCGCCGTCGCCCATTGCGTGCTGGTACACAGCCTGAGCGTACACGTCGGTGCGACGCGACAGCGAGTAGTCAGCCTGCAGGCCGATCTGGTGGTAACGGGTCTTCATGTCGTTGCCAGCTTCGTTCACGCCGTAGCCACGCGAGTCGGTGAACGTGTAAGCGATGCCCAGAGCCATTGCCGGCGTCAGGTTGTACTTACCGTTGACTTCGTAGTTGTTGGTGTGACCTTGACGCTGACCAACTGCTGCGCCGACCAGGTTGTCGATACGCGATTGCGTCCATGCCAGACCGACGGTTGCCGGGCCGAGGTCATACGAAGCCGCTGCGCCGAACTGACGCTGACGGAATTGAGCTGCGTTGATCACGCCGCCTGCGTTCGCAACGACGCCGTCCGAAGCGCCCGTGCGGTTGCCAGCCGGGTTGTTCTGCTGGGCGTAAGCAGCACCGAGGTGCAGGCCTTGCCACTGGTATGCAGCACCGAGGCTGTACTGGCGGTTGTTCGCGAAGTTGCCAGCCTGGTTCGAGAAGCCGTACGTGCCGCCGAACGTGAAGCCAGCGTAGTTTGCGCTCGAGTACTTGATCGAGTTGTTAACCGACAGACCACCGTTGGTGTTCAGGTTGTCGTTGTTGTACGGGTGCGCGAAGAACGTGCCGCCCCAGCTGCCCGTTGCGGTCAGCGGTGCGAGGTAGTCTTGAGCTGCGTCGTACTGACGGCCCAGCGTGACGGTACCGAATTGTGCGCTCGACAGACCGACGAATGCCTGACGGTTGAAGATGCCGCCGTTGTTACCCAGGCCGCCGTTGTTGATGTTGAAGCCGCTTTCCAACGTGAAGATTGCCTTCAGACCGCCGCCCAGATCTTCCGAACCGCGCAGGCCGAACATGCTCTGGTTGATGCCGCCGCTGCCTGCTGCCCACTTAGCGTTGCCAGCAACGTTGCTGGTGTACGTCAGGCCTGCGTCGAGCAGACCGTACAGGGTCACGCTGCTTTGTGCGTGTGCGACGGAAGCGAACGATGCGGCAGCCGCAACGACGATGAGACTCTTTTTCATGGGAACTCCAATTCGAAAAATTTACGGGGAGCGGGACCCGCCTCAGCGGCCGATGCCGAGAGCATCTGCCACCGCCCTGTGGCCGAGCCGTGAAGCTTGGCTGGGCACCCTTGAAACGAAGCGTGAGTGTAGGGGGACACCCTAATAGCGGCGCCAATAATTCACGCAACAGGATTTTTCGAATTTCGCAACAATAGCCACCCATCTTGATTTAAGTCATTGTTTTTCCGTCAGTTATGACAAGATTGCGTCGGCCGCTGAGCTGCGCCAACCAAGGCGAATTTGCAATGTCTCAATATTCGAAGTTGTGCGTTTGCAACACCGTCTTAATACAAATGACTTAGTCGGGTCGGAACAGAATGCCGAATAAATGCGCAGAATTTCCGTACGCGGATCTATTGAAACGAATGGCATCCGGGAGTATAGAAAAAATATTTACGAATTCTGGGAACTTAATGGAGTTAATCCTGTCATTCCCGCGCCTACTGCGACGAGTAGCCAATTGCCGTGCGGGTCGATTAACGCGTGTCCCAATAACCGATGGATTTGCCCGCCCTGCAATTCACCACTTTCAAGCAGCGGCTCACTGGCCGCACAAGGAGAGGGGCCTTGGCCCGGCCGCCGATCTGTTATCTCAACAAAACCTCGCGCGCCCGGCTCTGTGGTGATTTCCGCTTTCGGCTAACGCCTGCCATTGGCTTTTTCATAAAGCCTATACGCGCCGTGAAGAAGCTTTCGGCACGGGCATTGCCCGGAGGTGAATTGCGGCGCCGGCCGCCGCGTGACAAAACCCGTGCGGAAAGCGGAAGAATTAATTTAATAAGGCTTCCGTATTGATTTAACGACTCAGGCGCGGTCTTTTTTACACGGAGTTTCCCTGATACCGGTCAATCCTGGCTTATGGTGCGGGGCGCGAGGGCCTGACAGCCTCTTCATCCTCCGGCGACGAACCGGGTGCGAGCGGGTCGGTTGCGGGCGGCGTATCGGGCAATGGCCGCGGTTGCTCGTCGGGTTCGTCGAGCGGCTGGTTGGCGGGATCGGCAATCGGGTCGACGGTGGGATCGGTTTGCATGGCGGCGTCCAGTGTCCAGTGAATGGGAAGAACTCCCAGCGGCGGACGCGCAACCGTTATTCCCGGCAAGGCTGGCGGCAGATCGCAACACGCGCCGTGCCGCTCGTCTCTCAGGCCCAGACGCAGGCACGCGATCGCTGAACGGCACCGCAAGCCTGTAGAAACTGCTCTCGCTTAAAACGAAAGTTTCAACGCGCGCGGCGCTTCAATGCGAATCGCGCTTCGATCCGCTCGAATCCTCGGACGCAGCCGAGAGGAACGGCTCCAGCCCGAACAGCCACGCGAAACAGAAGGCGACCCGCGTCAGCATGCGCATCGGTGGTCGCGACAGAGGGGCGGCCGCATTTTCCAGCGACGGGCCCGGCGCCGGCTGGGGTTCGGTTAAATCGGCGGTGGTGTGGTCGGAGCGCATGGTAGTTCTCGTTATTGGATGAGCGTGGAAGCCGACCTGTGCAAACGACATGCCACTCACGCCAGACCGAATACTTCTTGTCTGTAGGACCAGCCTACCGACGCGCCGCGACCGGCTCTGTGCGTTTGCACGCGAATAAAGGGACGCCACGACGATGCGAGCGTCGCTCAGGCGCGCGACGTGTATGAGATCGAATGCACGGGGCACCGGAGCCCCCGCGAAGAACAGACCGAGAAGGATGCGGAATGGCGCGGGGTCGTGCGACGCATGCAGCACGAAGCCCGCCAAAACAAAAAAGGGTTCCGAAAATCGGAACCCTTTTTATCGATACTTTGGTGGGCCGGGTGGGATTCGAACCCACGATGTCCTTTCGGAGGCGGATTATGAGTCCGCTGCCTGCAACCAACACGGCGTCCAGCCCACGAAGAAAAAGACCCGGTCATAAAGGCCGGGCCCGTTTCATCGATTGGCCGACATACTACACGAAAAAGGGGCCTCCGCAACCGCCTCGCTCGCGCGAAACGACCGGGAGGCCCCTTTGATTGCATCATTCGCGGCCAGCCGCGGCTGCCGCGCTCAACTTCCTTCGAGGAACGACTTCAGCTTGTCCGAACGGCTCGGGTGACGCAGCTTGCGCAGCGCCTTCGCCTCGATCTGACGAATCCGCTCGCGCGTCACGTCGAACTGCTTGCCGACCTCTTCGAGCGTGTGATCGGTGCTCATCTCGATCCCGAAGCGCATCCGCAGCACCTTCGCCTCGCGCGGCGTCAGCGAATCGAGTACGTCCTTCACAACGTCGCGCATGCTGGCGTGCAACGCCGCGTCGGCCGGTGCGACCGTGTTGTTGTCTTCGATGAAGTCGCCCAGATGCGAATCGTCGTCGTCGCCGATCGGCGTTTCCATCGAGATCGGTTCCTTCGCGATCTTCATGATCTTGCGAATCTTGTCCTCGGGCATCTCCATCTTTTCCGCCAGCGTTGCCGGATCCGGCTCGAGACCGGTTTCCTGCAGAATCTGACGCGAGATACGGTTCATCTTGTTGATCGTCTCGATCATGTGAACCGGAATCCGGATCGTGCGTGCCTGGTCGGCGATCGAACGCGTAATGGCCTGACGAATCCACCACGTCGCATACGTGGAGAACTTGTAGCCGCGCCGGTATTCGAATTTGTCCACCGCCTTCATCAGGCCGATGTTGCCTTCCTGAATCAGGTCGAGGAACTGCAAGCCGCGGTTCGTGTACTTCTTCGCGATCGAAATCACCAGACGCAGGTTCGCCTCGGTCATCTCGCGCTTCGCCTGACGCGCCTTCAGCTCGCCGGCCGCCATCTGCCGGTTGGTTTCCTTCAGGTCCTTCAGCGGCAGCACTACGCGCGCCTGTAGATCGAGCAAACGCTGCTGCTGTTCGCGGATCGCCGGGATGTTGCGCGTGAGTATCGCGCTATACGCATGGCCTTCGGCCACGATCTTGTCGGCCCATTCGAGGTCAGTTTCGCTGCCGGGGAAACGCGCGATGAATTCCGCCCGCGGCATCCCGCACTTGTCGACCACCGTATGCAGGATCTGACGCTCGACCTGGCGCACTTCGTCGACCTGCGCACGCAGCGTGTCGCACAGACGCTCGACGGTACGCGCGGTAAAGCGGATCGACATCAGTTCGTTCTGGATCGTTTCCTGCGCCTTCAGATACGACTTGGACTTGTAACCTTCCTTTTCGAACGCGCGCCGCATCTTGTCGAACCATTCGCTGATCAGCGCGAATTTTTCGAGCGACGCGCGCCGCAGCGCTTCGAGCTGCGCAGCGTTGGCCGTCGCTTGCGCGGCGCCATCGTCTTCTTCCTCGTCCTCTTCGTCCTCTTCCTCGGCTTCCTCGTCTTCGTTTTCGATCGCCTCGGCTTCCTGCGCGGAGAAGCCGTCGGCATCTTCCGCGTCGGCGTCGATCAGGCCGTCGACGAGTTCGTCGATACGTATTTCGTCATTCGCGACGCGCTCGGCCATCGCAAGGATGTCGGCGATCGTGGTCGGGCAGGCCGAGATGGCCATCACCATGTGCTTGAGGCCGTCCTCGATCCGCTTCGCGATTTCGATTTCGCCCTCGCGCGTCAGCAGCTCGACCGTGCCCATTTCGCGCATGTACATGCGCACGGGATCGGTGGTGCGGCCGAATTCGGAGTCGACGGTCGACAGGGCGACTTCCGCTTCCTCTTCGACTTCGTCGTCCGACGAAGCCGCGGGTGCGTTGTCGTTGAGCAGCAGCGTTTCGGCGTCCGGGGCCTGTTCGTAGACCGCGACGCCCATGTCGTTGAACGTGCTGATGATGCCTTCGATCGCCTCGGTCTCGGTGAAGTTGTCCGGCAGGTGATCGTTGATTTCAGCGTAGGTAAGGAAGCCGCGCTCCTTGCCGAGCTTGATCAGCGCGCGCAGTTTGGAGCGGCGTTCTTCGAGTTCCTCGACGGTGCCGGGCTGCGACGACGCGAATGCATCCTTCAGCAGCGCCTTTTCCTTTGCACGACGGTCGCGAGCCTTGACCTTCTCCGTCTTGCCCGGAGCGGCGGCGGCGGTTTCTTCGGCCTGGGTTGCATCGTCTTCGACAGATACTTCGTTCAGCTTTTTCGTCATGGAGTTCGCTGTACCAGCTGTAGTCTCGACCCCCGGCTGTCGAACAACAGCCGGTTGAACCGTGGATACTGGAGTCACGCGCGCTACCGCACCTTTCTCAACGGCAGCCGCTTCCCTTGCGCTTCTGACACCTGACCGCTTCGCGGCCGACGGTGCTACCGCTTTCGCCGCCCGGACCGAGGCAGCCTGCGCGGCCGCAGTCGTCGACGACTTCTTCCCGGCAGCCGGGGCGACGTTGACGGCAGACGATCTTCGGGCGGATACAGTCAGCTTGGCTTCGGTAATTTTTCCGCTGCGCTCTTTAGCGCGTGAGCCTGTTGTCTGATTTCCGCCTGTAGTCTTTGCCATCGCATCGCCTTTTCGCCTTTGCTAGGAAAACCCTTGAAAAACAAACCGCTACAAACCTTTTATTCTACCACCCGGGTTTTTTGACCTCACCGTTACAGCCCGAGCTGACGCTTCATGTCAGCCCGCTTCCGATTGAGCTCCGACAACTCCGCGAACTCTTCCGGCGTGTGCCGGGATTGTCTCGACAAATGCTCGAGACGCTCGCAATAAGCGTCGTACCGCATCTTCAGAATCGCAGCTTTCAGTTCCTCGCCGACGATCCGTTCCTGCTCGCGCCGCTCCTCGATAACGGTTGGATCCTGCGGGTCTTTCAGCAGCAAATCCCGGACGTTTTCATCATAGTCTAGAATTTTGCGAAAGATTTCCTCGAAAGTTGGGGCGTTCGCGCCATTTCGCAAGAGATCGGACAAGAGTTGGAACTCCGCCGAGTCGCCCAACGCGCGTGCGTGCGTGGTCACCTCCGCGAACAGCTCGGCGTGCCGCGTCACGGTAACGAGCGCCTCTTCGGCCTCCTCGTCGAGCATCGCGACCGTGCGCGGATGCATCACCAGATTGCGCAGCGTTTTTTCCTCGATCCCGGTCACGCTGCGGCGGTCCTTGCGAGCCGGCGCCTCGCGAGCCGCGGCGGCGATCCGCGCATCGACCTCGCACAGCGCCGCGACTTCGCTGAACGGCACGTCGAGCCGGTCCGCGAACATATGCATGATCTGCGCGCGCAGCGCATTGGCCGGCAGCGCCTGCAACAGCGGCTTCGCGTCGAACAGCGCGCGCGCCTTGCCTTCCGGCTGATCCAGCTCCTTGCCGGCCAACACCTCGTTGAGCATGAATTGCGACAGCGGCATCGCGCGTTCGACCTGGGTTGCGAACGCCTCGGTGCCGAACTCGCGCACGTAGCTGTCGGGATCGTGCTCGGCCGGCAGGAACAGGAAGCGGATCGTGCGGTTGTCGGCGGCGTGCGGCAGACAGGCGTCGAGCGCGCGGCGCGCGGCGCGGCGGCCGGCCGAATCGCCATCGAAACTGAAGATGACCGTGTCGGTCTGGCGCATCAGTTTCTGCACATGAATCGGCGTGCAGGCGGTGCCGAGCGTCGCGACAGCATTCTGAAAGCCAAGTTGCGCGAGCGCGACCACGTCCATGTAACCTTCGACGACCAGCACGTAGTGCTGCTCGCGAATCGCCAGACGGGCCTCGAACAGCCCGTACAACTCGCTGCCCTTGTTGAATAGCGGGGTTTCGGGCGAATTCAGATATTTTGGCTCGCCGCCGTCGAGCACGCGTCCGCCGAACCCGATCACCTGCCCCTTCACATTGCGGATCGGGAACATGATCCGCTCGCGGAAGCGGTCGTAGCGGCGGTTCTGCCCCTGCGCGTCGGACTTTTCGCTGACGATCACGAGACCTGCTTCGACCAGCGCGTCGTCGCGATAGTTCGGGAACGCGGTCTCAAGGTTCTGCCAACCGTCCGGCGCATAGCCGAGGCCGAAACGCGCGGCGATCTCGCCGGTCAGGCCGCGCTTTTTCAGGTATTGGATCGCGACCGGCGCGCCGCGCAACTGCTTGCGGTAGTAATCGCAGGCGGTCTGCATCAGGTCGGACAGCGCGGTGGTGACGGCCTTCGACGCCGCCGGCGCATAGCCGCCCGAACCGCCGCTGCCCCCGCCGCCATAGCCGGGCGAAGGCTCGCGCGGCACGGTCAAGCCGACCGATTGCGCAAGCTCGGTGACCGCTTCGGGAAACGACATGCCCACGTGCTCCATCAGGAACCCGATGGCGGTGCCATGCGCGCCGCAGCCGAAGCAGTGATAAAACTGTTTAGTCGGACTAACCGTAAACGAAGGGCTCTTTTCGTTGTGAAACGGACAGAGCCCCATCAAATTCGCGCCGCCCTTTTTCAACTGCACGAACCGGCCGACCACGTCGACGATATCGACGCGGTTGAGCAGGTCCTGCAGGAATGACGGTGGGATCACAGTAGATGACGCTGCCAGGGAAGCTTCAAAATCCAGGCCCGGAAACCGGGCTCGACACTGCAAGCGGGCCGCAAGCGCGCCTCCTTCGACGCGGCGCGCAGCCCGAACCAGAGCTCGCGGGTTACTTTGCGAGCGCGGCTTTGACCTGTGCGGAGACGGCGGTCATGTCGGCGCGGCCGGCGAGCTTGGACTTCAGCACGCCCATCACCTTGCCCATGTCCTGCGGACCGGCCGCGCCGGTTTGCGCCACCGCCGCCTGCACTTCCGCGGCGATTTCCGCGTCGGACATCTGCTCCGGCATGTAGGCGGACAGAATCGCCAGTTCGGCCTTTTCCTTGTCCGCGAGGTCCGTGCGGCCGGCGGCTTCGAACTGGCTGATCGAATCCTTGCGCTGCTTGATCATCTTGTCGACGACGGCGGTCACGCCGGCATCGTCGAGCGTGATGCGCTCATCGACTTCGCGCTGCTTGATCGCGGCGAGCAGCAGGCGGATCGTGCCGAGACGCTCGGTTTCGCGCGCCCGCATCGCAGCTTTCATATCGTCGTTGATCCGGTCCTTGAGACTCATCACTCACCTGTATTACGTTGAAAAATTGAAAAACCGGCGGATCGGCGGCGGCATGCCGCGGCATCAACACAAAAACCCGCTTGGGACAGCTTCCTCAAGCGGGTTGGCGCAATGTGCGTAGTGGATGCGACCCTGCCGGCTGGCCCGATGGGCCGGGTTTTCCGCGACGGCACCGGTGGTGCTGCCAGCGGTTTCGAGGTTGCCGCGGCGCTCGTTCAAGCGAAAGGGCAGCAACGCCAGAATCAATCAGTAGAGCTTTTTCGGCAGCATCTGGCCACGCAGACGCTTGAAATGACGCTTCACCGCCGCTGCTTTCTTGCGCTTGCGTTCGGCGGTGGGTTTCTCGTAAAACTCGCGAGCGCGAAGTTCCGTCAGCAAACCGTTTTTCTCCATGGTGCGCTTGAATCTGCGCATCGCCACTTCGAACGGCTCGTTATCTTTTACGCGGATGGTCGTCATTTTTCAATAACGGAACTTTGTAAAGGTTGGTGAGTATAGCAGAGCTTTCTCACAAAGCCAGCGCGCCGTCAAGCCCCCCGCGCATAGCCGGCGGCCGCCTCGCCCGCCGCGACACCCGACGCCCACGCCCACTGAAAGTTGTAGCCACCGAGCCAGCCGGTGACGTCGACCGCCTCGCCGATGAAGTAAAGGCCGGGCACGCGCGAACTCATCATCGTCGTCGATGACAGGCCGCGCGTGTCGACGCCGCCGCGCGTCACCTCGGCCTTCCGATAGCCTTCGGTGCCGTTGGGGGTGAGCGTCCAGCGTGACAGCGCCTCGCCGATGCGGCGTAGCGTCTTGTCCGGCAGATCGGCAAGGCGGGCGTCGGCGGGCACCTGATGGGTGTCGAGCCACACATGTGCGAGCCGTTGCGGCACCCACTCGGACAGCAGATTGGCGATTTGCCGCCTGGTGCTGCTTTTGGCCTCGATCAGCTCGGCCGCCGCGTCGCGTTCCGGCAGCAGGTTGATATGGATCGGTTCGCCCGGCTGCCAGTAGCTCGAAATCTGCAGCACGCCGGGGCCCGACAGACCGCGGTGCGTCAGCAGCAGGTCTTCGGTGAATTCGGCGCCGGTCTTCTTATTACCGGTCGACAGCTGCACTTCGAGCGACACCCCCGAGAGCGCCGCGAACGGCTCCCAGTCTGCGGGCGCGAAGGTCAGCGGCACCAACGCCGGGCGCGTATCGATCAGCTTGTGGCCGAATTGCTTGGCGAGCCGGTACGCGAAATCGGTCGCGCCGATCTTCGGGATCGACAGCCCGCCGGTGGCGATCACCAGCGCGCGGGCCTCAATCGTCCCGGCCGAAGTGCCCAGCGTGAACTGGCCCTGGCCGTCCTGGCCCACCTGTTCCACCGCCAGCGGGGCGCGCCACGCGACTCGCCCCTCATCGCATTCGCGCTTGAGCACGTCGATGATTGCGTCGCTCGACTGGTCGCAGAACAGCTGGCCTTTGTGCTTCTCGTGCCACGTAACTCGATGCTGCTTCAGCAGCGCCATGAAGTCGCGCGGCGTGTAGCGCGCGAGCGCGGAACGGCAAAAATGCGGATTCGCCGACAGGTAGTTCGCCGGCCCCGCATTCAGATTCGTGAAGTTGCAGCGGCCGCCGCCGGAAATGCGGATTTTTTCCGCGAGCCGCTGCGAGTGGTCGATCAGCACGACGCGCCGGCCGAGTTGCCCGGCCACGGCCGCGCACATCATGCCGGCCGCGCCCGCGCCAATTACCGCGATATCGAAGGATTCCATGGGGCCGCATTGTACCTGCGGGCCCTCGCCGGCAGAGGGGGCGGCCGGCGGCCGTTGCACCGCGCTGCTATACTTTCAGGCTTACCTTTCACTTTCGGGCGCGCGTTCGCGCGTCCGGCTCAAGCGATTCATCATGCTCGTTCTCGGCATCGAAAGCTCCTGCGACGAAACCGGTCTCGCGCTCTACGACACGGAGCGCGGCCTGCTCGCGCACGCGCTGCATTCGCAGATTGCGATGCACCGGGAGTATGGCGGCGTGGTGCCGGAACTGGCGTCGCGCGACCATATCCGCCGCGCGCTGCCGCTGCTCGAAGAGGTGATGGAGCGCGCCGGCGTCGCGCGCAGCGACATCGACGCGATCGCCTACACGCAGGGCCCGGGGCTCGCGGGAGCGCTGCTGGTCGGCGCGAGCGTCGCCAATTCGCTGGCGATGGCCTGGAACAAGCCGACCATCGGTATCCACCATCTCGAAGGGCATCTGCTGTCGCCGCTGCTCGTCGACGAACCGCCGCCGTTCCCGTTCGTCGCGTTGCTGGTGTCCGGCGGTCATACGCAGTTGATGCGCGTGACCGACGTGGGCATCTACGAGACGCTCGGCGAGACGCTCGACGACGCCGCCGGCGAAGCGTTCGACAAAACCGCCAAGCTGCTCGGCCTCGGCTACCCGGGCGGCCCGGAAGTATCGCGGTTGGCGGAATTCGGCACGCCCGGCGCGGTCGTGCTGCCGCGTCCGATGCTACATTCCGGCGACCTCGATTTCAGCTTCAGCGGCCTGAAGACCGCGGTGCTGACGAATGCCAACAAGCTCGGCGGCGCGAATATCTGCGAGCAGTCGAAGGCCGATCTGGCGCGCGGTTTCGTCGATGCCGCCGTTGAAGTGCTGGCGGCCAAGTCGCTGGCGGCGCTCAAGCGCACGAAGCTGAACCGGCTGGTGGTCGCGGGCGGCGTCGGCGCGAACCGGCAGTTGCGCGAAGCGCTGTCGGCGGCTGCGCAGAAGCGCAATTTCTTCGTGCACTATCCGGACCTGTCGCTGTGCACGGACAACGGCGCGATGATCGCGCTGGCCGGCGCGCTGCGTCTGCAACGCTGGCCCGAGCAGGCCGGCAATGACTACGCGTTCACGGTGAAGCCGCGCTGGGATTTGAGCTCGCTCGCGCATTGAAGCGAAGCCGGGAACCGCAACTCCCGCGACAATGAGCGCAAGCGCCGCGGTCTGCGCGAACACAATGCGAAAAAAAGCCGCTTCAAGAAGCGGCTTTTTTTCATACTTGGAGCCGATGCGCGACAACCCGGTCCACGCATCGACGGCACGCCTTTTAAGCGCCCCGCTTATCCCGCTCGATCACCGCATACGCGCTGTGATTGTGGATCGACTCGAAGTTCTCGGCTTCGAGCACATAGGCGACCACGCGCTCGTCCGCATTCAGACGCTGCGCGACGTCGCGCACGAGGTCTTCGACGAACTTCGGATTCTCATACGCGCGCTCGGTCACGAACTTCTCGTCCGGGCGCTTGAGCAGCCCCCACAGTTCGCACGACGCCTCTTCCTCGGCGATCCGCACCAGTTCTTCGACCGCGACGTCGCCGTTCAGCTCGGCATTGATCGTCACGTGCGAGCGCTGATTGTGCGCGCCGTACTGCGAGATTTTCTTCGAGCACGGGCACAGGCTCGTGACCGGCACCAGCACTTTCAGAAACAGCCGCGTCGCGCCGTTACGGGTGTCGCCGGTCAGCGTCACTTCGTAGTCGAGCAGGCTTTGCACGCCCGACACCGGCGCGGTCTTGTTCACAAAGTACGGGAACGACACTTCGATACGGCCCGCCTCGGCCTCGAGCTTTGCGAGCATTGTGGCGAGCATCGTGCGGAAGGTGGCCGCGTCGAGCGGCGCCTTGTTCTCTTCGAGCAACGCGACGAAGCGCGACATGTGCGTGCCCTTCTGCTCGGCCGGCAGATGCACGTCGAGGTTCCAGGTGCCGACGGTCGGCTGCACGTCGCCGGCTTGCGTGCGCACCGTCAACGGATGCCGCACGCCCTTCACGCCGACGCGCTGGATCGGGATCTGGCGGGTGTCGGGCGTGCTTTGCACATCGGGCATCACAAAGGCGGGATTCATCTGATTCATTCTTTTGTCCTTTCTGGAAAGCGCCGGGCCGCGCCTCGTTTCGTTGCTTCGTAACCTGTCGCACAAGCGACAGCTTCGCGGCGCCCAGCGGCCGTGCGGATCAGTACGCGCAACGGCGAACGCCGGCTCTCGCCGGCGTTGGGTGACGGGTCGCAACGCCCGTTCGTTCAAACTGGAGATTGCCGCGGCCGCCGTCGCATGACGGCGGCACTGGCGCTACGACCAGCGATAGCGCGCTTTAAGCGACGCGCTTCACCGACGATTGACCGCCGACCGCGCCGCTTGCAAGAAAGCGTTCGCGGATCGACCGGGCGATACCCGCTGCGTCCAGACCGCACGCGGCGAGCAGCTTGGCCGGGTCCCCGTGATCGATGAACCGGTCGGGGAGGCCCAATTGTAGTACGGGTCGCATAACCCCACTCTCGAGCAGGGCTTCGACGCAGGCCGAGCCCGCGCCGCCCATGATGCAGCCTTCTTCGACGGTAACGATCGCGTCGTGGGTTTCGGCGAGCTGGCGCACGAGGTCGGCGTCGAGCGGCTTCACGAAGCGCATGTTCGCGACGGTGGCGTCGAGCTGCTCGGCCGCCGCCAGCGACGGCGCGACCATCGTGCCGAACGCCAGAATCGCGATCCGCTTGCCGGCCGGTTGCGAGGTCTCGCGACGCACTTCGCCCTTGCCGATCGGCAGCGCGCTCATCTGCTTGACCGTCGCGACACCGGTTCCCGCGCCGCGCGGATAACGCACCGCGGTCGGGTTCGGCTGTTGCAGCGCGGTGTACAGCATCTGGCGGCACTCGTTTTCGTCCGACGGCGCCATCACGGTCATGTTCGGGATGCAGCGCATGAACGCGAGGTCGTACGCGCCGGCGTGAGTCGCGCCGTCCGCGCCGACGAGGCCCGCGCGGTCGATTGCGAACACGACCGGCAGGTTCTGCAGTGCGACGTCGTGGATCAGTTGGTCATACGCGCGTTGCAGGAACGTCGAGTAGATCGCGACGACCGGCTTCATGCCGTCCGCGGCGAGACCGCCGGCGAAGGTCACCGCGTGCTGCTCGGCGATGCCGACGTCGAAGTAGCGATCCGGGAAGCGCTTTTCGAATTCGACGAGGCCCGAGCCTTCGCGCATTGCCGGCGTAATGCCAACCACGCGCGAATCGAGTTCGGCCGCGTCGCACAGCCATTCGCCGAACACCTGGGTGTAGGTCTTCTTCGACGGCGTCGCCGCCGGCTTGATGCCCTCGGCCGGATTGAACTTGCCCGGGCCGTGGTACAGCACCGGATCGGCTTCGGCCAGCTTGTAACCCTGGCCTTTCTTCGTGACGACGTGCAGGAATTGCGGACCGCGCAGTTCCTTGATGTTCTGCAGCGTCGGGATTAGCGAGTCGAGGTCGTGACCGTCGATCGGGCCGATGTAGTTGAAGCCGAACTCTTCGAACAGCGTAGCCGGCACGATCATGCCCTTCGCGTGCTCTTCGAGCTTGCGGGCGAGATCGAGCATCGGCGGCGCGACGCGCAGCACGCGTTCGACGCCGGCGCGCGCAGCCGCGTAGAAGCGGCCCGACATCAGACGCGCGAGATGGCGATTGAGCGCGCCGACCGGCGGCGAGATCGACATATCGTTGTCGTTGAGGATCACCAGCAGCGGCACGTCGTCTTCGACGCCCGCGTTGTTCATCGCCTCGAAGGCCATGCCGGCCGTCATCGCGCCGTCGCCGATCACGGCGATGCCCATCCGGTTGTCGCCCTGCAGCTTGCTCGCGACCGCCATGCCGAGCGCGGCCGAAATCGACGTGCTCGAATGCGCGGTGCCGAACGTGTCGTACTCGGATTCGTCGCGTTTCGGGAAGCCCGAAATGCCGTTCAGCTGACGCAGCGTGTGCATCTGGTCGCGGCGGCCGGTCAGGATCTTGTGCGGATAGGTTTGATGGCCCACGTCCCAGACGATGCGGTCGTGCGGCGTGTCGAACACATAGTGCAGAGCAATGGTCAACTCGACCGTGCCGAGGTTGGACGAGAGATGGCCGCCCGTCTGCGACACGCTGTCGAGCACAAAGGCGCGCAACTCGTCGGCAAGCGGTTGCAATTGGCGGCGATCGAGGCGGCGCAGGGCTGCCGGGTCGTCGATGGTTTTCAGCAAGTCGTACATCGTCGTTCCATTGTAGGAAAACTTACGCGCCCGCACTTCATACATGCACCCCGGGGATGGAAGGTGCGCGGCGGCGGGCTTTCGCGTTCAGCTGACCCGGTTCACCACCAGGTCGGCCAGTTCGGCAAGGCGCTGTGCGCGCGCGCCGAACGGCGCGAGCGCGGCGTGGGCGTCGCTGCGCAGTTGCGCGGCGAGCGCGCGCGACGCGTCGAGCCCGATAATCGACACGTAGGTCGGCTTGCCGTCCTTCGCGTCTTTGCCGGCGGTCTTGCCGAGCGTCGCGGAGTCGGTCGTGACGTCGAGAATGTCGTCGACGACCTGAAACGCGAGGCCGACCGCGGCGGCATATGCGTCGAGCGAACGCAGGGCGTCCGCATCCGGCGTGTCGCCGGCCAGCGCGCCCATGCGCACGGCCGCGCGCAGCAGCGCGCCGGTTTTCATCCGGTGCATGGTTTCGAGTTGCGGGCGCGTCAGCGTATGGCCGACGCTCGCCAGATCGATCGCCTGCCCGCCGCACATGCCGAGCGAGCCGCTCGCGAATGCGAGTTCGCGCACCAGCGACGCCTGTTGCTGCGGCGCCAGCACGTCCGAAGTCAGCACCACGAATGCCTGCGACTGCAGCGCGTCGCCGACCAGCAGCGCGGTCGCTTCGTCATACTTGACGTGGACCGTCGGCTTGCCGCGGCGCAGTTCGTCGTCGTCCATACACGGCATGTCGTCGTGCACGAGCGAATACACGTGGATCATTTCCAGCGCGGCCGCGGCCGCGTCGAGGCACTCGGCGCGCGCGCCGGTCAGCTCGCCGGCCGCGTGGCACAAGAGCGGCCGCACCCGTTTGCCGCCGCCGAGCACTGCGTAGCGCATCGCTTCATGCAGTTTGGCGGGTTCGGTGGTCTCGGCCGGCAGGTAGTTTTCCAGCGCCGTTTCGACGCGTTCGAGCACCGAGCGCGTCCATTGTTCGAATGTCATAGGTCGTCCCCGCTTTCAGTAGCGGCTGTGCCTGCGGTATTCATGGGTAACGGCTTGAGCGTCTCGCCATCCAGCACCCGCACCTGCTGCTCGACCTTCTCGAGCTGCTGTTGACAGAATGCGACAAGTGCCGCGCCGCGACGGTACGCGGCCAGCGATTCCTCGAGGCTCAGGCTGCCGCCTTCCATGCGCGCGACGAGCTCTTCCAGTTCCGCCTGCGCAGCCTCGTAATTCTCCGGCAGCGGCGCGTTGTCGCCGGATTCGGCTGACGCGACGGGGGAATCTTTCGATGCGGTCTTCGCCATGAATAGTCGCAAAATTAAAACAAGTCGGACATTCTACGGCAAAAGCGCCAGGTTCGACCCTCTCGCGACCGCGCGCTCCGCCTTGCCACCCCGTTTGCACCTTTTTCGCCGCACGCTTTTGCAGCGCTTCGACCCGCAAGTCTCGCAGAAAAAAATCCGAGGGTCTGCGGCGAAAATGCCGAACTTTCTCGACATTTTTGACCCAAATCAGTCACTTAAGCGCCCCAGCAGCGGGGAAACAGGTATAATCGCCGGTTCCCTAAATCGAATCTATCGATGGTTGGGTTGTTCACTGCTTTCACGTCTTCACGGGAGTGGGAATGTCCAATCTGAGCAATGCATTGCAGTTGCGGTCTGTCCACAGCCAGCTGCCAGTCACGGCTTACTTTGACGAAGCGCTTCTTACGCGCGAAATCGACACCCTTTTCAAGAAAGGTCCTCGCTACGTCGGCCACGATCTGATGGTGCCCGAAGCGGGGGATTATTTTGCCTTGCCCAGCGAACGCGAGGGGCGGGTGCTCGTCCGTAACCAGCAGTCGCAAGTCGAACTGCTGTCGAACGTCTGCCGGCATCGCCAGGCCATCATGCTCAACGGCCGCGGCCAGACGCAGAACATCGTCTGCCCACTGCATCGGTGGACCTATGACCTGAAAGGCGAGCTGCTCGGCGCGCCGCATTTCGCGGACAACCCCTGCCTGAATCTCGGCGCGACACCGCTGCAGAACTGGCAAGGCCTGCTGTTCGAGGCGCAGGGCCGCGATGTCGCGAAAGATCTCGCGCGCCTCGGCCCGAGCCGCCACTTCGATTTTTCGGGCTTCATGTTCGATCACGTCGAAGTCCACGAGTGCAACTACAACTGGAAGACCTTCATCGAGGTCTATCTGGAGGACTATCACGTCGCGCCGTTCCATCCGGGCCTGGGCAGCTTCGTCAATTGCGACGATCTGACGTGGGAGTTCGGCGACTGGTACAGCGTGCAGACGGTCGGCGTGCACAAGGCGCTCGAGCAGCCGGGCAGCCCGACATACCGCAAGTGGCACGACGAAGTGCTGCGCTTTCGCGGCGGCAACCCGCCCGAGTTCGGCGCGATCTGGATGGTGTACTACCCGGGCATCATGATCGAGTGGTACCCGCACGTGCTGGTCGTGTCGTGGCTGATTCCGCGCGGTCCGCAGCAAACCACCAACGTGGTGGAGTTCTATTACCCCGAGGAAATCGCGCTGTTCGAACGCGACTTCGTCGAAGCCGAGCGCGCCGCCTATATGGAGACGGCCCGCGAAGACGATGAAATCGCCGAGCGCATGGACGCCGGCCGGCTCGCGCTGATGGAGCGCGGCGAGTCGCAGGTCGGTCCGTATCAGAGCCCGATGGAAGACGGCATGCAGCACTTCCACGAGTTCTTGCGCCGCGAGCTCGGCACGATCTGAGCCGCGCCGCCTGGTGCTGCAAGCAACACAAGGAAAGACGGGCTGCGGCCCGTCTTTTTTGTTTAGACTACCCACATAGACCGGCCACCCGCCCGCCGCATCGAAACACGCGGCCCGGAGCCGCCATCGCCTGCATCGAGGAGACATCATGCCCCATACCCACTACACCACCCTGATCTCCGCGACCAATCTGGCCGAGCGGCTCGCCGCCGCGCCGGGCAGCGTCTTCGTGATCGACTGCCGGTTCGATCTCACCGATCCGGAGGCGGGCGAAAAAGCCTATCTGGCCGGCCATCTGCCGGGTGCGCATTTTCTGCATCTCGATCGCGATCTGTCCGGGCCGAAGACCGGCTCGAACGGCCGGCATCCGTTGCCGGATCGCGCGCGGCTCGTCGAGACGCTCAAATCGCGCGGGCTCAAGCAGGGCCAGCAGGTCGTCGCTTACGACGCGCAAGGAGGCATGTACGCGGCGCGAATCTGGTGGCTGTTGCGCTGGCTCGGTCACGACGCGGTGGCGCTGCTCGACGGCGGATTGCAGGCCTGGCAAGCCGCCGGCCAGCCGTTGACGCAGGACGCGCCCGCCCAGGACACCGGCGACTTCAAGCCGGCCGCGCCGCTCGCGGTCACCGTCGATGCACAGACGGTCGAGCGCAATCTCGGCTCGAAGGAACGCGTGGTCGTGGATGCGCGCGCGGCCGACCGCTATCGCGGCGAAAACGAGACGCTCGATCGCGTCGGCGGCCATATCCCGGGCGCGCTGAATCGCTTCTTCAAGGACAATCTGACCGCCGACGGCCGCTTCAAGCCCGCCCACACGCTGCGCGAGGAATTCCACGCGCTGCTCGGCGACACCCCGCCCGAGCACGTGGTGCTGCAATGCGGCTCGGGCGTGACCGCCTGTGTCAATTCGCTCGCGATGGAAATTGCCGGCCTGCACGGCTCCGCGTTGTACGCGGGCTCGTGGAGCGAATGGAGTTCGGACCCGAAGCGGCCGGTCGCGACCGGCCCGAATCCTTAAGCCCTGAAGCGCCGGCCGCGCGCGTCACGCGACGCCGTGCTGCTTGAACCACACCAGCGCGCGACGCCAGCCATCCTCCGCATCGGCCTTGCGATAGCTCGGCCGGTAGTCCGCGAAGAACGCGTGGCCCGCATCGTCGTACACGACGAACTGCGAGCCGCGCCCCACCGCGGGACCTCGCGCGATCGCCTGTTTCATCTGCTCGAGCGTGTCCTGCGGAATGCTCTGATCCTGGCGCCCGTACATTCCGAGCACCGGCGCATGCAGATTCGCGACGAGATCGATCGGATTGGCCGGCGTGTTCTCGGTCTTCGCGCCCGTCACGCGGCCATACCAGGCCGCGCCCGCCTTCACGCGCGGATTGTGCTCCGCGTATAGCCACGCGATGCGCCCGCCCCAGCAAAAGCCGTTCACGCCCAGCCGGTTCAAGTCGCCGCCATGCGCGCCCGCCCACGCAGCGGCCGCATCCAGATCGGCCAGCACCTGCTGGTCGGGCACCTTGCTGACCAGTTGCTCGTTCAACTGCTGCATGCTCGTGAAGACGGTCGGGTCGCCTTGCCGCTCGTACAGGTCGGGCGCGATCGCCAGATAGCCCTGCTTCGCGAAGCGCCGGCAGACGTCGGCGATATGCTCGTGCACGCCGAAAATTTCATGCACGACGAGGATCACCGGCAGATCGGTCTTGCCCTTCGGTTGCGCGCGATAGGCCGGCACCAGCGTGCCGCCCGACTGGAACGCGACTTCGCCGGCTTCGAGGCCGTCGCTGTCGGTGTGGATGGTCTGCGCCGACACCGGCAGCACGGCCGCGGCGAAGCCGGTGCCGAGCGCGGCCTTGATGAAGGTACGGCGGTCAAACGGAACGTGCGGGATCAGGCTGTCGATTTCGGGTTCCAGCATGCGGCGCTCCTCGGTTGGTTGATCGGATGCAACAGGATACGCGCGGAGCGCATCCCGTTGCAGATTCAACCATGAGCGCAGCGCGCGCGCCTCAGTGCAGCTTGACGCGCGGCAGCGTGGTGCGGCGCAGCCAGTGCGCGAACGTGTCGAGCACCATGCGCGGATAGCCGTGCAGCGCGGCGATATGCAGCCGGTACAGCGACATGTACATGAAGCGCGCGAACAGCCCTTCGATCAGCATGTTGCCGCCGATCACCCCGCCCATCAGATTGCCGACCGCGCTGAAGTGGCCGAGCGACACCAGCGAGCCGAAGTCGCGATAGGTGAATTCCGGCAGCGGCCGGTTCTCGAGGCGGGCCGCCAGCGCCTTCAGCAAAAACGTTGCCTGCTGGTGCGCGGCCTGCGCGCGCGGCGGCACGTTGCGCTCGTTGCCCGGCCACTCGCAAGCGGCGCAGTCGCCGAGCGCGAAGATGTTGTCGTCGATTTCGGTTTGCAGCGTGCGGCGCACGGACAGCTGGCCGAGCCGGTTGACCGGCAGCCCGTCGAGTTGCCCCAGCACCGCCGGCGCCTTGATGCCGGCCGCCCACACCGTCAGATCGGCGCGCACCGTGTGACCGCTGGCGGTCCGGATAAAGCCGGGCGCAACCTCGGCCACGGTTTCGCCGATCATCAGCTTCACGCCGAGCTTGGTCAGCAATTCGGCGGTAGCCGTAGAGACACGTTCCTGCAGCGCCGGCAGAATACGCGGCCCCGCCTCGATCAACACGATGCCGACGTCATGGCGCGGGTCGAGCTTGTGCAACCCGTACGCGGACAACACCTGGGCGGTATTGCGCAATTCCGCCGACAACTCGACCCCGGTCGCGCCGCCGCCGACGATCGCCACCTGAATACGCGGTTCGCTGGTCGTCCAGGTGCCGGGGCCCGGGCGCGATTCGACCGGCTCGTGGGCCTGATGCTCGGCGCGCATGCAGGCCGCGATCAGGCGTTTGCGGAAACGCTCGGCCTGGCCGACGGTATCGAGTGCAATGGAGAATTCGGCCGCGCCCGGGACGCCGAAGAAGGCCGTGGTACTGCCGATCGCGATGACCAGCGTGTCGTACTCGAGCACGCGCTCTGGCAGCAGTTCGGCGCCGTCGTCGTCGAGCACGGTGCCCAGCGTGATGCGACGGCTCGCACGGTCGAGCCCGGTCAGCTCGCCCTGCTGGAACTCGAAGCCGTGCCAGCGCGCCTGCGCCGCGTATTCGAGTTCCTGCGTGAACGGATCCATGCTGCCGGCCGCCACCTCGTGCAGCAGCGGCTTCCAGATATGGGTCGGATTGCGGTCGACCAGCGTGACAAGGGCCTTCGCATCCTTGCCCTTCTTGCCGGCGCCGTAGCGATCGCCAAGACGGGTCGCCAGTTCCAGTCCGCCCGCACCTCCGCCAACGACGATAAATCGATGCATTGCACTCTCCGTGTAGCCGATGAATTATGCGTCGCGACGCCGCGCACGAAGGCGCCGTTCCGGACCGATTGTCCTCGACCCACACGGGTAGCCACAAGTCTTCAAAACCCATGTGTGACATGCACACGACGTTATCGCGCGCGTGTCATGGCAATGTCAGTGCGCCTCTTCCCAGTTCAGCCCGGCGCCGACCTCGGCGACCAGCGGCACCTTCAGCGCGGCCACGCCGCACATCAGTTCAGGCAGACGCTTGCGCACTTCCGACAATTCGGCGTCCGGCACTTCGAGAATCAGTTCGTCGTGCACCTGCATGATCATGCGCGTGCCGATCTTCGAATCTTCGATCCACTTCTGCACCGCGATCATCGACAGCTTGATCAGGTCGGCGGCCGTACCCTGCATCGGCGCATTGATTGCCGCGCGCTCTGCTGCCTGCCGACGCGGCCCGTTGCCGCCGTTGATTTCCGGCAGCCACAGACGGCGGCCGAACACGGTTTCGACGTAACCCTTCGCCTTCGCGCTCAAACGCGTCTCGTCCATATAACGCGCGACGCCCGGATAGCGCGCGAAATAACGGTCGATATACATCTTCGCCGCGTCGCGCGTGATGCCGAGGTTGGCCGACAGGCCGAACGCGCTCATCCCGTAGATCAGGCCGAAGTTGATGACCTTCGCGACGCGCCGTTGATCGTTCGACACTTCGAGCGGCGTCACACTGAAGATCTCGGCAGCCGTAGCGCGGTGAATATCCTCGCCTTGCGAGAACGCGCGCATCAGCGATTCGTCGCCGGAGATGTGCGCCATGATGCGTAGTTCGATCTGCGAATAATCGGCGGACACGAGTTTGTGTCCAGGCGGCGCGATGAACGCCTCGCGAATGCGGCGGCCTTCGCCGGTGCGCACCGGAATGTTCTGCAGGTTCGGATCGTTCGACGCGAGCCGCCCGGTCACCGCGACCGCCTGTGCGTAATTCGTATGCACGCGGCCGGTCTGCGCATTGACCATGCGCGGCAGCTTGTCGGTGTAGGTGGATTTCAGCTTCGACAGGCCGCGATGCTCGAGCAGGATTTTCGGCAGCGGATAGTCTTCGGCGAGCTTTTGCAGTACTTCTTCGTCGGTCGACGGCGCGCCGCTCGGCGTCTTCTTGACGACCGGCAATTCAAGCTTCTCGAAGAAGATCTGACCGATCTGCTTCGGAGAACCAAGATTGAATTCGCCGCCGGCCAGTTCGTACGCTTTGCTTTCGAGCTCGATCAGCCGCGCGGCGATTTCGCTGCTTTGCTGACGCAGCTTCTCCGCGTCGATCAGCACGCCGGTGCGCTCCATCTTGCGCAGCACCCGCGAGGTCGGCACTTCTATCTCGCTGTACACGTGCTCGAGCGTCTTTTCGGCGGCGATCTGCGGGTACAGCGCCTGATGCAGGCGCAGCGTGATGTCGGCGTCTTCGGCCGCGTATTCGGCGGCTTTATCCAGCGCGACTTCGTCAAAGCCGATCTGTTGCGCGCCCTTGCCGCAAATCTCTTCGTACTTGATCGTCTTCACGCCGAGATGGCGCAGCGCGAGGCTGTCCATGTCGTGCGTGCGATGCGATTCGAGCACGTACGATTCGAGCAGCGTGTCGTGCTGCACGCCGCGCATTTCGATGCCGTAATTCGCGAGCACCTGTTCGTCGTACTTCAGATGCTGGCCGACCTTCTTGCGCTCTTCGCTTTCGAGCCACGGCTTGAGCTTGCCGAGCACTTCGTCGCGCGGCAGTTGCACGGGCGCGTCCGGGCCGCGATGAGCGAGCGGCACGTAGGCGGCGCGGCCCGCTTCGACCGACAGCGACAGGCCGACGATCTGCGCGGTCATCGGATCGAGCGAGGTGGTCTCGGTATCGAAGGAGGTCAGTTCGGCCGCGTTGATCTTTTCGAGCCACGCGTCGAACTGTTCCCACGTCTGCACGGTGTCGTAATGGCGCTCATGGTCGACCGACAACGCGGGCGGCACGTCCGTTTCCGGACCTTCGACCGCATCGGCGATTTCGACCTCGCGCAGCCAGGTCTTGAAGCCGTGGCGCGTGAACACCTCGCGCAGTTCTTCGCGCGACTCCGGCCGGCTCTGCAAACTTTCCCCGATCGACACGATGTGGTCGGTCAGATTGCAGTTGCGCTCGACGGTCACGAGCTTGCGCGCCATCGGCAGAAAATCGAGAGCGCGGCGCAGATTGTCTCCCACCGCACCTTTGATCTCGCTCGCATGTGCGACGATGCCGTCTAGCGAGTCGTATTGCGTGAGCCATTTGAGCGCGGTCTTCGGTCCGCATTTATCGACGCCCGGCACGTTGTCGACGGTATCGCCGATCAGCGACAGGTAATCGACGATGCGTTCCGGCGGCACGCCGAACTTCGCGATTACGCCTTCGCGGTCGAGCGTTTCGTTGGTCATCGTGTTGACCAGCGTGACGCGATCGGACACGAGTTGCGCGAGGTCTTTGTCGCCGGTAGAAACGACCACCTTCATGCCGAGCTTTTCGGCTTGCGCGCACAACGTGCCGATCACGTCGTCGGCTTCGACGCGTTCGATCATGAGCAGCGGCCAGCCGAGCGCGCGCACCGCGACGTGAATCGGTTCGATCTGACGCGACAGATCTTCCGGCATCGACGGGCGGTTCGCCTTGTAGTCCGGATACCAGTCGTCACGAAATGTTTTGCCCTTGGCGTCGAACACGCACGCGCTATACTCTGCGGTAACTTCCTTGCGCATGCGCCGGAGCATGTTGATCATCCCGTAGAGCGCACCCGTCGGGCTACTGTCGGGACCGCGCAGATCAGGCATCGCATGGTAGGCCCGGTATAGATAACTCGAACCGTCGACCAACAGCAGGGTCTTACCTTCAAGGCTTCGTTCTTCAGGCATTATGACTAAGAGAAAAGTGATTCCGAGTCTGCGATCGCTCGCAGATCAAGAGCGCGCAACGGCCAAAAAAGCCCGCGCATCGTGGCAGATGTTCACGATTATGGCAGAGTTTATCGAGGCGACCGAGTACCTGTCGGAGATTCGCCCGGCTGTCAGTATCTATGGTTCGGCGCGTCTGAAACCCAACACGCCGTACTACAAACTGGCCACGCAGATCGCCCGCAAATTGTCCGACGCGGGCTTCGCGGTGATCTCCGGCGGCGGCCCCGGCATCATGGAAGCGGCCAACAAAGGCGCGCATGCGGGCAAGGCGCCGTCGGTCGGTCTGAACATCGAACTGCCGCACGAGCAATCGGGCAACCAGTGGCAGGACATCTCGCTGCGCTTCCGTCATTTCTTCACGCGTAAAGTCACGTTCGTGAAGAACTCGGACGCGGTCATCGTGATGCCTGGCGGCTTCGGCACGCTCGACGAACTCGCGGAAGTTCTCACGCTCATCCAGACCAAGAAATCGCGTCACGTGCCGATCATTCTGGTCGGCGCCGAGTTCTGGGAAGGGCTGCTCGCGTGGTTCAAGAGCTCGCTGATTCCGATGGGCCTGATCAATCCGACCGACATCGATCTGATGCAGGTAATCGACGATCCGGACCAGGTGCTCGAAGCGGTGCTGAAGTTCTATGAAGATCGCGAGGAAGGCGAGCAGCATCCGGTGAAGTCGGACGAAGACCGGATGTTCTATCTGTAACGATGCAAGCCGCGGGCCCCGAAGCATCGCAACATGGACCACCCACTCACCTCGCCCGAGCCCGGCGCCGGACTCGCGCCCACCCCAACGGTGCGCGAAATCTTCAGCGGCTTTCTCGGCCTGGGACTGATCTCCTTTGGCGGCGCGTTACCGCTCGCGCGCCGCGCACTCGTCGAACAACGCCGCTGGCTCAGCGCTGAAGATTTCACCGACCTGCTCGGCCTCTGTCAATTCCTGCCGGGCGGCAACGTGATCAATCTGTCGGTTGCGATGGGAATGCGCTTTCGCGGCTTGCCGGGAGCGCTGGCCGGCTTGCTCGGGCTGATCGCCGGACCTTCACTGGTGGTGATCGGCCTCGGCGTGCTGTATGAACACACGCAAAACGATCCGCATGTACGCCATCTGTTCGCGGGGCTCGCGGCGGCCGCGTCGGGCCTGCTCATCTCGATGGCGATCAAAATCCTGCTGCCGTTGCGCAACAAGCCGCTCGCCGCGCTGATCGCGGCGCTCGGCTTCGTTGCGATTGCGATCCTGCGGCTGCCGCTGCTGCCGACCATGCTGGTGCTCACGCCGCTCAGCATTTATCTCGCCGCGAGGAGCGCACGATGACTCACACACTCGTTGCGCTCGCGGTTATTTTCAGTCAGCTGTCGCTGCTCGCGTTCGGCGGCGGCAACACGATTCTTCCGGAGATGCAGCGCCAGGTGGTCGATGTGCATCACTGGATGCCGGCCAGCGAATTCAGCGCGCTGTTCGCGCTCGCGCAGGCCGCGCCGGGGCCGAACCTGATGATCGTCACACTGATCGGCTGGCATGTGGCCGGCTGGGCTGGGATGCTGGTGACGTCGATTGCAAAGTTCGGGCCGTCGTCGATTGTGACGATCCTCGCGCTGCACGCGTGGGAGCGCTTCAAGGACCGGCCGTGGCGACGCTACGCGCAACTCGGCCTCGTGCCGGTGACGGCCGGTATCGTCGCGGCGAGCGCGGCGGTGATCGCGCGAGCCTCGAACCCGACCGCGATCGCGTGGGCGATCACCGCATTCACCGCGGTGCTCGCGACGAAGACGCGGATTCATCCGTTGTGGCTGCTGGCGGCGGGAAGTCTGATCGGTTTGAGCGGGTTCGGACAAGGTTGAACCAGCCGAACTCCTGACCAGTTATGCCCATAGGTTTCGTGCTGAAAGAGAAAGGTTCGGTAAGCTAAGCTTTCCGCTTACTCCCTTAGATTGCTCAGCCCGGCACAAGCCGGCGCTTGCGCCGCGCGCAGACAGGCTCGTAAAGCGCCGCGGGCGATGCCGGCAGTCCCGCTCAGGACACCCGCATCGCCCGCCGCATCCGCCTCAGGTTACCGGCGCGGTTACTGGAACGCCACCTCCGCAAAGCTGCGCAGCTTGCGACTATGCAATCGATGCAGCCCGTTCATCCGCAGCAGCTCCATCGCCTTCACCCCGATCTGCAGATGCTGATCGACCTGCGCGCGATAGAACTGATCCGCCATGCCCGGCAGCTTCAGCTCGCCGTGCAACGGCTTGTCCGACACGCACAGCAAGGTGCCGTACGGCACCCGGAAGCGAAAGCCGTTCGCGGCGATCGTCGCGCTTTCCATGTCGAGCGCGATCGCGCGGCTTTGCGACAGCCGCTGCACCGGTTCGCGATGATCGCGCAGTTCCCAGTTGCGGTTGTCGACGCTCGCGACCGTGCCGGTGCGCATCACGCGCTTCAACTCGACGCCGTCGAGCTGTGTGACCTGCGCGACCGCGCGTTCGAGCGCGACCTGCACTTCGGCAAGCGCCGGGATCGGCACCCACAGCGGCAGATCGGCGTCGAGCACGTGGTCCTCGCGCACATAGCCGTGCGCGAGCACGTAGTCGCCGAGACGCTGGGTGTTGCGCAGCCCCGCGCAGTGGCCGAGCATGATCCACGCGTGCGGGCGCAGCACCGCGATGTGATCGGTGATGGTCTTCGCATTCGACGGCCCGACGCCGATGTTGATCATCGTGATGCCGCTGCCGTCCGCGCGCTTCAGGTGATACGCGGGCATCTGCGGCAGCCGCGGCGGCGGCGTGCCTTCCTGGGCCTGCTCGCCGAGATTCTCGTTGTAGGTGACGACGTCGCCGGGCTCGACGAACGACGTGTATTCGCTGCGGTACGCGCGCAGTTCCTCGTCGTCGGTACGGGTCATCATGTTGCGGCCCAGTTTGACGAATTCGTCGATATAGAACTGGTAGTTCGTGTACAGCACGTAGTTCTGCACGTGCGTCGGCGAGGTCGCGGTGTAGTGCTTGAGCCGGTGCAGCGAGAAGTCGACCCGCGCCGCGGTGAACAGCGCGAGCGGATGCGGCTCGCCCGGCAGCGGTTCATAGGTGCCGTTGACGATCCGGTCGTCGAGCAGCGCGAGGTCCGGCGTATCGAAGATGTCGCGCATCAGGGACAGGCGCTCGCGGTCCAGATCGCCTTCGAGGTGAATGCCCTCGGCAAACGCGAAATGAATCGGGATCGGCTGATCCGATACGCCGACTTCGATCCGCACATGATGGTTTTTCGCCAGCAGCCGCAGTTGCTCGCGATAGTAGTTGCCGAACAGGTCGGGCCGCGTGACGGTCGTCTCGAACACGCCCGGCCCCGCGACGAAGCCGTACGAGCGGCGCGAATCGACGTGCGTGTTGACCTCGGTGCGCACCCGCACGAACGGATAGCAGGCGCGCACGCGATTGACAAACTGCTCGTTGCGGCGGTAGCGCGCGAATGCATCGCGCAGGAACGAAGTGTTTGCCTCGTAAATCGCGGCGAGGCGGGTGACGGCCTCGGCCGCGTCGTCGAAGCCCTCGGTGGGGAAGCTGTTGGCGGGAGTTTGCACCGTGCGTTGATTGATATCGTTGTTCATCATCGTTCACCCCTATTGATGAGACGACCTTACCACGGAACCCGGCGCCGCCAAATGTCAACCACAGGCTGAAGACGGGCTTGCACACGGTTCGCGCGCGTTGCGCGAAAGCGGCGCAAAATAAGGCCGCGCGCCCGTACGCGAGGCCGGATTTGCTAAAATCGGCGCACCCTTTCGGAGAATCACCATGAAGCCGCTCCTTCCCATCGCCGTTGCGCTGGCTTTAGCCTTCGGCAACGCCGCGATGGCTGCCCCCGTCGACGAACCGCCGCCCGCCGACGCGCCCCAGTCGGCCAATGAACGGGCCGGTCTGCCGGACCTGGCGAAGATCAATCGCCCCGCCGCGGAGGTCAGCTCGAAGGTCGAAATCAACGTTCCGCGCACGCCGAGCTTCCACGAGGTGAGCCCGAGCGGCACCGAAATCACGGAGTATCGCGACAAGGGCAAGCCGGTCGAAATCAACGTGCATTCGAATTTCGGCACGCGCTACCAGATGAGCGCGCCGCTCGACACGTCGCCGACCGTCCACGACAGCGGCCGTCCGAGCACCCGTTTGCCGTCGGTGAACCTGCGCTACTGATCGATCCCGAAGCGGCGCGCCGGCACTTGCCGGGTCCCGCGCCGCGGCCCGTGTTCCCCGCAAGCGCAATCCGGATACGCCGAACCGCCTGGTTCGACACCGCCTCCACCCGCTTGCTGCCTACTTTTGTCGCACCTCGCACTGGCCCTACCGCGCCAGCCCGAACAACCTGACCCGACGTTTCCCGCATGGCCGTCTTCACCGCTGTCAACGACTCCCAACTCGCAGAATGGATGCGCCACTACGACCTCGGCGATGTCGTCGAATTGCGTGGCATCTCGTCCGGCATTGAAAACAGCAACTTCTTTCTGACGACGACGCGCGGCGAATACGTGCTGACGATTTTCGAAAAGCTGACCGCCGAACAACTGCCGTTCTATCTCGACCTGATGCGCCACCTCGCGTCGCACCGCGTGCCGGTGCCCGATCCGATGCCGCGCAAGGACGGCGCACTGTTCGGCATGCTGCTCGGCAAGCCGGCGACGATCGTCACCAAGCTCGAGGGCGCGCCCGAACTCGCGCCCGGCATCGAGCACTGCGTCGAGGTCGGCCAGATGCTCGCGCGGATGCACCTCGCGGGCCGCGACTATCCGCGCTATCAGCCGAATCTGCGCAGCCTGCCGTGGTGGCGCGACACCGTGCCGACGATCCTGCCGTATCTGGAAGGCGAACAAGCCGAGCTGCTGGCGTCGGAGCTCGCGCATCAGGAAGCGTTTTTCGCGTCGGCCGATTACGCGGCGATGCCGGGCGGCCCCTGCCACGCCGACCTGTTCCGCGACAACGCGATGTTCGCGCACGCGGCGCCCGGCACCGGCCACGAAGTGCGGCTCGGCGGCTTCTTCGACTTCTATTTCGCCGGCTGCGACAAGTGGCTGTTCGACGTCGCGGTGACCGTCAACGACTGGTGCGTCGACCTCGCGACCGGCCAGCTCGACGACGCGCGCACCGAGGCGCTGCTGCGCGCGTACCAGACGGTGCGGCCGTTTACCGTCGAGGAAAACCGCCATTGGGGCGACATGCTGCGGGCCGGCGCGTACCGCTTCTGGGTCTCGCGCCTGTATGATTTTCACCTGCCGCGCGCGGCCGAGCTGCTCAAGCCGCACGACCCCGGCCATTTCGAACGCATTCTGCGCGAACGCCTGAAAGGCGTCGCCAATCCTGGCATCCATACTCCATGCAACTGATCGAAGTTCCCGCGAAAACCGGCTACGTGTGGTTCCGGCAAGGCATCTGGCTGTTCCGCAAGAATCCGCTCGCGTTCCTCACGTTGTTCTTCACCTATCTGCTGGTGATGACACTGGTGTCGCAGATCCCGGTGGTCGGCGGCGTGCTGCCGCTGCTGTTCATTCCGGGCGTCGCGGTCGGTTTCATGGCCGCGTGCCGCGACACGATCGCCGGCAAACCGGTGTTTCCGACCATCCTCGTCGACGGCTTTCATTCGTACGGTCCGGTGGTCACGCGGCGGCTGCTGGTGCTCGGCGTCGTGTACGTGATCGCGATGGCGCTGGTGCTGGCCGGCTCCGCGCTTGCCGACGGCGGCATGCTGCTGCAGGTGATGCTCGGCAACGCGGCGATGGACGAGAACGCGATCGCCAACAGCAACATCCCGCTCGCGGTGCTGACCGCGCTCGCGTTTTACGTGCCGGTCGCGATGCTGTTCTGGTTCTCGCCGATTCTCATCGCGTGGCACGACGTGCCGCCGGTCAAGGCGATGTTCTTCAGCGTCGTCAGTTGCTGGCGCAATCGCGGTGCGTTCGTCGTGTTCGCGGCGCTGTGGTTCGCGGTGGCGACGCTGGTGTCGCTCGGGCTGTCCACGCTGATGCAGGCGCTCGGCGCGGCCGAGTTCGCGTTCGCGATCCTGATGCCCGCGACGATGATCGTCACCACGATGCTGTATTGCTCGTTCTACGCGACCTATCGCGGTTGCTTCGGCGTGCAGACGCCGCAAACACCGGATCTGCCGACCCGGCCGGCGGCCTGATCTGTCGATTGCCGCGCGGGGGCCGTTCCGGCGCCCGCGCGTTCGTTCCTCTCGCGCCCGTCATCTACGCCGGATTGCGGCACAATGGTTAGCGTGCAAGCCATTTGCACGCTCTTTCAGCCGAGATGCACGATGACCACTCAGCGCGCCGCCCTCCCCTTCACGCTCGACGAGCAACTGTGCTTCGCCCTCTATTCGACCTCGCTGGCGATGACGAAGGCGTACAAGCCGCTGCTCGAAAAGCTCGGCCTGACCTACCCGCAATACCTGGCGATGCTGGTGCTGTGGGAAACCGACAACGTCACCGTGAAGGACATGGCCACGCGTCTGAATCTCGATCCGGCGACGGTCACGCCACTGCTCAAACGGCTCGAGGCTCAAGGCCTCGTCGAACGCGTGCGCGGCACCGACGACGAACGGCTCGTCTATATCCGGCTCTCCAGCGCGGGCAAGACGCTCAAACGCCAGGCGCGCGAAGTGCCCGCCGAAATCTTCTGCGCGACCCAGCAGACGCCGGAATTCCTGCTGCGCCTGCGCGACGATCTCACCCGTCTGCGCGCGACACTCAACGATTACATGGACGACGGCGAGTAACCGCCGCGCTGCAGCCGCTACCCAAAACGGGAAGCGCGCTATCGCGTCGATGCAAAATTTAATTTGCACACAAATGATTTGTGTACTATCTTAGTCGACATGCCGCTTCGCTGTTACCTCGCCAGACCGGCGAACCAGCCCGCGGCGGCAAGCATGCGAACCCTGACCATCCCAGACAAGGAGCAGCACCATGAACATCCTCTACAAGGCAAGCGCAACGAGCACCGGTGGCCGCGACGGCCGCGCCGTATCGTCGGACAATGCATTGGACGTGAAGCTGGCCGCGCCGCGTGAGCTCGGCGGCAACGGCGCGGCGGGCACCAACCCCGAACAGTTGTTCGCGGCCGGCTACTCGGCCTGTTTCCTGAGCGCGATGAAGTTCGTCGCCGGCCAGCGCAAGCAGGCGCTGCCGGCCGACACGCAGGTCTCCGCGGACGTCGGCATCGGCCCGAACGACCACGGCGGCTTCGCGCTCGACATCGATCTGCGCATCACCCTGCCGGGTCTCGCGCCGGAAGCGGCGAAGGAACTGGTCGACGCCGCGCATCAGGTTTGCCCGTACTCGAACGCCACGCGCAACAACGTCGCGGTTCGTCTGCACGTCGCGTAAGCCGGCCGACCGGCGCGCAACCGCGCGCCGTCGCGAACAATGCCCGCTCCCTGCACAATGAGGGGCGGGCGTTGTTGCATCTGACGCCCACGGCACGCAATCTGCGACACCGCACCCTAACTTCCCGCTTCCCACCGCTACCCACCCTACCCGATGACACGCGCCCGCCGCCTCGACGACTCCTTCGACACCGGCCTCGTCTGGTTCCGCCGCGATCTGCGCAGCACCGATCAGGCCGCGCTGTACTACGCACTCAAGCATTGCGAGCGGGTGTGGTGCGTCTTCGTGTTCGACACGACGATCCTGCAACCGCTGATCGACACATGGCAGACGCGTCATCCGGACGAGCCGGCGCAGGACCGGAGGATCGATTTCATCCTCGCATCGCTGCAAGAACTCGATCACGCGTTGCGCGCCGACGGCGGCGGTCTCGTCGTGCTGCATGGCGACCCGGCTGAGCTGGTACCGAAACTGGCCGCCGAACTGCGGGTCGATGCGGTGTTCGCGAATCACGATTACGAGCCGGTTGCGATCGAACGCGATGCAGCGGTCGGCGAACAGCTCGCCGAAGCGGGTCGCCAGTGGCTGACGTTCAAGGACCAGACGATTTTCGAGCGCGACGAGGTGCTCAACGGTCAGCGCAAACCGTTCGCGGTCTTCACGCCATACAAGAACGCGTGGCTCAAGCAGCTCCGCGCGTTCGACCTGAAGCCCTACCCTGTCGAAACCTATGCGAAGCATCTGGCGGCGCTGCCGCGCAAGCTGGACCGCCCCCTGCCGACGCTCGACCAGCTCGGCTTCGCACCGAGCAACCTCGCCGAACTGGCGCTGCCCGCCGGCATGAGCGGCGCGCAACAGTTGCTCGACGACTTCCTGACGCGCATCGACAGCTATGCGGAGCGCCGCGACTTTCCCGCCGCGAAGGGACCGAGCTATCTGTCGGTGCATCTGCGCTTCGGCACCGTGTCGATCCGCACGCTCGCGCGCCTCGCGTACGAGATGTCGCTCCAGCCCGACGGCGAAGGCGCGGCGACCTGGCTCTCCGAGCTGATCTGGCGGGACTTCTACTTCATGGTGCTCGCCCATCATCCGCGCATCGCGAGCGGCGCGCCGTTCAAGCGGGAATACGAGCATCTGCGCTGGGAGCATGGCGCCGAGGCCGACAAGGCGTTCGCCGCGTGGTGCGACGGCCGCACCGGCTATCCGCTGATCGACGCGGCGATGCTGCAACTAAACCGCACCGGCTACATGCACAACCGTCTGCGGATGGTGACCGCGAGCTTTCTCGCGAAGGATCTCGGCATCGACTGGCGTCGCGGCGAGCGCTATTTCGCGGACTTGCTCAACGACTTCGATTTCTCGGCGAACAACGGCGGCTGGCAATGGGCGGCCTCGACCGGTTGTGATGCGCAACCGTACTTCCGCATTTTCAATCCGGTCACCCAATCCGAAAAATTCGACCCGGACGGCCGCTTTATCAAACGCTATCTTCCCGAGCTCGCGAACTTGCCGGCAAAATGGATTCACGCGCCATGGGTTGCGGGCGCGCAGCGGCTCGCGGAACTCGGCGTGGTACTGGGCAAAGACTATCCGGAACCGATCGTCGATCACGCGCAGGCCCGCGAGCGCACGCTCGCCCGTTACGGCAAGTGAGGGCCCGCTTACATCAGTGAACAACAACGTCTGGAGGGGTAAAGATGCGTCGTCTGCCGTCGCTGCTCGTGTTTCTGATCCTGACGCTGGCGGCCGGCTGGGCCGCGAGTCTATCGATGCCGGACGCGTGGTACGCGGATCTGCACAAACCCGTCTTCAATCCGCCGAACTGGGTGTTCCCGCCGGTCTGGACCGTGCTGTACGTACTGATGGCGTTTTCCGCGTGTCGGGTCTGGAAGCGCGACGGGATGACCGCGGCGATCGTGCTGTGGGTCGTGCAACTGCTGTTCAACGCGGCGTGGATGTGGCTGTTTTTCGGCCTGCACCGGCCCGACGCGGGGCTCGTCGACATACTGATCCTGCTGGTGCTGATCGTCGTGCTGACCTATATGTTCTGGCGACGCGATCGCCTCGCGGGCGTGCTGCTGATGCCGTACGTGATATGGGTCGCGTATGCGGCGCTGCTCAATTACGCGTTGTGGCAGATGAATCCGGCTGCGTGATGCGAGCCGTTGGAGACGAGTTGGCCGAAGCCAGGCGCCAGCACCGAGGCGCCGAAAGTAAGCCGCTTGACTGGCCGCGCGGGCCGCATGGAGGGCGAAGCTGGTGAAGCGAGGGTTTCGGGCGAGCGCCTGAGCGGCGTGCCCCGAACACCGGCGTCTCACTACCCGCCGATGCTCCGATTGCTACAGTCCGATGCGGACGTTTGACGCCCGATTAACCGTAGTGCTGGCTCATCCACGACGGCTGACGCACGTTCGCGTCACGGTCGAGCTTGCGCATACGGAATTCGAGATCGTACAGATCGGTCGCTTCGGCGAGATAGGCGTCGGCGCGCTCTTTGGCGAGCTGGTCCGGCGACTTGGTCAGGAACAGAAACAGGCGGCTAAGCAGATACATGGTCGACCTCGGCAATGTGAGCTAGGCGTTTACGCCTAAGGGATAACCCGTATTATAGGGAAAACCCTAGGATTACGCTACTGGTCAATATTCGAGGTGTTGTTACGGCGTCAACGGCCGGCCGACGAAGCCGCCACCGCCGCGCCCTCGGCGAGACGCGCGGCCTCGGGCCGGCGTTGATGCTTGAAGAATTCCCAGATCATCGCGCTGGCGTCCGGGCCTTTCGACGAATGGAACGGCACCGCGTCATCGCCGCCCGCCCATGCGTGGCCGAGCCCCTGGACCCGGCAGGTCCGCACCACGCGACGCCCGCTGCGCACATAGTCGCGCATCACCACACCGCCCTTGCGGTCCTCGCGCATCTCGCCGGACTTGCGCGCGCCGCGCGCGTCGATCATCCGGTTCAGGCGCAGGAACTCGGTAGCCAGTTGCTCGGCGTTGACCGGCGCGACCACGTGATCGGCGTCGCCGTGAATGATGATGGCCGGCATCCCCGGGTATTGGGCGACGTCGGTGAGCGCGTCGACGAGTTCGACCGGCTCGCGGCGCGCGCCGCGCCGCATCACGTCCATCGCGGTGATGCCCGAGCGGGCTTCGCCTAAAGCGGGGCCAGAGTGAAGGGCCACTGCGGCGAAATGCTCCGGATACTTGACGGCAAGCAGCGAACTCAGGCCCGCGCCCGCCGAAATTCCCGCCACGTACACGCGCTCGGCGTCGAAGCCGTGCTGCGCGACCAGCGCATCGACCAGCGACACCACCGCCCGCGCCTCGGCGCCGCCCGCGCTGTCGCCTGCGTCGTACCAATGCCAGCAGCGATGCGAGTGCGCGTGCTTTGACTGCTCCGGGTAGACCACCGCGAAGCCGTACCGGTCGGCGAGCAGGTTCATCCGCGTGCCTTCGGCGAATTCGTCGATGGATTGGGTACAGCCGTGCAGCATCACGACGAGCGGCATCGCCTCATGTGCATGGCCGGCCGGAATGTACAGCCCATACTGCAGATGATTGACGAGCCGGCCCGGCGCGGCCGGCGCGGAATGGAACGAACGGGTCCACGCGCCGCTCGCCCACGCGGCCGCGCGCGGCCGCACACGTGATTCCCGCGGCGCTTCGCGTTTCGCGGGCGTGCGCAGCGCGGCGGCCGGCTTCAACGGCCGGGTTTTACTCGATGGTTTGTTGGCGGCGGCGCGAACCGGTCGCGTCGGCGTTCGCTTCGCGGTTTTTTGCCCGTGTTCGGTCTGAATCGCGAGCAGGCGCTTTAAACCGCGCAGCCAGATTTTCGACAGGCTTTTAGCCATCGGCGATAACCTCGCAAAAAGGGACAGTGCAGATCGGCGAAAATCACCAGATCGCATAAAGTTGTGCAATGCACAATAACATCATTTTTAGTCCGTTGCTGAAGACCGCTGCCGTTAGCCAAGCCCGATTTCCGCCGTGGCGAACCTTGTCGCGCCCCCATCGTCCAACTCGCACGATGGCCGTTCGGCAGCCAACATTCAAGGCGATAAAAGCGTTGCGGGCGACAAGACCGTCAACCGACACCCGTCTATACTGACGGCTAGCCTTCGACCCTGTCGAACCGAGTCGCACCGGCATGCACCGCCGGCCGCGCGCCGCTTCCCACTCACCCCAAATTCCACGCGACCCGGGTCGCGCTTTTGCCCATGCCCGATTTACCCATCCATCTGTGGTATTCGATCACCAGCCTCGGCGGCGCCGGCATGACGCTGCCGCTCGCGCTCGCCATCGCGATCTGGCTGGCGGTCGGTTATTCGTGGAGGCTCTCCGTCTGCTGGCTGGCCCTGCTCGGTTCGGCGATCGGTATCGTGACCGTCACCAAGCTCGCGTTCCTCGGCTGGGGCGTCGGTATCCGTGAACTCGACTTCACCGGCGTCAGCGGTCATGCGATGTTGTCCACCTCGGTCTATCCGGTTGCGCTGTTCCTGATGCTGCTGCCCGCGCGGCCCGCGCTGCGGCTGTTCGGGGTGCTGGTGGGGCTCGCCGCCGGTATCGCGGTGGGCTTGTCGCGCGTCGTGCTGAGTGCGCATTCGCCGTCCGAAGCGGTGACAGGCTGCCTCGTCGGTGCGCTCGCGGCGCTGGTGTTCGTGCGCATCGCGTGGAATGCGGAGCCGGGCCGGCTGTCGGTACTGCCGGTCGCCGTCAGCATGCTGGTGCTGGCAATCGTGATGCACGGCGTGCACGTGCCGACCCAACGCTGGGTCACCGATATCGCGCTCAAAGTCTCCGGCCACGACCGGCCGTTCATCCGCGCGAAATGGAAGGCCACGGGCGACTTCCGGCCGCAAGCCGCGCCGCTGTCGCAGACTCTCAACACCCTCGAACCGGTGCCGCGCGCGCCGATCGCCTAAGCGGCCGGGCGGCCGGGCGGGCTGGCCGCCGCTTTCGCGCCGTCAGCCGGTCTTCTCCCGCTTCCTCCGCCGGTCTTCACCGCTTTCTGCGCGTGCGTGCGCGTCACCCGTCACGCGTTGCGTGGCGCGTGACCAGCCGCCCTGAATTCTGTCGCGCTCACCGCTATAACCGCGCATATATTACGATAGCGGTTTCACCTCGCAGCTTTGTCCAGCTCAGGCTTTTCAGGTCCTTCATGACACTTTCCCGCCGTTTGAAGCAATCCGCGCTGTGCGTTGCGAGCGCCGTCTCCGTTCTCGTCAGCGTGAATGCACACGCCGCTGAACTCGTGGTGTCCGCCGCCGCCAGCCTGACGAACGCGTTCAAGGCAGTCGGCGACGCGTTCCAGCAGCAGCACCCGGGCACCAAGGTACTGATGAACTTCGGCGCATCCGACGTGCTGATGCAGCAGATCGTCAAGGGCGCGCCCGCCGACGTGTTCGCGTCGGCGGATCAGAAGGCGATGGACAAAGCCGCCGCGGAAAAAGTCATCGTGCCGGCCACGCGACGCGACTTCGCGGCCAATTCGCTGGCGCTGATCGTGCCGGCCGACAGCCGTTTCGCGCCCGCCGGCCTCAACGATCTGACCACGGCCAGCGTGAAGCGCGTCGCGTTCGGCGATCCGGCTTCGGTGCCGGTCGGCCGCTATACGCAGGGCGCGTTGCAGGCCGCCGGCGTGTGGGATGCGGTGAGCGCGAAGGCGGTGCTCGCGTCGAACGTGCGCCAGAGCCTCGATTACGTCGCGCGCGGCGAAGTCGACGCCGGCTTCGTGTTCGGCACCGATGCCGCGATCATGCCGGACAAGGTCAAGGTCGCGCTGACCGTGCCGACGCAAACCGCGATCACCTACCCGATCGCGCAGGTGGAAGGCAGCCGCCACGCGGCCGACGCGCGGGCGTTCGTCGATTTCGTGCTGTCGCCGGCCGGCCAGGCGGTGCTCGCGAAGTACGGCTTCAAGCCCGCGCACTGATCCACAGCACTGATCCATAGAAGAGGCACACCGTCATGCAAGAGGCCTGGGTTCCGCTGCTGCTGTCGCTGAAAGTGGCGGGCTGGGCCACCGCGCTCAACCTCGTGCTCGGCGTCGCGGCGGCGCTCGGTCTGTCGCGCTGGCGCTCCGCGGCGCGCGACGTGATCGATTCGCTGCTGATGCTGCCGCTCGTGCTGCCGCCGACGGTGCTCGGCTACTACCTGCTGGTGCTGCTCGGCCGACGCGGCGTGATCGGCGCATGGCTCGACCGCTTCGATATCCAGCTCGTGTTCACGTGGCAGGGGGCGGTGATCGCGTCGACGGTGGTCGCGTTTCCGCTGGTGCTGAAGTCGGCGCGCGCCGCGTTCGAGGGCGTCGATCCGCAGCTGGAGCACGCGGCGCGCACGCTCGGCGTCAGCGAAACCGCGGTGTTTTTCCGCGTGACGCTGCCGCTCGCCGCGCGCGGCATTCTGGCCGGCGGCCTGCTCGCGTTCGCTCGCGCGCTCGGCGAATTCGGCGCGACGCTGATGATCGCTGGCAATCTGCCCGGCCGTACGCAGACGCTGTCGGTCGCGGTGTATTCGGCGGTCCAGGCCGGCGACGACAGCACCGCGAACTTCCTCGTGCTGGTGACCTCGGTCGCATGCGTGACGATCCTGCTGCTCGCGGGACGCCTCGTGCCCCAGCACACACTTCTGAGGTCCCGCTGAAATGCCGCTCAACGTCGCGATCCGCAAAACCTTCGCCAGCGCCGAGCGGCGCTTCACACTCGACGTCGCGTTCAGCGCGAACACCCAGCGGCTCGTGCTGTTCGGGCCGTCCGGCGCGGGCAAAAGTCTGACCTTGCAGGCGATCGCCGGGCTGCTGCGACCCGACGAAGGGTCGATCACGCTGCACGGCGCCACGCTGTTCGACGCCGCGAGCGGCATCGACCTGACGCCGCAGGCGCGCAAGATCGCCTATCTGTTTCAGGACTACGCGCTGTTTCCGCATCTGAACGTGCGCCAGAACATCGGCTTCGGCCTGCGCCAGGGCTGGTTCAATCCGGGCGCGCGCGGCGCGCATCCGCAGGTCGATTACTGGCTCGATGCGCTGGAGTTGCGCGGCGTCGCGGGTAATCATCCGGCGCAGCTGTCCGGCGGGCAGAAGCAACGGGTCGCGCTGGCGCGCGCGCTGATTTCGCAACCGCGTCTGCTGCTGCTCGACGAACCGTTTTCCGCGCTCGACAGCGCGTTGCGCCAGCGCATGCGGCGCGAGCTGTCGGACCTGCAAACGCGGCTCGATATTCCGATGGTGCTGATCACGCACGATCCCGACGATGTCGCCGCGTTCGGCGATCAGGTCGTGCAGGTCAACGACGGCCAGGTGCGTGAAGATCAGCCGTTCGCGGGTTATGCGCGCAGCGAGGCCTCGCCGCGTTGAGTGGGGGCTGTCCGCAGGCTGGACAGGCGCCCGTTCAATGCCGCGGGCAGCGCTCAATCCTTCACACCAAGTATCACGCTCGATGCCTTGAACGCCGCGACCGCGCTCACGCCTTGCCGCAGGCCGAGCGTATCGACGCTCTCATTGGTGACGACCGCGGTGATCACCGCGCCGCCTTCGAGATCTAGCGCCACCTCCGCGTTCACCGCGCCGTGCTTCACGCTCTGCACGATGCCGCGCAACTGATTGCGCGCGGACAGCTTGAGCGGCACGCCGTCGTCGCGCTCGACCAGCAGCACGACCCACGACGCCTTGATCAGCGCAAACGCCGCGACGCCTTCGGCGAGCCCGAGCGCCTCGGTGCTCTCGTGCGTGACCACCGCGACGATGGTCTGGCCGCCGGGCAGCGCGAGCGACACTTCGTCGTTGACGGTGCCGCGCGTGAGCGCCGACACCTTGCCGTAGAACTGATTGCGCGCGCTCGTTTTCACACCGATCCGGCCGATCAGATCCCAGTCGTTCGCAAAGCCCTCGATCGCCGCGCCCGCGCGTTCGAGAAAGCGCCGATGCTCGCGCTCGACCGCGCGAAACGTGTCGATCAGCTTGAGCGCGCGCGGCGTCAACGTGGTGCCCCCGCCGCCCTTGCCGCCGGTCAGCCGCACCACGAGCGGCTCGCCGGCGAGGTTGTTCATCGTATCGATGGCATCCCACGCGCCCTTGTAGCTCATCCCGACCGCCTTCGCCGCGCTCGTGATCGAGCCTGTGTCGCCGATCGCCGCGAGCAGCGCGATGCGCGCCGCGCCGCCGAGCGTCTGCGTGCCGGCCTGGAACCAGACGGAGCCGCCGAGTTCGAGGGGGTCGTGGGGCTGGTCGGTGGGGTCGGTTGCTTCGGTGGTCATGATTGGAGCGCTCGGGGGCTTGGGGACTGTGGCTGGGCGAACAGGGGGCGGATCATTATAGCGACGCGATACCGGGCGGCTGCGGGCTCCGGCCGGCGATGAACGATCCGTCGTTGCCGCGCCGGCTACCTTCATGATCGTCCAAAGATCGCCGACAATCAGCAGGAATCCGAGTCGCTCAGGAGTACGGCCGACCCCCGGCAGTGCCCGAGTCTGGAGGTTGCGCAATGTCACCTAAGCATGACTACTGGTTTGCGGCCAAACGCTATGGCTGGGGTTGGGGCTTGCCTGTGCGTTGGCAGGGGTGGGCGACGCTGACTGCGTATTTGGTGCTGCTCGGCGTGGTCGTTTTTGGGTTTCGACCTGCTGGACATCCGTTCGCGTTCGCGGTGCTGGTTGGGGTGCTTACCGCCGCGTTCGTGGCGGTTTGCTGGATAAAGGGGGAGCCGGCTCGGTGGCGGTGGGGGAAGGATTAGAGATCAACGGCCAAAACTCAGTCCTCCGGAACAAACGCGGGATTGAACACAACCTCCCACAGATGCCCATCGGGATCCTGAAAATACCCGGCATAGCCGCCCCAAAAAGTCTTCCCCGCGGCCTTCACGAGCCGTGCTCCCGCAGCGACCGCTTGCTGCATCACCTGATCGACTTCCTCCGTACTGCCAACGTTATGACCGATGGTGAACTCGGTCGCGCTGCGTGCGGAGACCGGCAAGCCGGCATCGTGCGCAATGTCGGCGCGGGCGAAGAGCGCCAGCTTCAGTCCCGCCTGAAGATCGAAGAACGCAACCGCGCCGTGTTCGAATTCCGTTCCGATGATGCCCTCGGTCGCCAACCCCAAGTCGTCCCGGTAAAACTGCAGGGCCCGCTCCAGATCGTCTACACCGATGGTCAGCACACTGATTCTGGGTTTCATTCGGTCACCTTTCATGGAATCACGGAGATTGTCCAACCATAGCAGTGCGACGAGGGAATCGTCTTGCTGGTTACCAGATCGACCTACGCGCCGCAAACCCAGCGCTATCCTGGTGAGCGCGCACCAGGCTACTTGCGGCGATCCCGATCCTAGAACCGGTGCCGCAACCCGGCGACCACTCCCACCTGAACTGTACGGCCTTCGCCGCCGGGCCCAAGCACGTTGAGCGCCACGGTGTCGGCGTCCGCGGCCGCGCGCTGATAAAGCACGGAGACGTGCAAGTCGGTCCGCTTCGACAACAGATACATCGCGCCGAGATCCAGTTGATGCCATTGGGGATGATCGCCGCGCGCGAACGCTTTCGCGCCGGTGCCCACGAAGCCCGAGCCATCCGTGAAGATGTACCCCGCGCCGAGCATCAGCGCCGGCGTGACGTAATAACGCGTGTTGATTTCGTAGTTGCGCACGCCGAGGCTTCCAGCGCCGGCGTAATCGAGCAACGTGTCGGTGAACACGAAGTTGAACACGGCGTGCTGCGTTGCATAGCTGATCGCAGCACCATAGACGTTCTGACGGGTCACAAATCCGGTGTTGTAGAAGATGCTAGTAGCGTTCGTGTACTCGCCGCCGACGGCACCACCCGGGTTGCTGCCCGAAGTCGACGATGAAGGGTTATCCAGATGCAGCCACGTTAGCGCCGCCTGCCACCCGTTCGACTTCCACGAAAGGCCCAAGCTGTACGCGCGATTATTCGCGAAGCCCATGTCCGGTGCGCCGCCCGCCTGATTGCTGAACGCGTAGATCGCGCCCGCGCGCAGACCCTCGATCGGGGACACCTGGTACTTCACCGTGTTGTCGAGCCGGAAGGTGTCGAAGGTGTTGTCGACGTCGCCGATATGGGCGCCATAGATGCTGCCGAAGGTCTGCCACGCGAGGAACGGCGACAGATAGTCATAGCTGATGTCGTATTGCCGACCGAGCGTAACGCGTCCGAAGCGCTCCGAGTCGAGTCCGACGAACGCCTGGCGACCGAACATCCGGCCGCCTTGCAGTGCCGCTCCCGTCAAGCCGCTGAAACCGTTTTCGAGCGTGAAGACAGCGCGCGTGCCGCCGCCGAGGTCTTCAATGCCCGTCAAGCCAAAACGGTCGCCGGCGCCGAAGCCGGTCACGGCCGACACACGGCTCGCGCCCGCCGCGCTGATGCTCGACGCCGCGGTGTTCGTGTAGGCGATGCCGGTGTCCACGATCCCATACAACGCGATCGAGCTTTGCGCATGAACGCATTGCGTTGCCGCGGCCCAAAGCAGGCCCGCGACGGCAAGAGTCTTCCACATGAATGTCTCCGGTTTGCTGTTGTTAGATGGCGCGCGGGCGCACGGAGCTTTCCGTACGGAAAGCTCCGGCGATGCAATTTCATGCGTGGTTTGGAAGGAAGTGAACGCGCGCCGTTTTCCACGTCGCGCTTCGCCGCGCTTCGTACGCTAGTCCGGACTCGGCCCGGCTGCGACGGATTCGAGCGGCGCGTGCTCGCGCGGCGTGTTCGGCAGAACGAAGCGCAGCGCGATCATCCCCGTGGCGAGCACGATGGCGGCCACGCCGAGCGCACTGTCGAGATTGCCGCTCTGTGTTTTGAGCCAGCCCGTGACGGTCGAGCTGAGAAACCCGCCGATCGACCCGAGGCTTGCCATGATCGCGAGCGCGTGACGTGCGGCGTGTTCGGCGAAGCAGATGGTCGGCGTGGTCCAGAAGAGGCTCAGCGCCGTGAAGATGCCAACCGAGCCGAGACACAGAACAGATGCGCTCGCGAACGGACTGTTCGGGAACATCGGCAGCAGGACGAAGGCCACGATGGTGAGTGCCGCACCGACCACGATGTGCCAGAAACGCTCGAGCCGGCGGTCCGAGTGTAGCGACATCAGGTAAGCACCCACCGCGCTCACCAACGAAATCACGCTGCTATAAATGCCGATTTCGAGTGGTGTCGTGAGGCCCGCGCTGCGCAGCAGCGTGGGCGTCCAGGTGCCGAACACGTTAAGGCACCAGAAGATCGCGAAGTACACGTACGCGAATCCATAGACGCGCGGGTCGCGTGCGACTTCCATGAAACTCGCGCTCTGACGTGCGATCGTGCCGAGGCTCGCCTGCACGTCCGCCGCGATAAAACGCGCTTCGTCCACGCTAAGCCAGCGCGCATTGGCGGGACGCTCGGCGAGCCACCACCACGCCATCACGCCAAGCGCTACCGACGGCACGCCTTCGAGCACGAACAGCCATTGCCAGCCTTCGAGCGACGTGCCGTGGCCGAAATTCTGCAGAATCCAGCCTGCCAGCGGGCCGCCGATAATCCCGGCGATGGTAGGGCTGATTTCGAAGAGGCTCATCATCTGTCCGCGCAGACGATGCGGGAACCAGTACGTGAGATACAGAATCACGCATGGCGCAAAGGCCGCTTCGCTCGCGCCGATAAAAAAACGCATCAAATAGAATTCGTGTTTCGTCGTGGCAAATGCGAGCAACACGGTGCAGATGCCCCACGCGCACATGAGCAACGACATCGTGCGTCGCGCGCCGATCACGCCGACGAGCTTCATGCCCGGAATCACGAAGGCGGTATAGCCGAGAAACAGCATTCCCGCGGCGAGGCCATACGCGGCTTCGCTCAGTTGCAGGCTCTGCAGGAATTGCAGCTTCGCGAAGCTGATGTTCACGCGGTCGATAAAGTTCACCACATAACAGACGAACAGGAAGGTCACGAGCCGCCACGCGACCCTTCTATAGAGCAGCGCGGCGCGCCTGGGGTCATTGGGTTCTACTCTCGGGATCATGTCGTCTCCAGGTTTTTAGCTAATTGTGCGCAGCACGAACTCGATGCAATGTGGAGGGCAGGATACGATGCGTGTTTTTCCTTAACCAAGTTAAAGGTCGTATCGAATACCCTGGGGTGTGTCTTCCCCGGCGTCATTACAAAGGCCTTCTTCGCCATGACCGATTCCGATTCGCCCGCAGCCCCGTCGCGCCTCCTCGAGCCGCAGACGATCGACGACTTTCTCGTGCTGCGCCTGCGCCGCGTCGCCGTGGCGGCGGCCGACGGACCCGGCTGGCTCTACGAGCGCGAACTCGACATCAGCCGGCGCGACCTGCGTGTGCTCGGCATCATTCACGACCAGCCGGGGATGACCTCGGGCGCACTCGCCGCGCGGCTGAACGTAAGCGCGGTTCTCGCGAGCCGCACTGTTTCCGCGCTGGCGGACGAAGGACTCGTGCGCAAGGTGCGCAATCGCGACGACACACGCTCGATCGAACTCGTACTGAGCGAGAAAGGCCAGGCCGTCTACGCACGCGGCCTGCAACTGGGCGTGCAGTTCAATCGCGAGCTGGCGTCCTGTCTGTCCGACGCCGAAGCGCATGCGCTCGATGCACTGCTGCAAAAACTCGAGGAACGCGCACTCAAACTGTCGGAGCGCGAAAAAGCGCAGTTCATGGCGCAGCGCAAACGCTGAACTTGGTTAACGGTCTCGTCCTCTCCTACGATCTGCGCCACGCATCGCATCGATGCAACGCGCAGATTCGAGGAGACTTATTTCATGACCGCCCGCAACGTGCTGTTCATCATGTGCGACCAACTACGCGCCGATCACCTCGGCTGCTACGGTCATCCGTGGCTGCGCACGCGCAACATCGATGCGCTGGCCGCTCGCTCGGTCTGCTTCGAAAACGCATTCGTTTCGTCGGGCGTCTGCGGCCCGTCGCGCATGTCGTACTACACGGGCCGTACGGCGACGAGCCACGGGGCGACGTGGAACCGCGTGCCGATGAACATCGGCGAGATCACCCTCGGCGAGTATCTGGCTCGACATCGGCGCAGCCTCGCGCTGGCAGGCAAGACGCACGTCGTCGCCGATGAGGACGGCATCGCGCGCATGACGCTCGCCGGAAACAACGAGGCGCTCGCGGCGCGGCTGCGCGTCGGGCACTTTCACGAGCTCGACCGTTACGATGGTCATCACGAGCCGGGTAGCGAATCCGGCTATCCCGCATGGCTGCGCGCGCACGGTTACGACAGCGCGCGACCGTGGAGCGACTATGTGATCAGCGTGCAGGACGACGCGGGCGGCGTGCACTCGGGATGGAAGATGCGTAACGTGCACTGGCCGTCGCGCGTGCTCGAAGCGCACTCCGAAACGGCCTACATGACCGATCAGGCGATCCGCTACATCGAACAGGAAGGCGATACGCCGTGGGCGCTCCATCTGTCGTATGTCAAACCACATTGGCCTTATGTCGCGCCGGCGCCTTATCACAACCTCTATTCGCGCGATCAATGTCTGCCGCTCAAACGCAGCGAAGCGGAACTTGTCGATCAGCATCCGGTGCTCGCTGCCTATCGCGAGCAGGAGGAGTGCCGCAACTTCGCGCGCGCCGAAGTCTCGGACAAGGTGCGGCCTGTTTATCAAGGCCTGATCCAGCAGCTCGACGATCACCTCGGGCGCCTGTTCGACACGCTGGAGCGCCTGGGCCGTTTCAAGGACACGCTCATCGTGTTCTGCGCCGATCACGGCGATTTTCTCGGCGATCACTGGCTTGGCGAGAAGGAGATTTTCTACGACACCGTGCAACGCGTGCCGATGATCGTCTACGATCCGTCGCCGCTTGCCGACGCCACGCGCGGCACTCGTGAGCGCCGCTTCATGTCGAACATCGACGTGGTACCCACCGTGCTCGACAGCCTGAGCCTGCCGATCGACGACGCGCGTATCGAAGGCCGGTCGGTGCTGCCGCTGCTGCGCGGCGAGCCGTGCGGCGACTGGCGCGAATTCGTGGTCTCCGAACTCGACTACAGCTTCCGGCGCGCGCGTCTGATTCTCGATCGCCAGCCCGATGAATGCCGCGGGTGGATGGTCCGCGATGCGCGCTGGAAGTACGTGCACTGGCAGGGCTTCCGTGCGCAGCTTTTCGACCTCGAAAACGATCCCGACGAGTTCGTCGATCTCGGGTCCGCGGCCGACCTCGAACCTGTGCGCGAGGCGATGCATCGCAAACTCGGCGAATGGCAGCGAGCGGCCAGGACGCGCGTGACCGTCAACGACGCGCTCGTCCTGCGCACGACCGACGTGCATAAATCGAAGGGGGTTTTTTATGGAGAGTGGTGAGGGGGTGTCGGGAGAGCACCACTGCGCAATTCGCTTAAGCGCAACCATCCCCCCCAACCAACTCTGCCCCCTCAAACCGCATACTGTGCCACCCCATTCCCAAACGACCAATTCTCCGTCTTCACCTCGACGAGATTAATAAACACATCCTCCGGCCTAACTCCCGGCGACTTCCCAAGCTCATCGACAATCTGGCGATACAGCGCCTTCTTCTGCTCGATCGTCCGCGTATCGCTGACGGTCAGTTGAATGACGACGAAGTCATCGCCGCGCTGAATGTTCTGATACTGCCGGTCGTAAATCATGTTGTCGGCCGTGTGCTCGGTGATCAGCACGAACAGGTCGTCGGGCGGCACGTTGAACGTATTCACCAGCGACCGCTGGATCCCGGCGGTCAACGCCTGACGATACTCAGCCGGCTTGCCGGAGCGCAGAGAAATACGAGTAAGCGGCATGATCGACTCCTTGTTGCGGTGTTGAATTAAACACAGCTTAGGGACGTCGAGTCATAATAAACAGATATCCGTGCCTATTTCATTCATTTACATTTGAAATGAAAGTCCTCGATCTCGATGCGGTACGCGCGTTCGTGCTGGTCGCCGATCTGCGCAGCTTCACCCGCGCCGCCGACGCGCTCGACACCACCCAATCGGCCGTCAGCCTCAAGCTGAAGCGGCTCGAAGCCCACTTGGGCAAGCAGTTGCTGGAACGTACGCCGCGCGTCGTGCGTCTGTCCGCCGACGGCAATGCGTTCCTCGGCGCCGCCCGCGACCTGCTGAACGCGCACGAGCGCGCGCTGGGCGCGCTGTCGGTGGAGCGGCGGCGGCTCGTGCTCGGGCTCAGCGAGCACGTCGCCGGACCGGATCTGTCGCATCTGCTGTCCCGCCTCAATGCGCACGACCCGGCTCTGGTGGTCGAACTCCACATGGGCGCGTCGGCGACGCTGCTCGCACAGTTCGACGAACGCCGGCTCGATGCGGCGATCGTCCGTTATGGCGTCGACGAGCCGCCGCGCGACGACGCGCAGCCGCTGTTCAGCGAACCGCTCGGCTGGCTCGCGACACCCGCGTGGCTGCCCCGGCTCGGCGAGCCGCTGGCGCTCGCGCTGCTGAGCCCGCCGTGCAACGTGCGCGACGTCGCGTTGCGCTCGCTCGAAGAAGCGGGGATTGCGTGGCAGGAAGTGTTCGTTGGCGGCGGTGTGGCCGCGGTCGGCGCGGCGGTGGCGGCGGGACTCGCCGTATCGCCGCTCGCGCGGCGGGTCGCGCCGCGCGGTCTGATCGACGTGGGCAGCCGGCTCGGCTTGCCGGCGTTGCCGGAGTCGCGCGTGACGCTGCATTCGCGGGTGCGCGAGCCGCGTTCGGCGGAAACGCTGCGGCTGCTCGCGAATGGGCTCGCCGCGGCCTAAGCCGTCCACGTAACCCGTCCACGTAGTTCGCCCACGCCATCCGCCGGCGTGAGCCGGCTGCGTGACGCGGCGGCTATCGCACGCGGCGTCAAGCGAACCGGCAGAAAGAAAAACTCAGTGAATGATCGGCGGCAGCGAACCGCTGCTGGCGGTCGCCGGATTGGGCACGGAACCCATCGGCGCGATGTCGCCAACGTTTGCGGAAGCGGCCGGCGCGCTTTGCACGGCCGGCCGGATCGGATTGGCATGGACCACCGCCGGCTTCGCCGCGACCTTGATCGCGTGCGGATGCGCATTTCGACCCGTCGTCGCGAAGTTCGCGCGCACCACCTTGCCCTGAGCGGGCTTCGCGCGGACCAGTTGTGCGTGCGCTTGCGGATGGGAATGCGCGGGAGAATGCGCCGGAGAATGCGCCGGCAAATGCGCGGCCTGCGCGGTCACAGTCGCATGCGCACGCCCGTTGCCCGCGGCTGCGACGCGAGCGGGAGCCTTAACGCCGCCGTGCGCGCCCTTCACACCACCCTTGTTAGTCTCGACCGCCGCGACCTTCTTCACGCCACCGCGATGCGCGGCGAGCTTGTCGCCATGGCGCGCGCCGCCAGGCGCCGTCACAGCATGCGCGGCGGACCGCTGCCGGGTCCCCGCCGTTCGCACAGGATGCGCGCCCGCGCCAACCTTGCCGCCGGCATGACCGCCCACCGGCGCCTGCGCCGGCACGGTCCGCGCGTCACCGCCCGCCGCCTTCGCGATCCGCCCGCTCACCACATGCCCGCTAGCCTCGGGCGGATTCCACGTTTCCGTATAACCGGCCGCGACGGCCGCTTCCGACATGCACCACACGGCCAACGCCGCTGCCACTGCCACTGCTCGAACCCGCATCTCCTGCTTCTCCTGATCGACGACTGCCCAAACGAGCCGGGATTATATTCTCTTGCAATTATCCATATATGGACTAATATCGGTCTAAAGTACATATAGGGACTTACCCGCTCATGGCTCACGCTGCCCGACTGACCACACCCGAGGCGCCGCGACGCGCGCCGTCGGAACCCACTCTCACGGACATGTCCGCGGCGGGTCTGCGCGCGTTCTTCAACATCGCGCGCGACTGGGACCTGAACGCGGACGAACAGATCAAGCTACTCGGCTCGCCCGGCCGCTCGACGTTCTTCAACTGGAAAAAGGAGCCGCAGGCCGCGCGCCTGAGCCGCGACACGCTGGAGCGGCTGTCGCTGCTGCTGGGCATCTACAAGGCGCTGCAGATTCTGCTGCCGCAGCCGAGCGCGGCGGATAACTGGATCAAGCGCCCCAACAGTGCACCGCCGTTCGGCGGGCGCCGCGCGCTGGACCGTATGCTGGCCGGCAACATCAGCGATCTGGTGGCCGTGCGCCAGTATCTCGACGCAATGCGAGGCGGCTGGGCGTGACACAACCGCAATGGCAGGACCGCTGGACCAGCGCCGCGCTCGACTGGTCGCCCGCGTATCGCGTGATTCCGACGCGCTTTCCGGCAATCAATCTGTTCGACCGGGTCGCATCGCCGGAAGATTTCGACGCGCTCTACGCGCTCGAAGCGATGACCAACGACCGGCTGCGCACCGAGATCGGCGAACTCGATCTGGTGCCGCGCGAAGAACGCCGTTTCGGGCCCGGCTTCGGGCCGATCATGGCCGCGCTCACCCATCTGAATCCGCTCGGCAGCCGCTTCTCCGACGGCACCTACGGCGTGTTCTATTGCGCGCGCTCGCGGGCCACCGCGATTGCCGAAACGCGCTTTCACACCGGCCAGTTTCTCGCCGCGACCGCGGAGCCGCCGATGCGTCAGCAGATGCGGCTGTACACGGTGATCGCCCAGGGCGGCGTCGTCGATCTGCGCGGCGACGCGGCGTTCGATCCGGCGGTGCTGTCGCCGGACGACTATCTCGCCGGCCAGACGCTCGGGCGCGCGGTGCGGGCGGCGGGGGCGCCGGGCATCGTCTATCCGTCGGTGCGCGACGCGGCCGGCGAATGCCTCGCCGCGTTTCGCACCACGCTGCTGCGCGAGTGCCATCACGCGGCGTATCTGGAGTACAACTGGAACGGTTCGAGCGTCGATATGGTGTTCGAGCTCAATCAGGTGGGCTAACGGTTCGGCCAGGGGTTCGGCGCATCAAGGCAGCGCCAGCGCGCCCGCCCCTTCCGCGCGCGCCGCTTCCACCGAAATCGACCAGCGCCGCAGCGCCTGCGGCTGCACGATCGTCAGCGTGCCGCCGGGCCCGAACGCGCCGGTATCGATAAACACCTGCGAGCCGATCTGCGTGATGTCGCGCACCGGTGTATGGCCGCAATAAGTCAACGAGAGCCCGCGCTGGCCCGCCGGATCGCCGTTGCCCAGCGCCAGTTCGCGGCCCCACAGCAGTTGCTGGCGGGTTTCCGCCGAATAGTTGCCGGCGTCCAGCTCGGCGTCGGAACCGAAAAATTCGGCATGCAGAATATTGAAGCGCTCCTTGCCTTCGCCGACCACGCGCACCAGCGGCAGCGTGCGCAGATGCTCGGCGTAGTGGCGCAGACGCTCGTCGGGCACGTCGATCGCCCACGCGCCGCCGATGCCGTACCACCACTGGCGCCGCAAACGGCCCTCGGCGACCGCGCACAGCGTGTCCTCGTGATTGCCGAGCACCGCGTAAAACCACGGCTTCGCGAGCAGCGCGAGCGCCTGCTCCGAATGCTCGCCGCGATCGACGAGGTCGCCGACCGAAAACAGCCGGTCGCGCGCCGGATCGAACGCGATCTGGCACAGCAGGTAACGCAGCGCATCGACGCAGCCATGCAGGTCGCCGACCACGAAATCGCGGCCGAGCCGATTGGCGGCGTGATGCTGAATGAAGTTAGCGGGTGTCGAACTCATCTTTGAATAATAATGCGCGCCGCGCCGGTATGTATGCGCGGTGCCTCTCTTAGCCGCGCGCCATTACGCAATTCGCGTGCCCGCGCGCCGGAGCGCCGTCCCGTGGTCCTGTGCCCCTATTGCAGCGTGCGCAGCTTCGCCACCCGGCTCGCGCCGATCGTCGCTTGCGGGTTGCCGAATTGCCTCGTCACGTAGTTCGTGAGCGCCGCGATCTGCTCGTCGTCGAGGTGGCCGCCGAACGCGGGCATCATCACGTCCGCATGCGCGGTCGTGCGGTTCACGCCGTGCAGGATCACGAGTGCGAGATTGTTCGGGTCGCTCGCGCCGACCGTCGAGTTATGGATCAGCGACGGATACGCGCCCGGCGCGCTCGCGCCGACGCCCTGCCCGCTCCAGTTGTGGCAGCTCGCGCAATTGGCGACGAACAGCTGCGCGCCGTTCACGCCTTTGACCGCGGTGCCGCGCAAGCCGGTGACGTCGTCGGCCGGCGCGCCCCAGTCGTGGCGGCTGCGCGTATCGCCGCCGCTGACGGGCGGCACCGAGCGCAGATAGACGACGATCGAGCGCAAATCCACCGGCGTCAGATACTGCGTACTGTTCGCGACCACCTCGCCCATCGGGCCGGCCGCGTTCGCGCGGCCCGGCGCCGCGCCGGTCGCCAGATACGCGCGCAGCTCCGCGTCGCTCCACGCGCCGACGCCGCTCAGCTTGTCCGGCGTGATGTTGAACGCGTGCCAGCCGGCCAGCACCGCGCCGGACAGACGCGCGTCCGACTTCAGCCCCTGCATGAAATTGCGCGGCGTATGGCACTCCCCGCAATGCGCGAGCCCCTCGACCAGATACGCGCCGCGATTCCATTCGGCGCTCTTCTGCGGGTCCGGCACGAACCGGCCCTCGGTGAAGTTGAACATGTTCCAGAACACCATCAGCCAGCGCTGATTGAACGGAAACTTCAGGCTGTTCGCGGGCGGCGTGAAGTGGATCGGCTGCAGCGTGTTCAGATACGCGCGGATCGCCAGCACATCCTGCTCGGTCACGCGCGTGTACGCGGTGTACGGAAACGCCGGGTACAGCCGCTCGCCGCTCTTGCCGATGCCCTCGTGCATCGCGCGTATGAAGTCGGCATCGGTCCAGCGGCCGATGCCGGTGTCCGGGTCCGGCGTGATGTTCGGCGTCACGATCGTGCCGAACGGCGTACTGATCGGCAGACCGCCGGCGAACGGGCGCGACTTGTCGGCGGTATGGCACGCGGCGCAATCGGCGGCGCGGGCCAGGTACTGGCCGCGTTTGATCAGATCGCCGTTGGCGAGCGGGCCGGCGGGCGCGGCCGTGTCGTCCGGCGTCCGCGCGGCGTCGTCGGCATACGCCTGGGTGATCGGCAACTCGTCGCTCTGTTGCGCGCGCGGGCCGCGCGCCTCGTGCCACGCGATCGACAGCGAGAACACCGAAAACGCCGCCGCCAGCGCCGCGCCGCCGAAACGCCGGCGGGGCGCTGGCCGCAGCGGACGATCCGGTTGCGCGCGAGAGGAATGGTTCAACATGATGGCTCTCCGCTCGGGCTCAGATTTCGCGCTTCAGCTTGTCGGCCAGCTTCAGCGACAACGCCGCGATCGTCAGCGTGCAGTTCACCGACGCCGCGCTCGGCATCACGCTGCTGCTCGCGACGAACAGGTTCGAATGATCGTGCGTGCGGCAGTCCTCGTCGACGACCGAATTCGCCGCGTCGCTGCCCATGATCGTCGTGCCCATGATGTGATTGTTCGGCGCGAAGCTGTCGTCGAACGACACCTCGGCGCCACCGAACAGCTGCGCGATCCGCGCGTACTGTTCGCGCGTGTCGGCGGCGCTTTTCTTCACGTAATCGTTGATCGAGTAGTAGATCTCGGGCTGCGCAATGCCGAGCGCGTCCTTGTGATCGGCCGACGGCACGACCCGGTTGCGCGGTTCCGGCAAATGCTCGTGAAAGCTGTTGATGGTCAGCGTGCGCGCCGCGCGGTCGCGAATCTGCCGGTCGAGTTCGGCGCCGGTCAGCCCTCGTTTCAGCAGCTCGGCGGTCACGCCCAGCGTCGGCACGCCGTTCGACAGATGGAGCTTTTTCGCCGCGTAGTCGGAGCGAAACGCGCCGTCGCGGAAATTGACGATCGAGGTCATCTCCATCGGGCCGCGCCCGGGCCACAGCGGCTCGTTCGCGAGAAAGGTCACGCCGGTGCCGGGATGGTCCATCAGGTTGCGGCCCACCTGATCGGAACTGTTGCCGATGCCGTGCGGGAATTTATCGGAAGTCGACATCAGCATCAGCTTCGGCGTTTCGATGCCGTTCGCCGCGAGCACGAACAGCTTGCCGGTCACGCGCGTGCTGTTGCCGTTCGGGTCCTTGTAGTGGACCGCGGTGATCAATCCTTTGTTGTCCGCTTCGACGCGATACACGACCGCTTCGGGAATCAGTCGCGCGCCGGCCTGTTCGGCCTTCTCCGCGTGGATCACGCCGTTGTACATCGCGGCGATCGGACAGATCGGCATGCAGTTGTTGTTGCCGCAGCAGGTGGGCCGCGCATCGTATGGCCGGCTGTTGCGCGCGACCGGCTCGGGCACGACCTTGAAGCCCTGCGCATTGAGCACGTCGCTAAAGCGCTGGTCCATGTACGACAGCGGCAACTGCTGCATCGGATACGGCTTCGAGCGCGGCGAGCCGAGATCGATCGACGTATCGGGACCGGACACGCCCAGTTGCACTTCGGCGGCGACATACCAGGGCTCGAGTGTCTCGTATGGATACGGCCAGTCGCGTCCGACGCCATACAGTTTGTGCAATTGAAAGTCCGCAGGCAGCAGCCGCCACGCGGCGGCCGCCCAGTGCCACGTGGTACCGCCGACCAGCCGCACATATTGTGAGTTGTACGGATAATGGCCCTTCTGGATCAGGTAGTTGTTCGGCGGCGAATACTCTGGATGCGGCGCATAGGCGGTGGACGGATACGGCGTCGCGAAGTCGGTCTTGGCCGGCGAGTTGCGAAAGTTCTCGACGATGTGCCAGCGCGCGATCCGCGGCCCCGCTTCGAGCACGATCACCGACGCGCCCGCCTGCGCCAGCTGATGCGCGACCAGACTGCCGGCGACGCCCGAGCCGACCACGACGATATCGGCGAAATTCGTGTTTGCCATTGTTGTCCTCTTCTATGCGCTTGCCGCTGCGTGTGGCGCGTCGTGACGACGCCCCCCCACACGCAGCGACCCGCGCGGCAGCCGCGCCGCTCACGCGGACGCGGGATTGCGCGTCCAGTAGAACGGCACGTCGCGGCAATAGGATGGAATCGTGAGCACGTCGCTCACCGGCGTGAACATCAGCGCCTTCTCATATGCGACCACCTCGACGTGCGGCATGTCGCCGACGAGGCCGAGATACCACGCGCGCATGATCGCGCCGACCGTCTTCGCGAGCGCGGGCTGCTCGCTTTGCAACGCCTGCGTGACGGTGTCGGACGGCACCCCGCCGTGCGATTGCAGCCACGTATTGAGCGCGCCGACGTTCTGCGCGAACTGGCTGTCGGCGCGCGACAGCGCCGCATAGACGCGCTGGCCGAGCAACGGATCGAACTCGCTACGGCCGGTGAGATGTTGCGATAGCGCGAGGAACGCATCGAGTCCAGCGGCGGCCGGAGCCGCATCGGCGGCGAAAGCGGAGGTCAGCAAAGGCGCGCGGCTCACGCCGGCAAACGCGAGTGCGGCGGCCGCCGCGCACGAGCCGAGCAGCCACGTTCTGCGCGCGGCCGAAAACGAAGCCGGCGAGCCGGCGGGGGAGATCATGCTGCGGTAGGACTTCGATCCCTGGAGATGCGGCACCTTGCGATGCGCATCGTTATTCTCAGGAACATCTGTCATGGGGGCTCCAGACGGTGAATCGTTCTGAACGAGCGGCACGGCGACGGCACGATGCCGTTGGCGAGCCGCTGCGTTTGCTCTTCCCCAAACCCTGGTCTTGCGCCGCTTGCGCGGTCTCATATGCGAGCGCGAAACTCGCGCGTGTGGCAGGCCCGCTTGCAACCTTGGACGCTGTGCGTCGCTGCACACGACGCCGCGAACATGGCAGAGAACGGCCTCGGTGCCGCTTGCTGCCAATCGCCTTTCAACCGAAAGCGGCGTGCAAGGCCGCTGCGGGAGACTATAGCTTGCGAGCCGCCGATTCGACAAATGCTCCGCAAATAGTCCGCGTGCCGCGCAGTAGAATCCGCGACACGCACCACTCGACCCGACCACGCCCGCTTCATGTCCATCAAATACTATCCGCAAGTTCTTCGCAATCGGCCCCGCACGATGATCGGGCTCGCGATCGGTATCGTCGTCGCGTGTCTGGTGCCGGCCCACACGAGCCCGATGGCGCGCGCGCTGATCGGCTGGGACGCGGCGATCTGGAGCTACCTGCTGATGATCTGGCTGCACATGGCGCTCGCCAACGAGCACGAGGTGCGCCAATATGCGATCCGCGACGACGAAAACGCCGGCGTCGTGCTGGTCGTGATCTGCGTCGCGACCGTCGCGAGCATCGCCGCGATCGTGCTCGAACTCGCGTCCGCGAAGGGCGCGGGCGGCGCGTCGGGGGCCTGGCACTATCTGCTGACCGGACTCACGCTGATCGGCGCGTGGTTTCTGATCCCGACGATTTTCACGCTGCATTACGCGCGGCTTTACTACGACACCGATGCGCAGGAAACCGCGCTGAAATTTCCCGATCATCGTTTGCTGCCGAATTACTGGGACTTCCTGTACTACTCGTTCACGATCGCGGTCGCTTCGCAGACGTCGGACATCGTGCTGCGCTCGCGCGAAATTCGTCGCGCGACGCTCGCGCAATCGATCCTGTCGTTCTACTTCAACGTCGCGGTGCTCGGGCTGTGCGTGAATATAGCAGCCGGGCTGCTAGGTTCGTGACCGCCAAAAGACCTGCCGATGAACGCGCGATGAAATTTGTGTCATCCGTCGCGGCCACGTTCGCCCGACGAACCGCTTCACCTGAACGCGCCGTGTAAAAGCCGGCCCCTCGCCGCCGGTTTTACATACCCGGCCACCTGTCACCCGCCGCGCGCGCGCAGTGCGCGCCGGTTCTATCGCGCAGCGTGCGCTGCCGCGCCTTGCGCGGGAGCGCGGCTCGCACCGTGCGGGCGCCGCCGCGCCGCCCCGCCGCCCGCCCCTTTGGCACAACGTTTGCTCCCTTCCGCCACGAGTGTCGCCCAGCCGCGCGCGGCGGGCGTCTGGCGTCAAAGCACCCGCGACTTGGCCAGCGGCGTGCCGATCTATGCACTACTCTGACCAGTACGCGCGCGCGCTAACGCAGCGCGCGGTATCCGGCTCGGCAAGCCCAATGAGCGCTGTGATCGCATGCCCAACTGCATCCACACCGCAGCAGGACAACTCTGGAAACGACCGATGGAACCTCCAAACGGGTACGCGCCACGGATTTACTTTTTCCATTCTCTTCTGGTAGGGCCGCTCGATGCATGGCCCGCGCAGTTCGCTCATGCGGCCGGGCTCGGCTTCGATCACGCGCTGATCGGCGGCCTGTTCGAGCCGGGTGAGGCCAATCACGGCCAGCTGGTCGGCAATCACGCACAACTGCATCCGGTGTTCGAGGCGCAACAGTCCGCGTCCGAGTCGCTGCGCAAGCTCGCCGAAGCCGCGCGCCGCAACGGTCTGACGCTGCTGGTCGATCTGGTGGTCGACCGGATGGCCGCCGACGGCGTGCTGTACGCCGAGCACGCCGACTGGTTCCATCCGCGCGAATCGGAACTCGCGCGGCTCGATCCGCGCCACGTGCATCGCGAAGACAACGTGGTCTATGCGAATTTCGACGACCCGGCGACCAGCGCGTCGCTGACCGTATGGTGGACCCAGCAGTTGCTCGCGCTCGCCGAAGCGGGCGTTGGCGGCTTCCGTTTCGATTCACCGCATCGGGTACCGGCCGCCGTGTGGCGCCATCTGCGCGACGAGGTGCGCGCGAAGCATCCCGACGTGCGCTTTCTCGCGGCGACCCCGGGCCTCGCGCGCGGCGATCTGCCCGGACTCGAGGGGGCCGGTTTCGATAGCGTGTTTTCGTCGGTGCGCTGGTGGGATTTCCGTTCGAGCTGGATGGCCGAAGAACACGCGGCGCTCGCGCGCGTCGGCGCGCCGATCGCGTTTCCCGAAGCGCCGTACGGCACGCGCCTTTGCGCCGAGCTGACCGACACGCACGATGCGGCGATCGTCGAGCGCGCGTACCGGCGCGCGCTGTTCACGTCGGTCGCGCTCGGCAGCGGCTGGATGATGCCGATGGGGTTCGAATACGGTCTTGCCGAGCCGCTGTCGCAAACCCGCGGCGACCCCGCGCAGTTCGCGCGCGCCGCGCAGTCGCGGCGCTTCGATCTGACGGCCGCGGTCACCCAGGCGAACGACTTCGCGCGCAATACGGCGACGCTGCACGCCAATGGTGAATTGCGCCCGCTGTCCGGGCCGGGCGCACCGGCGGCGGTCCTGCTGCGCGCCGACCACGCCGACCTGCGCGACGCAACCGAAGCAGTCCTGATCGCGATCAATCCCGATCTCGGCGCGCCGGTGCGGGTCGATCCCGCGCGTTTCCTGAACGGCGTGCCGGGCAGCTTCACGCGCTTCGTGCCGCTCGATGCGGCCGGCCGCGCGGAGCCCGCCGCGCTCACGCCGTTCGCACTGGCGCCCGGCGCGGTGCGGCTGTTGCGCGCCGCGCCCGAAGCGCCGATCCGCCTTGCGCCGCCGATCGACAAAGCGAACAGCAAACGCAGCGGCCGCAAGACCGTGCTCGAAGCGCTCGAAGCGCCGCGCGTCGCCATCGAAAGCGTGACACCGTCGGTCGACCATGGCCGCTTCGCGGCGAAGCGCAGCGTCGGCGAACGCGCCGAAATCAGCGCCGCGATCTTCGCCGAAGGTCACGACAAGATCGCCGCCGCGGTGCTGTGGCGCGCCGCCGACGAAACCGCGTGGCACGAACAGCTGATGTCTCCGGCGCCGCCCGCCGGCCTCGATCTATGGAGCGCGCGGATTCCGCTCGAACGGGTCGGGCGCTACGAATTCACCGTGATCGCATGGCGCGACGATTTCGCGTCGCTGGTCGAGCACATCGAGAAGAAGCTGAAGGCCGGGCAAACGGTGGAAATCGAAATCGACGAAGCCGCGCATCTGTTCGCGCTGGTGCTCGCCGAGGTCGAAACCACCGAAGGCGCGCAGAAGGCGCCGCTCGAACAGATCGTGCGCGAGTTCACGAAGGCCGATGCGCAGCGCAAGCTGGAGCTGATCCTCGCGCCGGCCACGAAGCAGGCGATGACCGCCGCGCGTCATCGCCCGTTCCTGAGCCGCGACCCCGTGATCTACAAGATCGACGCGGACCGCACGGCTGCGTCGTTCGCGAGCTGGTACGAGATCTTCCCGCGTTCGATGAGCGATGACGAGTCGCGCCACGGCACCTTCGCGGACGTCACGGCGAAGCTGCCGCGGATTCGCGCGATGGGCTTCGACGTGCTGTACTTCCCGCCGATCCACCCGATCGGCGTCGCCAACCGCAAAGGCCGCAACAACACGCTGACCGCGCAGCCCGGCGACGTCGGCAGCCCGTACGCGATCGGCGGGGCCGAGGGCGGCCACACCGCGGTGCATCCGCAGCTCGGCACGCTCGACGACTTCAAGGCGATGCTGGCCGCCGCGCACGAGCACGGCCTCGAAATCGCGCTCGACTTTGCGATCCAGTGCTCGCCCGATCACCCGTGGCTGAAAGAGAATCCGACGTGGTTCGCGTGGCGCCCCGACGGCACGCTGCGCTACGCGGAAAATCCGCCGAAGAAGTACCAGGACATCGTCAACCCGGACTTCTATGCACGCGACGCCAAGCCCGGCCTGTGGCTTGCATTGCGCGACGTGATCCTGTTCTGGATCGACGCGGGCGTGCGGATTTTCCGCGTCGATAATCCGCACACCAAGCCGTTGCCGTTCTGGGAATGGATGATCGGCGACGTGCGCGCGCGTCACCCGGACGTGATCTTCCTCGCCGAAGCGTTCACGCGGCCGCGCATGATGAACCGTCTGGGCAAGATCGGCTTCTCGCAGTCGTACACATATTTCACGTGGCGCGAATCGAAGCGCGACTTCATCGAGTACATGACCGAGCTGACGCAGACCGGCGCGCGCGATTTTTATCGGCCGAACTTCTTCGTCAACACGCCGGACATCAACCCGCGCCATCTGCAGGGGCAGGGCCGCACCGGCTTTCTGATTCGCGCGGCGCTGGCGTCGACGCTCGCCGGTTTGTGGGGCGTGTATAGCGGCTTTGAGTTGTGCGAGGCGACTGCGTTGCCGAACAGCGAGGAATATCTGGATTCCGAAAAGTATCAGCTGCGCGCGTGGGACTGGAACCGGCCCGGCAATATCGTCGGCGAGATCACCGCGCTGAACCGGATCCGCCGCGCGAATCCGGCGCTGCACACGCATCTCGGCCTCACGTTCCTGACCGCGCACAACGACCACATCCTGCTGTTCGAAAAAGCCACCGAGGCGCGCGACAACGTGATCGTCGTCGCGATCAATCTCGATCCATACAACGAACAGGGCGCGGACATCGAGTTGTCGTGGGACACGTTCCAGCGCTGGCATCTGCACGACCACGCGACGCTCGAAGTGACCGACCAGATGACCGGCGCGCGCTTCGAGTGGCAGGGCCGCCGCCAGCACGTACGGCTCGGCTCGGGGCAGCCGTTCTCGATCTGGTGCATCGCGCCGCAAGGCGGCTTGCCCGCCGAACGCCCGCAGGAGACCGATCACGATCCGGACAGCGCTCATCACGCAGCCGCTGGCAACCCAACCTATATGGAAGGTGGAACATGAAGCGTGACGAACCGGCCCAAACCGCCCGCGAAGCGCAAACGGTCGCCGCCACCGCCAGCGCCGGCGCGGCCAAAGCGCCGCGTGCGCGCCGCCGCGGCAAGCCCGCGATGCTGAGCGACGACCCGCTCTGGTACAAGGACGCGATCATCTACCAGGTGCACATCAAGTCGTTCTTCGACGCGAACAACGACGGTGTCGGCGACTTCCCCGGCCTGATCGCGAAGCTCGACTACATCGCCGAACTCGGCGTCAACGCGATCTGGCTGCTGCCGTTCTATCCGTCGCCGCGCCGCGACGACGGCTACGACATCGCCGATTACCGCGCCGTGCATCCGGACTATGGCCAGCTCGCGGACGTGCGGCGCTTCATCCAGGAAGCGCATTCGCGCGGCATCCGCGTGATCACCGAGCTGGTGATCAACCACACGTCGGATCAGCATCCTTGGTTCCAGCGCGCGCGCCGCGCGAAGCCCGGCTCCAGCTATCGCAACTTCTATGTGTGGTCGGACACCGACCAGAAGTACGCGGAAACACGCATCATCTTCATCGATTCGGAACCGTCGAACTGGACTCACGATCCGGTCGCGGGCGCCTATTACTGGCATCGCTTCTACTCGCACCAGCCCGATCTGAACTTCGACAATCCGGCGGTGCTGAAGGAAGTGCTGCAGGTGATGCGCTTCTGGCTCGATATGGGGATCGACGGGTTGCGGCTCGATGCGGTGCCGTATCTGGTCGAGCGCGAAGGCACCAACAACGAGAACCTGCCGGAAACGCACGCGATCCTGAAGAAGATTCGCGCGACCATCGACGCCGAATATCCGAACCGTATGCTGCTCGCCGAAGCGAACCAGTGGCCGGAAGACGTGAAGGAGTACTTCGGCGCCGAAGACGAATGCCATATGGCGTTCCACTTCCCGCTGATGCCGCGCATCTATATGTCGATCGCGAGCGAGGACCGCTTCCCGATCACCGACATCATGAAGCAGACGCCGGACCTCGCCGAGTCGAACCAGTGGGCGATCTTTCTGCGCAATCACGACGAGCTGACGCTCGAGATGGTCACCGACTCCGAGCGCGACTATCTGTGGAACACCTACGCGAGCGACCGGCGCGCGCGCCTGAATCTCGGCATCCGGCGCCGCCTCGCGCCGTTGATGGAGCGCGACCGGCGCCGCATCGAGCTGATCAATTCGCTGCTGCTGTCGATGCCGGGCACGCCGGTGATCTACTACGGCGACGAACTCGGGATGGGCGACAACATTCACCTCGGCGACCGCGACGGCGTACGCACGCCGATGCAATGGTCGTCCGATCGCAACGGCGGCTTCTCGCGCGCCGACCCCGAGCAACTGGTGCTGCCGCCGGTGATGGGTTCGCTGTACGGCTTCGACGCGGTCAACGTCGAAGCGCAAAGCCGCGACCCGCATTCGCTGCTGAACTGGACGCGGCGGATGCTGGCGACGCGCCGCTCCAAGCAGAGCTTCGGACGCGGCACGATCCGCTTTCTGAAGCCGGAAAACCGCAAGATTCTCGCGTATCTGCGCGAGATGCCGGGTGAGGCGCCGATCCTGTGCGTCGCGAATCTGTCGCGCGCGCCGCAGGCAGTCGAACTCGATCTTTCCGAATTCAACGGCTTCGTGCCGATCGAGATGACCGCCGATTCGGTGTTCCCCGCGATCGGTCAGCTGACCTATCTATTGACGTTCCCGCCGTACGGCTTCCTGTGGTTCATGCTGTGCGAAAGCGGTCAGCGGCCGAGCTGGGCGCAGGCGCATTCGGAGCCGCTGCCCGAGTTCGTGACGATCGTGATCCGCGAAGGCCAGGCCGGCCCGACGCCGGAGAACGTGCGGCTGCTGGAATCCGAAGTGCTGCCTTCATGGCTGAGCCGGCGCCGCTGGTTCGCGTCGAAGGATCAGAAGATGCATGCGGTGCGGCTCGCCGCGCTGACCACGATTCCGAACGGCGGCTTCGCGTTCACCGAGATCGAAGCAGATGTAGGCGATCACACCGAGCGCTACGTGGTGCCGATCGCGATCACGTGGGGCGGCGAAACCACTACGCCGCTGTTCATGCAGCTCGCGCTCGCGCGCGTGCGGCGCGGCCGCAACGTTGGTCACCTGACCGACGCGTTCGCGCTGCCGATCTTCGCGCACAACGTGCTGCGCAAACTGCGCGAACGCGCGGTCGTGCCGACCGTGCAGAAGAGCGAGATCAGATTCATCCCGAGCGAGCGCTTCAGCGAACTCGACAGCCTTGGCGAGCGCCCGGAAATTCGCTGGCTCGCGGCCGAGCAGAGCAACAGCTCGTTGATCATCGCCGACGCCGCGGTGCTCAAGCTGGTGCGCCGGCTCGTCGCCGGTATTCATCCGGAGGCGGAGATCAGCCGCTATCTGACCCAGCTTGGCTATGCGAACACCGCGCCGTTGTACGGCGAAGTGGTGCGCGTCGATCCGCAAGGCGTGCCCCATACGCTCGCGATTCTGCAAGGCTTTATCGATAACCAGGGCGATGCGTGGAACTGGTCGCTCGACTACCTGCGCCGCTCGGTCGACGAACTCGCAATCGCGATCGACACCGAAACGCAGACCATCCCGGATCGCACCAACGAATCGATCCTGCTGGACGGTTACGGCGAACTGGCGGGCATCATCGGCCGCCGGCTCGGCGAACTGCACGTCGCGCTCGCGTCGCCGACCGACGACCCGGCGTTCGCGCCGGAGCCGGCCAACGCGCAGCAGGTGCGGGCGTGGGTCGACGGCACGCAGAAGATGCTCGCCGCCGCGCTCGATCTGCTGGCCCCACGCATCGACCAGATCAGCGACCCGGAAACCCAGGCGCTCGCGAAGAGCCTGCTCGACCGGCGTGACGCCCTCGTGGCCGCGGTCGATCAACTGGTGGCGGGCGAGCTCGACGCGCTGCGTATCCGCATCCACGGTGACTTCCATCTCGGCCAGGTGCTGGTCGCGCATGGCGACGCGTATCTGATCGACTTCGAGGGCGAGCCCGCGCGCTCGCTCGAAGAGCGGCGCCAGAAGTCGAGCCCGCTGCGCGACGTCGCCGGGCTGCTGCGCTCGCTGTCGTATGCGAGCGCAGCCGCGCAATCGACCACTGAAAGCGCGCCGCAACAGACCGCCGACCGCAAGCGCGTGCTGTTCGAGCGATTCCGAGCGCAGGCCACCAGCGCGTTCCTCGCCGAGTACCGCGCGGCGGTCGCCGACGCGCCGACGCCGCTGGTCGCGCCCGAAGCCGAGCAGGCGCTGCTCGATCTGTTCCTGATCGAGAAGGCCGCCTATGAAATCCGCTACGAAGCGGCCAACCGGCCGACGTGGCTCGGCTTGCCGGTGCGCGGCCTCGCCGCGCTCGCGAGCAGGCTGCTCGGCGACACCGGTACGCCGCCCGATACTTCATCAACCCAGGCGTCAGACGCCGCAACGCCGCCTAACCCGGCCGAGGGCGACTATGAGTGAGCATGATCCGGCCGCTGGCCTGCAACCCGTCGATATCGACGCCCTGGTCGAAGCGCGCCACCCCGATCCGTTCTCGCAGCTCGGCTTGCATCACACCGACGCGGGGCCGATCGTGCGCGCGCTGTTGCCCAATGCCGCGCACGTGACGGTGATTTCGCGCGCCGACGGCGCGACGCTCGGCGAACTCGAGCAGTTGCGCCCCGGTCTGTTCGCCGGGCGCATCACCGAGGCGATGCCGTACCGGTTGCGCATCGACTGGCATGGCGTCGTGCAGGAAGTGGAGGACACCTATTCGTTCGGTCCGGTGCTCGGCGACGAACCGTTGCAGCGGCTCGCACACGGCGATCCGTATGCGGTGCTCGAATGCCTCGGCGCGCGGCCGCTTGAAGTCGACGGCGTGCCCGGCGTGCGCTTCGCGGTGTGGGCGCCGAATGCGCGGCGCGTGTCGGTGGTCGGCGACTTCAACGCGTGGGACGGCCGCCGTCATCCGATGCGGCTGCGTCATCAGGCCGGCGTGTGGGAGCTGTTCGTGCCGCGCGTCGGCGCCGGCACCCGCTACAAATACGAGCTGCTGTCGCGCGACGGTCATCCGCTGCCGCTGAAGGCCGACCCCTGCGCGATGCAGACGGAGAAGCCCCCCGGCACCGCGTCGGTGGTCGCGCACGTGGACGAAATCGAGCAGTTTCCGTGGACCGATCACACGTGGATCGAAGCGCGCGCGGACAGGCAGACCGCCGGCGCGCCGATCTCGATCTACGAAGTGCACGCGGAATCGTGGCTGCGCATCGGCGAGGAAGGCAATCGCGGCCTCGACTGGGAAGAACTCGCCGAGCGGCTGATTCCGTACGCGAAGAGCATGGGTTTCTCGCACGTCGAATTTCTGCCGATTGCCGAGCATCCGTTCGGCGGCTCGTGGGGCTACCAGCCGCTCGGCCAGTTCGCGCCGTCCGCGCGCTTCGGCAAGCCCGAGCAGTTCGCGCGCTTCGTCGATCGCGCGCATGAAGCCGGGCTCGGCGTGATTCTCGACTGGGTGCCCGCGCACTTTCCGAACGACGCGCACGGGCTGATCGATTTCGACGGCACGCCGCTGTACGAGCACGCCGATCCGCGCGAGGGCTATCACCAGGACTGGAACACGATGATCTACAACCTCGGCCGCAACGAGGTCAGCGCGTTCCTGATCGCGTCGGGGCTCGCGTGGTTGAAGCGCTATCACGTCGACGGTTTGCGCGTCGACGCGGTTGCGTCGATGCTGTACCGCGATTATTCGCGCGCGGCCGGCGAATGGGTGCCGAACATCTATGGCGGGCGCGAGAACCTCGAATCGATCGCGTTCCTGAAGCGCCTGAATCACGAGGTTCGCTACGTGCCCGGCGCGCCCGGCGCGATCACGATCGCCGAGGAGTCGACCGCATGGCCGGGCGTGACTGCGCGCGTCGAAGACGGCGGGCTCGGTTTCGACTTCAAGTGGAACATGGGCTGGATGCACGACACGCTGCACTACATGCACGAAGACCCGGTGTACCGGCAGTACCATCACCACAACATGACGTTCGGGATGGTCTATGCGTACTCCGAACGTTTCGTGCTGCCGCTGTCGCACGACGAAGTGGTGCACGGCAAGGGCTCGCTGCTCGGCAAGATGCCGGGCGACCGCTGGCAGCGGTTTGCGAATCTGCGCGCGTACTTCGGTTTCATGTGGACGCATCCGGGCAAGAAGCTGCTGTTCATGGGCGGCGAATTCGGCCAGATGGCGGAGTTCGACCATGACGGCTCGCCGCACTGGCATCTGCTCGACGATCCGAATCATCACGGCGTGCAACTGCTGGTGCGCGATCTGAACCACCTGTACCGCAACGAGGCCGCGCTGCATCAGACCGACAGCGAGCCGGGCGGCTTCGAATGGCTGATCGGCGACGACAGCGGCAACAGCGTGTTCGCCTACCGGCGCACCGACGGCGCCGGCCAGGAGGTGGTGGTGGTCTGCAACATGACGCCGGTGCCGCGCGCCGACTACCGACTCGGCCTGCCGCGCGGCGGACGCTGGGTCGAAGTGCTCAATACCGACGCGGGCGTGTACGGCGGCTCGAACATCGGCAACGGTGGGCTGATTCACACCGACCACATCACGAGCCACGGCCGCCCGCATTCCGCCGCGCTGGTCCTGCCGCCGCTCGCGACGATCGTGTTGCGCGCGGATTGAAGGAGTTGCCGCGACACGCGGCGCGCGGCGCCTCGCGAAGGGGCCGCGCGAGCGTGGCATGAAGACCCGGGCCGCGCGCCCAACAATCAGAACAGGAAAGGGGAATCATGTCGCATGCGATGCCCGACCGGCTGCTGCCCGGCTCGCCCTACCCGCTCGGTGCGAGCTGGGACGGCCTCGGCGTCAATTTCGCGGTGTTCTCGGCGAACGCGCAGAAAATCGAGCTGTGCCTGTTCGATCCGACCGGCCGCAAGGAAATCCGCCGCTACCCGCTGCCCGAATGTACCGACGAAGTCTGGCACGGCTATCTGCCCGGCGCGCATCCGGGCACCGCGTATGGGTTTCGCGCGCATGGGCCGTATCAGCCGCATTTCGGCCATCGCTTCAATCCGCACAAGCTGCTGCTCGACCCTTACGCGCGCAAGCTGGTCGGCCACTTTCGCTGGTCCGACGCGCTGTTCGGCTACCGGATGCATTCGAATCGCGCGGACTTGTCGTTCGACCGGCGCGATTCGGCGCCCGCGATGCCCAAGTGCGTAGTGGTCGACGAAGCGTTCGACTGGTCGCACGACAAACGCCCGAACGTGCCGTGGGGCGAGACCGTGATCTACGAAACCCACGTGCGCGGCGCGTCGATGCTGCGCAACGATCTGCGCCAGCACGAACGCGGCACCTTTGCCGCGCTGGCGTCGCCGGAGTTCATCGAGCATCTGCTGAAACTCGGCGTGACCGCGGTCGAACTGCTGCCGGTGCATGCGTTTCTGAACGACCGCTTTCTGGTCGAGCGCGGGCTGCGCAATTACTGGGGCTACAACACCGCGGCGTTTTTCGCGCCGGAGCCGACCTATCTGAGTTCGCACCGGCTCGACGAAATGCGCATCGCGGTGCGCCAGCTGCACGCGGCCGGCATCGAAGTGATACTCGACGTGGTCTACAACCACACCTGCGAAAGCAACGAGATGGGCCCGACCATCTCGTGGCGCGGGCTCGACAACGCCAGCTACTACCGGCTGGTTCCCGGCGACGAACGTCACCACATCAACGACACCGGTTGCGGCAACACGGTGAACCTGCCGCATCCGCGCGTGCTGCAGATGGTGATGGATTCGCTGCGCTACTGGTCGACCGCTTTCAACATCGACGGCTTCCGTTTCGATCTCGGCGTCACGCTCGGGCGCGAGAGTCACGGCTTCGATCCGGGCTCGGGGCTGTTCGACGCGTTGCGCCAGGACCCGGTGCTGTCGCAGCGCAAGCTGATTTCCGAGCCGTGGGACATCGGCCCCGGCGGCTATCAGCTCGGCAACCATCCGCCCGGCTTCAGCGAATGGAACGACCGGTTTCGCGACACAGTGCGCCGTTTCTGGCGCGGCGACGCGGGACTGCGGCCCGATCTGGCCGCGCGCCTGACCGGCTCGGCCGACGTGTTCAACCGGCGCCATCGCAAGCCGTGGGCGTCGCTGAACTTCGTCACCTCGCACGACGGCTTCACGCTGGCCGATGTCACCGCGTACGAGCACAAGCACAACGAGGACAACAAGGAGGGCAACAACGACGGCCACAACGAGAACTGCAGCCGCAACTGGGGCGTCGAAGGCCCGACCGACGATCCGGCGATTCTGGCGACGCGCCGTCGCGTGATGCGCTCGCTGATCGCGACGCTGTTCATTGCGCTCGGCACGCCGATGATGCTGGCCGGCGACGAAGCGTTGCGGACCCAGCGCGGCAACAACAACGCGTATTGTCAGGATAACGACCTATCGTGGATCGACTGGGACCTCGCCGATTCGCCGGAAGGGCGCCGCATGACCGAGTTCGTCGCGCGAGTGATCGCGTTGCGCAAGCAGCACCCGTTGCTGCGCGAAACGCGCTTTCTGTTCGGCGACCGCGAAGTGCTGCCGGGCCTGTTCGACGTGGGCTGGTTCGACGAGCACGGCGATCCGCTGACGATCGAAGCGTGGCAGGACCCGGAAGGCCGCGCGTTCACGCTGCGTCGCGCGGGACCGGGTCTGAACGGCGAAACCGAAGTATTGTTATTGATGCTCAACGCGCACGAGCAAGCGTTGCAATTCGTTCCTCCCGCACCGCATCTGGAATGGCACGTGCTATTGGACACGGCCGCGCCGGAGCGCGCCCCCGAGCGGCTCGCGACGCCTGCACTGGAAGTGGGCGCGCACGGCCTCGTGATCGTCGCCGCGCAGCCGACCGGCGACGCGGACTGGCAGGCGGGCTGGATAGCCGGCGCGCAGCATGGGCCGCGTTTGCTGACCGCGCTGCCGCCCGATCCGGGCACGCAGACGCACGACGATGACGGCGCGCGCTGAGGTTGCATTAAGGCTGCGATGAGGCTGCGTTGAGCTTGCGTCGAGGTCGCGCCGACGTTCGCAATTCGCGCCGGCGGGGTGGCAAGAATGTTGCGACGCAACCGGAGCGCGGCGCCGCGGCGCATTCATCACATCAATGCATGCACGTAAGGCGTTGCGTATTTTCTGTAGCGCATTCCACTTGGCGGCTCGATAGCCGCTTCGAATGGTGAAGAAATGTCCGAAAGACCGCTCGATCCACACACGCATCACTTCGCGCACTGCCTGCCGTTCAGCGCGCAACTGCTCGGCGCGCACGGCAGCCAGCCGCGCACGCGCTTCCGGTTCTGGGCACCGTCGTGCGCGAGCGTGCAGGTGGCCATCGAAAACGGTCCCGCCCAGGGGCTGCACGACATGACCTCGACCGGCAATGGCTGGTTCGAGGCCTGCATCGACAGCGGCGCAGGCACCCTGTATCGCTTTCGGCTCGACGACGGCCAACTGGTCCCCGACCCGGCCTCGCGCTTTCAGCCGCGGGACGTGCACGGCCCGAGCGAAGTAATCGACCCGCGCGCATACCGCTGGGAACATACCGGCTGGACCGGGCGGCCGTGGGAGGAAACGGTGTTGTACGAGCTGCACGTCGGCGCGCTGGGCGGCTATGCGGGCGTGCAACAGCGTCTGCCCGCGCTCGCCGCGCTCGGCGTGACGGCAATCGAGTTGATGCCGTTGAACGATTTTCCCGGCCGCCACAACTGGGGTTACGACGGCGTGCTGCCTTACGCGCCCGATTCCGCGTACGGCCGGCCGGAAGAACTGAAAGCGCTGATCGACGCGGCCCACGGTCACGGCTTGATGGTGTTCCTCGACGTGGTCTACAACCACTTCGGCCCCGACGGCAACTATCTGCATACCTACGCAAAGAAGTTTTTCCGCGAAGGCAAAACGACCCCGTGGGGACCGGCGATCGATTTCGCGCGCAGTGAAGTCAGCGACTTCTTCACCGACAACGCGGTCTACTGGATCAACGAATACCGTATCGACGGTCTGCGCTTCGACGCGGTCCACGCGATCGACGACCACGAATGGCTGCGCGAGCTGTCCGACCACATCCGCGCGCGCGTCGAACATGGCCGCCACGTGCATCTGGTGCTCGAAAACGAGCACAACAGCGCGAGCCTGCTCGACACGCATTTCGACGCGCAATGGAACGACGACGCGCACAACACGCTGCACGTGCTGCTGACCGGCGAAACCGAAGGCTATTACCACGCGTATGCGGAGCGGCCGATCCGCCGGCTCGCGCGCGTGCTGGCCGAAGGCTTCGCGTATCAGGGCGACCCGTCGCCGATTCACGACGGCGCGCCGCGCGGCGAAGCGAGCGGCCATCTGCCGCCCACCTCGTTCGTGATGTTTCTGCAAAACCACGATCAGATCGGCAATCGCGCAATGGGCGAGCGGCTGCGCTCGCTGACTTCCGATGCCGCGCTCAGAGCGGCGACCGGCTTGCTGCTGCTGTCGCCGCAAATCCCGCTGCTGTTCATGGACGAGGAATACGGCTCGACCCAGCCGTTCCTGTTTTTCACCGACTACGAAGGCGAACTCGCCGACGCGGTACGCGAAGGACGGCGCCGCGAATTCGCCAGATTCTCCGCGTTCAGCGACGAGAAACGCCGCGCGCAGATTCCCGATCCGAACGACGAGCAGACCTTCGCCGCATCGTCGCCGCCGGCGGCCGATGCGGCGCCGACACTGGAGCGGCTCGACTGGATGCATTTTTACAAGTCCGCGCTGGCGGTGCGCGCGAAACTGATCACGCCGCGCCTGAAGCACGGCAAGGCGCTGGGCGCGACCGTGCTGCCCGCGGCCGGCGGCGCCGACGCGAATGCGCTGATCGCGAGCTGGCGGCTCGGCGACGGCGAGACGCTATCGATCGCGCTGAATCTGTCGAACGACGACGTCGCGTTGAACCACGCGCCGGACGGCAAGGTCATTTTCGAAACGCCGCCGCGCGTGCGCGAGCGGATCGACGCGCAGACGCTGCCGGCCAATAGCTTCGTCGCGTGGCTCACCGGCGACGTCAGCGAATACGCGAGCCGCCACGATGCCCGCGTCGTCTCCCACGAGGAGCAGCGCGCGTGACGACCCGACGCCCCAGTGAAAAACTGCTTGCCCTCGCGACCCGCGCGGGCTTCGAAGTCGAGTGGCAGGATGCGCACCACAACGTGCAGCACGTGCCGCCTCAGACGCTCGCGACGCTGCTCGACCGCATGGGCCTGCCGTGCGCGAACGCCACGGAAATCCGCCACAGCGCCAGTGCTCTGGAGGCCGAACTATCCGGCCGCCGCTTGCCGCCGCTGATGACCGCGGTGATCGGGCGCGGGATCGCGCTGCCCGCGGCCGCCGTGAGGTCGGGCAGCCATTACCGGATCGAACTCGAAAGCGGCGCGATCATCGATGGCCGCTTTACCGCCCCGAAAGGCGAGCAAGCGCTGCTCGCGCCGATCGACGAAGCCGGCTATCACACGCTGGTGATCAACGAGCAGCGGATGACGCTCGCGGTCGCGCCGCCGCGTTGCTATACGGTCGCCGATGCGTGGCGCACGCTGCAAGACGGTCAGGACGCCGAGGCGCCGCCGCTGTGGGGTATCGCCGCGCAGCTATACGGCTTGCGGCGCGTCGGCGACGGCGGTATCGGCGATTACACGGCGCTCGCGCAACTCGCGGAACTGGGCGCGAAGCGCGGCGCGCATGCGCTGGCGGTCAGTCCGACCCATGCGATGTTCAGCGCGCAGCCGGAACGCTTCAGTCCGTACGCGCCGTCGTCGCGTTTATGGCTGAACGTCACGCATATCGATCCCGCCGCGGTGTTCGGCGCGGACGCCGCGCGCGCCGCGCTGGCGGCCGCGACCGCGGATGGCGACAACGCGTGGGCTCGCAACGAAGCGCTGCCGCTGATCGACTACCCGCACGCGACACCTCTGAAGCTGAAGGTATTGCGCGCGCTGTACCAGCAGTTCAATGCGGGCGAACGCGCGCAGCATTCGGCGCACGCGCTCGAATTCCATGGCTTTTGCGAACGCGCGGGCCGGGCGCTCGAAGATCATGCGCGCTTCGAAGCATTGCAGGCCGCGCAACTCGCGCGAGGCGGCGACGGTCATTGGCGCAACTGGCCCGACGCGCTGCGCGATCCGCGCAGTCCCGAAGTCGATGCGTTCGCCGCCGCGCAGCGCGACGAAGTGGATTTCTATCTGTTCATGCAATGGCTCGCCGCGCGCGGGCTGTCGCACGCGCAGCACACGGCGCGCGAAGCGGGCATGGCGGTCGGCCTCATCGCCGATCTCGCGGTCGGCTGCGACAGCGCCGGCAGCCACGCATGGTCGTACCCGGACGACATGCTGCAACACGTATCAGTCGGCGCGCCGCCGGACCTGTTCAACCAGGCCGGCCAGTCGTGGGGCCTCACCACCTTCTCGCCGCGGGCGATGCGAACTCAGGGCTTCGCCGCGTTTATCGACATGCTGCGCGCGGCATTCGCGCACGCGGGCGGCATCCGCATCGACCACATTCTCGGCTTGCGGCGGCTGTGGCTCGTGCCCGACGGCGAAAGCGCGCGCAACGGCGCGTATCTGCGCTACCCGCTCGAAGACCTGTTGCGGCTGATTGCGCTGGAATCATGGCGGCATCGCGCGATCGTGATCGGCGAAGATCTGGGTACGGTGCCGCCCGGTTTTCGCGAGCGGCTCGACGAACACGGCATCGATGGCATCCGCGTACTGTGGTTCGAGGGCGCGCCCGACGGCGTCGGCTTCAAGGCACCGCGCGACTGGGATCGCTTCGCGGTCGGCACGACGACCACGCACGATTTACCGACCGTGGCCGGCTGGTGGCGCGGCAGCGACATCCAGTGGCGCAACCGGATCGGCCAGACGCTGGCACGCGCGGACGGCCGCGATCCCGAGCAGGTTGCGCTCGAAGAGCGGGCCGAACAGCGCGGCCAGCTGTGGCGCGCGTTTCAGCAGGCCGGCGTGGCGGCCCCGCAGGTCGAGCCGCCGTCCGCCGACGACGCGCCGGTCGACGAAGCGCTTGCTTTCGTCGCCGCGACGCCGGGGCCGCTGGTGACGTTCCCGCTCGAAGATCTGCTCGGGCTGGCCGAACAGCCGAACTTGCCGGGTTCGATCGACGAGCATCCGAACTGGCGCCGGCGGATGACGCTGCCGGTCGACGCGATGTTCGACGACGCCGCGTTCAGCGACCGCCTGCTGGCCGTCGAGCGCGCGCGCCGGGCCGCGGCCGGGGCGGATGGCGCCGTTGCTTCGTCATCCTCTTCATCGAAACTTTCTTCGGAGCCTGACACGCCATCATGACCGTCCCACGCTCCACCCTGCGCCTCCAGTTCCATCGAGGCTTCACGTTCGACGACGCCGCGCGACGCGTCGAGTACTTCGCCGCGCTCGGTATCAGCCATCTGTACGCATCGCCTGTCACGACCGCCGAGCCCGGTTCGCAGCACGGCTACGACACCGTCGACTACACCCAGGTCAGCGCCGAATGCGGCGGCGAGGCGGGGCTGCAACGCCTCGTCGAAAAACTGCGCGCGCACGGCATGGGACTGATCGTCGATATCGTGCCGAACCATATGGGCGTCGGCGGTTCGAGCAACGCGTGGTGGCTCGACATTCTCGAGTGGGGGCGGCACAGCCCGTACGCGCGCCACTTCGACGTCGACTGGCACTCGCCCGATCCGGCGTTGCGCGGCAAGGTGCTGTTGCCGACGCTCGGCGCGCAGTACGGCGACGAACTCGCGGCGGGCCGCATCGCGCTGCGTTTCGCGGCCGACAGCGGGCGCTTTCTGATCGGCTACGGGCCGCACGTGTTTCCGGTCTGCCCGGTCGATTACCCGGCGATCCTGCAAAGCGCGGACCGCGCCGATCTGAGCGCGCTCGCCGCGCGCTTCCAGGGGCTGACGACCCAGCCCGCCGATCAACCGCGCGCCGCCGAGGCGCGCGATGCGCTGCGCGAGTTCGTCGCGCGCGAAGGCGAGTCGGCGCTCGAGTTCGTGCTGGAAACGTATGCGCCCGAGGATCCGGTCACGCGCGACCGCCTGCATCGGCTGCTCGAGAAGCAGCACTTCCGGCTCGCATGGTGGCGCACCGCATCGGACGAAGTGAACTGGCGGCGCTTCTTCGACATCTCGACGCTCGCCGCCGTGCGGGTCGAGCGGCCCGAGGTTTTCGAGGCCGTGCACGCGCTGATCTTCCGGCTGTATCGCGACGGACTCGTCGACGGCTTGCGCATCGATCACATCGACGGCCTCGCCGAGCCGCGCGAATACACGCAGCGTTTGCGGCAGCGGCTCACCGAGCTGCGCGAGACCACGCCCTATGTCGTCGTCGAAAAGATTCTCGGCCGCGGCGAGGCGTTGCGCGACGACTGGCCCGTCGACGGCACGACCGGCTACGACTTCATGAACGACGTCGGCGCGCTGCTGCACGATCCGGCCGGCGCGGAGCCGCTCGCGCGCACGTGGAGCGAGCTGACCGGCCGCAGCCCGCGGTTCGCCGACGAGGCGCTCGACGCGCGGCGCAAGATCCTCGCCGAGAATCTGACCGCGGAACTCGATCGCGCCGCGCGTGCGCTGCACCGGATCGCGCGCGATTCGTTGACGACGCGCGATTTCACCTACCCGACGCTGCGTCGCGTGCTGACCGAGCTGGTCGTGCATTTTCCGGTGTACCGGATGTACCCGCAGAGCGCGGTGCGCAGCGCGGCCGATAACGTCTACTTCGACGTCGCGCTGGCCGGCGCGCGCGCGACGCTGCCGCGCTCCGATCATGCGGCGCTGGAGCGCGTGAACGCGTGGCTCGGCGGCAGCGCGGAAGAGCCGCCGCCTGCGCGCACGGGCGCGCCCGCCGGCGCCGGTTCCAGCGGCGCGACCGGCGCCGCGCAAGCACAGCCGCAAGGACCGAACGCCGGACCGCCGTCGCATGTGAACTCGGCGCGGCGCAATGCGCAGGCGCTGTTCTCGCAACTGAGCGCGCCGCTCGCCGCGAAGGCGATCGAGGACACCGCGTGTTATCGCTATGGCCGGCTGCTGTCGCGCAACGAAGTCGGCGCGGACCCGGGCGAGTTCGCGCTGTCCGTCGAGCAGTTTCATGCCGGCAATCAGGAGCGCGCGCAGCGCTTTCCGCACGCGCTGCTGGCGACTGCCACGCACGATCACAAGCGCGGCGAAGACGTGCGCGCGCGGCTCGCGGTGCTCAGCGAAATCGCCGACGAATGGAGCGCGACGCTGCGCGCGTGGTCTACGTTGAATGCGCCGCAACGGCGCGCGCTCGACGGCACGCCGGTCAACAGCGTCAGTCAGGACAAGAGCGATGCGTGGGCGCCCGGCCCCGCGGCCGAGGCGATGCTGTATCAGACGCTGGTCGGCTGCTGGCCGCCACAATTGCGCCCCGACGACGATGCCGGTGTGAAGGAGCTGGCCGAGCGCGTCGCCCAATGGCAGTTGAAGGCGCTGCGCGAAGCAAAGCTGCATACGAGCTGGCTCGCACCCGATGAAGCGTACGAGGCCGGCTGCCGCGAGTTTCTGTTCGACATCCTGGCGCCGCAGCGGCGCGACGGGTTCCTGAAGGAGCTGGCGGCGTTCGTCGAACGCATCGGCCGGGCGGGCGCGCTCAACAGTTTGCAGCAGACGGTGTTGCGGCTTACCTCGCCAGGGATTCCTGATCTTTATCAGGGCACGGAGTTGTGGGACTTCAGCCTCGTCGATCCGGACAACCGGCGGCCGGTCGATTTCGCGCAACGGGAAGCATGGCTTGCGCCGACGCAAACGCCGCCGTCGGAGTTTCTGGCCGACTGGCGCGACGGACGCGTGAAGCTCGCGATGATTCAACGCGTGCTTGCGTTGCGCACGCATCTGCCGGAGCTGCTGAGTCAGGGGGCGTATCTGCCGCTCGCGGTGCGGGGCAAGCATGCGGCGAGCGTGATTGCGTTCGCCCGGCGACATGGGAATGCGTGGGCGGTGGTGGTCGCGAGCCGGTTGGCGGCGCGGTTGTTGGGTGTGGATGAGGCGAGCGGCGATGCCGCGGCTCCCGGCACTCAAGCGGATTTGCCGCTAGTCGACCCCGCGCGCTGGGAAGACACCGCAGTCGAAATGCCGGCCGACCTGTCGGCGCGCGCGTTGTTCGACTGGCTCAGTCCAGCCGCGCCGAAAGTCGACGACGGCCTGCTGTATCTGCGCGACGCGCTCACCGTGATGCCGGTGGCGGTGCTGGTGGAGGATGGCGTGCCGAGGAGTTGACGCTGGGGCAGCGGCGGCGCGCGGTTCAGCGCCGCGCCGCCCGTCAACCGCCCATCAACCGCCCTCGTCGTCGAACACCTTCGGGTACACGCGCACCAGCACGATGCGTGGCCCCTTCATTTTCTTGACCACGACGTCGAAATCTTCGAACTCGATCCGCTGCCCTTCGCTCGGCAGATCGTTGAGCGCCTGGATCACGAGGCCGCCGACCGATTCGGCCTGCCCTTCGTCGATATCGATCCCGAGCGCGCGTTCCAGCGACACCACCGGCAAGCTGCCCTTGCCCATCAGCGTGCCGTCGTCCATCCGGGTCCAGTCGGCGTCGCCCTGGCGGAATTCGTCGTGGATCTGGCCGACCAGCGCGCCGAGCAGATTGTCGAGCGTGAGGAAACCGATCGGCTTCTCGTTCTTGTGACCGACCAGCGCGAAATGCGGCGCGCCCTTGCGAAAGCGCCGGAACAGTTCGAGCGCCGGCATTTCCGGCTTCACGTACTGCACCGGGCGCACGTAGCGCGACAGGTCGTCGAGCGTGCTGCCGGCGTGACGCGCGAGCAGCAAATCTTTCAGATGGATCATGCCGGCGACCCGCTCGCCCGATGCATCCTCGAACAGCGGATAGCGGCTGAAGCGATGCCGCGCGACCACCTGCATGTTGTCGCGCAGCGGCAGATCGCGGCGCAGTCCGACCATCTCGTACGACGGCCGCATCAGGTCCGACACCGTCATGCGCGAGAAGTCGAGCGAGTGCGCGATCGTATTCCATTCGTCCTGGCTGTACGCACCGGCGGGCGAGCCGAGTTCGCTCACGACATTGGTGCGGCGGCCACGCAGGATCAGCTTCAGTTCGTCGGTCGAGTAATGCGAGTCGTGGCCGTGATCGGCGTCGAGCCCGGCGGCCTTCAGCACCGTGTTGGCGCTCGTGTTGAGCACCCAGATGGCCGGATACATGGCCCAGTAGAACGCGTACAGCGGCATCGCGGCCCACAGCGAAATCTTCTCCGCCTCGCGGATCGCGAGCGACTTCGGCGCAAGTTCGCCGACCACGATATGCAGGAACGAGATGCACGAGAACGCGAAGAACAGCGAGATGCCGTGGATCAGCTGAGCCGATTCGACGCCGAGCAGACCGAACAGCGGCGTCAGCAATTGCGCGAACGCCGGTTCGCCGATCCAGCCCAGGCCCAGCGAAGCGAGCGTGATGCCGAGCTGACACGCGGACAGGTAGGCGTCGAGCTGGCCGTGGACCTTCGCGAGCAGACGGCCGCGCATGCCGTGCTGGGTCGCGAGGCTGTGCACGCGAGTCTGCCGCAGTTTGACGAGCCCGAATTCGGCGGCGACGAAAAAACCGTTGAGAGCAACGAGAAACAATGCACCGATAAGGGCGACAACCTGGATCAAAGCGACGGGCTCCGGCAACAAAAGTTGTCAGTATAGAGGCTGAAAGCTGACTGAAACGTTAATCGCGCTCAACCGCGTCGACGAGCCTTCGCACGACGACGCTCATCTCGGCGCGCTCGCGCTCAGCGGCACGCGCAGCGCGAGCGTGGCCGGCGAGCCGTCGCCGGCTTCACCCGCGTCGCTCTGTTCGAAGCCGCCGCCGTGCGCCTCGGTCACGCGCTTGCAGAGCGCGAATACCCATGCGATCCGCTTCGCCTCGCGCGGCTCGCCGGCCTGTTTGCGCGCGAACGCTTCGAGCAGATGCGGCAACGCCGGGTCGTTCAGCGTGGCCTCGTTCGGCGTGTAGGTGACGCTCGCGTGCCAGGTGCCCGGATCCGCACGCGTGCTGAGCACGACCTCGGCGCCCTGCGCGCTCGCTTCGACGGCGAACGCCAACATCAGCCAGAGCGCGGCGGCCAGACGCTCGCGATCGCCGTTCAGCTGTTCGGTCGCGAGTTGCGAGTCGAGCCGCACTTCGACACCGCGCGCGCGGGCGAGACCGGCGCGCACTTCCTCGGCGGTTTCGACGAGCAGCGGATGCAGCGGGAACGGCTCATACACGAGCGCGAGCGCCTTGGTTTCGGCGCGCGTCGCATCGACGATCGTCTCGAGCAGCTTCACCTGCTGATCGACACCGCTGCGAATGCCGGCGATCGCGCGTTGCGAGTTGGGATCGTTCGCATCGAGCTTGCGTTCGAGCACGTAGGCCCAGCTATGGATCGCATTCAGCGGACCGCGCAGGTCGTGCGACACCAGCGACAACACGTGATCACGCATGAACAACGCAGTTTCGGCGCGCAGATGCGCGCTGCGTTCGGAGATGGCGAAGCCGGCAGTTGCCGGCTGTGCGCCCGCAGTGCCGGTTGGAGACGTTGTCACGATCGAGCCCTCTCAGGCAGTGCTGGATGATGGAAGGAAGCCTCATTATAGGCAACTGATCCGGCCCGACCAGCACGGCCGGACGATCAACGCCGCGCAATCCGCATGCCACGGCGGAACCCGGCGATGCGATGTCGACACGCATACAAACACGCCTACAATGTCGGTTTTACGTTTTGACTAAAGGAGCGACGCATGTCGACTGTGACGACCGAATCCGGCCTGAAATATGAAGACCTCGTGGAAGGCACCGGCGCCGAGGCCGTGGCCGGCAAGACCGTGAGCGTGCACTACACGGGCTGGCTCACCGACGGCCAGAAGTTCGATTCGAGCAAGGACCGCAACGACCCGTTCGCGTTCGTGCTCGGCGGCGGCATGGTGATCAAGGGCTGGGACGAAGGTGTGCAAGGTATGAAGGTCGGCGGCAAGCGCAAGCTGACGATCCCGCCGCAACTCGGCTACGGCGTGCGCGGCGCGGGCGGCGTGATTCCGCCGAATGCGACGCTCGTGTTCGAAGTCGAATTGCTCGAAGTCTGAGTCTGCTCGTCTCGAGCTTCTTCGGTTTTACGCAGCTGCTTTCATGAGCCACGCCGCCGTCACCGCCCCTAACGTCTCGCTACGCTGCTACGGCGCGATTGAGGCGTCGGACGTGCACGACTTTCACCAGGTCGTGCTGGGGCTCGACGGCGCGATGGTGATGGCGGTGGACGGCGTCGCGCAACAGATCGACGCCGGCTCCGCGTGGCTGATTCCAGCCGGCGCGCGGCACGATTACGCGGGCGTCGGCACCAACCGGCAGCTGGTGCTCGATTTGCCGGCCGCATCGCTGGCGGTGCCGGAGCGGCTGTTCGAGCGTGCCCGGGCCGTGAGCGTCGACGCATCGCTCGCGCAGCTCGTGCATCGGATCGCCGCTCATGCGACCGGCGACGAGCAACCCGCGGCCGGCGACAATCGCCGTTTCCACTGGGACGCCGCGGCCCGCCTCGGCGCCGCGCTGGTCGCCGATACGGGCGCGCTTGCCGGCACCCAGGCCGAGCGCGGCAGCCTCGATTTCGCGCGTATCGATCGCTGGCTGCGCGCGCATCTGTCCGAGCCGCTGCGGATCGCCGACCTCGCCGCGCATTGCGGCTTCGGCATGCGGCGCTTTCACCAGTTATTCATCGATGCGTTCGGCGAAACGCCGCATCGCTATTTGCAGCGGCTGCGGCTCGATACGTCGGTCACGCTGCTCGCTAACCCGCGCCTGTCGTTGACCGAGATCGCGCTCGAGATCGGCTTCGGCGATCAGAGCGCTTACACGCACGCGTTCACGCGGCGTTTTGGGCTCGCGCCCGGGCAGTGGCGCGCGTTGCGGCACTGAGCGCGCTTGCCCGCCCGGTCAGCCTTGCAGACCGCGCTGCAAATCCGCGCGGATATCTCCAACGTGTTCCAGTCCCACCGCTAGCCGGATCAGGCCTTCGGTAATCCCCGCCGCCGCGCGCGCTTCCGGCGTGATACGGCCGTGCGTGGTGGTCGCCGGATGGGTGATCGTGGTGCGCGTGTCGCCGAGATTGCCGGTGATCGAGCAGATCTTCGTGCCGTCGATCACACGCCAGGCATTCGCGCGCATCTGCTCGGGCGTGTCGCCCTTCAGCTCGAACGACAGAATCGCGCCGCCCGACTTCTGCTGACGCATCGCCAGTGCATGCTGCGGATGCGATTCGAGCCCCGGATAGAACACCCGCCCGACGGCCGGATGCGCTTCGAGCCAACGGGCAATTTCCAGCGCATTGGCCGACTGCTTTTCGACCCGCAGCGATAGCGTTTCAAGTCCCTTCAGCAGCACCCACGCATTGAACGCGGACAGCGTCGGCCCCGCGCTGCGCACGAACGGGAACACCTGTTCGATGATGATTTTCTTCGAGCCGACCAGCGCGCCGCCGAGCACGCGGCCCTGACCGTCGAGGAACTTGGTCGCCGAATGCATGACGATGTCCGCGCCGAGCTTCAGCGGTTGCTGCAATGCCGGGCTGCAGAAACAGTTGTCGACTACGAACAGCGCATTCGCCGCCCTGGCGATCCCGCTTATCGCTTCGATGTCCGAAACCTCGGTCAGCGGGTTCGACGGCGTCTCCAGAAAAAACATCTTCGTCTCCGGACGCACCGCGCGTTGCCAGGCGTCCAGATCGGACGGATCGACGAACGTGGTGGTGATGCCGAAGCGGCTGAAGATCTGCGAGAACATTCCGAGCGTCGAGCCGAACAGCGCCCGCGAACTGACCAGATGATCGCCCGCCTGCAACGTCGACATCACGACCGACATGATCGCGGCCATCCCCGATGCGGTCGCGATGCAGGCCTCGCCGCCTTCGAGCGCGGCCAGCCGGTCCTGGAACATCGCGACCGTCGGGTTCGAGAAGCGCGAGTAGGTGAAATAGTCTTCGGAGTTTTTGAAGCGCTCGGCAGCTTCGGCGGCGCTCGCGAACACGAAGCTCGAAGTCAGGAAAATCGCTTCGGAGTGCTCGTTGAAGTCGCTGCGCGCGGTGCCGGCGCGCACGGCCAGGGTGTCGAAGTCGAAGTTCGGGGAGTCGTCCATGCTGGTCCTCGTTACCGCCAGGGTTCGGCTGCCGCATGCAACGACGCGTGACGACGCGCTGCGCACGACAGATGCAAAAAAGCCCGCTTCTGCGTCGGCAGAAGCGGGCTTCGGGTGTGCAGAGCTTACGCTCGCGTCGAGCTACGTGTCAGCCCACCGACAGTTGCAGATGCAGCTGCGAGCGGGCCGGGCCGCCGTCGAGCGCTTCACTCGCGGCGTCGCGGTCCGACTGCGACGACGGCGCCAGACGCGCGCTTTCGATACGGTCGAGGTACTCGGTCGTGATATCGCCGGTCACGTAGTTGCCGTCGAAGCACGACGCCTCGAACTCCTTGAGCGCCGGGTTGATGTCGCGAACCGCCTGCTTCAGCGCATCGACGTCCTGGTACACGAGGTGATCCGCGCCGATCATGCGCGCGACTTCGTCGTCCGAACGGCCGTGCGCAACCAGTTCGCCGCGCGTCGGCATATCGATACCGTAGACGTTCGGGAATTTCACCGGCGGCGCCGCCGACGCGAAAATCACCTTGTTTGCGCCCGCATCGCGCGCCATCTGCACGATTTCGTGCGAGGTGGTGCCGCGCACGATCGAGTCGTCGACGATCAGCACGTTCTTGCCCTTGAACTCGATGTTCATCGCGTTCAGCTTCTGGCGCACCGACTTCTTGCGCACCGCCTGGCCCGGCATGATGAAGGTGCGGCCCACGTAGCGGTTCTTGAAGAAGCCCTCGCGATACTCGACGCCGAGCTTCTTCGCGACCTGCATCGCGGCCGGGCGCGACGAATCGGGAATCGGCATCACGACGTCGATCGCGACGTCCGGCAGTTCGCGGCGGACTTTCTCGGCGAGGTAGTCGCCCATGCGCAGACGCACGTTGTAGACCGGCACGCCGTCGAGCACCGAGTCCGGACGCGCCAGATACACGAGTTCGAAAATGCACGGGTTCAGGCTCGGCGCACTCGCGCACTGCTGCGAATGCAACTGGCCTTCCGCGTCGATAAAGATGGCTTCGCCCGGCAGCACGTCGCGCACGAATTCAAACCCGATACCTTCGATCGCCACCGATTCCGACGCCACCATCCACTCGACGCCGTCAGCCGTTTCCTGCTTGCCGAGGCACAGCGGGCGGATGCCGAACGGGTCGCGCACCGCGAGCATCCCGTAGCCGGCGATCAGCGCGACGATCGCGTACGAGCCGCGCACCCGCCGATGCACGCCCGACACCGCCTTGAACAGCGCCGCCGGGTCGAGTTGCAGGCCCGAGCTCGCCAGCTGCAGTTCGTGCGCGAACACGTTGAGCAGCACTTCGGTGTCGGAGTTGGTGTTCACATGACGACGATCGATGCGGAACATCTCGTCTTTCAGCTGCTGCCAGTTGGTCAGATTGCCGTTGTGCGCGAGGATGATGCCGAACGGCGCGTTCACGTAGAACGGCTGGGCTTCTTCTTCACTCGACGCCGAACCGGCGGTCGGGTAACGCACCTGGCCGATGCCGCTGGTGCCCGGCAGGCTGCGCATGTTGCGCGTGCGGAACACGTCGCGCACCATGCCGTTGGCCTTGTGCATGTGGAAATTGCTGCCGTTCGCGGTCGCGATGCCGGCGGCGTCCTGACCGCGGTGCTGCAGCAGCAGCAGGCTGTCATAGATCAGCTGGTTGACCGGAGAGTGGGAAACTACGCCTACGATGCCGCACATGGCATGTCCTTCAAAGGTACGAAATACGTGATGGCAACCGCTGCCTGGACCGCGTCCGCGCTATGAGGCGACGGCACGCGTTACGACGTCAAGGCAACCGGTGTGCGCCGGAATCCAGTTGTTGCGCATTGCTCTGGGCGCCCGGGTCGTCCACGTGGACGTAAGCGGCGAGCGCCTCGGGGAGCAATGGTTTCATTGCGCGTACGCCTTCAACCGCATAGGGCCGCAGCAGCGCGTTGCGCCAGAATTCCTCTTTGGGCAATTCGGTCAAGCCTCCAAGGGCGACCAGAATCAGCACCAGAACGACCCCGCGTACGAGGCCGAACATCAAACCGAGCGAGCGGTCCGCGCCGCCGAGGCCCGTGACCTGCACGAGGCGCGACAGCAGCGCGCTCACCACGCTTGCGACCAGCACCACCCCGATCACCACCAGCGAAAACGCGATCAACCACTGAGTCAACGCGCCGCCCGGCCAGGTGGACGGAATGTAAGGGACCACGTAGCCCACGAACTCGCAAGCCAGCAAAAACGCCGCGATCCAGCCGATCAAACCGAACACTTCCGACAGCAATCCGCGCCACGCGCCGCGCAACGCCGATAAGCCGATCACCGCCATTACAGCGTAGTCGAAGGCAGTGAACATCGCTGACTTACTGTGCGCCGCTGCCGTTCGAGCCCGCCATCAGGCCGGCCCCGCGGACCTTCGCGATCGCTTCGGTGGCCGCCGCGCGGTCGGCGAACGGGCCGGCCCGCAGCAGCGTCAGCGTCGAGCCGTCGGCCTGCTTACGATGTTCGGTATATGCGGGCACGCCCGCCGCTTTCAACTTGGTAACCCAGTTGCGTGCGCTCGCCTCGTTGGCGAACGCACCGAGCTGCACCGCGAACCGGCTGCCCGGCGGCGAAGCCGGCGTACCGGAGTTCGCGTCCGCGCTGGCGGTGGTCGAATTGGTGTCGTCGTCCGAGGGGGTTGCGGCGGCGGGGGTTTTGGTTGGCTTCGCAGACGCCGCGGGTGCGGTGTTGACGGCGAGCGCCTGAGTCGGAGGCTTCGCGGCGGGCTTCGGCGCGGCGGCGGTGGCCGGCGCGGTGGCGGCGGTCGAGTTCGTGGCCTGCTTCGCGGCGTTTGCCTGAGTGGACTGCGTCGCTTGGGCGGACTGGGCCGTCTGCGCCGCTTGCGTTGCCGGCTTGGCGGCGGAAGCCGCCGCGGTCGCCGTGGTTGCCGGCGCAAGGCCCGATGCGGCGAGGCCCGCGTCGGCCGCCGGCGGATTGTCCGGCGCGACGCCAGCCTGCACGTCTTCGTTGGCGCGGGATTTAGCGAGCTTGGGCGCGGGGCGGCTGGGGATGTCGATCGAGATGTCGTCGGTGACGGGCTTCGGGTGCGAGTCCAGCACCATCGGCAGGATGATCACCGCAGCGGCGACCAGCGCGATCGCGCCGACCAACCGGCGCCGCGCGCGCTGCTTTTCCGGCAACGTGGGGTCGAGCAACATCGCATCGGCATCGACCGGGCGCTCGGTGCGGCGGGTACGCCGCTCGACGCGCTCACCCCGGGCGGCCCGAGTGGAACTGGTGTTTGCGCCGCGCCGGCTAGGCGCGTCGTCTTTCTTGCCGAACGAGAAAATTCCCATGAATCGCTTGGTTCGAGCCTGATGCCCGCTCAGTGTTGCTGCGATTTCCGGTAGGCCATCACGCCTGCTACCGTATAGAAACTGCCGAAAACGACGATTCTATCATTCTCTGACGCACGTTTTAGCGCGTCCTGGAAAGCTTGGGCCGGTGTTTCGTAACGCGTGATGCTGCTGTCCGCGCCATCTTCGACGCCCAACTCACGCAGCGTCGTTTCGAGTTCCTGCGCCGACGCGGCGCGCGGGGTCGGCAGATCAGTCACACACCAGTGATCGATCTCGCCTTTCAGATGATTGAGCACGCCGGCGATGTCCTTGTCGCGCATCGCGCCGAACACCGCGTACGTGTACGGGAAGAAGCCCATGTTGCCGAGATTCTGACCGAGCACCGCGGCCGCGTGCGGATTGTGGCCGACGTCGAGCACGACCGACGGCTTGCCCGGCAGCACCTGGAAGCGTCCTGGCAGGTCCACGTTGGCGATGCCGAGCCGGATATCCTGCGCCGACACCGGCAGCCGGTCGCGCAGCGCTTCGAGCGCCGCCAGCGCCGCCGACGTATTGATCAGCTGATTCGCGCCGCGCAGCGACGGATACGCGAGCGCCGAGCGGCGCATCGTCGGGCCAACGTAGCTCCACTGCTGCCGTTCGCTGCCGGCCTGCCCTTCGTAGCGGAAATCGCGGCCAAACAGCCACAGTTCGGAGCCGACTTTTTCCGCGTGATCGATCAGCGATTGCGGCGGCACCGGATCCGCGCAGATCGCCGGTTTGCCCGGGCGGAAAATGCCGGCTTTTTCGAAGCCGATCTTTTCGCGCGTATCGCCGAGGTAATCGGTGTGATCGAGGTCGATGCTGGTGACAATCGCGCAATCGGTATCGAGGATATTGACCGCGTCGAGACGGCCGCCGAGGCCCACTTCGAAAATCACCGCATCGAGGCTACGCGATGCGAACAGGCTCATGATCGCGAGCGTCGTGAATTCGAAGTAGGTCAGCGAGACCGTTTCGGCGAGGCTCTGGCGTGCGGCTTCGACGGCTTCGAAGTGCGGCAGCAGTTCGGCGTCGCTGGCCATTGCGCCATTGATGCGTGCCCGCTCGTTGAACGACAGCAGATGCGGCGACGTGTGGCAGCCGACCGTGTAGCCCGCGCGCAGCAGAATCGCTTCCATGATCGCGCAGGTAGAACCCTTGCCGTTGGTGCCGCCGACCGTGATGATCGGGCATGCGAACGACAACTGCATCGCGTCGCGGACCTGGGAGATGCGCCCCAAACCCATGTCGATGCCGACCGGATGCGCGGATTCAAGGTGCGTGAGCCACGCGTCGAGGGTGGGGAATGTCGTCATCGGGTGAATCTTGAGTGAATCGCGGTGGTGCGCGGGTGGTTCTGGGTACTTGCTGCGAATGGGGGGCGGCTGTTTGCCTTAGCATAGGCCGCCGTGCGCAGTTTATGCGCACAAACCCGCCAGCGCGGCCGCCCTCGGTTCGGGCCTGAATCGCCGCCGCGTCGCTATGCGAGCGTGATTATCCTGGAAATGACAGCGCGCCGCTTGATTGCTCACGCGGCGCGCTGTTTTTAACTGTTCTTGCTGGCGGACACCGCGCGTCTATCGCGATGTCCCACCGTGTGCGGAGAAAACGATGCCGTCCGGCTTTACGCGACGGCGTCGGCCGGCTGATGGCTCAACAGCGCCAGCAATTGCGCGATTTCTTCGCGCAGCTTGCGGCGGTCGACGATCATATCGATCGCGCCCTTCTGCAGCAGGAACTCGGCACGCTGGAAGCCTTCCGGCAGCTTCTCGCGCACGGTTTGCTCGATCACGCGCGGGCCGGCAAAGCCGATCAGCGCCTTAGGCTCGGCGATCACGACGTCGCCGAGGAACGCGAAACTCGCCGACACGCCGCCCATCGTCGGATCGGTCAGCACGGAGATGAACGGCAGCTTGGCTTCGGACAGCTTCGTCAGCATCGCAGTGGTTTTCGCCATCTGCATTAGCGACAGCAGGCTCTCCTGCATCCGCGCGCCGCCCGAGGAAGTCACGCAGATAAACGGCACTTTCTGTTCGAGCGCGTTCTGCGCGCCGCGCGCGAAACGCTCGCCGACCACCGAACCCATCGAGCCGCCCATGAACGAGAACTCGAAGTTCGCGACGACCACCGGCAGCGTGTGAATCGCACCGCCCATCACGACCATTGCGTCGGTTTCGTCGGTATCGTCCATCGCCTCTTTCAGGCGTTCGGGGTACTTGCGGCTGTCCTTGAACTTCAGCGCATCGACCGGGACGATTTCCTGGCCGATTTCGTAGCGGCCTTCCGGATCCAGCAGGCTGTCGAGCCGCTCACGCGCGCCGATGCGCATGTGATGGTCGCACTTCGGGCAAACATGCAGATTGGCTTCGACGTCGTTGCGATACAGCACCGCTTCACACGACGGGCACTTGATCCACAGGCCTTCCGGAATCCCCTTGCGGTTTTTCGGGTCGGTTTGTTTGATTTTCGGCGGCAGCAGCTTATCGAGCCAGCTCATAGGGAATCCTTCTGGGTCAGCGATCGCGCGAACGGCGGGACTAGCCCGCCGCTCACGTTACCGCGACAAAAATAACTGTTATCGGGCAGTCGCGACGCTATCGAGCGCTTCGCGCACTTCGGCGACGAAGCGTTGCAGCGTCTCGGCAGCGACATCGGGCGCTGCCTGTTCGAGCAACTGGACGATACGGCTGCCGATCACGACGGCGTCGGCCACACCGGCCACCGCACGCGCCGTTTGCGCGTCGCGGATGCCGAAACCGACGCCCACCGGCAGGGGGACGCGCGACTTGATGGCCGGGATTTTACTCGCGATGCTGGAAACGTCCAGATTTGCCGCGCCGGTGACCCCTTTCAGCGACACATAGTAGACGTAGCCGCTGGCGATCCGGCCGACTTCGGCGATACGCTCGTCGGTCGAGGTCGGGGCCAGCAGGAAGATCGGATCGATCCCGGCAGATTGCATCTGTTGGGCGAAGTTCGCGGCCTCTTCCGGCGGGTAATCGACGACGAGCACGCCGTCGACACCGGCTTCCTGCGCTGCCTGCGCGAAGGCGTCGGCGCCCATCCGCTCGATCGGATTCGCATAGCCCATCAGCACGACAGGCGTCTTGTCGTCGGTTTCGCGGAAGCGTTTGACGTCGGCCAGCACATGACGCAGCGACACGCCGCGCGCCAGCGCGCGTTCGGACGACTGCTGGATCACCGGGCCGTCGGCCATCGGATCGGAAAACGGGACGCCGAGTTCGATCACATCCGCGCCGCCGGCGGCGAGCGCGTGCATGAATTCGACCGTGCGCGCCGGATCGGGATCGCCGGCCGTCATGAACGGGATCAAGCCTTTCTTACCCTGGGCGGACAGCGCGGCAAACGTGTTCTTGATACGGGACATGGAAATATTCTCGAATGGGGGCGATTGCGTTCAGTCCACGGCAATTTGCCGCCTGTTGGCGGTGCTTTGCACGCTTTACTGCACTTCGGTCGACGGCTGCACTTTCGGCTTGGCCCGGCTTCGACGTGGTGCTGCGGGAGTGGCGGCGGCGCTCACGCGCTCGCGCGCGATCGCGCAATAACTTTCGTTGATCTCATAGCCGACGAATTCGCGCTGGTGACGGACGCAAGCAACGGCGGTGGTACCACTGCCCATGAACGGGTCGAGCACGCGCCCGCCCTTCGGACAACTGGACAACACCATCCGCTCGACGATTTCCAGAGGTTTCTGGGTCGGGTGCGCGACGCGTTCGGCGTGCTGCCGATGCAATCGCGAGATCGACCAGACGTCCTTCGGGTTGTAGCCGATCTCCAACCACTTGCTTCCTTCGAACAACTTACGCGAACGCGCCTTCTTCGTGGCTGCATCGTACGGGATGCGGACGGGATCGAGATCGAAGAAATAGTCCTTCGCCACCGCGAAAAAACCGATGTTGTCGTGCACCGACGTGAAGCGGCGGGTGGTGCCGCCCATGCTCGGCACGCGCCGGTCCCAGATGATCTCGTTGACCATCACGAGCCTGGTCTTCAGGAAGCTGAAGATTTCCGGCGCGTACTGCCAGGTGCAGAAGATGTACAGCGAACCCGTCGGCTTGAGCTTCGGGATTGCCAGCTCGAGCCAACCGCGGGTCCAGACGAGAAATTCCTCGCCGGTCCGCATGTCGGAATCGTTGCCGTAGTCCTTGCCCAAGCCGTACGGCGGATCGCACACGATCAGATCGATCGAGCCGTCGGGAATATTCGCTGTATCGGTCAAAAAATCGCGGTTCAACAGCTGGATGCCGGCCGGCACCTGCGCCAGTAAGGGTGCGGGTGCCGCGGCCGCCGCTACCGCGTCGGCCGGATTCGTAGTTTCAAGGGCCGGCTGCGGCTGGTCGAACTCGTCACGCATCGTCGTGGCTCAGAACTGAATGCCCGATCGCTCCGCGACCGTATGCATATCCTTGTCGCCACGGCCCGACAGGTTGACCAGCAGGACCTTGTCCTTTGCCAGGGTGGGAGCGAGCTTGGTCGCGTAGGCAAGCGCGTGACTCGACTCGAGCGCGGGAATGATGCCCTCGATCCGGCAGCAATCGTGGAACGCCTTCAGCGCTTCTTCATCGGTGATGCCGACATATTGAGCCCGATTGCTGTCTTTTAGCCACGCGTGCTCGGGGCCGACGCCCGGATAGTCGAGGCCCGCCGAGACCGAATGCGTTTCGATGATCTGACCGTTGTCGTCCTGCAGCAGGTACGTGCGGTTGCCGTGCAATACGCCCGGGCTGCCGCCGATCAGCGACGCCGCGTGGCGGCCGGTTTCGAGACCGTCGCCGGCTGCTTCGACGCCGATCAATTGCACCGAAGTGTCGTCGATATACGGGTAGAAGATCCCCATCGCGTTCGATCCGCCACCGACGCACGCAATCACCGCATCGGGCTGGCGGCCGGCGAGTTCGGGCATCTGCACCCGGCATTCGTCGCCGATCACGCGCTGGAAATCGCGCACCATCATCGGATACGGGTGCGGGCCCGCCACGGTGCCGATGATGTAGAAGGTGTTTTCGACGTTGGTGACCCAGTCGCGCATCGCTTCGTTCAGCGCGTCTTTCAGCGTGCGGGAGCCCGATTCAACCGGCACGACGGTCGCGCCGAGCAGTTTCATCCGGTAGACATTGGCGGCCTGACGGCGCACGTCTTCCGCGCCCATGTAGACCACACATTCCATCCCGAAGCGCGCGGCGATCGTCGCGGTCGCGACGCCATGCTGGCCGGCGCCGGTTTCCGCGATCACGCGCGGCTTACCCATGCGCTTGGCGAGCAACGCCTGGCCGATCACGTTATTGATCTTGTGCGCGCCCGTGTGATTCAGGTCCTCGCGCTTCAGATAAATCTGCGCGCCGCCGAGCAGTTCGCTCCAGCGCTGCGCGTGATAAATCGGCGAAGGACGACCCACGAAATACTTCAGTTCGCGCTCATATTCGGCGACGAAGTCCGGGTCTTTCTGATATTTCTCGTATGAGTCGCGCAACTCCGTGAGCGCGGAGAACAGCGTTTCGGCGACGAACACGCCACCAAACTGGCCGAAGTGGCCTCTTTCGTCAGGCAAGTTGTACATGGTGATCACTCTTCTCAGAATGGCCGACGACCCTCATTGCGAAGGCCCGTGGCCAGAATCATTCGACATCCGCCGCACGCACCGCGCGCACGAACGCCGCCATCCGGGCGTGATCCTTCACGCCCCGCGCGCCTGGTACTTCGATGCCGCTCGAGACATCGACCGCGTACGGGCGCACGCGATGGATCGCATCACTGACGTTTTGCGTGTTCAACCCACCACTCAAAACGGCCCGACGCGCGAGCTCTGCTGGAATAAGTGACCAATCGAAAACCTTCCCGCCGCCGCCGTAGCCCTCGACATGCGTGTCGAACAGGAGGCCACTGGCAGCCGAATAATTGAACGCCGATTTTACCAAATCGGCCGACCGAGTATCCGCCGCCACCCGCAGCGCGCGCAACCAAGGCAAACCCGCAACGCCGGCAAGCGTCTCGCACTGCTCGGGCGTCTCGTCGCCGTGAAACTGCAGCAGCGTCAGGTTCACGTTGCTCGCGACTTCGCGAATCCAGTCCGGCGTCGCGTTGACGAACAGGCCGACCACCGACACGAACGGCGGCACGTCGTGCACGAGTTCGACCGCCTGGGCGACGCTCACCGAGCGCGCGCTCGGCGGATAGAACACGAGGCCGATCGCGTCGGCACCGAGATCGATCGCGTGGGCGACGTCTTCCGGCTTGGACAGCCCGCACAGCTTGATCCGCGTGCGATGCGGCACGCTTTGGCGGGCGGCCGCTTCGGTCTGGGTTACAGGGGTGTCGGCTACGTTCATGTTTCCGGTTGTTCGGTCCATACACTGCTCCACGGCACGCTGCCCGTCGCGGGGGCGGGCACGGCGAATTGCTCAGGATAGCCCACCTGCGCGAGGTACAAACCATCCGGCATAAAGGTCGGCGCCGCGCAGTCGCGACTGCGGCCCGCGAGCACCTCGGCCATCCAGTCGGCCGGCCGGCGACCGGCGCCGATCTCGATCAGACAGCCCATCAGGTTGCGCACCATGTGGTGCAGGAATGCATTCGCGCGAAAGCGGAAATGCACGAAGTTACCTTGTCGTTGCACGTCGATCTGATACAGATGCTTGAACGGCGTCTTCGACTGACATTGCGACGAACGGAACGACGAGAAGTCGTGTTCACCGATCAGATGCGTCGCGGCCTCGCGCATCGAGTCGACGTCGAGCGGCGTGTGCACCCAGCCGGCGCGCGTCGTCAGCATCGGCGAACGCACTGAATTCACGTACAGCACGTAGTAATAGGTGCGCTCGAACGCGGAGAAACGGGCGTGGAAGTCGTCCGGCATCGGCTTCGCCCATTGCACGCCGATCGTCTTCGGCAGGAACGCGTTCGGACCGCGTACCCACGAGATGTCGGCGCGATCGAGTTCCGTATCGAAGTGCACGACCTGGCCCAGGCCGTGCACGCCGCGATCGGTGCGGCCGGCGACGATCGTCTGCACCGGCGTGCGCGTGAATTCGCGCAACGCCTTTTCCAGCTCGTCCTGCACGGTGTTGCCGTGCGGTTGCGACTGCCAGCCGGCGAACGCCGCGCCGTCGTACTGAACCCCTAATGCGATGCGCGTCACGACAGCGGCGCGAGAGTCGAAAGCAACGCGCGGGCTTCGGTACGCGTGGCCGGATCGTTGGCTTCGATCACTTCGTTGATCAGTGCGCGGGCACCCGCGAGGTCACCGAGTTCGATGTACTCGGAGGCCAGTTCGAGCTTGTTGCGCGCGATGCGGCCGAGATCGGCCGGCGTGAAGTCCGGTAGCGGCTGCGCCTGGCTCGGCGGCAATTCGAGGTCGAAGTCGAGCTTCAGCGCGCCGAAACCAGGGCCGCCGAGGCCGGCGACGGCGCCGTGGCCCGCGGTGCCGGCGGCGATTTCGTCGGCGATGTGCGGAACCTCGTGGTCCGGGTCGGGCACTGGGAACGCTTGTTTCGCGGTGGTTTCCGGCGATGCGACCGGTTGCGTCGACAGCGAGGTCGAGATGCCGGCACTATCGGGCGGCAATTCGATGCGCGGCGGCAACGGCATGTCCAGGCTGCCGAACGCGGTGACGGCATCGCGGGGGAATTGGCCCGGCGGGGGCGGCGCCGGATGCGCCGGCGTCGGGGTATCGCTGAACGGCTGACCGAACGGCGTGGCGGTGCGCGGTTCGATCTGGTGTTGCGTGAAATCAGGCACAGAAGATAGAGCGTCGAATGAGGTCTGCGATTCGGCTGCGCGAGCTTGGGCGGCGGCCGAAGAGGTTTCTGCGGGATGTGTGGTTGTAGTTGTACTGGTCGGTTGGTCTGCCGGTTGATTTGGCGTGGCGCCTTGTGGAGTTTCGTCGTCCCTCTGCAGACCGGGTGCGTGCGCGTCCTCCGCGCTACTGATTCCCGGTTCGAGCGGTTGCAGCGGCAACGCTTCCGCGCCGAGTTCCGCGGCGGCGGCGAGGCTGGCGGCGGTCGATGCCGCGGTCAGGTCTTCGTGGTGAGTCGGTGCGGGGGACTCGGCCGCGGCATTGGTTTCGCTGGTTGGCGGAATGCTCGCGAGGGGTTGCGTCGGGGCGATGGGTTCGGGGATCGGGTGGGTGGCTGCGTGATCAGCAGCTGCGTGGCCGGCTTCGGGTTCGGCTGCGTGATCCGCCGCGGCTTGCTGCGCTACTTGCCCGGTTGCCGCGCGTTCTGCTTCCGTACGCTCTGCCGCCAGTCGTTCCGCAGCAATACGCTCCGCTTCTGCCTGTTCGGCTTCTGCTGCGCGTTCAGCTTCCGCGACGCGTTCAGCACCTGTACGTTCTGCTTCCGCGCGTTCGGCCGCTGCGTGCTCAGCGGCAGAACGCTCTGCCGCAGCCTGCTCCGCCGCCACGCGTTCCGCTTCCGCGCGCTCCGCTTCCGCACGTTCCGCTTCCGCGCGCTCCGCGGCGGCCTGTTCAGCCGCTGCAGGTCCGGTCTGTGCATGTTCCGCTGCGGCCTGTTCGGTTGCCGCGCGCTCCGCTGCTACGTGCCCGGCCGCGGCCACAGCCGCCGCCTGACCAGCTACCTCAGCCGCATCCCGCGAATCATCGGTAGGGCCCGACTCCGCCGCCTCGACATTAGCCGCCTCCGCTGCACGAGCGGCAGCCGCGTTGTCGCGCTTGCGCCGTCCCATCCGCAACGCCGCGAGCAGCACGACCAGCGCCGCCCCCACCGCCCCGGCAATAGTCAGTTGCCGTTGCGACACCCCCCCGTCGTTGGAGGGCGCCGGCGCCACGTTCGCACGCCCCGGCGCGGTCGCCATTGCCGCGGCGGATCCACCCGTCGCCGGCTGCGCAGCGTTCGTCGGCGCGGCGCCCGACGCTGCCGGCGCACCGCCAATCCCATGCTTCTGCAATTCCATCAACACGCGATTTTTCAGCGCCAGCAATTGCTGCAGGCTCGACACCTTCGGATGCGTCTGCGAAGCCGCCTGCGTGCCGGCAGTGGCGGGGGTTGTCGCGGGCGCCGTAGCCTGACCCGCCGGCGCGCTCGCGCCCGGTTGAACCGAGCCGGTCCACTCCTGCGCACCGCTTGCCGCCTGCGCCGCCGAACCCGCCACCGCTGCCGACGCACCCGTGGCACTCTCCGCCGCGCCGCTCACCTTCGCGTCGCTGGTTCCGGCGGGCGCGCTGGCACTGCCGGACGCCGCCGCCGGGGCCGGCGTCGCCGCGTGGTCCGCGGAACTGGCCGCGCTCGCCGCCGCCGCATTACCTTCCGCGACACCGCTAGTCGCACCGGCTGCAGCTGCCACCGGCGCGGACGCCGAGCCAGACGGCGCGGATGCGCCCACAGCGCCCGAAGCCCCCGTCGCAACACCGGTCGAAGAAGCCGCCAACGCCCCCGACGCATCCAGCGCCGGCACGATCAACACCGCGCCCACTCGCAGGCGACTCGGGTTGTGATTGATGAACGCAGCCGGATTGGTGTCGAACAGTGCATGCGTCGAGCGCACGAGTACCGCGGGGTCATGCGATTGCGTGATGGCGATCGCCACGTCATTCAGCGACTGTCCAGACCGAACCGTGTACTGGCTCCCCGCCGCGATCGCCATCACCACCGTGGTCGTGACCGACGTGACCGACGCGGCATCCGGCGCGCTCGCGGCGTGCGCCGGCGCGGCTAGCGCATTGCCTGCGCCACCGCCCAACAGTGCCAAAGTCAAAGCGACGCCGGCGCTCAGCGCCGTCGGCCGGTTCGCGATTCGACCTTGATCGTTGTGAATGGACATAGCCCGAAGAGCGGAGCGTCGAAGGTTCATCGGGACTCCCGGCGCGTCAGCGCGCGGCCTGTTTTGCGGATGGAAAGAGACAAGATGATCGGAGCACACAATGAAAAAAGCGCCGCGCAAGCGCGACGCTTCTTGAGTTGTCTACGCGTCGTGAGCGCGTAGTTTACTTTACTTGTCGAGCACAATGCGAAGCATGCGACGCAGCGGTTCCGCCGCGCCCCACAGCAGCTGGTCGCCGACCGTGAACGCCGACAGATATTCGCCGCCCATCGCGAGCTTGCGCACGCGGCCGACCGGCACCGTCAGCGTACCGGTGACGACCGCCGGGGACAGATCGCGCATCGACGCTTCGCGCTCGTTCGGTACGACCTTCACCCAGTCGTTGGCCGACGCGAGGATGTCGTTCACTTCGTCGAGCGGCACGTCCTTGTTCAGCTTGATCGTCAGCGCCTGCGAGTGGCAGCGCATTGCGCCGATCCGCACGCACAAGCCGTCGACCGGAATCGAGCCCGGCGTACCCATGGCAGGCTTGCCGAGAATCTTGTTGGTCTCGGCACCGCCCTTCCACTCTTCCTTCGACATGCCGTTGCCGAGATCCTTGTCGATCCACGGAATCAGCGAGCCGGCGAGCGGCACGCCGAAGTTGGAAGTCGGCATGCTGTCGCTGTTCATCGCTTCCAGCACGCGGCGATCGATGTCGAGAATCGCCGAAGCCGGATCGGCCAGCTCGTTCTTCACCGCGCTGTTCAGCGTGCCCATCTGCGACAGCAGTTCGCGCATGTTCTGCGCACCGGCACCCGAGGCCGCCTGGTACGTCATCGCCGTCATCCAGTCGACGAGGTTTTCGCGGAACAGGCCGCCCAACGCCATCAGCATCAGGCTGACCGTGCAGTTGCCGCCGATGAAATTCTTCTGGCCCTTCACGAGCGCGTTCTTGATCACATCGAGGTTGACCGGATCGAGAATGATGACCGCGTCGTCCTTCATGCGCAGCGACGAAGCCGCGTCGATCCAGTAGCCGTTCCAGCCGGCCGCACGCAGCTTCGGGAACACTTCGTTGGTGTAGTCGCCGCCCTGGCACGAGATGATCGCGTCGCACTTCTTCAGGTCGTCGATGCTTGTCGCATCCTTGAGCTTGGTCTCGTTCTTGGCGAACGACGGCGCGTTGCCGCCCGCGTTGCTGGTGCTGAAAAACACCGGTTCGATCAAGTCGAAATCGCCTTCCTGCTGCATGCGTTGCATCAGGACGCTGCCGACCATGCCGCGCCAACCTACGAGACCTACGTTCATGACTTCATACCCTTCGAATGGAAACTTCCCCGCATCTTTGCCCGCAGTGACCGCGCGGGGAAGATGGGCGGACACAACGGACGATCAGCGCTTCGTGATCGTTTTCGGGGTAATCGTTTTGATGGTAATGGCGAACTCGATCGCACGGGCAGTGATGCCGTGCTGTTTGGAAATCGAGGAGATTTGGGAGATCTGGGCCATCGCCACAATATACACGAAAACTCGAATCCGGCGGCGCCTGGTGGCGCGCCGGTCACACGATGCAGCGGATCAAGCGCGAATCGGCCCGAAAGAGCGGCCGATTCGTAGATGCCGGGCTTTTCACGGCCCGGCGGATTTGCTGCAAAACTAGGGATTGCCTACTACCTGAACGCGCATTCGCGCGCTCTGCATTACAGCGCCGCGACGACCGCGTCGCCCATCGCGGCGGTGCCAACCTGCTTGCAACCCGGCGTGAGGATGTCGCCGGTGCGATAGCCCTGCTCGAGCACCTTCTTCACCGCGTTTTCGATGCGATCGGCCTGCTCGGCCTTGTTCAGCGAATAGCGCAGCATCATCGCAGCGGACAGGATCGTGGCGAGCGGATTCGCGACGCCCTTGCCGGCGATGTCCGGCGCCGAACCGTGCGACGGCTCATACAAGCCCTTGTTGTTCTTGTCGAGCGACGCCGACGGCAGCATGCCGATCGAGCCCGTCAGCATCGCGGCTTCGTCGGACAGGATGTCGCCGAACATGTTGCCGGTCACGATCACGTCGAACGATTTCGGTGCCTTCACGAGCTGCATCGCCGCGTTGTCGACGTACATGTGCGACAGCTCGACGTCAGCGTATTCCTTCGACACGTCGATCATCACGTCCTTCCAGAACTGCGACGTTTCGAGCACGTTCGATTTGTCGACCGAGCACAACTTCTTGCCGCGCTTTTGCGCCGCCTGCAACGCGACGTGCGCGATGCGGCGCACTTCCGGCTCCGCATAACGCATCGTGTCGAAGCCTTCCTTCGCGCCGGCGAACAGGCCGTCCGGCGACGAACGCACGCCGCGCGGCGCGCCGAAGTAGATGTCGCCGTTCAGCTCGCGCACGATCAGGATGTCGAGACCCGAAACGATCTCTTCCTTCAGCGACGACGCGCCGGTCAGTTGGGGATAGCAGATCGCCGGGCGGAAGTTCGCGAACAGTTCGAGGTGCTTGCGCAGACCGAGAATGGCCTGCTCCGGACGCAGCGCGCGTTCGAGCTTGTCGTACTTCCAGTCGCCGACCGCGCCGAACAGGATCGCATCGGCCTCTTTCGCCAGTGCGAGCGTCGAATCGGGCAGCGGATGGCCCTTCGCTTCGTAGCCCGCGCCGCCGACCGGCGCTTCTTCGAGTTCGAACTTCTCCCCGAGCACGTTCAGGACCTTGACGGCCTCCTTGACGATTTCGGGACCGATGCCGTCGCCCGGCAACACTGCGATCTTCATGCGAATTCCTTGATGATTATGTCGAGACTGGGAGCGCGAACCGCGCGCGGGCCAGCGCACCTCGGTGCGCCGATGCCCTCACGCATTTAACCGACGAGGCGGTTGTTCAGCCACGGCTGCTTCGCGAGACGTTCGGCTTCGTACTGACGAATCTTGTCGGCGTGACGCAGCGTCAGACCGATGTCGTCGAAGCCGTTGAGCAGGCAGTACTTACGGAATGCCGCGACGTCGAACGGGTAGGCGGTTGTGCCGTCGGCGGTGCGCACGACTTGCGCGTCGAGGTCGACCGTCAGCTCGAAGCCGTTGAACGCATACGTTTCGTTGAACAGATGATCGACCTGCTGTTCGGTCAGCACGATCGGCAGCAGGCCGTTCTTGAAGCAGTTGTTGTAGAAGATGTCGGCGAAGCTCGGCGCGATGATCGCGCGAAAGCCGTACTGCTGCAGTGCCCACGGCGCGTGTTCGCGCGAGCTGCCGCAACCGAAATTCTTGCGCGCGAGCAGCACCGAGGCGCCCTGATAACGCGGCTGGTTGAGCACGAAGTCCGGGTTCAGCGGACGCTTCGCGTTGTCCTGACCCGGCTCGCCGTGGTCGAGGTAGCGCCATTCGTCGAATGCGTTCGGACCGAAGCCCGTGCGTTTGATCGACTTCAGGAACTGCTTCGGAATGATCGCGTCCGTGTCGACGTTCTCGCGATCGAGCGGCGCCACGACGCCGGTGTGTACGATGAATTTATCCATGACGCTTGCGCCTGTCTGAAGACCGGACGCTGCGGCTGGCGGCGTGAAAGCCGCGCGCCGCAGCGCCGGTAAAAATCAAAAACCGCTTATTTGTCAGCGTGATTGCTGATCGAATTGCCGAGGTGCGACATGTCCTCGCCAAATCCGTGCACCGTGTTGCAACCGGCCAGACCGAGCAGAAGCCCGGCCAGCGTGCCGAGTGCGAAGCGGCGCAATAGAGTGGTGCGATTCATGTTCTTCATCATGCGAGTCATCCAAGCTTGCGAATATCGACGAAATGCCCTTCGATGGCCGCAGCCGCTGCCATCGCGGGGCTCACCAGGTGAGTGCGGCCACCGGCGCCCTGACGACCTTCGAAATTGCGGTTCGACGTGGACGCGCAACGCTCGCCCGGATCGAGCCGGTCGGCGTTCATCGCGAGACACATCGAACAACCCGGCTCGCGCCATTCGAAGCCGGCGTCGGTAAAGACCTTGTCGAGGCCTTCACGCTCCGCCTGCGCCTTCACGAGCCCCGAACCCGGCACGACCATCGCCAGACGGATGTTCGGCGCCACGCGGCGGCCCAGCTTCTTCACGACGTAAGCCGCGGCGCGAATGTCTTCAATGCGCGCATTGGTGCACGACCCGATGAAGATTTTATCCGGCTTGATCGACTCGATCGGCGCATTCGGCTCGAGCGCCATGTACTTGAGCGCGCGTTCCATCGCGTCGCGCTTGACCGGGTCCTTTTCGCGCTCCGGATCCGGCACGCGGCCGTCGACCGACGTGACCATTTCCGGCGACGTGCCCCACGTGACCTGCGGCACGATATCGGCGGCGTTCAGCTCGACCACGCGGTCGAACTGCGCGCCTTCGTCGGACTTGAACTGCTTCCAGTACTCGACCGCGTGATCCCACTCGACGCCCTGCGGCGAGTACGGACGGCCCTTCAGGTATTCGATCGTGGTGTCATCGACCGCGACCATGCCGGCGCGCGCGCCCGCTTCGATCGCCATGTTGCAGACCGTCATGCGGCCCTCCATGGTCAGCGCGCGAATCGTCGAGCCGCCGAATTCGATCGCGTAGCCGGTGCCGCCCGCGGTGCCGATCTTGCCGATGATCGCGAGCACGATGTCCTTCGCGGTACAGCCGCGCGGCAGTTGGCCCTCGACCTTCACGAGCATGTTCTTGCTCTTCTTCTGCAGCAGCGTTTGCGTGGCCAGCACGTGTTCGACTTCCGACGTGCCAATGCCGTGCGCGAGCGCGCCGAACGCGCCGTGCGTGGACGTGTGCGAGTCGCCGCAGACGATGGTCATGCCCGGCAGCGTCGCGCCCTGCTCCGGCCCGATGATGTGGACGATGCCCTGACGCACGTCGGTCATCTTGAACTGGGTGATGCCGTAGGCGTCGCAGTTCGTGTCGAGCGTGTCTACCTGCAGCTTCGACACGGGATCGGCGATGCCGTGGCTACGGTCGGTGGTCGGCACGTTGTGATCGGACACGGCCAGGTTCGCGCTGATGCGCCATACCGGACGCTCGGCCATCTTCAGGCCTTCGAATGCCTGCGGGCTGGTCACTTCGTGCAGCAGATGGCGGTCGATATAGAGAATCGCGGTACCGTCGTCTTCCGTGTGGATCACGTGGGTGTTCCACAATTTGTCGTAGAGAGTCTGTGCCATGGTATGCGGGGTAGTAATGACTTCGGGCTGACTATGTCGGTCGATTATGCCACGCAGTTGGACGGCGCGGAGCCCTCATCGAGGCGAAAAACCGATAAAAAACAGGGAGTTGGGTGGTAGTGGCGATACCTGTATCGGTGTTACCCGGCAAGCATGCGGGGGCCGACGGTGCGTGTGGCGACGCCTGCGCAAGCGCAAGCGCAAGCGGCCGCGCAAAGAGAAACGCCCCAACGGGAAACCCGTTGGGGCGTTTTATTCACTCAGGCTTCACGCTCTGACACGGCACGAATGAATGCCGCGAACCGGAGCGCGTAGCGCTGTCGCTCAGCGCTGTTTAGCGTTGCGCGAGCGGCTTCGCTTCACGCAGCGTTTCGCCGATGAACAGCTGACGCGGACGGCCGATCTTCTGTTCGGGGTCCGCAATCATTTCGTTCCACTGCGCAATCCAGCCGACCGTACGTGCCATCGCGAAGATACACGTGAACATCGACGTCGGAATGCCCAGCGCGCGCTGCACGATACCCGAGTAGAAGTCGACGTTCGGGTACAGCTTGCGCGACACGAAGTACTCGTCTTCGAGCGCGATCTTTTCGAGTGCCATTGCGAGCTTGAACAGCGGGTCGTCGTGCAGGCCCAGCTCTTCGAGCACTTCGTGGCAGGTCTCGCGCATCAGCTTCGCGCGCGGGTCATAGTTCTTGTACACGCGGTGGCCGAAGCCCATCAGCTTCACGCCCGAGTTCTTGTCCTTCACCTGCTTGATGAACTCAGGAATGTTGTCGACCGAGCCGATCTCTTCCAGCATGTTCAGCGCGGCTTCGTTCGCACCGCCGTGCGCCGGGCCCCACAGACACGCGATACCGGCAGCGATACACGCGAACGGATTGGCACCCGACGAACCGGCCAGACGCACGGTCGAGGTCGAGGCATTCTGCTCGTGATCCGCGTGCAGGATCAGGATACGGTCGAGCGCGCGCACCAGCACGTCGTTGACCTTGTACTCTTCGCACGGGTTCGAGAACATCATGCGCATGAAGTTCGCGCTGTACGACAGGTCGTTCTTCGGATACACGAACGGCTGACCGATGCTGTACTTGTACGCCATGGCGACGAGCGTGGGCAGCTTCGCGATCATGCGGATCGCCGACACTTCGCGGTGACGCGGGTTATTGATGTCGAGCGAGTCGTGATAGAACGCCGACAGTGCGCCGACCGCGGCGACCAGAATCGCCATCGGATGCGCGTCGCGGCGGAAGCCGCGGAAGAAGAACTGCATCTGCTCGTGCACCATCGTGTGCTTCGTGACGGTGCCGACGAATTCTTCCTTCTGCGCAGCCGTCGGCAGTTCGCCGTTCAGCAGCAGATAGCAGGTTTCGAGGAAGTCGGCGTTTTGCGCGAGGTTGTCGATCGCGTAGCCGCGGTAGAGCAGTTCGCCCTTGTCGCCGTCGATGTAGGTGATCGCCGAATTGCACGACGCCGTCGACATGAAGCCCGGATCGTACGTGAATTTGCCGGTCTGGCCGTACAGTTTGCGAATGTCGATTACGTCCGGGCCAATCGTGCCCTTGTAAATCGGCATTTCAACGCTCGGCGAATTGTCGCTGAACGATAGCGTGGCTTTAACATCTGACGGGGTCATAGCACATCCTCAATCGAAGTATGGTTACAGGTTTTCGATAATTGCACGCCTGGAACAGCGGACTGGCGGCGCTCAAGCGTTGCGCAGCAATTCCAGAACCCGGACCACGTCCGGGTCGGCTAGATCGCCTTCCGGTTCCTTGCGCGCGAGCAGCAAGTCCATCAGGTCGTTATCGCTCAGCTCGAGCAGGCGCGTGAGAGCGCCGACGTCGGCATCGCTGAGGTCATGCTCATATCGGCTGAAAAAACGCTCGAAAATCAGATCGTTTTCCAGCAGGCCCCGCCGTGCACGCCAGCGAAGACGCGCGCGGCGGAGGGGGTCGGACTGATGCGATGTATCGTTCATGGCAGTAAGCGCCGCATCGCTCCCACGCTAGCCGACTGCCCCCCGCAGGGGCAGCGTACGCGAGGAAGCGTGCGGGCTATTTCATCCTAGACTGCGCGACGAACCATCAATTCCTTGATCTTGCCAATCGCCTTGGTCGGGTTCAGCCCCTTCGGGCAAACGTCGACGCAATTCATGATCGTGTGGCAACGGAACAGACGGTACGGGTCTTCCAGGTTGTCGAGACGCTCGCCAGTCGCCTGGTCGCGGCTGTCCGCGATGAAGCGATAGGCTTGCAGCAGGCCTGCCGGGCCGACGAACTTGTCCGGGTTCCACCAGAAGCTCGGGCACGAGGTCGAGCAGCTGGCGCACAGGATACATTCGTACAGACCGTCCAGCTCGTCGCGCTCTTCCGGCGACTGCAGACGTTCCTTTTCCGGGGGCGGCGTATCGTTGATCAGGTACGGCTTGATCGAGTGATACTGGTTGAAGAACTGCGTGAAGTCGCAGATCAGGTCACGCACGACGGGCAGGCCCGGCAGCGGACGCAGCACGATCTTCTGCGGCAGGTCGTTCAGGTTCGTCAGGCACGCGAGGCCGTTCTTGCCGTTGATATTCATTGCGTCCGAACCGCACACGCCTTCGCGGCACGAGCGACGGAACGACAGGGTTTCGTCGAGCGCCTTCAGCTTGACGAGCGCGTCGAGCAGCATGCGCTCGTGCGAGTCGATTTCGACTTCGTACGTCTGCATGCGCGGTGCCGCGTCCTTGTCCGGATCGTAGCGATAGATTTCAAATGTACGCTTGGCCATTTCTCTGAATTCCTTTGACTTGTGCCTTAGAAGGTACGCGCTTTCGGCGGCACCGATTCGACGGTCAGCGGTTGCATGTGAACCGGCTTGTAGTCGAGGCGATCGCCTTCGCTGAACCACAGCGTATGGCGCAGCCAGTTTTCGTCGTCGCGATGTTCGAAGTCGTTCTGCGCGTGCGCGCCACGGCTTTCCTTGCGCGCTTCGGCCGAGACCATCGTGGCGCGTGCCACTTCGATCAGGTTCGCCACTTCGAGCGCTTCGACACGAGCCGTGTTGAAGACCTTCGACTTGTCCTTCAGATGGATGTTGTCGACGCGTGCCGCGACTTCGCGGATCGCTTCGACACCTTCAGCCAGCAAGGCCGAGGTACGGAACACGCCAGCGTGCTTTTGCATCGTGCCGCGGATGTCGTTCGCGACCGATTGCGCGTACTCGCCCGACGACGAATTGTCCAGCTTGGCCAGACGCGACAGCGCGAAGTCGGCTGCATCCGCCGGCAGCGGCTTGTGTTCCTTCAGTTCCTTCACGTGCTTGACGATGTGGTTGCCGGCCGCACGGCCGAACACCACGAGGTCGAGCAGCGAGTTTGTGCCGAGACGGTTTGCACCGTGCACCGACACGCACGAGCATTCGCCCACAGCGTAGAAACCGTTGACGACTTCTTCGTGACCCTTCGGCGTACCAACGACCTGGCCGTTGATGTTCGTCGGGATACCGCCCATCTGGTAGTGAATCGTCGGCACGACCGGGATCGGCTCTTTAATACAGTCGACGTTCGCGAACTTCAGCGCGATTTCGCGGATCGACGGCAGACGCTTCATGATCGTCTCGGCGCCGATGTGCGACAGGTCGAGCAGCACGTGATCCTTGTTCGGACCCACGCCGCGGCCTTCCTTGATTTCCTGGTCCATCGAACGCGAAACGAAGTCGCGCGGCGCCAGGTCCTTCAGCGTCGGCGCGTAGCGTTCCATGAAACGCTCGCCGTTCGAGTTGCGCAGAATCCCGCCTTCGCCGCGCACGCCTTCGGTAATCAGCACGCCCGCGCCGGCCACGCCGGTCGGGTGGAATTGCCAGAATTCCATGTCCTGCAGCGCGATACCCGAACGGGCCGCCATGCCGAGGCCGTCGCCGGTGTTGATGAACGCGTTGGTCGATGCCGCGAAGATCCGGCCTGCGCCACCCGTGGCGAACAGCGTGGTCTTGCCTTCGAGGATGTAGACGTCGCCGGTTTCCATTTCCAGCGCGGTCACGCCGAGCACGTCGCCGTCGGCGTCGCGGATCAGGTCCAGCGCCATCCATTCGACGAAGAATTGCGTCTTCGCAGCAACGTTCTGCTGGTACAGCGTGTGCAGCAGCGCGTGACCGGTACGGTCAGCTGCCGCGCAGGCGCGTTGCACCGGCTTTTCGCCGTAGTTCGCGGTATGGCCGCCGAACGGGCGCTGATAGATCGTGCCGTCGGCGTTACGGTCGAACGGCATGCCGAAGTGTTCGAGTTCGTAGACGGCGTTCGGTGCTTCACGGCACATGAACTCGATCGCGTCCTGGTCGCCGAGCCAGTCGGAGCCCTTGATCGTGTCGTAGAAGTGGTAGTGCCAGTTGTCTTCGCTCATGTTGCCGAGCGAAGCGCCGATGCCGCCCTGAGCAGCAACCGTGTGCGAACGCGTCGGGAACACCTTGGACAGCACGCAAACCGACAGACCCGCACGCGCGAGTTGGAGCGACGCGCGCATTCCCGAGCCGCCCGCGCCGACGATAACCACGTCGAACTTGCGACGCGGCAGAGAATTCTTGATTGCAACCATTCTTTTACACTCTCCAGAGAATCTGCGCAGCGTAGCCCGCACATGCGAGCAGCCAGAGGATCGTCAACGCCTGCAGGACGAGACGCGTGCCAACGGGCTTCACATAGTCCATCCAGATGTCACGGATACCAACCCACGCGTGGTAGAACAGCGAGAGCAGCGTGACGAACGTGGCGAGCTTCATCCACTGCGTCGCGAAGATCGACGCCCAGCCGTCGTACGAGAAGTCGCGCGCGAGGAAGAACCACGCGAGCAGAATCACCGTGTAAATCGCCATCACGCAGGCGGTGACGCGCTGCGCGAGCCAGTCGCGCAAGCCGTAATGTGCGCCGACAACGAGACGCTTCGAACCGATTCGGTTATTGGCTGCCATTTTTTAGAATGCTCCGAACAGTTTTGCCGCGAATGCGATGGTGAGCAGCGACGACACGACCAGCACGACGATAGAGGTCGACTTACCCTTCTCCTTCGAGACCGCGTCGTGGTTCGTATCCATCAGCAGGTGACGGACGCCGGCGCAGAAATGGAACATGTAAGCCCACGCGAGAACCAGCGTGATCAGCTTGACAATGATGTTGGAGAGGAAACCCTTGAAGACCTGGAAGCTGAGCTCGGAAGTCAGGCTTTGATCGAAGAGGTACAGCAGAAACGGAAGAGAAAGAAACAACAACGCGCCGCTCACGCGGTGCAAAATCGACACGCGCCCCGCTAGCGGGAGACGGTATGCCGTCAATATTTGCCCAAGACCGATGTTCCGGAATTCCGGCCTCGGTTTTTTTACGGCTTCTGCCATGCTAGACCCCTACTATGTAGTCACACTAATCCGCAATTTTAGCGCCTTTTCATATCGCGCTGCAGCGAAAACCACCATGAGTCCTTTGCTGCGCGCGTAATGAATGCGCGTTCCGAACGGCCGGCGTACGGGACGCCGCGCCTCGTTTCAGCCCGATTTAACTTAGATCGTTCTGATAGTAATACCCGGTTGTGACATACCAACCACGCCGGACTTCAACCGGACGGTCCCCATATGTATAGGACACGCGCTCGACCGAGAGCAACGGAAAACCCGCCGGCACATGCAGCAGGTCCGCCACGGAAGGCTCCGCCGCGACCGCGCGGATCTTTTCCGTCGCGCGAATCATGCGGGTGCCGAATTCCGCCTCGAACATCGCGTAGAGGGGCCCCTTGTACTCGGACAGCCGCTCCAGCGTAAGCCCGCGAAACACCGCGCCGGGCAGCCAGATCTCGTCGAGCACCGTGACTTCGCCGTCGAACTGCAGCAGACGCTTGATCAGCACGACCGGGTCGGCCGGCTTCAGGTCCAGTTGCCTCGCGATCTCCGCCGAGGCTCGCAGCCGCCGGCATTCGAGCAGGCGGCTCACGTGCGGATGCTCGGCGCCGTCGTCGGCGAGCAGTCGCAGGAAGCGGAACTGCGCGCGCTCTTCGTTGTGCGTTGCAACGAAAGTGCCCTTACCCTGACGGCGCACGAGCAGGTTGTCGGCCGCGAGTTCGTCGATCGCCTTGCGCACCGTCCCCTGGCTCACCTTATAGCGGGCGGCCAGTTCGACTTCGCTGGGAATGATTTCACCCGGCTTCCATTCGCCGCTCTCGAGGCTCTGCGTAATCAAGCCCTTGATCTGCTGATACAAAGGGCTGAACGTGGGCGACGCAGTCGCGGCGGCGGCCGATACGGCTTCGCCCGCAGCCCCTTGGCCATTCGGGTTCGCAGGGTTAGCCGGGTTCGAATTCATCCGCGCATTTCATCATAAAGGCCCCGGCCGCGTCCAGACTTTTCCAGGCATAGATATGTCTTATATAAGACATAAGATAATGTTGACTTTGTCGATGTCGACTCCTACACTCCCTGTCGAGCAAGGGTTTGCGGGTTTTTCGGCGTTTTTTCGTTGCAGCGCCGCGACGCTCCGGCAGCCATCTGTGCCATGCCGTTCCCCACGCAGTCCAGGTTTCGATTCGCCGCCATCCTTTGGCCAGACGCTTGCCGAAACGCGCTGTTTGCAGGAGCCCGCACCGTGCAGCGGCGGTCCCGGCGCCACCATCCCCGTCCCGCTCGGCAGTACAGCTTTCCGGCATGGCGGTCTTGCCGCAGCGCGCCTCCAGGCCCGGCGTATTCCGGGTCCGCACGCGAACAGTGAATTCCGCCGTGTTTCATAACGCTACGCTGAACGCGCATATAGAATGGCGTTTTCCCTAGCGTCTAACGCATCGTCCTGGAGATTTCTCAATGGCTAAGCCCGCAAAGCGCGTTGCCGTCACCGGCGCCGCAGGTCAAATCGCTTACTCCCTGCTGTTCCGCATCGCCAATGGCGATCTGCTCGGCAAGGACCAGCCGGTGATCCTGCAACTGCTCGATCTGCCGCAAGCGCAAGGCGCCGTCAAAGGCGTCGTGATGGAACTGGATGATTGCGCATTCCCGCTGCTGTCGGGCGTCGTGATCACGGACGACCCGAAGGTCGCGTTCAAGGACGCAGACGTCGCCCTCCTCGTCGGCGCACGTCCGCGCTCGAAAGGCATGGAGCGTAAGGACCTGCTGTCGGCCAACGCCGAAATTTTCACGGTTCAGGGCAAGGCGCTGAACGACGTCGCCAGCCGCGACGTGAAGGTGCTGGTCGTCGGCAACCCGGCCAACACCAACGCTTACATCGCAATGAAGTCGGCACCGGATCTGCCGAAGAAGAACTTCACCGCGATGCTGCGCCTGGACCACAACCGCGCGCTGTCGCAACTGGCCGCCAAGTCGGGCAAGCCGGTCGCGTCGATCGAAAAGCTCGCCGTGTGGGGCAATCACTCGCCGACCATGTACCCGGATTTCCGTTTCGCAACGGCAGAAGGCCAGGACCTGACCAAGCTGATCAACGACGACGAATGGAACCGCAACACGTTCATCCCGACCGTCGGCAAGCGCGGTGCGGCCATCATCGAAGCGCGCGGCCTGTCGTCGGCGGCATCGGCGGCTAACGCTGCGATCGACCACGTGCGCGACTGGGTGCTCGGCACCAACGGCAAGTGGGTCACGATGGGCATCCCGTCGGACGGCTCGTACGGCATCCCCGAAGACATCATCTACGGCGTGCCGGTGACCTGCGAAAACGGCGAGTACAAGCGCGTCGAAGGTCTGGAAATCGACGCGTTCTCGCGTGAAAAGATGGACGGCACGCTGCAGGAACTGCTCGAAGAGCGCGAAGGCGTTCAGCACCTGCTGGGCTAAGCCTCTGATGCGAACAAACCGGAATACCGAAGCTGCAATGCGACGGGTTCCGGTTTTTTTCGTGCGGATGGCCTCGCGCCCGAGGCGATCCGCTACTGATCCGAACGTGTTTTGCCGCTGCCCGGCAGCCTTCGCGCAGAGCACGTCCGGATCCGGTCTCCCCTAACCTCCCACGCCCCACCCGCCGAAGATGCGCGTTCTCACACCAGCCGAAGTGCTGTTCGATGGTGAAGTGCCTCCCGCCGTGCTGCCCGCCTGCGATCACTACGCCGGCAGCGAAAAGCTGATGCTCAAATCGCTCGCGTTGCAGCAGCAGCTCGGCCCAGTATTCGACATCACGCTCGATTGCGAAGACGGCGCGCAGGTCGGCCGCGAGGCCGAGCACGCGGAGCTGGTCGCGTCGCTGCTCGGCAGCGAACATGACCGTTTCGGCCGCGTCGGCGTGCGGATCCACGACTTCGCTCACGCGCACTGGCGCGACGACGTGCGCCTGATTCTGCGCGCCGCGAAGCGAGCGCCTGCTTACATCACGCTGCCGAAAATTCGCAACGTGCCCGATGCGGCCGAAATGATCGCGTTTATCGAGGCGACGCGGCGCGAACTCGGCATCGCGCAGCCGGTACCGGTGCAACTGCTGGTCGAAACTCACGGCGCGCTCACGCGCGTGTTCGAACTGGCCGCGCTGCCCGGCGTCGAAGCGCTCAGCTTCGGGCTGATGGACTTTGTCTCCGCGCACGACGGCGCGATCCCCGACACCGCAATGCGTTCGCCCGGCCAGTTCGATCACCCGCTGGTGCGGCGCGCGAAGCTCGAAATCTCGGCGGCCTGCCATGCATTCGGTAAAGTACCGTCGCACAACGTCAGCACCGAAGTGCGCGACATGAGCGTGGTCGCGAACGACGCGCTGCGCGCCCGCAACGAGTTCGGCTACACGCGAATGTGGAGCATCCATCCGGCGCAGATCGAGGCGATCGTCGCCGCGTTCGCGCCGCGCGACGAGGAAATCGCCACGGCCGCCGAAATCCTGCTGGCCGCGCAGTCCGCTCAATGGGGGCCGACGCGCTACGGCGATACGCTGCACGATCGCGCGAGTTATCGCTATTACTGGTCGGTGCTGCGCCGCGCGCAGAACACCGGTCGCGCGATTCCGGAAGACGCGGCGCCACTGTTTGCGAAAGTGGGCGCTAACGGACAATAAACAGGTGGCATCAGCGAAGCGCTTCGACCGGCTGCCTTGAGCCGGCACACAGGAGAACGCGGAAGATGAGCGACACGACGCAAACCGCCAGTGCAGCGGGCGGCAACGAAACACAAAGCGGCTTCAAGCCGAAAAAATCCGTCGCGCTGTCCGGCGTGACCGCGGGCAACACCGCGCTGTGCACGGTCGGCAAGACCGGCAACGATCTGCATTACCGCGGCTACGACATCCTCGACATCGCCGG
>NZ_JAJITD010000021.1 GCF_020880815.1 Paraburkholderia sejongensis
GGTTACACTCGACACTCGACTACGTCAGCCCCATGACGTTCGAGAAGAAATGGCTGGCAGCCCAACAAGGCCAGGCCGCATAACTCCCGCGGTTATGGGGTTCGTCAAACAGGGGCAAGGTCATCTCGACCACTTCGCCGAAGCGACGCGCTCTCTCCTCCACGTCGTGGTCGTGATAGTAGTAGCCAAGGTCCGCGCACAAATGCGCATTGTGCACCAGCGCGTCGCCTTGCGCAATTCGCCCCGCTTGCGAAGCAACTGACTCACAACGAGCAGTTCGTTGTGGCCGAATTATCGGAAGTACAAGGCAAGCCGGTCGACGTTGGCGGGTACTACAAGCCTGACGCCGACAAGCTGAATAACGTCATGCGCCCGAGCACGACGATGAACGCGGCGTTGGCAGCACGCGAGAGTTAAATTCCAGGGCCGCCCCGCCGATTGGGGCAGCTTATCGCGGTTGATACTGTGCGTCGTGACACTCACGACCCACGCAACTTTATTGTCAATGTCATCGCCTCCGATTTGTTCGCTCGTTTTTTCTCGTATTGAGAAAACATGAGCGCTGACGTATAAACAGAATGCCTCCGCGCGTCTAAACGTTAACTTTCTATAGGCACACTCGCATGCGTACTGTTTCCATCTTCAAAAATGGCACCAGCCAGGCCGTTCGCATTCCGAAGGAGATGCGATTCGAAGGCGTGACGGAACTCGAGATACGTCGTGAAGGCGATACTATTATGTTGCGGCCCGCGCGTCCGAGCTGGACTTCATTCGCCGACGAACCGCGCGCCGATGCAGACTTCATGTCCGACCGCCCCGCCATCTTCCAGACGGGCCGGTGCAGTCGGTGCAGCAATACCGATAACGCTGAGGAGTCGGCGCCGTGACTCAAATCTACATGCTCGATACCGGCATCTGCTCGTTGGTCATGCGCGAGCGGCCCCGGTGCATTCTGGACAGGCTGCAGGCCTGCAACGCTGCGCATTTTCTGCTGTCACGTACGCCGAAATACGCTTTGCCTCAGAGGGAAAGAAAGCCTCGTCGACGCATGCGGAACTGGTGGCCGCTTTCGTTCTACGCCTCGACAGTGGTTTGCCATGGGATGCGACGGCTGCAGACGGAACGATACGAGTGCGCGTCGAACTGTCCAATCTTGGTATCTCGGTCGCCGAAAACGATCCGGCCGTTGCAGGCCATGCGCTCGCAGTGGGCGCCATTTTAGTGACCAACAACGCGCGGGAGTTCCGACACGTGCGGGGGGCTTCGCTTCGAAGACTGGACAAAGCCAGCACTAAGCCAGCGCAATACCGAGCGGGAAAAGATATGAAGCGTTGTTGCGAAACGGCTTCTCCGGCGCCACGACAGTCATTGATGGGGTGCTGCCGACGTCAGCGTAGTACACGCGTGAAATTGTGTCGTTTGCCGCGCGGTACGGTCCTCCCCGTCATTTAGCTGCAAGAACAGCAGCGTCGCCTGATCATCGAAGACATACCATATGCTTGTGGCAGTCAAATCCACACCCGTCGACATTTTCAGCAAGCGCACCATTCTCACCTGACGGGGAAAGCATGTCGTCATCAGGTCGCTGTCGTCGACAATCATCCCACGCGCCGCGAATGCCATCCTCATCGTTTCAATGCTGCTCTCGCGTCGCTGCGCGATCCTGAACGCGTTGTCGGCCCGGTCATATATCTCGCCGAATCGCCCTTGCTTTAATAGCTCAATCATCTGCGATTCTGCCGCTTCGGATATCTGTTTGCTCGGTCGCGTCGATACGGAAGCTGCTAACCACACAGCGCCCGTAGCGACCGGGATCGACACCCATATCAAAACCATCCGCGCCAATTTCGAATAGCGCCGTGCCGCGCATATCGCCATCCTTCGCGCTCTCTTCTAGCAGTTGGATCGAAAGTTGCACCTAGTCGATGACCCGGTCACTTGCTTCACGTGGGCAAAACCCATCGCACGCTGTCCGCGTCTTGAGCGTCAGGAAACGATGATGCTGGCTCAAGTGCACACGTCCGTGGGCGTGAAGGCCCTTTTTTTCATAGCAACGCACGTCCGCCCTTTTCAGCGCCTGTTCGAATTAAAAGCATCCGCCTAACAGCAGCAATCGAGGCTTACCTTGAAATACTCATAGCTATACGTGATGCTGCGCTTGACGTCGCGCACTTCCTGCGGTAGCGGTTCATGCCCGAGCAGCGTCGCGACAATATCCAGTGCTTCCCATGGATGGGCATCGTCATAATGCGCGTGCATTTTCAGCCACCGCATTGCGTGCTTCCGGATTTCTTCCGGATAGCTACTTTCAAGTTCACCGCTACTGCAAACGAGCGTCGACCACTCGCCTGTAACACCTTCAATAGCGAAATTGATCGCGGCAATCGCTGCCGGCAGCGAATCACTACTGCTGGATTTCCAGCACCAATGGCTCAGCGCATACGCAAGCGAAGGTCCCGTCGCATTCTGCATCGCCTCGCGCGATACGTCGTACGCAGCGGCCCAATCAACCCAGTAGTCGGCGTGGTTCTGCTCGACCCGGATATTGCGCGTGAGATACCGGCGAGCCATTCTCGTGCCGGCTGTCTCATGTGGGCCAAGCTTACGCAAATTCATGCCCATGTACTGCGGGAATTGGTTGACGACGGGCCAACCATTCACGAGAAATGCACGCATCTCCCGTTCACCGATCCAGTTATCACGCATCGCGACAAACAGCGGATGCCCGGTCACTTCCTGCCTCACCGCCAGCGTTTCGTCTACCACATCCTGCAACCAGCGTGGATAGCTCGCGATGTCCTTCAGATTGCCTTCCCTGCAGAACGACTTACCCATTACACCTCCTGCGTACTAACCTCGGCCTCGATCCAAGGGGCGGGCTGCCCCAAGTAGTAACCCTGCGCGCAATCCACACCCAGTCTGCGCAGCGCCTCAAGAACCTCCGCGCTACCCACGTACTCGGCAATCGTTTTGCACTTCATCGCGTGTCCCATATCGTTGATCGCAGCAACGATGTCGCAACTGACTGGGTCGTGATTTATGTCCCTGACGAAGCTACCGTCAATCTTTAGGTACTCCACCGGCAATTGCTTCAGATAGCCGAAAGAAGACATCCCCGCCCCGAAGTCGTCGAGTGCGAACCGGCAACCCATTTTGGTGAGCTCACGCATGAACCGGACAGCGGAAGTGAGATTCGCAATCGCCGCTGTTTCCGTGATCTCAAAGCAGATGAGACTCGGTGCGACACCTGTACGGGCGAACTGCTCGCGGACAAAATCAAGGAAGCGCTCATCCCCGATCGACGTCCCCGACAGGTTGATGCCGTATTGCGCAAAGTACGGCGTTTCGATGCGAGACAATCGCTCCAGCGCTGTCCGGATCACCCAACGGTCGATTGCGGGCATGAGCCCATACCGCTCCGCCGCGCGAATGAACAGACCTGGCGCCACAACGCCGCCTCCAGAGCTTCTCGCGTTCATCCGCAGCAGAAGCTCGGCGTGATATCCGCGCGGGTTTCCGAGCGTATCCGCTTCGTTGATTTCAACAATCGGCTGGACGTAAAGGCAGAATTCATCGGCCTCCATCGCCTGCTTGACGCGCCGACCCCACGAGGCTTCGTCCACGTAGTGCAGCAATTCGCTATCGTACAGGTCCGCCATTTGCACGCGGTTGCGACCTCTCTCCTTAGCTATATAGCAGGCAACGTCTACTAGCCTGAGCGCCTGCTCAACCGTCATCCCATTGTCAATATCGACGATTTTCAGGACGCCAACGCTGACACTGGTTGTGCACGGTTGCGCATCCCACATGAATACGAACTCGTTCAGACATGTTCGGAGTTCTTCTGTCACCCGTTCGATGTCCGCCGAACAGTAGTCCTGCAACAGCACGCCGAACTCATCACCCCCAAATCTCGCGAGAGTATCGTTGGCGCGCAGACATTGCTGGAAACGCTTCGCCACTTCGCGGAGCATCGAATCTCCCGCCGCGTGTCCGCAGGTATCGTTGACAACTCTGAAGCGGTCGAGATCAAGAAACAGAAGCGCCGATGTTTCCTTCGCCAGCGGATCTTCGCGCGGCGTCTGTAGCGCGACGCTCAGGCGGCGCTCGAATTCGGCGCGGTTCACAAGCCCGGTCAATGCGTCATGCAAGGCCTGCCACGCGAGGTTTTCACGGTATTCGCGCTCACGCGTCATGTTGCGAAGTATCAGTACATAGCCATTTGTATCCGAGCCACTGCCAGTGTCACAAATCGGGGACGTCACTGCCTGTACAAATATCTCCTTGCCGTCGCCACGCAGAAGCAACATGTCCGCGGCCATGCCGACCTCATCGCGCTCGGCAAATCGGTTCGATACGAGGTTGACCGGCTCCCGGTTCCCTTCGTGCACGAGTCGAAGCGTCTCCTGCAAGCGCTTGCCGGCACAGTCAGCCGCAGACCGGCCGGATATCCGCTCGGCTGCAGCATTGATGAATTCGACATAGCCCGACGCCCCCGTGACGATCACTGCCTCGCCTATAGATCCCAGCGTCGCCTTCGCTCGCGCCTCACTTTTTAGAAGCGCAATCTCTATCTTTTTACGCTCCGATATCGAACGTCTCACATGGAACGTCGACAGAAACATCAACAAGATCGACGCGTACAGGTCGGTGGCCATCAGGAGCGTGGCGGTTCTACGAAATGCTGTACAGATCACATCAGAGAACTTGCTCGCGAGTGGCCGGATATCGGCGTTAATCTGCCAGATCCGTCGTTTGAGAGAGTCTGTGACGCTTGTCACTTCCGCACGGCTTTGCAACTGCTCTCGCAAAGTCTGCATTATCTCGTCCAGCCGCTCGAGTTCCACATCGCCGCGCGACCAGTAGCTCATCGCTTCGTTGAAGTAACGGGTATGTCGAAAAATTCTCGAAACCCAGATCACATCGCTGACATCCTCCGCCGCGATTCCACTGTCAATCAATGTAGTACGGGCAAATGCCGCATCGGGCGCGCCCCTCGCAAGTTCTAGCCGGACACTCCTCAGCTTGCGCAGATTGTCGGCGCTCGATATATACTGCTTGTATGCCTCTTCGCTGGCGGTCTCCGCATAGACTTCCGCATAGAAGATGGCGTCCTTCTGATCCTTAGACCACACGCTCTCACCAACAATATAAGTGCGCGCGGAAGACATGACCCTGATGCTGACCGTAGCAAGTATGAGCACTGCAAGGACTGCGAGTAAGAATGGCCCTGTGATCCGCAGCAGCTGCGCGCTCAGGTACGTCGGCGGGTTTTTCAAGACGCTATCCATAAACAATCAGCCATGCGCGCAAAAGTGGCAGTTAATTAGAACCTTGATAAACGACGGCTGCTCTGGTTGGCAAAATCAACGCGACAATGAAGCAATGCGCGTTCGGTGGTTTGCTGGGAGATGTCATGTGCCGAAGATCAGATCTACCGACCTCATTCCCGATCCCTACCCACTCCACGCTTTCTTTAAGTTTGCGAACTTCTACGGCCACGTTGATCAGTCTAGCCGGGCGCATCTAAAGAATGCATTCAATTGACAATATTTCAATTTCTTTATGAGCTTTGCTACTTCGAAGCGTGCCTATAGCAAGCGCTTCGCGTTGTGATCGAGAACCTATTCGGACGAAACGACCACTGCGACCCGCCTGTTCTGGCTCCGGCCAGCCTTCGTGGCATTGTCCGCTACCGGGCTCGACTCACCATACCCATGCATCTCAATGTCTTTCGCGGGAATGCCGATATCCATCAACACACGTACGACGGCCTTCGCCCGACGTATTGACAACTGCTGGTTATAGTTCACGCCGCCATCCGCGTCGGTGTATCCATTCACGCAGATGTGCTCGACGTGCATGTTGATCAGCACGTAGCCAATGCGTTCGAGTGCGTGCCGGGCTTCCGGTCCCAAAGTCGCCTCACCTCTCGCGAACAGCAATCGGTCTGTTCCGTCGAACTCCATTGAGTTACTGTCGACTATTCGAGTGAATCCGGTGCGTTCCAGAGCGGCAATCTGGGCATCGCTAAAATGGTTATGCCTGTGCCACAATTGACAACCTGTCAGCAAAGCTAACATCGGTATCAGACAAAAAACGCCATGGGCGGTCGTTCCTGCGAGGTTCCTGACATACAGGCTCATGGACTTCTCCAACCATTTCTGACTTGCACGTCCCGGCCACCGCCAGCGAGAAAATAAGTACCGCGCTTGTGCCGCTTCGCTCTATACATTGCAGCGTCCGCGGTACGTAAAAGCGATGCGGCATCGGTTGCATGATCGGGAAATATCGCTATGCCAATACTCAGAGACGCAGTCAAATGTTCGTCTGACGGCAGCGCAATCGGTTCTGCAATTCGGAGCCGGATGTTCTCGGCCAAGGCCACTGCATGGTTTGTTTCCCCTATGGGTTTCATCACGATAGCAAATTCGTCTCCGCCAAGCCTCGCGACCATGTCGCTCTCACGGACACTCGACTTGAGCCGGGCGGCAATGCCACATAGCACCGCGTCACCTGCTTCGTGGCCGAGTTCGTCGTTAACCGCTTTGAAACGGTCGACGTCGATAAAAAGCACAGCCACCCTCTCGCCAGATTCGAGCCCATGTCTCACGCATCGCTGCAGTTGTGCTTCAAAGAAAGCGCGATTTCGAACACCGGTCAAAGGGTCATGGCTGGCCTGGTGTACGAGAGAAGCGTTCTCGAGTTCCACCTGTTTCTGCCAGCATTCCATTTCGTCGAGCAGCGCATTGAAGTCGTCTCCCAGTTCTCGCAGTTCGAGAATCGCCGTCGGAGCGACACGTTTGTCAAACATACGCTCGCGTCTTACGATGTAAGCTGTTTTCGCCAGTTGTTGCAGTGGTAACACGATCTCCGAGCGGGTGCGGTGTGAAAGATAGAGCGCGCCCATACCACTTAACGCAAGGCACAGCACTGCACCGGCAATACTCAAGCTCAGGAACTTCAATAGGTCCTCGCCCGACCCGTACAGCCGGATTTTTCCGACAGGCATACCATCGTGCACGATGGATCTGATGACGGGCCCCGGCAGGATTAGCTTCGCAAGCCTCCGTTCGGCCATAAACCTCGGGCCGGGTTCGCTGTGCATCCATGCGGCGAACAGTTCACCGTCTTCGGTCAACACCTCCGCTCGTTCGACGCGTTCACGCGATACCACCAGCGTCAGCGAATCGACCGCCGCTCCCTGGTCGTTGAAGACCAACGCGGCTTCGACAGTGTAACTCGCTGCACGAGCCACCAGTTCGAGGTTGTAGTTGATATACATCCGCAACATGATCAGACCAGCGAAGATAAACGACACTCCGACGAGCAGAACGGTACTCAGTGCTACGCTCAAGTGTGCTCGCCTCAGCACCGCGTTGAGCGTGAGTGGGCATTGCCGGTCATTGGCATATGGCTTACTCATGGCTGGACAGGCTTACGACGCCCAAGCAACAATACATTCGGATTGATTTTTATCCCGCTGCGGGCGATAGCGTCGAGGTTCACCTTCAGCGACAAGCGATTGCCGAGTGCGCGCAGAGAGAACATCGCAGTGTCGGTACAATCTTCGCCCCGCTCCTCAATGGTCAGAATCTTCAACTGCCGCGAGCCAGCCAGCAGATTCTTGCGTGCCTCGCCCGGAAGAGCGCCGAGATAGACCACATCACAGTTCGATAACAACGGCTCACCACGCAAGTCCAGATCCCGCATTTGCACCGGGCGACCGGCGACAGCATTCGTCTGAACAGTCATGTCGCGTAGATACTCCGTGCTCCCGGCTATGCACAGTCGATACACATCGGGTTGAACTGGCCAACGCGCGTAGCTGATGATGTCGAGCACTGCACGCGTCACGTTTGGGGGCGCGTCGATGTCGCCACGATCCAGACGTTCCGCGAAAGCGCATGCCGCCGGCATTAGCACACATAGAACCACGCCACACATACCGACGAAGGTCAGGAGGTTTTTGCAAAACCTCCGTCCCGGCCTCAGCGGGCGTACGCCGTTATTCCATACTCTCTCTGTAACGTTACGAGGCATCCGGGCCTAATTATTCCGTACCTGATTCCTTGAGCCGTCGTTAGCAATTGCTGCACTCAACTCACGGTCAATCCCTTCAAATTCCACCTCAAGAGTACCGACTTTCTCGCCCTACAAAGTTATACATTGTCAACCCGACTCGCCACTACGTGACGTTTAATGGAAGTATCAATGCCAAGTCGTTCGTTCTCCGACTTTTTATTTGGATGCCCTCTCGACGGTAATGTCTCGTACATAGCAGCGTGGCCTTTACAAGGACAATCTGCCGACAGCAGCGTGGTGCCGTCTAACAGTTCACTGCGCAATCTCGGCCAGGGGAAGCTCGGCTGGCGATAAAACTCGAAAGGAATCTGGTTTTGAAAGTAGCTATCGTTCACGATTGGCTGGTTGTCAACGGAGGCGCCGAGCGCGTGCTCGCGCAGATGATCGAATGCTTTCCACAGGCCGACATCTTCAGCCTCGTGGACTTTCTTGAGGACCGTTCGTGTTTGCACGGGCGCCCTGTTCACACATCCTTCATCCAGAAGTTGCCGCGTGCGAAGACGAAATATCGTGCGTATCTGCCGCTGTTTCCTCTCGCCATCGAACAGTTCGATCTGTCGGACTACGACGTCATCCTTTCCAGTTCGTATGCCGTCGCGAAGGGCGTACTCAACGGGCCGGACCAACTGCATGTGAGTTATGTTCATTCGCCGGTGCGTTACGCGTGGGATCTGCAGCATCAGTATCTGAACGAGGCGGGGCTGGCCCGCGGTTTCAAATCATTGCTCGCACGCACGCTGTTGCACTACATCCGTAACTGGGATGCGCGCTCGGCGAACGGTGTCGACCTGATTGCGGCGAATTCGCGCTTTATCGCCCGGCGCATTCAGAAGGTTTACCGACGCGAATCGACGGTGATCTATCCGCCGGTCGATGTCGATCATCTGAACCTGTGCACAGTAAAGGACGACTTCTATCTGACTGCGTCCCGCATGGTGCCGTACAAGCGGATCGACATGATCGTCGACGCGTTCTCACGCACACCGGAACGCAGGCTCGTGGTGATCGGTGACGGCCCGGAAATGGCGAAGATCCGCGCACTGGCCGGACCCAATGTCACGCTGCTCGGGTATCAGCCATTCAATGTGCTGCACGATCATCTGCAACGGGCCAAAGGATTCGTCTTTGCCGCCGAGGAAGACTTTGGCATCTCGCCGGTGGAAGCTCAAGCGTGTGGAACGCCGGTAATCGCGTATGGCAAGGGCGGCGTCCGTGAATCGGTCAGGGCCGCTCCCCATCCGTATCCCACCGGGATGTTCTTCGATACCCAAACGCCCGAGGCGCTGCTTGCGACGCTGGCGCTCTTTGAGACCATGCCGCTAGGCACATTCGATGCGAAAGCCTGCCGCGCGAACGCGCAGCGCTTTGGAGCCGAACGATTCCGCAGTGCGCTTTTGGAATTAGTCGAAGAGGGTCATCGCGAACTGCAGGCACAACGCGCCACACCTGCTGATGAAGACAGCTCGCTGCCGACGTCGGAACACAGCGTCGTGCCAGCACAGACACTTATCGAAGCCGCGTGCGCTGTTAGTTCCGTGCCCGACACCTATGAAAACACAGAGTCCAAAGATAGCCTCGGGCTGCGCACCGAAGCAGAGCTGGCGCGCGCGCTTTGATGGCGCGCTCTCTCATTAGCCCGCCCCGGAGCTTTTGTCTTTGCGTGGCGACTTTGTCGATCCATTTCTAACTGTTTACTCGGCGATCGCGGCAACAGCGAGTCGCGTCGGCACGCGCCCCTTTAGCCCGATTGCCGACATCATCGACGTGGCAATAGCCGCTCGATTCCAATGCAGTGCGCGTGCAATCCATCGCTTGATGTCACAATGCTTCGGATAACGATTCGATTCGAACGAATTGTCGGTCGGTATTCTGTCGAACAGAGATCCGACGTGGTGCTCGTTAATATAATCTTCCTCTGGAGAGGCTGTGCTTCGCTTCGTGACCTCGGAAGAGAATGCGATGCGGACCAATTGATTCGCCCGGTAATCGAACGAGGTACACATCATGGACTGGAAATGCCGCGAATTCGGTCAATTGAGTTCAGTGGAGATTTATCAGATTCTGCGCGCGCGCAACGCCATTCTGGTCGTTGAGGATGCTCACATGCATCAGGACATCGACGGCAAGGACGAGACCGCTGTGCACGTTTTCGCTGTCGACACGATCGGCGGAGAATCGCTGGTCGTGGCCTACGCGCGTCTGCGGCCCGGCGACGAGGTCGATCCAGAAGCAATGATCGACAAGTCGCTCACCCACCCCACACGCCGCGATGACGATACCGCCGAGCGGCTAATGGAGCGCACCCTGGCAGCCGCTGATGAACGCTGGCCCCATGCCCCGGTGAGAACACATTCACCCGCGCATCGTGAAACATTCTATAAACGCTTCGGCTTTCGCAAAGCCGACGGCCCATTCCTGCAACATGGCATGCCCTTCATCGGCATGATCCGCGCCGGCGTCGATACCCAGAAGTCGCTCAACAACCCGTGGCGTATGAACCGCGCGTCGGCAGAACGCAGCAACGAAGCGGTCGCGCAGACGGCCGAATCTGAACATGCGAAGCGGCGCGCAGACGGCAAACTCGGCAGCCTGTCGTGCCGCCTCAACGCCACTCCCGGAGTTAGTCAATGAAACAGATCACATCCGGCGAAGCTCATCGCCACCCTACTGAAACCGCTCCCCTCGTTCTGCCCGTGATCCTCGCGGGCGGGTCAGGTACCCGCTTGTGGCCACTATCGCGCGAGCATCATCCTAAACAGTTGATTGGGCTGATCGCCGACGAATCGCTGCTGAGTTCGACCGCCGTACGTCTCGACGGCCTGGATGAAGTTGAGCTCGCCAACGAATTGCTGGTGGTCTGCGGCGAGCATCATAAATTCATGAGCGCCACTCAGGTGCGCGTGAGCGGCAAGCCTGCCCGCATCCTGCTCGAGCCCGCCGCGCGAAACACCGCGCCCGCGCTTACACTCGCGGCCCTCGATGCCCGCGCCCGTCACGGCGACCCGGTGCTGGTTGTAATGCCGGCGGACCACGCTGTATCGGACAACCGAGCGTTCCAGCTTGCGGTGGCGCAAGCGGCCGCCTACGCGCGGGAAAACGCTATCGTCGCGCTCGGTGTTCTGCCGCGTCACGCCGAAACCGGCTACGGATATATCAAGCTCGGCGCACCGCTGTCCGGCCCGAGCGGCGCGTCGGGCGCTCACCTGATCGAAGATTTCGTGGAGAAGCCTCACCAGGAGTTGGCGCAGCGATATCTCGAGTCCGGCGAGTACTGGTGGAACAGCGGTATCTTCGTCGTGCGGGCATCGACGTGGCTTCGCGCCATTGAGACACTCCAGCCGGAGATGTTTGCCGCCTGCGATGCCGCGTGGAGCAACGGGACGACCGAGGGCGGCTTCTTCAAGGCAGACACTGCGTCGTTCGCGGCATGTCCGTCGGATTCGATCGACTATGCTGTGATGGAGCACCTCGCCTCTACTTCCCACGACGACACGCCACGCGGTGTCGTGATGCCGCTCGCCGCTGGCTGGTCCGACGTGGGATCGTGGGACGCAGTGTGGGAAATCATGCCAAAAAACCCAGAAGGCAACGTGGCGCGCGGCCGGGTGATGTTCGAAGGAACTGAAGATAGCTTCGTGCATTCGGAAGGACGCCTCGTTGCGTGTGTCGGCCTGAAGGACGTCGTGGTGATCGAAACCGCCGACGCAGTGCTCGTGGCCAACAAGAACGACGTGCAGCAGGTCAAAGCGATCGTCGGACGGCTCAAATCCGAGCACCATGCGGAGGCGCAAGACCACCGCAAGGTTCATCGGCCATGGGGACACTATGATTCGATCGATCGCGGCGAGCGTTTTCAGGTCAAGCGTATCGTTGTCGATCCGGGCAAGAAGTTGTCGCTCCAGATGCACTATCATCGCGCCGAACACTGGATCGTCGTGCGCGGAACTGCCCGGGTCACTTGCGGCGAGCAGAACTTCCTGCTCAGCGAGAACGAGTCGACCTACATTGCCGTCGGCATGGTGCATCGCCTCGAGAACCCCGGCAAGACGCCGCTGGAAATGATCGAAGTACAGTCCGGGCACTATCTCGGCGAAGACGACATCGTGCGCTTCGACGATCAATATGGACGCGCAGGAACGGCCGCTGTGGAAAATGCCGTGACGCCAGCACTAATCGTACCTTCGGTAACGGCGTAAAGCGACGCTTGGTAAGTGACCGGAAAGAACGCGGACGCTAGCTGCGAGGCCAGATAACGGCCGCTAGCCTCTGCGCCCCTTCAAGACCCGTTGTTGTCGCAGGTACAACTTTGATATCGGTTCAATCCGGTCTGGCATCGCACACGGTGCGATCGAATACCCGACCTGGTACACACGTAACGCATGTCGAAAGCAACCGGCATGCGTAGACGCGCAGACCGGCGAACTGCAACTCTAGTTCTCTCTTCTCGCGACCGCAGCTAAAGCGTGCGTACTACTACCACTCGCACCGTAATCAAGATGCGCGCCTAAATCCATCCACTTGCTTTTGCCAACCTTTCTGTGCAATCAGCAGCGGGACGCTTGCAGAAGGCCAACTCCGTCGCACCGCCGAAATGGCGTGCAATGCGTGACCCCAAAACGCCACTCAAACTTCCCGCACACCTCTACTCATCCGACACCGCCCCGAAACGCGCCTTAACGAGCATATCCCTCACTACTACCGGCACGCTATCGTCCAGCAGACCTGAGCGGACCATGAAGCAAAGCAGGATCAACGAAAGCGTCGTTTCACCGACCACCCGAGCCAGCGCCATGCCCATCGCACCGTGTCGAGGTGCAAGAAAGAGTGCCGCCGCCAGATTGGCGAGCCCGGACATCACCCCGGCCACGGCTAGCAGCCGGTCTTTTTTGCGCGGAACGAGAACGTAAAAGCCGACGAACTGATTGAACGCCGCAAACGGAAACATCCACGCGAGACATTGCAACACCGCGGCGCTCGGCGCAAATGCCTTGCCGAGAATCAGCGGCAACAGCAATGGCGAAAGAACAAGCGCGCCGCCAAGCGCGAGCAATCCGTAGCCCATCAGCAAGGCGGCACCCCGGCGAGTCGTTGCGCGTGCACCGCCGTGATCGCCTTGCGCCAGTTGCCGCGTGATGGTCGGTATGAACACCTGCCCCGCCGGTCCCATGAGACTCAGTCCGATCGTCGCGAAGCGCTCCGCCGCACCGAAGTATCCGACTTGCGAGGACGTAGACAGCAGCGTAAGCAGGTAAGTAGAAGAAGCAGTGAGAACCGCAGATCCGGTCGAGTAGCAAAACAACATGGTCGAGCTGCGAAACAATTGCGGCACGCCACGCCAGCGAATCACCGGCAAGCCGATCTCGAAGATCGTCAGACCATAAGCAATCACCGACGAAACCACACCGGCAATCAGCAGGCTGCCCAACACCCACGACGAATCCGCCGGGCCGCTAACCAGAGACAGGATCAGCACGAGGCTCACGGCGAAGCCGAGCACTTCTAGCATGATCGGCGTACGAAATCGTTGACGCCCCTGGAAAAGCCAGCCGAGGTTCCAGCCCGATACGATGCCGAGCGAAGTGGCGAGAATGCCGATCGCCGGCCGTTCCGCAAGAGCCGGCGAGCAAAACGTGGCGATGACGCCGACCGCACCGCCGAGCAAACCCATCAACAGGCGTGCGCTCGAGTGCAATGAGAAGATCGCGTGGTGTTCTCCAAGCGCTTGCGTATTCGAAATCTCCCGCATGCCGACAAAGGTGAAGCCGTAACTCACGAGCATCCAGATCACATTCATCAGCGACATGGCCGCCAGTACGCGGCCATATTCCGCGACGCCGAGCACGCGTCCGTAAAAGGGAATCACGACGATGAGGTACAGATACCTCATGATGTAGCCGCCATAGACGAATGCAAGTACCCGGATGTTCTCCTTCCTGTTCATAACGATTTCTCTCGAGCCTGTGTCGAATACGGGAGTGGCATCAGCGTGCCGCGCGGCTGCGGCGCGCCAGCGGGTTGGCGATATATCGAACCGCGTAGTCCGACACGGGAGAGTACGGGAATAGACACAGACTCGACAGTGCGAGCAGACCGATTTTCTTCTTCATACTCCAGAACGGATTGGCGACGATGGAATGCAGATAGTTTCGGGACTTCAGCGCAAACCATTTATAACGCTTGACGATCGACGCACCATGCACCTGCGTGCAGAAAATCGCTTTCTCATAGGAGAAGTCGTGGAACGTCGCGGGCAACTCAATGCCGAGCCGGTCGTGCGCTATCTGACGCAGGATGGTCCATCGGGTAAGGAGTGCCTTTGGCACCTTCTCAGCGTCCTCGGCGTTGGCGAAAGAAACAGTCGACGTTGCCGATTGATGCACTCGATAACCACCGAGCGAGCAGGCAATGGAAGCGACGGGGCCCAGCAATGCCGCGCCGTAGATCGCGAAGAAATCCGCTCCATACCGCGTTTCCGCCGTTTCGGGAATCGGAAAGAAACGGCGCAGCGCCTTCGTGCTGTATGCGTTGCCGGATGCGGGCGGCGACGGATAAAGCCAGCCGTCGCGAAGCAACGAACCACTGTCGACGGGAGCATCCGAATGCGGAATGTGCGTACCGGTAAGTTCGCCAGCGCCTGTCATGACATCGAGCCGGAACTGCACCTTTTCATAAGCGCCCCGCCCGAACTTCTGCATGACTGCCGACACAGCGTCCGGGTAAAGGATATCGTCGGCGTCCAGCAGGATGACGACGTCGCTGTCGACCTCTTCAATCGCCCGGTTGTATGCCGAGACCTGTCCGCCATTTTCCTTGAACGCGGTCGAAATACGCGTGCCGTATCGCTCTATCAGCTCGCGCGAACCATCGGTCGAGCCGTCGTCCACGACCAGTACTTCCGTCGCGGGATAGTCCTGAGCGAGAGCCGAGTCGATAGCGTCGGCAAGGAAGCGCTCATAGTTATAGTTGCAGATCGCGATGGTGACAGACTTCATATCTCTGTTGCAAAGGAGGAAGCATCGATCACAGGAGCAATATCAGCGAATCTTGCGATATTGCTAGGATATAGAGGGGACAGACGGACGAGCCCGGCGCGGAACCGCATCGGCACGCGCAAGCTTAACAGTACGCATCACGGGTTTCTGTTCGCGAGACTACCGCCATCGCCCCAGATTGCGGCGAGCAAACGCCGTTGCGCTTACCAGCTGTATCGATAGCCCGCCTTGCCCATCACTCCTTGACGGTACTGTCCTTCTAGATTGCGCGAGTATTTCACGTTGGCGTAGAACTCGCCCGACTTGCCGAAACTCGTGGCCACGCCGACTCCCAACTCGTACCAGGTTCGACCAAGGCCCAAATCGAACGACGTTCCACCAACCGCTGTCTGCCCCGGCGAGAAAAAGTCGTGCAGCACATCGGCGGTGAAGTAAGGCGTCGTGGTGCTCGTGCGCGTGGCGTTTTCCATGTTGGCCCGGAACACGCGCACGCCGAGGCGGCCGCGCAGCGCGTTTGTGGTCGTACCGGTGATCGCCGAGATGTTGTCCTCGAACCCGTTGAGCTTCAGGTACTGGTACATGAGTTGGGCCTGCGGCTCGATCGCGACCGCGCTGCTGCCCAGGTAGAACGGCTTGCCGACCTCCTGGGACAACGCGACCCCGAAACCGTTCTGCGACGCACTGCTGCCATACACATCGCTATAGCGGTTGCTGTAATGCGTCAGCTGTCCGACGCTGTCGAAATAGGTGCCATCCGACAGGTAACGGGTCCAGTAGCCGCCCACGCTTTGCGCATGCATCTCCGTCGAACCGGTCGACGCCGACAGCGCCCGATTGATGCTACGCGCCATGTCGCTGAAGCTGGCATCCGCTGTTCCGAAGGTTACCGTCACGCCCGCGTGAGTGCTACCGCCGCCCGCTGCGTGGTCGAGAGTCCAGTCCTTGCCGAACTGCGCGAAGAACGTCTTCTCGTCGGCGGCGAAGCGGCTGCCGGCGTCTGCGTCGAGTGTCTGACCACCGATGCGCCCCCACACTCCGTTCTGATTGCCGGGCTGCTGCTTCTCGACGTTCGCGATATCGCCCACTCTCTCGTGCAGCCTGTCCAGCGTGGCGAAGCCGTAGTCGATATTCAGCGACGGCGTCATCGTGTAACCCGCCACGCCCGGTCGGTATGCTGCGGGTACCGCAGCCGCGGCCGCGGCCGGAGCCGGCACGCCGGGCGGTGTAGTCGTTGAAGTCGGGATCAGATCGGAACGCAGGTACCAGCTATTCGCACTGCTCTGGCTGCCACGATACAACAGGTATTCGTACGCGCCGGCCTGCACGGGCCGCGCAAGATGGAACGCGGAAGCGGCGGTCGACGCGCCATTGGTGGCGACGACCACGGGAATCCCATCGCTCGTGGTATGTGCACCGGAGCCGGTCGTGTTGCTGATCTTCAGTGCGCTCGTACCGCTGGCGCTGCCGCCGTTCAGGACGAGCTGATCCGTTGGCGATGCATCGGCGCCCAGGTACGTGTTCAACGCGATCGCGCCACCGTTGCCGACGTAGCTGCTCGTGGTGACGGTTTTGTAACTGCCCGCCAGCGTCGGGTCGCCGGTCGGCGCGACGAAGACCACGTTGCCCGCATTGGTCAGACCGCCAAGTGTGGAATTGGCAGTGACATTCCACGCGCTGGTGTCGTCTATCGTCACGTCGACAGGATCGATCTGGCCGGTAAGCGTCGTATGGTTGGTCAGGAATACATTTCCGGTGCTGGCCACATCCGCAAAGATATTGCCGGTGAGGTTCTCGTTCGACGCAGTGAACGTGACGTTGCTGCCGTTGGTCAGGTTCAGAAGCGTGCCGTTGCCCGCAGTGGCCACCGTTCCGTTCTGGACGATGAGATCGGCCGTGCCGCCATTCGCGAGGAAAGCCGGGCCCGTCGCAGACGTCACATTGCCGCCGTTGACTGTCACGACGCTGGTCGCGCCATTGGCGAGCGTGTCCGAAGTGACGACGCCGGACGTAGCGCCGTTGAGCGTCGTGGCGCTCAATGTCAGCACGCCACCACTATCCGCCGTCGCGCCATTCGCGGCAGCGCTGCTGATGGTCGAGCCCGTGTCGGCGACGGTGCCGCCGTTCTGTGCAACCACGCCGTCTGCCAGCGTGCCGGTCGTTTTGATCGCGGTCGTTGCCAGCGTGGCCGTGCCGCCCGAGGCAGCCACCACGCCGTGCGCGGAGATTCCGGTGGTCGCGATCTGCGCACCTCTTAGCGCCAACGATCCGCCGGCGTTCGCATCGGCGCCGATTGATGCCGCTCCTGCGGTACGAATGATCGTTCCATTGTTCGACAAGATGGATGATCCTGCGCCCGATGCTTGCACACCCGGCGCGGCCTGCCCCGCAGTGGACACGCTACCCGCCGTGAGCGTCGCGCTGGCGCCATTGATCATCTCGATCCCGATCGCGTTCTGACCGGTGGTGGTGACTGCTGCACCCGAATTCGTCACCGTCGAACCAGCCCCCGAAACAAACAGACCGACTGCGTGGTCGCCCGCCGTTTTGATGATGGTCGCGGCGTCGGCTGAGATCGTTGCACGAGCGCCGGTCGACGACACGCCATCGCTCGCTGCACCGGTCGTGCCGATTCTGGTGCCGCTCAACGCGATAGTCGAATTTTCGCCGAGGTTGTCGATACCCTTTCCTGAACCGCTCACCGTAATCGATGCGGGGCCCGCGGTGGCGCTGCCTGCCGAATCGCTCGCATCGATCTGAATACCGTCCGCCGTTCCGCCCGCGATCACGGTTGCGCTGCCCGGCAGCCCAACGGACGCGCCTGCGCCGGTCAACCGGATAGCTGCGATGCCGTCATCCGCTTCGGTGGTGCCGTTGTTGATCAAGCTTGCCGTTGCACCCTGCACCAAAGCACCCGTCCCGTTCGACACGCAAATCGTCGACGCATTGCTGACCGTTCCTTGCGAACCAACGACGACACCGGTCGAACCGGCGCCCGTCAACGTGACGGTGCTGTTGTTCGCGAGCACCCCAAGATTCTGCGCGACAAAGCCGGTCACTCCGGCGGTGCCCGATCGCACGGCCGCATTGTTCGTCAACACGGTCGCCACGGGTGCGCCGCTCGGCGCGTTGGTCAAGTCGTACGGCTGTCCATCCACGAGGCCGGCGATCGCTCCGGCTGCGTTCAGGTTAACGACGCTCGCCGAATCGATGCTGCCGGCCGCACCGCCCCGGGCTGTAATGGCGATGCCGTTCGGTCCATTGACGTTATAGATAGAATTGCCGGTTGAGAGCCTGGAGCCTGAATCCGTTGCCACGACTCCGCGCGCATTCTGCCCGTTGATATTCATCGTCAGAGGGCCTGCCGTCGAAGAGCCGGTGAACGCCGCGCCACCGGCGACGCGGAACAACGTCGAGTCGGTGGTGCCGACGGCGAGTCGCTGTGCGGCGACGTTGATCCTCGAGTCGGCGCCATAGGCGAAGAAGCCAATCTGCCCGGCGCCGGAAATGAAGTCGGGGACCGCGTTCGCGCCGACATCGATGGTCGCGCCTGAACGCGCATGCACGCCGATCGCGCCGGTCCCGGTCAGATTGACAGCGCCATCGACCGTTGCGGTGGCGTTCGCGCCTTGCGCCCAGACGCCGTAGTTGCGCGTGCCCGAGGCCGGATCGGCGCCACCGGCAACGGTGATCGTTCCCGTCGACGTTGCAGCGGTCGGCGTGGAGCCGGTGCCGATGACTTCGATGCCGATACCGTTGACGCCGCTCAACTCAATCGTGCCTGTATTGCTGACGGTAGCGGCGGTGTTGTCGGCAAGCATGCCGACATTTGCAAGCGGCAATCCTGAAGCCGCACCGTTCACGATGATGTTGCCACCGTTGTTCAAGATGCCTGACGTTGAATGGATGCTCGCCATTGCCGTGGCGTTTTGCGCCTGGCCACCGACAACGATATCGCCGAGATTGTTCGCTGTCCCCGAACTGCCGAGCAGCACGCCATACGATTGCGTGGAAAGCGCCACGTCTGCCGCGGCCTCCGGAGAAGCGGCGTCATACTGCGCCGCGCGCCCGACGTAGATCGTGCCGCCCGCCAAATTGGTAAAACTGCCGTCTGACACCAGGCCACCGATCGCCTGACTGTTCAGATTTGTCGCGTTGACCCCCACGTTGATCACGCCCGCGTTCGACGCCGCTGCAGTACCCGACACGGCCACCGCATAGTTTTGCAGCGCGAGGTTGTTACTCCCCGTATAGTTCCAGGCAGCGACATTCATTATGCCGTTGTTGATGAAGCGGGTGCCTGCTCCATTGGCCGATACGCCGAAGCCTTCGGTATAGGCGTTATAGCCAAAGTTGTCGGGCTGGGCCGCCGTGCCGGTGTTGAAGTTATTGCCCGACGCGTAGCCGGATGAGATCACGCCATTGTTGACGCCCTGGGCGCCGCTTTGAAGGCCAACTAGCGTGAAGCCTCCGGAGATTTGTCCATCGTTGACGAAGTGCGCGCCGTTTTCCGCGAGGACGGCGAAACTTTGGCCGCTGTCGCTACGCACGTCGATCTGCCCACCGGCACCGACATGTAGCATCGCGTTCGCGCCCGTGCCATGAATGACCGAGAGGTTCCCGGTGGGGAGAGACACTTCATCGCTCGCGGACACATTGTTGGTGTATTGAACGGTTTGCTGCGTGAAGCTGACGGCCTGATTGAACGCGGTGTCGTAGGCGGACTGCGAATTCAATGCGCCGCTCTGAAGCGACCGTACGAGAAAATCATTGTAGGCGGCTAGCGAGGTTGTATCGGTGACGCTCCACCTGCTGCCGTTGAAAGCCTGAAAAGTACCGGCGTACGATGGAACGCGCATGGTATAGGTGCTGGCGCCTCCGCCCGGAGCGAGCGATACGAAATCGACCTGATTACGCGAGTCCCAAGTGACCACGCTCGGCGCGGCGCCGGTGCCGTCGGCGTAGATCAGGTCGGTCTCCTTCGCCGCCATTGCAATGCTATTGCCCGCTGACGCCGGAACGCTGGCCGGATTTCCAATCGCGACGTCGAGGGTACCGCCTGTGCTGGAGACTGTCCCAATCCGCGCGTCGACATACTGACTTCCATCGACGTTATGAAAAACCGGCACATTTGCCGTGTCCCAGTTCGAAGCGACGAAGTTGCCCGAGTTATAGGTGGCCACGATAATGTTGCCGCCGGTGATCGAGGCGGGCGTACTGACGCTTTGCACCTCCGCACCAAGAGTGAGACGTGGCTGGTTGGCAGTGCCCGAGACGATCGTCGTGCTGCCGAGCGGCATGATCGTGTAGCCGGCATCACTCCAGCCGCCGGTCCATCCGCCGGACAAGTGAACCACATCGGCGCCGGAAACGGCCACGGCCCCCGCGAGGTCATCATTATCCGCAGGATTGAAAGTGCCCGGCACGCAGGTCCCACCGGTCGAGACTGCGGAGCCGTCGCCGCAAGTGGATGCATAGGCGGTACCCATCGTCGACACAACAGCAACAGAGAACCCCAGCGCGGCAATAATGCGGTGCGGACAGCGCGCCGCTGGTAGAGCGTCATCCCCGCTCTCCACGACAGTTGCGCCAGAGCGCTTGCCGCGCGCCATGGTTGATTCCGAAACGGCGACCCAACTGCCAAGAGCTTCATTCCATATTGAGCGAAACGATTTATTCACGGCCAATCCTGTTTGAATAATCAATGTCGACCTGCGATTTACCGCAGGCTGCGTCTATACGACAAATAATGGCTCTCAACGGCGTGCTGTGACTTCGTCCATGCCCGGCATCCGCAACTGATGCATTCATTTGAAATTGATATAAATCTATCTGACGCACCGCGCCGCGATGATCAAAGATTGAAAATTGCGTACGCGATTTCTTAAATAAAATGTTTATTGATAATTTAATCAAGCGAACAGATCCGAGTTGAAACAGATCACGGTTTTATGAAGACGAATTGCGATGTGCAGTGGCTTCAACTTCCAAACCTGAATAGCGTAGCGATTGCTGTCGCGCAGCGTATAAACGACGGGACGGTGAGCGGGCGGCGGCCCGTCCAGGTCGCGTGGGACGTCGCGCGGATCGTGTGATGACAGGCCGCGCGCTATCGGTTTTCGATTGTGGGTGGCCGACGTCACCGTTTGCGGGGCGACGCGAGCATGTTGACCAGAGCAGCTTGCCGCCGCTCACCGTCTACTGTGGTCATGCGCTATCGAACGGCATCGTCAGCACCTGCTGCCGTCGGCCACGCGAGACTCAGACCACCGACGCCTTCGCATCATTAGTATAAGCGTGGATGTACTCATAGCTGCGCCGGTAGCTCCGCCGCGGTGACATGCCGTTGAATATCGCGCCCGCAATCAATGCGCCTGCGCTATCCAGATGCTTGAGCGTTTCCTCGACCTCCTGTTCAGTCTGCGCATTCTCCCTCAATACGAGTACAGTCGCGCCCGCATGACGGGTAACGATCAGCCCGTCCGTCACCGCGAGTACTGGAGGCGTGTCGAATAGCACCAAGTCATAGTGCGCAATGAAGTGATCGAGCAATTTTCGCATCTTCTCTGTCGCAAGCAGTTCGGCGGGATTATCCGGGTGCATGCCTGCGGGCAACAGTGACAGGTGCGGAACACTGGTTCGATAGACCGTGTTTTCCAGCGGCGCATCGCCGGTCAGCAACTCAGTCAGCCCCACTGCGTGCGGCAGTCCAAAAAGCGCGCCGAGCCGCCCGCGTCTCAGATCGCTGTCGATCAGCAATACGCGCTTGCCGGCTTGAGCACACAGCACCGCGAGATTGGCCGCAACGAAAGTTTTGCCCGTGGAAGGCGTCGCGCCGGTGACCATCACGACGCGGTCCTGCGTCGTGAGCAAAGTCGAGTCAAGCATCGTACGGATACGACGCAAACCTTCGATCGCCGGATCGTTTGGATACGTCGCCGCGAGCAGCGCATCGGCGCTCGGACGGTACGGAGGTGCGAGCGCGCGCCTGCCGCCTACCCGTTGCGCAAACGCCGCCGCCGCGCCAAACAATGCCGGCGCGTGTTCGAGATTTGCCTGTTTGCTGCTGAACGGCACCGCGCCCAACATCTTCAACCGCAGCCGGGTCTCGATCTGCTCTGGCTCGCTCACAGATTGCGATAGATATCTACGCGCGATTACGAATAGGACGCCGAGAAAAAAACCAGGCACGGGAGCAACCGCGATTGCCATGCCGCGCTGCGGCTTCACAGGTGTTGAGGGCTCCACTGCCGTATCGATCACGTTCACGTTGCCTACGGTGCCTGCGCGTGATACAGAGAGCTCGTGTGCCTTGTTGACCATCGCGACGTAAATGTCCTCGGCCACTTTTGCGTCGCGCGTCAGATCAGCTGATTGTCGGTCCGCTTCAGGCATTGCATTGAAACGTGCTTCGAATTTGTCTTGTGCCGCATGCAATTCGGCGAGTTGTGCGTCGACTGTCTTCACCTGTGGGCTGTGAGCGGTGAAGCGATCGAGCAGCTCCGTGCGCTGAAGGTTCAGTGCCGCAATCTGTTTTGAAAACTCGATGCTGCCTTGCAGGTAGCTCTGACTCTCCGTGCTCGCCTGCATCGAACTGGATGTGATTCGGTGCTTCTGAAGCTCGCCCTCGGCGCGCTTCAGGTTGTCTCGCAAGCTTGGCAGTTCGCCATTAATGAACGCGAGCATTTTGCTGGCTTCCTGCTGATCGCGCGTGAGATGCGCGGAGACGTAGTTCCTCGCGATCGAATTCGCGACCGCCGTTGCAACCGCGGAATCGCGATTTTCGAAGCTGACCTGCACGATGCCGGTTTCCTTGCCGATTTCCGCAACCTTGAGATGGGGCGCGAATAGATCGACCGCGGTCACCTCGTTCAGACGCTCAACCGTGAAGCTCACTCCCGAAGGCGCGATGAGTCTGTTCACCAGAATGGAGACGTCGCCGGTCTGCGCCAGTTTCCCTTCCTCTCCCTCGGCCAACAACTTGCCGTGCGGATCGAATAGCTGGAAGTGCCGGTTGTCGAGCACCTTCAGCTCCAGCTTCTTGTCCTGCAGCGCAATCGGCACATTCACCTGAGAGATATCCAGCACTTCCCCGCCCCATGCAAAGGATGACAGTCCGAGCCACGCTCGTGACAGCGTCCCGGGCGTAGAGAAGCTCGCAGCGAGCGTGCCGAGCACGGGGAATCTGCTCGGCGTTACCACGATATCGAGGCCGTTCTGCGAAATGACCGGAGCAAGCACCGCCCGACTTCTGATAATTGCCATTTCGGTGTTCGTGGGCGGACCGTTCGGCGACGCAATGCTCTGCATTTGCTGCTTGCTCACCAACTGGGCCAGTTCATTCTGCTTTGGCACTTCTACTTGTACCAATGCGTCGGCCGAGTACTGCGGCGCCGCAAAGATGGCATACAGCCCAGCGAGCACGACGGTCGCCGCGGTGATGCCGATCACAACCCATAGGTTATCGACGATCAAGCGGACCAGATCCCGCAGCGCGAAACCATCGCTGACGCGCGGCGAATTCACGTAGCCGGTGTGGACTTGTCGCGTTTTCATGTAAAAATCCAATTTAACAATAGATGTATCTGTCCTTCATTGACCGGCATGCATTTGCGGCCGTCGCGCCAACACTTCGTCCAACGAAGTGGAGGCCTTCCGAGTCCGCCGACGCGGTAGATACCGTATGAGGACTCTGCAATTTCTCTGCTTACGATCGTGTTGACACGTATTGAGCGATCTTTGCACGCCGTCACGCACTCCTCTCGCAGAACCGGGCATGCCTCATGCGATTTGCGTGCCAACGTTGGGAATTCATTGATGGCGCAAGCGCACAGCATTACTACACGGATGAGAGGCACTCAATTACGCCTCAAAAGCGTCTCGTTTTCTGACAACGAGTAGCGCTCTAGCTTTTTATTTGTGTTTTGGCTGGCGATAAATGGAAGACCAGGAAGGCAACCGAACCACCATTGCACAACGGACGGCGATAACTGCGCCAACTGCTGCCACGTCACGCCGTTTTCCAGGAAGAATTTCAAAATAAAACATGGCCCTTTCGGGTGCATCAAAACTGCCTCAACCGCGCGACGCCTGCTTTCGTCTCATATGTAACCAATCGAACACACGTTTTCAACATATTGATTCATACGGGTTTTTATATACACATCCGAAAGACATGTTATACCGAAAAGTCGGTAACTTCCCTTACCCAAAGCATCCTCAACACAATCTTCCGCACAGAATTTACATGTTTACAGCATCTCCATGTGGTACGTATTTGACCAAACGTAATTTGACATTCTAAACTGCCGATATTTTTAAATAACGTCAAACCAATGAATTCGCGCGATGACAAATAGAAAATCATGTTATCTTAAGAAGCCAATTTTGCCATCCAGCACATGGTAAGTACCCCGTTAATTTAACCATTAAGGTACGTCACTTTTTATTCTTGAGTGGAAGCGGCGTCTTTAAACAAGCGCTCTCTTTTTTATTCGCGCTGTGCGAATTCGTGCGATCGATCACGAAAGAATAGGCCGATCCGATGTAGTGGATGCTTGACGATTTTCGTCCCTCCGCGCTCTTCACGCTGCTGCAGGCTGCCGGCGATCTTTTTCTCCGCAATGCGAAAGCATCATGCGCGGGCTCACAAAGACGTCCATGCCGACGCACCGTACCCAGCGGCTGCATCGTGACGCGTTTCGCGGCCAACGCATCACGTTAGCGACGAAATTCGTGCCAGCGATGTTCCAGACGGGCGAAAGCGCGGCAACAGTTTCCACGCAAAGACAGTGCTACGCACACATCGGTACTCGCGAAACAGATCGACGTGCTTGCTCTCCGGGCAGGCAAGGAGAAGCAGCAATGGATGACACTCACGATTCTTTGACGACAATGTCTTGGGACACCGCCTCTGTGCGCACAAGCGGTCAGACAGCGTACAACGGATACTGGTGGGAGGATCCGACACGCCTGTTGTTGTTCTTCATTCTTCCGCTTTACGTACTGCTTTCCATAGAACTGCTCGGCGAACAGAAGGCCATTACCCATATCTACTACACCGGCTTCTACGCGTTCGCGGGCGGGCTGTTTCTGGTAGTGGTGATGGTCGTCTCGTCGATAGGGCGAGCGTCTACACCTGTGGTGCCCCGTACGCCTGTCGAGATTCCTGTCCGGGTACTTGACTTCGTCTTCTTTCTGGCGATCCTCGGCTACGCGATCATGATGGGCCAGGTACTCAGCCACCCCGCAATGATCCTGTCGTTCTTTCGCGGAACTACGACCGTCTATGAACTGCTGGAAATTAAGGGACGCATCGCTGGATTGAGCACATTGACCGAAGCGACAATGGCCTACGTGCCACTGTACTTTTACGTGTTCAAACAGGTACAACGAGGATTCAATCGTTACAAGCTTTACCTAATCGTACTCGGCTTGTTGACACTCCTTCGAAGCTTCGTATTTGCCGAGCGGCTCGCCGTGATCGAAGTGGCGCTGCCCGCGGTGCTGATGTATGTGCGATTCAGAGGGCGCTCCCGGCGTTCGAAGCTTTTGACGTTTGGCCCGTTCGCCGCAATCGGTCCCATGTTGGGCCTCTTCATAGTGAACGAGTACCACCGGTCATGGGAAACCTACTACATCAATATCTACGACAACATTTTCGACTTCGCCATCGAGCGGCTGGCCTTGTATTACTCCACCGCGTTGAACAACGGGTCGGGTATGCTGACAATGCTCGGATGGGGCAGCGGCAGCCCGATGTATACGTTCGACTGGCTGATCCACTTTCCGGTTATCGGCGAATTCATCAAGCCATTGCTGGATTCCAGTGCCGATTTTGAGTCATTCCTGAACAACCACGCTGATCCCGAGTTCAACAATCCGTCGGGAATCTTCGTGCATTTTTATGAGTGGGGGTGGTTCGCACTTTTCATTGCGGTATTTATCGGCTGGAGTTTCAACAGGAGTTACACGGGCTGGCGATCGGGCGATGGCTTTTGGTGCTGCGCTCATTCCGCGCTGTATGTCTGCCTGCTCGAGATTCTGCGCATCCCGAACCTCTTCAGCGGCAGAAATCTGGTACCGCTTGGGGTTCTCTTCGTGGTTTTTCACTTCATGAAAAGGCCTTAGAGACGCACATAGTCGTCACGCTCTGTGGCGCAATGAGAGATGTCTGTGATGGGTGTGCTGTACTCGAACTAGCGCGCATGAATACTTGCGAGCGATGTGCGGGACACGCTCGCCGACAGTAAACGCTGTCACGGGTACGGGCGACGACATGATCGCCCTCGTGAAGACGGATCGATCACCCCTTCGCGGTTCCGCAGATGATTATTCGAGCCCTCGAAGCACACTTAGCAACTCAGCCGCCGCGTCTTTCCAGCGGAAGGTCCGCGCGTGCTCACGGCCTTTTGTTCGCATGGTTTCGCGGGCGTCCGCATCGCCCATCAGATGCGTGATCTTCGCCGCGATATCTTCGGCGGAGCGTGCGTCGCAATACAGAGCGCAATCGCCACAGACTTCCGTTAACGCGCCCTCCCGCGAAGTAATCACCGGACACCCGCAGTACATGGCCTCAAGGGGAGGCAGACCAAATCCCTCATACAGTGATGGAAAGACAAAGCACACCGCACGCTCGTAAAGCGCTTTCAGTTCTCCATCGCTGACATAGCCCGCCCAAACGATGTTTTCCGGAGCGGCTCCGCCATCTCGCGCCTCTGTGCCGAATATCTTGACGTTCTTGCCACCCGCAATCACGAACTTCGGTCCGCCTGAGTCACGCGCCAGCAGCGCAATCGCGTCGAGAACACGTGTGAGGTTTTTGCCCGGCGCAAGCGACCCTACGATCAATACAAAACCCTCGGGCTCAACGCCCAACCGGTTCAATATCGAAGAATCGCTGACGACCCGGTCGAGATGATCTACTCCATTTCTTATCACCGAAATCTTGTCCGGAGACACGCCCAGTTGCGTTGCAATACGCGCCTTCGAAAACGCGGATACGGTCAGAATGTGCCGAACATTGCGTTTGAGCACCCCAAACGAAAACCGATACCAGAGCCGGAATTTTCCCGAGTATCCCTCCGGTAAGTCGAAGATCGCGGCGTCATGAATCATCAGCACCTGCCGGCGCATGAACATTGGGCCGACATTGCACAAGCTCAACAGCGTTCGTCCGTTTGCCGCGAACGGAAGGGCAAGCTGCTCCCACAGCACACCGCGAAAACGCCGCACCACACGACGGGAGACCCACGGCGATAGCTGGTCGTCCAGATAGTCACGCGGCACGAGCAAGATCGGGCTTTCGTGAGGCAGCAGGCGGGACAATGCGTATGTAAGCTCATGCGCAACACGCTGCACGCCGGTCAGACGCTGCGAGGTAAACTTTCCGTTGATGGCGATCATCAGGGGTATTTCGTCTGCGGTGCTCCTGTTGTCGGCAACGGCCGCCGCTCCAGAAACCGCACTGCCCGAGTCAACGACCGACGCCACGACAGCTACGCCGGCCACCTCTTCCCTTTTCAGTTTTTCACGGACACGCCCGCTCCGACTGCGGGCAACTTCGCGATGATTCATTAATTTGTTATCCTACATTTACAGTTGTTTGTCATTCACATGAACCGTGCGTCTCTTTCAGTGACGCGCCACCGACCACAGCAGGTAAAACGACTCAGCCGATGGCAGGATTTGAGCGAGAAGACGATTGAAGCGCGCCGCGGGTGCTGTTCCCACATACACGACGTCGAGCGGTTTCATGTCAAACTCCGTCGCGAGCATCATTGCGTCCACCTGGGTCATATCGAGGCGAAAGATTTCCGGCTTGTTCATTGCCGGTTTGTAGCTCGGCTTCTTGAACCCTTCCTCGAGGGCGCCCTGCGCGTTGGCAGCCTGCGTAAGAGGCGGGTCCGGGTGACGGACTACGACGATCTGACGCGGATTGGCGCCAGTCACGTCGATGCTCCCGGCCGCTGTTAACGCATCCGCCAACGACATTTGCCCCTGATTCATATACATGGTGTGCGGCTTGGACACTTCACCCATCACAAACACACGGTTCTGCGTGTGATCCGGTACATTCACGATGTCGCCGGCTTGCAAGACGATGTTCTGGCGCATGTCGCCCCGATTCAAGATCCGGGTGACGTCGATCGTCGTGACTCTGCCTCCGCGCGACACCAGCACGCGTTGCAAATCCGCATCCGGATTCGCACCACCGGCGCGGCTGATCGCATCGACCACGCGTATTGGGGTACCGATCAGCGGTAATTGCCCAGGACTCTTGATATCCCCTGTCACTTGTACGTGCTGACTGCGATACTGAATCACACGCACGTCGATCTGCGGGTCTTTGAGCCGATCTTTCAGCTTGCCGTAGAGCAACTTCGAAATCTCGACGGTACTCATTCCGTCGACACGCACACGCCCAAGCGACGGAAAGAAAATTGTGCCGTCAGCCGCAACGCGTTGCCCTTGAGCATCGAGATCGCCGGGGCCATTAGTGGCGAACGCACTCTGCGATGTCTGGGCACTGCCGACAACGCTCATCCCCTGCAACGCGCTCGAATCGGTCGAGCTCGACTGACCGCCGCCACCCAGCGTCAGTTCAGGATGCCGCCAAACCGTAATGCCCAGTACGTCGTTGAATCCGACGTGATAGTCCGTTTGCGTCGCCGGCAAGCCGGGTTGGATGCTGTTCTCCCGCGCATACGCGTCGGCTTCGTCCGATTCCTTGAGCTGATAAACGAGTTGCGGCGTAATCAGCTTGACGTCGTACACGGCCGTATCCGTCGGCCGGCTAAGATCGTCATTCATCCGGCTCGCGTCGAGTGCCGGCCCCGGCGCCAGTGAGCAACCCGACAATGCGGCCGCCATTGCAACGGTCCCAACAATGGGGAACTTCAACATCTTTGCTTCTCCAGTCTCTTGATCCTGAACTCAGGAACGTATGTGTGCCGTGGCTTTACGGCGTACGCCGGCGAAATCTGTATCATGGTCATGCCTCACACCGTCTTTCAAAACGCGTTTCGCCCCACGAAGCCCTTTACCAATGTGATCAGGATGATTTTGATGTCGAACCAGAAGGTCCAGTTCTGGATGTAGAAGAGATCGAACTTCACACGCGCTTCCATCTTCTCCACCTTGCGCGTCTCACCTCGGTAGCCGTTCACCTGGGCCCAGCCGGTAATGCCCGGACGAATCCGATAGCGGTACATGTAGCCATCCACCAGATCTTTGTACAAATCGTCATGCTCGATCGCGTGCGGACGCGGTCCAACAACCGACATCTGCCCAAATAGAACATTGAGGAATTGCGGTAGTTCGTCAAGTGAAGTGCGGCGCAGGAAAGCCCCAACTCGGGTAATTCGCGAATCGTTGCGAGACGCCTGGCGTATGGTGCCGGCGCCGTCACTGTGGACCTTCATCGTCCGGAATTTTAAAATATTGAACTCGCGTCCATCGGTTCCCTTGCGCTTTTGGCGGAACAATATCGGTCCCGGAGAAGACAGCTTTACCGCAATGCCGAGGACAATAAAGACCGGTAGAAGCGGAATCAGAACGGCTAGCGCAAAGACGCGATCGAACATGAATTTTGCCCAGAGTTGCGGCTCCTGCTCCGGACTAGTGGCGAGATTGATTGCGGGCATGTTCAGAACTTCAGTAACCGAACGGTTCAGCAACGTCATACTGCGGACGTCCGGCAAGAAGCGCAGGTTCACGAAATCGTTGCGGAAATCGCGAACGATTCGTTGGATCGCGCGCTCGTGCGATAGTGGCAAGGCCAGCCACACTTCATCGACCTCGCGCGCACGCACTCGCCTTTTCAGTTCGCGAAAATCGGTCATGACCGGCACGCCACTCACGCGGTGCCGCGGGCCCGTGGCCTCGGCGGCATCGTCAAATACATAAATCGGTCTGAAGCCTGCAGGCGCATCGGCCAGCAATTTGGAGAGTACAGCGCGCCCATAACTGCCGGCGCCGACGATCACCACGTTGCGCTGGTCTTTGCCGTTCTTTCGCCAATAGTGTTGAAAACCGCGCACGATTACTCTTTCGACGACCAACAGAGCGCCGGACGTCAGTACCGCCTGTCCGAACCAAAGTCGCGATATGTCATTGGTCAGATGCAGCGAAAACACCACGCACAAACCCAGCACGACGACGGCCAACCAGGCTAGTGTCACAAGTGACAGTAGACGGTGTAGCGCCTGGCCGCGCCATGAGCGGTAGACGCCTAGCGGCGGAAACACGAGCAGCGCGAACACGCACGACTGCACGACCAGAAAGCGTTCCGCGTTAGTCAGCGCGAACGAGCCGTCATAACGCATTCCGTGCGCAAGGCAGGCTCCCAGCGCAATCAACAGGACATCACAAAGCCTGGAAACGATTCCAAACATGATCGACTCTCCAGATCTCAGACCGAGCGCGAGAAAGCAGCACGACTGTGACTACGCAACGGCCTTCCCGACGGAGAAACTTGCAGTACTTCTTCGGCGGAGACATCTTCATCCAAATGTGGCAGCAGTCGATCGAATTCGCGGCGGATCATGCTGTAGCATTCACACGCACGCTCTTCCAGGCCCTGCCGGTCGAGTACATTGATCCGTCCGCGGCGCTGCAGGATCAATCCTGCCTCTTGAAGCTGTCCCGCGGCGTCGGTCACACCTTCACGGCGTACGCCAAGCATGTTCGCGATCATCTGTTGCGTGACGGTGAGTTCATCGCTATCGAGCTGATCGTGGGCGACCAGCAGCCATCGGCAAAGTTGCTGACGTATCGAATGGTGGCGTGTGCAAAGCGCACTCTGGGCAATCTGTGTCATAAGCGCCTGCATGTACGACACCATCGCCCGGTAGATTCCAAGCGACTTCTCCGACTCGTTTCTCATTGCATTCGCGGCGATGCGATAAGCCAGACCGCCGCAACGCACTTCGACCCTGCCAGGTGTATTGCCGCCACCGGTCAACGTTTCCTGACCAACTAGGCCTTCCTTGCCAATTGAAGCGACTTCGACAATGGCCCCGTCTTCCATCAGATAGAGCAATGAGATCACCGCCGTCGTCGGAAAGTACAAATGTGTCGCGGGCGCATCCGCGTCGCAGAGTAGTTGCGAGCTTTTGACACGTACGAGTTCGAGGTGCGGTTTGAGGGCACGCAGGTCTTCTTCGGCGAGCGCACCAAGGAAATGATTCGAGCAAAGGTCACGATCGAGACAAGACATGTTCGTATCCAGATTTGGCGTTAGCGCGATTGTTCGCACGGGAGCTGATCCACCAGAGCCGGTACCCGGAGAGGGGTCGCCATTCTCTGCGTTATGGTCGCGTCGGCGGCTTTGTGCTCGTCGTCATGCGCGTCCCTTCGCAGCTTTGAGTCTGAAGCCCGGACCAGCGACACCCCTAAAAGCGAATTGCGTGCCACCACCGTTAAAGAGGCCGGTGGATAACCCAACGGCATTCGATGTAACGGAAATGAGCTATTTAACGACGCGAAACCGTCTCATCTCTGGACACCAAATTCGAAATAAGCTTCGTGATGCTCAGGCACCCTTCAATTAGTGCCGCCCAGATCGTGAAGAATAAGCGCTCCCTGTGCTATCTCATTCGTGCGCCAGCCATCTGCAGAATGCATTTTTCAGCCAAAAAAAGCCGCCACTGTGATTGGTGAGGATTCAGGAGATAGAAAACGTCTCAGCGACGAGCTCCCTGGCCGCAGACCTTTCGGTAATCCATCCAACACGTACAATTTAAATACTTGATTTTTATAGATTTAATATTATTTAAACAACTCGCCCTATGTCGCTCGCGTGCGCTCTGCACGAAGCGATTTACGTATTCTTTACTGAGTCGAACTTCTGCTTCAAGAATGATTTGCCAACGCAAATTGTTTTTCGACTGTTAAAATTTCAAGATAAGAAATCGTTAAATTAAAACTGGCCTTGCAACGACGTCCATACTCACCCAGCGAAATTCGCACGCGACCGCAAAATGTCAATCTTTGTCATATCTCAGAGATCTCAAATACAAGCCGTTAAATTCATGCTAGCTTATAAATATAGATCTGCCGGTATTGATATGAAAATTCAGGATAACGATCATATAAATCAACCGTCTCGCTGATAGCCATTTCATATTTCCTTGAGAATTTTCCTGAAAATCCCAAGCATTCCCTTATTACGCATTCGAGAATCAACCGTGATCCATCGCGAGTACGACTGCATGCCGACGCAGTCCAGCAAGATCATTGAACTGCCTCATCGATACGACGCAAATCGCCTGCTTGGCAAGCTCGATGCACTCGACCCCCGTCCGCGCGACGCACTGCTAAGCCAGTTGCAACTGGTTCATCTGCAATTAGGGCAAGTACTCTGTGAACCGGGAGATAGCTTTGAACACGTCTATTTGCCGACCACGGCGGTCTTCTCGCTCCAATATGTCCTCTCCAACGGCATGATGCTCGAGGTGGCCGAAATCGGCAGTGAAGGCGTCTTCGGCCAGCACGTCGTCGGTACGAACAGTGTCACGCCCTACCGGCTTGTGACCTGCCGTGACGGGTTTGCGTATCGAGTGAGCACAGAAGCTCTATTCAACGTACTAGCTTCTTCCGCAGAGCTTCGCAGCCTGGTGATGGGTTGCATTCAGTTTCTGATGGCGCAGATCGCACAGATTTCTTTTTGCAGTCGGCATCACCTTCTAAAGAAGCAGTTGTGCCGCTGGCTCATCCTCGCGTATGACCGATCGCGCAGCGTAGAGATCAAGGTGACTCACAGCATGCTCGCGCAAATGTTGGGAGTCTGGCGGGAGAGCATCTCCGATGCGGCTGGCGACTTACAGAAGATGGGGTTGATTCATCAACGTCGCAGATCGATCATCCTCGCCGATCTGCATGGACTCGATATGCACGCATGTGATTGCCACAGAGCAATCCGCAAGGAAATGAACCGGATATTTCCAGACAGCGTGCGCATGACAGCTGGACGTCGTGCAGGCGAAGCACCGCCCTAGTTCCTCCGCGAAATGCCCCATCAGGTATAACAGCACTCTCTCGCCCACCTCTGCGCCCCCAGCAAGAAGTCGACCGTTGCCATCTCCGGCAGTGCCAGCCGAATCTTTATCGCGGCCGTTTTGAAGTGATCAGTCCGGACCAGGAAAGAAATGTACTCCGAGGATGCACCGCGTGACGCGTTGTATTTTCACTCGCATTTTGCTCCGAAGTGATTCCACCCCCACCCTACTGTAACTAGTTGTAACCTCACGCACAGAGCCGACCCCGTACTGAGTGGTTTACTGACATACATACGCCGCGTGGGCTTCATGTCCGTTTTTCCCGCCGACGTCTGGACCACAATTTATCGCGGAGAATCAGGTGAAGAAAGAACTTAGGCAAATCATCAAAGACACGGCGCGTTTCGAAGTGCCGATAGACAGTATCGCGGACGACGACGATCTCTACGAAGCCGGACTTTCTTCGTTGAACACGATCCAATTGATGCTGGCGATCGAGCGGCAATTCAACATCGAAATCCCGGACCAGATGCTCAACCGTCATCTGTTCCAGAGCGTGAATTCGCTCGCCGATGCCGTCACCGCGCTTCAGTGCGGTGTGTCTTCCGTATGAACATGCCTGAACTCAATGCCAGTGCTCCGCGTGCCAGCGGCGTGCCATCCTCGATACCTCCCCAGCTCTCGGCCCAACGTGGCGGCGATGCGGTGGACAAGGCTGCTTATACCGTGGCTCAAATCGCTGCGCAGTTTGCGGAGGCGGTGGATCGCGATGCGCGGTTTCCCACTGAAGCGATTGAGGCCATGCGCGAGCAACGCCTGCTCGGTGCGATGATTCCCCGTGAATTAGGCGGACTCGGTGCAACGCTGGCAGATATCACGTCGGCTTGCCGAATCATTGGCCAGTCCTGCTCGTCTGCAGGGATGGTGTTCGCGATGCATCAGATTCAGGTTGCGTGCATCGTCGAACATGCACAGGGAGGGACGTGGCACAACGTCTTCATCGAACAGTTGGTCGAGCGTCAATGGCTACTCGCCTCAGCAACGTCCGAAGACGAAGTGGGCGGCAACCTGCGCCGCAGCAAATGTGCAATCGAAGCACAAGACGGCAGACTCAAGCTTCACAAGCTGACTCCGACGATTTCATACGGCGCCCATGCCGACGCCATCCTTGCAACAGCACGACGGGATCCAGCGGCGGCGGCCGCGGAGCAGGTTCTCGTCACGTTGCTCAAATCAGACGCGACGCTGACCCGGCGGAGTAGCTGGGACACTTTCGGCATGCGCGGTACTTGCAGCGAAGGCTTCGTTCTCGAAGCGCAGGGTCAACTGGAGCAGATTTTCCCGCTGCCCTTCGCGCAGATCGCCGAGCAGACGATGGTGCCTGTTTCACATATTCTCTGGGCCGCGCTGTGGGCAGGTATCGCCAACGACGCGTTTCAACGTGCCAACCGCTATCTCCGCAGCCAGGCGCAAAGCAATGCGAACGGAAACGCGCCCGCCGGCCGACGCATTGCCGAAGCGCTAGCACTGATGCAGGCGATCGACGGGCGGATTGCATGTGCGCTACGCCTGCAGGCTGAGCCGCGGGGCGAGCGTTCATGGTCAGCGTCGATGGCCGATGCCGCCGAGATCAATACGTTGAAGACATTTGTCTCCACGACCTGTTTGCAGATTGTCCATCACGCAATGATGATCTGCGGTATGGCGGCCTACAAAAACGGCACACCGTTCACCCTGAGCCGACATCTCCGCGATCTCTATTCCGCGCCGCTGATGATCAACAACGACCGTATCGACGCCAATACCGCGAACCTGATGCTTGCACAGCGTCCCGTCTCCTAGGAAAAAATATTAATGAGCGATTCAGCTACGATCCATCAGCAATCCATTGAAACCTCCGATGCAGTTGTCGACCGCGCCGGTGTCAATCCGTTCCGGGACGCGCTCGTCGAAGCTGGTCTGTTGATACCGACGGGCGTGCAAGGTCTATTCGGTCGAAGCGGCGAATTCGAGCGGGTAGTCGATGGGCTCGATGCACTGATCACACGCCTCGGCGCCGATCAGAACGCTGAAGTACTGCGCTTCCCGCCTGCCATGAGCCGCACCGAATTTGAACGTAGCGAATACCTGAAGGGCTTCCCCCAACTCGCTGGCACGGTACATAGCTTTTGCGGAGGCGAGCACGAGCAACAACGCGTACTGCAGTGTCTCGAGCGCGACGAAGACTGGACCGAACATCAGAAGCCCACGTATGTCGTGTTGACCCCAGCCGCGTGCTATCCGGTTTATCCGGTCATCGCGCAGCGAGGTCTTTTGCCGAAAGAAGGCCGCATTGTCGATGCTTTTTCGTATTGCTTCCGCCACGAGCCCTCGCTCGACCCGACGCGAATGCAACTTTTCCGCATGCGCGAGTACATCAGGCTTGGCTCTGCGGAGCAGATTCAGGCGTTCCGCAGCGAGTGGATTGAACGCGGTACGAGGATGATTGACATGCTGGAGTTGCCGAACAGCATCGATCTCGCCAACGATCCGTTCTTTGGCCGGGGCGGAAAAATCGTCGCACGCAGCCAGCGTGAACAGAACCTCAAGTTCGAGTTGCTGATTCCGATCGAAGCCGAGGACCGGCTGACTGCTTGCCTCAGCTTTAACTATCACATGGACCACTTCGGTCTGCTGTGGGGAATCAAGACACAGGACAGCGACGTTGCTCACACGGGCTGCGTCGGCTTTGGATTGGAGCGACTCACACTGGGCCTCTTCAGGCATCACGGGTTCGATATCGAAAAGTGGCCGCAGAAAGTCCGCAATGCGCTGTGGGGCAATGCATGACCAGCGAAGCCGCATTTGTCACCTGCGCGCCGGCTGATGCGCTGCGCGAGGCGCGAGAGCGCATGAAGACCTGGCGTCCCCATCCGTTGCATGGTCCGAAAATGGTCCGCAAGCAAACCAATTGCTATGTGGACCTGTGGATCGAACTTCTATCGTGGTGGGGGCTCGATCCGCATGCGGCGTTGCCCTTCACTGTCGCTTTGGATTTCGAAGGCGATGAGTTCACGTTCTTCAAATTCCCTGCCGAAGACATCGAGCGGCTCTATGGCGTGCAAAATCAGGAACACGCGATTTTCGAATCGCTTGAAGTACACGTGGACAATCAGCTAAGACGGGGCGGCGTCATGCTCGTCGAGGTCGACGCATGGCATTTGCCGGACACACGAGGCGTTGCATATCAGCAGCAGCACACAAAAACCACCATCGGCATTCAAGCGATTGATAGCAGCAGACGCCAACTCGGCTACTTTCACAATTCGGGCTACTACTTCGCCGAAGGCGCTGACTACGATGGCTTGCTGGACACGTCCAGCTCCGCCGTGTTGCCGCCGTATGTAGAATGCGCCAGGCGTCGTTTTGCTCCTTTGCCGCCAGAGCAACTGCGGGAGACTTCGCTGTCGCTGCTGCGGCGCCACCTCTTGCGACGGCCGGCCGCCAATCCGATTACGGCGTATGGAGAAGCACTCGCCCGCGACGCGAGCGAACTCGCTTGCCGTCCTATGGCGCATTTTCACGCTTACTCTTTCAACACGCTCAGGCAGCTAGGGGCAAACTTCGAATTGCTGGGCCACTACTTTCGCTGGCTGAACGCTTCCGGTGCGGATCACACGAATTCACTGGATACATTAATTGCGGCGTGTGACGCGATCGCATCGGAATCGATGGTGCTCGAATTCCGCCTTGCGCGTGCATGCTCAAAGGGCAACGCGGATCGTGGAGAAGGCAGCATCGAGATACTGGAATACGCTTATGCGTCGCTGATGAGTGGCCTCGATCGCGAGTTTTGTTGAACGCCGCCGGCCGGTCTGCCGGATGAAGTTTTCACGAAATCACCACCCAGCCCTACGTTTATCCGATGATAAGAACTCCGACCGTGCCGCGAACGGACAACGGCGCCGCCGTCGAAACGCCGCCCTTGTCGCAATTCCAGAGCTGGCAAATGTGTACCACGCCTGCTGGCGCCGTCGCTCAGCCGGAAGCCTTGGCAGCAGTGAATTCAGCGGCGTGGCTCGAAGCACCGGTGCCCGGTACGGTAGCGCAAGCCCTCGCAATGCACGGCGCGTTCGATCCGCTCGATCCCTCGCCTCTGGGTCAGCAAGACTACTGGTACCGGTTACGTCTGTCCGGCACAGGTCGTCGCCTGATCCGTTTTCACGGTCTTGCAACCATCGCCGAGGTCTGGTGGAACGACGCGCTGCGACTCAAATCGAACAGCATGTTCGTCTGTCATGAAATTGACATCGACATTGGCACTGACACGAACACCCTTTACATCTGCTTTCGTTCGCTCGAACGCCATCTGAGTACGTCCGCGCCGTCAAAACGGGCGCGCTGGCGTACACGTCTGGTGGATACGCCCTCATTGCGCCAAGTTCGCACTACCTTGCTCGGACATATGCCCGGCTGGTTCCCTTCGATAGAACCGATCGGCCCGTGGCGCGCTATCGAAATCGTCGATCCGGGAGGCCCGGTTCGTGTCTGGCAACATTTCGTGCGCGCATCGATGAGCGGCCGTGACGGCTTGCTCGAAGTCGAGATCAAACTGGCAGCGCCTGTCGAGGAACGACACGACGCATGGCTGCGTTGCGGAGAGCACGCGGCGCCGCTTACGGAACTCGCCCCTGGCACCTTCAGCGCGCGTCTCACCTTGCCCGAGGTCAGACTATGGTGGCCCCACACTCATGGCGAACCGTCGCTATACGAGGTCACGGCCGATATTGCCGGAGTCAGGCTGTCACTAGGCCGAACCGGCTTTCGGACAATAACGCTTGAGCGCGGGCGTGACGGGCGCGGCTTTGCGTTATCAGTCAACGGCACGCCGCTCTTTGTACGCGGTGCCTGCTGGAGTAGCGCGGATCCATTGTGTCTGCACGCCGACACGTCCGCTTATCAGCACTATCTGCGCCTGGCAAAGTCCGCCGGCTTCAATATGATTCGGGTCGGCGGAACGATGACTTACGAAGCGGACGCGTTTTACACCCTCTGCGATGAGTTGGGACTGTTGGTATGGCAGGATTTCATGTTCGCTAATTTCGACTATCCGTTGCTTGATACGGGTTTTGCAGAACTAGTCGAGCGCGAAGCGATCCAGTTCACGACGCGTACCGCCGGCAATCCCTCGCTCGCCGTTCTCTGCGGCGGTAGCGAGATTGCACAGCAAGCCGCGATGGTCGGACTGCCGCAACCGCAGTACAGCGTCGAACTCACAGAGAATACGCTTGCCGATATTACTGCAACATACCGCCCCGATGCTGTCTATGTCGGCGACTCTCCGCATGGAGGCGTCCTGCCTTTTTACCCGAACGAAGGCGCATCGCACTACTACGGCGTAGGTGCCTACCGCCGGTCGCTCAATGACGCCCGCCGAGCGGCGGTGCGCTTTGCGAGTGAATGTCTGGCCTTTGCCAACATACCATGCGATGCAACACTCGAAGCGATCGGTTCGCCCGCGCCGCACGAACCGCGCTGGAAGCGGGCCGTGCCGCGTGACCCTGGAGCCTCGTGGGATTTCGACGATGTTCGCGATCACTATCTGCATGACCTCTATCGAGTCGATGCGGGCCGCCTTCGTAGCGAAGATCCGGCCCGATACTTGGAACTCTCTCGTGCCGTCATTGCAGATGTGATTTCCGAGACATTCGCGGAGTGGCGGCGAGTGGGCTCTGTTTGCTCGGGTGCGCTCGTTTGGCAAATGCAGGACGTTGTGCCAGGCGCAGGCTGGGGTATCGTTGACGCGTACCGCCGCCCGAAGTCCTGCTGGTACGCGATGAAGCAGTCGTTGCAGTCTCGACAGATTCTGCTGACGGACGAAGGCCTCAACGGTCTCGACATCCATGTATTCAATGATGGTCAGCAGACGCTCGAGGCCAACGTTGAAATCGTGGCAATGCGCGACGGTAGTATGCCGCTCGCTCGCGCTCGCCACGAAGTGCGGATCGACGCACACAGCTCAGCCGTCTTCAACGCAGCCGAACTGCTGGGGCAATTTTTCGACTTCACCTACGCGTACCGGTTCGGTCCTCGAGAGCACGATACCGTGATTGCCTCGATGTATTCCGTTAACGGTGGGCTCCTGTCACAGGCATTCTATTTTCTCGACCGGACACAGGCCGCCATATTCGAGCGGGGCGATATCGGCCTCGAAGCCGACGTGGAATTGATCGATGGACAATGGTGGGTCACTCTCCAGACACGCAGAGTTGCGCGCTATGTACAGATCTCCGCGCCTGGCTTTCTGCCATCGGACAACTGGTTCCATCTCGCGCCGGGAGCTGTTGTTCGAGTGGAGCTTGTAATTGACAGCGCTCCACACTCGTATCCCTTTGCGCGTTCCGACGTGAGAACATTCGATGCAAATGCAAATACCAAGCCCTCCACGATCGAGGTCCGGGCAGTCAACTCGAGCAAAACCGCTCGCGTACGATGTAAGTAGCCTGACTCACCCAACCGCGACGCACGCGGGTTGGACTAACCATTGTCCGGAGTTTGGGCAGTCGCATTTCGCGGCCGAGGAATTCCATAGGCATCCATCCATCGATAGACGGTCGCGCGAGATACGCCCAATTCGCGTGCAACGCCGGCAAGGCGGCCTCGATTCCGGGCCAATGCCAGTTCAATCGTCTCCCGTTCGATCGCTTGCCTCGCAGCGGCAATCGACAATGGCGCAGCCTCCGGGTTACGCTGCAACTCCAGATCCTCAGCGGTCACCAGTCGGCCTTTCGCCATCACCAGCGCTCGGCGGACTCGATTGATCAGCTCTCGAACATTGCCTGGCCAGTCGTGCTTGTACATGGCGTCAATCGCGTCAGCTGCAAATCCCCGCACACGATGTGGTGCGTCTGACCTGAAGCGCTCGAACATGTGCAACGCGAGCAGTTCGATATCCTTGCCCCGCGATCGTAATGGAGGCTGATCGACCCGCAATACGCAGAGTCGGTGAAACAGGTCCGCGCGAAAGCGCCCTTCGGGTATCGCGCCGAGCAGATCGACGTGGGTAGCGGACACTATGCGGCAGTCCACAGCCACCGGATCATTCCCGCCGAGCCGACGAATCGTGCGTTCCTGCAAAAACCGCAACAGGCTCGCCTGGCTATCCAATGGCAGATCGCCTATCTCGTCTAGAAACAGCGTGCCGCCGTCGGCCGCTTCAATGTGCCCGATCTTCCGTGTATTGGCGCCGGTAAACGCGCCACGTTCATAGCCGAACAATTCCGACTGCAGCAAATTATGAGGAATGGCGGCGCAATTGATCGCAACGAAAGCACCCGCGCGCCGCGGAGAACTCTCGTGAATGGCAACGGCCGTCAGTTCCTTGCCTGTGCCCGTCTCTCCCGAAACTAGAACCGGAGCGTCCGTACGCGCCACTCGGCGTATTGCCTCAAAGAGTTCCAACATCGCGTCGCATGTGCCAATCATGCTTTTTTCGACCGCGGGAACTTTCTCAAAACGCTGACCCGACAGACTCGCCATTCCGTAAGCGTGCCCTACCGAATCCGCAATTCGTTCGTCCGCCGAAGGCAACGTGATGTAATCGAAACAGTAGTCCCTAAGTAGCGATCGCACTGCCGGCATCTGAGCCTGATTCGAGTCGACGAGCGCAACCCACGCCACATCACGCAATTTTGCGCATGCAGCGGATATCTCGTTGAGCGCCTCTGTTGGGACGGTGCTCAGATCGATTACTCCTCCTCTGACCTCGCCGCTTGCGGCGTAGATATTCCCCACATCCGCGACGACCTGCACGTGCCAGTCTCGCCGTTTCAGCTGTTCGCACAGACCACGCTGCGGTATTTGCGTCAGGTAGATCAGCGGGCGCTGTTGAGCGGATCTCAACACAAGCTCCCCGTTGTCCAGTAAATCATCAGTTTCGTCATCATTGACTCCGTATTTCACTTTTCAGCCATCTCAAAAAAAGCTCCAAGTCTTCCAGAAGGATGTTTACCCTGTAGAGGGTATTCAGGAAGGCCTACATACCTAGGTTGGTACCGTTGTAAGCAAGGAGCCAGCAGTGCCGCGCTATAGCCGGGAACCTGAACATCTTGTTTGGCTTCTCCAGGCGTACGCATACCCGCATTCTTGCTGCTGAATACATTCTTTGTGGGGAGCGGCAGCAGAATCAGCGAGGGTCAACTACTCCCCCAGCCAGAACATCGCATTTCCTTGGAATGTGCCTCGACTATCGTGGCCCACATACGGATCATTGCTCTGCGGCGCACAGACCGAAGGCGAAAGCGTTCGGTCACCTCGTCGCCATGTCGGATCCCATGTTGCGAGAGACTGCTGCATAGTTGCGATCTCGAGAATGTGGCCATACAGTTCTCAACCTTGCGATCGCACGGATCGATCACCCTCGCGGACGCACAAGCTATATCCTATCAACAGGGAATTGCCGTCGCGCCTTTCCTTGACGTCCAAATAGCATCGGCCGCCATGTCCGATGCGTGTAGCCGCAATCAGGATCATGTCGACCGGCGATGGTGCATGTACTCAGAAAAATCCGCGCGAGATGGCGCTCGAATACGACTCACCCGGTAGTGCGACGAAACAATGGTAGCTGCTTGTCGTTGCACCGAACGTTAAAAATTGCAAGGTAATGCGTTTAAAATGTTAGGTAGCATCGACAACATCGTAAGCGTGCGATTCGTACCGTGGCGGCGGGAGTTGACGGCCGGAGATGTTCGGTTCAGTGAACCGGCGTGGTGCGAGCGGTGGCCGGCAGCAGCGGCACGATATTCCAGGGCAGCAGTTCATCGACGCGGTTAATCGGGTGATCGGCGATGCGTTCGATGACGTGATGCAGGTAGGCTTCGGGATCGATCCCGTTCAGACGCGCAGAACCGATGAGGCTGTACATCGCGGCCGCGCGATCGCCGCCGGAATCGGCGCCGGCGAACAGATAGTTCCGGCGGCCGATGGCCACCCCGTGCAGCGCGCGTTCGGCCGGCAGGTTATCGATCTCCACTCGACCGTCGCTGCAGTAGTAGACGAGCGCGGCCCAGCGGTTCAGGGCGTATTGGATCGCTTTGCTGGTATCGGATTTCCCCGACAGTGTCAGGAGCGTCGCTTCGAACCACTGCTTCAGGCTGTCGAGCAGCGGAACCGCATGGGTTTGTCGGATTCGTCGACGCTCGTCAGGTGGTTTGCCGCGGATCTGCGCCTCGATCTGGTATAGCGCGCCGATGCGCTCGAGCGCTTCAGTCGTAATCGGTGACTTCCTCACGACATGCAGGTCGTGCAGCTTACGTCGGGCGTGCGCCATACAGGCCGCCTCCTGGATCCGCCCACTCTTGTAGAGCTCGGCGTAGCCGGCGAAGGCATCCGCCTGCAACACGCCCTGGAAGTCCGCCAGGTGGCGCTGCGGATGTTCACCGCGGCGATCCGGCGTATAGGCAAACCAGACCGCAGGCGACTCGGTCGAGCCCGCCGGCCGATCGTCACGCACGTAGACCCAGAGACGCCCAGTCTTGGTCTGACCGTTACCCGGCGCGAGCACGGGCAGTGGCGTGTCGTCGCCATGAACCTTGACGCCGCTGAGCACGTATCGGCGTAGCGCGTCGACCAGCGGGCTGAGCAACGCGCTGATCGAACCCATCCAGTAGGCCATCGTGCCGTGATCGAGCTCGACGCCTCCGCGGGCGTAGATCATGGACTGACGGTACAGCGGCACGTGGTCGGCGAACTTCGAGATCGCGATGTGGGCCAGCAAGGCCGGGCCCGGCAGGCCGCGATCGATCGGCCGACTCGGTGCCGCCGCTTGCACGATGCAATCGCAGCACGCGCAGGCCAGCTTCGGACGACGATGGCGGATCACCCGGAAGTGGCTGCGCACGAATTCAAGCTGCTCGGACACGTCTTCGCCGAGCGCCTTCAGGGCGCCGCCGCAATCGGGACAGGCCTCGTGCTCCGGTCGATACTCGCGCTCTTCGCGTTCCAGATGTTCGGGCAGCGGTTTGCGTCCCGTCGCTTCGGCACGTTTGCGGGCGGGCTTCGACTGAGCCACCCCGGCAGCGCCTTCGTCAGCCTGCAGATCCTCAAGCCGAAGCTCGAGCTGTTCGATCTCCCGTTCGACCTTCTCCGACTTGCGACCGAACTGCATCCGTCGCAGCTTGGCGATCGTCAGCTTTAGATGCTCGATCTCGATCGCGCGCGACGAGAGCTGCTCGCGCAGATTGGCGACCATCGCCTTGAGCGCGTCAATATCGTCGGGGAGGTCGGTGGGAGGGGCAGACATGCGGTGAGTTTACACGGCGCGACCCTCGAGCCCCCCACGCGTAATGAACGTTTACAACGCGCTGCGCGGGCGCGCGGCGTCGATCGGCTGCCGCCAATCGAATCCCTCGAGCAGGAGCGAGAGTTGGGCGGTCGTCAGCGCGACCACGCCGGCATCGGCACGCGGCCAGGCGAAACGTCCCTTCTCGAGCCGCTTCGCCAGCAGACATAGCCCGCCGTCGCTCCAGTACAAACACTTCAGCAAGTCACCACGCTTGCCGCGGAACACGAACACATGACCGGAGAACGGATCCTTCTCCAGCACGGTCTGCACCTTCGCCGCGAGCGAGTTGAAGCCGCAGCACATGTCCGTCGTGCCGGCCGCGATCCAGATTCGAGCGTTCTGAGGTAGGCCGATCACTTCAAGCAATCCCGAAGAAATTGCTCGGCGCGGTCCACCGACAATCCACGGATGCGCACGCGTCGTTTACCCACTTCGATTTCGATGTCGCAGTTCGTCGGCGCCATCTCCCTCATTTCCTCCGCCATTGCGTGCGACGTGGCGTGTTGCGTGGAGAGCATCGGCGCGTCCACCACGGTGACAGGTAGCAGTTCCGCACAGGACATCGGTTCGTCAGCTCTAGCCTGGCGAGCCTCGAGACTTCGCCGGCGCCACTGCGCAACCATATTGGCGTTCAGCCCATGAGATCGAGCAACTTCAGCGATTGAGCGATTCGGGTCGTTCGCCTCGGCCGCCACGCTCTCTCGAAACTCCTGCGTGTAATTCCTTGATCCGGGTTGCCGGCCTTTGGCCTTCGGTTCCATTAGTCTGATTCCCATCAAATTGTGATGGGAATCAGATTGTCGTAACCATTCCTCGCGGGAAAGACGGTACTGATCGCGCGCTTACACAACATCAGCATAGCTACAGTAATGAATAGTGGATGACCCGGGTTGATTCCTCTTTGCGCTCGATCGACGGAGATGCCGCGCCCGTTGCTCAAAGCGGTCTTCCATTCAGTGCCAATGTGGCACGTTAGCTGCGAATCCGAGCCAGCGTAACACGCCACATGGGTTCTCAAACATCGTCAATTCACTGTCTGCCTAAGGTAGTTTCTGATCTGCGGCAGAAAAGTCGTATTCGCACCCGTGACGTTAGGCGCGCCGGTTGCCGAGCTGCCTACCGGACCCAGCAGCGCTTTGCCGTCCAGCATGTTCGAACTGATCACGCTCTGACTCGCCGGACAGCCGCTCGATAGCAGAGAGGTCAGGGTACCTGCTATCGACGCGAATACATTGCCGGAAACGAGAAGCTGACACACGTTGCCCAACGCGCGGAAACCGGCGTAGGCCGAGCGGGAGACCTGGTTGTTCGTGACGGATACGAACGTCACCGCGCCTGCTCCAGTATCGAGCTCGATGGCAGCTTGTTGCGTCGGAAGACGACCGTTATTCGCGCTCGTCGAGTTCTGTATGTCCGAAATCAGGTTATTCGTAATGACGGCATTCGTAGCGTTGTAAGTTTGCCAGCTGTCCTCCTGGGATATCAGTACACCAGCGGCCTTCTGCACACCTTGCACGGTATTGCCGGTGATCGTCACATCCGAGCCGCCGACCACCGAGATGCCTCGCCCCCAGTAGTTACCCGACAGCGTATTACCCGCAATCAGGATATTGCTACTCAGTGCCCCGTCGCCCTGATAGCTCACGACGGAAATCATGTCGTCACCCGTACCCGAGACGGTGTTGCCCTGCACGAGCACGTTGCGCGAACCATAAGTGGTATGGATACCGTCGGCGAGCGTGTCCTGAACCCGGTTCCCCACGATCGCAATATCGTTGCCGCCAAACACGAAGATGCCCGCACTGGCCCCGCCGCGGATTGTGATATCAAGTACCTGAACGCCGGTGCCGGTTACCTCCACCTTTGTCGAACTCGGTGTCGCGAGCCGCGTTGATCCGGCTCCAATCAAAGTGAGACCTGCAAGAGTCGAGTTGCTGCCGCTCATCACAATTGTCTGATCGTTTACGGTGGTTGCGATTAGCGTTGCACCGTATCCCGAGATCACAACTTGCGGGTTTTTCACAGCAAGCGAATGAGTGACGACGTACTGTCCCGGCGCAAACACCAAACGCTGTCCCGTCTGCAATCCGTCGAATGCCCGTTGAAGCGAGTCGGCCTGGTCGCTGCCGCCAGTGGCGGGAAACACCGTCGCATCGGGGATCGTGGAGCCGCCTGTAGAAGACGGTGTGCTCGTCGGAGCTGGCGTACCTGCCGAGACCGACGCGCCTGTTGGCGCATTGGTCGATGCGCTACTGGGATTGTTCTCTGACGATGGGCCGTCCGGATTGTCAATCGTCGATGGGTGGGAGTTACCGCCACTACCACCACCGCCTCCACACGCAGCCAGGCAGATACCAACAGTCACTGAAGCAGTCCGGAATAGTTTTTTCATAATGCTCGCTTGGGCTATTGCAATTCTCATGACCTTGTCTTGCGGGTTTTTGTCGGGGTAACGGCAAGACGGCGAATGACCGGCAGTATAAGTAGGAATATTTAGGCTGCCAGTGAGGAAACTGCTCGGTACGAGTGTATCCGATGCGCCTGCCTTCCATTTGGCCCTTGGCGATCATGCGCATGAGATCGATGCCGCTCAACAGAATGCGGGCACAACGAAGATTCTTGAAGCCGGGCAGGGGCCGCGTGCGTCGCTTGTTCGACCGATGATCTTGCCCGACAACATTGCTCAGGTACTTGTTCTGGCGAATCCTGATCGGTGTTTCCCGCTCCGCGTTGAGGGCGTCCAGCGCGGACAAGTTCGCACCGCTCCTGTTGATTGTCACCGTCTCCGGTTCGCGGTCGATTGACTTTCGAAATAGCGCCGCGACGCAGCCTTGTCACGATGGCCGCGCAACAGAAAATCGACCGTGTTGCCTTCCTTGTCGACTGCGCGATACAAATACTTCCACTGGCCTCGGACCTTGATAGACGTTTCATCCATTCGCCAGCTCCGACCGACGGCTCGCTTTTTGCGGAAAAAGGCCTTCTCCAGAACCGGCAACACTTTGATGGCCCAGCGATGTACGGTTGAATGGGCGACTAAAACTCCACACTCCGCCATCATCTCCTCGAGGTTACGCAGGCTCAACGAGTAAGCCACGTACCACCGAACACCTTGCACGATCACGTCCAGTGGGTAATGCAACCGCTTCAGTCCTTGCCGGCGCCAGCGGGGAGCGTCTTCGTCTTTGCCATCATTTTTCGTCGTGCGTTGCCGTTCCACTTATTTTACGCGATCGCCTTAGCGCGACAGAAGCCTTTAAAGCAGGGCGCTTCAACTGGATGACAGATGTGGCTTGTCTGCGCTGGTGGTCAAATCGCATCTTTGATGCTCAGCGATGAAAGCGGTGACGTCGGCCAGAACCGGTGAAACTGCGTTCGGCGCTGCTGAAAATGATTTGATGATTGTATCGTGGCCGTAACCCGGGTATTTTTTGAGTTCGACGGTATCGCCATGGGCGCGCAGCGCGTCTGCGAAGCGATCACTGTTGGCTGGATCGACGTCGGTATCTGCTGTGCCGGCGGCAAGCAGTATCGGTGGCTCGTTGCCCGTGACGAGCGCAATGGGCAGCGCCTGCTGGCGTAAGGCGGCCGGAAAGATCTCGTCCATGTGAGGGTCGTGCGTGGGGATTGCGGCATACGGACCTGCGAGTCCAATCATGCCGGATAGAGAAGTGTTTGACATGCCCTGCCCGGCCAGATATTGCGGGTCGGTTGCAAGCATCGCTGCCATATGCGCACCGGATGAATGTCCCATCACGAAAATGCGGTCATGGTTGCCGCCGAACTCGTGCACATGATCGCGCGTCCAGCGCACAGCCGCCGCAGGGTCTTCCAGAAAAGCCGGGAAGACGGTTTGCGGATAGACACGGTAGTCCGGAGTGATAGTTACTATGCCGTGTGCGGCGAGCGCCTGTGCAACTGGGCGAGCGTCTGCGAGAGCACCGCCTTGCCAGGCGCCGCCGTAGAAATACACAACGACCGGGTGGGTTGTGCCAGTGCGGGACTGGGGCGTATATACGTTCAGCCGCTGGCGCGGTGACTTGCCGTAGCCAATGTGTCCCGGTTTGTGGCGTCTGTGGACCCGGTAAGCGATGATGCCGGCGGCGCACGCGGCCAGTGACAGCGAAATGAATCTTCGTCTCGGTGTTGTACTCATATTGCTATCGACCCGCGATCGTTATCAGAAGCGCAGTATTCTGCAAGTGACCAATGCGCTGAAGGGCATGACGTGCAAACTGCAATGTCTCCCCGATGAGGCAGTCGCCAACACCTCCTGCAGAACTCGCCCAGATCGTCTTTCGGGAACCACTACCGCCAGCTAGCCTTATTATTTTTCTCGGCTTGGCTGCGTGTCCAGAAGAAAATTGTCAAATAAGCTCGTGGAGAAGGTCCGCCATCGCCATGCGATGGCCTCACCCGATCACGCGAAGAAAGAAGCGGTCGCCCTGCATGGCTGCGTCCAGCTGTTTGACGTGGCACCCCGCACCCAACCTGGATAACTTCGTCCGAATGTACAGGAACAGCACAATCGGCGAACGCATCAGGCTACAGTTGTCACGGATCGGCGTAACGACAACGGGGATGATCGCCGTAATGGTGCCAGTTTGAAGTGGAGCAAAACGCGGATTCGAACGGACTCAAGGATGCGTTTTTATCCGACTTCGCAAGCCGCCTCTGGTCGGGTTCGGGCATTGGTCTGGGCGCCCAGAAACTGTCACCATCAAGCACGATGCAATAGGCGCCGTGCCGCAGGCGATCGAGTGTCGCGGCGCCGAGGATACAGTTGCCGGCAAAAGCATCGCCCCATTCGCTGAAGTCGAGGTTACTGTTCAGGATCGTCGCCGCGGTCTCGTATGTTTGCGCGACCAGGTCGTCGAAGTCTTCATCTTGCGGTAAGCGCAGCGACTTGAGCGCGAAGTCGTCGACGATCAGGACCGGTACGCCCACAAGCTGCTTCAGCTTGCGTTCATAGGTGCCGGTCGCGCGCTGCCTGCAGGCTGTTTAGCAGCCGGGTCTGTGTGGCGAACAGGACATCTCGCCCCTGCCGGGCGGCGCAATTGCCGGGTGCCTGGGCTAACTGCGACTCGCCGGTACCGGTCGGTCCGGCAATCAGAATCGCGACCTTCTCTTCGATATAGCGACCGGTAGCAAGGTCGTGGATATGCGTTCGATTCAGGTTCGGCAGCCGGTCGAAGTCGAACGTTTCGAGGGTCCTGCCCATTGCAAAGCCAGCACCGGCTTGGCGGGTGCGCGGCCTCTTCCAGTCGCGCCGGGCGACTTCGTCGTGCAGCAGCATCGCGAGGAATTCCGTGTAGGCGAGCTGGCCGTCAATGGCCTGCCGGTTGCGCTGCTCAAGCGAATTGAGCACGCCAGACAGGCGCAACTGCTTGAGGGTCTTGTTCAGTTCTGGACTGGGACTCATGGGCGTTTAGTGGATCAGCAGGGGTTGTAGATTGCGGCCGAAGCGGCCGCCATTCACGTAGGTATCGGTGAGCGTTTGCGGGGGCTCTGCGATGGGCTCGCTCTCCAGACCTTTGTCCGGAATCGTCTTGACGGTTCGCCACCTAGGGCTTGCATGCGCCAGCGCCCGTTCGCATCCGGCTTCCAGCAGGGCGTCACTCACCTTCCCGTGAAGCCAGACGATGCCCTGCGCGCCACGCAGGTTCACGAGCACCTCGTCGTTGATCAGCGCCAGACTGAGCGCATGGCAGAACTGCCCGACCTCCCTAGGCTGTGCCAGACATCATTGAGGCTCGTGTTCGAGCCACGCCTGCGCTGCCAGCGGCTGATGGTCGCGGACGGTCGAGCGAGCACCAGGCTTACTCAGCCGGGGGTGCGTAGCGACGAGCTCATGCTGATGGAACAACTGCAAGACCGTGTCGGTCGCCTTCACCCAAAGTATCTTGCCGACAAGAGCGAACGGCACTGAGTAGAGCGCCTTGTGATGCGGGGTGTGAGCGACACGATGAACGGTGCCACGCTGCGAGCGCCGGCGGCACATCGGGCAACGCCGTCAACAGCGGCTTCTCGATGGCGAAGCGCGTCAGCGGCTGTTCGCGTGTCGTGCCGTGTTCACGAGCGCTCGCTTCCTGCATGATCCATTCGCGCAGTTGCCGATTGGCATCCGGCAGATCATGGAACGCGCGCAGCGGCATGAAGGACTTCTTGACGTATTTGACGCCCGATTCAAAGACGCCCTTCTCCTGCAGGTCGTGCGGGGGACAGGCATCGGTCCTTGCACCATATCTTTCACCAAGGCCCGCATGGGAGCGCTGGACCTTCACAAGGCACTGTCAACTTTCCAAAGGTGAGGCGGCACGGCGGCAGGTGTGCCGAAGGATCAGAAGGCAGTCGACGGATCTGGGCGACTTCGGTAATGTCGTCTCATACAATGAATCGCGCAGCAGATGCCGCCTTGGCGCGAGATGTCGCCGGATCGACCCGAGGCACGACAGATATTCCTCGTGCGTTTCGGGTCACGAAAGCCTCGCATGCGCGCTCGCGTTCGCGCATCGGTTGATGGCTGCTCCCGGCCCAGTTGTTCAGTCGGGCTGCCGCTTTGACGAACACGTGCTTTACGCTCGCAAGTTCCGGGATCTTAGCTTTTGCCGCCGGGTAGCTACGCAACTGATCGGTGACGATCTTGCGCGTCACCGGGCTCGGACGCAGCACACGCTTGAAGAAGCGTTCAGCGCCAGCCTTGTCGCGCCGCTTTTGCAGCAGGATTCGAGTTCGGCACGATGCTCGTCGACCGCACGCCACAGCCGGTACGGTTCGCCACGAAGCGTGACGAACATTTCGTCGAGGTGCCACGTACTATCCGGCTTGCGTCGCACCGCTTTCACCCGATGAGCAAAGCCATTCCAAACTTGTTACACCAGCTTCGGATCGTCTCGTATGTCACGATCACACCGCGCTCGAAAAGCAGCTGCTGACGTCGCGCGGGATCAACTGAAAGCGGAAATTCCATCGAACAGCGCAGCCGATGACGCTAGCCAGGAAACGGTAACCGTGATAGATCGATTTCGATTTCTTCATCGCGCCATCTTGTCTGACGAGTCACGCAACCTGACAACTCCCCTGGTACCACTTGCAGCGTGCGACATAGGGGTGTGGCCCATTACTCGCACGTCGACGGCAGCCGCTCTCCAAACCATGGAGATGGCCATCTGGTACGCAAAGACGAAGGAGACAATACCGGGCGTTGCGATCGTCAATAGTATCCCGGATGATTGCGTCGACCGATGACGCCCCGCGCAGTGCAGTTTTCAATTCGTGCCCGTCGTAGCCGAGGCATCGTTTCATGTTATTGAAACTTGATCGGTAAAACGCTTTAGCTTCTGGTTGGACGTCGCATTCAAAACTGTAAAACATAAGCGGGATCCTAGAAATGGACTTATCTAATCAACAGATTTATCGATATGTCGAATTTTTAACAAAACTTAAAAGACATATTTTTGTGACTAGACTCATAATTGACCAAAGATCTGAGAAGAAGGTGCTCACCGTCACACTTGAGCGAAGAGTAAATTCAAAGGATGGTTAAATGGGTGACAACCAGCGACACGTGTTGACGTACGACGAGCACAAGAAAAGTGCTGGGATAGCGTATATACTGTGGCTGCTTTTTGGAGGGCTGGGCGCGCATCGATTCTATCTGGGTGACACACAACTAGGCGTCGCCCAACTGCTCCTCAGTTTCTCGGGGGTGGTGTCCGCGCTTATTGGAGAGGGGCCACTTTTACTTATCCCGATAGTCGCCTGGCTAATATTAGATGTATTTCTGATTCGCGGGTCGATTCTTGAGCACAATGCCTATCTGGCCGCTATGTGCGGAGTGGAATCAACATTGTCCCACGAGCGAAAGCCGCTGTGAATACAGCCGAGGTGATCGCCCTATTCGTGCACATGAATGCCGAAGGGCACACTGATCTGTCATTGGCTGATGCTTGCGAGGGATTGATGGGCTACCTAGCAGGGAGATGGGATCAGCTGCCAGCTCGCGACATTGCATTGCTGTTGACAATCGGAGCCGGCATGTGGTGCGAAAGGCGGCACGCCGATGATACGAACGGCACGCGTAGTCCGAAGTCTTTCCGGTAAGCGGGCGCTTTTGCACGGCACGCTGGAATATTGATCGCTGGCTCCCTTTCAGATTGTGGAAAAAGCCCAGCGAGTTCTCCGGCAGCGCAATCCGAGGTCGTCGCAGCCAGCGCCCCGCTTGCTGCGACGCCTGCGGCTCAAATCAGTGCGTCGGTCTCGTATGTGACGGTCTCGGCAGGACGGCTGGCGGCCGATTACAAAGCAGATGAACTGCAGGCAGACGCAAGATACAGAGGGTTTTTGTCGCGGTAACGGCAAGATAGCGAACGACCGGCAGTATAAGTAGGAATGTTTATGCTGCCAGTGAGTAAAACTGCACGGTACGGGCAAGGGCCGCGTGCGTCGCTTGTTCGACCGATGATCTTGCCCGACAACATTGCTCAGGTACTTGTTCTGGCGAATCCTGATCGGTGTTTTCCGCTCCGCGTTGAGCGGCGTCCAGCGCGGACAAGTTCGCACCGCTCCTGTTGATTGTCACCGTCTCCGGTTCGCCATTTTGGTCGATTGACTTTTCGAAGTAGCGCCGCGACGCAGCCTTGTCACGATGGCCGCGCAACAGAAAATCGACCGTGTTGCCTTCCTTGTCGACTGCGCGATACAAATACTTCCACTGGCCGTAGTGCCAACTTGACAAAGCACTATCTGTTACTCTGCCGTCTCACATTCGGCAAGTCGCCAGCGCCATCATGACCAGTCTGAGCCGCGGGAGTGGCACCACGACGGACGAGAGCCGATGGATTCAAACAGGAAAATCCAAAATGAATAGTAAACCAATTGTTGACTCATTAAAAATGCCGTATGCATGCTAATGGAGATAAATAAAATAAAATATTTTTCAATATTTAACACAACAACCACGCCCATACTCTTATAGTTTAATTAATATTTTTCGGTCGAACATCAAATGCTTGAAACGTAACGAGCGCTACGCACTCTTGCTAGTCCTGTCTATATCCGCTTGGCAGTGTCACATATCCTGCGTCGAGGAATTCGTGTGTCCGCACGAGTGTTTGATGCCACCCGCACGTCTTCTGTCGCGAGGCTTCGAGTGACACTTTTACCCAATGCTATTGGTGTCAATCCAGATCTTTATTCAAATCCGATGCTGAGGCCGGGCGCAAGGGCTTAGTGGGCGTTGTCAGGTTGCGTGACTGGTCGGCTAAGATGGCGCGATGAAGAAATCGAAATCGCTCTATCACCGTCACCATTTCCCGGCTAGCGTCATCAGCTGTGCCGTTCGATGGTATTTCCGCTTCCAGTTGAACCTACGTGACATCGAGGAACTGCTTTTCGAGCGCGGTGTGATCGTGACATACGAGATGATCCGATGCTGGTGTAACAAGTTTAGTAAGGGCTTTGCTCGTCGAGTGAAAGCGGTGCGACGCAAGTCGGGTAGTACGTTGCACCTCGACGAGATGTTTGTCACGCTTCGTGGCGAACCGTACCTGCTGTAGCGTGCGCTCGACGAGCATGGTGCCGAACTCGATATCCTGCTGCAAAAGCGACGCGACAAGGCCGCCGCCAAACGCTTCTTCAAGGTGTGCTGCGTTCGAGCCCGGGTGCCGCGCAAGATCGTCACCGATCAGTTGCGTAGTTACCCGGCGGCAAAAGCTGAGATCCCGGAACTTGCGAACGTAAAGCACGTGTTCGTCAAAGCGGCAGCCCGACTGAACAACCGGGCCGGGAACAGCCATCAACCGATGCGCGAACGCGAGCGTCGCATGCGAGGTTTTCGCGACCCGAAACGCACACAGAAATTTCTCACGTGCCTTGGGCCGATCCGGCAACATTTCGCGCTCAATCGGCATCTGCTGCGCGCTTCACTTTATCGAAAACAACTTGCTGCGCGATTCGTTGTGTGGGGCGAAATCACCGAAATCGCCCAAAATCTGTCGGCTGCTTTCTGATTTTCGTCACACCTGCCGTCGTGCCGCCTCACTTTCGGCAAGTTGACAGTGCCATCCGAACAAAAAACGCCATTTTCAATGCATTTCGCATACCGCGTATTCGGGGATGATTCATGCAACATTTCAATGGAATCGTGACCTTCGTTAAGGTCTGCGAGGCCGCGAATTTCACGGAAGCGGGCAAGCGGCTCGGGCTTTCCGCGTCGGCGGTCGGCAAATCGATCACCAAGCTGGAAAAGCGCCTGGGGGTTCGGCTTTTTCATCGCAATACGCGCGCCATTCATCTCACCGATGAGGGGCTGCAATATCTGGAGCATTGCCAGCGCGCGATCATGGAAATGGAGGAAGGGGCGCGGCGTCTGCTGGAAAAAAAGCAGAGTCCGCAAGGGCGTTTGAAGGTGAGCCTGCCGCTGGTGTGCCGGCCTTTCCAGTCGACGCTGATGCGCTTCATCAAGGACTATCCGGAGCTGGAGGTCGAGCTGGATTTCAGCGACCGTCTGGTCGACATCATCGAGGAAGGATTCGACGTGGTGGTGCGCACCGGCGCGCTGACCGATTCGCGGCTGGTGTCGCGTCATCTCGGTACCTGCCAGATGTGGCTGGTGGGCACGCCCGGTTATTTTGCGCAGCACGGCGTGCCGGCCACGGTCGCCGAACTGGAGCAGCACGATTGTTTGCGCTTTCGCGCGACCACGACCGGTAAGCTGTCGCCGTGGCCGCTGCCGGATGTGGCGCGTGTCGAGTTGCGCACCCGGCTGATCTGCTCGCACGTGGAGATGCTGCACCATGCGGCGGTGGACGGTCTGGGCATTGCCTGCCTGCCGGATTTTCTCGTGCGCGAATGTCTGCGGCGCGGCGAACTCAAGGCCGTGCTCGAGGAAGAAACGAAAAACTCCATTGACTTTCATCTGGTCTGGCCGGCCAGCCAGTGGCGCTCGGTCAAGCTGCGCGCATTCATCGAATTCGCGGCCAGCACTCTGCTCGGCGGCGAGCATGGGTTGACGACATCTTGAGCCTAGCGTGAAGAGATCGGATTTTATATCCGATCATTACGTGGACCGTGGCGGATCCGTTAAATTTATAAACTCACCGACATAGCGTTTCCGCGTTTCATTTTTCCGACTTTTTATTGAAATAATTCCCATTATGGCATGCTTTTTGTATTGTCGCTTTTTTGAACGAATAACTAAAGAAAAAAATTCCGTTCTATTCGGAGAGGCTGCTGGATTGTCAAGCATGGAGCGCGTCGCGCAATATACCCGATGAAAGGCGGGTATTGGCGTTTGCCTTGATGTTTACGCTTTTGCGTAGTCCATAAATCAAAGTATTCGTAATTCTTTAATAACGTTGCTTGGCAGGACATCGAAAGTGGGACAGGTGAACGATAAAAGAAAACACATCAACTGCTTGCGGAAAACCAGCACGCCTGCGAGGCGGCGCCCAAACGGGTTTTGATCGTCGGCGCCGGTCCGACCGGCCTCACGGCCGCGGCTTTTCTCGCGAAGCAAAACATCGAATTCGATTTGATCGATTCCCGCGCCGGTCCGGTCAACGAGTCGCGCGCGCTCGGCGTGCACGCCCGTACCCTCGAATTCATGTCGATGCTCGGCCTGGACGGCGAGTTCATAGCGGCGGGGCATCCCACGCGGTATATGACCTTCCATCGCGGCGCGCGCAAGCTTTTCAAGCTCGACTTCAATTCGATTGCCGGACAGACGGCTTATCCGTACATGCTGGTGTTGCCCCAGTCGAAATCGGAACGCATTCTCGTCGATCATCTGACTCGTCTTGGCCTCGCGCCGCGCTGGCACTCCGTGCTGAAAAACTTCTCGCAGGACGAGACAGGCGTGACTGCCTACATCGTCGGGGCCGACGGTCAGGTGGTTACGCGGCGCTACAGCTATCTGATCGGTTGCGATGGCGCGGGCAGCATGGTGCGCACCAGCCTTGGCATCGATTTCGAGGGCGAGACTTATCCGCTGCGTTTTCTGCTAAGCGAAGTGAAGGTTGGCGAGGATGCGATCGATCGCAGTTCCAGTCACGTGTTCATGGGCAATAAAACCACCGTCGCGGTGATTCCGCAGCCCGAGGGCGTTTACGCGTTTTGACGAGGGCTTTTGCGCGACCGACATCACGTTGGTGCGCGCCCGCGACGAGTCGTGCGCCAGCGCGAACGCGAAGAGATCCGGCTTCATCCACAGCATGCCGTTCTCGCCGTCGTAGATCGCGGCCGAACCCGGCATGGTCGGATACGACTTCAGCAGGTCACGCAGCGACTGGCCCACGTCCGGCGTGATGGCCGCGAAATACACCATGCCGCGCACCTTTGGGTCGACACCCACTTCGCTGACCGGCTCGCCGCCCCCAGGAGTAGCCGGCCAGCAGCGTCGGGCCGTTCATGTGCGACAGCACTTCACGGGTGGCGTGGACGTCGTCGGCGAGCGAGGTCAGCGGCAGTTGAACCGCGGCGACGTTGTAGCCGTCGGCTGTGAGGATGGTGATGACTTCGTTCCAGATGCTCGCGTCGACGAACGCGCCGTGCACCAGCACTACGTTGCGGACCGCCTGATCCGGCTTGACCGGTTCCGCCGCGGCGTGGGTCGAGACCAGCGCCGCGGGCAGACCGAGCGCGACCGACAGCACGGCCGCGCGGCCCAGCTTCAGCGCACGGGAGAAACGCGCGGGCGTTTTGCGATGTGACTTGAATGTGTTCGACATGATGGGTTCGTGGTTAGGCGGAGTGGCCGGCGGCCCTTCCCGGTTTGCGATCAGGCGGCCTGATTGACTTCGATGGCGCGCGGCTTTTGCATCCACACTCGGATCAGGATCAGCGCGAGCCCGGCGCCGAGGAACAGCAGCGCGGCGGTGAACATGCCCGGCAGGCCGTAGAGGTTGATGAACTTGCCGCCCACCGCGGCGCCCACCGCAATGCCGAGATTGGCGAACGAGGCAAAGAGCGAAGTGGCGAATTCGGGCGCTTCCGGCGCTTCCGAAGTCAGCCAGATCTGCGTGATGACGAGGCTGCTGGTATGCACGGCGCCCCAGAAGATCATGATCACGATCATCGGCGTGACGTGCTGCTGGAACGACATGACGAGCAGCAGCGCGCCGACGATCAGGATCGGGTGAACGATCACGGTCGCGATCATGTTTCGGCCGATGAACTTGCCGGCCAGCATGTTGCCCGCCACGCCGCCGAGACCGAACAGCACCAGCAGCGCGCTGATCGTGCTGTTCGACATGCCGGCGACAGTCTTCAGGTATTCCGCCGCGTAGCTGTATGCCGCGAACATGCCGGCGAAGATGAGGCCGGTGGACGCGATGTTCAGCCAGAGCGTCGGCTTCTTCAGGATGTTCATCTGCTGACCCGAGCTGCCGCTGTTGCTGGCGGGCATCTGCGGCAACAGCAGCAGCACGCCGAAGAACGACAGCGCGTTGACGGCGGCCGTGAAGTAGAACGCCGCTTCGTACGAGAACGTGCTGGCGATGTAGGTCGTGATCGGCACGCCCAGCACGATGCCGATCGTGGTGCCGAGGAACACCAGCGACGACGCCTTGGCCGCCTCTTCCTTGCGATACAGCGAAATCGCCGAGACGAACGCGAGCGAGAAGTAGACCGGATGCAGCAGCGCCGGGATCATCCGCACGCCGAGCAGCACGTTGAAGTTGGTGACGAAGGCCGAACCGAGACTGCTCAGCGTAAACACGGCCAGCGCGATCTGCAGCATCGTCTTGCGGTTGAAGCCGGACAGCAGCAACACGAGGAACGGTCCGAAGACCGACACGACGAGCGCGAAAATGCCGGTCAGCATGCCAGCCTGCGGCGCGGTCACATTAAAGCGGTGGATGATTCCGGCATGATGCCGACCACGCCGAATTCGATGGTGCATAGGCCGAACAGACCTAACGCAATAAAAAAGATGGGATGGATTAATCGCACGCCAGACTCCTCTTTTCGTGATTCGCTTGGGAATAAAAATTCAGCCGGATAATGAAAATCTCGAATTTTATGGAAATTAAAATATCCGGCGGAACGGTTACTAAGTGGAAGCGAATGTATCACCGAAGAACCGGCCTAAAATAAGCGTCTTCGTCCAATAACAAAGGAATCTTTTTCCTAGGTTCGGCGGGGCTGCCGGGCAGCGACTAATTTCCCTTGATGGGCTTGGGTTTTGGCGTGCTGAAGCGGGATTGAACTATGCCGTTAGCATGACGTACGACGACTCGGGACGGCAGTTTTATTTTCGCCTACCCAGCCTCGAGAATATGCTTTGCGAGCCGCGCGCAATAGACACGTCAAGATATTACCGCAATACGACACCCGTAATGAATTATTGTGAGATAAGGTATGACATCAAACGATTTTGTTAATTAGTGTTGAAGTTTGTTAATTTTACTAACCATGTCCAACCGCCTTGCTAATGACGGACTGTTTATCCCATTGATTTTTAGGCAGAATTGACATATTCCCGTCATTGCGACATGTTGCTATTTCCACAACATTTCGCATGAGGCCTCCCCGCTAATTCACCTAATACCCATTTCTTGCCCGTCAATTGCACTAACGTAGATTGAACGATATCGGCAATCGACATCATCATGCGCAAGGCGGACGGAAGCGAAGCTCGGGAAATCACGGTTGCCTGCATACTTCGACCAATCGGGAATGGGCCGCTCACCAAGGCTCAGGCATTAAAGGCTGCCCAGCTGCTTGACGTGCACTGGACCACGATCTACAGGCTTCGGCAGCGCTTTCTGGCCAAGCCTGTCGCCAGCGCTGTCAAACCCCGTGGGCGAGGTCCGAAGACAGGCGGCCGCCGCTTGGGGGCCCGGGCCGAGACAATTGTCGACGAAGTGCTGACCACCTGGCTTCCCAGACAACCGCTACTGGCGCATCCCCTTTCCGATCTGGTGCTCGAGATCCGACGCCGATGCGCCGCCGCTGGCGTGACGCCCCCCAGCCGTAACTCAATTGGCCGGCGTTGGACTATCCATCGTGAAACCGAAAGTCTCGAGCAGGCGGGCAACCCCGCATCGGCGCCGGGTAACTTTGTCGTCCACCGTCCGCTTGACGTAGTCCAGGTTGATCACACCCAGGCGGATATTTTGGTGGTCGAGGCAATATCCCGTCGGCCGATCGGTCGACCGTGGCTGTCTCTCGCCGTCGACGTTGCCACCCGATGTGTCATGGGCTTCTATGTGGGCATGGATCGCCCTGGCGCGGCGACCGTCGCCCTGTTGCTCACCCGCGTGGCGCTTTCCAAAGCGGCATGGCTGGACAAGCTCGGCGTCCAGCTCGAGTGGCCCATGCGCGGTGTGCCCTCCGTATTACACCTCGACAATGCCGCTGAGTTCAAAAGTCGAGCCCTCCGTAGCGGCTGTTCGGAGTATGGCATTGAACTCATGTACCGTCCCGTCGGGCGCCCTCATTTTGGCGGCCACATCGAGCGATTGAATCGGACGTTGATGGAACGGGTCCATGGGCTTCCAGGTACGACCGGCTCGTCGCCAAAGGGTCGTAAAACCCGTCCGCCGGAAAAACAGGCTGCCTTGACGTTGCAAGAATTCGGGCGCTGGCTCGCCTTGGAAATCGGGCAGCGCTATCACAACAATGCACATCGCGGCCTGCATGGCGCCACGCCTTCCAGTATGTGGGATGCATTGCAGGGCGCGAACGTGACGTCGCGGTGGCCCGCCACGCCGGAAGCCGAATGGCAATTCCTGCTGCAATTCCTCCCGGTCGCCCGTCGGACAATTCAGGCCAATGGCCTGACCCTGTTCCACCTCCGCTACTGGCATCCGATCTTCGCTGCTTGGCGACTCGACCGGCGCACCGTGATGGTCCGTTACCACCCAGAAGACCTGTCTCGCATCTTCGTGAGCGTATCCGGAAAAGACTTTATCGAGGCCCGATTTGCGGACTTGCGTCATCCCCCGATCTCGCTGTGGGAACAGCGCTGCGCGGTTCTGCATTTACGCGACCAAGGGCACGCATTGATTTCGGAAGCGATGGTGTTCCGTGCAATCGACGAACAACGTCGGCTCGTCGCCCAGGCCCAGCGTAGTACACGACACGCAAAGCGCCAAGGCCCCGATCCGAACCACCGGAGATCACGAAAGATATCTCATACACTGGTTTCTGAACCGCCTTCAGTTGATCAACAGGCTGAATCTGTCGATTACAGCAAGCCGGCGCCAGCCTACGACGCTGAACAATGGTGAGGTGAGACATGAAAAACATGCCACTCGGCCACTTGCTGCCGGCGATCCGGCCACAGGCGCAACTCGACGATGAATTGCGCATTCACTCCCTGCTCCGTGACCGATGGATAGATTACCCACGTGCGACTCAGGCGTTGGAACAACTTGAAAGATTACTCGCGACGCCACGACGTGAGCGCATGCCCTGCCTTCTGCTACACGGCGATTCCAACATCGGCAAAACGCAGATCGTTGCCAAGTTCCGACGCGCCCATCCCGACGAGTTCGACGAAGGACGTGGCGTTGAAATGCGCCCAATCATCTCAATGCAAATGCCGCCGACGCCTGACCAGCATCGCTTCTATTCAGTCTTGCTGTTTGAAATCGGTGCCCCACACCACGCAGCAGCAAGCCTTGCCGTACTCGAGCGGCTCGCACGGGATCTGCTGCGACGCACGGCCCCACGCATGCTGATTGTCGACGAGGTGCATCATCTCCTCGCTGGCACCTACCGCGAACAGCGTGCTGCCCTGAACTTACTGAAATTCCTCGCCAACGATCTTCGCGCCAGCATTGTCCTGGTTGGCACAGATGACGCGGTGATCGCCCTGCAAAGCGATACGCAAATGGTTAGCCGATTTACCCCGTTCGAGATGCCTCGCTGGCGTGAAAGTGAGACGTTTCGCCGACTTCTGTCCGCGTTTGCTCGCATCTTGCCGCTATGTGGGCCCTCTGATCTCGCGCAACGGAAGATCGTACGGTACGTGCTGGCCGCCAGCGACGGACTTACCGGCGAGGTGTCTCGTATCCTGAATGCCGCGGCCGAACTGGCGATTCGCGACGGTAATGAGTCAATCGCGCTCCACCACCTCGAACAGGTGGCACCGATTGCCGCTCACTGACCTGCGCCCGTGGCCCGTTGCACATCGGCCCTTTGACGAAGAAGCATTCGGTAGTTGGCTGGGCCGCATCGCCAGCCGCTACGCACTCAGCATCGCGCAGTTATGGGAAATCAGCCAACCCGGACGCTTCCCGGCACTGACTAACGCTGGTTGGATCTTGTTTGCACCGTTGCCGGAGGACACACTCAAAATCTTCGCGACCCTTGCGCGCGTCGAGATCGGCCATCTCGTGCGAATCCAGACCCCATCCGACTGGATGATCGATCGCGCGCAATTACCCGTACTGCTTCAGATGCCAGGCGGTGATTCCTGTAGATGTCACCGCCCCACGCTGAAAGCAGCACTGGCCGGAACCCGATATCAAGGTATGAAGAACACGTCAATGATCTGGAGCACATTCCTGCGTCGATGCCACCGCAGGCGAAAAACATGGATCGCTTGCTCTCGAACATCAGCAAATATCGACAGCGGCGCTCTGAGGCACTGCGGTACAGGCGATATTAGCGCAATTAGTGCACCCAGTAGCATAATTAACGGACTTCAGCACCTCCGTCGTCTTTTCCATCTCGCCCTCCCGCCGAACATCGCCGTACAGCGCCATGCCGGCCGCGACGGCAGCCGCTATTCATCGATCTGTATGCGTTATGGCTGAGGCAAAGCCCTCGCCCGCAGACAAGTGTCGGTACGGGCCGGTGTCTATTGTCGGGTCTTGATCATCGCCTTTTATGGTTCTGTCGCGCTAACGTGATCGCGTAGAATTTGTCGAACCACAACGTACGACAGAGCACGATGGCAAAAACGAAGACGGCACGCAAAGCGCTGCCGGCGGGCATTGGAAAAGTACTGAAGCGATTGCACTGTCCATTGGATGTGATCCTGCTGTGTGTTCGGTGGTACGTGGCGTACTCCTTGAGCCTGCGTAATCTCGAGGAGATGATGGCCGAGCGTGGAGTCGAGGTGGATCACTCGAGCGTGCACCGCTGGGTCATCAAGCTCGTGCCGTCGCTGGAAAAGGCATTCCGCCCGAACAAGCGCCCGGTGGGCAAGAGCTGGAGGATGGACAAGACCTACATCAAGGTCAAAGGCCAATGGAAATACTTGTACCGCGCCGTGGACAAGGAGGGCAACACAGTCGATTTCCTGCTGCGCGCCCATCGTGACAAGACCGCTGCACGCCGGTATTTCGAGAAGGCGATTGCCCGGAACGGTGAGCCCGAGACTGTCACCGTGGACAAGAGCGGCGCCAATCTGGCCGCGCTCGAAGCGCTCAACGCAGCCCGACCGACGCCGATCAACGTCCGGCAGAACAAGTACTTGAATAACATCATCGAGCAAGACCATCGTGCGGTCAAACGTATCGTCAAGCCGATGATGGGTTTCAAGAGTTTCCGGTGCGCGCGCATCATCCTGTCCGGCGTCGAAGTAATGCATATGATCCGAAAAGGGCAGATGCGGGGCAACGACGGTACCCCAACTGCAGCCGAGCAATTCTATTCGCTCGTGATATAAGCAGTCCTACTCACATTGGAATTCTCGCGCCATACGCCCCTTATCGCGACACAGCCCCTATGGTCACCCCTATTCATGCACTAGTGCCCATGGGACGACGATGGCGCTCGGGCTTACCCAATGCCCGATCGCCTCGAGCTCAAAGAGCGTAGCGCAGGATGGCCGCCGCATGCTGTCCGTCCGGAATATCTGCCTGGCGAACCGCCATCACGCGTGACCCCGTCGCGAGTGCATGCGTCGCGATCGCGTCGATAACCCCATAATGATCCTTCGATGGGACATCCGTGAGCATGATCTGCCCCGTCGCTTGATCGAACGTGCCTGGCACCGCTGCATCGATATCCACCAGCAGCACGTCAATCGCACCCATCGCAGCCGCGCGCGCCACATCAGAAAGATCCGTGACTGCGCGACGCGCCGGCCTGAACGTTTCCAGACGCGCGCGGATAGCTTCGAGCTGGCGCTCATAAAGACGGTCCAGGAGCGGTCGCACCGCAGCGCCAAGATCTATATCGGACGTTCGATCCGAATTGCCTGCAATCGGATCTGCTACGAGTGACGTCAAGCCGGAAACCGAACGGAAGATCGAGGACAGCGGGTCAGCGCTCGCAAGAAAGACCGGGATATTCGTGCCAGCCAGCAGCGCGCGAACCGCTGTATCCACTTTGCGAGCGTATTTCGTTAGCAGCGTCTTTTTGCCTTCGAGACCGCGAAGCCGGCCAGCCTGCGACGGATCATTGAGGGCCTCCAGATCCACCGTGCTTGCGAAGTCCTTCGGAAGGTCGGGTACCTCCACCTCGACAGGATGCCCTTCAGCAGAGACTTCAATGAGCCGCACGCTGTTTTCCGATAAGGCGAGAACCAGGGCCACGTGAGGAAAGGTGATCGCACGCAGCAAGGGCTTGAGGTGGAAGCGCCGGGACACGACGACGTGAGGCCGCAGCGCGTTGGCAAGTCGAAACGTCCGGATCTGTTCTGGAGTTACCAGCACCGCGAGGCTGTTGGCCTGAAAGCGCCAGAAGTCATAATCTTCCGTCAGATCCTCGACGCTTTCCTTGATGGCCATCCGCCCGCTTCTCGGGAAATTCTCGGCCTCCAGTTGCAGCAGCGCTTCTTTCAGAAGGTTACCGAGTTCGATACGGCTCGCGTCTGCACGCTGGGACAAGGGTGTAGTCGACAGGTAGATCGAAACGCAGGCATCGGCACGGACCTGCGACAAAACATCCAACTGAGCGAGCGTAGGAATGTCGAGATGTAGCATAACTCCTCCTTTTGGCGCGACGGGATCAAGCCCTCTGGAAGTCTGATTCGGGTCGGCAGCGTCACGTGACTCATCGATCGTCGAAATGCCGGGGCGGGCATAGTCCAGGTTGAGCCGAGCACAAAGCCGGAAAGCTCAGTAGTCGACCGGATCGCGGATGATCGGGCAGGTCATACAGTGGCCGCCGCCACGTCCACGGCCCAGTTCGGCGCCGACGATCGTAATCACCTCGATACCCTGCTTGCGCAGCAGCGTGTTGGTGTAGGTGTTGCGGTCGTATGCATAGACGACGCCCGGCGACGCGCACACGAGGTTCGCGCCGCTGTCCCACTGCGTGCGCTCGCGCTGGTAGTCGGTGCCGCCGGCCTCGACCACGCGCAGCTGTTTCAGGCCGAGCGCCTCGGCCACCACGTCGGTGAACGGCTTGTTTTCCGCATGCAATTCGACGCCGCTCGGATGGCTGCTCGGCCGGTACGAGAACGTGCGGGTCTTCGCCATGAAGTCGGGCGCGACCAGCACGCAATCGCGGTCCGCGAACGTGAAGACCGTGTCGAGGTGCATCGCCGCGCGAATCTTCGGCATTGCCGCGACGATCACGCGCTCGGCGGCGCCCTTCTGGAACAGCGTGGCAGCCAGCTGGCTGATTGCCTGACGCGAGGTGCGCTCGCTCATGCCGATCAGCACGACGCCCTTGCCGATCGGCATCACGTCGCCGCCTTCGAGCGTCGCGAGGCCATGATCCTGGGTCGGGTCGCCCCACCACACGTTGACCTTGCCCGCGAAGTCGGGGTGGAACTTGTAGATCGCCGTGGTGAGGATCGTCTCTTCGTGACGCGCCGGCCAGTAAAGCGGGTTCAGCGTGACGCCGCCGTAGATCCAGCAGGTAGTGTCGCGCGTGTACAGCGTGTTCGGCAGCGGCGCGAGCAGATATTCGGTGCCTTGCGCGGCCTCCTTGGCGACCTCCAGCGCCTTGCCGCCGTGCGCTTCCGGAAAGTCGTGAATCGACAGACCGCCGATCAACGTTTCGGCCAGCTTACGATTGTCGAGCCCTTCCAGATAGCTGCGCAGTTCATCGATAAAGCCGAGACCGACCTGATTCGGCACCACCTGGTTGTCGAGAATCCACTTCTTGCCCTCGGGCACCGCGACCGTTTCCGCGAGCAGATTGTGCATCTCGACCACTTCGACGCCGCGGTCGCGCATCTTCGTGACGAAATCGAAGTGATCGCGCTTGGCGTTCTCGACCCACAGCACATCGTCGAACAGCAACTCGTCGCAATTGCTCGGGGTCAGGCGCTGATGAGCGATGCCCGGCGCGCACACCATCACCTTGCGTAATTGTCCGACTTCGGAGTAGACACCCAAACCGCCCGCTTTCGCGTCTGTATTCGCCATCATGATCTCCTGAATGCCAGTATTGGCCAGCTACGTTCAATGGAATCCTTCAGAGTGCGATCCTGCCGGTCGCAAGTCCGTAAACACCGATGATCGCGCCGATCGCGGCGGCGATAAAGATAATCCAGTCCGAGCCCTTGAAGACGCTCTTGTTCTGTTCGCGCCGCGCCCACACGTAAAGTGCGGTGCCGGGCGCATACAACACCGCGGACAGCAGAATGAATTTGAGGCCGCCCGCCCAGATCATGAACACCGTATAAATTACCGCGACAGCCGCCATGATCAGATCGCGCCGGCGTTCCTCGGGGCGCACGTCGTAACTCTCGCCGCGATTCGAAATCATGAACCCGTACGCGGCCACGAACAGATACGGTATCAGCGACATCGCGCTGGTCAGATTGAGCATCAGCGCGAACGCGTCGCGCGAGAAGTACGTGCTGATGACCAGCAGCTGCACGACGATGTTGGTCAGCCACAGCGCGTTGGCCGGCACCTTGTTGGCATTTTCCTTCGCGAACACCGCCGGCATGTCTTTGGTCTTCGCCGCGGTGAACAGCACTTCCGCGCAGATCAGCGACCACGCGAGATAGGCGCCCAGCACCGACACCAGCAGACCCACGCTGACGAACACCGCGCCCCAGTGACCGACCACCGATTCGAGAACCGCGGCCATCGACGGCTGCCGCATCCCGGCGACGTCGGCACGCGCGAGCACCGCGTACGGGAGCATCGTCACCAGCACCATCAGCGTCGTGACGACGATGAAGCCGAGGATCGTGGCCTGGCCGACATCGGAGCGCTCGCGCGCATAACGGGAGTAGACGCTCGCCCCTTCGATACCGATGAAGACGAACACGGTGACCAGCATCGTCGCGCGCACCTGTTCGACGATGCCGCCTTCGAGACCGCCGCCGTACAGATTGGCCTGGAACAGGTCCATCCTGAAGCCGAAGATCAGGATCACGATGAACACCACGATCGGAATGACTTTGGCGACCGTGACGATACTGTTGATGAAGGCCGCCTGTTGGACGCCCTTCAGGATCATGAAGTGGAACAGCCAGATGCCGATTGATGCGACGATGATCGCGACCAACGTGTTGCCGTCGCCGAACACCGGGAAAAACGCGCCGAGCGTCGACTTGATGAGCACCCAATAAGAGACGTTGCCGATACAGCTACCGATCCAGTAGCCGAAAGCGGAAAGAAAGCCCGGATAATCGCCGAAGCCCGCTTTCGCATACGCGAACACGCCGGCGTCCAGATCGGGTTTTCGTTCGGCCAGCGACTGGAACACCCGCGCCAGCATATACATGCCGGTACCGGCGATCAGCCACGCAATGATGGCGCCTATGGGCCCGGTGGCATTCGCGAAGGTACGCGGCAGGGAGAAGATCCCGGCGCCGACCATGCCGCCCACCACCATCCCGGTGAGCTGCATCTTTGACATTTTCTGTTCCGAGGAGGCCATATACGGATCCCTTTTAATTATGAATAGGCCGTTTACGTCGTTTCAAAAATTAGAATTGGCGTTTATCACGCGTTTGTCAAGCATTGCAGAACAACCATGTTAATTTTCGCCGCCACATCGCGAAGCGTCCGAATGGATCTCGCATTGCATTTAACCATTCCGCACCTTTGACCGCCGCTTCCACTTATGGCAGCCCAGGGGTAACCAACCGCCGTGACGATCTCGTGATGGATTACCGGTTGAGGAGTTGGCGTTGGGCGCCCCGATTTAGTGGTCGGAGCCGGGATCAGTTGATTCTGCTACGTGCGATCGCTTCATATCGCCGATTCGCCGGTCACTTACTAAAATTGATTGCTCAGCTGCCCCGCATCGGTGTTTGAAGCATCAATGTTTACATAGGTGGCATATTTCCGCTTAACGAAGCACGCTTCTCAAAGAGGTCCTTGATAGACATCATCACCGAGACGCCTGTCTTGTCTTTGACGGCGCGCTGGCTTCGCTTGCAATAGGGAGATCGCGCACATCTCCGTGGGTAGTCACCCTTAACCGTTCTGTGCCCGCTCCGGCTTAGCTAGCCGACCCGTTTCCTTTGCCGGTAGTTGGCGATGCACAAAAACGAAAGTGCTGCTAGCCCCCTTCAGCGGTGGGTCAACGATAACCCCTCCTAAAATATTATCGTGGAACGCGACCGCGTAATTTGCTCCTATTGGCGAGCATCAAGGAAGGTACAGTGTCCTGACCCGCTCACGGCCCCTTCAGCACCACACCGAAGCGACATAATAGTCAGGCGTCCCAGAAGACGGAGCATTTGCCAACCGGGATTTCAGGAGAACAGCGTTTCACAACCTCCATCAGTCCAATTCCTTCGTACTCGACTCACTGCCATGTGGGTAAGTCCTGATCGATTGCAATGTCTGCATGTCGTCTAACGTCACTATATGTGTGAACCGAGGGAGGGTGGCTCATGACGACGCGGAATTTGCTGGCAAGCGGGCGACGTGAATCCATACGACAATCCGCTCATGTTCTTGCCGATAGTGGATTCTATGCCCAGTGGCAGCACATTGTAGCTGCACTGTCTACCCGCTACGGCATGATCGAGACCCGGAGGCTGTTCGTCAACCGCGCCTCTTGCAATCAGGTAAACGAGCGCTACGTCAAAGCTTGTGACAAACGCCAGAATGGCCGTGGATGAAGCGCTACAGCCCTATATTGAAAGGTGCCCAGTGGAATTGACAATTTTTAAAGTTCAAGGCTTCGCCGACATCGAGCGATCCCAGACACGCGGCGACTTAGTGGTCTAATGAATCCGGACACACATTTAGGCGAGAATGTTTGTTATGAAGAGGTGAACTGCACTGGGAATCTTGGAGGCCGGTTGTACTAACTTGATGCGGGCACGTCAACGAGAGTGCTGAGTTGCCTGTAGTAGGGTGCCTCAGCGGCAGGGATATAGCCAAATGTTCCATCAGCTGACATTTGTTGTACCAGGCTACCGATTCCGGGGGTGGCGGTTCGACAGACGGTCGCTACGTTGGCGCCTGGAGAGGTGTGTCAATCAATGGCGAGCTCGCCGGGCGTCACTCCGGCGACGGTTTTTAAACTTTGCGTTGAAATACCCTAGACAATTTAGTTATCCAATCGTTTTGTTTTGATGGTAAGTTGCCGGTAGTCTCTCAGGTAAGAAAACGTTGCTCGTGGGCTCACCGGTTCACTTAGAGTCGCATAAAATTGGCAGAAGCGCATGCGCCCAACGAAAAATGCTGAAGGGCGCGGTCTCAGATCTGTGTGGATCGGGGTAACCTGCCCCGCGATCCGGAGGAAACGCCAGTGTTTGCTAACCATCGAACCGGTCGAAATGTTTCTCTTCCCTTGGCATTGACGCTGGGCGCGTTGGCGGCCGCCGCGCTACTTGTGGGCTGTCGCAAGGCGGAAGAAGCGCCGGTGGCGGAAGTCCGCCCGGTACGAGTCGTCAGAATTACTGAACAAGTTGCCGGGACGGCGATCACGCTAACCGGCAACCTGCGGGCCCAGGCCGAGATCAATCAGTCGTTCCGGATCGACGGCAGGATGATCTCCCGCAGTGTCGAAGTGGGCGAGCGGGTCCACGCCGGTCAGGTGCTCGCGCGTCTCGACCGGATGAACGAGGAGAGCAGCCTGCAATCCGCGCGGGCCCAACTGGCCGGCGCACAGGCGCGTGCGCTGGAGGCGCGCACGATGTATGACCGGATGCGCGATCTGCTGGCGGAGCGTGCGGTGTCGCGTGCGTCGTTCGAGCAGGCTCAGGCGATGGCGAAAGTCACGCAGTCGCAAGTCGATTCGTCGCAATCGCTACTGAACATCGCGCAGAACCGCCTGAGTTATACCGACCTCGTTTCGGATGTCGCTGGTGTCGTGACGGCGGTCGGCGCCGAACCCGGTGAAGTCGTCCCGGCAGGCCGCATGATCGTTCAGGTCGCGCGCGAAGGGGCGGTCGATGCGGTATTCGATGTGCCATTGGCGGTCAAGGATGCCGCACCGGCGAATCCCGAAATTCTGGTTACGCTGGCAGCGAACCCCGCTCTTTCCGCTATCGGCCGGGTACGCGAAGTATCGCCGCGTGCCGACCCGGTGACCGGGACGTTCGCGGTCAGGGTTCGGCTCATCGATCCGCCGGCCAGCATGCATCTGGGCAGCACGGTCAACGGTCAGATGAAGCTCGAGCGCCCGCCGGCGATCAGTGTACCGTCGAGCGCGTTGATTCAACCGGGGGGCAAACCCGCGGTGTGGGTGGTCGATACGAAGGCCGGCACAGTCTCAACGCGCAATGTGGAGCTGCAAGCTTATGGCGAGGACCGCGTGCAGATATCGCAAGGTCTAGTTCCTGGTGACATGGTGGTAACAGCCGGCGCGCAGACATTGCGGCCGGGACAAAAAATTCACTGGACCGAGGCACCCAGGTGATTGGCCCGAATCTTTCAGAATGGTCGCTTTCGAAGCGCCCCCTCGTCGTGTTCCTGATGCTCGCCGCTCTGCTGGCGGGAACACTGTCGTTCTTCCGTTTGGGCCGCGCCGAAGACCCGGTGTTTACGTTCCGCACGATGGTCGTGTCGGCCGCATGGCCCGGCGCGACGGTCGACGACACGCTTTCGCAGGTGACGGAGCGGCTCGAGCGCACGCTGCAGGAGACGCGGCATCTCGACCGCGTGCGCAGTTATACGACTGCCGGACAGACGACGATTTTCGTCGATCTGCTCCAGTCCACGCCGCCTTCCGAAGTACAGGACATCTGGTATCAGGTGCGCAAGAACGTCAGCGACATGCAGCGCACCCTGCCGGCCGGAACGGTCGGCCCGTTTTTCAACGACGACTTCGGCGACACGTACGGGATCATCTACGGATTCACGTCCGATGGTTTCAGCATGCGCGAATTGCGCGATCGCGTCGAAGCGATTCGCTCGCGTCTGTTGCAGGTGCCCGACGTCTCGAAGATCGAGGTGCTCGGCGCGCAGGACGAACAGATCTTCATCGAGTTTTCGACCAGCCGGCTGGCCGGCTTGCGTCTGGACTACTCGGCGATCGTGGGCGCGTTGCGGGCGCAAAACGTCATCATGCCGACCGGCGTATTGCAAACCGGCCAGGAGCGCGTGTTCTTCAGAATTACCGGCGCCTTCGATTCGGAACGCGACATCGAGAATGTCAACCTCGTGCTGGGCGGACGCATCGTGCGTCTCGGCGATATTGCAACGGTCAGACGCGGTGTCGTCGATCCGCCGCAACCGATGTTCCGCGTCAACGGCAAGGCGGCGATCGGCCTTGCCATTGCAATGCGCGATTCGGGCGATATTCTCGCGCTCGGCCATAACCTGAAGGCAGCGATGGACGAAGCGAGCGCGTCTCTGCCGGTCGGCATCGAGCCGTTCCTCGTCGCCAATCAGGCCGATACCGTCGATGTCGCGATCAGCGACTTCATGGCGTCTCTGTGGCAGGCAATCATCATCATCCTGGTGTGCAGTTTCGTGAGTCTCGGCATCCGACCAGGCACGGTGGTCGCGCTGTCGATACCGCTTACGCTCGCGATCGTGTTTGCGATCATGGACATCGTGCATATCGACCTGCACCGGGTATCGTTGGGAGCGCTGATTATCGCGTTGACCCTGCTGGTCGACGACGCGATGACGACGGTCGACGCGATGATCAACCGCCTCGCCGCCGGCGACACGAAAGACCAGGCAGCGACTTTCGCTTATCGAACGCTGGCCGCGCCGATGCTGCTCGGCACGCTGGTGTCGATATCGAGTTTCGTGCCGATCGGCTTCGCAAAGAGTTCGGCCGGCGAGTACACCTTTTCGATTTTTGCAGTGGTCGCGATTGCCTTGCTGGTGTCGTGGTTCGGCGCCGTGATCTTTTCACCGCTGGTCGGTCAGGCGATCCTGAAAGCACCGAAGCCAAGAACGCCCTCGCCGAAGCCAGGCAAGATGGTGCGGGCGTATGGCGACTTCCTGCGCGGCGCGTTGCGACTGAAATGGATCACGATTGCCGTGACGCTGCTCGCGTTCGTGCTGTCGATCTTCCTCGTCAGATTCGTGCCGCGGCAGTTCTTCCCCGCCTCGGACCGGCCTGAGTTGACCGTCGATCTGACCTTGCGGCAGAACGCGTCGATTCATGCGACCGAGGCGCAGGTCAAGAAGATCGAAGCGCTATTGAAGAGCGATCCCGATGTCGACCATTTCAGCAGTTACCTGGGCCGCGGCGCCATACGTTTCATTCTGACGTTGAACGTGCAGTTGCCCAATCCGTTTTTTTCGCAGATCGTCGTGGTTGCCAAAGATCTGCCGGCGCGCGACCGCTTGCAGTTGAGACTGGAAAAGATTCTCGCGGAGCAGTTTCCCGACATCGTGTCACGCGTCTCTCCGCTCGAACTCGGGCCGCCGGTCGGATGGCCGCTGCAGTATCGCGTATCCGGTCCCGATCCGGCGCAGGTGCGCAAGATCGCGCTCGATCTGGCCGCGCTCGTTGGCGCGGACGAGCGCACCCGCCACGTGAACTTCGACTGGATGGAGCCGGCCCGGCAGATCCGCATTCATATCAATCAGGACGAAGCGCGCCAGCTCGGCGTCAGCACCGGGGCACTCGCGGGAATCATGAACACGATCATTACCGGTACACCGATCACGCAGGTTCGTGACGACATTTACCTGGTGAACGTGGTGGCGCGAGCATCGGATGAAAGACCGCTGACGCTGCAAACGCTGAGTACGTTGCAGGTGCCGACGCCGAGCGGCCGGATGTTGGCGCTGAGCCAGTTCGCGACCTTTACGGAGGAGCAGGAAGCGCCGCTCATCTGGCGCCGCAACCGGGTGCCAACGCTCACGGTCCGAGCCGACATGATGCACGGCGTACTGCCCGATGTCGTGGTCGCATCATTGGCGCCGAAGCTCGCCGAGTTCAATGCGGGGTTGCCGAAGGGCTACCACGTCGCGACCGGCGGCATCTCGGAGGAAAGTGCGATTTCGCAGGCGTCGGTATTTGCCGTCGTGCCGCTGATGATCGTGTTGATGCTCGCCAGCATGATGGTGCTGCTGGTCAGTTTCAAGCGCCTCGCGATGGTGGTGTCGGTGATGCCGCTCGGCCTGATCGGCGTGGTGCTCGCACTGCTGGTTTTCAACCGGCCGCTCGGTTTCGTCGCCATCCTCGGGATTCTCGCGCTGATCGGCATGATCGCGAAAAATGGACTGATCCTGATCGTGCAGATCGAGACCTATCGCAACGAAGGGATGGGGGTGCTGGAAGCGGTCGTCGCATCGGGTACGTCGCGGATACGGCCGATGTTTCTGACTTCGATCTCGACGGTACTCGGCCTGATTCCGATCGCGCCCACCGTGTTCTGGGGGGCGATGGCCTTCGCGATCATGGGCGGCTTGCTGGTCGCGACCCTGCTGACACTGGTATTCCTGCCCGCTCTGTATATGGCCGTGTTCGGCGGCGAAGACAGGAAAGCGTCGCAGTCTTCGGGTCCGGCGCGCGGGACGACGTAAGTCAGTTGCCCTGATAATGTCGAACTGGAATGTACACAGCAAACAACCACACATCCGGTGCGTACCGACCGCGGCAATCGGAGAACTGGAGTACGTGATGAGAACGCTGACGCTCGCTGCGATCATTGCCGCCACGACGGTTTGCGTGGGCGGCTGCTTTACCGTCGGGCCGAACTACAGTCGCCCCGAGGTGTCGGTGCCGGCAACCTGGCGGATCGATTTGCCCCAGGCCGAAGAGGTCGCCAACACCGCATGGTGGGAGCAGTTTCAGGATCCGGTGTTGAACGCTCTGATTCAAACCGCGCTGCGTGACAATCTCGACGTCCGCATTGCGGCGGCGCGCGTCGATCAGTTCGCCGGTTTGGTGCGTGCGACCCGTTCGCAGGGTCTGCCGCAGATCGGCTATGGCGCGAATGTGAGTCGCAGTCGCACCAGCGAAGTCGGGATGCCGCCGCTTTCGCCGGCCCTCGATCCCATCTTCAATCTCTATCAGGGCACGTTGTCCGCTGCATGGCAGGTCGATCTGTTCGGCCGGGTCAGGCGTTTGACCGAAGCGGCGCAGGCGCAGGTGTTCGCGAGCGAACAGGCGCAGCGCGGCGTCGTGCTTTCGCTCGTGACTGGTGTCGCGACGAGCTATATCACGCTGCGCGGCCTCGACAGACAACTCGAAGTCGCCCGGGCGACCGCGCGCATTTTTGCCGAAACACTGCGGATCTTCGAGTTGCGTTATCGGGATGGACTTGTGTCCGAAACCGAACTTTCGCAGGTGCGCTCGCAGTACAAGCTTGCACTGTCGACGATTCCCGCGGTGGAACAGCAGATCGCGATAGTGGAAAACGGTATTTCAATTCTTCTCGGCCAGAATCCCGGACCGATTCCACGCGGCAAATCGATTAGCGAACTCGTGCTCCCCTCGATACCGTCGGATTTGCCCTCGACGCTGCTCGGCCGGCGTCCGGATATTCTGCAGGCGGAACAGAACCTGGTGGCCGCCAACGCGAACGTGGGCGCCGCGCGAGCGCTCTACTATCCGACTATTTCGTTGACCGGCGCGCTGGGCTCGGTGAGTACCGCGTTTGGCGATTTCCTGTCGGGGCCGGCCGCGCTGTGGTCGATTGCGGCGGGTGTGACCGGGCCGATCTTCACCGCGGGCGCGATTGAAGGCCAGGTGCAGTCGACCGAAGCACAGAAGCGCCAGGCGGAACTCGTCTATCGGCAGACCATACTGGGTGCATTCAGCGATACCAACAACGCACTGATCGGCGCGCAGAAAACCAGCGAGCAGACTGCAAGTCAGCAGGAGCGCGTCGATGCGTTGAGAGAATATGCGCGACTTTCCAACCTCAAATTCGAGGATGGCCTGATTGGCTATCTGGAAGTACTGGTTTCGGAAAACGATCTGTTCGCCGCGGAACTTTCGTTAGCCAGTTTGCAGGCCGCGCGCTTTAATCAGGTGATCGGCGTGTATCAGTCGGTGGGCGGCGGCTGGGTGGATATTGCCAGTTCACTATCCTCGGTGCCTCTAAGTGCAGATCGAACAACAGGTCTGGTGCAGCCAAAGTGAAAAAGGCGCGATTTGTTAGCCCACCTGCTGACATGAGGACCGCTGCATGATGAGGTATCACAGTCACGCCGGAAGACTGTCGAGTAAGTTCGCTGAGAATAAAGGTGGGTTTTCCTGGACGGTGGTTATAGTCTCGTTGCGCAGATAACAAAGTCGGTTTAGCCTGCACTTTAACGACAAACTATTGATCGGGAGGGGTGACGCTGGCCACCATACGGCGAAAGCGGCTTGATTGCGTGCTTCCCACCTTGCGCGAGAGCGGCGTGTGACGCTAGCCTTCGATGCTACAGCAATTTGATGTCTTGCGAAAAAAGGGGGGACGACGAAGCTGCAGGGAACCGGCTTTTGAGCAGGCGCTTACGTCGCGGCGCTTAGCGGCGACGCCAGATCTTGATTGCGGGCCCATCAGGGACGTCTCTTTTCAACTGAGCGACCAACCCGAGAGCCAGGACGAAACCAAGCAGTCTTTCTACCGAACTTTGGTCTTGCGCTGTCAGCGCTTCACGCGCAAGCAATGCCTGCTACAACTTTCATGCTATCGCGAACAGACCTTCGGATTGTTTCACTGCGGTTACCCGAATCCCGTCCACCTTCCGATAAAGCGCGTGGCCTACTAGCCATTCCGCAGCGGCAATTTCTCGGGACATCCGTTAGAGAGCCGCTCGCTCCTACTTTTCAGCCCGTTATTTTCCAATCGCGAGGCCTCAATCTAACCCCGACTACGGCCGCGATCTGGCGAAGCAGACGCTGTTTCAGGAGTGAGACACGTCGCCGGATGGCATCCCTACGCCCCCTGCTCCCGTTGATTTGCCATAAGTTGTCACCTAGAATTTTCCGCACGGCCTCTTTCCGGAAAAGATGACATGGCTTCAAACCACGGAAAACCAGTGTCATCGTTGCTCCCCCGGGGACTCTTCGGCCTCTGGTTCGTGCTGTTCGTGATCTGGCTGATCGCCAATGCGTCGCTCGCGATCGAACCCGCGCTGGTCGGCCTCGTCATCACCTTCGTCATCGCCCACGCGTTCGCATCGTCCAGCGAAGCCTGGCAGCGTCTGCGTTTGACCCCGCGCGCGCTTTATCATTTCGTCGCCTATAGCGGCGCGTTCGTCGTCGAACTCGTGCGCGCCAATCTGAACATGATGGCATACGTGTACTCGCCGCACATCGACATCAAGCCCGGTATCGTCAAGGTGCGCACCCGCTTGCAAACACCGCTCGGGCGCCTCGCGCTGACCAATTCGATTGCGCTCACGCCCGGTTCGCTGGTGATGGACATTCGCGATGACGTGCTGTTCATCCACTGGCTCGACGTCAAAACCACCGATATCGACGCCGCCACCGAAGCGCTCGTCGCCCCGTTCGAAAAGCATCTGGAGAAAGTCTTTGGCTGAGATCATGCTCCGGATCGCTGCCGCGCTGATCTTCCTCGCGATTCTGTTCGGCGTGATCCGGCTCGTGCTCGGCAAGACCGTCGTCGATCGCATCGTCGCGATCGACATGCTGACGGTCATCTCGCTGTCCCTGATCGCGCTGTATGCGCAGATCTCCGGCCGTTTCGTCTATATCGACGTCGCGCTGGTGTACGGACTGCTGAGCTTTCTCGCCGTGCTGGCGATCGCGCGTTTTCTCGAAAGGGGGCTGTGAGCGATGCTCGAACTGCTCCTGCTGCTGATGTGCGCGAGCATCCTCGTGAGCGGCATTCTCGCGATATTCCTGAAAAATCTGCTGGCCGCGATGGTCAGCTCGGGACTCGCGAGCCTGTTCGCCGCGGTCGCGTTCCTGCTGGTGGCCGCGCCCGACGTCGCGATGGCGGAGGCCGCGATCGGCTCGGGACTGGCGACCTTCATCTTTCTGTACGCAATCCGCAAAACCGGTTACCAGAAGGGCTAGCGCATGCTCGAACTGATCGGCAGCAGCTTCATTCTGGTGGGCGCGGTCTTTCTGTTCTCCGCCGGCCTCGGCCTGCTGCGCATGCCGGACGCGTACACCCGCATCCAGGCCGGCACCAAGGCGTCGACGCTCGGCAACATGCTGGTGCTGATCGGCCTCGCGTTCTATCACCCGAGCTGGACCTTCCGGCTGATCCTGCTGATCTATTTCGTGCTGGTGACCAATCCGGTGTCCTCGCATGCGTTGTCGCGCGCCGCGTGGCTGATTCGTACGCCGATGAGCGCGTCCACCGTGGTCGACGCGCTCGCCGACGAACAGGAGCGCGACGCTCGGGAGAGCCAATCATGATGCGTCGCGCAGCCGCTCTATTGACGGTGCTGCTGTTCGCGGTGGTGTTCTGGCGGCTGGTCGGCGGCTATGCCGAACTGCAGGCGCTGCGGCCGCTCGCCGAGTACTACGTGCTCCGGGGGCCGCTCGATCTCGGCGCGCCGAACATCGTGACCGCGATCCTGATCACCTATCGCGGCTTCGACACGCTCGGCGAAGTGGCGGTGCTGTTCATGGTCGCGGCGAGCGTCGGCGTGCTGCTGAAAGAGGAAAGCAGCGCGAGCGCCGCCGCCCCGCTGGACGACTCAACGTCCACGCCCGCGCCCGCGCGCCGCCCGGCCGGCGAAATCGTCCATACCGGCAAGCAGGTGCTGCTGCCGATGATCTTCACATTCGGCGCCTATGTGATCGTCAACGGCCATCTGTCCGCGGGCGGCGGCTTCCAGGGCGGCGCGATCGTCGCGTCGGCGGTGATGCTGATGCTGCTCGCGCGGCCCCGCTCGACGCTGAACGTCGCGCTGCTGAGCGTGGTCGAGTCGCTCGCCGGCGTGCTCTATGTGTGTATCGGCATTCTCGGGTTGGTGCTGGCGGGCGGTTTTCTCGACGCGCGCTTTTTGCCGCGCGGCGAGTTCGGCGCGTTCTTCAGCGCCGGCGCGATTCCGCTGATTTCCGCGCTGCTCGGGATCAAGGTCGGCGCGGAACTGAGCGTCATCATCGACCGGTTCAGAAGCTGACAACAGGAGAACCGCCCATGAGCACCGGCCTCCCGGTTTCGACGATCCTGCTGATCACCGGCTTCTGTCTGTCGCTGATCGGCCTGTGGGGGATGCTGACCCACCGCAATATTCTGCGCATCATCATCGGCTTCGCGGTGTTCGACACCGGGCTGCACATCGTGATGGTCGCGACCGGCTACATCACCGGCGGCACCGCGCCGATCATCGACGCCGCGCTCGGCAAAAGCACCGCCCTTCATCGCGCGATCGACCCGATCCCGTCGGCGCTGGTGGTCACCGCGATCGTGATCGGGCTGTCGGTCACCGCGATCATGCTGTCGTTCGCGATCCGCCTGTACGCCGCCAGAAAGACCCTCTCCATCGACGCCTTCACCGAGTCGAAATGGTAGCCGCGCTCTTTCATCCGCTGCACATCTTCATTCTCGGCCTCGGCGGCGGCTTCGTCATTCCGCTGCTGTACCGGCTCGGCAAGCCGTGGCTCACGCTCGGTTTTTTCGTCGCGCTCACCGGCATCGTGCTGGTGAGCGGCGTGTCGTTCTATGGACTGATCGCCGGCGGCGACACGATCGAAGTGCTGACCGCCGGCGCGCTGCCGCCGGTGTCGATCAATCTGCGCTTCGGTCCGTGGGAAGCGTTCTTCACGTTCAGCGTCAACGTGGTCGCGCTGCTCGGCGCGCTGCATCTGTGGGACCGGCTGCGCGGCAACTACGCGGCGCTGCTGCTGTATCTGATCCTCGTGATGGGCATCGACGGCATGGTGATGACCCGCGACGTGTTCAATCTGTTCGTGTTTCTCGAGATCGTATCGATCGCCACGTATGGGCTGTTCGGGCTCGAGCGCAAGCCGGCCGCGCTTGCCGCCGCGTTCAAGTACATCATCGCGACCGTGATCGCATCGACGTTCTTCCTGCTCGGCGCGGTGCTGCTGTATTACGTGAGCGGCACGCTGAACATCGACCAGTTGCTGGCGATGCGCGACCAGCTCGGCGGCCCGATCGGCACCACGGCGGTGCTGCTGTTGTTCGCGAGTCTCGTGATCGAACTGAAGCCGTTTCCGGCCAACGGCTGGGGGCTCGACGTCTACGAGACGATGCCGGGCGGCGTCGCCGCGATGGTGTCGGTCGGCGTGTCGGCGGGGGTGTTTTTTGCACTCCTGAAGCTGCTGCCGCTGTTCGACGGCCAGCTGACGCTGCTGGCCGTATCGGGCGGCGCGACCTTCCTGTTCTCGAACCTGCTCGCGCTGAAGCAATCGAAGCCGCAGCGCGTGCTCGGCTATTCGTCGATCGGACAGATGGCGCTGCTGATGCTCGCGCTCGCGCTGCTGCGCCAGATCGGCGCGGAAACGGCGATTCCGCTGGTGGTCGGCGACCTGTTCGTCAACCATCTGTTCGCGAAGGCGGGGCTCTTCTGGCTGGCCGGCGTGGTGCAGCGCTACCACCGCGATCCGCGCGCGGTGCTGGCGCGCAGCCCGCTGCTGATCGGCCTGCTCGGGCTCTTCATGGTCGCGATCGCGGGGCTGCCGCCGTTCCCCGGCTTCTGGGCGAAGTGGGAACTGGTGATGCGCCTGACCGCCGCCGGCAAACCGTACTGGATCGTGCTGATCCTGACCGGCTCGCTGCTCGAAGCGGGCTACATGTTCCGCTGGTTCGTGCGCGCGCTGCGGCCTTCCAGCCGCGCAGCGCACGCGCGCCCCGACTTCTTCGCGCTGCTGCCGCTGCTCGGCGTCGCGCTGCTGCTGATCGCGGCCGGATATCTGGCCGCGCTGATCTCGGGCGTCGCGTCGCTGTGGATCTTCTCGCCGCTCGGCGCCGGCGCGCTGTTCTACGCGGCCGACCGGTTGCCCGGGCGGGTCAAGGGCGTGCTCGCGCTGCTCGCGATCGCGCCGATTGGCGCGCTGCTCGCCGCCGGCACGAGCGGCATCGCAGGGCTGTTCGCGTGGCTGCTGCTGGCCGGCAGCCTCGTGATCACCGGGGCGAGCCTGTATCGCGACGATCCGCGCGAAGGCTTCTATCCGATGCTGGTCGTGCTGGCTCTATCGATTCCGGCGCTGCTGCGCTCATCGACCACGCTCGAATTCTTCTATAGCTGGGAGATCGTCACGCTGTCCTCGTGCTTCCTGATCGCCAAGTGCCGGCGCGCGGGACCGCACGTGCTGACCTTCCTGCTGTTCTCGCTGCTGTCCGCGTTCTTCCTGCTGGCGGGCTTCGCGAGTGTCGCCGCGATCGACGGCAGCATCCGGCTAGCCGCGCTGATTCACGCGGGACCGGAAGCGAACCGCGCGTTCGTGCTGCTGGCGGCCGGCTTCCTGATCAAGGCCGGCGCGATCGGCGTGCACGTGTGGCTGCCCGGCGCGTATACCGAGGCGGAAGACGACGTGACCGCGATGCTGTCGTCGGTGGTCAGCAAGGTCGCGATGTTCGGGCTGCTGGTCGGCACCTATCTGACGATCCGCTCCGAAGTCGGCCTCGAACTCGCGCACGCGATGACATGGATAGGGATGCTGACGACCCTCGCCGGCGCGCTGATGGCATTGCGGCAGAACGACTTCAAACGGCTGCTGGCGCTCTCCAGCATGAGCCAGATCGGCTACATCGTGACCGCGATCGGCCTGATGAGCCATCTCGGCTGGGTCACCGCGCTGTATCTGGTCGCCAATCACATGCTGGTGAAGGGCATTCTGTTTCTCGCGTTGGCCGGCGTAATTCTGCGCACCGGTACGCGCAACTTCGCCGATGTCGGCGGCCTCGCGCGCGAGATGCCGTTCACGTTCGCGATGGTCGTGATCGCGCTGGTGTCGATGTCCGGTCTGCCGCCGCTGATGGGCTTCGGCGGCAAGTGGCTGCTGCTCAGCGCGATGACCGACAAGGGCTGGTACGGCCTCGCGATCTGCGGGCTGATCGCGACCTGCGCGGGTTTTCTGTACATGACGCGCTTCGTCAACGGGATCTTTTTGCAGCCGCGGCCGCCGCAGCGCGAGCCGGTGCGCGAAGCGCCGCTTGCGCTGCTGGTGCCGCAGTTCCTGCTGGTGCTCGGCATCCTGATTCTGTCGTTCTTCCCGAAACTGCTGATCGAGCCGGTCTCGGCCGCGATCGATCCGCAGTTCGCCAAGACGCTGGTGTGGGGCGGGATGTCGCTCGAAAGCATCTACGGCTTCTGGAATCCGACGCCGGTCGTGATCGTCGTGCTGATCGTCGCGGCGCTCGTGTTCGGGCTCGGCGTGTGGTACTACCGCAGCCGGCGCGGCAACGCGGCCGACGCGCCCGATTTCTATCACTTCTACCGGCCGATGCTGAGCCGCACGGTGCCGCCGTTCGCGCAGATGTTCTGGCGCGGCGCGTCGCATTTCGCGCTGCTTGCCGCCGCGCGGATCCGGCGGGTTTATAGCGGCAATGGGCAGACTTACGCGCTGTATGTGCTGCTCTATTTTCTGGCGATTTATTTTTGAGTACCGGTGTCAATCGAAGTAGAGATGTAACCCGCTCTAGTGCCGGAAGCCGTCGCCCGTCAACGATCCTGAAGTTGACCCGGTTCGACGGATAGATTTGCAGTCGAGTCTAATGCGGTGCGGCACCTCGCTACCGCGGCACTAAGGTGATGCGCGTCGAAGCGGCCGCCATCGCGTTGTGCTCGCGACGTGCTGGTGACGCGGAACTGAGAATCATCCCGGCGCCGCCCCGCGCCGCTGGTCTGCCTGACGCCCCCAGAGACGATGGTTGTGGTGCAAAAATTTGGATCGGTGGCGAGCGAAGTGCGTGCCACCCCGTCGCGTCATGCCGCGAGCACGGCACTCCAAATTGCAGACGGAGTTTGTCTTTGAAGAGCAGGCGACCGAGGGTTTCGGACGTGAGCCTGAAGTCGACCGTATTGCCGTCGCGATCAACGGCGCGGTACAGGTAGACCCACCGCCCGCGCACCTTCACGTCCGTCTCGTCGACGCGCCACGAGGGGCCGGTTTGCCGCGCGTAACGAACCCAACGCTTCTCGAACTCCGGCCGTAGCGCTGGACCCAGCGTATTATGGTCGTATGCGCGACGCGCAGACCGCGTTCCACCATCATTTCGACGAGGTCCCGATACGAGAGCTTGTAGCGGCAATACCAGCGCACACAGAGAATGATGAGTTCGCGTTCAACGTGCCGACCTTTGAACAGTTCGTCCAGATCCCGGAGCTTGTTCGCCATCCTGCATCACCGCCGCTAAAGCTTCTACTTTAGCTCACCACGAATTCGCACCAGAACCCGAAGTGACTCATTCGCGCCGCTTCAGCAACACTTGGAACGGTCCGACGATGACCTCCGGTCGGACGTGGTAGGCCTCCGCTCGCGAAATCGCCGAAATTCTCCAGACCTCCTCAAGCAGCGAGCGGTCGGTTCCGTGCCATTCGGTCAGCAAACTCTCAAATCGCTCTGAGCCATCGACATCGCCAACAAAAAAACCCATGGACCAATCGGAAAAGTGGCGCTGTTGCATTGCGCCAAGCGCCAGAATCCTCATATCGTAGTGACGACGATCAGACTCGATCCGGCGTAGACAACGCACCACTTTGACCCGCGGCCCTTCGAGATACTGGAGGAAATTCGAACCCGCCTTTACGAGAAACCCGCTGATGGCATCGACCTCATTGTGACGCCGCGAAACCTCTACAATTAAGGCGATATCTGCGGGTTTCAAAAAATGGGAGACTCTGCTTATATATGCCGCACCGAACACCGCCGCGCGTGACCAGGAATTTCTTTTGTCAGACGGATTCGTTGTCATTGGTAGAACTCGAAAAAACTCAATCTGTACTCGATTCTGCCAGTGCGAGCCGGAGGTTGCAGATGGCAGATAGGGCTATTTTGCGCCAGATTCGCGCCGGCTTAACAAGTTCGCGCGACGGCATTTTGCGATTGCGCAGGAACTGCCTAGGCACGGTCGTGTGGCATTCCGGGCGCTTTGGGGTTTCGTTAGCTGCACTTGGCAAACTCTGGGACGGAGGCCGTAACGGAGATGACGAATGCTGGAAAAAAAGGGGGTGCAGTCAGGACAAGCCCTTATACATGCCTTACTGCGGAAGTCGCGATTACCCATCTCGAACGGATTTTGTCGACAGATGGCGCGGAATCACTATTTGGTCTGCCCTATTGGAGAGCACGAGTCGAGCAAATTTCCGCCACGCCAGGGCTAAACCCAGAACATCGAGCAAGGCTTGCGAAACTCCTTGCTAAAACGTGAACTCGTGCAATTCGCGCGTCGTCCGCCAAAAGTTGCGAACTCGCAACCGTGAGGCACCTCGAAGTGCGAGGCGGGTCCATAACGTCCACCGTGTACTGTGTGCCAAGCCCGCGGTCAACCGGTAGCATGCCTGTGACCGCAGCATAGATCATCAAGGGCGGCTCGTCCCTGTCGGTTGCCGCCACGCATCGGGCCAAGTCGATGTCAGCCGCTCGCCACGGCTTTGTCACGTTGCCGATCAGCGGACGAATTGTGTGCAGGCAAAACAATCGCTCAGAAAATTGTCGACGGATTCTGAGTGAGACCGGTGAAAAGACCCCAGGCTTCAAACCAGGTCGCGAGCTGCTTCGGATAAAGCAAAGCGTGCAGGAGATGACGCTTGAGCGCGAAGCGTTGCCGGATCGGACCAAAGCCTGACAGGAACACCTGCGTGCGCCCGGCAGGCGGAACCGCGCATACGCCGCTCGCGCTCACGCGTGGGCCGGGGCCTGTTCTCTGGACGGCTGTTGACGCAGGCGGATGCCTTGACGAAAACATGCTTCAAGGGGTCGCTTGAGAAAACGGAAAATAAAGCAAGTTAGCGGAGGACGAACGTCGCCGACCCGTTCTTGACATTGTCCCAGTCTGATCGCTACAAAGCGGTCGTTCAAATTGAACCGATCACCTTTCAATTTAGTCATCGCACGCGCGCTTAGACCGCCCTGAGACTGCCGCTTCGTCCCGCTCTCTTTGCGGTTTCGCCTCACCCGGCGACCAGCGCCCCAAGCACCTCGCGCACCCAGCGGTGGCCAGCGTGTCCGTGACTGCAATCGTGCCACAGCATGCCCACCTCGAAGCCCGGAACGGGAATCGGGCACTCGACGATTCGCAACATGTCGGCGTGATCGCGCACGAGTCGTTGCGGCACCAGAGCGACGAGGTCAGAGCGGGCCGCAATATCCGGCACAAACAGGAACGAGGCGGCGGACAGCACCACGTTGCGCCGAAGGCCGAGGGCCGCCAACGCGTCATCTACAGGCGTGGCAAAGCCGCCGCCGCGCAACGACACGATGACATGCTCGAGCTGCGCGAACTGTGAAGCTGTGAGCTTGCGGCGCAGCTTGGGATGGCCGCGGCGACCTATCAACACGTAGCGCTCGTCGAACAGGTGGCAGCTGCGCAGGCCGGTCGGGGCGTCACCGGGCGTCATTAACGCGAGGTCGACCTCGCCATGAGCCATTTGCGCCACCAGTTGCGACATGTCCAAGATACGCAACGCTATCCGCACGCCGGGCGCCTGCTGGCGCAGCTGCAGTACTAGCGGCTGCACGAGCGCGGCCTGTAGGTAGTCGGTGCAGGCGATGGCTATAGTCAGCTTGGCCCGCGCGGGATCGAAATGGCCATGCTGGCTCACCGTGGCGCGCAATTGATCCAGCGCATTTCGCAAAGGCGCCAGAAGTTCGTCGGCCTTCGCCGTGGGAGTCATGCCGCGTTGCGCCGAAATTAGCAACGGGTCACCAAACAGGTCGCGCAGGCGCACGAGCTGCGCGCTCACGGCTGGCTGACTCAGGTGCAGGCGGCGGGCAGCGCGCGTCACGTTCTGCTCGGCGAGCAGGGCTTCGAGGGTGACCAACAGGTTCAGGTCTATACGTCTGGTATCCGTGAGCTGGATAGTAGAGCAGTAGATTGACGATTTCACTCTATAGCGGTTTTTGTCCAAACTGCACACCTCGGCGCGCGCCTGGCGTGCCTGTATTGGAGAAAAGCCTCGTGTCCCCTTTTGCGTCATTACCCCTGATCACCGTCGCTGGCGCCTCCAGCAAGCAAGGCCGCAGCGTGGCCTGGAAAGAAGTATTGCGGCTGAAGCGGGCGTGCGGCCTGTCGCACCGCCAGATCAGCCGGGCGTTCGGCATCAGCGTCGGCGCCATCTCGGCGTACGCAGCCCGCGCTACTGCGGCGGGGCTTGACTGGGCTGCTGTTGAACCGCTGGCCGACGACGAGCTCGAGATTAGGCTAGACCTGCCGGAGGAAACAGCGGCCCCGACCCGGCGGATCGAACCGGATTACGCGGCAATGCACCGCGACCTGCGCCGCAAGGGCGTGACACTTCAACTGCTTTGGGAGGAGTACGTCGAGGCCCACCCCGGCCAACGCACTTACCGCTATACGCAGTTCTGCCAGCGATACAAGGACTGGGCTGCGGCACTGAAGCGCTCGATCCGCCAGCAACACTGCGCCGGCGAAAAGCTGTTCGCCGACTTCGCCGGGCAAAACGTGCCGATTCTTGGCCGCGACGGCGGCGTCGCGTTCAAGGCCCACGTGCTCGTGGCCGTCCCGGTGCGTCCAACTATACGTTCGCGTGTGCGACACGTTCCGAGGCCATGCCCGATTGGATCGGCAGCCTGATCGACGCGCTGGAATTCTACGGCGGCGTTCCCGAACTGCTGGTACCCGACAACCCCAAGGCATTGATCGCCAAGGCCGACCGGTACGAACCGGTGCTGGGCAACACGACGCAGGACTTCGTGAACCACTACGCGACCGCCATGTTCCCGGCGCGGCCGCGCAAGCCGCAGGACAAAGCAAAGGTCGAGGTCGGCGTGCAGATCGTCGAGCGCTGGATCCTCGCACGGCTGCACAACCACCGCTTCTACAGCCTGGCCGACCTGAACCGGCGTCCGTTCAAAAAGCTCGACGGCAACCGCCGCGCATGGTTCGAGCGGCTCGACCGGCCGGCGCTATGCCGCTGCCGGCACGCCGCTACGAGATCGCGACCTTCGTGAAGTGCCGCGTCCACATCGACTACCACGTCGAGTCGATCACCACTATTACAGCGTCCCGCACAGCCTCGTACGTCAGGAGGTCTACGCACGCGTCCCACGCCACGGTGTCGAGATCCTGCACCGCGGCAAGCGTGTTGCCGCCCACGCCCGCAGCCGACTTCGGAACAAGCATACGACGTTGCCCGAGCACATGCCGGCGGCGCACCGCGCCCACATGGAATGGACGCCTAGGAGATTGCTGAACTGGGGCGCCTCCGCCGATCCCGGTGCCGAAGCGATCGTCAAACACCTGCTTACCAACCGGCCGCACCCCGAGACGGGATATCGCGCGTGCCTCGGACTGCTGTCGCTCTCGCGCAAGTATGGCAAGGAACGGCTGGAAGCCGCCTGCCAGCGGGTGCTCGTGATCGGCTCACCGACCCGCCGCTCCGTCCTGTCGATCCTCGAATCCGACCTGGATCGACAGCCGATGTTCCCGATTCCTCTCGCCGAATGGCATTCGCCCGACCACGAGAACGTGCGCGGGCCCGACCCTTACCACTGACCCAAGGAGGTCGCGATGTTGATGCAGCAAACTCTCTCTCAGCTCAAGGCGCTCAAGCTCGACGGCATGGCTCGCGCGTTTGAGGAACAGGCGGCGCTCGCCTCCAGCGCCAGCCTGTCGTTCGAAGAGCGCTTCGGCATGGTCGTCGATCGCGAAGTCGCCTGGCGTGATACCCGGCGGCTCGAGCGGCTGATGAAGTCCGCGAAACTCAAGAATCCTCAGGCCTGCATTGAGGACATCGGATACCGGCAGAGCCGCGGTATCGACAAAAGCGTCGTTGCCGCACTCGCCGTTTGCGACTGGATCCGCAATGCACAAAACCTCATCCTGACGGGGCCGACCGGCGCTGGGAAAACGTGGATCGCATGTGCGTTCGGGCAGCAAGCCTGCCGACAGGACTTCTCTGTGATGTACGTCCGCGTTCCCGGCTGTTCGAGGAATTGAAGATCATCCACGGCGACGGCAGCTTCGCGCGGCGCCTCGCACAACTCGCCAAAATGGACGTCCTGCGGCTCGACGACTGGGGCCTGCAGGACCTCGATCAGAGTGCCCGAAATGACCTGGTAGAAGTGCTCGACGATCGCGTCGGCACGCGATCCACCATCGTTACCAGCCAGTTGCCGCTCGAACACTGGCATGCGTGGCTGCAGGACCTGACGCTCGCCGACGCGATCCTCGACCGGCTCGTTCATCACGCCCACAAGCTGCCGTTGGAGGGCGAATCAATGCGAAAGACCAACGCCAAGCAGTCCTCCACATCCTGATGGTGATCACCTTCGCTATAATCCATTGACCGCGCAACACCACCTTCCAGACTGATCACGTTCGCCGAAACGCTGACCACCATCACCGAAATCCGCACCGAGAGTTCGTGTCAGTTCCCCGCAGTTGCCGGCCGCGCGCCAAATAAAGGAGGGAGCATTTCGCTCACCCCTTTCCAATCAAGCTACCGGAAATCCGGTAGTTTGCCGTTGGTGCGCCGATGCTCTGCCGAGTTTTGAGCAAAAATGCGGGAAATCCCTTAATTAAGGGCGAATCGCCATCTGACAACAGTTAACGATTACCTCATCGCAATCCAATTAGCATATAGCGTACTGCGCGGCCCTCGCCCAGCAACCTCGAATGGCTTCTTGCGCGCTGACTGCCCCGGGTCGGCGCGCTTTTTTATGAGCAGCCCGCGCAAACGGGAGTGGTGGCCGGGCTGTCCAGCGCCACGAGCCAGAAGGCCCGAAAGAAGACCTATGACTAAAAGGCAGAAATGAAGGTTACTGAAAATCTGTGCGAGCGAATTCGCGACATCATGTCGGATGGGATGGAGCGCTATGCAGCCGAAATCAGGAAGCTGGCCGGGTGTGAGCCGATGTTGATGCGTGCCGTTCTGTTGCAAATGACCAGGCAAGGCGTTGTTCACGTTGTGAGGATAGACCGCCTCAAGCATGCGAACGTTTACCGTCTTGGCTTGCCGTCAGCCGTCTCGCCTGGTTCGTGGTGGACCGCTGAGCAACAGGCGGTCAATGCCGCGTTCCATGCGATGGTATGCGCTGGACGACGCGATGATTGATGCTTTGCCCAGCGAGCTGCTCACTTCAGCCCGGAGAGTGTACCCCTGATGTATCTGCCCTGTATCCTTGACGACGATGCCCGCGCCGAGTTGCTCTGCTACCTGCTGGTATCGCAACTCGTCTCCCGACGCTACAGAGGGGAATGGCTGAGCAGTGCCCACCTCATTGACAGTGCGCGGATCTGGCTCCGTGCTAACGTCGGCGACTGCGACTGGTTCGAGCGCGCCCGACTGTGTGCATTGTCTAGCCAGTTGGCCACCGAGTTGGAGCCCAAGATAAACCTTGTCCCCACTAGCAGATTGATTGCGCTCTTCCACCGGCATCGGCAGCTCAACTACCGCGCCGCACTCACGCAAATCTTGCATCAGTATTGCGCTGACCGGTTGCGCAAAACGCCTCAGTATGGCGGGCTGCCAACTTAGTCGCGCCTGCCGCACGCGCTCTGTTCGATCGGCACCGAGCACGCCCCGTTTCCCGCAGGAAAGAAAGCGCGCCAACCTAGTGAACCGCCCCGGAAATTGTGGAGGCGGGACGGCCAGGCAACCGGAAAACGATACCGCACGCGAACCTGGAAAGCGGGTCCGGCGGAGTGCCCATCAAATACGCACGCGATGAGCAGTCCGCGGCTAGTAACCAAAATTATGGAAAAGTAGCACCAGAATTAGTTGTGTGAGCCGCCGTGACACATTATGTCCCCCCATCATCGAGTCGCAATCTCGCGGTCCATCGCTTCATCCGATTGAAACGAAGCGTGCGAACCATACAAGTCAGTGAAGAATATTCTGCAGAAAGTCCCGCGCTCGCTCTGACCGCGGATTGTCGAAGAACGCATCCTTGTCGTCCTCGACGATCGCTCCCTTGTCCATGAAGATGACCCGGTGCGCAACCTTTTTCGCAAAAACCATTTCGTGCGTCACGCACATCATGGTCATGCCCTCATGCGCGAGCTCGATCATCACGTCGAGCACTTCGTTGATCATCTCAGGATCGAGTGCCGAAGTCGGTTCGTCAAACAGCATGGCCACGGGATCCATGGATAGCGCGCGCGATAGCAACGCGCTGCTGCTGGCCGCCCGATAACTGGGCCGGGTATTTTTCAGCGTGCGCTCGCAGACCGACCCGATCCAGCAGTTTCAGCCCCTTTGCCGTTGCCTCGTCTTTCGAACGGCCGAGCACCTTGATCTCCGCAAGCGTAATGTTCTCGGTGATGGTCAGGTGGGGAAACAGCTCGAAGTGCTGGAATACCATTCCGACCTTCGACCTCAGCTTCGACAAGTCCGTCTTCCTGTCGCCGACCGACTGGCCGTTGACGACAATCCTGCCTCCCTGAAACGGCTCAAGCCCGTTCACAGTCTTGATGAGCGTTGACTTTCCCGAGCCAGACGGTCCGCATACCACGACCACTTCGCCCCTGTTTACCTTCGCCCTGCAGTTGTCTAGCACCTGGAAGTGGCCATATGCCTTCGATACGTTCGTAATGTCGATCATTTTCGTTTCCGTTTGAGGTCTCGACAGAAGCGCGCGCTAGCGCGCCGCGTTGCGGAACGTCCTTTCGATGCGGGCCTGGATGACCTCCAGCACCAGCGACATCACCCAGTAAATTGCAGACGCGCTGATCAGCATCTCCATGCGCCGGAATTCCTTCTGACCCGCCGTCGTGGCGACATAGGTCAGTTCCCAAACACCGACTACCGAGACCAATGCACTGTCCTTGAGCATCGCGATGAACTGGTTGCCCGTCGGGGGAATGATGACGCGCAACGCCTGCGGCAGGATAACCAGGCGCATCATTTGATAGGGAGTCAGGCCGAGTGCGCGGGCTGCATTCCATTGGCCAAGCGGGATGCTCTGAATGCCGGCCCGGAAGATCTCGGTCATATACGCACCGTAGCAGAGCGACAGAGCGGTCACGCCCGCGGGAATCGGATCGACAACGAAGCCGAGCTGAGGAAGCCCCAAATACAGAATGAAAATCTGCATCAGCAGCGGCAGGCCTCGAAACAGTGAGGTATAGAAGGTGGCAATCCCGATCGCGATGCCGCTCGAGGAGAGTTTCGCGAGTGCACCAATCAATGCAAGCACGAACGCAATCGAAACTGAGATGGCGGAAATCAGGAGTGTCGTCGTGGCACCCTGGATAATCAGGTAGCCGACTTTTCTGTGAATAAAATCCAGACTAAGATCAAATCGGGACAGAAATACTATGAGCAACGCAAACAATTCGATCCGAACTGCAGGGATTTGCGCGCGGGAAGGCAATCGCGTCAGAAGATAGCCGTTTGCAATCAGCGCAATCGCGACCGCAGCAAACATGAGACATTTCTGAAGAACGTCTGGCATTGCTACAAACGCAGAAAACCCCGGAAGTTTTAGTGCTGTGGGCCAGCCCGGCTTACCATGTGCTCGGCTTCGGGAAGTGACTGCGGGATTGCGAACGTTAATATCGGCCCGAGCGGCGCTGATCTGGCGAGCGCCCGCAGCGTCGCGCGCCTCGGTCACACGTTGGCTATCGGCGAGTACGCGGTCAAGCAGGTCTACGCGATGCGCAAGCGCGCGGTGGGCTTGCTGGGAAACGTACAAGGCGAGGCCCGTCCACAGCCGTTTGTCGAAGACACGGCGGTGCCACCGGAGAATCTCGCGGCTTATATCGAGGAGTTTCGCGCGTTGCTCGATGGGCATGGCCTGCAATATGGGATGTTCGGCCATGTCGATGCGGGCGTGCTGCATGTGCGTCCGGCGCTGGATATGAAAGATCTGCGGCAAGCCGCGCTGGTGCGGCCGATTTCCGACGCGGTCGCCGAACTGACGCAGCGTCATGGCGGCCTGTTGTGGGGCAAGCACGGCAAGGGCGTGCGCTCCGAATACGCGCCCGCTTTTTTCGGCGAGCTCTATGCTTAGCTGCAGCAATTGAAGGCGGTGTTCGATCCGTACAACCAGTTCAATCCGGGCAAGATCGCGACGCCCGCGGATAGCCCGCTGCGGCTGCTGAAGATCGACGAAGTGCCGACCCGTGGCGAACACGACCGGCAAATCGACGAACGGGTGTGGCAGAGCTTCGGCACCGCGATGCATTGCAATGGCAATGGCGCGTGCTACAACTTTGATCCCGACGATGCGATGTGTCCGTCGTGGAAGGCGACACGCGAGCGTGTGCAGTCGCCGAAAGCGCGCGCGTCGCTGATGCGCGAATGGTTGCGTCTGCAGGGGCAGGCGGGCGTCGATGTGGTCGCGCTCGGGCGCACGCGGCAGCCGTTTTGGAGCGGTCTCGCCGAACGTTGGGGCAATAGCCGCGCGGCGCGCGACGGTGTAGCCGACTTCTCGCACGAGGTCTACGACGCAATGGCCGGTTGTCTCGCGTGCAAGTCGTGCGCGGGGCAATGCCCGGTCAAGGTCAATGTGCCCGACTTCCGCTCGCGCTTTCTGCAGTTGTATCACCGTCGCTACCTGCGACCGTTGCGCGACTACCTGATCGGCTCGCTCGAATTCACGATGCCGTGGATGGCGCGACCTCCGGGCGTGTATAACGCTCTGATGCGCGGCCTGGATGCGCACGATGCTGGAGCAGCGGGTCGGGGTGGTCGATAGTCCTCTGCTGAGCCGTTACGATCTCGCCGCCGTGCTACGCCAGTGGCAGGTGCGGCCAGCGGACCCACGGTCGTTGGCGGCTCTCACGCAGCAGAAGCGCGAGTGCAGTGTCGTGATCGTTCAGGATACCTTCACGCGCTATTTCGATACCGAGCAGTTGACCACCCTGATCGAACTGGCCGCGCGGCTGGGTTGTCAGGTCTGGTTGGCGCCGCTCTTGCCGAACGGCAAACCGCTGCAAGTGCAGGGCTTTCTCGACGCGTTCGCGAAGGTCGCCGTTCGCAATGCCACACAACTAATTGAATTGGGCCAGTCCGGCGTTCCGCTCGTCGGCCTCCACCCGGCAATCACACTCACGTACCGTCAGGAGTACCGGACGGTACGGGGGTTAGCGGACGTGCCACAAGTGTCGTTGCCGCAGGAGTGGTTGCTGAAGGTTCTGCCTGAAGGAAGCACTGATAGTTCGTCGAACGTCTTAGAGTGCTGCCGCACTGTACCGAGAGGACTAACGCGCCCGACAGCGGCAAACAGTGGGTACAGGTGTTCGCGCGGTGCGGCTTGAGTCTCGTGATCGAGGACACCGGCTGCTGCGGGATGTCCGGCACCTATGGGCACCAAGCGCGCAATGCGGGGACGTCACAGGTGATTTATGCGCAATCGTCGGCCGAGCATATCGACCCGCCGGTGGAGCACGGCGGTGAAGCGCTGGCGACCGGTTACTCGTGCCGCTCGCAGGTGAAACGCCTGTCCGCGAAACAGCCCCGCCATCCGGTTCAGGCTTTGCTCGATCAATTGCGTTATGCTATATGACGAATGCAGCCTCGCTCTGACCATCAACAGCGTGTCGAGGCCGGGAATATCCAAGCGTCAATCAATGTAGTCGCATAGGCGCAGCGCAGACTCCGCGCATACGGAAAGCCGTTGTAGTTGGTATGAAAATGCACGTTGTCGAGATCGGCCGAGCGCCGTAGCACCTCCTCAAGCATCTTTAAATGGATCGCCTGCGGATCCGCGGAGTTCTCGATCGCGCGCAACGCTTGCGGACAGACCTCACGAGCTGCGCCCGCGTGAGGGAATCGCCGCTAGCGAATCGACGTCGATCGCACGCCGCAGTGGTGCCAGTCGCGTGCGCCAGTAACCCGGCCAAGGATCGGCCTTGAGCGAGCGCTGACGCTCTATCGCGGTGCGCACCGTTCACTCCTCACCGCGGTTCGCTTCCCTTATTTTGCCCCAGGGGCGGCTTCACAGCACCGCTCTCCACGCTTGTGATGAGGATGAGCAACCGCCCTTACTCTACGCGATCGAGCGGTCCTACCGCGTCAACCGATGGACACTTTCAGTCTGGACACGCTACTGCCTGAAAAGCCTCGTGTGCATCTTCTCGAAAAAACCGGGCGCAAGCCGAAGCACCACGCTGATTCCGCCAGCCGGCACGGCTCCGCGAGACATCGCTTCATTGACCTTCCCCTTGAGCGTCTCCACGGTTTCAGTTGCGGTTTTAGTCGGCCCCCCCCACTCAACACGTCGTATCGCACCTCCCCTACCCCTATTTTCCGTGGTGCTTGATTGTTAGCCCATTACGCGTGTCGGCCGGGTTTTGTGCTTGCGCTCCGAACGAAGAGGCGGGCAGGATCAGCGCAAACAGTATCCTCATCCCGCGATTTTCCGTGGTTTCAGTTGCGGTTTTTCAGCCGTGCCAAAACCTGAGCGCCCGCGGCGTGCATCTGCAAGGCAGCGACCGCGTCACCGGGGGCGTCTCGAGTCGCTCCGCCGGACATGGCCAGCGACGCCACGTTGAAGCCTGTATTCGGGCAGGCCAATGGTCGGCCGCATCCTGTCGCCGATGCCCGTGTGCCTGTTCATCCCCGTCGGGAGCCCGTCCAGCGTGAGCTTCAAGATGACTCCGGCGCACCGAACGGTCATACGCGCGTCTGCAGAGCCAGCACGAGGCTCCGATCCGGCAACTCGCCGATGCCCCTCAAACGCTCGGCCATGAACTCGCGCAATACCCGCACCTTCGTGGAAAAACGTCGGTTCGGCAGATACGCCATGTAGATCTGCCGGCCGGTCAGTGCGTTGTCGAGCCGGTAGTCGGGCAACATGACTTCGAGCTCGCCGCTTATGAGCAGGTCTCGAATCAGCCAGATTTCAAATTCGGCAATGCCGAGCCCTGCGCGGGTCGCTTCGAGCAGCAACTCGGAGTGATCGGATTGCAGATTCCCCGACGGCAAGATCGAGGTTGCGTCGTCTCCCTTTCTCAGGTGCCAGCGCGGATCGCCCTCCGGATGCAAATAGCGCAGGCAGTTGTGCTGCGCAAGGTCGGCCGGTGTGCGCGGCCGACCGCGTCGCGCGAGGTAGGCGGGCGACGCACACAGAATGCTGTCATTGCGCGACAGCGGCTGCACGATCAGGTTATCCAGATAGTTCTCGCCCTCGTGGATGTCCAGATCGAAGCCGCCCATCACCATGTCGTTGTGGTTGTCCGTGAGGCGCAGGTCCAGTTGCACGGCTGGGTACAGTTCGAGGAACGGCGCGACTAGCGGCGCGAGATAGCGTCGCCCGAATGCCACCGGTGCCGTCAGCTTGAGTGGCCCGCTCGGCGCGGCGTCAAGTTCGGCGACCACACGCAGCGTGTCGTCGAGGTCCGCAATCATCGAAACCGCACGCGAGTGATACAGGCTGCCCGCCTCGGTGAGCGCGACATGGTGCGTCGAGCGATGCAGGAGCGGCACGCCGAGCATCGATTCGAGCGCGGTGATCTTGCGCGCGATCGTCGAAGTGGCGACCTTCAGTTCGCGGGCGGCGGCAGAAAAGCTGCCCAGTTCGACGATTCTGAGCAGCGCGCGCATCGCGCTCAGATGGTCAAGACCGGCTTCGTTGGTGTTTTTCGTAAGCATGGTGCGTTGCGTCCAGTGCAAAACCATTTTCGAAATTACGTCTAAATGCCTTTTTTTGCAATGATTAAACTCGCCCTGTCTTCTCTCACCCATCCTGAATCGATGACTCTTCCTTCACACGTTCCGCTCGTCGTCGCGACCCGCAACACTCATGTCGAGCGGGTTCACTGGGGCTCAGTGGCGGTGGTCGACGCTGCGGGCGCGCTGCTCGCTCATGCGGGCGACCCGCACGCGTGGGTGTTCTCGCGCTCGACGTTGAAACCCTTTCAGGCGCTGCCGTTCGTGCGCGATGGCGGCCCCGACCATTTCGGCTTTACCGACAAGGAACTTGCGCTGTGTTGTGCAAGTCACGGCGGCGAGGACGTTCACGTCGACACGGTGACTGCGATGCTCACGAAGATCGGCCGGGTCGAGGCGGATCTGCGCTGCGGCACGCAGATGCCCGACCACTATGGCGAGGACGATCTGCCGCCACGCGGCAGCGTGTTCGACCAGCGCCACCACAACTGCTCGGGCAAGCACGCGGGCTTTCTCGCCTACTGTTGCATGCACGGCTATGCACACGCGACCTATCTGGAGCGCGATCACGAGCTGCAGCAGGAAATCGCCCGCGAAACCGCGCGGCTTGCCGAACTGCCGCCGTCCGACCTATGGTTCGGCGTCGACGGTTGCAGTGCGCCGAACATCGGCATGCCGCTGTCTCGCCTCGCGATGATGTGGGGCAAGCTCGCCGCGGGCGCATCCGGTGCGGGCGCGTCGAGCGACGCAGCGCTCATGCGCATTTTCTCGGCGATGGCCGCGCATCCGCAAATGGTGTCGGGCACCGGCCGGTGCGACTTCGCGCTCGCGCAGGCGTCGAAAGGCGACTGGGTCGCGAAGGTCGGCGCCGACGGCGTGCACACGGTCGGCGTCCGCAGTCACGGCATCGGTATCGCGGTGAAAATGGCGGACGGCGATTTCACCGCGGTCTACGCAACGACGATCGCCGTGCTGCGGCAGCTCGGCCTGCCGCTCGAAACCGAGGGCACACCGCTCGCGAAATGGGCCGACCCAGTCCTGCGCAACGTGCGCGGCACCGCAGTCGGGCAACTGAAGGCGACCGTACAACTCACATGGGCGTAAAGCGATGGGCATGAACGACAGCGCGAGCCTCGCGGACCCTGAAGCCCTCGTCTCGGTGCGCGGCGTGAACAAATCATTCGGCGCGCAGCAGGTGCTGTTCGACGTCGATCTCGACGTTGCGCCCGGCGAAGTAGTCGTCGTGATCGGTCCGTCCGGTTCCGGCAAATCGACACTGTGCCGCTGCATCAACCGGCTGGAAACGATCGATTCGGGCGAAATTCTGCTTGCGGGTGTTCGCCTGCCTGAAGAAGGTCGCGCGCTCGCCGCAATGCGCGCGCAGATCGGTATGGTGTTCCAGTCATTCAATCTGTTCTCGCATCGGACGGTGCTGCAAAATGTCGCGATGGGGCCGCGCAAGGTGTTACGCCAGCCGCGCGACGAAGCGGAAAGCCTCGCGCGGCGCCTGCTCGCGCGCGTCGGTCTCGCGCACAAGGCCGATGCGGTGCCGGCCGAGCTGTCGGGCGGTCAGCAACAGCGCGTCGCGCTCGCCCGTGCGCTCGCGATGCAGCCGAAGGTGATGCTGTTCGACGAACCCACGTCCGCGCTCGACCCCGAGATGGTGAGCGAAGTGCTCGCTGTGATGCTCGAGCTCGCGCAAAGCGGCATGACTATGGTCGTCGTCACCCACGAAATGGGATTCGCACGCCAGGCAGCGGACCGGATCTTGTTCATGGACGCGGGCCGCATCGTCGAAATTGCGGAGCCCGAAGCTTTCTTCAGCGCGCCGCGCTCCGAGCGTGCGCGAGATTTTCTCTCCGGAATCCTGGAGCACTGATTTTTTTGAATTAATCGATCGACCCGGCGGCGCCACGCCGCCACGAATAACAGAGGAGATACCACCATGCGTATGCAATCCATTGCGGTGCTGGCTTCGTGCGTCGCCGCCGCGCTGTTCGCGGCAAGCGCGCCCGCTCGCGCCGAGAGCTTTCCGCCCGACTCCACGATGGCGAAGATCCAGAAGAAGGGCAAACTCGTGGTGGGCACCTCGCTCAATACGCTGATGTTCTCGGTGCGCAATCCTATGACCGGCCAGACGGAAGGCTTCGAAGGGGACCTCGCGCGCATGCTCGCGAAGAAGCTGACAGGCTCCGAGGACAACGTCGAATGGGTGAAGACGACCACGGAGAACCGCTTGCCGTTCGTGCAGAACGGGCGCGTCGATGTGGTGGTCGCCACGCTGACGATCAACGACGCGCGCAAGAAAGTAATCGGCTTCGCGGGCCCGTATTACATCGCGGGTCAGGACATTTTGACCAGGCGCGCGAATACTTCGATCCAGGGCGTGACCGACCTGAACGGCAAAACCGCCTGCGTGCTGAACGGCACAACCGTCGAAGACAATGTGAAGAAGCTTGCGCCGCAGGCAAAATTCGTCACGTTCAACGACACCGCCGCGTGCGTCGAAGGGGTGGCCGATGGCCGTTTCGATGCATATGTCGACGACGGCGCGACGCTTGCCGGCGAGTCGCTGCGTCAGCCCAACAAATTCCGCATCGTCGGCAAGCCGTTCACGCAGGAGCCGTACGGGATGGGCGTTGCGAAGGACGACACGGTGTTTCGTGAATGGATCGACGCACAGCTCGAACAGTCGATCAAGGACGGCACGTGGAACAAGCTGTATGCGAAGAACCTCGAAGGCACGCTCGGCAAGCCTCAGGTACCGACGATCCAACCCTGACCGGTCGCCGACCGAACTGTCATATTCATGGACTTCCTGCATCCCCTGCTGCCGTTCGCGTGGCGCTTCGTCCAGGCGATGGGCGTCACCATCGAGCTGACCGCGCTGTCGTTCGCGATGGCTTTTGCACTGGGCGTCGCGCTCAGCGTAGTGGCCGTGAGCCCCCTTGCACCGCTGCGTTGGTTCGCCGCAACCTACGTTGAAATCATGCGGATGACGCCGCTGCTTGCGCTGTTGCTGCTGTTCGTGTTCGGCCTGCCGAAGCTGGGCTTGATGTATTCGCTGAGTGCGTCGTCGGTGCTGGTACTGGGCTTTTACACCGCCGCGTGGGTCGCCGAGGTGCTTAGAGCGGGGGTCAATGCGGTGCCGGCCGGGCAAATCGAGGCCGCGCGCAGCATCGGCATGCGGTTTGACCAGGTACTCTCGAACGTGGTGATCCCGCAGGCAATGCGCACCGTGATTCCGCCGCTTGGCAACCTGTTCGTCAACCAGATCAAGGCGTCGTCGATCGCGGCGGCAATCGGCGTTTTCGACATCACCTACACGGCGCAGCGGATCAACTTCGAAACGGCGCAGGCGGTGCCGACCTTCGCGGCAGCGATGGTTGCCTATATGGCACTGACTATCCCGCTCGGGCTGGCGATGCGGCGGCTCGAACAGAAATTGGCGGTGGCGCGATGAACCGCCCGCCTACTCTTTATGAACCGGCGGGACCGCTCGGACGCAAACGGCAATGCGTGTTTTCGGTCGTTAGCGCGCTCGCTGTGTGTGCGTTGCTGCTCGGAATTGGGATGCGTCTGCAATCGAGCGGACAGTTCGACGCCGACAAATGGGCGATTTTTCTGCACTGGGGCACGGTCAGGTTCCTGCTCGACGGCCTTGTGTCGACGATCATGGCCGCAGCGTGCTCGGCGCTCGCCGCGTTCGTGCTAGCGCTGCCGCTCGCGTTGTGGCGATTGTCGATGCGGCCGTGGGTCAGCCGTCTCGCCGGTGCGTACATCGAGTTCTTTCGTGCGATTCCGCTGCTGCTGCTGATTCTCTTCATGGTGATCGAGCTGCCGGCACTCCGTCTTGATTGGCCCGCGCTCGGCTTTCTTGTGTTCGCGATGGCCCTGCATCACTCGGCGCTGACGGCCGAGGTGGTGCGCGCAGGCATTCTATCGCTGCCGCGCGGCCAACGAGAGGCGGCGCTCGCGCTTGGCATGCGGCCGTCGCAGGCGATGCTGCTTGTGGTGCTGCCGCAGGCGCTGCGTAGCATGCTGCCGGCGCTGATCAGTTCGGTGCTGGCGATCGTGCAGGACACCTCGCTTGGCTACGTGATTCCATACGACGAGCTGCTGCATCGCTCGCAGGACGTGTCGAGCTATGCGCCGCAATCATTGTTGCAAGCCGCGTTCATCGTGACAATGATGTATGGCTTGGTCAGCGCGGTGCTCCTTTATCTGAAGCGCTGCGTGCTTCGGCGTCAGGGGCGGGCGCTGGCGCGCGGGGTGACGAAGCGAACGCGCACTGGCGCCGCCACTGTGGTTGAGGCGGCGCAGGATGTGTGCGCACCTGCAGCAGAAGTGAATTCACGCGAATAACGCTGCACCAGTGCGTTATTCGTCATCGTCGCGTCGCGCCGGTCCGGGTATTGGATCGGTCGCACCCACCGTTCGGACCTGATCCCCGTCCCCGTCGTCAAGCGCGCGCTTCAGAAGCTTCGGCCCACCGATCCCCGGCTACAAATCGCGTCGCGACCAACGTAGTATCGTTGTCATTCTAGGTACCTACGCTTGCCTCACCGCAATGGAACGCCCGTTGAGCGAACCGACGTTTTGCGAATGAGGTTTCGGTACTACGCCTCAGCGGGTTCTGTCGCAATACGGAAGGTGGCCGGCGAGAGCGCTGAAATACAGAGGATTGCTTATGCACAGAGAGAATAGAATTGCTGGGCGGGAGAGAGCGCCTTACGGCCGTCGTTCATCTGACCATCGCGAATCATATGCATGGTCTCAATTCCGCGCAGAATGATGCGTGCGCAACGAAAAATCCTGAAAACCCATCATTGGGCGCGTTCGACGCTCGAGGCCTTGGGATCCTGTTCGACAATGTTGTTCAGATACGCCTTCTGGCGGACCTTGATTGGAGTTTCCCGCTTGGCGTTGATCGCTTGCAAGGCAGCCAGATTCGATCCGCTCTTATCGATGGTCACGGTCTCTGGCTCGCCATTCTGATCGATTGCCTTTCGAAATAGGCCCGGGCCGCAGCCTTATCCCGTCGGGCTCGCAGCAGAAAATCAACGGTGTTGCCTGACTTGTCGACGGCCCGGTTAAGATACCGCCACTCACGCCGGATTCGAATGTAGGTCTCGTCCACCCTCCAGCTCTTGCCGACCGCCCGTTTGCACCGTCGAAACGCCTTCTCCAGGACCGGCAAGAGTTTGAGCGCGCAACGATGAACCGTCGAGTGATCGACCGCAAACCCGCGCTCGGCCCTCATCTGCCCGAGATGACGCAGGCTCAGCGGATAATGCAACCGTCTGAGCGCTTTTGCTACCGCTGGACTCAGCAGCTGGTTCATCGATCACGCCACGCATTCAGCGCCCGTGAGCATAGCAGTTCGGCTTATTGCGACAGATCCTTTCGGGAACGTCAATGGCAGGTGAACCGCGCCCGACCGGCCGTCGCGGTCCGTTGCGGGCCATGTCGTGTGCTGAAGCTTAGAACGAGGTGCGCAAACCAGCGGTGACAACCCACGGATTGAAGCCCGGCGTGACCGCCGCGTAGGTCGAGTTCAGCAGCGCGAAGCCCTGGGTCGAGTGGCTGTTGTTGGTAATCCGCGCCGCGTAGCCATACAGCTGGGTGCGCCGCGACAGGAAGTACACGTAGCCGACGTTGTAGGCCATCGCGCGCGCGTCCGCGTTCTCGATGCGGCGCGCGACGCCCAGTTCCATGTCGCCGGGGCCGGCCGGAATCCGCGCGTTGAGCATGAACGACGACGCGAACCATGCGGTGGCGTCGGTGCGCTTCGAATACAGATAGTTCGCGCCGATCACGTTGTTGCCGATCTGATAGGTCGCGGCGACGATCTGCGTGAGTTGCGACGACGCCGACAGCGTGGTGAGGTTCTGGTAGTACTGGTAACGATTGACGCCATAGCCGAGCGTCAGACCGTTCTTCGCGTACTGCACGTTCGCGCCGAGGTTGCGGCCGTCGGCGGTCTGCCCGCTCGCGTTCTGCGCGCCGAACGAATATCCGATTTCCGCCGACACGCCGCCGAGCGTATTCGGCGTGCGATAGCGCACCGAGTTCGAATAGAAGCCGCCAGTGCCGGATTTGCCGAGCGTCGTCGTGTGTTGCAGCGACATGATCGCGGCCGGATTCGACAGGCCATAAGTGCCGACGTCCGAGCCGAGATAGACCCAGTAAATCGGCAGATACAGATTGCCGGCGTCGATGCTGCCGTAGCGGTCGCTCGACAGGCCGACCACCGCGCCCCGGTTGAACATCGTCGCGCCGCCGCCCACGCCGGTGTAGGTGTTAAAGCCGGTTTCGAGCTGGAAATTCGCGTGGTAACCGCCGCCGAGGTCTTCACTGCCCCGGAAGCCGAAACGCGACGCCTGCAAATTGCCGCTCGCGGCCATCGCGGTCGGCGACACCGTGCTGTTGAACTTGCCGTACTGGATCGCCGAGTCGACGATCCCGTACAACGTGACGCTCGTTTGCGCGTGCGCGGCCGGCACGACACCGGCGCATGCGGCGGCGAGAGCGCACAGCTTGAGGCCGTGGCCGAGCGAACGGCGCTTGTCGCTGCGCGTACCGTTGTTATCGGGTTGCGAGTTGCGGGTTTTCATACCGCAGTAGTGCGAAATATTTTTATCGGCTGCCATCAAAGCGTCTCCAAACCTGTGCATTTTCTGTTTTTAATCACACCAACAAACTTCGATCGAACTTCAACCGAAGTTCGATCGCTCCACTTCAATCGATCTTTTTCATCCCACCACCGACACCTGCGCGAGCCCCGCATCGACGACGAGGTTCTGGCCGGTGATCGTCGCGGCCTGCGGGCTCGCGAGGAACAGCACCGAGTCGGCGATATGCTTCGGCTCGACGCGCAGCTTCAGGCATTGCAGGTCGATGAACTGCTGGTCGGCGCTCGCATCGCGCCACAGCGCGCTTTGCCGTTCGGTGACGACCGCGCCGGGCAGCACCGCGTTCACGCGGATGTTCTGTTCGCCGAGTTCGCGCGCGAGCGTGCGGGTGATGCCCGAAATCGCCGCCTTCGATGCGGTGTAGCCGATCAGATTTGGCCGTCCGCGCAGCCACGAAATCGAGCCGAGATTGACGATCGCGCCGCCGCCGGCCGCCTGCATCGCGGGAGCCACGCGCTGGGTTGCGAATACGTGGTGGGTGAGATTCACCGCGAGCATGTCGTGCCACATGTCGACCGTCAGATCGCTCAGCGCATGACGGGTGTCGCGGCCCGCGTTGTTCACTAGCGTGCGGATCGGGCCGAGCGTGCGCGCGGCGTCGTCGAGCACGACGCGATACGCGTCGATGTCGCGTACGTCGCAGACCGCGAACCACGGCTTCAGGCGCTTCACGCCGTCGCCGTTATCGGTTGCGCCGAGACGCTCGCACAGGGCGTTCCCCGCCGCGTTGTCGATATCGCAGAACGCGACTTGCGCGCCCTGCTCCCAGAATGCTTCGACCAGCGCTTCGCCGATCCCCGACGCGCCCCCGGAAATGAACGCGACCTGGCCCGCGAGGCCCGGATAAATTGGCCGTGATGTCATGACTGTGTCCTTGCAGATTCGGTGGTGGGCGGCGACAGCGTGAAGCGCATGCGCGGCGAGCGTCGCGCCCGGTTCGAGCACGTGCATCGCCGGCTCGATGCCGTTCAGCGCATTGTTCGGATGGCTAACCGGCTCGAACGCATAGAACGGTTGGCCTTCCGGGCGGAACAGCACCGCGCAGCGCAGTGCGTCGCTCGCGGCGATATCGATGCGGTGATGCGGCGCGTGAATCGAAGCCGTGCGGCTCCAGCCCGTGAAGCAGTTGTCGATCACGGTGGCGTCGAGCGTTTGCAGCGTGGGAGGCACGACGCGCTCGCGCGGCAATTGATCTGGACCGCTAACCAGCATCGATTCCCATTGCGTCGCCAGACGCGTGTCGCCGAGTTCGGTATGCAGCGGGAAGAACGTATGCCAGCCGAGGCCGGCGGGCGCGCGGCGCGTGTCGAGATTCGTGATGCTCAGCGTCAACGTCAGCGTGTCGCCTTCGATGCCAAAGCGCTGCCGAGCTTCAAACGTGAACGGCCAGGAAGAGTCGGGCGTATGGTTCAGACGCAGATCGAGCGTGGCGTCGTTGTGCGACTCCACTGCCCATTCGCGCTGAAAGCCGACGCCTTGAATCGAATGCGGCTCATTCGGGAAATTCGGTTGCAGCGTATACGCATGCCCATCGAACTCGAAGCGCCCGTAGCCGACGCGATTCGAAAACGGCACCAGCGGATAGCATGCACTCTTGCGCACCAGCGCCGCCGCGAGATGCTCGTCGGTGGTCGGGCGCAGCACGTCGTGACCGCGCCATTGCGCATCGATAATCGAGCCACCGAGCGACGGCGCGAGGCGCACGCGCCACGCATCGCTGGTCAGTTCGAGCAACGGAGAAACAGCGCTCATCTCAGTACGGCCCGCTTGCATTTGCGGCCACCTGCGTGTCGGTCAGCTCGGCGATGAACGCATTGGCCTGGCGCATCATCATCCCCATGTCCGATGCGATCGCGACGAAGTCGTAGCCCATCTCTACGAACTCGCGCACCATCGCCGGCGTCGGCCCGACGATCCCGATCGGAATGCCCACCGCGTTCGCGCGGCGCGTGCAATCGGCGAGCGCCGCGCGCACTTCCGGGTCGGCGAGATTGCCGATCTTGCCCATCGCCGCCGACAGATCGCCGGGACCGACGAACAGCGCATCGACGCCCGGCACCGCGGCGATCGCTTCCAGTTGCTCGATTGCTTCCGGGGTTTCCAGTTGCAGGATGCAGGCAGTCGCCTCGTTCGCGCGACGGCCGAATTCGCTCCACGTGCCGTAACGGCTCGCGCGATGCATCGCCGCGAAACCGCGCGTGCCGAGCGGCGGAAACTTCGTGCACGCGACAGCCGCGCGCGCCTCTTCGACGCTCTGCACGAACGGGAACATCAGCGTCGGCGCGCCCATGTCGAGCGCGCGCTTCGCGAGCGTCGCATCGGTCTTCGCGAGCCGCACGATCGGCGCCGCGCCGCCGCAATCGACTGCCAGCAACAGGTGCAGCACGTCGGTGAATTCGAGCGGCACGTGTTCCATATCGATCAGCAGCCAGTCGAAACCGGCATGGCCGAGCGCCTCGGCGCTCGCCGGCGAGCCCGCCATCAGCCACGTGCCGAGCGGTTTCGCGCGCATCGTGCTGGTGCCGGCCGGCGCTTTCAGCGCATCGCGGAACGCGTTGCGGGTGGGGTCCTGTCTGTAGCGTTGAGTCATCACGTATCCTGTGAAGCTGAAGAATCAGAAAATCGGCGGTTCGACCGGTTCTTCGAAGCCGGCGAGGAAATCGAAATCGCAGCCCTGGTCAGCCTGGGTCACGTGATCGACATAGAGACGGATATAGCCGCGTTGCCGTGGCTTCGGCGGCGCCTGCCAGCTTTCGCGCCGGTTCGCGAGTTCTTCGTCGGACAGCAGCACGTCGATACGCCCCGCCGCGACGTCGAGTTCGATGATGTCGCCGGTGCGGATCAGCGCGAGCGGGCCGCCCGCCGCCGCCTCGGGCGCGACGTGCAGCACGCAGGTGCCGTAGTGGGTGCCGCTCATCCGCGCATCGGAGATACGCAGCATGTCGCGCACGCCGGCCGCGAGCAGCTTCTTCGGGATCGGCAGATTGCCCCATTCGGGCATCCCCGGCGCGCCGATCGGGCCGCCGCCGCGCAGCACCAGCACGGTGTCGGCATCGACGTCGAGATCCGGCGCGTGAATCCGCGCATTCATTTCGGCTACCGAATCGAATACCAGCGCGCGGCCGCGATGCTTGAGCAGGTGCGGGCTCGCCGCGCTCGGCTTGATCACCGCGCCCGACGGCGCGAGGTTGCCGCGCAGCACCGCGAGCGCCGCGCCTTCGGTAACCGGGTTATCGAGCGCACGGATCGCGTCTTCGCCTTGCGGACGCATGCCGGCCTCGAACGCAGCGAGGTTCTCGCCCAACGTCTTGCCGTTGACGCTCAGACAGTCGAGCGTCAGACGCGACTTGAGACCGGACAGCAGCGCCGGCAAGCCGCCCGCGTAATAGAAGTCTTCCATCAGTCGCGCGCCCGACGGGAAGATGTCGGCCAGCACTGGAATATCCGCACCGACGCGCGCGATTTCATCGAGCGTCAACGGCACGTTGCCGCGGCCCGCGATCGCGATCGTGTGAATCGCCGCATTGGTCGAACCGCCGAGCGCCATATACGCGACGATGCCGTTCTCGACCGCCGCGCGATTGAAGAAGCGGCTCGGCTTCAGGTCTTCCCACACCATCCCGACGATGCGCTCGCCGCTCGCCGAACACATCCGCGGATGCGCGGAATCCATCGCCGGAATGCTGGTCGCGCCGGGCAGCGTGAAGCCCATCGCCTCGACGATCGAAGTCATCGTGCTGGCGGTGCCCATCGTGTTGCAGGTGCCTGGCGCGCGCGTCATCCGCGCTTCGAGCGAAATCCATTCGGTCTGCTCGATATTGCCGGCTACGTATTCGTCCCAGAACTTCTTCGTATGGGTGCCCGCGCCGACCCCCTGGCCGCGATGGCGGTCGCTCAGCATCGGCCCGGCCGGCACGAAAATGCACGGCAGGTCCGCCGACAACGCACCCATCAACAGACCCGGCGTGGTCTTGTCGCAACCGCCCATCAGCACCGCGCCGTCGATCGGCAGCGAGCGCAGCAGCTCCTCGGTTTCGATCGCGAGCAGGTTGCGGTAGATCATCGTGGTCGGCTTGACCATCACCTCGCCGAGCGACATCGCCGGCAGTTCGAACGGCATCCCGCCCGCCTGCAGAATGCCGCGCTTGACCGCCTCCGCGCGCTCGCGCAGATGCGCGTGACACGGCGACAGATCGCTCCACGTATTGATGATCGCGATCACCGGGCGCGACATGAATTCTTCGCGGCGCAAACCCATCTGCTGCAGACGCTGACGATGCGCGAACGAGCGCATGTCGTCGGGCGCGAGCCAGCGCTGGCTGCGCAGATCGGCGAGTTGTTTGAGTTTGAGCTTGAGCTTGTCTTGCACGATAGTGAGAGCCGAAGGCTTAGGAAGAGGGTTGGGACTGCGCATGCTGCGCGGCGAGCGTCGAAGTCACCGCGGGACCGACGAGGCTCGCTCCCGCGCAGGCCAGCAGCACGAACACGACACGGCGCACCGCGGCCGGCGACCAGCCCGGCGGATAACGGCGCGCGAGCCACGTGACGATCAGCACGACCGGCAGCGCCTCCAGACTCAGCGCGAGCGAGTCGGCGCCGAAGCGGCCCTGCTGCAGCACGATGAACAGACGCAGCACCGCGTTGACCGCGAAGATCAGCACTAGCGTGTCGCGCACGACCAGCCGGTCGAGCGGCTGGCGATACAGGTGGAACACCATCGGCGGCCCGGCGCTCGCGAACACGCCGCCCATCACGCCGGACAGCACGCCATAAAACGTGAACGAGCCCGCGCCGGACATCTGCGCGCGCGGTTTGGTCTGCACGACCAGCAGCACGCTGCACGCGAGAATCGCGATGCCGAGCACGAAGCGCAGCACGCCGATCGCGTTATCGGACAGCCAGGCGAGCAGGAACGCGCCGAGCGCGACGCCGACGAGGCTGCTGCCGAAGGTCGGCGCGATCATCTTGCGCGGCAACGGCGGCATCCGCCGCACCAGCAGCGCGGCGTTCGCGAGCACCATCACCGTGACGACGTTCGCGGCGACCGGCAGCGGCGCCAGATGAAACACCGCGACTAGACCGAGCAGCACGAGGCCGAACGCGAAGCCGGTCAGGCTCTGCGTGAACGTCGCGAGCGCGACGCATAGCGCGAACGTCAGGTGATGGAACAACGCTGCACCGCTCATCACAGATCCTTCGCGAGCGCGAGCCATTGCGCGGCCCGCGCGGCGCCGCGGCGCACGAACACCGGCGGCTCGCCGAGCGGCGCGGCAACCGTCACGCGCTGACCGCCGTCGTAGTCGACGCCCCTCCACAGATGCGTCCATTGATCGCCGGCCGGCAGATACGCGCTCCATTCGCTCGTGTCCGCCGCATGCACCGGTGCGACCAGCAGATCGCGGCCGTACAGGTATTGGTCCTGAATCGCGTAGGTCGCGGCGTCGTGCTCGTAGTGCAGGAACAGCGGCCGCTGCAACGGCAGACCGCGCGCCGCCGCTTCATCGACGAGACCCTGCACGTACGGCTTCAACGCGACGAACAGACGGGTCATCCGCGCGAAGTGCGCGAGCACGCCGGCGTCCTGCCAGAACTGGAAGTTCTCGGCCGGACGATTGCCTTCGTGCGTGCGCATCACCGGCGTGAATGCGGCCATTTCGGCCCAGCGCTGGAACAGCTCGGGCGTGCGCACGTTGCCGAACAGGCTCGTATAGCCGCCGATGTCGCTGTGGTGATACGCATTGCCGAGCAAGCCCGACGACAGCGCGCCGCAGATCACCGTCTGCAAGCCGTCGTGACGAGTGAAGTCGACCGACTGGTCGCCTGCCCACAACAGCGGGCAATGCGCCTGCACGCCGGTGTAGCCCGCGCGCATGAAGAACAGCGCGTCGCCTGTGCGGCCGGCGCGAGCGATCGCGCGCGCGTTGACTTCGGCCCACAGCGTCGGCCACGCGTTGTGCATCAGCATCGCGTCGACGCCGTTGGCGAGCGCCAGATCGGTTGGCAGATATTCGCCGAAGTCCGCCATCCAGCCGTCGATCCCGCGTTCGAGCATCTCGCCGCGAATCACGCGCTGTTCGAACCAGCGCGCTGCCGCCGGGTTCGTGAAGTCGACCACGCCGCAATCGAATTCGCCGAAGTCGACCAGGTAGTCGCCGCCGTCGACGGCGGTTGCCAGATAGCCGGCCGCGCGCGCTTCTTCGTACAGCGAACCGTCGTTGCACAGATACGGGTTCACGTAGCCGAGAAAACGCACGCCGTCCTGTTTCAGTTGCGCGACCCATGCCTGGTGATCCGGATAGCGCTCGTCGTTCCAGCGCCAGTTCCAGAACAGCCGCTTGCCGAACGAGGTCTGGCGGATGCCGGCCCAGTCCTCGCACCACAAACCGCTAACGGCGACGCCGGCCGCGCGGCTCGCTTCGAAAATCTGCTGCGCGTGCTCGCGGCCGTTTTTCAGGCCGAGGATCGCGCCGTCCAATGCCCAGTCCGGCAGCGCCGGCTGACGGCCGAAGCGCAGCGAAACGCGCTCGACCAGCGAGACGAAATCGTCGGCGACGATAAATTCGAGCCGCGCGGGCACCGCCCAGAATTGCAGCTCGTGCCAATCGTCGTGACGGAAATCGAAATCCGCGTACGCGGTTGTTTCGGCATGCAGACAATACTTGCGCGACGACACGAAGGTCGGCTGCGGATAGTTCGTGTGGTAGTAGTCGCCGCCCGCTTTCGCGGTCACGTCGGCCTGCCACGTCAGATGCGTGCTCTTGTCGCGACCGACGCCCGGCTCCGAGGTCCACAGCGGAAAGTGCCGGCCGCGCAGATCGAAATACGACATCTGCTCGCCGCAACCCCACACATGTTCTTCAGCTTCAGCGGGCACACGCCACCACACGCGATTAAGCGACGCGTCGCCGGAAAGCTCCAGCGTCGCGCCGTTCGCACTGCGGCGCGCGACGATGGTCAGCTCGGCCGGCGCGCCCGCTTGACGGGCCAGTTCGATCCGCACGCTGCCGTCGGCTTCGTGCGTCAGACGCGCGTCGTGCAGTGCGACGCGTTCGTCGACGTAATCGCTGATGTCGAAGTTGCCGCGATACATCTCGACCGTCGGCGTGCCGTGCCCGACGAACACCGCCGGCGCCTGCGGCGTGTGCTCGAACAGCGTGCGATTCGCGATCCGCAGCACCACGCTGGCGTTTGCCTGACCGCTCGACTCTATCTGCCAATCCATCACATTCGTCCTTGCTTCGTCTTCCAGATTAATCAGCGCCGCTGTTCCGACGGGCTTGCGTGCCATTCGACACCGCGTTGCGCAATCGTCGCCGCGCGGCGGCGAAACAGCGCGATCAGCAGCGCGGCGACGCACCAGGTGATCGCCATCGATACGATGTACTCGGTGGTCACGCCGCCGTGGCGGGCGACGCCGAGCGGCGAGAACGTCAGATACAGGCTCACCAGCATCGCGATCAGCAGCACGCTCATCGTGCTGGCGAAGCGCCACGGCGTCAGGTCGCCGTGCTGGCGGAACTGCGGCTTATACGGGACTGCGCGCGGATAGCGCAGGCCGAGCATCAGCATCAACGCGACTTCGCAGACGAACAGGATCCCCATGACGTGAATGAAGTTGATCCCGTACACCTTGTCGACCTTGAACACGAAGATCAGCAACGTGTAGGCGATCACATGCAGCAGCAGCACGACCTTGGCCGGCAGCGCGCTGATCTTGCTGTTGAAGAAGCCCACCAGCACCACGGCGATGATCGGAATATTGAAGAAGCCGGTGAAGCGGCGCATCACCGTGTAGATGCCGTCCGGCGCGTACATCAGGAGCGGCGCGATCAGCAGCGACACCACCGCGATCGCAACGCTCGCGCTCTTGCCGACGCGAATCAGCTTTTCGTCGGAGGCCTGCGGTTTCCACACCTTGTAGAAGTCGAATGCGACCAGCGTCGCGGTACTGTTGATCACCGCGTTGAAGTGGCTCATCACCGTGCCGAACAGCACCGCGACGAAGAAGCCCTTCGCCCACCACGGCAGCAGATCGGCGACCAGTTGCGGATACGCGAGGTCAGGCCGCGCGAGCGGATTGCTCTTGTACAGATGAAACGCGATCACGCCGGGCAGCATCATCAGGATCGGCACCAGCAGCTTCAGCAGGCCCGACAGCAGCACGCCCTTCTGGCCTTCGGCGAGGTTCTTCGCCGCGAACGTGCGCTGCACGATCGCCTGGTTGGTACACCAGTAGAACAGGTTCGCGAAGATCATCCCGGTAAACAGCGTGCCGAACGGCACCGAATCCTTCGGACCGCCAATCGCCGACAGTTTCTCCGGCGCCTGGGTCGCTACCAGATGAAAGCCGCTGAAGAAGTCGCCGTGACCGAGCGCATAGAAGCCGAGCACCGGCACCATCAGACCGGCGATCAGCAGACCGACGCCGTTGATCGTGTCCGACACCGCGACCGCGCGCAGCCCGCCGAACACGGCGTAGGCCGCGCCGATCGCGCCCGAGAACCACACCAGCAGCGTGATCGTCGCCGGATACGAGGTGCCGAGCAGCACCTGCACGCCGAACACCTGGTTAAACGTGATCGCGCCGAGATACAGACCCGACGGATTGACGACCAGCATGTAGCCGATCACGAAGAACGCGCTCACCACGCGCCGCGTGGTCGCGTCGAAACGCTCTTCGAGAAATTGCGGCAGCGTCGAGAAGCCGCCGCGCAGATAGCGCGGCAGGAAGAACATCGCGAGCGCGACGGTCGCGACCGCGGCCGTGCACTCCCACGCCATCGCCGACAGGTTGTGCGCGTATGCGTCACCGTTCAGGCCGACCATCTGCTCGACCGACAGATTGGTCAGCATCATCGAGCCGGCGATGAACCAGCCGGTCAGGCCGCCGCTCGCCATGAAGTAGCCGCGCGCGCCGACGTCTTTCGCGCGGCGCGTGAACAGATAGGACACAAAGCCGACCAGCGCGGTGAAGAAGGCAAAACTCAGTATCGTAAAAATGATCGTCTCCTCGATGCTGTTCTGAGGTTAAGGCAGGCGCTGTCCGGTCGGCACGGTCGCAGCCGGGCATCATTTTCGCAGCGCTACGATTTTCAGGCAAAAAATTTCGACTGCATGCTGCGAAAAACTTCGGTGAACTTCAATGGAATCCGATCGATCAGCCGCGCCAGCGCGGTTCGACAAGGCCCGGTACCGCGGTTCGCAGCGTAAAGAGACCACCGGCCAGCGGCTCGCGCGCGAGCTCGTCGGCGGGTCGGCCCGCGCGGGCGCTCGTGACATACAGCGTGCGCAGGTCGGAGCCGCCGAACGCGCACATCGTCGGACAGGTGACCGGCAGCGGGTAGACCGCGTCGATCGCGCCGTCCGGCGTGAAGCGCACCACCCGGCCGCCTTCGTAGAACGCGCTCCAGTAATAGCCTTCGACGTCGACCGCCGCGCCGTCCGGACGGCCGCGATCCTGCGGCGTCGACTCGACGGTGATCCAGGTCTCGCGCTCGCCGCACGCGCCGGTCGCGGCGTCGTAGGCCGAGCGGTAGACGGTGAAACGCGGGGTGTCCGAGTGGTAGAGCCAGCGGCCGTCGGGGCTGAAGGCGAGGCCGTTCGAGGTCATCAGGCCGGCGCTCAGGGGGGTGAGCGTGGCGGTCGCTTTTGTGGCGACGTCCGTGTTCAGGCGGTACAGATGCGCGTGGCCGCCCGCTCTCGGTTCGTCGATCGTGCCCGCGAAGAAGCGGCCGGCCGCGTCGCAACGGCCGTCGTTGAAGCGGCTCGTTTGCGAGTTTTCGGGGTTAGCCGCGAGCATCTGCAACGGCCGGGCTTCGCTGTCCAGCGTCCAGACGCCCGAGCGCAGACCGGCGATGAAACCGCCGCCCTCCCCCTCGCGCAGCGAAAAACAGCCGATATGTTCGGGCAATGCGAATTTGGTCGTCGCGCCGCTCGCCGGATCGAAACGATGCAGCGCCGGTTCGAGAATGTCGACCCAGTACAGCACGCGCTCGCGCTCATCCCAGCGCGGGCACTCGCCCAGTTGGGCGCGGGCGTCCAGCACGCAGTGAAACTCGGTGGACTGGGATTCAGCGGTCATGATCGGATCGGGCGGGGCGAAAAGGTCTCGCGAAGAGGCGAGAAAACGGCGGCGCTTGCTGCGATTTTTTGTCTTCTGGCAAAAATCGCAGCGCTGCGAAATAATAGCGCTACGATTGCGGACAGGACCACCAGGGTCATCCCCGATCGGATCATTCGTTGCGCTGCAGGTTTAGAATGACAAATCGCGCCGCGCGGCACTGGCGGCTCTTTCGAAATGTGGCCGAATGTCCCAGACCAGCAAAGCTCCCACCCGCATCCGCCGCGGCACCAACCGCGTAACGATGGGCGACGTCGCCGCCCGCGCGCGCGTGTCCGCCAGCTCCGTTTCGTTGTTCCTGCGCAACCCGGACGCCGTATCGCCGCGCATCGCGCCGCGCATCAAACAGGCCATCGAAGTGCTCGGCTACGTGCCGAACCTGCTCGCCGGCAGCCTCGCCGCGGCGCGCACCCGTGCGATCGGTGTGGTCGTGCCGTCGCTGAGCAACGCGTTCTTTTCGGCGACCGTCGCGGCGATGCAGAAGGAATTCGACCGCCACGGCTATCAATTGCTGCTCGGCGCGAGCGATTACGACGCCGAACGCGAAACCAGCCTCGTGCGCACCTTCCTGTCGTGGTCGCCGACCGCGCTGGTTGTGACCGGCTGCCGCCACGACGACGCGACCCGCATGCTGCTGCGCCAGGCGCGCGCGCCGGTCGCCGAGATGTGGGAGCTCGGCGGCGAACCGTTCGATTTGCAGGTGGGTTTTTCGCATCGCGCGGTCGGCGAGGCGCTGGCCGAGCATTTGTATGAACTGGGCGCGCGGCGGATCGCGTTCGCCGGCGCGCGGATGACGAGCGACTTGCGCGCGCGGCAACGTTGCGACGGTCTGCGCGACTGGCTCGCGAAGAAAGGCGTCGACGTGTTCGTGATCGAGGTGCCCAGCAGTGCGTCGCCGACCAGCGGCAGCGACGTGCTCGGCGCCGCGCTCGAAGCGATGCCCGGCTTGCAGGCGATTGCCTGCTCGAACGATGTGATGGCGCTGGGCGTGCTGTTCGAGGCGCAGCGGCGCGGCATCGGCGTCCCGGACCAACTGGCAGTGACCGGCTTCGGCGACCTGCCGTTCAGCGAGGTCTGCGTGCCGCCGCTGACGACGATCCAGCCGCACGCGGCGACGATCGGTTTGCGGATCGCGCAGGAGTTGTTGCGGCGGCTTGAAACGCAGGGCGACGCGGATGCTGCCGCGAACCCGGACCGCGCGTTGGAGCCCCAGGTGGTCGACGTCGGGTTTCAGCTGGTAGTCAGGCAAAGCAGCTTGGCGTCGCGGACGGTCGAGGCGAGCGAGGCGTAACTTCGAGCCGTCGCAGCGGGCGTCCGCCCTGCTCGGGATTTCCGGGTTCGTTCGGATGTTCTGAGACTTCGATGGCTCGAGCCGAGCGTTATGAGCCGAAGTCCGCTGCCGTTTGCGGAGAGGTCTGCACGGTCGGACGTATCTGTCGCGCGAAAATTCGCCGGCATGCGGCGCGGTTCTGACGCGTGCCGGTCGCGAAACTGACGGAGTCGCATTGCGGCGATAGCGTGGACGATGCAGAACCGACTGGGCCAGGAGGCGATGTATCGCCTGCGGCCAGCACGGGCTGTGCGGCGGCGAAGCCGCACAACGCCGTAACGAGGAACCAATGTCTGGAAGGCTTCATGATGATCGCAGCGCGCCGGCTGCTAGGCGCGGACCTGCTCCGCTGACCGGCCGCCCACAGCCCTGAAGGACGTGAAAGTGAAACCTTAACTCTAGGCGAGCGCAAACGGCTCTTCCACCACGTTCACAACAATTGACTGTTACAGCTCGTGTTAGCTATCGATCAGCATCCTGGCATCCCTTCTCGCCTGCGCCAGACCATCGCCTTCCGCGGCCCTCATCAACCGGTCACCAGCGGCGACCAGCTCAGATGCTGGCACAACGCATTCGCCTGCTTTCACCACTGTCAGACTGCCTTCCTGATATTGCTTGCGCCACGCAAACACCGGGTGTTGAGGTTCGTTAATTCCGGGAGTGGACAAAATCTGGGGGAGGCTCGTCGGATAAATTGCAACAGTTGACCTACTGGGGAGACCGCCATGGAACTGCGATGGAAGATATTTGTGCAGCGGCAGGGAACGGACGAGCCGGCCTCCATCTGCTCCTTTAACCGCCCCGTGAATGGCGCTACACCTGCCGACTTTGGGTTGTCCCTCACTGAGGGCCGTCAACTCCTGGAGGCGTTGCAACAGCTTGTGGCGCAAGATCAGATCAATGCCTACGATAAGCTTCGTCGGAACTGCCGGGAATGCGGCGGCTATCGGCGCATCAAGGATTGGCGTTCCCGCGCCTTTTTCAACGGCACTTAGCAGAGTGCAAGTCAAAGCGCCGCGAGTCGTATCCTGCGTGTGCACGCCTGAGCCCTACGATGACGACGGGTACGCCATCAGCCTGCGGTTTTCAGAGTGTCCCATTGAGCCTCTTCTGCCTACGCGACGCACCCCGGAGAGACTTGACAAAGCCGATGCGACGCACGGCCCCACGCATGCTGATTGTCGACGCGGTGCATCATCTCCTCGCTGACACCTACCGCGAACAGCGTGCTGCCCTGAACTTACTGAAATTCCTCGCCAACGATCTTCGCGCCAGCATTGTCCTGGTTGGCACAGATGACGCGGTGATCGCCCTTCAAAGCGATACGCAAATGGTTAGCCGATTTACCCCGTTCGAGATGCCTCGCTGGCGTGAAAGTGAGACGTTTCGCCGACTTCTGTCCGCGTTTGCTAGCATCTTGCCGTTACGTCGCCCCTCTGATCTCGCGCAACGGGATATCGTACAGTACGTGCTGGCCGCCAGCGATGGGCTCACCGGCGAGGTGTCTCGTATCCTGAATGCCGCGGCCGAACTGGCGATTCGCGACGGTAACGAGTCGATCGCGCTCCACCACCTCGAACAGGTGGCACCAATTGCTGCTCATTGACCTGCGCCCGTGGCCCGTTGCACATCGGCTGGGATTGGCTTGCAGAGAAGTGAGTAATCCAGGAAACGCCACGAGTCAAGCATTAATCGTTGATTTTTATTCAGGCAAAAAAATACCCGCGCGAATATCGCGCGGGCTCAAGAGGCCAAAACAAAGACAATCCGACGGCCGCAATTCCGAGCAAATACCGTCGTCGCCATATTAAGCGCTAGATGGTCGCCACACGGTATATATGACAATCACTAACGTTCTCCAACGCCGGCGATTAACAGAATGCCTATTTTTATGCGTGAGGGGACCCTGGAGTGGACGGAAGTTCATGATCGAGGCACTCAGCGAGTACGTTGCGACTGTCGCTGATGGATCAGCTTCAGTGACGCGAACTGGCTCTCAGTAATGGCTACCCGCTGACGCCCTACGTAACGCTAACTATTGTCAAATAACGCACTGCCTCAGGCCATTCAGTCAACGACAACGCAAGATTACCCGTTCAAAGCGGACCAGCGAATCATTTGCCGCGCATAGCCACTGCGGCGACAAGCCTGGTGCCATCTAATTGTGGATCGGAGTATGAATATCAAATATCCCTCCATGTCGTTGTTGATCGCGAGCCTTGGAATTGGCATCGCCGGAGCAGCTCACGCGGTCAATCTGGACGTCAATATCGGCACGCCTGCGCCGGTAGTCGGCGCTCCCGTGATTGTTCAACAGGGGTGGCACGGTGATCGGTACTGGGACGGCCATCGCTACTGGGAACGGCAGAATTGGGAACGGGGCCATCATGACGCTGCCGTCGTCGTCGCCCCGGCACCGGTTATAGCCGGCTGGCATGGCGATCGGTATTACGACGGTCATCGGTACTGGGAACGCCGAGTGAGAAGACCATAACCGGCGCCACGAGGATCACTACCACTGCCCCCCCGGACACGCGAAGAAAGGCGAGTGCTGAGTCAAGAAACGGCGCTTCAGCCTGGTGTCTACCCGCTTTTACGGGCCTCAGGGCCCGTTCCTTTTTGTGTAAGCACAAGGTCAATTGATTGAGGCCAGGAGGATTTCGAACAATCGATGCTATCCGGACACTGGCGTTGCTCTCCGTTAAGCAGATCCAGAAAATAACACGAACGCTGGCTCAAGAGGTGGCATTTCCGTTTACAGCACGGGCCGCTTTACAACTATTCATACTCGCTTTGCGATTGTTGAAACTATTCGACCGGATTGAACATAGAATTTAATCGACAAAATTACAGGTAATTGCCATGGATTCTATTTATAAGTTCTCACGCGCAGCTCATAACGCGATCATGGTGATTTCGGTGGTCATGATGGCTGCTGCCGTGTTGCTCGTGACCTATGCGTAACCGTAGCTCTACGATTCAGCGGGACAGACTGACGATGGATGCCCCGAACGGGCGAAAGCTATGGCTCGGGGCTACCATCATCGGGATCGCGGTGGTGATATTTGCCGTGACGCTGCAGTGTCTGCTCGAGCAAGCACAGAAGCGGCGTGCAAGCGCCGCGGCGAGTCTCGCGCACGTCAAACGGCCCGGCTGAGTTTTTTATGTCGCGCCGTCATTCCAGTCCATAATCCGGGCCCTTGCGGATTGGGTTCTAATTGGGGAGCCGTCAAGATTCGGACGTTTAGGTACGCCAACGGCGAAACCGTCAGACTTCGGTCTGAGACGAGGGTTATCACAACGCCGCGCGAAGGCATCGCGTAGACTCGTCGCGACATTAACGTTAGCTTCAGGAAACGCGAAATGACGCTGCTACGCCAATCGATCGAGACTTACATTTTTGCTAAAGATGGGAACCGTCCGCATCTGATGTCTCATGCATTCGCTGCCGACGCCGAACTCGTGATGGATGTCAGAACGGCAGAGATATCATTTCCGACTACGGTGAAAGGGCTTACTGGGATATCCAACGCGTTGGTAAGTCAATTCGCGCAACGCTACGAGAACGTTTATACATTTTGCATCGGAAAGCCGCCAAGCAGCGAGACTACATTTCGTTGCGACTGGCTCGTGTGCATGACGGAGAAACTGTCCGGTGCGGCGCGCGTGGGTTTCGGCGAGTACGAATGGCATGGTTGCGATGAATCCGGTCTAATCTCGAATCTCAAAATCTCGATCGAAGAGATGAAAACGCTGCCGTGCGAATCCGGTAGTTCGATCCTTGCATGGGCCGCGATGCTCCCTTATCAGCCGGGCCGAGATCGCGGAAGCGATCATTCAGCTCGCGTTTTACGCCGGTTTTCCGGCGGCTCTGAACGCGATGGGCGCGGCCAGAGAGGTGTTCGATCAGCTGGATGGAACGTGCTCAGTGGTGGCGTAATTCGATTCAACGCGGTTCCCTATGATTTTCGATCTCTCAAATCCATGAAGAGTCTTAACGGAAAGGTGGCGGTGGTGACCGGTACAGCGAGCGGCATCGGCGAGGAGATCGCCCGAACTCTCGCAAAGGCCGGCGCCGCCGTCGCAATCGCGGATTTAAACATCGAAGGCGCAAATGCGGTAGCGAAAGCGATTGATGCCGCAGGCGGCAAGGCGCTCACCGTCGCGATGGACGTGACGGACGAAGGCGCCGTGAATGAAGGAATGGCCCGTGTTGCTGCGGAGTTCGGCACGATCGACGTGCTCGTATCAAATGCTGGTATCCAGATCGTCTGGCGCGATTGCGAGTTTCTCGTTTTCCGACCGGAAAGAAATGAACGCGATCTACGTGGACGGCGCGTTTCTCACGACCAAAGCTGCGCTCAGGTGCATGTACGAGGGCAACCGGGGCGGCGTCGTAATTTATATGGGTTCGGTGTACACGCACGAAGCCACGCCGCTAAAATCGGCCTACGTGACGGCCTCACACGGTGTGCTCGGCCTCGCACGTACACTGGCCAGCGAAGGTGGCCCACACAACGTGCGGTCGCATGTCGTTTGTCCCGGCTTCGTTTGCACTCCGCTCTTCGACAGGCAGGTTCCGCAGCTCGCGAAAGCGTTCGGCATCAGCGACGAAGATGTCGTGAGGAAGGCCATGCTTAGCTGCACCACCAACGGAATGTTCACGACCGTCGAGGACATCGCGAAGACGGTGCTGTTCTTGTCGTCTTCGGGAGCTGCGCTGACCGGTCAATCGCTCATGGTCAGCCACGATTGGCACATGCAATGAGGCCCTTGCGACCACGGTGGCCGTCATCGGCGCAAGAATAACCGCAGGCCCATGATTCTTGTCAGCTTCTCGTTGGGACGTGGCAACTAGTCCTGTCACCGTACGAAGTCGCGTCAGATAACGACAATTCTCAGCTAAGAGAATGTCACCATCGTGTCTCAGGATGGCGAACCGATTCAACGAACCAGCCTCTTAATGCAACAGGAAGCGAACTGATGCGTAGCCAGAAACTTGCCAGTACTTTAAAAGTGCCATCCACGCACGTGGCAATGCTGCTGTTTGGCATCGTGGTCGCGTCGTGGGGCGGCACCTGGGTCGTTATCAAAGTGATCGTGGCAGAGGTGCCTCCGCTTTGGGCGATCGCGATCCGGAACGGAGCTGCCGCCGTAGGACTTGCTTTGCTGTTGATGGTAACGGGCCGGTTCATCGTGCCGCGCCGCGGTGACTGGCCGATCGTCCTCGTCACCTCGCTGTGCCACATGACCGTGTTCGTGGTACTGATGACGATAGGGCTGAAATACGTACCCGTCGGTCGATCTATCATGGTCGGCTACACAACCCCACTGTGGGTGGCCCCGGCTGCTTGGCTCTTTTTGAAGGAGCCGATGCCTGCACGACGGATAATCGGTGTGATCATTGGGTTGATCGGGACCTGCATGCTGTTCAAGCCTGGGGCCTTCGATTGGCATAACCACAATGCGGTGATGGGCAACGGGTTGCTGCTGCTCTCCGCACTGTTCTGGTCGGCGAGCATTCTCTACACACGCGTTCATCGCTGGGTTTCGACACCGCTGCAACTGGTTCCCTGGCAGGCGCTCATTTCGGCAATCGTCCTGACGATACTCGCGAGTGCGTTCGAGGGAACTCCGCACTTCGCCCCTAGCGTGAAACTGATTTCCGCTTTCGGGTACTGCAGCATTGTCGGAGTGGCCATCGCATATTGGGCGATGACGATCGTCAACAGTAGCCTACCGGCGACGACGACATCGCTTGGTGTGCTTGCGACACCGATTGTCGGCATGGCGATTTCAGCGTTCCTCCTCGGCGAAAAGATCGATACCGGTCTGCTCGTCTCCGCAGCGATGATCATATTTGGGATTGCGCTGGGCACGACTGCTGGAACGCGCAGTCACCTCGCGTCGACACGGCCGTTGACCGCGGAAGCGAAACAGTAAGTTGGCACGCACGAGCTGCGCCGACGCGTCGCTTTCGCGACCGCGTGTGACAGGCGAGGCTCACACGCGATTCCTTGTCGAACGAGAAATCGCGCTTGAAATCGAGCGTGTGCGATTCCGGTATCTGGTTGTCCTTGAGCGCATGAAGGTCGGCGAAGGTCACGTCTCGCAGGTCGGCTTTATGCAACATGGATATCTGTCGCGTATCTCGTGCTGTGACTGGGTCTGGGTATGCGCTGAACCAGGTAAACTTACCGGTTCGAAGCCGATCGTTGCGCTCGTGAGACCCTGCGTCTCACCACCTTCTATCCACCGGCAGCTGCGGTGCGCTTCTCTTCTGGGCCCAACACATCCAGTCAGCCTCGCTCCGGCGGCTGCATCTGGCCGCGCAGTCGTCAGAGACGCTTTTCTTCATTGTGCGGCCACTCGCTACCCTTCAGGATGCGTCGCCGGCGCTACTGCGCCTGGCTATCAAGCCTTCGGCTGACGGTCTGACGGTCGATATCGTGAAGCGGCGCGGGCCGTCCGCGGCAGATCCGCTCTCGATCCCGTTGCGACTGACGCCGGTTCTCCTTTCCCGGCATAGTCGGGTTTCCCGTCGCTCGCCCATTCCCGTCGCCGCGCGGAGTATGCATCCTGATGCGGTCATATGAATCCGCGGAGCCCATCGGTTGCCATCGGATTTTTACTCCGGAAACCAGTTGTGCCGCAGCGCGAGCGTCGCTGATCGACCCAGCCTGTGTGAAAACGCATTGATCGCCTAAACTGAATCAACGCGCTGAGACTGGGTGACTCATGAAGCGATTCGTTGAAGGCGATGACCGCAAGCAGGTCGCACTACTTCCCGAATGTGTCGATGACTACATCGGGCAGGACAATCCCGTGAGAGTAATCGATGCCTTCGTCGACGAACTTGATCTCGCGGAGCTCGGTTTCAACGGTTCCACTCCGGCGCTCACGGGCCGGCCGTCTTACCATCCTGGCGTGATGCTGAAGATCTATATCTACGGCTATCTGAACCGGATACCGTCGAGCCGGAGACTTGAGCGCGAATGCCAACGCAATGTTGAGCTGATGTGGCTGACAGGACGGCTCGCTCCGGACTTCAAGACGATCGCGGACTTCCGCCGTGACAGCGGCGCGGCGATCCGCAACGTATGCCGGCGTTTCGTCGAACTGTGTCGCGGGCTCAAGCTGCTATCCAGTGACATGGTGGCTATCGACGGTAGCAAGTTCAAGGCATCAAACACCCGCGACAGCAACTACACGGCAAGCAAAATCGACAAGCGCCAGAAGCAGATCGAGGAAAGCGTGCAGCGATATCTCGATCTGATTGAAAGCGCAGACCGCACCAGTCCTACCGGATTCGATGTAAAGACGGTCAGGCTTTACGAGAAGATTGCCGTGCTGCGCCAGCAGATGCGTGAGCTCAAGCAGATCGGCAGGCAACTGGAAAAGCAGCGGGACAAGCAGTTGTCGCTGACGGATCCGGACGCACGCTCGATGGCAACGAGTGGAAGAGGCTCCGGCATAGTGGGCTACAACGTCCAGGCAGCAGTTGATACGAAACATCATCTGATCGTTGAACACGAAGTAACCAATGTCGGGAACGATCATGGACAACTCAGCAAAATGGCGATATCTGCGAAGCGCGCGATGGGCAGATCGAAGCTGAAGGTTGTTGCGGACCGCGGTTACTTCAGCGGGCCGGAGATAAGGGCATGCGATCTGAACGACATCAGCGCGTATGTTCCCAGGCCGCTCACGTCGGCATCCCGGAAAAAAGGTCTGTTTACGAAGACCGACTTTATCTACATAGCGAAAAGCGACACGTATCGATGCCCTGCTGGCGAGCGCGCGATCCATCGATTCACGACCGTCGAGCATGACCTGAATCTGCGAGTCTACTGGCCCAGCGCGTGCCCACGTTGCCACCTCAAGGAACGATGTTCACCGTCTGACTATCGTCGAATTCGGCGATGGGAGCACGAGAATGCGCTTGAAGTAATGCAGCGTCGGCTCGACCGGAAACGTGACGCCATGACCATCCGCAGAAGTACCGTCGAGCATGTCTTCGGTGTCATCGGCACGCTGAAGCACTGGATGGGCCCCGCACACTTCCTGACCAGGACGCTCAGGCGGGTGAGTACGGAGATGAGCTTTCAGGTGTTGGCTTACAACCTCAAGCGGGTGATGAACATACTCGGCGTTCAGGGAACATTGAAGGCTATGAAGATGGTCGAAAGCTAAAGCCCTGAGAGGCTTTGTTGCGCACGCGACGGTCGATCGGTGCAAGCTGTCTGGGTCGAACGAGATTGACCTGATCGGCAATCGCGCGCATAGCAGTGAAAAACCAGTTTCCACACAAGCTGGACCCGGAACGGCCCTTCCGATTTCCTCACAGCAGACATTCGGAACGGTGGACCATAGCAATCGCTCTTGCAGTCGCGACGTTTCGGGGAAGCGCAATCCGTCGCGCAAAAGTGATCAGCTTCAATAGCCACAATCTCAACGGCACCGCCGAACGTTAATCGAGAAATCGGCTAACCTTAAACTGGTGCAGGTCAACATGCATTTTTCCTCCGCCGATCAATGCGGCGATTTCCTGTCCAAACACCGGCGCGAATTTGAATCCGTGCCCCGACAAACCCGCAGCGACAATCAGCCCTTCGACGCGCGGATCAACGCCTACGATCGGATTTCCATCGGGGGTATCGTCGAAAAATGACACTCTGCTGCCTATCGGCAACGCCTCCGAAAGCCGGGAAAATCGCTGCGCGGCCCGTTCGCAATATCGGCGGGTCGCGTCACCGTCCATCAGGCAGCGAAGCGCGTCAGGACCCACCGGCCCACTGTCGGCCGGAGCGAGAGAGCCGATCATATAGACGCCAGGGCTATCCGGCCGCAGATAGAAACCTCTCCCCCTTTCGCTATAGCCGGGCAGCCGCGCTTCCTCCGCCTGTCCCGCAATCCTGCAGATGGCAACGCTTTGTCTCGATGCGGATATCGGCAGATTGGCGCCGCAAGTCGCAGCAAGAGACGCCGCCCAAGGGCCTGCGGCATTGACCACGATGGCGGTATCGATCCGGCCGCGGTCGGTTTCCACACCCGTCACCCGCCCGTTGAGCGTGTGAATCCGGCGCGCGGCCCGCTGCTCGTCGACGACCGCACCGAACCGCCGCGCGCCCTGCGAGAAAGACTGCGCTGTCGCGCGCGCATTGCAGTAGCCGGCATCCGGCTCGTATATAGCGCCAGCGAGACCGTCGGCGTCGAAGTCGGGCATCGAAGCTCGCATCTGCGTCGGCGAACAGAGTTTTACGCCAATGCCATCTGACTGTTGTTGATGTACCTGTCCGCATGCGCGTTCCCATTCGGCGTGGTCCACCCCGGTCAGAAAACCGGTACGCTGATAACCGCAGTCGCCGTCGAAAATCTCGGCCCATTGCCGGTAGGCACGCAAGCCACGCGCCGCGAGTCGGGCCAGCGCGGGGTTCGCATAGTACTGGCGAACAATGCCAGGGGAATCGCCGGACGCGCCCGACGCGATTGTCCCGCGCTCCAGCAATCTTACCGTCAGACCAGCCCGGGCGAGATGCAATGCGACGCTGCTACCGGTCGTGCCGCCACCTATCACCACGACGTCAGCGGTCTCATGCATGGCTTTCCACCCCATCGAGCGACAGGCTGGCTGGCAGACATGGACTTAGCAATTCCAGCGACAGCGGTGAGAACCATGTGCGGAAGTTGCCTTGCACATGCGGTGTCGACGCGCAAAGCACCTCGCGCCGCAACGGCATCCCTTCATGTCCGAGCGCGCGCCACAGTTCGACAGCCAGCCTGGGCATGACCGGCGCGGCAAAGTACGCGAGGCCTTTGAGCCAACCGTACGCCTCCTCCGGACTCCCGAGATCGACCCGCGGCAGGCCGACCCATGCAAGCAGCACGGCACACGCAGCGCGCACGGAGACGGCATCGAGTCGAAATGCGTGATCCAGCGTACTCGACGACGCCTCGAATCGCTCGGCCACCGAAGTCGAAATGGACCACTCGCGCTGCGGACCTCGCGCCAGCGTTTCCCACGCAGCGTCGATCCGCGCTTGCATCGTGACTGCCAGGTCATCGTTGACGAAGCGGATAAAGTCGCCCACGTCGAAGTTGGTCGTCTGCTCTTCCGGACTCTCGCGAGCCAGAAAGTAACGCACTGCATCGCTCGACGCAGGTGTCATGTCGACGATATCGGCAGCCCAAACGACATGCAGCCTGCTAGTCGAAAACTTGGAGCCCTGAAGGTTATAGAAATAGTTCGTCAGCACGTGATCGAACGGCTGACGCTCCGGCAATGCATTCATCACCGCAACCGAGCCCGCCAGCAGCAGGACAGCATTGTCGATGCCAAAACTGACCAGCGTAGTCACATCGCTGCCGTGGACCATCGGATGATCCTCGCCACCCTCCATCTGCGCGTAGCGCTCGCCGCACGTCAAGCCATACTCCCACCCGGCCTCGAACAGCACCCGGGGATTGCCCCATCGGTCCGCCGGCCAGGCGACGCCCCAATCGCCGGGTGCAGTCAGCCTGACCAGGCCACGCTCGCGCGATAAAAACCGCAGCACTACTGCGATGAACTTTTCCGGCGCACCTGCGGATTGCAGCCGCCGCACGAGTTCCGCTTCATCCGGCACGCGCAGGAAGAGGTTTTCCGTCTCACGCCATTCCAGATCGGCGTCGCCCATCCGCGGATTGGGATGGAGCATCGACTCAGGGCGAAAGTGGGCACCGCAGGCCTCGCAAAAATAACCGGCCGCCGGCGCTTCGCACTGCGGGCATTGGCCTGTCAGCCATGCACCTGCGAGGTACCGGCCGGTCGCGCGGCTGTACAGCACCTTCTCGATGATGGTTTCGGTGCAACCGCTCGCCACGAGCGTCTCGACAGCGCGCCGTGCGTTGTCAGCATGGCTGAGTGCGTACGGCCCTTGCACCAGATCGAGAAAATCGTCGACTTCGATATCGAGCGCCGCCAGATCGCGGGCAATCTGCGCATGATAGTCACGACAGACTTCTTTCGGCGGGCGGGTCTCCTGTAGTCCCTTCCAGAGCACGTACGAGTCGAAGCCATCGACGGCGGACACGACGCGTACATGATGGCCTTGACTGCGCAGATAGCGGCACAGCATGTCCATCCGCAGATAAGGCCCAGCGATATGGCCGAGATGCAGCCGGCCGTTCGGCGTCGGCGGTATAGGCATCAGGAAAAACTTCCGCCTCGAAGAGTTCACAGTAGTGTCCATGTGTGCGTGCATTTGAAAGAAACAGGAAGAGGGCGAGGCGTTTGCCTCATGCTTCGATCAGGCGCAACGCTTCATCAGCGATGCCCGGCGCCAGCCGGAAGCCCGCACCGCCGCCGGCACCGGCAAAGACCGCCGCGCGGCTTTGGTCGAGCGAGACCAGCGGTTCCCCTGTCGATGTATAGGCGTCGCAAAACACCCGGCCACCGCAGCAGACGTCGGCCAGCTCCGGCAGATAGCGGCGCAAGACGCCTTTGGCCACGTCGCGGTCGCGCTCGCTGATTTCTAGAGCGTGCTTGCGAGGCCGACAGTCCCATTCGTCGCTGCGAAAGCTGAACAACCATTGATTGCGCGCGGGCAACGGCATCAGATAGGCGTCGTCTTGTGGAAAGAACACGGCTGCGGCGTCAGGCTGCGGCGAGCGGTCGACGTGCAAGGCGACGACTTTCTTAATCCGCACGTCGTGCGCGTCGGCGAACGCTTCGAAAGGCTCCTCCACGATCCACGGCCCGACGGCAACCACGGAGCGCCCGGCGTGGAACGCACGACCGTCCGCCAGCCGTAGCTCGGCGCCCGTTGCGGACGGCCGCATCATCGTCACGGCGGCGCCTTCCACGCAGCTCACGGTCGCCGAACCCAGACTTGCACTGATCAACGACCTGGCGATGAGCCCTGGATCGTGACTGACCGCCGTGCCGCCGCGCAACACAGTCTGCGCGGCGTCGAGACGCGCCGAAAGGCCGAGCCTGCTTTCGAGTTCGGTCTGTGGGATCGAGCCACCACCGATCGAGAAATCGACCGCAACCGCGCGCACCTCGTCACTGGATTGCGCGTCGGCAACCCAGAACACGTCCGCCTGAGTCGTGTTCAAGCCGAACGGCGCCTGCACATCGGCGTAGAGGTCAGCGCTGATTGCCGCCAGCTTCCGTTCGCGCGCTGAACGCCCCGTGGCAAGAAGCACGCCGGCCGAATGCGCGGTAGCTCCGTCGCCCACCCTGTGGCGATCAACGAGTACGATGCGCCATCGCGGGTGGCGCAGAGTCGCTAGATACAAGGTCCATGCGCCGACTATGCCGCCGCCGACGATCGCCAGATCGTATCGGTCAGTCATCATCATGCCCACCACACGGAAAAAATCTGCGCATCGACATCGCCGTTATTCCGCGCGAAGTGCGGCTTCCACGACTCGAAAAATACCGCTTGCCCGGCACTCACGGGATGCCGGCCATCGTCGTAAAAGACGTCGACGGTGCCCTCGGAGATAAACCAGATCTCACGGACCGCATGCTTGTCTTCCTGCGTCCCGCAACCGGGCCGGATCGTGAACCGCGAAGTGCGCAGCGGCGCGCTGGCCATCCCGTCGGTGAAGCTGTGCATGAACAGCTTCACGCCTTCAATATCCACGGCTTCCTGCCATTCCGATATGACGGGAAAAGGTGTCGCCACCACGTCCGCCGTTGCATCTCCCAAGTGATTTTCCATAGCCATCCTTAAACGAATCTCGCGCCTGACCGGGTGCGTTACGAAGCCATTCGCAGGCCGGGGCTCGCTTCTCGTCCGGAATGGCTTCGTGTATCCCAACTCACGAAGGACGCCGGCACTTCCACGTCGTACACCGTGCGCTGGGCGACGCTATTGATGATCCGCGCGCAGCGCCACGGAATCAGGCCGAGGTTGGGATCGGCGATACCGCGCTGGCTGCGCGCGGCATTTTGAACGTAAATCCGGCAGCCTTGCGGGCTGTCCCATCTGATCGAGTAATCCTCGTTGACGACGAACTCCCCTTCGTTCGTATCGATCCGCCCGGCGATGGGATCGAGGAAAGTCGGCATGCCGTAGTCGTAGCCCGTGCACAGCACGACGATGTCGGCATCGAGCGCTTCGTGAATGCCCGAATGTGCATGCGTCAACTCGAGCGCCCAACCACCCTTGTTGCGGGTGACGTCCACCAGCTCGCGGCCGGGTTGAAGATGGAGATCGCAGGGATGCCCAAGCACATTGCGCAACTCATAGACGCGCCGGTAAATCGACTCGAGCAGCGAAGGCGAAATGCCGTCGCTCGCCAGCTTCTGCTCGGCGAGCAATTGGCGCCGCCGCGCTTCGGGCAGACCGTAGAAATAGTCGCTGTATTCAGGTGTATAGAGCTCGTTGGTGAAGCTCGACTCGTCGAGCGGAAAGAAATTCCAGCGGCGCGATACCCAAGCCACGCTTGCCGGCATGGCATCCGTATCGGAAATGAGATGCTGGAAAACCTCCGCGCCTGTCTGGCCCCCGCCCACCACGACCACGCGCTTGCCCTGAACCGGATTGTTGTTGAGCAGGTATTGCGACGCATGTAGCAAGGTCGCGCCGAGCCACGGCTTGGCGCAGGCCGGCACGCTCGGCTGCTGGCCCGTGCCGAGGACGAGGTTGCGGGTTGCCTGGGTTCCGCCGGAGCCTTTCACGACGAGGAGGCCGCCTTCGATATCGACCGACTCGATGTCACTGTCGAATTGCAGATCCGGAATCTGTTCGCAAGCCCAACGATAGTACTGGTTGAATTCGCGCCGCAGTACCTGCGGAAAATTCGCGTTGATGAAGCACAGCAGGCGCTTGTGCTTGACCAGAAACGACAGGAACGAGAGCTCGTTAGTGGGATCGACGAGGCTCACCAGATCCTTCAGATAGGGCACCTGGAGTGCCGCCTGCGGGAGCATCAGGCCTGAATGCCACTGAAACTCGCTACGCTTGTCGAAGAATCGGCCTTTGATTTGCGGATGCGGGCGCAACAGGGCCGCAAGGCTCAAATTCGCCGGTCCTATGCCGATTCCTACCAGATCCATTACCGCATGTGCTGACGTAAGGTGCATGGTTTAAATCCCTTTGACGGATGAAACGGAGCTTCGAAAAGGCGCAGAGAGACGCCATGCGCGGCGCGAACGCGGCGCATGCCAGCTTGCTGTGGGTACAAGAAAAGCGATGTCGGCTACGCAGTACCGCGGGCGTGACGGGTGGCGAGTACCGAGGCGAGGCTCCACAGAAGCGCTGCCAGCAGTGACAGGCCGATAGCCAGATAGACCGCGACGCGAACCCCGGCGTCGAGTGGCTGGATCGTGCTCATCAGCGCGCCGAAGATCGCAACCCCGAATGCGGAACCCGTTTGCCGGCTTGCATTGAGCACGCCCGCCGCGACACCGGCGCGCGCCTTATCCACCACAGCCATCAACGCGGCTGTCGCCGCTGGCGTAATCACGCCGGCACCGAAGCCGACCGCCGGAAAACAGAGTGCAATCCGCCAATACGGCGCATTGTCGGCCAGTGCAAGCAACCCGGCGAAACCCAGCGCGTACAGCAGGAAGCCGCCGCACACGAGCCTGTGTGCGCCATACGCTTTGTTCAACGCACCGGAAGCGAAGCTGCCGATGGTCACCATCACGGTTAAGGGCAGAAACGCGAGGCCGGTCTGCAACGGCGGCCAGCCGCGCGCGGACTGAAAATAGAGGCTCAGCAGAAAGAACAAGCCGTAGAACACCAGCCCCGAGATCATCGACGCAAACGCCGATGCCGAAAATGCCGGACTCCGAAAGAAGCTCAGGGGCAGCATGGGTTGTTGGCGTGTGGCTTCGACCAGCACGAACGCAATCCACGCCGCGATGGCGGTTACGACGCCGGCGCGGATGGCGAGCGCATGCCACCCCAACTTCGCCCCTTCGATCAGGACCGCCACCGACGCACCAAGCGCAACGATGGCGAGCACCTGCCCGGCCAGGTCCAACGGCCGGTCAGACGCGGCCGGACGCGCGGATTCGATGCGCGTGGTAAGCCAGGCGCCAATTAGCGCAATCGGCACGTTCACGAGAAAAATGCTTCGCCAGCCCAACAGATGAATCAGCAAGCCGCCGGCAAGTGGCCCTGCCGCCATCGCGACGCCTCCGCATCCAGCCCACACGCCGATCGCACTGGCTCGCTGCTGCGCAACTGGAAAAGCACTATTGATGAGTGTCAGCGAACACGGCACCAGTAACGCCGCGCCGACACCTTGCAGGATCCGGGCAGCGACAAGAATCTGCAAATTCGGTGCAAATCCGCACAGCGCCGACGAGCAGGCGAAAACCAGCAGGCCGATGAGATAGACGGTTTTTGCACCGATCCGGTCGCCTAATACACCACCGCTCAGCAACAGGCTCGCAAATGTCAGCGTATAGGCGTTGACGACCCATTGCAGGCCGGTAATATCCGATCCCAGACTCGCAGCGACGGGTTCCAATGCAACATTGACAATGGATGTATCTAATATGACGATGACGTAGCTGAGACTCGTCGCCGTTAATACCCGGTTTTGACAATTATTTTCATTATTCAAGTGTCCAAGCCCCCATTCATTCATCAGTTCTCCTGTTGACTATAAACTGGTGAAAGCCGAGAATGCTTCGGAGCGTATCGAAGTGTGCAGTCGAAAATTTTTTGCTAGCCAAACGCATCAATTTCCGGAAGCTGAAATAATGAGCCAGCACAATATTTCAACCGTTGCGCATCTCATCGCCGAGCCGGTCCGCGCCGTGATTCTGATCACGCTCGCTAACGGCAATGCCTTGTCGGCGAGCGCACTTGCCGAAGCGGCGGGCGTGACTGCGCAGACCGCCAGTTCGCACCTTGCAAAGCTGCTCGACGGCGGCCTGCTGACTGTCGAAAGCAAGGGGCGGCATCGTTATTTCCGGCTCGCCGGCGCGCACATTTCGCACGCGCTCGAAAGCCTCGCTTCGATCGGCCCGGTCACGCCGGCCTGGCGGAACACACCGAATCGCTCGGCCCGCGAGCTGCGCTTCGCGCGCTGCTGCTACGACCACCTCGCGGGTCAGATCGGCGTCGCCGTCACTCAAAGCATGCTCAGGCGAGGCTTCGTCATCGAGGCCGGCGACCGCCAGTACGCACTCACCGCGTGCGGCAGCGCGTGGCTGCAGCAACTCGGCGTCGACGCGGACGCCCAGCCTCCGGAGCAGGCGGGGCATGCGCGGCAATGCCTCGACTGGACCGAACGGCAGTACCACATTGCCGGACCGTTGGGTGCCCGGCTAATGGACGCTTTTCTTGTATGGGACTGGATGCGCAAGTCTCCCGTTACGCGCTCGGTGACCATCACGACCAAGGGATGGGTGTCGCTGGAAAAACACTTCGGCATCGCACGCGATATCGGCGAAGCCTCGCTGCTGCCCAAAACTGACAGTCGAACAGACGAGCAACCCGCGTTTGCATGACGTGTGCAGCCGCGTGGCCGATGCGCGGCTATGCAACTCGCGCCCGCGCGGCGGTGGAGGTGCTTTGTATCTCGGCGATTCGGCGCTCCAGATCTTCGCCGGTGGAACGCCACGCGGGAACGCCATCGAGCAGACGCTTGTGCCAGGCCATCAGATTAGGATAGGCGTCGAACGGTGCGCGCGTGCGCGGAAGGTGGCTAAACGGCGCGGCCAAATCGATATCGGCCAGCGTCAACGTGTGTCCGACCACGAACGGGCGGTCGCGCAGATGGGCGTCAAGCACCGTTGCATAGCGATGGATAGACTTCAGCGCATCGCCGACCAGCGCCGCATCTTCCGCATGTCCCTGAATTGGTTTGATGAAACGCTCTTCAATCAGCATGGAGGGGCCGCGACGGAAATGCTCGGCGGCCCAGAACATCCATTTGAGGGTTTCGAAACGGGCGGCGCCGGCCGGCCACAGGATGGAGCCCGCCTTCTCGGCTAGATAGATCATGATGGCCGAGGCCTCGAACAGCACTACATCGCCGTCGACGAAAGTCGGAATCGTCCCGTTAGGATTCAGCGCGAGGTACGCCGGCGTGCGATTTTCTCCGGCGAACAGATTGACGAAGATGAACTCCACGTCGAGCTGAACGTGCCGTGCTGTAGTCAGAACGCGCCGCGTATTGCTCGATCCCCGGTCGCCATAAAGCCTCATACTTTTCCTCCCTGAAAACGCGCTGTGCACCAGCTCGAGCCGGCAGTTAATGTGTTGTGGCTGGATGCTTTAGCTGAAACGCCACGCACCGGTTATTTCGGTAGCCTGACGAACCGACTGATAGACCGCATTGACCATCGGCGCGGCGAGGTAGGAGGCGATGCCCGCAGTCCAGATACGTTCGGGATCGCTTGCTTCGGGCAGCCAGACGCGAAGGTCCTGCGATACGCGCGGCGCCGTGACAGGCAACAGAGGGTCTGCCGTCAACGCGAGCGAATCGTGTGTTGCATGGAAGCGCTGCCTCTGAAAACCCGTCGCGCAGATCACGACGTCGAAGCTGTCGAGTGCGCCGCTGGTCCATTCGACACGCCACCGCTCGTCCCGACGTAAGCGCTCGGGCACTGCTGGCTTCACCTGCAATCGGCCTTCGCTCATGTAACGCAGAAGCTTCTCTGCCGTTTCCAGCGGCAATGCAAACAGATACCGGCCGACTGCTGTGGCGCAGTTGCTGAGCGCCCGGTTTCGCGTCTCGAGCGTGCCACCGCGCAACAGCTGTTCGGCAAGGTCCATGTAGCGCACCAAGATGTTCTGCCAATCGGTCGCACCATTCCGGGCCAAACCAGTTTCTCGTGCGAGCCGTTCCGCTGCATAGGTGGAACGGTCGATCTGGCTGCGCAACGGCCGTCCGGCGACCCCCTCAGCCGACCGTGCAACCTGCCGCAGCAGACGCCGGTAAAGCAGTGGGCTCGATAAATCGAGCCGAGCAATTGCTGCTTCGTCGATCTCGACGGGACATTGTCGCGGCGTTGCGGTGCGTACGGCGGGCAACCGGCCCGATGGGGACGCCATCACCACGGAATGCCCCGCGCCGCACGCGAGCAGTGCCGCGTCAACCGCCGACAGCCGGCTGCCCAAGACTAGAACGCGGCACGACGCCGGCAGGTGCTCAATCACGCGCCGCTCCGGGTACAGACATTCGAACAGTGCTGGCGCACCGATATGCGATCGCAGCGCGTCCGGCAGGAACGGCGCACCGCTACCTGTGCAGATCACGACATCGCTCGCCTGGAGCGAAGTGCCGTCGTCGAGCAACACGCGATATCCGCCCGCGGGATGCTTCTCTATCGTACGCGCCGTCGCCCGAAAATGACGATGCCCGACATCGGCGTCGCGCGCCAGCATCCGATAGTGTGAATAGCGGTCGGCAAGGTAGCGCGAGACGAGAAAGCGCGGAACAAACGCGTCAGGCGAAACGGTCATCGCCTGCGCGCGAAGATAGTGCAAAAAGTCGTATGGATCGTCGTCAAGCAGGGACATCGTCTCGACGGATGTATTACACAGCAGCGCGGGCTCGGTCGTGGCAAACGCGATCCCATTGCCAATACCGCGCGGATCGACGATATCGATGCGCGAAACACTCCGGTTCCTGACTGCGCTGACAAAAGCCGCGATGCCCGCTACGCCCCCTCCTACGATTACCACCTCGCGCTTGCCAGTCGCATTGACCATGGCCTTCCTTTTGCCGGAACGGATGATTACCTCAGTGCATCGGCGGGCAGCGCATTCCCGCCCGCGCTGGACGCGCTCTCGTTGCTGTGTGCAAGCGCAGGCGTCAACAGTCGCACGCCGTACCACCCCCAATAGACGCGATGGCATTGAATCAGGCCGTGCCCAATCTCCATCATCTCCATGAGATCGACTTGCTGGCCTTTCGGTGCTTCGCGTGGGTATTCCCACGTCAATTGCTGACCATTTGCGAAAAACGTGCCGGTTCGATACCACTGAGCAAGATCGCTCGGGAATTTGCGAATGCTGTCTTCGAAGAATGTCTTGATAGCAATGCGCCCGCGAATCAGGCCCGACCGACGCTCAGGATAGACGGCCAGCGCTAGCGGTGTCTCGAGCAGGGCGTCTTCCGCATAGAGCGCGGCCGTACCGGCCAGATCCCTCTTGCGCACCCTGTCGTGCCAAGCCTCGTAAATGTGGGTGATCGAGGGATCGATAGTCTGGTTCATGGCACCTCCTCACTCGGATATATTAGGGCGCCATACAATGTCATCCGCTGCACGCCGAGGCTAACTATAAAGGCACCCACGCGGCCGATGTTTCGATGTGTATCGAAGTGTGCCAGAACTGGAAGTGCATCTTGACTCAATGAACATGGCGTCTGTGTGCCCGAAGACCAGCCCCTTAATCCAATGGTGATTGTTGAATTGATCGACGTTTGCCATTCGGCAGTCTCCTGCGTTGAGCGTTCATTCAGACACGCGAGCGAAGGACCGAAACTCGCCGAACCTTGCGTGATGTCCCGCACTCGTAGACTCCCGTGCTGCGCATCGCGCGTCAGACTGTAGCCGACTCTGAACGGACGACCGGGTTGCCGGATAGCGGCCGTTCATATATTGAAAGTCGCTTCGCTCGAATCCGACGCCAACTCAAATTATTTCATCAGCGCAGACTCCTTCTGTCGCCTCTGAAAGTGAGATTCTGGTTTCGCGAAGACACTCTGGAGGCTTGCTCCTGGGCAAATGGGAGTCGTGAACGTTTGGTATGCTGGCATGATTTGGGCGAACCGTGCGCTGCTGGAATTCGTCGTGTAACGCACGGCTCAAACTGATGAACATGAATGCCCATCGCTGCAGTTAGTTCCCCTGCGCGTTGAACCAGCCCGGACCTATCGGTGCGTATCCGCCTGTGCCGGCAGCGGCAGCCGCTGCACTTGCACCGAAATTAGGCCACGCGGGGTAGTACTGACTCGATGCCGCCTGAGAGGTGCCTTCGATCTTCGCCGCACCCGGGGTGCCCGTCGAGCCAGTCGTCGAACCGAGCGTCATAATGCCGAAGTACGGTTCGTAGATGTTCGTGCTGCCGGGCAAGGACAGCGCCTGATCCGAATAAGAGTACGCATACACCGGACCGTACGCCCCCTTCGTTTGCTGCCCGATCCAGGCCATCAGAGCGCTATATTCGCGTGCCTGATTGGCCTGTGTGTAGTACGGCGCATTCTGCAAGGTTTGGAAATTGGCGTTCGTGTACTGCGTCGAAGAACCGCCCAATTGCCCCGTGAAATTTGTCGCACCATCCGAGCCGGTGGTCGGCACGCCAAACTCCGTGAGGGCGATCGTCTTCGCTCCATCGCCGTGCGCACTCATCTGGTCGCGCAGGCTCGTGCCCGTGTAGCTCGAGAATGTATTCCCGCTGCTGGACGGCCAGCCATACGAGGGAGATGAAAAGGTATGCCACATCATGTTGAACGGATTCGAGTATTGCGGGAACGTCGAATTGAGCGTCGCGCTCGGGCACTGGTCGGGCGCTGACTGCCAGTCGTCGCCATAACAGTAGGGGTGGTGGGCAAGTGCATCAAAGTACCCTTGGGCACCGTCCGCGTACATCACCGCCAGCCAGTCGCGCGGGTCCCATTGCGTAGGCGCCGGGAAGCTGGAATTGGTCGAATTAACGAGCCCTGCGATACCGTTCGACGGCAACGCGCCGCTTGTATTATTCGGATACGTGGTACAGCCTGAACTACCACCGGCATATACATAGGCGCGAGGATTTGCCTGCTTGATCGCCGGATAGACGCTCTTCAGGATCGTCGTGTAGAGAGCGGGATCGTGAGGCTTGAAATCAATGCCGCAGTTGGGCTCGTTCCAGATCTCCCACGCGTCGACCTCACCGCCATAGCTATCGCTGCTGTAATGTTTGGCAGCGGCCCGAGCGAAACTGGTATAGAGCGCGGGATCCGGCGCGCACAGCCAGGATGAAACCCCGTTCGCCTGCTGGTAGCTGCTCGAGCACTCTGAGCTCACTGCCCACGGAGGGGTTAGTGTAATCAGGCCCAGCACCCGTAAGCCGTTGTTACGGGCGGCACGAATGAGCGTGTCCGCCACTCCCCACGTCAATCCGCTGCTTGTGCCTGGATTAGGATCGCTGGAGTTGATCGTCGTTTGCGAGGGTTGAGTTTGCGCCCAGTCGATGCCGATTCGAACCCAGCGGACGTTCGTCGCCGCGACGGCGGCCATGTAGTTGTTGATAGCTTGGGTTGTTGGGATTCTGGTTGAGGATGTCGTTGATTTCGCTGCCCAGGTTAATACCTGTCACGGGTGTATTGGTCTGGCCGATCGCAGCCTGGCACCCGAACAGCGCCATAATGAGCACACTCCAGCCGAACCTGGATCCTGCTGAATTCAATCGATTGAACCGACTTCTCGTCCAGATAAATCTTATTTTATTTAACAGGAATCCTATCGTATCTACAATCATTATCTCTCTCCGTTTCTTCTCCGAAGATAAAATTCTTCGTTACGAAAGTAAAACATATCACGGCGCTTTTTATATCGAGAGTGAATCTTTTAATAAATAACGATATTTGACTATTAAGAAATGCGTATTGGTTCGTTGGCGATTGTCGCCAATCTGGGCGTGTCGGCCCAATGACCGTTCGTGGCCGAGCCTGTGTGGAAACAGACTTTTTGCTGTCGAGGTAGATTCACCGGGCAGCCGAACCTTCGTTTGGAAGGTCGAGCGATCGCGCTAACGGCGTAAGCCGCAAGAAGGCCCCTCGGGCCTCATCCTCCAGCCGTTCTCAGGCCCTTCATCGTCCTCGCAAACCCAAGTATATTCATGACGCGTTTGAGGTTGTAAGCCAACACCTGAAGGCTCATTTCGGTACTCACCGGTCCAAGCTTGCGGGTCAGGAAGTGTGTGGCACCCATCCAGTGCTTGAGCGTACCGAATACATGCTCGACCGTACTTCTGCGGATGGTCATTGCGTCTGGCTTGCGGTCCAGCCGCCGCTGCATGGATTCCAGTATATGTTCGTGCTCCCATCGTCGGATGCGGCGATAGTCGCTGGGCGAGCAGCGCTCCTTGAGGTGGCAACGCGGGCAGGCGCTGGGCCAGTACACCCGCAGATTCATGTCATGCTCGACAGTCGTGAATCGATGAACAGCACGCTCACCAGCTGGGCATCGATAGACATCGTCTTTTGCGATGTAGATGAAGTCGCGTTTGGTAAAGAGACCTTTCTTCCTGGATGCCGAGGTGAGTGGCTTGGGGACATACGCCTTGATGCCGACCAGTTCGCACGCGCGGATATCAGGGCCGCTAAAGTAGCCTCGATCGGCTAGCACCTTCAGTCCAGACTTGCCCATCGCCTCCCTTGCTGCCAGGGCCATCCTGCTGAGTTGTCCATGATCGCCTCCGACATTGGTCACCTCGTGTTCAACGATCAGGTGGTGCTTCGTGTCTACGGCGGCCTGTACGTTGTAGCCTACCGTTCCGGTTCTTTTGCCGCCGCTGGTCATGGAACGGGAATCCGGATCTGTAAGGGATAGCTGTTTGTCCGGTTGCCTCTTCAATTGCTCCCGGATCTGCTCGAGTTCACGCATCTGCTGGCGCAGGAGGGCGATCTTCTCGTACAGGCGCACGGTCTTGACATCGAAGCCTGTTGGGCTCGTCCGGTCGGCGGTATCAATCGCGTCGAGGTATCGCTGAACGCTCTCCTCAATCTGTTGTTGACGCTTGTCGATCTTGCCTGCTGTGTAGTTTCTGTCGCGGCTGTTCACGGCCTTGAACTTGCTGCCGTCGATGGCCACTACGTCGCTGGAGAGCAGCTTCAGTCCACGGCATAGTTCGACGAAGCGCCGGCATACGTTGCGAATCGCCGCACCGTTGTCGCGCCGGAAGTCGGCGATCGTCTTGAAGTCCGGTGCCAGCCGTCCTGTTAGCCACATCATTTCAACGTTACGCTGGCATTCGCGCTCAAGACGTCGGCTCGACGGTACACGGTTCAGATATCCGTAGATATAGACCTTGAGCATTACGCCCGGGTGGTACGACGGGCGGCCCGTGAGGGCAGGCGTAGCACCGTTGAAACCGAGTTCCGCAAGATTCAGTTCGTCGACGAACACGTCTATGATCCTCACGGGATTGTCCGGGCCGATGTAATCATCGACGCATTCGGGAAGTAGTGCGACCTGCTTGCGGTCATCGCCTTCAACGAATCGCTTCATGAGTCACCCGGTCTCAGTGCGTTGATTCAGTCTAGGCGATCAATGCGTTTTCACACAGGCTCGGCCGAGATGGAATGGACACCGCCCTCCCTCCGGGGAAGTGAGCACGATTGAGAGGGCCCCCAGGACCGAACGGCATCAATGTGCCAGAGTGGAGTTGCGACACAACCACTTGAGGAACGGAGGCCCTAGATGAATGCTACGACATACGGACTCGATATTGCAAAGCGGGTGTTCCAGCTGTACTGGGTGGACGCCCAGACCGGCGAGATTGCGAATCGGAAGTTCTGACGTGACGACCTGATTGCATTTTTGGCGCAGCGCCCCGCTGGTCGGGTCGCCCTTGAGGCCTGCGGCAGTGCTCATTGGTGGGCACGTAAGATCCGCGCGCTCGGACACGAGGTCGTGCTATTACACGCTCAATTCATTCGGCCTTTCGTGCAAACGAACAAGACTGACGCGGCGGACGCCCGGGCAATCTGGACTGCCGTGCAGCAACCCGGCATGCGCACGGTTGCCGCCAAGACAGAGGATCAGCAAGTGATGCTGAGCCTTCACCGTATGCGCTCGTTGCTCATCAAGTTCCGGACGATGCAGATAAATCAGCTGCGTGGGCTGCTGTATGAATTCGGCGTTACGTTTCGGGCAGGACGCGTTGCAGGGCTCGATGAGATCAGGGAGCGCATGGCGGAACTTGAAGACGCACTGCCACGATCAATCATTCTTAACCTTCTCGAACAGTAGCGTCGCATCAACCTGCTTGAGGAAGACATCAATCTACTCGAGAAGCGGATTGGGACCTGGCAGAAACAGGAAGCGGCATGTCGAGCGATCTCCGAAGTGCCGGGCATCGGCCGCCTGACCGCAACGGCCCTGGTAGCAACCATTGGAGATGCGAAGACATTCAGATCGGGGCGCGAGTTTGCAGCGTTTCTGGGGCTTGTTCCTCGGCAGAATGGTACTGGCGGAAAGATCCGTTTAGGCTCGATCTCCAGGCGAGGTGATCCATACCTGCGTACGTTGTTGATACATGGGGCACGTTCTGTTCTGGGTCACACCAAGGTGCCAACCGCATGGCAAAAGGCAATACAGGCGCGACGTCCAGCAAATGTAGCAACAGTGGCCCTAGCGAACAAAATGGCGAGAATTGCCTGGGCGATCCTCGCTCACGGGACTTCGTACGAAGCGCATCATGTGAGCAACAGACCGGCATAGCGGGATGAGCACTTTGAAGCGTTGAGGAACTGGTAGGTTGCTTGGGTTGATTTCAATGTGATGGCGAGACAGGTCGGACCGCAGGAACGCAAACCTGAACACAGTCTTGTGCTTCAAGCACGTGGCCGAGATGAGGACGTTCCTGGCGAATTCCATCAGGGCCCGCAGCTTCGGCTTGCAAAAGGCCGCATATAAGACCGCAGCCGATACCTCGTTCACGTATCACACAAGATCAACCTGGCAAACCGGGCGGTGTCCATATAAGCCTGTGTGAAAACGCAGTCATCGCCTAAACTGAATCAACTCATTGAGACTGGGTGACTCATGAAGCGATTCGTCGAAGGCGATGACCGCAAACAGGTCGCACTACTTCCCGAATGCGTCGATGACTACGTCGGACAGGACAATCCGGTGAGGGTAATAGAAGCCTTCGTCGACGAGCTGGATCTTTCCGAAATTGGCTTCAACGGCACAACACCGGCGCTCACGGGCCGCCCGTCCTACCACCCAGGCGCGATGCTCAAGATCTATATCTACGGGT
>NZ_JAJITD010000022.1 GCF_020880815.1 Paraburkholderia sejongensis
GCAGGGCAGGCAGCGGCCCTCGGGCCGCTGCCTGCGAAGCGACGGTGCGTTTCTTCTTCATCGGCATATCCATGACCTTGGTCCTTCATGATATGCCCCGCCCACAAAATGACGGATAGGTCCTCACGCGCAGGCGCTCTTTGATTTCAGGGTGGTACATCGCGAGAATTCCCAGTTCAGCCGCGCCTATCCGTCCCGCGATGTTCTCTGTCAGCTCGCCGCCGGGAATATCTTGAAGGCGCCACGGCCCGACAACATTAATTTCGCGAAGTGGAGCGAGGTCTTCGTCCTGGCCGAAAATAGTTCGATTTGCTGCGATTCGGGGTTATATGAAACGACAAAGGACTTTGGAGAGGTCATGCCCGTATCCTCGGCAGCGGTGCAGAACAACGTCGAATCAATCTTCGCGGGTGGGCGGCGATTCCGTGTACGACCACCTGACCGGTTCTGCAGTTGTAATTTGCAGGCGCTCTCGCAATTCTGGATTAACGCCCGCTTGAACAAGCATTGCCAAGCCTCCCAACTTACGCGCATCTTCGTCGGTGAGCGGGCGAGTGCGGTGATCGGGTTCATCGGGCGGGACTCGCATTCCACCGGTCCGCGCTATCGCGCCGTCGATGACGCTTTGCACCTCATGTCGAAACACGTGGCAGATCATGAGTTGTTGCGCATCCTCATCATAAAAAACGATGCTGGCGCGGGGTGGTTTTTTCATGATGATCGGCCTCCGGTCAGCCGCCGTTGGTCAAAGTGGACGAATCACGGAAGTGGAAATTGGTCCGGCGTCACGCGCAGGCGCTCCTTGATTTCGGGGTGGTACATCGCAAGGATTCCCAGCGCTGCAGTGCTTATCAGTCGGCATTCTCTCGAATGATCCGTTCAAGTATTGCGGCATCGTCGGCAGGACCCTCGGAGCCTTCGAATACGCAAACTTCAATATGACCGTCCCGAAAGACATCCACTTCAACGCGCATTCCTACGACCGTAATCGACACTAGCACAGTGTCGGGGCGGTTTCGGCTCAAGGTGTAGTAAATCTTGGCAGCATCGAGGCGCTCGAGTAGGTCGAACAGTGCAGTAGTCGTCATTTTTTGAACCGGTTGTCGTTGAGAAGCTTGAGCGCCTTGCGCGCATCCTTTACACCACCGCGAGCGTCGCTCTTTAGCTCGCCCATGGTTGACCTGAGATACTGACCGGGAAATTCCCGCAGCACTGACCCCCTACATTCAGAAGCAATGATGTCGCTGGAGCGCCAGTACAAGCTGTTCCGGTGTCGCGCAGCTTGCGGACGCTCCAACGCGCGCTTCGCGCATAAACTGCACGAGCCGACTCAACTGACGCGCGTCGCGCGTGAGTTCCCGTGTTTCAGCCGAAATAATGAGTTGTCGACCGTCGCGCGCTTCCTGGCTCAACGCGTTGCCGCGATATTCGTGCCGTGTGTAAAGCGAGCAACTCCGGTGGATTCCGACCTTGAACTCAAGCGCCATCCGCTACCCCGTACTAATCAGATCGGCGGACATAACTATCACGGGGTACGTCAGGTACAGGCATCTCTTAATCCGCCTCCGATGCCTTCATTGCTCGCCGGCGGCGTGGGAGCGCGCCATGCGGCGAGTCACGCGCGCATTAAACATCGTGAGAGAGTGTCAACGAAACGGAATCAATCGGGCTATTTATCCTGCTGAGAGGTTCGCGCAAGCACGTCCCGATCAATCAGCATTTTCTCGAATAATCTTTTCAAACAAATCGGCATCGTCGGCAGGCCCCTCGGAGCCTTCGAATACGCAAACTTCCGTGTGTCAATCGCGAAACACATTCACTTCAACGCGTATTCCGACGACAGTAATCGACACCGGAACCGTATCAGGGCGGTTTCTGCTTAACGTGCAGTGAATACGAGTGGTATCGAGGCGGTCCAGCAGGTCAAACAGCGTAGTAGTCAGCCTGTTAGCACAATCCCAACTCGCACCTGACATCGCGCCACCCGCCCATCCCCCACGGCCCAAAACCCGCAAATACCCCTATAAAACTAGGGGAAATCCGCATCATCCCTGGTTCCCGTCGATTCGTTGCGATCGCACACCATCTTTAAGATTCCTTTAAGTGGCCGCCACTACATTACGCATCCATCTCGTAATCCTTGGCAATATTCCCCGACTATGACCACCAAGAAATACTGGCGCGGCAGCGCTGCGATCTGCGTTGTACTCGCTGTCGGCGGCGCGTATGCGCTTAGCCATCGCGACGCCGATGCGTCCGTCAACGATGCGCAAGCCCCGGTGTCGTCGCTGCGCGCGACCGCGGATATCACCGGGTCGCGTTCGTCGGCGCCGGATTTCTCCAGCATCGTGACGCGCTATGGCCCGGCGGTCGTGCATATCGGCGTCAAGGAAGCGGCGTCGATCGATGAAAACGGCGACCGCAAGAGCGGCGGCGAAGCGCTCGGCTCGGGTTTCATCATCAGCCAGGACGGCTACATCCTCACCAACAATCACGTGGTCGACGGCGCGAGCAGCGTCAGCGTCAAGCTGACCGACGGCCGCGAATTCCGCGCGCGCGTGATCGGCAAGGACAAGGCGACCGACGTCGCCGTCGTCAAGATCGACGCGTCGAATCTGCCGACCGTGAAGATCGGCAATCCGGACAGCAGCAAGGTCGGCGAATGGGTGGTCGCAATCGGCTCGCCGTACGGCTTCGACAGCACGGTGACCTCGGGGATCATCAGCGCGAAGTCGCGCTCGTTCTCCGACGACAGCCCGATCCCGTTCATCCAGACCGACGTACCGGTCAACCCGGGCAACTCGGGCGGCCCGCTGTTCAACCTGAACGGCGAAGTGATCGGCATCAACTCGATGATCTATTCGCGCACCGGCGGCTTCCAGGGCCTGTCGTTCGCCATTCCGATCGACGCGGCGATGCACGTGAAAGACCAGCTCGTGCGCACCGGTCACGTGACGCGTGGCCGGATCGGCGTGGGCGTGCAGCCGCTCAGCGCCGACAAGGCGAAAGCACTCGGCCTGAATGGAAACGGCGGCGTGCTGGTCGGCTCGGTCGATCCGGACGGCCCCGCGCAAGCGGCCGGTCTGCGTCAGGGCGACGTGATCGTCGGCGTGAACGGCAAACATGTCGGTAGTGCTACCGAACTGGTCGGCCAGGTCGCGCAACTGTCGCCGGGCAGCGATGCGACCATCAGCGTGTGGCGCAACGGTGGCGAGCGCAAGCTGTCGGTTACGATCGGCGCGCAGCAATCGTCGGAGCTCGCGCAAGCCGCGCCGCGCGGGCAGTTCCAGCAACGGCCGCAACAGCAGCCGCAACCGCAGAACCGTCCGCGTCTGGGCGTCGCCGTGCGTCCCCTGAGCGAAGACGAGCAGCAGCAGGCGCAATTGCCGGGTGGGGTGGTGGTGCAGCAGGCGACCGGCCCGGCCGCCGAAGCGGGTATCCAGCCCGGCGACATCATCGTCGCCGTCGACGGCAAGGTGATTCGCAGCGTCGAGCAACTGCGCCGGATGATTTCGCAGGCGGATGACAGCGTATCGGTCACCGTCGTGCGCGACGGCGAACAGGCATCGGTCGACGTGACGCTGGGCTAATCCGCTCAAGCAGTTCAATTCACGGAATCCGCCGGCTCGCTGCCGGCGATCGCCACGAAAGACACGGCGCGCCACTTAGGCGCGCCGTTTTCAATTGGACGGCTGGATGGGTTGAGCCGGTGAAGTATTCAGTGCAGTACCTGCCGTCCCCACGCCGTACTGCCCATCCGGCCCGCCGCCCAACGCCAGGTACAGCGCCACGCCGTTCTGCAGCGCGGTGGCCCGCAGCGTGATCAACTGCTGCTCGGCGGCGAACAGATTACGCCGCGCATCCACCACTTCCAGATAGATCGAAATCCCGTTGTCGTAACGCAACTGCGCGGTCTCGGCGAGATCGCGTTGCGCCTGCACCGCCTGTTCCTGCGCGGCGATCTGTTCCTTGTAGCGCTGCCGTGCGACCAATGCATCGGATACCTCACGAAACGCGTTCTGCACGGTGCTCTGGTAACTGGCGACCAGTTCGTCGCGCCGCGCGCGCGCTTGCGACAGCTGCGCGCTACGTTGCCCGCCATCGAAGATCGGCATGCCGACCAGCGCGCCGATCGTCCACGCCTGCTTGCCGGGCACGAACAGATCGCCCAGTTCCGACGACACATAACCGAAGCTGCCGGTCAGCGCGATGCGCGGAAAGAAGTCCGCGCGCGCGGCGCCAATATCGGCATTGGCCGCGCGCAATTGCTGTTCGGCCTGCTGGATATCGGGCCGGTTGATCAGCAGCGCCGACGGCAAACCCGGGTCGATCTCGCCGAACTGCGCGGCGTCCGCAATCGACGACGGCTGCGGCAACGCCTCGCCGGCCGGTCCGCCGATCAACACTTCCAGCAGATGCCGCTGCTGCGCGGTAGTCCGTTGCAACTCGGCCAGTTGGGTCTGCGCCTGCGTGACCAGAATCCGCGCCTGCTCGTAATCGACCATCGACGTGACGCCCGCATCGAGCCGCAGCTTCGCGACCTCGAATGCGTAGCGGCGGCTTTCGAGCGTGCGCTGCGCGAGTTCGATCCCTTCGTCGCCGGAGCGGATCGCGTAGTAGTTCGACGCGACGTTGCCGATCAGCGACAGGCGGAACGCGCGCTGCGCATCGACGCTCGCCAGATAGCGGCGTCGCGCGGCCTCGCTGGTATTGCGCACGCGCCCCCAGAAATCCAGCTCGAACGACGTGACGGCCGCCTGCACGTTGTACTGGTTGAACTGCACCGAGATATCGGTGTTGTCGAACTCGGGATCGATCGCGCCGAGCGGCGTTTTGCTGCGCGTCGCGCCGGCGTTCGCGTTGACCTGCGGCAGCCGCGCGGCGTTCTGGATCCGGTAGAACGCATGCGCCTGTTCGATCCGCGCGACCGATGCGGCCAGATCGCGGTTGCGCGCGAGCGCGGTTTCGATCAGCCGCTTCAGTTGCGGATCGGCGAAAAAGCTCTGCCAGTCGACCTCGCTCGCCAGATGCGCGAGTTCCGGATTCGCGGCGTCGGTGGTCTCGAAGTGATCGGCGATCGGCAGTTCGGGCTGCTGATAAGTCGGCGCGAAATTGCACGCGGCGAGCGAGCCGGCGAGCAGCGAGCCGAGTAACGGTTTGAACAGCCGCTTACGCATCGTGCCGTCCTCCGCCGCTGGCGTCGCCGGCCTCAGGGGCGAGCGGCGGCAGGTCATCGTCGAGATCGATACTGCGCTTCCTGCGGCTCAGCCAGCGGCGCGCGGCCACGTAGAACAGCGGCGTGAAGAAGATCCCGAACAGCGTCGCGGTCAGCATGCTGCCCATCACGCCGGTGCCGACCGCGCGCCGGCTCGCCGCGCCCGCGCCGGTCGCGAGCACGAGCGGCAGCATGCCGAGCACGAACGTGACGCTGGTCATCAGAATCGGCCGCAGCCGCTGCTGCGCGCCGTTTTTCGCGGCGGCCCACGCGTCCTTGCCTTCGGACTCCTCCTTGATCGCGAACTCGACGATCAGGATCGCGTTCTTCGCCGCGAGGCCGATGATCGTCACGAGGCCGATGTTGAAGTACACGTCGGCGGACAGCCCGCGCAGCATCGTCAGCAGCACCGCGCCGATCACGCCGAACGGGATGATCAGCAGCACCGCGACCGGAATCGCCCAGCTTTCATACAGCGCGGCGAGCAGCAGGAACACCACGATCAGCGACAAACCCAGCAGCATGCCGATCTGACCGGCCGCCTGTTTTTCCTCGAACGCAGTGCCGGTCCATTCGTAGGTGAGGTTGCCGCTCAGCACGTGCGACGCGATCCGTTCCATTTCGGCGATCGCCGCGCCGCTCGAGCGGCCGGGCGCGGCCTGGCCCGACAGCGTCGACGACGGAAAGCCGTTATAGCGTTCGAGCTGCTGCGGACCGGAAATCCAGCGCACCCGCGTGAATGCCGAGAACGGCACCATCTCGCCTCGATCGTTGCGCAGCCGCAGCGAGGTCACGTCGTCCGCGCGCATCCGGTGCTCGGCGTCGGCCTGCAGCAGCACGCGCAGCACGTTGCCCTCGAACACGAAGTCGTTCACGTAGTTCGCGCCGAAGGTCAGCGCCAACGCCTGGTTCACCTGACCGATCTGCAGACCGAGCGCGCGCGCCTTCACGCGGTCGATTTCGACGTACAGTTGCGGCGCCTCCGGCATCCCCTCGGCGCGCACGCCCGCGAGGATCGGGCTTTGCGCGGCCTCGATCATGATGCGGCGGGCGGCCTGCTGCAACGCGTCGCCGCCGACACCGCTGCGGTCCTGGATCTTCATCGTGAAGCCGGTCGCGTTGCCGAGCGACGGAATAGGCGGTGGATCGAGCGAGAAGATCAGCGCTTCGGGGATCTGCATGAACGCGGCATTCGCGCGGCGCACCAGCGCGCTGGCCGAATTCGCTTCGCCGGGGCGTTCGTCCCACGGCTTCAGATCGACGAACGACAGCGCCGCCGACTGGCCCTGTCCGAAGAAGCTGAAGCCGGTCACCGAAGCGATGTTGCGCACCTGCGGCTGCTGGCGCAAAAACGCCTCGACCTGATCGATCGCGTGTTGCGTGCGCTGTTCGGTCGAACCGGGCGCGCCGGTATAGGTGACGAAAATATGCCCCTGGTCTTCGGTCGGCAGAAAGCCGGTCGGCAGGCGCAGGAAGAAAAACACCGTGATCGCGCAGGCCGCGACGAACACCAGCAGCCAGCGCAGCGGCGAGCGCAGCATCGAATCCACGCCGCCGATATAACGCACGGTGCCCGCTTCGAGGCCGCGATTAAAGCCGTCGAACACGCGATGCAGCAGCCGCGCCGCGACGTTTTTCGGCTTCGCGCCGGCGGCGGCCGCTTCGCTTCTGAGCAGCGCCGCGCACATCGCCGCGCCGAGCGTCAGCGCGAGCAGCGTGGACAGCATGATCGACACCGCCAGCGTCACCGAAAACTGCCGGTAGATGCCGCCGGTCGAGCCGGGAAAGAACGCCATCGGGATGAACACCGCGACCAGCACCAGCGTACTGGCGATCGCCGCGCCGGAAATCTGGCCGATCGCCTTGACGGTCGCGCGCGGCGCGCTCAGGCCTTCCTCGCGCATGATCCGCGCGACGTTTTCGACCACCACGATCGCGTCGTCGTTGAGGATACCGATGGCGACCACCATCCCGAACAGCGACAGGATATTGATCGACAGTCCGAACAGATAAAGCCCCGCGCAGGTGCCGATCAGCGCGATCGGCACGACGATGGTGGGGACCAGCGTCGCGCGCCAGTCCTGCAGGAACAGGAACACGACCACCGTGACCAGCAGCAGCGCCTCGATCATCGTGCGGATCACGCCGTGCACCGAGGTCGTGATGAACGGCGTGGTGTCGAACGGCACCGCCCACGACACGCCGCTCGGGAAAGTCGATTGCAATTCGGTCATGCGCTTGCGCACCGCGTTGGCGACCGCCAGCGCGTTCGCGCCGCTCGCGAGCTGGATCGCGATCCCCGCCGACGCCTTGCCGTTGACGGTCAGGCGATTGCCGTAGCTGTCGTTGCCGAGCTCGACCCGGGCGACGTCGCCGACCCGCACGGTCGAGCCGTCCGGATTCGCGCGCACGATGATTTCGCGGAACTGCTCGGGCGTCGAAAAGCGGCTTTGGGTGACGATCTGCGCGGTGAATTCGGAGCCGGGCGCGATCGGCTGATCGCCGAGGCCGCCGCCGGCGGTCTGGCTGTTCTGCTCCTGGATCGCCTGCAACACCTCGCTGGCCGACAGCCCGAAGCCGGCGAGTTTGCCCGGATCGAGCCAGATCCGCATCGCGTACGACGAGCCGAACAGCTGCACGTCGCCGACGCCGTCGATCCGGCGCAACTCGTTGACGATGTTGTTCGACGCGAAATTGCCCATCGCAACCGCGCTGGTGGCGCCGTCGATCGCCTGAAGCGCGATCAGCATCAGGAAGCCGGACGATGCCTTGGTCACGCGCACGCCGACCTGGCGCACTTCGAGCGGCAGGCGCGGCTCGACCCGGGCGAGGCGATCCTGTACCTGGGTGCGGGCGATGTCGAGGTTGGTGCCAGGCTTGAGCACCACGGTGATCTGCATCGTGCCGTTCGAGCGGCTCGTCGACGACATGTACAGGAAGTTCTCGATCCCGTTCATCTCGTCTTCGATGATCGACGTGACGGTGCGCTCGAGCGTGCGCGCGTCGGCGCCGCTGAAGGCCGCGGTGATGCTGAGCGACGGCGGGGCGACGTCGGGATACTGCTCGACCGGCAGCAGCGCGAGCGCGATACCGCCGAACAGCACCGTGAAGAGGGCAATGACCCACGCGAAAACCGGCCGGGCAACGAAGAATCGATTCATGCGCGGGCCCGGTCAGCGGGTGGCCGAAGCCGGGGCCGGCGGCGTCGCCGGCGGTTCGGCCGGAGCAGCGGCTGCGGCCTGCGCGCCCGCTGCGGGCGGCGCCGCGCCGGGTGTGGCGGCGGCAGGCAGCGCCGCCGGCACGGGCCGCGCATCGACGCGCTGGCCCGGCTGCACCTTCTGCCAGCCGTCGACGATCACGCGCTCGCCGGCCTTCAACCCATCGCGCACGGTCCAGCGTCCTTCACCCTGGTCGCCCAGATCGATGTTGCGGCGGACCACGGTGCCGTCCTCGGCGACCAGCGCGACGCTCGCGATGCCGTTATCGAGTTGCACCGCGCGCTCCGGGATCCGGATCCCTTGCTGGTTGCCCGCGGAAATGATGCGCCCGCGCACGAACTGGCCAGGCAGCAGCGTGCGGCTTGGGTTCGCGAACTGCGCGCGCACGGTCTGCGTGCCGGTGGACGGATCGACGACGAGGTCGGCGAAGTCGAGAAAACCGCGTTCGTTATAGACCTGGCCGTTCGCGAGAATCAGCTGCACCTCGACGTTTTTCATGCTGGTCGGCTGGCGCGCGCCGGACTGGATCTGCTGTTCGAGATCGAGCATCGCGGTGTTCGACTGGGTGAACACCGCGTTGATCGGCGTCAGTTGATTGACCTGGGTGAGCAGGGTGGCCGCACCGGCGCTGACCAGCGCACCTTCGGTGACGAGCGCGCGACCGGCGCGGCCGGCGATCGGCGTGCGCACGATGCAGCGATCGAGCCGCAATTGCGCGAGCGACACGGCGGCCTGCGCATCGGCGACGTTGGCCTGGGCCTGTTGCACCGTCGCGAGCGCGGCATCGTATTCTTGCGCGCTGACCGCGTGGCGGCCCACCAATGGTTTGAAGCGCTCGACCACCGAAGCCGCGTTGTCGCGCACCGCGGTTGCGCGAGCGAGCGCGGCCTGAGCCTGCTGCAATTGCGCGCGATAGTCACTCGGATCGATCTGGAACAGCGGCGCATTGGCCGGCAGGTCGGTGCCTTCCTGGTACAGCGTGCGCTGCACGATGCCGTCGACGCGCGCGCGAATCTCGGCGCTGCGCACGGCCTCGATACGGCCGGGCAACTCGACGACGTCGTGGACGGCGGTGGTGGAGACCGTTTCGACCAGCACCGGAATCGGCGGCATCGAAGCGGCGGTGGGCGCGGCCTGCCGGTCGTTGCAGGCGGCGAGCAGGAGCGGCAAACCAGTGATCAGAAGCGAGACGGCGCGACTACGCAGACGGATTGCGGAGCAGGACAAGAGAAACTCCCTGGTGAAGGCACTCTTTTCTTACGCGTGAATCGATGACGGTATAACGGTTTGCGCGTTCCGCAATGGACATTGTTAAATAATGCTTACGGCGCGGATACGATGCTGCCGGAAAAAGATTTCCGTTGATCGTACCGTGTCTGAGTGACTTGTCAATTTATTCGTCGCTGCGGCGAGGGAAATTGATTTGCCGGCTGTGATGGCGGGAGGGAAAGGAACGGTAATTGGGCAATCGCGCTATCCGGCAAGCCGCTATAAACCGGTTTTAAGACGCCTCCTACACACTGCCCAAATGCCGAGATAAAGCAATGCGCCGATCAGCAACGAAGAAAGCGCCCAGTAAAGCAGCAGCGCAAGTACCTCCATGTCGTCGGGGTTCGCCAGACTGTCGTTGCCGGTGGCGGCGAGGCAAAAGCGCAGAAACAGATTCACCGCGTCTGGCATGTTGAAAGGCAACAGGACGATCAGATACGTCAGTTGCCATCCCGCGATCGCCGACAACGCAACCACGATCAGCGCAATTAATGTCCTCAAGGCGATACTCGTCATATCGAACTACCGGTCCAGCACGCGACGAACGATGACCGTGCCGTATGCTTTCATCGATGTCCCGGGCACGGCGACCTTCATTCCGTGTGAGCGGATGTATGCGGCGAGCCTTTGGAAATCGTAAGGACGTTTCACCGTAATACAGCCTTCGCTGAGTCCCTGCGGCCCCGCGGGATGCAATCTGAAATTGCCTCGCTCAATTCCGTAGATATTGGTCTTGTCGCCTGTGGCCGGATTCCACAGCATGAACCACTCTCTATGATCCGTTGAACCAAATCCGTATGCATTCCACGTGTCTCTCACGAATCCCAGGCGACCGCCTGACTGACGGTCCACAAGGTAATACGTTCCTTCCGGCAACGCTCCAATGTTTTTCCTATAAGTCAGGTCGGGATTGTTGCGTCCAGTAGCTTTACCCGAAAAGGCCTCGAAGCCGCCTAGCCCGCGGCATGTGAGGACAGACGTCGTTTTGCGGTTCAGAAGGAAAAGGCATCCTGCTGGCATCCGTGCTCCGATATCGTTTCAACCTGCGGTTTTCGCAACAGTTGCGAAAACCGCAGGCTAAAAGAGTGGAGAGGTCACGGGAATCGGGTGAGTCTGAAAATGGGACTGAAAAAATAGGACTGCCTGCTGACGTGCGCCGGCTGCGGCAAGCGCGAATCAAACCCGCAACCACAGCGCCCGCTCCCGCTCGAACCGCTCGCACTCCGCCTTGATCCACGTCGAGAACACCGCCACACGCTCATCGTCCGGCCGGCGCGACAGCAGCATGTAGCGCGCGGGTGCGCGCACGTGCCGGCCGAACACGTCGATCAGCCGGCCGCTTTCGAGCTCGTCCTGAATCAGTGCGCTGCGTCCCAGCGCGACGCCCTGGTGATTCAGCGCCGCGCTCACCGCGAGGCTCGCGAGGTTGAACTGCGGGCCATCGAGATGGCCGAGCCAGTCCGGCCGCAATGCTTCGAGCCACGTGCGCCATTCGATGAATTGCGCGGCGCCGGCCCACGGCGACGCGTCGTGCAGCAGCACCGCGCCGTCGAATGCGAGTCCTTTGGCAAAGCGCGGGTGTCGCGCGAGATATTCCGGGGTTGCGACCGCGACCAGATACTCGTCCATCAGCACGTCGGCCTGCACGTGACGGTAGTGGCCCGGATCGTAGCGCACCGCGACGTCGATCTGGTCGGCGTCCATCGCGTGGCGATCGAGAGTCTGGAACTCGGCCTGCAACCGCACCGATACGTCAGGCTGCTGCCGGTGAAACTCCGTCAGGCGCGGCATCAGCCAGTGCAATGCGAGCGAGGGCAGGCAGTTGACCTGCAACGGCGCGCGCTCGAACGCGAGTTGCCGCAACGTGCGGTTGATTTCCGCGAGCGCTTTCGCGGTCGTGTCGAACAGCACCGCGCCATTCGCAGTCAGTTTGAGCTTGCGCGGCTCGCGCACGAACAGCGGATAGCCGAGCCGTGCTTCGAGATGGCGGATCTGCTGACTGACCGCGCTTTGCGTCAGATTCAGCGCGTGCGCGGCCTTGGTGAAACTCAGCAGCCGGGCGGCGGTTTCGAAACAGCGCAGCGCGCCGAGGAGCGAGGAGTCGAGTTGCATGAGCATTAGTGTAGCTAATGCATCGATTAGAAACGACCGCTTTTCGGCTTACCCGCCGCACCGTAGGATCGTGGCCATCTCGTTGATCTGAAAGGGAAGGGCCGTTGCGATGAGTTCCCCGCTGCAAGCATCGTTATTAGCCGCGCTTCGGGCGCGCGAGCCGCTGTTGTGGCTCAATCCGCGCGCCGGTACGCCGTTGCCGGCGAGCGCGCCGTCGCTCGCGACGATCGAAGAAGCCGAAATGCGGCTCGCGCGTTGCGAGCCGTTGCTGGCCGCGCTGTTTCCGGAACTCGCGAGATGCGCGGGACGCATCGACTCAGAGTTGATGGCCGCCGCGCCGTTGCGCGATGCCCTGGCAGGCGAGGGCACGTGGTTCGTCAAACGCGACGACGCGTTGCCGGTCGCCGGCTCGATCAAGGCGCGCGGTGGCTTCCACGAAGTGCTCGCGCTGGCCGAAGCGATCGCGCTCGAACACGGCCTGCTGGCCGCCGCCGACGACCGCCGCAAGCTCGCGCACGCCGAAGCGCGCGAGCTGTTTGCGCGGCATACGGTGATGGTCGGCAGCACCGGCAATCTCGGGCTGAGCATCGGCGTGCTGGCCGCGGCGCTCGGCTTCGAGACGGTCGTGCACATGTCGACCGACGCCAAGCCGTGGAAGAAGGACCGTTTGCGCCACCGCGGCGTGCGCGTGGTCGAGCATGCCGGCGATTACGCGGCGGCGGTCGAGGCCGGCCGCCGCGAAGCGCGCGCAATGCCGCGCGGCCATTTCGTCGACGACGAACGTTCGAGTCTGCTGTTCGCCGGCTATGCGACCGCCGCGCGCGAGCTGGCGACGCAACTGGCGCGGGCGGGGCGCATCGTCGATGCCGCGCAGCCGCTGTGCGTGTATCTGCCGTGCGGCGTCAGCGGCGCACCGGGCGGCATCACGTATGGGCTGAAGGCGCTGTTCGGGCCGCACGTGCATTGCTTTTTCGCCGAACCGGCCGCGTCGCCATGCATGCTGGTGCAACTGGCGGCGGGCGTCGAGCGCCCGGTTTCCGTGTACGACATCGGGCTCGACAATCGCACCGACGCGGATGGACTGGCGGTCGGGCTCGCGTCGCAATGGGTCGCGCCGTTGATGGCCGCGCAACTGGCCGGCGTGTTCACGGTCAGCGACGCGCAACTCTACGCGCATCTGTCGACGCTCGAGCAAACGTTGGGGATCGAGGTCGAGCCGTCGGCGGCCGCGGCTGTCGGCGGGCCCGGGTGGCTCACGCAATCGGCGGCGGGCCGCGACTATACGCGCGCCCACCGGTTCGATCCGCACGCGGCGACGCATGTGATCTGGGCGACTGGCGGTTCGCTGGTGCCGGCCGCCGAGCATCTGCGGTTCCGGCAAACCGCCGGGCAATGGGCGGCGGCCCTCCGCCAGGCACGGAGCAGGGCGCGCGACTCACGTGCGCCTGCTCACCGCATCAACGGTGCTTGCGCTCGGGATGCCGCAACACCGAATGATGGCGGCCGTAGCTCAGATAGATCGCGAGCCCGATCACCAGCCACACGAACAGACGCAGCCACGTGACGAGCGGCAGTCCGGCCATCAGCAGCAGGCAGAACAGAATGCCGAGCACCGGCACCACCGGCACGCCGGGCGCGCGGAACGGGCGCGCCGCTTCGGAGTCGCTGCGCCGCAGATAAATCACCGCGCCGCACACGAGGATGAACGCGAACAGCGTGCCGATGCTGACCATCTCGCCGAGCACGCCGATCGGCGTCAACGCGGCGACGATCGCAACGACGGTGCCGATCAGCATCTGACTCAGATACGGCGTATGCAAGCGGTCGTGCACGCGCGCGAAAAACTGCGGCAGCAGCCCGTCCTGCGACATCGTGAAGAAGATCCGGCTCTGTCCATACAGCAGCACGAGGATCACGGTGGTCAGCCCGGTCAGCGCGCCGATTTTGATCAGGATCGCAAACCAGTTCAGACCGATTGCGTCGACCCCTTTGGCGATCGGGTCGGGCACGTTCAGGTCGCCGTACGGCACCAGCCCGGTCAGCACGCCGGCCACCAGGATGTACAGGATCGTACAGATCACCAGCGAGCCGAGAATGCCGATCGGCATGTCGCGTTGCGGCTGGCGCGCCTCCTGCGCGGCGGTGGACACCGCATCGAAGCCGATGAACGCGAAGAACACCACGGCCGAGCCGCGCAGAATCCCGCTCAAACCGAAGTTGCCGAACTGGCCGGTATTGGCCGGGATGAACGGATGCCAGTTGGCCTGCCTGACGAAAAACGCGCCGATCACGATAAACGCGACCACTACGGTCAGCTTGACCGCGACCATGATGTTGTTGATCCGCGCGGACTCTTTGGTGCCCATCACCAGCATCGCGGTCAGGATCGCGACGATCAGGATCGCCGGCAGATTGACGAGGCCGGTGATCGTCGAACCGTCGGCGAGCTTGACGACGGTGCCGGGCGCGGCCGCGAGCATCGGCGGAATATCGATGCCGACGTTGCGCAGCAAACTCACGATATAGCCGGACCAGCCGACCGCGACGGTGGCCGCGCCCATCGCGTATTCGAGGATCAGGTCCCAGCCGATGATCCACGCGAAGACCTCGCCGAGCGTCGCATACGTATACGTGTAGCTGCTGCCGCACACCGGCAGCATCGCGGCGAGTTCCGAATAGCACAGGCCGACGAACGCGCACGCGATGCCGCCCAGCACGAACGACAGCATGATGCTCGGTCCGGCGAATTGCGCGGCGGCGGTGCCGGTCAGCACGAAGATGCCCGCGCCGATGATCGCGCCGATGCCCATTGCGGTGATGCTCGTCGCGCCGAGTGTTTTCGACAGCTTGTGACCTTCGTCGACGTCGGCGCTGCCGACGATGTCGGCAACGGATTTCCGTGCCATGTAACCCGTATCGGCCATGATCAGTCGTCCCGGTCAAAAGATGATTGGGCATGAACCGGCGCGGCTCGCGGCGGTTCGCGAAGCACCACGGCCGAAGCTGGAATGAGCCGGCGACGGTCGGAACAGCGTCCGGCGCAGGCCGGCGGGTGGAGGGGAAAACGGGAGAAAGCCTTGAACCAGTGTAGGCCGCTTTAAAAGCAAAGGGAAAGTTCGCCCTCGCGATGCCGGGCGGCATCAGGCGAGAGCGACGCTTCGCGCCGCACACCCCGGCGAAAGCGGGGCATGCAGCGGCCGGCTAACGCCGCGCGGCACGCGGTTCGCAAGCAATCAGCGGGACGGCAATCAGCCAGGCAATCAGCCGCAATCAGCGGATGCGTCCGCGCCGCACCATTTCGCTCAGGCCCAGCGAATGGCCCGGATCGTAGTAATGAATCAACAAGGTGCGGCGCTGGCCGTTCTGCACGTCGAGATTCGAGTGCTGCAACGCGAAGCCGTTGAATTCGTAGACGCTGCCCGGTTGCACCGGAATGCGCCTGCAGTTGCCGACCCGCAGATCGTGCAGCGTATGCCAGACGCGCCAACGCAGCGGCAGGCTGCGCAGGATGCCGTGACGCATCTTGCACATCAGGTTGGAGAACGTCGTCACCGACAGGCGCGGCTTGCGCCACATCACGAGGTCGCCGTTGTGAACGCCTTCCTGCGCGAGCTGTAACGGAATCAGCAGCGTCAGCAGGTGCGAATCGTAGTGGCGCTTGTTGCTTTCCGCGAGGCTGGCGGTACTCGCGCAGCGCAGCACGTGAAACGGCTCGAGCGGTAGATCGGTGAGGCCGGCCTCGGCGGCCATTGCCCGGGTGTTCGCGCAGATGCGCTGCTCGAGTTCGCGAAACGCTGCGCCGCGCCGCAGTATCTCGGCGATCTTCGCACCGGATTGCGCACGCTGCGGAGCGTTGCCGAACAGAGCGTCGATGAATTCGTTGATTTCGGCGATCGTTTCCAGAGGAATTACCTCGTCGAACGACTTCAAGGCAACGCTTTTATCTATTCGAATTCGTTTTGTCGCAGTAAGTCCACGCACGTCAGTCAGGGATTGCATAGCTATGAAATTCCCTTGGTTTTTTGATAAACGACTGCATCGAAATTATTCTTTAACAGTCGCGGGCAATGTACGCCACCGTACACACGGCAATCACGCAAATTGAACCGGATTGAAACGGCCAGGCGATTTTCTCCTAAAGCTTTCGCGGCGGTTTGTCAGTTCGTGCGGATTGGTTCGAGAAGCCGAAAAGGTCTTGAGTATGGCGTAAAACGCCGGTGACGGGCCGCGTTGCTCACGTCGAAAATGTCGATAATTTATCTTATGTCAAATCACATACTGACCCAGGATTTAACAATTGGTGCCCCGTCGCAGCCACGCGCGCTGTGCAAATGGCGTGCCCGGCGGAACGCTCTCCATCCCAGGTGATCACGCCGTCAAAGCCAGCGTCACGTTGGCGCGGGGCAATCCACACGCGATAACCGTTATGCAGTCCGCTTCCGGTTAATCGGTAAAAGCTATTTGCCCACTTTTACCGATTCTTCCACCACGGGGATATCCATTTCCCGAGTGCCGAATTGCATAGCGATGCGGATATACCGGGCTATTACGTGTGCGGTAGATACCACTTTAAGTGCGCGCTGGCACGGCGCGTGATTAGATGCCCTTTAAAGCCTTCTTTCCAATGCCCGCGATAAAACCTTACACAAGGCATTATCGTGACCACTGCGATGGCAGCCGTTTCGTCGTCGGCGCGTACTGCCGACTGCGGCACTGGGGTCGATTGAGCGGAGATATCCGCCGCCGAGGCGTCGCCGCGATAGGCGTCGATTCCGGCCGCATGGAGATCCGGACAACGCGTATCGCGGCTGGCTGGACGGCAACGCGATTAGTGACAACGCCGATCAGCGGCCGCTTGCGCTAGCGCAGCTCCATTCCGGTTCCATGCCGGCCTTATTCGAGCGCCGTCACCGCGCCCGCGAGCCGCTCGCGCGACTGGGCCTTCACATCGCTCCATGCACTCGCATCGCCGCTTGCCGCTGTTTGCAACGCATGTTCGAACACCCGGGCGCGTTCGGCGTCGGCAATCAGCCGCTTCTTGATCGGCGAGCGGCCGGCCGACGCGAAGCCCATGATTTTTTCGTATTCACGCGGCCGCGCGCGCCGGAAGCGGTTGAAAAAGTCGTCGGCCGGCAGCCCGTTATCGAGGCTCATCAGGCAGCCGTAGTCGAGCGTCGCGCAGTCGCTCAGCAGGCGCACGGCTTCGTCCAGCGCCCGGTAACGGCTCTGCAACGGTTCAGTCCGGCCGAACAACGCATGCAGTTCCTTATAGCGCACCAGCTTGCGGCGCCGCGCGGCGCGTAACAGCATGGCGGCGATCTCCGTGGTCCTGTCCATAGTCATGTCGTCGTCCTTACCGTGCAATCGCGGCGTCGATCAGAGGTCCACCCAGAACGCCGGGGTGGCCGTCGCCTGATATCGGTTCGGGCGGAACGCTGCCGGCGACCGGCTGCACGCTGGTACGAGCCAGTGGACGCCCGAGCACACCTTCGGTTGCATTCGCTTCGCGGCTACCGGGCACCGTCAACGCGCAGGCGGCCAACGCAACACTAAACGAAAGGTTAATCCGGCGCATATTCCCGCTGCCATGCCGGATGAATATCTGGACCATCGATAATCCCGCCAAAAAAGCCCTTGGAAAATGCTTCCCCATGTCTCGCCCTTTTTTGCAAATCGATCGGCAATACGATGTCCCGCATCGCACAATGCATTCGAGAAAACATTCGCTAAGCGGAAACCACGCTTTGAAACGAGATGAGACTGGGAGATGCCGCCCTGTCCGAAAACCGCCGGACCAAAGCGGGCTACGCGAAACGGCGGTACTGAAGCGTTCGCGTCGCGCGAAATGGGACAAATGTTTAAATCAGCGAAATAAGGTTAGCAAACGTCAAATGCAACTGCAAGAGGATTTTTAAGGTTCTAGTAAGGAACCCTGATATTGGTACTGATTTACCAACGACTTACCAACCGCTTATCTGTCGTCTATGAAATTGAAAGCCCGATTGATTTTTAATTTTCCGGACACAACAGGTTATTTTTCGATTATCTGTAAGTTATGCAGCGTGTCGCTGCGAACGGTTGTAATTACCTGTTTTGCGTGCGCGAACCTAACGATGGAGTTGTGCGATGGCCCGATCCAATGACGATTTGCCCACCATTGCACGGCGCGTCGCGGCCGGACAGAAGCTGCTCGACGGCGTGCCGGCCGCGCAAATCGCCAGCGAGATGGGCATGTCGAAGGCCACCGTCGAGCGCTACCGGCGGCTGCTCGAACAGGGTGGCCTCGACGCGCTCAGAAGCATCAGCGTCGGAGGCCGTCATTCCGCGCTCGCGGCAGCAGACCTGAACTGGCTTGCGGAGGCACTGAAAGGCTCGCCGCGCGAGCACGGCTTCGACGCCGACGGCTGGAGCAATACACGCGTGCGCGAACTGATCAGGCGGCAGTTCGGTATTTCGTATTCCCGAGTATATGTGTGGCAGCTGGCGACGCGCCTCGGTGTCTCGCACCGGCTCGGCCGGCATGGGCCGTGACGCGGCCCGACCGCCGCGCTAACTTGCGCGGGCGCGCCGCGCTTTACGTCCTTCACGTCCTTTACGCCCTTTGCGTCCGTTACGCGCTGGCCCCCGGCTTCGGCTGAAACTGCGGCGCCAGCTCCGCTTCCGACCATTCGAACGGCAGCACGCCGCGACTGCGCCGCACCTCGCTCACATGAAAGCGCACCAGCCGCTGCGCTCCCGCGAACGCGGCCAGTTCTTCACCGTCCCAGACGATTTCCGCGCGCACCGCCAGATACAGCAGGTCGCCGCTGGCGAAGTCGATGAACAGCAGACCGGCGCGCGGGTCGTGCACGAGGTTGCCGATCGTGTTGAACAAACGATTGCCGCTGTAGTCGGGCGTGGTCAGCGTGTGGACGTCGTCGACGCGCACGAAGCCCGGTGCGCCGCCGCGATGCGATACGTCGACGCCGCGCGCCAGTTGCGCCGCGTCGCTCAGATTCGCGCTGGCAATAAAGAACGTATCGGCGCGCGCCAGCAGCGCGCGGTCGGCGTCGCTCAACTGCGCGGCGATTTCCGCTGGGTTGCCCTGCTCGGCCGCGGCCCGCTCGATGAAAACCGGCGTGCGGCTCTGGATGTACTTCGGGCAATTGCCGAAGCTCTGCATCACCTCGATCCGCAGGCTGCCGCGTTGCGCCGACCTGACGATACCGTTCACGCGATTGCGCCGGCGGGTGCGCGGCTCGATCCCGAGCGCGCCGAGCAGCGCGCCTTCGTGCCAGTGGCCGGCGAGCGGATCGCCGGCCAATTCGCCGCCGTCGATGCGTAGCGTCTTTGCATCCGGCGACGACACGAACCCCGGCTGCGCCGCGCGCAGCGTCGCCCACGGCTGGCCGTGCGCGTCGACGCCGCCGAGCACGATAAACGGTTGCGCGGCGAAGAACTCGCGATGCTGCTCGGGCATAAAGCGGCGAATCCCGCGACGCCCGCTCGCCTCGGCAACGCTGCGCACACCCGCGCGCTCCTGCGCGACCAGCTCGCCGGCATGAAACGGCGATGCGTCGATTCCCCAGCCATCCAGCGGCACGAACCCGGACATGATTGGACTCCTATGCAATGGCGGCCATGCTCACCCGGCGAGCAGGCCCGCCTTCGCCGACGGCATTGCAACAAAACGCGGCAACGCCTCGACCCGGCGCAACCACGCACGAATATGCGGATACGGCTCCAGCGACACCCCGCCCTCCGGCGCGTGCGCAAGATAGGTATGCGCGGCGATGTCCGCAATCGTCACCTGCGCGCCGGCCACGAACGGCTTGCCGGCCAGTTCCCGGTCGATCACGTCGAACAGCTTTACCGCGATCTGCTTCGCTCGCTCGTGATCGAGCGGCGCGCCGAACACCGTCACGAGCCGAGCCGCGCACGGCCCGTAGGCGATCTGCCCGGCCGCCAGCGACAGCCAGCGCTGCACCGCGGCGGCGCCGGCCGGATCGTCCGGCAGCCACGACGGCTCGCCGTAACGGCGCGCCAGATAGACCAGAATCGCGTTCGAATCGAACAGCGTCAGTTCGCCGTCCTGGATCGTCGGCACCTGGCCGAACGGATTGAGTGCGAGGTACTCGGGCGTGCGGTTCTCGCCGGCCCGCATGTTCAGCTCGATCACTTCGAACGGCAGATCGAGCAGCGTCAGGAACAGCTTCACGCGATGACCGTGGCCGGACAGCAGCGTCGTGTACAGCCTGATCGGTTGGGCGGGTTTGGCGGCGGGCATCACGGGCTCCTGACGAAAAAGGGAGAAGGCGGAGAAAACGCAGGCAAGTATGTTGAAGCGCTACCGCGAGCATAGGCATAGGCACGCTTGCGCGGAAGCCCGATAATCCGGGAAACACAGTGAAGCGAAGATGGACAATCGATCATGGCCGATGTGCGCAACGTCAATCTGAACCGCCTCGCGATCTTCGTCGCGGTGATCGACGCGGGTTCGCTGAGCGCCGCGGCCGCCCGGCTCGGTCTCGCGAAGACGATGGTCAGCACCCATATGCAGCGGCTCGAAGCGGAGGTCGGCGCGAGCCTGCTGGTGCGCACCACGCGCCGGCTCGGCGTGACCGAGGCCGGCCGCGCGTTATACGACGCGAGCGTGAAGATCCTGAGCACGGCCGAAGAAGCGCTGAACGCGCTCGGCGGCGGCACCGCGCCGCTGCGCGGCACGCTGCGTGTCAGCGCGCCGAACGATTACGGCGCGCGGGTGGTCGCGCCGGCGTTGGTCGATTTGCGCCGTCTGCATCCGCAACTCGAGGTCGAACTGCTGATCAGCGACCGCTACGTCGATCTGATCGCCGACGGCATCGACGTGGCGATCCGGCTCGGCCGTCTCGCCGATTCCAACTATCGGGCGGTGAAGCTCGGCAGCTTCGTCAAGTGGCTGGTCGCGAGTCCCGGGTTCGTGCACAGCGCCCGATTGCCGCGCACGGTGGACGAACTGGCGGCGCTGCCGTACTGCGCGCTGTCGGTATTGCCGAAACCGTTGACGCTCGACTTGCGGCACGTGAACGGCGACACCGCCAGCGTGCGCTGCGCGGCCGCGCTGCTGGTCAATACCGCCGATGCGTGCCGCGCGGCGACGCTCGCCGGCGGCGGCATTGGTCTGCTGACCGACTTTTCGATCGCGGAGGACGTGGCCGCGGGCCGCTTGATCCGGCTGCTGCCCGACTGGTCGACTGCGCCGGCGAGCATCCAGGCGGTGTTTCCCCCGACCAGCCATCCGCCGGCGAAAGTGCGTGCGCTGATCGACGCGCTCAAGCGCCGGCTCGCGGCGGATGCATCCGTTGCGTCGGTTGCCTCGATTGACTAAATACGGATTCCGAACCGGCGTAAGCCGTACGCGGCGCGCCATCCGGCTCTGACGTTCCCGTTCCAGCGCGATGGCGGTTAGCTTCTAGCCGCGCAATCGGCCGTTTTGCTCTACTGCGATAAAGCGCGCCGTGCCCCACGGCGCGGCGTTATCGACCCTGTGGAGAAACCATGTCCGCCCTTCCCCGTCCCGCTCAACTGGTTCTCACCGTCGCGTGTCCGAGCGCGGCGGGCCAGGTGGCCGCCGTCGTCGGTTTTCTCGACCGCCATCATTGCTACGTCGACGAACTGACCGTGTTCGACGACGAACTCAGCGAGCGCTTTTTTGTGCGCTGCGTGTTTCATCGAGTAGACAGCGACGACGCGTTGCGGGTCGCCGCGCTGAAGCAGGAATTCGCGCCGATCGCGGAGCGCTTCCGGATGACGTGGGCGATCCACGATCTCGCGAGCCGACCGAAGGTGATGATCATGGTGTCGAAGCTCGAACACTGTCTGGCCGATCTGCTGTTTCGCTGGCGGATGGGCGAGCTGAAGATGGACATCGTCGGCATCGGCTCGAACCATCGCGATCTCGAACCGCTCGTGCGCCAGCACGCTCTGCCGTTCCATCATCTGCCGATCACCGCCGACACCAAGCCGCAGCAGGAAGCGCAACTGCTCGAACTGTTCGATAACTCCGGCGCGGAGCTGCTGATTCTCGCGCGCTACATGCAGATCCTGTCGGCCGAAACGAGCCGCGCGCTCGCCGCGCGAGCGATCAATATCCATCATTCGTTCCTGCCCGGCTTCAAAGGCGCGAAGCCGTATCACCAGGCGCATGCGCGCGGCGTCAAACTGATCGGCGCGACCGCGCACTTCGTCACCGACGATCTCGACGAAGGTCCGATCATCGAGCAGGAAGTCGAGCGCGTCGATCATTCGTATAGCCCCGAACGTTTGCTGACGACCGGGCGCGATGTCGAATGCATCACACTTGCGCGGGCGGTCAAGGCGTTCGTCGAGCGGCGCGTATTCATCAACGGCGATCGCACCGTGGTGTTGCGCTGACGGCGACTGCCAGCTTGATGACCAGTTTCATGAAAACTCGCGGCGCGCGTCGCGCTGACACGCCACGCGGCCGCGCCGCCAACCACGTCCGCCCTGCCTTTGTCCCCGCCTCTGCCCGCCAAGGGCAGCTCCCGCCGAACGATCTGCGCGAATTCCATGCGGACGGATGGCGCGAGGCCACATTGTGCGGCGAGGCGCCGAGCAACTTCGCGTCGTTTTTGCGGGTGTGCTGTCTGCGCTATCTGTCGTTACAGACCGCAAAGGACGAGGCGTCGGCGAGCGCGGCGGTGTCGTGCAGCGATTTGCGGCCGAGGATATTGAAGACGGTGCGAAGGGGCGGTTCACAGCGACGAGGCTTATCGCGGCGCGGTGTGAAGCGGCGGGTTCGCGCCGGCCGCTTCGAAGCAGACGGCGCAACGCGGCCGGTTTGCGGTAGTCAACGTAGCGGGCGGCGCCCTTCCCCGCGGCGCCGCCCGCTGTTCGTTTGCCGTTTTCGTTTGCCGTTTTCAACTCACCACTCACCAGTCGCGGCAAGCTCGACGACTCATTTCACCCAGCTATCCACCCGGTCCGAATGCGCGCTGATCCACTGGTCGGCGGCCGCCGGCGGCTTCTGGCCGTTCTGCGTGGCCAGCATCACGGCATCGATCTCGCCCGGCTGCCACTGAAACTTCTTCAGAAACGCGACGACTGTCGGCGCCTTCTTCTCGAGTTCCGGATTGATCACGCTATCCACATGCTCCGCGTCGCCAAACACCTTCTTCGGGTCGTCGAGGAATTTCAGCTTGTACTTCGCGAACATCCAGTGCGGCTTCCAGCCGGTCACGATGATCGGCTTGCTGGCCGCTTCCGAGCGCGCCAGTTCGGCGGTCATCGCGCTGCCGGAACTCGGCATCAGCTGATAGTCGAGGCCATACGCCTTGATCGCCTCGCTGGTTTTCTGCATTACGCCCGCGCCCGCATCGATGCCGACAATGCGCGCGCCGAACTCCGCCTTCTTCGCCTGCAGATCGCCGACGCTCTTCACGTCGACATTGTCCGGCACGATCAGGCCGATCTTCGCATCGTTGAAGTTCGGGCCGAGGTCGACCACCTTGTCCTTGAAGTTGTTCCAGTACGCGCCGTGCGTGACCGGCAGCCACGCGGACAACGTCGCGTCGAGGTCGCCGCGCGCCACGCCCTGCCACATCACGCCGGCCGCGACCGGCACCAGTTGCACCGGATAGCCGAGGCGTTTTTCGATCACCTGCGCGGCCACGTTCGAGGTCGCGACGCTGTCGTCCCAGCCCTCCACGTAGCCGATCTTGATGGTCGGCTTCGAATCCGCCGACACGCTCACGCTGGCCGCCGCGAGCAGTGCGCCGAGCGCGCTCGCCACTACGATTTTTCCGATCAGTCTCATCGTCGCTTCTCCTGTCACCCGTTTACCTGTCTGGCCGAATGCCGAATGCCGTTTGCCGTTTGCCGCTTACCTTTTTCCGCTGCGCCGGTCGCCGCGTCGGCGGGCTAACCGGTGCCCGTTTATTTAGAATCGCCAACCAGAATTGCCGGGTAGCGTCGTTTTACGACATCGAGTTGTCCGCACGCGACTTGCATACGGAGTCCACGCAGATTCGCCGTTGTTGTGTTGTTCCTGATTACTTTTCGACCACCAGATCGGTGAGCGGCTTGCTGCAGCACAGCAGCACCATCCCCTGATCGATTTCGCGCTGCCGAATGCCGCCCGCGTGTTTCATCGCGACTTCGCCGGAGACCAGCTTGACCTTGCAGGTGCCGCACATGCCCTGCGTGCACGACGACGGCAAACGCAAGCCGGCCTTCTTTGCCGCGTCGAGCACATGCTGGTCGCTGCCGCATTCGATCTCGCGATGACTGCGCGCGAAGCTGACCTTGAAGCGCGTTGCAGTTTCTGCCCTCTCTGCCGCTTCGGCCCTTTCTGCCCTTTCTGCCCTGTCGGCCGTCGTCTGCTCGGACTCCCCGGATACCACGGGTGCTTCCTGCGCGGCGGTCACCACGTGACTGGCCGCGCTATTCGCGATCGCTTCGGGCAACGCGTCGCCCGCGCGCGCATCCAACGCTTGCGCGTCCGCCTCATCGGCGCCGCCGAACGAAAAACTTTCCTCGTGATAATGACGGCGATCGAAACCGCCCTCGTCGAGCAGCTTGCGCACCGCCGCCATATACGGCGCCGGCCCGCAGGTAAACACTTCGCGCTCCAGAAAATCCGGCGCGATCAGCTTCAGCAACGGCAGCGTCAAAAACCCGGTCACGCCCGGCCAGTTCGTCCGCGCAGCGACCCGCTCGCACACGAACGCGGTACGGAAATTCGACTGGTTCGCGGCAATCAGATCGAGTTCGCGCGCGAAGATGATGTCGTCCGGCGTGCGCGCGCTATGCACGAACGCGATGTCGCTGTCCTCGCCGAGTTCGTGATGCGCGCGGCTCATCGACATCAGCGGCGTGATGCCCGACCCCGCCGACAGAAACAGATACTTGCGCGCCGGATGCCGCGCGCAGCTGAATTCGCCGGCCGGCCCGAGCACCCGCACCTGCATCCCCGCATGCAGATGGTCGTGCAGCCAGTTCGACACCGTGCCGCCCGGCACCCGCTTCACGGTGATCGAAATCGTATGCGGACGGGTCGGCGGCGACGAAATCGTATAGCAGCGATTAACCGGCTCGCCGTCGATCTCCAGCTCCAGCGTGATGAACTGCCCCGGTTCGAACACGAATGCGCGTTCCGACGGCGCGCGAAAGAAAAAGCTCTTCACGTCGTGCGTCTCCTGCCGCACCTGGCAGCACACCAGCGTGTCGTCCGCGTCGCTGCTCCAGCGCGCGGGCAGCGCGTCCCAGAAGCGCGGTTGGGCGACGCGGCTCGGCGCGTTCAATGAAGTGAGGGCCGGGCCGGCTTGATGCAGCGTTGCCATCAACGGTTCGATGCCGGTCTGAAAGTTCGCCTGCTCGCGCATCATGGATCTCTCCTGCTCGTGGCTGCGAGGTCGCGCTCAGCGCACGAACGACACGACTTTCTCGTCGTGCACGACCTGCGGGTGGGCGTCGTACTCCCCTAGACGGCGGATGTACCAGTCGCAGAACTTTTCGACCAGCCCCTCGGTGAACGGCGAATACGGCCCCGGCTGATACGCGCTGCTGCGCGCGCCGCGCTGCGAATATTCGACCAGCGTGCGGTCCTGGTCGTTGGTCGCGCGCCAGACCGCGGTCAGATTGTCGAGGTCGTAGTCGATCCCTTCGCGCGCATCCTTGTGCACCAGCCATTTGGTGCGCACCAGCGTTTTGCCGGCAGACAGCGGAATGACCGAGAAGCTGACGATATGGTCGCTCATGAAGTGATGCCACGAATTGGGCTGTGTCCAGAACGACAGGCCGCCGAGATCGGCCGACTCGAAGCCGCCGAGCAGTTTCCTCGACGCGACCTTCGCGTCGAGCGTCTGCGATTCGCCGTCGCGATCGAGCGGCAGCCGCTGGGTGCGAAAGCCGGTCACCAGATCGGTGAGCCGGTCGATCTCCGCCGACGGTAACTGCATCGCCTCCCATTGCGCGGTGCGGCGGGCCACAGTTTCCTCGAACGCGGTCATCCCCTCTTCGTTAGCCGGCGTGCGCTGATAGCCGAAGCCGTATTCGTACAGCGAGATGGTCAGCTCCGGATGGTTCGCGACGCAGTGATAGCACTCGCGATTGTTCTCCATCGTCAGCTTCCAGTTGCCGTCCTCGACGATATCGATCGACGCGGCGATCTTGCAGCCGGCCAGATCGTGCGGCAGCAGATACGGCTCCATCGCCGCGCGCATCACCGCGAAATCGGCGGGCGGTGTATCGGCGAGGCAGATGAAAATCAGGCCGGCGAGGTTCTCGACATGCACGGCTTTCAGACTGTGTTTGCAGCGGTCGAACTGTTCGCCCATGTGTTCGGCGAACATCAGATCGCCGTTCAGGTTATAGGTCCAGCTGTGATACGGGCACACGATATTGCCGAGCGAGCCCTTGTCGTTATTGCACAGACGCGCGCCGCGATGACGGCAGACGTTGTGAAACGCGCGTACCTGCAGATCGTCGTCGCGCACGATCAGGATCGAATCGTCGCCTATCTCCACCGTCACGTAATCGCCGGGCTCGGGCACGTCCGGTTCGACCGCGACCTGAATCCAGTGCTGCCGGAAGATCGCGTCCATATCGAGCGCGAAAATGCTGTCGCTCGTATAGAACGGCGCTTCCAGCGTATAGCCCTGCTTGCGGCGTTCGATCATCGCGCGAACGTCTGCGGAAACTTTCATTGTGTGCTCCGTTGCGTGTCACGTCTGGCGCCGCGCCAGGCCTTCCTGGTCGCATGCGGGCCGGAACTGGAAACTGGAATTCAGTAGTCCACAAGCTGATGCTCGCGCAAATACGCGAGGATCACTTGCGCTTTTTCGACACAACTCCCTTCAATTACGACGCTGCCGCCGCGGCTTTCGGTGGTCGTCGCCGACAGCATGCGCGCGTGGCCCGAGCGCTTTTCGGCGGCGGCGAGGCGCACCGGTTTCGCGCTCGCGGCGCGCACGGTCCAGGCGAGGTCGTCGGGGTTGTTGCTGGGTTGCGTTGCGGCGGTTGCGCTTGAGGCTGCGCTTGTGGCTGCGTTCGACGATGCATTTGCGGCGGCGCTTGCGTGGGCAGCCGCGCGCACGATCGTCCCTTCGCGCAGCCGCGCATACGCATACGACGGCGCGGCATTCGCAAGCGGATGCACGGCGATCAACGCCGGCAGTTGCACTTCGACGCGCCGGCGCACGCCTTTCGGCATGAACTGGCGCACCTCGGCGCAGCGCTCGCGCAAAGTGATATCGACGGCCGCGCCGACCAGCGGCAGCCCCAATGCATGCGCGACGCGGTACGGCAGCATCCCGCTGTCGAACGCGCCTTCCGCGCGCGTGCCGGTCAGGATCAGGTCGTAATCGTGCAGTCTTGCGGCGAGCGCCCCAACCGGGTCCGCGCCGGGCGCGACGTCGAGCACTTCGACACAACGCGCGCCGAGCGCCAGATACTCCTGCAGCGCGGGGCTCGATGCAGCGCCCGCATGCAGCACGTCGAGCGTCGCGCGCTGTGTTTTCGCCAGTTGCCGCGCGAGCGTCAGCGCCGCCGCATCGTTGCGGCTATAGCGCGCGACGCCGCTGACCGGATGACGTCCGATCGACACCAGAACCGCGATCTTCATGCGAGTACTCCTTCAGCGAGCTTGCCCGGCTGCAACAGCGCGGCCGACGTGCCGCGCGCGTCCCGCGCGGCGGCGGCAGCGTCGTTGAGCGCGGCGATCGTTTCGCGCGCGTCCGCGATCACGGTCAGATTCGCGCGTTTCGCGATCGGCGCGCTCGCGTCGAGATTCACCGCGATCACATGGCGGCAATCCTTGATCCCTTGCAGATGCTGGACCGCGCCCGAAATGCCGAACGCGATATACACGCTCGCTTCGACGGTCTTGCCGGTCGCGCCGATCTGCTTGTCGCGGGTGAACTTGCCGTCGTCGACGGCGACCCGGCTCGCGCCGATCGCCGCGCCGAGCGTCGCCGCGAGCCGCTCGAACGCGGCGACATCGCTGACGCCGTTGCCGGCCGATACGATGAAATCCGCTTCTTCGAGCGCGACTTGCGCGGCGTCGATTTCCTCGATGCCCAGATCGCGCACCACCGCGCGTTGCGGCGCTTGTGTTTGTGCTTGTGCTTGCGCTTGCGTATCCGCGCTGCGCTCGAAGCGCCACGCGACCCGCTCGCCCGCGCCGACGAACGGCAGCTTCGGATAGACCGCGTTCGGCGCGAGCAGCACGAGCTCGGGCAGCGCGCGAACCGCGAACGAGGTCTGCGCATGCACATAAGTGGCGACATGCGCGGCATCGATCTCGACCACGTGAGTCGCGACGCTCGCATTGGCCGCCGCCGCGTAACGACGGCCGAGATCGCCGTCGCCGGTCGCGTTGTCGGGCAGAAAGATATGAACCGGCGCATAGGTCGCGACGCACGCGGCCAGCGCGGCGAGTTCTTCGGCGGGCGCATACGAGCGGCGATCGAACTGCGGCAATTCGATCAGCTTGTCCGCGCCGAGCGCGGCGGCGTCGCCGCTGAATTCGCCGAACACCAGCAGCACGACTTCGGTGTGCGCATCCGCGATCAGCGCGGCGGCCGCGAGCGTCTGGCGTGCGTGCTCGTCGAGCGCGCCGCGATCCGCATGCGCGGCGACCAGCAACGCATGTTGCGGCGATGCGGTGGTGCGTCGCGGCTTCGTCTGCTCGCGTTGCCCGGCCGCGTGAGGCATGCCGAACGCCGCCGAGTTCGCTTCACCCGCCGCCGCGCCGACGCCCCCGCCTCCGGCACTGCCGAGCGTAATGCGCCGCAGTCCTTGCGCGGTCACCGTGAACGGGCGGCGCGGATCGATTCGTTTGAGCGTATTCATCGCATTACTCCAGCGCCGCGGCCACCAGTTCGGCCACGTCCAGTACTTCCGGACGCGGTCCCACTACCCCTTCGAGCATCGCGGTGCAATTCGGGCAGCCGACCGCGACGATCTCGGCGCCGGTCGCGCGCGCGTCGTCGATACGGATGTCGGGAATCCGCCGCTTGCCGGGGATATCGGTCAACGGCGCGCCGCCGCCACCGCCGCAGCAACGACCCCGCATCCCGTGTCGTTCCATCTCGACCACCTTGATGCCGATGCTTTTCAGCAAGCGGCGCGGCGCTTGCGTTTCGCCGTTGTAGCGGCCGAGGTAGCACGGGTCGTGATAGGTAATCCGGCGTTCGGCCAATGCTTCGACCGCGCGCGGCGTCAGCTTGCCGGCGCTCACCAGTTCGTCGATCAGCGCGGTGTGATGCACGACTTCGTAATGGCCGCCGAGCGCGCGATATTCGTTACGCAGGCTGTGCAGCACGTGCGGATCGGCGGTGACGATACGCTCGAACGAGTACTGCGCGAGCGTGCCGATCAGCGTCTGCGCGAGTTGCTGGAACGTCGCTTCGTCGCCGAGCCGGCGCGCGGTGTCGCCGGTGTCGGTCTCGACGCCGCCCAATACCGCGTAGTCGATCCCGGCGCGGTTCAGTACCTTGACGAGCGCGCGCAACGTGCGCTGATAACGCATGTCGAACGCGCCTTCGCCGGCGATCAGCAACACGTCGACATGGCGGCCCGGCTGCGCGACCTGCACTTGCAGATCGACTGCCCAGTCGTAACGCGCGCCGATGTCGTAGCCGTTCGCGCTGCCGGTCTCGCGCAGATTCGCCAGCGTGGCCGGCCCCTTGCCGGGCACCGCGCCTTCGACGAGCGTCTGATTGCGCCGCATATCGACGATCGCATCGACGTGCTCGATCAGCATCGGGCACTCCTGCACGCACGCGCGGCAGGTCGTGCAGGACCACAGCGTGTCCGCTTCGATCAGGCTGGAAATCAGCGGCTTGCCCGGCGCGCCCGCATGCTTGCCGATCTCGATGCCGGGCGTCGGGCTGCCCGCATAAGCGGCGTCCGTGCCGCCGACCATCCCGGTCACGAGGTCCTGAATCAGCTTTTTCGGATTGAGCGGCTGGCCGGCCGCGAACGCCGGGCACGCGGCTTCGCATTTACCGCACTGCACGCACGCATCGAAGCTGAGCAACTGGTTCCAGCGAAATTCGACCGGCTTGCCGACGCCGTATTCCTTCGCGTCGAGCAGCGGCAGTTTCAGCGCGGTGGGCGGCACCGCATCGCGCGAGTTCGCCTGGCGCGCGCTCGCGAAGTCCGCGAAGCGCTCCTGACGCGGATGAAACGCCAGATGCAGCAGCCCGGCCAACGCATGTTTCATCGGCCCGCCGCGCGCCGCGCCGAAGGTCATCGTGAACGCGCCCGCGCCGATCAGCAGCGCGACGAGCACCGCGAAACCGCCGGACATCGCGCCGGCCGGCAACAGCATGAAGAGCGCGAGACCGAGCGCGAACGAGCCGAGCAGGAGCGGCAGCTGATCCCACGGCCCGCGCGAGAGCCGCGCGGGAACCGCCTTCGCGCCGTGGCGGCGCCGCCATACGAACACGGTGCCGGCCAGCATCGCCAGCGCGGCGATGAAGATCAGCCGGTCGAGCCACACCGAGTAGATCGCCAGCCCGTAGTTGACGAACACCAGCGCCATCGCGAGGATCGCGCCGCCGGCGGTCGCGACGTGAGTGCGGGCGATATACGGATCGCGCGCGACCACATGGTGCAGATCGACGAAGTAGCGTTTCGGAATCGCCAGCAGATTGGCCCAGCCGAACGCGCCGGCGACGGTCGGACGGCCTTCGCGCCAGTAAGCGGCCCGCCGCGCGAGCGCGAACGCAAGGCCCGCCACCGACACCCACAGCAGCACGGTGATGACAGACACGGGGCTCATCGTCAGAAGTCCTTGCAAAGACGCAGCGCGTCGTAGATCGCGCCGTGAATGTTGTGCATCGAGATACAGTCGCCGACCCGAAACAGCAGGAAGCGGCCGTTGCCGAGCTCCTCACTCAGACACGGTTGCGGCTCGGACGCGAACAGCTTGTGCACGTCGACCTGGCCGTGATTGAGCGACTCGAGCTTGAGCTGCCAGTACAGCTGATCGTTCGGGGTACTGCCGTTTTCGATCACGACCTGATCGACCGCGCGTTCTTCCTGCTCTTCGGTGTACTCGTTGCGGATCACCGCGATCTTCTTGCCGTCTTCCTCGTAGACCTTGTCGAGCCAGTAGTTCGGCGTATGGATCACACCTTGCGCGTACAGGCGCCGGTAGAAGATCGGGAACGTGGTGCCGCCGACGTCGTCGGCGACTTTCACGTCAGGGGTGACGATCTCGACATTGCCGCCACGGCTGGAGATGAAATCGGCGACGCCCGCGCCCGCATGCGTGCTGACGCCGTCGTACACGAGCACGTTCTTGCCGGGCTCGACGCGCCCCGCGAGCACATCCCACGAACTGACCGCGAGCCCCTCGTCGACACCCCACGCGGCGACTTGCGACGTGAACGCCGAACCGCCGGTCGCCAGCACGACGATGTCGGGTTTCTCGGCCATGATGGTTTTCTCGTCGGCGGCGACGCCGAGCCGGCGCTCTACGCCGAGGCGCTTCGTCTCCATGTCGAACCAGCGCACGATGCCGGCCATCTGCTCGCGCTGCGGCGCTTTCGCGGCCAGCATGATCTGCCCGCCGACGTAATCGTTCTTCTCGAACAGCACCACATCGTGACCGCGGGACTTCGCGACCCGCGCCGCTTCGAGCCCCGCCGGTCCCGCGCCGACCACCACGACCTTGCGCTTCGGCCCGCGCGTCTTCGCGATCACGTGCGGCATCGTCGCTTCGCGCGAGGTCGCCGCGTTCTGCACGCAAAGCACGTCGAGGCCGTTGTACTGGCGGTCGATGCAATAGTTCGCGCCGACACACTGCTTGATCTCGTCTTCGCGGCCATCGCGAATCTTGATCACCATATGCGGGTCGGCAATCTGCGCGCGCGTCATCCCGACCAGATCGACCATTCCGCTCGCCAGCAGCCGTTCGGCCTGGCCCGCGTCGCGAATGCTTTGCGCGTGCATCACCGGCACTTTCACGACCTGTTTGATGCCGGCCGCCAGATGCACGAACGGCTCGGGCGGCAGCGCCATCGGCGGCATGCAGTTGGCGAGCGTGTTGTGGGTGTCCGCGCCGGAGCCGATCACGCCGAGATAATCGATCAGACCGGTCTCGCTCATCGCCAGGGCGATTTCCTTCAGCTGCTGCTGATCGAGCCCGTCTTCGTGGAACTCGTCGCCGCACATCCGCAGGCCGACGCAGAAGTCGGCGCCGACCGCCGCGCGCACCGCCTGCAATACTTCGACGCCGAAACGCAGGCGGTTTTCGAGCGAGCCGCCCCATTCGTCGGTGCGGAAATTCGTGCGCGGGCTCCAGAACTGATCGATCAGATGCTGATGCGCGGCCGAGATTTCGATGCCGTCCATCCCCGCATCCTTCACGCGCTTGGCGGCCGTCGCGAAGTCGCCGATGATGCGGCGGATTTCCTCGACTTCGATGATCTTCGCGTTGCCGCGATGCACCGGTTCGCGCACCCCGGACGGCGACATCAGATGCGGCCAGTGCTCGCCGTGAAACGCCGAACGCCGTCCCATGTGCGTCGCCTGGATCATGATCTTCGCGCCGTGCGTATGCATCGCTTCGGCAAGACGCGCGAGCGGATCGATGATCCGGTCGGTGGACAGATTCACCGATTTCCACCAGCCTTGCGGGCTGTCGATCGACACCGGGCTCGAGCCGCCGCAGATCGCGAGGCCGACCCCGCCCTTGGCCTTCTCCTCGTAGTAGCGGATATAACGGTCGCCGGGCAGCCCACCCGGCTCCGCGTAGACCTCCGCGTGCGCGGTACTGACGATGCGATTGCGCAAAGTCAGCTGATTCAACGTGAGCGGCTTGAAAAGGTTCGGGTAACGCATCGCGATCGACCTCGGAATGGATGGCGGGTTGTGCCCGCCGGTTGCGCCCGGGGGTTGGCCCCCTGATGCTGGCGGTGTTACGCCGCGAGCGGCGACACTTCGAACACGCAGTGCTCGTGGCCCTCGGCCGCGCAGCGCGCTTCTTTCGATTGCGAGCGCGGCCCCTTCGTGACGCCGTCGGACGCGCTGTCGTTGACCCAATCCATCGCGCCCGCGAACCAGCCGGCGAACATGTAGCAGAGCTTGCCGCTCTTGCCCGGCTGCGCGAGCACGAACGACGAATGGCGCAATTCGATCCGTGCATGCGCGCTCGCCGGATCGGCTTCGATGATGCTGAACAGCCCCCAGCCGCGCTGCGACAGACGGTTCAGGTAATGCTCGAACACCGCCATCCCGCTCAGGCCGTGCTGCTTCGCTTCCTTGTCGCACCAGAAGTACGCGGACTTGTAGCCGGCCTGGTAGAGGATCTCCGCGTAGGTGTCGAGGCCGAGCGCTTCTTCGACCGCCGTATGGTTGTTGGTGAAGAAATGGCGCGGCACGTACAGCATCGGCAGCGAGTCGGTGGTCCAGACGCCGGTGTTCGGATCGACGTCGATCGGCAGTTGCGGTTGCATGGGGGAACTCCGTTATGGGTGCAGTGAGTGCGATGTGAGCGCAGTGGCCGTTCAGTTTTTTCAGACCTTCCAGACTTCGCCGAACACCCGGACCCAGTTCTCGCCCATGATCTTGCGGATGCGTGTCTCGCTCCAGCCGGCGCGTTCCATCGCGGCGGTCAGGTTCGGAAACTCGCCGATCGTGCGAATGCCTTCCGGATTGACGACCTTGCCGAAGTTGGTCAACTGGCGATAGCGGCCCTTGTCGTGCGTGATCCAGTCGAAGAACTCGGTGCTGTAGCCCTGCGTGAAGTCGGTGCCGATGCCGACCTGGTCTTCGCCGATCAGGTTCACCACGTAGTCGATCGCTTCCAGATAGTCGTCGACGGTCGCGTCCGGGCCGCGCTTGAGGAACGGCGCGAACATCGTCACGCCGACGAAGCCGCCGGCGTCGGCGATTTCCTTCAGTTGCTCGTCGCTCTTGTTGCGCGGATGTTCCTTGAGCCCGGACGGGCAGCAATGCGAATAGCAGACCGGCTTTTTCGACGCGGCGATGGCCTCGGACGAAGTCTTGCCGCCCACATGCGACAGGTCGACCATGATGCCGACCCGGTTCATTTCCTCGATCACCTCGCGGCCGTAACCGGACAGGCCGCCGTCGCGCTCGTAGCAGCCGGTGCCGACGAGGTTCTGCGTGTTGTAGCAAAGCTGCACGACGTTCACGCCGAGATCCTTGAACGCTTCGATATAGCCGAGGTTGTCCTCGAACGCATGGGCGTTCTGGAAACCGAAAATGATCCCGGTTTTGTTCTCTTTCTTCGCGCGCAGGATGTCGTCGGTCGTGCGCACCAGCGTCAGGATCTCGCTGTACTGGCGGATCTGCTGCTTCATTTCGGCGATGTTGTCGACGGTCTTCTGGAAGCTCTCCCATACCGAGACCGTGCAGTTCACCGCGGTCACGCCGCCTTTACGCATGTCCTCGAACACCGAGCGCTCGAACTTCGAAATGTTCAGACCATCGATGATGATGCTGTTCTCGTGCAGTTGACTCATCGTTTGCTCCAACCGGATTCAGTAAATGGGAACACCGTTGCCTTGCGTCTATTCTTGACGGTGGGCGCGCGCGTCAATTTACGAATTCAGACGTGTTCTTTACCTTTTCCGCCATGCGCGTCCTTTTTCGACAAGTCGGCGGCAGACCGCCCGCCTGCTCTACCGATCCCGCCCGCCGGGTTCACAGAAAAGCCCTTTCCGACATGCCCGCAAATAGCACTGTCGCGCGCCGTTCGAGTGCGTCTCGCAGGCGCGAATGCGCGCAACCGGTGCGAGTTCCTGTGACGCTTAATTAGCTCTTGCGGGTTTTATGCGGAACGCCCAAGGGTTTAGCCTGATGGCACGGGAGTTGCCCTGATATTCAAAATCCACGTAGTCGCTGCTCCCCACGGCGACGCGATAATTCATCTCAGGAATCACCGTTCCCATGTCCACCGATCGCACGGCGTCGTTGTCGCATTTCGCCTTCATGCCGCTCCCCAACTTCACGATGATCGCGTTCACCAATGCGATCGAAGTACTGCGGATGGCGAACTATCTGACGGGACAACCGCTGTACCGCTGGTCGATCGTCAGTCCGGCCGGCGGCCCGGTGGCGGCGAGCAACGGTCTGTCGGTCGATACCGGACCGGCCGAATGCGTGGGCCAGCCGGATATCGTGTTCGTGGTCGGCGGCATCGACGTGCAGCGCGCGACCACCTCCGAGCATCTGTCCGCGCTGCGCCGCTTCGCGCGCATGGGTTGCGTGCTCGGCAGTCTGTGCACGGGCACTTATGCGCTCGCGCGCGCCGGTCTGCTGGCCGGCTACGCATGCGCGATTCACTGGGAGAACATGAGCGCGCTGAAAGAGGAGTTTCCCGACACGCGCTTTCTGAAAGAACTGTTCGTGGTCGATCGCGATCGCGTGACCTGTACCGGCGGTGTCGCGCCGCTCGACATGATGCTGAACCTGATCGCGCCGCGTGTGGGCACCGCGCGGGTCACCCAGATCGCCGAGCAGTTCATCGTCGAACACGTGCGCGACACCAGCGCGCAACAGAAGATGCCGCTGGTCGCGCGGCTCGGCTCGGCCAACAAGTCGCTGTTCGAAGTGATCTCGCTGATGGAGAACAACATCGAGGAGCCGCTGTCGCGCGAAGAACTCGCGCGGCTGGCCGGCATGTCGCAGCGGCAATTGCAGCGGCTGTTCCGCGAGCATCTGGGAATGACGCCGACCCACTACTATCTGACGCTGCGCCTGCGCCGCGCGCGCGAGCTGCTGTTGCAGACCGATATGTCGATCATGCACATCACGATGGCCTGCGGTTTCCAGTCGGCCTGCCACTTCTCGAAGAGCTATCGCGATGCGTTCGGCACCGCGCCGACGCGCGAGCGGCGCAATCAGGCGCCGTCGTTGGGGAGCGCGCCGCCGGTGCTGGCGGCGTGACAAACGCACGCCCGTTGGCGGGCGCGCTGCCTGAATAGCCGGGCGGCGGCCCGCCGGCCGCCGCCGCGCTACCCGTGACTCACGCGGCCTTCTTCAACAACCCGTGCGGGTCCAGCACAAACTTCTTCGGCGCGCCGCCATCGAATTGCCGGTAGCCTTCCGGCGCGTCGTCGAGCGACACCACCGTCACGTTGACGATGTCGGCGATCGGCAGCCGGTCCCACAAGATCGCCTGCATCAGGTCGCGGTTGTATTTCATCACCGGCGTCTGCCCGGTATGGAACGAGTGCGACTTCGCCCAGCCGAGCCCGAAGCGCAGGCTCAGACTGCCGCGCCGCGCGGCGGCGTCGGCCGAACCCGGATCGTCGGTTACGTATAGGCCCGGAATGCCGATCGCCCCGGCCGCGCGCGTGATCTCCATCAGCGAATTGAGCACGGTGGCGGGCGCCTCTTCGTGCGAGCCGCTGCTGCCGTGACCGTGCGCTTCGAAGCCGACGCAGTCCACCGCGCAATCCACCTCGGGCTTGCGCAGGATCTGTTCGATCTGCTCGCCGAGCGTCGCGTCTTTGGCCAGGTTGATGGTCTGAAAGCCCATCTCGCGCGCGTGCGCGAGGCGCGCCTCGTTCATGTCGCCGACGATCGTGCAGGCCGCGCCGAGCAGCCGCGCCGATGCCGCGGCCGCCATCCCGACCGGTCCCGCGCCGGCGATATAGACGGTCGCGCCCGGCTTCACGCCGGCCATCACCGCGCCGTGATAACCGGTCGGCAGGATGTCAGACAGGCAGGTCAGATCGCGAATCTTCGCCATCGCTTGCGCGCGGTCGGGGAATTTCAGCAGGTTGAAGTCCGCGTACGGGACCATCACGTATTCGGCCTGGCCGCCGATCCAGCCGCCCATATCGACATAACCGTACGCGCCGCCGGCGCGCGCCGGGTTCACATTCAGACACACTCCTGTGTGCTGCGATTTGCAGGTCGGGCAGCGTCCGCACGCGACATTGAACGGCACCGACACCAGATCGCCGATCTGCAAAGTTTCCACGTCGCGGCCGATTTCGATCACTTCTCCGGTGATCTCGTGACCGAGTACGAGGCCGACTTCGGCGGTCGTGCGGCCGCGCACCATATGCTGATCCGAGCCGCAGATATTGGTGCTCACCACTTTCAGGATCACGCCGTGGCCGATCGCCCGGCCGCGCGGATCGACCATCTTCGGATAGTCGATCGACTGCACTTGCACCTTGCCCTGCCCCAGATACACGACGCCGCGATTGCTGCTCATTGTCTCGTCTCCATGTGCGTGAGCGGCGCGCCCGCGAAGTGCGCGGCGACGCCGTTCAACGAGCGTAGTGCCGGTCAGCGCGAACGCCTGTGCCGAACCCGACACGAGTTTGGCCGAAGCCGACATAACTTTTTCTTTACCCCCGCGCAACTAATCCTCGTTTGTCGGCGGCTCGCAAAAGCGCGATAGTTCGCGCCTGCATTCGACACCCGCTTTCCGTTCAACTTACCTGGAGGACCCGTTGCCGATGAAGCACCACGCGCTCAACCTGATCAGGACCGCTAGCTGCGCGGCGTTTGCGTTCTGCATGATGGCGCCCGCGAGCCATGCGGCCGACGCCGCCGCGCGCCAGCTCAAACCCACGGTCGATGCGGCGATCCAGCCGCTGATGGAGAAATACCGGATCGCCGGAATGGCGGTCGGCGTGATCGATGACGGCAAGCCGTACGTGTACAACTACGGGGTCGCGTCGACGCAGACCGGCAAGCCGGTAACCGACGCGACGCTGTTCGAGATCGGTTCGATCAGCAAGACTTTCACCGCGACGCTCGCGTCGTATGCGCAACTGAACGGCAAGCTGTCGCTGACGGACGACACCGAGCGTTATCTGCCGACGCTGCGCGGCACGCCGTTCGGCAAGGTCAGTCTGCTCAATCTCGGCACGCATACGCCGGGCGGTCTGCCGCTGCAGGTGCCCGACGAGATTCACAACAACGCGCAATTGCTCGAGTACTTCCGCGCGTGGCAACCCGCGCATCCGCCCGGCACGTTCCGTACTTATTCGAATCCGGGGATCGGCACGCTCGGGCTGATTACCGCGAAGAGCATGAATCAGGACTTCTCCGCGCTGATGGAGCAACGGGTATTTCCGGCGCTCGGGATGAAGAACACCTTTATGCATGTGCCGGCCGCGAAAATGCCGGACTATGCACAGGGCTATGCGGAGGACGACAAGCCGATCCGCATGAGCGGCGGCATGCTGTCCGCCGAAGCGTACGGCATCCGCACCAACGCGGCCGACCTGCTGCGCTTCGTGCAGGCGAACATGAACCTGCTCCCGCTCGACGACAGCTGGCAGCGGGCGATCACCGCGACGCACACCGGCTACTTTCAGGCGAGCGTGTTCACGCAGGATCTGATCTGGGAACAGTATCCGTATCCGGTCGCGCTGAGCACGCTGGAAACCGGTAATAAGCTGGCGTTGATTCTGAACGGCACGCCGGCGACCGCGATCGAACCACCGTTGCCGCCGCAGCAAAATGTGTGGATCAACAAGACCGGTTCGACGAATGGCTTCGGCGCGTATGTCGCGTTCGTGCCGCAACAGCGGATCGGCATCGTGATGCTGGCGAACCGCAATATTCCGAATGAAGCACGGGTCGCGGCCGCGCACCGGATTCTGACGGCGCTGGCCGGGGAGTCGAAATAACGCGCGAAATAACGCGTAAAACACAGCGCGATGTTAAAGCTGCAACGCCTCTACGTGCGCAGCCTCGCCCGCGCCGCGCCGGCAATCCGCGCGAGCGCGTCGGTGCTCAGCCGCGCGGCGATCTTTTCGACGTAAGCATGATGGCGCGCTTCGAGCGGCGCGCCGAGTCGTTTTGCCAGCAGGTAGCGAATCAGCGCGATGCGCCGGTGCCGCAATGCGATGCTTTGATCGAGCAGCGCGAGCGCGGCGCCGGCGTCGTGCTGATCGCACGCGAGCGCGGTCAGCCGCGCGGTCGTAACCCGGGTCGAATTCATGGTGGGCGTAATCAAGCGGACGACTCGCGGCAAACGGCGCGCGATGCGCTACGCGCCGCCCACCGCTTTGCCGGGCATTTGCCATGCATTCGTCGCGCATTTTCCGCGCATTCATCGCGCAGTTGCCTTCAACGGCGACGCTCAGCCCTTCAGCGGCTCGGCCGCATCGAGCATGATCTTCACGAAGTAATCCGCGAAGCTGCGCCGCACGACGATCTCGAAGCTGTCCGCGCCGGTCGGCAGCAACGTGATCGATGCCTTGAAATAGTGGCTCTGCGCGCACTGCCCGACGCCGAACAGCTTCGGATGCAGGTCGAGCGGACAGCCGCGCGCGAGTACGTCGCGAGTGCGCGTGCCGCTGATTTCGAGCACCGTATAGCCGCTGCCGATATCGACCGCCGACGCGAACAGGCCGGCGAACGCCGCGCGCAGTTTCGCTTCGAGCGGCGCGGCGCGGGTCGCGTCGTGCGCGGCCGCCGAGCCGATCAGCCACTCGTCCGGGCCGAGCCACACGATCCGGTAGCCGTTGCCGCTCGCAACCGTATTGGCTTTTTCCGGCGGCTTGCAGCCGATCACCTGTTCGACCGCGTGCATGAACGCCACGTCGCGGGTATCGCCGCGCACGTTCACGAGTTCGAGAAACGGCCGCTCATCGAGCCGGAACGCGGCGGTCGCCGTAGCCTGATGCTGCTTGAGCAGCGCATCCACGCCGACCAGCGGCGACTCCTGCCACACGCCGGTTTGCCGTCCGACCGCGCGATCGACGATCGACACCGTGCTGCTAGCTTCATTCCACATGTTGACGTGCTCCTTCGCTGTCGTAGAACACCGGGCTGGTGATCTTCGCGCTGATCTGTTTGCCGCCCGCGAGGGCAATCGTGACCGTATCGCCGATCCTGTCGAGACCGCCCTTGACGACCGCCATCGCAATCGAGCGCTTCAGGATCGGGCTGAAGTAGCTCGATGTCACGTGCCCGAGCATCGGCGCGGTGTCGCCCTGGAACGGCCCGGCGACGATCTGCGCGCCTTCCGGCAGCACCAGCGACGCCTCCTCGGTCAATAGCCCGACCAGCTGCTTGCGCCCCGCCTTGGCGGTGTCCGAACGGCTCAGCGAACGCTTGCCGAGAAAGTCTTTCGACTTCGCGACCAGCCCGCCCATGCCGATATCGTGCGGCGTCATCGAGCCGTCGGTATCCTGGCCGACGATGATGTAGCCCTTCTCCGCGCGCAGCACGTGCATCGTTTCGGTGCCGTACGGCGTGATGTCGAACTCGGCGCCCGCTGCCATCAACGCTTCCCACACCGCGCGCCCGACGTTGGCCGGCACGTTCACTTCATACGCGAGTTCGCCCGAGAAGCTGATGCGCATCACGCGCGCCGCCACGCCGGCCACCGTGCCTTCGCGATAGGTCATGAACGGGAACGCCGCGTTCGCGAAGTCGATGTCCTCGCACACCTTCTGCAATACCTTGCGGCTGTTCGGGCCCACCACCGCGAAGGTCGCCCAATGGTCGGTGACCGACGCGAGCCGCACGCGCATATCGGGCCACTCGGTTTGCAGCCAGCGTTCGAGCCACGTCAGCACGCGCGCGGCGCCGCCGGTCGTGGTCGTCATCATGTAGTGCTGTTCGGCGAGGCGCACGGTCACGCCGTCGTCGAAGATCATGCCGTTTTCGTCGAGCATCAAACCGTAGCGGCACTTGCCCACTTCGAGCTTGGTCCACGGATTCGTATAGACCCAGTTCAGCAGCTTCGCGGCGTCGGGGCCTTGCAGATCGATCTTGCCGAGCGTCGATGCATCGAGAATGCCGACACTGGTTCGCACTGCCAGCGATTCGCGCGCGACCGCCGCATGCATGTCCTCGCCCGCCTTCGGGTAGTACCACGGGCGCTTCCAGTTGCCGACGTCCTCGAACGCGGCGCCCTGCTGCACGTGCCATTCGTGTACCGCGGTCTTGCGCACCGGATCGAGAAACTCGCCGAGTTCGCGGCCGGCAAAAGTGCCGAACGTGACCGGCGTGTAGTTCGGCCGGAACGTCGTGGTGCCGGTTTCGGGGATCGTCTTGCCGAGCGCCTGCGCGAGAATCGCCATCCCGTTGATGTTGCCGAGCTTGCCCTGATCGGTGCCGAAGCCCATCGCGGTATAGCGCTTCACGTGTTCGACCGATTCGAAGCCTTCGCGCGCGGCGAGGAAAATATCGGCCGCCGACACGTCGTTCTGGAAATCGACGAACTGCTTCGGTCCGCGCGCGGCCTCGTCGCGTCCGCCGACCAGCCACAGCGGCTGCATCTTCGACTCGGTCTGCGCGGCGACCTGCACCGCGTTCGGCCGCGTGACGATATAGCCGGCCGCGCGCGCCGCTTCGACGCCGGCGTCGAGCGCGAAGCGCAGCGCGCTGGCCAGCGCGAAGTCGCCCGCGCATGCGCCGACGCTGGTTTCCGCCTGCATCGCCTTGCCCGGCACGAAGCAGGCCTTCTCGTCATGCCAGTGCGCCTTGCCGCCCGACTGCGCGAACAGATGCAGCACCGGGCTCCAGCCGCCCGACATCGCCAGCAGATCGCACGACAGTTGGCCCCGGCTCGCGCCGATCTGACCGTTCGCGTACGCGGCGAGATCCACCGACGCGACCTGCAGCTTGCCGTGCGCGGCGGTGACCACCGTGCCGGCCAGCACCTTCACGCCGTGACGGCGCGCGAGCGTCGGCAGCGTGCCCTTCGATTCGCCGGCGCGCGGATCGACCACGGTCACCTGCGCGCCGGCCGCTTTCAGATCGAGCGCGCATTGATAGCCGTCGTCGTTATTGGTGAACACGACCGCGTTGCGGCCCGGCAGCACCGCATAGCGATGCAGATAGGTCGACACCGCCGACGCGAGCATCACGCCCGGCAGATCGTTATTGCCGAACACGATCGGGCGCTCGTGCGCGCCGGTCGCGAGAATCACCCGCTTCGCGCGGATCTTCCACAGCAGCTCGCGGGTGCCGTGGCGTTGCGAAACCGGCAGATGATCGGTCAGGCGCTGCGTGACCGTGACGAGGTTGTGATCCTGATAGCCGAACGCGGTGCTGCGGCTCAGGATCCGCACGTCGGGCATTTGCCGCAATTCGTCCTCGATTTTCTGCACCCATTGCAGCGCCGGCTTGCCGTCGATCGTCGCCGGACACGACAGCAGCGAGCCGCCGAGTTCGGGCTGATCGTCGACCAAGGTCACGCGCGCGCCGGATAGCGCCGCCGCGTGCGCGGCCGCGAGGCCGCTCGAGCCGCCGCCGACCACCAGCACGTCGCAATGCGCAAAGCACTTGTCGTAGCGGTTCGCGTCGCGCTGGGTCGGCGCGGTGCCGAGACCGGCCGCGTCGCGAATCACTTCTTCGTACTTCGGCCAGAATTTGCGCGGCCACATGAAGGTCTTGTAGTAGAAGCCCGCCGGAATGAAGCGCGCGAACTTCTGGTTGATCGCCATGCGGTCTTTCTCGATGCTCGGCTTCGCGTTCACGCTGGTCGCAACGAGCCCCTGATACAGCTCCACTTCGGTCGCGCGCGCATTCGGCACCGTGTATGCGCCGGTTTCGAGCTGCACGACCGCGTTCGGCTCCTCGACGCCGGCGGTGATGATGCCGCGCGGCCGGTGATACTTCCAGCTGCGCGCGACGAAGCGCAGCCCGTTCGCGAGCAGCGCGGACGCCAGCGTGTCGCCCTGGTAGCCCTGATAGGCGACGCCGTTGAACGTGAAGCTCAGAGCGATCGCGCGATTGATGCGCCCGCCGCTGGGGAGTCGGTCTTTCTGGCTCATGATGCTTTGCCCTCTTGTGACTGGCCTGTCTGTGCCTGATTAACCGTCGGTGCGTCCTGCGCGAGCAGCGGCCGCTCGAACGTGTCGTAGCCCTGGAACGCGTAGCTGACCGTGTCGCGCTGCGCGATGAACCAGCGGCGGCAGCCCTGGGTGTGCAGCCATTGCTCGCGATGCACGCCGCGCGGGTTCTTGCGCATGAACAGGTAGTCGCCCCATTCCTTGTCGCTCAGTGTTTCGGTATTGAGCGGCCGGGCGATATCGGCTTCGCCGCCGCAGGTGAATTCGCTTTCGGCGCGCGGACCGCACCACGGGCATTCGATCAGCAGCATCTGTGTTCTCCTCTTCGTTGCATCGGGCGGCGTTAGTGCGCGACCGCCGCGGCGCCGTGTTCGTCGATCAGGTGGCCGGTATAGAAGCGGTCCAGCGAGAACGGCGCGTTCAGCGGATGCGGCTCGTCTCTGGCGATCGTGTGCGCATACGCCCAACCCGATCCCGGCGTCGCCTTGAAGCCGCCGGTCCCCCATCCACAGTTGAAATACAGGCCCTTCACGTCGGTCTTGCTGATGATCGGGCACGCGTCCGGCGACACGTCGACGATGCCGCCCCACTGGCGGTTCATCCGCACCCGCGAAAACACCGGGAACATTTCGACGATCGCCTCGAGCGTGCCTTCGATGATCTGGAAGCTGCCGCGCTGGCCGAAGCCGGTGTATTGATCGACACCGGCGCCGATCACCAGATCGCCCTTGTCGGACTGGCTGATATACGCGTGCACCGCGTTCGACATCACCACCGTATTGACGACCGGTTTGATCGGCTCTGACACCAGCGCCTGCAACGGATGGCTTTCGAGCGGCAGACGGATGCCGGCCATGTCGGCGAGCGTGGTGGTATTGCCGGCCGCGACCACCGCGACCTTCTTCGCCTTGATGAAGCCCTTGGTCGTATCGACACCGGTCACCTGGCTGCCGTTGCGGCGAATCCCGGTGACCTGGCAGTTCTGCACGATATCGACGCCGGCCTGATCCGCGCCGCGCGCATAACCCCACGCGACCGCGTCGTGACGCGCGACGCCGCCGCGCCGCTGGATCGACGCGCCGAGCACCGGGTAGCGGCTGTTCAGATTGATCGTCGGTTCGATTTCCTTGATCTGCGCGGGCGTCAGGAATTCGGCATCGACGCCGTTCAGACGGTTCGCGTTGACGCGGCGTTCGGTGTCGCGCACGTCCTGCAATGTATGGGCGAGATTCATCACGCCGCGCTGGCTGAACATCACGTTGTAGTTCAGATCCTGCGCGAGTCCTTCCCACAGCTTCATCGCTTTTTCGTAGAGCGCCGCGGATTCGTCCCACAGATAGTTCGAGCGCACGATCGTGGTATTGCGCGCGGTATTGCCGCCGCCGATCCAGCCCTTCTCGAGCACCGCGACGTTGCGCACGCCGTGCTCTTTCGCGAGGTAGTACGCGGTCGCCAGACCGTGCCCGCCGCCGCCGACGATCACCACGTCGTACTCGGTTTTAGGCTCGGGACTGCGCCACTGCCGCTCCCAGTTCTCGTGGTACGACATCCCGTTGCGCAACAGGCTGAAGATCGAATAGCGGCTCATCGTGGTTCCTTTGGCGGTTTCGCTGGTGCGGTGTAGCGGTGCAAAGCGGTTCAGAAGCGATTCAACCGCGGTTCAACATTCGATGACGTTCACGGCCAGCCCGCCGCGCGACGTCTCCTTGTACTTGGTCTTCATATCGGCGCCGGTTTCGCGCATCGTGCGGATTACGCTGTCGAGCGACACCACGTGCTTGCCGTCGCCCTTCATCGCCATCCGCGCGGCGTTGATCGCCTTGATCGCGCCCATCGCGTTGCGCTCGATGCACGGAATCTGCACGAGTCCGCCGACCGGGTCGCAGGTCATCCCCAGGTTGTGTTCCATGCCGATCTCGGCGGCGTTCTCGACCTGGGCGGCGGTGCCGCCCATCACCGCCGCGAGCGCGGCGGCGGCCATCGAGCAGGCCACGCCCACCTCGCCCTGGCAGCCGACCTCGGCGCCCGAGATCGACGCGGTTTCCTTGTAGATGATTCCGATCGCCGCGGCGGTCAGCAGAAATTCGACGATGCCGGTGTCGCTCGACGCATGCATGAACTTCACGTAGTAGTGCAGCACCGCCGGGATCACGCCGGCCGCGCCGTTGGTCGGCGCGGTGACGACACGGCCGCCGGCTGCGTTTTCCTCGTTGACGGCCATCGCGTACAGATTGACCCAGTCGAGCATCGACAGTGGATCGCGCAGCGATTCCTCGGAGCGCGTGCGCAATTGCACGCACAGGCCGGCCGCGCGGCGCTTCACGTGCATCGGGCCGGGCAGCTCGCCGTGCGCGTGGCAGCCGCGCTCGACGCAGGCGGCCATCGTGCGCCAGATCGCCAGCAGTCCTTCACGCACCTCGTGCTCGGGCCGCATCGCGCATTCGTTGGCCAGCGTGACCGCCGCGATCGACAGACCGCTGTCGCGGCATACGCGCATCAGGTCGTCGCCGGTGCGAAACGGGTACGGCACTTGCGCGCCCGCGCGCAGACCGTTTACGCGGTCGCCTTCGCGATTGACGACGAAGCCGCCGCCGATCGAGTAATACTCCTTCTCCACCAGCAACTGCCCGTTCTCGTCGAACGCGTGGAAGCGCATCCCGTTCGGATGCACGACGCTCGAACCGGGCGCGCCCGGCATCAGCTTGCGATAGAAGCCGAGATGCTCGCGCTCGTCGAAAGCGATCGGCTGCTTGCCGAGCAGGTTCAACTGTCTGGTCTCGCGGATCGCGCGCAGCCGCGGCTCGATCAGATCGGGGTCGATCAGGTCGGGCAGATTGCCTTCGAGGCCGAGCAGCACCGCCTTGTCGGTGCCGTGTCCCTTGCCGGTCGCGCCGAGCGAGCCGAACAGCTCGGCCCGCACGCGGCGCACGAAGCCGAGCAGGTTCGCGTCCTCGATATGCGACGCGAAGCGGCACGCGGCGATCATCGGCCCGACCGTATGCGAGCTGGAGGGACCGATGCCGATCTTGAACAGATCGAAGACGCTGACGTTCATGGCTGGCCTTTGCGCGGGGGTATTGAAGCGTTGGGGGCGTTGCGATGCCGGGTTGACTGTGCGCTTATTGGACCGCAGCCAGAAACCGGTCGATAGAACAAAAACGGCATCGCGCTGGGATAGCGCCGTCAATGCGGCTGTGGGCGGGGGGCGCGGAGAATTTTTTCGCGCCGACCCGGTGCTATGCTTGTTGCACGCATTTGCAGAGGTTTTTTGGTTGCTGGTACGCTTCCGCTCTCTTTCTCGCCGACCGGCCGCGCGCATGAATCCCGCTGACTCGCTTCCCCTTCAATCGCTCGACGGCGCGCCGAAGCAGCGCATCCGCTTCGGCATCATCCTGCTGCCGAACTTCACGCTGACCGCGTTCTCGGGTTTCGTCGACCTGCTGCGCCTGTCCGCCGACGAAGGCGACTTCAGCAAGCCGGTGCGCTGTTCATGGAGCGTGATCGGGGAAACCCTGGCACCGGTGCGCGCGAGTTGCGGAATCCAGATCACGCCGTGGGAAACCTTCGAGAGCGCCGAGCCGTTCGACTACGTCGTGGTGGTCGGCGGCCTGCTGCACTCGGGTCCCCCGACCAGCGACGCGACGCTCGCGTTCATCCGCCGCGCCGCCGCGCGCGACGCGACGCTGGTCGGCATGTGCACCGGCGTGTTCTCGCTGATGCGCGCGGGCGTGCTCGACGGCCACCGGATCTGCGTAAGCTGGTTTCACTACTGGGATTTCATCGAGCGCTTTCCGGCGGTCGACGAAGATATGCTGGTGGCCGACCGCCTGTTCGTGATCGACCGGCGGCGCATCACCTGCTCGGGCGGGCGCGCATCGATCGACGTCGCCGCCGCGATCCTGCTGCGCCACTTCGAAACCGCCACCGTGCAAAAAGCGCTGCGCATCCTGCTGGTCGACGATCTGCAGAAAGGCAACGCGCCGCAGCCGCATCCGCCCGGTCTCGCGCCGGCCGCGCATCCGAAGGTCAAGCGCGCGATCCTGCTGATGGAGCAGCACGTGGGCCGCGCGCTGTCGCTCGACGAACTCGCGCGCAAGCTCGACCTGTCGCCGCGTCAGCTCGAACGGCTGTTCAAGGCGCAGACCGGCAAGGCGCCGCAGGCGTACGCGAAGCAGGTGCGGCTGCGCACCGCCGCGTGGCTGCTGACCAGTTCCGACAAGACCGTCGCCGATATCGCGTCGAGTTGCGGCTTCTCGGATGCGTCGCACCTCGGGCGCGAATTTCGCAAACAGTTCGGCCTCCCACCAGTCATGTATCGCGAGCAGCGCGGCACCGCCGCCGAGGTGGACGACGGCTCGGGTTACGACGAGACCTTCCCCGGCCGCGCGCAGGCGATCTGACGAGCACAAGCCGGTTTGTTCAAGCGACGCTTAGCCGCCGCTGGTCTGGAATCCTGACAAAGCCGCCTTCGCGCGCAGTTGCTCGAAGCGGTCCACGGTCGGATTGAGCGCGCGTTGCGATTGATCGATCGCCGCGACCGAACCCGACGGCGGCGCGGCGGGCGTCAGCGAACAACTGCCGCCGAACGGCCCTTGCGGCACCGCGAACGCGGGGGCGTCGTTACGCGGCGCGGCGTTGAAATCGAGCGCATAGGCGAGATTGACGGTCGCCGTGTCGTTGCCGCGTACGCCGAGCGGCTGCAAGCCGAAGCGCCATTGCAGCAGCGCATGAATCGAACTCGGATCGAACGGATAACGGGTGACCGCACCCGCGGGCACGCGCGGCCCCAACAGCGCGAGCGGCACCCGGAAGCCGAGCTTGCCGTCGTTGCCGAGCGCATGCTCGCTGTTGCTGACCAGCCGGGTCGGCGGTACCACGTGGTCGGCAAAACCGCCCCATTCGTCGTACACGACGATCATCAGCGTGCGATTCCACGTCGGGCTCGTGCGCAGCGCTTCGTAGACCTGAGCGAGAAACGCCTGGCCGTTGCGGATGTCCGCGTGCGGATGATCGTCGCCGGACACGCCGGTCTGCTCGCCCGCGAACGCCGGGTCGACCATGCTGAACGCCGGCAGCGTGCCGGTCGCCGCCTGGCTGAGGAAGTCCGTGAACGGCCGCGAAATGCCGAGATAGCGGGTGCCGTACAGCGCGGTGAACGGCACGTCGCGATAGTAGTAGTTGCCGTCCACATTGGCGTCGCTGAGCCGGTCCCAGATCGTCGCGAGCGAGCTCGTGTCGATGCGGTCGTCGAGCCGGTCCGTCGCGCCGCTGTGCAGATACAGGCGATTCGGAAAGGTGCTGGTCAGGATCCCGCTGAAGTAGAAATCGCCAATCGTGTAGTGACTGGCGACCGCGTTGAAAAACGGCAGATCGGCCGACTCGTAGTAGCCGATCGGCAGCAGGTCGCCCGGGTGCAGGCTGGTGCCCGGCGTGAGCAGCCAGCCGTTCATCTCGCCTGATGCCAGTTGCGTGCGGGCGCCGTCGTAACTGTGATTGGGGTCCTGGTACGCGCACGCCTGATAGCCGTATGCGGCGTTTGCCGCGAGCGAAAACGGCGTTTGCGTTGTGCCGAACGCGTCCTTGAACTGCTGGTTGGCGGGCCGGCCCTCGGCGTTGGGGACCCAGCCGAGGTAGTGATCGAACGAGCGGTTTTCCATCGTGACCAACACGATGAAGTCGATGCCCGAACTGGCCGGCGCGGGCAGCGTGGGGCGCGGCAGGCTGTAGCGGTCGGCGCCGTCGGGCGACGGCAGATCGGTGACCGACGGCGCGGGCGCGCCGCCGCCGTCCGAGATCCCGCCGCCCCCGCCACCGCAGCCCGACAGCGCGACGCCGCCGGCCACGGCGGCTACCCCGGCAAGAAAGCGGCGCCGGGCGTAGCCGTGATACGGGTGAGTGTCGTCTCCCATCACACCTCTCCTCGTTCAGATGCGGCGCGGGCGAGCCGTTGCGGCGTTGCTGCCGCACTGCCGCGCAGCGAAACGCGCCCGTCGCGTGGGGATGGCGGGCTGCTGGTGGCAGCAAGCGGTGGGCCTGAAACCCGCAATGGTTGCGCGTCAATCGGCGCAAGGATTCGCACTGATGGCATAATATGCCAATCGCGATTTCATTCAGGGGATTGCCATGCCGACCCGCAACGTTGTATTGACCGATCATCAAGCCGCGCTGGTTGACCGACTCGTGACATCCGGACGCTACCAGAACGCAAGTGAGGTCCTACGCGACGGACTCCGGCTGATCGAGCGTGCGGAAGCCGAAACCGCCGCCAAACTCTCAGCGTTGCGCGAGGCTGCCCGCCTGGGTATCGCAGACATCGAGGCAGGCAGGCTGCGTGCCTTCGCCTCGCCCGACGACCTCGATCGGCACTTCAAGGATCTGACGGAATCCATTATCGAAGCCGAGCGCGCCAACAAGGGCAAGCCGTGACTGCAAGAGCCGTCTGGACCGTTCGGGTTTCAACCGTCGCGCAAGACGACTTCAGCCGCATCATCGGATGGACGACCCGCGAATTCGGGCCGCAGCAGGCGCGCGTTTATTCCCAAACGCTCCGCAGCACGCTTAGGGACATGGCCGCAGGCCCAGCGCTGACGGGTGTGGCCGCGCGTGACGACATCGCGCCAGGCCTGTTGACCCTCCATGTGGCCAGAAAAGGCCGCAAAGGCCGGCATTTCGTGATGTTCCGGGTTGTCAGCGACGAAACCCGCGTGCTCGACGTAGTGCGCATCCTCCACGATGCAATGGACCCGGCGCTGCACATCCCCAGCTCATGAAAATCCTACCCCGGCACTCGCCGCTCGACACTCGGCGCATGTCCGAACTGCGCGCGATACGCCTTGCTGAAATGACACGGCGAATGAAAACCGCACACCGCCGTCACCCGCGCGATCGACGCATCGGTATTGCGCAGCAGTTCGCGCGCGCGGCGCAATCTCAAGCTCAGGTAGTAATGCGTCGGCGACACGTTCAGGAACATCTTGAACATCCGCTGCAAATGACGCTGCGACAGCTTGACGAGCCGCGCGAGTTCGTCGAGCGATAACGGCTCCTCGATATTGGCTTCCATCAGCCGCACCACTTCGACCAGTTCCGCCCGCGAAAAGCCGACCCGCGCATCGACCGGGATGTGCTGATAGTCGGTCGAGCCGCGAATCCGCTCGACGATGAACTGCTCCGACACCTGTGCGGCCGCCGCCTGGCCGAGCCGCAAGCCGACCAGATGCAGCATCAGATCGAGCGGCGCGGTACCGCCGGTGCAGGTCAGCCGGTCGCGGTCGATCACGAACAGCTCGTCGGCGAAACGCACGTGCGGATAGCGCTGATGCAGCGGCGACATGTCCTCCCAATGCACGGTCGCGCGATAGCCGTCGAGCACGCCGGCCGCGAGCAGCGCGTACGGTCCGGTGCAGATCCCGCCGAGCGGCACCTGTTGCGCGGCAAGCTCGCGCAGCAGCGCGACCACCGTATCGGTCACGTAGTCGCGCACGTGCCAGCCGGCACAGACGAACAGCAGATCCGGCACGCCGGCCTCGGCGAGCGTGGTGGTCGGCTTCACCGTGATGCCGTTGCTCGCGGGGGCCGCTTCGCCGTCCGGCGTGATCACCGACCAGCGGTAATGCTGCGCGCGGCCCACATAGTTCGCCATCCGAAGCACTTCGACCGCGCTCGTGAACGCGATCATCGAGAAGTTCGGCAAGGTCAGAAAGCCGACGTGCGCAACCTTGGCGAGCCGCGGATCGGCCCCCTCGGGCCGAGCGGCGCCGACTGCGGTGAGCGTGTCGCGCTTCATCGGCGTGGTCAGCCGTGTTGCGCGGCCGGCTCGCGGCGCACCTTCATCGCACCGCGCAGCCCGGCGAACAGCGGCGCGCGTGCCTTGCCCGGCGCGCGGCCGAAGCTCTCGGTGATGCGGTCCAGAATGATCGCCAGCATCACCACCGACATCCCGCTCTCGAAGCCGAGCCCGATATCGAGCCGCTGGATACTCGCGAGCACGTCGTTGCCGAGACCGCCCGCGCCGACCATCGACGCGATGATCACCATCGACAACGCCATCATGATGGTCTGGTTCACACCGGTCATCACCGACGGCAGCGCATTCGGAAACTGCACCTTGTACAGCAGTTGCCACGGCGTGCAGCCGAACGCCTGCCCCGCCTCGACGATCTCGTGATTCACATGCTTGATGCCGAGCGCGGTCAGACGCACCGCCGGCGGCATCGCGAAGATCACCGTCGACAGAATCCCCGGCACCCGGCCGAGGCCGAACAGCATCGCGGCCGGGATCAGGTAGACGAACGCCGGCATCGTCTGCATCAGATCGAGCACCGGGCGCACGATCATCTCGACCGTGCGGCTCCTGGCCATCCAGATGCCGAGCGGCACGCCGAGCACGAGGCTGATCACCGTCGACGACAGCGTGAGGCCGAGCGTGATCACCATCTGATCCCAGAAGCCGGTGCCGTAAATCAGCAGCAGCGCCGCCAGCGTGAACAGCGCGAAACGCCAGCCGACCCGCCATAAACCGACGCCGACGAACAACGCCATCAGCGCCCACATCGGCACCGCCTGCAAACCGTGCTCGACCGCCGCGGCAAAACTTTCGATGACCTTGCCGATCGTGTCGAAGGTCTTCGCGTCGTGTTCGAGCAGATAGTGAACGCCGTGATCGACCCAGGCGCCGATCGGAATGATTTCAGACATGGGAACCTCGATGGCGCGTAAGGACGTTCAGCACGTTCGTCTTGTTGACCGAACCGCAATAGGAGCCGTCGGCTTCGACGACCGGCAGCGGCGCGCGGCTCGCAGCCACGCGCTCGACCACGTCGTTCAGCGGCGTGCTGCGGTCGATGGACTCGATCTGATTGAGTTGCGGCGACGCACTACCGCTCGCGTCGCGGCATACGAAGCCGCGGATCCGCCGCGCGCCGTCGAGCACGAACGCGTACTCGGCGCTGCCGTTGAGCGTCGCGGCGACGCTCGATGCGTCGATCTGCGGCGCGTGCATCAGCGGCACCGCGTCGGTCTGCATCAGATCGCCGGCCGTCAGATAGCGGCTCGTGTCGATCCCTTCGAAGAACGCGCGCACGTAGTCGTCGGCGGGGTATTTGATGATTTCCCGCGGCGTGCCGATCTGCACCACACGGCCGCCCTCCATGATCGCGATGCGGGTGCCGATGCGCATCGCCTCTTCCAGATCGTGCGACACGAACAGGATCGTGCGCTGCTGTTCGCGTTGCAGCTCCAGCAGCACGTTCTGCATTTCCTTGCGCTTGAGCGGATCGAGCGCGGAGAATGCTTCGTCCATGATCATCAGCGACGGATTCACCGCGAGCGCTCGCGCGAGTCCAACGCGCTGCTGCATGCCGCCCGACAGTTCGGACGGCAGCTTGTGCGCGAACGGCGCGAGCCCGACCTGCTCGAGCACCGTCATCGCGCGCGCTTCACGCTCCTTGCGGGCGACGCCGGCCACTTCCAGCCCGAACGCCGCGTTCGACAGCACGTTGCGTTGCGGCATCAGCGCGAACGACTGGAACACCATGCTCATGTCCTTGCGGCGCACCGCGATCAGCTCGCCGCGCGGCACCGCGGCGACGTCGCGGCCATCGATCAGCACCTTGCCGGCGGTCGGCTCGACGAGCCGATTGATCAGGCGAATCAGCGTCGACTTGCCGGAGCCGGACAGGCCCATCAGCACGAAGATCTCGCCCTCCTGAACCTCGAACGACACGTTGTGTACGCCGACGATCTGACCGGTGCGCGCGAACACCTCTTCTTTCGTCGCGCCGCCGGCCAGCATCGCGAGCGCCTGTTTCGGATTACTGCCGAATACCTTGCACAGCCCTTCGACCACGACCTTGGGGGAATTCATCGGATGCTCTCCTGGCGTGCGGAGCGTCGTCCGCGCATTGACTACATAGTTGCCAGAAAAAAGTGCGGGTTGCCGACTAATTGCGACAACCACATGAGGAAATGCGACACCTGACGGCCGTAAGGAGCGCCTTTGCGGCGGGAAAAGCCTTGCTGGACAAGGGGTTGGCGGGTTTCGAGCGACGTCGCGGGCATGTCGCGCGCATGTGGCGCCAAAGCAGATCGCATTGGCGTGGCCCCACGGTGATTCGTCCGAATACGGCTTTACAGCCGGCTCACGAAATCGACACCCCGAGCAGGCGCCCGACGCCGAACGTAAACCCCGCCGCGACGAGGCCAATCACGATCTGCCGGAATGCCGAAAAAGCCGCGCCGCGGCCATTGAACAACGACGTGAACACGCCGATCGACGCGAGCGCCAGCATGCTCAGCACCACGCACTGAACGATCGCACTGACGCCTCGGCTCCATAGAAACGGCAGCACCGGAAAGATTGCGCCGAGCGCGAACAGGCAGAACGACACGCCCGCCGCCGACCACGGATTGCCGCCGAGTTCGGCCGGATCGAGGCCGAGTTCTTCGCGCGTGAGCGTGTCGAGGGCCTTGTCCTTGTTGCGCATCATCTGCGCGGCGACGCGTTTGGCCTCGTTCGCGTCGAGCCCTTTCGCGCGATAGATCAGCGCGAGTTCATGCTCCTCGGCTTCCGGCTGTTCGTCGATTTCTTCGGCCTCCCTGGCAATCTGCGTGCTCGCCAGTTCGCGCGCATTGGTGACCGACAGCCATTCGCCGAGCGCCATCGAACACGCGCCCGCGATCAGTCCGGCGAGGCCGGTGAGCAGGATCGCCTGGTTGCCGGTGCCCGCGCCGGCCACGCCCATGATCAGACAGAAGTTCGACACGAGGCCATCGTTCGCGCCGAGCACCGCGGCGCGCAGATCGTTGCCCGACGCCGCGCTCTTGTGCCACGACTCGGCCGCGGCGATGCGCGCGCCCGGCGCGAGGTTCGGATCGCCGCCGCCGGCGAGCGTCTGCACCACGGCCGCGTGATGATGTTCGTCCGCCGACATGCGGCCCGCGTCCCGTTGACCGCGATATTTATTGCGGTCCGCGTATTCGGCCGCGGCGAGCGTCGGCAACACGAAGTTCGCGCCGAACACGCGCACGAGGCCTTTCATCAAGCGGGTTTTCACCGCGTGTCCGTGGCCCTTCGGCTGCACGCCGTGGGACTTGAGCTTGTCGGCCCACACCTGTGCGTGGCTGTGCTCGGACTGTGCGAGGTCCTGATAGACCTGCTTGCGGGTTTGATCTTTTTCGACGCTCGCGAGCGTCTCGTAGAGGGCGGCGCTGTGCAGTTCGTCGGAGAGATTTGCCTTGTAGCGCCTGACTTCATGCTTGGTTGCCATGATCTCGTGCGGTTCGGGTCGCGTTGTTGACGGCTCAGCGTAACCGATTCGAAACCCGCGGCACGAAAGGCCCTAAAACATGGAATGAGCGAGAAGCAATCGCGTTTTTATCCGCGTACTGAAGGGAGGCGAAGCTGGCCGGAATTCGACCGCGATGACAGCATCATGAAGACAATGAAAACACCCGGCGCCCGCTCGATGACCGATGCGTTGCGCCGGGTCTGCCGGATGCGCTTACTGGCTTGCGCCCTTAGCGGCGGCGGCCTTCTTCTCCGCTTCCTGCAGCTTGTTCGGGTAGTTCGGATCATTGGCCGCCGGCTGGTAGCCCGCGTCTTCGAGTTTCTTCAACTCGGCGTTCTTCTTTGCGCGAGCCTGTTTGCGAGCTGCCTTGTGTTCGGCCTTGAGTTCGGCCTTCGAGGGCTTCGCGGCACTCGCGGCCGGCGCGGCGGCATCGGTGCCTTGCGCGGACGCGAGCGGGATCGTGCCGGCCATGAATGCGGCGGCCGAAATCCCAAGCATGATTCGTTTGATAGCGAAGCTCTTCATAACTGATTATCCCTTGCAATGAATTGGTAATAAGTTGTAGTCCAGCTGTAAAACGTATGCACCATGACGGATCACGTAACCACCCTCGCAAATCCGTCCATGGCAGCTTACAGGCAAATACGCGGAATTGGGATAGCGCCTTTGATGCCGACTGTGAGGGGGCTACAGACTGCGCCCCGGCGCGCTTGTCGCCGATGGCGTCGCATTGTCAGGCAATTCCACTGTGCGGAATATGCATGCTCGGGAAAAGAAGCATTTCAAATCGCCCAATCCGGAATTTCTCAATTCATTACAGCTACTTACTCCGGTCTATAAGACACCGCGCTTGATTTAGGTGTTTTCCCTATTTTGATCTGCATTGCAGTTTTTCGGTCGGTTTCCCTCGTTGACATAGTCCGAACGATCGTGCGAAATTGCGCCCTGCACTTTGCATGCACACGGCGCAAATCGCTGCGGCGACTATGCAGCGCCGAGCGCGGGCGTCATCTTGAATCAGGAGATCAGCACACCTGCAAGAAGCGCGTTCGATCCGCGGCCCCCTCGTCAATCGATCGATATTTCGCATTCCTTATCCGGTTGCGAGGACAGTTCGTCGCCCAGCGAAACCGCCCCGCAGCACAGCACCTGTTTCGCCGTTTATCCAATAACGTACAAACAAGGAGACACGCAGCATGCCGGCAGGTCATCGCAATAGGGTGGGAATCATTCTTGGTCTGGTGGGGGCATGGGCGCTGAGCGCGGCCCCGCATGCCGATGCCCTAAGCAGCGTCACGCTGTTCGGGATCGTCGATGGATCGCTGCTGTATACGAGTAAAACCCTCAACGCGACGACCGGCCAGAACGCCGGTCATCAATACTCGTTCACCGATAGCGGGCTGTCCGGCTCGCGCTTCGGAATGCGCGGGGTGGAAGATCTGGGCGGCGGCATGCGCACGATCTTCATGCTCGAAAGCGGCATCAGCGTGGCCAACGGTTCGCTGGGCAATTCGAACGGCAATCTGTTCGGCCGGCAGGCGTGGGTCGGTATCGATAGCCGCTACGGCAACGTCAAGGCCGGCTTGCAGTTCTCACCGTTCTTTCTCGCGATCTACGATGCCGATCCGCGCGAGATGGGCTACTTCGGCAGCGGTCTCATCCCCTATCTGAACAACGTGTACGTGACCGGCCTGTTCAACCCGAACGGCATCTCGTACACGTCGCCGGAAATCGGCGGCTTGCAGGCAAGCGGCATGTTTGCGTTCGGCGGCAGCGCCGGCAACTTTCAGGCGGGGCGGCAGTACTCGGGGAGCGTGCGCTATCACTTCGGCGGCCTGACGCTCGATGGCGGGCTATACAGCGGCAATGCGGGAGGCAGCGCGGCATCGATCGCGATTCCGAGCGTGGTCGCGTTCTGGGGACGCACGCTCGGCGCGCGCTACTCGTTCGACAACCTCACGTTGAAAGCGTCGTACACGCAGTACAAGGTCGCCGGTTCGTTCAACAATCGCGTGTACTCGGGCGGCGCGAGCTACGGCATCACGCCGGCGCTGAATATCGATGCGGGTATCTGGGTCACGCGCGACGCGAACGACGGCTCGAACAATTCGATCCTCGCGTCGAGCGGGCTCACCTACTCGTTGTCGAAGGCGACGGTCACCTATGCGCAGGTCGGCTTTGTGACCAATCACGGCCGCATGCATACCGGGCTGTCGGTCAACAACGCGCTGAATCTGCCGACCGGCACGACCGCGGGCGTGAACGTCGGCATCCGGCATACGTTCTGAACGAGGTCTGCACAGCTCGCAGATCGCTTGCAAAAGAAACGGGCGACGCATGCCTGATCGGCATGGCGTCGCCCGCGGGTTACCTGCCAGATGCTGCTTAGAACTTCACTTTAAGCGTGCCCTGCACGGTCTGGCTCGTGGTGCCGCCGCCGAACTTGCCGGCGTAGTTCAAACCGAGCGTGGTCGCGTCGCTCACCTTGAAGTCCACACCCGCCTGCACGAGTGCCGCATTGCGCGCGATCGGCACACCGGCGACGGTGAACGGATCGCTGCCGGCAAACGCGAGCGTCGACTCGGGCACAGTGTTGCCGAACGCGCGTTGCCATGCGAGCGTGCCGTTCAACGTGACCTTCGTCTTGCTGCCGAGCGCGAGGTCGGTCGAGCCGCGCACACCCACCGTCGAGAACGCCGTGTTGGTGTTGCCCGACTTGCCGGCCAGCGCCGCCGCGCCGCCCTGCTCGGTGAAGCCGCTGTTGCGCAGATTCACATAGGCCACGTTGACGAACGGCTCGATCGTCGCGGCCGGCAGTTTGAAGCTGTAGCCGACGTCGCCGAACACCTGCGCGGTGCGGGCGTTGTAGCTGCCGCTCAGACTGTCGGAATAGCCGACGAACGACGGCGAACGGCTGGTGTCGAGCGAATGCCAGGAAACCGCCGCACCGCTGCGCAAGCCGAGGTTGCCCAACTGCGTGCCGCCATAAACGCCGAGGTGATAGTTATTGCTGCTGGCCGACGAATTGCGGTCGTCGACATTGAAGTTGCTGCGGCTATAACCGGCCAGCGCACCCACGCGCCAACGTTCGGCGACCAGCGTGTCGGTGCCGATGAGGAAGCCGCCGGTGCTGTCACGCAGACGCGCGGCATTGCCGTCGCCATCGATGTCGCCCCACGCACCGAACGCCCGCGCCCACACGGCCGGTTCGGTTTCGCGAGCCGAGCAGCCGGCGGCGGCGCCGCCCGCGGTCGCGATGGCGTCATCCGCACCCGCCGCGCAGAAGCTCTGCCGCACGCGGCCGATCGCGGTATCGCGGATATAGCGGCTGTCGTCGATCAACGCGGTCTTCACCGACGCGTGCAGCTCGCCCGACAGCTGGTTGAACGCGAGACGCGCATTTTCGTCGTTGCTCTGCATGCTGACCGCGTCCTTCATCGCGTTGCCGTCGGGCAGCGTCTGCAACGCAGCCGCGGTGGCGATTTCGTTGCGCGTGTTCGCTGCATCGACGAAGTCGCGCATCTTCACCGACTTCAGGTAGACGTGGTTCGCGTCATACGCATCGGTCAGACCATAGAACGCGCCGTTCAGATCGCCGCTGAGCGAGTAGCTGCCGGTCACGCCGTCGGTCGCGCTCAACACCGTGTACTGTGCATTGAGCGGATAGACGCCCGGCGCGATCTTCTCGACATTGAGCACCGCGCCCGGATCGATCGTCGCCGCGCCGTTCACAACGATCTGGTCGGCGGTGTTGTTCGACGGGTCGATCTGCGTGTGATAGGTGGAACCGGCGGCCTGCGAGAAATCGCCGTTCACGTGCAGCGTGCCGATCGAGTTGCCTGGTGAGATCGTGCCGCCCCCCTCGATGCTTGTCTGGCCGAGTGTGCCGTTGCCGCCGAGCGTCGCGTGGTTCTGCACGGTCACCGCCGAATTGCCGAGGTAGCCGTTCACGCTGAGCAGGCCGTTCCGTACGGTGGTTGCGCCGGACAGATTGCTGTCGCCGGTCAGATTCAACGAGCCCGAGCCGGTTTTGGTCAGGCTGCCGGTGCCGTCGATCGCATTCGCGAAAGTAGCGGCGCTCGCCTGGTCGATCACCAGCGCGCCATCGTTGACGATCGCGCCCGAGCCGAAGCTCGCCGCCGAGCCGACCAGCGTGCCGCCGGTGATCGTGGTGCCGCCCGCGTAGCTGTTGGCGCCGCCGAGCGTCAGCGTGCCGGCGCCGGCCTTCGTGATGCTGCCCGCGCCGTCGATCGTGCCCGCGAACGTCGTATCCGTGCTGTTATTGGCCGTCAGCACGGTCTGCGCCGACGCACCGAGATTCACCGTACCCTCGCCCGCCAGATTGTTCGCGGTCTGTGAGAAGTCGTTCAGCGCCAGCGTCGCGCCGCTGTTGATCGTCACCGCCGAGCTGTCGGCAAACGCGTTGTCGATGCCGGCGGCGAGCGTGCCGCCGTTCACGGTGGTCGTGCCGGTGTAGGTGTTTTGCGCAGACAGCGTCAGCGTACCCGCGCCGTTCTTGGTCAGGTCCGTGCCGTTCCAGCCGGTAGCGGACGCGACCTGGTCGGACAGCACCGTGTCGGCGTTGAAGGTTTCAGTTGCGTTTGCGAGCGTGAAGGTGCCATTGCCACCGGTTGCGCCCGCCTCCCATTTCAGGCCGAAGCCGACGCCGTAATTCAGGTTATCCGCGCTCTTGTGCGCGGCGAGGGTCAGATAGTCGACCGTGCTGGCCGCGCCGCCGAGGTCGACCGACGTGAACTCGCCGGTGATGCCGTTGGTGGTTTGAATCACGTTGAACACGGAACCTGTCAGCGCGCTCGCCGACGCGGGCTCCGGCGTGGAGAAGCCGGTGACGCGCAGCGCGCCGTCCAGATTCGCACTATCCGCGCTGACCACCGGCGCGTTCGCGCCCACCTGGATGTTCAGCGTCGAATCGGCCGCCTGCGTGAAGGTGCCGCTCGCCGCGAGTTGCGACACGCCGTCGATCGTCGTGGTCGCGCCGCTTTGCGTCGTGTAGTCGGTCACGTCGAACGCGCCGCTCTGGCTCAACTGCAGCGTGCCCGCATCGACCGACACCGCGCCCGCGCTCGTCGCCGCACTCAGTGTCGCGGTGCCGGCGCCGGTCTTCGTGAGGCTGCCGCTACCCGACAGGTTGCCGGACAGCACGCCGCTGTCGGCGAAGTCGAGCTGCAGCGCCGCGTTGTTGATAATCGCGCCGGTGCCGAGCGCGCTCGCGTTGGTGGCGACGAGCGCGCCGTCCGAGACCGTGGTGCCGCCGCTGTAGCTGTTGATGCCGCTCAACGTGAGTTCGCCCGCGCCGGTCTTGGTCAAGCCGCCCGCGCCTGCGATCGTGCCGGACAGCGTCAGATCGGACGCGTTATTGGCGGTCAGCACCGCTTCAGCCGACGAACCGAGATCGATCGATCCCGCGCCCGACAACTCGTTGGCAGTCTGCGAATGGCCGTTCAGCGCGAGCGTCGCGCCACTGTTGATCGTCACGCTCGAGCTGTCGGCGAACGCATCGTCGATCCCGGTGGCAAGCGTACCGCCATTGACCGTGGTCGCTCCCGTGTAGGTGTTCTGCTGCGACAGCGTCAGCGTACCGGCGCCGTTCTTGGTCAGATCGGTGCCGTTCCAGCCCGTGGCCGAAGCCGACTGGTCGGACAGTGCGACGTCGAGATTGAACGCTTCAGACGCATCCGTCAGCGTGAACGTGCCGTTGCCTTCGGTCGCGCCCGCGTTCCACGTCAGGCCAAGGCCGACGCCGTAGCTCAGGTTGTCCGCGCTTTTCTGCGTGGTGACCGACAGATAATCGACCGGGCTCGTCGCGCCACCGACGCTCACCGACGAGAAATCGCCGCTGATACCGTTCGTCGTACTGATCACGTTGATCGTCGAGTTCGGCACCTCGCTGGCCGCCCCCGGCTGCGCGGCGCTAAAACCCGCCACGTTCAGCGTGCCGCCGAGCGATGCGCTGTCGGCCGTGATCAAAGGTCCGTTCTGGCTGCTGACGTTCACGCTGAGAACCGAGTCGGTCTGCTGCGTGAGCGCGTTGGCGATCTCGAGCTGGGCGTCGGCGCCGAGCACGGTCGACGCGCCGCTGCCCGTGGTCAGGCTATCCGACACTGTGAACACGCCGCTCTGCTCGAACGCGAGCGTGCCGGCCGAGACGTTCACCGTGCCCGCGTCCGAGTCCGCCGCGCTCAGCGTCGCGGTGCCCGCGCCGGTCTTGAGCAGCGTGCCCGAGCCATTGATCTGGTTGGCCAGCGTGCTGTCGTTCGCGAAGTCCAGTTGCAGCGTTCCGCTATTGGCGATTGCGCCGCTGCTGAGCGCACTTCCGCTGGTTGCGCCCAGCGTGCCGCCGGAAATCGTCGTGCCGCCCGTATAGGTGTTGGTGCCGGCGAGCGTCAGCGTGCCGGTGCCGGTTTTGTTCAGGGCGCCCGAGCCGTCGATCTCGCCCGAGAACGTAGTGTTGGCGCTGCCGCCCGACGTCAGGCTGGCCGTGCCGAGCAGCACCGAACCGGTGCCGGACAGGCCGTTCGCGGTCTGGTCGAGGTTGTTCTGGCTCAGGTCCAGCGTACCGTCGACTGCAACCGTACCGCTGCCTGCAAACGCATTGGCAACGCCGCCGAGCAACGTGGCATCGCTCGCGACCACGGTCGCGCCGGTATAGCTGTTGCCGCCGTTCGACAGTTCGAGCGTGCCGCCGCCCTGCGTGGTGAGACCGCCGCTGCCGGCCAGCAGGCCCGTCACGTTCAGCGTGTTGCCGGCCTCGACGGTGGCTAGCGCATTGCCGCCGAGGTTGATGTTGCTGGTGGCCGCGAGCGTGCCGCTGCCGGAAATCTTGCCGCCGTCGCTCACGTTGATGCTGTTCGCGTCGAGCGTGAAGAGGCCGCCGGCGACGTCGATCGTGCCGCCGTTTTGCAGGTTCAGCGTCTGTGCGCGCACGCTCGTTCCGTCGTTGCCCTGCAAGGTGCCCGCGGTGCCGTTGCCGGTGGTGATCGTGAAGGTGCCGCCTGACTTGCTGCCGTAATTGACGCCGTCGGCCAGCACGAAATTGCCGCCCTGCACCAACGTATTGGCCTGAATCGCCGAGTCGTAGCTGGTGCTCGCGCCGTTGTCGCCGTAGAAGACCACGTCGCCGTCGCCGGTCTTGTTGACCGTGACCGTCGAGCCGGCGATCGAGCCGAGCGGATCGTAGAACAGGATCTGATTGCCGGCCGCGGTGTTCAGAGTCAGCGTGCCCGACGAACCGAGATAAATCGCATTCGGCCTGCCGGTGCCCGCGACTGGCTGGTAGGACGAATTGAACTGAACACCCTGCTTATTGCCCTGGAACACGATGTTGTCCGTCAGCGCACTCAGCGATACCGTGCCGGACTGCAGATAGATTGCGCCGCCGTAAGTGGACGCGTAGTTGTCGAGGAACTGCGTACCGGATTGCAAGCTCACCAGCGCCGCGGCCGAATCGTAATAGATCGCACCGCCCGAGCCTTCGCCGGCGCCGCTGCCGGCCTTGATCGCGTAGTTGTTCCGGAAGATCGCGGCGTCGTTGAAAATGTAGCGGTAGTTGTACGACGAGCCGTTGCCGAACGCGCTGAGCGCGCCGCCGTATGCGGAGCCACCCGCGCCGGTCGAGACCACATAGTTGCCGTCGAACAGCACGGGAGCGTTGAACTGGACGACCGACGCGCCCGAACCCGGGGAGGTGTAGCCGATATTGATCGCGCCGCCGCGCGGATTGCCCGTGCCGGTCTGCGCGCTGACGACGTGGTTGCCGGTGAACGTGGCGTCGCCGTTGAAGGTCAGCGTGGAGGCGCCGCCCCAGATGTCGATAGCGCCGCCGAAGTAGTATTTCGCGGAGTTGTTGTTGAACACGGTGTTGCCGTTGAACGTCATTACACCGGGGCTCTGGTACATCGCGATCGCGCCGCCGTAGTTGTCGGTGCTGTTCGAGTCGAACGTGTAATCGCCGTTGAACGTCGCGTTGCCGGCGTACATCGAGATCACGCCGCCGCCGTCGCCGGTCGACACGTTGTTGGAGAACGTGACGCCATCCGCCCCGCTGCCGGCGTTCACGTTCATATACGTGCTGCCGGTCGTGCCGTTCAGGTAGAACACGTTGCCGAAACCGCCCTGCAAGCCGTTGAACGTGACGTTATTAAGATTGATATTCGACGTATGCGCACCGCCAGCATCGTAAAATATCGCATAACCGGAATTAGCGGTTTGCCCGAAATTCAGGTTCGAAAGCGTGATTGAATTGTTATTGACGGCATTCGTTAAATTGAATATGTAATTACCGCTTCGCGTAACGGCATTACCATTGCCGTCGAGTTCCAGCGTCGAATGAGCGGCCGTATTCAACGAAACGGCGTTATTCCAACTCGCATTGGAGTTGAGCGTAAAGCGATATGCGGAGGCGGACCAGTTCGTGCCGGAATTGAGATAGGTGCCGATATCGGTTCCCGCCGGGATAACCACCTGCGCAGATGCAAACGGCGCGGCCGCCAGCAGTGCAATCTGGGCGGCCGCCGCGGCGATCGGCTTTCTGACGAAAACATGCCTGCTGCGCACGCGCGCGGCGACGGCATCGCTGCCCAACCTGGACTTGCCGCTGCGCGTCACGAGTTCGGATACCGCGACCCACGCATTTAAGGATCTATTCCAGATACAGCGATACGCCTTATTCATCTTTATGCCTGTTATACGAAAGAGCCAAAGGATTCCCTCGGAGTCGCGATACGATCCGCATGGGGTATTCGGGGGTGACGTGGCGCATCGAAGGCTTGCACCAAGCTTTTCTGTTTTTTTTGCGATCGTAACTTGCAACTTGTCGTAGAGGGAATCAGACTAATCCGAATGCAATCCCGCTCACCCGTGTTTTCTGACATTTATTGACAAAATCGATATGAGGCGAAAAACGCGGAAATGGCGGCAAAAATGGCATGAAAACGGCACGAAAACCGTGGATTCCAAACAGCGCGCAAGGCAAATGGCGATCGCAGCAAATTCGGAAAGTACGACGAGTTTTCGGACTGAGCACGACCTAACCACGCGGCTTTAAAGCAACGAAAATAGACGGACCGGCGTCGGGAATCAGGGCTCCGGAGCGATGTTTCGAAAAACCCATGCGCACCGGGATAGCTTCTGCATCGCAGAATAAGCAGCCGCGCCGGCCGCGCCATCAACGCATCGTTGGGACCCTCCCCTCCTCCCTCGCATCCGCACGATATGCCGCATCTTCCGCATGGACCCCAGACACCGGCGCCGCTCATTGCATCGGGCGCCAGCATTCCCAAGCGTCTCGGCCGCGCCTGGTGACCGTCTAAGTGACTTCCCTAATAATCTGCAATGCAGAACAAGCGGGCGCAAAAACCTATTGACGGAAAGCGAACGCCCGTGCCAAATTTCTCCGGCACTACCGCGCCTTTTCGTGTTCGGCAATGCGCTCGAAAGCGCGCGGTTTCAAGCATCGGCGGTCCGGGTGCGGTTTGACTTCGGACCCGCGGCCGCCGTTCCGTCCGCACCTGTCGCGCGTCGCCGCGCGGCATGCGCCGTCGCCGATGCAACGCACAGCGGTACGTCCAGTGGGAGGATATCGAAGCGTGGATATGTTCTTGCAGCAGGTCCTCAACGGTTTGACGCTAGGCGGCATCTACAGCCTCGTCGCGCTCGGTCTCACGCTGGTCTACGGCATTCTCGCGGTGCCGAACTTCGCGCACGGCGCGTTCTATATGGTCGGCGCGTTCGTGTCGTTCTTTCTGATCAGCCGCCTCGGCGTGAACTACTGGTTCGCGATGCTCGGTTCCGGCCTCGCGGTCGCGCTGCTCGCGATCCTCGCCGAGCGCCTCGTGTTCCATTCGCTGCGCAAGTCTTCCGAACTGCATCCGATGATCGCCGCGATCGGTCTGCTGCTGTTTCTCGAAGCCGGCGCGCAGGCGCTGTGGGGCGCCGATTTCCACCGGATGCCGACGCCTTACACCGGCATTGTCGATCTGGGCGGCGTCAGCGCGCCCTTGCAGCGGCTGCTGATCATCGGCGCGGCCTTTGCGCTCGTCGCGCTGCTGCAACTGTTCCTGCGCTACACGGTGATCGGCGCCAGCGTAATCGCGATGGCGCAGGACCGCGAAGGCGCGTCGCTGATGGGCATCGACACGAACAAGGTGACGATGCTCACGTTCGGCATCTCGGGCCTGCTCGCGGCCGTCGCCGCCACCCTCTATGCGCCGATCAATCTGGTCTTTCCGGCAATGGGCCAACTGGTCATCCTGAAGGCCTTCGTCATCATCATTCTCGGCGGCATGGGCAGCGTGCCGGGCGCGATCGTCGGCGGGCTGATCATCGGCATGGCGGAGAGCTTCGGCGCCTTCTATATCTCGACCGACTACAAGGACATCATCGCGTTCGTGCTGCTGGTGGTGATTCTGTCGGTACGTCCCCAAGGACTCTTCGCGAGGCAATTGCGCGCATCATGAAATTATTCGAGGGCAAGACGGGCTGGACGCTGCTATTCGCGCTCGGACTCGCGTTTCCGTTCGCCGCGAGCAACGACTACATGCTGACCGTGATGTCCACCGCGTACATCTTTGCGCTGGCCACCGTGGGTCTGAATCTGATCACCGGCTACACCGGCCAGTTCAATCTCGCGCACGGCAGCTTCATGGCGCTCGGCGCGTATACCGTAGGTATCCTGACCGTCGATCATCAGGTGCCGTTCTGGCTCGCGTTCGTCGCCGCGGGTGTGGTGGTCGCGGCGTTCGGCGCGCTGGTCGGGCTCGTATCGCTGCGTCTGCGCGGCCACTACTTTTCGATCTTCACGCTATGCGTCGGCTACATCATGTTTCTCGTGATCGAGAAATGGGATTCGCTCACGCATGGGGTGACGGACATCATCGGGATTCCGGCGCCGTCGGGTTTCGGGCTCGTGTCGTTCGAGACGCCGCGCGCGCTCTACTACCTGACTTTCGCGTTTCTGGTGCTCGGCGTGTGGCTGATGCATCGCATCGTCAACTCGCTGCTCGGCCGCACTTTCATGGCGATCCGCAACAGCGACGGACTCGCGCAATCGCTCGGCATCAACCTGATGCGCAACAAGGTGCTCGCGTTCGTGCTGTCGGTGATCTATGCGGGGCTCGCGGGCGGTCTCTATGCGGGCGCGGTGCGCTTTCTCGGCCCGGACCTCGCGGGCGTCGAGCATACCTTTGACATGACGATGTACATGCTGGTCGGCGGTATCGGCACGCTGGCCGGCCCGCTGCTCGGCGCGCTGCTGGTGCCGTGGCTCACGCAGTATCTGCAGTTCCTGCAGGAATATCGCTTCGTCGTGTTCGGCCCGATCCTGATTCTGCTGGTGATTTTCCTGCCTAACGGCATCGTCGGGCTGTATCACGCGCGGCAGCACAAACGCGCGGGCCGCGCGGCAGCGTCGAACGGCGGTGCCAACGCGGCGCAAAACTCGCGCGCGCCGCGGGCCTCGCATGGAGACGGTCATGCTTGAAATCGACTCGCTCAGCAAACGCTTCGGCGGTCTCGTCGCGGTCGACGATGTCAGCACTCGCATCGAGGCCGGCAAGATCAACGCGATCATCGGGCCGAACGGCGCCGGCAAGACTACCTTCTTCAATCTGATCAGCGGCGCGCATCTGCCGTCGTCCGGACGCATCGTGTTCAACGGCGAGGACGTGACCAGACTCGGCGCCGACCGGATGGCGCGGCTCGGCGTCGCGCGCACGTTCCAGTCGACCGCGCTGTTCGATCGCGCGACGGTGCTCGACAACCTGATCGTCGGTCACCGGCTGCGCACGCAGTCGGGGCTGTGGGATGTACTGCTGAATACGCGCCGTCTGCAACAGGAAGAACGGGTCTGTCGCGACAAGGCCCGCGAAGCGCTCGACTTCGTCGGCCTTGCCGCGCTCGCGCAGCGGCTCGCCGGCGACATCTCGCAGGAAGAGCGCAAGCGCGTCGCGTTCGCGCTCGCGCTCGCCACCGAGCCGAAGCTGATGCTGCTCGACGAGCCGGCCGGCGGCGTCAATCCTGAGGAAACCGAAGGACTGGCCGAGCTGATCCGCAAGCTGGTGAAGCACGGCATCACGGTATGCCTCGTCGAACACAAGATGAACATGATCATGAAGCTCGCGGACCGCATCATGGTGCTCAACTACGGGCGCAAGATCGCTGAAGGCACGCCGGCCGAGGTTCGCGCGAACCCGGCCGTGATCGACGCTTACCTCGGGAGCGAGCATGCTGAAGTTTGACAACGTATCGCTCGATTACGGCAGTTTCCGCGCGCTCGACGGCATCAACCTGCATGCCGGCGACGGCGAACTCGTCGTGCTACTCGGCGCCAACGGCGCGGGCAAGAGTTCGATCTTTCTGACGATGAGCGGGCTGCGCCGCGCGGCCGGCGGCAGCCTGCGCTTCGGCAATCGCGAACTGCTAGGGATGACGCCCGCGCAGATCGTCAGAAGCGGCGTGATCCAGTGTCCCGAAGGACGCAAGCTGTTTCCGGGCATGTCGGTGCTGAAGAATCTGACGCTCGGCGCGTACGTGCACCGCGGCGACCGGGCCGGCAACCGGCGCAATCTCGACCAGGTGTTCAGCCTGTTTCCACTGCTTGCCGAGCGCAAGGATCATGCGGCCGGCTCGCTGTCCGGCGGCCAGCAGCAGATGGTCGCGATCGGCCGCGCGCTGATGGCGCGCCCGAAGGTGCTGCTGCTCGACGAGCCGTCACTCGGCCTCGCACCGCTGGTCGTCAAGCAGGTGTTCGACGTGATCCAGCAGATCAATCGCGCCGGCACCACGGTGCTGCTCGCCGAACAGAACGCGTTCGCCGCGCTGAAGATCGCGCATCGCGCGTATGTGATCGAGAACGGCCGCATTGTGCTCGAAGGCGATCACGCGAGCCTGATGAATAACGAGGCGGTGCGGCGCGCTTATGTCGGCGGTTAGCGGCGGGCAGCGACGCTTCGCACCTCTACACAACGTATCCCGCAGAACGGGCAATCATCCCAAGGAGACAGGAATGACGAAACAACGCTTGCGCGCTCGCACCGGAGGGCTGGCGATCGCCGCGGCCGCCGCGCTGCTCGGCTCCGGCGCCGCGATGGCGCAGCAGGTCGTGCACATCGGCTTTTCGGGACCGCTCAGCGGCGGCGCCGCGAAGTACGGCCAGGAAGTGCTCGACGGGATGCGGATGGCCGCCGACGACGTCAATCAGGCCGGCATCGACGTGGCCGGCAAGAAGATCAAACTCGAAATCGTCCCGCTCGACGACAAATACAATCCGAGCGAAACCGCGATCAACGCGCGGCGGCTCGCCCAGGAGCAGCAGGCCGCGGTCGTGCTGGTCCCGCATTCGGGCGGCGGCTTCGCGGTGCAGACCAGCAACGAGCAGCAGAAGCTGTTGCTGCTGTCGTACACCAGCGTGCCGCAGATCAGCGAGCGCGGCAACCGGCTGACGGTGCGGATTCCGCCGGCGTTCACGTCGTATCTGGACGCGTTCATCAAGTACGAGATGAAGACCTACGGCAAGAAGGCCGCGCTCGCAGCGACCGATACCGACTACGGCAAGGTCTGGGTCGCCGCGTTCAAGCCCGCGTGGGAAGCGGCCGGCGGCACGATCGTCGCCGACAACGCGATGTCGTATAACCGCGCGACCGACTTTTACAGCGGCGTGAGCCGCGTGCTCGCGGCCAAGCCGGACGTGATGTTCATCGGCGGACCGTCGGAGCCGACCGGCCTCGTCGCGCAGCAGGCGCGCGAACTCGGCTTCAAGGGCGGCTTCATCGTGATGGATCAGGCCAAGCTCGACGAGGTCGCGAAGGTCACCAACGGCTATGCGCCGCTCAATGGCGCGATCGGCGTGCTGCCGCTCGCGAACGAGACGACGCCGAACGCGAAGTCGTTCGTCGAGCGTTTCCGCAAGACCCATGGCGGGCGCGATCCGAGCCAGGAGGTGTCGCTGAACTACACGGCCGTGTATGCGACTGCGCTCGCGATGAAACTCGCCGGCACCACCAGCGATGCGAGCGCGATCCGCAATCAGTTCGACAAGGCCGTGAAGGCGTTGCCGCCGCAAAACAACCCGCAGAGCGTGACCGGGGTCGACGATCGTGGCGGTTTCGTGATCGGCAATCCGCTTGCGGCGGTAATTCAGGGCGGGCAGTTGAAGGAGGCGTCGCTCACTTCACTGACGGCGGCGAAATAAGCGTCGTACTCGAATCGTTCTGGAATTTATAGCGGAACTGGAAGCATGAAAAAAGCGCGGTGAATTTCACCGTGCTTTTTCTTTCTGCCGCGGGCGGGAACCTCCTCGGTTCCGTTATCCCCGCTTCGCTTCGTTTGACTAACCGTTCAGCGCCGCCACGATCTGCTCACGCACCTGCGGCCGCTCGGCAAACGGATCGGTCGGATTGCGCGGCGTGACGATGTCCTCGGCGCGCGTTTTCACCGGGTTCAGCGCGTGTGGGTGCGAGTAGATATAGAACTGCTCGTCGCGGATCGCGTCGAATACCAGCGCCGCGACCGCTGCCGCGCTGACCTTGCCCGAGCTGACCGCCTTCTCGCTCAATGCACGAGCGACGCGCTGCGACAGCGTCGGCGGCAGGTCGTTCGACAGCTCGGCTGGACGGTTGCGCTGCGCGTTCGCGATGCCGGTCGGCACGAAATACGGACACAGCACCGAACACGCGACCTGCTGCGTGACCAGCGACAGATCCTGATACAGCGATTCGCTCAGCGCGACCACCGCGTGCTTCGACACGTTATACGGTCCCATCAGCGGCGGTGCGAGCAGCCCCGCCATCGACGCGGTATTGACGATATGCCCGCGATAGCCGGCATCGCGCTTCGCCGCGTCGAGCATCAACGGCGTAAACGCGCGTACGCCGTGAATCACGCCCCACAGGTTAACGCCGAGCAGCCACTGCCAGTCGCGCTCCGTGTTCTCCCACACGAGCCCGCCGTTACCGCCGACGCCCGCATTGTTGAACAACAGATGCACGCTGCCGAAAGTATCGAGCGTCGCGCGGGCAAGCGCGTCCACTGCTTCGCCGTTCGATACGTCGACGCGTCGCGCGATGGCCTGCGCGCCGGCCGCGGTGACTTCGGCGAGCGTGTCGTCGAGCGCGTCGTGCTCCACGTCCGCGAGCACCAGCCGCATGCCGAGCTTCGTGCCGAGCCGCGCGAACTCGCGGCCGAAGCCGGAGCCCGCGCCGGTGATCACCGCGACCTTGTCTGCGAAATTATCCATGCGCTGCCCCATTGCGGATTGATGTGGCCGGGTAGAACTGCTCGCGCAACTCGCGCTTGAGCACCTTGCCGATCGCGCTGCGCGGCAGGCTATCGAGAAAGTTAAGCGCGGATAGCCGCTGCATCTTGCCGACACGCGCGTTGACCCACGCGAGCAGCGCGGCCTCGTCGATCTGTGCGTGCGGCCGCAGCACCACGAACGCGACCGGCGTTTCGCCCCACTGCTCCGACTGCGCGCCGACCACCGCGGCGTCCGCGACCTCCGGATGCTGGCGCAGCTCGCCTTCCAGATCGCTCGGATAAACGTTGAAGCCACCCGAAATGATCATGTCCTTCTTGCGATCGAGCAGCGTCAGAAAGCCGTCGGCATCGAAGCGGCCCATGTCGCCGGTGCGGATGAAGCGCTTGCCGTCCGGGTCGTACCATTCGGCATCGGCGGTCTTGTCGGGCTGGCGATAGTAGCCGGTCATCATCGCCGGCGAATGGCCGACCACTTCGCCGACCTCGCCCACCGCGACCTCGTTGCCGCGCTCGTCGATCAGCCGGATGTCGTGTCCTTCCATCGGCCGGCCGACCGAATGCAGTTTGTCCGGCCACTCGTCCGCTTCCAGCTGGCAGGAACCGCCGCCCTCGGTCATCCCGTAGTACTCGGTCAGCCGGCCGGGCCAGCGGCGCACGACGTCGGCCTTCAGGCTCGCCGCGAACGGCGCACTGGTGCAGAACTTCGCCTGAAAACTCGACAGGTCGTAACGGTCGAACTCCGGATGCGCCATCAGCCGCTGATACTGGACCGGCACTAGCATCGTGTGGGTCACGCGATGCCGTTGCGCCTGTTCGAGGTAGCGCGTCGTGTCGAACTTCGGCATCAGTACGACGGTGCCGCCGAACGTCAGCGTCGGCATGAAGCTCACCAGCGTCGTGTTCGAATAGAGCGGCGTCGAGATCAGCGTGATCGCGTCGGGCCCGTAGCCGCGTTGTACGCTGCGCACCGCGTACGCCCAGCGCATTGCGTGCGATTGCACGATGCCTTTCGGCGTGCCGGTCGTGCCTGACGAATAGATGATGTTGAACGGCCACGCGGGATCGATCGTGACCGGCGTGGGTGTGGCGCCCTCCGGTGCGAGCCATGTGTCGAGCGCGATGCTGCCGGCGTGCGCGTCGAGCGCGACCGGCGTCGCGCTGATTTCGCTCGCGACCGGTTCGAGCAGGCGCTTGACCTCGGCGTCGAGAAACAGCAGCCGCGCGCCGGAATTGCTGATCATCCCGACCAGACTCGCGGCGCTCGACGACGGCGCAAGCGGCGCGACGGCCGCACCCGCGCGTAGGCCACCGAGAAATGTGACCGCGTAGTCGATCGATGCATTCGCGCACAGCGCAATCGCGTCGCACGGCTCAATGCGGTCGCGCTGCAACGCGGCGGCGAAACGGTCGACACGCGCATCGAGCGCCGCATAGGTGACCACTTCGTCGCCGCAGATCAGCGCCGGATGGTCGGCACGCTCGCTCGCGAAACGCCGCAGCATGTCGGTGATGCAGACGAACGGTTGGTCCATCAAGCTGTCGAGCCAGTTCATTGCGTCGCGCCTCCGTTGCCCGCATTGCCCGCAATGGCCGCCGCCGTGCGCGCGGCATCTTCCTCCTGCAGCTTGCGCCACAGGATCTTGCCGCTGCCCGACTTCGGCAGCGACGCGACGAATTCGACGATGCGCGGCGCCTTGTACACGGCCATCTGCTCGTGCGCCCAGTCGATGATCTCCTGCGCGGTGATATCCGCGGCGCGCGCCGGAGTCGGCACGACCAGCGCCTTGACGGTCTCGCCGCGCTTTTCGTCCTTCACGCCGATCACGCAGACTTCGTGAATCGCCGGATGCCGGTACATCAGCGCCTCGACCTCGGCCGGCCAGACCTTGTAGCCGGACGCGTTGATCATCCGTTTGAGGCGGTCGGTCATGAAAAAGTAGCCATCCTGATCAATATGACCGAGGTCGCCGGTGCGCAGAAAACGCTTGCCGTCGAGTTCGACGAATGCTTCGTCGGTCGCCTTCTGGTTGCGCCAGTAACCGCGCATCACCTGCGGCCCGTTGACGACGATCTCACCGGTCTCGCCGCGCGGCACTTCCTGCAACGTGACGGGATCGATCACCCGCGAGTCGACGTCGAACACCGGAATGCCGAGACACTGTGGCTTGGGCCGCTGCGGCGGATTGATGTGGGTGGCCGCGATCGTCTCCGTCATCCCGTAGCCTTCGACATAATCGAGCCCGGTCAGCGCCTTCAGCTTCTTCGCGATCGCGTCGGGCATCGCCGCGCCGCCGCCGCGCGTGCCGGACAGGCTCGACAGATCGTATTCGCCGAGCCGCGGGTTCGACAGGAAATCGACCATCATCGTCGAGATCGACTGCCATGCGGTTATCCGGTAGCGCTGCATGCAGAACGCGGCCGCATCGCGATCCCAGCGCGACATCACGACGATCGTCACAGCCGAGTACAGCGCGGAGTTCATTCCGCCCTGCATGCCGGTCACGTGGAAAAACGGCAGCACCGACAGATGCACGCCGTCGGCCGCCGCGCCGAACCACACGCAGCCGCCGACCAGCGTGCTCATCACGCTGCGATGCGTATGCATGCAACCTTTCGGCCGGCCGGTCGTGCCCGACGTGTACGGCATCACGCACAGGTCGTCGGGGCCGGCGGTCAGCGGCCCGGGCGCGATACGCCGCGCCAGCGCATCCTGCCAGGCGGTCACGCCCGCGCGTTCGATCCGCTTACGCGGCGCCGCGACGAACTCGGGCACCGCGATCGGCGACGGCCGCTTCAGATAATCGCTATAAGTCGCGACGATCGCATGTTCGAGCCCCTGGCCGGGGCCGCCGCCGAGCAGCGGCTCGACGTTGTCGAACAGACACTGCGGCGCGATGATCGTGGTCGCGCCGCTGTCCTCGACGTAATGCGCGAGCTCCGCGCTCATGTTCATCGGATTGACCGGCACCACCACTGCGTTCGCCCGCAAAATCCCGTAGTACGCGATGATCCACTGCGGACTGTTCTGCATATAGAGCAGCACGCGATCGCCGGCCTGCACGCCGCATTCCTGCTGCAGAAAACCGGCGAGCCGTTCGGCCTCGTCGCGGAACTGCGCGAACGTGACCGGCGTGTCGTAATAGACGATGAACGGTTTGTCGGGAAAACGCGTTGCCGATACTTCGGCGTTGTAGAAGAGATTGGTTTGCGGCAGCGTCAGATGCCGCGTCACTTGCGGCGGCCAATGCGGGTAATGGTGTTCGTTCACAGGCGTCTCCGGCTTGTTCGATGTGCTCTGGCGGTGCGTTGCGGCGCACGCTTCGAGGGGCGCGTCGGGGCAAAGCCCGGCGCACCGTCGCGACTCGATCAGTGCTTCAGATAGCGCCCGAGTTCCATGCTCGCAATCGCATTGCGATGCACTTCGTCGGGGCCGTCGGCAAAACGCAGCGTGCGCGAACTCGCGTAGGCGCGCGCGAGGCCGAAGTCGTCGCTGACCGCGCCGCCGCCGTGCGCCTGCATCGCCCAGTCGATCACCTGGCAGGCCATGTTCGGCGCGGCGACCTTGATCATCGCGATTTCCTGGCGCGCTTCCTTATTGCCGACCGTATCCATCTTGTACGCGGCGTTCAGCACCAGAAAGCGCGTCTGGTCGATCAGGATGCGCGCGTTCGCGATCCGTTCGCGCGTCACGCCCTGCTCCGCGATCGGTTTGCCGAACGCGACCCGGCCGAGCGAGCGGCGGCACATCGCTTCGAGCGCGCGCTCGGCGCGACCGATCAGGCGCATGCAGTGATGGATGCGGCCCGGGCCGAGCCGGCCCTGGGCGATTTCGAAACCGCGTCCTTCGCCGAGCAGCATGTTGGCCGCGGGCACCCGCACGTTGTCGAAGACGATTTCCGCGTGGCCGTGCGGCGCGTCGTCGTAGCCGAAGACCGGCAGATGACGCAGCACGTTGACGCCGGGAGTGTCCATCGGCACGAGGATCATCGACTGCTGCTGATGGCGGCTCGGATGTTCGGGATCGGACTTGCCCATGAAGATCAGGATCTTGCAGCGCGGATCGTTCGCGCCGGAGGTCCACCATTTACGACCGTTCAGCACGTAATGATCGCCGTCGCGCACGATGCTCGCGGCGATATTGGTCGCATCCGACGACGCGACTTCCGGCTCGGTCATCGCGAACGCCGAGCGGATCGTGCCGTCGAGCAGCGGCAATAGCCACTGCTGTTGTTGTTCGGCAGTCGCGTAACGCACCAGCGTTTCCATGTTGCCGGTGTCGGGCGCGGAGCAGTTGAACGGCTCCGCGCCGATATGCGAGCGCCCCATGATTTCGCACAGCGGCGCGTATTCGAGGTTCGTCAGGCCCGCGCCGTATTTCGATTCGGGCAGAAACAGATTCCACAGGCCGGCGGCTTTGGCCTTTTCTTTCAACTCTTCGATGACCGGCGCCGGTTGCCAGCGATTGCCCGCGTCGCGGGCCGCGTCCATCTGCGCTTCGAACACGGCTTCGGCGGGATAGACGTATCCGTCCATGAATGCGGTCAGGCGTTTTTGCAGACTTCTGACTTTCTCCGAGTACTCGAAATTCATCCAGCGTCTCCAATGTTTGTTTTTCGTGTCTGCGCGGCACAAAACCGCGCGCTCACCCACCGCGCGCAGTGACACGGGTACTCAGATAATGATCGAGCCGCCGTCCACCGCCAGATACTGGCCGGTCACATGGCGCGAGGCCTCGCTGGCGAGAAACACCACCGGCCCCATCAGATCCTCGTCGCCGCCCAGGCGCCGCAACGGCGTGCGCGCGACAATCGTGTCCTCGAGTCTGTCGAGAAGTCCCGCGGACATTTTCGACGGAAAGAAGCCGGGGCAAATCGCATTGACGTTGATGTTGTACTTGCCCCATTCGGCGGCGAGCGCGCGCGTGAAGTTGATCGCCGCCGCCTTCGACGTGTTGTACGCAATCGTATTCATGCCCGGTGGCGAGCCCTTCAGGCCGGCCACCGACGCGACGTTGATGATCTTGCCCGCGCGGCGCGGGATCATGCTGCGCTTGCCGACTTCGCGCGCGAGGAAGAACGGCGCGTTGACGTTCAGGTTCATCACCTTGTGCCACGCGTCGTCCGGATACTCTTCGGCGGGCGCGCCCCAGGTGGCGCCCGCGTTGTTGATCAGAATGTCGATCTGGCCATGCGCGTTCAGCACGTCGTCGACCAGAGCCGGAATGCCGTCGAAGCGCTGCAGATCGTTGACGATGGTGCGCGTGTCGATGCCGCGCGAGTGCAGATGTTCTTTCGCTTCGGCGAGTTCGTCGGGCTTGCGCGCGGAGATCGCGATCTTGCAGCCCATTTCGCCGAGTGCCTCGGCCATTTGCAGACCGAGTCCGCGCGAGCCTCCGGTGATCAATGCAACCTTGCCGTCGAGGTTAAACAGGTCCTTCACTGACATGCGACGCTCCTCCAGTTGTTCTGCAATGCAGTTTTTGATTCCGGAATTGTTCGACCATCATACGTGCCGAAATTCGGCGTGTAAATAAAAGCACGATCATTCGTTTCCGATATAAACTGGCACGCACTGCGGGCGGAAGGTTCCTCAGGACTTACCCGTAGCGCACGTGTTTCAAAGCTTCGTCACCGTCGATCCGACCTGCATACACGAGCGCCGGCACCCGGCGTCCGGCGATGCTGTTCCGCACAGCGGCTTACCTTTGAATGGGCTTACATCGATGCAAGATGCGCAAATCATCAAGACGCGGGATCTGGAATTCCAGCTGTTCGAAGTCCTCGAAGCCGAGACGCTGACGCAACGCGCGCGTCACGCGGATCACAGCCGCGAGACCTTCAACGCGGCGCTCGAAACCGCGCATGCGGTCGCGGTCGAGAAATTCGCGCCGCACAATCGCCTGTCCGACGAGCACGAACCGCAGTTCGACGGCCAGCGCGTGAGCATCCCGCACGAAGTGAAAGACGCGCTCGACGCATTGCGCGCGACCGGCTTTCTCGCCGCGGGCAAGGACTACGAACTGGGCGGCATGCAGTTGCCGGCGGTGATTTCGTTCGCGTGTCTGTCGCTGTTCAAGAGCGCGAACATCGCGACCTCGTCTTACGCAATGCTAACGAGTGCGAATGCGAATGTAATCGAGCGCTTCGGCTCGGAAACGCAGAAGCGCAAGTACCTCGGCGCACTGCTCGAAGGCCGCGCGTTCGGCACGATGGCGCTGACCGAACCGCAGGCGGGTTCGAGCCTGTCGGATCTGACCACCAGCGCGACGCCGAATGCGCACGGCACCTACTCGCTGCGCGGCAACAAGATTTTTATTTCGGGCGGCGACCATGAACTGAGCGAGAACATCGTGCATCTGGTGCTCGCGCGAATTCCGGGCGGGCCGCCGGGAGTCAAGGGCATCTCGCTATTCACCGTGCCGAAGTTTCGGGTCAACGACGACGGTAGCCTCGGCGCGCGCAACGACGTCGCGCTCGCGGGTCTGATTCACAAGATGGGCTGGCGCGGCACCACGTCGACGATGCTGTCGTTCGGCGAGCACGGCGAGTGCATCGGCGAACTGGTCGGCGAACCGCATCATGGGCTCGCGTACATGTTCCATATGATGAACGAAGCGCGTATCGGCGTCGGTCTCGGCGCGGTGATGCTCGGCTATCGCGGCTACCTCGCCTCGCTCGACTACGCGCGCGAACGCCCGCAAGGACGCCACCCGACCAACAAGAATCCGCTCGATCCGCAACTGCCGCTGATCGAACACGCGGACGTGCGCCGTATGCTGCTCGCGCAAAAGGCCTATGTGGAAGGGGCATACGCGCTGTGTCTGTACGCGGCGCGGCTGGTCGACGAACAGAACACCGGCGAAAGCGATGCCGCGCGCGCCGAAGCGGCGCTGCTGCTCGATCTGCTGACGCCGATCGTCAAGTCGTGGCCGTCGCAATGGTGTCTCGAAGCGAACAGCCTTGCGATCCAGATTCACGGCGGCTACGGCTACACGCGCGAATATCCGGTCGAGCAGTTCTATCGCGACAACCGTCTGAACATGATTCACGAAGGCACGCACGGGATTCAGGCGCTCGACCTGCTCGGCCGCAAGGTCACGATGAAACAAGGCGCCGCGCTGAAGCTGTTTTCACGCGAGTTGCAACGCACGATTGACGCCGCGCGCGAGCAGGAGCCGCTGAAGCTCCATGCCGACGCGCTCGCCGCCGCGTGGCGCGACGTGACGAGCACGCTCGAAGCGCTGCTGCCGACGCTCGCGAGCGATGCCGAGCTCGCGCTCGCCAATGCGAATGCGTTTCTCGAAGCGTTCGGTCATGTGGTTTTGGCGTGGACGTGGCTGCGTCAGGCGCTGGTCGCGCACGCCGCGCTGCCGCGCGCGAATGGCGCGGCGGATCAGGACTTCTATCGCGGCAAGCTGCACGCGTGCCAATGGTTCTTCCGTTGCGAACTACCGCGCGTCGCCGCGATGCTGGCGCCACTGCGCACGCTCGACGACACCACGCTCAGCATGTCGCCGCAGTGGTTCTAGTCGAGCCAGCCGGCCGCGCGATATAGCGAGCGCGGCCGATGACGAACCGCACTTTTTATCGCCCGCCCACCCGCGGAACCGGACCACGCCGCCGCTCAATGCGACAGCGCGGTTTCCAGTTGCGAGACCACCTCGAGCAAACGCGGCCGCACTTCTTCGAGCAGAAATTCCTTCGACAGCTTGAACGCCGGCCCGCCCACGTTGATCGCCATGATCGGCAATTCGCCGCCCGGCTGGAATGCACGGGCAATGCCGTTCACTTCCTTCTGCCAGTCGCCGAACGAGGTCGTCACGCCGAGCGTGCGGTAATCGTCGAGGGCTTTTTCGATGCCGCGCCGCGTCTTCGGCCACGCGACGTGATCGAGTTCGCGCACCTGCTCCATGAAGCTGAGGCGCTCGTGTTCGGGCAGCGCCGCGAGCCATGCGCGACCGATCGCCGAGGTCGCGACCGGAATGCGCGAGCCGACTTCGAGCGTCAGCGTCAACGCGACCGAGCCGCGGCAATTCTCGACGTAGATCATCGACAGCCGGTCGCGCGTGCCGAGCGACACGGTCGCGCCGCATACGTCCGCGAGTTCCTGCATCACCGGCCGCGCGATCTTGCGTACATCGAGGCGCGCGAGCATCGCGCTGCCGAGCGCAAGCGATGCGGTGCCGAGCCGGTACTTGCCGCTCTCTTTCAGATGGATCAGATAGCCGAGCAGCGTCAGCGTATGCGTGAGTCGCGAGACCGTCGATTTCGGCAGCCGGCAGCGCGCGGCCAGTTCCTGATTGCTCAGCGATTTATCGCCGGAACGGAAGCACGCGAGCACTTCGAGTCCACGCGCGAGCGCGGTGACGAAATGGCGGTCGTCCTTGTGCAATTCATGCGCGGTACGCATCGCGAGCGTGGCGGGCGCCTTCGCGGCGGCGAGCGAAGCGGCCGGAGAATCGTCGGCGTTGGGGAGGTCGGTGCCCGCTTCGGCCGGGCTGTAATTGGTTTTGTTCAAGAGGAAACGGGCTCCCCGAAGGCGGTGGTCGGCCTGAAAACCGGCACCTTGAAAACGGATCTGGCGATCCGGGATGCGGAATTATAGTCTCAAACGCAGGCCCGCTTTAGCGGGTCGCGGGTCCGTGCAGCGGCCGCCGACAAGCATCGCTGTCGCTGTGCGCGCCGCCGATCCGGCCATGCAATGCGCACGCATCGCAGCATTTTCTTCGCGTCCGCGCGCCGCGTGGAGTATCGTTTAAGCGCGCCGGAGGCGCCGCAACGGCACTCTTCTATAAGACGGGCGGTTCCGCAGAGGCCGGACCTGCTCGACCCAGGCGCAGCATTTTTTGCCAGCAACGAAGCGAACTCCACTTATCGAGGATGGTGAAAACGTGAAAACAGTCAATCTCTTGAAAGCACTCGGTATCGCGCTGTGCGTGGCGAGCGCGTCCAGCGTCTATGCCCAGGCGTCCGACGCGCAACCGGCGGCCGACACGGCCGCCGCGTCGGCCGCGAATCCGAAGGCCACGAAGCAGGCGGACCGCAAGCTCGGCCGCGACGTGCGGCGCGCGCTGTCGCGGACGTCGGGCTTCAATGTGTCGAACGTGTTCGTGCGGGCGCGCGGCGGCGCGGTGACGTTGACCGGCTCGGTGCCTCAGGGCAGCATGATCCAGCAGGCCGGCGACGTTGCCAAAACCGTGCCGGGCGTCACCTCGGTGGCCAACAAGATCACCCTCAGTCCGCGCTCCGGCGGCGGCGGTGGCGGCGGAAGCTGAGCGCGGGCGACGCTCGACCGAGCGCTTCAATCCGCTTTCATGTGCTTGAATCAGTCTGAATCCGCCTGAACGAGGCGCCGCCGCCAGCTGTGCATGCGGCGCCTCCCGCTGATCCTCAACGACGCACCAGCCCCACCACATAGCGGCACACCTCGGTGCCCGCATTGAGAAACTCGCATTCGACCGGTGCGCCCAGTTGCAGGCAGTCGCCCGCTTCGAGCCGGTACGTCAGCCCACCTTCGCGAAACGTCAGGACTCCTTGCGTGACCCAGATCTGCTGATGCTGGAACACGAACGCATCGGACGGATAAGGCACCCGCACACCCACCGGCAATTCGATTTCGAGCAACTCCAGCACGCCGCCGGTCGGCGGTGAAATGCGTCGCCGCGTATAGCCGGTTTCGGGGTCTTCCCACAGCGACTGATCCGCCCGGCGCACGAGCCGCTCGCCGGTCTGCTCCGCGAGCGCGAGCAACGTCGACAGCGTCAGCCCGAACGCACCCGACAGCCGCCCGAGCACCGTCGCGGTCGGGCTCGCCTCGCCGCGCTCGATCTTGCTGATCATCGCTTTCGACACCCCCGAACGCTCGGCCAGCTCGCTGAGCGACCAGTTGCGCGCCTCGCGCTCGGTCTTGACGCGCGCGGAGATCGCCTGGCTGAGATCGATGGCGGAGGATTCGGACATGGCGGGTAGTCGGGGCGGAAATGAGTACCGCGAATTATATCGATGCGTCCCGACGCAGAGCGTACGGCGCTCGCAACGAGACGGCCAATTACGTCTTGCATAGTAATTTTCTGTCCACTATATTAAACGACACTGCTTGACCGTCCGCCACTCCAGCCGGAACCCGCCATGCCGAAGGAAATCGTTCTCAACGCGTTTGACATGAACTGCGTAGGCCACATCCAGCAAGGTCTGTGGACGCATCCGCGCGATCAGTCGAGCCGCTACACCGACCTCGAGTACTGGACCGGCTACGCGCGCAAGCTCGAAGCGGGCCTGTTCGACGGCATCTTCTTCGCCGATGTGGCGGGCGTCTACGACGTCTACGGCGGCAACCCCGACGCAGCGATCCGCGGCGCGGTGCAGGTGCCGGTCAACGACCCGACGCTGCTGATTCCGGCGATGGCCGCGGTCACCCGTCATCTGTCGTTCGGCGTCACGTCGAACCTGTCGGTCGAGCAGCCGTATCTGTTCGCGCGGCGGATGTCGACGCTCGATCATCTGACGCGCGGCCGGGTCGGCTGGAACATCGTGACCGGCTATCTGGACAGCGCATCGCGCGCGATCGGCCTGAGCGGCCAGACGGCGCACGACGACCGCTACGACCTCGCCGACGAGTACATGGAACTCGTCTACAAGCTGTGGGAGTGCAGCTGGGAAGACGGCGCGGTGCTGCGCGACCGCGCGCAAGGGGTCTATGCGGATGCGTCGAAGGTGCATGTGATCCATCACCACGGCAAGCAGTATCGCGTCGATGCGATGCATCTGGCCGAGCCGTCGCCGCAGCGCACGCCGGTGCTGTATCAGGCCGGTTCGTCCGCGCGCGGCAAAGAGTTCGCGGCGGCGCACGCGGAATGCGTGTTCGTCAACGGCCAGGCGAAGCCGGCGGTCAAGGGGATCGTCGACGATATCCGCGCGCATGCGGTGACCGGCGGCCGGCGCGCCGACGACATCAAGGTACTGCTCGGCCAGACCGTGATCACCGGCCGCACCGAGCGCGAAGCCGAGGAAAAGTATGCGGAGTACCGGCGCTACGTGAGCTCGGAAGCCGCGCTCGTGCATGCGGCGGCGTCGCTCGGGATCGACTTCGCGCGCTACGACCTCGACGAGCCGATCGAGACCGGCAAGAGCCAGGCGATCGTGTCGAACGTCGAAGCGATGACACGCGCGGCCGGCCCGCAATGGACCAAACGCAAACTGCTCGAACAGATGGTGCTCGGCAGCCGGCAGCAGCCGCTGGTCGGCTCCGCCGACAGGATTGCTAACGAACTGATCGAATGGACCGAACAGACCGGCGTCGACGGTTTCAATCTGTCGCGCACCGTCGTGCCCGAATGCTTCGACGATTTCATCGAGCTGGTCGTGCCGCTGCTGCAGGAGCGCGGCGCGTACAAGCGAGCGTACCGCGACGGCACGTTGCGCGAAAAGCTGTTCGGTCATGCGCGTCTGCCCGACAGTCATACGGCCGCGCGTTTCCGCTCGCCGGCTTGCGCGGCGGCGCCGGAGCCGGCTGGCGACGTATGAAACCGGCACGGTAATCACGGTAGGGCTAGCGGGCGGCGCGTTCGCAATGCGCTTCGTGCGCTTCGTGCGCTTCGTGCGCTTCGCCCGATTCGCGCGCCCCGTCCGCACCCGCAGGACTTTTCTGAAAGAGGCACCCATGCTCGACAAAAGCACGTTCCGCGAAGCGATGGCCGGGCTCGGCGCGGCCGTCAACATCATCACCAGCGACGGCCCGGCCGGACTGGCCGGCTGCACCGCGTCGGCGGTCTGCGGCGTCACCGACGAGCCGCCCACGCTGCTCGTCTGCATCAATCGCAGCAGCCGCAACAACGCGGCGTTTCACGCGAACGGCAAGCTGTGTGTGAACGTGCTCGGCGCCGAGCAGCAGGCGCTCGCCGCGCACTTCGCGACCGGCTCGCTGACGATCGACGAGCGCTTCGCCGCCGCGAAATGGGAGCGTCTCGCGACCGGCGCGCCGGTGTTGCGGGACGCGCTCGCGTCGCTCGACTGCGAGATCGAGTCGGTCACCGAGGTCGGCACGCATACGGTGTTCTTCTGCGCGGTGAAGGCCGCGCGCACGCACGACGGCGCGCGCGACGCGCTGATCTATTACGGCCGCCGCTATCATCGGGTCGGCGCGGATTCGGTGCATGCCGCGCACGCAGTGGCGCGCGCCGCGTAGTCACGCATCACGCGCGCACGAGATCCGTGAGCGGTCTCGCCGCCGCCATGGTCCGGCCAAACAACGCCGCCGCCGTGCGCTGCGGATCGAGCCCGAGACTTTCACTGGCCGCGCCCGCGATCAGCGCATCGAGCGACGCGGTCGGCCGCAGGTCACGCCCCTGATACAACTGATGCGGCGCGAGTCCAGGCCAATCCGCGATCACCCGGCCGCCCTGCACCGAACCGCCCAACAGCATCGCCACCGAACCGGTGCCGTGATCGGTGCCGCCGGTGCCGTTCGCGGCGGCGGTGCGGCCGAACTCGGTGGCCACCAGCACCGTGGTCTGCGCCCATGCCGAGCCCAGCGCGTCGCGCAACGCCGCGAGCATCGCATCGAGCGCCTTCAACTGATTCGCAAGCCGCGGGTTCTGCGCGCTATGCGTGTCCCAGCCGCCGGTTTCGATCATCGCGAGCCGCGGACCGTCGTCGCGCGCGAGAAAACCCGCAGCCAGTTTGCCGACGCTCGCCGGATCCTGGCGCGCGCCGGCATCGCCCGCCACACCGCGCGCGGCCAGCGCCGACTCCCACAGCGGCCGCAGTTGCGCGTCCTGCTCGTACAACTGGGTGACGCGCGCGAGCAGATCGTCGGGCGCCTGCGGCAAGCCGGACGGCGCATACGAGGTGACCGCCGCCGGTCCCCGCAGCGCCATCGGCACGGTCGGCGCGAACGCGATCGCGTTTTCCCGGCTCGCCGGCAATTGCGCGGCAAGCCGGTTCAGCCAGCCGTCCTTCAACTGATACGGCGACGCGCCGCCGCTTTCGAGCACGTTCTGGCCGTCGAAATGCGAGCGGTCGCGATACGGCGACGCGACCGCATGCACGAACAGCGCTTCGCGCGCCGCGTACATCTGCGCGGTCCGGGCGAGCGAAGGATGCAGCGCGAACGTACCGTCGAGATGCGGCGCGCTCGCTGCATCGATCGCGAGCGGCCCGCGCAACGTCGCGTAAGCGGGGTCCGCGTACGGCACGACGATGTTCAACCCGTCGGCCGCGCCGCGTTGGATCACGAACACGAAGCGGCGCTCGCTCTCGACGTGCGCGAACGCAATCCGCGGCGACACGAGCAGCGCGCCGGCACCGGCGGCGGCGACGCTGAGAAACTGGCGGCGTGACAGCATGACTTTCATCTCCGTTGGAAGTCGGGCGACACGAGCAGCAACGCCAGCGCGGTCGATGCGCTCTCCGCGCGCGCGACCGCGTCGGCCGTCGATTCGCTGAGCGAGCCAGCCAGCAACGTATGGCCTAACGCGCGCGCATCGAGCCGGTCGCCGACACGCGCGGCGAAGCGTTGCGCGACTTCGACGCGCCGCACCAGCGCATCGGGCGCGGCCCAGCTCGCGGCGATATCGTCGTAGCCGGCGGGCGAGCCCGGACGCCAGACCGGCTGACCGAGCTGGGCGAGGAGCGGCGCGGTCTGCAGATTGCCGGGCTCCTGCCAGCCGAGGCCGCGCATCGCCGACACGCTCCACTCCCACGGCGTCTTGAACTTCAGCGCGGCCGGCGACCATGCTTGCGGCAGCGCGATCAGCTCGCGATAAACGGTCGGCAGATCGCCGCCGCTGCGCGCGAACGCGGCGGCAAGGCGCTCGCTCGCGCCGGACGGCGGCGTGTCAGCGATGAAATGGCGAGCCAGCTTCGCGCCAATATGCTGCGCGGTCGCCGGCGCGTACGCGAGGTCATGCAGGATCGCAAGCGCCTGCTGTTCGCCGGCTTCGTCGTAGCGGCGGCCCATGATCGTGCGCGTGCCGGGTTCGTGCTGCGCAGCGCGAAACACGAACGCGCCGGGCTCGGCCTCCGGTGCGAGAACGCCGCCGCTTTGCGTGCGGGCGCCGACGTTGACGCCCGTCCTGGCGGGCTTGCCGACCACGCTCCAGCCGGTCAACGCGCGCGCGAACTCGGTCACGTCGTCCTGGCTGTAGCCGCTGCGCACGCCGAGCGTATGCAGTTCCATGATCTCGCGCGCGAGGTTCTCGTTCAGCCCGCGTTGATGCTGCGGATCGCGTTGCGCGGCGCGCAGCGCGGCCATGCTGTCGGGCCCGACCGAGCCGGCCTGATCGAGAAACAGCTGCATCGCCGGATGACGCTCGACCGCGCAAAGCATGTCCTCGAAACGGCCGAGCACGTGCTGGCGGATCGCCTCCGCTTCGAACGAACCGGCGAGCGCGGCGACGCCGGGCTTTTCCGTCGACACCGCGAAGTGATTGGCCCAGAAGTGCACGAGCCGTTCGATGAACGGCGCCGGCGTGCTGAGCGCACTGGCGACTCGCGCATTCACCGACGCGCGATACAGGTCGCGCACTTCGACTTGCAGTGCCTTTCGTTCGGGCTGCCTGGCAGTGTGTGCGTTTGATTCGCTGGCGGCTAACGCGTTGTTCAGGTTGTTGCCTGCGTGGTTCATCGCGCTACCGCTCGCGCCTTCAGCGACGCCAGCCACGCCAGCGCCGTCACCCGGTTTCTGCTTGCGCTCGCGCTCGCGCTCGATCTGCATGCGCTGCCGCACGAGTTCGCCCGACACCGCGATCGAATCGGGCTGCCCCGCCCACGCGGCAGGTCGCGGCTGATACTGGTCGAACTGCGCGAGCAGCCACGCTTGCGGATCGGCGGGCGGCGCCTCGTCCGCGCGCGCGCCGAGACCGAAACGATTCAGCGCGATCGCCGCGGCGCTCAGGTTGGGAGAGTTGGCCATACGAACCTCATCGGCATCGGAAACACTTGCATAGCCGTTAAACGTCTGCGCGCGCGCAATCCGTCGCCGCGACGCGGGTTTTTTTTCAGTCCTCCGAAGCAGCGTCGGCCGGTGAGCTTTGCGACGGATTTTGCGACCCGCCTGGCGACGCATTTTCCTTCTGCTCCCCCGCCCGGTTCGCCGGCCGCTTCGTATTCGCCGCCGCCTGCGCTTCGCGCCATTGCCCGCGCAGCTTCAGACTCTCGGCGAACGCGACGCGCTGCTCGGGCGTCAGCGTCGCCGCGAAATCCGCGACGCTCGCCTCGACCATCGCGCGCAGACTGCTGTCGGCCGCACGGGTGCGGGCGAGCGCGGCGTCGAGCGCCGCGCGATCGAATTGCGGCGCGGCCAGCAGACGCAGCACTTCGCGACGTCCTTCGCGCGCGTCGCGCGCATATGCTCGACCGGCGCGGCGTGCATCCTTCAATCCATCGATAAAGGCCTGCTGCCGCTCGGGCGGCAACGGCTGCGCGGCAAAGCGCAGCGCGTGCGATTCCCCAGCCGCCGCCTCGTTCACGCGGTGCGCGGCAAACCATTGATACGCGCCGCCGGCAATCGCACCGAGCAGAAACACGTTGAGCACCGCCGAGCCCAGCAGCGCGAATTTCCACGAGCGCCCGTTCATTCGCCACTCCAATCGGCGGACGCGCCGCCGAAGCTCGAAGTCAGATACGAGGAATCGTGCGCGAGCGGCGCCGGGCTCTCGGTGAGCACGAAGAACGACACCGCCAATGCGCCGGCCGCGCCGCCGAGCAGCCCGACCCCGGCCACCGCCGCGCCCGACCACCACCAGCGCCGGCGCGTGGCCGCGCGAGCGCGCGGCCCGGCGTCGAGAATGCGCCGTTGCAGTTCGAGACCGGGCGGCTCGACTTTGTCGATCGCAAGCCACGCGTCGAGGCCGGCCGCATCGCTGAGCAGCGCGTCGGCCTGCGCGCGATGCGACTGTGCCCACGCCTGCGCGGCGGCGCGTTCCTGCTCGGGCCAGCGACGCGGCTCGGCGCCGTAGGCCGCGACGATCTGATGAAATCTTTCGGGCGTCATGAGTTGTCCTTGCCAGTGCCGCTGCCGGCCAGTTGCGCGCGCAGATTGCGGCGCGCGCGGGCCAGCAGACTTTCCAGCGCATCGACGCCGACGCCCATCAGGGCGGCAGCGTCGCGATTCGACATGTCCTGGTAATAGGTCAACACCAGCGCTTCGCGCTGACGGACCGGCAACGCGGCCAGTGCCGCGCGCACGCGGGCGTTTTCGGCAAACGTCTGGAGTTGGATGTCGGGCGACGCGGCGGGATCGGCTGCTTCGGGCAGCGCGTCGGTCGGCTCCTCGCGCTGGCCGCGCAGACGGTCGTAGCACAGATTGAGCGCGACCCGGTGCATCCACGTGTCGAACTTCGCGTCGCCTTCACGCCAGCGCGCGGCCTGCTTCCAGATGCGCACGAACACCTCCTGCGCGACGTCTTCCGCTTCCATCCGGTCGCCTAGCATGCGGGTCGCGAGCGCCAGCAGCCGCGGCAGCTTACGCGCGACCAGCGAGCGGACCGCGCCGGGCTCCGCGCGGCCCACCCGCGCGATCAGTTCGGCGTCCGGATCGGGTGGTGCTTCGCTCAACGCGCGCGGCTCCGTTGCGACGGCGCGCGCGGCCGGGCGAGCCGCCTCATGGGATCAACACGATTCACTTGCGGCCGCTCCTTTCTATCGGTGTTGCTCTGATCGGTGACGCACGCGCCGCGGGGGCTGTGGCACGCACTGCGCGTATGCGCCGCCGATCAATATACGACGACCGCGGGCCGGTAATAAGTCGGCCGCGCCGGATACACTACACAGCCGGCAAGCATGACCGCCAGCAAAACGATTACGACGGTTTTCATCGCGGCCTCACGCCCAATGCCCTTCGATCCAGCGCCAATGAGGCCCGCGCTGCGCCCAGTGGCCCGGCACCCAACGATAGCCGACGCGCACTGGTTGCCAGTGACCCGGCGCCCATACGTAGCGGCCATGATCCCAACGCCAGCGGCCCTGGTCCCACACGTAGCCTTCCCGCGGCGCGGGCAGCACTTCGACGCGCGGCGGCGGCGGCGCCATCGGCGCAATAATCACTTCGGCGCTGGCCGGCGTGGCCGTGAGCGCGGCGGCGCAGCACACGCCCGCGGCCAGCGAGCAGGTTAGCCAACGGGTGAAGTAGTTCGACTTCATGGCGATATCTCCGATAAGAGCCTGAAAAAACCGGCGCCGGCGCATCGCGCCGTTTGTTCCGCCGTTTCTCCTTTAACGCGGCAGCCGAAAAAATCCGTCGCGTGAGCGTAAAAAAATTGGAGGAGCCACGGGGAAATTCCGGCGCGGCAATCGGAGCTACGCGATTGTCCATACGTCGAGCGGCGGGTCTGAGCAGTCGTGCCGGAGGCGATCGCGGCACAGCATCTCGCGAAGCGGTGAGGTATCCTTGCCGGTTTCCCGATCTCCATCCTTGCGTGCCCGATGCCCGATTTCCCTTTTGACGCCGTACTGTTCGACTGTGACGGCGTACTCGTCGATTCCGAACCCATCACGAACCGCGTGCTGACCGAGATGCTCGGCGAGCTTGGCTGGCATTTGACTGTCGAAGAGGCGATGCGCATTTTCGTCGGCAAGATGGTCAAGGACGAAGCGCCGCTGATCGAAGCACGCACCGGCTTCGCAATTACCCACGAATGGCTCACGCAATTTCGCGCGCGGCGCAATGCAGCGCTCGACAGCGAGTTGCAGGCGATCGACGGCGCGGCTGCCGCGGTGCGCGCGCTGAAAGAGACGCTGAATGGACGCATTGCGGTCGCGTCGGGCGCCGATCGCGTGAAGGTCGAGTTGCAACTGGCGAAGGCGGGGATTCTCGACTGTTTCGAAGGGCGTATTTTCAGCGGGCATGAGATGCCGCGCAGTAAGCCGTTTCCCGATGTTTATCTCGCGGCCGCTGCGGCGTTGGGTGTGGATCCGAAACGATGCGCGGTGGTGGAAGATACGGTGACCGGTGCGACCGCCGGTGTCGCTGCCGGTGCGACGGTGTTCGGTTATTGCCCGTCGCAACTTGGACATAGCAGCGCGACCGCGCTGCATGGCGCGGGCGTTGTGCAGGTGTTCACGGATATGGCTGAGTTGCCGGGGGTGCTCGCGGGGTGGGCGCGGGCGTGATGGGCTGATTGGCTTCTTTGGGTCGGCAAGGTGTTGGTGAGGCGACGACACCTCGCCTCGCGCAAGTTGGCCGATGACGGTCACTTTCCCGTGGATTGGACTGGGCGATAGCGGTAGGTCCCCTGTACGCGGGGCTTTCCGGCGCATGGCATAAGGCGTGCGATTAAAGGCGCGAGCACGGCGATAACGTGCTCGTTGCCCTTCCACCCTTGCCGGAGATCCATCATGACCAGCCTCATTCTCAGCGACCTGTCCCACTGCGACGAACTCGACCGCAGCGAAGCGCAAGCAGTACGCGGTGGCAACGCCTGCTTCAAGCGCGAAGAACCGCAGTGGTGTCACCCTGAACCGCCGCGGGTTTGCGTGCCGCCGGTCTGGAACCCCTGCCCGCCGCCGGTGCACTACGGGTGCGAGCCGGTTCGTGTGCCCGGGTGCTATCCGCAGCCGGTGCATGTGGTGCCGTTGTAACCGCGGTCACCAATGCCGCGATGAACAGCGCGCGCCCTCGACGCGCGTTACGGTGCAAGCGCTGTGGCCCGCTCCCGATCGAGCGGACCACAGTGTGCATCTCGTCCGCTCATTCGAAAGCGGGATCGATCGGCACGCGATAGCCCACCGCCAGACGATTGGTTTCGTTAGCCATCCCGACGATCGCGAGCAACTCGCCGAACATTTCGTCGGTCATCCCGGCGCGGCGCGCCGCCGCCGTGTGACTCGCGACGCAGTAGCCGCAGTTGTTGGTCACACTGACCGCGACGTACAACAGTTCCTTGACGAGCGGATCGAGCGCGCCCGGCGCCATCACTTCTTTCAGGCTGTCCCATGTGCGCGCGAGCGTCGGCGGATGCTGCGCGATGTACTTCCAGAAGTTGTTGACGTCGTCGACCTGGCGGGTCTGCTTGATGTCGTCATAGACGGCTTGCACTGCAGGCGGCGCGTCGGGGTAGTCGACCGGTTTGGACTGGGACATACGTTCTCCTGTTCCTGGTGATTAACTTCGACGAGCCGCCCGAACGGCATCAAGCCTTGGGCACTCGCCCGTAGGTGTCCTCGAAGCGCACGATATCATCTTCGCCGAGATACGCGCCCGATTGCACCTCGATCAGCTCGAGCGGAATCTTGCCCGGATTCAGCAAGCGGTGCGTGACGCCGAGCGGAATATAGGTCGACTGGTTTTCGGTCAACATGATTTCCTTGTCGCCGTTCGTCACCAGCGCGGTGCCCTTCACGACGATCCAGTGCTCCGCGCGATGATGATGCATCTGCAGACTCAATTGCGCGCCCGGATTGACCTCGATGCGTTTGACCTGGAAGCGATCGCCGTTATCGATGCCTTCGTACGAGCCCCACGGCCGCACCACGCGCCGATGCGTGACTGACTCGTGACGGCCAAGCGCATTGAGTTGCGTGACGATTTTCTTGACGTCCTGCGCGAGGTCGCGACGCGCGACGAGCACCGCATCGGCGGTCTCGACGATCACCACGTTCTCGAGGCCGATCGCGGCGACCAGACGATGCTCGGCGCGGATATACGAATTGCTCACCGCATCGGTCAGCACGTCGCCGATCAACGTATTGTTCTGCGCATCGCGCTCGGCAATGTCGGCCAGCGCGGTCCACGAGCCGATATCGTTCCAGCCGAGATCCGCGACCGCGATCACCGCCGCGCACTGCGTCTTCTCCATCACCGCGTGGTCGACGGAGATGTCCGGGCAGGCGGCGAACGCTTCGGCGTCGAGCCGCACGAAGTCGCGATCCTGCTGCGCCGCCTGCAACGACGCTTCGGCATGGCGGGCAACGTCCGGTTGGTAGCGGCGCAACTCGTCCATGTAGGTCGACGCTTTCAGCATGAACATGCCGCTATTCCAGTAGTAGCCGCCTTCGTCGATGAATCGCTGCGCGGTCGCCGCGTTGGGCTTCTCGACGAACGAGTCGACCGCGAAGTTTTGCGTACCGTCGATCAGCCGCGCACCCGCGCGAATGTACCCGTAGCCGGTATGCGGCTCGGTCGGCGTGATACCGAAGGTGACGAGGCGGCCGTCGTGTGCGATGTGCGCGGCCGCTTCGGCCGCTTTCACAAATGCAGCCTCGCCCGCGATCACGTGGTCTGACGGCAGCACCAGCAGCAACGCATCCGCCGACTCGCGCAACGCGAGCAATGCAGCTACGGCGATGGCCGCCGCGGTATTACGGCTCGCCGGTTCGAGAACGATGGCGGCCGCTTGCACGTCGACCTCGCGCAACTGCTCGGCGACGAGGAAACGCTGTTCGTTGTTCGTCACGACGAGCGGCGCCGCGATATCGGCGATGCCGCGCAACCGCAAGGCGGTTTGCTGAACCAGCGTGTGTTCGCCGGTCAGCTTCAGATACTGCTTCGGATAGCCGCCGCGCGACATCGGCCACAAACGTGTGCCGCTACCGCCACAAAGAATCACCGGATGAATTTGCATGAACTCGTTCCTTCTATGTCTTATTTCGTTCGTTGATCGATCACATCGCGCGTTGAGCACTCGCGCTGCGTCATGTTTCGCGTCCGCCCGTCACAGCGCACATCAATTTTTTTCCAGCCATTTCATCCGTACGGATTCGAGTTCGCGCGGCAAACGTGGCGAGATCGCCGCGCGGCGCGGTAACTCGACAAAACCAAGGCGCCGGTATAGATCGGATGCACGGGTATTGCTCACCAGCACGTCGAGCACGAGTTGCCCGGAGCGCCCGGCGTCCGCTGTCGGACTGCTCGGGTTCGCCAAACCGGCTGCGCGGATCGCGTCGGCAAACAGCGCGCTGAACACGCCGGTGCCACGCATGCTCTCGTGCGTCGCGCAGTGCGCGATCAGCGTCTGCGTCGACTTCGGCGCCGGCAACTCGCTTTCGAGCACGAGCCCGCGCAATAGCATGCGGACGGTACGCAACACGCCGAAATGCAGCAACAACATCAGGGCGACATGCGGATCGTCGAGCCACCTGGTGCGGCCATCATGGATCGCGAGTATGCCGACCGGCCGATCGTCCCGCGTCACCGCCACGCGGTGGCGCTTATAGGAAAACCGTCCGAATTTCGACGCGAACGCAAAGGCCAGAAACCGCACGCACTCGTCGGCCGGTTCCCCCAGAAAGAAGCCGAATTCGCGCACGCCCGATGCAAAAATCAGTGGCGCGCAAGCATGAGCGTCGTCGGCTCGCGCCGCGCGAAAGCGCAGCGAAACTGGTCCGCCGTCCAGAGGAGGTGCGGACCGGCGCACGGAATCTGTCGCATTCATGGCGAGTGGTGTCTTCTGGTTGGTCCGTGTTCGGCTTAGCGAGCGACGCGCTTGAGCGCCGCGATCGTGCGGCTGATCTGTTCGGGTTCGTGCGTCGAGCAGATGAAAAAGCGCAGCCGCGCGGCCTTCTCCTCGACTGCCGGATAAAAAATCGGTTGCACGTTAATTCCATCTTCGAACATGGCATTCGCCCATTGCGCGGCCTTCAGCGTGCTGCCGGTAATGATCGGTACGACTGCATATCCGGCGCTCTTGCCAGTGTCGAGTCCGGCGGCACGCGCTTCGTCCAGAAACTGCCGTCCGCGCGCGCGCAAACGCGCGACCCGCTCGGGTTCGGCGATCAACCGTTCGAGCGCGGCAAGCGACGCCGCTGCCAGCGTCGGTGCAAGACCCACGCTATACAGGAACCCCGGCGCCAGATGGCGCAAGATGTCAATCAACGGCTGCGAGCCAGCAATAAAGCCGCCGCAGCCGGCGAGCGTCTTGCTGAGCGTGCCCATCCAGATATCGACATCGCCGCTCGCAACATCGCAATGCTCGCGCACGCCTTTGCCGCGTTCACCGAGCACACCGAGCGAATGCGCTTCATCGACCATCAGGAACGCCGCATGCCGGCGTTTGATGTCGACGAACTGTGCGAGATCCGGAATATCGCCGTCCATGCTGTACAGACCTTCGATCGCGATCAGCACGCGCCGGTAGTCTTGCCGCACGCGGGCGAGCAGCGTGTCGAGCGCCTGCCAGTCGTTGTGCGCAAAACTGAGCCGCTTCGCGCCGCTCAACTGCGCCCCCTGCACGATGCTGTTGTGCGCGAGCGAGTCGTGCACGATCAGATCGCCGGGCCCGAACAGTGAGCCGATCACCGTCACATTGGTTGCGTGACCGCTGACGAACACCACGCAGTCGTCGACTTCGTAGAACGACGCAAGCGCGCTTTCGAGTTCACGCTGTGCGGGCCGCTCGCCCGCGACCATCCGGCTTGCCGAAGCCGATGTGCCATAGCGGTCGATCGCGTCTTTCGCACGCGCGCATACCTGCGGATCGCCAGCCAGACCGAGGTAGTTGTAGTTCGCGTAGTTCAGATACTCCGCGCCGCCGATGCACGTCGTCGCGCCGGCCACACCTTCATGCACCCGGAAGAACGGCGACTGCACCTTCAGCTTGTCGCCCATCTGCCGCAGGATCTCGACTTGCTGGTAGCCCGGCATGCTTTCGAAGCTACATAGTCCGGCGCGCGCGGCGTCCTGCGTCGTGCGCGCGGCGCTGGCCGCGAGCGGCGCGCCCGGCTCGCGCGCATCCTCGGACACGCGTTCCAGTTGCCTCATCAACGCCTTCGCAGCCAGTTGCTGGCGAAGGCTATCACCCAGTCCCATAGTGTTCGCTAACCCCGTATCCGGCTCTTCGATGAGCCTCTTGTCCTGATGCGAGCCGGTCGTTCAGCCCGCAAATTCGGCCCATTCCCACGCGTCGCGATCCGCGAGCAGCGCGGCGATGAGCCGGTAATTCATTTCGTGACTCGGCCGCAGCGCGTTCACGCGGCCCAGCAGCGGCGCACCGGCCATCGCCATGTCGCCGACCAGATCGAGGACCCGGTGCCGTACGAATTCGTCCGGCACGCGCATGCCGCCGATCACCCTGTTGCCGACGATTGCGGCGGTGCACGACAGGCGCGCGCCGCGCAGGATCGGCATGCCGCGCAGGTAACCGGCAACGATCGCGGGAATCGCCCATTTGACGCGACCATACGAGCGCGACGGCGCGATCTCGCCGGCAAAGCTCGTCGGCGTCAACGCGCCTTCCCAGCACAAAGCGCCGAAGCCTTTCAGATCGTTGCGCACATTCATCTCATACGCGTTCGCCGGTTCGATCGACATACTGCGTTCGTCGCGCGTGCCGATTCCATCGCCGATTTTCACCGTACGCAGCACACGAATGAAGCGCTTTGCAAGCGGCAGCTCAGTGCGGCCACACGCGCGAATCGCGTCGAGCCACGGTTGCGCGCTGCCGTCCAGAATTGGCACTTCCTCCGCGTCGAGTTCGACGGTCGCGCGATCGATTTCGCAAGTGAGCAGTGAAGCGAGCAGATGCTCGACCGTACGCACTCGCACGCCGCCACCGGCTTCGAGCATCGTGCAGAGCGGCTGGCCGCGCCGTAGCACGTGATCGACCTCAAACTCGGCGAGCACACGGCCGTGCCGCACGCGCCGAAAGACGATGCCGCGCGGACCGCTCGCGGTGCCCGGCACAATCCGCACGTTCACGCGCCGGCCGGTATGCAGACCGTGACCGCTCAACGTCAACTCGCGCGCGAGCGTCCCTTCGCGGTGGCTCCAGCCAGCGGGCGCGCGCATCAAACCTGCTCCACGACGCCGGACTGCGCGGACAACGCATCGGCCACGTCGGCAAGCGCGTGTGCGCCGACATCGAGCGCGTGCTGCGCGGCGACGGCCGCGACCTGCGCAGCGACGCTGTTCGGCTCGAGGGCATCGTCCTCGGTCTGAAGCGATTCGACGATCCGTTGCGCGAGGGTATGAACGGTCGCGCCTTCGGCCATCGTCATCATCGACAGCTTGACCTCGAAGCGCTCTTCGATCGCCATCCCCAGTTCCATGCCCATCAGCGAGTCCATGCCCATCTCGAGAATCGAGCGGCCGGTTTCGATTTTCTCCGGCGACATATGCAGGATCCGCGCGATCTGCGCCTGCAAGGTCTCCTCGACCAGTCGAATCGCATCGGCAAACGGCATCGCCGCGAGTTGCTCGCGCATCTGCACGCTGCCCTGATGCGCCGCTTCATGGCTGCCGCACGCGTGCAATTCGACGTAGCGATGCGCACGCGCCGCCGGCATGCCGAGTGCAAGCGCCTGCCAGTCGAGTCGCACCACCGCGTCGCCGGCGCTCATGTCAAGCAGCGCGCGTTCGAGTGCGGCCAGAGCCTCGTCCGACGTGATCGACACGCCACCGATACGCGATTGCAATGCCTCGCGCGTTTCCGCGTTGCGCGCGAGGAAACCGACGTCGTCCAATGGGCCCCACGCCATGCAGGTACCCGGCAAGCCGGCCGCGCGCCGTTGTGCGATCAGTGCTTCGAGGAAGCTGTTGGCCGCGACGTAACTCGACTGCCCCGGATTGCCGAGGAAGGTCGTCGCCGACGAATAGAGCACGAAGAAATCGAGCGACAGGCCGCGAGTCGCACGATGCAGATTCCACGCGCCCGCCAGCTTCGGCGCGAGCACCGCGGCAAAACGTTGGGAGTCCAGATTGCGCACGAGCCCGTCGTCGATCACCATCGCCGAATGCAGCACCCCTTTCAATGGCGTGCGGCGTTGCGCGATCTCCGCGAGCAGCGCGTCGAGCGCGGCCGCGTCGGTCACGTCGCACGCGACCGCGTGAACTTCCGTGCCGTTGTTCGCACGCCAACGCGCCGCCTCCTCGCGCATCTCGGGCGCGAGCGTGCCCGAGCGGCTCGCGAGCGTCAGATGACGCGCGCCACGAGACATCATCCAGCGCGCGGTTGCAAAGCCGAGGCCGCCGGTGCCGCCGACCACCAGATACGCGGCCGCCGGATCGAGCTGCAGCGTCGCGGCGGTATCCGCGCTTCGCGTGGGACTGGGCGTGCCTGCCGGATAGGTGACGAGAACCTTGCCGATCTGCCTGGCCTGCTGCATATGGCGGAATGCTTCTTCGACCCGCTCGGCCGGAAACGCTCGATACGGTAGCGGATGCAGCACGCCATCGGTGAATAGCCGCATCACCTCTTCGAACAGCCGCGCGGTGAGATCCGGCAGAGCGCTCATCAACTGGTCCGCGTCGATGCCGAAATAACTGATGTTGTTGCGAAACGGCCGCAAACCAATGCGGCTGTTCTCATAGAAATCGCGCTTGCCGAGTTCGAGGAAGCGGCCAAACGGACGCAGCGTGTCGATGCTGCGCACCATCGCTTCACCGGCCAGCGAATTGAGCACGATATCGACGCCCGCGCCCTGGGTGCGCTCGCGAATCTGGTCGGCGAACGCGAGGCTGCGCGAATCGAATACGTGGTCCGCACCGAGCAGACGCACGAACTCGCGCTTTTCGCGGCTCCCCGCGGTTGCGAAGACTTCCGCGCCGAAATGCCGCGCGAGCTGGATCGCCGCGATGCCGACGCCGCCCGCCGCGCCGTGCACGAGCACCCGCTCGCCGCGCCGCAGACGTGCAAGCTCGCACAACGCGTAGTACGCGGTAAAGAAGGTGGTCGGCACCGTGGCCGCCTCTTCGAAGGTCAAGCGCGCGGGTTTGTGCGCGATCGCCTGGGTGGTGGTGCGCACGTGGCTTGCGAACGATGCCGGCGCGAAACCGAGCACTGCGTCGCCCGGCGCGAAACGCTGCACGTCGCGGCCGACGCGCGTGATGCGCCCTGACAGTTCCATGCCGACCGTCGCGCCCGCAAAGCCGTTTTCGACCGCCTCATCGGACAGCAGCCCCATCGCGTACATCACGTCGCGGAAATTCAGGCCCGTCGCGACCGGCTCGATTTCGACTTCGTCTGCCGCGAGTTCGCGCTGCGGCAGTGCGAACCATTCGAGATTGCGCAACGAACCCGGCGACGCGAAGCCCAGCACCGCTGGCTGGTTGCGCGCGCGCAGCGGTTCGGCGGCGCGGCTACGCCGCTCGGCCTCCGGCGTCGGCAGCATGCGCGTCACGTAGCGGCCTTGCTGCGTCAGCAGCACTTCTTCCTCACCGTCGTTCGCGAGCAGTTCGCGCGCGAGCAGCGCCATAGCATCGCGCTCGCCGACCGACACGTCGACCAGGCGACACGACAGTTCGGGATGCTCATTAGCGAGCACACGGCCAAGCCCCCACATCGCCGCCTGTTCAGGACGCAACGACATCGCCTGCGCGAACGCAGTCGCGACCGACGCGCCGCCGCGCGTGACGATCCAAAGTTGCGGCTGCACGATGGCAGGCGTTGCGGCCAGATCGCGCACGAGTTGCGCGAGCGCGAGCGTGGTCTGCTGCTGGACGACCATCACCTCCGCGCCATCGGCCTCGCTCGACAGCGACTGGTCCGGTGCGATGAATACGACGTGATGCGCGACACCGGCCGGCGCGGCCAGTTGGCCCGGATCACGATGCGAGGACGGCAGAGCGCTGCTCGATGCCGTGTGACCGGCCGCTCGGAGCGCCGCGGTGAGTCTGTCGTCGATAGCCTCAGCGGTTGCGAACAGCAATGACCAATGCGCGGGCGCGCTGTTGGCCGTAAGCGCCGCGCCCCGCTCGTCAGCGGCTGCCGCTTGCGGCGCGCGCGCCACTAGCAGCGTCGGTGCGCCTTCGAAGTCGAGCGCCTGCTCCGTATCGCGCGTGATCTGTTCGAAGCCAGCCTGCTCGAGTAACTGGGTCAGTGCATGCGGCGACAACCAGGCAGCCCGACGCGCGTTGCCATGCGCGGCGTCCGCGTCGAGATCGAACACGAGGTCGGCAAACCGGCTATTGCGCGGCTCGGCGATCACCAGCAGCGCGCCCGGCGCGAGCCACTCGCGCAGCGCGGCAAGCAGCGCGCGCGGTTCGCACTGCGAGGCCAACACATGGCTCGCAATCAGAACATCGTAGCGTTCGTTGCCATCGACGCCGATCAGACGCGTCGTCTCGCCAAACTCGACGGTGGCGACATGCAGCGTCGGATGCTCGCTCGCATCGAAGCCGCTCAGTTGTTCGCGGGTGCCGGCGATCGTGTAATCGCAACGCGACACCGGCACATGAATCGCCAGCGGATGCAGCACGTCGCTCAGCGGCGAATCGAGTTCGAGGACACGCAGACGCCGCGGCTCGTTCCAGCTTTCGATCGCGCGATACAGGCAGGCGCCGGTCAGCGCGTTCGCATGTGCCCACGTCGGCGACGCTTCAAAGAAATGCTCGACGAGACTGCTGCGCGACGGCGGCAAGATCTGCGCGCCGCTGACGTCGCCGCGCAACACGGCCGGCAACGCCGCGCCGCAATGCGCGAGCAGCGTCAATTCGGCGACGTGCGCAGGCGATTGCGCGAGCAGTTCGCGCCACAGTTCATCGATTGCGGGCAGGCTTGCGCAGGCCTCATCGTCCCGCACGAGGCGAGCACCGTCGCGGCGCGCAAGACCGTCTTCGACTGCGATTTGCGCAAGCCGCGCCAGCAACGCCGGATGCGCGCAATCAGGCAGCGTAGGCTGGGCGAACACCTGCAACGCGTCAAGCGCGCGCAATGCATAGGCGCCCGCCAGCACGTCCAGCAGCGGCAGCATTTCGGTCAGATGGGAATGCCGGCGCGCTTCGTCTTCCTGCGTGGCCAGCGTGGCGCTTGCGTCCGCGAGCAACGCGGCGGGTGCGAGCAGCCCGCGCGCGTCGACTTCGCCGGCCAGCGGCTTCGCTTCGGCAATATACGTAAAGCGCCCGGGCGGCTGCTGACGCCGGCTCAACAGATCGACGCGCCGGAACCGGCAGGAGCTCAGGCGTGCGACGATCGTGCCTTGTGCGTCCGCGAATTCGAACGATGCGACGACCGAATGCGGGCTGCGCCGCTCGATGCGCGCGAGCACATAACGGATCGCGTCGCCGCGCAGATAGTCGATGCGGCCAAGTTGCACCGGCACATACGCCGCCTGCTCGAGTTCGCCGTGCTGCGGCACTGCAAGCAGCGCGAAGAGCGGATGGAAGCCGCTGTCCATCAATGCGGGATGCAACGCATAGGCACTTGCCGCATCGGCTGCTTGCGAGAGCACGCCGGGCATCTCCACTTCGGCCAGTGCCAGTTCAGCGCCGGCGTCGACGTGCACAGCGCGGACCCAGCGGAATGCGGGGCCGTAGCTCAGCCCGATCGCCGCGGTATTCGCGTACAGCGTGTCACCGGACATCCCCGGTTGCGCGAGCAGTTCGCCGATCAGCGTGCTCGGCAACGCGCCCGCTGCTGCGTTCGCGCTCAACCCACAACCGCTCGCGAGCAGGCGGCCCGTGACGTTCAGCGACCACGCTTCGTCGGACATCCGGTCGCGCGTTTCGATCGTGAAGTTGGCGGTGCGTACGTCGACGGTGAAGCGGAACAGCTTCGAATGCTGCGGCTGGAACACGACCGGCAAACGGATTTCGATGTTCTCGACCGCGCAACTCGTCGTGCCGAAATGCACACGCGCGGCAGCCAGCGCCATTTCGACGTAGCCCGCGCCGGGAAACGCCGCGCCGCCATCGACGACGTGATCGGCAAGCATCGGCAGACCCGTTGGGTCAAGCTGGTTTTCCCACGCGAGCGCATGCTCGTGCAAACGATAGCCGAGCAGCGGATGCTCGCGATGTCGATAGACGAGGTTGTACGCCTCGGGCGTCGGCCCGAGCCAATGGTGTTCGTGCTGCCACGGATACGACGGCAACGCCACCCGTTCGCCACGCAACGCGCGCGGTGCGAAGCGCTCCAGGTCGACGCGCGCACCGTTTGCAATGACCGTGTGGATCGCGTGATGCAGCATCTGCGCGCTGTCGTGATTGCGCTTGAGGGTTGCAAGCGAGCGGCCGGCGACACGCGCGTCGTCGAGTACCTGCGTCACGTAGGTGCGCAGAATCGAATGCGGGCCGACTTCGAGGAACAGGCGCACGCCGGCTTGCGCGATGCGTGCGATCGCCTCGCCGAAACGCACCGGCTCGCGGATGTTGCGCCACCAGTAACGCGCGTCCAGTTCGGTGCCCGCGAGTACGTCGCCGGTCACCGTCGACACGAAAGTGCGCGGCGCCGGATTCGGCGCGAGGTCCGCGAGACCCGCGAGCACGCCCGGCTCGATCGGGTCCATCTGGCGGCTGTGGAACGCATAGTCAAGATCGAGCAACTGGAAGAAGCGGCCGCTCTGCTTGACGGCCGTTTCGAGGGTCCGCAACGCATCGAGAGGACCCGCGAGCGTGACCGCTTGCGGGCTGTTGACGCCCGCAATTTCCACCTGCGTTTCGACGTTCAGTTGCGCGATGAGTGCATGCATCGCGGCTTCGCCGAGACCGGCGGCCGCCATTCTGCCGGTGCCGCGCGTAGTGGCTTGCGCGCGACTGCGAATCTTGATTACGTGCACGGCCTGTGCGAGCGTCAACGCGCCCGCGGCCCACGCCGCCGCGACTTCACCGACGCTGTGGCCGACGCAGGTGTCGTACGCAACGCCACGCGCTTCGAGCACCCGCACCACGCCGACCTGAATTGCGAACAGCAGTGGCTGCGAATGCTCGGTAGCCGCGAGTGTTTCAGCGCTGGCGCCTTCACGCAGCACCGCCAGCAACGAAGGACTGCCGTCTGCGCGCCACAACGCGTCGAGTTCTTCGAGTGCGGAGTTGAACACCGGTTCCTCATCGAGCAACTGCTTGCCCATACCGGCCCACTGCGAACCGTTGCCGGAGAACACTAGCGCGAGACGGTCGTCGTCGGCCGGCGTTTCGCCTTGCACGAGCGCCGCTTCCGCCTGCTCATGTGTCGACGTGGCGAGTGTCTGCAGTGCCGCGCGCGCGTCGCCGGACGTGGCGGGCGCGATGATCGCGCGATGCTTGAGCCATTGCCTGCGATGCGCGGCATTGCTCGCCAGCACGTTCCAGGCAGTGCCGTTGTCGAGCGCCGCCAGATAGCGCGCCGCCAGTGATGGCAATGCGGCTGCCGCGCGGGTCGACAGGATCAGCGGCAGCAACGGTTCGTTTGCGTTGGCCTCGTTGCGCGGGGTCGCTGGCGACGCTGCATGCGTCGCCGGAGCTTCACGCAGCACTACGTGTGCGTTGGTGCCACCGAAACCGAACGAATTGACGCCGATCACCAGCGGTTCGGTCGATTCGAGCGGCGTCAGACGATCGACGACGCGCAGCCGGCCGCCGACGAAATCGATCGCCGAATTGGGCGTTTGGAAATGCAGCGTCTTCGGCACCGCGCGATGCTTCAGGCACAGGATCGCCTTGAGCAAGCCCGCCATACCCGACGCGGTCTCGAGGTGACCCACGTTGGTTTTCACCGAGCCGATCAGCAACGGCTGGTCGACCGGCCGGCCCGCCGACGCGACTTCCATCAGCGCGCGCGCTTCGATCGGATCGCCGACGGCGGTGCCGGTGCCATGCGCCTCGAGATAAGCGAGCGAACGCGGGTCTACTTGCGCGCGCTCATAGACGGTGCGCAGCAGCGCTGCCTGAGTCGCCGCGCCGGGCACGCTGATCCCGCCTTGCGAATAGCCGTCCGAATTGACGCCGGTACCTGCGATCACCGCGTGGATCGTGTCGCCGTCGGCGAGCGCACGCTCCAACGTCTTTAGCATTACCAGCGCGCCGCCTTCCGAGCGGACGTAGCCGTCGCCGGTCGCGTCGAACGCGCGGCAGCGGCCGCGCGGCGACAACATCGACGCTTTCGAGAACGTGACGAAACCGAACGGGTGCAGCAGCAGGTTGACGCCGCCCGCGAGCGCCACATCGGCGTCGCCGGCCTGCAGCGCCTGACACGCCTGATGCAGCGCGACCAGCGACGACGAGCACGCAGTATCGACCGACACGCTCGGCCCGCGCAGATCGAACAGATACGACAGACGGTTCGACGCGATACTGAGCGTGTTGCCGGTCGCCGAATACGGATCGACCGCGTTCAGGTCGTCGACGAAACGATTGCCGTAGTCCGGGCTCGCGACACCGACGTAGACCGCGCAATTGCTGCCTTCCATGTCGCGCGGACGCACACCCGCATCTTCGAAGGTCTCCCATGCGAGTTCGAGCAGCAGGCGTTGTTGCGGGTCCATCTGCTGCGCTTCGCGCGGCGAAATGCCGAAGAACGATGCGTCGAAACCGGCGACGTCGTCGAGTACGCCTGCCGAGAAGGTGTAGCTTTTGCCCGCTTCGCGCTTCGAAGGGTGCTGGTAGAACTCGGTGCCGAAACGGTCTGGCGGAATCTGCGTAACCGCATCTTTTTCGTCGCGCAACAATGCCCAGAACTCTTCCGGGCTCTCAACGTGGCCGGGGAAACGGCAGGCCATCCCCACAATCGCAATCTGTTTCGTCATCGTTCTTCTGTCGGGTGCAGCGTACGCGCCGAAACCTCGCACGGCGCGGCTGGCGCAAGCGCTTTTACGAGGTCGACGCCAAGTTCTTCGGCACTAATGTCTTTACGGATAGACGGCACAAAACTGTAGTTGCGCCAGATAAAGTAATCGCTGCGAGCAGGCTCGTTGCGGAGCCGCGCAAACACGTGCGGCAGCGCCGGGACATGATCGCCATAAAAGCACAACACCGTATCGCGCCGCCGTGCGCGCAGCGCGTCGAGCAGGCGGCCGAGCATCGCATCGGCGTTCGCCAGGTGGCGCAAATAAGCGGTGAGATCGCGCCAGTGCGCGTCGTCGCCCAGCGAATGAAAAGCGGCGCCCTCGCCCGCCTCCACCGTTTCCAGGTGCAACGGACCGTGGTTTTCCATCGTCATCGAAAAGATGAGTACGGGTTTGTCGCGCGGTTCGTCGAGGGCTTTGATGATCGCTTCGGCAACCGCCATGTCGGCAACGTAGGGGCCCGCGCGCGCAGCGTCAGCGAAGGATTTGATGTCGATGAAACGGTCGATCTGCAGATGTTCAAACGCCCGTTCGCGGCCGAAAAAATCCGCGTAATACGGGTGAATTGCCAGCGTTCGGTAGCCGCCGTGCTTGAACCACGATGCGAGCGATGCGCACGCGCGGCGTATGAAAGCGTACGGGTAAAAGCGTGCGTAACCGAGTTGGGTTTGGTCGACGCCTGTCAGCACCGCGAACTCGGTGCGCATCGTGTTGGCGCCCCACGCCGGCACCGTCAGCTCGCCGTGTTGGACTGACGCACGGCGTGCCAGATCGAAGTTGCGGAGGATCGACGGGTCGATCCTGGAAGATAGGCGCCGCGCGTCGAAGAATGACTCGCTTTGGATCAGGATCACGTCGGGCAGGGTGTGCGGCGCGCCGCTCGCAAACGGACCTTCGGCAAGCGCGGCGCGCAGTTGACGCGCGGTGGCCGGCCGCATGCCATTCAGCAGGTACGCGACGAAAACCGCGAAAAAGCCGTGGCGTTGCTGGTCATCGACAGCTTGGAGCGTGAGCGGCAGACGCGCGGCGCAGGCATAGGCAGCGGCGAGACACGCGCACGCGGCAAACAGCAGCGTGCCGACCGGGCGATGCGCGAGCGGCGCGTCCGCGACGAATGCCGCGATCACGACGCCGATGCCGAGCACGATCGCAACGACGGTGCCCGCGCTCAGGAATGGCAGATAAAGACGCGGATGCGCGAAGAGCTGGCTGAACAGGCTAAGGTCCGTGAACACGAACGGCTCGCGCAAGGACGTGTATTTTGCGTTACTGACACCGGCGAGCAGCCCCACCAGGGCGACCGCGACGAATGCGGCGAAGTGCACGCGTCCGGTAATCAGAACCACACACGCGCAGATAAACGCGATTGCGGCGACGTGCAGCGCAAACGCGAGCGGCAAGCGCCGCAACGACGCGCGCGGCTTTGCGAGCGCTTCGGGCAGCAGCGCGAGGGCGGCCGCGGCCGCGAAACTGAGCGCGGGCGTCGCGTTCACCTAGCGTTCCTCACGCGGCATATACGACAGTGCGCCGAGAATGGCATCGGCGAGCGTCGCGGGCAGCAACGGCAACAGCCGCATGCCGAGCGCGAGCAGGCTCGGAAACGCGATTTCCGAGCGCCCTGCTGTCAACTTGCGCTGGATGTGCGCGGCCGCTTTGTCCGCTGACCAGAGGAATGGTTTGTCGCCGGGGAATACGTCGCTCATTGCGGTTTTCACGAAGCCCGGTAGCACGATCGACATGCGAATGCCGTCGCGCAGCAGCAGCGGCCGGACCGAATCGCCGTACGCCTTGATCGCAGCTTTACTGGCGCAATAAGCGGGCGAAATCGCCATGCCGCGCAGTGCCGCGATCGAACTGATCAGTGCTACGTGACCGTGTTTGCGCGCGCGCATGCGGGTGACAACAGGCAATACCGCATGGATCGCGCCGTAGAAGTTAGTGTCGACGATCGCGGCCGTGCGTTCGAGTTCTTCCCAGTCGCGCGGCGAGGCGAGCGTGCTCGCAGCGCCCGCGTTGGCGATCAGCAGATCGATCGGGTGCCGGTCGTCGAAACCATTCAGCCAGTCCTCTATTGCCGCTGCATCGCGCACGTCGATTTGTGCGGTTTCGACTTGCGCGCCTCTGGCGCGGCAGGCTTGAGCCGATGCTTCGAGGCGGTTCGTGTCCCGGCCTATCATGCCGAGCACGATTCCTTGACCCGCATAGGCGAGCGCCAGCGAGCGACCGAGACCGGCGCTCGCGCCGGTGATCACGATGTGGCGCGGCGCGGGTCTACGCATGTGTGACTGCCTCGAGACGTCGCACCGCGCCTCTCACCGCCATTGCAATGCCGGTCTTCGTGTAGAAATCGCCGTTGATCTGGGTGTGGTGGACGACGTAGTCGAGGAAGGCTTGATACAGGTTCATGTCGGGTTGGCCGGCGTCGCGCCAGAAGTCGTCGAGCGAACCTTGCCAGGTCAGGCCGGGCATGTTGTAGATGGCGTTACCGAGCGCGATCAACGGGCGGCGGTGATGCAGCGCCGACAGGCCGACCGTGCTGTTCACCACCACAGCGCCGCGCGCGTTGTCGAGCAGCGTCGGCAGGTGGCCGGCGTCGATGAAGCGCAGCCGATCGGCGATGCCGAGCTCGCGCGCCAGTTGTATCGCGTGGCTGCGGTGGTCGATCAGGCCAGTGTCGAGTGGGTGGTTTTTGACGACTAACCATGTGTGCGCGGGAGCGTGACGGGCGAACGACGTCAGTACTTTCGTGATGGCCCGCTGGACACCGTCGAATGGCGAGTGAACGACGATCTGCGCGTCTGAATTCAGTTGCAGCGGGAAGATGTAGTACGGCTTCTTCGAGTCCAGCAGTTCTCGGGTGACTAGATCGGAGTCTTTGTGATGCTGGCGCTGGCGCAAGGCGCGAGTCGCGAGGCCCGCATATTCGAAGAACCCGTTTCTCGGCCGATGGCTGCGGTAATGCGGAAAGCGCGGCGCGTAGAGCGTGTTCGCCGCGCGATAGCGGATGTCGTGAAACGCGCGTTCAAACAGGTTGTAGCCGGTCGGTTCGCCTACTGGGCTCGGAGGTGTGAATCGGCGTTGCTCCAGATACCAGGCGGGATCGCGGGGTAATTGGGAACGTCCGTTTACTCCGTGCTGCTCCATCGTCAACCAGTGCGGACGGACGTAGCCCTCTTCGAATACATGGACGCGCAGGCCGTGGGCTTTGGCGATTGGGTGAATTGGGCTGTGGATTTCGCGGCAGTCGCCGAACATTATTACGTCGGTAAAATTAACTGATTTTAACTTGTTGACATACCAGCAATTCAATGAATCAATTTGCCCTCGAAAATCCCAACTCGCGTGAATGCCGCTGTAGAGTAAGTCGCCGCCACAGAAACTAACTCGGTGTACGGCATGACTCCGCTCAATCAGCGCCTCGCAAAGACGGGAGAAAAACGGAGAGGCAGTGCCCTGCAGGATAAGAAAAGAGCGAACCATGGACGGGCTGACAATCGAGCGGTCTATATGCGCTCCCGGGTATCGCGATCGCTGCCAGAAAATAACACCGCAGATCGGACCTTCTTTGAAGAGGAGCTTGAAATACTTTACAGCCAGGGACGCGAGCCTACTAAAAAAAACTGACCAACGTCTTCCAAATTACAAAATTGTTGCAATTTCGAGACAGGACCGGAATATCTTCCGTTTGCTTGTCCGGAACGCTACAATCGACCATCCTAGAAAAGCTGCCCCAGCAAATAGTTGACGAGTACTTTGTGCACCTCGAAGGTACGCATGCTGGAGCACGCAAGTGGCGTCACGCATTAACATTGCGCCACTGACATCATTTTCCTGGCAGAGCGTAAAAACGCGAGCGCCGCTCGGCCGCAGACGGTGGAATAAAGTTGGAAACTATTAGAAGTGGCCATATTCTTGCAGATCGTTGGGGGTTAGCAAGTCGAATCAAAAAAGTTAATCGGCTTTTCGCATTGACCGTCATATTTCCGACGCTTGCGGCAACGATTTACTACTCTCTGATCGCCTCGGACGTATACGTATCGGAATCCAGCTTCGTCGTTCGCAGCCCCAACCAGCAAACGCAGTCGTCTGGCCTTGTGGGCCAACTGCTGCAAGGCTCGGGGCTGAGCGATTCCCAAAATGATGCGTACGCAGTTAACGATTACATCGTATCGCGCGATGCACTATCAGCTCTAAATCAAAAAAATTCGTTCGTTAACGCCTACGCTGGCAGCAACGGCGATATGTTCAACCGCTTTAATCCGCTTGGCTTGTACGGTAGCAAGGAGCACTTGCTGCTTTATTATCAGAAGCAGATTGACGTGGCGTTCGATACGACCACCTCGATCGCGACATTGAAGGTGAATGCGTTTACTCCTCGAGACGCCCACCGCTTCAACGAACAACTGCTCGTATTGGGCGAACAACTCGTCAATCGGATGAACGCCCGAGCGCAGCAAGACATGATTCAGTACGCCGTCAATCAGGTTGCGCAAGCGGAAACACGCGTGAAGGTGGCTGCAGAGGCGCTTTCGGCTTTTAGAAATAAGCAATCAATCTTCGATCCAGACAAGCAGTCCGCACTTCAATTGCAGCAGGTTGGTGAATTGAAAAGTGAACTCATAGCAAGCAAAACGCAACTGGCGGAGCTTAGGTCTCTTGCGCCGAGCAACCCGCAGGTGAAAGCCCTGACCACCAGAATCGCCGCACTCCAAACCGAGATCAACAACGCCGTCAATGGCGTCGCGGGCGGATCCAGTTCGCTCGCAAACAAGGCTCCTGCTTATCAACGTCTTTCTCTTGAAAGAGACTTTGCAGACCGTCAGCTCAGCGCCGCCCTGGTGTCGCTCGAGTCCGCCCGCGCGGATGCTCGAAAGCAGCAGCTTTATCTGGAGCGAATTGCTCAGCCGAGCACTCCGGACGAAGCATTGCTGCCACATCGTGTGCGGAATGTGCTTATCACATTCATTCTTGGACTTATATCCTGGGGTACCTTGAGCCTCCTGATTTCCAGCGTCCGCGAACATCGCGATTAAGTGGCTATGCGCAAAGAAGTTTTTCCATTGCACAGGTCACTGGAAATCCAGCTACGGGTGCTGCACGCTTTGTTCATGCGCGAAATCATCACGCGCTATGGACGCCACAATCTGGGTTTCGCATGGCTGTTTGCCGAACCCATGCTCTTCACGCTTGGCGTGACCATATTGTGGAGTCTGTTTCACGACATCGGCGCGGCCCACCATATAAGCGCCATCGCGTATACGCTGACCGGCTATTCCACAGTGCTGGTGTGGCGAAACACAATCGGGCGATGCACGCTGGCCATATTGCCGAATTCGGCGCTGCTTTTTCATCGAAACGTCAGAGTAATCGACCTGTTCCTTGCACGCATCCTACTGGAAGTTTCCGGCGCAACCCTATCGATGATCGTTCTGCTGTTGATTTTCATCGTAGCTGGAGCCATTCCCGCCCCTGCCAATATCCTTAGAATGATGGCAGGTTGGGGACTACTCGTTTGGTACGCCAGCGCAACGGGGCTGCTTATAGGTGGACTTTGCGAATACAGTGAACTGGTGGAACGACTTTGGCATCCGATCGCCTACTTTCAGTTGCCAGTTTCAGGCGCGCTTGTCATGGCAAGCTGGTTGCCGACGCCAATTCGCAATATCGTCATGCTGTTTCCCGCCCCCAATTGCGTTGAACTGTTCCGTTACGGATATTTTGGTGACGCAGTCACGCCATACTATGATGTTCCCTATACGGCAATCATTTGCCTGGTGTTGACATGGCTAGGGTTGTGGGTCGTGCGGGATATCTCCAGCAAAGTGGAACCGCAATGATCGAATTAAGCGGAGTAAACAAACGCTATGGGACACGCCAGGGTCAGCGGACCATCCTCGACGGCGTCAATCTCAAGGTCGCGCGGGGAGACAAGCTTGGCATCCTCGGCAAGAATGGGTCGGGCAAGTCCACGTTGATTCGGCTGATCAGCGGCTCAGAGCAACCAAGTGCCGGCGATATCAAGAGAAGCATGAGCGTATCATGGCCGTTAGCGTTCGCCGGCGGGTTCCAAGGCAGTCTAACCGGCCTTGACAATCTGCGTTTTGTTTGTCGCGTGTATGGTGTGCCACCTGAACGGGTCATACCGTTCGTGGAGGAATTCTCTGAGCTCGGCATTTACCTGCGCGAACCGGTCAAGAAATATTCAAGTGGTATGCGCGCACGCCTGGCGTTTGCGATCTCGATGGCGATCGAATTCGACTGCTTTCTCATTGATGAGGTGATCGCCGTCGGCGACGCGCGATTCCATGCGAAATGCAATTATGAGTTATTCCAAAAAAGAAAAGATCGAGCGATGATTCTGGTTTCTCACGATCCGCGCATCGTCCGGGAGCATTGTGATCGTGCCTGCGTACTTCACAACGGCAAACTCCTGGACTTCAGCGAAGTCGATTCGGCCTTCGTCTACTACCAAACTTATTGCTAGCCCAATCTACACGGGGAAACCAATGGAACACCATACCGGTGACCTTTCCACCACGTCGGTCGCCGCACTCTTTCAGTTCGACGGTCAGCATTTCGTCCGGCGCTGCTACCTGACGTTGCTGGGTAGAGACATTGACGCGGCGGGAATGACTTACTATTCGACAGAACTCGGCAAGAAAAAGGGCCGTGCGGCGATCTTGCACAGCATTTTCGGGTCCAGCGAATTCCGCAAACGGCACAAGCACCGCTCACTGGCGACGTCTTATCGGGTTCTTTTCACGCTTTCGCGGCTTCCCGCGATCGGCGGCCTCTTCGAGAGCATAAGAAGAAAGCGATTCGAATCCGTCAGCGTCAGCGCAAGTACCGCGCTACTATTGGGTGAAATTGCGAAATTGCGAGACGAGGTACACGCCGTTCGCACGACGATGACAGGACTCAGTCAGCAGGTCGCCGCGTTGCAGGCCGGTAAGACACAAATCCCACCCGCACAGGCACACCAAGCCGATCTACTTCGCATCGAAGGGAATCAGGCGATCGCGGCCGAGATCCTCGCCAAGCGTATCGAAGAAAAGCTGAGACAAATAACACAAGCGAAGTAACGATGAAAACGAAGCCACACACTATCGAAAAAGTCGCGGAAAATCTTCTTCGTTTCGTCGAACGTAAATCCGAAGCGCCGTTTTTCACCTCGAATTGGTCGGCACCCGCACGTCAAGCACTGTGCGAGCTCGTCAGCGGCAAGTTTGACGCGGACAAATACAACATCGCTGAAATAATCGGTGCTGACGAAGCGATCGAGATTCTTTACGTTTGGCTTCTGACCCGCCGCGTTGACACAGGCGCACGGAACAGCTTTATCTCGAATCCAGCCCCTGCCGTCCGGAAGTTTGCTGCGCTAGTGCAATCGATTCACGCGTCTGCGGAGTACACCCAGAATGGGCGCTCGACTGCGGCCCTAACATTCAAGGGCAAATCGGCATCGCCTGTGTTGTATGTCGATGTCACGAACACTATCAAGACCGGTGCGAGAACCGGAATTCAGCGTGTGGTTCGCGAAATCGCCACACGGCTTCGCGCGAACAATGTCCAACTCGTAACCTATCAACGCTCCCTGAAGGGATTTGTCACCGTCGCGATGAATGACGGAGATTTCGCCTCGTCAAATTCTGAGCTCGTCACCTTCGCCGAGGGCGATATCTACTTTGATATTGATGCTTCCTGGGGCGACGGCATCTCCAAGTGGGCTCTTTATCGCGATCTGAAAATCAACGGAGTGCGCATCGTCAACATGCACTACGATGCCGTTCCGATCCTCTCTCCACAAAACTCTCATCCGACGACGGTCATCCGCTACGTCGAACATTTCTTCGCGGCGCTCAGTTTCTCCGACCTCTTTGTTTGTATCTCCGAGGCTGTTCGAGACGATGCGTCGAAAATCGCGAGCGAGATTCAGTCTCGCTGTCCGCCAATGGTTACCATCCCAATGGGCGGCAATTTCTCCCATGCCGAAAGTGACGGTGTCGTTCTCGATGACGAGGTCGCACAATTCATCGCAAAGCGCCCGTATGTGCTGTGTGTCGGCACGGTCGAACCGCGGAAAAATTATCCGTTTTTTATCGACAATATCGAATACTTTCGATCGATCGGTTTGAACGTTCTCATCGTCGGCAAAAAAGGTTGGGAAGAGGACAAGCTAATCAAGAAAATTCAGGCACTGTCGGAAGAAAATGAGACCCTAAAATGGCTTCAGAACGTCGACGATGCTGCATTGCAGTACTTCTACGAGAACTGCTTCGCGTACGCCACGTCTTCTTGGTACGAAGGCTATGGTCTCCCTGTATTGGAAGCGCTCGCAAAGAATTGCGTCGTCATTTCCAGCGACCGTGGTGCACTGGTGGAAGCGGGTCAAGGATTGAGCCTACTTTTCGATCCGCGTGACTTCAAATCCTTCACGAGCGCCCTCGAGAAGGTCGTCAACGATCCTAGCTTCTATGCTGCGACGAAGGAAAATGCTGCTCGCGTTTGTCTGCCCTCGTGGGAGGACACGGCTCAGGTGCTGATGAATCATATCGGCACACTGACTGCCGGCCTGTCAGCTGCGTCGGTCCCGGCGAACCTTCAATTGGTGTATATCTCCACAAATCCGGAGAATCTGAAAAAATCACTGGAAAGCTTCATTCGCCATTCGAAAATTGACGATGTAGTCGTGCTGACACGCGGCAGTCAGCGCGCACAGTACGCCGAGCTTTTTGAAAACTACCCGGTGAAGGCTACCATTCTGTGCGACGAAGAAGTACTCGCGGCGGAATCCATCGATGTTTCGGATCATCAGGAGCGCAACTTCCTGCTACGCGAATGCCTCTACAAACGCCCGGAAATCCACGACGCATTTGTCGCACTCGATGATGATTGCATCGCTATCGAGACACTACCAGCCGATCACTTTGTTCGAAACTCGCGATATGTCGGTAAATATTTCTATCCCGACATGAGTCAATGGCGAGCGAGTCCATTTGGCGACTCAAGCTACGATCGTGGTCAATGGTACACGGCTACCGTGCTGGAAGAGTACGGCTATCCGCGACTCGCCTATTCCAGCCACCAGGCGCAGGTGATCGACAAGCAACTCTTCTCCGAGGTTGTCTCCGAGTTCCGCCACGTACGCCCTCGCTGTTTTGATGAATGGTCAATCTATTTCAACGTCGTTGCCCACCGCTATTCGAATCTTGTCGTCAGCGAAAAGTGCACCACTCTCTTTTGGCCCATGAGCTATTCATCATGGACCCCCGAATGGTTCTGCGATACGGTGTATTTTGAGAACTACTACGACAGCAACTATCAGCCCGGCGGCGCTGCTTATGAGGCAGGCATCGATTTCGACACACCGCCAAAGCTGAAAAAGATCGTGTGCAAGGAAGCGTATGGGCAATACAGCTCGCAGCGCATGGTTTCGAAGCTCTTGAAGGACGCGATTTTCCGTGGAAACCGTACCGAACCGTACGCGACCAACATGTTTGGAATCACGGAGTCCGCAGCATTCGGCACTCCCGGCCTTTGGTGCCGCCTCGAGACGTCCTGTCAGCATGAAATGAAGAACGTGGTGTACGAAATTCGCGACGGCAACGACAATCTGGTAGTGAACGGAATGAATCATCCTCAATTGGTTAGCCAAAAGACTGGACTAATGGTCAAGCTGCCAGCCACGGTAGGATCTTATATTTTGACCATCACCAACAAGTCGCTTGTCAGGAACAGCCCGGAGCACCGGATGCCTGTAATTACAGTGGCAATCTGAACTTGAGCGATGAAGTCATACGACGTTCAACAAAATTTAGGAAAAATTGCAGCATGAAAAAAGCAGTGATTACCGGGGTTACTGGACAAGATGGCGCGTACCTCTCCCAACTGTTACTTGAAAAGGGCTATGAGGTGTATGGCACGTATCGACGTACCAGCTCGGTAAACTTTTGGCGTCTGGAAGAGCTTGGGGTGTTGAATCATCCTAATCTTCACCTACTCGAATACGATCTTACTGATCTCAGCGCGAATATTCGTTTGCTGCAGAGCACACAAGCGAAGGAGGTCTACAACCTCGCAGCCCAAAGCTTCGTAGGTGTGTCATTCGATCAGCCGACTACAACTGCCGAAATTACAGGGATCGGTGCTCTCAATCTGCTCGAAGCGATCCGCATCGTCGATAAAGACATTCGTTTTTACCAGGCCAGTACATCGGAGATGTTCGGTAAGGTGCAGTCGATTCCGCAAACTGAAGACACTCCGTTCTACCCTCGCAGCCCGTATGGTGTAGCAAAGCTCTACGCTCATTGGATCACCGTTAACTATCGGGAAAGCTACGGCATCTTCGGCAGCAGCGGCATTCTTTTCAATCACGAATCACCACTCCGCGGAAGGGAGTTCGTGACACGCAAGATTACCGATAGCATGGCCAAAATCCATTTGGGCAAGCAGGACCGGCTACAGCTAGGAAATCTCGACGCCAAGCGGGACTGGGGATTCGCGAAAGAGTACGTCGAGGGCATGTGGCTGATGTTGCAGGCTGACGAACCAGACACCTATGTTCTCGCGACAAATCGGACGGAAACAGTACGTGACTTTGTGACCATGGCAGGCAAAGCCGTTGATATCAACATCGTCTGGGAAGGGATCGGCGAGAACGAGCGCGGGTATGATCGCGCAACGGGGAGACAACTCATTGAAGTGAACCCGAAGTTTTACCGTCCTGCAGAAGTCGAGTTGTTGATCGGCGATCCGACCAAGGCGCAAACAAAGCTCGGCTGGCAGCCGCGCACTACCCTTGAAGAGCTATGCGCGATGATGGTGGAACAGGATATCAGACGCAACAAGCTTGGCTTTTCATTCTGATCTGTGAGGATGAGGAAGAGCACCAACTCCTCTTCGCGGTGGTTGGCCGCATGTGCGCGGGCAGACGCTAATTGAGGATTATTTTGCAAGTGGACGCGATTCGGCCGCCCCTTACGGGGATCGGTCGATACGCGTGGGAATTGGCCAGGCACTATCAGGCAACTGAGAAACTGCGAGCAGTTCGCTATTTCGCGGACGGCCGTTGGATCGCTGACCCTGACAATCTGAGAACCGCGCAATCAAAAACCCGCCGACCATTTCTCTCCACCAGCCGTTGGCTAGCGCGACGCAAGCTGGCTTTGCGGTTACGCTCTCACCTTTTTCATTCACCAAACTACTTTCTGCCACCGCAAGTGAATAGCGGAATCGTGACTGTTCACGATCTTTCCGTGTTCAAATTTCCGGAAACACATCCGCTTGAACGCATAAGACAATTCGAAAAAGCATTCACCTTCACACTGTCAAGGTGCCGCCATATCATCACAGATTCCGAGAGTACGCGTCTTGAAGTGGCAGATTATTTCAACTGGCCACTAGAACGTGTCACCGCGATTCCGCTGGGCGTCGGTGCCGATTTCCATCCACGATCCCCATCAACGCTCAAAGCGCAGCTGTTCTCGCTGGGACTTACCCCCGCAAGCTACGCGCTATGCGTTTCAACTCTCGAACCGCGCAAGCGAATCAGCAATTTGATCGATGCATATCGGCGCATACCCGCTACGCTTCGTACCAGTTATCCGCTGGTTCTTGCTGGCAGCAGTGGCTGGTTGAACGACAATCTTCTTGCTCAGATACAAGTAGCCGAAGAAGAAGGATGGCTTCGTTATCTCGGCTATGTAGACGAAAGCATACTACCCGTTCTTTACGCCGGTGCGCGGGCATTTTTCTTTCCGTCGATATATGAAGGATTCGGGCTACCAGTCCTTGAAAGCCTGGCAAGCGGTGTACCCGTCTTGGCGTCGGATCGCACGCCCATTCGCAATATCGTGGAAGATGCGACTTTTCTGACCGACTCCAATGATGTCGATGCATTGGTTACGGGCATCACAGAAGTTTTGAGCAATGAATCGTGGCGCTCGGCGGCCATTTTGCGAGGCATCGAAATCGCGAAGCGACACAGTTGGGCCAACTGTGCCGACCGCACGATTGATCTATATCAACGGATTGGCGTCTGATCAAGACGACCCGGGTTGAACCGGGTTGATGCCTCAACCCTCCAGAATCTCTATATGTGAGTGTTCGGCCCATTGGTCAGCGACCAGCGACTTTCGCCAGTCGCTGCCTTCGCGCTCAAACCCTCCCCGCTCAAAGAGATCGCGGCACAGATAGTTCGCCTCAGTCTCTATCACACGGGCGCGCGCCGATTTACGTCCACTGTGCGCTATGCGGCGAGTAATCTCGGTCAGCGCTGCAAGCTCGACATCCAACCCCAACACCCGGCAGCTCATCGCCCATTGATAAACACAGTCTTCTTTAACTACAACGACGCCAACGAGCCCATAGTTCGAGTAAACGTCTTCGGCCTCAAAAGTGACAAAGGAACCACCGTTACGGAACAGGGAAACCGCTGCGTCGTGAGTCCAACGTTCGCCCGTCGTGTTGAATTGATTGGTTTTGTTGATGAGCTCGAATGCGCGGGCAAACTTCGGGGCACTCACGTCCGTGATCTCCGCGAATTTCAGCTTGATCTTTAGGGATGCAAGGAAGTCTTCACGTGAGAGCTGTTTCCTGTCCGATTCACGTCGAACCTGAGCCTGCATCATTTCCGTCCTGCGGCTCGATTCGTCCGTAATGCTGGCCACCTGCGTTTCCGGCGCCCACATCAAGACACGCCGGGTAGTATATGGATTTGCTCCCAACACCCGAATGCCCGGAAATGCGCGCAGAACGGAAGCCCGCTCGACGGGATTGTCGTCGACAAACAACACATTCTTCGGTAACACATTGACTTCACGAAGAATTTCTTCGATGTTCTCGACCTTAGTGCGCCAGTTGATCTTGCGAACCGAAAAATCGTTCAGAGAAACACGCCCATCAGTCATGTCGTTCCACAATTGACCAATGCGCTCCTCACTGTTCTTGCTTGCGATTGCAAGGAGTACTCCCCTGTTCTTCAGGCACTTGAGGGCCTCCATTACACCGACAGGCCAGCCTTCACGCACCTTGTCACCGAAGGTGTCGAGCGCGCCTTCAGCGGCAATGCCTCGCCACAATGTATCGTCAAGATCCATAATCACGAGTTTGACGGCTTCGGCTTGATGTACCGTGCGGTACATTGCTAGCGCTTCCTCCCAAACTGCGGTAATGAATTCGAACGGCCGCATCTCATAAACCGTGGAAGCCTTTGGAACGGCTTCGATACGTGCCTGGTCGTGCTGAAAATCGAAGTCGCTTGACAGACCGTGGTGAACCGCCGTGGTCATATGGTCGTCCTGGAAATATTTCTTCCCATAGATCGACGCGATTTGATTGATATCCAGCACATAGCTGTTCGTGTACTTCTGTAACTCCTCATACAGCCGGACATTGAGCTGTTCGACGAAGTAGACGAGATTACGCAGATCATACCTTGGCATCAGCCGACCAAGGGTGTTTTGCTGTGGCGTCAGGAAATTGCATACGAACGTGAGCATGCCTTGCTCCACGTTCCAGCGCATATTTTCGCGCAGCATGCCGACCATGCGGTCACAAGTGGCTTCAAACAGTTTTTCATAGTCTTCGGGATTGCGGTATTCGAGTCCGAAATATCGCTGTTCAGGAAGCACAAAGCGCAACCCCAATTGAACGACCTGAAACCCATATTCCGTCGGCGCCGCTGGCGGCCGCTCGGGGAGACGAGCCAGCCCATTGACCTGTAGATAGTCGACGGCACAGTAACGGGAAAACACCGATTGCCACTTTTCAATGAGACACGAGCCGAGCAACGCGACCCGTTTTGGCATCACCATCGCTTCAGACAAAACCGCGGGGGCGTGATAGGAATCCACCCCGGATTTCACCGCCTGGACATGTTCCTGCTTTTCCCTATTCGTGCGTTCTTGCGATTTAAAGAAGCCTGCTACCGCCTCATGCGGACGCACTGTCCCTGACTCAAGCGCTGACACCCATCTCTCGAAACTGGCTCGATCGGGTTTTCGGCCCAGGACATAGTTGTACAGCGAATCGACAAATTCCTCGGTTTGCGTGTTCACGTGAATACCGGACATAAATTTATATTCTCTCCTTAGCTTTACCTGTCGTTATGCATCATGCCCACAATCCCGCATTCCCGCAAAATCGTATGAATTAATGGAGTATCGAAGAACACCCGAATGTCTAAAGACTTACTTCTAGTAGGCAGTTGCGCAATTGCGTTGCGCTTTGCGCCCAGGTTTGCAATGCTATTCCATCGCTACGTGGTGCGGTTCCCTCTGTCAGCGCATTGAACCAGGTGCGCAAAGTGGCCGCCATCTGTACTGCGTCGCCTGCTGAAAAGTAGGTAACGTGGTTTTGCGCTACCTCGCGAAAGATTGGCAGATCGCGAGCCAGAACCGGCATTCCATAGCGCGCTGCTTCCACAAGTGGCAAACCGAAGCCTTCGCCATAAGAAGCCATGAGCAAACCGTCTGTACACTTATAAAGACTGGTTAACGTCACATCATCTGCGGACTTGAGCCAGATTAGCCTGTCGCCGACTTCCGAATGGCGATCCATGCGCTTCGTCAGTTCATCGACACGCCACCCGGGTCTACCGACTATGACGAGACGAGCATTATTCCCGGCACGCCACAGCAACTCGAATGCATCAAGAACCTGTTCATGGCCTTTGCGGGGCTCGACGGTTCCGACCATCAGCACAGTCGAAACCTGAGAGGTAGATGGCGTCGCTAAACAAGCCGGCAGCGGCCGTGCGTCATCATTCGCACCCGGGTCTGCGCCGAGATGAAACCAACTGGTCCGGATGTTTGCGTCCGTTAGGCGGTATTTCTTGCGCAACCACATATCCAGATCGCATTTTACGGAGGCTGATATGCACAACAGGTTATCCGCGTGCATCGCCAACGTCGTGAGCCACGACCTATAAGCTTTTACTCCGGGGCGTGTGAACCAATCTGGTCGAAGTGCCGGCAAGAGGTCGTACACGATGAAAATCGATTTTACGCCGCATGCTTTCCATCGGAGCAATTCTTTCTGTCGTCGAGGCAGGATCCGACTGCTGAAATCCAAGCCAAGAAAAATGTCACCGGAACTCACCGAAATGAGCGCCCCCAAGTCATCTTTCTGAATGGCCTCGCCCCCGATCCGTAAGTTGTATCCGTCCGCGTATCGATATCCATTTCGACGTGTCGCGCATACGGGGCGTATCTCGAATCCTGCCGGCGGTTCAGCTAGTAACTCTCGAAACAGTGCGCGGACGACGCGCTGTATGCCAGTGCCTGCGTCATTTCGACAGATAATGGATACATCCACGAGTAATTGCCTCGTTCGCCCCTCACTTGTGCACTTTTCCAAGAAAAGCCGCTGGCTGAATCTCCGCGCCAGCTTGATCAGTATGCCGGGCCACAGGGGCGCGGCATACGCGAGCATAGAGGTCAGAAGAAACAGACAACGCCAACCCATGCGCGTCGGGCGTCGTCCATTTTGCGGCAACTGCCTTCTCATAGCGTCGACACGCATCGGTAATCAGTATGCGCGAATCAGCCCGGTTACCGGATAGACCGCGGAGAACACCAGATTCAAGAACTTCTGCAGTTCGGCCACAGGTCCGTTGGAGATATAGACCAAGTCCTTATTGTTCATTGGGAATGACTGCGCAACGAAAAAGCTGGCTGGGTCTTTCAGATCCAGTCGGTACACGACAGGCACCTTTCCATCCACCGTTGTCTGCACTGGCTGATGAGGCCAAGGCAAAGCGTCTTTCGGCTCAAAACGGAAGATGAATACGCCCTTTGGATCAGAACGGGCGTCACTTAATCCGCCGCTGCGTGCAAGCGCCTGAGCGAGAGTAATGCCTTGCGCTTCAAAGTTAATTTCGTCGTTCTTGCCCGTCGCGCCCAATACCGTAAAACTCAAAGGCTGAAACAGCGCGGTAATCACGTCACCTGCGTGCAGGGTCACGTTTTGCCGGGGATCACGGATGATGGTCTGCAATGGCAATGATTCGACCTCGCCGCCACGAGTTACCTGAATGGTAGTTTTATCGACTGGCTGACGGGCACCGCCGGCACTGGCTAGCGCATCAAGCAACCGCTCGCCGCCTGCCGTTAGTTCCATGCGGGTACTATTCGACACATCCCCGACAACCGTAACATACGATGTGGCATTCTTCACCAACCGGATCATCACCTGTGGCTGGTTCGCTTTGCCAGTAAGTCGGGCTGCGATGCCTTGAGACAATTCATTCGCGGATTTGCCAGCCGCCTTGATGCGCCCAACGAATGGAACCGCAATCGTGCCATCGCTATCAATGATTTGTGCCGGCAATACGGTCGCTTTCGCGCCGCCGCCACTGCTCGATGAGGTCGACGAGGAAGACGAAAATGCGCCAAACAGTGTGGCTGGGGGCGCCTCCCATATGGACACCTCAAGCGTATCCCCCGGTCCGAACTGCTGGCGGGCCAGAACGCCACTGCCCAACGTGTCGGCGAAATCCGTGGGCTTCCTCTCCGCGACCAACCTTCGTGCCACATCGGCGTTGATATCGACGATCTGAATCCCTGCCGGGTTTTCGTTTTCACCGGCCTTCATCACTTGCGCGGTCGTGGGGCCTGACGAAGGAACCAGACTACATGAACTCAACGCGAGCGTGGAAAAAAACAACACTAAATTAGTTATTCGACGGGAATTCATGTATCAAACCGGCGGTTTTTGGGACAATTACGGAATTCGGAATTAATTGCTAGTCACAGATGTCCGCGCTTAGCGGTCGGTGCGGATTTTGTCACAATCACGTGTTTGTCGTGCGGAAAAATTGTCGTTAACTCTGTTGGATGTCTCGCGCCTGCTGGACAGGCTGACCAAGGGCCAATTGCCTACGGGGGTAGATCGAGTCGGCCTGGAATACGTCCGGCATTACGGCGGACAGGCGCGTGCCGTACTCAGTGAAAGTGGATTCAGCTCCGTGCTATCGCCGCGCAATTCAGCCCGAGTCTTCGACATTATTTTGCAGCAGAATTTCGCTGCCAAATTTACAGCGCAGAAGCTTATCGTAAATGCCGCCTGCCGAATGTTGCGCCGTCACAACTTTCCCGATGGAATACTGCTTCATACGAGCCATTCCGGTATCGAGCGCTCGCGATACCTGCGGACTATGCGCCAGCGCGGCATTCAGCCAGTTATCCTAGTTCACGACCTGATTCCGCTTACACACGCAGAATACTGCCGCCCCGGTGTCGACGCCACGCATCGCAATCGCATACACACAGCGTTGAGATATGCAAGCGGGTTAATCATGAATTCCCAAGCCACGCTCGACTCCCTCGCGGCGGAAGCCAAACGCGCGAATCTCCCGCTTCCACCAACCGTCGTCGCCCATCTCGCCTCCGGCGTCATCCCACGCCCGCTCGCACCCCGCCCGTTGCCCGAACCCTACTTCGTCATGCTAGGCACCATCGAGCCACGCAAGAACCACTGGTTCATCCTGCACGTCTGGCGCCGTCTGGTCGAACAACTCGGCGCCTCGGCGCCAAAGCTCGTGGTCATCGGCCGGCGCGGCTGGGAATGCGAAAACGTCGTCGATATGCTGGAGCGCTGCCGACCGCTCAAAGGCGTCGTCATGGAGGAAGCCCACTGCTCCGACGGGCAGCTCCACGCCTACCTTCAACACGCGCAGGCACTGCTATTCCCTTCCTTCGTGGAAGGTTACGGAATGCCGCTCGCGGAAGCGCTTGCGCTGAAAGTACCGGTGCTCGCGAGCGACCTCGACGTCTTTCATGAAATCGCCGACGAAATTCCGGACTATCTCGATCCGCTTGACGGTCCCGGGTGGCTCGCCTCTATTCGGGCCTACGCACGGCCCGATAGTCCGGAACGCGCTGAGCAGTTGATCCGTATCGAACGTTTTCGGGAACCGACCTGGGCCGACCACTTCGAACGCGTCGACCGCTTTCTGGAAACGCTGCGCTAAATGAAGCAACGCATCGTCGCAAACGATTTGCGCGGTATCACGCGCGGCTCACGTTTCCGGGCCGGCCTGCGTCAACAACGCTTCGAACCGCTATGGATTGACCGCTGGCATGGACGAATCGCGTTACGCATCGCTCGCCTATGTGGCAACCGCATCGCCGCCGCGTGGCCGGGGCCAGTCTGGTCCCACGGACCCGTGGGCACTCCACTGCTGTCATGGTTTTCGATGTCGGTCGAAAACGCCGGCCCCGATGTATTCGCCAATGCCCTCAATGCAGCGCTGATGACCGCGATTCAAGAAAGGAAAAGCGACCAGCGTCAAGAGAAATTGCAGCGACTGATGCAGCGATTCGCGCGCAGTCACGCGTCCAGAACGCGTCGTGTGCAATCCTGCTGCCCAGCGGCACTGCTCGAGCCTAAAAACAACGAACGGGTTTTGTTCATCGACGAGCGCGCAAGATCGTATGGATCCGGCGCCGCAGCGACGCGCCACTCTCGCGCCGCGTTCTCTTGCATGTTGCAGGCCGCACGCCTGGCCCATCCAGCAGCGCAATTCTGGATCGCGAGATCGGACGATCCCGGGCGCGGGCCTTGGCTTTCCAAATCCGCACACGCGCTGCTGCCGCCCGGCACTCGGCGCCTGAACGAAGATGAATCGGTGTGTGCAGCGCTGCCTCACGTCGACCGGATCTACACGCTGAGTGCTTCAGAAGGCATGCACGCTTTGCTGGCCGGCACGCCGGTCCACGTCTTCGGCGCCCCGTATTACGCCGGCTGGGGCCTGACGCACGACAACTTGCCATTGCCGAACCGCACCGCACGTCCCACGCTTGAAACGCTTTTCGACGTGATATTTCTGCGCTCAACGCGCTATCTGAATCCCGCCACGCACGCGCCAGGCACCCTAACGGACGTTCTAGACTGCATCGAACTACAACACGCGGTCCAGCAGCGCTTCGCCGATCTGCGCAACGTCGCGGCATTACGTTTCCAGTGGTGGAAGCGCCCATTCGCGACGCCGTACATCACGGCGTGCAGTTCAGCCCTGCGCTGGACAGCCCAGCCCGAATCCGTGCAAACAAACGAAACCGCGGTGTTGTGGGGCGCGCGCAGCGTGGAGGGTCTTGCACCGGAAGTGCGCCGCGTCAGAATCGAAGACGGCTTCTTTCACTCGACGGGTCTCGGCTCCGACATGATCGCGCCGCGCAGTCAGGTGATCGATCGTCGCGGCCTGTACTTCGATGCCAGCCAGCCGAGCGATTTGAGCGCGCTGCTCAACGAGACCGAATTCAGCGACACTGAGCTGGCGCGCGCCGCGGCGCTTCGCAACAAGATCGTGCAACTCGGTGTCACCAAGTACAACCTCGGCCGTCGGCGCCCCGCCTGGACCGCGCCGGCCGGCAAGCAGATCGTGCTGGTCCCCGGCCAGGTCGCCGACGATGCATCGATCCGCCTCGGCACGCGCGCCATCGGCACCGCCGATGCGCTGCTGCGCGAAGTGCGCCGCCTGCGTCCCGATGCATTCGTCGTCTACAAGCCGCATCCCGATGTGCTATCGGGCAACCGCAATGGACTGATCGACGCGCAGCAACTCGCCGACGTCGTCGATACCGAAGCGGATCTACTGTCTCTCGTCGATGCCGCAGATGAAGTTCACACGCTATCGTCGCTCGCGGGCTTCGAGGCGCTGTTGCGCGGAAAAGCGGTCTTCACCTACGGTCTGCCGTTCTATGCCGGCTGGGGACTCACCCACGACGCACTCGCGCCACTGCCGTGGCGTCATCGCACCTTGACGCTCGACATGCTGTGCGCGGGTGTGCTGCTACGCTACCCGCTGTACTTCGACTGGAAAACGCAGCTCTTCACGACGCCTGAAGCGGTAGTCGAACAACTCGCACCGGAAGCGGCACGGCCGCTGGAAAAAGTACGCGGCAACCGTATGCGGCCACTTCTCAAGGCGTTTCGTTGGACCCGCAATGGAATTCGCCACGCGGTATGGCGGTTTCAGCAAAAGCGCGCGTCACAAGTACAGTAAAAACGAACCGGCCAGACAAAACAAAAAGCCCCGCAAGGACTTCCGTCCTCGCGGGGCTCTCTCTTTCGCACAGGAGCGCTAACGCGCTCCCAGCTTATCGCGACATCATATGCATACTAACGTTGTGCATAACCCACAACGTCCCGCCGATCACGATCAGCGCGGTCAGCGCGGTGAACGCAAACGCGGTCACGTTCCAGCGCTGCGACGACGACGTGTTCATATGCAGGAAGAACACCAGATGCACGATGATCTGCACGAAGGCGAGACCGGCGATCGCGAACAGCGCGTTCGAGCCCGTCAGCGTGCCGGTCATCACGATCGCGAAGGCGGCGACGGTCAGAATCACCGACAGCACGAAACCGGCCATATAGCTGCCGAAGCTGCCGTGGCCCCCTTCCGAGTGCGCGCCGTGGGCGCTATGGCTATGGTCCATTTAGATCACGCTCGCAAGATAAACAAAGGTGAAAACGCCGATCCAGACGACGTCCAGGAAGTGCCAGAAAAGGCTCAGGCACGTCAGACGGATCATGTCGCGCTCGGTCAGGTCGCGATGACGCATCACCTGCAGGGCCAGCACCACCATCCAGATCAGGCCGAACGTCACGTGCAGGCCGTGCGTGCCGACCAGCGTGAAGAACGACGACAGGAACGCGCTACGGCTCGGACCCGCGCCTTCGGCGATCATGTGCGAGAACTCGCGCATTTCCAGCGTCAGGAACGCGAGGCCCAGCAGGAACGTCACACCCAGCCAGCCGAGCAACGCACCCTTGCGGTTCTTGTGCGCGCCGAGCATCGCGAAGCCGTACGTGATACTGGAGAGCAGCAGCATCGCCGTTTCCAGCGCAACGCCCGGAATCTCGAACAGATCCTTACCGCTCGGACCACCGGCGAACTGATGGCTCATCACCGCGAACACCGCGAACAGCGCAGCGAAGATGATGCAGTCGGTCATCAGGTACAGCCAGAAACCGAACACCGAGTGCGACGGCGGATGGTCCGCGTCGTGATGATGCGGTTCAACCGCAATAGTCTTCTGTAACATCAGTCAACCTCCAGCGCGACCTGCGCACCGTTGCCGGCACCGGTCCTGGCGGCAGCACCGCCGCTGCGTTTCTCTTCGATCAGCGCGACAGTGTCGGCCGGAATGTAATAGCCCTCGTTCTTCTGGAAGCTGTAGACGATCACGGTGGCGATCGCGCCGACCAGGCCGACGATCGCAAGCCACCAGATGTGCCACACAGCCGCAAAACCGAACGCCAGCGAGAACATACCCACGATCAGACCCGCGGAAGTATTCGACGGCATGTGAATGTCGCGATACGGCGGCACCACCTGCGCACCCTTGCGCGACTTCATTTCGGTGAACGCGTCGAGTGAGTGCACCGTCGGGATATGCGCGAAGTTATAGGCCGGCGGCGGCGAGCTGGTCGCCCATTCCAGCGTATGACCATCCCACGGATCGCCCGTGAGGTCGCGGTTTTCCTTCAGGTTGCGATCGCGGATGCTGACCACCAGTTGCAGCAGCTGGCAGGCAATACCGATTGCGATCAGCACCGCGCCGAACGCGGCCACCATCAGCCACGGATGCCATGCCGGATTGTCGTAGTGATTCAGACGACGGGTCATGCCCATGAAACCGAGCACGTACAGCGGCGTGAACGCAACCCAGAAGCCGATCTGCCAGAACCAGAACGATGCCTTGCCGAGCTTCTCGTTCAGCTTGAAGCCGAACGCCTTCGGGAACCAGTAGTTGAAGCCGGCCAGATAACCGAACAGCACGCCACCGATAATCACGTTGTGGAAGTGAGCGATCAGGAACAGGCTGTTGTGCAGCACGAAGTCCGCGCCCGGAATCGCCATCATCACGCCGGTCATACCGCCGATCGTGAAAGTGATGATGAAGCCGATGGTCCACAGAACCGGCGTCGTGAACTGCAGACGGCCCTTGTAGATCGTGAACAGCCAGTTGAACACTTTGACGCCGGTCGGGATCGAGATGATCATCGTCGCGATACCGAAGAACGCGTTCACGTCAGCGCCCGAACCCATCGTGAAGAAGTGGTGCAGCCACACGAGGAACGACAGCACCATGATCGCGCAGGTCGCCCACACCATCGTCTTGTAGCCGAACAGCGGCTTCTTCGCGTAGGTCGCGACGACTTCCGAGAAAATACCGAACGCCGGCAGGATCAGGATGTACACCTCGGGGTGACCCCATGCCCAGATCAGGTTCAGGTACAGCATCGCGTTGCCGCCGGCATCGTTCGTGAAGAAGTGCATGCCGAGGTAACGGTCGAGGCCGAGCAGCGCGAGCGTGACGGTCAGGATCGGGAACGACGCCATGATCAGCACGTTCGTGCACAGCGCGGTCCACGTGAACACCGGCATCTTCATGAACGTCATGCCAGGCGCGCGCATCTTCACGATGGTCACGAAGAAGTTCACACCGGTCAGCAACGTACCGATACCGGAGAGCTGCAAGCTCCACAGGTAATAGTCGACACCGACACCGGGGCTGAACTGCAGTTCGGACAGCGGTGGATAAGCAAGCCAGCCGGTCTGCGCGAATTCACCGATCACCAGCGAAATGTTGATCAGGATCGCGCTGATCGCCGTCATCCAGAAGCTCAGCGAGTTGATGAACGGGAACGCGACGTCGCGCGCGCCGATCTGCAGCGGCACGATCAGGTTCATCAGACCGACCATGAACGCCATCGCCATGAAGAAAATCATGATGACGCCGTGCGCGGTGAAGATCTGGTCGTAGTGATGCGGCGGCAGAAAGCCCGGCGACAGGTACGACAGCGCCAGTTGCATACGCATCATGATTGCGTCGGCAAAGCCGCGCAGCAGCATGATGAAAGCTATGATGATGTACATCACGCCAATCTTCTTGTGGTCGACCGAGGTCAGCCATTCGGTCCACAAGTAGCGCCACTTACCGAAGTACGTGATCGCGCCGAGCACGGCCAGCGCGGCGAGGATCATCCCCGCGCCCGCCGTTACGATGATTGGCTCGTGATACGGGATCGCATCGAGCGTTAGTTTTCCGAACATGCGTTACCCCTTAGGCGCACAGTTAGCGTCCTGCATGTTGTCGAGGACGTTGCCGTTGTTGTAGCGGGCGATGATGTTGTTGAAGAGCTTCGGATCGACCGTCGAGAAGTAGCGCACCGGATCCTTTTCGCTCGGCTCGGACACCGCGTGATAGCGGTCCATGTCGAGGCGGTCCGACGACGCGCGCACCTTGGCGACCCACGCGTTGAACTCTTCAGGCGAAGTGGCGAGCGTGCGGAACTTCATGTCCGAGAAGCCCTTACCGCTGAAGTTCGCCGCGGTGCCCGCGTAGTCGCCGGCGTGATCGGCGATCAGGTGCAGGCGCGTTTGCATGCCCGCCATCGCGTAGATCTGGCCGCCCAGTTGCGGGATGAAGAACGAGTTCATCACCGTGTCCGACGTAATGCGGAAGTTCACCGGCGTACCGACCGGGATCGCCAGTTGATTGACCGAAGCGATGCCCAGGTCCGGATAGATGAACAGCCACTTCCAGTCGAGCGCGACGACTTCGACGTTGATCGGCTTGACCTGCGACTCGAGCGGGCGATACGGATCGAGCTCATGAGTCGTCCGCCACGTCAGCACGGCGAGGAACAGAATGATCAAAGTCGGAATCGTCCAGACGACGATTTCAACCGCGGTGGAATGCGTCCACCCCGGCTGGTAATCGGCGTTCCTGTTCGACGCGCGATAACGCCACGCGAAAAACAGGGTGAGCGCGATGACCGGCACCACCACGATCAGCATGGCCCACGTCGAAGTCGCGATCAGATCGCGCTCCGCCAGTCCCACACTGCCCTTCGGATTCAAAATATCGAGGTTGCTGCAACCCGACAGCAGCAACAAGAGGCTGGCGGACAGAACGCTTGCCGGCCTGGTCAGAGCCCGTGCTTTCATATTCCTTGCCTCGTTTTTTTGACTTCAACGAACGTCATTCGACGGCTCTCCATTAATAAGCGCTCGCATAATAGGGGTGCCCCGATTGTCAATAAACACTCGATTTAGCAACGATCTATTGCGTTGCGACCTCGTGTGACACGTTGTCGCAATCCCCCACACACCTGATCCTGCAAGCGTCGTTTGCGACGCCTTGAAACAAAGCATCGAAAGTTGACGCGTCGCAAAGTCCCCTCAAATAAGCGCTCGAAAACCACTGGACAGCGTGCGGCTTTGATGAGCCAACGCCTTTCGTTTTCAATCAAAGGGACGATGCGGACGCGCGAAAGCGCAAGAGCACCGACGCATCCCGACGCGCGGATGCGACAGCGGCTCTTGCGCCTTGTTCTATTAACCCGGGTTTTGTGCGGCGGTGGCAGCCGGCGCCGGTGTCGGCGTCGCAGCTTGCAGATGCTCGTTGCCTTCCGGCGTCGCGTCACCCGGCAGCGCGGAACGTTCCGACTGCGCGAGCAGCGTGCCGACCGACGGGTCGATCGCATCGGTGAACGGTTTCGGATTGATACCGATCGCGAGCACCAGCAGCGCCATCGCCCCGAGCAGCGCGAATTCGCGCTTGCCGAGGTCTTTCAGATTGGCGACGCGCGCATTGGCGATCGCGCCGAAAATCACCCGCTTGTACATCCACAGCGTGTAGGCCGCGCTCAGCACCAGCGTGCTCGCGGCGATCGCGCCGATCCAGAAGTTGAAGCGGATCGCGCCCATCAGCACCATGAATTCGCCGACGAAGCCCGAGGTGCCCGGCAAGCCGATATTGGCCATCGAGAACAGCATCACGAACGCGGCGAAGCGCGGCATCGTGTTCGCAACGCCGCCGAATTCGGCAATCGACGCGGTCTTGGTGCGGTCGTGCAACATGCCGGTACACAGCAGCATCGCGCCCGACACCACGCCGTACGAAATCATCTGCACGATCGCGCCGGCCTGGCCGAAGCGGTTGAAAACGAACAGGCCGAGCGTGACGAGGCCCATGTGCGCGACCGTCGAATACGCGAGCAGACGGCGCATGTCGGTTTGCACGAGCGCGAGCAGGCTCGAGTAGATCACCGCGACGAGCGACAGCGTGATCATCATCGGCGCGAAGAAGTGGCTCGCTTGCGGCGCGATCGGCAGCGCGAAACGCAGCAGACCGTAGCCGCCGATCTTCAGCATGCCGATCATCACCGCGGCGCCGGTCGGGCCGTCGAGGTGGACGTCGGGCAGCCACGTGTGCAGCGGCCACATCGGCACCTTCACGCCGAACGCGGCGAGGAAGCCAAGGAAGATCAGCGCCTGCGGCACCATGCCCAGTTGCGCCTCGCGCCATACGGCGAGGTCGAAGCTGTGGGTCTGCGCGAACAGATAGAGCAGCGACATCAGCATCATCAGCGAGCCGAGCAGCGACACGAAGAAGAACTTCACCGCCGCATACGTACGGTTCTTGTGACCGTAGGTGCCGATCAGCAGATACAGCGGAATCAGCGTCGCCTCGAACGCGATGAAGAACATCATCCCGTCGAGCGAGGTGAACACGCCCTGCATGAAGCCCGACAGCATCAGGAACGCGCCGAAGTACTGCGCGGTGCGCTGCGTGACCGACTCCCACGACGCGACCACGATGATGATCGTGGTCAGCGCGGTCAGCGCGACCAGCCACAGCGAAATCCCGTCGATCCCCACATGCCAGGCGATGTCGAACGTCGGCGACCAGCGGACGTTCTCGACGAACTGCATCGAGGTCACGTCGTTACGGAAATTCGCGACGAGCGGGATCACCGGCAGGAAACCCGCCACCGCGCCGATCAGCGCGAGCCAGCGCGTGCGGTTACGCACGGCGTCGGAGCCGGCGCGCAGCACCACGAATCCGGCGACGATGGGAATCCAGATGAGAAGACTTAGGAGAGGCAATGGCATGTGCGCTGTCAAACTTTGATGTACAAAACGCCGCCCCAGCGCCGCCGAAAACAGCCGGCACTGAAATGGATATGTAAGCTGGAGTTCGCTGAAATGGACATGTAAGCGGGTTATCCGCTACACGTTTACCCGCGGTCATCTAACCAAGGGTGGGAGATTACCAAGATAAGGATATTTTTGCATCGCAACAGCCCGAAAATCCCCGTCACAATTTATTGTTGTCGCGTGCACGCTTGCAAAACGCATCGAAATGTGCGCTTGCACATTGTTACAGATCGCTTGCGCGCGCTAAATTTTTTGGCCGCAAAAGGCGCGCGTTTCCGCGCACTTAAGCACTTTTAGGCATTTGCTTTTTCGGGGGACGGAACCGGTGGAATGGATCCTGCTCGCCCCGCTCTGCTTGAGAGTCGCGGATTCACCGTCCAGCACCAAATTGCGGGCTCGCGCGACAAAAAATTTTTTTGCGCGGCCCTCTAAATCGCGCCGTGATATCCGCGCACAGCGGCTTGCGCGGGGCATGACGAAGCTTTCCGGTCACCCCGCTGCCGCGCCATTCGAACTTCCATTTTCCTTACATCGATCGCCGCTGCTGATTCGGTCTACTGCGCGAATTCTCGCGACAAGGCACACTCGTTCCGTCCGGCCGACGCCCCTCGTCGGCCCCTCTTCCGGATCTTCCCGCATGACGCTTCCCGCCGACGCCGTCGCTCCCGCACTCGAATGCCGCGGTCTCAGCAAGCGCTACGGCAGCGGCCGCATCGTGCTCGCGCAGCTCGACTTCACGCTCGCGGCGGGCGAGTTCGTTGCAATCATGGGCGACTCGGGAGTCGGCAAATCGACGCTGCTCAATCTGATCGCCGGCCTCGACCGCGCCGATGGCGGCAGCGTGATGATCGACGGCCGCGCGGTCGAGCAACTCGACGACAACGCGGCGACGCGTCTACGCCGGCAAAAGCTCGGCTTCGTGTTCCAGGCGTTTCACGTGCTGCCGCATCTGACGCTCGCGCAGAACGTCGCGCTGCCGCTGCTGCTGAACGATCTGCCGGGCGCCGCCGCGCTCGAGATGCTGGCGGCAGTCGGTCTCGGCGGACGCGGCGAGGCTTTTCCGCGTGAACTGTCCGGCGGCGAACTGCAGCGCGTGGCGATCGCGCGCGCACTCGTGCATCGTCCGTCCCTGATCCTCGCCGACGAGCCGACCGGCAATCTCGACCCTGCGACCGCACACGACGTGCTCGGCCTATTTCGCGCGCAAAGCAAGGCGACCGGCGCGGCGACGATCATGGTCACGCATTCGGAAGCGGCCGCCGCGGTGGCCGATCGCGTGTTGATCCTCAGCGACGGCGGCTTGCATGCGGCGCCCGCACAAGTTGGCGACCACGTTGCGCATGCCGGCGTGCGTTCAAGCGACGATGGCCGCTGATCTTCGCCCGCTGCCGCACTCTTCCGGACATCGCGTGCTCGCGCGTTGGCTGCTCGGCGCCGAATGGCGCAGTCATCGGGCGCGCGCGCTGGTCGCCATCGCCACGATCGCGCTGGGCGTCGCGCTCGGTTACGCGGTGCAGTTGATCAACAGCGCGGCGTTCAACGAATTCTCGGCGGCCACCCGCAGTTTGTCGGGTCAGGCTGACTTGCAGATACGCGGCGCTCAACCCTTTATCGACGAGTCGATTTATCCGCGGCTGGCGAATATGCCGGAGGTCGTGCTGGCAAGTCCGGTGCTCGCGTTCGATGTCACGGTGCCCGGCCAACGGGACGCGCTGCCGGTGCTCGGTATCGACGTATTCAAGGCGAGTCGTATCACGCCCGATCTGCTCGGCGTGCCGTCGCCGGAACAGCCGCTCGACACGCTATCGGCCGATGCGGTGTTTCTGTCGACCGCCGCGCAGCAATGGCTGAACATTAAAACCGGCGACCCGCTGACGCTGCGTAGCGGGACCTCGAACGTGCAGTTGCGCGTCGCGGGCGGCCTCGGGCGCACGCGGCCGGGTCAGCGGCTCGCGGTGATGGATATCGCCGCCGCGCAATGGCGCTTCGGCAAAGTCGGCAAGCTGTCGCGTGTGGACGTGCAGCTCGAACGCGGCGTCGACCGCGAACGCTTCAGGCGGGATCTGCAGGCGCAACTCGGCAATGCGTGGGTTGTCGCCGAAACGCGCGATACCGAAAGCCGCACCGACCGGCTGTCGCGCGCGTATCGAATCAACATGAACGTGCTCGCGCTGGTCGCGCTATTCACCGGCGCGTTCCTCGTGTTTTCGACGCAGGCGCTCAGTGTCGTGCGGCGTCGCTCGCAGTTCGCGATGCTGCGCGTGCTCGGCCTCACGCGTGCCCAGCTATTGCGCCAGATTCTGCTGGAGGGCGCGTTGCTCGGACTGCTCGGATCGCTGTGCGGGCTCGCGCTCGGCTATGCGATGGCCAGCGGCGCGCTGCGCTTTTTCGGCAGCGATCTCGGCGGCGGGTATTTTCCCGGCGTGCGGCCGCGGGCCGGTTTCGAGCCGCTCGCGACTACGGTGTTTCTGCTGCTCGGCATCGCCGTGGCGGTGCTCGGCAGCGTCGCGCCCGCCATCGATGCCGCACGGGCGCGGCCCGCCGCGGCGCTCAAGGCCGGCGCCGAAGAAGGCGCCCTGGCTCGGCTCGCGACGCCGTGGCCCGCGCTAGCGTGCCTGTTGATCGCCGGCATTCTTACCCGGCTGCCGCCGTGGTTCGATACGCCGATTGCCGGTTATCTCGCGGTCGCGTTGCTGCTCGTCGGCGGCATCGCGTTGATGCCGCGCGTGACCGCGTCGATCTTCGGTGCGGCGAGCCGGGTACGCGGCGCGCGCGGCAGCGCCGGCGCGACCGCCACGCTGGCGATCGCGCGTCTCGCGAATGCGCCGGGGCAGGCATCGATCGCAATGGGCGGGGTGCTGTCGAGCTTCGCGCTGATCGTCGCGATGGCGATCATGGTGGCGAGCTTTCGCGTCTCCGTCGATGCGTGGGTCACGCATCTGCTATCCGCGGATCTATACGTGCGGGTCGCGTCCGGCGGCAATAGCAGCGACAGTGGCGGCTTGCAGCCCGCCGAACAGAAGCGGATCGCCGAGGTGTCCGGCATCAGAAGCGCCGCTTTTGCGCGTATCACCCATCTGACGCTCGATCCGGCCCGGCCGGACGTCGCGCTGCTCGCGCGCGAAATCGATGCGGCCGATCCGGGCGCGAATCTGCAGATGACCGCCGCGACGCTGTCGCCCGCGGCACTTCACGCGGGCGAAATACCTGTTTGGGTCTCCGAAGCAATGGTCGATCTATATGGATACCGGTTGGGTCAACGCATACGCCTGCCGCTCGGCGCGCCAGGCCAGGTGTTCGTCGTCGCCGGTGTGTGGCGCGATTACGCGCGCCAGAGCGGCGCGATCCAGATGCGGCTCGCGGACTTCCGGCGCTTGACCGGCGACACCATCGCCACCGATGTGGCCGTGACAGTCGCGCAGGGTGCGCGCGTCGAACGCGTGATCGACGCGTTGCGGGCGCTGCCATTTGGCGCGTCGCTGGAACTGTCGCAACCGGGTGACATCCGCGCGCGTACGCTGATGATCTTTGATCGCAGCTTCGCGGTCACGTATCTGCTCGAGGCAGTGGCCATTGTGATCGGACTATTCGGCGTCGCCGCGACGTTTTCCGCGCAAACGCTCGCACGTGCCCGCGAGTTCGGGATGTTGCGCCACATCGGGGTCACGCGTATGCAGATTCTCGCGATTCTCGCGTCGGAAGGCGGCCTGCTTACCGCTTGCGGCATTGCGCTCGGCTTCGCACTCGGATTCGCGATCAGCCTGATCCTTGTGTTCGTCGTCAATCCGCAGTCGTTTCATTGGAGCATGTCGCTGCATGTGCCGTGGTTCGTGCTCGGCACGGTCGCGCTCGTGATGGTGATTCTGTCCTGCTCGACCGCGGTGGTCGCCGGACGCGGCGCGGTGTCGGTGGATGCGGTGCGCGCGGTGAAGGAGGATTGGTGATGCGCACGAAGATGTGCCGTTTCGCCGTGGATGCGCGGGACGCTCTATTCGGAGTACCGAGTACTGCTGCCCGCGAGAGCGCACGGGCGGCGCAGCGCTCAGGTTGCCCCCGCCTTTTCGGCTTGCTGTGTGGCGCTGCTGTCGTTGCGCTTACCGCCGCATTTACCGGCGCATTTAACGTCGTTTCTCCCGCGTTTGCCGCTGGCGGCGATGCGCGCGCTTCCACTCCGGCCGCCTTCGCCGCGGTCACGCCCGATCATCCACTCGGCTTTCCCGCGGACACCGGCGCGCACCCGGCTTTTCGCACCGAATGGTGGTACGCGACTGGCTGGCTCAATACGCCCGACAACCAGCCGCTCGGCTTTCAGATCACATTCTTCCGTTCCGCGACGGGCCACGACACGGCCGATCCGAGCGCGTTTGCACCATCGCAACTGATCATCGCGCATGCGGCGTTGAGCGATCCGGCGATCGGACATCTGGTTCACGATCAGCGTATCGCTCGCGAGGGTTTCGGGCTCGCGTACGCGAAGCCCGCCAATACCGACGTCAAGCTCGACGGCTGGAAAATGACCCGTGCTGCGGATGGCCATTATGACGTCACTGCCGATGCGACCGGCTTCTCGTTGCATCTGGCGTTGACGCCGACGCAGGCACCACTGCTTCAGGGCGAACGCGGTTACTCGCGTAAAGGACCACAGCCGGAGCAGGCAAGCTATTACTATAGCGAGCCGCAGTTGCGCGTGACAGGAAGCGTGGTGCGGCCAGCCGTATCGGGAAACACTTCGCAGCAAGCTACGACGGTGACAGGGACAGCATGGCTGGATCACGAATGGTCGAGCACCTACCTCGCCACCGATGCAGTCGGATGGGATTGGGTGGGCGCCAACCTGAAGGACGGCGCGGCGCTGATGGCATTCAAGATGCGTCGCCGCGATGGCGGCGCGATCTGGGCTCATGCGACGCTTCGCCAGGCCGACGGACAGATCACCAACTTCGCCCCCGATCAGGTGGACTTCACTCCGGTTCGCACGTGGCGCTCGCCACGCACCGGCGCATCGTATCCGGTATCGATGACGGTCAGGACCGGTGCGCTGACATGGCAACTCGATCCGCTGATCGACGATCAGGAACTCGATTCACGACAATCGACGGGTGCGGTGTATTGGGAAGGCGCGGCGCGGGTGAGCCGGGCAAATGCAGAGGTCGGACGCGCGTATCTGGAGCTGACGGGCTACGCGGACGCGTTGCGGATGGGAAGGCAGTGACAAAGGAACTGCGATCGGGTTGCACTGGATTTAGCGATCGCTTGAAACAGCCACGTAAACGCCAGAACCCCGGCGCTCTTTCGGAGACACCGGGGTTCTGGACATACTGCATGAGGAGCCTGACGATTACCTACTTTCACACGGGCAATCCGCACTATCATCGGCGTAGAGTCGTTTCACGGTCCTGTTCGGGATGGG